>NZ_OZ409850.1:0-3359566 GCF_979258295.1 Frigoribacterium sp. AC512
AGACCCTTGATTTTCCGGGGTTAGACGTTGCGACACGCCCGGGATGCGGCAGGGTTTGGACGATGTGGCTGGTGTGCCTGTAATGTTTCCTCTTGTCACCACGGAGGTGCGGCGGAGCGAAGCTTCACCGGCCACCTGATGACATCGACCTCCAAGTCCTCGAGTTGCTGCTGGTTCTGCTAGCTGGCCTCGGACCAAGTGGGTTGCGAACACTGATCCAGATGGTGTAGCGTCATGGCTCGTCGTGAGAACGACACCGGCTCTCAGGAGTCGAAGAGCGATGGTCTTGCATCAGGAAGATCGGTGCTAAGGTTTCACAGCCGCTCCGGGCGATGGTCTCATATGAGATCGGGTCTCTGATGCGTTTGGTCCTTGAGAACTCAACAGCGTGCACATTGTCAAATGCCAAATTATACCCTGGCATTGTCGGCGGCTTCGGTTGCTGATGGTGTTTAGGTTTCTTTGAGATTGACGGACAATCAACAATCGTCAGATTGTTTTGTTCTTTCAGTCAGCATCAAATTCAGCAGTTATCACCTTTTTCCGGTGGTTCTGTTTTTTCTTTTACGGAGAGTTTGATCCTGGCTCAGGACGAACGCTGGCGGCGTGCTTAACACATGCAAGTCGAACGATGAACTCCAGCTTGCTGGGGGGATTAGTGGCGAACGGGTGAGTAACACGTGAGTAACCTGCCCTTGACTCTGGGATAAGCGCTGGAAACGGCGTCTAATACCGGATACGAGCTTCAGCCGCATGGCTAGGAGTTGGAAAGAATTTTGGTCAAGGATGGACTCGCGGCCTATCAGCTAGTTGGTGAGGTAATGGCTCACCAAGGCGACGACGGGTAGCCGGCCTGAGAGGGTGACCGGCCACACTGGGACTGAGACACGGCCCAGACTCCTACGGGAGGCAGCAGTGGGGAATATTGCACAATGGGCGAAAGCCTGATGCAGCAACGCCGCGTGAGGGACGACGGCCTTCGGGTTGTAAACCTCTTTTAGTAGGGAAGAAGCGAAAGTGACGGTACCTGCAGAAAAAGCACCGGCTAACTACGTGCCAGCAGCCGCGGTAATACGTAGGGTGCAAGCGTTGTCCGGAATTATTGGGCGTAAAGAGCTCGTAGGCGGTTTGTCGCGTCTGCTGTGAAATCTGGGGGCTCAACCCCCAGCCTGCAGTGGGTACGGGCAGACTAGAGTGCGGTAGGGGAGATTGGAATTCCTGGTGTAGCGGTGGAATGCGCAGATATCAGGAGGAACACCGATGGCGAAGGCAGATCTCTGGGCCGTAACTGACGCTGAGGAGCGAAAGCATGGGGAGCGAACAGGATTAGATACCCTGGTAGTCCATGCCGTAAACGTTGGGAACTAGATGTGGGGACCATTCCACGGTCTCCGTGTCGCAGCTAACGCATTAAGTTCCCCGCCTGGGGAGTACGGCCGCAAGGCTAAAACTCAAAGGAATTGACGGGGGCCCGCACAAGCGGCGGAGCATGCGGATTAATTCGATGCAACGCGAAGAACCTTACCAAGGCTTGACATATACCGGAAACGGCCAGAGATGGTCGCCCCGCAAGGTCGGTATACAGGTGGTGCATGGTTGTCGTCAGCTCGTGTCGTGAGATGTTGGGTTAAGTCCCGCAACGAGCGCAACCCTCGTTCTATGTTGCCAGCACGTTATGGTGGGAACTCATAGGAGACTGCCGGGGTCAACTCGGAGGAAGGTGGGGATGACGTCAAATCATCATGCCCCTTATGTCTTGGGCTTCACGCATGCTACAATGGCCGGTACAAAGGGCTGCGATACCGTAAGGTGGAGCGAATCCCAAAAAGCCGGTCTCAGTTCGGATTGAGGTCTGCAACTCGACCTCATGAAGTCGGAGTCGCTAGTAATCGCAGATCAGCAACGCTGCGGTGAATACGTTCCCGGGCCTTGTACACACCGCCCGTCAAGTCATGAAAGTCGGTAACACCCGAAGCCAGTGGCCTAACCCCTTGTGGGATGGAGCTGTCGAAGGTGGGATCGGTGATTAGGACTAAGTCGTAACAAGGTAGCCGTACCGGAAGGTGCGGCTGGATCACCTCCTTTCTAAGGAGCATGTACCAGCCCTGCGGTATACACAGGGATTCATCTGGTCAAGTCAGTTCCGAAGCGAATGTCTTCGGCTGGCGCTCATGGGTGGAACATTGACAATGACTTTCCGGTGAGCCGGTCAGCTTTAGTACGTCACCTTTTAGGTGTCTGGAACGGGAGGGCTGGGGAGCTGGGGGGTGTGCACGCTGTTGGGTCCTGAGGGACCAAACCGGTTGATCGGAAGGTCAACGGGTTGAACTCCTCTGGGCCAGGAAAGTCCTGCATCAATCGCAGGGTGATTCTGGTGCCGCCCGTATTTTGAGAACTACACAGTGGACGCGAGCATCTTAGTCGCAAGCAGTTGCCGGCCTTCGGGTTGGTGAGTGGTTGTGATACTAAGTGCAATTTCTTAGACCAACCCGCCTTTTGGTGTGGTTGGCGAATGAGATAACACTGAGCTGCCAGTCTTTGGCTGGCGGCAACTTTGTGGTCAAGTTTCTAAGAGCAAACGGTGGATGCCTTGGCATCTGGAGCCGAAGAAGGACGTAGAAATCTGCGATAAGCCTCGGGGAGCTGATAATCGAGCCCTGATCCGAGGATGTCCGAATGGGGAAACCCCGCCAGGCGTTTTGACCTGGTGACTCCCGCCTGAATATATAGGGCGGGTAGAGGGAACGTGGGGAAGTGAAACATCTCAGTACCCACAGGAAGAGAAAACAACAGTGATTCCGTCAGTAGTGGCGAGCGAAATCGGAAGAGGCTAAACCGGTCATGTGTGATAGACGGCGGTCGTTGCATGGTCGGGGTTGTGGGACCCGTTGTCCTGTTCTGCCGGACAGGAGCAGTTACAGCGCAGTATAGGCGAACAGCTTTGAATGGCTGGTCATAGAGGGTGCGAACCCCGTAGCCGAAATGCTGGCGCTGGCTGAATGGGGATCCCAAGTAGCTCGGGGCCCGAGAAATCCCGTGTGAATCTGTCAGGACCACCTGATAAGCCTAAATACTCCCAGATGACCGATAGCGGACAAGTACCGTGAGGGAAAGGTGAAAAGTACCCCGGGAGGGGAGTGAAATAGTACCTGAAACCGTTTGCTTACAAACCGTTGGAGCCTCCTTGTAGGGGTGACAGCGTGCCTTTTGAAGAATGAGCCTGCGAGTTAGCGATATGTGGCGAGGTTAACCCGTGTGGGGTAGCCGTAGCGAAAGCGAGTCTTAAGAGGGCGATACAGTCGCATGTCCTAGACCCGAAGCGAAGTGATCTATCCATGGCCAGGTTGAAGCGACGGTAAGACGTCGTGGAGGACCGAACCCACTTCAGTTGAAAATGGAGGGGATGAGCTGTGGATAGGGGTGAAAGGCCAATCAAACTTCGTGATAGCTGGTTCTCTCCGAAATGCATTTAGGTGCAGCGTTGCGTGTTTCTTGCCGGAGGTAGAGCTACTGGATGGCCGATGGGGCCCAAAAGCTTACTGACGTCAGCCAAACTCCGAATGCCGGTAAGTGAGAGCGCAGCAGTGAGACAGTGGGGGATAAGCTTCATTGTCGAGAGGGAAACAACCCAGACTACCAGCTAAGGTCCCTAAGCGTGTGCTAAGTGGGAAAGGATGTGGAGTTGCAGAGACAACCAGGAGGTTGGCTTAGAAGCAGCCACCCTTGAAAGAGTGCGTAATAGCTCACTGGTCAAGTGATTCCGCGCCGACAATGTAACGGGGCTCAAGCACACCACCGAAGCTGTAGATTTCGTATTATAGACAAGCCTTCGTGGTTCAGTCGTACGGAGTGGTAGGAGAGCGTCGTGTGGCCAGTGAAGCGGCGGTGTAAACCAGCCGTGGAGGCCACACGAGTGAGAATGCAGGCATGAGTAGCGAAAGACGGGTGAGAAACCCGTCCTCCGAAAGACCAAGGGTTCCAGGGCCAGGTTAATCCGCCCTGGGTAAGTCGGGACCTAAGGCGAGGCCGACAGGCGTAGTCGATGGACAACGGGTTGATATTCCCGTACCGGCGAAGAACCGCCCAAGATAATCCAGTGGTGCTAAGAGTCCTAACCCGGCTGAGTGGATCCCTTCGGGGTGATGCCGGCCGGTCTAACGCTCGACCCCATGCTGGTGCGTTTAGCGTATTAACAGGTGTGACGCAGGAAGGTAGCTGAGCCAGGCGATGGTATCCGTAAGGTGAACCTGGTGTAAGGATGTAGGGCTGACGATAGGCAAATCCGTCGTCAATGCGCCTGAGATCCGATGCGTACCCCGATTGGGGGAAATCAGTGATCCTATGCTGCCGAGAAAAGCATCGACGCGAGGTTCAAGCCGCCCGTACCCCAAACCGACTCAGGTGGTCAGGTAGAGAATACCAAGGAGATCGAGAGAATCGTGGTTAAGGAACTCGGCAAAATGCCCCCGTAACTTCGGGAGAAGGGGGGCCGGAACCGTGATGGGATTTACTCCCGGAGCGGGAAAGGCCGCAGAGACCAGTGGGAAGCGACTGTTTACTAAAAACACAGGTCCGTGCCAAGTCGCAAGACGATGTATACGGACTGACGCCTGCCCGGTGCTGGAAGGTTAAGAGGAACGGTTAGCGCAAGCGAAGCTGAGAATTTAAGCCCCAGTAAACGGCGGTGGTAACTATAACCATCCTAAGGTAGCGAAATTCCTTGTCGGGTAAGTTCCGACCTGCACGAATGGCGTAACGACTTCCCAGCTGTCTCAACCGCGAACTCGGCGAAATTGCACTACGAGTAAAGATGCTCGTTACGCGCAGCAGGACGGAAAGACCCCGTGACCTTTACTACAGCTTGGTATTGGTGTTCGGAGTGGCTTGTGTAGGATAGGTGGGAGACTGTGAAGCTTGGACGCTAGTTCAGGTGGAGTCATTGTTGAAATACCACTCTGGTCACTTTGGATATCTAACTACGAACCGTGATCCGGTTCTGGGACAGTGCCTGGTGGGTAGTTTAACTGGGGCGGTTGCCTCCTAAAGAGTAACGGAGGCGCCCAAAGGTTCCCTCAACCTGGTTGGCAATCAGGTGTCGAGTGTAAGTGCACAAGGGAGCTTGACTGTAAGACTGACAAGTCGAGCAGGGACGAAAGTCGGGACTAGTGATCCGGCAGTGGCTTGTGGAAGCGCTGTCGCTCAACGGATAAAAGGTACCTCGGGGATAACAGGCTGATCTTGCCCAAGAGTCCATATCGACGGCATGGTTTGGCACCTCGATGTCGGCTCGTCGCATCCTGGGGCTGGAGTAGGTCCCAAGGGTTGGGCTGTTCGCCCATTAAAGCGGTACGCGAGCTGGGTTTAGAACGTCGTGAGACAGTTCGGTCCCTATCCGCTGCGCGCGTAGGAAATTTGAGAAGATCTATCCCTAGTACGAGAGGACCGGGATGGACGAACCTCTGGTGTGTCAGTTGTTCTGCCAAGAGCACCGCTGATTAGCTACGTTCGGAACGGATAACCGCTGAAAGCATCTAAGCGGGAAGCCGGCTTCGAGATGAGATTTCCATACCCTTCGGGGTGAGAGGCTCCCAGCTAGACTACTGGGTTGATAGGCCGGATGTGGAAGTGGGGACTAACGACCCATGGAGCTGACCGGTACTAATAAGCCGATAACTTGACAACACTCTTCCCCTGTAGAGGAGGAAGAAAGATTGCTTAGCGTCCACTATGTGGTTCCCGAAAGACGGTCGGCAACGACTGAGCTTTACGGAACGCCCTGACACCACAGGTCCTGTGGTGCGGGGACAACAGAACAGACAAGTCCTACCGACTGTAGTTGGTGGGCATGGTCTGGAACAGACTTCACCCTCACCCGGGGCTCATGCTTCGGGGGTTGTGTGGTAAATGTTTCGGCGGCCATAGCGAGAGGGAAACGCCCGGTCCCATTCCGAACCCGGAAGCTAAGACTCTCAGCGCCGATGGTACTGCAAGGGGGACCTTGTGGGAGAGTAGGACACCGCCGGACTCCTTTTACAGAAGAGCCCCTCCACTGGAGGGGCTCTTCTTGTTAACCCGGTAGTGGTCAGCCGACGACGGACAGCCAGCAGGGGCAGGTCGCTGAGAGCGGGCCCCGAGAAGCGGGGCTGCGCCGGTAGGATCGTGACCGATGTCTGCTCCCTTCTCCACCGCCTCCGGCGCCGATGTGCGCGTGCGGTTCTGCCCCTCTCCCACCGGGACTCCTCACGTGGGTCTCATCCGCACTGCCCTGTTCAACTGGGCGTACGCGAGGCACCACGGCGGCACGCTCGTGTTCCGCATCGAGGACACCGACGCCAGTCGCGACAGCGAGGAGAGCTACGAGCAGATCCTCGACGGCCTGCGCTGGCTCAAGCTCGACTGGGACGAGGGCGTCGACGTCGGCGGGCCGCATGCGCCGTACCGGCAGTCGCTGCGCCACGACATCTACCGCGACATCATCGACAGGCTCCTCGAGCGCGGCCTGCTCTACGAGAGCTACGCGACGGGTGAGGAGATCGAGGCGCGCAACATCGCTGCCGGTCGAGACCCCAAGCAGGGCTACGACAACTTCGAGCGCGACCTCACGGACGAGCAGCGTGCGTCCTACAAGGAGGAGGGGCGTCAGCCGGCGCTCCGTCTGCGTGTGCCCGACCGCGACCTCAGCTTCGACGACCTGGTGCGTGGCGAGATCACGTTCCCCGCCGGCTCGTTCTCCGACTTCGTCGTGGTCCGTCCGAACGGCGTCCCGCTCTACACGTTCGTCAACCCCGTCGACGATGCTCTGATGGGCATCACCCACGTGCTGCGCGGCGAGGACCTGCTCTCGTCGACGCCTCGCCAGATCGCCCTGTACGAGGCGTTGGTCGAGCTCGGCGTCACGGAGTTCGTGCCGCGCTTCGGCCACCTGCCCTACGTGATGGGCGAGGGCAACAAGAAGCTGTCGAAGCGCGACCCTGCCTCGAACCTGTTCCACCACCGCGACCGCGGCTTCGTCCCCGAGGGCCTGGTCAACTACCTGTCGTTGCTCGGCTGGTCGCTGTCGCACGACCGTGACGTGTTCAGCCTCGACGAGATGGTCGCGGCCTTCGACGTGACGGACGTGAACCCCAATCCGGCTCGCTTCGACCTCAAGAAGGCGGAGTCGATCAACGGCGATCACATCCGCCTCCTCGAGGTCGGCGACTTCACGCAGCGCCTGCTGCCCTACCTCGACGGCGTCGTCAGCGACCCGCCGACCGAAGCCGAGGCCGCAGTGCTCGCCCAGGCCGCACCGCTCGTCCAGGAGCGCATGACGCTGCTCGGCGAGGCGCGCGGGATGCTGTCGTTCCTCTTCACGGCCGACGACGAGCTCGAGTACGACGCCGACGCGACGGCCTCGCTGCCGGAGTCGTCCGCCGACGTGCTGCGCGCCTCCTCGGCTGCCCTCGACGGGGTGCAGGAATGGACCCATGCCGCGATCCAGGACGCGTTGAAGGCGGCGCTCGTCGACGACCTCGGCCTGAAGCCGCGGGTCGCCTACGGCCCGCTGCGCGTCGCGCTCTCGGGGCGGCGGGTGAGCCCGCCGCTGTTCGAGTCGATGGAGATCCTGGGTCGGGAGTCGACGCAGGCGCGCATCCGGCGCCTCCTCGAGCGATCATGACCGAGGTCGGTGTCGACGTGCCCCCAGCGGACCCGCGCTGGGACGTCGTCGTCGTCGGGGGAGGGCCGGCGGGTCTCAGCGCCGCGCTGAACCTCGTCCGCGCCCGGCGTCGCGTGCTGCTGGTCGACAGCAACCGCCCGCGGAACTCGGCGACCCTGCGGTCGCACGGGTACCTCACCCGCGACGGCATCTCTCCCCTCGAGCTGCGCAAGCTCGGCCGTGAGGAGTTGTTGTCGTACGAGGAGGGCGAGCACTGGCAGACGATGGCCACGAGCATCAGCCGCGGTGACGACGGGTTCGTCGTCGACTGCGAGTTCCGGGGGCAGCAGAGCCGGGCCGTCGCCGACGTGGTGCTGGTCGCCACCGGGCTGCAGGAGACCCTGCCGGCGATCGACGGGCTGCGGGCCTTCTACGGCACCTTCGTGCACAGCTGCATCGAGTGCGACGGCTACGGCAAGCGCGACCAGGCACTCGCCGTCATCGGGGAGCACCCCGACCTGGCCGAGCGTGCGCTGCTGCTGTCGCAGTGGAGCGACGACCTGGTCGTCTTCACCCACGGCTCCGCCGACGCGGTGACCGAGGCCGAGGAGGCGCAGCTCGCCTCCCGCGGGATCCGCGTCGACCGCCGTCCCATCGCGTCGCTGCAGGGCGGCCGCGAGGGGCTCACCGGAGTCGAGCTCGAGGGCGGCGAGGTCGTGCCGCGCGAGGGCGGATTCGTCCGCCCCGCCTGGGCCGGCAAGCTCGAGTACGTCGCGCCTCTCGGTGCCGACCTCGACGAGGACGGCCTGCTGGTCGTCGACGACCACGGGCGTACCTCGGTGCCGGGGCTCTACGCCGCCGGCGAGTCCACGGCACCTGGGCCGCAGCAGCTCATCGTCGCGGCCGGCTCCGGGGCGCGAGTCGCCGCGGTGATCAACCGCGACCTGATCGGTGGCCTCGACGAGCTCGGAGATCGTGTACAGTAGACGCTGGCTCATCTGATGGGCCGCAGTGATGTAGACCTGGCGGTCGACGTCATTGGGGTATGGTGTAATTGGCAACACGACTGATTCTGGTTCAGTTGTTCTTGGTTCGAGTCCAGGTACCCCAGCAAATTCATCCCCTGTGTCCTCGTCGGACCGGGGGATTTGCTGTTCGTGCTCGTCTGGCCGCCTGCCGGCGGCTGCCGGGCTGCGCCCGGCGGGCCTTCGGGCGGCGGCGCTTCGCGCGCCTCCTTCGGCGACAGGGGCAGAGCGGCGGCGCTTCGCGCGCCTCCTTCGGCGACGTGGGTGGGGGCGGCGGCGCTTCGCGCGCCTCCTTCGGCGACGTGGGTGGGGGCGGCGGCGCTTCGCGCGCCTCCTTCGGCGACGTGGGTGGGGGCGGCGGCGCTTCGCGCGCCTCCTTCGGCCGTGGGGCCCAGAGCGAGACAGATCTGCATCCACGGCGGCGTGAGCCCCGTGAGTGTGGCTCGGGTGTGCCCGATCACTCTCAAATCTGAGAGTGATCGGGCGCGGGGACTCGGGCAGGAGGAGCGCACCGGGTTTCGTGCACTGCACCGGGACTAGACCGGGTGCAGTGCACGAACGCCGGTGCAGCGTTCCCAGCAGCAGCAGCAGCAGCAGCAGCGGGGGCGGCGGCGCTTCGCGCGCCTCCTTCGGCGACGTGGGTGGGGGCGGCGGCGCTTCGTGCGCCGACGCGGGGTGGGGATGCACGAAGGCCCCTGCCGGTCGGCAGGGGCCTTCGGGCGGTACGGGCGGCGCCTACTGCGGGATGGTGGCTCCGAAGCGGGCCGGGAGGGTGCCGCGGTGCGTGCTGCGGAGCTCGTCGAGCGAGACCGTGAAGACGTCCTGGATCTCGAGCGACTGCGAGGACGCGTCCGTCACGCCGATGCGGGCGACCGGGTAGCCCCGGCCCTCGCACAGGCCGCGGAACTTGACGTCGTCCTCACGGGGCACCGACACGACCACGCGTCCGGTCGACTCCGTGAAGAGCGTCGCCGCCACGTCGAGGCCGTCGCGCTCGAGCAGCTCGCCCAGGTAGACGCGGGCGCCGACGCCGAAGCGCAGCACCGCCTCGGCCAGGGCCTGCGCGAGGCCGCCGTCGCTGAGGTCGTGCGCCGACGCGATGAGCGACTGGTCGGCACCGGCGGCGAGCAGCCCCGCGAGCTGCTTCTCAGCCCCGAGGTCGACGGCCGGCGGGCGTCCGCCGAGGTGGTCGTGCACGGTGCCGGCCCAGGCGGAGCCGTCGAGCTCCAAGGAGGAGGTGCCGAGCAGGTAGATGTTGTCGCCGTCGTCCTGCCAGCCGGAGGGCACGCGCTTCGCGACGTCCTGGATCACGCCGAGGACGCCGACCACGGGGGTCGGGAAGATGGGCTTCGTGCCGGTCTGGTTGTAGAACGACACGTTGCCGCCCGTGACGGGGATCTCGAGCTCGAGGCAGGCGTCGGACAGGCCCTCGACGGCCTGCGAGAACTGCCACATGACCTCCGGGTCCTCCGGGCTGCCGAAGTTGAGGCAGTCGGTGACGGCGGCCGGCACGGCACCCGTGACGGCGACGTTCCGGTACGCCTCGGCGAGGGCCAGACGGGCGCCCTGCTTCGGGTCGAGCTGGCACCAACGGCCGTTGGCGTCGGTCGCGATGGCGAAGCCGAGCCCCGATTCCTCGTCGACCCGGACCATGCCGCCGTCGTCGGGGAAGCTCAGGGCCGTGTTGCCGAGCACATAGGTGTCGTACTGGTTCGTGACCCAGCTCTTGTCGGCCAGGTTGGGGGAGCCGAGCAGCTGCAGGAACTGGGCCCGCACCTCCTCGGGGTCGGTCGGACGCGGCAGGGTCGCCGCCGTGTCCGCCTGCAGGGCGTCGATCCAGGACGGGTAGGCGACGGGACGCTCGTAGACCGGGCCGTCGACCGCGACGGTGCGCGGGTCGACGTTGACGATCTCTTCCCCGTGCCAGTTGATGACCAGCCGGCCGGTGTCGGTGACCTCGCCGAGCACGCTCGTCTCGACGTCCCACTTCGCGGTGACCGCGAGGAACGCGTCGAGCTTGTCGGGGCTGACGACTGCCATCATCCGCTCCTGGCTCTCGCTCATCAGGATCTCCTCAGCGGTGAGCGAGGGGTCGCGGAGCAGCACGTCGTCGAGCTCGATGAACATGCCGCCGTCGCCGTTCGAGGCCAGCTCGGAGGTGGCGCAGCTGATGCCGGCCGCTCCGAGGTCCTGGATGCCCTCGACGAGCTCGCCGCGGAACAGCTCGAGACAGCACTCGATGAGCACCTTCTCGGCGAACGGGTCGCCCACCTGCACCGAGGGGCGCTTCGTCGGGCCGCCCGACGAGAACGTGTCGGAGGCGAGGATGGAGGCGCCGCCGATGCCGTCGCCGCCGGTGCGCGCCCCGAAGAGCACGACCTTGTTGCCCACGCCCTTGGCGTTGGCGAGGTGCAGGTCCTCGTGGCGGAGGACGCCGACCGCGAGCGCGTTGACCAGCGGGTTGCCCTGGTAGACGGCGTCGAAGTAGGTCTCGCCGCCGATGTTCGGCAGGCCGAGGCAGTTCGCGTAGAAGCTGATGCCCTGCACGACGCCGTCGACGACGCGCTGCGTGTCGGGGGCGTCGATCGCGCCGAACCGCAGCTGGTCCATCACCGCGACCGGACGGGCGCCCATGGAGATGATGTCGCGGACGATGCCGCCGACGCCGGTCGCGGCGCCCTGGAACGGCTCGATGTAGCTGGGGTGGTTGTGGGACTCGACCTTGAAGGTCACCGCCCAGCCGCCTCCCACGTCGACGACGCCGGCGTTCTCGCCCATGCCGACCATCAGGTCCTTCGTCATCGCCGGCGAGACCTTCTGGCCGAACTGGCGGAGGTAGATCTTGCTCGACTTGTAGGAGCAGTGCTCGCTCCACATCACCGAGTACATCGCCAGCTCGCCGCTCGTGGGGCGGCGGCCGAGGATCTCGCGGATCTGCGCGTACTCGTCGGCCTTGAGGCCGAGCGCCTCGTAGGGCTGGTGCTTGTCGGGCGTCGCGGCCGCGTCGGCGGTGGTGTCGGGCTTCGGACCCTCGGGGCGGACGTCGATCAGCTCGGCGCGGTCGTTCTCGGTGCTCACTTGGACAGGGCCCTCTCGATGACGGACGTGAAGAACGTGAGGCCGTCGACGCCGCTCGACATCGCGTCGGGCATGTCGGGGCCGAAGCCGGGCTCGGTGGCGTGCTCGGGGTGGGGCATCAGGCCGACGACGTTGCCGCGGGCGTTCGAGACGCCGGCGATGTCGTCCATCGAGCCGTTGGGGTTGACGCCGACGTAGCGGAAGGCGACCTGCCCCTCGCCCTCGATCCGCTTGATCGTCTCGTCGTCCGCGATGAACCGGCCGTCGGCGTTCTTGAGGGGGATCGTGATCTCCTGCCCCTCGGCGAAGCCGTTCGTCCAGTCGGTCGACGCGTTCTCGACGCGGAGGACCTGGTCGCGGCGGATGAACTGCTGGTGCGCGTTGCGGGTGTGGGCGCCGGGGATGAGCCGCGCCTCCGCCAGCATCTGGAAGCCGTTGCAGATGCCGAGCACGGGCATGCCCGCGTTCGCCGCGTCGACGACCTCGGTCATGATCGGCGACAAGGAGGCGATGGCACCGGCGCGCAGGTAGTCGCCGTAGCTGAACCCGCCGGGCAGGATGATCGCCTCGACGCCCTGCAGGTCGTGGTCGCCGTGCCAGAGGGCGACGGGCTCGCCGCCCGCGAGGCGGACCGCGCGCTGGGCGTCGCGGTCGTCGAGCGAGCCGGGGAAGGTGACGACGCCGACGCGCATCAGACGGCGGGAGCGGCGTCGAGCACGGTGATGCTCACCACGTCTTCGATGACCGAGTTCGACAACACGTCGTCGGCGAGGGTGCGCACGTCGGCGAGGACCGCCTCCGTCACCTCGCCCTCGACGGTCAGCTCGAAGCGCTTGCCGATGCGGACGTCGGTGAACTGCGCGGTCTTGTCGGGATCGTTCAGGCCGAGACGGGAGAGGGCACCGACCACGGCCTTGCCCTGGGGATCGAGCAGTTCAGCCTTGGGCATGACCTCGACGACGATTGTGGGCACGTTTCAACTCCTGCGGGCTGGCAGCGGGTGGACTCCGCGAGTCTATCGGGACGGTGCTGCCCGGCCGGGCGTCGGATGCCGTCCTCGCGCGGGGCCACCTGCCGGCCCGGCCGGTGTCGACGGTGATCAGCAGATCGGTAGGCGGCTCCCAGCGTCGTCATCGGATCGGGACGCACCATTGATCTCAGCAGCAGGAACAGGGCCTCGTGATCGGGTCCCCTGCCGCTCCGGTCGAGGGTTCCTGATCCGCCCGACACCGTAGGACGCCCGGCCGATCCCCCCGTCGGCCGGGCGTCACCCTTCTCTCCCCCGCGGGCCCCTACGACGGCCGGGGTCGCGTGCGGCCGAGCAGCCAGAGCGCCGCCGGGAGCGCCACGGCACCGGCGATCGCGTTCCGCAGGTCGAGGCCGTCGAGCATCACCGCGAACGGCGGCGCGACGACGAGCACGCCCGACACCGCGACGACGAGCGTGCTCGGGCGGCGGTGCCCCGAGGGCACGGGCCGCGGTGCCCCCTCGAGGCGTCCGACGACGAGCGACAGCGCGCACGCGAGGCCGAGCACGAGCAGCACGACGGGGATCCGCGTCCACCACCAGGACGCCGACGCCGGCTCGGGCAACGGCCCGCCCGTCGCCAGGACCAGGCCGGTGACGGCGATCAGCAGCGGCAGGTGCCAGAGGTAGATCGTCATGCCCCGGCTGCCGACCGCGAAGACGACGGTGCGCGCGGCTCGGGTCGTCATCAGCCGTGCGAGTGCGGGGTGCAGCAGCGTCAGCACGCAGATCTGCCCGACGCCGAGCACCATCAGCGGCACGGCCGGCGGGTTCAGGTTCGTCAGCATGTCGTCGGACCACGGGCCCACGGTCGTCAGCACCGGCAACGACGCGGCGCAGGCGAGCGCGATGCCCGCCAGCAGGAGGCGCGGGGCACGCCCGAACCACCCGCTCGCGTACGCGAACCCCAGCTGCTGCACGAACAGCCACACGAACACGAGGTTGAGCAGGCCGACGTCGGTCACGAGCGTCGTGTACCGGACCGAGTCGACGAGCAGGGCCGCCGTCGCGAGCCCGACGAAGGTCGCCGCGGGTCGCGTGGCGTGCAGCCGGGCCATCACGGGCACGGCCACCTGCGTGATGCCGTACGCGGCGAGGAACCAGAGCGGGGTGCCGATGCCGGTGACGGCCGTGTCGAGCAGGGCCGGGTCGACCCCGAGCAGCGTGGCGACCGCCAGGGCGACGGCGAGCACCACGAAGAGCGCGGCGGCGGGACGGGCGAGGCGCAGGAGGCGACCGCGCACGAAGTCCGCACCGTCGCCTCCTCGTCGCTGCGTGCTCGCCCAGGCGGTCGCGCTCGCGAAGCCGCCGACGACGAAGAAGAGCGGCATGATCTGGCCGACCCAGGTCGAGAACGCGAACCACGGCTGCTGCTGCAGGGGCTGCGACGCGACGACCGCGCCGTCGGGGTCGCGGCCGACGCCGACCATCAGCACGTGGATGACGACCACGAGCAGCACGCAGACGACGCGGGCGAGGTCGACGACGAGGTCGCGGCCCGCCAGGGCGTCGGCGGGCGGAGCCGGGGAGGCGCCCGACGCGTCGGTGCTGCTCGGTGCGGCACCCGAGGTGCGGACCTGGCCGTGCAGGTGGCGCTCCGTCGACGTGCTCATCTCCGCACCGTAGCGAGGACCGGGACCGGGTGGGGAGACCGGTCGGTGAATTCCTCCTCGGGGAGGACCCGGTGACTCGCCGGCGCGGCCGGGTCGGGGGCTCGGTGGTCGACACGGATGTGGGGGAGAAGGGACGTCGCAGGGGTCGGCCCACGCCGCCGCCCCTTTTCCCCTGCCGTAGCCGCGGCCGCCGCGGCCGCCGGTCAGCGGACGACGGCCCCCACGAACTCGATCTCGACCCGCGCGCCCTTCGGCAGCGCGCCGACCTGGTACGCGGCACGCGCCGGCAGCACGCCGCCGCCCGCGGAGAAGACCTCGGCGTAGACCTCGTTCACGACGGCGAAGTCGCCGATGTCGGCGAGCAGCACCGTCGTCTTGACGACGTGCGCGATGCCCGAGCCGGCCGCCTCGAGCACGGCGGCGCCGTTGCGGAGCGACTGGGCCGCCTCCTCGCGCACCCCCGGTCCCGCGAACTCGCCCGTCGCCGGGTCGATCGGCAGCTGGCCGGAGACGAAGACGAGGTCGCCGACGACGACGGCCTGCGAGTAGGCGCCCACGGCGGCGGGGGCGGCGTCGGTGTGCACGGCGCGGAGCGGGGAGCCGGGCCGGGCGTCGGTGCGGACGTCGGTGCGGGCGTCGGTGCGGGTGTCGTCTGCAGTGGTCATGTGCGTCCTCCCAGGACGGTCAGGGCCGCGTCGAGCGCGGCCGGGGTGGTGGTGGCGTGCACGCTGAGGCGCACGCGGTCGTCGCCGTGCACGGTCGCCGTGACCCCGGCTGCGTCGAGCCGGGCGCCGACGGGCGCGGCCTCGCCCGCAGGCACGCCGGCGACGACGATGCCGGCCCGGCGCTGTCGCTCGACGGGGGAGAGCACGGGCACCCCGGCGGCGTCGAGGCGCGCGACCAGGTCGCCCGCCGTGTCGGCGACCCGGGACGCGACGACGTCGACGCCGACCCGCTCGAGCTGCTCGAGGGCGGTGGCGAGAGCGCCCGAGGCGAACGGCGAGCCGTTCGTGACCGAGAAGCGCTGGGCCCCGGAGAGGGCGGCGTGCGGCACGCCGTCGTAGCGCGACGGCCCCTCGACGCCGGTCCAGCCGCCGAGCACCGGCCGGAGGCGGTCGAGCGCCCGCGGGGACAGGGCGACGAAGCCCGTGCCCCAGCCCGCCCGGAGCCACTTCTGGCCGCCGACGACGAGGGCGTCGGCGAGCGACCAGTCGGCGTCGAGGACGCCGAAGCCCTGGATGCCGTCGACCACGAGGAGGCGGTCGCCGGCGGCCTCCCGGAGGCCCGCGAGGTCGGCGACCGTGCCGGTGCGGAAGTCGACCGCGCTCACCGCGACGGCGACCGTGTACGAGCCGACGGCCTCGGCGACGCGCTCGGGCGTCACGGGCGCGAGCGGCTGCCCCGGCACCGGGGGCAGGTGCCGCACCGTGGTGAGTCCCGCCTCCTCCGAGCGCCACCAGGCGTACAGGTTCGACGGGAACTCGGCCTGGCTCACGACGACCTCGCCGCGCGGCAGGCCGAACGCGACCTGCATCAGCCCGAGGGAGGTGCTCCCCGCGAGGGCGACGCCGGCTCGGTCGACGCCCGTGAGGCGCGAGACCGCGGCGAGGGCACGCTCGTCCTCGGCGTGCAGGCCGGACGACGGGACCCCGGCGCTCGCCGCGGCCGCGAGCCGCCCGATCGTCTCGACGACGTCGCGGGAGGGCGGTCCGTAGCTGCCGAAGTTGAGGTAGCCGACCGGCTCCGCGAACGACGACAGGTAGGTGTCGAGGGCACCCGGGGTCCCAGGAAGGTCCGAGGTCACTTCAGCACCCGCTGGAGGAACTGCCGCGTGCGCGCCTCGCGCGGGGCGCCGAGCACCTGCTCGACCGGCCCCTGCTCGACGATGCCGCCGTCGGCCATGAAGACGACGCGGTCGGCGACCTCGCGGGCGAACTGGATCTCGTGCGTCACGACGAGCATGGTCATGCCGTCGCGGGCCAGGTCGCCCATCACCTTGAGCACCTCGCCGACGAGCTCGGGGTCCAGCGCCGACGTCGGCTCGTCGAAGAGCAGGAACAGCGGCTTCATCGCGACGGCCCGCGCGATCGCGACCCGCTGCCGCTGCCCGCCCGAGAGCTGGCCGGGGTAGGCGTCGACCTTGTCGCCGAGGCCCACCCGCTCGAGGATCGCGACGGCCTCGGCCCGCGCCTCCTTCGCGGATCGACGCTGCACGCGCACCGGTCCCTCGAGCACGTTGCCGAGCACGGTCAGGTGCGGGAACAGGTTGAAGTGCTGGAACACCATCGCGGTGCGTGCCCGCTGCGCGGACAGCCTGCGCTCGCTCAGCTCGTGCAGCACGCCGTCGCGCAGCTCGAAGCCCATCGGCTCGCCGCCGACCCAGACCTCGCCGGCGTCGGGCTCCTCGAGGCGGTTGAGCGTGCGGAGGAACGTCGACTTGCCCGCGCCGGACGGGCCGATGATGCAGACGACCTCGCCGCTGCGCACCGTCATCGAGACGTCGCGCAGCACCTCGTGGCTGCCGTACGACTTGCCGATGCCGAGGGCCTCGAGGACGGGAGCGGCGTCGGCGGCGGGCGCCGCGCCTCCTGCGGTCGGGGTGGGCGTCGCGGTCACGGGGTGCTCCTCACGAGGGGGGCGCGGCCGAGGTCGGCAGCGACCTTGCGGCGCAGCGCGCGGGCGTTCGGCGGGCCGCCGGGGCGGCGGTCCTGCCGGTCGAAGCTGCGCTCGAGGTAGAACTGGCCGACGCTCGCGACGCTGACGATGACCATGTACCAGATCGCGGCGGCGATCAGCGTCTCCATCACCTGGAGGTTGAACGACGAGATGTTGTTCGCGGCCTTGATGAGCTCGAGGTAGCCGATGACCGACGCCATCGCCGTCCCCTTGAGCATGTTGATGAAGTCGTTGCCGGTCGGCGGGATGATGATGCGCATCGCCTGGGGCAGCACGATGCGGGCCATGCGCTGCATCGGGGTCTGCCCGATCGACTGCGCCGCCTCGATCTGGCCGCGGTCGACGCTCTTCAGCCCCGCCCGCACGATCTCGGCCATGTAGGCGCTCTCGTTGAGGGCCAGCCCGAGGAACGCGGCGACGAAGGTCGTCATGACGTCGTTCGTGCTGACGTCGAGGAACACCACGTCGGTGAACGGGACCCCGACGGTCAGCCGCGGGAAGATCAGCGCCAGGTTGTACCAGAGCAGGATCTGCAGCAGCACGGGCAGGCCGCGGAACAGCCAGGTGTAGCCGGCCGCGAAGGCCTGCGCCACGGGGTTCTTCGAGATGCGCATCAGGGCGATCACGACGCCGATCACGACGGCGCTGACCTGCGCGACGACCGCGAGCACGAGGGTGCCGACGAGGCCCTGCAGGATGATCGGCGAGATCAGGTAGTACGGGATGTCGCCGTACGCGATGTCGCCCTGCGACGCCCCGTAGGCGAGCGCGACGAGCACCACGACGATGACCGCCGCGCTCACCCAGCGGCCCCAGTGCTTGAGGCGCACCTGCGGCAGCAGCTCGCGCCCCGCCGAGGAGGCGCGGGCCGGGTCGACCGTGTCGGCCCCGGCCCGCGATGCGGGCTCCGTCACGGCTACTTGCCCCCGTTGACGGTCGCCTCGGTGACGCTGCCGGAGGTGATGCCCCAGGCGTCGAGGACCTCGCCGTAGGTGCCGTCCTCGATCAGCGAGTCGAGCGCCGCGGCGATGGCGTCGCGCAGCTCAGGGTCGTCCTTGTTGACGCCGATGCCGTAGGGCGCGCCGTCGATGACGTCGCCGGGCACGACCTCGAAGGCCTGGCCGTCCTGGGCGGTCTTCGAGATGTAGACGGCGCTCGGCAGGTCGTTGACGATGGCGTCGATGCGGCCGGTGCGCAGCTGGGTCTGGTTCTGGGCGTCGCTGTCGGTGACGGTGATCTCGAGCGGCTCCTCGCCGTCCGACTCGCACTGGGTGCTCGTCGCCTCGGCGAACTCCTGCTGGCTGGTGCCCGTGACGACAGCGATGGTCTTGCCGCAGAGGGTGTCGGGGCCGGTGATGTCGGCCGGGTTGCCCTTCTGCACCATCAGGGTGATGCCCGAGGTGAGGTAGTCGACGAAGTCGATGGCCTGCTGGCGCTCGGCGGTGTCGTTCATCGCGGCGATGGTGACGTCGACGCGGCCGGACTGGAGGCTCGTGATCAGCGAGCCGAAGTCCTGGTTCTGGTACTCGACCTCGAGGCCGAGCTTCTTGCCGATCGCCGTGATCAGGTCGTGGTCGGAGCCGATGACGGTCGAGCCGTCGGCCGCGTAGAAGTTGTTCGGCGCGGACTGCACGTTCGATCCGACCGAGAGGGTGCCGGCGTCGGCGATGTCGGAGGGGAGCTGCGAGGCGAGCGCGTCGTCGACCTCGACGGCGTCGAGCAGCGCGCTCGTGTCGGGGATCGTCGAGGACGCCGACGACGAGGCGTCGCCCGTCGCGCCGCCGGGCTGCGGGGCGCTCGGGCCGCCGCACGCGGTGAGCGTGAGGGCCAGGACGGCGCCCGTCGCGACGGAGCCCCAGAGGGCAGGGCGGAGGCGGGGCCTGGTGGTGGTCGATCGGGTCATGGTCGAGCCTTTCGTGAGCGTCGTCGGTCATCGGAAGCTAGCCGATCTCTCGGCACGATGAGAGAAAATTATCACAATGCGACGAATCTGTTACACACCGGTAACCTGGGGCCCATGACGACAGCCAGCAGCGCCACCGTGGTCGACCGCAGCCGCGTGCTCCGGACCGAGTTCGGGCCGTACCTGCCGCTGATGGACTTCCTCGCCGAGCTGCTCGGCCCGCGCACCGAGATCGTGCTGCACGACACGAGCGACCTCAGCCGCTCGATCGTCGCCCTCACGAACGGGCACGTCAGCGGCCGCAGCGTCGGCGGCCCCGCGACCGACCTCGTGCTCAAGGTGCTGCAGAACCACGAGCACGACGACCGCGACTACCTCGCGAACTACCTGGCGGAGTCGCGCACCGGCGGCACGTTCCGCTCGTCGACCTTCTTCATCCGCGACGGGGGCGGCGACGTCGTGGGGATGCTCTGCCTCAACATCGACGACGAGCCGCTGACCCGGGCCCGCGACCTGCTCGCGGCGATCACCGCGACGACCGGCCTCGTCAAGGGCGCGCAGGCGGCAGGCGCGGGGGGCGCCGGTGCAGGGCTGGAGGGTGCGGGCGGCGCGGGCGGCACCGGCGACGGTGCCCGTTCTGCCTCGTCGGCCGGCGTCGTCGAGCGGCTCAGCACGAACGTGGACGAGCTCGCGCTCGACGGCGTGGCCCGGATCGTCGCGGCGCAGGGCGTCGAGCCGCACCGCATGACGCCCGACGAGAAGGTCGCCGCCGTGCGCGAGCTCGAGCGGGCGGGGGTGTTCCTGCTCAAGGGCGCGGTGGCGCAGGTGGCCGACGCGCTGCACGTGTCCGAGCCCACGGTCTACCGCTATGTGAAGCAGGTGCGGCGCGGCGACTGAGCGCCGGGAGGTCGGCTCGACGGCGGCCGCGCGCTAGACGGGGAAGCCGAAGGTGGCGGCCGGGGTGCCAGCCGCGGCCGCGGCACGCTCCTCGGCCTCGCGGCGGGCGCGGCGCGTCAGCGGCTGAGGCGCGGCGGGCGCCGGCTCGTAGCTCTGCAGCTCCGCCTCGGCGCGCAGCGCGAACTCGCGCAGCTTCTCCGGCGAGACCGACGACGCCTTGCGGGGCCGCGTGTTGTGCAGGCAGAACGTGCCGATCGTCTCGCCGGTCGACGAGTGGATCGGGTGCCCCGCGTAGAAGTACCCGTGGTTGAGATCGAGGTACGGGTTGTCGGCGAAGCGCTCGTCCTTGCGAGCGTCCTCGACGACGACCACGTCGTCTGCGGCGACGGTGACGTCGCAGAAGGTCAGCTCGCGGGGGATCGACACCGGCAGCAGCTCGGTGTTCATGGCGTACCAGAGCTTGCTGCCGTCGAGCATGCTGACGACCGCGACGTCGACGCCGAACTCGGCCTCCGCCTCCTTCGCCAGGTCCTTGAGCGCGTCGGAGCCGCCGGTCGCGGCTTGCTGGACCAGGCGCTCGCCGCCGCTCCACTCGAAGCTGCGCTGCGGCAGGTGCCGCGGCAGGCGCTCGTCGAGCTGTCCCTGGTGCACGCGGTCGAGGGTCGGCGCGATTCGGTGCGCGATGGTCTGCGCCCAGCGGCGGTAGCCCTCGGCGCAGCCGTGCGGGGAGTCGGGGCGCCGGAGGCCGGCCGGCAGGCGGAAGTACTCGAGGCCCGCCTCGGAGGCGACCAGCTCGGTGAGGGCGTTCATGCGCTCGCCGTGCTGCTCGGCGACCGAGCCCAGCAGGTTGTCGAAGGCCTTCGCCGAGCGGACCGGCGGCACTCCGACGAGCACGGTGCGCGCGGTCGGGTGGCTGCGGCGGGCGATGGTCGAGACGAGGAGGCGCAGCTCGCGCTCCCAGACGTCGAGGGGCGTCAGGCGCACGGCGTCGTTCAGCCCGACCAGCACCACGACGGTGTCGTAGAGGCCGAGGTCGGTGTCGCGGATCCAGGCGCGGGTCGACTCGATGCTCATCATCTCGTCGCCGACGTAGTCGACGGAGCAGGGGCGGCCGGTGGCCTCCGAGGAGGCGCGGGACAGCTGGCCGACGAGCGCCTGGTCGTGGGTGGAGACTCCCCAGCCGTGCGCGGGGCCGTTGCCGACGATGAGGACCGTGTCGGCGTCGCGGGCCGAGGTGCGCGAGGTGGGCTCGTCGCGGGGCGAGAGGACGTGGCGCGACCGGGAGAGCCACCAGAGGTACCAGAGCTTCATCACGGGGCGGAGCCGCTCGTAGCCGTGCTGGTGCACGCCGGCGACGGCGCTGCCCGTGCTCGGGCGGGCGCCGGGCGTGCCGGTGCTGTCGTGGTCGACCGTCCTGGTCACGTGGTGCTCCTCGGGTGTCGTCTGGGTGCCATCCCGCGCCCCACGCTAGGCGGGGCGACCCCGGTGCGACATCCCCCAGAACGGGCCGGTGCGCGGTGCGGCCGTCGCGGCGGGCGGGTCCGTCGCCACCGGGCTGCTGCGGCGGCCCGCTCGGGGCGGACACGCCCGTTCCCGGCCTGTTTTGAACAACTCAAGGGAAGCGTGCTTAGATGGGGACATGACGACGACGAGCGAGAGCACCGAGCGCCTCCGGGCTGCCGGCCTGCGGGTGACCGCGCCGCGCCTCGCCGTGCTCGACGCCCTCGACGGGCTGCCGCACGCCCCGGCCGACGTCGTCTTCGCCCGCGTCGCGCTGGGGCTGCCGGGCACCTCCCTGCAGGCGGTCTACGGCGTGCTCGCGGCCCTCACGGGCGCCGGGCTGGTCCGTCGCATCGAGCCAGCCGGCTCTGCCGCGCTCTACGAGCTGCGCACCGGCGACAACCACCACCACGTGGTCTGCAGCGTCTGCGGCAGCATCGCCGACGTCGACTGCGTCGTCGGCCACGCGCCGTGCCTGACCCCCTCGAACGACTCCGGCTTCACCGTGCAGACCGCCGAGGTGACCTTCTGGGGACTCTGCCCGGCCTGCCGTGCCGCGGAGGACGCGCCGCTCGACGGCGAGGTCGTCACCGGCACGGCCGGTGCAGGCGTGCCGGTGCTGGACGCGACCGGCCTGGACGCGACCGGCCTCGACGCGACCGGCCTCGCCGGCGCGGGGCGCGCCTCCTGAGCTGCACCGCACCTCCTGCGCAGGGCACAGCCCTCCCCTCCTTCCCGGCCGCGCGCCGGGTCTCACGCAACCCGCGACTGAACACCGAACGGAAAGAGGAGTCATGACCGACACGACACCGATCACGACCACCGACAACGGCGCACCGATCGCCAGCGACGAGCACTCGCAGACCGTCGGGGCCGACGGCCCCATCGTGCTGCACGACCACGCACTGGTCGAGAAGCTCGCCAACTTCAACCGCGAGAAGGTGCCGGAGCGCATCGTGCACGCCAAGGGCGGCGGCGCCTTCGGCACGTTCGTCACCACCGGCGACGTCTCGCAGTACACCCGCGCCGCGCTGTTCCAGCCCGGCGTCGAGACCGAGATGCTCGCCCGCTTCTCGACCGTCGCCGGCGAGCAGGGCAGCCCCGACACCTGGCGCGACCCCCGCGGCTTCGCGCTGAAGTTCTACACGAGCGAGGGCAACTACGACCTCGTCGGCAACAACACGCCCGTCTTCTTCATCCGCGACGGCATCAAGTTCCCCGACTTCATCCACTCGCAGAAGCGCCTGCCCGGCTCGCACCTGCGCGACCACGACATGCAGTGGGACTTCTGGACCCTCTCGCCCGAGTCGGCCCACCAGGTGACCTGGCTGATGGGCGACCGCGGCCTGCCCGCGTCGTGGCGCATGATGGACGGCTTCGGCTCGCACACCTACCAGTGGATCAACGCGGCGGGCGAGCGCTCGTGGGTCAAGTACCACTTCAAGTCCGACCAGGGCAACGAGATCCTCACGCAGGCCGACGCCGACCGCATCGCCGGCGAGGACGCGGACTTCCACATCCGCGACCTGTCCGCCGCGATCGAGCGCGAGGAGTTCCCGACCTGGACGATGTCCGTGCAGGTCATGCCCTACGCCGACGCCGCGAGCTACCGCTTCAACCCCTTCGACCTGACGAAGGTCTGGCCGCACAGCGACTACCCGCTCATCGAGGTCGGCAAGATGACGCTGAACCGCAACCCGGAGAACTACTTCGCGCAGATCGAGCAGGCCGCGTTCGCGCCCTCGAACTTCGTGCCCGGCATCGCGACCAGCCCCGACAAGATGCTGCTCGCGCGCATCTTCAGCTACGCCGACGCGCACCGCTACCGCGTGGGCGTCAACCACCAGCAGCTGCCCGTCAACGCGCCGAGGAACGAGGTGCACTCGTACTCGAAGGACGGCGCCGCGCGCTACAGCTTCAGCGACGCCACCGTGCCGGTCTACGCGCCGAACTCGGTCGGCGGCCCCGCGGGCTCCCCGCAGGCCGCGGGCGAGACCCCCGGCTGGGAGAGCGACGGCGAGCTCGTCCGCTCGGCCGCGACGCTGCACCCGGAGGACGACGACTTCGGCCAGGCCGGCGCGCTCGTCCGCGACGTGATGGACGACGAGCAGCGCGACCGCCTCGTCGCCAACATCGTCGGCCACGTGTCGAAGGTCACCCGTCCCGACCTGCTCGAGCGCGTGTTCCAGTACTGGAACTCGGTCGACCCGATCCTCGGCTCGCGCGTGCGTGCCGGCGTCTCGCCCGAGGCGCCCGGCTCGAACGAGGACCCGGCGACCGTGGGCGTGCCCGCGTAGTCGTCGGGATCCGCTGACCAGCATTGCTGGTCGGCTCCGCATCGCAGGAGGCGCGGTGCCCGTTCGTCGGGCACCGCGCCTCCTGCGTTGGTGCGGTGGCGCCCTGTGCCCTGTGCCCTGTGCCCTGCGCTCGGTCTGCGCGTGCCCGGTCTGCGTGCCCGTAATTTGAGAGTGATCGGGACATCAGGGGTCGGTGAGCCCAGGAGGCGCGGGTCCTGACAGGCGGATCACTCTCGCTTTGAGTGCGCCGGGCCCGGTCAGACCATCTGGCCGTTCCAGCGGATGTCGCCGTCTGGCCACTCGGCGGCGGTCGCGCTGACCTCGCGGATCAGCCAGCCCTCGTCCTGGCTGACGAGCACGCCCGCCCCGTCGGCCGAGAAGGCGGTGTAATGACCGGTCACCGCGTTCCCGCTCGTGTCGCCGAGCGGCAGCCAGCCCGCACCTCGGTAGAAGCCCTGCACGGCCTCGCCGGTCTCGAGCAGGCCGAAGCGGCTGCCGAGGCGCTCGAGCGCGGCGTCGACGTGGCGCAGCAGCGCGCCGCCGAGGCCGGTGCCCTGCGCGGTCGGGCTGACGGCCACCATGCCGACCGCGGTGACCAGCAGGTCGGTCTCGCCGACCGTGACGAACTGGCGGCGGAGCCCGGCGTGCGCGACGACGACGTCCCCGTCGCGGGCGACGACGCGGAGCTCGGGCTGCATGCCGGCCCAGCTGCGCGCCCCGGCGTACCAGTGGTCGTAGGCGTCGAAGGTGCGGGCCAGCATCGCCGCGAGGGCCTCGTGGTCGTCGAGCGTGAGGTCGCCCTCGGCGACGGTGCTCCAGACGGGTGCTGCGTCGGGTTGGGGGGAGGCGTGCTGTGCGGCGTCGGACATGCCTGCGACGCTATCGCCTCTCGTCTCCCCGTTCAGGAACGTGAGTCCTGAGTCTGCGTTGCGCAGGACTGCTGGTCCTGAGTCGTGCACGGCTCAGGCGAACGGGTCGCGCCGTTCCTGAATCGGGGAGAGCGTGTCAGGCGTGAACGCTCCGCGGGCAGCGAGTTGCCGATCCGCGCGGCTCTGCGCGACGCGAGGCACCACGGAGCGGCAACTCGAGGCGCCAGAGGCGCGGTGCGCGGAGTGTCAGATGCGCAGTCGCGCAGTCGCGCAGTCGCGCAGTCGCGCGTGCGCGCGGGTCAAGCGACCACGGCGCGTGCCGTGACCTCGATCTGGTTCAGCCACGGGTCGTCGAAGGCGAGCACGCGGCCGTCGTCACGGGTGGCGACGCCGTGGTGCGCGAGGCGCTCGCCGAGGGCGCCCAGGTCGTCGAGGCCCGGCACCTCGATGCGCACGAGTCCGAGGCCGAGGGCCACCTGCCGCCTCCCTGCTCCGGCGCTCTGCCACGTGTTCATCGCCATGTGGTGGTGGTAGCCGCCGGCGCTGACGAAGAGCGCCTGCGGCCCGAAGCGCGTCGTCGTCTCGAAGCCGAGCTGCTCGACGTAGAACCGGTGGGCGCTGTCGACGTCTCCCACGCTGAGGTGCACGTGGCCGACCGAGGCGGGGCGGGAGGCGGTGGCGACCAGCGCCTCCTCGGTGACGTTCTCCTGCAGGAACGCGTTCGGGTCGAGGGCGAGGGTGGCCATGTCGACGTGGCCGTGGGTCCACGACCAGGCGGTGCGGTCGCGGTCCCAGTAGAGCTCGACGCCGTTGCCCTCGGGGTCGGTGAAGTAGAAGGCCTTGCTGACGAGGTGGTCGGCGCTGCCGGTGAAGCTGCCGGGGTGGCGGCTCGCGACGCCGTACACGGACGCGGCGAGGTCGGCCTCGGTCTCGAACAGGATCGCGGTGTGGAACAGGCCTGCCTCGCGGGGGCCGGCGTGCCGCAGCTCCGGCGCGTGCTCGAGCACCACGATCGGCGTCGCCCCGCGGCCGAGGACGCTGCGGCCCGCCTCCGCGTCGTGGCTCAGCACGGCGAGCGTGACGGCGTCGCGGTAGTACGCGGTCATCGCGTCGAGGTCGGCGACGCGGAGCGTGACCGCGCCCATGCCCGTGTCGGCGGCGAGCAGGTCAGTCGCGAGTCGGCCAGCGGCGTTCCGGTCTGCGGCGTTCCGGTCAGCCGCGTTCAGGTCAGCCGAGGGTCGGCCCGCCGGGTTGCCGTCAGCCGAGGAGGAGCTGGTCGCGTCGGTGCTGCTGCTGTCGGTCATCCGGTCCCTCGGTTCGTCGTGCGTCTCGTGTCACGCCGATCGATGACGTGTCACCGACTCGAACCGGCTCGGGTGCCCGAGCATTCCGCAGGCGCCGCCCTGTCTCGATCAGCATGAACCGCGTTCCGAACCATGAACCGCGATAAAACGGGGTTCATGGTTCGGAACGCGGTTCATCGTGGCGCGGGCACGTGGGCTGCACGCGAGCCGCTGGCCGCTGGCCGCAGGTCAGTGAGCGGTGAGGCGCTCGATCAGCTCGCGGTAGCGCGCCGCCGTGCGCTCGACGATCTCGGGCGGCAGGGAGGGCGGGGTGCCCGTCCTGTCCCAGTTGTCGCTGAGCCAGTTGCGCACGATCTGCTTGTCGAAGCTGTCCGTGCGGCTGCCCGAGCCCGAGCCGGCCCCCGCGGCCCCGGCGGCCTCCGCGTCCCAGAAGCGGCTGCTGTCGCTGGTGAGCACCTCGTCCCCGAGGGTCAGCTCGCCGGTGGAGCGGTCGGCCCCGAACTCGAACTTGGTGTCGGCGAGGACGACGCCCCGCGCCTCCGCGACGCCGGAGGCCCGGCGGTAGATCTCGAGCGACGTGTCGCGCAGCGCCGCCGCGACGTCGGCGCCGACGAGCTCGACGGTGCGCTCGAACGAGATGTTCTCATCGTGCTCGCCGAGCGGCGCCTTGTAGGCGGGGGTGTAGATCGGCTCGGGCAGGCGGTCGCCGTCGTGCAGGCCGGCCGGCAGCTCGATGCCGCACACCCGGCCGTTCTCGCGATACTCGGCCCAGCCGCTGCCCACGAGGTAGCCGCGCACGACGCACTCGACCGGGTACATGTCGAGCGGCTTCACGAGCATCGCGCGGTCGCGCACGGCGGAAGGCACCGACACGGAGGCGGTGGTCGGGTCGACGAGGTGGTTCGGCACCCCGTCGAGCTGGTCGAACCACCACGTGCTGAGCTGCGTGAGCAGGGCGCCCTTGCCCGGGATGCCGGGCTCGAGCACGACGTCGTAGGCGCTGACGCGGTCGCTGGCGACGACGAGCAGGTGCTCGGCGGTGTCCAGGACGGGCTCAGCGGAGAGCGTGGCGTCGTCGTCGACCGAGCCCGCGCCGGGGGACGGCACGTACAGGTCGCGGACCTTGCCCGAGTAGGCGTGCACCCAGCCGGCGAGCTCGGGCGCCTCGGCGGTCATCGGACGACCCGCTCGGCGATGTCGCGGCGGTACTGGCCGCCCTCGAGCCGGATGCGGAGCATCGCGTCGTAGGCGCGTCCCCGGGCCTCGGCGAAGTCGGCGCCCTCGGCGACGACGCTCAGCACGCGGCCGCCGGTGGCGATGAGGCGGTCGTCGAGCCGGGCGGTCGCGGCGTGGGCGACGTGCACGCCGGCGACGGCGGTGGCCTCGTCGAGGCCGGTCAGGGGGCGGCCGCTGACGGCGCCCTCGGGGTAGCCCTCGCTCGCGAGCACGACCGTGACCGCGGGCGTCGGCACGAAGCGCGGCGCCTCGTGGTTGCCGAGCGAGCCGGTCGCGGCGGCGAGCAGCAGGCCGCTCAGCGGAGTGATGAGGCGCGGCAGCACGACCTGCGTCTCGGGGTCGCCGAAGCGGGCGTTGAACTCGATCACGCGGACGCCCTGCGCGGTGAGGATCAGCCCGGCGTAGAGCAGCCCGATGAACGGCGTGCCCTCCGACTCGAGCTGGCGCACCGTCGGGGTCGCGATCGTGTCGAGCACCTCGTCGACGAAGTCCTTCTCGCTGCCGAAGCGGTCGGCGAGCCACGGCAGCGGCGAGTAGGCGCCCATGCCGCCGGTGTTCGGGCCGGCGTCGCCGTCGAGGAGGCGCTTGTAGTCCTGGGCGGGCGACAGCGGCACGACCGTGTGCCCGTCGCTGAGGAAGAACAGGGAGACCTCGGGCCCGTCGAGGAACTCCTCGACGAGCACCGGCCCGTGCTGCAGCCAGTAGGTGGTGTGCTCGACGGCGGCGTCGCGGCTCTCGGTGACGAGCACGCCCTTGCCCGCGGCGAGGCCGTCGGCCTTGATGACGTAGGGCGCACCGAACTCGTCGAGCACGGCGACGGCCTCGTCGAGGGTCCCGACGCGGGTGGCGCGTCCCGTCGGGACGCCCGCCTCCTCCATGATCCGCTTCGCGAAGGTCTTGCTGCCCTCGAGCGCCGCGGCCTTGCGGCCGGGGCCGAAGACGGGCACGCCGCGGGTGCGCAGTGCGTCGGCGACTCCGGCCACGAGGGGGGCCTCGGGCCCGATCACGACCAGCTCGACGTCGTTCTCGAGCGCGTACTCGGCCACCACGGAGCCGTTCGACGGGTCGAGGTGCACGACCTCGACCTGCGCCGCGATGCCGGCGTTGCCGGGGGCGGCGACGATCTCGTGCCCCGCGTCTTCGCGCAGCAGCGCGGTGATGATGGCGTGCTCGCGAGCACCGGAACCGAGGACGAGTATGCGCACCCGATGGATCCTACCGAGCCGCGCCTCCCGGCAGTCGGCGGGGACGGTCCGTGCGCGGGTAGCGTGACGGCATGGCCAGGGCGAGGATCGACGACGCGGCGGGCGCGGCGGCCGTGCAGGAGGCGGTGGTCGCGCTCGCCGAGGGCGGCTCGGCACCGCGGACGGTCACCGCCACCGCGGTGCGCTGGCTGCTCCAGGTGCTCGCCGACGGCGAGCCGGGGGCCACCGTGGAGGTGCGGGTGCCGCCGTTCGGCGCGGTCCAGTTCCGTGAGGGGCTGAGCCACACGCGCGGCACCCCGCCCAACGTCGTCGAGACCGACCCGGCCACGTTCATCCGGCTCGCGACGGGCGCCCTGAGCTGGGACGAGGCCGTCGCCGGTGCCGTCGTGTCGGCGTCGGGCAGCCGCGCCGACCTGCGCGGGTACGTGCCCGTGCGGCTGCCGCGGGCCTGAGCGGCACGGCGGGTGCTCCGACGTCGAGGCATGCGGCGGAGCTCGGGGACGCACTCTGGGACAATGGGGGCGTGACCCACGCACCCGACGAACCGCAGCAGCCCGACGAGGCCGTCTCCCCGGAGGCCCCGGAGCAGCCGGTCGTCGAGCCCGAGCGGTCCGAGCACGCCGCCGCGGCGGGCACGGTCGAGCCCGAGGAGATCGCGTCGGACGACGAGGTCACCGTGCGCCGGGCCCCCAAGGTGTTCGCGTTCCTCCTGATGGGCGGGGCGCTGGGCGTGCTCGCCTCGCTGATCCTCACGTCGCTGTTCCCGTTCGACCCGGGCACCAGCCCGGCCTCGACCTACGGCTACTTCTCGCTCTGGGGGCTCACGTTCGGCGCCGCCGTGGGGGCCGTCGTCGCCATCGTGGTCGACCGCGTGTCGCTCCGCCGCGCGAAGACCCTGCGGGCCGAGCGCCGTCGCGTGGACGCCCCCGAGCCCCCTGCGGTCGAGGGCGAGCTCGAGTAGAGCGTCGGGCGCGGCGCGCGTGGTGCGGCACGATCCGCGCCCAGCCCGAGCCCCGCGCTAGGCCCCGCGTGCCGCGCGCAGCCTCGTGAGCAGCTCCGGCCCGCGGGCGTCGAGCAGCTTGCCGCCCCGGTCGACGCCGACCACGAGCAGCACCGTCCCGAGCACGACGCCGACGACGAGGGCGAGCACCCCGAGCAGCAGGCTCCCCGTGACGAGCGACGCGATGCCGAGCGCGAGCTCGGGCACCGCCAGGCCGAACGAGACGAGCCACGTCGCGTACATGCCGAGCGTCGACGTGACCGACGCCCCGGGAGGCGACTTGAACGGGCTCTCGCCGGCCGCCGGCACGGGCATGAGGAACTTCGCGGACGCCACGCTCGACGCGCCGAAGCCCGTCAGCATCACGCCGAGCCCCATGCCGAGCAGGGCGGGCAGCACCTGCCAGGCGTCGAGCACCGCGAGCGGCAGGATGGTCGCGAGCAGCACGATCGGCACGGCGAAGAGCGACAGCGTGAGCACGCGTCCCGCTCGGTCGGCCCGGCCGGAGACCCCCGTCGACAGGTGCGCCGCGAACGCGGTGCCGTCGTACGAGACGTCGGCGCACAGGGTCACGGCGAGCAGGGCCGCGATGCCCGGCCCGATCGCGTAGAGCAGCCACGTGTTGCCTCCGCTCCACGCGAGGAACACGGCGAGCACGGGCAGCAGCGGGACGACGACGAGCGAGCCGCCGTAGCGCGGGTCGCGCAGCCAGTAGACGGCGGCGCGGGCCGCGACAGCACCCGTGGGCGTGCCGGGGAACCAGCGGAACGGCCCGAGCCCCTTCGAGGTCGCCGCACGCTCCTCGACGGGAGGCGCGATCAGGGCGGACGCGAGGGCCCGACGCCACGCGAGCAGCAACAGGGCGAGCGTCGCGAGTGCGATCGCGGCCTTGGCCAGCGCCTCCAGCGGTCGTCCGAGCGCGAGCTCGCCGGGCACGGCCCAGGCGGCGCCGAGCGGAGTCCACGCGGCGACGGCCGCGATGCGCGGCAGCTGGTCGACGGCCGAGCCGATGCCCTGGCCGGCGAAGCCGATGATCGGGCCGGCGAGGATGACCGGCACGAACACGACGACGCCCATCACCTCGCGGTAGCGCCGACGCGAGGCCAGGGCGCTCGTCAGCGACTCGAGCACTCGTGACGCGGCGACGCAGGTGAGCACCCCCACGAGCCCGCTGATCGGGGCGATCACCGCCGAGAGCGGGTGCTGCAGCCAGCTCAGGGACGTCGCGAGGGCGGCGATCGTGGTGACGATGCCGGGGATGCCGAGCACCCCGCACACCAGCAGGGCCACGAGGAGGCGGTCGGCCGGGATCGGGAACGATCTCAGCTTCTCGACGCTGAGGGTCTGGTCGACCCCGCGGGCCAGCAGCGGGACGACCGCCCAGCCCAGCACCGCGACCGAGCCGACGAGCACGGCGGCGGTCCACGCCCAGCGCTCGGGGGCGAACGACAGGGCGACGAGCCCGGCGACCAGCGCGGCGAGGATGCCGACCCCGTACAGCCCGCCGATCACGAGCGCGACGACCTGCCAGACGCTGCGCTTGAGGCCGTTGCCCATCACCCGCCAGCGGAGGCTCAGGAGGTGCGCAACCACGACGGCCCCTCGTTGTGCTGGCGGCCGCCGACGAGCTCGACGAACCGGTCTTCGAGGGTGGAGCCTGCACGCACGTCGTCGGTGGTGCCGGCGGCGAGCACCCGGCCGGCCGCGACGACGGCGACGTGGTCGCACATGCGCTGCACCAGGTCCATCGAGTGGCTCGACACGATCACCGTGCCGCCGCCCCGCACGTAGCCCTGCAGGATGTCGCGGATGTTCGCCGCCGAGATCGGGTCGACCGACTCGAACGGCTCGTCGAGCACGAGGAGGCGCGGCGCGTGCACCAGGGCGCAGGCGAGAGCCGCCTTCTTGGTCATGCCCGCGCTGTAGTCGACGACGAGCGTGCCGCCGGCCTCGCGGAGGTCGAGCAGGTCGAGCAGGTCTGCCACTCGGGAGGCGACGGTCTCGCGGTCGATGCCGTTGAGGAGGCCGTGGTACGTGATCAGCTGCTCGCCGGTGAGCCGGTCGAAGAGGGCGATGCCGTCGCTCAGCACCCCGACCAGCGACTTCGCGTGCGTCGGGTCGCGCCAGACGTCGTGCCCGAGCACCTCGATGCTGCCCGCGTCTGGTCGCAGCAGGCCCGTCGCCATCGACAGGGTCGTCGTCTTGCCGGCGCCGTTCGGCCCGACCAGCCCGTAGAAGGAGCCGGCCGGCACCTCGAGGTCGACGCCGTCGACGGCGACCTTCTGGCCGAAGCGCTTGCGCAGGCCCGTGATGCGGAGGGCGGGGACCGCGCCCGGCCCCGACGGCGCGGGGTCGGCGGGCGCGAGCACGTCGGGGATCGGCGCGGCGGGCTGCTGCGGGGCGGAGGCGGCCGGGTGGTCGGCGGGGGAGCTGTCGTCGCTCATGCCCACGAGCCTATTGACCCCCGCCGACGGCGACCACCGCCGCTCGGATGACCGGTGGGTGAGGGGAGGAGGCCGACCGGGTCAGCTGAGCTGGTTGGCCTCGACCCAGGCGAGGTACTCGGGGCTGACCGTGCCCGTCACGTAGTCGCCCGTGAAGCAGCTCATCTCGAGGTCGGTGACGTCGCTGCCCTCGATGATGGCGGCCTGCATGTCCGCCACCTCCTGGTAGATCAGGTGGTCGGCGCCGAGCTCGCGGGCGATCTCGGGGATCTTGCGGTCGTGGGCGACCAGCTCGTGCCGCGACGGCATGTTGATGCCGTACACGTGCGGGTAGCGCACCGGAGGCGCGGCGGAGGTGAACGTGACCTCGTTCGCCCCGGCGGCGCGCGCCATCTCGACGATCTCGCGCGAGGTGGTGCCGCGGACGATCGAGTCGTCGACGATCAGGATGTTCTTGCCCTTGAACTCGCTCGACATGGCGTTGAGCTTCTGGCGCACCGACCTCTTGCGCTCGGCCTGGCCCGGCATGATGAAGGTGCGGCCGACGTAGCGGTTCTTGTAGAAGCCCTCGCGGTACTCGATGCCGAGCTTCTGCGCCACCTGCATGGCCGCGGGGCGCGACGAGTCGGGGATCGGCATGACGACGTCGATGTCGCCGGTCGGCGCGTACCGCGCGATGGTGTCGGCCAGGCGGTCGCCGAGGCGGAGGCGCGCGTCGTAGACCGAGATGCCGTTCATGACCGAGTCGGGGCGCGCGAGGTAGACGTACTCGAACGAGCAGGGGATCAGCCGCGGCCGTGCGTGGCACTGCTTCGACACCATCTCGCCGTCGAGCGAGACGAAGACGGCCTCGCCGGGCGCGACGTCGCGGACGATCTCGTAGCCGCCGGACTCGAGCACGAGCGACTCGCTCGCGACGATCCACTCGTCGCGCTGCCCGTCGGCGGCCTTGCGGCGGCCGAGCACGAGCGGACGGATGCCGAACGGGTCGCGGAACGCGAGCAGGCCGTGGCCGGCGATCATCGCGATGGCCGCGTACGAGCCCTCGACGCGCTCGTGCACGCGGGCGACGGCGGCGAAGATCTGCTCGGGGTCGAGGTCAGTGCCGTTCACCTGTTCTTGCAGCTCGTGCGCCAGCACGTTGACGAGCAGCTCGGTGTCGCTGTTCGTGTTGAGGTGACGACGGTCGACGTGGAACAGCTCGCTCGTGAGCTCGCGCGTGTTCGTCAGGTTGCCGTTGTGCACGAGCACGATGCCGTAGGGCGCGTTCACGTAGAACGGCTGGGCCTCTTGCTCGTTGGTCGCCGCGCCCTTGGTGGCGTAGCGCACGTGGCCGAGGCCCATCGTGCCGAGGAGGCCGCGCATGTCGCGGGTGCGGAAGCCCTCGCGGACCTGGCCCTTGGTCTTGTGCACGTGGAAGATGCCGCGCTCGGCGGTCGCGATGCCGGTCGAGTCCTGGCCGCGGTGCTGCAGCAGGAGGAGGGAGTCGTAGACGAGTTGATTAGCTGGCTCGTGCGCGACGAGACCGACGATGCCGCACATGCGGATCTGGCTCCAGACCGTAGAGTTGGGGTTACCGCGTCAGTCTAGAGCGACACCGAACGGATGAACGAATGGCGACTCCCGCTGCCCCCTCGACCAGCGCCTCCTACGCCGCGGCGGGGGTCGACACCGCTGCGGGCGACCGCGCGGTCGAGCTGATGAAGGCGGCGGTCAGCGCCACCCACGGGCCCGGTGTGGTCGGCGGCTTCGGCGGCTTCGCGGGCATGTTCGACGTGTCGTTCCTCAAGTCGTTCGAGCGCCCGCTGCTGGCCACCTCGACCGACGGGGTCGGCACCAAGGTCGCCATCGCGCAGGCCCTCGACAAGCACGACACCATCGGGCAGGACCTGGTCGGCATGGTCGTCGACGACATCGTCGTCGTCGGGGCGCGTCCGCTGATGATGACCGACTACATCGCGTGCGGCCGGGTCGTCCCGGCACGCATCGCCTCCATCGTCGAGGGCATCGCCCGCGCCTGCAGCGCCACCGGCACGGCCCTGGTCGGCGGCGAGACGGCGGAGCACCCCGGCCTGCTCGGCCCGGACGACTACGACGTCGCCGGCGCCGCGGTCGGCGCGGTCGAGGCCGGCCAGCAGCTCGGCTCGCACCTCGTGCGCGACGGCGACGTCGTGCTCGCCCTGGCGTCGTCCGGGCTCCACTCGAACGGCTTCTCGCTCGTCCGCCACGTCCTGCGGTCGGCCGACCTCGGCTACGACGACACTCTCCCCGAGCTGTCGGGCACGATCGGCGAGGCCCTGCTCGAGCCGACCCGTCTCTACACGTCGCCGCTGCTGCGCGTGCTCGACGACCCGGCGCTCGCCGGGGCCGTCCACTCGCTCAGCCACGTCACCGGCGGCGGCATCGCGGCGAACCTCGCCCGCGTCCTCCCGCTCGGCTCGTCGACCGAGGTCGACCGGGGCACCTGGTCGCCCGACCCCGTCTTCCGGGTGCTGAGCGACCTCGCGGGCTCGACGCTCGAGTCGAGCGAGGGCACCTGGAACCTCGGCATCGGCATGATCGCCGTCGTCGACGCCGCCTCGGCCGGCGCCGTGACGGCGGCCCTCGTCGCCGACGGCATCGCCACGTGGCAGGTCGGCACGGTCTCGACCGCGGCCCGCGACCTGACCGGGTTCGAGCAGGGCGCGAAGGGCGTCGACGGCGGGGCCGTCCGCCTGGTCGGCAGCTTCCGGGCGTAGTGGCCCGCCGCTGACCCGCGCCCTACGCTGGGGTCACACGACGAGGGGGGACACCGTGGCTGACGACGTCATCGCGCAGTACGAGGCCGAGGTGCAGGCCGATCCGGGGGCAGTGGGGCCGCGCCTGGCGCTGGCCGGCGCGCTCATCGCCACCGGCAGGGGAGCCGAGTCGTTCGGCCACCTGGGCAAGGTGCTCGAGCAGGTGCCCGGCCACCCGGCCGCGCTCGCCCTGATCACGCAGGCGACCTCGTCCCTCGGGGCGGCCCCCGTCACGGAGGCGCCCGCCACGACCGCCGGGCAGGTCCCGTCCGCGTCGTCGTCGGGGGCACCGGCCGCTCCGCGGCACGCGGCCGACCCGCAGGGCGCCACCGGCGCTCTCGGGCCCGACGTCGACGGTGCCGACGGTGACGACGACGAGGACGACGACGGCGTCGACTGGTCGCTCTTCGAGGAGCAGATCGGCGGCGTCGTGCCCGCGCCCTTCGTCACGACCGAGGACGGCGTCGTCTACACGACGGCCGAGGAGGACGTCGCCATCCTCAACCCGGGCGGCACGCGGGTGACCCTCGCCGACGTGGGCGGCCTCGACGAGGTCAAGAAGCGGCTGAACGACAGCTTCCTCGAGCCGATGAAGCACCCGGAGATCGCCGCCGCGTTCGGCAAGAGCCTGCGAGGGGGACTGCTGCTCTACGGCCCTCCCGGCTGCGGCAAGACCTTCATCGCCCGCGCCGTCGCGGGCGAGCTCGGCGCGCGGTTCCTCACCGTGAGCATGGCCGACATCCTCTCGTCGTTCATGGGCGAGAGCGAGAAGAACGTCCGGGCCGTCTTCACGAAGGCCCGCGAGCTCTCGCCGACGGTGCTCTTCATCGACGAGCTCGACGCCGTCGCCGGCAAGCGGTCGAACCTGGGCGGCGCCGCCTGGCTCAAGTCGGTCGTGAACCAGCTGCTGCTCGAGTTCGACGGGGTCTCGACGCAGAACGAGGGCCTCTTCGTGCTCGCCGCGACCAACCACCCCTGGGACGTCGACGAGGCGTTCCTCCGGCCCGGCCGGTTCGACCGCACGCTGCTCGTGCTGCCCCCGGACGAGCCGGCCCGGGACGCGATCCTGCGGCACCACCTCTCGAAGCGGCCGATCGCCGGGATCGACCTCGGCTGGGTGGTCGACCGGACAGAGGGCTTCAGCGGGGCGGACCTCGCCTTCATCTGCGACACCGCCGCCGAGATCGCCATGAACGAGTCGATCCGCAGCGGCCAGGTCGCGCCGATCGGCATGCCCCACGTGGTGGAGGCGATGAGGGGCGTCAAGTCGTCGACCACGCCGTGGCTCGAGTCGTCGCGCAACGTGGTCGAGTTCGCCAACGAGAGCGGTCGCTACGACGACCTGAAGGAGTACCTCCGCTCGCGGAAGATGCTGTGACCCAGGCCGCGCCGCGCGAGCTCGTGCTCGCCGAGGCGGCCCGGCTCGTCGCGACCCGGCGCTGGGCGGACGCCGAGCGCGCCGTCCGCGACGGCCTGCGCTCGGCCCCCGACGACCCGGGGATGCTGAGGACGTTGTCCGTCGTGCTCCGCCTGAGCGGGCGGTCGGCGGCCGCCGAGGGCGTCGCCCGACGGGCCCTGGCGCTCGACGACTCGGCCGCCTCCCTGATCGAGCTGGCGCGGGTGCTGTTCGTCCTCCGGCGGTGGGACGAGGTCGCCCGGGCGGCCGACCGTGTCCTCGCGGACGACCCCACCGGCCCCGCGGCCATCGACGCCCACGTCGTCGCCGCGGAGGCCTCGGTGCTGGGGGCCGAGGAGCCCGGTGGAGGGCTCGAGCAGGCCAGGGAGCACGTCCGACGGGCGGTCGAGCTCGACCCCCTGTCGTTCGCCGCCCTGCACTCGTCGGGGTGGATCGAGATGGAGGCCGACCCCGCGGCCGCCGAGCGCTGGCTGCGGCGCGCCCTGGCCGTGAGGCCCGACGACCCCACGGCGGTGTTGTTCCTCGCGTCGCTCCGCACGACGTCCCCGGCCCGCCGTGTGTCGCTCGCGCGGTCGGTGCTGGCCGCCGACCCCGGCCACCCGAAGGCGACCAAGGTGCTCACCTCGGTCGTGCACGACGGCGTGCACCGCCTGGGCCTGCTCGCCGTCGTCGCGAGCGTGTCGGCGACGGCCGTCGGCGTCGTGCTCCCGATGAGCCTCGTCGCCGTGCTCGGGCTCGTCGCCCTGGCCGCGGCGGTGCTCCGGCTGGCGCTGCTCGCCCGCGAGGCCGGCAAGGACGTGCCGTCGAGCTTCACGCGTCGGGTGGTCCTCGCCCCCGGCCTGCAGCGCCGCATCACGCTGCTGAACCTCGCCGCACCGGTCGTCGCCGCGCTCGGCCTCGTCCTGGTCGTCGCGGCGGAGGGCGTGCTGAGCCCCGGCGTCTTCGTGCTCGCGGTGGCGGTGCTCCTCAGCGGTGCCGCACGCCGGGGGACAGTCGAGCGCGACGAGGCCGGCCCCGTCCCGCGCGCGTTGAAGGTGCGGCTGGAGGAGACCCAGTGGGCGGGCCCCTGGCGGCGCGCGCTGCCGGTCGCCCTCGGGTCCGCCGCGCTCTGGCTCGTCGGGCTGGTGCTCGCCTGGACAGGGAGCGGGCTCGTCAGCGGCAACGCCCTCGGATATACGGCCCTGCTCTCGGCGCTGGCCTTCCTGCCGTTCCCCGTGGCGCGCCTCCGTCAGCTCCGCCGGGCTCCCTTCACCGCGGGCCCGCGTGGACCGCGCCGCGCCGCCGTCGCTCCCCGGCTGGCCCTCGCGGCCTCCGTCGCCGTGGTGGTCGCGAGCCTGCTGGTGCCGTTCGGGTCGTCGGCAGCCGAGATCTCGGAACGGGGCTTCGCGCCGCCGTGGCTCGCTTCGGTGCCGGGCGGTGAGACGCTCACGGCGCTGCTGCCCGAGTACTCCGTCGACGACGGCGACAGCCCTCGCCCCGGTGAGTTCGTGCCTCGCCCGCTGCCCACGCTCGAGTTGCCGACGCTCGAGCCTGCCGCGGGGCCGTCCGGCAGCTCCGACGGGCAGGAGGCCGCACGGTGAGCGGCCCCGAGGGCGTCGACCCCGTCGAGAAGGCCGTGCGCGAGGCGCAGGTCGCGACGGTGACGAGCGGACCGGGGCGCGCGGTGGGCCTGCTGCGTGCGGCGCTCGCCGGGGCGCCCGGCGACCCGCGCCTCCTGCTGGCCCTGACCGACGCGCTCGCGGCGGACGGGTCGCTCGAGGAGGCGCAGGCGACGGCCCGTGAGGCACTGGCCGTGCTGCCGGAGTCGGCGGAGCCGCTGCTGGCCCTCGCCCGCGTGCAGCTGAAGATGCCCGGGGACGGCATCCGGCGGGCGGCCGAGACGGCCCGGGCGGCCCTGCGCCTCGATCCGGACTCCACCCGGGCGCACCTCATCGTGGGGCTGGCGGCCGGGTACGACGCGACGGCCACACGAGCGGACCGCGACCGGGCGCGGCCGTCGGCGGAGGAGGCGCTCCGGCTCGCGCCCGACCTGCCCCTCGCGCACGTGGTCGCCGGCGTGCTCGACAGGGTCGACGACCCGGCGAACGCGGAGACCCACCTGCGTCGGGCCCTCGCCCTCGACCCGCACGAGCCGGACGCCCTCATCCTGCTCGCCGGCCTCTCGACCACGGAGGAGGGCGCCGCCGTCGGGCTGTTGCGGTCCGCCGCCGCGCTGAGCCCGCTCGACGACGACACGCGCCTGCGGCTGGAGGCGGCGGTGCGCCGGGCCGTCCACCGGCCGGCCGTCGTCGCGCCGACGGTGTCGACCGTGGCCCTGCTGGGAGCCGTGTGGCTGCCCGTCACCCCCGGCATCGTGGGCTTGCTCGCGCCGCTGGTCTTCCTGGTGTGGGGTGCCCTGCGCGTGCTGCGCACGGTGCTGGCCGAGGTGCCGCGGTCGTTCGTGAGGCGGGTGCTCTGGTCCGACCGCGGAGGTCGGCTGCAGACGGTCGCCGACGTCGTGGCGCCTCCGGCCGCGGCCGCCGGGATCCTGGCGCTCGGCACGGGTGACGGCGAGGGGCTGCCGGGCGTGGCCCTGGTCCTCCTCGCGTCCGTCGCCTCGGCCGTCGGCGGCGCCGTGGTGACCGCGCGCCTGGTGACGGCCGGGCGGTCGTCGGTCGAGGGCGCCGACGACGTCGACCAGCGCCCGGGGGCGGCAGACGTCGCGGTGGTGGCCGTGAGGGCAGGGCTCGTCCTCGTCGTCGGCGTGCTGTGGGCGGCGGGGCTCGTCGCGAACCCGCTCGTCGCGGCCGCCGTGTGCCTGTCGCTCGCGGCCCCGCTGGCCGGCGCGCTGCTGGTCGCGGTGCGTCACGACGCGGGCCCGGTGGGCCTCCGGCGCCTCTCGGCGGGGGCCGTCGTGCTCGCCCTGCTGCTGGGCCTCGGCGGGCCCGTCGTCGAGGTGGTCTCCGGAGGCGCGGCCGAGCGGCCGGGCGGGCTCACCTGGGTGGGGGCCCCGGGCGGGCCGGAGGCGCGCGACGCCCTGCGCCGGGAGCGGCAGGAACAGGAGGAGCGCGAGCGGCTCGAGGAGCAGCGGGGGCCGGGGAGGCTGCCCGACTTCGGCTCGGAGCCCCCGCGCGCACCGACGGCGGTGCCGACCATCGAGGTGCCCGACTTCACGTTCGACCTGCCCGGATCCGGGGACGGGGAGGCGACGGTCGGCCCGTGAGGCGTATCCTCGGCAGACGCCCTCCGGGGCGGAGCCGACGACGATGTCGGCACGGACGACGAAGGAGTCGACCAGATGACCACTCACACCCCCACAGGCCTCCCGGTCGCGCGCGTCACCCGCGTGCCCCTCACCCCGGCTCCCCGGCGAGGCGTCTCGCCCGTGACCGGCGGCAAGCGCGTGGCGTTCCTCACCGCGGGCGGGCTCGTGCTCGTCGTCGCGATGGGCCTCATGCCCGTGCTGGGGCAGCTCGTCGGCTAGGGGACCGGGCCGGCGCCTCCTCGGCGCTGCGCGGCAGTTCACCAGGCGACGCGACGGCGACGAGCCGACGTGACGGATCGCGGTAGTTCGTCGCTGCCGCTGCCGCTGCCGCGGTCGCGTCGCGCTGCTCGCGTCGCGTCGCGCTGCTCGCGTCGCGTCGCGCTGGTCGCGCTGGTCGCGCTGCTCGCGTCGCGTCGCGTCGCGCTGCTCGTGTCGTCTCGTCCGGCTCGGGCACGCCGCGCAGGGACGGCGCGTGGGGCGGGCGCTAGGAGGTGCGGCGCGAGCCGAGCACGCAGAACTCGTTGCCCTCGGGGTCGGCGAGCACCACCCAGGAGGCGTCGGCCTGGCCGACGTCGACGCGCACGGCACCGAGGGCCTCGAGCCGCGCGACCTCGGCCGCCTGGTCGTCGGGACGGAAGTCGAGGTGCAGCCGATCTTTGACGACCTTGGGCTCGGGCACGCGCACGAACAGCAGCCCGGGGAGCGAATCGGGGGTCGGCCGCAGCTCGGGCTCGTCGCCCGGCTCGCTGATGTCGACCCAGCCGAGTGCCTCGCGCCACCAGGCGGCGAGCGAGTCAGGGTCGAGCGCGTCGACGACGACCTGTTCCCACTCGAGCGTCATGCTCGCGCCTAGGCGCTCTTGCTCTGGTGGTCATCCGCGCCCTCGTCGAGGTCGGTGTCCACGTCGGAGTCGTCGTCGAAGTCGTCGGCCCACCGGTCGACGTACTCGTCGGAATCGCTCTTGGTCGCAAGCTCTTTTTCGAGCGCACCGTAGTTGGTGTCAGGGCTGAAGTACTTCAGCTCTCTGGCGACCTTGGTGTGCTTGGCTTTTTGACGGCCGCGCCCCATGCGTGACCCCCTCGTGAATTCGGCCCGGAAACGGTGTCGGACGAACCGGGAACTACCGACAGGTGACGTTGCAAAACTGCATCGATCTTAGCATGTGCCCCCAGCCCCGACGGCCTGTCACGGGCGGCCCCCACGGGCGTCGAGGAACCCTCGCACCTGGTCGTCGCGGAGGGCCTCGCGGAGCTCCGAGATCGCCACGTCGTCGGGGAGGACGATCGACTGGCCGTCGGCCGAGGTTCCGGTGCCGGCGGTCGGGACGGTGAAGAAGTCGACGTCGTCGGGGCGCAGGCCACGGAGGCCGGCGCCGAGCGCGACGAGGGTGCCGGCGTCGAGGTCGGCGTCGACCGTGACGTGCGGCGCGGTCGCGGTGAGGAAGCCGGTGACGCGCGTCGGGTCGGTGAGGGTCGCCCGGCTGACGAGGGTGCGCAGGACGCCCTCGAGGAACGCCTGCTGGTTCTTGACCCTCTGGAAGTCGGCGTCGGAGAACGCGTAGCGCTCCCGGACGAAGGCGAGCGCGGAGTCGCCCTCGAGGTGGTTGACGCCCTGCACGTACTCGTGGGCGGACCTGGGGGCGGACGACGAGCTGCGGAACGCCTTCTCGCTCACCACGTCGACTCCGCCCAGCGCGGTCGTCATGTCGGCGAACCCCTCGAAGTCGACGATCGCCACGTGGTCGACGCGCGCGCCGAGCAGCTGCTCGACGGTCTGCACCGCGAGCGGGCTGCCGCCGTGCGCGAAGGCGGAGTTGACCTTGCCCTCGCCGCGGCCGGGGACCGGCACCCACAGGTCGCGCATGACCGACATCACCGAGGCGTGCTGCCGGTCGGCGTCGACGTGCAGCAGCATCATCGTGTCGGTGCGCTGGTCGGAGGGCGAATCGTCGTCGAGCGTCGTCTCGTCGCCCCGGGAGTCGGAGCCCATCAGCAGCACGTTCAGCGACCCGTCGTCCGCGGGCGCCGGGCGGCCGTCGTCGGCGGGGAACGCGTCGTCGAGGGTCGTGGTCTCGTCGTCCCACGACGAGGCCAGGTGCAGCGCGTACCCGCCGGCCGCGACGCCCGCGACGACGAGGAGGGCGACGAGTGCGACGGCGACCCCGATCAGGGCGAGGGCGGCACGCGAGCGGGGCCTGCGGCGGCCTCGCCGGCCGTGGCGATCGTCGCGCTCGTCACGCTCGTTGCGTTCGTCGCGCTCGTCGCCGGACGAGGAGGCGGTGGTCGCGTCGTCGTCGTGGCCCAGTCCGAGGGCAGAGAGGTCGTCCATGGTGGTGCTCCGGGATGCGTCGGCGGGTGCCCGCCCGGGCGGGCGGGCTCGCCCTCGTCTCCCGAGGGCCGACCAGACGATATCTCACGGGTGATACATCAGTCCAGGACGTGTCGACGATGTCGAGGCGATGCCCAGGCTCGGCCCCAGCGGCAGCCGCGGCCGCGGCCTGGTCGTGGGCGAGCAGTCAGGCGAGAAGGGACGCCGTGAGCGCGGGCCCACGCCTACGGCGTCCCTTCTCGCTGCACTCCGGCGGGCTGGGCCGGGCGCCGCCGGGCCGGGCCGACGGGCCGGCGCCCCCGCGCGCTACTTCTTGCGGCGGGGGCCCGTACCGTTGCGGGCCGCCGAGCGGGCACGCCGGGCCGCGTCGCCACGGCGGGCGTTCCCCACGTTCTGGCCCTTGCCGGGGGCGCGCGGAGTCTGCTTCGGACCAGGGGCGTGGGCCTCGCCCGAGGGGGCGGCGGTCGAGTCGGGACCGGGGGCGTCGCGCTCCGCGTCGACCACGAGGCCGCGGTGGACGGCACCGCCCTCGACGGCCGCGCCGGACCTGCCGGCCGGACCCGCGCCTCCTGCGGGCACCGACCCGGCCGACCCGGCCGACCCGGCCGGCCCGGCCGGCTCGAGCGGGCGGCGGGGCAGGGGGCGGATGGGCTCCCCGCGACGGTCCTGGCCGGGGATCGGCCGCGACCGGCGGCCGTAGAGCATCTCGGACGAGTCGAGCAACCACGGCACGAGCGAGATCGTCACGCCGTGCACGAGCATCAGCTTCTGGCGGATCCGGCGGCTCTTGTGGTTGTGCAGGGCCGCCTCCCACCAGTGGCCGACGATGTAGATCGGCGTGTAGATCGTCACGACCTCGGAGCCGTGCTCGGCCCGGTGCGCCTTGATGTACTTGATCAGCGGCATGCTGATGTCGCGGTACGGCGACGCGACGATGCGCAGCGGCACCTCGATCTCCTGCTCGGCCCACTGCCGCCGCAGCAGCGCGGTGGCCTCGTCGTCGATGCTGACGTGGATCGCCTCGAGCGACTCGTGCCGTGCCGCGATGGCGTAGTCGAGCGCCTTGAGCACCGGCTTCTGCATGGTGCCGACGAGCACGATCGCGTGGTCGCCGTGCGAGCCGAACTGCGTCGTCGCGTCGGGCTCGATCTCGACCCGGACGTCGCGGTAGTAGCGGTTCACGCCGAGCATCAGCGTGAACAGGATCGGCATGATCACGAACACGAGCCACGCGCCGTGCGTGAACTTGGTCACGGTCACGACGATGAGCACGGAGGCGGTGAGCAGGGCCCCGAAGGCGTTGATGCCCCGGGCGCGGTAGACGGCGCCGCGGTCGGCGCAGCCCTCGCGCAGCATGCGGGTCCAGTGCACGACCATGCCGGTCTGCCCCAGCGTGAACGACACGAAGACGCCGATGATGTAGAGCTGGATCAGCCCGGTGACGCTGGCCTGGTAGACGAGCAGGATCGCGCAGGCGACGAGCGCCAGGACGATGACGCCGTTCGAGTAGATGAGGCGGTCGCCGCGGGTGTTGAGCGCCTTCGGGGCGTACTGGTCGCGGGCCAGGATCGAGCCGAGCAGCGGGAACCCGTTGAACGCCGTGTTGGCGGCCAGCAGCAGCACCGCCGCCGTGCACGCCTGGATCAGGTAGAAGGGGATGCCGAACAGCGAGCCGCCGAACACGGCGCTGGCGATCTGGGCGATCAGGCTGCGCTGAGGCGTGCCCTCGCAGTCGACGAAGCCCTGGAGGTCGCAGGCGTCCTCGGCGTAGTGCACCTTCGCGATCAGGGCCACGGCGACCAGGCCGGCGAAGAGCACGATGGCGATGCTGCCCATCAGCACGAGGGTCTTCTGGGCGTTCTGCACCTTGGGCCGGCGGAACGCGGGCACGCCGTTGGCGATGGCCTCGACGCCCGTCAGGGCCGAGCAGCCGCTCGAGAAGGCGCGCAGCAGCAACAGGATGAAGGCGGCCTGCGTCAGCTGGTCCGCCTGGACCGTGTACCCGGCGCTCTCGGCCACCGGCGGGTCGCCGAGGGCGGTACGGACGAGCGCGATGACGATCATGACGAAGACGCTCGACACGAAGAGGTAGGTCGGCACGGCGAAGGCCTTGCTCGACTCGCGCACGCCGCGCAGGTTGACCGCGGCCAGCGCGATGACGAAGAAGATCGCCAGCTCGACCCGCACAGGGGCCAGCTCCGGCACGGCCGAGATGATGTTGTCCACGCCCGAGGCGACCGAGACGGCGACCGTCATCACGTAGTCGACCAGCAGGGCCGAGGCCACGACGAGGCCGGCCTTCTCGCCGAGGTTGCGGTGGGCGACCTCGTAGTCGCCGCCACCCGAGGGGTAGGCCTTGATCAGCTGGCGGTACGAGGCCACGACGACGAGCAGCAGCACGACGACCGCGACCGCGACCCACGGCGCGAGCGTGAGGAACCCGAGCCCGCCGATCAGCAGGATCATCAGGAGCTCCTGCGGCGCGTACGCCACCGAGCTCAGCGGGTCGCTGGCGAAGATCGGGAGGGCGAGGTGCTTCGGGAGCAGCTGGCCCTCGAGCTTCTCCGAGGGGAGGGGTTCACCGATCAGCCACCGCTTCGGCGACCTGGTGTCGTCAGTCACGAGCGGCGACTCTACTCCGCGCCGAGGGCCTGTCAACTCGCGGCGGGGACCGGGCATTCCCGATTCGTCAGGCGGCCGTGGGGACCGGACCCGTCGCCGGGTGGGAGGGGTCGGCGACACGTGTCGCACGAGGCGCGAAGAGGGGCAGGGCGAAGGCCACCATCGGCCCGATCAGGACGGCCTCGAGCGCCGTGCCGACGCCGACCTGGCCGCCCAGCAGCCAGCCGATCGCGAGCACCGTCACCTCGATCGCGGTGCGGGCCACTCCGACCCGGACCCCGAACCGGCGGTGCAGGCCGAGCATCAGGCCGTCGCGCGGACCGGGCCCGAACGCCGCGCCGATGTAGAGGCCGCTCGCGGCGGCGAGCAGCAGCAGGCCGAGCGCGAAGGTCAGGCCCTGCGCCCACCACACGGTCTGCTGCGGCAGCACGTGCAGGCCGAGGTCGGCGAAGGGCCCGACGAGCAGTGCGTTGGCGATCGTGCCGAAGCGCGGCCTCTGGCGCAGGGGGATCCAGAGCAGCAGCACGAGCACGCTCGTGAGGAACACGACGAGGCCGAAGCCGAGGCCCGTCTGCGTCACGATGCCCTGCGTCAGCACGTCCCACGGGGCGACCCCGATGCCGGCGCGCACCATCAACGCGATGGCGACGCCGTAGAGGAAGAGGCCGACGAACAGCTGCAGGAGGCGGCGGGTGAGGAGCATGGACCGATCCAATCGGGCGAGCGGCCTGGTAGCAAGAGTCCAATCGGCCTAGTGTGGCCGCATGAGAGCTGTCGTCACATGAGCATCGTCACGAGCGGACCGGCCGTGTCGTCACGGGCGCTGGGGGTGCTGCTCGACTCGTGGCGCGCCTCCTCGTCGCCCGGCTACGCCGCGCTCGCCGACCGCATCCGCCTTCTCGTGCTCGACGGCCGGCTCTCCGTGGGCACGCGCCTGCCGAGCGAGCGCGACCTCGCGACGCACCTCGGGGTCAGCCGCACGACCGTCGCCGCGGCCTACGCCGCACTGCGCGACGCCGGCCACGTCACGAGCCTGCGGGGGAGCGGCAGCGTCGTGCGGCTGCCCGACCAGGCCAGGGCGGCGAGGGTGGCCCGCTCCGCCGGCGAGGACGACGTGCTCGACTTCACCAAGGCGGCCATGCCCGCCGTCGACGGCATCGCGGAGGCGGCGCAGCGGGCTGCGGGACGCCTCGGCGCGTACCTCTCCGAGCCCGGCTACGACACCGTCGGCCGTCCGGTGCTGCGCGAGGCGATCGCCGCCCGTTACCGCGCCAGGGGCCTCGAGACGAGCGCCGACCAGATCGTCGTCACCCTCGGCGCCCAGCACGCCATCGCCCTGCTGGCACGGGTGCTCGTCGGGCGGGGGGACCGCGCCGTGGTCGAGACCCCCGGCTACCCGCACGCGTTCGAGGCGCTGCGGGCGGCGGGCGCCCGGCTCGCGCCCGTCAGCGTGACCGTCGACGACGGGTGGGACGAGTCGGCGCTGCTGCAGACGCTGCGGCGCACGAGCCCGCCCGTCGCCTACCTGATGCCCGACTTCCACAACCCGACCGGGGCGACGATGCCCGAGGCACAGCGGGTGCGCGTGCTCGAGGCCGCCGCGGACGAGGGGACGATCGTGATCGCCGACGAGACGATGGCCGAGCTCGTCGTCGGGGGGCCGCGGGGCGCCTCCTTCGCTGGTGCCGTTGCCGGTGCCGGTGCTGGCGCCGGTGCTGGTGCCGGTGCTGCCGCTCGGCCGCTGCCGATGGCGGCCTTCGGGCCCGCCGTCACGATCGGCTCGGTCGGCAAGTCGCTCTGGGGCGGGCTGCGGATCGGCTGGATCCGGGCCGAGCGGCCCCTCGTCGAGCGCCTCGTGCGCGCGCGCTCGGCCGGCGACCTCGGCACCCCCGTGCTCGAGCAGCTGATCGTCGCCGACCTGCTCGGCGACATGGACGGCGTGCTGGAGGCGCGCTCCCGGCAGCTGAGGCACGGTCGCGACCGGCTCGTCGCCGGGCTCCGCAGCACGTTCCCCGGCTGGAGCGTGCCGTCGCCGGCCGGCGGCCTCACCACGTGGGTTGGCCTCGGCGCGCCGGTCAGCTCGCAGCTCGTGCTCGCCGCCCGCCGGCACGGGCTGCTGCTCGCGGCCGGGCCGATGTTCGGCGTCGACGGGGCGTTCGAGCGGTTCCTGCGGGTGCCGTTCTCGTACCCGGACGACGAGACCGACCGCGCGCTCGCGGCGCTCGCCGCGGCCTGGGACGGGATCGACGGGGTGCAGGCGCCGCGCGGAGCGCTGATGGCCGAGGTCGTCTAGCCCGTCGCGGTGCGGCTGCGCGGCGGCCGCGACGGCTGCGCGGCGGCGCGTCACACCCCCGATCCCGCACTGCACCCCCGGATCAGCGGGTGTCGTGCGGTCTCAGGGGTGCAGCTCGGCCAGTCGGCGCGCTCAGCGGGCCCGCTGCACCCGCTTCTCGTCCCAGACCGGGCCGGGCGCCTCGTAGACGTCGCCGTCGCTGCCGAACACGAGGAACCGGTCGAACGAGCGGGCGAACCAGCGGTCGTGGGTGACGGCCATGACCGTTCCCTCGAACCGGTCGAGCGCCTCCTCGAGTGCCTCGGCCGAGACGATGTCGAGGTTGTCGGTCGGCTCGTCGAGCAGCAGCAGGGTCGCACCGCTCAGCTCGAGCAGCAGGATCTGCAGTCGGGCCTGCTGCCCGCCGCTCAGCGACTCGAAGACCTGCTCGGCCGACCCCACCAGCCCGTAGCGGTCGAAGGCGCGGCTGGCGGCCTCGCGACCGAGGCCCCGTCGCTCGTCGTCGCCCTCGTGCACGATCTCGAGCAGGGTGCGCCCGATCATCGCCGGGTGCTCGTGCGCCTGCGCGAACCAGCCGGGCACCACGCGGGCGCCGAGGACGGCCCGGCCGGTGTGCGGCACGGGGGCGAGCGTGCCGCCCACGGTCGTCACGTGGCCGTCGCGCGGGTCGGGGTCGGTGCCGCCGCGCGCCAGCAGCCGCAGGAAGTGCGACTTGCCCGACCCGTTCGAGCCGAGCACCGCGATGCGCTCGCCGAACCACAGCTCGGCGTCGAACGGCGCCATCAGCCCGGTCAGCTCGAGCTGCTCGCAGACCACGACCCGCTTGCCGGTGCGCGATCCGGTCAGGCGCATCTTCAGGTCCTGCTCGGGCGGGCGTTCCTGGGGAGGACCGGCGAGCTCGAACTTGTGCAGACGCGTCAGGGCCGCCTGGTAGCGCGACGCCATGCTGTCCATCGCGGTCGCCTTGACCTTGAGGTTCCGCACCAGGGTCAGGAGCTTCTCGTGCTGCTCGTCCCACCGGCGGCGGAGCTCGTCGAGGCGGTCCATCCGGTCGGCCCGGGCCTGGTGGTAGGTGCGGAACGAGCCGCCGTGGGTCCAGGCGGTGTTGCCGGCCGCCCCGGTCTCGATCGTCACGACGCGGTCGGCGACCCGGCCGAGCAGCTCGCGGTCGTGGCTGACCAGCAGGACCGTCTTGGGGGTCGCGACCAGCGCCTCCTCGAGCCAGCGCTTGCCGGGGACGTCGAGGTAGTTGTCCGGCTCGTCGAGCAGCAGCACCTGCTCGGGCCCGCGAAGCAGCGCCTCGAGCACGAGCCGCTTCTGCTCGCCGCCGCTGAGCGTGGACACCTGCCGCCAGCGAGCGCGCTCCCAGGGCACGCCGAGGGAGGCGGTGGTGCAGGTGTCCCAGAGGGTCTCGGCCTCGTAGCCCCCGGCGTCCGCGTAGTCGGAGAGCGCCGTGGCATACGCCATCTGGGTCTCGGTGACGTCGTCCTCGACCAGGGCGAGCTCAGCCGCGTCGAGGGCGCGCGCGGCGTCGCGGACAGCAGCGGGCGCGATGCCGACGAGGAGGTCGTGGACGGTGCTGTCGTCGCGGACGTGCCCGACGAACTGGTCCATCACCCCCAGGCCGCCGTCGATGCTGATCGCGCCCTCGTCGGCCCTGAGCTCACCCCGGACCATCCGCAGCAGGGTGGACTTGCCGACCCCGTTCGGCCCGATCAGCACCGCGTTCTGGCCCTCGCCGACGCGGAACGACACCTCGTCGAGCAGCGGCCTGCCGTCGGCGAGTGCGTAGGAGACGCGGTTGACGTCGATGTAGCCCATGGGAGGTCTCTCTGTCGGGGTGCCACCGCGGAGTGGGCAGCCGAACAGGTTATCGGCTCCTCCACGGTCGTGTCGACCGCACCACCTCTGCACAGCGGGCAAGAAAGCGCCGCCAGTTCCCAGAGAGGCTGGTGACAATGGAGGCGCGGTGCACGTCGTCACCGTCGCCTCCTCCGTTCTTCCTCCCTCTCACCACCGGAGCCTCGTGCATCTTCTGTCCGTCTTCAGCCTGCGCAACCGCGCGCTGATCGCCCTCGTCACCATCGTCGTCGCCGTCTTCGGCGGCATCGCGCTGACGTCGCTCAAGCAAGAGCTCGCGCCCAACGTGCAGTTCCCGCAGATCGCGATCGTCAGCTCGTACCCCGGCGCGACGCCCGAGGTGGTCAACGACGACGTCTCGACGCCGATCGAGCAGGCGGTGCAGATCATCCCCGGGCTCGAGGGCACCACCGCGACGTCCAGCACGTCGCAGAGCACCGTCTCGGCCGAGTTCACCTACGGCACCGACCTCGGCGCGGCCGAGCAGAAGATCCAGTCGGCGATCAACCGGCTGACGCTGCCCGACAGCGTCGACACCCAGGTGGTCACCGGCAGCCTCGACGACCTGCCCATCGTCCAGATCGCGGTCACCGGCTACTCGACCGACGACACCCAGGCGCTCGTGGACCGGCTCACGAACACGACCGTGCCCGACCTGCAGAAGCTCGACGGCGTGCGCGAGGCCTCGATCTACGGCGACGCCGGCCAGCGCGTCGTCATCACGCCCGACAGCACGGCGCTCGCCGCGGCAGGCCTCACCGCGCAGGCGTTCCAGGACGCGCTCGACGCGAACGGCACCCTCATCCCCGGCGGCACGCTGACCGAGAACGGCCAGACGCTCTCGATCCAGGCCGGCCAGCGGCTCACGAGCACCGACGAGGTCGCGGCCCTCCCGCTGCTCGGTGGCACCTCGGCGGTCACGATCGACGACGTCGCCGACGTGGCGCTCAGCGGCGCGCCCGTCACCTCGATCAGCCGTGTCGACGGCCAGGACGCCCTCACGATCGCGGTCACCAAGACGCTCGACGCCAACACGGTCGACGTGTCGACCACGGTGCAGGATGCCCTGCCGTCGCTGGCCGCCGACCTCGGCTCGGACGTCGACCTGTCGATCGTCTTCGACCAGGCGCCGTTCATCCAGCAGTCGATCGACGCGCTGGCAGAGGAGGGGCTGCTGGGGCTCGTCTTCGCCGTGATCGTCATCCTCGTGTTCCTGCTGTCGGTGCGCTCGACGATCGTCACCGCGATCAGCATCCCGACGAGCGTGCTCATCACCTTCATCGGCCTGCAGGCCGCGGGCTACACGCTCAACATCCTCACGCTGGGCGCGCTCACCATCGCCATCGGGCGCGTGGTCGACGACTCGATCGTCGTCATCGAGAACATCAAGAGGCACCTCGCAGGAGGCGACGGCCGCGTCGCGTCGATCACCACCGCCGTCCGCGAGGTCTCGGGCGCCGTCACGGCGTCGACCGTCACGACCGTCGTCGTGTTCCTGCCGCTCGCCTTCGTCGGCAACATCACCGGCGAGCTGTTCCGGCCCTTCGCGCTGACGGTGACCATCGCCCTGCTCGCGTCGCTGTTCGTCTCGTTGACGATCGTGCCGGTGCTCGCGTACTGGTTCCTCAGGGCACCGAAGGTGCACAAGCACAAGCACGCGCCGGGGGCGGCGGGCGAGCAGGCGCAGGAGCGCCTGACGACGGCCGCCTCCGACCCGACCGACCCGGCGCCGCTCGACCGGCTGCGCCGCGTCTACGTGCCGGTGCTGCGCGGCACGCTCCGCCACCCCGTCGTGACCCTGCTGGTCGCCGTGCTGGTGCTCGGCGGCACGGCTGCGGCCATCCCGCTGATGAAGACGAACTTCCTCGGGGCGAGCGGGCAGAACACGTTCACCGTCACGCAGACCCTGGCGCCCGCCTCCAGCCTGCAGGTGCTCTCGGACGCCGCCTCGAAGGTCGAGACGGAGCTCGACGGCGTCGACGGCATCGAGACGGTGCAGCTCACGATCGGATCGAGCGGCACCTCCATCGCCAGTTTCTTCGGCGGCACCGGCGACAGCACGGTCACCTACTCGATCACCACGAACGAGGACGCCGACCAGGACGCCCTCCAGGCCGAGGTGCGCTCGCGCCTCGACGACGTCGCCGACGCAGGCGACATCGAGCTGACCGCGTCGAGCGGCTTCGGCACGAGCAACGACATCACCGTCGACGTGACCGCGCCCGACCCCGACACCCTGCAGACCGCGACCGAGACCGTGCTCACCGCCGTCGGCGACCTGCCGGGCACGGCCGAGGCCGGGTCGAACCTGCAGGCCGCCCAGCCCGTCATCGGCATCGTCGTCGACCGCGACGCGGCGGCCGACATCGGCCTCAGCGAGGTCGCCGTCGGCGGCATCGTCTCGCAGGCCGTGCAGCCGTTCCGCGTGGGCTCGCTCGAGATCGAGAACAGCTCGGTCGACATCTACACCGTCGACCCGACGCCGCCCGCGACCCTCGACGAGCTCCGCGCCCTCGAGCTGCCGAGCGCGACCGGGCCGGTGCGCCTCGACTCGATCGCCACGGTCGAGCAGACGAACGGCCCCACCTCGGTCACCACGACCGACGCCGTCCGGAGCGCGACCGTCACCGTGACCCCCTCGAGCGACGACCTGTCGAGCGCCGGCACCGAGGTCGACGACGCGATCGCCGGGCTCGACCTGCCCGCCGGGGCGGACGCCGTCGTCGGCGGCGCCGTCGCCGACCAGTCGAACGCGTTCTCGCAGCTGTTCCTCGCGGTGCTCATCGCGATCCTGATCGTGTACATCGTCATGGTGGCGACGTTCCGCAGCCTGGCCCAGCCGCTCCTCCTGCTGGTGTCGATCCCGTTCGCGGCGACCGGCGCGATCCTGCTGCAGCTCGCCTCCGGCATCCCGCTCGGCGTCGCGTCGCTGATCGGCGTGCTGATGCTCGTCGGCATCGTGGTCACCAACGCGATCGTGCTGATCGACCTCGTGAACCAGTACCGGACCCGTGGTCTGCGGGTGCGCGAGGCGCTGCTGGAGGGAGCGTCGCGCAGGCTGCGGCCCATCCTGATGACGGCGACCGCGACGATCTTCGCCCTGACCCCGATGGCGCTCGGCATCACCGGCCACGGCGGGTTCATCTCGCAGCCGCTGGCCGTCGTCGTCATCGGCGGGCTCGTGTCGTCGACCGTGCTGACGCTGGTCGTGCTGCCGGTGCTGTACTCGATCTACGAGGGGTGGCGCGAGCGGCGGGCTGACCGGCGTGCAGGCGTCTCGGACGCCTCCTCGGCTGAGGGCTCGGCCGGAGGCCCGGTCGACGCGTCGGCCGACACCTCGGCGTAGCGACTCGAGAGCGACGAACCTCGGCGGAACACCGCGGAGGTTCGTCGTCTCCGCGTCGGGATCCAGCCGCGGGGTACTCCCGTCTAGCCGGGCGGTGTGCCTCGCCAGCTGAAAGCGAGACAGATCGGGTCGGCGGCGGCCTGCCCGCGGGGATCTCGGGTCTTGTCTCCCTTGATCACTCTCAAATTACGGGCCAGTGGGGATCGCCGACCCGGCCGGGGCGGATCGCTCTCCAGTTGCGGGCTGCGAGGCGGGGGTTCTGTTCCGGGGGAGGGTCGGGTATCGTTGGTGGGTCGGCTCAAGACCGCGCGCCTGTGGCGCGCACGTCCTGCGGCGTCGCTCCCCGGACAACCACCGGAGGCGACGAGCGGGACACATGAGGGTTTGTACGTCTTGTGGGCCGGATTCACGACGGATCTCGTCGGGATGAATTCACGTATGTGAACGGTCCTGGTCAATGGCTGCCCGGGTATTTCTTCGCGTCATCGCACAAGCCCGGAAAGAACACCATGCCCCCCTACGACAAGACTCCTTCACGCTCGCGAGGCACCGACCCGCACCGCAAGCCGGGCTCCAAGAGCTCCTCGCACCGCGGCCACCGCCCCGACGAGGCCGGCGTCCCCGAGCGCAAGAACCGATGGAACTCCGACGCCCGCGCCGAGCGCCGCGGCGAGGCCCCCCGCAGCGGCAGCAGCCGCCCCAACTGGGAGCCGCGCGAGAAGACCTCGAACAGCCGCTTCGCCCCCCGTGACCACGACGCTCGCAACGCCGAGCGAGGCCGCGACGGAGGTGCCCCCCGTTTCGGCCGTGACGGCGGCAAGGAGGCGGCCCGCGCCGGACGCGACGGACGCCCCGCCCGCAGCTGGGAGCGCGACGCTCGTCCGGCCCGTGACGGCGGCGGCCGCGACGAGCGCGGCGGTCGTTCGTACGACCGCGACGCGCGTCCCGCACGCGATGACCGCGCCCCGCGCAGCTGGGACCGCAACGATCGTCCCGCACGCGACGCTCCCTACTCGCACGGCCGTGACGCCGCTTCGCGGCGCCCCGGAACCGGCGAGCAGGGGCCCAGCGCGCCCCGCTCGTACGACCGCGACGAGCGAGCCCCCCGCCGCGACGACCGTCCCGAGCGTCCCGCTCGCCGCGACGACCGTGCGCCCAAGAACTACACGCCCGCCGGACGCCCGCCCCGCGAGGACCAGCCGGCCCGTTCGTGGGGTGACCGTCCTGAGCGCGGTGGACGCGCCTCCGGCGGCTCGTACGACCGCGACGCCCGTGGCGGCCGCGACGAGCGCGCGCCCCGCAGCTTCGACCGCGACAGCCGCGACAGCCGTGGCGGCCGCGACGATCGCGCGCCCCGCAGCTTCGACCGCGGCGACCGGGGCCCCGGCGCAGCCGAGCGCAACGATCGCAGCGACTTCTACCCGAAGCGCGACCAGGGCGCGCACTACTCGCCCGAGGACGACGTCAAGCTCGAGAAGCTCCAGGCGGAGGTGCTCACGGCGCAGGACGTCGAGGGCGTCAGCTTCGGCGACCTGGGCCTCGGCGACAACATCGAGCGCCAGCTGGCCTCGATGGGCGCCGCCGCCCCGTTCGCGATCCAGGCCGCGACGATCCCCGACGTGCTCGCGGGTCGTGACGTCCTCGGCCGCGGTCGCACCGGCTCCGGCAAGACCATCGCCTTCGGCGCGCCGCTCGTCGAGAAGCTGATGGAGAACAACGGCGCGAAGAACCGCAAGATGGGCCGTCGGCCCCGCGCGCTCATCCTCGCCCCGACGCGCGAGCTCGCGATGCAGATCGACCGCACCGTGCAGCCCATCGCCCGCTCGGTCGGCCTGTTCACCACGCAGGTCTACGGAGGCGTGCCCCAGGCCCGCCAGGTCGGCGCGCTGAACCGCGGCGTCGACATCGTGATCGGCACCCCCGGCCGCATCGAGGACCTGATCGACCAGGGCCGACTCGACCTCAGCGAGGTCGTCATCACGGTGCTCGACGAGGCCGACCACATGTGCGACCTCGGGTTCCTCGAGCCGGTGCAGCGCATCATCCGCGAGACCGCCCAGGTCAAGCCCAACGGCGACCGTGCCCAGAAGCTGCTCTTCAGCGCGACCCTCGACAAGGGCGTGGCGAAGCTCGTCGACGAGTTCCTCGTGAAGCCCGCCGTGCACGAGGTCGCCGGCGAGGACCAGGCCAGCTCGACGATCGACCACCGCGTGCTCGTCATCGAGCAGCGCGACAAGACGGCCGTCATCGAGCAGCTCGCGTCGGGCCCCGGCAAGACGCTCGTCTTCGCGCGCACCCGTGCGTTCGCCGAGCAGCTCACCGACCAGCTCGAGGACGCGGGCATCCGCGCCACCAGCCTGCACGGCGACCTGAACCAGGCCCGCCGCACGCGCAACCTCGGCCTGCTCACCAGCGGCAAGGTCAACGTGCTCGTCGCGACCGACGTCGCCGCGCGGGGCATCCACGTCGACGACATCGAGCTCGTCGTCCAGGCCGACATGCCCGACGAGTACAAGACGTACCTGCACCGCTCGGGCCGCACCGGCCGTGCCGGCAAGGAGGGCACCGTCGTCACGCTGATCACGCGTCCCCGTCGCCGCCGCATGGAGGAGCTGCTCGACCGCGCCGAGATCGAGGCCGAGATGATCGACGCCCGCTCGGGCGACGCCCTCGTCGACCAGCTGGCCGGCGTCTAGGCCGCACCGCACCTCCTTCGGGGCCCTGACGGGCGCTGGGCACCGTGAAAGCGACGAACCTCCGTGGTGCACCACGGAGGTTCGTCGCTTTCGCGTAGGTACGGCAGGGCTGCCGGCGGCCAGCCCGCGCCCCTGGCGCTAGCGGCGGTCGAGCAGCCCGCGCACGTACGACGCCTGGCCGAGGTGCTGCGTGCAGTCGCCGAGGATGCTCACGAGGCGCGAGCCGGCGGTGACGGGCGGGTCCCACGCGTCGTCGACGACGTCCGTGTAGGAGGCAGCGTCCAGCCCCTCGAGGTAGCCGCGGGTGCGCAGCGTGACGGCCTCGAGGTAGGCGACGAGGAGGTGCGGCTCGGCACGCACCTCGCCCACCTCCGAGGGCGACTGGCCGTAGCCCATCTCGGCGTCGTCGAAGGGGAGCGCGAAGCGGTCGGCCCAGCCGTCGGCGGTCCACACCTGGTCGGAGGCGGCGAGGTCGGCGATCTGCACGTCCTGCCCGCGGGCGGTGTGCCAGACCAGCCAGGCGATGGTGTTCGCCTCGGAGTCCGGGCGCCAGGCCAGGTCGTCGACCGAGAGGCCGTCCACGGCGGCGGAGGCGATGGCGGGGAGGCGGTCGAACGCCTCGATGAGCACGTCGGAGGGAGTCATCGCGCCACCCTACGACCGGGCACGCGCAGGCGACCCAGATGAGGGCCGCGTACGGCCTGCCCGTCAGCTCGAGGCCTGCGCGCCCGTCGTGCCGTCGTCGACTGCCCGGCGCGTGAGGGAGTCGCCGATCGCACGCATCACCGACGCGAGGAAGTCGAGCTGGCGCGGGTCGATCGCGTCGCGGAAGGCGCTGCGGTAGAACTCACCCGTCTCGGCGACGGCGGCCTGGCCCTCGGGGGCCAGCTCGAGCACGACGCTGCGGCGGTCGGTGGGGTGCGCACGACGGGAGACGAAGCCGGCCTTCTCGAGCCGGTCGATGAGGCTGGTGGTCGCCCCGGTCGACAGCTCGAGCGCCTCGGCGGCGAGCTTCGGGGTGCTCTCGGGGTTGTTCGCGACGAAGACGAGGCAGGTGAGGTCGGTCGTCCCGATGCCGAAGTGGGTCGCGACGAGCCGCTCGACACGGGCGTTCTGCGCGAGGAGCGTCGAGAAGGCGCCGAGGACGTCGTCGACGTCGACGAGGCCGTCGTCGCCGAGGGGAGGAGCGGTGCCGGCGGCCGGCTGGGGAGAGATGTCGGTCATGCGTGCGCTCCAGAGGGGGAGGAGGTGCGGCGGAAGAGAGGGGGATCGCGTGCGGGTGGTGAGTCCGCGCGGGGAGGTCGTGCCCCACTATAGCTCGGCCATCGAGCAACACGACAGAAAAGGTACCCCCCACCACTGGGGGCATCCCTCGGCTTGCAAGCTACTCGACACCCGAATAACTTGATTGTCGTACCACTTGGGCACCGAGCCACACGGACACCGAACCTCTCGATCACCGGGAGACACGGGAGTCGAGATGCTCAGCCCCCACGAACTGTCTCGAGAACTGCCGCCCCACCCGAACTGCCTCACCACCACTTCTCACCCCCTGGAGCCCACGATGTCCCGTCCCACCCCCCGCGCCGCCCGCCTCGCCGCCTGGATCGCCATCCCCGCCGCCCTCGTCGCCAGCGGCGTCGTCGTCTCGCAGGCCTCGTACTCGGCCTTCTCGTCGACCACGGTCAACCCGACCAGCAACTGGACCGCCGGCTCCGTCGCCCTCACCGACGACGACTCGAACACCGCGCTGTTCACGGCCACCAACCTCAAGCCCGGCTCGACCGGCACCAACTGCATCGCCGTCACCTCGACCGGCACGCTCGCCTCGACCGTCAAGCTCTACGGCACCGCCGCCGCGACGACGAACAACCTCGCCTCGAACATCACGCTCAGCGTCGTGCAGGGCACCGGCGGCGGCTTCGGCTCCTGCTCGGGCTTCACCCCCCTCGCCGCCGGCTCGTCGCTGTACAACGGCACGCTCGCCGGCTTCGGCACGAGCTACACGAACTTCAGCAACGGCGTCGGCAACTGGGCCCCCACGGGCACCACCGGCACCCAGACCACGACCTCGGAGACCCGCGTCTACCAGGTCTCGTACACGGTCTCGAACGCTGCGCCCAACACGACGCAGTCCGGCACCGCCTCGCTCGGCCTCACCTGGGAAGCCCAGAACAGCTAGAGCCGCCTCGACTCCCGTCGCCTCCCTCCCCCCGGGCGGCGACGGGGCACGACCCCGTCGCCGCCTTCCTCCCCCGTGGGCGGCGACGGGCCAGCTCCGCCGGCTTCCCGAACCCGCCGGCGGGCCACCTGCCCGGTCACCAGCCGGGCGCGCACCACGACGGCCCGGACCGTCGACGCAGGGGTCCGTGGGTCGCCCGATGACCCGCGGCCCCCTGGGGCGCAGCGCACCACCAGCCCCGCCAGCACCAGCCCAGCCCAGCCCCGCCAGCACCGCACCAGCGCCCCACCAGCGCCGGCACCCGCACCGACCAGACAGGAGGACGCCATGACCACGTACGACGTCCCCCGTCACCCGGCCACCGCCTCCGTCGCGGCCGTCGGCGCCCGCGGCCACGAGACCAGCACCAGCGGCACCGCCAGCGCCCGCCTCGGCTGGCTCCGCATCGTCGTCGGCATCCTCTCGCGCACCGTGCTCGGCACCCTGGTCGGCCTGCTGCTCTGGGCCGCCGTCCCCGCCGTGATCGGCTGGACCCCCACCACCGTCATGACCGGCTCGATGGAGCCGCGCATCCACCCCGGCGACGTCGTCGTCGGCCGCCCGGTCGCGGAGTCGTCCATCCACCGCGGCCAGGTGCTCCTGTTCCAGGACCCCGACCGCGCCGACCACCTCCGTCTGCACCGCTACGACGACAACGGCCAGGGCACGCAGATCGTCACCAAGGGCGACGCGAACCCCACCGCGGACTCGACCCCGATCGACCGCAGCGCCGTCGTCGGCGTCGGCTACCTCCGCGTGCCGTACATCGGCACCCCCTTCGTCTGGGCCGCCGGCCACCAGTGGGGCCACCTGCTCGTCACGGGCAGCGCGCTGATGCTCCTCGTGCTCGGCGCGCAGGCCGACCGCTCGCTGCGCCGCGAGCTGAAGGGCGAGGGCCGGGGCGAAGGAGGCGCCGCCGGCGCTCCCGAGGACGTGACCGGCACCTCCTCCGCGACCGGCACCTCCGGCGCCTCGGTCTCGGGCACCTCCACGGTGACCGTCTCCCCGGGGCTCGTCCTCGCCTCCGTCGCTGCGGTCGACCCGGCCTCGCGTCGCAGCCTCCGCCTCGCCCACCGGCGTGAGCGCCGCCTCCGCCGCCTGCGCGGCGCCGCCGGCACCTTCGCCGTCGCCGGCCTCGTCGGCGGGCTCGCCCTCACGCTCGTCGTCTCGGGCGGGGCCGGTGCGGCCTTCTCGTCGCAGGCCGCGAACAAGACGAGTAGCTTCGCCGCGGCCTCGGCCTACGACTGCCTGATGCCCGCGGTCACCGACTCGCCCGTCTTCTCGTACGGCTACAACGAGGGATCAGGCACCTCCGTCGTCGACAGCTCGTCCACGGGCCGTGCCGGCACCCTGTCGGCCGGCGTCAGCCGTGTGGCCGGCGCCTGCGGCTCGAGCCCCTACGTGACGCTGAACGGCACCTCCGGGCAGGTCACCACCAACGCTCCCGCCGTGCAGGCCCCGACCGCCTTCACCGTCGAGTCGTGGATCAACCTGCCCACGAACAGCACCGGCGGCAAGATCATCGGCTTCGGCAACCAGGCCAGCGGCCTGTCTGGCTCGTACGACCGCCAGCTCTGGGTGTCGGGCACCGGCGTGATCACCTTCGGCACCTACAACGGCGGCACCAAGACCGTCAGCACCACCAAGACCTACCGCGACGGAGCCTGGCACCACGTCGCCGGCACCGTCACCGCGGCGGGCGTGCTGACCCTCTACGTCGACGGCGCGGTCGTGGGCACCCTGTCGAACGCGCCGGGCGAGCCGAACACCGGCTACTGGCGCGTCGGGTACGACAACCTCGCCGGCTGGCCGAACATCCCCGCGAGCTCCGCGAACTACTTCTTCGGCGGCAGCCTCGACGACACGGCCGCGTACAACACGGCCCTCTCGGCCGCGACGATCGCGCAGCACGTCAAGAACGGCCGCTGAGCCGCCTCCGTCCCCTTCCCGTCCCGGCCCCGGCCCGCCGGGCTGCGACACTGGGCGGATGCCCCTGCTGATCAACGACGTCTACGTCGACGGACGCGTCGCCGCGAGCCCCGACACGCTCGACGAGACCTACGCGGCGCTCGCCGAGACGCGCGGCACCGCGTGGATGGTGCTGAGCGAGCCCGACGAAGCCGAGCTCGCCTCCTTGGCCGCCCGCTTCGACCTGCACGAGCTCGCCGTCGAGGACGCCGGCCACGGCCACCAGCGCGCCAAGCTCGAGCGCTACGGCACGACCCTGTTCGTCGTCGTGCGCCCGGCGGTGTACGTCGACGCCGAGGAGAGGGTCGCGTTCGGCGAGATCCACTTCTTCGTCGGGCCGGACTTCCTGATCGGCATCAACCACGTCTCCGACATCGACTCCCGGTACCTGGCGCGCAGCGTGTCGAGGCTGCGCGCCAAGCCCGACCTGCTGCGGGTGGGCCCGCAGGCGATCCTCTGGGCGGTGCTCGACGCGATCGTCGACGCGTACGCACCGGTCGTCGAGGGGCTCGAGAACGACATCGACGAGATCGAGCAGCAGCTGTTCGCCGGCGAGGCCGGGGTCTCGCGCCGCATCTACGAGCTGTTCGGCGAGGTCGCGGACTTCCAGAAGGCCACCCGCCCGCTCGTCGGCATGCTCGACGGGCTGCTGCGCGGAGGCGAGAAGTACCAGGTCGGCACCGAGCTCGAGCGCCGGCTGCGCGACGTGCAGGACCACGTCATCCGCGTCGTCGACCGTGCCGACACGTTCCGGGCGGTGCTTCAGAACGCGCTGTCGCTGAACGCCACGCTCGTCGCCCAAGTGCAGAACGACGTCACCAAGCGCATCTCCGCCTGGGCCGCCATCCTCTTCGCCCCGACGCTGATCGGCGCGATCTACGGCATGAACTTCGACGTGATGCCCGAACTGCACTGGGAGTACGGCTACCCGTTCGCCCTCGCGCTGATGGTGGGCATCGGCGGCGGCCTCTGGGGCGCGTTCAAGCTGAAGCGCTGGCTGTAGGCCGCGCCGCCGGAGCGCTGCTGTGGGAGGCGCGTCCGCGCTGTCTGCAGGCACTGCGACCGCGTCGCCGCGGGGTCGCACCCCTTCGAACCCGCGTGCACCCCGCTGCGCGCACGAGGGGTCGCGCGACCCCTCGTGCACCCCACTGCGCGCACGAGGGGTCGCGCGGCTTCGCCGGGTGCGGACGAGCTGCACCCCCGACCCGGCGCTACCCCCTCGGAACGAGGGGTGCAGCGCTGGACGAGGGGTGCAGCTCGCGGTGGGAGACCCTCGCAGGCGAATTCAGGAACCCCGGCCCCGGGGTTCCTGACTCGTGCACGGATCAGGAACCCCGTGCCCCCTGTTGCGCGGATCAGGACGGATCTTCCTGAATGAGGAGGGGGCGAGGAGGCGGGGGTCAGGCGCGCAGGACTCGCACCTCCCAGGGGGCCAGCGTGAGCGGCCCGGGGCCGTGCGGCACGTTGCTGACGAGCACCTCGGGGACCGACCGGCGCCGCAGCACCGGGTCGAGCCCGGGGTCGAGGTCGTACGGCTCGCCCGACCAGTTCGCGAGCACGAGCAGGCGCTCGTCGCCGAGCGTGCGCGTGAACGCGTAGAGCCGCTCGTCGTCGGGCGCGAGCATCGCGAAGTCGCCGAGCTGCACCACCGGCAGCTCGTGCCGCAGCGCGATCAGTCGACGGTAGAACTCGAAGACGCTGCGGTCGCCGGAGGCGCGGTCGGCCTCGACGTTCAGCTCGGCCGAGTTCGGGTTGACCCCGATCCACGGGGTCCCCGTCGTGAAGCCCGCGGAGGCGCCCGCCGACCACTGCACCGGCGTGCGGGCGTTGTCGCGGCTGCGGAAGCGGAGCGCCTCGAGGACGTCGGCCTCGGAGGCCCCCGCGGCCAGCGCCTCCTCGTGCCAGTTCAGCGTCTCGATGTCGCGGTACTGGTCGATCGAGGTGAAGCCCGCGTTCGTCATGCCGATCTCGTCGCCCTGGTAGACGTACGGAGTGCCACGGTGGAGGTGCAGCACGGCGGCCAGCATCGTCGCCGACTCGTACCGGTGGGCGCCGTCGTCGCCGAAGCGCGAGACGCTGCGGGGCTGGTCGTGGTTGCCGAGGTAGAGGCTGTTCCAGCCGCGCTCGGCGAGACCCTCCTGCCAGCGGCCGAGCGACCGCTTCAGGTCGGTCAGCGCGAGCGGCACGTTGTCGAACTTCGAGTCGGGGCCGCGGTCGAGGTCGACGTGCTCGAACTGGAACACCATGTCGAGCTCGCTGCGCGCCTGGTCGGTGAAGAGCGCGGCGTCGTCGACCGTCACGCCGGGCATCTCGCCGACCGTGATGAGCTGGCGGTCGCCGCGGTGGGCGAAGACCTCGCGGTGCATCTCCTGCAGGTGCTCGTGGATCGCCGGGTCCATCACGAACGCCGGCGAGCCGGCCGCGAGCGACTCGGGGGTCTTCGCGATGAAGTTGATGACGTCCATCCGGAAGCCGTCGACGCCGCGGTCGAGCCAGCGGTTCATCATCGCGTAGACGGCGGCGCGCATGTCCGCGTTCTGCCAGTTGAGGTCGGGCTGCTTCGTCGCGAACATGTGCAGGTACCACTCGCCGGTCGCCTCGTCGAGCTGCCAGGCAGGCCCGCTGAAGGCGCTGCGCCACTCGGTCGGCAGCGACCCGTCGTCCGACTGCGGACGCCAAACGTACCAGTCGCGCTTCGGGTTGTCGACGGACGACCGCGACTCGGTGAACCAGGCGTGCTCGTCGCTCGTGTGGTTGACGACGAGGTCCATCACGAGCTTCATGCCGAGCCCGTGCACCTCGGCCAGCAGCTCGTCGAACTCGTCGAGCGTGCCGAACAGCGGGTCGATGTCGTCGTAGTCGCTGATGTCGTAGCCGGCGTCGGCCTGCGGCGAGCGGTAGATCGGCGACAGCCAGATCACGTCGACGCCGAGGTCGTGCAGGTGCCCCAGCTTGCTGCGGATGCCCGCCAGGTCACCCACGCCGTCGCCGTCGCCGTCGGCGAAGCTGCGGGGCCAGATCTGGTAGACGGTGGCGGACGTCCACCAGGGTGCGTCGGTGTGCTGCACCGCTCCTCCTTCGGTCGTGCCCCCGGCAGGGGACGGGGTCGTGTCTCGAGTGTGGTCCCGGCCGCCGTCATCGGCCTGCGGCATGCGCGCGTCGGTCACTTCGTCGACCCCCGCATCACGCCGCTGACGACCCACTTCTGCGCCACGATGTAGACGACCAGCAGGGGTGCCAGGGCCATCAGGTACGAGGCGAAGGCGACCGTGTAGTTCGTGTTGAACTGGCCCTGGAAGATGAACTGCGCCAGGGGCAGCGTGCGCGCCGAGGGGTCGGAGAGGATCACGAGCGGCAGCAGGAAGTCGTTCCACGCCCAGACGCAGGTGAGGATGCCGACCGTGGCGTTCATCGGCGCCAGCAGTGGGAACACGACCTTCCAGAAGACGCCCCAGGTGCTGGCGCCGTCCATGCGCGCCGCCTCCTCGAGCTCGATCGGGATCGAGTTGATGTAGGCGGTGAAGATGAAGATGTTGAACGACAGCCCGTAGACGGTATAGAGCAGCACGAGCCCGACGGGGGTGTCGAGGCCGAGCAGCGCCGTCTCCTTCACCACCGGCAGCATGATGATCGGGAACGGCACGAAGATCGCGGCCAGGAAGTAGAAGTACAGCCCGCGGAAGAACTTCTTGTGCATGTTGCGCGCGATGGCGTAGGCCACCAGCGAGTTCGTGAAGAGCGTCAGCACGACGGCCCCGACGGTGATGAGCGCCGTGTTCAACAGCGCCTGCGGGAAGTTCGTCAGCTGGTACGCGTCGACGAAGTTCTGCCAGCGGATCTCGGTCGGCAGCTCGAAGCCGGTGCCGCCCAGCTGGTCGGGCGTCTTCAGCGACGTCACGATCGTGAAGTACAGGGGGAGGAGCACCGTCAGCGAGCAGACGGCGATCAGTGCGGTGAGCCACCAGTTGGTGCCTCCCGTGCCGCCGTCGAGGCGACGCCGGCGACGCGACCTCGGGGGTGTGCCTGCCGGTCTCGTGCCGACGCCGTCGGAGCTGCCGGGGTCGACGGGGCTGGTGGTGGTCTGGAGGGCCTCAGCGCCCTGGATCGTCGAGCTCATCAGAACGACGCCTCTCTGCGCTGGAGGAAGCGCAACTGGATGAACGACACGAGGATGATGACGGCGAGGTACAGCACGGCGTTGGCCATCTGGTAGCCGTACTCGCCGCCCTGGAACCCGCCGCGGAAGATGACGAGCGCGATCGACTCGGTCGACGTGCCGGGGCCGCCGTTCGTCAGGGCGACGATCTGGTCGAACACCTGCAGGAACGACTTGAACGAGAGCACCATGTTGATGGTGAAGTAGGCGCCGATCAGCGGGAACGTGATCGAGCGGAACTGCCGCCACGACGACGCGCCGTCGATGCCGGCCGCTTCGTACAGCTCGGCGGGGATGGTCTGCAGCCCCGCCAGGTAGAGGATCACGTTGAACGCGCACGCCTGCCACACCGTCGTGATGACGATGCCGACCCAGGCCCACTGCGGGTCGGCCAGGATGTTGGCGCCCGGCAGCCCGATCGACTGCAGGATCGTCGGGAACGAGTTCGCGAACAGGTAGTTGAAGACGTAGCCGATGATGAGGATCGCCAGCACGTAGGGGATGAAGAAGATGCCCCGGAACGCGGTGCGGAACTTGATCCGCGAGTTGAGGCCGAGCGCGATGGCGAGCGAGATCACGTTGACGGCGATCGTCGACACGATGGCGAACCCGAACGTGAACAGGTACGACGCGATCACCCGGTCGTCGCGGAACAGGTTGAGGTAGTTCGAGAGCCCGACGAAGCTCCACGTGCCGTAGCCCGCGTAGTTGGTGAGGCTGAAGAACATGCCCGTGACGACGGGGATCGTGTGCAGGCCGAAGAAGATGACGACGGCCGGCACGACCATCCAGTAGAAGGCGCGGGGCGTCTTGCCCTGGCCGGCGCGGCGCGTGGGGGCGTGCTTCCCGGAGGAGGCGCGGCTCGGCCCCTCGGGGCCGGCGTCGGTCGTCGGCCGCGGTGCGGTGGCGGTCATCACTTGCCTTCTCTCTGCGTGGTGGTGCGGGCGGCGACCTTGCTCCACTCGTCGTCGAGGTCGGTGAGGAACTCGTCCACGTCGCCGGTGATGACCAGGGTCTGCAGCATGTTGACCAGCGGGATCGACGCGGGCACCTGGTGGTCGATGAAGCCGATGATCCGGCCGCTCGTGAAGTACGGCTCGAGCCCCGCGAGGGCAGGGTCGGTGTTTGGCTCGGCGTCGACGAGGGGCGAGAAGGTGGACTGCGACTCCGAGTAGGCCTGCACCACCTCGGGCGACATGAGGTAGTCGACGAAGCGCTGCGCCTCCTCCTTGTTGTCGCTGTCCCGGCCGATCGACAGGCCGACGTCGACGCCGGACACGGCGATGCGGTCGTCGGCGTTCTCGGTCACCGGGTAGGGGAAGGTGCCGATGGAGGCGTCGGGCGCGTTGGCACGGATCGCCGGGATCGCGTACGAGCCCTGCAGGTACATGGCCGACTCGCCGTTCGCGAAGGCGAGGTTGCCGGCGTTGTAGTCACGGCTGGCGAAGTCGTCCTGGCAGTAGGAGAAGAGCTCGGTCTGCTTCTCCATGGCGGGGCCGAAGTCCTTGCTGAACGACACGGCGCCGTCCTGCACGTCGGAGCCCTCGGCACGGAGGTCGTCGAAGAAGCCGTCGGGCATCAACGCGCCGCCGAGGTTGACGAAGGCGGGCCCGGCCGTCCACGCGTCCTTCATCGTGCAGTAGAACGGCGCGATGCCGGCCTGCTCGAAGGTGTCGGCGGCGGCGATCAGCTCGGTCCACGTCGTGGGGACCTCGACGCCCTGCGCCGCGAAGATGTCGGGGTTGTAGATGATGCCCGAGGCGTTGTTGGCGAAGGGGAGGGCGTTGACCTCTTGTCCGCCTCCCTGGTCGCAGCTGCCGAGGTCCTGCACGATCTCCTGCACGGCGGGGTTCACCGTGTCGGCCGAGGGCTCGTCGCTGAGGTCGGCGAAGACGCAGGCCCGCGCCAGCTCGGCGAAGTTGCCGCTGACGTTGAGCGTCAGCACGTCGGGCACCTTGTTCTTGACGAGCAGGGTGCGGATCGCCGTGTCGGCGTCGGGCACGGCGTTCTGCACCACGCGGATGTCGGGGTTCTCGGCCTCGAAGTCGGTGATGATGTCGGCGAAGTCCTGCACCGCCTCCGGCTTGAACTGGAAGAAGTCGAGCGTCGTGACGCCGTCGGCGTCGGGGCCGCTGCCGGGCGCGCAGCCGGTGAGGCCGGCGAGGACGACGGCGGTGCCGAGCGCGGCCGCGGCGAGGCGGCCGCGGTGCTTGCGGTGGCTCGGACCAGGCCTGTTCCGGTCGTAGCTCGGACCGGGGGAGTGGGATCGGGGAGTCACTGTGCGCCTCCTTGCGCTGGGGGTGCGGCCGGGGCCGCGTGGGTCGTGCTGGTGCTGGTGCTGGTGCTGGGTCGTGCGGGGCGCCTCCTCGGAATTCAGGAGGTGCGGGTCGGGGAGTCCTGAATGGTGCACGGATCAGGACGACCGGTCTCCCCCTCGCGAGGATCAGGCTTGATGTTCCTGAATGAGGAGAGGAGAGGAGAGGAGAGGAGCGGGGCTAGAGGGCGGTGGCCTCGAGCAGGACGAGCTGCTCGGGGAAGAGGACCGGGGCCTGCACGCCGCCGAGACGGAGGGCGCGACCGGTGAGGACGACCCCGTCGAGGGCCCAGGCGAGCGGGGACTGGCCGGGGCCGCCGACGGAGGCGGTCGGCGCCGCGAGGGCGACGCGGTACTCGCGGTCGTCGTCGAGGCCCGGCAGTGTGATCGGGCCTGCCGGGTACATCGCGCTCGTCGCGACCTGCGTGAACGTGTAGAGCGCGCGGCTGCGGTCGGCGGCGACGACCCCGCGCAGGTCCATGCCGGGGTCGGGCAGGTCGGCGTGGACGACGACTCCCGTGTGGAGGAGCGACCGGTTCGCCTTGTGCACCGCGATCCAGGCGGCGAGCTCGTCGAGGGTGGCGTCGTCGACGTCGGGCGAGCTGATGTCCCACTCGACGCCGAAGTGGCCGGGGAGGGCGACTCCCGCACGGAACGACAGGTCGTGGCGGCGTCCGGTCGAGTGCGAGCGGGGCCCGCTGACGTGGGCGCCCATCAGCTCGTAGGGCACGAGCAGTCCGGTGTGCTTCTGGTTGACGAGGCGCTCCATCGGGTCGATGCAGTCGCTCGTCCAGATGCGGTCGGTGTGGTCGAGGATCCCCAGGTCGACCCGGGCCCCGCCGGAGGCGCAGCTCTCGATCTCGACGCCGGGGTGACGGCTGCGCAGCTCGTCGAGCAGGCGGTAGAGCGCGACGACGTTCTCGTGGACCGCCGGTCGTGCCGAGGCGCCGGCGCCCGCCTCCAGCAGGTCGCGGTTGTGGTCCCACTTCAGGTAGGCGATGTCGTGGTCGCTGAGCAGCGCGTCGAGCTTGCCGAGGATGTACGCGAACGCGTCGGGGTTCGAGAGGTCGAGCACCTGCTGCTGGCGGGCGATCGCGGGCAGGCGCCCTTCGCCGGGCCCGAGGATCCACTCGGGGTGCGCCCGGGCGAGCTCGCTGTCGGGGCTGACCATCTCGGGCTCGACCCAGATGCCGAACTGCATGCCGAGGTCGGTGACGTGGTCGATGATCGGCGCGAGCCCGTCGGGCCAGACCGTCTCGTCGACCCACCAGTCGCCGAGGCTCGTGGTGTCGTCGCGGCGGCCGTGGAACCAGCCGTCGTCGAGCACGAAGCGCTCGATCCCGACGCGGGCCCCGGCGTCGGCGAGGGCGCTGAGGCGGCCGAGGTCGTGGTCGAAGTAGACGGCCTCCCACGTGTTGAGGGTCACGGGACGCGGCGTCGCCGGGTGGTTCGGGCGGGAGCGGAGGAGGCGGTGGAACCGTGCCGAGAGCTCGGTCAGTCCGTCTCCCCACGAGCCGAGCGCCTCCGGCGTCTCGTAGCTCTCGCCGGGCCCGAGCCGGATCTCGCCCGGGGCGAGCAGCTCGGCCACGCGGGTGTGGGTGGCGCCGGTGACGATGCGCTCGACGCTGACGCGGTGGTTGCCGCTCCACGCGAGGTGGGCGGCGTGAACGAGGCCGCGCTCGAAGCCGAAGCCGGGCGTGCCGGTGGCGATGAAGAGGGTGGCGTCGGCTCCGGGACGGCCGCGGCGGCTCTCGCGGTCGTAGCGGCCGATCGTGAGGTCGTGGCGCTGCGGGGTGCGCTCACGGAGGTGGCGACCGGTGGTGTCGAGCACCTCGCCGGCGGTGTGCGGCAGGGGGAAGCTCGCCGCGAGCTCGCCGAGCTCGTAGGTGGCGGCGGTGTCGAGTGCGGCGGCGGCGGAGGCGTCGAGCTCGCGGGCGTCGTCGCCGGTCGAGCCGGCCGCGGTGTTGGTGAGGCGGAGGCGCTGGTGCAGCAGGCCGTGGGGGTCGAGACGCAGGGTGATCGCGATGCGCAGCTCGGCGGCGTCGTCGTCGGCCGTGATGGTCACGACGGTGCCGGAGGTGCCCGTGACGCCCGTGCTGCCGGTGCCGTTGTCGCTGCCGGGGGTGACACCGGTCTCGGTGGTGTCGCGCGCCTCCTCTGGGCTGTCGTCGTTCTCGGTCACGTCGAGGTCGGTGACGGTGAAGGCGGGAGAGAAGGAGGCGCCGGCACGGCTGCCGAGGAGGCCGGGGGTGCCCTGCCAGCCGTCGGACTCGAGGGGGAGGAGCGTGAGGCGGGCGGGTTCGTCGATGGCGCCCGAGGTGCGCTGGGGGCGGGAGGCGAGGACGACACCGGCGAGGGCGGCGGCGCTGAGCTCGCCGAGGTCGGGGCCCCAGTGGACGATGCCGGGGAGGCCGGGGCCGGAGGTGTCGAGGACGACGCTCGTGCCTCCCTGGCGGAGGTGGAGCTCGGTCGTGCGGACTTCGGTGCGACGCTGCATGGGTTAGTTCTACGACGGAAGTAATAGGGCTGTCAAGTGCTTGCGGGGAGCCGGATGGCGCCTCCTTTTCGTTCGGGCTGGAAGATATGCTCGGCGCATGACGACGACGACGGAGCCGGTGCTGGGCGAGTCCGGGCGTGAGCTGGTGCGCGAGGTGCTGATCCACGGGCCGATCGCGCGGGCGGAGTTGGGGCGCCGGCTGGGCCTGTCGCCGGCGAGCCTTACGCGGCTGAGCAAGCCGTTCCTGGACCGCGGCCTTTTCGTCGAGGGCGCCGTCGAGCTCGCCGGAGCCGTCGGCCGCCCCGCCAAGCCGCTCGACGTGCGGGTCGACCTGCAGCGCTTCGTCGGCATCAAGCTGACCGGCGACCAGGCGCTCGGCGTGCTGACCGACCTGCGGGCCAAGACGCTGGGCGAGCACGTCGCCGACCTCGCCGGGCACTCGCCCGAGGAGGTGGTGGAGGCGCTGGCTGCGGTGGTGGAGGCGCTCGCCGGGTCGGGCTCTGACGGTCGCGCTGTCGGGGGTGGTGGTGCCGTTGCTGCTGGCGGCGGCAGCGGGGGTGGTGTTGCTGCTGAGCCTGATCCGTCACGTGACGGATCAGCCGAGGCGAGCGTGGCTGACGTTGGCGGCGTCGCGGAGCTCGCGGGTGTCGGGGTGAGCATCGGCGGCAAGGTGACCGGGCAGCAGGTGGTGCTGCGCGCGCCTTTCCTCGAGTGGCGTGAGGTGGACCTCGGCGGGATGCTGTCGCGGCGGCTCGGGCTGCCGGTCGTGGTCGAGAACGACGTGGTGGCGTTGACGGAGGCTGAGCGGTGGTTCGGCCTCGGGCGGGGGATCGACGACTTCGCCGTGGTGACGACGGGGGCCGGTGTCGGCTACGGCCTCGTGATCCACGGGAGGCAGGTCATCACGCCCGACACGGGTCTCGGGCTCGGAGGGCACTTCCCCCTCGACCCCACGGGACCGATCTGTGCCGACGGGCACCGCGGCTGCTCGACGGCGATGCTCTCGACGACGAGCATGTGCGCCTCGGCGGCCGTCGGTCTCGGCCGGTTGGTCAGCTACGAGGAGTTGCTGGCGCTCGCCGCCTCCGGCAACGCGGTCGCGGTGCAGGTCGTCGGCACGGCCGGCCGGTCGCTCGGCCGCATGATCGCCGCGGTCGCGAACCTGACGATGGTGGGGACGGTGGTGCTCTCGGGCGAGGGCATCGGGCTCGTCGACGTCCCCGTCGCGACGTCCGAGATGCGTGCCGGCATCGCCGCAGACCGAGACCCCGACGCGTCGGAGGTGCGGGTCCTCACCGGGGACGCCGACTTCGGTGCCTGGGCGCGTGGTGCTGCGGCGGTTGCCGTGCAGGCGCGGATCGGAAGTTTGGGAGCCATCTGGCGCTAAAGGCTGAAGGTGCCGCCTGAAACGCGCGACCGGCACAAGCCCCATCCAGGCCTTGGTTGGACACCTGAAGCGACTTTGTCAGCACAGGGCGGAGCCCCTCGTGCAATGCGTTGAGAGGCTCCATAGTGGCCATGCTGACCAGCCTGCGCGACCAACGGAAAGATGCCCTGTCGGCACCCTCTCGTGACTAAGGTTCATCTACTCCCAAATTTCTCCGTACAGGTCAGGTGGCCTTGTGATCCCTCCGCCCTACACGCTCGAAAGCTTCATTCGCCTCGTGGAGCGCCAAAATGAACGCGGCAATGACCTCAGCCGCCAAGACCGCGAAGTCCGGCGAACTACCAGAGCACTGCAGAAACGGCGTCGCATGTTCCTGCTCGCGATGAGCAGGTACACGAAAGGCGATCCAATTCGCGACCTGTTGAAAGCAAAATACAAAGAGGAGCGTAGAGCTTTGCGGCTCGACCGGGAGTCAGCAGTCGAGTTGGCCATGCATAACGCTTTGACGGCTTTTGAAGATAAAATAGTAAAAAAGACCTTTACCTTCGACCTAAGACCCGGCCCGGTAATGGCGAAAAAGCAAACATATATTATTGCTAGTCGATTGGATGTCCAGGTCCCAGCTCGGCAGGCTTCCAACGTACTTAAGAACTCGACGTCTGTGACTGGTTCGAGCCGAAATAGCATCGTCCGAGCGCTAAAAGAAGCGCTAGGCAAGCAATATAAGCATGCGGTCTACAGAATTGATGTTCAAAACTTCTTTGAGTCGATTCCGCATGACGTCCTTTTGGGGAAGGTCATCGGGCGCCCTGATATCGATCGTCTCACCATCGATTTGGTGCGTCGCCTTCTTATCGAATACGAAGCTCTTTTGGGCAGCGCCATTGGGCTCCCGAGGGGGGTTGGAATGAGCTCTCAACTCGCCGAACTATACATGTCGGACTTCGATTCTCGATTCAAGGCTCACCCGGGTGTCTTGTTCTACGCACGATACGTTGACGATATGGTGCTGATCCTGGAGAGTGAAAGCATTCTGCAGGCCGTCAAGCAATCCATATTAACTGATCTTTCATCGCTGAGCTTGGCAATTAATAGTGGCAAGACGCATGATGTAGTGGCTGGTGAGGACGGGAGCTATCTTCCTGCGGAACACATCGAATACCTCGGATACCGATTCCATCGTGACTCGAAAGCCCTTGTAACTAGCCTGACTACCGCGCGGAAGGATCGGCGGCGGACCCGGCTTGAACTTGCACTCAATCAGTGGCTTTCGACTAGTCCAAACTCTGCTACGCCCAATCACGGGCATGATGGCTTGCTAGTAGATCGAGTGAAGTATCTTGCCAGTAACACTAGGTTAATGAACTCCAAAAGCAAGGTGGCCATTGGCCTGTATCACTCGAATAGTGCTCTGGATACTGGTGCCAAGGAATTCGCGGAACTTGATGCGATCTTGGAGGGGTTCCTCAAGGACCACTCGTCGAAGATGAGTGATCAAGTTCTGGCAAAGCTGGGAGCCATCTCGTTCGCAGAAATGTTCATCACAAGGCCGTTTATTCGCTATCGACAAAGGCGCCTTGACCAGGTTACAAAAGTGTGGACTGGAGTAGCTTAATGAAGTATCAACGGGCTAAACGGGACTCACTTCGCGCATTGACGTCAGAGATTCTTCCTTATGAGATTCCATTGCCATTCGACATCTCGCGGATGTACAAGTTTCTCCGACGCCTTGACTTCAAGTGGGGAGACAAGCACTCCTTTTCAGTCTTGGAACAGCGCCTTGATAGCCCTGCAAAGCTGTGGCTTGCGCTGATTTTCGACCCGATCCAACTTGGCCCGGGCGTGCTTGTTGCCAACCCCGGCAGTCAACCAAATCGACGGGAATTTAACTTGGCGTCGGGCGGAGGGCCGAAGTCTGACCTTCGCCATCCGTACAAGTTTCGGTCGAGGCGCAACAACGGTAAATCGCGCAATTTGGCCATTCCCCATCCGCATTCGATGGTGCAGATGGCGTCGTTTATTCATGACAATCGCGATTCCATACTCTACTTCACTAATAGAAGCAGCTTTTCGATTAGGCACCCTCACCGAGTTGCCCGATTGCAGTCAAAGCGTGATTCCGTTTTCAGTGGTCTACAAGAGTCAAAACCGCTAGGTGTCGAGCAGTCAGATCTCGAATACTCTCATGTTTCATCATACTTTAGTTATCGTAGTTACAGTAATATAAATCGATTTTACTCGTCCCCGGAGTTTCAAGCATGCGAGCGGAAGTACCCTCGTTTGCTGCGAGCAGATGTCTCAAAATGCTTTGACAGTGTTTACACGCATACGCTCTCATGGGTGACAAATGGCGTTCACGCCAGTAAGAATAGGCAAAAACAGACAGGCGCCACTTTCGGGGGCAAATTCGATCATCTCATGCAGTACCTGAATTATGCTGAGACGAGCGGAATTATTATTGGTCCGGAATTGTCGCGTATATTTGCCGAGATCATTCTTCAAGAGATCGACGTCCGAGTTGAGCGTGAACTCAGCCACCGAGGTCTGAACCGGGGTGTCCATTACGAGATAATGCGCTACGTAGATGATTACTTTATGTTTCTGGCTGATCCTCAGAAAAGCGAGTTGATTGAGGAAGTCCTCGCTGCTCAACTGGCTATATTTAAACTGCACTTGAACGACGAAAAGCAACTGAGATATGATACTCCCCTTGCATCGCACATGTCTGTTGCGAAAAGTCGAATGAGAGCCGATTTGACGGCACGCACAAAACTTGTTTTCGATCCGGAAGATAACGACATGTCAGTCGACTTCTTCTTCTCGGCAAAGAAAGCGATTCTTGATTACAAGGCTCTGCTCATCGACACAGAATTAAAGCATGGAGAACTGGCGAACTCATATCTGTATGAACTGGGGCATCGTCGAGATGCGACTGTGCTTAAATATAGGACGTATTTAGAGAAAGCCCAGAAGTCGGGCGACAGAAGGGCCGCGCATAGAGCTAGGCTGCTTCTGGTGAGTTACCTCACTGAGGTCGTCGATGTTGCCATCTTTATATATTCTGGCGCTCCATCCGTCTCCCACAGCGTAAAGCTGACTCGAATGGTTGCTGCTTGCCTCGGAGAGTTGGAACTTCAGAAGTTTGGGACGCTGGACGTGTCGCATTTCCAGGGGCATGTTCGCCGCGAGGTCATAGCCCAATTGAGTGCTATTCGTGATGAGAGTTCCTTTGGAGCCCACACGCTGTTTCTTCTGGATTGTTTGATCTATCTTGACCCAGACGTATCGGATCAGACGTTGACCTCAATTCTGGAACGGCGGGGAACCGAGGTAGCGGACCTCGACGCATTCGGTGTCCTGACACTCCTGAGGCGATATTCAGAGCCCACGACTTCCAGCGATCTCAAGAACGCCTTGCTCTCCAGAGCTGGGCAGCTCGTGGAGCGGGGCAAACAGCACCAGGAAGACGAAACTGCGCGAGCGATTTTGCTTCTGAGCCTCCCAACTTTCCCGGGTGCTTCTGCCATCGAAATTGCTAAAGCTATGGGCCCTGGGTATTCGGCCACCAGCGTGGAAAAGCTGCGGGGAGGCCGATATGGAGCATCGATGTTCTCCTGGAACGCGAGTGATAATTACTACGAACGGTTGCTCCTGAAGTCGGCTCAGTTCGTATACTGAGTAGGCAGCCATGGCGCAAACTGGACTCAAGGGTCCGACCACACACTGGCGCGAGGGGACGGGCGCCGTCGAATCCCCGACAAACTTTTCCGGCCGGGCTTGGTCGCCAAACAGGCTCGAACTGTCTGCTCGTGGTCGCAACTTTTGCGTGCGTCCAATTGGCCTCCTCACTCCTATAACGCCCCGAGTACGAGGGCGTAAACGGAGAGGCGTCCATCCGAGAGGTCCTCGTCCATCCACCTACTAATTGCGGCCAATCGCGATGGCCCAGCGCTTAATAGTGGCTTGGTCAGTTTCTCATTTCGCACCAACCGGGGAGCCAGATCGCGTTCACTGCCCACACTCCTGTGGGGGCCACACATCCCGCTCTACCCGAGTTGACTCGTGGTGCCCCCATCGCGCCGCCCAGGGGGAGAACCGCGACCCCGGGGCGGCCCGCCGCAGACGTCGGGCCTGCACCCCACGGAAGGAACCACCCATGAGCATGGAAGGCGCGGCCTGGAGCTCGCTCTACAAGATCTCGTCCGCGAGGGACGGCAAGCACGGCATCTCGCGCGAGTCCGTCAAGCGGATCATGACGTTCGCCGTGCCCTACCGGGCGAAGCTCGTCGTCTTCATCGCGCTCTCCGTCGTAGGGGCGTTCCTCGCCGTCGCGACACCGGTGCTCGCCGGCCGCGTGGTCGACGTCATCGTCGCGAAGGGCGAGGTGTCGATGATCGTCCGGCTCGCCGTCCTCATCGCCGTCGTGGCCGTGGCCGACGCCGGCGTCTCGCTGCTGACACGCTGGTTCTCGGCCCGGATCGGCGAGGGCGTCATCCTCGACCTCCGCACCGCCGTCTTCAACCACGTCCAGAAGATGCCGATCGCGTTCTTCACCCGCACCCGCACCGGCGCCCTCGTCAGCCGCCTCAACAACGACGTCATCGGCGCCCAGCAGGCCTTCAGCGGCACGCTCTCCGGCGTCGTCACCAACGTCGTCGCGCTGGTCCTCACCCTCATCGTCATGCTCAGCACCTCCTGGCTGGTGACGGTGCTCGCCGTCATCATGCTGCCGATCTTCCTGATCCCCGCACGACGCATGGGCAGCCGCCTCGCCGCCCTGCGCCGTGAGGCCGCCGACCACAACTCCGCGATGAGCACCCAGATGACCGAGCGCTTCTCGGCCCCGGGCGCCACCCTCGTCAAGCTCTTCGGCCGTCCCGACGAGGAGGCGGAGGAGTTCCGCGTCCGCGCCGCCCGTGTCCGAGACATCGGGGTCCGCAGCGCCCTGCTGCAGTTCGTCTTCGTCACCGCGCTGACGCTCGTCTCCGCCCTGGCCCTCGCGCTCGTCTACGGACTCGGCGGCTTCCTCGCCCTCGCCGGCCAGCTCGACACCGGCGAGGTGGTCACCCTGGCGCTCCTCCTCACCCGCCTCTACGTGCCGCTCACCGGCCTCGCGAGCGCCCGGGTCGAGATCATGAGCGCCGTCGTCAGCTTCGAGCGCGTCTTCGAGGTGCTCGACCTGAAGCCGCTCATCCAGGAGAAGCCGGCCGCCACCTCCGTCCCCGAGGGCCCGGTGAGCGTCGAGTTCGACGACGTCCGGTTCGCGTACCCGTCCGCCGACAAGGTGTCGCTCGCCTCCTTGGAGGAGGTCTCGACACTCGACACCCGCGGCGGCGAGGAGGTGCTGCACGGCGTCTCGTTCCGCATCGAGCCGGGACAGACCGTCGCCCTCGTGGGCACGTCGGGTGCCGGCAAGTCCACGATCGCCCAGCTGCTCTCGCGCCTGTACGACGTCGACAGCGGTGCCGTGCGCCTCGCCGGCGCCGACGTGCGCGACGTGACCTTCGCCTCCATGCGCCACACCCTGGGCATGGTGACGCAGGACGGCCACCTGTTCCACGAGACCATCCTCAGCAACCTGCGCCTGGCGCGGCCGGAGGCGACCGAGGACGAGGTGTGGGACGCCGTCCGTCGCGCACGGCTCGAGGCCCTGCTCCGCTCGCTGCCGGACCAGCTCGACACGATGGTGGGGGAGCGGGGCTACCGGCTCTCAGGAGGCGAACGCCAGCGCATGACGATCGCCCGCCTCCTGCTGGCCCAGCCTCGCGTCGTCATCCTCGACGAGGCGACCGCGGCGCTCGACTCGACCTCGGAGGCCGCCGTGCAGGCGGCGCTGAGCGAGGCGCTCGAGGGGCGGACGGCGATGGTGATCGCCCACCGCCTCTCCACCATCCGCAGCGCCGATCTGATCCTCGTGGTCGAGGACGGCTCCATCGTCGAGCGCGGCACGCACGACGAGCTGCTCGCCGCGGCCGGCCGCTACGAGGAGCTGCACCGCACCCAGTTCGCCGTGCAGAAGGACGTCGCGCCCGACGAGGAGGCGGCGGTCCGGCCGTAGGACCGGCTCGGCTCGGTTCGGTTCGGGTCAGCGGTCGCGCTCTGACCTCAGCAAGGGCGTCAGAGCACGGCGTAGGCGATGACGGCGGCCGCGACCACGCCCGCTGCGCAGTACGCCGACAGCGTTCGGCGTGACATGGACCGGTCTGCGCGGATGTCCCTCACGCCCAGCACGATCGCGACGACGGCGATGACGACCGCCACCGCGACGCCCACGAGGATCACCGTTCGCATCACGGGTCGACCGTAGTGCTCCCTTCCCCGTGGCGGCCGATCACGTCTCGTGCAACCAGCAGGTCGGGGCGTCGGGTCGCCCGCGCACCGGGTCAGGCGCGGGCGGCTCGTACGTAGGCGACGATCGCGTTCGCGTGGCCGTGGCCCATGCCGTGGTCGGACTTCAGCCAGGCGACGACCTGCATGTGGGAGTCGCTGTCGAGCCGCTCGTTCACGAGGTCGAGCCACTCCTGGATCGGGCGCCCGTAGGTCTTCTCGATGCTCGGGAAGTACGACGCGGGCCCCTTCGGCTTCGCCCCGTCGGCGGGCGGCTCGGGCGCGAGGACGCGGTCTGCGGTCATGGCTCAGAGGGTAGCGGCCGGGCCTGCCGAGCACGTCATGTCCCGTCCTGTTCCGAGCATCCCGTCTCGCCAGGACGCGACGGGATGCTCGGAACGAGACGGGACACCTCCCCGCCCGACGAGCGGCGCCTCAGCGCAGGCGGGGGCTCTGCTCGCGCTGCCGGCCTGCTCGCTGCCGGCCTGCCCGCTGCTTGACGGCCGACAGGACGTACGCCGCGGCGAGGGCTGCGTAGACCACGGCGGAGAGGACCGTGTCGGAGGCGCCGCCGTCGCCTGCGGACAGGGCGAGGACCGTGCTCAGCCCCTGGACCGTGAAGAACACCGCCAGGACGACGCTGGAGGTCACCCCGCCGGTGAGGCGCCAGGCCGGACGAGGAGGCGCGGTCGGCTCGTCGTCCGCCCGGAAGGTCCGCCCGCAGAAGACGACCGTCGCGACCGTGACGGCCAGGAGCGTGAGGGCCCCTGCCGTGGGGCCGAGCAGGAACACGATGAGGAACCCGAGGGCGAGGCCGAGGATCACTGCCACCAGGACGACGCCGACCTTCGTGGTGGCCGCGGTGATGCGGAGTGCCATGTCGCTCCCGTCGTGAGGGGACGTGTCGGTCACTCGACTCTAGGGGCCGACCACGTCGACGTCCCGAGTGGGAGCCCCCCGGGGACACGGGGACTCCCACTCGTTCCTGTCAGCACCCTCGGGCGCGGGGCCTCAGCGGGGCCGCACCGTGATCGAGTCGATCTCGGCGAAGCCCGAGCCGCCGGCGTAGTTCGGCGAGCCCTTGGCGAGCCGGATCACGTTGTAGCCGGCCTTGAGGGTGACCGGCGTCGCGGCCGAGTCGGCGAAGCGGCCCCAGGCGCCGGTCGGCGCGTAGGAGACGTCCCGGAACGCGCTGCCGTTCGTCGCCAGCCCCTGGGTGGAGGTCGCCGCGCCGCCGTTGGCGTAGCGGGTGGTGAGCGCGTAGCTGCCCGCGGCGGGGACCTCGACGATGAAGTCGACGAAGCTGTTCGAGCGGCCGTCGCCCAGTCCGTCGATCCGGCCGACGTATCCTCCGTTGGACGCACCGGTCGAGGTCAGCCGCTGAGCGTTGACGACCGTCGCGTTCTCCGCCTCGTAGACCTGCTGGTAGGGCGTGGTCGGGCCGGCGGCCGGAGTGACCACCACCTGGTAGGCGCCGAGGTAGTCCTGGTTCGTGATCGGGACCGTGACGGCGCCGTTCACGATCGGGACGGTCGTGCTCGAGACCTGGGTCGGTGCGGAGACGTTGGTCATGCGCCCGGATCGCGGGGTGTAGTTGACCGTCACCCTGGCCTGCGTGCCGAAGCCGGCGAGGCCCTTGACCTGCACCGCGTTGTCGCCGAAGGTGCCGCCGAGGGCGACGTTGACGACCTTGCGGGTCGAGTCGTAGGAGGCGAAGCCGTCGAGATCGCCGGAGGGCGTCACCGCCAGCATGTTGCCGGCCATCTCGCCGTACCACTTGTACAGCCAGTACGAGCCGGTGGGGCGGTTGTTCCAGACGAGCCCGCCCACGGTGCCGGATTCGTACCAGTAGGCCCGCTCGGCGTCGTTGATGCCGGTGCGCTCGAACTGGGCGATGTAGTGCGCCGCGACGCTGGGGGTGTCGATCTGGCTGGGGGAGCCGTACTCGTTGATCGAGATGGGTCGCGGGCTGATGCCGAGCGAACGCTCGATGGCCCGGTAGTCGGCGACGTGCTCGTCGACGGTGTTGTAGGTCTCGTCCTCGAGCTCGTGCCAGACGACGACGTCGGGCAGGGTGCCGTCGGCCTTGGCCCGGGCCATGAAGTCGCGCATCAGGTCGGGGTAGTAGCGGCTGTAGCTCGGGCCGACGATCGGCGTGGTCGTGTCCTGCAGCTTCACCTGTCGGTAGGTGCGCGTCCAGCCGTCGAGGAACGGACCGGCCTTGGCGGTGTCCCACGTGCCGTCAGGCTCGTTCCACAGCTCCCAGCCGTTGATGTTCGTGGTCGACCCCGCGTCGACGCGCGCCTTGACCATCGTGTCGATCTTCTGGGTCCAGTCCTCCCAGCTGATCCAGCGGTAGGGGAAGTTCGGGTAGACGTCGGGCATCCGCGCGTAGGACTGGGCGCCGTCGCGGGTGAACGCCGGGGCGGTCTTGAGGATGTCGCCCGACGGGACCGTGGCGCCGTTGCCGAGTTGCTGGACTCCGGGCGCTGGCTGGGTGTGCTGCTTGAGCTTCAGCGGCGTCAGGAGGCCGGGTGCGGGGTCGGTGTCGGTCGCGACCGCGTAGAGCCCGCCCGCCCCCACGTACGTGACCGGCCTGATGCTGGTCGCCGCGTCGACGACGAGCGTGTTCCCGGCCGCGCTGGCGGTCGCTCCCGGGGTGAGGAGCGCTGCGACCACCGCTGCGCTCAGGCCGAGGCCGAGAGCGGCCCCTGTCGACTTCTTCTTCGTTCTCATCCTGTGCTCCTTTGCGTGGACGAGCGGCGCCGTCGAGGACGGCATTGTCCGAAACCGCTTTCAGTAAGACTCACACGAGCTTGCAATTTAAGCAATGTGGGCACCTGAAGTGATTTCAGTGGGCGGGCGCCTTCGCTCGCCGTCAGGCCTCGAGGTCGTCCACGGGCAACCACACGCGCATCGTCGACGGGCCTCGGTTGCCCCACGCGGCGTACGGCAGGAGCTCCACGCTCCCGAGCGACCCGGCGGTCGACGCAGCACGGCCGTAGGGCCACCCGCTCGCGGGCGTGCGGCTGCGCGAGAGCTCGACCCTGGCGCCGACGGACGTGGTGACCGGGTCGACGGTCGTGTCGACGAGCACGTCGTTGACGCTGCCGGTCGGCAGGTCGACCGACTCGAGCGCGAGCACGAGCGGGCCCCGCTGGACGGCGACCTGGCCGCGGACCGCGTCGATCCGGGGATCGGGCAGCACCCACTCGGCGACGACGGGCAGCTCGAGCACGACGACGTCGCCCGCCGAGAAGCGGCGGCGGACGACGGTCGTCGAGCCCTGGGCCTGCCTGACCTCCCCGTCCGGCAGGACCACCGTGGCCGGGGCGCCGTCGGCCCACGAGGGGACACGGAGCGTCAGCTCCACCTCGCGCTCGACGTCGCCGCGCCACGTCACCTCGACGCGCCCGTCGAGGGGGTATCCGCTCGCGACGGACAGCGCCAGCGGCGTGCCGTCGTCGAGCACGGTGTCGACGTCGTAGCTGCCGTACTGGTGCAGCTGCACCCCGTCGGAGCTGCGGGTCGCGAAGAACTGCTCCACGCTGGCCAGGGTGCGCGCCACGTTGGTCGGGCAGCAGGACACCTCGAACCAGGGCGCCCGGAGGCTCGAGAGCGCGCGGGCGTTCAGCTCGTCCTCGTCCGGCTCGACGCCCTCGGACCGCTGGTGCAGCGTGTTCGTGTAGAAGAACGCGCGCCCGTCGTCGCGGGGCGACGCGAGCACGACGTTGAGGAGGGTCCGCTCGATGAGGTCGGCGTACCGGGCCTCGCCGTCTGCGAGCAGGAGGCGCCAGGAGAGCATCGTCGACGCGATGCCCGCGCAGGTCTCCGAGTAGGCGCGGTCCGGCGGCAGCTCGTGGTCGGCGCCGAACGCCTCGTCCTGGTGGTGCGAGCCCATCCCGCCCGTGACGTACGTCCGGGTGGCGACCGTCGCCTCCCACTGTCGGCGCACCGCGTCGGCGAGCTCGTCGTCGCGGGTCTCGACCGCGACGTCGAGCGCACCGGCGGCCAGGTACAGGGCGCGGACGGCGTGCCCGCGCAGCACGCCGGCGTCGCGCACCGGCACGTCGTCCTGGAAGTATTCGGCGCCGTACTCGATCTGGCCGAGCAGGCCCCGTCCGCGGCGGTCGACGAAGAGTCGGGCGAGCTCGATCCAGCGCGGCTCGTCGAGGGCGCGGCCGAGCTCGGCCAGGGCGACCTCCACCTCCGGGTGGCCGCAGATCGCGACCCGGCCCTCGGGGCCGAAGACGGTCCACAGGTGCTCGGCGAGACGCCGACCGATCTCGACCAGGCGGGGCGAGGCGCCGGTGCGCTCGGCGGCGACCACGGCCTGCAGCAGGTGGCCCATCGAGTACAGCTCGTGGCCCCACTCGAGGTCGCTCCACCGTGGTCGCTGCCAGGCACGGCCGAAGCTCGTGTGCAGGTAGCCGTCGCCCTCCTGCGCCGCGGCCACGCGGTCGACGAGGGCGTCGTAGCGTGCCTGCAGGGCCGGGTCGTGCTCCCGCCCCAGCTCCCACGCCATGCCCTCGAGGAGCTTGTAGACCTCGGAGTCGACGAACTCGATGCCGGAGTGCTCCCACGGGGTGCTCGGGTCGCCCAGGCCGGCGGCGGCACGGTCGAAGTTGCCCGTCCAGCCGATGCGCTCCATCCAGTCCTCGCAGTGCCGCAGCACCACGTCGGCGTTCAGGGCCTGCTTCTCGGCCCAGAAGCCGTCGGTGAGCCGGATCTCGGTCGCGTCGAGCGGGGTGAGGGTCGAGGTGGACGGCGAGACGGCACCGGCGAAGCGACGGGCGTGGCCGTCTCGGGAAGCGGCAGGAGCGGTGTGGGCGTGTGGCGCGGTGGTGGTCACGGGGTTCTCCGGGTGGTGAGGGAGGGGAGCGAGTCGGGGGAGGAGCGGCTGGTGTCCGCGGTGCAGGCGTCAGTCCTTGACGGCCCCGGCGGTGACGCCGGCCGCGACGTAGCGCTGGGCGACGACGAGCAGCACCGTCGCCGGGATCGACGCGACCACGGCGGTCGCCATGATCGAGTTCCACTCCTGGTTGTTGTTGCCGATGTAGCGGTAGATGCCGAGCGTGATGGTCTGCGCGTCGCCGCCGCTGTTGAGGGTCGACGAGAAGACGAAGTCGGACCACGCCCAGAGGAAGGCGAAGAGGCCGACGGTGACGGCGGAGTTGCGGCTCACGGGCAGGACGACCGAACGGAACGTGCGCCACGCGCCGGCTCCGTCGAGCTTCGCGGCGCTCATCAGCTCGTCGGGGATGCCCCGCATGAACGCCGTGAAGATGAGCACCCCGAAGGGCACCGCCAGCGTCGAGTCGGCGATGACGAGGCCCCACCACTGGTTCAGGATGCCGAGGTTGAGGTAGATCGCGTAGAACCCCATCGCCATGATCACCTGGGGGATCATCTGCGCGACGATCATCACGAAGCTGAGCGCGCCTCCTCCGACCGGCCGCAGCTTGGCCAGGGAGTACGCGGCCGGTGCCGACAGGGCGACGGTGACGACGACGGTCCCGAGGCCGACCAGCAGGCTGGTGCCGAGGAACGGCAGCTGCTCGGCGACGACGGCACGGTAGCCGTCGAGCGTCGGGGCGGAGGGGAACCACGACGGCGGGCTCTGCCGCATCTGCGCGGTCGGGGTCAACGAGACGTTGATCATCCAGTAGATCGGGAACAGCATGATCGCGGTCAGCACGACCCCGATCACGGTGGTGGCGAGGCTGCGGCGGCCGGCGCGGCTCGAGGAGGCGCGGCGGGCGGCGGACGTGGGGGCCGCGGCGGGCCGGACGGTGGCGCTCACGACTGGTCCTGCTTCCTCTGCACTCGCAGGTAGACGAACCCGCAGACGAGCGCCATGACGATCAGCAGGTTGCCGACCGCGGCGGCGGGTCCGAAGGAGGGGAGGGTCGAGCCGAAGCCGAGCTGGTACGACCAGATGGCGAAGGTGGTGGAGGCGTCGCCGGGCCCGCCGCGCGTCATGATCCAGATGATGTCGAAGACCTTGAGCGTGTAGACGAGGCCCAGCAGGATCGTGATGGCCGAGACCGGGCGCAGCAGGGGGAACGTGATGCGCCAGAAGACCTGCCAGGCGTTCGCGCCGTCGAGCGCCGCCGCCTCGTAGATGTCGCCGGGGATGTTCTGCAGCCCGCTGTAGAGGATGACGAGGTTGAACGGGATGCCGATCCAGATGTTGGCGATGATCACGCTGGTGAGTGCCCACTGCGGCGAGGTGAGCCAGTTGACCTGATCGCCGCCGAGCGTGCGGATGACGGAGTTGACGACGCCGCTCTCGCTGTTGAGCATCCACGACCAGGTGGAGGCGCTGACGATCAACGGGAGCAGCCACGGCACGAGGAACAGGGCCCTGAGGGTCGACGACAGCGGGAACTTCTGGAAGAAGAAGACCGCCAGGGCCATGCCGATCGAGAACTGGAAGGCGATCGAGACGCCGGTGAAGAGCAGGGTGTTCACCAGGGCCGGCCCGAAGGTCGGGCTGGAGAAGACGTCGGTGAAGTTCTCGAGCCCGATGAAGGGCGCCGTCCCGTCGATGAACGACCGGACCGTGTAGTCGTGCGTCGACAGGTCGACGTTGCGGACCAGCGGCCAGACGTAGAAGACGGCGAGGTAGGCGACGACCGGGGCGAGGAACGCCCAGGCGGTGAGCTGGGAGGCCCCCGGTCCGCGTCGTCGCGGGCGTCGAGGCCCCCCGCCGGGGAGGTCGGGGCTCAGGGCCGACCTCCCCCGGGCGGTGCCTCGCGACGTTCGATCGTGTCGGTGCTCATGGTGCTGCTCCTCGTCGTCCGGCGGTGCCCGGTGCGGTGGGTGGGGTGATGCGGTGGCGGTGCGGGGACTACTCGGTGGCGGACGCGGCGGCCTGCTGCGCCTCCTGCAGGGCTGCCTCGGGGTCGGACGACCCGCTGAGGCTGTTCTGCACGGCCTTCCAGAGCTGCTCCGAGATCTTCGGGTAGTCGGTGCCGAGGTCGTCGCTGGTGCGGCCCTTGGCGTCGGCGACCGCGGTGACCCACGGCTCGAGGTCGGGGTCGGTGGCGACCTGCTCTGCCTGGGCGTCCTTCGTGGGGGCCACGTAGGACAGCGTCGTGTCGGTGGCGACGAGGTTGTCGGTGCTCGTCAGGCACGACTGGATCTTCTCGCTCACCTCGTAGCGGGCGTCGTCGCTCTGGACGGGGACGGTGAGGAACTCGCCGCCGGTCGGTGCGGGGGCTGCGCCGCCGTCCTTCGAGGGGATCGAGATGATGCCGTAGTCGATGCCCGACTCCTTGACGCCGGCGAGCTGCCACGTGCCGTTCTCGCTGAAGGCGTACTCGCCGGTCAGGAACTCCTGCCAGCTCGTCGTCTGCGTGTTGTTGATGACCGAGTTGGGGGCGTAGCCCTTCTCGACCCAGTCGGTCCAGAGGGCGAGCGCCGAGACGGCGTCGTCCGAGTCGAGCTCGGTGAGGTCGGCGCCCGAGCCCCAGTACCAGGGCAGGAACTGGAAGCTGCCTTCTTCCGTCCCGATGCCCGAGAAGGTGATGCCCTTGCCGCCGGAGGCGGAGACCGCCTCGAGAGCGGAGGTCAGGCTGTCCCAGTCGGTGATCGACGCAGGGTCCACGCCTGCGGCGTCGAGGACGGTCTTGTTGTAGTAGAGCGCGAGGGTGTTGGCGCCGATGGGGACGCCGTAGGTCTTCCCGTCGAGCTGGCCGGCGGCCAGGATGTTCGCCTCGATCTCCGAGGTGTCGGCGCCCGTCTCGTCCGTGTCGGTCAGCAGGCCTGCCTCGGCGAGGGTCGAGACGACCGGGTTGTCGACGAGCAGGAGGTCGGGCGAGTTGCCCTGCTGGCCGGCGAGCAGCGCCTTGCTGGTGAGGTCGGACGTGTCGTATCCGGTGCGCTCGACCGTCACGCCCGCCTCCGTGCCGCACTTCTCGATGAGCTTCGCCCAGTCGCTCGAGTCGTCGAACTGGGGGTACGGGTCCCAGAACGTGTAGGTGCCGGTCGCGGCGTCGGTCGAGCCGCCGCCTGCTCCGCCGGCACAGCCGGTCAGGGCGAGGGTCGCGGCGGCCAGGCCGACGACCGCGACGGCGGTGCGCTTGCTGCGGATGAACGAGATCACAGGAGGTTCCTCTCTGAACTGCTGCGGATGCTCTGTCAGAGAGCCCGGCAGGTGCAGCACAGGGCGCTCATCGTCGAGAGCAAAGAGACCGAAACTGGTTTCGGGTGCGAAGTTACACGGGCATGACTTGCTCGTCAATCACTTTGTGAACTATTTTCGGTACATGACCACTGCAGGAGGCGGCAAGGCGGCGGCCCCCGTCACGCTGGCTGACGTCGCCCGAGCTGCCGGGGTGTCGGTCGCGACCGCCTCCAAGGCCCTGAACGGCCGGGCGCAGGTGCGGGAATCCACCCGGGTCAAGGTGCAGGAGGCCGCTGCGGCGCTCTCGTTCACGCCCAACTTCTTCGCGCAGGCGCTGAACTCGGCCCGGACCGGCACGATCGGGATGGTCACGAGCGACCTCGACAACCGGTTCGTCCTGCCCGTGCTGCTGGGCGCCGAGGACGCGTTCGGCTCGGGCTCGTTGTCGGTGCTGCTCGCCGACGCCCGGGACGACGCGCTGCGCGAGCAGCTGCACCTGCAGACGCTGCTCACGCGTCGGGTCGACGGCCTGCTGATCGTCGGTCGGACGACGAACCCGCGTCCGCCGGTCCCCCTGCTCGCGGACGTCCCGGTCGTCTACGTCTACGCACCCTCCAGCGACCCCGCGGACGCCTCGTTCACCCCCGACAACGTCCAGGCCGGACGGCTGGCCGCCGAGCACCTCATCGAGAAGGGGCGGACGCGGATCGCCCTCGTCAACGGCGAGGCCTCGTACGCCGCGGCTCGCGACCGGGCCGTGGGCGTCCAGCAGGCCCTGTCCGCAGCCGGGCTCGAGCTGGTCGGGGGGACGTCCCTCTTCGGGCAGTGGGGCGAGGGGTGGGGCAGGGACTGCGCGCGCCTCCTCGTCCGGGGCAGCGAGCCCGTCGACGCGATCATCGGCGGCAGCGACCACATCGCCCGCGGTGCGATCGACGCGTTGCGCGACGAGGGCGTGAGCGTCCCGGGCGACATCTCCGTGATCGGCTTCGACAACTGGGACCTCCTGGTCCGCGAGTCGCGGCCGCCCCTGACGAGCGTCGACATGTCGCTCGAGCAGCTGGGCCGCTCTGCTGCTCAGCACCTCGTCGACGCCATCGGCGGGGCGCCCTCTCCCGGCGTCGTCGCCGGCCCGGTCCGCCTCGTCGTCCGGGACTCGGCCTAGTCGCGTCGAGGTCCGATGGGCAGGTCCTGCGCCGGAGCCCGTCAGGCGGTCGCCGTGCCGCCGAGGGTGCGGGACGCGACGAGCACGTCGGGCCCGAGCCTCGACAGGTGGGTGGCGAGGTCGTCCGTCGAGGCTCGGAGCTGCTCGTCGGTCATGGGCGCGAGGGCGTCGAGGATGAACAGGGCGCTCGTGGTGCTGTCGCGCAGCTGCGTCCGCCGACCCTGGCGCCAGTTCCAGCGACGGCAGGTGACGCCGGCGTCGTCGCGCCAGACGACCTCACCGGTGTCGGGGTGCTCGGTCACGTCGGCGCCGCCGGCGGTCGTGTCGAAGTCCTCGTCGCCGGAGGCGCGGGTCAGGTGGGGTGCGCCGACGTAGTGGTCGAGGTCCTCACCGCCCAGGGGAACCTGGTGCAGGACGGAGATCGCGTTGTAGATGTCGGTCAGCCTGTTCACCCGCGGCAGGCCGCCTTCGGCGCGGCGGAGGAGCGCCTCGAGGCTGTTCCGGGTGCGCTGGGGCTTGGCCCCGAAGCTGCGGTAGGCGTCTCGCCAGGCCGCGACGTGCGCCAGCTCCTCCACGGGCGAGGCGGAGAGCAGCGCGCGAGCTCGCTCCTCGGCGGCGCTCAGGAGATCATCGGTCGCCTGGTCGCTGTCGCCGGGCGTGAGACCCGACACGGCGAGGAGGGACACCCGGTAGTCGGGCCGCAGCGCCAGGACGCCGTCGTCGATCCGGGCCTGGTCGAGCAGGGCGAAGGTGGTCATGGTCGTTCCTCTCGGGGTTCTCCTGACGGGGGTGGGGTGATCAGCTCGTCCAACCTGCCCAGTTCGAGTCCCAGCTCGCGGAACAGACGCACGACGACGAAGACACTAGGCCCTGTGCCCTGGCCGGTCTCGATGCGCCGCAGCGTCGCGGTCGCGATCTCACAGCGCCTCGCGACGTCCTCCTGCCGGAGGCCCATGGCGATCCGGGCGCGCCTGACGAGCCGACCCAGCCGACCCGCCGGGCCGGGGTCCGAGAACAGCGGGCTCGGCACGGGATCCTCCTGAGGACGCCACCACGTCAGATCGACGCGGTGGCCTCGATCTCGATCCGCGCCCCGAGCGGCAGGCCGGCCACGGCCACCGTCGTCCGCGCGGGGTACGGGGCCTCGAAGACGGAGGCGTAGACGCAGTTCACGGCGTCGGGAGCGCCGGGAGCCTCGAGAGAGGTCCGTGTCATGGTCGCCGTCCTGTCGCGGGCAGCTGGACCTCCGGTGCCGGAGCGGGCGCGGTGGAGCCCCTGACCACGAGGCGAGTCGGCACGACGTGCACGCCGGCCCCGCCCCCGCCGTCGATCGCGGTGAAGAGGAGGCGGGCCGCCAGCCGCCCGAGTTCCTCCAGGTCCATGCTGATGGACGAGAGCGGCGGACGCGCCTGGGTGGCGATGTGGCGCCAGTCGTCGTGGCCCATCACGGCGATGTCGGTCGGCACTCGTCTTCCCGTCTCACGAAGTGCGTCCAGGACTCCCCGTGCGAGCTGGTCGGCACCACACGCGATCGCATCGATCTCCGTGTCGCTCGCCAACAGGCGGCGCGTCTCGCGACGGCCCCACGCCTCCGTCCAGTCCCCGAAGAACGGACCCCCGCCGACGAACTGCAGGCCGCGGCTCGCCATCGCCTCACCGGCTCCGGCGGCGCGATCCACGGCCGCAGCGAAGCTGGGGTCTCCTGCCACGTAGGCGATGCGGCGTCGACCGGAGTCCAGCAGGTGCTCGATCGCCAGGCGTCCTGCTCCGTAGCCGTCGCTCACCACGCTGATGTCGGTCGGGTCGGCGCTGGGGGAGTAGGCGTAGACCACGGGCACCCTGAGGTCACGGCCCAGGCTGGGGCGGGGGTTGGTGGTGTCGCCCACGACGATGAAGCCGTCGACCCTCCTCGCGAGCAGGGCCCTGACCTGCTCTCTCTCCTTCTTCGCGTCCCCACGGGCATCGCAGAGGAAGGCCTGTATGCCGCCGGTCCCGAAGGCGTCCTCGGCGCCCATCATGACGGGGATCGAGAACCGCCCCTCGAGATCGTGAGTGATCAGCCCCACGGTTCCCGAGCGCCCGTGGGGGCGGTTCGCGTCGAGCCGGGTGGGCGTGAAGCGGAGTGCCGCGGCTGCACGCTCGACCCGCCCGCGCGTGTCCGCCCTGACCTTGTATCCGCCTCGCAGCGCCTTGGACGCCGTCGCGATCGAGACGCCCGCGGCCGCGGCGACGTCCTTGAGCGTCGCGGGGCGGTCTGGAGGACGACGGTCAGCCATCTCGGCCGCCGTCCCGTCCCGTCCTCATCGCCCGTCACGCACCCACACGCGCATCTCGCCCTCGCCGCGGTTGGCCCAGCTGAAGTAGGGCACGAAGACGAGCTCGGCGGGCTGCTCGACCGGATCGACGCTGCGGTAGAGCCCCGTGCCGGGGATCTGCGTCCGGATGCCGGCCGCCTGCACCGTGTGCACGTCACCGAGGCGACCCGTCCTCAGCTCCGCGTCTCGGGGGAGCGCCAGCATCTGCAGCTCGGCCCCGTTGTCGACCTCCTCCAGGGCGTAGACGAGGGGGCCGCGCGCGACGGCGACCTGACCGGCGTGGTCGGCCAGCCGGGCGTCGGGACGCAGGCGGCGCGGCGTCGTGTCGAGCTGCAGCACGACGCGGTCGCCGGCCGTCCAGCTGCGAGTGACGCTGACGTAGCCGTCGTCGCCGAGGATCGCCTCGTCGGCGAGGTCCACGTCCTCGCCGGCGACCGTGAGCGTGGAGGCCGCCGACCAGGCTGGCACCCTGAGGGTCACGGTGAACGGCGACGACGAGGGGTGCTCGACGCTCAGCTCGACGCGCCCGCTGCCGAGCACGTCCGCGTCGATCGTCACGCGCGCCTCCTCGCCCCCCACCGGCACGCGCACCTCGCCCGAGACGGCGACGTGCACCACGAGCTCGTCGTCGCCGAAGGCGTAGGCGTAGGAGCCCAGGGAGGTCAGCAGGCGCGCGACGTTGGGCGGGCAGCAAGCCACCTCGAACCACTCGTGGCGTCCGACGCCGCCCCGGCTGGACAGGGGGTTGTCGTAGAAGAAGCACCGCCCGTCGTGCGAGAGCCCCGCGAGCACGCCGTTGTGGAGGACCAGCTCGAGCACGTCGCCGTAGCGACGGTGGCGGTCGATGCGGAGCAGGCGCTGGGCCCACATGGCCAGGCCGATGGCGGCGCAGGTCTCGGCGTACGCCGTGGCGTCGGGCAGGTCGAAGTCCTCGGTGAAGCCCTCGTTGACCGCGCTCGTCCCGATCCCGCCGGTGACGTAGGTGCGACGCGAGAGGAGGTGGTCCCACAGCCGACGGCACGCCTCGAGCAGCGAGTCGTCGCCCTGCTCGCGTGCCAGGTCGGCCATCGCCGAGTACAGGTACATAGCCCGGACGGAGTGGCCCACCGCCTCCGACTGCTCGCGGACCGGGGCGTGGGCCTGGAGGTACTCACGGCTGCGGCCAGGGTGGTCGGGGCCGGGGAAGTGGTCGCCGAACCAGCCGGACGTGCCTCGCCGCTCGGCCTCGAGGTCGAAGAAGTAGGGCTCACGGCCGCGTTCCTCGACGAAGTAGGAGGCGAGGTCGAGGTACCGCTGCTCGCCCGTCGCTCCGGCGAGCTTGACCAGGGCCAGCTCGATCTCCTCGTGGCCGTCGTATCCGCGGAGCTGCCCGTCACCGCGGCCGAACACCGCCTCGATGAGGTCGGCGTAGCGGCGCACCACGTCCAGGAGGCTGGTCTTGCCGGTCGCGGCGTGGTGTGCGACGGCAGCCTCGATGAGGTGCCCGGCGCAGTACAGCTCGTGGGCGTCACGGAGGTCGGTGAAGCGGCCCGCGGGGTCGATGGTCTGGAAGTAGGTGTTGAGGTAGCCGTCGTCTTCCTGCGCGGCGGCGAGGAGAGCGATGACGTCGTCGAGCTGGGCGTCGAGGTCGGCGTCGGGGTGGTCGACCAGGCTGTTGCTCGCGGCCTCGATCCACTTGGCGACGTCGCTGTCCCAGAAGATGTGCGGCACCGGGTCGCCGACCAGCTCTTCGTGGCGGAGCGCGTGCAGGTGCCCCACCGTGTCGAGCTGGTGGCGCTGGAACGGGATCGTCTCGGCGACGACCGTCTCGATGCGGGGCGACCAGAACGTGTCGTCGACGGTGACGGCGTCCAGCGGCGCAGGGCGCGAGGGACGGCCGCGGCCAGCGGCCGCGATCGCGTCGGCCTGGTGGTCCGTGGTGTGGTTGATGGTGTCGGTCATGGCTCAGCCCTTCAGAGCGCCGGAGGTGAATCCGCGGACGTAGTACCGCTGGAGGAGGAGGAAGAGGAACAAGCACGGGATCGCCGAGACGATGACGCCGGCCTGGAGCGCTCCGTAGTCGACCTGGCCGAGGCTGCCGCTGCGGAGGCTGACGAGGGCGACGGGCAGCGTGAAGCGAGATCCGTCGGTGAGGAAGATCAGCGGTGCGATGAACTCGTTCCAGGAGGCGAGGAACGCGTACAGGCAGACGGTGACGACGCCGGGGACGGTACCCGGCAGGAGCACCTTGAGGAAAGCGGTCCGGCTGGTGCAGCCGTCGACGTAGGCGGCCTCGTCGAGTTCCCTGGGCAGGGACTCGAACGAGTTGCGCATCATGAACAGGCTGAAGGGCAGCTGCAGCATCACCAGCACGAGGGCGAGGCCCACGAGGCTGTCCTGCAGGCCGATCCAGCCGAGCAGGACGTACAGGGGGATGAGGATCGTCGCGTACGGCACCATCAGGATCGCCAGGGCCAGGACGAAGAGCACGTTCTTGCCCGGGAAGGTGAGCCGGGCGAAGGCGTAGCCGGCGGGCACGGAGACGACGAGCACGCCCGCGACGGTCATGAGGGCGACGGCGCCGGTGTTGAGCACGTACGTGCCGAGGCCGCTGCCGTAGTCCACGACCCGGCTGTAGTTGGCGAACCCGAAGCCGCCGTCGGGCGAGGCGCCCGAGTCGGTGAGGGAAGACCAGAGGGTCCAGGCGAGGGGCAGCAGGAAGGCCACGGCGATGACGATCGAGACGACGTGCCAGGCGGTGGCGCCGAGAGTGCGTCGGAGTTTCACGGTCGGCCGCCTACTTGGTGTTGTCGCGCCGGAGGAGCGCGAACTGGGCGAGGTTGAGGACGAGGAGGAACGCGAGCACGACGACCGACAGGGCGGCGGCGGTGCCGAGGTCGTACTGCACGAAGGCCTTGCGGTACAGGGCGATCACGAGGGTCACCGTCGAGTTGTCGGGCCCGCCGCTCGTGAGGACGTAGAACTGGTCGAACGCCAGCACGCTGCCCGTGACCGAGAGGATGAGCATCAACGCCAGGGACGGGCGCAGCAGCGGCACGGTGACGGACCAGAAGGTCCGCATCGGCCCCGCGCCATCGACACGCGCCGCTTCGTAGACCTCGTCGGGGATCGCCTGCAGCCCTGTGAGCAGGATCAGCATGAAGAACCCCGAGAATCTCCAGATCACGAGCAGGAGGGTCGACCAGAACGCGCCCGCCGGGGTCGCGATCCAGGCCACCGGCCCGATCCCGAAGGTCGCGAGCAGCTCGTTGAGGCCGCTCGTCGGCTGCGTGTAGAGACCGTAGAAGATCAGGGCGCTCGACGAGATGCCGATGGCGGCGGGGATGAAGAACGCGGTGCGGTACAGCGCGGTCCCGGGTCGAGCTTGCTGGATGAGCAGTGCCAGGCCGAGGGCGATCGCGCTGAGCACGACGGTCGTCACGATCGTGTAGACGAGCGTGAACCCGGCAGCCTTCACGAAGAGAGGGTCGGAGAGGCCCGCGAAGTTGGCTCCCCAGTTCGGCTTCGAGACGCCGATGAGGGGCCAGTCGTTCAGCGACATCCAGAAGAGCAGCCCCAGCGGGAGGACGAAGACCACCCCGACGACGAGAGCGGTGGGGGCGGCGAAGAGGAGCCCGGTGCGTCGCTGCTCGGCGAGGTGGGCTGAGGTGCCTGCCCGGGAGCGTCGTGTGGTTCTGGGGTTGGCGTCTGGTGGCGCGGCGAGAGTGACCATGGTCGTCCTTGACTTGTGGTGGGGGTGGCGTACGAGGGCCGGCGGGGCCCAGGATGCTGGGCCCCGCCGGCTGGTGCTCACTGGCTCAGTGCTGCGGAGATGGCGTCGTTGTCGGCGCCTCGCTCGGCGGCGTCACCGAAGACCTGGTTCCGGACGTACGCGGTCCAGGGGCCGTTCGCGTCGTTGAAGGTCGAGCCGAAGGCGGCCGAGACGGGGGTCTGGCCGACGGAGACGAGGCGTGACAGCTCGGCGACGTTGGGGTCGGCCTCGGAGTACTCGTTGTCAGCGAGGTCGGTACGAGAAGGCAAGGCGCCGCTCTTGGCCACGACGTCGATCTGGGCCTCGTCGCCGATGGTCCAGGACAAGAAGTCCCAGGCAGCTGCCGCCTTCTCGCTGGTCGACGCGATGCTCAGCGTGTCGCCGCCGAGGAAGGTGCTCTCGCCGCCGTCGACACCGGGCACCGGGGCGATGCCGACGTCGAGGGTGTCGGACTTCGGGTAGGTCCCGTACGCGGTGGCGCCGAGGACCTGCCAGCCGATCTGGCCGGTGCCGAACGCCGTGCCGAAGGTGGCGCCGGTCTCGGTCTGGGCCGCTTCGGGAGCGAGACCGTCTTCCCACGCCGTGCGGTACTGGTCGTAGACCGAGCCGGCTGTGTCGGTGTCGAGATCGGCTTCGGTTCCGTCGTCGTTGAGGACTTCTCCGCCGTCGGCCCAGATGCTCGGCCAGGTGGTGAAGAGCATGCAGCCGCCGCAGTTGCCGCCGAAGTAGAAGCCGTCAGCGCCCTCGACCCCGTCGATCGCCTTGGCCGCCTCGAACCAGCCGGGGAGGTCGGTGGGCGGGGAGTCGGGGTCGAGTCCCGCCTTCTCGAAGAGCACCTTGTTGTAGAACACCGCGGAGAGGTCGATGTCGTGCGGGACGGCGTACTTCTTGCCGTCGGCCGACGTGCCCACCGCGATGTGTCCCTCGGCGAGGTCGTCGGCGAAGGGGAGCGCGTCGATCTCCGCGGTCAGGTCGCGGAAGAGCCCCTTGGTGACGTAGTCGGGGGTGAAGACGACGTCGGACGAGACGATGTCGGGCAGCTGGCCGGCACCTGCAGCGCTCGCGACCTTCTGCTGGTAGGCGTCGAAAGGGACCACCGTCAGCTCGACCTGGTTCTCGTGGCTGTCGTTGTAGGCGTCGACCAGTGCCTGGGTGTAGTCGCTGGTGGCGGACCGGGTCCACATCGTGACGGTCGTGCCGTCGTCGGTGGCTTCGAGCTGACCGCCCGTCGAGGCGGCCGGGCCTGTCTGGCAGGCACTGAGGAGGAGCGCAGCGGCCACGGCGGACGCCGAGACCACCGCCAGACGGCGGGGCGCGAGAGGACGTTGCACGAGATCTCCTTTGATCGATCGAGGTCGTTCCTCGATGCCGAAAACGTTGTAGTGAAAGTACGGTCGGGCTACAGTTTTCGTCAAGGAACGAAAACGAAAACTCTACGAATAAGGATTCGCCATGGACCGCGTGCGCATCGTCGACCTCGCCGCCGACCTCCAGGTCTCGATCTCGACGGTCTCGAAGGCGCTCGCCGGCAGCTCGGAGATCAGCGACGCGACCCGCAGTCGTGTCCAGGGCCGTGCGTCAGAACTCGGCTACCGTCCGAACGGCGCTGCACGGCGCCTCCGCACAGGGCGGACGCGGGCGATCGGGCTCCTCAGCCACGACAGCATCGGCTGGCAGAGCCTGCCCGTGCTCCTCGGCGCGGAAGAGGCCTTCGGCGCCGAGGAGACGGCCGTCCTCCTGAGCGACGGGCGAGGCGACCCCGTCCGCACCCGGCACCACATCCGCACCCTCCTGGACCACGGCATCGACGGCATCATCGCCCTGTCGCACAGCACCGACGACCAGGCCTCCCTCGGCCAGGTGGGAGTGCCCGTCGTCTACGCCTACGGCGCCTCCGACGACCCTGACGACTTCTCCGTCGTGCCCGACGAGTCCGAGGGTGCCCGGCGAGCTGTCGAGCTGCTCATCGGACTCGGCCGGACCCGCATCGGCCACGTGGCCGGGCCGAGCTCCTACGCGGCCACGAAGCGCCGGGCCAAGGCGGCAGACCAGGCCCTGCGTGCGCGTGGGCTCCAGTTCGCCGGCGGTCGGCCGCTCTCCGGCGAGTGGTCGGAGCACTGGGGCAGGGTCGGGACCGAGATGCTCCTCGAGCGGGAGCCGGAGCTCGACGCACTCTTCTGCGGGAACGACACGATCGCCCGGGGTGCTCTCGACGCGCTGGCCCGGCGTGGTCGGAGCGTGCCCGGCGACGTCGCCGTCATCGGGTATGACAACTGGGAAGCGATCGCCGCGGGGAGCAGTCCGGCGTTGTCCACGGTCGACATGAACCTGCGCGAGGTCGGGAAGACGGCGGCGCAGAGCCTGGCGAGCCTCATCGGGGGCCAGCAGCTCCGAGGCACGAGGCGTCTGGAGACCAGCCTCGTCGTCCGCCAGTCGACCTGACGAGGTGGCAGTGTCGTCTCGCCGATCTTCGTCGCGTCGACTATGAATGATTGACAGGACATTACGGCATGGCTAGTCTCAACCTGTCGCTGGCACCAGGGCGATGCACCCGCACCGATGCGCGGCGCAGTCACCACAACCAATGGAGGAATCGTGGTCACCAACACGTCCGGGAGCAGCCCTCGCACGGCGCTCCCCGCCCTGGTCTCAGGGCCGCACACGAAGAGACTGGGCACGGTCGCGGTCATCGCCACCTTCGGCGGCCTCCTCTTCGGCTACGACACCGGCGTCATCAACGGTGCGCTCGACTCGATGGAGGAGAGCCTCGGGCTGACCCCCGCCAGCGAGGGGATCATGGTCTCGGCCATCCTCATCGGCGCCGCCGTGGGCGCGTTCTTCATCGGTCGCATCTCGGACGCGTTCGGTCGCAAGCCCACGATCAACACGCTCGCGATCCTCTTCTTCTTCGCCGCGCTGGCGTGCGTCCTCGCCCCGACGTGGGAGTTCCTGACCGGAGCGCGGTTCTTCCTCGGCATCGCCGTCGGCGGAGCGTCGGTCACCGTCCCGGTGTTCCTCGCCGAGCTCGCGCCGACCGAGCAGCGCGGCGGGCTCGTCAGCCGCAACGAGCTCATGATCGTCTCCGGTCAGCTGGCCGCGTTCACCATCAACGCGGTCATCGGCAGCGTCTGGGGCGAGCACGACAACGTGTGGCGCTACATGCTGTCCGTCGCCGTCCTGCCGGCCATCGCGCTCTTCATCGGGATGTTCCGGGTCCCCGAGAGCCCCCGCTGGCTGATCGCCAAGGGCCGTGACGACGACGCGCTCGCCGTGCTCAAGCAGATCCGTGCCGACGACAGGGCCGTCGCCGAGATGGCCGAGGTCCGCCTCCTCGCCGAGGAGGAGAAGGAGGCCAAGAGCGCCCGTCTCGCCGACCTCGTGGCCGAGCCCTGGCTCCGCAAGATCCTCTTCATCGGGATCGGGCTGGCCGTCGCCCAGCAGCTGACCGGCATCAACTCGATCATGTACTACGGCACCCAGGTGCTGCAGCAGTCCGGCTTCTCGCAGAGCGGCGCACTCATCGCCAACGTCGGTGCCGGCGTGATCGCGGTCGTCGCCATGCTCGTCGCCCTGCGCGTGATCAACAAGGTCGGCCGACGCAACATGCTCATGTTCGGCTTCGCCGGCGTGACCGTGTTCCACCTCCTGATCGGCCTGTCGTCCCTGCTCATCCCCGAGGGCCTCGGCCGGGCGATCGTCGTGCTCGTGTTCGTCATCTGCTTCGTCGGCACCATGCAGGGCACCATCGGCCCACTGGTCTGGCTGATGCTCTCCGAGATCTTCCCGCTGAAGCTGCGCGGCGTCGGGATGGGCCTGACCGTGCTCATCCTCTGGCTGACCAACTTCGCCGTCAGCCTGCTGTTCCCCATCCTCGTGGCGGGCATCGGCATCTCGACGACCTTCTTCATCTTCGCGGTGCTGAACGCCGCCTCCCTCGTCTTCGCCGCCACCCGCGTGCCCGAGACGAACGGTCGCTCGCTCGAGCAGCTCGAGGAGGACTTCAGCACCGGAGCCATCTACGTCGTGAAGGACAAGAAGTGACGACCGACGAGACCACCACGAGCCCGCTCGACGTCCTCACCATGGGGCGGATCGGCGTCGACATCTACCCGCAGCAGTCCGGGGTCCCGCTCGAGCAGGTCGAGACGTTCAGCAAGTCGGTCGGCGGCAGCGCCACGAACGTGGCCATCGCCGCCGCGCGGTACGGTCGCCGGGCAGCCGTCCTCACGCGGACCGGCAACGACCCGTTCGGCCGGTACGCCGTGCAGGAGCTCGAGAGGCTCGGCGTCTCGACCCGGCTGATCTCCACGGTGGAGGGCCTCCCCACGCCCGTCACGTTCTGCGAGATCTTCCCGCCCGACGACTTCCCGCTCTACTTCTACCGCCAGCCCAAGGCCCCCGACCTCATGATCAGCGCCGGCAAGCTCGACCTCGCGGCCATCGAGCAGGCAGGTGTCTTCTGGACCACCGTCACCGGCCTCAGCGAGGAGCCGAGCCGCCAGGCGCACCACGTGGCGTGGCAGACCCGGGCGCGTCGGCCGCTGACGATCCTCGACCTCGACTACCGGCCGATGTTCTGGAGCAGCCCCGAGGTCGCCCACCGCGAGGTCGAGCGAGCGCTCGAGCACGTCACGGTCGCCGTCGGCAACCGCGAGGAGTGCGAGGTCGCCGTCGGCGAGACCGACCCCGACCGGGCCGCCGACGCGCTGCTCGAGCGTGGCGTCGAGCTCGCCGTCGTGAAGCAGGGGCCGAAGGGCGTGCTGGCCAAGACCCGGGACGAGCGCGTCGAGGTGCCCGCGCACCTCGTCGAGGTCATCAACGGGCTCGGCTCGGGCGACGGCTTCGGCGGCGCCCTCTGCCACGGCCTGCTCGAGGGCTGGTCGCTCGACCGCACCCTCCGCTTCGCGAACGCGGCCGGCGGCATCGTCGCCACCCGCTTCGAGTGCTCCACCGCCATGCCGACGACCGCCGAGGTCGAGGCCGTCCTCGAGGAGGCGCACCGTGCCTGAGCAGACCACCAGCGTCGACGAGGCGGTCAGCGCCTCGCAGTTCGACCGCCTCCGTGAGATCCGGGCCACCGAGCCGGAGCGTCTCGGCGAGGTCCTCGCCTCCCGCACGCGTCGTCTCCCGCTCGAGGGCGACGGCAAGCTCTTCATCGTCGCCGCCGACCACCCGGCGCGTGGTGCCCTCGGCGTCCGGTCCGACACGACCGCGATGGCCGACCGCTACGACCTCCTCCGCCGCCTCGTCGTGGCTCTCGGTCGTCCCGGCGTCGACGGAGTCCTCGGCACGCCGGACATCGTCGAGGATCTCGCGCTGCTCGGCGCCCTCGACGGCAAGGTCGTCGTCGGCAGCATGAACCGGGGCGGCCTGCAGGGCGCCTCGTTCGAGCTCGACGACCGCTTCACCGCCTACTCGGCCGGGTCGATCGTCGCCTCGCGCCTCGACTTCGCCAAGCTGCTCGTGCGGATCGGCCTCGGCGACCCGGGCACCGCGGCGACCCTCGAGGCGACCGCGCGCGCCGTCACGGAGTCGGCGGCGCTGCGCCTGCCGATCATGCTCGAGCCCTTCATGAGCGAGTGGCGCGACGGTCGGGTCGTCAACGACCTCACCGCCGACGCCGTCATCAAGTCGGTCGCCGTCGCCTCCGGCCTCGGAGAATCGTCGGCCTACAGCTGGCTCAAGCTGCCCGTCGTCGACGAGATGGAGCGGGTGATGGCGTCGACCACGCTGCCGACCCTCCTGCTCGGGGGCGACCCGACCGGCCACCCCGACGAGACCTACGCCCGCTGGGGCGACGCTCTCGCCCTCCCCGGGGTCCGCGGCCTCGTCGTCGGCCGCACCCTGCTCTACCCCGCCGACGGCGACGTCGCCGCGGCGGTCGACGTGGCCGCCAGCCTCGTGCACCCCGCCGAGCCCGCCCGACGCTGACCGCGCCTCCTCTCGAGATCCGGAACGGAACCACCATGACCACCACCACCAGCACCACGCCCGCAGACGGCACCGTCGCCGCCGACGGCCGCCCCCTCGTCGCGCACTGGATCGACAACGCCGAGGTGCCCGGCACGAGCGGCCGCACCGCCCCCGTGTACGACCCGGCCCTCGGCGTCGTCACGAAGGACGTCTCGCTCGCCGACCAGTCGGAGATCGACGCCGCCGTCGCCTCCGCCGCTCGCGCTTTCCCTGCCTGGCGCGACCTCTCCGTCACGAAGCGGCAGCAGATCATGTTCCGCTTCCGCGAGCTGCTGAACGAGCGCAAGGGCGAGCTCGCCGAGATCCTCACGTCCGAGCACGGCAAGGTGCTCAGCGACGCCCTCGGCGAGATCACCCGCGGCCTCGAGGTCGTCGAGCTCGCGACCGGGTTCCCGCACCTGATCAAGGGCGAGTTCTCGCAGCAGGTCTCGACCGGGGTCGACGTCTACTCGACGAAGGCGCCGCTCGGCGTCGTCGGGATCATCAGCCCGTTCAACTTCCCCGCCATGGTGCCGATGTGGTTCTTCCCCATCGCGATCGCCGTCGGCAACACCGTCGTCCTCAAGCCCAGCGAGAAGGACCCGTCCAGCGCGATGTTCCTCGCTCGCCTCTTCGCCGAGGCGGGCTTGCCCGAGGGTGTCTTCAACGTCCTCCACGGCGACAAGGAGGCGGTCGACGGTCTGCTCACCCACCCCGAGGTCAAGAGCATCTCGTTCGTCGGCTCGACCCCGATCGCGCAGTACATCTACGAGACCGCCGCCAAGCACGGCAAGCGCGTCCAGGCGCTCGGCGGCGCGAAGAACCACATGCTCGTGCTGCCCGACGCCGACCTCGACCTCGTCGCCGACAGCGCGATCAACGCCGGCTTCGGGTCGGCCGGCGAGCGCTGCATGGCGATCAGCGTCGTCGTCGCGGTCGAGCCCGTGGCCGACGAGCTGATCGAGAAGATCACCGCCCGCATGTCGGGCCTCACCGTGGGCGACGGGCGCCGCAGCTGCGACATGGGCCCGCTCGTCACCGAGCAGCACCGTGACAAGGTCTCGAGCTACATCGACATCGCCCTCGGTGACGGCGCCGACGTCGTCGTCGACGGCCGCGGAGTCGAGGTCGACGGCGAGGCCGACGGCTTCTGGCTCGGCCCCACCCTGATCGACAAGGTGCCGCTGACCAGCCGCGTCTACACGGAGGAGATCTTCGGGCCCGTCCTCTCGGTCGTGAGGGTCGCCTCCTACGAGGAGGGCGTCGCACTGATCAACGCCGGCGCGTACGGCAACGGCACGGCGATCTTCACCAACGACGGGGGCGCGGCGCGGCGCTTCCAGGCCGAGATCGAGGTCGGGATGATCGGCATCAACGTGCCCATCCCCGTGCCCGTCGCCTACTACTCGTTCGGCGGCTTCAAGGACAGCATCTTCGGCTCGGACAAGGCCTACGGGATGCAGGGCTTCGAGTTCTTCACCCGCGAGAAGGCGATCACGTCGCGTTGGCTCGACCCGAGCCACGGCGGCGTCGACCTGGGGTTCCCCCAGAACTGACCGACCTGCAGGATTCTCCCCAGGCTGCTCGCTCGCGACCCCACGGTCGCGGCACTCGATGATGAGGTGGACGACATGAACGACGAGACGCGCTGGTTCTTCCCGCGAGGGGACCTGGCACGAGGTGGCTGGCAGACCGTCGTCGACGGCGAGGTCGACGGCTGGCAGCACACCGGCCTCCGCGTCGGAGAGCTGGCAGGCGGCGCCGAGCTCCGCCTCCCGGCACGACAGGTCGAGCGCATGGTCGTGCCGCTCTCGGGCGACGTCGTCGTCGAGTGGAGCGACGGCCGCGGCGGCTCGGGAACGGTCGAGCTCGCAGGGCGCCGATCGGTCTTCGACGGCCCCGCCGACGTCGTGTACCTGGGCATCCACACGGAGGCGCGGGTCACCGGGTCGGGTCGCGTCGCGGTCGCCGAGGCGCCCGCCGACCAGGTGCTCGACGTGCAGGTGCTGCGCGCGGCCGACATCCCGGTCGAGATCCGGGGGGCAGGTCGCTCCACCCGACAGGTGCACAACTTCGGCACGCCGGCCGGGCTGCACGCCCAGAAGCTGATCGTCTGCGAGGTGGTGACCCCGGCCGAGAATTGGTCGTCGTACCCGCCGCACAAGCACGACGAGTCGGTGCCGGGGGTCGAGTCCCGGCTCGAGGAGATCTACTACTTCGAGTCCGACGTCAGCCGTGGTCTCGAGGCCCCCGGGCAGGCCGACCCGTTCGGCATGTTCGCCACCTACGGCTCACCTGCCGGGCAGATCCAGGTGGACCAGCTCGTCCGCACCGGCGACGTCGCCCTCGTTCCCTTCGGCTACCACGGGCCCGCCGTCGCCGCCCCCGGGTACGACCTCTACTACCTGAACGTCATGGCAGGCCCCGACCCTGAACGCGCGTGGCTCATCACCGACGACCCGGCCCACGGCTGGGTGCGCACCCAGTGGGAATCGCAGGACCCTGACCCCCGCTTGCCCTACCTCCCCACCGCAGCACCGAAAGGACCGCGTCGATGACGACGAAGCGACTCACCGTCGGCCAGGCCCTGGTCGAGTTCCTCGCCAACCAGTGGACCGTCGACGGCGACGTGCGCGAGCGCACGATCCCCGGGATGTTCGGCATCTTCGGCCACGGCAACGTCGCCGGCGTCGGCCAGGCCCTGAAGCAGTACCACGTCGACCGCCCCGGCCTGATGCCCTACCTGCAGGCTCGGAACGAACAGGCCATGGTCCACGAGGCCGTCGGCTACGCCCGCATGCACCGGAGGCGCGCCACCTACGCGAGCACCGCCTCCGTCGGTCCGGGGGCCGCCAACATGCTCACCGCCGCCGCCCTGGCGACGACCAACCGCCTCCCCGCGCTGCTGCTGCCGAGCGACACCTTCGCGACGCGGGTCAGCGACCCTGTGCTGCAGCAGATCGAGATGCCGCACGACACCTCGCTGCAGGTGACCGACGCGTTCCGGCCGTTGTCCCGCTTCTTCGACCGGGTCGACAGGCCCGAGCAGCTGTTCTCGATCGCCCTCGCCGCCCTGCGGGTGCTGACCGATCCTGCCGAGACCGGTGCCGTCACGATCGCCCTCCCCGAGGACGTCCAGGCCGAGTGGCTCGACGTGCCCGAGGAGTTCCTGCAGCCGAGGGAGTGGCACATCCGCCGTCCGGTCCCCGAGCGCGGGCCCCTCGAACGAGCGGCGGCCGCGATCCGGTCCGCGAAGCGCCCGGTCATCGTCGCCGGCGGGGGAGTGCTCTACTCCGGCGCCGAGCAGCAGCTCGACGCCCTCGCCCGTGCGACCGGCATCCCCGTCGGGACCACGCAGGCCGGCGGCGGGTCGCTCGCCTGGGACCACCCCCAGTACCTCGGCGGCATCGGAGCCACGGGCACGACCGCCGCGAACCGCATCGCCGCCGAGGCGGACGTCGTCATCGGCATCGGGACCCGGTACAGCGACTTCACCACCGCGTCCCGCACCGCCTTCCAGGACGCGGACGTGCAGTTCGTGAACGTCAACATCGCCTCGTTCGACGCCTACAAGCACGGCTCGCAGCTGCCCGTGGTGGCCGATGCCCGCGAAGCGATCGACGCCCTCGGCGCAGCGCTCGCAGAGCACGCGGTCCCCGCCGAGCACTCGACGCGCGTCGCCGCCGAGAAGGCGGCGTGGGACGACCTGGTCGACGAGGCTTTCCTGCCGTCCGGGCTCGCACTGCCCGGTCAGCCGGAGATCATCGGCGCCGTCCAGGCCGCCAGCGACCCCACCGACGTCGTCGTCCAGGCAGCCGGGTCGCTTCCCGGCGACCTGCACAAGCTCTGGCGCGTCCGCGACCCGCTCGGCTACCACGTCGAGTACGCGTTCTCGTGCATGGGGTACGAGATCGCGGGCGGCCTCGGCGTCAAGCGGGGCGCACCCGACCGCGACGTCATCGTCATGATCGGCGACGGCTCGTACCTCATGCTCCACACCGAGCTCGTCACCGCCGTGGCCGAGGGCATCAAGATCATCGTCGTGCTCATCCAGAACCACGGCTACGCCTCGATCGGGCACCTGTCCGAGACGGTCGGCGCCGACCGCTTCGGCACCCTCTACCGCAAGCTCGACCCCGACGCCCTCGACTTCCAGGGCACGGAGGTCCTCCCGGTCGACCTGGCGATGAACGCCCGCAGCTACGGGGTCGACGTCATCGAGGTCGAGCCGTCGGAGAACTCCGTCGCCGACCTGAGCGCGGCGATGGCGACGGCGAAGGCATCGTCGACGACCACCCTCATCCACATCAACAGCGACCCGCTCGTCTACGCCCCCGACGGCGAGGGCTGGTGGGACGTCCCCGTCGCCCAGGTCTCCACCCTCGCGGCGACCGAGGAGGCGCTCGCCGAGTACCGCGAGCACCGCTCGGCCCAGCGCCCGCTCCTGGGCTGACCCCCTCAGCTCGATCTCACGACTCACTCTCGAAAGGCACCGCCGCCATGACCGACACCGTGACCGATCCCGACGCCACACCCGTCGAGACCTCCTCCGCGCCGAACGACCGCGGGCTGCGCATCGGCACCGCACCTGACTCGTGGGGGGTGTGGTTCCCCGAGCACCCCAGCCAGATCCCGTGGCCGCGGTTCCTCGACGAGGTGCAGCAGGCCGGCTACCGGTGGATCGAGCTCGGCCCGTACGGCTACCTCCCCACCGACCCCCACCAGCTCGAGGACGAACTCGGCAAGCGCGACCTGTTGCTCTCGGCCGGGACCGTCTTCACCGGCTTCCACAAGGGCGACGACCAGTGGCAGCGCGCCTGGGACCAGGCGCTCGCCGTCGCGGGGCTGGCCTCGGCGCTCGGCGCCGAGCACCTCGTCGTCATCCCCGACCTCTGGCGCAGCGACGCCACCACCGAGGTCCTCGAGGCCCGCACCCTCACCGACGAGCAGTGGGCGGCGCTCGGCGCAGGGCACGACAAGCTCGGCAAGGCGCTGCTCGAGGAGTTCGGGGTGAAGCAGCAGTTCCACACCCACGCCGACAGCCACGTCGGGACCTACCAGGAGACCGAGCGGTTCCTGGCCGAGACCGACGCCCGCTACACGAACCTCTGCCTCGACACCGGTCACTTCGCCTACTACGGCGGCGACAACGTCCGACTCATCGAGGCCCACCCCGACCGGATCGGCTACCTGCACCTCAAGCAGGTCGACTCCGACCTCCGCTTCACCGTCCTGAAGAACGACGTGCCCTTCGGCGACGCCGTCGCGATGGGAGTGATGGTCGAGCCCCCGAAGGGCGTGCCCGAGCTGGCGCCCGTGCTCGAGGCCGTGAGCCGGATCGACCCCGACATCTTCGCCATCGTCGAGCAGGACATGTTCCCGGTGGAGTCGATCGACCTGCCCCTCGGCATCGCCACCCGCACCCGCGAGCACATCTTCAGCTGCTCGCCCCGCGCCCGCCTCGTCTGACGACACCGCACCGGAAAGAGAACCGACCATGACCCCCACCTCCCAGGACCTCCGCGTCGCCGTCGTCGGCGCCGGCATGATGGGCGCCGACCACGTCGCCCGCATCACCTCGACCATCAGCGGCGCGAAGGTCGTCGCCGTCGTCGACCCCGACACGGCACGAGCGACCGCGGCCGCGGCGACCGCGCCGGGCGCCGTCACGGCCGCCGACTTCGAGGAAGCCCTCGCCGCGACGGAGATCGACGCGGTCATCATCGCCACGCCCGGGTTCCTGCACGAGGCCGTGCTGATGCCCGCCCTCGAGCGCGGACTGGCGATCCTCTGCGAGAAGCCCCTCACGACCGACGAAGCGGCGTCCCTGCGCGTCCTCGAGGCGGAGCAGAAGCTCGACCGGCCCCACATCCAGGTCGGGTTCATGCGCCGCTTCGACCAGGGCTACCAGGACCTCCGCGCCCTCGTCGCGTCCGGTGACAACGGAGCCCTGCTCGCCCTGCACTGCGCCCACCGCAACGCGACGACCCCGCCGAGCTACTCGGAGGAGATGCTGATCCTCGATTCCGTCATCCACGAGATCGACGCCGTCCCCTTCATCGCGGGCGAGCCGATCGTGGCCGTCGAGGTGAAGAAGCCCCGCCGCAACTCGCTGGCGCCCGACGGGCTCCGCGACCCGCAGTTCGTCCTCCTGGAGACTGCGTCGGGCACTCTGGCCGTCGTCGAGATCAACGTCAACATCCAGTTCGGCTACCAGGTCACGACCGACGCGGTCTTCGAGAGCGGCGTCGCGTCGATCGGTCGCGAGACGGGCCTGCAGCTGACGAGCGCCGGCCGCGCGGGCGTGGCCGTCCCGCCGAGCTTCAAGGAGCGCTTCGGCGCCGCCTACGACACGCAGGTGCAGCGCTGGGTCGACGCGGCACACCGGGGCACCATCGACGGGCCGAGCGCCTGGGACGGCTACCTCGCCAGCGTGGTCGCGACCGCAGGCGTGGAGGCGCAGAAGAGCGGTCGCCGTGTCGAGGTCGACTACGCGATGGCCAAGCCGGCCTTCTACGACCTGGACGCCCGCGCCGACGCCGTCCCGTCGGAGGCGTGACCGATGGTGAAGATCGCCCTCGATCCGACGCCGCTGCACCACAGCCACTCCCTGCTCGAGATCCCGGCGAAGGTCCGCGAGCTCGGCTACGACCACCTGCAGCTGACCCCCCACGCCGACTTCATCCCCTTCTTCCGGCACCCGAAGGCGGACGACGACCTGGTCGACGCCTTCGCGGCCGCCTGCCGCGACGCGGACGTGCAGATCGCGTCGGTGCTGCCCGTGCTCCGCTGGTCGGGACCGGACGAGGAGTCGCGGCGAGCGGCGGTCAAGCAGTGGAAGCGCGTGATCGAGATCACCGCGCGACTCGGGGTCGGCGTCGTCAACACCGAGTTCAGCGGACGCCCCGAGCTGCAGGAGGAATCGGAGCGACAGTTCTACTGGTCTATGGAGGAGCTGCTCCCGATCATCGAGCGCGAGGGCATCCAGGTGTTCATCGACCCGCACCCCGACGACTTCGTCGAGGACGGCCTCGAGGCGCTCCGCGTGATCCGCGGGCTGAACTCCTCGAACGTCGGGCTCGCCTACGTGGCCTGCCACACCTTCCACTACGGCGGCAACACGGCCGAGATCATGGCGGCCGCAGGTCAGTCACTCGGGCTCGTCCACATCGCCGACACCTTCGACCACCACCGGTCGCACGGCCTGCGGTACATCACCAACCCGCCCGGCAACGCCGCCCGCGTCCACCAGCACCTCAAGATCGGCGACGGCGACGTCGACTGGGACGGCTTCTTCGGCGGCCTCGGTCAGCTCGGCTTCTTCGACCGCGACGACACCGTGGCCGTCTCGAGCGTCTTCGCCGAGGACGAGGACGTCGATGCCGTCAGCCGTTACCAGCGCGAGCAGATCCTGTCGCGGATCGCTTCCGCGCCTCGTCCCTGAGACTCGTCGCGCCGCGACGACCGACCACACCGGAGAAGAACGATGACGACCCTCACCGACCCGACCGCCGACCCGACCACGACCGCGACCGACGAGCGGCCGACCCTGCTCCGGGCGGCGCAGGACACCCCCACCAGCCTGTGGAACGACTCGGCCGACGTCACCGAGCTCGCCGCCTCCATCGGGTTCGGGGCGGTGGGGGCGACCTGCAACCCCGTCATCGCCTACACGGTGATCAAGAACGACCTCGCGACCTGGGCGCCTCGACTCCGCGAGATCGCCGACGCGAACCCCACCGCCGGCGAGTCCGAGATCGGGTGGCTCGCCGTCGAGCAGCTCAGCATCGAGGCCGCAGCCCTGCTCGAGGCGGAGTTCGAGGCCTCGGGCGGCCGCAACGGACGTCTGTCGATGCAGACCGACCCGCGCCTGCACCGAGACGCCGCGGCGCTGGTCGAGCAGGCCGTTCACTTCTCGTCCTTGGCGAAGAACATCATCGTCAAGATCCCCGCCACCAAGATCGGCATCGAGGCGATGGAGGAGGCGACGTACCGGGGTGTGAGCATCAACGCGACGGTCTCGTTCACCGTCGCCCAGGCCGTCGCCGTCGGTGCCGCCATCGAGCGCGGACTCCACCGTCGCACCGCGGAGGGCCTCACGAACCACGAGTTCGGCTCGGTCGTCACCCTCATGGGCGGGCGGCTCGACGACTGGCTGAAGGCGGTCGTCAAGCGCGACCACGTCATGATCGACCCCGGTCACCTCGAGTGGGCGGGCGTCGCGGCCCTCAAGAAAGCGCACCACGAGTTCGTGGCCCGTGGCTATCGCTCACGAGTCCTCTCGGCCGCGTTCCGGAACCACCTGCAGTGGTCCGAGCTCGTCGGGGGAGACCTCGTGGTGTCGCCTCCGTTCTCATGGCAGGTCGACATCAACGCCGCTGCGCTCCCCGTCGAGAACCGCATCGACGTCCCCGTCGACCCCCGCATCCTCGAGTCGTTGGCCGAGAAGATCCCCGAGGAGTGGCACCGGGCCTACGACGTCGCCGGCATGACCCTCGACGAGTTCGAGCGCTTCGGCGCGACCGTCAGGACCCTCCGCCAGTTCCTGGAGGCGGACGCGCAGCTCGACGCCCTCGTCCGCGACGTGATCGTGCCCGCGATCTGATCTGCGGCTGAAGGGCGCAGGAGGCGCGGGGTCCGTTCTCGGACTCCGCGCCTCCTCGTGTCGGGCCTGGCGTCTCCGCCGTAGTCTTGTTAGTATGTCCTTACATTTGACCGACAGTGAGGACCCCGCCATGCCCCTCGTCCGCATCGACCTGATGACCGGCCGCACGCCCGAGCAGATCACCGCGATCGCCGACGCGATCCACGAGGCGATCGTCGAGGTGTACGGCATCCCGGTCCGAGACCGTTTCCAGGTCGTCAACGAGCTGCCCGCAGGGCGCATCGTCGCCGAGGACGCGGGGCTCGGCTTCGAGCGCACCGGCGGCGTCGTGATGATCCAGATCTTCACCCAGCGCGGCCGGAGCGACGAGACGAAGCAGGCTCTGTACGCCCGCATCGCCGGGGGACTCGAGAGTGCTGGCGTGGCCGGCGAGGACGTCTTCATCGGCTACGTCGAGAACGGGCCGCAGGACTGGTCGTTCGGGTTCGGCGTCGCCCAGTACATGAACGGCGAGCTGAAGGTCCCTGCCGCGGCCCCCGGCCTCGGCTGACCCCGACCCGGCCCCGGGCGCTACTTGTCGACGAGGGTGATCGAGAACGAGTAGAGGTCGGGTCGGTAGCAGTGGTGCCCGACCTCGACGGCTCGGCCCGAGGCGTCGTAGGCGGTGCGTGTCATCGTGAGGACGGCACCCCGAGGCTCGATCTCCAGCAGCTGCGCCTCGTCCCCGTGGGCGGCTCGGGCGCCGATGTTCTGCTTCGCGACCCGCATCGTCACGCCGTGGGAGCGGAGGAGCTGGTACAGCCCCCGGGCCGCGAGATCGGCATCGGAGAACGGTGCGAGGTCGAGCGGCAGGTAGTTCTCGAGGATCGCGACGGGCACGTCGTCGGCCAGGCGCAGCCGACGGACGTGGCTCACCTGAGCGCCCACCTCGACGCCCAGCGCGGTCGCCGTCTTCTCGTCCGCGGGGGTGATGTCGTGCGTGAGGAGGCGTGTGGTCGGTGCCTGACCGCTCAGGGCGAGGTCCTCGAACAAGCTCGACAGCTCGACGTTCCGCGTGACGGGCCCGTGGACGACCTGCGTGCCGATGCCCCGTCGACGGACGACGAGGCCCTTGTCGACGAGCTCCTGGATCGCACGGCGGATGGTCGGGCGGGACAGGCCTAGCCGTTCGCCGAGCCCGACCTCGTTCTCGAGCCGCGCGCCGGCGGGCAGCTGACCACTCAGGATGGAGGCCTCGAGGCGAGTGGAGATCTGGTACCAGAGAGGCACCGGGCCGCCCCTGTCCAGGTCAGCGAAGAGGTCGTCGGGAAGAGTCGTGTCTGTCATCTGCTGCACCGCCCCAGGTCATGTCGTGACAACCCTACGGGTCGATCTCGGCTGCGCGCGCGGGCTGGCCGGGCGGGCCGATCTCGGGGGCCGGGCCGCGCCTCGACGCGTCGACGTTCACGGTCGAGTGCCCGGGCCTCGCGAGTCGAGCAGCCGCCGCGCCAGCTCCTGCCCTGCCTCGACGAGCGCCGGTGGCCCCTCGAGCGTCAGGTCCGCGTCGAACCCGGCGAAGCGGGCCGCGAGGGCGCCCCACGACCACGAGCCCGTCGTGAGCCGCGTGCGGCCGTCGTCCCCCTGCTCGACGAGGGCGTCGGCGTCGACGTAGGGCGCGACGTCGCTCGCCGGGAGGTCGAGCAGTGCCGTGCCGACGCAGGGCCAGGAGGCGTCGGTCGACCCCCGGAACCGCGCCGCGACGAAGGCGACCGGGTCGTCCCCGGGCACGGGGCGCCGACTGAACGACCGGCGCGTGGCCGCCCGCGGGTGCAGCCGGTCGATTCGGTAGGTGCGCCAGTCAGCTGCGGCGGGCGCCCACGCCAGGAGGTACCAGCGGCCGTTGCTCGTGACGACCGCGTGCGGCTCGACCGAGAGCGGCGGGCCGACCTCGGCCTCTCCCCAGACGGGCACGTAGTCGAACCGGAGCGCCTCGTGGGCGCTGGTCGCCTCGATCACCGCGACCAGCACCTCCGGGTCGACGACCACCGCCGAGGGCGTGCTGAGGACCTCGATCGAGTCCATCCGGTGCCGCAGCCGAGACGGCATCACCTGCCGCACGGTGGCCAGTGCACGGGCGGCCGCCTCGCCGATGGCGGTGCCGGAGGCGGGCGCCACGGCGAGGGCGAGCGCGACGGCCACGGCCTGGTCGTCGTCGAAGAGCAGGGGCGGCAGCTCGCTGCCCGCCGACAGGCGGTAGCCGCCGGCCGGCCCTCGCAGGGTCGTCACCGTGTAGCCCAGCTCGCGCAGACGCTCGACATCACGGCGGACGGTCCGGGGGCTCACGCCGAGCCGCTCGGCCAGGAACGTCGCCGAGCTGTCCCGTCGCACCTGCAGCAGCGAGAGGAGCGTGAGGATCCGCGAGGAGGGGCTGGTCACGTTCTGATCGTCGCACCAGATGCGGTCACGATCTGACCGCATCGGGGAGGAGAGTCGCTCTCGACGCGGGCCTCACCACCGAGGACTGCGCGACGACGAGGAGACAGTCATGACCATCTCGACCACCCCGCACCTCAACTTCGACGGAGACGCCCGCCAGGCCCTCGACTTCTGGGCCGCCGCGCTCGGCACCGAGGCGACGGCCATGACCTACGGACAGATGGGCGCCTCCGACGACCCGGCGTGGGCGGACCGGATCGTCTGGGGGCAGGTCGAGACCGTGAGCGGGGTCCGCGTCATGGCGTTCGACGTCTGGCCGCACCAGGAGTACGACCAGGGGGCGAACTCCTGCTACGTCTACCTCAGCGGCGACGACGCCGCCGAGATCACGGCGGTGTGGGAGGGGCTCGTCGTCGGGGCCGAGATCCGGCAGCCGCTGGGCGCCTCCGCGTGGTCGCCGTTGGCGGGGCAGCTCCGCGACCGGTTCGGCGTCGTGTGGGCGCTCGACGTCCGGGCTCCGCAGCCGGGGGCGTGACGGGCGGCGGGCAGGCCCGGCACCCCTCGGTCGGGCGCCCCGTAGCCCGGCACCTCGAAGCCCGGCACCGCATTGTCTGACACCGCGAAGTGGACGATGCACCCCGTCGTTGCGGGGTGCATCGTCCACTCAGGGGTGTCCGGCTCGGTCCGGCCTACTCGCTGACGCTGTCGCTCTCGCCGGCGAGCTCGCCGCCGTCGATGACGAACTCGGCCCCGGTCTGGAAGCTGGACTCGTCGCTGGCGAGGTAGACGACCAGGGCCGACACCTCCTGGGGCTCGCCGATGCGGTGGAGGGCGCCGAGCTGGTCGCCGAGCTCGAGGCCGTCGGTCATCGGGGTGCGGATGACGCCGGGGTGCACCGAGTTCGAGCGCACGTTCTCGGCCCCGAGCTCGAGGGCGACGGACTTGGTCAGGCCGCGGAGGGCGAACTTCGACGCCACGTAGCCGTGCAGCGCCGTGGTGCCCTGCAGCCCTGCGGTGGAGGAGATGTTGACGATCGACGACGGGGCCGACGCGACCAGCGCCTCCTTCGCCGCGGTGATGCCGAGGAAGGCTCCCGTGACGTTGATGCCGAGGATGAGGTTCCACTGGTCGAGCGTGTACGTGCCGAGGCGGCCGAAGTTGACGATGCCGGCGTTGTTCACGAGCACGTTGAGGCCGCCGAACTCGCTGACGGCCGTGGCGACGGCCGCCTCCCAGTCGTCGGGCGACGTCACGTCGAGGTGCACGTAGCGGGCGGCGTCGCCGAGCTCGTCCGCGAGGGCGCGGCCCTCGTCGTCGAGTAGGTCGCCGACGACGACCTTGCCTCCCTCGGCCACGATCGCGCGGGCGTGCGATGCGCCCATGCCTCGCGCGCCTCCGCTGATGAGGGCGATCTTGCTGGTCAGTCTGTCCATGGGTGGCTCCTTCGCCATCGGGTGCTGCGGGTCGTTCGGGTTCGCGAGCAACGGTGCTCTGCGGGTCTCGGCAGATGTCGCTCTGGGCGACGGGTGTTGCCGTGCCGCGAGAGTAGCGACCGAACCGTCGGGTTCGCTGAGGGAACCTCGACAGAGCCACGGCACGCGCGGGCGGCTCGTGGGCGTCGACGTGTCCCGTCTCGTTCCGAGCATCCCGTCTCGCCGTGATGCGACGTGATGCTCGGAACGAGACGGGACGCGGACAGGGACACGCGTGGGCACCCGAGCGCGGCGGCGGTGACCAGCACGAGCGCGGCCGCGGCCGCGGCCGTGGCCGCGGCCGCTACTGCTCCGTCAGGGCCGGTGCGCACGCCTTCACCGAGGGGTGGTCGGTGCTCGTGTGCCGAGGCTAGGGCGTGCGGTGCGTCTCGAGGCGGACCGCGCCGCGCTCCATCAGCCGCCACGACCCGCCCGCCAGCGGCGTGAGCGTCACCCCGACGTAGACCGCCGCGACGATTCCGAAGGCGATGGTGAGGCCGATCGTGTCGGCAGCGACTCCGCCGAGGAGGGCTCCGAACGGGACCCCGGCCCAGGCCCCCGCGTTGAGGAGGCCGAAGACGCGGCCCCGCAGGTGCTCGGGCACCCGCTCCAGCTCGACCGTCGCGAGGATCGGGTTGAGCGACCCTGCCGCGAGTCCCGACAGCGCGGTCGCGGCGACCAGCACGGGCAGCGGAGCGCCGAGCGCGAACGCCAGGCTCGAGGGACCGCCGGCCAGGGCGAAGCAGAGCGCGAACGTGACCCGCCGCGGCACCCGGTGCGCGACGAAGCCGAAGGCGACGTTGCCGAGCAGGGCGCAGCCGCCCATGGTCGCGACCAGCAGTCCCAGGCTCGCCGCACCTCCTAGTCGGTCGTTGGCGTAGAGCGGCAGCAGGGTCGATCCGCGCGCCGCGTCGAGGAGGTTCGTGACCAGCACCAGCGCCACGATCAGCCGCATCAGCGGGTCGCGGACCACGAAGCGGGCTCCCTCGGCGAGGTCCTGCCAGTAGGAGGCGCGGGTCGGCTCGGTGCTGCCGGTGCGGTCGCGGCTGCGGCTGCCGGGCACCTCGGGGCCCTCAGTGCCCTCGCCGGCGGGCGCTGCGGGGCGGGGGCTCGCCGAGCTGGCTGATCCGTCACGGGACGGATCAGGCCCAGGGACCAGCGTCCAGGTCAGCACCGCCGAGACGGCGAACGTCGCGGCGTTGACGAACAGCGACGGGATCGGTCCGACGGCGGCGACGAGCAGACCAGCCAGCGACGCCCCGATCAGCTTGGCGAAGCGCTCCGAGCCGTCGAGCAGGCCGACGCTCCGCTCGATGCGGATGCCGGCGCGCTCGGTGAGGCCGGGGAGCATCACCCGACGCGCGGTCTGGCCGGGCGTGTCGAGCAGGCCGGCGACGAAGACCAGTGCCAGCAGCGCCCAGAACGGCAGGCCCACGGTCAGCGCCAGCACCGGCATCGCGAGCACGTAGGCGCCGCTCACGACGTCCGCCACGATCGCGGCGCGGCGGTGGCCGACGCGGTCGACGACGACCCCGCCGAGGGGCCCGCCGATGATCACCGGCGCGGTCGCGAAGGCCGCGGCGACGCCGATCTCGACCCCGGAGCCGCCCAGCGCCAGGACGTAGAAGGGGACCGCGAAGGCCGTGACGACGTTGCCGGTCTGCGAGATCGCGTGGGCGGCGACGAGCGCCGAGAGGGCGGTGCGGGAGGCGCGGGTCGCGCTGGTCGCGCCGGTCGCGCTGGTGGGGCCGGTCGCGCCGGTCGGGCTGGTAGGGCCCGTCGCGCTGGTGGCGCGGGTGGGGCCGGTCGCGCTGGTGGCGCGGGTGGGGCCGGTCGCGCTGGTGGGGCCGGTCGCGCCGGTCGGGCGGGTCGCGCTGGTCGGGCCCGTCGCGCTGGTGGGGGCGGTCGCGCTGGTAGGGCCTGTCGGGCTGGCAGATCCCGGGGCGACCGTCTCGGGGGCCGGGGCGTCCTCGGTCACGCGCCCGCGCCTCCTGGGTGCCGGTAGGCCTGGTAGGCGAGGACGACGGTCTCGGCTCCGTCGTCGTCGGCGGGGTCGTGTGCGTCGCCGACGTCGACCCAGCGGTCGACGACGGACTCGAGCTCGGCGCGGAGGGCGGCGAGCTCCGTGACCGTGAGGCGGATCGCGCGGTCGCCGCCCGCCGCCGCCGCGACCCACTCGCGGGGCAGGGTCGGCATCTCGTCGACGTACTGGGTGTACCGCGCGGCGTTCGCCTGGACGATCGACTTCTCGAGGGCCGCCGACGCGCTGAGGCGCTCGGGGTCGTCGAGCAGGTCGGCGGGCTCCCACGAGGTGAGGAGGGCCGTGGCTTGCCACCAGCGCTCGCGACGGTCGGCGCTCTGCGGGTCGGCGGGCTGGATCAGGTCGCTCGCGGCGAGCTTCGACAGGTGGTAGCTGACCGTGCCCGGCGCCTCGTCGACCACGTCGCCGAGCTGCGCCGCCGTCTGCGGACCGCGCTGGCGCAGCAGGCCGAGGAGGCGCAGCCGCGTCGGGTGGGCCAGCGCGCGCATCGAGGCGGCGTCGGTGAGGGTGGAGCGGGGCTCGTCGCGGGTCATGAGGCAACGGTAGGTGCACAAGAGGTGTTGCGCAAGAGGTGTTGTGGAGTTCCGTGCCTCATGCAGGCCCGGCCGCGTCCGCGGCGCGGTCAGGCGGGCGTCGGTCGGCCTGACGGCGGCGGGCTCGGTCCTTGCGGACCCGTCGCGTGGACGGCGGGCGAGTTCGTCGGAGGCGGGCTGCCGCGACGGCCCGCTGACGACGGTCTCGCCCGCCGACAGGTGGTCGCACGCGGCGGGGGTGGGAACGGGGACGGGCGCGGGCCGGGGCGGTCTTCGGACGGTCACGCGCCTCCTCGGCTGTCCGGATCGCGCAGTACCGAACGGGGGGTGTCTCGACGGTCGAGATTCTCGCTAATCTAATCGTCGGCACGGATGCCGATCTCAGCGCAGGAGCGAACATGACCACCCCGACACTCTCGACCCGACCCAGGCACATGACCCGACCGACCACCGCACCGGACCCGACCCCGGCCGCGGCCCCCTCCCTCGACGGAGGCGCCGGTCACGACGCCGGCGTCGGCCCCGACTCCGTCACCGGCTTCATGCAGGCGTTCGGCGCGGCGCAGATGCGCGCCGAGACCCTGATGAAGATCGTGGCCGCCGACCACGGGATCGGCGTCTCGGACCTGCGCGCGCTGTACTTCGTCCACGGCGGCACGGACGTCACGCCGCGCGAGCTCGCCGCGTACCTCGAGCTCTCGTCCGGCTCCGTCACGAGCCTCGTCGACCGGATGACCGACGCCGGGTTCCTGGACCGCGCCGCCCACCCGACGGACCGGCGCAGCAGCGTCCTCGTCATCGCCCCCGACGGCGTCGCGCTGATCGAGGGCGAGATCGGGTACTACCTCGAGGTCTTCGACGGGCTCGCGTCGCGGCCCGAGCTGGCCGTCGTGACGACCGCGCTCGCCGAGCTCGCGAACTCGATGACGCGGCACGCGGCTGCGCGCTCTGCGGGTGCGAGCTCAGCCTCGGCCTAGCCCGAGCTGACTCTCTCGAACCATGTGACGCGTCGAAGGGGGCCGATCGGGGCGTACCCCCTCGACGCGTCACCTCGATCGCGACGTCGGGCCTGCGGGCGGGGCGGGAGACGCCTCCCTTGGTCGCACCCGCCTCGGCGGCCCTGGCTGCCGCAAGACCCGACCGGGGAGGCGCGGGGAGACTCCCGATACCCGGAAAAGCCCGTATTGCCGATGGCGCGGTCGGCATTTGCGGACCCGGAGCTGCGGCCGGAGCGAGGTACGGTCAGCGCGGCTCGGGCGAGGCGCCGAAGGCCTTGCGGCCGTTCCACACGGCGATCCCGACGACGAAGAGCGTGAATAAGACCGAGAACACGACGCTCGGCTGCAGCACCGCCCACACGACGACGATCATGCCGACGCTGACGACGAGGCTGATGCCGTACATGATGCGCCCGAGGCGCGTGTTCATCTCCATGGGGACTGTCTACACACGCGGGGCGCATTCAGCCCTGCGGGCGAAGCGGGCCCCGGGTCGCGGCAGCGAGACTGAAGGCCCAGAGAAACGGACTCCATGCACCTCGCCACCCTCCACCTCGTCGTCCCGGCGCTCGCGACCGTCGTCCCCGTGACGATCCTCGCGGTCGCGCTCGTGGGGCTGCGCTCGCGGCGGGCCGGGGCCGACCTGGGGACGACCCTCTGGCGCACGTCGTTCGTCGCCTATCTCGGAGCGCTGGTCGCGGTCACGTTCTTCCCGTTCGTGATCGACCTCGACGCACCGCCGGACTCGCTGTGGCGCCCGATGATGAACCTCGACGCGCTCAGCTCGCTGCACCTCCGGTCGTTCTGGTTGAACATCGTGATGACGGTGCCGCTCGGGGCGTACCTGACGGGCCGCGGTCTGGCGGGCGGCGGGCTGGCGGCACGCGGGCGGGCGGGGCTCGGGTCGTCGGGTCGGCGCCGACTGCGGGGCGTCGTGCCGGTCGCCGCGATCGCGCTGGTCGCGAGCGTCATGGTCGAGCTGCTGCAGCTGGTGCTGCACCTCACGATCGGCGGCAACCGCGCGACCGACATCGACGACGTGATCGCCAACACCGCCGGAGCCGTCGTCGGCGCGGTGCTCTGGCGGGCCGTGCTGCTCGTAGGGCGGCTGGTCTTCCCTGGCCGGCACCCTGAGCTGGTCGCCACGGGCGCGAGCGCGAGCACGAGCACGAGCACGAGCACGAGCACGAGCTCGAGCACGAGTACGAGTACGAGTACGAGTACGAGCACTAGCCCGCGCACGAGCACGAGCCCGCGCTCGACCTCGAGTCTGCGCACGACCTCGAGCCTGCAGGAGGCGGCGCTCGCCACGGCAGGCCCGTCGCGAGGGCGTCCGCACCCCTCGGAGCCGCGTACACCCGCGCGCGCGAGCGAGGGTGCGCGCGGGTCCTGAGGGTGCGGACGTACCGACGCGCCGGCGCGCGAGCGCGCGAGCGCGCACTGCGCCTGCGCGCACTGCGCCTGCGCGCACTGCGCCTGCGCGCACTGCGCCTGCGCGCACTGCGCACTGCGCACTGCGCACTGCGCACTGCGCACTGCGCACCGCGCACCGCGCACCACGCACGACGGCGCCGTCGGGCGGCCCGGGCGTAGGGTCGGATCGACCGAGGAGGCGCGGTGACCGATCCCGCGAGCGACGGCGGCGCGACGGAGCGTGGCCTGCCGAACGGCGGCGCGACCGAGCGCGGTGTGCCGATGCTGCAGCCGCACGACGTCGTCTGGGCCTGCCTGCGGCCGGCGCTGAGGCTGCGGCTCGCGCTCTTCCGCCGGGCCGTGCGGTCGGGGACGTTCCCGCCTGCGGCCACCGCGCCTCCTTCTCTGCTCGACGACGTCACCGCCGACCGGGTCGCCTACGTCGGCAACGCGGCCGCGGCCCGGTTCGGCGTGCTCGAGGAGGAGCTGACGACGCTCAGCCGCGTCGCGGCCGCGGTCGGCGCCGCGAGGGGCCGACCGTTCGTCTGGGTCGAGGGGCCGGCCCAGGTGCTGACCGTGCGGGCGGCGGCCGACGAGCCGGCCTCGGCCGTGCCCGACGTCGACGCGGTCGTCGTCGCGCTGGGGTTCAGCGACGTGCTGCTGATGACCTCCGCCGCCGCGTGGCGTCGCGACCTCGACCGGCTGCTCGACGCCGCACGGCACCCGGGGAGCGTGCTCAGTCCGGTGCTCGTCGCGGGGATCCCGCCGATCGACCGGCTGCGGCTCACGTCGCGCGGGGCGCGAGGCCGTGTCCACGGGCAGATCGCGCGGCTCAACGCCGAGTCCGAGCGGCTCGTCCGGGAGCGCGGCGACTGCGTCTTCGTGCCGTTCCCCGAGCCCGAGCCGGCCGTCGGCAGCGCACGCCTGGGCGGCCAGCTGTGGTCGTGGCGGCGGGTGCACGAGCTGTGGGCGGCGAGCCTCTGGCCCGAGCTCGTGAGGGTGCTCGACGAGTCGAGCTGAGGAGGCGCCGTCCCGACGTGGAAACGACGAACCTCCGCGGAAGATCACGGAGGTTCGTCGTTCTGGGGGAGGTGCGCATGCGACGCGCGCCGCGGCCGGTCCCGGCTAGCGGGCCGCCGCCTCCTCGGCGTCACGGGCGCGCTTGCGCTCGTTCAGCGCGCGCTCGTCGCGGCCGACGACCGCCAGCAGCACGATGGCGAGCACCACGCAGGCGAGGATCAGCACGAAGGTGACGTCCCAGCCGAACGCGTGGACGGCCAGGCCGATGCCGGTGGAGGCGAGCGTCGCGCCGAGCACGTAGCCGAACAGCCCCGTGAACCCGGCCGCGGTGCCGGCGACCGAGCGCGGGCTGAGGTCGAGCGCCTGCAGGCCGATCAGCATGACCGGGCCGTAGATGAGGCCGCCGATGGCGACGAGCATGGCGAGCGAGATCCAGAGCGGGCCCTCGACCGGCGACAGCCAGTAGACGGCGACGGCGACGCCGACCGCGGTCATGAAGAGGATGCCCGTGGGGGAGCGGCGGCCCTTGAACACCTTGTCGCTGATGTAGCCGCAGAGCAGGGTGCCGGGGATGCCGGCCAGCTCGAACAGCGAGAAGCCGGCGATGCCCTCGCCGAGGCTCGCGCCGCGCACCTCGGACAGGTAGACCGGCGCCCAGACGAGCACCCCGTAGCGCAGCGTGTACACGAACACGTTGGCCAGGGCCAGGTTCACCATGGTGCGGTTCGTGAGCACGTAGCGGCGGATCGTCGACCAGGTCGAGGCGCCCTCGTCGGCGGCGTCGGTCTCGACGGGGGCCGGGTCGTTCCGGTACTCCTCGATGGGCGGCAGGCCCTCGGACTCGGGGGTGTCGCGCAGCAGCACCAGCGCGACGACCGCGATGACGAGGCAGACGACCGCGGGGAACCAGAACACGCTCTGCCAGGTGCCGAACGACGCGAGCGCCACACCGGCGAGGCCTCCGGCACCCGCGCCTCCCACGTTGTGCGCGACGTTCCAGATCGCGGTCTTGCCTCCGCGCTCGGAGGTCGAGAACCAGTGCACGAGGGTGCGGCCGCTGGGCGGCCAGCCCATGCCCTGGAAGAACCCGTTGAAGATCATCACCACGGCGAAGAAGGCGACGGAGGCGCCGACCGCGGGGACGAAGGCGATGAACAGGTTCGCGAGGGCAGAGAGCGCGAGGCCGATCGGCAGGAACAACCGCGCGCTGCTCTTGTCGCTCACGATCGCGCTGAGGAACTTGCTGAAGCCGTAGGCGAGCAGCACGCCGTTGGTGATGACGCCGAGGCCGACGGTGCTGAAGCCGTTCTCGTCCTTGAGGATCGTCGACACGAGCGGCACGTTGTTGCGGATCAGGTAGTAGGCGGCGTAGCCGATGAAGATGCCCAGGAACACCTGCAGCCGGAGGCGCGGGTAGCGACGTGCGACGGTCGCGTCGTCGAGTCGGGGAGCGGGCGGCGGGGCCGCGAGGAAGGCGGTCAGCCCTCGTCGCGACGACGTCTCGGTGGGGGTGCGCGGGGCGCGGTGATCAGTGGTCATCTCGGCCTTCCTCGTCCACGGCGGTGTGGGCGAACTCATAGCTGAACACAAGGTTGCAGTTCACGCAAATGACACCTGCCGTTCACCTGGAGGGGTTGACACCAGCCGTGGGAGCGGAGAGGGAGCGCTCGTCGGGAGGGGTGCCCTGGCAGTGCCTGTCAGTCTGCGGGGCGCGTGCGTAGCGTGGATCTCGACGCCGCAGGTCGGCGTCGCCCCTCCTGCTGCTGCTGCTGACCGCAGCTCGCCCCTGCCCTCGACCTTGAGAGGACCCGTCCTGACGAAGGCCCCCGCACCCGCGTCCACGCCCGCTGCCGACGTCGCCCTCGCGGGCGAGCCCGGCACGTCGACCCCGACCCGCCTGCCGCTGTTCTCGCTGGTCGTGCTCGCGACGATCGGCTTCGTGCTCGTCGCGATGGAGACGATGCCCGCCGGGCTGCTGCCGCAGATCGCCTCCGGCCTCGACACGAGCGAGGGCACCGTCGGGCTGCTCATCAGCGCGTACGCGCTCGGCACCGTCGTCGCGACCGTCCCCGCGATCACGCTGACCCGGGGCCTGCGGCGTCGCCCCGTGCTCGCGGCGGCGCTCGCCGGGCTCGTGCTCGCGAACGTCGTGACCGCCTTCGCGCCGACGGTCGGCGTCGCACTCGCGTCCCGGTTCGTCGCCGGGGCCTTCTCGGGCACGATCTGGGGCATGCTCGCCGTGCACGGCCGCCGCATCAGCCCGCCCGGCAGCGCGGGTCGCGCGCTCGCGATCGTCTCGGCCGGAGCCCCCGTCGGCTTCGCGTTCGGGACGCCCCTCGGCTCCTGGCTCGGCACGGCCCTCGACTGGCGCTGGTCGTTCGGCGGCCTCAGCCTGATCGGGCTCGTCGCCCTCGTGCTCGTGCTCACCGTGGTGCCCGACGCGACCCCGGCGTCCGCCCCGGCCTCGGGCCGCCTCCCGCTCGGCCGCGTCCTCCGCCTCCCCGGGGTCGTCGTCATCCTCGCCGTGATCGCCGCGTGGATGATCGCGCACAACACGATCTACACGTACGTCGCGCCGTACCTGCGGGCCGGCGGCTCGGGCCTCGGCGTCGACCTGACGCTGCTCGTCTACGGGGTCTCGTCGATCGGCGGCATCGTCGTCACCGGCGCGCTGCTCGACCGGCACCCCCGCCCCCTGCTGCACGGTAGCGTCGCCCTCTTCGTCGTCGCGGGGGCCGTGCTGCTGGTCGGCCAGGCGTCCCCGGCCGCGGTGCTCGCCGCCTCCGTGCTCTGGGGGCTGACCTTCGGCGGGGCCTCGGCCCAGCTGCAGGCGGCGCTGACGACCGCAGGAGGCGCGGAGGCGGACGTCGCGAACTCGTTCCTGCCGGTCGCCTTCAACGTCGCCATCTTCGCGGCGGGTGTCCTCGGAGCGCTGCTGCTCGGCGGGGTCGGCCCTCTCGTGCTCCCCGTCGTCATGATGGGGGCAGGCGCCCTCGCCCTCGGCCTCACGGTGTGCGGCAGGCGCAGCGCCTTCCCGGCGCGGTACTGAGCGACGCGGCCCCTCGTCAGCGTGGGCGGGCCCGGCGGCCCGGCCCGCACCTCCTCGTCTTCCCCCTCTTCTTCTCCTCTTCCCCGACATCGCCACCGAACACGAACACAGGAGCACACATGCGCACCGTCAAGGCCTACGCGGCACCGTCCGCCACCGAGCCCCTCGTCCCGACGACCATCGAGCGCCGGGACGTCGGCCCGAAGGACGTCATGATCGACATCGCCTACGCCGGCATCTGCCACAGCGACATCCACACCGTCCGCGGCGAGTGGGGCGAGATCCAGTACCCGCAGGTCGTCGGCCACGAGATCGTCGGCACCGTCTCGGAGGTCGGCTCCGAGGTCACGAAGCACGAGGTCGGCGACCGCGTCGGCGTCGGCTGCATGGTGAACTCGTGCGGTGAGTGCGAGTACTGCCAGCGCGGCGACGAGCAGTACTGCGCCAAGGGCAACACCGGCACCTACACGAGCGTCGACCCCGCCGACGGCACCGTCACCCAGGGCGGCTACTCGCAGGCCGTCGTCGTCACGGAGGACTTCGTGCTGCGCGTGCCCGAGTCGCTCGACTACGACAAGGTCGCGCCGCTGCTCTGCGCCGGCATCACGCTCTACTCGCCGCTGCACCACTGGGGCGTCACCGAGGGCACCAAGGTCGCCATCGTCGGCATGGGCGGCCTCGGCCACATGGGCGTGAAGATCGCCGCCGCGCTCGGCGCGGACGTCACCGTGCTGTCGCAGACCACCTCCAAGAAGGAGGACTCGCTGCGCTTCGGCGCGAAGGCGCACTACGCGACCAGCGACGAGCAGACCTTAACCGACCTGGCGAACTCGTTCGACCTGATCGTCAACACGGTGTCGGCCAAGATCGACATGGGCGCCTACCTCGGCCTGCTCGCCGTCGACGGCACCCTCGTCAACGTCGGCGCCCCCTCGGAGCCCCTCGAGGTGCCCGCGTTCGCGCTGATCCCGGCTCGCCGCAGCTGGGCCGGCTCGGCCATCGGCGGCATCCGCGAGACCCAGGAGATGCTCGACTTCTGCGCCGAGCACGGCATCCTGCCCGAGACGGAGCTGATCAGCGCCGACCAGATCAACGAGGCCTACGACCGCGTGCTCAAGTCGGACGTGCGCTACCGCTTCGTGATCGACGCGGCGACGTTCGCATAGGTCGCACCCGCTGGTCGCACGAACGCCCTCGCCGTGAGCGGGGGCGTTCGTGCAATCCGCTGGCTGCAGGAACGCCCTCGCCGTGAGCGGGGGCGTTCGTGCGTGTGCGGGCGTCGTCCCTGGTCGCGAGCGGTCTGCTGGCACGGCCCGCACCTCCTGCGGACTGGCCGACTGCGCTGTCGCATGACGTCGCACCGGGTTTCGTGCACTGCACCGGGTCCAGACGCGGTGCAGTGCACGAAAGTCAGTGCGTTGCGGGGCATCAGGGGCGCAGTGCCAGCAGCCCGAGGTGCGTGTCGAGAGCCGTGACCGCCCAGGAGGCGTCGGTGCTGACGGCCTGGGCGAGCAGGTGCAGGGCCAGACCGTCCACGACGGCGTGGGTGAGCTCGACGTCCACGCCGGCCGGCCCGGGGGTGCCGGGGGCGCCCGCCGCGCCACCGTCTCCTCCGTCGTCGCGGGCGTCGAGGTGCGCCAGCGCGAGCGCGCAGACGTCGCGCACCGCCGTGTGCGTCTGCTCGTGCGCCGTCCGCAGCGAGGGGTCGGTCAGGGCGAGGGCGGCGAAGGCGACCGTCACCTCCATCTCGGCGCGCCGCTCGTCGTCGAGGGGGAGCAGCTCGAGCAGGACGGCCCGGGCCGCGTCGCGTCCGCCGGGCGCGGTCGCCGCCCGGTCGACGCGCTCGCGCAGCCGCGACACCAGCAGCTCGACGGCCGCGTCGCGTACGCTCGCCTGCGTCGGGAACGTGTAGCGCAGCGACGAGGGAGGCAGGCCGGCCTCGGCGGCGACCTTGCGGACCGACACCTCCGTCGGGCCCTCGCGCACCAGCACCCGCCAGGCGGCTTCGCCGACGATGCGGCGGCGGTCGTCGAGGTCCACGGTGCGGGGCATCCGTCGATTCTGGCACGACTGTGCGAAAACGTGCTACAAATGATTCCGCACGACTGTGCGACAACGGGTCGCGCAGGGTGTCGACACGAGGTCGGCTCAGTGCGCCGGAGGAGAGGGGCCCGTCATGGCCTGGCTGCTGTTGATCGTCGCGGGGGTGCTCGAGGCCGTGTGGGCGTCGGCGCTCGGCGCGTCGGGGAACTTCACGAAGAAGGGGCCGACGGCGCTGTTCGTCGTCGCGCTCGTCCTGAGCATGGTCGGCCTCGCGCTGGCGATGAACGACCTGCCCGTCGGCACCGCCTACGCCGTCTGGGTCGGGATCGGCGCCGTGCTGACCGTCGTGATCGCGGTCGTCCGCGGCCAGGAGGTGCTGACCGTCGCCCGCGCACTGCTGCTCGCCGTGCTGATCGGCTGCGTCGTCGGCCTCAAGGTGGTCAGCTGATGCCGTGGGTCGTGCTCGTCCTCAGTGCCGTCCTCGAGGCGGTCTGGGCGACCGCGCTGGGTCGGAGCGAGGGGCTCTCGGTGCTCGCCCCCTCCGTCGTCTTCGTGCTGGGCCTCGCCGCCTCGATGCTGACGCTCGGCTGGGTGACGCGGCACATCCCGATCAGCACCGCGTACGCGATCTGGGCCGGTCTCGGCGCGGCGTTCACCGTCACCTGGAGCATGCTCACCGGCGGCGAGGCCGTGACCGTCGTGCGGGTGCTGCTGCTCGCGGGGATCGTCGGCAGCGTCGTCGGGCTGAAGTTGTTGAAGTCGGGGCCGGCTGCAGGCGTCGAGCCCGGTGCCGAGGGTGAGGGCGCCGCCGCTGACCGGGCAGGTGCGGCGGCTGCGGCTGGTGCGACTGCCGGTGACGGGCAGCGTCCGCCGGCGGGCTAGGCGTCGCACAGGGCGCAGGGCGCAGGGCACAGGGCACAGGGCACAGGGCACAGGGCGCGCGCGGGCGCCGGGCGCGGGCGCGGGCGCCGGGTGCGTGCGCGAGCGCAGGGTGCGGGCGCGGGGCGCCAGCGCAGGGCGCGGGCGCGGGGCGCGTGGGGCGTCCGGCCCGTGCCCGGCCTAGGCGGAGGTCGTCGTGGCCGATCGTGTGCTGCGCCGACGGGCGGCGACGACCAGGGCCAGGCCGGTCGATGCGAGCAGGGCGCCGAGCCCTGCGGCCACGGCGGCCTCCGAGCCGGTGAACGCCAGCCCCGCCGGTCGGTCCGACGCGTCGACGGTCGACGCCGGCGCTGCTGCCACGGGTGCAGCTGCCCCCGGTGCCGGTGCCGGTGCCGGTGCCGGTGCCTGTGACGGTGCCCCCGAGGGCGAGCCGGGCGCCGGGGCGGGGACGACGGCGGCGGGGGCGATGACGACGGTGCTCGCCTGGGTCGTCGTGCCGTAGGGGCTCGTCGCCGAGATCGTGACGACCGAGGTGCCCGACGCGGTCGGGGTGCCCGAGACCAGTCCGGTGGCGCCGTCGAGAACGAGACCAGCAGGCAAGGAGTCCCCGACCACGCCGAACGAGACCGGGCCCGTTCCGGAGGCGGTGAGGGTGGCCGAGTACGCGGAGCCTGCTGTGCCGGACGGCAGCGGGGAGGAGGTGACGGTCGGGGCGACGCCGTAGGCGTACGAGAACGGGAAGCTGCGTCCGTCGTCGGTCGTCACCACGACGGGCACGGTGCCGACGGCGTGAGCCGGGGCCGTGAAGGTGACCGTCCGGTTGCCGTCGGCGTCGAGCTCGGCCGAGGTGACGGGATCGGCGACCGAGACCCCGTCGAGCGAGACGCCCGTCACGGCGCCGGGCGCGGGCACGCGATCGGGCGTGGCCTGGTAGAAGCTGTTGAACTGGGGGATGTCGTCCCTGTCGACCGTCGAGCCCCACCAGAAGACGGCACCGTCGGTGGCGAGGGCGCCCGACGTCGATCCGTCCGAGGTGAACTGCTCGACCGTGCGGCCTCCGGGCAGCGTGAGCAGGGCAGGTCGCTGCGGGCCCGACCTCGCACCCGTGTTGACGGCGCCCTCGCCCCAGGCCCACGCTGAGCCGTCGTCGGCCGTCGCGAACGATGCGGAGCCTCCGTCGGTCACCTCGGTGAACCGCACGCCCGTCGGCAGCTCGACCTGCAGCGGCGTCCTCGAGGCGTAGACCGAGTACTGCACGGGCTCGTCCGCGAAGTACTCACCCCAGGTCCAGGTCGTCCCGTCCGTGGCCGTCGCCAGCGTGTGCTCCTCGTAGACGAAGGGCGTGTTCAGGCCGTGTCCGTCCTGGCCGCCGGAGATCTGCGCGAAGCGACGCCCGTCGGGCAGGGAGACGGGCACGGGAAGGGGGCGAGCGGTCGTCGTGCCGTCGCCGAGCTCGCCGAACTCGTTGACGCCCCACGCCTGTGCGGTCCCGTCCGCAGCGAGGGCGAACTGCGTCGAGCTGCTCGAGACGGAGGTGATCCCCGCGACCGGCACCTGCACCGGCAGGGAAAGCTGTCCGGCGGGAGCCCCCGTGCCCAGGCTCTCGGACGCGCCCCAGGCGAACACCCGGCCGTCGTCCGTCAGCGCCAGCGGCGTCCGGCTCAGCGAGATCTGCGTGACGAACGGGTTGCCGGGGAGGACCACCTGCAGGGGTGCCCCGGACGACGTCCCGTCGCCCCGGCCCAGCTGGCCGGAACTGCCGTCGCCCCACGCCCAGACCGTGCCGTCCGAGCCGAGGGCCATGACCGTCGCGTCGTCCGCCGCGATCTGCACGACCCGGACGCCGGCGGGCATCGACACCACTCGGGGGATGCTCGACGTGCCGCGCGGGCGCAGGTCCCACGTCGAGACCGTTCCGCCGTCGTCGATGCCGAACGCCGACTCGCGACCGGTCGCGATCTGCGTGAACCGCGTCGCCGCGGGCACCGTGAGGGCCACCTGCGTGCCGCCGGTCGTCGGACCGGCCGGCGGCGACACCGTGCCGACCGGGGCGGCGTTCGCGCTCGGCACCCCGCCTCCCGGCCCGAACGGGAGCAGCGCGACGGCGGAGATCAGCGCGACGGCGGCGGCGGCGCCGACCGGGCGGCGACGGGAGGACGGGCGGAGGAGGGCACGCGACATCGGGCGGGGTCCGGTCTGGTCGTGGAGCGGGAGTCAGCGGCAGCCTAGGGCACTCGATACTCGGCGGTAGTCACCCGTTGAGGGGTAAGCGACCCGGGGCGACAGGGTGACTCGACAGCGGAGCGGTCAGCTCTCGGGACGCAGCTCGGCCTGCAGCGTCCGGATCGCCTCGCCGAGCGTGCCCGACGCGAGCAGGCCCGTGCCGAGGGGGCCCGAGCTGTCCTCTCCGAGCAGGGGGAGGCGGGCGAGGGCCGTGCGGACCGGCCCGCTCAGGTGCTGCAGCTGCCAAGCGATCTCGGCGGCGCCTCCTGCGGCAGTGCCCTGCGAGGACCCGGCGGCCAGCGCCACGGCCTTCGCCGCGTAGGCCGCGGCGCCGAGGGCGTGGGCGCCCATGTGGGCGACGCCCGACGCCTGGCCGGCCGACCACGCAGCGGCCCTCGCAGCTGGCGAGGTCACGGCCTGTGCGGCACGCCCGGCGACGAAGCGGCGGCGGATCTCGCCGGCGGCGTCGAGCTCTCCGCGGGCGAAGGCCCGAGCTCGCGCGATGCCGTCGCGGGGGCGGTCGTCATCGGGCGCCTCCTGCTCGAAGAGGGGCAGGACGCGCTCGGCACAGTCGGCAGCCCACGCGGCGACGAGTCGGCGGTCGGCCTCGGAGAGCGCCTGCGGGGAGGTCATGCCCGCACCCTCGCACATGCGGCGTTCGGCCACAGCGGCGGCGGTGGCGGCGAGTTGCCCCGAAGTGCTGCCTCACGCGATCGGAGGCAGCAGTTCGGGGCAACTCGCCGAGACAGCGGCCAGGAGGGGCGGTGCGCGACCGTGCGCTCGCTCCCGTAGTCAGGAGGTCGCGGCTGGCGCCTCCTGAACTGAGCACGGTTCAGGAGGCTGAGTCCTGCGCAGTGCGGACTCAGGACTCAGCCTCCTGAATGAGGAGAGCGAGAGACAGTGCCGGGCTACTCGGCGGGGATCTCGCCCGTCGCGACCAGCGTGGCGCGCGCGAGGATGTGCGACGCGATCGTGAAGTTGAGGAACGCGGGCGTGCCGTCGGCGGGCACCTCGATGTCCTCGACGTCGAGCGCGTGGACGGTCACGAAGTAGCGGTGCTGACCGTGGCCCGCAGGAGGTGCGGCACCGATGAACGAGGGAGCCCGCGAGTCGTTCGGCAGCTGGTACGCCCCCTCGGGGAGCTGTGCGCCGGTCGCGTCGCCGGCGCCCTCGGGCAGGTCGGTCACGGACGCCGGGATGTTCGCGACGGCCCAGTGCCAGAAGCCCGACTGCGTGGGGGCGTCGGGGTCGTAGACCGTCACGGCGTAGCTCTTGGTGCCCTCGGGGGCGCCCGACCACGAGAGCTGCGGCGACACGTCCTGGCCGCCGGGCACGCCGAACGCCCCGGAGTACTGCTGCTGCGCGAAGGGGGCGCCGTCCTCGACGGTGTCGCTCGTGACGGTGAAGCTCGGCACCTCGGGGAGGCGGGCGAAGGGGTCGTTTCCGGTGGTGTCGCTCATGACGGTCCTTTCCTGGGGCGGCCGGGTGGCGCCTCCTGGGGGATCATGCTCCGGCACCCTCGGAAACCGCGCAGACCCCGTGCGCGCACGAGGGTCTGAGCGGGTCCCGCGGGTGCGGAGGCGCGGACGACGCACCGCGTGCGGTGCGGCGCGGACGCGGGGCCCCGGCACGTGCCGCAGGAGGCGCGCTAGCGGTCGAAGAGACCGCCGAGGTCACCCAGCCCGGGGATCTGGAAGCCCTCGCCGAGACCGCCGACCTGCTCGCCGAGGCCGGTGAGGTACTCCTCGCCGCCCTGTGCGATGCCGTCGACGCCCTCGGTCAGGCCGCCGAGGCCCTCGGAGAGCCCGGCGATGCCCTCGAGTCCGAAGTTCTCGGCCAGGCCGCCGAAGTCGACGCCGTTCGCGAGCGCCCCCGAGAGGAGCGGGCCCGCGACGCTGCTGACGGCGGCGCCGCCGGCGACCGCCAGGGCCAGCCCGCCGAGTGCAGCGACTCCTGCGCCGGCCGCTGCCCCCGCGGCGAACTTCCCTGCGCCGGAGCCCTGACGGGCGCCGGAGCCGGCGCCGCCCGAGCCCTGGCCGGGACGGCCGTGGCCGCCGAAGACGCGCTGCATGAGGCCGGGGTGCACGGTCTCGCCGCGGGTGGCGGCCCGTGCGAGGTCGTCGGTGCTGCCGCTGCGGGGCTGCTCGTGGGCGGGCAGCTCCTCCGTGAGGCGGGCCTGGACGAGCTCGCGCTGCTGCGGGGTCAGGCGGGCGAACGCGTCGCGGTGCACCTGCTCGAGCTGCTCGGGCTCGGCCGTGCGGAGGAGGTAGTCGTACTTGCCGAGGGCGACGCGGTCGGCCTCGGTCGCGCGGGGAGCGCCGGACGCGCTGTGCTGCTGGGCCGGGCGTTGCTGCTCGCCCTGCTGACGCCCGTCGTGGCCGCCCTGCTGGCGCGGGTCGTAGCCGCCCGGCTGGCTCTGCCGTTGCTGGCCCTGCTGGCCGTAGCCCTGCCGGCCCTGCTGGTCGTAGCCCTGCCCCTGCTGCTGGCCGTAGCCGGCCTGCCCTTGCTGCGGGCCACCTCCTCGCTGGTCGCCCTGCTGCTGCTGCTGGCTGCCGTCGCCGGTGAGCTTGTCGGCCGCCGTGCGGACGAGGTCGCGCCAGTCGGTGCCCGAGCCGGAGCCGGACCCGGCGCCCGGTCGCGGCGGCTGGCCGTTGCGGGAGGACGAGGAGGAGTTCGAGTCACCGAGCGCTTTCGCGGCGGCGCCCAGGAGGCGCTTGAAGTCGGGCATGACCACATCGTGCTGGCCCACGATGTGCAGACCCCCGGGAGGACCTGCGGAAGTCATCCGAACTGCCTCGTCTGCTCGCCCGCCTCCTCGGCTCGCGTGCTCGCGCCCTCGCGTGCTCGCGTGCTCGCGCCCTCGCGTGCTCGCGCCCTCTGCCACAGGTGACTTGCCGTTTCGCGGTGCTCTGGAGGCGGTGAGGCCCCGCGAAGTGGCAACTCGCGGTGTGAGGACGACCGCGACGACGCCCGCCCCGGGCGGCGACCACGGAAGTCCGTGGTGCCGCCCGGGGCGGGCGAGGTGGTGCGGTGCTACTCGGCCGAGTCGACCGTCAGCGCGCGGCGGCGACGGGCGGCGACGAGCAGCCCTCCGCCGACGAGCAGCAGCAGCGCGGCGCCGACGACGCCCTGCGACGCCTCGGAACCGGTGTAGGCGAGACCGGCCGGACGCGCCACGGGCGCGGCCGGGGTCACGACGGGCGGCGCCACGGCGGCGGCGACGAGCGAGAAGGTGACGGTGTTCGAGACGTTCGACACGGCCCCTGCCTCGTTCACGGAGCCGTCGGCGTTCAGCTCGGCCGCGATGGCCTGGGTGACGTACTCACCGGGGAGCAGCGAGACGGAGACCGTCCAGTTGCCCTCCGCGTCGACCAGGATCGGGTCGGCGAGGTCGGTGATGTAGAAGCGGCCGGCGGCGGGGGCCTCGGTGACGGTCCCGTCGAGGAAGGACGAGTCGGCGACGGTCACGATGATGCCCGTGCCGACGGGGCCGGTGCCCGAGATCGTGACGGTGCCGCCCGTGACGACCTGCCCCTCCGTGGGGCTGGTGATCACCGGGGTGGGCGTGAGCAGGACGACCTCGTCCACGACCGCGACGGTCACGGCGAGGAGGACGCCGGAGCGGACGCCCTCAAGTGAGATCGTGTAGTCGTCGGCGACGATGCCTGCCTCGAGGACGACGGTGTCGGTGTAGCCGCCCAGGTCGTCGTCCGCGTAGTAGTTGAGCTCGCGGTCGACCAGCTGGATCGCGGTGCCGTCGGCCTGGAAGACCGTGGTGCGGACCTCCTCGCCGGGGCTGAAGCCGGCGGCCGTGATGGCGAAGCCGGTCGAGGTGGCCTCGTCGACCGTCAACTGGCGGGGGGCTGCCACCACGACGGGCGTGATCGCGGGCACGGGCGCCGTGGCGAACGTGAAGGCCACGCCCAGCGAGCCGACCTGGGCGGCCGGGCCTGACTGGGTGACGTTCGCACCCGTGCCGAGCGAGCCCGGCGCGAGGTCGAGGAACGTCGTCGGGATCGAGTAGTTGCCGGCGAGGTCGGCGATGCCGGTGCCGGCGGTGGAGTTGCCGAGGTTCTTGTTGCTGTACGTCACCGTGACCGTGCTGCCGGGCTGCGCCGTTCCGGTGAAGACGGGCGTGGTCGTGTCGACGACCGTGCCCGTGCCGGGGTAGGTCACGGTGAAGGGGAATGCCGGGTTCGGCGCGACGGCAAGCTCGAAGGTGTAGGCCAGCGGGGTCACCTCGGGGTCGGCGAGGCCCGACTGCGCATCCGCGCCCGCGACGGTCGCCACGACAGTCGTCTCACCCGGGGGCAGCTGTCCGAAGTTGGCGTTCACGAAGAACGAGCCGTCGTCGTTGTGCGTCGTGCCGCTGAACAGGGCCTGAGCGGGGGTGGCGGTGCCGATGTCGTAGGTGAGCACGAGGTCGTCGGTGGTCGGCAGGCCGGTGCCCGTGATCGGCACGACCTGAGGCAGGCCGGCCGAGTTGTCGTAGGTGGAGCCGGGCGCCGGCGACGTGATCGTCACAGGAGCGGCCGCGGAGGCGGGCCCTGCGGCGAGCAGGACACCTCCGAGGGCGAGTGCGAGGGCCGTCGGCGCAGCGACGAGGCCCCTTCTGGCTGATGAGCGCAAGGGCGTTCTTTCTCTCGAGGTGGATACGTGCGTCATTGCAGTTCCGTCGCGGCCCAGCACCCCGAGGGAGGAGGGGCGAGCCCCTGCCCGGAACATAACAGAACCTCAAGGATGCGGTAAGAGGGTCCTGTGAGTCTGATCGCGGCACCGCGAGCCGCATCCCGATGACGCTCGCGGGGGCTGCGAGCGCGCGTGACTCCCCGGACGCGTCGTCTCGATCGGGCGCGAGGCGCGAGGCGAGCGAGGCGCGAGGCGCGGGAGGCGGGCTAGAGCACGTCGGCGACGAGCTCGAACACACGGTCGGGCGCCTCGAGGTGCATGTCGTGGTGCACGCCGGGCAGGCAGTCGAGAGCGTCGAAGACGGAGCCGTCGGCCAGCCACGACCCGACGACGACCGGCCACGGCACGGTGGTGCGCACGGCACGTCCCCACGCTGGCTCCGCCGCGTGCGTTCCTCGGCCAGAGGGATGGACGATCTCCCTGAACGAAGTGCACGCTCCCTGCAGACAGTGCACGATCGGTACATGAACCGTTCCGTGAAGATCATCGTCCCCCTCGTGCTGGCCTCGTCGCTCGGCCTGCTCGTCGCGGGCTGCACCTCGGGCGACCCGGACGTGTCGTCGACCGGCGCCTCCTCGTCCGCCTCGCCGTCGGCTCCCGACCCGGTCGCCTCCGACAGCCCCGCCGCGACCGACCCCGCCGAGCCGAGCGCGACCCCGGGTCCCGACGGCGCCTCGGGAGGCGGCGGCGACCTCGGCGACGGTGCCTCGAGCGACGCGTCGGCCCGCTGCACGGTCGACGAGCTCGGCATCGAGATCGCCGACGGAGGCGGTCAGGGAGGCGGCGGCGCGGCGGGCAGCTACGGCGTCGCGTTCATCTTCACGAACACCGGCGATCGCACCTGCACGCTGCAGGGCTGGCCGGGCGTCTCGTTCGTCGGCGGCGGGAACGGCACCCAGGTCGGCGCCTCCGCCACCCTCGACCGCGGCACTCCGCACGACACCCAGGACCTGGCGCCGGGAGGGGAAACCCAGGCCCTCGTCAAGATCACGCAGGCCGGGAACTACGACCCGGCCGAGTGCCAGCCCACCGCGACCGACGGGTTCCGCATCTACCCGCCCGGATCGGTCCGGTCGATCTTCGTCGGCGCGTCGGGCTCGAGCTACGAGGCGTGCGCGAACGCGGCCGTGCAGCAGCTCTCGACGAGCGCGCTCGCCGCGTTCTAGCCCTCAGGGCGATCGATGCGACGCGTCGCGGGGGTCCGAGCCGGCCGGACCCCCGCGACGCGTCACCCGGACGGACAGAGGCCCTGCCCGCCCGGGCCCGGCGGACGCGCTACGGGACGATGACCGCGCGGCCGCGCACCGTGCCCGCGGCGAGGGCCTCGTACGCCGCCGGGCCGTCGTCGAGCGAGTAGCGCTGCGTCTCGACCGAGACGCGGCCCGACCGGGCGAGGTCGAGCACCTCGATCAGCTCGGAGCGGCTGCCCCAGTACGGCACCCGGACGGCGGCGTCGTAGGCGATCGAGCCGAAGCCGACCTCTGCGGTGCCGCCGCCGATGCCGACGAGGGTGACGTCCGCCTCCGAGGCGGCGACCGACGTGGCGAGGGCCACCGTGGGAGGCGCCCCCACGAAGTCGAACACGGCGTTCGCGCCCAGCCCGCCCGTGAGCTCGCGGATGCCGTCGGCCGCGTGCTCGTCGCTGATCAGCACGTGGTCGGCACCGACGTGGGTGGCGAGCTCGAGCTTGTCGTCGCTGACGTCGAGGGCGATGATCTGCGCGCCCGACAGTGCCTTGAGGATCTGGATGCCGACGTGCCCGAGGCCGCCGGTGCCGATCACGACCGCGAAGGTGCCCGCCCCGAGCTTCGGCAGGGAGGTCTTGATCGCGTGGTACGGAGTGAGCCCGGCGTCCGTCAGCGACACGTTCTGGACGGGGTCGAGGTCGCCGAGCGGCACCAGGTGCCGGGGGTCGTCCACGACCATGTACTCGGCCATCGAGCCGGGGGCGCCGAGGCCGGGAGGCTTGATGCCCTCGGCGGCCGCGTTGACGCAGTAGTTCTCCTTGCCCTGCGAGCAGGGGCGGCAGCGGCCGCAGCCCCACGGGCCGTAGACGGCGACGGCGTCGCCGACCTGCAGGTGCTCGACCCCCTCGCCGAGCTCGTCCACTACGCCCGCGCCCTCGTGGCCGAGCGTGAGCGGGAGGGGGTAGCCGCCCGCCGTGTAGTCCTCCTCGCTGAGGCCCATGACGAACTCGTCGCTGTGGCAGACCCCGGCGGCGGTGATCTTGAGCAGCACCTGCCCGGGGCCGGGCGACGGCTTCTCGATCTCGACGACCTCGGGGTGCTGACCGATCTTCGTGTACTGGAGTGCCTTCATGGCCAGAGGCTACGCCGCGCGCGTCACCCGTGCCCGACACCTGTCGGCTTGCCGGCCTGCTGGTCGGCCCGTCCGCGTGTCCGAGCGCCGCGAGTGGTCAGAAGACGTCCTCCACGGGCTCGGGCAGGACATCTCCTGACCACTCGGCGCCGGCACGCGGACGGCTGGCTGGTCGGCTCAGGCGAGGGCGGGCAGCTCGCGCAGGACGAGGTTCATCATCACCTGCGACATGACGACCTCGTCGCGCTGGTTCAGCACCTCGATGCGGGTGCGCACGAGGCCGCGGTCGGGCTTCGAGGCCGAGACGCGCGACGAGAGCACGGTGAACCGCGCCCTGAGGGAGTCGCCCGGCCGCACCGGCAGCAGCCAGCGCAGCTCGTCGACCCCGGGCGAGGCGACGCTCGCGCGCTGGTTCAGGAACCCGCCCACCATCAGCCGCATCATCAGAGCCGTCGTGTGCCAGCCGCTGGCGATGAGGCCGCCGAACGGGCTCCTCCTCGCCGCCTCGGGGTCGACGTGCATGTCGTGGGGGTCGAACGAGGAGGCGAACGCCACGATCTCGGACTCGGTCACCTCGAGCGGGCCGTGCGTCTCGACGAGCCCGGCCACGTAGTCGTCGAAGGTGCGGTCGGGCAGGGCGCGCGCGGGGAGGGGGACGGTGGTGCGATCGGTCATGTTCCGATCCTCCGCCACTCACGACGTCCCGTCGGACACCTCTGGGGTGACGCGCGTGACAAGACCCGCTCCTGCAACTTCCCCCGAGTCGCAGGGAACGCAAGCCCCCAAGATCACGATCAGGCCTCGATCGCCGCGCACCGACCAGGAATCGGCGACAATGGACGATGTATGGCTGTTCTACCGGTCATGTCGAACACCCGGCCACCACGGTTCCGACAGGCAAGGAGAACAGATGATCACGTTCGAGGGCGTCAGCAAGGTCTATCCCGACGGCACGGTCGCCGTCGAGCAGCTCGACATGGAACTGCCGACCGGCGAGCTCACCGTCCTGGTCGGCCCCTCCGGCTGTGGCAAGACCACCTCGCTGCGCATGATCAACCGCATGGTCACCCCGTCGACCGGCCGCGTGCTGATCGACGGCGTCGACGTCGCCGGCCAGGACGAGGCGCTGCTGCGCCGCGGCATCGGCTACGTCATCCAGGCCGCCGGCCTGTTCCCGCACCGCACGATCGTCGAGAACATCATGACGGTGCCCGCCCTCGTCGGCACGAGCAAGAAGGCGGCCCGCGCCACCGCGGTCGAGCTCATGGAGCGGGTCGGGCTCACCTCGGCGATGGCCGACCGCTACCCGGTGCAGCTCTCGGGCGGCCAGCAGCAGCGCGTCGGCGTCGCCCGCGCGCTGGCCGCCGACCCGCCGGTGATGATCATGGACGAGCCGTTCAGCGCCGTCGACCCGATCGTCCGCGAGGGCCTGCAGGCCGAGTTCCTCCGCCTGCAGCGCGACCTCGGCAAGACCATCGCGATGGTCACCCACGACATCGACGAGGCGATCAAGCTCGGCGACAACGTCGCCGTGTTCCAGGAGGGCGGCCGCCTGGCCCAGTTCGCCACCCCGCGCGAGCTGCTCGCGAACCCGGCCGACGACTTCGTCGCGGGCTTCGTCGGACGCGACCGCGGCTTCCGCAGCCTCTCGTTCGACTCGGCCGCGAGCCTCGACGTCGCGCCCCTGTCCGAGGTGACGACCGGTCCCGAGCAGCTCGTGCTCGACCAGGCCGGCCGGCCGCTCGGCTGGACGGGCGCCGGTCTCGGGTCGACCGCCTCCCCGACGCCCACCGGAGGCGCGTTCCAGAGCACGGACTCGCTGCGCCTCGTGACCGACCTCGCGATCACGTCGCCGGTCGGCGTCGTCGTCCGTGTCGACGAGGACGGGGTGGCCGACGGCGTGATCCGCCACACCAGCCTCATGCAGCAGCTGGAAGCCCGCCGTCGACGGGAGGTCGACCCGGCGTGATCCAGTACCTGCAGAACAACGTCGCGGTCATCCAGGCCGCCCTCTCGCAGCACGTGTTCCTGGCGCTGGTCCCCGTGCTGATCGGCATCGTCGTGTCGCTGCCGATCGGCTACCTCGCGGTCCGCTTCGGGTTCCTCTACCACCCGCTGCTCAACCTCAGCGGCATCCTCTACGCGGTGCCGTCGATCGCGTTGATCGTGCTCGTGCCGACCATCGTCGGCATCCGGATTCTGTCTCCGCTGAACATCATCATCGCCCTCAGCGTCTACACGATCGCCCTGCTCGTGCGGGTCGTCGCCGACGGGCTGAAGTCGGTCGACCCTCTCGTGACCGAGGCCGCCTCCGCGATGGGCTACCGCCGCCTCCGGCGCCTGGTCTCGGTCGAGCTGCCGATCGCGCTGCCGGTCATGCTCGCGGGGCTCCGCGTCGCGACGGTCGCGAACGTCAGCCTCGTCAGCGTCGGCGCCCTGATCGGCGTCGGCGGCCTCGGAGCCCTCTTCACCCGCGGGCAGCAGCTGAACTACACCCCGCCGATCGTCGTCGGCATCGTCCTCTCGGTGCTGCTCGCGGCCGTGTGCGACGGGATCATCGTGCTGATCCAGCGGCGCGTGACGCCCTGGACGCGTGCGGCAGGGAGGATCGCCGCATGAGCGACGGACTGCTCGGCTACCTGCTCGACCCCGCCAACTGGCAGGGAGGCGGCGTGCGTGCCTCGATCCCCGAACTGGTGCTCACCCACCTCTGGTACACGGTGCAGGCGCTCGTCGTCGCGGCCGTGATCGCGCTTCCCCTCGGCCTCTACATCGGCCACACCGGCAAGGGCTCGTTCATCGCCATCAACGCGGCGAACGCCGGGCGCTCGTTGCCGACGCTGGGGCTCATCATCCTGCTCGTCGTGGTCATGGGCCTCGGCTTCGGCCCCGTGCTGATCGCCCTGGTCATCCTGGCGATCCCGCCGATCCTCACCACGACGTACGCGGGCATCCGCGCGGTCGACCCGGCGGCGATCGACGCGGCCCGGGGCATGGGGATGCGGCCCCTGCAGGTCCTGTTCAAGGTCGAGGTGCCCATCGCGCTGCCGCTGATCTCGTCGGGTCTCCGCAACGCGCTGCTGCAGCTCGTCGCCACCTCGACGGTCGCCGCCTACGTCGGCATCGGCGGCCTCGGCCGGCTGCTGATCGACGGGCTGTCGCTCAACGACTACGGCCGCGTCGTCGCCGGCGCCGTCGTCGTCGCCGCGCTCGCCATCGTGCTCGACCTGCTCGCCGCGGGCACGCAGCGGCTCGTCGTGTCGCCCGGCCTGACCGGGCGCATCCCGAAGCGTCGGCTGCGGCGCACCGCCCCTGCCGCTCCTGCACCGGCACTCGCTCCGGCCGACGGGGTCGCGGCGACGACCTCGGTGCCCGGACCCTCGACGTCCACGACCTCGACGCCCGAGCCCGCCGCCTCGGCCCGCGACCGCGCGTCCTCCTGACCCGGCGCGCGCCTCCCGACCCGCGCCTCCTCGACCCGGCCGGCACCTGCCGGTCTTCCCCCTTCACCCACACCCCCGCACCCGAACGAATCGTCGTCAGGTGCACGAGAGCAAAGGCTCACACCCCATGAAGAAGACCCTCCTCGGCGCCATCGGCGTCATCGGCGTCGGCGTCCTCGCGCTGTCCGCCTGCTCCGACCCCACCGCCAGCACAGGCGGCGGCTCGTCGTCCGACAGCGACACGATCGCCGTCGGCTCGGCGAACTTCCCCGAGAGCGAGCTGCTCGGCGAGATCTACGCCCAGGCGCTCGAGGCCAAGGACGTCAAGGTCAGCCGCACCTTCAACATCGGCTCCCGCGAGGTCTACCTCAAGGCGCTCGAGGACGGCTCGATCGACCTGCTGCCCGAGTACAACGGCGCCCTGCTCGCCGCGCTGGCGACCGACGGCGTCGACGAGAGCATCACCACGCCCGACGCCGTCTACGACGCGATGGTCGACGTGCTGCCCGACGGCATCGGCGCGCTCGAGCAGTCCGACGCCGAGGACAAGGACACCCTCGCGGTGACCCGTGCCACGGCCGACCAGTACGGCCTCGAGTCCATCGAGGACCTCGCCCCCGTCGCCGCCGACATGCGCCTCGCGGCCGCGCCCGAGTTCGCGGAGCGCCAGCAGGGCGTCGTCGGCCTCGAGTCGCTCTACGGCCTCACCTTCAAGGAGTTCGTGCCCCTCGACGCCGGCGGACCGCTGACGCTCGCCGCGCTCGAGAACGGCGACGTCGAGGTCGCGAACCTCTTCTCGACCGACTCGGCCATCACGACGAACGACCTCGTCACCCTCGAGGACACGAAGAACCTGTTCCTCTCGGAGAACATCGTGCCGATCATCCGCGAGGACAAGTCGAGCGACACCGTCGAGGAGGCGCTCAACGCCGTCTCGGCCGCCCTCACCACCGAGAACCTCACGGAGTACCTCGCCATGGTGCAGGTCGACAAGAAGGACTCGGCGAGCGTCGCCACCGCGTTCCTCACGGAGTACGACCTGCTCTAGGTCTCCCGTACTGCAGGTCTCGCTCGCGGACCGACGAAGAAGGTCCTCCCCGGTCTCGGGGAGGACCTTCTTCGTCGTCTCGCCCCCCTTGAGTCCCCGGTCGTGTGTCTCCTCCTTCAGGAACATCGGTCCTGAGTCGTGCATCGGGGGGAGCGAGAGTCCTGAGTCGTGCACCGTTCAGGAGGTGCGGCCCGAGTTCTCCTGAATGTCACGGCGCCGAGGAGGTGCGGGCCGGGCAACGCGGGAAGCCCCGTCCCGCAGGCTGCGGGACGGGGCTTCACCGGGAACGTCGGCGGGTGCCGACGGGGGACGCCAGCCGGGGAGAACCGCTCTGTGAGCGCTCCCCGGTGAACAGTACGGGGACTACTCGGTGGCGACGGTGATCTTCGCGACGCCGACGAGCATCTCGTCCTGGACGGCGTCGGTGTTGAAGGTCTGGTTCAGCAGGCCGGCGGCGTCGGGGCTGATGTGGACGGTGGTGCCCTCGAGGACGGCGTTGCTGCCCTCCATCTGGAGGGGCTTGAGCGAGCCGCCGTAGAGGTTGAAGAGGTAGGCGTCCTCGGCGGCGACAGCACCGTTGGCGGTGACGGTGCCGTAGAGCTTGCTCTCGCCCGGGTCGATGCGGAAGTCGGTGAGCTCGACGACGGTGCCGTCGGCGGCGGTCAGCGACAGGCCGGAGCCGTCGTGGTCGATCTCGCCCTGGACGTAGGGGCGCACGTCGGAGGAGGGGTCGTAGTAGTCGACGTTGCCGCCGGTGATGGGGAAGGAGAAGGTGCCGGTGGTGGCGTCGAAGCCGGCGGTGCCGACGACTCCGGGGGTGAGGCCGAGGCTGGTGAGTGCCTCGACGAAGGACGCGTCGACGGCGACCTGGGTGTCGACGCCCTTGCTGAGGTCGGGGAGCGACGCGACGGGCTCGGTGCTGGCGGCCGACGAGGACGACGACGGGGCAGCGGAGGACGACGAGCCGGAGCCGGCGTCGGTCGAGGAGCAGGCCGCGAGGCTGAAGATGAGGGCGCCGGAGGCGACGATGCCGAAGGCGGACTTGGTGATGGTCTTGCGCGAGATGTTCATGGGTTTCTCCTTGTCTGTGGTTCCCGGTGGGGAGTTGACAGGGGTTCGCCACCCTCACGCAGATGGATGGGTTCGCATCGACTTCGTTATCGCGCCGTTACCTTCCAGGCCCGCCCGCCCGCCCTGCTGCTCGCCCCCCGAGCGTCGATCCGTCTAGCCGCGGGGAGCGACGACGGCCCAGCCGTGCGCGCCGACCACCAGCACGTCGCCGTCGAGGCCTGCGTCGCGTCCCGCGACCCAGCCGTCGGCGGCGGGTGCGGGGTCCGCGACGCGCAGGGGCTCGTCGCCGAGGTTCAGCGCGACGACGAGGACCTCGTCGGCACCGGCACCGCGCACCTCGAGCACGAGCGTCTCGTTCGTCACCGAGACCGCGCGCGTGCGCGCCCCGTGCAGCCACGGGTGACGACGACGGACGCCGACCATCTCCTGGTGCAGGGCCAGGACGGCCGGGTCGGCGCCGGCCACGAGGGACACGGCGTCGGCACCGGCGTCCGCACCGGCACCGGCACCGGCGTCGGTGCCGACGCCGTCGTCGCCCGACCAGCGGGGGAACGCGGGACGGATCGCGTCGTCGCCGCCGACCCGCTCCTCCTTGACGGCCCGCAGCCCGAGCTCGTCGCCGTAGTAGACGGACGGCACGCCGCCCAGGGTGAACAGCAGCACGACGGCGTGCGCGTGGTGCCGCTCGTCGTCGATCTGGCTGGCGATGCGGGTGACGTCGTGGTTGCCGACGAACGTCAGGGGCGCGAACTCGTCGAGGAACTCGTCGTGCCGCGTGAGCGCCCAGGCGAGCTCGTGGAGGTTGACGTCCTGGATGCCGTGCCAGGTGCCCTGCCAGAGCTCGTACTGGGTGACGCTGTCGAGGCCTCCGTCGCGGACGGCCGCCGCGTAGTCGCCGTGCAGCACCTCGCCGACCACCCAGACGTCGGGGTGGCTCTCTCGCAGCGGACGCAGCACCTCTGCCCAGAACGACGACGGCACCGAGTAGGCGGCGTCGAGGCGCCAGGCGTCGGCGCCGCGCTCGGCCCAGTGCACGAGCACCTCGGAGACGACGCGGACCACCTCGGGGGACGAGTGGTCGAGCGCGATCAGCCCGCCGTGGCCCTCGAAGGTCGCCAGGTCGCCGTGCTCGTCGCGACGGAACAGGGCGGCGGCCGGCGAGGACGAGTCGGCCCGCGCCTCCTGCAGGGCCGGGAACTCGGGGCCGACGTGGTTGAAGACGCCGTCGAGCATCACCCGAACGCCCTTGGCGTGGGCGGCCTCGATCAGCGTGACGAGGTCGTCGTCGGTGCCGAGCCGCGGGTCGACGCGGAACCAGTCGATCGTGTCGTAGCCGTGGGTCGACGACGCGAAGACGGGGCCGAGCGCGAGCCCGTTCGCGCCGAGCGCGAGCAGGTGGTCGAGCCACGGCACGAGGTCGAGGAGGCGCGGCTGCGGCGAGCGGTCCGCCCCGGTCGTGTCGGCCCCGCCGAACCCGAGCGGGTAGACGTGCCACCAGATGACGTGCTCGGTCCAGGCGCGCTCGGGGGCGGTCGGGGTGCGAGCGTCGGCGCGGGGACTGGTGCTGCCGGGGGTGACCGGGGTGCTGTGCTGCATGCGGGCCACGGTAGCGGCGGGTGCGCGGGCCGGTCCGCGCGCACGTCGTCAGGTGCGCTGCGCGGCTGCGGGCGAGCGCGCCTCAGCCCGCGTCGACCTCGACCGGGTCGCTGAGGTCGAGCGACCAGACGGCGACGCCGGCGAGGCCGAGCCCGCGGGCGAGCTGGACGCGCGTGTCGAGCGAGCGCGAGTCCGACCACCAGAGCACGGCGCCGTCGGCGAGGGTCGCGGTCTGCTCCGCGGCCGTGGAGTCCCAGCGGGCGCTGCCGCCAGCGTCCCCGACGCGGTCGCGCGCCTCCTCGTCGGACACCTGCCCGGCGGGCTCGTCGCCGCCCCAGCGGTAGCCGTATCCCGCGACGCCGAGCACGACCTGGTCGGTCGGCGCGAGCGCGGTGAGGGCGGCGAGCGAGTCGATCGTCCAGTCGAGGGAGCCGACGGGGCCCGGGTCGTCGGGTTCCCACGGGCCGTGCTGGTCGTAGGCCATGAGGGTGAGGTGGTCGAGCGACGCCGCCAGCGCCGGCACGTCGTAGCCGAGGTCGCCGTAGCCCTCGACCGTCGTCGAGGCCTGCAGCGCGACGTCCAGCCGCACGTCGGGGCCGACGGTTGTCCGTAGCTCCGAGGCGAAGGCGGTCAGCCCGGCGGAGTCGCCGGCCGTGAGCCCCTCGAGGTCGACCATGAGCGAGTCCCAGCCGCCCGTCGACACGCGTGAGGCCAGGTCGGCCGCGACCGCGGACCGGTTCGCCGGGCTCGACAGCAGAGCGCTCGCGACCGGCTCGCTGAAGTCGCCGATCCGGTCGTCCCAGTTGCTCACGAGCAGCTGCGCCTGCAGTCCCCTGGCGTGGGCCGCGTCCCGCTGGGCCTCGGCGTCGAGCGACGGACTGCTCACGCTGGCCCCGTCGGCGGCCACGAGCACACCGTCGACCCCGACCACGTCGAGGGAGGCGGCGCTCGCGTCGACCAGGTCGGGATCGGAGCCCTCGAGCACGAAGCCCGTGACGTCGAGGGCAGGGACCGTGGCGGCGTCGGCGGGGAGGGCGTCTGCGTCTGCGTCTGCGGCTGCGGCGTCCCGCTCCGCGGCGTCGTCGAGCGTCGCCCCGGATGCGGATGCGGATGCGGATGCGGAGGCGTCCGGCGACGAGGCGGGGGTGGTCGAGGTGCACCCGCTCAGCACCAGGGCCAGCACGGCCAGGGCCGCGACGGGAGCGACGGCCACGACGGGACGCGACCCGCCCGCGCGGACGGAGCGGGAGCGGCCGGACGTCGGTGTCATGGACGGATCGTACGACGACTCGCGACCGATGCGGACTCCCGCTGCAGGATGACGCGCCGACGCCCCCGGCGGCCTAGCGTGGGCAGCACGACCTCGGGACACCCGCGCCGGGGCGAGCACAGTCCGGGGGGACGCTCACATGAGGACCACACGCTCGTTCACCACGGTCACGACGCTGGGCGCCGTCGCGGCTCTCGCCTTCTCGCTCGCCGGGTGCGCGAGCGGGGCAGACGACGCAGGAGGCGCCTCCTCGGAGACGCCCCGGCCGACGGCCACCGACACGGCGGCGTCCCCGAGCGCCTCGCCGTCCACGACCGCTCCGGCGCCCTCGCCGGGACCCGCCGTCGCCTCGATCCCGACGGACTGCACCGACATCGTCGACGCGGCGACTTACGCCTCGACGATGGGGGACACGCCCCTGAACGACCCGGAGTTCTTCGCCGAGGTGCGGATGGGGCGGATCGAGCCGATCACGCCTCCCGCCGGCGCCGACCCGTACACGATCGTCGAGTCGGCAGCTCAGCTGCGCTGTGGCTGGCGCGACATCCGTGCCGACATCACGGGCCTGTTCGTCGACGTCGCCACCGTCGACGAGGCGACTGCCGCCTCCTACCCGGCGTGGTTGTCCGACCCGACGGTCGACGAGGAAAGGCGAGTCGCGGGTGCCGTGTCCGACTGCACGGACCGGCTCGGCGGCACCATCTGCCAGTACACCCGCGTCGAGGAGCAGTACGGGACCGACTTCACGCAGACCGTGCTCGTCCGCGACGACGTCGTCGTCACCGTGCGCCAGTCGAACTTCCCCACGGACGACCTGCTCGGCGCGATCGTCACCCGCATCTGGGGCTGACGCCAGGCCTCGCGCTCGTGCTCGCGCGCTGCGGGATCGGTCAAGTCGCCCCGAAGTGCTGCCCTCGCGGGCCTGGAGCCGCACTTCGGGGCAACTCGACGCGTTCGGGCGGGGATCGTGCGGCCGGGGGTCAGACGCGGCCGCCAGGGCGAGCGGCGGCGAGCTCGAGGTTGACGTCGTCGGGGTCCTGCAGCGAGAGGACCACGAGGCCGAACGCGGGCAGGTCCGTGACCTCGCCGTGCTCGATCCCGGCTGCCTCGAGTCGCTGGGCCGCGGCGTGCAGCTCGTCGACGGAGCCGACCCGAAGGCTCAGGTGGTCGAGCCCCACCCGGTCGGGGTCGAAGCGGTCGCCGGCCGGGGCGACCGGGCGCAGCCCGAGCGTCTGGCCGCCGAAGGTGAACGAGCAGCCGCCGTAGGTGCGCTGCGGGTCGTCGTGGATCGTCGGGTCGTCGATCTGGTCGCTGAAGTCGCTGCCCGGCGGCATGCCGAACAGCTGCTCGTAGAAGGCCTTGCTGCGGCGGATGTCCGTGACCGTGAGGCGCACGTGCGAGAAGCCGAGGGGCGTGACGATGGCGTCGTTCATGGGGCCATCATCGGCCTCGAGGCCGGTCGTGGCCCGCTCGCGACGCGGGGCCGAGAGCGGGCGAGTTCGACCGGGACGGGCGGTCGTGACGGCCCGCCCCCGTCGAACCCGCCCGTCCTGCCCGGCGGTCGCGGGCGAGCGGCCAGCCGGCGCGCAGCGCCGGTGTCAGCGCAGCAGCCCCGAGCGCCAGGCCCAGACGACGGTCTGCAGCCGGTCGCGGGTGTCCAGCTTCGTCATGACGCGGGTCAGGTGCGACTTCACCGTGCTCGTCTCGATCACGAGACGCGCGCCGATCTCGTCGTTCGACAGGCCCTCGCCGAGCAGTCGGACGATCTCCTGCTCGCGCGGAGTCAGCACGTCGACCGAGGCCCCGGACGAGGAGGCGGCCCGCCGTCGCGTGAACTCCGCGATGACCCGGCGGGTGGTCGCGCCGTCGATCGCGGCACGCCCCGACGCGAGAGCTCGGACGGCCGCGATGAACTCGTCGGGCTCCGCGTCCTTGAGGACGAACCCGCTGGCCCCCGCTTCGAGGGCGCCGAAGACGTACTCGTCGAGGTCGAAGGTCGTCGCGACGAGCACGGCAGGGCCGCGGCGGGCGTCGCCGGACGTGCCCGGCTCCGCCCGCGGATCGCCGGGCACCGTGACCGAGGAGGCCTGCGGGTCGCCGCCCGGGGCCGCGCCCGTGATCGACCGCGTCGCCTCGATGCCGTCGCCGCCGGGCATCCGGACGTCCATCACGACGACGTCGGGCCGGGTGCGCCGCACGACCTCGACGCCCTCGCGGCCCCCGGAGGCCTCGCCGACGACCTCGATCCCTCCCGCGGTCTCGAGCACGATGCGGAACCCGGCCCGCACGATCGACTGGTCGTCGACGAGCACGACCCGGATCACGAGTCGGTCCCGTCGGTCCCGTCGACGGCGTCGGCGTCGGGCGCATCGACGGCGTCGGTCCCGTCGGGAGCGTCGGCGGTGTCGGGCTCCCGCTCGACGGGCAGCTCGAGCCGCACGCGCCAGGTGCGGCCGCCGACCGCGCCGGCCCCGCCGACCGCGCCGACCCCGCCGACCGCACCGGCCCCGCCGGCCCCGCCGGCCCCGCCGACCCTGCCGACCCCGCCGGCCGTGTCGACCCTGTCTGCCGCAGCCGTCCTGGCGTCCGTGTGCCCGTCCCCTCGACCGTCGACCGGTCGTGCATCGGCCGACCCGGTCTCGGCAGGCTCCGTCCCGACGACTCCCGCCTCGAGCAGCCCGCCGACGAGGGCCGCGCGCTCGCGCATCCCGACCAGCCCGTACCCCGCCGGAGCAGAGCTCGCGGGCCCCCGGGGCACCGCGTTCTCGACGACGACGACGAGCCGTCCCTGCCGCACCGTCGTGGCCAGCAGGACGCCGGCGCCCGGGGCGTGCCTGCGGGCGTTGGCCAGCGCCTCCTGCACGGTTCTGTAGGCCGTGACGTCGGCGAGCGGGGCGAGCGTGGGCAGCTCGCCCTCGACTCGCTCGTCGACGACGGTGCCGGCGGCACGGGCCGCGGCGACGAGCCCGCCGACGTCGCGCAGCCCGGGCACCGGAGCGGTGCCGGTGGCGTCGTCGCCGGTCTCGCGCAGGATCCCCACGATCGATCGCAGCGAGTCGAGCGTCTCGCGCCCCTGCGACCGGACGCTGCGGAGCGACTCCTTCGCGCGCTCTGGGTCGACGTCGACGAGGCGCTCGGCGGCGCCCGCCTGCACGACGAGGCCGGTGAGGTGGTGCGCCGCGATGTCGTGCAGCTCGCGGGCCATGCGCGTGCGTTCCGCCGCGACGGCCGACCGGGTCAGCGTCTCGTGGTGCTCGACCGACTCCGCGGCGCGCGCCTGGCTGTCGCTCTCGTGGCGCCGGCGCAGGGCGACCCACGAGCCGACGGAGGCGCTGATCCCGTTCACGAGGACGGCCGTCGCGACGAGGGCGAGGGCCTCGACGGCGGCGCCGACGGGGCTGAGGCCGTCGACCCCGCCGAGGCCGCCGAGCCCCGGCTCGGCGCCCAGGAGCTGCTTGGCGGCGCCTGCCGCACCGATCACGGCGCCGACCGTCTCGACGCCGATCGCGACGAGCAGCCAGCCGACCGCCGTGCGCGTCGTGAGCAGGGTGCCCACCGTGTAGGCGGCGACGACGGGCGCCGCCGTCCAGACCGCGAGCCCCGTGGGCAAGACCGTCAGCAGGCCCGCCTGCACGACGCTGATCACCAGCAAGGTCGCCACCGGCCGTCGACGCCTGAACGCCAGTGGCAGGCACTGCACGACGGCGAGCACGAGGACCACCGTGATCTGTGCGGCCGGGATGCTCTTCGACGCCCCGAGGAACTCGCCCGCGCCCACGAGCGAGGCGAGCAGAGCGACCGTGACGAGCGTCCACACCGCGGCCAGGGCGACGTCGCGTCCGAAGGGTGTCCGCACCCCGACCCGGGCGAGCAGCCGACGTGCAGCGGCGAAGCCCGGGCCGGTGCCCTCGTGCCGCGCAGCAGCGGACCCCTCGTGCCGTGCCGCGCCGACGAGGCCGGCGACGGCTGCAGAGCGGGCGGAGGAGGAGGTGGTCACGTCCCGAGCATGCCAGGTGCCGTCGACCTCGTGGTCGCGAGGCGCACCTCCCTGTGGGCGGCGCATCAGAAGCTCACGCTCGGGGAGAGGAGGCGCCACGTGACGGCGAACACGGCCAGGACGACGAGCGCCACGACGACGAGCACCCGTCCGGTCACCGAGGCCCAGCCCCGTCGCTCACGCACGGCCTGCACGGCGGCGACGGTGGCCGGCACGATCGCGACGACGCCCACCAGCTGGAGCACCTGCACGACGCGGATCGACCCTGCCGAGACGTCGACGAACGACATGGCCTGCCCGGCCACGACCGCCCAGCCGGCGAGGGCGAGCAGCGTCGCGACCTGGCCTATGCGCGACAGCAGCAGCGCGCGGCGGCGGCGTCCGGTCTCGGGACGGCGTGCGGCGACGAGGTCGCGGCGTCCGGTGCGGCGGCCGAGGCCGACGAGCGCGGCGGTCGGCCACGCGACCACCGAGACGAGCAGCACCGCGACGGCGGCGATCACCGACGGCAGCGCCGTCGACGCGACCTGCCAGGGCTGCGCCCGCAGCATCGTGAAGGAGGCGCCCCACGAGATCGCCTGGACGGTCGCGTCGGCGTCGTCCGAGTCGCCGTCGGTCCGCGTCGCGAGCAGCGAGTCGCCGCCCACCTCGCGCCACAGGTGCTCGTCGACCAGCTCGTACACGCCGGTCGTCGTGGCGAGCGGCTTCGGGGTGACCGCGATCGTGCCGTCCGAGCGGGGGACGATCGTCGTCTGGCCGCTCAGGGCGAGGAGCGCGCCCGGGTTCGTGACCGGCGAGCGGGAGGAGGTGAAGGTGCCGGCCATCGCGGCCGCCGCGGCGGCGCTGTCGAGCTGACCCGCGCCTCCTTCGGTCTCGTCCGACCCCGGCGACGTCGTCGAGGAGGGGGCGGCGTCTCGGTCGGCTGATCCGTCTCGAGACGGATCAGCCGCAGCAGCGACCGAGCCCGCGCCGGTCCCCGCGAGGTCGGCCTCAGCCGAGGCGTCTCGCAGGTACCGGTCGGCGAAGCCCTGCAGCAGCGTCGTGCGGAGGTCGAGCGTCGCGGTCGGGGTGCGTCCCGAGGCGTTGAACGACACGAAGATGCCCGCGTCGGACTCCGGGAACATCCGCATCGCACTGTGGAACACCTGCGTGTCGCCGTCGTGCCCGAAGGCCGGGACGCCGGGGGTGCTGTCGTCGAAGAAGCCGAGGTCCATGCGCTGCCCGACGGCGAGGGTGCCGAGCTGGTCGGCCCCGAGCGCGGGGCGGTGCATCTCGTCGAGGGTCGCGGGCTCGAGCAGGGACTGCTCGGCGGGCAGGTCGCCCAGGTGCGCGAGCATGAAGCGCGCCATGTCGGAGGCGGTGGCCGACATCGCGCCGGCGGGCGCGGCGTTCACGACCTCGGTCGGCACGGACGGCGCCGAGTCGTTCGGGTAGCCCTTCGCGAGTCGGGCGTCGAGGTCGGCGGGCAGGGGCTGTGCGAACGACGACGAGGTCATCCCTGCACGGTCGAGGACCTGCTCCTGCACCAGCTCCGCGAACGGCTTCCCGCTCACCCGCTCGGCGACGTAGCCGGCCAGCGTGGCGCCGTAGTTCGAGTACGCGGGAGTCGTGCCGGGCGCGTAGACCTGCGCCGGGGGAGCGGCCGTCACCGCCTCGCGCAGCGTCTTCTCGCTGCCGGGGGTGCCGATCAGGCCGGCGATGACCTCCTCGAAGCCCGCGGTGTGGGTCAGCAGGTGGCGCAGCGTGATCGCGCCCTTCGGGGTGTCGAGGTCGAAGTCGAGGTACTGCTGCACGTCGGCGTCGAGGTCGAGCTCCCCCTGCTCGACGAGCTGCATGATCGCGGTCGCCGAGACGACCTTCGAGACGGAGCCGATGCGGAACAGGGTGTCGTCGGGGTCGACCGGGCGGGCCGGGTCGCCGTCCGTGCCGGTGTCGGCGAGGCCGTAGCCGCGCGCGGTGAGCACCTGGCCGTCGGAGACGACGGAGACCGTCGCGCCGGGGATGCCGGTCGTCTGCAGCGCCGAGCCGAGCGCGCCGTCGAGCCAGGCGTCGACGTCGCCCTGCGTGAGGGAGTGGCCGCCGGGCTGGTGCTGGGGGGCCGCAGGAGGCGCGGGCGCGGTGGTGGGGGAGGTCGCGCTGGCTGCGGTGCCGGTGCCGGTGCCGGTGCCGGTGCCGGCAGCGCCGTCCGGGTCGGACGCGCCGGCCGAGCAGGCGGCGAGCGGGACGGCGAGCGCGACGACGGCCGCGGCGGCGGCGAGTCGGGGCAGGAGGCGGCGGGCGCGGAGGCCCGTCCGCGGCGGGGCGGGGAGGGGTGTCGATGTCATGCCTCCACGCTCGCCGGTCGGGCGCCGTGCCACAGGGGCAGAGGTCAGGACCTCGCCTGCGACCTGAGTCGCAGGCGAGGTCCGCCCTGCCGCCGTCGCCGGGGTCGCCGGGGTCGCCGACGTCGCCGGGGTCGCCGGGGTCGCCGACGTGTCGCGTCACGTTCCGAGCATCACGTCCCGTCACGACGCGACGTGATGCTCGGAACAAGACGTGACACGGGCAGCGCGAGGCGAACGCACGCGGACCCGTCGGACCCGCACGCACCCGTCGGTACGCGGGAGGGTGCGCGCGGGTCCGACGGGTGCGGAGCTGGCTGCGGCGCGCCGTCGCGCGCTGCAATAGTGTCACGACGTGACGATCACTCGGCGAGCCGGCCGCCGCCTCCTGCGGGCCGCCGTCGCCCTGGCCGCCGTCGGTGCGTTGCTGCTCGGGCTCGCCGTGCTCCTGACCTGGTGGACCGACCTCACGGCGGGCGGTCCCGCCCGGTGGAGCTCGGCGCCGCAGCCGGACTGGGTCGCCCTCCGGCTGATCGCCGGGAACGTGCTGACGCTCGCCGCGGGCGCGCTGCTCGCGACGGCCGTGGTCGTCGGAGTCGTGGGTCTCGTGCGGATGCTGCGGGACGGCGACGGACCCCGGTCGTCGTCCGACGGGCGCCCGGCGTGACGGCCGGCACCGGCGGACCCGGCGCTCCCGGCCACGACGAGCCCGGCCCCGACGGGCCCTGCTCGCCAGACCCCGACGGGCCCGGATCGCCAGACCACGACGAGCCCGGCGAGGGCGGCGACGCTGACGCGACCGACGGCCCCGACGCGCCGCTCCCCTCCGGCTGGGTGCGGATCGGAGAGCGCAGCTGGTGGTCGTCCTGGGCCGGGTACAGCGCCGTCTTCGTCGTCACGACGATCGTCTACTTCGGCGCGCAGGCCGGCCGGTTCTTCGACGGCCTCGTGCCGTTCCCGAGCGACCTGCTGCTCGGCGCTGTGCTGATCGCGGCCCTGATGTGGGTCGCCACCGCGGTGCGGAACGCGATCTACCCGCAGCCCTGGGTGAACCTCGACACCGACCAGCTGCGCGCCGGCACCCGCCGCACCGTCGCGCTCGCCGACGTCGACCGCGCGCTCGTCCCGCTCGACCCGGCCCTGCGGTCGGACGTTCTCGTGCTCCGCCTGACCGCGAAGGAGGCGCGGGTCGAGATCATCCTGCGCGACCGGCGGGGCCCGCGCCTCGACGACACCTCCACCCGGGTGCTCGCGGAGGCGCTGCGCCGCACGTCCGTCGCGATGCCGACCTCGGCGACCGATCCGACGGGCCGCTTCGGGCGCTACAACTTCCCGGGGCACATCGGACTCGGCGACGCCGTCGCGCTCGTCGAGCGCCCGCCCGCTCCCGGGGCGCCGCTGCCTGCCTCCTGGTGAGCTGCCGCTGCCGCTGCCGCCGGGGTGCGGCCGCTCGCACGCCGGCGGCGCTGCTGCTCGAGCTGCACCCCCGGACCCGCGCTGCACCCTCTGTTCCGGGGGTGTAGCGCCGGATGCGGGGTGTAGCTCGCGAGGCGCGGCCGTGCGCGGGGGCGCAGCGCGCGAGCGGCTAGCGGAGGCGGGCGACGCGCGCGGCCCACGCGCGGCGGCTGGTCTTGCCGGCGTCGTCGCGCACGGGCTCGTCCACGAGCCACAGCGCAGCCGGACGTCGCTCGGGGTCGAGCCGCTGCCGCGCCCACGCGAGGAGCTCCTCCGCGGTGACGCCCGCACCCACGCCCGCGCTCGCCCGCGCCCCCGCACCTGCGCCTGCGCCCGCGCCCGCGCCCGCCACGTCGACCACGGCCTCGATCCGCTGCCCGAGGTCGTCGTCGGCGACGCCGAACGCGACCGCGCCGCGCACGGCGGGATGCGCCTCCAGCACCCGCTCGACCTCGGTCGGGTGCACGTTGACGCCGCCGCGGAGCACGACGTCGTCGGCCCGGTCGACCAGGTGCAGCCACCCGTCGTCGTCGAGGAGGCCGAGGTCGCCGAGGGTGTCCCAGCCGTCCTCGGTCCGAGCGGAGCAGCCGCCGAGGTACCGGTACGTCGGACCTCCATCCCGCCGGAGCCACACCTACCCGACCGTGCCCGCGGGCAGGTCGTCGCCCTCGGCCGAGCGCACGGCGACGCTCGTGCCGCCGCTCGGCCGCCCCACGCTGCCGGGGTGCTCGAGCCACTCGTCGCCACGGATCGACAGGACCCCGTTCGACTCGCTGCCCGCGTAGACCTCGACCACGCGCTCGGCACCGACCCAGGCCATGAACCGGCGCTTGAGGTCGGGCGGGCAGGGCGCTCCGAGGTGCAGCACGGTCTCGAGCGACGACAGGTCGGCGGCGGCGCGCTCGTCGGCGGGCAGGCGCAGCAGCCGGTGCATCATCGTCGGCACGAGCAGCGCCCAGGTCACCCGGTGCGCCGCGATCGCCTGCAGCACCCGTCGCTCGTCGAAGCGCGGCAGCAGCACGAGCTCGTGTCCGGTCAGCAGCCCGCGGAACGCGTACGTGAAGGTCGCCGAGTGCGTCAGCGGCCCGGCGACGAGCTGCACCTGGTCGCGCGGCAGGAACGACGCGACGGCGAGCGACGGGTCGAGCAGCGCGGGCGCCGCCGCCAGCACCACCTTCGGCCGGCCGGTCGACCCCGACGAGGTCGGCGCCTTCCAGCTCGAGGCCCAGGCGTCCGGCAGAGGAGGCGCGTCACCGGCCACCGGGGGAGGCGCCCAGCCCGCAGGCACCCACGGCACCTCCCCGGCACCACCATCTGCCCCTCCACCGGCACCCGCACCGCTGCCCGCCGGCGGCACCCCCACCACCAGCGCCGGCCGCGCCAGTGCCTCCAGCTCGGCTCGCTCCGCGGCGTCGAGCCCGAGCGAGATCGGCTGCGGCGTCGCCCCGCACTTCCAGACGGCGGCGCAGACGACGATCATCTCGACCGTGTTCGGCAGGGCCACGGTCACCAGCGAGTCCTGGCCGACGCCGAGGTCGAGGTAGGCGCGGGCGAGCACCGAGGAGGCGTGGTCCAGCTCCGAGGCCGTCAGCGTCCCGGCGTCGTCGCGTGCCACCACGCGGTCCGGGTCCGCCTCAGCGAGCCCCGTGACGGTGCGCGAGATCGACTGCCGCACCATGGTCGCCCTCCCGGCCGACGGCCTCGTAGAACTGCTCGTGGAGCAGGGCGACGTCGTCCCACGAGTGCGACGCCGCGAGGTCGCGGCCGGGACCGGCTGCGGGGCCGGCCCCGTCGAGGGCGGCGACCAGCGCCTCCTCGATCGACGGGGGGCCGGTCGCGTAGGCGACGGTCGGGCCGAACACCTCGCGCAGCACCGGCAGGTCACGGGCGACGACGGGCACGCCCGCGGCGAGGGCCTCCATCGCGGCGAGGCCGAAGCCCTCCTTGGTCGACACGAAGGCGAGGGCGCCGGCGGCGGCCACGAGCGAGGGCAGCTCGTCGTCGTCGACCACGCCGAGCACGACGGGGTCGAGGCCGAGCGCGGCGATGCGGGCGTCGACCCGGGCACGGTAGTCGCGGTAGTCGAACAGGGTCTCGCCGCCGCCGAACACCAGGCGCACGTCGGGCCGTCGGCGCCGCAGCAGCGCGAACGCCTCGACCAGGTCGAGGCTGCCCTTGCGCGGCTCGATGCCGCCGAGCGCCAGCACGTACTCGCCGAACCGGTCGCGCCAGCGTGCCCGGTCGCCGTCGCCGGCGGGCCCTGCGGCCGCCGCGAACCTGCCTGCGTCGACTCCGTTCGGGATCACGGTCGGCGTCAGTCCCCAGCCGCGCTCGACGTCGGCGGCGACGGCGGCCGACACGCAGATCCGGGCGATCGGGCGGCGGACCGCCTCGTCGTGGCAGCGCACGAGCTCGGGCGTCGTGAACTCGTCGAGGTGGTGGATCGTCCGGAGGCACGGGCCGACCGCGTTGGCCGAGATGCAGTCCTGGGCGTGCACGACGTCGTACCGCTCGTGCAGCCGGGCATCCGCGAACGCGGCCCCCATCGTCTCGATCGACCGGGCGATGCGGTCGCCGACCGACTCGTCGTCGCGCGCCTCGAACGGCACCACGCGGATCGACACGGCCTGGTCGACACGACGGAAGAACGCCTGGTCACCGCCGCGTCCGAGCGTCCACACCGTGACCTCGTGGCCTCGCCGGGCCAGCGCCTCCGACAGCGCCAGGGCGTGCACGACGCCGCCCCGCGGCTTCGTCGAGTAGGTGACCTGCGCGATGCGCATCAGCGCAGCCCGCTCTCGTAGGCCGACGGTACGCGCTGCCGCAGGTGGTCCATGGTGCGGCGGGCCCGAGCGGCGTCGGCGGCGACGTCGGCCGTCGCGACGGCGAGGCCGCCCTTGGCCCAGGTCTTGGCGACGATCTCGCCGGCAGGGTCGACGACCTTCGCCTGCCCGAGGAACCTCAGCCCGCCGAGCACCCCCGTCTGGTTCGACGAGACGAGCCAGAGCTGGTTCTCGGCGGCCCTGGCGCAGTCGTAGAGGTCGAAGAGGTGGGCCTGGCGGTCGTTCCGGAGGCGGTCCGAGCGGTCCGTGACGCTGGCCGGCCAGGCGCTCAGGCAGACGAGCAGCTCGGCGTCCGCGAGCGCCAGCGTGCGCGAGGACTCGGGGAACGTCTTGTCGAAGTCGATCATCATGCCGAGGCGGCCGACGGGGGTGTCGACCGGGACGAACTCGGTGCCCGCGCGGTAGACCTCGGACTCGCCGAGGGGCAGGTGCACCTTGCGGTGCGACCCGAGCACGCGACCGGCCTGGACGCAGACGGCGCTGTTGTACCGGACGTCCTCGCCGCCCTCGAGGGCCCGCTCGGTGACGCCGAAGCAGATCGTGAGGTCGCCGGCGAGGTCGGCGACGGCCTGGACCTCGGGCCCGTCGATCTCGACCGCCGGCGGCAGCAGGGCGTCGGCGTCGTCGGGACCCGAGGAGGCGCCCCCCGGGTTCACGAGGTCGAGCAGGTACCCGCCCACGGTCGCGTCGGGCAGCACGAGCAGGTCGACCCCGCGGGCGCGCGCCTGCTCGACCATGCCGGGGAGCTTCGCGAGCGTCCGCCCGACGTCCCGGCCGAAGTGCGCGGCGACGGCTGCCATCGTGATCTCGGCCATGGCGTCAGGCTAGCCCGCGGCCACGGCCTCCTCGGCGAGCACCGATCGGTCAGCGCGGCCAGCCCGGCCGGCCCCGCCGGCCCGCCCGGCCCGCGCCGCGACGCTCTCCGCGACGTGTGCGGCGTCGCGGGCGATCGCCTCGAAGCGCCCCGACCCCCAGGTGTGCAGCCACGGCAGCCCGAGGAAGTGCAGCCCGGGCGCGGTGGTGACCCCGCGCTGGTGCGTCGGGACGCCTCCTCCGTCGAAGACCCCGACCTGCACCCACGACCAGTCCGCCCGGAACCCGGCCGACCAGACGACGCTCGTGATGCCCGCCTCGCGCAGGTCGAGGCTCGTCACCTCGGCCTCGGGCCGCCAGACCGGCACGTAGCGCGGCTCGACGGGCGCGTCGACACCGGTGCGCTCGATGAAGCGGTCGATGTCGGTCTTGATCGACTCCATCACCGAGTCCGCGTGGTCGAGCGACGCCTCCGCGGTGGGGCTGAAGGTCAGTGCGGTGCCCTCGGCGCCGGTCAGCCGGCCGTAGAGCCGCATGCCCTCGAGCGCGAACGCGCGCAGGTCGATGTCGCGCCCGCCGCCGCGCCCGGTCATGTAGTGGTTCGTCGACTCGCGCTTCGTGAGGCCGCCGACCTGGGCTTGGACGGGCACGTCGTACACGCCCATGTCGCTCAGCCAGGCGATGCAGTCGCGGCCGCGGTAGAAGCGGGCGCACCGGGGCGCGGAGCCGAGCGCGAGGTGCACCTGGCGTCCGGCGAGGTGCAGGTCCTCGGCGATCTGGGCGCCCGACTGGCCCGAGCCGACGACGAGCACGCCGCCCTCGGGCAGGGCCTGCGGCGAGCGGTAGTCGGCCGAGTGCACCTGCACGACGTCGTCGGACACCCCCGCGGCGACCGCCGGCAGCACGGGCCGGTGGTACCCGCCGGTGGCCAGCACGACCTGGTCGGCGACGATCGTGCCCTGGTCGGTGACGACCTCGAACCCGCCGGCCGCCGCCTCCCGCAGCCGGGTGACGAGCACGCCCTCGACGACGGGGGCGTCGAAGGAGGCGGCGTAGCGACGGATCCACGCGTGCACCTCGTCGCGGCCCATGAAGCCGTCGGGGTCGTCGCCGTCGTAGGCGAAGCCGGGCAGCACGCACTGCCAGTTCGGGGTCACGAGCGTGAAGGCGTCCCACCGGCGGTCGATCCAGTCGTGCGCGACCGTGTCGCGCTCGAGGACGACGTGGTCGACGCCCTGCCGCGTCAGGTGCCAGCTGATCGAGAGGCCCGCCTGGCCGCCTCCGACGACGGCGACCTCGACGTGCGTGCCGTCGACGACGCGGCGCGGGGCGGTCACGAGCGCGGTCACGACGACGCTCCCGAGGCGCTCGCGGCGGTCGTCGACGACGCTCCCGCAGGAGGCGCGGCTGCGGTCGCCGGGGCAGGCAGCGGCGGGTGCATCTCGAGCACCCGCACCGCGCCTCCTGCGTGCGTCGCCGCGATCGCGGTGATCTCGGCCTCCTGCTGCATCGCGGAGGTGCAGGCGAAGCCGTAGATCGCCGCGACGCGCTCGCTCGCGATGCGGAGGGCGGTCGTCGAGCGCTCGACGAACTCGGCGAGCGGGTACTCGGCGCCGGGGGAGAGCCAGTCGTGCATCACCAGGCTGGGCGACCAGCAGGCGGTCTCGGAGCCGTCCGGCCAGCGCACCCGGAAGGTCATCTCAGGCACGGGCGAGGCTCCTGCCGGCGGCGGAGGCCGCCTCGGCCTCGCCGGTGCGGTACGCGTCGGGCCGCCGGTCGCGCAGGTGGAACATGCCGCCCCGCATCGCCCGGAACGTGCCCTCGACGTCGATCTCGGCGATCGCGAGGCCCGCCTCCAGCAGGGTCGTGGCGAGCACGACGCCGCCGGGGTCGACCACCTTCGCGTTGCCGACGTAGCGGAGCGAGCCGAACGTGCCGGCCTGGTTCGAGGCGATCCAGAACACCTGGTTGTCGAGGGCGCGGGCCGTGTCGAGCAGGTTGAAGCGGTAGGTCCAGCGGTCGTCCTGCAGGTTCTCGGCGGTGGCCGTGCGGGCCACGGGCCAGGCGGACATGCTGACGATGATCTCCGCGCCGTCCAGCGCCAGCGACCGGGCCGCCTCCGGGAACGCCTTGTCGTAGCAGATCTGCAGGCCCAGGCGGCCGACAGGGGTGTCGAAGGCCTCGTAGACGTCGCCCGCCGAGTACGACATGGCCTCGCCGAGGGGCTGGTGCACCTTGCGGTACGAGCCGTAGATGCGGGTGCCGTCGAGGCAGACCGCGGCGTTGTAGCGCGTCTCACCGTCGTCGGCGAGCTCGCAGAAGCCGATGCAGACGACCATGTCGCCGACGATCTGCTGCACGCGGCGCAGCTCGGGGCCGTCGAGGGCGACCGCGGGGGGCAGCGAGCGAGTCGTGGTCTTGAGGGTGTCGCCGTGGTTGCCGAGCGACGACAGGTAGCCGCCGATCGCGGCCTCGGGGAAGACGAGCAGCTGCACGCCGGCCGCCCTCGCCTCGCCGACGAGGGTCTCGATGAGCTCGTAGTTCTGGTCGAGGTCCCGGGTGAAGTTCGCCGAGACGGCGGCGACGGTCGTCGACATCGTGTCTCCTCTGGTCGGTGGAGGCGGTGGCGCAGGTTCCTGCGGTGCGTCCATCAGACGCCAGGAGCTGTTTCCGATTGGTTACAGCGGGAATAAGAACTCGTGTCGCAGGTGCGGGCCGCGATAGAGAGGAACGATCCGCGCCGCCGAAACAAAACGGCGAATCCTCGTAATCCGCCTGCAACACGGCGGTCGAAGACTCGGGACCAGATCCAGGCACCGCAGTTCGACCGGCACCGTCTCGTCCCGACCCCGCAAGGAGCCCGCACCATGAGCGACAACGACATCGACTTCGACCAGCAGGTCCTCGACAACATCGAGATCTCCCGCAACGAGATCGCGCACCCCTCGCTGCCGAAGGGGAGCAACATCTACGGCTCGACCAAGATCTTCCCCGACTACACGGCCACGAAGGACGAGCACTACTTCCAGCTCGTGCACGGCATCGCCCACGAGTCGTCGGTGAGCTTCGTCGCCGTGCTGCAGGCGACCAGGGCCCTCCGCAAGGGCTTCACGAGCGTGCTCTACTTCTACGGCCCCGGCTCGATGAACTGCATCGCCAACCGCGGGTTCCCGACGACGGGCTCGGACGGGTTCCCCGGCGAGAACAACATCAACAACGCGCTCGAGACGTTCATCGCCGAGGGCGGGACGGTGTTCTGCTGTCGCTTCGGCCTCGCGCTGCACGGCAACCGCGAGGAGGACCTGATCGCCGGCGTGATCCCGTGCCACCCCCTCGACGTGCAGGACGCCGTCATCCACTACGCCCGCAAGGGCGCCATCATCAACAGCACCTACATGGTCTGAGCCGGTGACCGCGTGACGATCACGAACGAGCCGCAGGCCCCCGCGCGCGGTGCCGTCGGCATCTCGAACGGCGGGGCGCTCTCCACCCGCGTCGACGTCGCCATCCGCGGCATCCGGGTCGCCGCCCCCGTGCACCGCGAAGGAGGCGCTGGTCCGAGCGACGACGGACACGTCCTGTTCCAGGGCCTGCAGTCCGCGATCCCGCAGAGCCAGGACAGCCCGTACCTCGTCGACGACGGGCGACTGCTGCTCGACGGCGAGGACACGGGCATCGAGGTCACGCCGGTGGCCCGCCCCCGGTTCTACGACCTGGCGACGGCGGACGGCGTCTCCTACGAGGCGATCGCGCGCCTCCACGGGGCCAAGGTGCTGGCGACCACCGTCGTCCAGACCTGCGTGCGCTACGACGTCGCCGAGCGCTGCCGGTTCTGCTCGATCGAGGAGTCGCTGAACTCCGGCGCGACCGTGGCCGTCAAGACGCCGTCGATGATCACGGAGGTGGCCGAGGCCGCCTGGCGACTGGACGGCGTCGAGCAGATGGTGATGACCACCGGCACCTCGAAGGGGCGCGACCGCGGCGCGACCCACCTGGCTCGGTGCGTGCGCGCCGTCAAGGCCGTGGTGCCCGAGCTCGAGATCCAGGTGCAGTGCGAGCCGCCGGGCGACCTCGCGACGATCACCGACCTGTACGAGGCCGGCGCGCGCTCGATCGGCATCCACGTCGAGTCGATGGACGACGACGTGCGCCGCCGCTGGATGCCGGGCAAGTCGCGCGTGTCGATGGACGAGTACCGGGCCGCCTGGCGCGAGGCCGTCCGCGTCTTCGGCCGCAACCAGGTCTCGACCTACCTGCTCGTCGGCCTCGGCGAGGACCCGGACGAGATGGTCGCCGGCGCCCAGGAGCTGATCGACATGGGCGTCTACCCGTTCATCGTCCCGTTCCGCCCGCTGCGCGGGACCCTCGCGACCGACGTCGACCACGTGCCCGCGCCGCACGGCTCGGTGCTGCACGACATCACCTTCCGGGTGTCGGAGGCGCTGATCGCGGCCGGCATGAAGGGCACCGACCAGAAGGCCGGCTGCGCGGCCTGCGGCGCGTGCTCGGCGCTGCAGACGGCCGGGGGCTGAGGTGGCGCTGCTCGACGTGCCCGCCCTGATGGGGCCGCGGGTCGTCGCGCCGCCGGCCGCGGAGTTCATCGTGGGGGTCGCCGACCGCGCCGAGGTCGAGGCGTACCGACGGCTGCGGCGCGACGCGTTCGTCGACGAGCAGGGGCTCTTCGAGGGCACCGACCGCGACGAGATCGACGACGACCCGCGCACCGTCGTGCTCGTCGCTCGCGCTGGCGGAGGCGTCGTCGGCGGGGTGCGCCTGGCGCCCGTGGGGGAGGAGGACGTCGGCTGGTGGACCGGTTCCCGGCTCGTCGTCGCGCCGTCGGCCCGGAGCGCCCTCGGCGTGGGGTCCGCACTCGTCCGGGCCGCGTCGGCGCTCGCCGAGCAGCTCGGGGTGCTCCGCTTCGACGCGACCGTCCAGGTGCGCTCGTCGGTGCTGTTCCGGCGTCTCGGCTGGGAGCAGACCGGCCGCTGCGTGGTCGGCGGCGTCGACCACCTCCGGATGCGCTGGCCGATCGACCGGCACCAGCGTCTCGTCGACGCGACGAAGTCGCTGCTCGAGGCCGTGCTCGAACCGCACACAGCGTGGGCGGCTTCGCCCGACGGATCACTGGGAGGCGCGGGCTGGGTCGGCGACGACGGAGCGCCCGTGCCGGGCACCGACGTCGTCGCGGCCTGTGACGCGATCCTGCCCTCGATGGTCGAGCGCGACCCGGAGTGGGCCGGCTGGTGCGGCGTGCTCGTCAACGTGAACGACCTCAGCGCGATGGGCGCCGCGCCCGTCGGGCTGCTCGACGCGGTGGCGGGCCGCGACGCCGCGTTCGTCCGACGGGTGCTCGCCGGGGTGCGCAGCGGCGCCGAGGCCTGGGGCGTGCCGTTGCTCGGCGGCCACACGCAGGTCGGGGTGCCTGCCGCGCTCAGCGTCACGGCGCTCGGGCGGACGGCCCATCCCGTGCCGGGCGGTGGCGGCCGGTACGGCGACGCCCTCAGCCTCACGGTCGACGTGAGCGGCTCGTGGCGCGAGGGGCACCACGGCAGCCAGTGGAACTCGACCGAGGGGCGCCGCTCGCACGAGCTGCGCGACCTCGCGGGCACCGTCGCGCGGGCACGACCCGCGGCGGCGAAGGACGTCAGCATGGCCGGCATCGTCGGCACCGTCGGGATGCTCGCGGAGGCCAGCGGGTACGGCGCTGTCGTCGACGTGGCGTCCGTGCCGAGGCCGGGCGGCGCCTCCTCGGGGGTGACCGTGGGGGACTGGCTGAGCTGCTTCCCCGGGTTCGGCATGGTGACGGCAGACCGTCCTGGGGAGTCGCGGATGCACTCGCCGTACGCGGAGACGGCCGAGATCGGCGAACTGTCGCTGCGGCGTGGGGTCGACCTGCGCTGGCCCGACGGCGAGGTCACGCGTGCGATCGGCGGCGGCGTGACGGGCCTCGGCCCCGCCTGAGCGCCGCGCCGTGCGCCGTGCGCCGCGCACCGCGGGCCGCGCGGCACGCGCACCCTGCTCGGGCTTGCAGGCCCTCGAGCTACACCCCCGAGACCGCATTGCACCCCGAGAACGCGGGGTGTAGTGCGGTCTCGGGGGTGTTCCTCGTGCGGGTCTCGCGGGTGCAGCGCCCCGCGCGCCGACGCTCGACGACACCCGACGGGAAACACGACCGTAACGACACTGTGCGTCTGCTCGAAACACCCCATGAATACGGTGTGGATCGTGTGATCCACACGAGCGGACCGACGGCGATCTGCGAGGCACGAGGCCGTCCCGTCGGCCCCGTCGAGCAGCCCGGCCGTGCGCCGGCGCCGCCCGTTCCGCTCCGCAGTCGACGACGAGCCGCGCTCGACCTCGACCGAAGGACCCTGCCCCGATGCAGCACACCACCCGGCGCCTCGTGCGCCCCCGGACGGCCCTGGCGACAGGCGCCCTCACCGTCGGCCTCGTCGCCCTCGGGAGCACCTCCGCCCTCGCCGCCCAGGCCCCGATCGCGCCCGGCATCACCGCCGCGTCGATCACCGCGCCCGCCACGGCCACGGTCGGCGACGTCGTCGACGCGCAGATCGCGCTGACCGGCACGACGGAGGTCTACGCCTACGAGCTCGTGGTCGACTTCGACCCTGCCGTGCTCGACTACGTCGACGGCAGCGCGACCGCGCCCGACGGCGGCTTCGACGCCGTCGACGAGCAGGACGGCACCCTCACCGTCACGCACACCCGGCTCGGCACGTCGCCCGGGCTCGCGGGCGACCTCGCCGTCGACCTGCAGTTCGCCGCGATCGGCGCCGGCGACGGCACGCTCGGGCTCGCCTCGGTCACGCTCGTCTCCGAGGACGGGCTCACGACGACGCTCGCGGCGCCGTCCACGGCGCCCCTCGCGGTGACGGCCGCGGCAGTGCCCCCGGTCGACCCTGCACCCGCGCCGGTACCCGACCCGAGCACGCCCGCAGGAGGCGGCACCGCGCCGGTGCCCTCGCCCACGTCCGGCGCGACCAGCGCCTCCTCGGCCTCCGGCCCCCTGGCCTTCACGGGCTCGGACGCGTTCCCGGGCATCCTCGCGGGCGCCCTCGTTCTGCTCGCCGGCATCGCCGCCGTGGTCGTCGCCCAGGTGCGCCGTCGCCGCTCGGCGGGCACCCGATGAGCGCGCTCCGCCCCGGCGCCCGCCAGGCGCCGCTTCGTGCCGACTCGCCCGGCCACGTCTCGCCCGACCCCGACTCGACCAGTCCCAGGAGGACCTCCCTCGTGCCATCCACCCGACGCCGCGCCCTCGCCGCGACGACCGTCACCTGCGCCCTCGCGCTCGGCGGGCTCGTGGCCGTCCCGGCCGCGAACGCAGCCGCAGGCACTGACACCGCCGCCGCCGCCGCCGCCGCCGCGGCAGCGCCCGCACCTGCCGCCGGCACGTTCCTCGCCCCGTACTGGGTCGAGCTCGACCTGACCGGCGACCGCCAGGTGACGGCCGACGACCTCGAGGTGCTGAGCTCCGTGCTCGGGGCGACCAGCGCCTCCTCGGGCTGGAGCTCCATCTCGGTCGCGGACGGCGACGACGACGGGGTCATCACGATCTCGGACGTCGCCGCCCTGTCGCAGCGCATCGTGTACGACGACGGCCCCTTCGAGATCGTGGAGGCGTCGGTCGTGACGATGCAGGCCGCGATGAACGCCGGCGTCACGACCTCGGTCGAGCTCACCCAGGACTACCTCGACCGCATCGCCGCGTACGACACGACGAAGGTCGACCCGGCGGGCAACGGCCGGCCGCTGCGCTCGATCATCACGACCAGCCAGGTCGCGCTCGCCGCGGCCGCCGAGGCCGACGCGACCCGCGCCTCCGACGGGATGACCGACATGCTGCTCGGCGTGCCGATCGCGGTGAAGGACAACTACGACACGGTCGACATGCCGACCACCGGCGGCTGCGGCTGCTGGGACGGCAACCAGACCACGACCGACGCGGCCATGGTCGCCGGGCTGCGGGCGTCGGGCGCCGTGATCCTCGCGAAGGCGAGCCTCGACGAGTTCGCGTTCGGCTTCGCGTCCGAGTTCTCGTCGTACCAGCCCGCCGGCACGAGCACGCTGGTCGCCAGCCCCTACGTCACCAGCCAGACGGCCGGCGGCTCGAGCGGCGGCACCGGGGCGGCGATCGCGGCGAACCTCGCCGGCATCGGGTTCGGCACCGACACGGGCGGCTCGATCCGCATCCCGTCGTCGTTCAACCAGCTCGTCGGCGTCCGCCCGACCGTGGGCCTCGCGAGCCGCGACGGCATCATCCCGCTCGCCCTCTCGCAGGACACCGGCGGCCCGATCGCCCGCACCGTCACCGACGCGGCCGTGGCGCTCGACTCCGTCACCGGCGTGGACGCGGCCGACCCGGTCACCGCCGAGCAGCAGGGCCTCGTGCCGGAGTCGTACACGAGCTTCCTCGACGCGGACGCCCTCGCCGGCACCCGCATCGGCTACGTGACGTCGATGGTCAGCACCAACCGGACCACCGCCCGGCTCTTCGCGGAGGCGCTGGTCACCCTGCAGGCGCAGGGCGCGACGGTCGTCCCGATCTCGACGCCGCCGAGCGGCTTCGCCGCCGTGCTCGCCGAGGGCAGCGGCAGCACGAACGAGTTCAAGCACGACCTCGACGCCTACGTCGCGAGGCACCTGGCGCCGAACGTCGAGGCGCGCTCGCTGCAGGGCGTGCTGGCGTCGGGCATGTACGTGCCGTCGCGAGCCGGCACCTACCGGTCTCGCGACGCCGTCACCGAGGCGACCTACCAGGGCTGGGCGGGCCCGACCGGCACGCACACCACGGCCATCGCGAACGGGCACGCCCTGGTCACGTCGATGCTCGAGGACCAGGACCTCGACACGCTGATCTACCCGTCGGGCAACCCCTACGCCGCGTTCAGCACGAACATGCGCCTCAGCCCCAACACGGGCATGCCGGCCGTGACGGTCCCGATGGGGCAGGCGACCGACGCGGACGGCACCGTCACCGGCGCCGGCGTGAACCTCGAGTTCCTCGGGCGGGACTACGCCGAGGGCGACCTGCTCGGCCTCGCCTACGCGTTCGAGCAGGCCACGGGTCCGTCGCAGTCGCGCACGGCGCCGACGTACTACGGCCCGCTGCCCGCGGGCTGAGCGCAGGAGGCGGCCGCCCGGCCGCGCAGGACGGGGCCTGCGTGCCGTCGCTCACCACGAGCGGCGGGGCGCGGGCCCCGCGCCGTGCGCCGTGCATCGCCGCCGCGCCGTGCGCAGAGCATCTCCGCCGCCCTGCGGGGGAGCACCTCTGCCGCCGCCCGTCAAGCCCGGGACATCGCCTGCGCGGGCGCGCAACGTGGTGTGACGGCGGCGATCAGCCCGCCGTCACGGACTCGAGGAGGCAACACCCATGGCAGGACGCAACACGGTCATCCGCAGCATGCACGACCTGGGCCTGGCGGCCTGGTTCGGCGGCAACCTGATGGGCGCCGTCGGCCTCAACGGCGCAGCGGCGGGCGCGAAGGACCCGGTCGAGCGCCTCACGCTCTCGTCGCTCGGCTGGGCCAAGTGGGCGCCGTTCCAGGTCGGGGCCCTCGTCGTGCACGGCATCGGCGGGGTCGGCCTCATCGCCGGGAACAAGAGCCGGCTCGCCGGACAGCGAGAGGCGCGCGGCAACACCGCGCTGAAGCTCGTCCTCACGGCGGCGGCGATCGGCACGACCGCGTGGTCGGGCGTGGTCGGCGCCCAGATGGCGAAGAACGCCGAGGAGGGCGCGAAGGGCACCACCGAGCCGGGTGCAGGCAGCTCTGGCGAGCTCGCGAGCGCGCAGCGTCAGCAGAAGCTGCTGCAGTGGGCGACGCCGGTCCTCACGGGCGTGCTGCTCGTCCTCGGCGCCCAGCAGGGCGAGCAGCAGCGGCCGTTCGCGGGTCTGCTCGGCCGTCGCTGAGCACCGCCGGCACCCCCGACGGCGACGGCGACGTCGCGGGCCAGGGCGGGTGGAAGGGGCCGCGGCGCAGGCGTCGTGGGACGAGACAGGCGTGGGCCCACGCCTGTCCCGTCCCCGGACGCCGGCGTGACGACGCGCGGGGCTCGGGGGCGCTCTGCGAGACTCGGAGCATGCCCGTACACGGTTCCCCGCTGCAGCGCCTCGGCTTCCTCACGATCGGGTCGTTCGACCCCGCGTCCCCGGCCGGCGGCCACGAGGACACGCTGCGCGTCATCGAGCGCGGCGAACAGCTCGGCCTCGACAGCGCGTGGCTGCGTCACCGGCACCTGCAGCCCGGCATCTCGTCCCCCGTCGCGATCATGGCCGCCGCGTCGCAGCGCACCAGCCGCATCGAGCTGGGCACCGCCGTGACGCCGATCGGCGCCGAGAACCCGTTCCGCCTGGCGGAGGACCTCGGCACGGTCGACGTGTTGCTGGGCGGTCGTCTGAACCCCGGTTTCTCGACGGGCACGCCGATGAACTTCGACCTCTACCGCGACGCGATCTACCCGGACACCCTCGACCAGGAGGACCTCGGTCCCGACCGCCTCCTGCGCCTCCGCGACCTCGTCCGCGGCGACGTCGTCAGCGCCTCGCCCGGCCGCCGCGGCATCGAGGAGTTCAGCGACGTCGTGCAGCCGCACAGCCCCGGCCTCGTCGACCGGCTCTGGTGCGGCGTCGGCAGCACCCGGTCGGCGGTCTGGGCCGGCGAGCACGGGTTCCACCTGCTGGCATCGAGCGTCACGAAGGCCGAGCAGGGCACCGACTTCGCCGTGAACCAGCGCGCCCAGATCGACGCGTACCGCGACGCCCACCCGGCCGGCGCCTCCGCCCGGGTCTCGCAGGGCCTCGTCGTCGTGCCGACCGACTCGGCGACCCCGGAGCAGCGCGCCCGCTACGCCGCGTACGCCGAGTCACGTTCCGGACGAGTGGGCGTGCCCCAGGGCCCGGGACAGCTGCTGTTCGCCGCCGACCTGGTCGGCACCTCGGCCGAGATCGCCGACGCGCTGCACGCCGACCCGGCCTATCAGGCGGTCGACGAGGTCGCCTTCGCGCTGCCCTTCTCCCTCGAGCCGGACGACTACGCGCAGATCCTCACGGACCTCGCCGAGCACCTCGGGCCGGAGCTCGGCTGGACGCCCGCGCCGACGCCCTGACGCCTGCGCCCTGAGGGCCGCGACCGCGTCCGATCAGGCGCGATGAACCGCATCCCGAACCAAGAACCGCGTTTTATCCCGGTTCATTGTTCGGAACGCGGTTCGAGGTGGGGGAGAAGAAAGCTCAGCTGCTGCTGCTGCTGCTGCTGCTGCTGCTGCCGCCAGCGCTGCCGCCGCTGCCGCGCACCACGCGCTCGAGCAGCTCGAGGTCGATGCCGACGTGCGCCCGAGCCAGTGCCGCCGCCTGGCGTGCGCGCCCGGCGCTGATCGCGTCGACGATCGCCTCGTGCTCGGCGAGCGCCCGCAGCTCCATCTCGCGCATGCCGTCCCGACCGCCCCAGGGGTGGGCCGGCGCGGCGATGCTGACCCGCGCCTCCAGCTCGAACAGGACGTCGCGCAGGACTTCGTTGTGGGCGGCCTCGGCGATCGCGACGTGCAGCAGCTCGTCGGCCTTCTGTGAGGCGAGCCCCGAGTCGGCGGCGCGGTAGGCCTCGAGCCGGTCGCGCAGCAGGGCGACGTCGGCGTCCGTGCGGTTCTCGGCGGCCGCCTCCGCGACGGTGCCGTGCAGCCGGCCGATGGCCGCGCTCGTGTCGCTGAGGTCCGACCACCGGGCGGCGAGGGTGCGCTGCGCGACGGCGGACGTCGACCGGGCGTCCTGCTCGGGGCGGGAGTCCTGCGCGAGCACGAACGACCCGCCCCCGCGCCCGCGCTGCGTCTCGATCAGCCCCTGCTCGACGAGCCGCGCGAGAGCCTGCCGCACGGTCATGCGCCCGACGCGCAGCGAGGTCGCGAGCTCGCGCTCGGCGGGGAGGCGCTGGCCGGGCAGGTACTCGCCGGTCGCGATGGCCGTGACAAGGCGGTCGGTGATGTCGTCGGCGCGCGTGGTCGGCTCGAGGGGAGCGTCGAGGGCGCCGGAGGCGCTCGTCTCGCTCGTCGTCATCCGCCCTGCCCCTGCCTGCGTCCTCATGTGCTGCGTCTCTTTGTTACCGCCACATTAAGTCACGAAGAAAGGTCTTGGCACGAGACCTTTCCGGGTGCATGCTCTCTCGCATGTCCACGAGCACCGCCGACGTCCTGCCCTTCCGTGACGGCCACACCTGGCTCCAGGTGACCACGCCCGACGAGCCGCGCGCGGGCGCCCTGCCCCTCGTCGTGCTGCACGGCGGCCCCGGCATGGCGCACGATTACCTGCGGAACCTCGCGGCGCTCGCCGACGAGACCGGCCGCACGGTCGTCCACTACGACCAGTTCGGCTGCGGCCGCAGCAGCCACCGCCCCGGCGCCCCCGTCGAGACCTGGACCCCGGCGCTCTTCGTCGCCGAGTTCGACGCCGTCGTGGCGCACCTCGGCCTCGAGCGCTTCCACGTGCTCGGCCAGTCGTGGGGCGGCATGCTCGGCGCCGAGATCGCGGTGCGGCAGCCCGCCGGGCTCGCCAGCCTCGCGATCTGCAACTCGCCCGCCTCGATGCAGCTCTGGGTCGAGGGCGCCGCCGAGCTGCGGGCCCAGCTGCCGGCCGAGACGCAGGAGGCGCTGCAGCGTCACGAGGACGCCGGCACCACCACCGACCCCGAGTACCTCGCCGCGACGCAGGTCTTCTACGAGCGCCACGTCTGCCGTGTGGTCCCGATGCCCCAGGACTTCGTCGACAGCGAGGAGCAGATGGAGGCTGAGCCGACGGTCTACCACACGATGAACGGTCCGAACGAGTTCCACGTCATCGGCACGATGCGCGACTGGAGCATCGTCGACCGGCTGCCGCGCGTGTCCGCCCCGACCCTCGTCGTGGCCGGCGAGCACGACGAGGCGACGCCCGCCACCTGGCAGCCGTTCGTCGACGGCATCGCCGACGTCCGCTCGCACGTCTTCGCCGGCGCCAGCCACTGCAGCCACCTCGAGCAGCCCGAGGAGTTCCGCCGCGTCGTCGCGGAGTTCTTCGGCGAGCACGACCTGAGCGAGCACGACGCCGCACCTCAGAGCGCCTGACCCCCTTGACCGGCGCGGGTCGCGCTTCCTGAACCGACGCGACCCGCGCCTCCCGCACCTCCTCCGCCCCGCCCCCACCGCACCTCCTCGTCGTTCACCCGCCTCGACCCGAGAAGAGACACCATGTCCGAGAAGACCGCGTCACCCGAGCTGAGCAACCAGCAGCAGCTCGAGCAGTACGGCTACAAGCAGGAGCTGAAGCGGTCGGTCTCGACCGTCGACCTGCTCATCTACGGCCTGATCTTCATGGTGCCCATCGCGCCGTGGGCGATCTTCGGCACCGTCTACAACGCGTCGTCGGGCATGGTGCCGCTGGTCTACCTCGTGGGCCTCGTCGCGATGATCTTCACGGCACTCGCCTACGCGCAGATGGCCAAGTCGATCCCGCTCGCCGGCTCGGTCTTCTCGTACGTCGGCCGGGGCATCCACCCGATCGCCGGGTTCTTCGCCGGCTGGGCGATCTTGCTCGACTACCTGCTCGTGCCGACGTTGCTCTACGTGTTCGCGGCCGAGTCGATGATCGGCATCTTCCCGGGCAGCGCGCGCTGGATGTGGGCGCTGATCTTCGTGGCGATCAACACCGCGGTGAACCTGCTCGGCATCAGCTCGATCAAGATGATGAACCGCGTGTTCCTCGCGATCGAGGTCGTCTTCATCGCGATCTTCGTGATCATCGCCGTGGTCGCGCTGAACGACGGCACCATCCCCGGCGCGGAGTTCACCACCGACCCGATCTGGGACTCGAGCAAGGTCACCGCGCCCCTGATCGCCTCGGCGCTGTCGATCGCGGTGCTGAGCTTCCTCGGCTTCGACGGCATCTCGACCCTGTCCGAGGAGAGCACCGGCAAGCGAGGAGGCGCTGGCAAGGCGATGATCATCGCCCTGTTCATCGTCGCGTTCTGCTTCGTGCTGCAGACCTGGCTGGCCAGCGCACTCGCGGGCGGCCGGGACTCGTTCCCCGAGGGCGAGGCCGGCAACGCCTTCTTCGACCTGGTCAGGGCCGCGTCGAACAGCGGCTGGGCGACGGCGTTCTTCGTCGTGAACGTGCTCGCGGTGGGCATCGCGAACGCGATGGCGGCGCAGGCCGCGACCTCGCGCCTCCTGTTCTCGATGAGCCGCGACAAGCAGCTGCCGGCGTTCCTCTCGAAGATCAACGCCCGCAAGGTGCCGCAGGCCGCGATCCTCGTCGTGTCGGCGCTGTCGGCCGTGCTCGTGCTCTTCTTCGTCGGGCAGATCAACGTGATCGCGTCGCTGGTGAACTTCGGCGCGTTGTTCGGCTTCATGCTGCTGCACGTCTCGGTCGTCGTGCACTACGTCGTCAAGAAGAAGTCGCGCAACTGGCTGCTGCACCTCGTCGTGCCCGTGATCGGGTTCCTGATCATCGGCTACGTGCTCGTGAACGCGGCGCCCGAGGCGAAGATCGGCGGGCTCGTCTGGCTCGTGCTCGGCGCGGGCGTGTTCCTCTACTACCGCAGCCGAGGAGGCGCCGCCCCGACCCTGGGACAGGGTGCCGACGACGCCGCGGTCGCGTCGACCCCGGCCGCCGACTCCGAGCGGCACGACGCGTGAGCGGCGGCGACGGCGTCGACCCGACCCTCTCGGGCGCTCGTGACGATCTCGGCGAGGCGGCCGGCGCCTCCTCGGGGCAGCTCGACGGCGTCGACCACTTCCTCGGCAACGAGCTCGGCCGGCCCGGCTTCAGCGCCGCCGTCGAGCCGGTGCTGCGGATCACGCCGGGCACCGGCGAGACGATCGGCTTCGAGACGAGCGACGCGGTCTACGCCGAGCTGCACGGGCACCACGACCTCGCGCAGCTGTCGGTGCCGATCAACCCGGTCACTGGGCCGGTGTACGTCGAGGGAGCGATGCCCGGCGACGCCCTCGCCGTGACGGTGCACGACGTCCGGCTGGTCGACCACGGCTGGTCGGTCAGCCTGCCCGGCTCCGGAGCGCTGCAGCACGTGATGGGCGACGAGATGTTCACCCGACGCGTGCCGATCGACGCCGACGGGGTGCACGTGACGTCGCGGCACACCTTCGCGGCGCGGCCGATGATCGGCTGCATGGGCACCGCGCCCGCCGAGGGCGAGAACTCGACGATCATGCCCGCGTACCCGCAGGGCGGCAACATGGACGTCACCGAGAACACGATCGGCTCGACCGTCTACCTGCCCGTGATGGTCGAGGGCGCTTACCTGTCGATCGGCGACGTCCACGCGATCATGGCGGAGGGCGAGTCGTCGTTCGTGGCGATCGAGGCGCAGGGCACCGCGGTCGTGTCGATCGACCTCGTGAAGGGGCTCGGGCTGCGGGCGCCGCGGATTGAGACGGCTGACGACTGGATCTTCGTCGGCCTCGGCGACCCCGTGCAGGAGAGCGTCCGGCGGGGCTACGAGGACGCGTTCGCGTTCCTCGTCGACGACCACGGCTGGTCGCGGGGAGACGCCTACGCCGTGCTCAGTGCGGTCGGGCACTCCCGGCTGGGCGGGCCGACGGGGTCGGTCGCCCCGGACCCGCTGCACCCGTTCGCGGCGGTCGGCGCCGTGACGCTGCACCGCGTGCCGAAGAGCGTGCTGTAGGCGTTGCTGCTTGCGCTCCGCCACCTCCTCGAACCGCGTTCCGAACCATGAACCGCGTTCTATCCCGGTTCATGGTTCGGAACGCGGTTCTTCGCGAGGACGGCGGCCTCACCGGAGTCAGCTCTCGAGGTGCGCGAGCATCGAGCCGATCAGGTCGTTCGTGGGCACGTTGATCTGGTCGACCGCGATGTAGAAGTCGCCGCGGACGAACCACGTGTCGGCAGCCTCGACCGGGTACTGCTCGACCGCGACCTGCTGCTGGCAGAGCTGGCCGCCGTGCGCCTCCTCGCAGGTGGCGCCTGCTGCGGCGACCTGGTCGAGCAGGGAGGCGGCGGTCGTCTGGTCGAGCCGCCCCAGGACGACGCCGATGCCCGAGATGTCTGCTCGAGGATCCCGCCAGTAGCAGTCGAGCTCGGCGGCGGCGTCGACGATCTGGAACGGCTGCGCGCCGGCCTCGGGAACGGAGGCCGTCCGGGCGCCCCGCGCAGTGCCGTCGCGGCGGGGGAAGTTCTCGGGGTTGAGGGGGATCTCGCCGAAGGTCGCGGCGTAGGTCGCCTCGTCCACGATCTGGGTGCAGTCGGTCGGGATGCTCACCAGCGGTGCGGCGACCTCCGTCTCGGTCGGCTCCGGCGTCGGCGACTCCGAGCTTCCCGGCGTCGACGTGGGCGGCGGCACGGTCACGGTCTCGGTCGGCCCTGTCGTGACGTCGTCGTCGTCGCCGGCCGCGCCGCCGGCGCACCCCGTCAGCGCGACCAGTGCGGTGAGGACGAGAGCAGCGGCCCCCGTCGTCGTCCTGCGTCTGTGGTGCGTCATGGCTCTCCCCGTGGTCCGTCACCCGTCGTCCCGGGTGCCTGCGCCCACGGTACCGAGCCGGAGGAGGCGGTCGATCGTCTCCGAGGACGACATCGCCCTCGGTCCGATCACGATCGGATCACGCTGCTCACCCGGCGAGGTCGCCGGCCGCGCCTCGGACGGCGGGTCACCCGTCGGCGTCGACCGTCCAGGTGACGGTCCTGCTGCCGGCCGTGCTCCTGCGGGTCCGTTCGTTCTTCGCCCCGGAGTAGCCGATCTCGGTCACGGTCGAGCCGCCGGGCGCCAGGAGCAGCACGCAGATGTCCGCAGTGCCCTCCGACCGCAGGGCCGCCGCGGTCTCCTCGGCGTCGTTCGGGCAGTCCTCACGGTCGAGGCGCGACCCGCCGGGGGTGAGGCGGCTGGGGCCCTTCACGTAGTCGCCGTCGACGCCGACGACCCACTTTCCGTTGTCGAAGGCGCCCGTCCTGCCGTCGCCCGACCAGCTGCCGTCGACGAGCTCGACGGTGAAGCGCGCCTCGTAGGCGTCCTGGCCGCCTGCGTCGAGCTCCCACCGGTCGAGCGTCTCCTCGGTCACCGGCTCCAGGGACTCGGCCGTGATCGAGAGGGTCCCGTCCTCGAAGTCGGGCTGGGCCCAGAGGCGGGTCTCCACGGGTTCGCCGAGGGCGGCCTCGGGGCGGTCGCGCCCCAGGTACACGGGCACCGCGATGGCGAGGACGGTGATGACGGCGATGCCGATCGGTACTGCTCTGCTGCGCCTCACGGGACCCTGATCCACAGGGCCGTCCTGGCCTGCGGCCAGCCCCCTGAGGGCAGACGGGTCGGCTCGCCAGCCTCGTCCGCCGCCCTCCGCTGCCCGACGGCCGCCCATGCCCTGAGCCCTACGCCAGCTCGACGAACAGCGCCGAGACGAACTCGGTGCGCTCGACCATGCCGCCGAGGCTGATCCACTCGTGGCGGGCGTGTGCCCCGCCGCCGACCCCGCCGACGCCGTCGAGCACGGCGCAGCCGAGCGCGGCGGCGAAGTTGCCGTCGCTGGCACCGCCCACCGACACCTCGCGCAGCTCGAAGCCGAGCGAGTCGGCCACGGCGGCGGCGCGTCCGTAGAGCGCGGCCGTCGCCTCCGTGCGCTCCATCGGCGGTCGGTTCCAGCCGCCGGTCACCTCGACGCGGGCGACCGGGTCGTGAGGCGCGAGGGCCGCGAAGACGGCCTCGACCCGCGCCGCCTCGTCCGCCGACGTGACCCGCACGTCGACCGAGGCGCGGGCGTGGCCGGCGCGGACGTTGGTGCGGGTGCCGCCCTGCACGATGCCGACGTTGAGCGAGGTGCCCGCGTCGATGTCGGCGGCGCCGTGCAGCTGCAGGATGATCCGGGCCATCTCGTCGACGGCGCTGGCGCCCGAGCGCGGGTGCAGCCCGGCGTGCACCTCGACGCCGAACGTCTCGACCTCGAAGATGCCGACGCCCTTGCGGGCTGTCTTGACGGCGCCCTCCGCAGCGGACTCGAAGACGAGCACCGCGCCTCCTCGGGAGACCTCGGCCTCGATGGCGCTGCGCGACGCGAGGCTGCCGATCTCCTCGTCGCCGTTGAGCAGCAGCCGGACGCCCGGCCGGGGCAGCCCCAGGGCGTCGGAGGCGGCGATGGCGTGCCCCAGCTGGATCAGCCCCGACTTCATGTCGAAGACCCCGGGGCCGGTCATGTGGTCGCCGTCGATGGTGACGGGCCACTCGGCGAGGGTGCCCTCGGACCAGACGGTGTCGTAGTGGCAGAGCGCCGAGACCCACTCGGCCGAGCCGGTGGGCGACGGGTACTCGAGGGTGACGGTGTCGCCGTAGCCCTCGACGACGTGCACGCGGCGCTCAGCCGGCGCGCCGACGGTGCGGCCGAGCCAGTGCTCGATCCACTCGAGGCCGTGGGCGAGCAGGTCGACGTCGTCGGAGGGCGTCTCGAGCGACGCGTAGGTGACCAGGTCGGCCACCATCGCCTCGCGCCGCTGCTCGATGCGCTCGCGCAGGGCGGTGATGTCGAGGTCTGTCACGGTGGTGCCTCCGGGGGAGTGGCGGCGCGGACGCCGACGTCGCTCGCCAGGAGGACGCACCCCCAGGGTAGGAGGCGCGGGTCGCCACCGCCCGCCGGCCCCGACCGCCTGGGGGCGGCTCGGGCCCGCGTGGCCGCTGTGGAGGAGCGGCGCGCTGCCCCTGCGGGGCGCGCGACCGCCTCCCGCGGGCACGGCCACGGGCACGGGTCAGGGCGCGTGCTCGCCCGGTGCCGGCGGCTGCAGCACGACCTGCTCGGCGCCCTCGCGGTCGAGCGTCCCCGGGAAGTTGTACCGGCCGAACGCGCCCGTCGGGTCGTGCGGGCTGACCGGCCGGGCGATCCGGGAGCCGCGGACGACGGCGAGCAGCAGCTCGCGCCGCTCGTCGTCGAGGACGGGCTCGGCGCGGTCGCGCAGCAGCACGGACGCCTTGCGTCCCTTCTTCTTCCCGAACCTCAGCAGCAGCCCCGAGGCGTCGTCGTTCGACAGGGGCACGAGCTCGGCCGAGTCGACCTCCTCGAACGCGAGCACCTTCCCCCGGATACGAAGGCGCCGCCCCGCGACGTCGACCGCGAACGGCCGTGAGAGGCGCAGCACGACGTTCCAGGTGATGGCCGCGACGGTGCTCCAGAAGACGAACCAGATCGGGACGGCGATCGGTCCGAAGCTCTGGAACGGCGACTCTCCCGACTTCGAGAAGAACGCGCTCGCCGTGCCGACGAGCACCATGATCGGCAGGACGGTCCGCATGAGCCGGAGGAACGCGCGCTGCTTCGGGGCGTCGGCGAACTCGACCCAGGTGCCGGCGTCGTCGGACATGCGCTCGAGGGTACGGGAACGGTGCCGGGCGAGTGCCGATGTCCCCCACGGGCGTCCCGGCGGTGTCGGCGGTGTCGGCGGCCGCCGATACAGTGACGGCGATCTGACGACGGCCGTCACGGCCACACCGACCACGACGAGAGGGCGACCGTGCGCATCCTGCACACCAGCGACTGGCACCTCGGGCGCACCCTGCACGGGGTCGACCTGCTCGAGCACCAGGCCGCGTTCGTCGACCACCTCGTCGAGCTCGTCGCCGAGCGCGACGTCGACGTCGTCGTGGTGGCGGGCGACGTCTACGACCGGGCCGTCCCCTCGGTGCCGAGCGTCCGCCTCCTCGGCTCGGCCCTGCGTCGGCTGAGCGAGCACGCGGTCGTGATCGTGACCCCGGGCAACCACGACAGCGCCGTGCGGCTCGGCTTCGCCTCCGAGCTCATGCGGCCGGGACTGCACGTGCTCGCCTCGGTCGAGACCCTCGACCAGCCCGTCGTCGTCGCCGACGAGCACGGGCCGGTCGCGTTCTACGGGCTGCCGTACCTGGATCCCGACACGGTCCGGCACACGCTCGCGCCGACTGCCGACACCGGGGCTGCCGCCGACACGGGGGCTGCCGCAGACGCGGGCGTCGATGCCGAGCGCCCGCCCTTGCCGAGGTCGCACGAGGCCGTCGTCGCGGCCGCGATGGGCAGGGTGCGTGCCGACCTCGCCTCGCGCCCCGGCACCCGCTCGGTCGTCGTCGCGCACGCCTTCGTCAGCGGGGGCGAGGCCAGCGAGAGCGAGCGCGACATCCGCGTCGGCGGGGTCGACTCGGTGCCCTCGGCCGTGCTCGACGGCGTCGACTACGTCGCGCTCGGGCACCTGCACGGTGCCCAGCGCATCGGTGCGTCTCGCGGTGAGCGACCCGTGATCCGGTACTCGGGCTCGCCCGTGGCCTTCTCGTTCGGCGAGCTCGGGCACGTCAAGTCGACCGCGCTCGTCGACCTCGACGCCGGGGGAGGCGCGACGGTCGAGCTCGTCCCTGCACCCGTCCCGCGCAGGCTCGCGGAGGTGACCGACACGCTCGAGCACCTGCTCGACGGTCGCCACGACGAGCTGCGCGACGCCTGGCTGCGCGTGCACGTCACCGACCCGGTCCATCCCGAGCGGCTGTACAGCCGGGTCAAGGCGCACTTCCCCCACGCGCTCGTCGTGCTGCACGAGCCGATCGGCGCGGTCGACGCGCCCGCGCTGCGACTCGTCACCGCCGAGACCGACCCGCTCGAGGTGGCCGCGGACTTCGTCGCCTTCGCCTCGGGCGCCCCGGCGACCGACGCCGAGCTCGCGGCCGTGCGGCACGCCTACGAGACCGCCCGCAGCGCCGAGGAGTCCGCGTGAACCTGCACCGCCTCACCCTCCGCGCCATCGGGCCGTACGCGGGCGAGCACACGGTCGACTTCGCCGAGCTGGGCGCGTCCGGAACCTTCCTGCTCGAAGGGCCGACGGGCGCGGGCAAGTCGACGGTGATCGACGCGATCGTCTTCGCGCTGTACGGGTCGCTGGCCGGCGAGGGTGCGAGCCGTGACCGGCTGCGCAGCCACCACGCCGCCCCCGAGGTCGAGCCGTTCGTCGAGCTCGTCTTCGAGACCGCCGCGGGCATCCACCGGGTGCGGCGCACCCCGGCCTGGCGGCGGCCGAAGAAGAGCGGCACGGGCACGACCCCGGCGAACGCCACGGCGACCCTCGTGCGCCTCACGTCTCCCGACGCGACCGCGGGCGAGCCGGTCTCGACCAGCACGCAGGAGGTCGGCGGCGAGATCGGACGCATCCTCGGCCTGACGCGACAGCAGTTCGTGCAGACGGTCGTGCTGCCGCAGGGCGAGTTCGCGGCGTTCCTCCGCTCGACGGGAGAGGAGCGTCGAACGATGCTCCAGTCGCTCTTCGGCACCGAGATCTACGAGGCGACGACGGCGCAGCTCGTCGAGGCCCGACGCTCGGCGAACACCGAGGTGGCCGCGGCCGACCACGCCGTCGAGCTCGGCTGGGCGCGCCTGCGCGAGGCCGCCGGCGTCGGCAGCGACGACGAGCTCGGGGGTGTCGGCACCGGCACCGGCACCGGCACCGGCGCTGGCGACGAGCCCGCTGTCAGGGACTCCGCGCTCGGCGGCGGCGGGGCGCTGGGTGACCGGGAGCCGTCCGAGGCCGAGACCGCGACCGCTGTCGATGGCCCCGCCGCGGCCGTCGTCGTCCGTGACCTCGCTGCGCGACTGGACGCCGGGCCCGACTCCGACCCGGACGCTGTCCTCGCCGACCTCGTGACGGCAGCCGCCACGGCGCAGTCGGACCGTGACCGGCGGGCAGCCCGTCGCGACGAGCTGAGGTCGACCCTCGACGCACGACGTCGGCTGCGTGGGGCCCTCGACCGTCGTGCCGCGTTGCTCGTCCGCGCCGCCCAGCTCGAGGCCGCCGAGCCGGCCGTCCGCGAAGCGGGCGACAGCCTCGACGCTGCCGCGCGTGCCGACCTCGTCACGGGAGCGGCCCGAGGTGCAGCCCGGACCGAGGAGGCGGTCCGCGCGACCGCGGACGAGCTCGCCCGTGCTGCGCGCGCGGCCTCCGCAGCCGGGGTCGCCGCCGCTGCTGGCGACGACGACGACGCTGCTGCTGCCGATCCTCTCGAAGCCGCCGCTGATGCCTCGAGCGTGCCCGCCGCCGCCCCCGACCGCGCCCCCGCCCCTGTTGCCGTCCCCGTCCCTGACCCCGACGCAGCCGAGCTGGCGGCCGAGCGCGACCGGCTCCGGTCCGAGCTGGCCGTGCTCGCCGAGACGGCCAAGGTCGAGGCGGCGCTGCCGGCCCGCCGAGCCGCCGTCGAGTCGACCCGGGCGCGGCTGGCCGCACTCGACGAGGCCCGTGCCGCCGCCGACGCCGAGCTCGCCGGTAGGCCCGAGGCCCGCGAGGTGCTCGAGGCCGAGCGCGACGACGCCGCCCGGCGAGCTGGAGGCCGCCCCGCGGCCGAGCAGGCGCTGTCGGCCGCCGAGCAGCAGGCCGCCGCCCTCGACCGCGTCGCGGTCCTCGAGCGGGACGCCGCGCTGGCCGAGACGGCGCTCGCGTCCGCCAGCCGCGACGCGGTCTCGGCCGTCGAGGCCGAGTCGGCCCTGCGCCTCCGCCAGATCGCCGGGCTGGCGGGCCAGCTCGCGACGACGCTCTCGGCGGGCGAGCCCTGCCCGGTCTGCGGCTCCGTCGAGCACCCTGCCCCGGCCGACCTCACCCCCGAGCACCCGAGCGACGACGACGTCGACCTCGCCGCCGCTCGTGCCCGGTCGGCGCAGGACGCGCAGCGCCGCGCCGCCGAGCTCGCCTCCGCCGCCGAGGCCCGACGTGACGACGCGCGCACCGCCCTGGGCGGCCTCGATGTCGACGCTGCCCGGGGGGCGGTCGACGCCGCCCGGCTGCTGGTGCGCGAGGCCGTGGCCGCCGAGCAGCTCCTCGCGGCAGCCGAGCGCACGCTCGCCGCGTTCGACGCCGACACCGAGCGTCGCCGGTCGGCGCTCGCCGCGGTCCTGACCGAGCACGCGACCCTGGCCGAGCGTCTCGTCGGCGAGCAGCGGCGACTCGACGACGACGCGGCCGTGGTCGCAGCCGCGCTGGCGGGGGCAGGCGAGTCCGTCGCCGGGATCGTCGCCGAGCGTCGGGCCCGCGCCGAGGCCGCCGAGCGCCTCCTGCGCGCCGTCGACTCCCACGAGACCGCCGTCGAGGCGCGAGCCCAACGCGCGGTCGAGCTGGCCGCGGCCCTCGCCGAGTCGGGCTTCGACGACGCCGCGGCCGCGGCGCGTGCCGCGCTGCCGGTGCCCGAGCGTGACGCGCTGCGCACCCGGGTCGGGCGGCACGAGGCCGACCTCGCCGTCGTCGCCTCCGGGCTGGCCGAGCCCGAGGTCGCCGGCCTGTCCGGCGACGAGCAGATCGACGTCGACTCCGCCGTCGAGGCGCTGGCCGCAGCCGAGGCCGACCTCGCCGGGGCAGCCGAGCTCGCGACCCGGCGTGCCGCACGGGCGACCGCGTCGGCGGCGGCCCTCGACGACCTCCGGCGTGCACAGCGGGCCGGGGCCGAGGTCGCCGACGAGGCCAGGGCCGTCGTGAGGATGGCCGACCTCGCGAGCGCGACCGGCTCCGTCAACGTCAAGGGCGTGACCCTCGGCACCTACGTGCTGCTGCGGCGCTTCGACGACGTGGTCGCCGCCGCCAACGCCCGGCTCGGCGTCATGTCGAGCGGCCGATACGCGCTGGAGGCGTCGGACGAGCGCGAGCAGCGGTCACGATCGCGCCGGGTGGGGCTCGCCCTCGCGATCCGCGACCACGCGACCGACACGACACGTGACCCCGCGAGCTTCTCGGGCGGCGAGACTTTCTACGCGTCGCTCAGCCTGGCTCTCGGGCTCGCCGACGTCGTGCAGGCCGAGGCCGGCGGGCTCGAGCTCGGCACCCTGTTCGTCGACGAGGGCTTCGGTTCGCTCGACCCGGAGACCCTCGACGCGGTGATGACCGAGCTCGGGCGCCTGTCCGACACGGGTCGCGTCATCGGCATCGTCAGCCACGTCGACGAGCTCAAGCAGCGCATCGCCGACCGCATCGAGGTGCGACGTCAGCCGGACGGCTCGTCGGTGCTGCGCACGACCGTCAGTTCCTAGCTGAGCGCGATCGGATCGCGCCCGACTGAGCTCGGCTGCGGCTGACTGCGGCCGGCTGCGCCCGGCTGCGCCCTACTGCGCCCTACTGCGGCCGGCTGCGCCTGACTGCGGCCGGCTGCGCCCGAGCACACGACGACGGGCGGGTCCGTCGCGGGTGGGCGCTCATGAGCGCCCGCTTGCGACGAACCCGCCCGTCGGGAGGGTGCGTGTCGGCAGAGCCGGTCAGATGACCGGGCCGCCGCCGTCCTGCGTCGAGCGACGCGTGACCTGCTCGCCGCTGGCCGGGTCGACCGCCGTGCGCGCCTCGGTCACCGTGCGGCGACGACGCGTCGCGAACACGATGCCGATGATCGTCACGAGGACGCCCGCCGCGATGAGGATGTAGCCGATCAGCATGATGTCGATGCCCGCGACCTGGAAGTCCAGGGCGTACGCGAGGATCGCGCCGATCACGATCAAGGCGATTCCGCCGCCGATGCTCATGGTGTCTCCTTCGTCAGCGGGGGACTGTCCACCGCGGTGGGCCACAGTACCGACGCTGCGCCTCCCGCGTCACCCCTCCTTCGGGATCACCGTCGGTACACCGGCGACGGCCGTCGCGCAAGTACTCCCGCGGGGCGACGTCCTCGCGCTATCCTCGACTCACTTCGGCGGATCCCCGGCCCTGGAGTCCCTGTTCAGCGACGTCCGTCGCTCGTGTTTCCCGGTGTGGGACACAGGGCCGGGTCCGCCGGAGCCCTCGAGTCGCGCCGGCCACGATCCAGGCGTCAGGACGCCGGCGTCATGACGCACTCGGCACGATGCGGGCGTCACGCCTCGGTCGTGGTCGCTCCGTGCAGCAGCTCCAGCGCCGCGCGCACGCCCGACGCGTCGAGCTGCCCCGGGGCACTCGCCCCGTCTGCCGTCGCCGCGGCGAACGTGAGGCACGACCCGAAGGTCTCGCCGACGAGCCGCGACGCCGCGCCCAGCGGGCCCATCGACATGGTGATCGCCGGCACGAGGCCGGGGCCCGAGCGGAAGTCGTCCGTCGCCGCGAGCAGGGTGAGCACGTCGGCCGGGCTCTCGGGCATCGCGGCGAGCTTCACGACGTCGGCGCCGTGCTCCTGTTGCTGCAGCAGGCGCGAGAGGATCTCGGCCCGCGACGGCGTTCCCGCGAAGTCGTGCGACGACATGACGACGACGACGCCGGCGTGGTGCGCGGTCTCGACCACCGCCTCCCGGATGTCGGGCTGCGTGAACATCTCGACGTCGACCGCGTCGACGCCCCCGTCGCGGATCGTCCGGGTGAGCAGGTCGCCGTACTCCTCGGGCGTGATGTCGCGGTCGCCGCCCTCCTGCTTCGTGCGGAACGTGAACAGCACGGGGACGTCGTCGGGCAGCGCGGCCCGGACCGTCTCGACCGCCTCGCGGACCTTCTCGGCGTCGTCGACGGCCGTGAGGTGGTCGACCCGCAGCTCGACGAGGTCGTAGGAGGCGCGGGTCAGCTGGCCGGCAGCCTCGCCGAGCGCCGAGGCGGTCCGGGCGACGAGGGGCACGCACACCGCGGGCCGGCCGTCGCCGAGCACGAGCGACCGCAGCGTCGCGGGCTGGGGCGTCGGGCGCACGTCAGGCCACCGGGGAGGTCGTCACGGAGGTGGAGGCAGTGGCCGTGGCAGAGCCCGCAGAGCCCGCAGCGCCCGCAGCGGTCGAGCCCGTCTCCGGCAGTCCGACGGCGGCGCGCATGGCGGCGCGCACGCGGTCCTCGTCGTCCAGCCGCTCCTCCTGCGCCCGTCCCGTGAAGAGGCGCACCTGTGACACCGCCTGCTCGACGAGCATGTCGAGCCCGCTGAACGCGATGCCGCCGTCGGCCGACCAGGTCGACGCGACGCGGGTCGGCCACGGCTCGTAGGCGACGTCGAACAGGATCGACGACTCGCTCCGCGGGCGCAGCGGGAGGTCGTCGGCGACCCCGCCGGGCAGGGTGCTGATGACGAAGTCGAGCGGAGCCAGCGTGCCGAGCTCGGTCAGGGGCGCGATGCTGATGTCGCCGCCCAGCTCGCTGGCCAGCGAGGTCAGCTCGCCGGCACGCATGGGGTTCCGCAGGTGCACCGAGAACGAGCGGGCCCCGAGCTGCCACGCGGCCCACATCGCCGAGGAGGCGGTGGCCCCGCCCCCGAGGATCGTCGCGCTCTCGGGGCGCGCGTCGTGGTGCGCCTCGACGGTGCGGACGATGCCGTCGACGTCGGTGTTGTGGCCGTGGCGGCGTCCGTCGTCGTCGATGACGACCGTGTTCGCGACGCCGAGCGAGAGGGCGAGCGGCGAGACCGTGTCGAGCAGCGGGAGGACCTCGCGCTTGAGCGGCATCGTGAGGCTCAGCCCGCGCCACGGACGGTCGCCGGTGCCGGTGCCGGTGCCGGTGCCGCCGGTGGTCTCGGCCAGGAACTGCTCGAGCTCGCCCGAGGCGACCTCCGCGCGGTCGTAGTGCCAGTCGAGCCCGAGCTCCGCGTAGGCCGCCCGGTGCAGGGCGGGCGACAGGGAGTGGGCGATCGGCGAGCCGAGCACGGCCAGGCGGCGGGGAGCAGCGGACAAATCGGGCACCTCTCTGACGGCGGACGGACGCGACACAGTATGCCCGGGGCCCCTGGGCCGTCCCTGCTGCCGCCTCCGGAACCTCGTCCGCACCGCGTTCGCACCCGCTCGCACCCCGTCGGGGACGATGCGCCCCGTCATTCCGCGCTGCGTAGTCCACTCCGGGGGTACTTCGTTCGCCCGTTTCGCTTGCGCCTCGCACGTGCCCCCGGCGCCCGGCCCGCGCCTCCTCGGACTCGTCTCGGCCTGCCCCCCATGTCGGCGGGTTCCCGTCACGCGTGGCGGGTCAGCGCCCACCCGCCGTCGGCGACGGCAACCGCCGCACCAGACAGGAACCCGCCGCGCTCGACAGCCACCCGCCCCGAGCGACAGGAACCCGCCGGCTTTCCCCCGCTCGAGCTCGGTTCCTCGGGCCGATGTCGGCGGGTTCCCGTCACGCGTGGCGGGTCAGCGCCCACCCGCCGTCGGCGACGGCAACCCGCCGCACCAGACAGGAACCCGCCGAGAGTGACCACGACCCGCCGACATCGGGCGCCTGCACGGGAGCCCGCACGGGAGCCCGCACGCCGCGTGCGACACCTCGTGCAGCGCCCGTGCCAGCATCGTCGGATGCAGATCCGCGCCTTCGACCCCGCCGACACCGAGTCCGTCGTCGCCCTCTGGCACGAGTGCGGCCTCACCCGCCCGTGGAACGACCCGCACCGCGACATCGAGCGCAAGCTCGCCGTGCAGCCGGAGCTGTTCCTCGTCGGCACCGAGCTCGTCGAGCCGGCCGGCAGCGGCGACGGCACCGGCACCAGCACCAGCAGCGCGAAGGAGGTGCTGGTCGCGACCGCCATGGCCGGTCACGAGGGCCACCGCGGCTGGCTCTACTACGTCGCGGTCGCACCCGGGCACCGCGGCGGCGGGCGCGCCCGGCAGATCGTCGCCGAGGCTGAGCGGCTGCTGCTCGAGGCCGGCTGCCCGAAGGTGATGCTGATGGTGCGGTCCGGGAACGACGCGGCCGCCGCGACGTGGGGGAGCCTCGGCTACGAGCCGGACGACGTCACCGTGTACGGCAAGCGCCTCATCGAGGACTGAGCCGCCCACCCGCCCGCCGAGCCGCCCGCCCGCCGAGCCGCCCGCCCGCCAGCCCGCCGACCGAGCCGCGCGCCACCTAGTCGAGCGCCAGCAGCGCCGCCGCGGCGAGGGCGAGCACGAGCCCGCCGACCTGCGTCCGGGTCAGCCGCTCCCGCAGCACCACGGCCGCGAGCACGACGGTCGCCGCCGAGTAGAGCGCCGTCAGCACGCTCATCACGGTGAGGTCGCCGACGCGCAGGCCCACGAGGATGAGCACGTTCGCCCCGCTGTCGGCGACTCCGCAGGCGAGCGCCAGCCACAGGGCGCGACGCAGGGACAGGAGGTGCGGGGCGGCCTGCGCGACCGGCGCCGCACCTCCTTCGCCCTGCTGCCGGATCGGGACACGCCCCGGCTCCTCGGCGCGTGCACGCTCCCGCACCCGCGCCACCACCAGCAGCACCAGCACCGCCCCGCCCGTCAGCACGAGGTTCGCCGACCGGTTGGCGACGAGCGGCACGAGCCCGGAGTCGTCCGGCGTCCGGTCGAGGAACACGAGCACCAGCCCGATCCCCGCGCCGGCGCCCAGGGCCATCAGCAGCCCCCGCGCGCTCGGTCGCGGAGCCGACGGATCGGGCACGAAGCCGACCAGCACCACGGCGACGAGGGCGAGCGCGATGCCGGCCCAGCCCGCGCCTCCCAGCCGGGAGCCCTGCGCCAGCCCGACCCCCACCGGCACGATCGCCGAGACCACGGCCGTGAGCGGCGAGAGGATGCTCATCGGCCCGAGCGCGAGGCAGGCGTAGAGCAGCGCGAGGGCGACGGCTCCCGCGACGCCGCTGAGCAGGCCCCAGCCGACCGCGGCCGTCGAGGCCGTGCCGGGCACGACGAGCAGCAGCAGCGCGAGCAGCACCAGCCCGCTCGCGGCGGCGATCGCCGTGACGCGCAGCGGGGCGATCCGTCGGGCCGCGAGTCCGCCGAGGAAGTCGGCCGAGCCGTAGGAGGCGGCGGCCAGCAGGCCGAGGACGGCGGCGATCACGGCGACTCCAGGAGGTGCGGGGCGAGCCAGGGCGACAGCTGTCGTCTCACGAGACGGCCGTCGCGTTAACAACGGATGACGAAGCTGCGGGAGGCCTTGTCGGACTCCCAGCTGGATCTTATGGTCGTGGGGGCCGTCCCTCGACCGGGGGGCAGGCCGTCGAGGCCGATCCGGCCCCCACCCCGCAGCCCACCAGGAGACACACTCGTCATGCGCCCCCGCCCCGCCGCCACACCCCAGCGCGAGAACGGGGGCCGGCGACGTCGCCGCGCCGCCCTCTCGCTCGTCGCCGTCACCACGATGGGCCTCGGCGTCCTCGTCGCCGCCCCGGCCGCCCAGGCCGCTCCCACGACGATCGACATCGTCGGGATCAACGACTTCCACGGCCGCATCGAGGCCGACGACGGCGTGGGCCGCAACACGGTGATCGGCGGCGCGGTCTCGCTCGCGGGCGCCGTCGACGCGGTCCGTCGAGCGAACGCCGACACGCTCTTCGTGTCGTCGGGCGACAACATCGGTGCCTCGACCTTCACGTCCTTCATCCAGGACGACGAGCCCACCCTCGACGCCCTCAACTCGATCGGCCTCGACGTGTCGGCCACGGGCAACCACGAGTTCGACAAGGGCCAGGGCGACCTGGACGGTCGGGTCACGACGAACAGCGACTTCCCGTACGTGGCCGCCAACGTCATGCGCGGCAGCGCGCACGCGTACAAGCCGTATGTCGTCGAGACCACGGCGAGCGGCGCACGGGTGGCCTTCATCGGTGCCGTCACCGAGTCGATGCCCACCCTCGTGTCGCCGGACGGCATCGCCGGGCTCACCTTCACGCCGATCGTCCCGGCCGTCAACGCGGCGGCCGCGGAGATCGTGGCGGCCGACGCGGCCGACGCCATCGTGCTGCTCGTCCACGAGGGCGCCGCCGACAGCACGCCCGCCGCCATCGGCGGCGACAGCGCCTTCGGCGAGATCTCGCGCGGCGTCAGCCCCGACGTCTCGGCGATCCTCTCGGCGCACACGCACGCCTCGTACAACACGACGGTCGTGCCCGACGGGAGCACTGTGCCCCGTCCCGTGGTGCAGACGGGCAGCTACGGCTCGTTCCTCAGCCACCTCCAGCTGTCGGTGGATCCGGCGGCGACCGGTGCGCCCCGTGACACCGTCACGGCGACCCTGCTGCCCCAGCAGAAGCTGTTCGGGGTCCAGGCAGGGCCGAACCCCGACATCGCGGGCATCGTCTCGCGGGCAGTGGCCGTCGCCGACGAGCGAGGCAAGGTCCAGGTCGGGACCATCGGGGGCGAGTTCCGCCGCGCGTACACCGGAACCACGGAGAACCGAGGCGGCGAGTCCACGCTCGGCAACTTCGTCGCCGACGTCCAGCTGTGGTCGACGCGGGACAAGGGTGCTCAGCTCGCCCTGATGAACCCGGGCGGCCTCCGCACCGACCTGGTCGCCCAGTCTGCAGCTGGCGGCCCCATCGACTACAAGTCCGTCGCCCTCGTGCAGCCCTTCGCCAACACCCTCGTGGTGGTCGACATGACCGGCGCCGAGATCAAGGCGGTGCTGGAGCAGCAGTACCAGCCGGCGGTCACGGCCCGTCCGTTCCTCAAGCTGGGCTCGTCGGAGGGTCTCGCCTACACGTACGACCCGTCGGCCACGGGCGGCTACGCGGTGACCAGCGCGACGCTCGACGGTCAGCCCCTCCTCGACGACACCGTCTACAAGGTGACGACGAACTCGTTCCTGGCGACCGGCGGCGACGGCTTCACGGCCTTCGCGAACGGCCGCGCGCACGCCGACAGCGGCAAGGTGGACCTGCAGAGCCAGATCGACTACTTCGCGGACCAGACGGCTCGTGGCCTCGTCCCTGCGCCGGACTTCGCCGTCCGGTCGCTCGGCGTCACGACGTCCGAGGCTCCTGCCGGCGGCTTCGCGGCCGGCGAGCAGGTCGAGCTGGACCTCTCGTCGCTCGTCATGAGCCAGGCGGCGCCCGACCAGGCCGACCCCCTGACCGTGACCGCGTCCCTGGACGGCGTCGAGGCTGCGACCTCGACCGTCGACACGACCGCCACCCCGTTGTTCGACGAGCAGGGCCGCGCCACGCTGACGTTCACCGTCCCCGAGGGCATCACCGCACCCACGGCAGGCCCGGTCACGCGCTCGCTCCGCATCGCGGTGTCCGGCACCGGCACCGAGGTCGACCTGCCGATCGTGTTCGCTGCTGCCGCTGCCCCGGTGGTCGTCGACCCGACCCCTGGCGACCCGACGACGCCGACGACGCCGGGCGCCGGCGCGGGCACCGCTCCCGGCACGGGCTCCGGCTCCGGCGCGGGCACGGGCCCGACCCCGCGCCCGGCCGCCGCGGGCGACCTCGCCTTCACCGGCTCGGACGCGGCGACGACCGGCCTCCTGGCGGCGCTCGCCCTGATGCTCGCCGGAGCCGGCGTGCTCACGGCCACGCGCCTCCGTCGCCGTCGCGAGCTGCTCGTCGAGGCGACCGACTGAGCGATCGGCACGACCCGGCACCGCCCCGCACGACCCGACGGCCCGGTCGCACCTGCACAGGTGCGGCCGGGCCGCCGGCGTTAACCTCGGGGGCGTGACCACCGCCTCCGTCGAGTACCACCGGCTGTTCCGTGCGCTGCCGACGTACCGCTGGTGGCGACCGCTGCTCGCGGCCGTGATCGGCGCCGTCCTCTACTGGGTGCTCGCGAACGCGGTCGTGCTGGCGATCTTCGCGGTCCTCCGCGCGGCCGGTGGCCAGGAGCTCACCTCGACGGTCGCGCAGGGCGTCCAGGACGACCCGCTCGACGCCTCCCAGCCGCTCGTCCTGCTCACGACGCTCGCGTCCATCGCGACGCTGCTGCCCGCCGCCCTGTTCGCGACGAAGCTCGCCGGCCTCGGACGGCTCGGCCAGCTGTCGAGCGTCACCGGCCGCCTCCGCTGGCGCTGGATGGCCCGCACGCTGCCCGCCGCCCTCGTGCTCATGGTGCTGACGGTCGGCCTCAGCTACCTCGTGCTGCCCCCGCTGACGGGCCAGGCGATCGGCACGGGGCCCGTGACGACGCCGCCGGCGACGATCGTCTGGTCGGCACTGGTCATCCTGCTGCTCGTGCCGCTGCAGGCCTCCGCCGAGGAGTTCGTCTTCCGCGGCTTCGCCGTGCAGGCGCTCGGGTCGTGGATCGCCTGGCCCGTGGTCGCGATCGTCCTGCCGACGGCCGCGTTCGCCCTGTCGCACGCCTACAACCCCTGGGGCATGGTCGACGTCGCCGTGTTCGGGGTCACGGCGGCGTGGCTGACCTGGCGCACGGGAGGGCTCGAGGCCGCCATCGTCGGCCACGTGCTCAACAACACCGTCCTGTTCCTGCTGCTGGCGCCCTTCGCGGGCACCGAGGCGAGCGACGGCAGCCCGCTGGGGCTCGCCGTCACGGTCGTCTGCACGCCGGTCTGGGCGTGGCTAGTGACCCGCGCCTTCCACAGGTCGGGGGAGCGCCGGTCCTCCCCGGCATCGCCCGCCGACGGCACCGTCCACGAGGAGGCGCGGGTCGGCTGACGCTGTCGGCGCAGCCTCCTAGACTCGTCGCGTGACCGACCCTGCCGCCCCCACCGCCACCGCCGCGCCCTCCTCGTCGGGCCCCGCCGGGGCTCCTCTCGAGGTGCTGCAGCGCGTCTTCGGCTACGACGCGTTCCGCGGCGACCAGGCCGCGATCATCGACCAGGTGGTCGGCGGCGGCGACGCCCTCGTGCTGATGCCCACCGGCGGCGGCAAGTCGCTCTGCTACCAGGTGCCGGCGATCGTCCGGCCGGGCACGGGCGTCGTCGTCTCGCCCCTCATCGCGCTGATGCAAGACCAGGTCGACGCCCTCGAGGCGGTCGGCGTGCGGGCGTCGTTCCTCAACTCGACGCAGGATCCCGACCAGCGGCGAGCCGTCGAGCAGGCCTTCGTCTCCGGCGAGCTCGACATGCTCTACCTCGCTCCCGAGCGACTGAAGCTCGACTCGACCAAGTCGCTGCTCGACCGTGGCCGGGTGTCCCTGTTCGCCATCGACGAGGCGCACTGCGTCGCGCAGTGGGGGCACGACTTCCGCCCCGACTACCTCGAGCTGTCGGTGCTGCACGAGCGCTGGCCCGACGTGCCGCGCATCGCGCTCACCGCGACCGCGACCGAGACGACGCACCGCGAGATCTCGCGGCGGCTCGAGCTCGACGACGCGGCGCACTTCGTCGCCGACTTCGACCGGCCCAACATCCAGTACCGCATCGAGGCGAAGGACGGCCCTCAGCAGCAGCTGCTCCGGTTCATCCGCGCCGAGCACGAGGGCGACGCGGGGATCGTCTACTGCCTGTCGCGCAAGTCCGTCGAGGGCACGGCCGAGTTCCTCGTCAAGCAGGGCATCGCCGCCCTGCCGTACCACGCGGGCCTCGACGCCGGCACCCGAGCACGCAACCAGTCGCGGTTCCTCCGAGAGGACGGCATCGTGATGGTCGCGACCATCGCCTTCGGCATGGGCATCGACAAGCCCGACGTGCGGTTCGTCGCGCACCTCGACCTGCCGAAGTCGGTCGAGGGCTACTACCAAGAGACCGGTCGAGCGGGGCGCGACGGCCTGCCGTCGACCGCGTGGCTCGCCTACGGCCTGCAGGACGTCATGCAGCAGCGCCGCATGATCGACCAGTCCGAGGGCGACGCCGAGCACCGCCGCAAGCTCGGCGCCCACCTCGACGCGATGCTCGCCCTCTGCGAGACCGTCGAGTGCCGGCGGGTGCAGCTGCTCGGCTACTTCGGCCAGGCGAGCACGCCGTGCCACAACTGCGACACCTGCCTGAACCCGCCGCAGGCTCTCGACGGCACCGTCCCGTCGCAGAAGCTGCTGTCGACGATCGTGCGCCTAAAGCGCGAGCGCAACCAGCAGTTCGGCGCGGGGCAGATCATCGACATCCTGCTCGGCCGCACGACGCCGCGCATCACCCAGAACCGCCACGAGCAGCTCTCGACCTTCGGCATCGGCACCGAGCTCAGCGAGATCGAGTGGCGCGGCGTCGTCCGCCAGTTGCTCGCCCAGTCGGTCCTCGCGGTCTCGCCCGACGGCTACGGCACCCTGCTCATCACCGACGCGGCGGGCGAGGTGCTCTCGGGGGCGAAGCAGGTCCGCCTGCGCAGAGAGCCAGAGAGGGCCCCGCGCGTCCGCGGTGCCCGTGGGTCGTCGGCGGGCGTCTCGACGCGCGGCTCGCGCGGCGGCTCGGGCGCGGCCGACCTCGACTCCGCCGACGTGCCGCTCTTCGAGACCCTGCGCCAGTGGCGGGCGGGCATCGCCAAGGCGCAGGGCGTGCCGGCCTACGTCGTCTTCGGCGACGTGACCCTGCGCGGCATCGCGTCGAGCCGTCCGGGCTCGATGGGCGAGCTCGCGGGCATCAGCGGCGTCGGCCAGAAGAAGCTCGACACCTACGGGCAACAGGTGCTCGACGTCGTCTCGGGGGTCGCCCCCGAGGAGGCGGCGGCCCGGGCAGCCGAGTCCGGTGCCGGCACCGGCGCGGCCGGCTCGGGTTCGACCGGCTCAGGCTCGACCTCGGCCTCCGGCTCGACCCCGTCCTTCCGGGCGGAGACGAGCTCCCGCAGTCGTCCCGCCGCCGCACGCAACTCCCGCCCGACGCCGACGACGAGCGCGGCCCCGGCGGCCGACTCGGAGCCGTTCCCGTTCGACGACGAGCCCCCGTGGGACCCGTACGACGAGTCCGTCCCGCCCGACGACAACTACTGACGCGACCTGCGGCGCTGTCGCGTCGTCGCTGTCGCGACGGCCCTGACGCGCGGCTAGCGGCGCGACGAGGCGTCGAAGGCGACAGCCGCGGGAGCCGCCGTGACTGCGGCAGCGGCAGCGTCGGCGGCAGCGTCGGCGGCAGGCGCAGGCACGACGGCGACCGGCGCCGTCGGCGTCCGTCGTTCCGAGACGGGTCCGGCCGACCCGAGCCGCAGCTCCGTCGTCCGCTGGGCGAGCATCACGAGCGCGACGGTGAGGGCGATCATCGCGCCGAACCCGCCGAGGAAGGGCCCGCCGCCCAGTCGGGTCACGTAAGCGGCGGAGAGGAGCATCGCGCTCGCCAGGGGCGTGGTCAGGTAGGCCGCACGCACCGGGACCAGCGGCACCGCGCCTCCTCGGGTCCCCTGCACGCGGAGTGCGACGAGCGTCGCGGCCACCGCGGCGAAGAGCGCCCCGGCGGTCGCGTAGAGCGCCGTCGCGGCGAGCGGGGCCATGGTGCCGACGTGGCCGGCATGGACCGCGCCGAGCACGGAGAGCACGGCGAAGCCGACGTGCCAGACGGGGGCGAGCAGCCAGGCGGCCCGCCTCACGCGACCCGCAGGCAGCGGCAGCAGGCCGTCGAGCGGCCCCTCGACGAGGTCGCCCTGCGTCCGTCGTCCGTCGTCGAGCGTCAGCCCCCGCTGCGCTCCTGTACCTCGTCCAGTCCCCACGCGGCGAGCATAGGGAGGGGCTCGGACGGGCCGCAATCCTCCCTGAGGGGGACACCCGTTGTCCCCGCACCGGGCGACGACGGGCGAGCGGGACGGCCTCGCCCGCCACCCGTCCCGCCCGAGGAGGCGGTGAAAGGGTGAGCGGATCTCGCTTCCGTGACGGCCGACGTCGCTGCTGCGACCGACCCGGAGACGGACCCCGGGCAGGCTCGTCGACAGGCTCGTCGCGAGACGTTCCGTGCTGCGCATGCCGCGCGAGGCATGCCGTCTGCGCCACAGTGGTGCCGTGCTCACCTTCCTCAGCCGCGTCGTGCTCGTGCCCCTCGTCCGGCTGCTCTGGCGCCCGAGGGTCGTCGGGCGGCGCAACGTCCCCCGCCGCGGCGCCGTCATCCTCGCGAGCAACCACCTCTCGTTCATGGACAGCGTCGTGATCACGCTGATGGCCCCGCGCGAGGTCTCGTTCCTCGCCAAGAACGCCTACTTCACGGGCACGGGCCTCAAGGGGCGGCTCAGCCGGTCGTTCTTCTCGGGCATCGGCGCCATCGGCGTCGAGCGGGGAGCAGGGGCCGCCGCCCAGCAGGCGCTCGACCTCGGCCTGGGCCGGCTCACCGAGGGGCACGCGTTCGCGATCTACCCCGAGGGCACGCGGTCGCTCGACGGCCGCCTGTACAAGGGCCGGACCGGGGTCGCCTGGCTCGCGCTCACGAGCGGCGCCCCGGTCGTGCCCGTCGCGTTGACGGGCACCCAGGAGCTGCAGCCGGTCGGCACGACCGTGCCGCGCCTCCGTCGCTTCACCGTCGAGTTCGGCGAGCCGATCGATCTCTCGCATCACGGCGACGCCAAGTCGGGTCGCGCTCGCCGGCACGCGACGGACGAGGTGATGGCCGCGATCCAGCGCCTGAGCGGCCAGGAGGAGGCCGGCACCTACAACGAGCCGCCGACCCCGTCGGTCGTCGAACGGGTCCGTCGCGCGATCCGACGCGACCCCCTCGGGTCGGACGCGATCGACTGACCGGGCCCGCGCCTCCCGGGGCCCTCGAGGAGGCGCACGACGCCTCCCGAGGACTGCCGCGGGAGGCGCGTGGACACTCCCGGGTCCGGTGTCGGCGGCCGGGCGTACGGTCGACCCCGGCGGCGCGCGGACCCGTCTGCGTGCGGACCGAACACGATCGACTCCACGAACACGAACACGAACACGAACACGACGCGGCCCGGCGAGACGCCCGGCCGCAGGCGAGGAGCAGGCATGAAGGTCGCAGTGTTGGGCACGGGGATCATGGGGCAGGGCGTCGTCAGGACGCTCCTGCGCGAGGGGCACGACGTCACGGCGTGGAACCGCACCCGTGACAAGGCCGAGCCGCTCGTCGGCGTCGGGGCGACCGTCGTCGACACGGCCCGCGAGGCGGTCGACGGGGCCGAGGTCGTCGTCACGGTGCTGTTCGACGGCGAGGCCGTGCTCAGCGTGCTGCGCGAGGCGACCTCCGCGGTCGACGCGACCGCCGCCTCCGGCGCCGAGGCCGACGGCCCCGTCTGGGTCCAGGCGAGCACGATCGGCGCCGCCGACACCGCGCGGGTCGTCGACCTCGCCGCCGAGCGCGGCGTGCCGCTGGTCGAGGCGATGATGCTCGGCACCAAGAAGCCCGCCGAGACCGGCAAGCTGGTGATGCTCGCCGCCGGCGCCCCCGACCTCTTGGCCCGGGTGCAGCCCGTGCTCGACGCGATGGGCGCGAAGACGATCACCGCGGGCGGCTCCGTCGGCCAGGGCACGGCGCTGAAGCTCGCCGCCAACGCGTGGATCGCGTCCGTCACCGCGGCGGCCGCCCAGTCGCTGGCGCTGACCCGGACGCTCGGGCTCGACCCGCAGCTGTTCCTCGACGCGATCGAGGGCGGGCAGGCCGACACCCCCTACGCGCACCTCAAGGGCGCCAGCATGATCGCTGGCGAGTACCCCGCGCAGTTCGCGCTCGACGGCCTCCGCAAGGACGTCTCGCTGATGCGCGAGGCCGCGACCGCGGCCGACGCCGGGTTCGGCACCTCCCTGCTCGAGGCGCTGGCCGGTCTCTACGGCACGGCCTCCGACCGAGGGCACGGCGGCGACGACATCGCCGCGGTGCACGCCGCCTTCACATCCTGACCGCTCCGGGGGGCTCCGATCCCCGGGGTGCCTGCCTGAGGACGCGCGCCGGGAGTCGCCTCCCGAGGTCGCGTTCCTGTGGCTGCGTTCCTGAGAACTCCCTCCTGTGTGCTCGTCGGGCGGAATGACCGCGTCGTGACCCGTGTTGGCCCGCAGGTGCGCGACGACGGGCACTCTCCCTGACGCGTCGCGAGCCGACGCGGCCACCTCCTCCCTCCCACCGGAAAGGACCCCTTCGTGGATCTCTTCTCCTCCGCCGTCCTCGGCGACCTCGTCCTCTCGAACCGCGTCACCATGGCGCCGCTGACCCGCACCCGCGCCGACGCGGGCGACGTGCCCGGCGACGTCGTGGTCGAGCACTACGGCCAGCGGGCCACCCTCGGCATGATCGTCACCGAGGGCACCTACCCGACCCAGGAGGGCAAGGGCTACACCGGCCAGCCCGGCATCGTCACCGACGAGCAGGTCGCCGGCTGGAAGCGCGTCGCCGACGAGGTGCACGCGAAGGGCGGCACCATCGTCATGCAGGTGATGCACGCCGGCCGCGTCTCGCACCCCGACGTGACCGGCACCGAGCGGATCGTCGCCCCGAGCGCCGTGGCCATCGACGGCCAGGTGCACGTCCCCTCCGGCAAGGCCGAGTTCCCCGTGCCGCACGCCCTCACGACCGAGGAGGTGCGCCAGACCGTGCAGGACTTCGTCACCGCCTCGAAGCGCGCCGTCCTCGAGGCCGGCCTCGACGGCGTCGAGCTGCACAGCGCCAACGGCTACCTGCTGCACGAGTTCCTCTCGCCCGTCTCGAACGTCCGCACCGACGAGTACGGCGGCAGCCCCGCCGCCCGCGCCCGCCTCGGCATCGAGGTGGCCGAGGCCGTCTCCGCCGCGATCGGCGCGGGCCGCGTCGGCATCCGCATCTCGCCGATGCACAACATCCAGGACGTCGTCGAGACCGACCTCGACGACGTGACCGCGACCTACGACGCCCTGATGGACGGCCTCGCCCCCCTCGGCCTCGCCTACATGAGCGTGTTGCACTCCGACCCGCGCGGCGAGCTCGTCCAGCGCCTCCGTCGCCGCTTCGGCCAGGCGGTCGTGCTCAACAGCGGCTTCGGCACGGTCACCGACCTGGCCGAGGCGAAGGACCTGGTCGAGAACGGCCACGCCGACGCCGTCGCCGTGGGCCGCATGGCCATCGCGAACCCCGACCTCGTCGCCCGCTGGGAGCGCGAGACCGAGCTCAACGAGCCGAACCCCGCCACCTTCTACGCCGACGGGGCGACCGGCTACACCGACTACCCGACGCTCGAGTCCGTCTCGCGCTGACGTCGGGGCGCCCTCCGCGCCTCCTCGGCTCGCTCGCCGAGACGGAGCGGGAGCTCCGGCCCGGCACGTCCTGCCACGCCACGGCGTGCGCCCTGCACCTGCAGGGCGCACGCCGTCGTGCATCCGCCCCCGATCGAGGCCTGTCCGAGGTCGGCGGCTCGGGATACGATCCTCGCGGCGAACCCACCCGGTCCGCCGTCGAGGAGCCGTCGCACCCGGCCCCGCCCGTCAGGAGCAGCCCGTGTCGCCGTCGATCCCTCCCTCGCCCGCCGACCTCGAGCGCCTGGCCGGCCTGCTACGCCACGACCTGACGGGGGCCGAGATCGCCGTCGTCCCGTCCGCGTACTCGGCCGACCCTCGTGGGGCGGTCCGGGTCCGTCTCGGCCACCGCGCGTTCCTCGACCTCGCCGACGACGGCGCCGCCTGGTTCGTCGCGGGCCTCTGGGCCGACCAGGGCGGCGAGACCCCTCCGGGCGAGCGCCGTCGCGAGTTCCTGGCCGTGCCGCTGCAGGCCGACGCCCCCGTCGTCGCCACCGCCGTCGTCGCCTCCGTCTGGCGCTGGGTCGAGGCGATCGGCGCGCAGGAGGCGGACGCTCCGTTCACCCGCTCGTCGCGGTCCGCTCCTCCTGCGATCCCCGGCCCGGCGGTCTTCGGCGCCCCCGCGCCGGCCCCGTACGCCACGGCAGCCCCGGCTGCGCCGGTCACGCCGTACGCGCCGGCCACGCCGTACGCCTCGTACGCCACGGCGGCGCCTGCGACAGCCTGGTCCGCCCCGTCGGCTCGACCTCCGCGCCGCAGGGGCCTCCTGATCGGCGGCCTCGTCGCGGCCGGCCTGCTCGTGCTGGCAGGCGGCACCGCGGCCGCCGTCGCCGTCGCGCACTCGGCTGCCGAGCTCGCGTCCGCGTCGACCTCGCCGAGCGTCGGGTCCGGGACGACCGGCGGCGTGCCCGACACCTCGGCGTTCGACGTCGAGGTGGGCGACTGCTTCGCCTTCGGCCTCGGCGACGCGGAGGGGCCCGGCGACGTCGAGAGCGTCGACAGCCAGTCGTGCGACGACGAGCACGACAACGAGGCGTACGCGGTGGTCGAGGCCACGCAGTCGAGCTGGCCGGGCGAAGAGGCCATGTCGGCCTTCTCCGACGAGGGGTGCTACGACGAGTTCGAGTCGTTCGTCGGCCTCCCGTGGGACGACTCGGAGGTCGACTTCGGCTACCTGTCGCCCACCGAGCAGAGCTGGTCGGAGGGCGACCGTGAGGTGCTCTGCTACGTGTTCATCGACGGAGACACGTCGCCTGGCTCGCTCGAGGGCTACGGGTACTGACGGGCGACGTCCCGTGCCCGACGTGGCGCCGCGAGCCGCCGCCTAGGATCGTCACGACGCCCTCCCCGGTTCGTCGCCGCCCCGCCCCGTGACCCCAGGAGCCCCCGTGCAGCTCGTCGACCGCCTCTTCCGCACCGACGAGTGGCGGACCGTGCCGAACGCGATCACGGCCCTCCGCCTCCTCCTGCTGCCGGTCTTCGTCGTGCTCATCGTCGACGAGCGCTACTGGTCGTCGATGGTCGTCATCGCGGTCGTGTTCCTCACCGACTTCGTCGACGGCTTCGTCGCGCGCCGCACCCACACCACCTCCGAGCTGGGCGCCTGGCTCGACCCGGTGGCCGACCGGCTCACGGTCATCGTCGTGGTGCTGGCCTTCTGGCTGGGCGGGCTGCTCAGCTGGCCGGTGTTCGTGCTGATCCTGCTGCCCGACGTGGTGCTGAGCCTGATCGCGCTGATCGCGTTCGGGGGCGCCTCCTTCCCCGTGACGTGGGTGGGCAAGGTCCGCACCGCGCTGATCTTCGTCGGCCTGCTGATGCTGCTCGTCGGCGTCGCCGTGGTGGCCGAGTGGCGCGGCTCCGAGGGCGGCGACGGCCCCGAGGTGCTCGGGCAGCTGCTCGTGGTCGTGAGCAGCTTCGTGCTGTTGCTCGGGCTCGTCGGGCACTACGTCGCGGCCGTGCTGTACGGCCGCGACCTGGCCCGCCGCTGGCGAGCGCAGCGGCGCACCACCTGACCCGGCCGCCGGCCGCCGGCCGCCGCCCGCCTTGCGCCGGCCGCCCGCCCGCCTTGCGCCGCCCGCCCGCCCGACTGCGGCGAGAAGGGACGCCTTGGGCCTGGGCCCACCCCCGTCGTGTCCCTTCTCCCCTGCGATGTCGACGAGAGGGTGCTCCCGGGGCCCGCACCGCGCCTCCTAGGCTCGGGGGCATGTCGTCGCGCACCCTTGCCGCCGCCCGCGAACCCGGCTCGCCCGTGGCCGTGCTGCTGCCGGGGGCCGGCTACCCGGTCGCGGCGCCGCTGCTCGCCTGGTCGGGGGCCGTCCTCGCCGCCCGCGGCTGGCACGTGGAGGTGGTCACCTGGTCGTTCGACGCCCGTTCCGGTGAAGGCGACCCCGTCCCGCTCATCGAGGAGGAGGCGGTCGCGGCTCGCGAGTCAGCCCGCCTCGCCGGGGCGAGAGGCCCGTGCGTCGTCGTGGCGAAGTCCCTCGGGACGCTCGCCCTGCCGTGGGCGCTCCGCGAGGGCGTGGCCGGCGCCTGGCTCACGCCGCTCAGCACCAACGGCCCCGTCCGGACGGCGCTCGTCGACGCCGGCCCTGAGCACCTCGTCGTGGCCGGCGACGCCGACCCGTTCTGGCAGCCTGCCGGGCTGGTCGCCCGAGCTGACGTCGTCACCGTCCCGGGGGCCGATCACGGGCTCACGCTCGGCGACGACTGGCGTGCGTCGGTCGCGGCCCAGTCCGCCGTCTTCGAGCGGCTCGACGCCTGGGCTGCGCAGTTCGACGCGTAGTCGGCGGGTTCCCGTCGTCGACGGCGGGTCAGCGTTGACCCGCCGCGGGCGACGGGAACCCGCCGCACACGACTCGGACCCGCCGCACGCGACTCGGACCCGCCGCGGGCGACGACGACCCGCCGGCTCCGACGCGACGCCCGACGCGGGCAGCTCCTCAGGTCGCGTTCCAGAGCCCGCGGTAGAAGGCGGTCCGCACCGGGTCGGGGTCGATCCCGTAGGCGTCGAGCCAGACGGCCTCCCAGCCGGGGCCGTAGTTCCACTCGAGACTCATCGTGGCGACGGCGACGTCGGCCCAGCGGTCGGCGACCCCGAGCGCGTCGAGGTCGACGTGGCCCGACCAGGTTCCGTCGTCGAGCAGCAGCGTGTTCGGCACGCACGGGTCGCCGTGGCACACCACGAGACGGTCGACCTCGGGGGCCGGCCCCAGCGAGTCGGGGTGCGACGAAGGAGGCGCGGTGCGCGCCCGCGCACTCGTCGCGATCCGGTCCTCCACCGACCAGCTGAAGGGGCAGTCGTCCACCGGCAGGGCGTCGTGCAGCACGCGGAGCCCGTGCCCTGCCGCCCGCACCGCACGCTCCGGGTCGCGCACCCACCGCAGGTCGACTGCGCTGCGGCCGGGCAGGCCCGCGGTCACGAGGTGGTCGCCCTCGTCGTCGCTGCCGATCTCGAGGACCCGCGGCACGACGGCGTGCTCGACGGCCCAGCGCAGGCGCATCTCCTCGGCGTGCAGGTCGAGCCCGCTGCCGTGCGGCGCCCACTTGGCGAAGCGCCGGCCGGGACCGTCCCCCAGGCGGTACGTCACGCCTCCTGCCTCGTTCAGCCACACCGGCGTGACGGTGGCGCCGTCGGCCGCGGCGAGCACGGGCTCCGGCACCACGAGGAGGCGCTCGTCACCGGCCGAGGACGCGTCGGGGATCATCCGCCCACGCTACGGCAGCGCCTGCAGCGCCTGCCGCGCCTGCCGCGCCTGCAGCGCCTGCCGCGCCTGCCGCGCACACGGCGAGGCCCGCCCCGCTCAGCGGGACGGGCCTCGTCGACGGACGTGCGCTCAGGTCAGCGCGAGGCCTTCTTGGCCTTCTTGATCGCGGCCTTGCGGGCGACGGCGACGTTCTTCTTGGCGCTCTTGCGGGCCTTCTTGACCTGGGGGTCGTTCCAGAACGAGCCGACGTAGCCCGAGATCTGCTTGTAGCGACCGTGCCCGGCCTTCGCGCCGAAGGTGTAGGCGATGAACGCGATGATGGCGATGAGCAAGAATCGGAAACTCATGGGTCCTCCCAGGGAACGTTGACGTGTTCCGTCGACGCTAGTCCCCGCGCCTGTGCGGCGTCTCGCCCGTGCGGATGAGACCGCCGAGAACTCGCTCGGCGGCTCGACCGGGCCCCGACCAGGCTCCGATCAAGCCCCGACGGGCTCCCGACCAAGCCCTGACAGGGCCCGGCCGGGAGTCCCGTCCCCGCCCGCAACCGCCCGGAAACACCGTCGCAACACCCCGTCAGTAGCGTCGAGCCATGGCAGACCTCTTCGACCGCTACGCCGCGGCGACCCCGGCCAGGGGCTCCTCCGCGAGGCAGCCGGCGCCCGCCTGGGACGAGATGTTCGCCTCCGACCGCGAGGTCCGCCGGGCCTACCAAGAGATCCACGCGACCCTCGAGGGCATGACGCAGGACGACCTGCGCGGCCGCACCGCGGCCCTCGCCGACTCGTACCTCGCGCAGGGCGTCACCTTCGACTTCGCCGGCGAGGAGCGACCGTTCCCCCTCGACGCGGTGCCCCGCGTGATCGAGCACGACGAGTGGCTCGACGTCGAGAAAGGGGTGAAGCAGCGGGTCAAGGCGCTGGAGGCGTTCCTCGCCGACGTCTACGGACCGCAGCGGGCCGTCGCCGACGGGGTGATCCCCGCGGGGCTCATCACGAGCTCGAGCCACTTCCACCGCCAGGCCGCGGGCATCGACCCGGCGAACGGCGTGCGCATCCAGGTCAGCGGCATCGACCTGATCCGCGACGAGTCCGGCGCCTGGTGCGTCCTCGAGGACAACGTCCGCGTGCCCAGCGGGGTCAGCTACGTGATCTCGAACCGGCGGGTGATGGCACAGACGCTGCCCGAGCTCTTCGTCTCGATGAAGGTGCGCCCCGTGGGCGACTATCCCGCCCGCCTCCTCGCCGCCCTCAAGAAGAGCGCGCCGTCGGGGGTCGACGAGCCGACGGTGGTCGTGCTGACCCCCGGGGTCTTCAACTCGGCGTACTACGAGCACACCCTGCTGGCCCGGCTGATGGGCGTCGAGCTCGTCGAGGGCCGCGACCTCTACTGCTCGGGCGGCCGCGTCTTCATGCGCACGACGGGCGGCCCCGAGCGGGTCGACGTGATCTACCGCCGGGTCGACGACGAGTTCCTCGACCCGCTGCAGTTCCGCGCCGACTCGGTGCTCGGCTCGCCCGGCCTGTTGATGGCCGCGCGTCTCGGCACGGTCACCATCGCGAACGCGGTGGGCAACGGCGTCGCCGACGACAAGCTCGTCTACACGTACCTGCCCGAGCTGATCCGCTACTACCTGGGCGAGGAGGCGCTGCTGCCGAACGTGCGCACCTGGCGCCTCGAGGATCCGGGCGCCCTCGAGGAAGTGCTCGACCGCCTCGACGAGCTGGTGGTCAAGCCCGTCGACGGCTCCGGCGGCAAGGGGCTCGTCGTGGGGCCGGCCGCGAGCCGACGCGAGCTCGACGAGCTCCGCACGCGCCTGCAGCAGGACCCGCGCGGCTGGATCGCGCAGCCGGTCGTGCAGCTGAGCACCATCCCCACCCTCGTCGACGACGGCCTCCAGCCCCGCCACGCCGACCTGCGGCCGTTCGCCGTGCACGACGGCGACGACGTGTGGGTGCTGCCCGGCGGACTGACGCGCGTGGCCCTGCCCGCCGGTCAGCTCGTCGTGAACAGCAGCCAGGGAGGCGGGTCGAAGGACACCTGGATCGTCGGCGGCGACGTGGCGGCCTGGGCAGGCCACGACGTGAGCGCCCTCATCGCCGAGCAGACGACGCCGACGCAGTCGATCCCGGTGATCACTCCGGAGGCGGCGGCTGCGGCGGCCGCGGCGGCCGACCACACGCCCGACCACGCCCCCCAGGACGACCCCCGCAACGACCAGCAGGCGCAGCAGCAACAGCAACAGCAGCAACAGCAGCAGCAGCAGCAGGCGAGACCCGCCACCACGACCGAAGGACGACCATGCTGAGCCGCATCGCCGAGAGCCTCTTCTGGATCGGCCGGTACATCGAGCGGTCCGACGGGACGGCGCGCATCCTCGACGTGCACCTGCAGCTGCTGCTCGAGGACCCGTGGATCGACGAGGACACCGCCTGCCGCAGCCTCCTCGCGGTGATGGGCAGCGAGGCCGCCTCGGACGAGGCGCTGACACGAGGCGACGTGCTCGCGCGGCTCGCCGTCGACCGGCACGACCCGGCCTCCATCGCCTACTCGCTCGGCGCCGCCAGGGAGAACGCCCGACGGGCTCGCGAGATCGTCTCGACCGAGCTGTGGGAGTGCCTCAACACGACCCGTGCCCGCATGCCGCGCAAGGTCGCGGACGACAAGGTGCACGAGTTCTTCGCCTGGGTGCGGGAGCGGAGCGCGCTCGCCGTGGGGATCATCGAGAGCGCCACGAGCCGCGACGAGGTGTGGCAGTTCTTCACGCTCGGCCGCTCGATCGAGCGCGCCGACATGACGGCGCGGCTGCTCGCCACGCGCACGCTGACCGAGGCGTCCGGGCCGTCGTGGACGACGATCCTCCGCTCGTGCGGCGCCTACGAGGCCTACCTGCGCACCTACCGGGGCGTGCCGAGCGCCCGCAACGCGGCGGAGTTCCTGCTGCTCGACCGGCTGTTCCCGCGCAGCGTGATGTTCGCGGTCAGCCGCGCCGAGGCGTGCCTCCGCGAGGTCGAGCCGTCGAACGGGCGGGTGATCGCGACCGACGGCGGCGTGCGGATCCTCGGGCAGATGCGCAGCGAGCTCGAGTTCCGGCCGATCGGCGACATCCTCGACGACCTGCCGGCCCAGATGGACGCCGTCCAGGCGGCGACGAGCGCCGCCTCCGAGGCGATCCGTCAGCGGTACTTCCCGACCAGCGCGGCGCCGACCTGGGTCGGTGAGCGATCGTGAGCCGGCTGCGGATCCGCCACCACACCGGCTTCTCCTACGCCGGCGAGGCCGTCGCGAGCTACAACGAGGCGCGCATGCTGCCGGCGCACGCCGAGGGGCAGTTCGTCCTCTCGTCGCACCTCCGCATCGACCCGGCCGCGGGGACGCACGAGTACGTCGACTACTGGGGCACCCGGGTGTCGGCGTTCGAGGTGCTGCTGCCGCACCGGCAGCTGTCGCTGACGGCGACGTCGACCGTCGAGCTGCGCCCGGTGCTGCACCCCGAGACGACGACGGGCTGGGACGACCTGGCCCGGGTCGCCGGCGCCACCGCCCAGTTCGTCGAGCACCTCGAGCAGACGCCGCTGACGGCGCCGCCGGCCGACCTGGTCGACCTGGCCCTCGAGGCGAAGGGGGCGTCGACCTCGCCCTGCTCGACCGCGATGGAGATCTGCCAGAGGGTAGGAGGCGCGGTCCGGTACCTGCCCGGCGTCACCAACGTGAAGACGACGGCCGCCGAGAGCTGGGCCGCCCGGGCCGGCGTGTGCCAGGACATCGCGCACGTGACCGTGGGGGCGCTCCGCGCGGCGGGGATCCCGGCGCGGTACGTCAGCGGGTACCTGCACCCACGGCCGTCGGCGGAGCTGCGCGAGACGGTCACGGGCGAGTCGCACGCCTGGATCGAGTGGTTCTGCGGCGCCTGGCACGGCTACGACCCCACCAACCTGATCGACATCGGCGACCGTCACGTGGTCGTCGGCCACGGCCGGGACTACCGCGACGTGCCGCCGCTGCGCGGGGTGTACGCGGGGTCGGGCGCGTCGTCGCTGTTCGTGACGGTGGAGATCACGCGCGAGGCGTAGCCGCGCGCCGCAGCTCCTCCCGCGTGCGAGCGAGAGTCGGCGGGTCGCTGTGGCATGCGGCGGGTTCCTGTGGCGTGCGGCGGGTTCCTGTCATGCGTGGCGGGTGGGCGCTGACCCGCCGCGGGCTACGGGAACCCGCCGACATTCACTCAGGGTCAGCAGTGGGTGAACGAGTACGCGGGGTCGTCCGCGGGCACGAGATCGCGGTCGCGCACGACCGTGCTGTGCGGGGTCGACTCGCGCGAGCACAGCCCCTCGACCGTGTCGCGCAGGTCGTCCGTGTACTCGATCGCGAGCACGTGGTCGCCGTACACGTCCGTGAAGGCCCCGCACTCGGAGTACAGGTCGCACTCCTCGACGACGGCGAAGTCGAAGCCGATCTCGTCGCGGCCGCGCGCCTCCAGCTCGGCGGTGTTCTTCTGGCCGGCGGCGAGGCCTGCCTGGTGCGTGCGCGCGACGAGCAGCGTCGCGAAGGCGACCGCGTCGTCGAGGTCGAGCGCGCCGTCGGAGCGGCTGTACGAGTCGAGGTTGTCGAACTCCACCGCGTCGAAACCGGCCGCCGCGCAGCCGTCGATGACCGGAGCCTGCAGCTCGGCCAGCGCCTCCCTCGCGTCGGCGGTGGAGGTGTCGAAGAGGTGCTCGTCCGGCCAGCCGGGGTCGACGAGCAGCCCGCCGGAGGCGTCGTGCAGCAGCAGGGACTCGGGCCAGATCGCACCGGGCTGCGTCTGGAACCCGTTCACGTAGCAGATGTCGAACCCGGCGCCGGCGGGCTCGTCGGTGCTGTCGCGGGCGACGACCGTCACGCCGTCGGGCACGGGGGAGGCACCGCCGAGCTGGTAGTCGAAGCCGGCTCCGGCGGGCCAGAGGTCGGCGCCGGAGGCGCGGCCTGGGTCGGCAGCACCGGTCGCCCCCGAGGGCGCCGCACCCGCACCGCCCGCGGCGGCTGCTCCGCTCGTCGCTGCGGGCATCGTGGCCGAGCAGCCTGCGAGCCCGACCACGAGCGCCGTCGCCGCGGCGACTGTCGCGACCACGGACGCGGCCCCGGCGCCACGGCCCGTGCGCTCGCAGGGGGGATCCGGTCGACGTTCGTCCATGGCGCGAGCCTAGGTCAGCCCGGTCGGACGCCGGGCACGGCCTCGTCGCGAGCTGCGTCGGGGGTGCCTGCACCGTCGGTGACTCCTGAGCCGGCGGTCGTCGCCTCTGCAGCGGGGCCCCGCCTGCCGGTCGTCGAGCGGACCGCCGCGACCGACCGCGCCACCGCTGCCGCGACCGACGTGGTCGCCGCGCGCTGCGCCGTCGAGGCGTGCTGCCCCGCACGACGCGTGGCGGCACCGGCGGCTCGTCGGGCCGTCGCCGCGTGGCGGTGTGCGGCGGTCCGGGCCGCGGACAGCGGGGCTGGGCCGCCGACGGAGTCGGCGGACGTGCCTGCAGCCACGACGGACGTCGTGACCGGCGACGCCGACCCGGGCACCGCCTCCTGCGCGGGGGGCACGACGGTCGGTGGAGGGGTCGACGAGGTGGGGGAGAGTGCGGGGGCGAGGCGGTCAGCGGGTGCGACCGTCGACGGTGGCGACATGCCCGACGCGGGCAACCGTCCGAGGACGCGGTCGGCCAGAGCGACGAGCAGCACGACCACGCCGCCGACGACGAGCGCGGACGCCAGCAGCAGGAACGAGACCGCGACGTAGTCGTAGGGGCCGTCGACGGCGCGGGCGTCCGCTGCCAGGCCGAGCGCGCCTCCGGCGACGACGGCGGCGAGAGCCGCTGCCGCGCACCGCGCTGTCCTGCCCATGTCGGGACCCTCCACGACGGGACGCCGCGGGGCCGGATCAGACCCGAGGACTCGTCATGGGCGGACTGTACGCCGGGCGGCCCGACCGTGGTGGCCCCTTGCGCTCAGCGGCCACGCGCTCACGCCGTGCGCGACGCGACCTCGTCGGCGGCCAGCACGGCGGCGGCCTCGTCGCGCCGCTCCCGCGCGGGTCGGCCCCCGTCGCCGTCGTGCTCGACGGTGAAGTGCGGCACGAGCCGCGGGGCGATCCGCCGCACGACGCCGGCGTCCGCGGACGCGGCGACCGGTGCCACGCGCCGCACCCGCAGGTGCTGCCGGCGCACGAGCCAGACGACGGCGATCCCGGCGGCGACGAAGCCGGCGGCGGCGCCGACGCCGATCGCCCAGCGAGGCCCGGCCGTGTCGGCGACCCAGCCCACGATCGGGGCGCCGAGCGGCGTGCCGCCCGTGAAGATCGCCATGTACAGCGCCATCACGCGACCGCGCATCTCGGGCGCGGTCGACAGCTGCACCGTGCTGTTGGCCGTGGTCATCAGCGTGATCGACGACAGCCCGACGGTGACGAGCACGGCGGCGAACGTCCAGTAGCTGGGCATCAGCGCGGCGACGGTGCAGGTCACCCCGAAGGAGGCGGCGGCCAGCACCAGCACCCGCATCCGCGGGCGCTCGCGTCGCGCCGAGAGCAGGGCGCCGGTCAGCGACCCCACGGCGATGCACGACGAGAGCAGGCCGAACCCGCTGGCGTCGACGCCGAACTCGACGCTGGCCATCGTCGACGTGAAGATCGGGAAGTTGAGGCCGAAGGTGCCGATCACGAAGATCATCGTGAAGACGACGAGCAGGTCGGGGCGCCCCTTCACGTAGCGGAACCCCTCGCGGATCTGGCCCTTCGCCCGCGACACCGGCGGCTTGTGCTCGAGCTGCGACACCCGGATGAACCGCAGCGACAGCAGCACCGCGGCGAACGACGCCGCGTTGATGAGGAAGACCCAGCCGGTGCCCACGCTCGCGATCAGCACGCCGGCGACGGCCGGGCCGAGGAGGCGCGCGCCGTTGAACGAGGCCGAGTTCAGCGAGACGGCGTTCGAGAGGTGCCCCTGGGGGACGAGCTCCGAGACGAAGCTCTGGCGGATCGGGGCGTCGATGGCGTTCACGGTGCCGAGCAGGAGGGCGAACACCCACACCATCCAGAGCTGCGCGACGTCGGTGAGCACCAGCAGGCCGAGGGCCAGGCCGAGCAGCGCCATCGTGCCCTGGGTGAGCATCAGCATGCGGCGCCGGTCGAACCGGTCGGCGATGAGGCCGGTGATCGGCACGAGCAGGATCGGCGGCGCGAACTGCAGCGCCATGGTGATGCCGACCGCGGTCGCGTCGTGGTCGGTGAGGTGGGTGAGCACGAGCCAGTCCTGCGCGGTGGCCTGCATCCACGTGCCCGTGTTCGAGACGAGCGCGCCCCCGAACCACAGCCGGTAGTTGTAGAGGCCGAGCGAGCGGAACATCGCGCTCACGACCGGTTCAGCTTCCGCAGGATCTCGGTGGCGTCGGCCAGGGTGCGTCGCTCGTCGGCGGTCAGCGCGGCCAGCCGCGGCACCAGCCACTCGTCGCGGCGGCGTCGGGTCTCGAACACGAACGCGGCACCCGCCTCCGTCGTCTCGAGCACCACCCGGCGCCGGTCGTCGTCGTCGACCCGGCGGCTGAGCAGTCCGGCGTCGACGAGCTTGCCGACCGTGCGGTTCATCGACGGGGGAGTGACGCCCTCGTGCTCAGTGAGCGCGCCGATGGTGAGGGGCTGCTCCTGGAAGACGTAGCCGAGAGCGGCCATCTGCGCGTCGGAGACGTCGACGTCGGCCTTCTGCTGTCGCATCCGGCGGGCGAGCCGGAGCACGGAGCCGCGCACGTCGGAGGCGAGCTGGGCGTGCGGGACGGTGCGGCGGGCGGGTGCGGTGGCGGTGGCGTCGGTCATCGAGCACCAGCCTAATCATTTAGCTCGCCTAAGTAAACGATCGTCTGCGATGTGCGACACCTGTTGCCCCGAGGTCCATGCAGGCGTATCGTCGAGGACGGCTCATCGAGGAGCCCCACACGACACGAGGAAGAAGCGACAGCATGGGCAAGTTCAGCGGCAAGACGGCGATCGTGACCGGCGGCGGGAGCGGCATCGGCGCCGAGGTCTCGCGCCAGCTCGCGGCGGAGGGCGCGTCCGTCGTCGTCACCGACATCAAGGTCGACGCGGCGCAGGGCATCGTCGACGAGATCACGGCCGCGGGCGGCACCGCCTCCGCCTTCGAGCAGAACACCGCGAAGTGGGAGCACTCGGAGGCGGCCGTCGCGTTCGCGAAGGAGACCTACGGGGCCCTGCACCTCGCCGTCAACAACGCCGGCATCGGCGCCGCGCCGCAGACGATCGGCGACTACGACATCGCCGCCTGGGACAGGGTCCGCTCGGTCGACCTCGACGGCGTCTTCTACGGCCTGAAGTTCCAGCTGCCCGCGATGGTGGAGGCCGGCGGCGGAGCCGTCGTCAACATGGCCTCCGTGCTCGGCTCGGTCGGCATCGCGAAGAACGCGGCCTACGTCACGAGCAAGCACGCGCTCATCGGCCTGACCAAGGTCGCGGCGCTCGAGTACACGGCACAGGGCGTCCGCACCAACGCCGTCGGCCCGGGCTTCATCGACACGCCGCTCGTCCGCTCGTCGATGTCGACCGACGAGCTGCACGCCCTCGAGGGCCAGCACGCGTCGGGCCGCCTCGGCACCGACTCCGAGGTCGCGGCGCTCGTGCTGTTCCTCCTCAGCCCCGAGGCGTCGTTCATCTCGGGCAGCTACCACCTCGTCGACGGCGGCTACTCGGCGCACTAGCCCGCGCGATCCCGCTCGCGTGGCCGCGTGAGCGGGGTGCGGCGGGTTCCCGTCGTCCACGGCGGGTCCGCGCTGACCCGCCGGCGGCGACGGGAACCCGCCGCACCTGCACCCGGGCACGCTGCGGGCCCGACGGGGAGGCGCCGCTTCAGCCCCGCTTCAGCGCGCCCGCGCCAGGATGGGCACGCGGGCAGGGTGCGCGCGAGGAAGGGGCGGTCGTGCGCGTGCTCGTCGTCGAGGACCAGCCGACGCTGGCCGAGGGGCTCCGCGTCGGGCTCGAGGCCGAGGGCATGGCCGTCGACGTGGCGGGCACCGGCACCGACGCGCTCTGGCGCACGCGCGAGGGCAGCTACGACGTGGTCGTCCTCGACATCATGCTGCCCGGCATGAGCGGATACGCCGTCTGCCGGGCGATGCGCGAAGGAGGCGACTGGACGCCGGTCATCATGCTCACGGCCAAGGACGGCGAGTGGGACCAGGTCGAGGCCCTCGACACCGGTGCCGACGACTACCTCACGAAGCCGTTCTCGTTCGCGGTGCTGCTCGCGCGCCTCCGTGCCCTCGTCCGCCGCGGGGCCCGGGAGCGCCCGGTCGTCCTCGAGGCCGGCGACCTGCGGCTCGATCCGGCGTCGCGCGACGTCCGCCGCGGCGACGAGCAGATCGAGCTGACGAGTCGCGAGTTCGCCGTGCTCGAGTTCCTCATGCGCCGTGCCGGCAGCGTCGTCACGAAGCGCGAGGTGCTCGACGGCGTCTGGAACGACGACTTCGAGGGCGACCCGAACATCGTCGAGGTGTACGTCCGGCACCTCCGCAACAAGGTCGACCGGCCCTTCGGCCGCGAGTCGATCGTCACCCTGCGCGGGGCCGGCTACCGGCTGGAGGCGCGGGGTGGCTGACGACGCCGGTCGCGTCGGTCGCCGGGGTCGCCGTGGCTCGCTGCGCCTCCGCATCACCGCGGCCGCCGTGCTCGCCGTGGCGCTGACGCTCGGTGCGTTCGCGCTCGTCTTCGCGCTGGTGCAGCAGGCGGTGCTCGCGGACGCCCCGCGCTCCGCCGCGTCCGCCGACGTCGACCGTGCCGTGGCCGCGCTCGCGGGCGGCTCCAGCCCGGCCGTCGCCGTCTCGGGCGACGCGGACGGGGCCCTCGTGGCCGTCTTCGACTCTGCGGGGCAGCTCGTCGCGACCGGCGGCGACGACGACCTCGCCGGGTACGCGCGACAGCTCGCGGGGGCCTCCTCGGGCAGCCGGGTCTCGCTCGACGGGGACGACTTCGTCGTCGAGACCGACGGTGCGGAGTCGGTGAGCACGACCACGTCGACTCCCTCGCCGTCGTCGAGCCCGAGCCCGAGCCCGAGCGCGAGCCCCTCCTCCGAGACCGAGCCGCCGGAGTCCCCGTCCGACGACGACGACGCGCTCGACGACGACGACGCCGCCGAGGCCGCACGCGACGCCGCCGACGACGCGCGGGAGGCCGCCGAGGACGCGAGCGCGGCCGCTGCTGCCGAGGACGACGACGACCTCGACGTCCAGACCGTCACCACACGGTGGGACGTCGTGGCCGCACGCTCCCTCGACGAGGCGCAGGCCGCCTCCTCGGCCAGCCTGCTCACGCTCGGCGTGGCCGTCCCCGTGGCGTTGCTCGTGCTGGGGGTGACGACCTGGTTCGTGGTCGGGCGGGCGCTGCGCCCGGTCGAGTCGATGCGCCGCGAGGTCGCCGACGTGACCGCCGCGAACCTGTCGCACCGCCTCGCCGACCCGGGCGGGGGAGACGAGGTGTCGCGGCTCGCCTCGACCCTGAACGGCATGCTCGACCGGCTGGACGCCTCCGCGACCGCGCAGCGGCGCTTCGTCGGCGACGCCTCGCACGAGCTGAAGACGCCGCTCGCGACGATCCGCCAGCACGCCGAGGTCGCGCTGCTGCACCCCGAGAGCATCGACGGGCGCGCGCTGGCCGGCACCGTCCTCGGCGAGGAGGCGCGCCTCACCTCCCTGGTGCAGGGACTGCTGGTCCTCGCCCGCGCCGACGAGGGCGCGCTCGGCGTCGCCCGCCGACCCGTCGACCTCGACGACCTCGTGCTGACGGAGGCGGCCCGCCTGCGGTCGGGTGCGGGTGCGGGTGCGGGCGTCTCCGTCGACGCCACGGCCGTGGGGCCGGCACGAGTGCGCGGCGACGAGGGGCTGCTCGGCCAGGTCGTCCGCAACCTCGTCGCGAACGCCTCCCGGCACGCGCGCTCGGCGGTGGCCGTGGGGCTCGTCGAGACGGCCGACGGCCGCGCGGTGCTGACCGTCGACGACGACGGTGCGGGGGTCGCCGCGGACGACCGCGCCCGGATCTTCGAGCGCTTCGTCCGCCTCGACGAGGCCCGCGACCGCGACGCCGGAGGCAGCGGCCTCGGCCTCGCCATCGTCGCCGAGATCGTGCGCGTGCACGGCGGCTCGGTGCGGGTCGAGACGTCACCGCTCGGCGGGGCGCGCTTCGTCGTCGACCTGCCGGCCGACGCCTCCTGACCTGCCTGCCCGGCCCCGCCTCCTCGTCGCCCGAGGTCCCTGCGGCGCACGCCCCGCTGCCCGGCCGTGCGGCGACGCACGGCGGCGGCGGTGGTCGCTGAACGTTCCTTCAGGTCGCTTCAGGGGCGCTTCAGGGGCTGCCCGAGACAGTGGGGTCATCGCTCGAGAGAGCACCGCCCGCCGCACCGCGGCCCCACGATCGGAGACACCGTGAAGAACGTCCTGAAGAGCAAGAAGTCCCTCCTCGTCGCCGGCGGGGTCGTCGGGATCCTCGTGCTGGGCGGCGGCGGCGTGGCCGTCGCGTCGACCCTCGACGACCGCGTCGGCGGCGCGGCGAACGACCGTGCGCAGGAGGCGGCGCTCGCCGAGACCGGCGGAGGCACCGTCACCGACGTCGACCGTCTCGACGACGGCCTGCCCGGCTACGAGGTCGACGTCGTGCTGCCCGACGGCCGCGAGAGCACCGTGCTGCTGGGCGACGACTTCAGCGTCTCCTCGTCGCGCATCGACGACGACCGTGACGGCGACGACGACTCCGGCCGTGACGGCGACGACGACTCCGGCCGTGACGGCGACCTCTCCGACGACTCGTCGAGCACGCCCGGCTCCGACAGCACCTCGGGCAGCACCTCCCGCACGGACGACGACGACCTCGTCGGAGCCGACTTCGACCAGGCCGCCGCGGCCGCGATCGCCGCTGCCGGCGGGGGCACCGTGACCGACGCCGACCGCAGCGACGACGGCGACACCGCGTACGAGGTCGACGTGCGCCTCGACGACGGGACCGAGGTCGACGTCGACCTCGACGCCTCCTTCGGGGTGCTCCGCACCGACGTCGACGACCGCCGCTGACCTGCCCGGCGCGGTCCGCGCACCCTCCGCACCCTCCGGCCCTGCGCACGCCCCGTGTGCGCCGGGGGGTGCGCGGCGTAGGCCCCGGGCTCCGGGCTCCGTTCCCGGTTCCGGTTCCGGTTCCGGTTCCGGTTCCGAAAATGCCGACTGTTCGGGCCATGCCTGGGCTGCAACACCTCGATATCCGGTGGTTGCAGCCCTTCAGGTCGGGTTCTGCAGCTCGAGTCGCCCCTGGCGCCGAGCCGCCGGCCGCCCACGGCCGCACGATGCGAGGATGACACCGTGCCCACCTTCTCCGCCGCGCGAGGCGACCACACGTTCGTCGACGCCCACGGCGTCACCGTCCACTGGTACGTCTGGCGAGCGGCCGACCCACGCGGCTCCGTCCAGCTGATGCACGGCGTGGGCGAGCACGCGCTCCGCTACGAGGAGCTGGCGCAGGAGCTCGTCCGCGCCGGCTGGACGGTCTACGCCGACGACCACCTCGGGCACGGCGCGACCGGCCTCGGGCAGCACGGCGGCGACCACACGAAGCTCGGCCGCCTCGGCCCGTCGGGACTGCGGGGAGCGGTGGAGGCGGTCGTCCAGTTCACGGGGATCATCCGCGACGACGCACCCGGCCTCCCCCTCGTGGCGCTCGGCCACTCGTGGGGGTCGCTGATGCTCCAGAAGATCGTCGACGAGCGGGCCTCGCTCTACGACGCCGTCGTGCTGAGCGGGACCGCGTACCGGGTTCCCGGCAGCATGAACGGCGGCGACCTCAACGCCCGGCACGCGCACCTCGGCACGACCGGGTTCGAGTGGCTGAGCCGCGACCCGGCGGTCGCGGCCGAGATGGCGGCCGACCCGCTCGCCGTCGACGCGAAGGTCGCGACCCTGTTCGGCTGGCGCGACGCGCTGCGGCTGCTCGGGCGCCCGGCCAAGCAGCTCGACCGCGACGTGCCGCTGCTCGTCCTCGTGGGGGGAGACGACCCGCTCGGCGGCGAGGAGAGCGCCCGCAAGCTCGCCGAGGCCTACGTGTCGCGCAGCGGCCTCACGGACGTCGAGCTCGTCGTCTACGACGGCGCCCGGCACGAGGTCTTCAAGGAGACGAACCGGGCCCAGGTCTTCGCCGACCTCGTCGCGTGGCTCGACGCCCGCCTCCCGCGCCCCCGCCCCTGACCTCGCCGCCGCGCCCCTGGCCCGCCGCGTGCACTCGCCCTGACCTGCCCAGGCCGCAGATGCCGACCGCAGGGCCTCGCATAGTGGGATATCCAGGGGTTGCGGGCCGGATCACGCCGCTGCGGTCGGCATCTGCGACAAGACCAGCGCAGACCGCGCAGGCATAGGCTGCAGCCATGCACGGTGAGTACAAGGTCCCTGGCGGCAAGCTCGTGGTGGTCGACCTGGAGGTGCGCGAGGGCCGCATCGCCGAGTTCCGGCTCGCGGGCGACTTCTTCCTCGAGCCCGACACGGCGCTCGACGCCATCGACCGTGCGGTGAACGGCCTGCCGGTCGAGTCCGACGCGGCGTCCATCGCCGCGGCGATCAAGGCGGGCCTCCCCGACGACGCCGTCCTGCTCGGCTTCTCGCCCGACGCCGTCGCGACGGCCATCCGCCGCAGCCTCTCGAAGGCGACCGACTGGCGCGACCACGACTGGCAGATCATCCACGACGCGCCCGTCTCGCCGAACATGCACCTCGCCCTCGACCAGGTCCTGACCGAGGAGGTGGGGGCCGGCCGCCGCCAGCCCACCCTCCGCTTCTGGGAGTGGGACCAGCCCGCCGTCGTCATCGGCAGCTTCCAGTCGCTCCGCAACGAGGTCGACCTCGACGCGGCCGCCGAGCACGGCTTCGAGGTCGTGCGGCGCATCAGCGGAGGCGGCGCCATGTTCATGGACGCCCAGTCGATCGTCACCTACTCGCTCTACGCCCCCGGCGAGCTCGTGCAGGGCATGAGCTTCGCCGACAGCTACGCGTACCTCGACGAGTGGGTCATCACGGCCCTGAGGTCGCTCGGCATCGACGCGTTCTACCAGCCGCTGAACGACATCACGAGCGCGAAGGGCAAGATCGGCGGGGCCGCCCAGAAGCGCCTCGGCAACGGAGCCCTGCTGCACCACGCCACGATGTCGTACGACATGGACGGCGAGAAGATGGTGAAGGTGCTCCGCATCGGCCGCGAGAAGATGAGCGACAAGGGCACGACCAGCGCCGCCAAGCGCGTCGACCCCCTGCGCAGCCAGACCGGGCTGCCGCGCGCCGAGATCATCGAGCGCATGAAGCAGACCTTCACCGGCCTCTACGGCGCCCAGGTCGGCCACGTCACGGACGACGAGCTCCAGGCGGCCGAGCAGCTCGTCACCACGAAGTTCGCCACGCCGGAGTGGCTCCGCCGCGTGCCCTGACCCCAGGAGGCGCGGGCCCGGTGCCCGAGACCTCTCGCCGAGGTCAGTCGCGACGATCGAGGCTCGCCCCCTGCTCTCGGGACCGTCGAGTGGTCGGTTCCTGTCCCTCCCGCGCGCGGGAACGACAGGAACTGACCACTCGACGTGGCGTCCAGGCCGGTGCGGGCCAGGGGGCCCGAGCCAGAGGCCGGGCCCGTCCCTGGAGGCCTAGCGCGTCAGGAGCTCCTGGTAGTCGACGTGCTCGTCGACCCAGTCGACGACGAACGGGCACATCGGCACCACGCGCAACGACGTCTCGGAGCGGACGTCGTCGAGCGCGCCCTGCACCAGCTGCGCCCCGAGGCCCGCGCCGCGGCGGGCAGGCTCGATCTCGGTGTGCGTGAAGCGGATCTCGTCGCCGACGACGTCGTAGGCGGCGAGCCCGATGGTGCTGCCGTCCTCGACGAGGACGTACTGGTTCTGCTCGGGACGGTTCTCGACTGCGGTGCTCATCCCGACACGGTACGCCGGGTGGCTCGGGGGGCGTCCAGCGGTGCGAGAGGATGGCGACCATGCCCGTCGACTGGACCCGCGCCTCCTCGAGTCTCGTGGTCCACGGCGACAACCTCGACGTGACCCCGACGCTGCCCGACGGCGCGTTCACGGTCGTGTACCTCGACCCTCCGTTCAACACGGGTCGGCCGCAGACACGGCGCTCGACGACGTCGGTCCGCAGCGTGCCCGACTCGGTGACTGCCGTGACCGGTTTCAAGGGCCTCGGCTACGAGCGCATCCGCGGCGACCTGATGCGCTACGACGACCGCTTCGACGACTACTGGTCGTTCCTCGAGCCGCGGCTCGCCGAGGCGTGGCGGCTGCTCGCCGACGACGGCACGCTCTACCTGCACCTCGACTACCGCGAGGCGCACTACGCCAAGGTGCTGCTCGACGCGCTGTTCGGCCGCGACTCGTTCCTCAACGAGATCATCTGGGCCTACGACTACGGCGCCAAGAGTCGCAACCGGTGGCCGACGAAGCACGACACGATCCTCGTCTACGTGAAGAGCCCGAAGGGGTACTTCTTCGACTCGGAGACCGTCGACCGCGAGCCGTACATGGCTCCCGGCCTGGTGACGCCCGAGAAGGTCGCGCGCGGCAAGCTGCCGACCGACGTCTGGTGGCACACGATCGTGTCGCCGACGGGCCGCGAGAAGACCGGCTACCCGACGCAGAAGCCCGAGGGGGTGCTGCGCCGCATGGTGCAGGCGTCGTCGCGCGAGGGCGACTGGGTGCTCGACTTCTTCGCCGGCAGCGGCACGCTGGGCGCGGTGGCGTCGGCCGCGGGCCGCCGCTACGTCCTGGTCGACAGCAACGAGGAGGCGGTGGCCGTCATGCGCAGACGCCTCCCCGATGCGACGTTCGTCGTCGCCGAGCCGCCCCGGGCCTCCTCGGCCAGCTGACCCGAGCCGGCCCGGCCTCACCCGGCCCCGCCCCGATCTGCCCCACGTCGCACCTGACGATTCGGCACATCGCGCTACTGCAAATTCGGCACATCGCGCTTCTGCAAATGCCGACCATTCGTCCCGTTCCGGGCGTGCAACTAGGCGAAAAGCCGCTGTTGCAGCGCGTCCGGTCGGCATTTGCGGGGCCGACGGGTCGGTCAGGCGTCGCGAGGTCGGTCGGGCGTCGCGAGGTCGGTCGGGCGAAGACAGAGTCGGCCGGGCGAAGGCGGGCTCGGTCAGGCGGAGACGGGCTCCGAGCCGGCGTGGGCGTCGCGCGATGCGTCGGCCTCGGCAGCGGGGGCGGCGTCGCGGCCCTCGAGCTCGGCGAGGGCCTCAGCCTCTGCCTCGGCGCGGGCCTCGGCGAGGGCGATCTCGGCGAGGGCGTGGTCGTCGACGTCGACGGCGGCCGTCATCGCCTCGAGGAACGAGACGACTGCCGCGGTCTCGTCGGGCGACAGGCCCTGGGCCGCGGTGATCATGCGGCCGTGCATGCCGGAGAGCGTGTCGGTGACCTCGGCGTGCGTGCCCTCGGTGGCCCGCAGCAGCACGCCGCGCTTGTCGGTGGGGTGGGCCAGGCGCTCGACGTGGCCGCTCGCGACGAGCCGGTTGATCAGCACGGACGTGGACGCGGAGGTGATGGCCAGGTGCTCGGCCAGCACCTTGGCGCTGACGGGTTCGTGCTTGCGGCCGGCCCGCACGAGGAACCGCAGCGCGGCGAGATCGGTCTCGTTCATCTTCATGCTGTCGCGGGTGCGACGACGCATGTCCGACTCGGCGGCACGGTAGCGGCGCAGGGCGTTAAGAACGGCGACTCCGCGCTCGCTGGCGCTGGAGCCGTACCAGTACCCCGTCGCGTCGTAGTTACGCCGGGTCGGCTCGGGAGGCATGCTAGAGAGTGTAGCTAAGCCGATCAGGGAGTTCCATATCGCGGCGAGCGTCGCGGGGGGTTCCCAGCCAGTTCGTGGCGGGTGCGACCAGCCCCGGTCAGCTCGACGTGGTCCGGTCCGAGGACGGCTCGCCCGACGCGGGGCGGTCCGACGACGGCGGGTTCGACGCGGGTCGCTCCGCCGACGGCCCGCCGCCCTCGACGACCGGGACGCTGCCCGTCGTCGGCGCGACCAGCGCGCCCGACGCGGCTGCCGCCTCCTGCGCCGCCAGCTCGGCCGCGAGCCGGTCGTCGTTCGCCTCGTCGATGGCGGACTTCTGCCTCAGCGGCGAGGCCTTGAGGAAGAAGCTGAGCACGAAGGCGACGAGCACGATGCCGAGCGCGACCCAGAACACGGTGACGGTCGCCTGCGCGAACCCGTCGAGGAAAGGCGCCGCGAGACGGCTGTCGGCCGTGTTGAGGAACGACGTGTTGCCGTTCAGCGCTCCGCCGACCTGGGACGTGTCGCCGTTCTGGGCCGCCTGGTAGAGGCCGAGGATGCTCGCGTTCGCGCGGTCGGCGGTGACGCTCGGGTCGGCCAGTGCCGCCTGGGCGTCGCGCTGCAGCGCAGGGTCGGCGAACGCCGCGGCGATCGTCCGCGGGATCCGCGAGAAGAGCACCGAGAACAGCACGGCGGTGCCGAGCGTGCCGCCGATCTGGCGGAAGAACGTCGACGCCGAGGTGGCCACGCCGATGTCGCGCGGGCCGACGGAATTCTGCGACGCGATGGTGAGCGTCTGCATCAGCTGCCCGAGGCCGAGGCCGATCAGCAGCATCCCGATCATCATGAACCAGTAGGGCTTGTCGTACGAGAGGTTCGTGAACCAGAAGAAGCCGAGCGACATGAACGCGGTGCCCGTGATCGGGAAGATGCGGTAGCGGCCCGTCCGCGAGATGAGCTGGCCCGAGACGATCGACGAGATCATCAGCCCGGCGATCATCGGCAGCATCTGGAAGCCGCTCTCGGTCGGCGTCGAGCCGAGCACCAGCTGCAGGTAGAGCGGCACGGTCAGCAGCGCGCCGAACATGCCGAAGCCGACCAGCACGCCGAGCACGGTCGCCATCGAGAAGGTGGCGTTGCGGAACAGCTTCAGCGGGATGAGCGCGTCGTCGCCCATCGCCCGCTCGACCATGACGAACGAGACGATGCCGACGGCGCCGATCACGTAGCAGGCGAAGGCGCCGGGCGACGACCAGCCCCACTCGCGGCCCTGCTCGGCGACGAGCAGCAGGGGCACGGCGGCGACGATCACCGAGGCTGCGCCCCACCAGTCGATGCGGACGTTCTCGCGACGCACCTGGCCGGGGATGTGCAGGAACCGCACGACGACCGCCAGCGCGACGACGCCGATCGGCAGGTTGACGAGGAACACCCAGCGCCAGCCGGTGACGAACAGGATCTGGTCGGCGCCCGCGAAGAGCCCGCCGACCAGCGGGCCGATCACGCTCGAGATGCCGAAGACGGCGAGGAAGTAGCCCTGGTACTTGGCGCGTTCGCGCGGAGCGAGGATGTCGCCCATGATCGTCAGCGGCAGCGCCATCAGGCCGCCTGCGCCCATGCCCTGCACGGCACGGAACAGCGCGAGCTGGTACATGCTCGTCGAGAAGCCGGCCAGCAGCGAGCCCAGCAGGAAGATCGAGATCGCGATCAGGAACAGCGGCCGCCGGCCGAAGATGTCGGACAGCTTGCCGTAGATCGGCGTCGAGATCGTCGAGACGATCAGGTAGGCGGTGGTCACCCACGCCTGCAGGCTCAGCCCGTCGAGGTCGTCGGCGATCGTGCGCATCGACGTGCCGACGATCGTCTGGTCGAGCGCCGACAGGAACATGCCCGCCATCAGGCCGAAGATCACGAAGAGGATCTGGCGGTGGGTCATCAGCCCCTGTCGCTCCGCGGGTGCTGAGGAGGCGGTGGTCGCCGGGGAGGAGGAGGCGGTGGTTCTCGACATGGCGCGGCGTCCTTCGGAGGGCACGAGGTGGTGAGACGGCGGAGCAGCACGGGAGCGGCGGGACCGGGCGTGGGCTGCGGAACGGGAGGAGCGAGGCGGCGACGCTGCAGCCGAGGGAGGCGCACCGAACGTGCGCAGACCGCAAAAGTACTGCACCGGCACGGCTTCCACCAGACGTGACGTCGAGCCTGGGGACGGAGCCGGCCGACCAGCTGCCGGGGGAGGAGCCGTAGCCTGGTGCGATGCCGTCCTCCCGCAGTCGCCGACCGTCGCGTCGCCGCCCGTCGGCGTCGGCTCCGCTGGCCGCGCTCGCGCTGGCCCTGGTGACGGCTGCGCTCGCGGGGTGCACCTCGGGTGCCGCGCCGGACGCCAGCACGAGTGCGAGGCCGAGCGCGCCTCCTTCGTCGTCTGCTCCCGCCGCGACCGCCGAGCCCTCCGAGGAGCCTGCCCCCGTGACCAGCCCCGCCGAGCCCTCGACGCCTGCCGCGCCCGCCTTCGACAAGTCGGCGATGTCGATCGACGACCCCGCGAGCCTCTGGGTCGTGAGCGACAAGCTGAGGCCGTTGAGCCCGATCGACTACGTGCCGAGCGACCTCGTCACGATCGACGTGGCGTCGCAGAACCCTCCCGTGTTCCGCCGCGAGGCCGGCGACGCCCTGCTCGCGCTGTTCGCCGCGGGGGAGGCGGAGGGGGCCGGGCAGTTCCAGGTGCAGAGCGCGTACCGGTCGTACGCCACGCAGGTGAGCGTGTACCAGGGCTGGGTCGACCGGCTCGGCCAGGCACAGGCGGACATCCAGAGCGCGCGCCCCGGGCACAGCGAGCACCAGACGGGCCTCGTCGCCGACATCAGCCCGATCCCGCTGAGCTGCGCCCTGCAGGCCTGCTTCGGCGACACCGCACAAGGGCAGTGGCTGGCCGCCAACTCCTGGCGCTACGGCTGGCTGCTGCGCTACCCGGCCGACAAGACGGCCGTCACGGGGTTCACCTACGAGCCGTGGCACTTCCGCTACGTGGGGGTGCCGCTCGCGACCGAGCTGCACACGACGGGCGTCACGACGCTCGAGGAGTTCTTCGGCCTGCCGGCCGCGCCGACCTACGCCGGCTGAGCCCGGACGCGACGACGGGCGAGTCCGGCGCCGACGGTCCGTCGTGACGGACCGCCGGCGTCGAACTCGCCCGTCGAGCGAGACCCGCCGTCTGGCGGCGGGCTAGGCGCCGAGCGCCGCGTCGACGATCTGCTTGGCCTCGGCCTGCACTCGCTTGAGGTGCTCGGGGCCGTCGAACGACTCGGCGTAGATCTTGTAGACGTCCTCGGTGCCGCTCGGGCGTGCGGCGAACCAGGCCTTGTCGGTGACCACCTTGAGGCCGCCCACCGCAGCTCCGTTGCCGGGCGCCTCCGCCAGCTTGGCCGTGATGGGGTCGCCGGCGAGCTCGGTCGCGGTGATGTCGTCGCCGCTGAGCTTGCCGAGGCGTGCCTTCTGTTCTTTGCTGGCGGCGGCGTCGACGCGCTCGTAGACGGGGTCGCCGAACTCCTCGGTCAGCTCGGCGTAGAGCTGCGAGGGGGTCTTGCCCGTGACGGCGATGATCTCGCTCGCGAGGAGCGCGAGCAGGATGCCGTCCTTGTCGGTCGTCCACACCGTGCCGTCCTTGCGGAGGAACGACGCCCCCGCGCTCTCCTCGCCGCCGAAGGCGACCGAGCCGTCGACCAGGCCGGGCACGAACCACTTGAAGCCGACCGGCACCTCCCACAGGCGGCGGCCGTGCTTCTCGGCGACCTTGTCGATGATGCTCGACGACACGAGCGTCTTGCCGATCGCGGCGTCGTCGCGCCACTGCGGGCGGTGCGTGTAGAGGTAGTCGATGGCGACAGCGAGGTAGTGGTTCGGGTTCATCAGGCCGCCGTCGGGCGTGACGATGCCGTGGCGGTCGGCGTCGGCGTCGTTGCCGGTGAGCACGTCGAACTCGTCCTTTCGGTGCACGACGCTGGCCATCGCGGAGGCGCTCGACGGGTCCATCCGGATCTTGCCGTCCCAGTCGAGCGTCATGAAGCGCCAGGTCGGGTCGACGCCCGGGTTCGTGACCGTCAGGTCGAGGCCGTAGACGTCGCGGATGGCGCCCCAGTACTCGACGCTCGCGCCGCCCAGGGGGTCGGCGCCGATCTTCACGCCGGCCGCCTTGATGGCGTCGATGTCGATGACGTTGATCAGGTCGCCCACGTAGCCGCGCAGGAAGTCGTGCCGGCCGGCGCTGCCGTCGGCCCTGACGACGTCGACGTTGCCCGCGGCGATGATCTCGTTCGCACGGTTCGCGATCCACGACGTTGCGTCGCTGTCGGCCGGACCGCCGTGCGGCGGGTTGTACTTGAAGCCGCCGTCGCGGGGCGGGTTGTGGCTGGGGGTGACGACGATGCCGTCGGCCTTCTCGGTGTTGGCCGGGTCGGCGTTGTGCACGAGGATCGCGTGGCTCAGCGCAGGCGTGGGCACGTAGCCGCCGTCGGCGTCGGCCAGCACGTGCACGCCGTTGCCGACCAGCACCTCGATCGCCGTGCGCTCGGCGGGGGCGCTGAGCATGTGGGTGTCGCGCCCGATGAAGAGGGGCCCGGTGATGCCCTGGCCGGCGCGGTACTCGACGATCGCCTGCGTGATCGCGGCGATGTGCGTCTCGTTGAAGGCGGTGTCGAGCGACGAGCCGCGGTGGCCCGAGGTGCCGAAGACGACCTTCTGCTCGGGCACCGACACGTCGGGGACGAGCGAGTAGTAGGCGTCGACGAGCTCACCGGTGTCGATGAGGTCGCTGTCGAGTGCGGGGGTGCCTGCGCGATCGGTCATGCGCTCATCCTGGCACCAGCCGCCGACCTCCGTCGGCGTCCGGCCACGGCGCTCAGCAGGCTCTCGGACATCAGCAGGCTCCGGGTCGTCAGCAGGCTCCGTGTCGTCAGTAGGCTCTCCGTCATGCCGACCCCCGCCTCCTCGTCGACCTACAGCTACCTCGGCCCGGCCGGCACCTTCACGGAGGCGGCCCTCAAGCAGGTGCCCGACGCCGTGGGCGCCGAGTGGCGCAGCGTGAACAACGTGGGCGAGGCGCTCGCCGACGTCGTCTCCGGCCGCAGCGTCGCGGCCATGATCGCGATCGAGAACAGCGTCGAGGGCGGCGTCTCGGCCACGCAGGACGCCCTGGCGACCGTGCCCGGCCTCCGCATCGTCGGCGAGTACCTGGTCGCCGTCGACTTCGTGCTCGTCGCGCGTCCGGGCACCCGCCTCGAGGAGGTGCTGGTCGTCAACGCGCACCCGGTCGCCTACGCGCAGACCCACCTGTGGCTCGAGGCGAACCTGCCCGGCCACGGGCACCTGCCGGCGACCTCGAACGTCGCGGCGGCCGCCGACCTGCTGTCGACGCCCGCCGGTGCAGGCCGCGCCGACGCCGCCGTCGCCCCGCCGACGATCACCGAGCACCACGACGTCGAGGTGCTGGCCCGCGAGATCGGCGACAACCGCAACGCCGTGACCCGCTTCGTGCTCGTCAGCCGCACCGTCCCGGTGCCGCCCGCGACGGGCGCCGACAAGACGAGCATCATCGTGGAGCTGCCCGAGGACGGCGCGGGCGCGCTCGTCGACATGCTCGAGCAGTTCGCGACCCGCGGCATCAACCTCAGCCTGATCCAGTCGCGGCCGATCGGCGACGCCCTCGGCCGGTACCGCTTCGTGATCGACCTCGAGGGCCACGTGCTCGACGAGCGCGTCGCCGACGCTCTGCTCGGCCTCAAGAGGTTCAGCCCGAACGTGATGTTCCTCGGGTCGTACCCCCGGGCCGACGCCCGCCCGGTCGTCGTCGTGCCGCGCTACGACGACGACGCGTTCGTCGACGCGCGCGACTGGCTGCGCGGGCTGGTCTCGGGGGCCTGAGCCGCGCCTCCTCGGTCCCGGTGCACCTCTCGGGTCGGCTCGCCCGACCGAGTGACGCACAGGAGGCGCGGGCCGTCAGGCCGGGACGCGCACCGTCAGCGCCCCGGGGTCGACCCACGTCTTGATGGCGACGGCCTTGCCGACCGAGTCGCCGTCCATCTCGAAGTCCTGCGGCTCGTCGAGGCGCACGACGATCTCGCGCCCCTTCGAGTAGCGGACCGTGCGCACCTCGCGGCTGTGCGCCATGATCTTGCGTCCGACGGAGCTGCGACGCAGCACTCCGTTCTCCCACACGATCTTGACCCAGATCTGCACCCAGCCGAAGAAGCCGTCGGGGCGCAGGGCGACGATGTCGAAGACGCCGTCGTCGACCGCGGCGTCGGGCAGCAGCATGATGTTGCCGGGCAGCAGGCCGCAGTTGCCGACGAGCACCGTGTGGGCGCGCATCGTCTTGCGGCCCTGGCCGTCGAGGTCGTAGCGGATGACCATGCTGTTGTCGTCGCGGAGCGACCGGGCGATGGCGTCGACGTAGGCGAGCCAGCCGACGCGGGCCTTGAGCTTCGGGTTGGTGTTGGCGAGCATCTTGGCGTCGAGGCCGATGCCGGCCATGACGACGAACGCGAAGCGCTCCCGCTCGCCGTTCTCGCGCTCGACGTCGACGAGCCCGAGGTCGATCGCGCGGTCGCGGCCGGAGAACGCGGTGGCGACGGAGCCGTCGAGGTGGTCGAGATCGAGGTTCAGGTTGCGGGCCAGCAGGTTGCCCGTGCCGCTCGGCAGCAGGGCGATGGCGGCGTGCGAGCCCCGGAGGGCCTCGGCCACGGCGCGGACCGTGCCGTCGCCGCCGGCCGCGATGACCACGTCGGCGCCCTCGGCCACGGCCGTCGCGGTGATGCCGCCGCCCGGATCCTCGACGCTGGTCTCGTAGAAGCGGGTCGGCCCCCAGCCTGCCTCGGCCTCGTGCCGCAGCACGGCCGCGCGGACCTTCGCGATGTCGACCTTGATGGGGTTGTAGACGACGGCAGCCGTCTTCTGGGCCGTCGCGGCCTCGGGCGCCGAGGGGGACTCGGCGGGCGAGGCGGCGGGGGAGGTCGTCATCCGCCCACCGTAACGGGCAGGCGCGACGCGAGGCCTGCCCCCTGCACCGCCTGTGGAAGGATGCGCGGCCCGCACCTCCGCCTGGGGAGAGCGGCGAGCGTCAGGGGGCGTCCATAAGATGGACCCGTGATCGATCCCCAGCTGCTGCGCGATGCCCCCGACGTGATCAAGACGAGCCAGCGTGCCCGAGGTGAGTCGGAGTCGCTGGTCGACGACGCGGTCGCCGCCGACGCCGCCCGCCGCGCAGCCATCGCCTCGTTCGAGGAGCTGCGGGCCGAGCAGAATGCGTTCGGCAAGACCGTCGCCACGGCGCCGAAAGAGGAGAAGGCCGGTCTCGTCGCGCAGGCCCAGCAGCTGGCCGCGAAGGTCAAGGAGGCGCAGGCCGCGTCGACCGAGGCCGACACCGCCTTCGACAAGGCCGTCCGCTCGCTCGGCAACGTCGTCGTCGACGGTGTGCCCGCCGGCGGGGAGGAGAACTTCGCGACGCTCCGCGAGGTCGGCACCCGCCCCTCCTTCGACTTCGAGCCCCTCGACCACGCCGACCTCGGCGAGAAGCTCGGCGCGATCGACATCAAGCGCGGCACGAAGGTGTCGGGCTCGCGCTTCTACTTCCTCCGCGGCATCGGCGCCCGCCTCGAGCTCGCGCTGATGAACATGGCGCTCGACAAGGCGATCGAGAACGACTTCACGCCGCTGATCACGCCGACGCTGGTGCGGCCCGAGATCATGGCGGGCACCGGGTTCCTCGGCTCGCACTCCGACGAGGTCTACCACCTGCCCGCAGACGACCTCTACCTGACGGGCACGAGCGAGGTGGCCCTCGCCGGGTACCACTCGGACGAGATCCTCGACGTGACGGCCGGGCCCATCCGCTACGCCGGCTGGTCGACCTGCTACCGACGTGAGGCGGGCGCCGCCGGCAAGGACAACCGCGGCATCCTCCGCGTGCACCAGTTCAACAAGCTCGAGATGTTCAGCTACGTGCACCCCGACCAGGCCGAGCAGGAACACGACGCGCTCGTCGCCCTGCAGGAGTCGATGATGCAGGCGCTCGGCCTCAACTACCGCGTGATCGACGTGGCCGCGGGCGACCTCGGCTCGAGCGCGGCGCGCAAGTTCGACATCGAGGCGTGGGTGCCGACGCAGGGCACCTACCGCGAGCTCAGCAGCACCTCGAACTGCACCACGTTCCAGGCTCGTCGCCTCGACACCCGCTACCGCACCGAGAGCGGCAAGACGGCGCCCGTCGCGACGCTGAACGGCACGCTGGCGACCACGCGCTGGCTCGTGGCGATCCTCGAGACGCACCAGCAGGCCGACGGCTCGGTCGTCGTGCCCGAGGCGCTGCGTCCGTGGCTCGGCGGCCTCGAGGTCATCGAGCCGGTCGCGTGAGCGGCGGCGACGTGGCGACCAGCGAGAGCTCGAGCTGGGACGACGACACCCGCCGTCGGTCGGCCCCCGTGGCGGCGACCGTCTCGGCCGACGAGCGCTGGCTCGTCGCGCTCGACGTCGACGGCACGATCATGCAAGAGGGCGGCACCATCTCGGAGGCGGTGGCCGGCGAGATCACGCGCCTCGCCTCCCAGGGGCACGCGGTGATGATCGCGACCGGACGATCGGTGTCGATGACGTTGCCCGTGATGGACCGCCTCGGCCTCGTGTCCGAGTACGTGGTCTGCGCGAACGGGGCGATCACGCTGGGTCGCGACGAGTCGGCGCCGACCGGTTACTCGCAGTTCCACGTCGAGGAGTTCGACCCGACCGACGTGCTGACCACCATCCGCGAGGGACTGAACGAGGCGGCCTACGCCGTCGAGGACAGGGACGGCGTCATGCGCTACTGCGGCTCGTTCCCCCAGGTGGAGCACACGGGCGGCGCCGAGAAGGTCGAGTTCGAGCAGCTCTTCGACATCGCAGCGACCCGCGTCGTCGTGGTGTCGCCGTCGCACGACACGGACGACTTCCTCGACGTCGTCGAGCGGATGGGCCTGCAGAAGGTGAACTACAACGTCGGCTGGACGGCGTGGCTCGACATCGCGCCCGACGGCGTGACGAAGGCCACGGCCCTCGAGCGCGTGCGTGCCGAGCTCGGCATCCCGCGCGAGCGCGTGCTCGCCGTGGGCGACGGCCGCAACGACATCGCCATGCTGCAGTGGGCCGCTGCCGAGGGTCGCGGCGTCTCGATGGGGCAGGCTCCCGACGACGTGCACGAGGTCGCCAACGAGCGCACCCGTACCGACCTCGACGACGGGCTCGCGGACGCGCTCGCGCAGCTCTGAGCTGGCGCTGCTTGCGCCAAGACCCTCTGAACCCGCGCATACCCTCGTCCGCACGGAGGGTGCGCGCGGGTTCTGCGGGTGCGGACGGGTCTGCCCGGCTGGCGCCGCGCCTCCTCGGCTAGACTCGGCGCGGTCGCACCGGCTCCGGCGGGTGTGCCGGGAGGGCTGTCCGAGCGGCCGATGGAGCTTGTCTTGAAAACAAGTGGGCAGAGATGTCTCGTGGGTTCGAATCCCACGCCCTCCGCCATCACGACTCGCCCCGCGAGCACGGCCAGGACGACTCGCCCACCAGCTCGGCAGGCGTCGCGACGCGCTAGTCGTCCGTCGGACGGCGGCGCTGCTGCTTCGTGGCCGAGCGCTCGTTCTTCGCGGTGAGCCGACGGCGGTCCGAGCCCCGGGTGCGCCGGGTCGGACGTCGAGGCGCCGCGTCGGGAGCGAGGCCGGCCGCGACCACGTCGGCGAGCTTCGCCAGCGCGGTCTCGCGGTTGCGCAGCTGCGACCGCTGCTCGGACGACGTGACCGTCAGCACGCCGTCGACCAGCCGTCCGTCGAGGCGTGCCAGCAACAGGTCGCGTTGATCCTCGGCCAGGGCGGGGGAGGCGGCGACGTCCCAGGAGAGCTGCACCCGGCTGTCTGACGTGTTCACGTGCTGGCCTCCGGGGCCCGACGACCGCGAGAAGCGCCAGACGAGCTCGGCCGCGGGCACGGTGAGCGCACGCGACACGACGAGGTCCATGCGGTCAGCTTCGCACGCGCCGCGAGTGGTCGCAGCCTGCGGGCGCCAGCCGCACGGTCGGAGCTCCGCCGGCGCGCCACGGGCTCTGCCTCGTGACGCACCGGCGGGGGAGCGACCCCGGGCCCGAACCCGTGCCGCTCGCGGGGATCCCCATCCCGCTCGTGGTTCGGGCCGCCCGAGCGGACCGGTTCGTGACCCGTTCTGGGGCTGGACCCGGCGTTGCCGGATGCGGCGCGGATCAGCCGAAGAGGCGCGCCTCGCGACCCCGGGGAGGGCCTACGACGGCGCCACTACGCGCCCTGCCCGGTCGCCTTGCGCAGCAGCGCCGCGATGACGGGGCTCGTCGTCTCGTCGACGCTCGAGAGTGCGTACGACGTCGGCCACATGTCGCCGTCGTCGAGCTGGGCCGCGTCCTGGAAGCCCATCGTCGAGTAGCGTCCGCCGAACTTCGAGCCGGGCTGGAAGAACACGACGATCTTGCCGTCCGCGTCGGCGTACGAGGGGAACCCGTACCAGGTCTTGGGGGCGAGCATCGGGGCGTGCTCGAGGACCAGCGCGTGCAGTCCCTCGGCGACGGCCCGCTCCTCCTCGGTCATCGCGGCGTGCGCGTCGAGGACCGCCTGCAGCTCGGCCGCCGCCTTGTCCGCGGACTTCTGCCGCTTGGCCTCGGCGCGCAGCTCGGCCGCGCGTTCCTTCATCGCCGCACGCTCCTCCTTGCTGAAGCCCTGCTCGCCTGACGCCATGATGTGTTCCTCTCGTCGTGGGCCCGTCACCGCTCGCGCGGCCGCCGCAGTCGCGGTCGCGCGCGAGGTGTGCGGGTCGCGCTCATCTTGGCCGCGCACCCCCGGCGGCACAAGTGCGCGCCCCTAGGGTGTGGGCATGTCGTCGCCGTTCACGCGCATCCCCGCCGACCAGCACGTCGCCGCGAACGAGCTCGCCTTCGCGGTGCGCGACGCGAACCCCGTCTCGCCCGGCCACACGCTCGTCGTGCCGCGACGGGAGGTGGCGACCTGGTTCGACGCGACGGCGGACGAGCACGCGGCCCTGGGTGCCCTGGTCAAGGAGGTGCGGCTCCAGCTGGACGAGGAGCTCGCGCCCGACGGGTACACCCTCGGCATCAACGTCGGAGAGGCGGCCGGCCAGACGGTCATGCACCTCCACGTGCACGTCATCCCCCGGTGGACGGGCGACGTCGCCGAGCCCCGCGGGGGAGTCCGCGGCGTCATCCCCGAGCGACGCGACTACCCGCCGGCGCCGTAGGCGGCCAAGGCGGCCGGGCAGGCAGACAGGCAGGCAGGCAGGCATGCGGCCAGGCGAGCAGCCGACGCGGGGACGGCAGGCCTGCCGTCAGGCGGTCGACACCGCCGCCACGATCCGCTCGGCCCCGAACCGCCAGGCGGCGTCGACGTCGCCGCCGAGTCCGAAGCCGCCGGCGAGCTCCATGCTCACGAAGCCGGCGGCCCAGGCGGTCACCGTGCGCGCCGCCTCCAGCGCCCGGTCCTCGCCCGCGAGGGCACCCGCGTGACGCAGGATCGGCCGGCTCGTCGCCGCGCCGAACTCCGGCCGAGCGGTCGGGACGCCCGGCCCCGGGGTCATCACCAGCTGGAACGCCGCCGGCCGCTCGTGCCCGAACGCCCGGAACCGGTCGACCAGGTCGCCCAGGTCGGCGCTCTGCTCGAGTCGCACGCCCACCTCCTCGAGGGTCGCCTCCGCCACCAGCTGCACCAGCTGGTCCCGTCCCTGCACCCGCTTGTACAAGGAGGGGGCGCGCACGCCGACCCGCTCGGCCACGGCCTGCATGGTCAGGCCGGCCAGCCCCTCCGTCTCGAGCAGGTCGCGGGCGGCGGTGACGATGGCCTCCAAGGAGGTGCGGTCGGGAGTCGGCATCCGTCCACCATACCTATTGACCGTAGCCATGATGGCTATGTATCGTAGCCATCATGAAGATCAGCGAGCACGTCCACCGCCTCGGCAACGACATCGTCGCCTCCTACCTCGTCGTCACTCCTGAGGGCGTCACCGCCGTCGACGCCGGCCTGCCCGGACACCGCCGCGAGCTGCTCGCCGAGCTCGCCTCGCTCGGCCTCGGACCGGCCGACGTCGCCGGCGTGGTCCTGACGCACGGCGACTCCGACCACGTGGGCTTCGCCGAGTGGCTGCGCCGCGAGCACGGGGTGCCGGTCTACGTCCACGCGGCCGACGCCTCCCGCGCGAAGGGCGGCGACAAGCCTGCCGGCCTGAAGCAGCAGATGAAGATCGGGGCGATGCTGCAGTTCCTCACGTACTTCGTCCGCAAGGGCGGCGCACGCTCGGCCTGGCTCAGCGAGGTCGTCGAGGTGCGCGACGGCGACGTGCTCGACCTGCCGGGCTCGCCGCGAGTGATCAGCGTGCCCGGCCACTCGGAGGGCAGCGTGGCTGTGCACGTGCCGCTCGCCGACGCCGTGTTCGTGGGCGACGCGCTGACCACCAGGCACGTGCTCACCGGCGCGGAGGGGCCTTAGCCGGCGCCCTTCACCGACGAGCCCGAGCGTGCCGTCGCGTCGCTGCGGGCCCTGGTCGAGACGGGCGCGACCTGGGTCCTGCCCGGGCACGGCGCCCCCTGGGGCGGGGGAGTCGCCGCCGCGGTCGCCGCCGTCGAGGCCGCCGCGGCGCACCGGGCGCGCTGACCCGCGCCGCGCGCCGCGCGCGCTGTCCGCTGTCCGCCGCACGCTTCGACACGCTGCCCGCTGCCCGCTGCCCGCTGCCCGCTGCCCCCTGCCCCCTGCCCGCCGCTGCCGCCGCCCGACCCCCGCCGCTGCCGTGCCCCGCTGCCCTGCCGCTGCCGTGCTCTGCTGCCCTGGCGCACCCCGAAGTGGAGCATGCACCTCGTCGTTCGAGGGTGTCTGGTCCACTTCGGGGTGCAAGGCCTAACAAGAGTGCTGCGCGCGCGGCCGCTCGCCGACCGCGGCCGGCCCGCTCGCGGACCGCGGCCGGACAGTTCGCACACCACTGGAGGACAGCGCGCACGCCGAGCACGTCGAAGATCCGTGCAACGGACGTGCAGGAACCCTCGTTCCGGTCCCGCGCAGCGGGGACGGGCGACGTACCCTCACCCCCGAAGACGGGCGACCGGAGCCTCCGGACGGGGGGTGGAGGCGGATCCGGCGTCGTGGTGCACTGACGTCGTCGCCAGGCGGGCCGATCGAGGCCCGTCGGCCGGCGCCGACGTCCAGCCGACGGCGCAGCACCTGCCCGGCCTCCGGACACCTCGTTCCCGGCCCCGCGAACCCGCACCCTTCCTCACCCCCAAGGACACTCCCGTGATCGACCTCGCCCGCGCGGGCGTCGTCGCCGGGGCCGTCGTCGCGCTCGCGGCCGGTCTCGTCGTCGCACCTCCCGCCTCCTCGTCCCCCGGCTCGGCTGCGGAGGCCGCGGCGCCGCGCACGACCGCCACCACCACCTCCTCGACCATCCGCTCCGCGTCGGCGGCGACCGTCTTCAAGGGCGGGCTGCACGTCGAGCAGTACGGTCCCGCCGCCACGGCCACGACCCAGCTCGCCGCCCAGGGGCGCACCGTCGACGCTGCCGCGGCGCGCACGATCGCGGCGCAGCCGATCGCGATCTGGCTCGGCTCCTGGTACGACGACGCGATGCTGGTGAAGGTGATCCAGCGGAACCTGGCCGCCGCCGAGGCGAAGGGGACCACGCCTGTGTTCGTCACGTACGACATCCCGGGGCGCGACTGCGGCGGGCACTCCGCAGGAGGCGCGGCGAGCGACGCCGCCTACCTGGCCTGGAACCAGAAGGTCGCGACCGCGCTCGCGGGGCACCGTGCCGTCGTGCTGGTCGAGCCCGACTCGCTGGGGCACCTCAGCTCGTGCCCGGCCCTGACCGAGACCCGGACCGCCACGATCGCGAGCGCCGTCGCCGCCTTCTCGCGCGCCGGCGTGCCTGCCTACCTCGACGGGGGCAACTCGAACTGGGTGAAGCCCGCCGACATGGCCGTCAGGCTCAAGGCGGCGGGGATCGACCAGGCCCGCGGCTTCTACACGAACGTCGCGAACTACTACGGGGTCGACCAGGAGCGGGCCTACGCCGACGCGGTCTCCGCCGCCACGGGCGGGGCGCGCTACGTGATCGACGTGTCGCGGAACGGGCGCGGGTGGAAGGGCACCTGGTGCAACGCCCCCGGTGCCGGGCTCGGGCAGACGCCCCGCGTGGCGACCTCGGGGACGAGCGCGCTCGACGCGCTGCTCTGGGTCAAGACGCCGGGTGCGAGCGACGGCACGTGCAACGGCGGGCCCGCGGCGGGCGTGTGGTTCCCGTCGTACGCGACGGCGCTGGTCGCGAACCGGCGCTGAGGCTCGGGCCGGGCGTCGGGCTCTCGGGCCCGTCCCGTCGCGCGCTGTTCGGCTTCCTGCCCGCGTGCGCTCGGGGGCCGCAAATGCCGACCGAAAGCGCCCTGAAGCCCCGATCATGACGGGAAAAGCCGCTGTTGCGGCGCACGCGGTCGGCATTTGCGGAGAGCAGACCCGCGGCACTCCCAAAAGAACGGTTCTGTCCGAGCAACGGGCCGCGCAACTGCCCGGCCGCAGACGCGCAGGAGGCGCGGCGCGAGCCTCGCTCGCACCGCGCCTCCTGCAGGCGGCCGGGTCGTCCCGGCGGGGCCGACCTAGAGCGTGGCCTCGGACGGGTCCCAGGCCTCGGCGAGCGGCTGCGGCTTCGCGACCGTCGAGGCGACCTCGACGACCGAGCGAGACTCCGCGGCCTCGCTGACGGCGAGCAGCACGTCGAGCACGTGCGACGCGACGGCGCCGCTGGCGCGCTCGGCGTCGCCGCCGCGCAGCGCCCGGGCGAGGTCGAGCACGCCCGAGCCTCGGCCGTAGGTCGATCCCGCGGCCGTGAGGGTGCTCGGCTCGTCCTGGCCGAAGCGCCAGATCGTCGAGTCGCCCTCGAAGGTGTTGGGGTCGGGCAGCACGATGGTGCCCTCGGTGCCGCTGATCTCGACGAAGCCCATGCGGGGCAGCGCGTTCTGGAACGAGAAGGTCGACTGCGCCGACTGCCCGCCCTCGAACGAGATGAGCGCCGCGTGGTGCGTCGGCACCTCCACGGCGAACTCGGTGCCGGCTCGGGGGCCGCTGCCGATCGAGCGCGTGGTGCGCGACGTCGACGAGACGGCGCTGACCGAGCTCGCGGCGCCGAACGCGTGCACGAGCGTCGTCACGTAGTACGGGCCCATGTCGAACAGTGGGCCCGCGCCCTTCGCGAAGAGGAACTCGGGGTCCGGGTGCCACGCGTCGGGCCCGGGCACGTGGAACAGCGTCGTCGCGGTCAGCGGCTCGCCGATGTCGCCGCGGGCGATCGCGCGCATCGCCGACTGGATGCCGGCGCCGAGCACGGTGTCGGGCGCGCAGGCGACCCGGACCCCGGCGGCGTCGGCGGCGGCCAGCAGGTCGCTCCCCGACGTGTGGTCGAGGGCCAGCGGCTTCTCGCTCCACACGCTCTTGCCCGCGGCGACGATCTGGCGTCCGACCTCGGCGTGCACGGCCGGGATCGTCAGGTTGACGACGATCTCGATCTCGTCGATCGCCAGGAGCTCCTCGACGGTGCCGTGGCGGGGGACGCCGTACTCCTCTGCACGCGAGCGGGCGCGATCGGCGATCAGGTCGGCGACGAAGAGGACCTCGAGGTCGGGGAACTTCGTCATGTTCTCGAGGTAGGTGCCGCTGATGACTCCCGCGCCGATCACGCCGACGCCGACACGACCCGTACGGCCGGTGCCGGTGCGGCCGGTCTCGCCGGAGGCGCCCGTCTCGACGCCGCTCACTTGTCGTTCTCCGCGAGCCACGCGAGCGACTCGGCGATGCCGTCGAACACGTCCCCGCTGTAGTCGTCGAACTCGACGACGCGCAGCGCGTGCGGCGCCGCGGCGAGCACTGCGGCGACGTCGACGTCGCCCTGGCCGGCGGGCGTCTGGTTCTTGAACGCCGCGGCGAGGGCCTCGGGCACCTCCAGGGCGCTCTCGCTGCTCGGCAGCGCGGTGGCGATGTCGCCCGAGATGCGGCCGTCCTTGACGTGCAGGAACTGGACGCGGTCGCCCAGCGAACGCAGCAGGGCGGGGGTGTCCATGCCGCCGACGGTCGACCAGAAGGTGTCGATCTCGAGCACGACGTCGTCGTTCAGGCGCTCGAGGAAGAACTCGTAGACGGGGCGCCCGTCGACCTTGTTCGCGAACTCCCACTGGTGGTTGTGGTAGCCGAACTTCAGTCCCGTGGCGGCCGCCTGCACCTGCAGCTCGTTGACGCGGTCGGCGATCGCGCGGGCGTCGTCGGCGGTCTGCCAGCGGTCGCTGGGGATGAAGGGGTCGATGACCGTCCCGACGCCGAGCTGGGCGGCGGCGGCGAAGGCGCGCTCGGGCTCGGTCGAGTCGATGACCGGCGCGTGGGCGGAGGGGGCGGTGACGCCCGAGGCGGCGAAGGCCTTCTCGAGCTCGTCGGCGCGGGCGACGAAGTCGTAGGGCTCGACCTTGGTGAAGCCGATCTCGGCGACGCGGGCGACGGCGCCCTGCAGGTCGGCCGAGATGGCGTCCCTGACCGTGTAGAGCTGGACGGAGGGTGACGAGGTCATGGCGAACTCCTTTGTCGTGGTGGATCTCGTGGTGGCCGGAGGGCCGGAGGGGAAGATCGAGGGCGTGCACGTCAACTCTGTCACTTCTGTCGACCCATGACAAAAGGTTCCCGACGATCGACAGGACGGATGTCGGGATCGAGGAGGCGTGGCCCGGGCGTCCACCCGCCGCTCGGCCGGTGGGCTCGTGCCTCGAGGCCGGAGGCCCCCCGTTCTGGGCGACGGACCGTTTCGTCGGGTTCTGCCCGTTACGATGCCGTTCTGCCCGCCCATCGCGCAGGCACGATCCCCGCCGACCGTCACCGGGTCCGCGTCGTGCCCGCGTCGACCGAGAGGACTCCGCGTGACCGACGACCGCGACCGCCCCGCCAGCCGCGCCGATAGCCGCGCCGAGAGCCGCGCCGCCAGCCGCACCGGCCGTCGTGCGGCGGAGACCTCGGGCCGAGGCGTAGCCCGTCACGGGCGCCTCCGAGCCACGGGTCCGCTGGGCACGATCGGCAGGGTCGTCGCCGGCGCCCTGGCCGTGGTGCTCGTGAGCGGGGCGTCCGTGGGGGCCATCGCGGCCTACCAGGTGCGCTCGGACCTCGGCTCGGGCGTCGCGCTCCCCGCGGCGAAGGGCAAAACCCCGATCGTCGCGTCGCCGCCGTCCGTCGACGCCTACCCGGGCGGCTTCAACGTGCTCGTCGTCGGCACCGACAACGACGCGGCACAGGACGAGGGCGCCTTCGGCAAGCGAGACGCCACCCTCAACGACGTCAACATCCTCCTGCACGTCTCGGCCGACCACTCGAACGCGACCGCGGTCAGCATCCCGCGCGACATGGTGGTCCCGATCCCTGCCTGCGCGAAGGAGGACGGCAGCGGCTACTACTCGGCCATGTCCGCCCGGCCGATGAACGAGGCGTACTCGTACGGCGGCCTCAGCTGCGTCGTGTCGACCGTGTCCGAGCTGACCGGCCTCGACATCCCCTTCGCGGGCATGATCTCGTTCAACGGCGTCATCGAGATGTCGAACGCCGTCGGCGGCGTCCCCGTCTGCGCCGCGACCCCGATCAAGGACCGCTACACCGGCCTCGACATCCAGGCCGGCGAGACGGTGCTGCAGGGCGAGCAGGCGCTGCAGTTCCTCCGCACGCGCCACGGCGTCGGCGACGGCTCCGACCTCGGCCGCATCAGCAGCCAGCAGGTCTACCTGTCGTCGCTGCTGCGCACGGTCAAGAGCGCCGACACCCTCACGAACCCGACCAAGCTCTACTCGCTCGCCCGGGCGGCGGCGAGCAACATGACCCTCTCCGAGCAGCTCACCGACCTCGGCACCATGGTGCAGATCGGCTCGGCGCTGCGCGACCTCCCGCTCGACCAGGTGAACTTCGTCCAGTACCCCGGCACGACCGAGGGCACCGGCGTCTACGCGGGCAAGGTGCAGCCGATCACCTCGGTCGCGACGAAGCTGTTCGACGCGATCCGGGCCGACCAGCCGTTCACCCTCGAGGCCGGCAGCGAGGGGCTCGGCGCCGCGTCCGCCGCCACGGGCGACGCGGCTGCGGGCGACGCGGCTGCGGGAGACGTCGCAGGAGGCGCCTCCGCGGCTCCCGAGACTCCCGCCGCCTCCGCGTCCGGGACGCCCGCTCCGACGACGCCGGCGACCGGCACTCCGACCGACCCTGCCGTGGCGCCTGCCGGCCCGGAGGTCATCTCCGGCCTCACGGGACAGTCGGCGGCCGAGCAGACCTGCTCGGTCGGGTTCCTGCAGAAGTAGTCCTGCCCATGGCGCCTGCGAGGCGACCGGCAGGGCGGGTGAGAGGGCGCCCCGGCGAGTAACCAGCTCGCCGGGACGACCGGGGATCCCCGCGCGGGCGCCCGAACGCGCCGCGGGGGGCCCTGCGGTGCCGGGATCAGGGGTTCGGCACCGCAGGGGGTGTGACGTCGACGTCGTCGTCGACAGAGGTGCCTCCGGTCGGTGCCGCGTCGGGGAGCGGCACAGCGTCGGGACGTGCGTCGGAGGTCTGGGCCGGCGCTGTCAGAGGGGAGCCGCCGCGTCCGGGGACGCCCCGTGCTGTCGGGTGGTGCACGACTCCGCCGTCTCCGGCGCCAGGGGTACTCTATGAGTCGGCATATAGGTGGACAAGGCCGCGACGCCCCCCGAAAGGGGGATCTACGGGTGAAACACGGGTGACCCGGCCAGGCCGTCGTCCTGCGGAGGCGCGGCTCGGCCCGTCGAGGAGGTGCGGTTCGGCAGATCGCGTCCGGCCCGCTATGATCGTGGGTGCGCCGTCACGTCCCGCACGAGACTGCGCATGGAGCCGTCGCATAGTTCGGCCTAGTGCACCACCCTGCTAAGGTGGAGTTCCCTTTGTGGGAACCGTGGGTTCAAATCCCACCGGCTCCGCGGGGCCCCGTCGCGTTGTGATCTCGCCAGATCGATGCACGGGGCCTTCTTCTTTTCCCGCGGCTCTCCTCGCCCTCCTCGAGGACGCTCAGCCGCATGTCCTGCGGACGGTCGACGCCGCCGCAGCCGCGGTCGCCGTCGCATCTGCAGCCGCGGTCGCCCTCAGCCGGCGCCGCCGCATCCGCAGCCGCGGCCGCGGTCGCGACCCTGGACGTGTCGGCGGCGCGTGCCAAGCTGGGCGCATGACACGAGGTCGGCTGCGGGTGCTGCTCGGCGCCGCTCCCGGCGTCGGCAAGACCTTCACGATGCTCGAGGAGGGCGCGAGGCTGCGCGACGAGGGCAAGGACGTCGTGGTGGCCGTGGTCGAGACCCACGGCAGGGCAGCCACCGCCGCCCGGCTGGGCGACCTCGAGGTGGTGCCGCGCGAGCGACACGTGCACCGCGGGGTCGAGCTCGACGAGATGGACCTGGAGGCGGTGCTCGCCCGGGCGCCGCAGGTCGCGCTCGTCGACGAGCTCGCGCACAGCAACGCCCCGGGCTCCCGGCACGACAAGCGCTGGCGCGACGTGCAGGCCCTGCTCGACGCCGGCATCTCGGTCGTGTCGACCGTCAACGTGCAGCACGTCGAGTCGCTGGCCGACGTCGTCGAGCAGATCACCGGCGCGGCGCAGCGTGAGACCGTGCCCGACGCGGTGCTGCGCGCGGCCGACCAGATCGAGGTCGTCGACCTGGCGCCGCAGGCGCTCCGCGACCGGCTCGCGGCCGGCGACGTCTACCCGGCTGCCCGGGTCGACGCGGCGCTCTCCCACTACTTCCGGCTCGGCAACCTCACGGCGCTGCGCGAGCTCGCCCTGCTGTGGCTCGCCGACGAGGTCGACAGCGCCCTCCGCGCCTACCGCGTCGAGCACGGCATCGACGCCGCGTGGGAGGCGCGCGAGCGCGTGGTCGTGGCCCTCACGGGAGGCGCGGAGGGCGAGACGCTGATCCGTCGCGCCGCGCGCATCGCGGCCCGCAGCGCCGGGGGCGAGCTGATCGCCGTGCACGTCAGCACCCCCGACGGCCTCCGGCAGGGCGCGCCCGGCGCGCTCGCCGCCCAGCGCGCCCTCGTCGAGAAGCTCGGCGGCAGCTACCACCAGGTCGTCGGCTCGGACGTGCCGAGGGCGCTGGTCGACTTCGCCAAGGGGGCCGACGCCTCCCAGCTCGTGATCGGCGTCAGCCGACGCGGCCGGCTCGGGTCGCTCGTCACGGGGCCCGGCATCGGCGCGACAGTGGTCCGCGAGTCAGGCCAGCTCGACGTGCACATCGTCACGCACTCGGCCGCGGGCCGGGGCTGGTCGTTGCCCAAGCTCGGCGGGGCGCTCTCGCGCTCGCGGGTCGTCACGGGCTTCGTGCTCGCAGCCGTCGTCGGGCCGTTGCTCACCTGGCTGCTCGCCGGTCACCGCACAGAAGACGGGATCGCCGGCACTGTGCTGCTGTTCCAGCTGCTCGTCGTCGTCGTCGCGGTGACCGGCGGCGTGTGGCCGGCGCTGTTCGCCGCGCTGCTGTCGGGCGTGACGCTCGACCTCTTCTTCATCGCGCCGGTCTACGAGCTCACCATCGCCGAGCCGCTGCACCTCGTCGCGCTCGTGCTCTACGTGCTCAACGCCGCCATCGTCAGCTGGGTCGTCGACCAGGCGGCACGGCGCAGCCGCTCGGCGGCCCGGGCCCTCGCCGAGACCGAGCTGCTCGCGACCGTGTCGGGCAGCGTCCTGCGGGGGCAGGACGCGCTGCAGGCGCTCGTCGCGCGCACCCGCGAGGCGTTCGGGCTGAGGCGGGTGCGGGTGCTGTCGGGCGACGAGGTGCTCGGCGACAGCGGCGCCGCGGGCGACGACGCTGGTGCACGTGCTGGTGGAGCTGCTGCCGGTGCGCGTGCCCGTGGGGCTGCTGCGGTGCGTGGTGGTGCGGCTGCCGCGGGTGCCTCGGGCGACGTCTCGACGCTGCCCGCGGGCGAGCACGGCGTGCTCGAGCTCACGGGCGAGCCGCTGCAGGCGGGCGACCGACGCCTCCTCGCCGTGGTCGCCGCGCAGGTCGAGGCGGCGCTCGAGCACTCGGCGCTCACCCGGACGGCCGGCCAGGTCGCGCCGCTCGCCGAGGTCGACCGGATGCGCAGCGCGCTGCTGGCCGCGGTCGGGCACGACCTGCGCCGCCCGCTCGCCGCGGCGACCGCCTCCGTCAGCGGCCTGCGCCAGCCCGGCGTCGAGTGGAGCGACGCCGACCGGGACGAGCTGCTCGCCACCGCGTGGGAGAGCCTGGAGTCGCTGTCGTCCCTCGTCACCAACCTGCTCGACGTCAGCCGGGTGCAGGCCGGCGCGCTGGCCGTCCGCACGGCGGTCGTCGACGTCGACGACGTCGTGCTCGGGGCGCTCGACGAGCTCGGGCTCGGGCCCGCCGACGTCGAGCTGGCGCTGCGTGCGTCGGTGCCGGCCGTCGTGGCCGACGCCGTGCTGCTGCAGCGCGTTCTCGTCAACCTGCTCGACAACGCGCTGCGCCACTCGCCCGACGGCACCCTCGTGCGCATCTCGACCAGCGGCTTCGCCGGCCGGGTGGAGGTGCGGGTCGTCGACCGCGGGCCCGGTGTCCCGCCCGAGCGCCGCGACGAGATCACCGTCGCGTTCCAGCGGCTCGGCGACACGGACAACTCCACGGGGCTCGGGCTCGGCCTGGCGCTGAGCAAGGGGTTCACGGAGGCGATGGGCGGCACCCTCACGATGGACGACACCCCGGGCGGCGGCCTCACCGCCGTCGTCTCCCTGCCCGAGGCCCCTGCCCCGGGTGCCGGGGCGGATCCTCACGGGATCCGTACGTCGGGGACGCGATCGGCGCCTCCTGCGGGCGGTACCGTCGTCGAGGAGGGCCCGTGAAGATCCTGATCGCCGACGACGACCCGCAGATCCTGCGGGCGCTCAAGGTGACCCTCGGCGCCCACGGCTACGAGATCCACACCGCGTCCGACGGCCGTGAGGCGCTCGACGTCGCCATGACGCAGCACCCCGACCTGGTCATGCTCGACCTCGGCATGCCGCGGCTCGACGGCGTCGAGGTGATCGCGGGCCTGCGCGGCTGGTCGACGGCCCCCGTGCTCGTCGTCTCCGGGCGCACCGACGCCGCCGACAAGGTCGAGGCGCTCGACGCCGGCGCCGACGACTACGTGACGAAGCCGTTCGCGATGGAGGAGCTGCTCGCGCGGATCCGCGCGCTCACCCGCCGCCTCGCTCCCGGCGACGACGACACGCCCGTGGTCGAGTTCGGCGACGTGCGGGTCGACCTGTCCGCCACGACGGTGACGCGCGCCGGCGAGCTCGTGCGGCTGACGCCGACCGAGTGGCGCGTGCTCGAGCTGCTGCTGCAGAGCCCCGGCAAGCTCGTCACCCGCGAGACCCTGCTGACCCAGGTGTGGGGCGCGTTCCACGCGAAGGACACCGGCTACCTCCGCCTCTACTTCGCGCAGCTGCGCAAGAAGCTCGAGCCGGTGCCGGCCGAGCCGCGCTACCTCGTCACCGAGCTGGGCATGGGCTACCGCTTCGTGCCGGACGGAGGCGCCGAGAAGCCCTGACCCCGGACGAGCCTGACCTCGGACGAGCCCGACCTGAGACGAGCCTGACCTCAGACGGGCCAGACCGCCGAGGAGCCTGACTGCCGAGACCGCCGCCGGGCTGCGCACGTGGCGAGCTGCGTCCCCGCCGTGGACACGCTGGATGCATGCTGCGGACGCCTGAAGTCCTCACGACATCCTTACGCCCGACCGGCCTGGGCGGCGTCGCGCCGGGCGTAGCGTTGCTCCGTCGAGCCGTCCCGGGTGCGACGAGCGACGAGAGGTCACCGTGTCCACGACGTCCGAGCAGCGCGACGCCGATGCGCGGGAACCGGCGCTCTCCCGCACGTCGGGGTCGCGCCTCCGTGGCTGGCTGCTGGGCGGCCTCTCCGAGAACAGCGGCGCTCACCAGGGGCCGCACGCCACCACCGTCGAGAAGACGCACTCGTGGTGGCGCGTCATGTGCCTCACCGGGGTCGACTACTTCTCGACCCTCGGCTACCAGCCGGCCATCGCCGCCGTCGCAGCCGGCCTGCTCTCGCCGCTGGCGACGATCGTGCTCGTGCTGCTGACCCTCTTCGGCGCGCTGCCCGTCTACCGACGCGTGGCCCGTGAGAGCCCGCGCGGCGAGGGCTCGATCGCGATGCTCGAGCGCCTGCTGCCCTGGTGGGGCGGCAAGGTCTTCGTGCTCGTCCTGCTCGGCTTCGCCGCCACCGACTTCATGATCACCATCACCCTCTCGGCCGCAGACGCCACCGCGCACGCCGTCGAGAACCCCTTCGCGCCGTCGTGGTTCCACGGCGCCGAGGTGCCGATCACGCTGTTCCTGGTCGCCCTGCTGGCCGCGGTGTTCCTCCGGGGATTCAAGGAGGCGATCGGCATCGCCGTCGTCCTGGTCGGCGTCTTCCTGACGCTCAACCTCGTCGTGATCGCCGTGGCGCTCGCCCACGTCGCCGAGAACCCTGTCGTCATCGGCAACTGGTGGCAGGCGCTGACCGTGCAGCACGGCAACCCGCTCGTCATGGTGGGCATCGCGCTGATCGTGTTCCCGAAGCTCGCGCTCGGCCTGTCGGGCTTCGAGACCGGCGTCGCCGTCATGCCGCAGATCACCGGCGACGCGAGCGACACCCCGCAGCAGCCGGTCGGCCGGATCCGCGGTGCACGCCGCCTGCTCACGTCGGCCGCGATCATCATGAGCTCGTTCCTCATCCTGTCGAGCTTCGTGACCACCTTGTTGATCCCGCAGGAGGAGTTCCAGTCGGGAGGCGAGGCGAACGGCCGTGCCCTCGCCTACCTCGCGCACGCCTACCTCGGCAACGGTTTCGGCACCCTCTACGACGTCGCCACCATCTGCATCCTCTGGTTCGCCGGCGCCTCGGCGATGGCGGGGCTGCTCAACATCGTGCCCCGGTACCTGCCGCGCTACGGCATGGCGCCGCAGTGGGCGCGGGCCGTGCGGCCGCTGGTGCTCGTCTTCACGGCGATCGCCTTCGTCATCACGATCGTGTTCGACGCCGACGTGGACGCCCAGGGCGGGGCGTACGCGACGGGGGTGCTCGTGCTCATCACCAGCGCCTCCGTGGCGGTGACCCTGTCCGCGCGCCGGGCGCGACAGCGCAAGCGGACCGTCGCCTTCGGCGTCATCGCCGTCGTCTTCGTCTACACGACGGTCGTCAACGTGGTCGAGCGCCCCGACGGCGTCCGGATCGCCGCGATCTTCATCGTGGGCATCATGGCGGTGTCGCTGATCTCGCGGGTGAGACGGTCGTTCCAGCTGCGCGCGACGTCGATCTCGTTCGACGACACGTCGCTCGGCTACGTCCGGGAGGACGCCGACGAGTACGGCTCGATCCGCATCATCGCGCACGAGCCGGGCCGCGAGGTCGCCGAAATCTACAAGAAGAAGCTGAGCGCCGAGCGCAAGTACAGCGGCATCCCGCAGCGCTCGCCCGTGATCTTCCTCGAGGTGCACCCCGGCGACTCGTCCGACTTCGAGGAGGACCTCGAGGTCACCGGCTGCGTCGTGCACGGCTACCGCGTGCTGCGCGTCACCAGCGGCGCCGTGCCCAACACGATCGCGTCGGTGCTGCTCGCGGTGCGTGACGAGACCGGGGTCGTGCCCGACGTCTACTTCGAGTGGACCGAGGGCAGCCCGCTGTCGAACATGGGCCGGTTCCTGGTGACCGGGGCCGGCGAGGTGGCGCCCGTGACGCGCGAGGTGCTGCGGCAGGCGGAGCCGCACCGCTCGCGCCGCCCCGACGTGCACGTCAGCTAGCCGCGCCCGCTGCTGCCGCTCCGGCCGCCCGCGCCCCGCGCCCGGGCACCCCTTGCCCCCTCATCTGACGCGTTCCGGACAAATTGACGCGCAAGAGCGCGTCATCCCGTCCGGAACGCGTCAGCCTGGCGAGTCAGGACGCGCGAAGCGGACGGCCGCGAGGCGCATGGCCGCGCGCACGCGGCGGGGATCGACGGCGACGTCTGCCGCGCGCAGCAGATCTGCCAGCCGTGCAGGGTGCACGACGTCGAGGAGATCGAAGTGCACGACCGTGCGCACCTCTCCCGACCGCAGCAGCTCCCGGTCGCGTGCCTTCATCTGTCGGAGGGCCTCAGCGGTCGAACGTCCGGCGAGCATCTTCCCGTCGACGAGCTTCTCCATGCCGTCGAACTCGAGCAGGGCGCCGTCGTCGGGCAGGTGCATGTCGCCTCGCCCCGCGAACCGGCCGCGCACCGTGACGGCCTTCTGGAGGACGGGGGCCTCGACGCCGAGTTCGTGCAGCGCGATCCGTGCCAGGGACTCGCCGCCGTTCTCGGCCCACGGGGACGCGAACTCGATCACGCGTGCTGCCGCGCTCCCCCCTCGACGGTCGCCGGGGCCGACCGAGGCGAGCAGATCGGCTCGGACCCTGGCCAGCCGTTCATCGACGTGGGGCCCAGCATCGTGCCGACCGCGGAGGACGATGCGCCGCAGGGCCGCGTCGGCACAGAGGACGGCGTCTCCGAACGAGGCGGACTTGGCCACGTCGACGACGGTGCGCGAGAGGGACGTCGACGGAACGCCCCCGACGTCGACCACATCGCGGGCGGCGAGCTCGCCCGGACGCACGTGGACGAGACGAGCGCGGCGGGCCTCGGCGCGGAGAGGATCGACGAGCTGCACGACCTCGCCGAACGCGCGGTGGACGCGTGGCAGGTCGTGGACGGCGACGGCCGAGTCATGGGACGCCACGAGCCGAGCTGGATGTCCCGCCAGCGCGGCACGGACGGTGACGACGTGACGGCCACGGTCGTCGAGAGCCGTCCAGGCGGCCGCGGCGACGTACACACCTCGGCGCACACGATGGATGTCGCCCCGTTCGTGGCCTCGTCTCAGCGCCCGCGCCTCCTTCGCATCACCGTAGGTCGCCGCGAAGCTCAGCGGAACGCGGAACGGGTCAGGTGCGGTCATGTGCCGAGTGTCGTTCTCCAGGAGGACGCCCGTGTCGCAGACGGCTGTTGCCGGGGAGAGGCGACCTGTGAAGGCTGCTGGGGAGGAATCCCCTTCGGGATGTCTTCCGGACAAGATGACGCGCTGTAGCGCGGCACTGTGTCCGAACGGGGTCAAGAAGGGCGGGCGCGGCGGGTGGAGGCGCGGGCGTGGCGCAGCGGCGGGGTACAGCCGGAGCGGCGCTCAGCTTGGCCCCCGCAGCCGCGCAGCCTGTATGTCTGGTGCATGACCGCTTCTCGCTCCCTGCCCTACCCCCTCGGCGTCACGCCCCTCGAGGGCGGCGGCGCCCACGTCGCCGTGTACTCCGAGACCGCCGACAAGATCTGGTTCTGCCTGTTCGACGACGCGGACGACGGCACCTCGGGCACCGAGAGCCGCCACGAGCTCACCGAGCGCACCGGCCACGTGTTCCACACCGTCGTCGAGGAGGCGCGCGTCGGCTCCCGCTACGGCCTGCGTGTCGCAGGCCCCTGGGACCCGGCCGCCGGCCTCCGCCACAACGAGCACAAGCTGCTCCTCGACCCCTACGCCACGGCCCTCGACGGCCGCTTCGACTGGGGCCAGGCCGTGTTCGGCCACGACATGGACGAGCCCGAGACGATGGACACGACCGACTCCGCGTCGGCCATGCCGCGCAACGTGATCGCCGACCGCGACTTCGACTGGGGCTCCGACGAGCGCCCGCTGACCGCCCTCGAGGACACGGTCGTGTACGAGGTGCACGTGAAGGGCTTCACGAAGGCGCACCCCGACGTGCCCGAGGAGATCCGCGGCACCTACGCGGGCCTCGCGCACCCGGCCGCGATCAAGTACTTCACCGACCTGGGCGTCACCGCCGTCGAGCTGCTGCCCACGCACCAGTTCGTTCAGGACAGCCACCTCGAGGAGAAGGGCCTCCGCAACTACTGGGGCTACAACTCCATCGGCTTCTTCGCGCCGCACGACGAGTACGCCTCGGAGGCGGCGGGCACGCGAGGCGGCCAGGTCGCCGAGTTCAAGGCCATGGTCAAGGCCTTCCACGAGGCCGGCCTCGAGGTGTGGATGGACGTCGTGTACAACCACACGGCCGAGGGCAACCACATGGGCCCGACGATCTCGTTCAAGGGCATCGACAACGCGTCGTACTACCGCCTGGTCGAGGGCGAGGAGTCGGCGTACTTCGACACCACCGGCACCGGCAACAGCCTGAACGTCAGCCACCCGGCGGCGCTCGGCCTGATCATGGACAGCCTGCGCTACTGGGTCACCGAGATGCACGTCGACGGCTTCCGCTTCGACCTGGCGACGACGCTGACGCGTCAGGGCGGCGAGGCCAGCGAGCACAGCGCGTTCCTCACGCTGATCCACCAGGACCCGGTGCTGCAGAGCGTCAAGATGATCGCCGAGCCGTGGGACACCGCCGGCTACCAGGTCGGCGGCTTCCCGGCCGACTGGTCGGAGTGGAACGGCAAGTTCCGCGACGACGTCCGCGAGTTCTGGAACGGCGAGCCCGGCGTCCTGTCGACCTTCTCCGACCGCGTGCTCGGCAGCCCCGACGTCTACGAGGACTCGCGCCGCTCGCCCCTCTCGAGCGTCAACTTCGTCACCGCGCACGACGGCTTCACGCTGGCCGACCTGACGATGTACGCCGAGAAGCACAACGACGCCAACGGCGAGGACAACCAGGACGGCGAGAGCGACAACAAGTCGTTCAACGGAGGCGTCGAGGGCCCCACCGACGACGGCGCCGTCAACGAGTACCGCGACCGCCAGCGCCGCAACTTCCTCGGGACGCTGCTGATCAGCGCGGGCGTGCCGATGATCCTCGGCGGCGACGAGATCGCGCGCAGCCAGGGCGGCAACAACAACGCCTACTGCCAGGACAGCGAGATCTCGTGGTTCGACTGGGAGCGCGCCGACCGCGACCTGCTCGCCTTCACGACCGAGCTGATCACGCTGCGTCGCGAGAACCCGGCGCTGCGCCCCGACTGGTTCCGCTACGCGCCCGAGGTCGAGAGCGACGACCACGTCCAGGTGCGCCGTGCCGACGACCACTCGTTCTCGACGGGCGACTGGCAGCAGGGCGAGAACAAGGCGATCACGTTCGTGCTCACGCACAAGGACGCCGACGCCTTCGCCTACCTCACCAACGGCTCGACGAGCGTCGTCGAGTTCCAGGTGCCCGAGGCGCCGCACGGCGAGTGGGAGCTCGCCAGCTCGAGCGATCCCGACCAGCGGGTCGAGGGTCCGGTGACGACGCTGCTCGTGCGCGACGCGAGCTTCACGCTGCTCCGCAGCCGCGCCTCCTAGGGGCACCGGGCGGGAGCTGACCCGAGGAGGCGCGCGTCGCCTCCTCGGGTCAGGTCGCGCCGGTCCCGGGAACGGGACCGCGGACGAGAACGCCGGAGGGCGGGCACCCAGGGTGCCCGCCCTCCGGCGTGTGGAGCGTCGGCGCCGTCAGGCCGTCGCGAGCTGACGTGCGGGCTCGACGAAGAAGTCCGCGTAGGACGGGCCGGCCGCGACGACGGGCACGCGGGGCGTCCGTGCGGTGCGGCGGCGCTTCGGGTACACGGAGACGTGGACCGGCGCGACGCTCGACTCGCGTCGGTAGGAGCTGTCGCTGGTGACGTCGACCCGGGAGCGGACGTGCTTGACGAGCTGATCCGGGTCGAGGGCCGCGAGCTCGCGGGCCGACACGGAGCGGAGGGGGGACGGCGAGGTTCCTGTGGACATGTTCGGCTCATTCCCGGCGCCCTGCGAACGCCTGATCGAACTGCGGATGATGGCTGTGCCGCCGTGAATCGGCACGTCCCCACCATCGCAGTCGACCCCGGAAGTGTCTAGCTCACCTAACTACTGTTCGCGTCGCGGATACCCTCGGCACCAGCCCTGAGCAGGCCTCGTGTCGCCTCAGGCCCGCCGCGCGACGAGGGCGTCCGAGAGCTGCCGGGTGACCTCGGCGTCGATCGTCACCGGTTCGCCGTCCAGCGACGAGAGGGGCGCGACCAGGCGACCGCTCGAGACGAGCCAGAGCGCGTCGGCCCGGCGCACCTCGTCCATCGGCAGCAGCACCTCGGCGACCTCGTGCCCGAGCGAGCGGAGCACCTCGAAGGCGGCGGCCTGGGTCGTGCCCTCGAGGATGCCCTGGTCGGTGCGCGGCGTGACGTACACGCCGTCGAGGCGCGCGATGAGCGACGCCGACGGCCCCTCGAGCGCGTAGCCGTCGCTGCTCACGAAGAGCACGTCGTCGGCTCCTCGGCGGGCGGCCTCGCGCAGCACGCTCTTGTTGACGGCGTACGACAGCGTCTTGGCGCCCTGCAGCAGCCACGGCGAGGTCCGTGCGACGTCGTGCCGGTAGCCGCGGTCGAGCGACACGACGCGGATGCCGTGCACGCGCTCGGCGTCGTGGTCGGGCATCAGCTCGGTGCGGACCCACGCCGTCGGCGACCCGTCGCCTCCCTCGATCCCTCGCGTCACGACGAGCTTCTGCAGGAGGAGCGGTGCCGGCTCGTGCAGCCTGGCCGACTCGAGGCAGGCGGCCCGGATCACGTCGAGGTCGAGCTCGGGCAGGTCGAGCAGGGCCGCCGAGCGGGCGAGCCGGGCGAGGTGCGGCTCCAGGGCCTGGATCGAGCCGTGCGAGACGCCGAGCCCCTCGAAGATCCCGTCGCCGCGGGTGACGCCCAGGTCGGTGACGTGGATCGTGTGCTCGGTCGGCTCGACGACCCGCCAGCCCGTCTCGTCGGGCGCTCGAGGCGGCCCGCCCGCGGCCGCTCGGTCGATCAGCACGAGCACGGGAGGAGGGGCGTCGGTCATGGGGCCGACGCTAGCAGCGCTGTGCGGTGGCGGCCCCGGTGGAGTCGCTGGGCGGACTAGTGAGAGCGTCTAGCGAAAATGGATGTTGACCAGGCTCTTTCGACGGAGTCAACCCCTGTCGGGACGCCGTCCGCGGTCGTAGGCTGACGGAGCCCGCCTCGAGCAGGCACGTGGCTCTCCGCACAGTCGGAGCTTCACGCAGGGACGATCGCTGCGGAGGGTCACGAGGGGCAGAGCGCCGCAGAGGCCAGAGCGTCACGAGGCTGATCCTCCGAGGAGGGGCCGCGCCCCTCGAGCGAGGAGCGCGGCCCGGATGCCGCCCCGCGAGCGTGAGCTTCACGGGCAGGGAACGCTCGCGGGGAGCGACATCCTGTGGGACCGGTGAGGTCCCGACCCGACAAGGTTACGCGTTCCGCCGAGTCCCCCGGAAGGTGCCAGCGGACGCGCACGGCATGCACAGGCTGCACGGAGCAGCCCGGCCGGGCCCGTACCCCGGCGAGATCCCCTGTCCTGCCCGCCGTCGTGCGACAGACTGACGCCATGAGCCCCGAGCAGCCCCGCACGACCCTGACCGCCCGGGCGGTCGTCTTCGACATGGACGGGACGCTCGTCGACTCGACCGCCCTCGTCGAGCGCATCTGGACCGACTGGTGCGGGCCGCTCGGCCTGCACCCCGGCGAGGTGCTGGCCTTCGCGCACGGCCGGCAGACCGCGGACACGGTCAGGCGGTTCCTGCCTGAGCTGGACGAGGAGGCGGTGCTGCGGCACGTCGACGCGCTGCTGTCGGTCGAGGGCGAGGCCCCCGACGGCGTGGTGGAGATCCCCGGCGCGGCCGCGTTCGTCGCCGCCCTGCCCGCGCAGCTCGTCGCGCTGGTGACGAGCGCCCCGGTGGACATCGCGCGGAGCCGCACCGCCGTCGCGGGCGTCGGGCTGCCCGCGGTCGTGCTCGCCTCCGAGGACGTGCCGGTCGGCAAGCCCGCTCCCGACGGGTACCTGCGCGCCGCCGAGCTGCTGGGCGTCGAGCCGGGCGACGTCGTCGTCTTCGAGGACGCGGAGGCGGGGCTGCAGGCCGCACGCGCCTCCGGGGCCCAGGTCGTGGTCGTGGGCGACCACGACGGGCCGGCCGCCGAGGGGCTGACGCGCATCGCCGACTACCGCGGCGCCGTGGTCGAGCTCGGCGACGACGGGCTGCTCACGATCAGGCTCTGAGCCCGGGCGGCAGCGCCTGCGCGGCCCTCAGCCGCTGAGCGGGTGCGAGCCGGCGTGCGAGTCGCGCCGGCCGATCGCGCGGGCGAAGGCGCGCAGCGTCTCGCCGGAGGAGTGTCGCGGCTCCCAGCCGAGCTGCTCGTGGGCGGCGTCCGTCGACATGACGGGGACCTTGGCGGCGATGTCGAGCCAACCAGGCTCCGTCGGCTGCAGGCGCAGCAGCCACGTCACGAGCGCCGCGGCGCGCATCACGCGGTAGGGCACGGGCAGCAGCCGCGTGCCGAACGCCTCGGCCACCATCTGCGGGTCGACGATCGGCTCGGCCGCGAGGTTGAAGGCCCCGCCCACCCGGCGGTCGATCGCGCGCCAGAAGGCGTCGGCGACGTCCTCGGCGTGCACGACCTGCGACACGAAGCGCGGCGCGAGGGGGAGGAACGGGAGGCGGTGGTGCTGCATCCACCGGGTCGGGACCCAGCGGCCGAGGAACAGGCCGACGATCTCGCTCGCGGCGGCAGGCTGGAACACGAGGCCGGGACGCATCCGCGTCAGGACGACGTCGGGGTGCGTCGCGGCCCACGCGTCCATCAGTCGTTCGTTGACCGCCTTGTGCTTCGAGTAGCTCGACCGGCGGACGCCCTTGGTCTTGTAGGACTCCGACACGCGACGCGACTTCGGGCCGCGGCTGTAGGCGCCGACGGACGACGCGACGAGCACGTGCGGCACCCCGGCCAGGGCGACGGCGTCGAGCACGTGGCGGGTCCCGACGACGTTGGTGCGCCACATCGCGTCGCGGTCGTGGCTCGGCTGCAGCGCCCAGCCGAGGTGCACGACGGCGTCGGCGCCGACGAAGGCGCGGGCGAGCCGGTCGGGCGAGGCGGCGTCGCCGACGTCGAGGGTGAACCACTGGACGTCGCCGTACGGCGGCGAGGCCGTGCGGGGCGCACGGCGGGCGACGCCGACCAGCTCGGTGACGTCGGCTTCGGACTGGAGCCGCGTCAACAGGGCCGTGCCCAGGTTGCCGGTGGCTCCGACGACGACCACGCGCATGCTGCGGTCTCCCTCGCATAGCTCTCGGACAGGTGTCGACGCCCCGGCCCGCCCACGCGGACCCGGCGTCTCCTCGACCCTACGCGGCGCGCCTGGGCCGGCGCCGGGCGAGCGGCGTCGAGTGGTCACGTACGGTCGCACCCGCGCCCGGGGCGGACCGTTCGTGACCACTCGAGCCGTCCCGGCGGTCAGGAGAGGGAACGCGAGGGGTCAGGCGGGGGCCGGGGCGCCGGCGGCCGCGGCGATCGCGCGCACCGCCTCCTCGTCGAGGACGAACACCTCGTCGCCGTCGCGCTCGTCGTGCACCCGCACGGGCGTCGAGCGCACCGAGCCGTCGGGGAGCAGGTCGACGACGAGGAACCCCGACCCGCGCACGGCCCGCTCCGTGCCGTGCGGCGCGCAGACGTCGGTCTCGTTCGCGACGGCCGAGGCCACGAGCACGGGCACCCCCGCCAGGGAGCCGACGACGTGCCGGTGGTAGTGGCCGGCGAGGACGACGCGGACGTCCGTTCCCTCGAGGGCCGCGGCCAGCGCCTCCGGGGCCTGCAGCGCCAGCGACCGGTGCAGCGTGGTGGGCGCCGGGAGCGGGGGGTGGTGCAGCACGACCACGCTGCCTCGCGGGGCCGGCTCGGCGAGCAGGCCGCGGAGGCGGTCGAGCTGCCCCGGCCGCAGCAGGCCGTAGCCGGCCCGCGGCACCGAGGTGTCGAGGGTGACGACGCGCCAGCCGTCGACGAGCGAGACGCCGTCGACGGGGTGCGCGGCGTCGGGCCGGGCGCCGCCGGGCTGCGCGCCGCCGGGCTGCGCGCCGTGCGCGAGGTGGCCGTCGCCGAGCACCTCCGTGAAGCCGGCGCGCAGGTCGTGGTTGCCGGGCACGAGGACGACGTCGACCTGCTCGTCCCGGCTCGTGGCCCAGGCCTCGAGCCGGTCACGCAGCAGGGCGTAGGAGGAGGTGCTCCCGTCGTCCGACAGGTCGCCCGAGCCGACGAGCAGCCGGACGCCGTCGACCCGGGCCGCCTCGGCGAGGACACGGTCGAGGGCGGCGAGCGTGTCCACGGACCCCTGGTGCAGGCTCCCGTCGCCGCTCAGGTGGGAGTCGCTCAGGTGGACGACGCGCAGGGCTCCGGGCGGAAGGGCGAACATGCGCCGACCCTACTGACTGGTCGAGGGCGGGTGTTCGTGCTCGAGGGCGGGTCGCGCGGGACCCGCCCTCGGCGCCGGATGCCCGCCCTCGGCGTGCGGGCGTGCGGGCGTGCGGGCGTGCGGGCGTGCGGGCGTGCGGGCGCGCGGCACGCGAGCGGTCGGCGCGACTACTAGGCCAGGAACTGCTCGACGGGCCCGAGGCGCGCGTCGAGCTTGGCGCCGAGCTCGGCGAACATGGCGGTGACCGCGTCCCACTGCTCGTGCGAGGGGTTCTGCGGCTCGACGTAGAGGCCGTAGAAGCGGCGGCCGAGCGCGAGGGTCTCGAGCAGCACGGTCTCGGTGTCGTCGAGGAACTGCGTGCCGTCCTTGTTCAGGTCGGAGGGGGAGACGTTCAGGCCGGTCAGGGTGCGGAAGCCGCCCGCCGTAAGCGCCTTGGCGGTCGCCGACCGCGAGAGCCGCGGCAGTCGTTCCCGCCCGCCGCGCGGGTCGCCGTGGATCGTGCTCGCCTCGAGGCGGGCCCGGACGTGCGCGAACACGAGCTCCGGCTCGAGCACGGGGTGGGTGCCCGGGGGCGGAGGGGTGGACATGTGCCCACTGTGACAGGGCGGGCGGCGCGCGGTCACGCCCAGTTCGGGGCCGACCCGGTCAGGGGTGGTGGCGCCTCCTCGACGCTGGCATCATGCCGGGAGGCAGCGCGGTCGCCGGCCCTCGCCGCCGTCGAGACGCGCCGGCGACGAACGAGGGAGCACCGATGTCCGTCCAGCTCACGCCCTATCTCGCCTTCCGCACCCAGGCTCGCGAGGCGCTCGACTTCTACGCCTCGGTGTTCGGCGGCGTCCCCACCTACAGCAGCTACTCCGAGTTCGGAATGGGCGGCGACGGCGAGGGCGACAAGGTGATGCACGGGCAGCTCGAGACCCCGCACGGCCTCCTGCTCATGGCGGCGGACCGGCCGGACTCGTTCCCGCTCGAGAGCGAGAACGCGATCTCGCTCTCGCTCTTCGGCGGCTCCGAGGACGAGGACAGGCTCACCGGCTGGTTCGCCGCGCTCGCCGAGGGCGGCGCCGTGCACGAGCCGCTCGCGAAGGCGCCGTGGGGCGACAGCTTCGGCCAGCTCGACGACCGGTTCGGCATCCACTGGATGGTCAACATCGGCGGCACGGCCGCCTGAGGGTCGGCGATGATGGACGGATGGACGACTCCGCACGCTGCCCCTGCCTGAGCGGCGAGACCTACGGGGCGTGCTGCGGGCCCCTGCACGCGCACGTCGTGCCGGCTCCCACCGCTGAGCGGCTGATGCGCTCGCGGTACTCGGCGTTCGCCGTGGGCGACGTCAGCTGGCTGCTCGAGACGTGGCACCCGTCGACCCGTCCGGACGAGCTGGAGCTCGACCCTGCGGCGCGGTGGTTCCGGCTCGACGTGCTCCGGGCCGAGCGCGGCGGGCCGCTCGACGACCAGGGCGTGGTCGAGTTCGCGGCGCACCGTCGGGTCGACGGGGACGCCGAGGTGCAGCGCGAGGTCAGCCGGTTCGTGCGCGACCGGTCGCGCCGGTGGCTCTACGTCGACGGCGTGCCCGGGTAGCCGGCGGGTCGCCGTCGCCCGCGGCGGGCGGGTTCGGCGTGCGGCGGGTTCCCGTCGCCCGCGGCGGGTGGGCGCTGACCCGCCGGGAGCTACGGGAACCCGCCGACTCTGCAGAACAGTCTGGGCGGGGCCCGCGGTGCGAGGTCTGGACTAGGGCTGCGGGGTGCCCTGCGGGTGCGCGCCGGGGTCGAGCTGCCCGCCCGTCGACGCACGGCCGAGGGCGTGGGCGAGCTCGGCGAACGCCTCCTGCGAGCGGGCCGCCCCGAGCGCCCCGCCCTTCACGAGGCCGGTGCCGAGGTCGCGGCTGAGGCGCACGACGAGGCGGTCGGAGTCGTCGACGAAGTACTGGAGCCAGAGCACGACGTGGAACGCCTTGCCGGCGAAGACCCCCAGGAACAGCGTCCTGGTGAGGTCGCCGCGCACGGCCTTGGTGCTGCCGTTCGGCATCTGCTCGAGCCGGAACCCCTGCGCCTGGGCCACGTGGTCGACGAGCCTGCGCGAGTCGTCGTGCGGGCCCGTGAAGAAGTAGTCGTAGCTGCTGTCGGCCATGCGTCCCCCGTGTCGATCCCCCGGCGCCCGAGCGGGCCCCGAGCCACAACTTAGCGCCACCCGTCGTGCTCGGCCGCGTCCGCGCACGGCGACGCACCGCAGGCCCTGATCCGGTCTGCGGTGCGCCGCCGTGCGGAGCTGTCGCTGTCGCTGTCGCTGTCGCCTTCGCTGTCGCTGTCGCTGTCGCTGTCGCTGTCGCCTTCGCTGTCGCTGTCGCGTCGTCGCTCAGGCGCGTGCCCGGCGGCGAGCCGCGAGCAGCAGTCCGAGCCCGGCGAGCAGGGCCAGCAGGCCGGCCGCGAGGCCGCCCGTCGACTCGCTGCCGGTGAACGCGAGGGCCGAGGTGTCGGCCGCCGCGGTGACGGGCTGACCAGCCGAGGAGGCGGTCGAGACGAACACGGTGCGTCCCGCCGTCGAGGCGGTCACTACTCCGGTGCCGGAGTCGGTCGTCACGACGACCTCGCCGCCGCCGGTCGTCGGGACGTCGCCGTCATCCTCGGTCGTCGGGGTGGTGGGGTCCGACGGGTCGAAGGGGACGGCGGGCGTCACGGGGACCACCGGGGTGCCGGGGTCCGTCGGGTCGACCGGGGTGCCGGGGTCGACGGGCGTGGTGCCGGTGGTGCCCGTCGGGTCGGTGCTGCTGTCGCCGACGACGGTGACGGCGTTGCCGCCGAGGTCGATCGGGACCGTGATGACGGGGATGATCTGGGTGCCGCCGGCGATGCCGTCGTCGCCCGAGGTGCTGCCGCCGGTGCCGGTGCCGATGCCGGGCGTGGTGCTGGTGCCCGTTCCGGTGGTGGTGCCGGTGCTGCTGCTGTCGCCGATGACGCTGACGGCGTTGCCGCCGGCGGTGACCGGAGCGGTCACGACGGGGATGATCTGGGTGCCGCCGGCGATGCCGTCGTCGCCCGAGGTGGTGCCGCTGGTCTCGGTGCCCGTGGCGGGCGTGGTGCTGGTGCCCGTTCCGGTGGTGGTGCCGGTGCTGCTGCTGTCGCCGATGACGCTGACGGCGTTGCCGCCGGCGGTGACCGGTGCCGTGATCACGGGGATGACCTGGGTGCCGCCGAGGACGCTGTCGTCGCCGGTGGTCGAGCCGCCGGTGCCGGCGCCGGGCGTGGTGCCCATGCCGGTGGCGGGCGTCGTGCTGGTGCCCGTGCCGGTGGAGGCGCTGTCGCCGATGATGCTGACGGCGTTGCCGCCGACCGCGACGGGAGCGGTCACGACGGGGATGATCTGGGTGCCGCCGGCGATGCCGTCGTCGCCTGAGGTGCTGCCCGTCGAGCCTGCTCCGGACGAGCCCGAGCCCGCCGAGGGCGTCGTGCCGATGGCCGGCGTGGTGCCGGTCGCGCTGCTGTCGCCGAGGACGCTGACCGCGTTGCCGCCGATCGTGACCGGCACCGAGACGCCGGGGACGATCTGCGTGCCGCCCAGGACGGAGTCCTCACCGCCGGTCGTCGCTCCGGCAGTCGCCGGGGTCGACGTGCTCGGGCTCGTCGTCGCCGGCGCGCCGGCGCCCGTGCTGGAGCTGTCGCCGAGGAGCGACAGCCCGTTGCCCGAGATCGTCACCGGCAGGGCGACGTCGACGAGTGCCTGGGTGCCGCCGCCGACCGAGTCGCTGCCGGAGGTGGTCGCCGCGGGGGTCTCGACCGGTGCGGTCGGAGCCGGAGAAGCAGGAGCCGGCGCGGCCGGAGCCGTGCTGGCCGTGTCGCCGACGACCGAGATCGCGTTGTCGGTGATCGTGATCGGCACGTCGACCGAGACGATGCCCTGCGTGCCCGAGAGCAGGCCCGAGTCGCCGCTGGTCGTCGTGACCGGGGCAGGCGCGGGAGCAGGAGCCGGTGCCGGCGCAGGAGCCGGTGCCGGGGCAGGAGCCGGTGCCGGGGCAGGTGCCGGCGCAGGAGCGGGTGCTGCTGCGGGAGCAGGGGCCGCAGGGGCCGTCGCGGCGCTGTCGCCGACGACCGAGATCGCGTTGCCGAGCGCCGACACGGGGGCGTCGACGACGGCCCCGATCTGGGTGCCCGAGAGCAGCCCGTCGTCCCCGGTGGTGGCAGGTGCCGCGTTCGCGGCGGTGGTTCCGAGGGCCCAGAGGCCTCCGACGAAGAGCGCTCCGGTGAGCCCTCTCGAGACGTACTTGTTCATGACGAACTCCAAGACTGAGATGAGGTGTGGTGCCGCGGTCTCGCGGCGTGGTCGCGTGTGTCGTCCACAGGCAGGTGCCTGCTGCCGGGCCGGCTGCGGGTGCAGCAGGGCCCTGACGACGCGACCGACCTCAGTCGGGGGAGCTGTCGGTGTCGTACGTGGGCGTCGACGGGAGATCGTCGTCGCCGTCCGCGGAGCTCGCCGAGACGGCGAGACCGGGGAGCGAGGAGGGGCGGGCCGCGTCGCTGACGACGGCTCCCGCCGAGCCGGCACCTGCGCCGGCCGAGCCGGAGCCGGTCGACCCGGTGCTGCCCGAGGGCAGGCCCGGGAGGCCGTCGTCGTCGAGGGGCGAGCGGTCGTCGCCGGGCAGGGGAGAGAGGGGAGCCAGGGTGCCCGCGCCTGCGGGGAGACCGGCAGCGGCAGCGGACCCCTGGGCCGCGATGCGGTCACGCAGGATGCTGGCGGGGTCAGCTGCGACCACGTCGGCGGCGGCGCTCGTCGCCTCGTCGGCCAGGGCCGCGGCGGCCGCGTCGTCGCCGGCCGCGATGCCGGAGGCAGGGGTCGAGGGGAGCACGCCGCTGATCGACGCACCGGGCGTGCCGGGCAGGTCGGGCAGGGGAGTCGTCACGGGCGGGACCGGCACGCCGGGCAGGCCCGGAGCAGGTGCCGCGGCCGCGTCGCCCGTGATGCCGAGCGCCGTGTCCACGAGGCCGGTGACGGGGGCCGTGACGGTCGAGACCGGTGCCTGGCCGACGACGGCGGGGACGACGGGAGTGGCGGCGACGACCGTGTCGACGACCTGCGCGACCGGGGCCACGACGCTCGAGACGGGCGCTGCGGCGGCCACGTGCTGCACGGCCTGCGGCACCACGGGCGCCACCGCCTGGACGACCTGCTGCACCGGGGGAGCGACCGCGGTGGCCTGGGTGGCGACCTGCGTGACCGTCGACACCGCGCCTCCTGCGGTCGTCCCGACGGCGGCGACGGGAGCGTCGAGCGCCTGCGCGACGCCCCCGACCGCGGACGCGACGCCGCCGAGCAGCGACGAGTCGGCCTGGGGAGCGGCCGGTGCCGCCGACGCGGACGTCGACGAGAAGAACAAGCTCAGCACGACTGTCGCGAGAGCGACGAGGCCGGAGACCACGAGGAGGCGCACGAAGGAGAGAGCGGCCGGTCGCCGCATCGTCCCCTCGGCCGTCTGATCCACGGCACACCTTCTTCGGTCGCTGAGCTGCTGCCGGGGTGGTTGGGCCCGGCCGACGGGGGTGGTTGCCCCCGCTGTGCCCCTTTTCTACGCCGGTGTGCCGCAGATGTCCACGAAGATCCCTCATTTGTACCCCTGGACGCGCCTGGGGATCTCCTGTGGAGGAGCCACGACGTCGGGCAACCGCCGTCGCAGCCGAGAGACGACAGCAGCGCCCGGGATCAGGCGAGCGGCAGCCTGAGCTCCAGCTCGCGGCTCGCGGGGTCGAGCACGTACGGCACGGTGACGCCGGTCGGCTCGAAGCCCCGACGGCGGTAGTAGGCGACCGCGCGCGCGTTGTCCTCGTGGACGTGGAGCGTCAGCGCCGAGCCCTCGGTGCGCGCCCACTCGACCACCGTGTCGAGCAGGGCGTCGGCGACCCCCGCCTCCTTGCCTCGGCGGCTCGGCCGCACGTAGACGCCGACGAGCATCGGGCTGCCGGGCGCGTCGAGGTAGCCGCCCATCGTGCCGAGCCACTCGCCGGTCTCGTCGTCGATCGCCGCCACCATCACGCTGTGCGGCGCCTGCCCACGCGCGCCGCGCGAGCGCCACTCGGCCTCGCCGTGCGTCAGCCCGGCGGCGAGGGTCTCGCCGTAGGCCATCGGGGTGTCCCCGAGCATCTCGAGCCGCAGGTCGCGCACCTGCTGCCAGTCGTCGGCGGTCGTGCGGCGGATCGTGACGGTGCTCGGGACGCGCGGGCTCATGCGCCCAGCGTGCCACGCGCTGCGCGCTCGGCTGTTCGCCAGGCCGCGCGCCGCCTGCTCGCCGGCGTGTGTCTCGCACCGCACCGGGTCTCGTGCACTGCACCGCGTCCAGACCCGGTGCAGTGCACGAAACCCGGTGCAGTGCCTGCGGCGCGGCGCGGCGCGGCGGCGACCTCAGCGCGAAACGCGTCCGACGGGCACGGTGCCCTCGGGCGCGGCGAGCCGCTGCACCTCGCGCGCGGGCGAGATCAGCGTCGCGCGTCGGCCGAGCGCGTCGGGCTCGGCGGCCGCCCCGAGCACCTGCATCCGCTCGGGACGCTGCGCCCGCATCGACGCGGTCCACGCGCAGACGAGGGCGTCGAGCAGGTCCTCGCGGTGCTTGTACGGCCGGTCGACGAGCGGCGACGGCTCGTCGACGAGGAGGCGCGACACCGGGTGCGAGAGCAGCCGCAGCGGCGGGTCCGCCGAGTCGAGGGCGGCCAGGCGCGAGATCAGGTCGTCGCAGGCGACCGCGCGTGCGCCGCGCCGCTCCTCCGCGGCGACGGTCGTGTCGGGACGTTTGTAGCGCGGCCGGCGGTCGTCGTAGCCGAGCTCAGGGGCGCCGACGAGCGTCGTGTACGGGTAGCACTCGAAGTACGAGACGGCGTCGGCCGGCAAGGGCACGACCCCGTCGTCGTACACGGCCCCGGCATCGGCGAGGCGCTCGCCGAGGGTGCGACCGCCGAGCCAGGGCAAGGAGGCGCTGGAGGCGTTCGCCGACACGTGCCACCGCCCGTAGGCGCGGCCGACGAGCCGTTCGCTCGGCCGCATGCCGGTCGCGTTCGGCACCAGCACAGGCGCGTCGATCGCCACGTGCGACCCCGGGGTGGCCCAGCGCAGCACCCACTCGGTCACCTCGTCGACGCCGCGGGCCCAGCCGGCGTCGAGCACGCTGCCGTCGGCGGCGATCACCGCCAGGCCCGTCTCGTTCGCGGGCTTCGTCGGGGTGGAGTCGCGCCAGGCGAGGTCGACGCCGAGGTAGCGCGGGGCATCGGCGGAGCGGTGCTCGGCAGCACCGTGCTCGTCGGCGCGCTGCCCGGCAGCCCCGCCCCCGACAACCCCGGCTGCGGCGTCACCGCACTCGACAGCCCCGGCTGCGGCGTCGGTCACGAGCGGCGGTCGAGCTTCCAGCCGACCCAGGCGGTCACGAGCACGACCCCGGCCGCGGCGAGGCGGGCACCGGTCAGGACGCCGCTGCCGGTCGAGGTCGTCACGCTCATGTCGCTGCCGATCCCGATGCCCCAGACGAGGCCCGAGATCGTGAGGCAGGCGACGAGCGCGAGCCCCAGCAGGCCGGAGGTGAGGGCGAACGCCTTCGGGCCGACCGCGTCGACGGCGGCGGGGCTGCGCAGCCGGCCGCGGGCCCTGCCGGCGAGGCGCGATGCGGTGAAGCGGACGGCGGCGAGCCAGAAGAGGGCGACGGCGCAGGCGCCGACGATGTCGCTCGAGCGGTGCCAGCCGTAGGCGACGGTCTGCTCGGCGACGATCGCGGCGAAGGCGGTGCCGATCAGGAACACGAGGGGGCGCACGTGGCGTCCGAACGCCGTCATCACGGCGAAGAGCGCGGCGACGGCGATCGTCGTGTGACCGCTCGGGAAGCTGTTGCCGTACAGCTCGCCGGTGAGGTCGGGGCGCGGCACGAGCTGCTTGAGCACCTGGGTCGTCACCGTCGCGCCGATGATGAGCACGCCTGACTGCAGGGCGGCTCCGGGCCGGCGTCGGAGGAACGCGACCAGCATCGTCAGGCCGACGAGCAGCATGAGCGCTGCGGGCGAGATCGCGTCGAGCGCGGAGCCGGAACCGAGGAGGCGGTCGTCGTCGACCGAGCTGAGGATGCTGTCCTCGACGGACTGGCCCGTCTCGGTGAGCACGGCCATGACGTACACGCCGCCGAACGCGACGACGGAGGCGCCCGCCGCCACGATCCACCGGGCCGACCCGTGTCGCCGGACGGCGCTCGAGGTCGGGAGAACGCGGGCTGCAGTCACTTCCCCATAGAACAGCACCCCTCCTGGACGCCGCCTCACACCCGCCTGGTGATGCGTCGAGAAGGCTGCAGACTCACAGGGAGCGGTCGGCCCGGCGCAGCTCGGCCCGGAGCACGCGGACGCGACGGAGGCGGTGCAGGCTCGCGAACGGGGAGACGACGGTCACCAGCCCGAAGAAGACGAGGCTGGCCCAGGGGATCCAGGTCGGGAGGGGCGCGTCGTCCGGTGTGGGCGGGAGGAGGAGCAGGAATGCGCTGAGCCCCGCGAACAGGGCGAACTCGAGGGTGAGGAGCCAGGTGCCGCGCCGCGCCCACGCCTCCTGCCGGGCGAGGATCGGATCCCAGGTCGACACGTCGGCGCCGTCGGGGACGCGGCCGGTCTTCACGGCGCGGGCGATCCGGACGGCCTGGTCCGCACCTCCCTGCTGTGACCAGCTCCAGGCGATCAGCAACGTCATGGTGACGCTGAACGACAGCCCCGACATCAGGCCCGTGGCGACGGCGGCGGCGGCGACCACCCCGACCGGGACGTCCGTGAGGGGCGCGACCGCGGCCACGACGGCGGCCATCGACCCGCCGAAGACCACGGTCATCGCGAGGAAGACCCAGAGCAACGTGCGGCGTCGTGGCGCCTCGAGCACGTGCTCCGTCATCCAGCCCCGCTGCTCGTCCATCCGTCGACCCTGGCACGGTCGGACACGCGAGCGGTCCGCGGGCACGCTCGCTCACCCGTCGGCCCACCTGGTCGGTCGCCCGTGCTCTCGCTCGAGTCCGCGTCCTGGATCTCCGCCTGGGAGGCGCGGAGGTCGCCAGAGCATGATCGACGCACATCAGCCGACACGGTCGGCTCGACACGAGGAGGCGCTCGATGAGCACCACGAACAGCAACGAGCCGCAGCAGGGCGGGGTCACCGACGAGACCGCCGAGTTCGGCGACCGCTCGCAGGTCCCCGTCGCGGGCAGCACCGAGAACCACGGCGAGGTGGAGCAGCCCGTCTCTCCCGGCACCGACGACGAACCCGACCACGTGACGGGGCGCGAGGCCACGGGCGACGTACTCGACCGCACCGGATCGGTCGACTCGTCCGACGTCGACGCCCTGCTCGGGCGCCGCGAGGACCGTGACGACGACCACGAGGGCCCGCGCGCGCCGTAGCTCGCGATGGCACCTCGAGTTGCCGGTTCGCGTGCCTGTGGCTCACGCTCGAGGCCGCGAATCGGCAACTCGTCGCTCGCCGTCACCGTGACAGGACGAGGAGGCGCCCTCGATTCGCGAGGACGCCCTCGGTCGTGTAGTGTTTCCCCGGCCATTCGGCCGAGGAAACGCGCCTGTAGCTCAACGGATAGAGCATCTGACTACGGATCAGAAGGTTGGGGGTTCGAGTCCCTCCAGGCGCACAGAACACACGAGAAAGCCTGGCCGAGAGCCAGGCTTTCTTCGTTTCTCGAGGCGTCGTGGCCGTTGGCGGAGAGTCAGCGGCGGGTCGCGCCGATGGCCCAGACCCGCGGCGGCTGGGCCCCGTTGACAGCGTGGTCGCCGACGATGCGTGCCTTGAACACCCACGGGTTGTGGCTGCCGGCCGTGCGGGCGTTGCGCCAGTGCCGGTCCAGGTTCTTCGTGGTGCTCACGCCGGATGCAGCCAGCGCGTCGAACAGGTGCGAGGTCGCCTGTGTCGCGAGCGACGTCAGTGCGACCTGTGCCTGCGCCGTGGCGAGTTCGGCCTGGTCGTTCCGCCGCTCGTCTTCGACCTCGTCCAGGAAGGCGCCCTCGTAGGCGCCCTGGAGAGCCTGCGCGGCGCGGTCGACGATCGCTCGGGCGGCGAACCCGGCGGCTGAGACCTCGCCGACGACCTGGAGGATCTGCGGGTCAGCAGCGAACGTGTCGGCGTTGCCGTGCGAGAACACCCGGGTGCGGTTCCTGACCTCGAACGCGATCTCCCTCTCGGCCGCCACGACGGAGCCGGCGAGGACGCTCAGCAGCACGGCCTGGTAGAAGGCCGTCTGGTACTTGAAGCGCTCGTCGAAGAGCACGACGTCGTCGGCGCCGACACGAGCGTCCCGGAAGGTGCTGGTGCCCGAGCCTGTCGTCCGCTGCCCGAACCCGTCCCAGTCGTCGGTGTGGGCGACGCCTTCCTGGCGGCCGTCGACGATCGCGATGACCCGGTCACCGGTGTCGGTGCGTTCGGCGTACGTGTCGATCCAGTCGGCGAAGATGCTGCCGGTGGAGTAGTACTTCTGCCCGGTGATGCGGAATCCGCCGTCCTGGTCGGGGCTGACCTTCGTCGCGACGTCGCCGACCTGCACCGTGCCCACTTCGGTCCAGGAGTTCCCGGCGATCTCGCCGCGGCCGAACCGTTCGAGCCAGACGTCGCGCTGTCCGGACCGGGCGACGAGGCGGTCCTCGACGAGGGCGAAGTGGCCGCGCAGGGCCTGGGGGATGTTGCTGTCCGCCGCCGCGAGCTCGGTGAGCAGCTGGAACAGCTGCGGGAGGGTGGCGCCGGAGCCCCCGAACTCGACGGGGACACGGAGGGCTCCGAAGCCCGCGTCGGCGAGCTCGCGGATCTCGGCCACGGGGAGGCGGTGCTCACGGTCTCGTTCCGCGGCGCCGGCAGCGATGCGGTCGAAGAGAGGGCGGAAACGCGCGGACAGGGCCTCGTCCGTGGGTGCCGCGGTGGTGACGGATGTGGTGGTCGTCGTGGTCATTGGTCTCGGTTCCGTTCTGGTGGGTCAGGCTGCGGCAGGGGCAGGCGTGTGTTCCGGCTGGGGACGTGTGGCGGCTCGGCGGGTGAGCAGGGCGGCGCCGCCGAACACCCCGACGAGCGACAGGAGTGCAGCCGTCGTGGCGACCGAGCCGGTCGGCCAGTGCCCGGTGAGGCCGAGGAGCGCGGGGACCGTGGTGGTCACCTGGCTCGCGAGGACGAGGGCCCACCCGGTGTAGGTGCCGATGACCGATCGGCCGAGGGCGAGCAGGACGAAGAACAGCGCCCAGAGCGCCGCCCATCCCGTCCAGAGCACGGCGAGGAAAGGGTCGTCCGCGACGTGGACGATCGCGAAGGCGACGGCGAGAGCGGCGACCAGGCCGCAGAACCAGCCCAGGCCCACGGCGCCGAGGCCGAGGAGGGAGTCCATGCCGACGTAGAGGTAGGTGACGCCGAACAAGAAGGTGCCCGAGATGCCGAAGAGGGCAGGCAGGGAACCATCGGCCGACACGGCCACGGCCACGCAGAGGACGAGCTGCAGACCGCCGATCAGGACGTTGAACACGCCGCTGTCCCGGCCGGGCACGCGCCCGAGCAGGGTGAGGCCGTTGACCAAGAGGGCGGCCCCGGAGAGGACCAGACAGATGAGCGCCATGCGGCGACCTTGGCACCGTCCACCCCGCCGCCGGTGCCTTGTGTCCGATGAAGTCCGTTCACTACGCCCTGTGACTGCCCTGCTCTGCATCAGGGTCACGTGAGCTCACGTCCCTTCACGGCTCGACCCAGAGGTGAGCAAGGCCCCCGGTACAATGAAACGGCGCCATCGAACGACGTCCACGCCGGCGCAGATGACGCCGAGCTGCGTTGCGAAGCGTGCAGGACGGAGTGTGGGTGAGCGTCAGAGGCGGCGGTGAGCGGCTGGGTCTTCGCGAGGTCGCCGAGCGTGCCGGGGTCTCGCACATGACCGTGTCCCGCGTGCTCAACGGTCATCCGCAGGTGAAGGAGTCGACGCGTCGACGTGTGCTCGAGGTCGTCGCCGAGCTCGACTTCCGGCCCAACAGCGCTGCGCGCGAGCTCGTCACCCAGCGGGCGCTCCGGATCGGCGTGCTGATCGAGAGCGCCGTCGAGTTCGGTCCGTCGAGCATCTTGCGGGCCATCGAGCGATCGGCGCGTGACGGCGGGTACTCCGTGGCGTCGTTCGCGCTCCGCGACGACTCGGCGACTCCCGAGGAGGCCGTCCGCCACCTCACGGGCCAGGGCATCGACGCACTCTGCGTGGTCGCTCCGCGCTCGTCGTCCGTGGCTGTGCTCCGGACCATCACGACGGGGCTGCCGACCTTGGTCGTGAAGGCTGAGAAGGACCCGGCCTTCCTCACGGTCTCGGTCGACCAGGCTGCGGGCACGAAACTGGCCGTCGATCACCTCGCGTCGCTCGGTCACCGCGACGTCCTCCACCTCTCAGGGCCCCTCGACTGGTTCGACGCGCGCGCTCGCGAGCGTGCCTTCCACACCCGCACCCGGGCCTGGGGCATGCACGAGAGGCCCATCGTGATCGGCGACTGGTCGAGCGACTTCGGCTACGACTTCGCACGCGGGCTCGCCAGCGTCCCCGAGTACACCGCCGTGTTCGTGGCGAACGACGAGATGGCGCTCGGGGTGATCCACGGTCTCCACGACCGCGGCATCCGCGTGCCTGAGGACCTCAGCGTCGTCGGCTTCGACGACCTTCCCGTCTCGCGCCACTTCCTCCCTCCGCTCACGACCGTGCGGCAGGACTTCCCGGCGCTGGGGTCGCTCGTGGTGGACGTGCTCATCGCAGCGATCGAGGGCCGCGAGATCCCGCAGAACAGCCGGATCCCTGCCGAGCTCGTGGTGCGTGACTCCAGCGCGGCGGCGCGCCCGGTCGACTGAGACGGGCCTCTGAGGGAGTCCTGCTCGTCGTCGTTCGCCCGCGGGCATGCCGACAGCTACAGTCGTGCACGTCGGGCACCGCCCGGCGCGAGGCCACGTAGGCCTCCGACCCGAGGAGCACCACGTGCGTCACGTACGGGCATCGACGACGATGCACCCCATCGGCCCTCAGGCCGCGGGCCCGACCTGGTCCGGTCACGGCGAGCGGTGGGACGGACCTGCCTGCCCCACGGTGCAGATGCGGGGGATCACCGTCGCTTTCTCGAACGGCGTCGCGCTCGACAGGGTCGACCTCGACCTCCACTCGGGTGAGGTGCACGCTCTCCTCGGCGAGAACGGAGCGGGGAAGTCCACGCTCATCAAGGCGCTGCTCGGCGTGTACCCGATCGACGCAGGGGAGGTCCTCGTGGACGGCGAGCCCGTCCGTCTCGGCGGTCCGGCTGACGCGCGGGCCCTCGGCATCCAGGCCGCGTTCCAGGAGTCGCACCTGGTCGAGAACCTGAGCGTCGGCGAGAACGTGATGCTCGGCCACGAGGTGCACGGTCGCGTCGGCATCTCCTGGCGGGCGACGCATGAACGCGCCGCCACGATGCTCGCCGAGCTCGGACTTGCCGAGCTGGACCCACGAGCCCTGCTGGCGGACCTCACTCCCGCCAGCCGTCAGCTCGTCTCCATCGCCCGCGCCATGGTCGATCGACCACGGGTGCTCGTGCTGGACGAGCCCACGTCGAGCCTCGATGCCGTGGACGTCGCGCAGCTCTTCGAGGTGATCCGCCGCCTCCGCGACCAGGGCGTCGCGATCCTCTTCGTCTCGCACTTCCTCGAGCAGGTGCTGGCGCTCAGCGACCGGATGACCATCCTCCGCGGCGGCGTGAAGAAGGGCGACTACCTGCCTCACGAGATCGGCCGGGCCGAGCTGGTCGCGCGGATGATCGGCAAGGACGTCGCGCACCTGCAGCGGATCGGCTCGGAGCGTCGGGCTCATCGCGTGGATCCGGTCGGCCCGCCGCTGTACCGGGCCACCGGAGTCGGACGCCGCGGCATGTTGCGGCCCGTCGACTTCGAGCTGCACGCGGGCGAGGTCGTGGGCATCGCAGGGCTTCGTGGCTCAGGCCGGACCGAGCTCGCCCGCCTGCTGGCCGGCGCCGACCGAGCTGACGGCGGCGTGGTCACGCTCGGCGGGCGTTCCGTCGTGATCGACCGCCCCTCGGATGCACTGCGGAACCGGGTGGCGCTGTCTGCAGAGGACCGAGGGTCGGAGGGGCTCATCGACGAGCTCAGCGTGCGGGAGAACATCGTCCTCGCCTTGCAAGCCCTGCGGGGCTGGGCGCACCCGCTCTCCAGGGCCGAGCGCGAGGACCTCGTCGAGCGGCACATCGAGCACTTCGGGATCACGCCGGTCGACCCGGCGACACCCGCCGGCGCGCTCTCCGGCGGCAACCAACAGAAGGTGCTGCTCGCCCGCTGGCTGGCGATCCGACCGCGCGTGCTCATCCTCGACGAGCCGACCCGCGGCGTCGACATCGGTGCCAAGGTCGACATCCAGGCGCACATCGCACAGCTCGCGCTCGACGGCGTGGCCGTCGTGTTCATCTCGAGCGCGTTCGACGAACTCGTGCGGGTGAGCGACCGGATCGTCGTCCTCAAGGACCGGGAGAAGATCGGGGAGCTGAGCAACGGGCCCGGCGTCACGGTCGACACTCTCGTCGAGCTCATCGCCGCACCCGACGACGAAGGCGACGACGAGGACGACTTCCCCCTGCCCCGGCCGGACGTGTCCCTCCCGCGTCCGACGCCCTGACTGCGCCTCGCCGGACGTGCGCTGGCCACGGGCGCGCGGAGGTTCCTCAGAACTCTTGTCTTCGCGAGACTGTTACCGGTAACATTCCCAGCACGCGGAAGCATCCGAGCCCCCCGCGGCACGACCGGCCCATGGCCACGAGCGGACGCAGACGTCCGGTCATCTCAAGGAGGAGATCCATGTCCACGAAGAGGCACATCGCCACAATCGCCGCCGTAGGGGCCATCGCCCTCAGCCTGGCGGCCTGCAGCTCCGGCACCGGTTCGACCGACGGCGGTGACGAACTGGCCACGATCGGCTTCGTCGCGGTCGGCCCCGAGGGCGCCTGGCGCCAGGCCAACGAGTCGAACATCCAGGACACCTTCACGAAGGACGCCGGGTTCGACCTCAAGTACGCCCCTGCCACCAACAACGACCAGAAGTCGCAGATCGACGCCTTCACGTCGTTCGTGGACGAGGGCGTCGACGTGATCCTGCTCTCGGCCACCGAAGGCTCCGGCTGGGAGGACTCGCTCAAGCGGGCACAGGAGGCCGAGATCCCCGTGGTCCTCATCGACCGCGGCATCGAGCCGGACGACACCTCGCTCTACGCGACACGGATCGCCCCCGACAACATCGCCGTCAGCGAGTCGGTCGCCGAGTGGGCCAAGACCGCTCTCCCCGAGGGCGGCAACTACTTCACGCTCGAGGGCCCAGCCGGCGTCTCGGTCGTGAACGAGCGCAACGAAGGCTGGGACGAGGTGATCGGTGCCGAGAGCTCGTTCACGAAGATCGGCGCGCAGACCGCCAACTGGTCGACCGAGGAGGCCAAGAGCGTCTTCGAGACCGTGCTGAAGTCGAACGGCAACGACGTGCAGCTCGTCTTCGCGCAGAACGACGAGATGGGCCTCGGCGCCGTCCAGGCCGTCGAGGAGGCGGGCCTCACGCCCGGCGTGGACGTCAAGATCGCCACGATCGACGGAACGAAGAGCGCACTCGAGGCGCTGGCCGACAGCAAGCTCAGCTTCGTCGCCGAGTACAACCCGCTGTTCGGCGACACGGCCCTCGAGGCAGTGCAGAAGCTGCTCGACGGCGACACCGTCGAGTCGTCGATCGTCGTCGAGTCGGCCACGTTCGACTCGCCCGAGGCGGCCGCCACGGCACTGCCCGACCGGAAGTTCTGACCAGTCCGCACGGCCACATCCGGCGGCGAGGCGGACCTGACCGCCTCGCCGCCCCCGTCACCCCGTCCGCTGCCACGGCAGCGGGCGGGGGAGTCGGCAGACAAGGAGCACACGCCATGCAGGCATCCAGTCCGATCGTGGAGATGCAAGCCATCACCATCGCCTTCCCCGGGGTCAAAGCCCTCGACGGGGTCGACCTCCGGCTCTTCCCCGGCGAGGTCCACACGCTCATGGGCGAGAACGGCGCCGGGAAATCGACGCTGATCAAGGCGCTCACGGGCGTCTACGGCATCGACTCCGGCCGCGTCGTCGTCGACGGCGCCGAGCGCCGGCTCTCCGGCACCGCCGATGCGCAGGCCGCCGGGATCTCCACGGTCTATCAAGAGGTCAACCTCTGCGCCAACCTCACCATCGGCGAGAACGTCATGCTCGGCCACGAGCGGCGCGGCCGGTTCGGGATCGACTGGAAGGGGACGCACGCCGCCGCCTCCGAGGTCCTCGCCCGTGTGGGCCTGGGGCATCTCGACCCCCGCACCCCGCTCTCCTCCCTCAGCCTCGCGCTCCAGCAGCTCGTCGCGATCAGCCGCGCCACGGTCGTCGAGGCGAAGGTGCTGATCCTGGACGAGCCGACCTCCAGCCTCGACGCCGACGAGGTCGAGGGTCTCTTCCGAGTGATGCGACGGCTCCGCGACGAAGGAGTCGCCATCCTCTTCGTCTCCCACTTCCTCGACCAGGTCTTCGCCATCAGCGACAGGCTCACCGTGCTCCGGAACGGCAAGCTCGTCGGGGAGCACCTCACCCGCGACATCGACCGGGCCGGGCTCATCGCCGAGATGATCGGGAAAGACCTGCAGAGCCTCCGCTCCCTCGACCGTGAGCGGGCCAGCCGACAGGTGGCCGAGGGCGAGCCCGTCTACCGAGCGACCGGGATCGGCCGCAAGGGCTCGCTCGACGCGACCGACGTGGCGCTCCGTCGCGGCGAGGTCGTCGGCCTCGCAGGGCTCCTCGGCTCCGGCCGCACCGAGCTCGCTCGCCTCCTCTACGGCGTCGACCGACCCGACACGGGAACCGTGACCATGGACGGCGTCCCCGTCGCCATCTCCTCTCCCGCGAAGGCTCTCAAGCACCGCATCGCGTTCTCGAGCGAGAACCGCCGTGACGAGGGCATCATCCGTGACCTCAGCGTCCGCGAGAACCTCGTGCTCGCCGTCCAGGCCAAGCGCGGCTGGGCCCGGCCGCTCTCCGCGAAGGAGAAGGACAGGGTGGTCACGAAGTACCTCACCGAGCTCAACGTCAGACCGGCCGATCCTGATCGGCCCATCCGGAACCTGTCCGGCGGCAACCAGCAGAAGGTGCTGCTCGGCAGGTGGCTCGCGACCGAGCCGGAGCTGCTGATCCTCGACGAGCCCACCCGCGGCATCGACGTGGGCGCCAAGGCCGAGATCCAGGAGCAGGTCGCGGCGCTCGCCGACACGGGTGTCGCCGTCGTGTTCATCTCCTCGGAACTCGAGGAGGTGGTGCGGCTCAGCGACAGGATCGTCGTCCTGAAGGACCACCGCAAGATCGCGGAGCTCGAGGCCGGACCGGACGTCACTGCCGAGTCCATCGTCGCCGCCATCGCCGATGAGGGCGTCTCCGAGGTCCCTCTCGAGACCGTCCCCCACACCATGCCTGAGGAGGCAGCCCGATGAGTGACCCGACGACCCCCGTGACCAGGCGCCTGGGCCTGCACGGCCTCGGCGACGTGCTGCACCGGCCCTGGGTCTGGGGCACGGTCGCGATCGTCCTGCTGCTGGCGATCAACGTGGCGAAGGACCCCGGCTACCTCGCTCTGTCCGTCAACCCGGACACGGGCAACCTCGTGGGCAACCTCATCGACATCCTCCGCGCAGCCGCCCCTGTGCTCATGATCGCGGTCGGGATGTGCCTCGTGGTCGCCACCGGCGGCATCGACCTCAGCGTCGGCTCGATCATGGTCGTGGCGGGTGCAGTCTCGATGGAGTTCCTGAAGGCAGCCGGCTCCGACTCCCTCGGCGTCGCGCTCGCGGCGATGGGCCTGGCTCTGCTGATCGCCGGCGTCCTCGGCGCTGTCAACGGCATGCTCGTCTCGGTCGTGGGGCTGCAGCCGTTCATCAGCACGCTGGTGATCATGCTCGCCGGCCGCGGCCTGGCGAAGGTCATCACGGGCGGCCAGAACACCGCCGCCGCGAACGAGCCGTTCCGCTGGGTCGCCAACGGCTACCTCGTGGGGCTGCCGGTCGTGTTCCTGCTCGCGGTCCTGATCACGCTCGGCGTCGCCGCGCTCGTGCGACGCAGCGCCCTGGGCCTCATGATCGAGGCGATCGGGATGGACCCGAAGGCCGCGCGCCTCGCGGGACTCGACCGCCGGGCGCTCCTGTTCACCGCCTACATCGGCAGCGGCCTGCTCGCCGGCGTGGCTGGCATCTTCGCCACGGCGAGCGTCATGACGGTCGACGTCTCCCGCACCGGCTACCAGCTCGAGCTCGACGCCATCTTGGCTGTCGTGATCGGCGGCACGTCCCTGGCCGGCGGGAAGTTCCACCTGCTCGGAGCTGCCGTCGGAGCGTTGCTGATCGCGACGCTCGACAAGACCGTCGTGTTCCTGGGCGTCTCGTCCTCGGCCACGCCTGCCTTCAAGGCGATCGTCATCGTCGCGATCGTGCTCCTGCAGTCCCGGCGCGTCCGCGCCCTGTTCACGAGGCGCCGACGTCCGGTACCCACTCCCGCGCCCACCGAGAAGGAGGCCGTGTCCGCATGAGCGCCACCACGATCCGCCCGCCCCTCACCCCGACGCCGGCACCTGGTCCTGGCAGCGGGCCCCTCGAGCCGCGGCGCCGCATGCGACTCCGGCTCGACTCCCTGCCGACCGTCGCCGCCCTGGTGATCCTGATCGCGATGCTGGCCTACGGCGAGATCGCCTACGGCCGCATCGTGCAGGCCGCGACCCTGTCCAACCTCCTCATCAACAACGCACATGTGATCGTCCTGGCCGTGGGACTGACGTTCGTCATCTTGACGGGCGGGATCGACCTCTCCGTCGGCGCGATCGTCGCCGTCAGCAGCGTCGCAGGCGTGCTGCTCGCCAACGCCGGCTGGAACCCGTGGGCAGTGATGGTCCTCATGATCCTCATCGGCACGGCATCCGGCGTCGTGTCCGGCGTGCTGATCCAGTTCTTCGACGTACAGCCGTTCATCGCCACACTCGCGATGATGTTCCTCGGCCGCGGCCTCGCCTCGATCCTCAGCACGGTGCCCGAGCGCCTCGCCGACGAGTCGCCCATCCGGTCGCTCGCCACGAACATGAAGGTGGTCGACGGCCCGAAGGTGAACGACGTCGTCACGACGCCGGGCGTGCTGATCGCGCTGGTCGTGGTGGCCGTCGCGTTCTTCGTCCTGCACCGCACACGCCTCGGCCGCACCGTCTACGCGATCGGTGGATCCGAGCAGTCGGCCGCCCTCATGGGTCTCCCCGTCCGCCGAACCAAGCTCGCGGTCTACGTCATCAGCGGTTCGCTCGCCGGGCTCGCCTCGGTCATCTACACAGCCCGACTCGGGAGTGCGCAGAACATCACCGGCATCGGGTGGGAGCTCGACTCGATCGCCGCCACGGTGATCGGCGGCACCCTCCTCACCGGCGGCGTCGGCTTCGTGCTCGGGTCCGTCGTGGGGGCACTCGTGCTCGGCCTCATGAACGTGCTGATCACGCGAGACGGAGGCATCCCTCCCGAGGCCACCACCATCATCACCGGGGGGATCCTCCTGGTCTTCGTGCTCCTGCAGCGCGCTGTCATGGCGAGAAGGCGGCAGACCTGACGACCAGGACGGAGCCGATCCCACACGCTCGGGGTCAGGCCCTGACGTCCCTGACCGGCGCGACCACGAACGACCTCGCTGCCTCGAGGACCGGCGCGCGGAGATCGCTGACCACCGTGCACGCCGACAAGCTGAACGCGCGGCAGAGGGAGACGACGTCGAACTTGCTGCTGTCGGCGAGCACGACGGTCTCGCGGCTGTGCGCCTGCACGATGCGCTTCTTGTTGGCCTCGCGGATGTCGAAGGTGGTGACGCCCGCAGCGACGTCGATGCCGGTGACGCCGATGAACGCACGGTCGAAGTAGAGGTCCTCGAGCTGGCGGTCGGTCATCGTGCCGGCCACGGAGCCGATGTCGGGGAGGTAGTCGCCCCCGAGCGCCGTGACGGTGACCCTGGGGCGCGGCACCATCCCGAGCACCTGGGTGTTCGACGTGATGACGTGGACACCGATGTCGGGGAGCGCGATCATGAACTCGGTCAGCGACGTGCCGGAGTCGACGTAGATCGTCTCCCCCTCGACGACCATCGCGGCGGCGGCGCGGGCGATGGCGACCTTCTCGTCTCGGTTGATCTGTGACTTCAGGGCGGCGGGGAGCTCGGCGGCGCGCTCCTCGGCGCGGATGGCACCGCCGCGGAGGCTGACGACCTGACCCGAGCGCTCGAGCTCACGGATGTCGCGGCGCACGGTGGACGGCGACGCACCCGTTGCGGTGACGAGGTCGTCGATGAGGATCGAGTCACCCAGTGCGACCCGGTCGAGGATCAGCTGGTGTCTCGCGAACGACTTCATGGTCGAGGTCCTCCCGTGTCGGCATGCTGGACTGGGCACCCATCCCCGCCACCGTGATCGAGGCGACCAGGGCCGCGGTCCGGGACGCCTGGAACGGGTCGACTCCGCCGGCGAGCGCCGTGGCGAACGCTCCGATGAAGGAGTCGCCGGCGCCGGTCGTGTCGACTGCCACGGCCTCGACGGCCCTGACGAACTGCACTCGCCGACCTGCAGAAACATAGCAGCCGTGACTGCCCAGGGTCAGGACGACGTTCACGCAGTAAGACGTCAGCTCCTGGACGACCGCGCGCATGGCGTCGTCGTCGGCGACGTCTCCGAGAGCGTGCCCGAGGTACTCGGCGGCCTCGTCCTCGTTCACCACGAACCACGTGCAGGCGCGAGTCGTCGCGAGGGCCACGGGCCTGGCTGGCGCCGCGTTGTAGATGACCGGCACGCCAGCTGCTGCCGCCAGGGCGACGGCACGGTCGTTCGCGGAGGCGGGCACCTCGTTCTGCAGCACGACGACGGCCGCGGAGGCGACGAGGTCGGCGTGGACGTCGACCCAGTCGCCCGTGACCATCGCGTTGGCGCCCTCCACGATCGTGGCGTGCACCTCCCCGTCGCCGACGACGTTCACGAGTCCCAGGCCGCTGACGGAGTCCGTAGGCCGGAGGCGGCACTCGACGCCCTCGCGCTCCAGGTTCGCGCGGCACATCGCCCCGTAGTGGTCCGCGCCCACGGCGCCCACGAACTGCACTCGTGCGCCGAGTCGCGCCGCCTGGACCGCCTGGTTCGCGCCCTTGCCGCCGAAGTCGCTCCGGAAGCCGGTCGACACGAGCGTCTCGCCGCGGCGGGGGAGCCGGTCCTGACTGACGATCAGGTCGTAGTTGATGCTCCCGATCACCACGATGGCCTTCGCCGTCATGCCGTTCTCCACTCCATCGTGTCGACGACACAGTGCCGTCTTGCTTGACCTTAGGTGAAAATGACAAATTCTGTCAAAGGTCTGAGCCCATGTTTACGGCTGTTCAACGCCCGACGCGCAAACATGAGTGACCGGAAATGACGAGACTTGACAAGCGTGGTCATGATCCGTACGGTCTCCCACATGAAGTTCGCCACGCGCCTCAACTCGTTCATCGCCGGTGGAGACACCGCCGCAGCCCTCCGTCGCATCAGTGCGACGCAGGGCATCGACTACGTCGACCTCAACTACCCCGAGCACTTCGTCGGCATCGAGCCCGCCGACATGAAGCCCCTCCTCGACGAGCTCGGACTGACCCTCAACAGCGTCGCCATGCGGTTCCGCAAGGACTTCGTCCACGGCGAGTACAGCAACCGCGACGAGGCGGTCCGCCGCGAGGCGATCGAGCTGACGAAGGCAGGCATCGACGCCGCGGCCCTCGGCGGCAGCGACCTCGTGACGGTCTGGCTCGGCTTCGACGGCTTCGACTACACGTTCCAGAAGGACTACGCGCGTGACCTCGGTCGCATCGTCGAGGCCTTCCAGGAGCTCGCCGACTACCGCCCCGACGTCCGCATCAGCATCGAGTACAAGCCCTACGAGGAGCGCGTGCACTCCGTCATCCGCAGCGTGGGCCAGACCCTGCACGTCCTCCAGCTGATCGACCGGCCCAACGTCGGCGCGACGCTCGACTTCGCGCACATGCTGATGGCCGGGGACGCTCCCGGCTTCGGCGCCGCGCTGCTGCTCGCCGAGGGGAAGCTGTGGGGCGTCCACCTCAACGACGGCAACAACGACCACGACGACGGGCTCATGATCGGCTCGATCCACCCCTTCGAGACGATCGAGTTCCTGTACTACCTGCTCCGCCACGACTACGACGGCGTCATCTACTTCGACACCTTCCCGATCCGCGAAGACGCACAGGAGGAGGCGGAGACCAACCGCGCCACCGTCGAGCTGCTCATCGCGAAGATCGAGGCGGTCGGCGTCGACCACATCACCTCGGTCATCGACCAGGCCGACGGCCTCGCCTCGCAGCGCCTCCGCAACCAGCTGCTGAGCACCACGCCCGCAGGCCACACCGCCTGACCCACGAGCCACTGGGCTCCCGGGCCGGTGCCCGCGACGGTCCTCGTCGAGCGGAGCACCGGCCCTCCCAGAACACCTCGAACATGAACACCCGACCCCTTCTCACACCTAGGTGGACACGCAATGGCGCGATCTAGAACTGTCTTCTCCCTGTCCCTCGTGGCGACCATCGCCCTCGTCGCCCTCGTCGGGGGCGTCGTCGGCGGTCGGGCCACCGTCTCCGAGGCCGCTCCGAGCGGAGGTGGGGACGGAGGCGCGGCGGCAGGCGTGAAGGTCGACGTCATCATCCGGGCCAGCGACTCCGCCTACTGGCAGACCCTCCTCGCCGGCTCCGAGGCGGCAGCGGCCGACTTCGGGATCGAGGTGAACACCTTCGGGCCGACCTCAGAGACGGACATCGCCGGCCAGGTGCAGCTCGTCGAGAACTCCGTCTCGCGCGGGGCCGACGCGATCCTGATCGCCCCGAGCTCGAGCGAGGCTCTCAACGCCTCGATCGACGCCGCTCGAGAGGCGGGCATCAAGGTCATCACCGCGGACACGAAGGTCACGGCCGAGATCGAGGGCCACATCGGCACGAACAACATCCTCGCCGGGACGGCGGCCGGGGAGCGCATGTGCCAGCTGCTCACAGAGCAGGGCACCACCACGGGCAAGGTCCTCGTCGAGGCGCCCGTCGCCGGCATCGAGGCCAACCAGGACCGCGACGCCGGGTTCCGCGCAGGCCTCGCGACCGACTGCCCCGACATCGACTCCAGCCTGCAGAGCTACAACAACAACGACATCGGCACCGCCGCCTCCCAGGTGAACGACGCGATCTCGGCCAACTCGGACCTCGTAGGCGTCTTCGCCGACAACAACAGCTCGGGCGTCGGTGCAGCCACAGCCATCAAGGACAACGACGCCGCCGACGACATCGCCGTGGTCGCGTTCGACTCCGACCCGGCGGAGAACGCAGCGCTCGCCGACGGCAGCATCGACGCTCTCGTCGTGCAGAACCCCTGGTTCCTCGGCTACCAGGGCGTCGTCGAGGCCGCGATGGCGACCCAGGGACGCATCCCGCCCGCGAGCCTCGACCCCGGCGTCGCGATCGCCGACCGCGACAACATGGACAGCCCCGAGATCAAGTCGCTCCTCGAGCCGCAGACTGCCGAGACCAACGGATGACCGTCCGCGAGCCCGAGGGCACTGCGGTCCTGCAGCTCACCGACGTCTCCAAGGCCTACGGTGCCGTCCAGGCCCTCAGCGGTGTCTCGCTCAAGCTCGTCCCCGGTCAGGTGCATTGCCTGGCAGGCGAGAACGGTGCCGGCAAGTCGACTCTGATCAGAGTCCTGACCGGTGCCGTGCACCGAGACTCGGGCGACTACGACATCGACGGCGCCACCGTCACCACCGCCTCCCCGGGAGCCCTCCGCACCGCGGGCGTCCAGGCCGTCTACCAGGAGCTCAGCCTCCTGCCGCACCTGTCCGTCGGCGAGAACATGTTCATGGGCCGCTTGCCGTCACGCTCAGGCGTGATCCGGGCCCGTGACCTGCACGACCGGTGCCGCTTCGTCCTCGACTCGCTCGGCCTCGCCGACGTCGACCCCGACGTCATCGTCGAGCGGCTGCCCGCCGCGACGAAGCAGCTCGTCGAGGTCGCCAAGGTCGTCACGGCCGACGCGGTCAAGGTCATCGTCTTCGACGAGCCGACCACGGCGCTGACCGAGGCCGAGTCGGACCGTCTGCTCGACCAGATCCGCAAGTTCAAGCGCGACGGCGTCGCGATCCTCTACGTCACGCACCGGCTCGAGGAGATGTTCGCGATCGGCGACTGGGTGACGGTGCTGCGCGACGGCGAGCTCTCACAGAGCGGCCCGATGAGCGACTACACCGAGGACACGCTCATCAACGCGATGGTCGGCCGAGAAGTGTCGTCGCTCTACCCGGACGAGGCACGGGAGGTCCACCCCGCCCGCCTGAGCCTCCGCGCCCTCCGGCGCACGCCGGACAGCCCAGCCGTCGACCTCGAGGCTCGCGGCGGCGAGATCCTCGGCATCGGCGGCCTGCTCGGCTCGGGGCGGAGCGAGCTGCTGCTCAGCGTCTTCGGCTCCGAGCCCGTCGCGTCGGGGGAGATCCTGATCGACGGCGCCGTGGTCCGGGCGGACGGCCCGCGCACGATGATGGACGCGGGTGTCGCCCTGCTGACCGAGGACCGGAAGGTGCTCGGCCTGCTGCCAGAGCTCTCCATCCGCGAGAACGTCACGATCGCGAGCCTCCGGGTCGGGTCTCGACGAGGGCTGCTGCCCGGCAAGGCCCAGTCGGACGAGGCCGACGCGCTGCTCGACAGCCTGCGCATCCGCGCCGGCTCGTACGACCAGCCCGTCTCGACGCTCTCCGGCGGCAATCAACAGAAGGTGCTCCTCGCGCGCTGGTTGCTGACCAAGCCCAAGGTCATCATGTTCGACGAGCCGACGAAGGGCATCGACGTCGGCGCCAAGGGCGAGCTCTACGACGTCATCAACGACCTGGCCCGCCGCGGACTCGCCGTCATCGTCGTGTCGTCCTACCTCCCCGAGCTGCTCGGCCTGGCCGACCGCGTCGTCGTCCTCCGCGAGGGCGCCGTCGCTGGTGAGCTGCCGGGCGGCGCCTCCGAGGAGGACGTGCTCCGCCTCGCCAGCGGCGGGGTCGACGACTCCTCCGACCACCTGCACGGCATCCCGCCGCTCAGCCACGATCCCCACTCCGACCCGGTCACCCGACAGAACATCGAGGAAGTCCCCCATGCCTAAGTTGATGTGGCGCGAACCCATCGAGACCACGACCATCCGAGTGGTGCGGAACGGCGACGACGCCGCAGCCGCAGCCGCCCGCGCGTCGTCCAAGCCGCGGGTCACGACCCTCGGCAGCATCGCCGGCCGCGAGAGCGGCGTGCTCATCGTCCTTCTCGTCGTCTTCGGCGCCCTGACGCTGGCGAGCGACGACTTCCTCACGGGCAACAACCTGGCGAACCTCGCCCGGCAGGTGTCGATCTTCGGCATCCTGGCGATCGGCCAGCTGATGGTGATCCTCACCGGCGGCATCGACCTCTCGGTGGGGTCGATCCTCGGCCTCGCCGGCGCGGTCACCGCACAGCTGCTCGTCGCGGGCGTCCCGATCCCCCTCGCGCTCCTCCTCGGGGCCCTGGTCGGCGCCGTGCTGGGCATCATCACCGGCATGCTCTTGACGAGGTTCAAGCTCCCGCCCTTCATCGCGACCCTGGGCATGCTCGGCATCGCCCGAGGAGTCGTGCTCGTCATCACCGACGCCAACACGATCCAGGGGCTGCCCGACGGGTTCCAGGAGATCGCCAACGGATCGGTCGTCGGCATCCCCAACCTGCTGATCCTGTTCGTGGTCATCGCGGCGATCGCGGCGTTCGTCCTCAAGCGCACCGTCTTCGGCCGGTACGTCTACGCCGTCGGCTCGAACCCGGAGGCGGCCCGCCTGGCCGGTGTCCCGGTGCGGTTGGTGACCATCACGGTCTACGGCATCGCGGGCCTGCTCTCCGCGGTCGGCGGCGTCCTCCTGACCTCCCGCCTCGGGGCGGGAGTCCCGACAGCCGGCACCGGTTTCGAGCTGCAGGCCATCGCGGCCTGCGTCATCGGCGGGGCCAGCCTCTCCGGGGCGCGGGGGAGCGCGATCGGCGCCGCCTGCGGCGCGCTGCTGATCGGCGTCCTGAACAACGGCGGCAACCTGCTCGCGGTGAACTCGTTCTACCTGCAGATCGCGATCGGCCTGTTGATCCTCGTCGCGGTCGCGTTCGACCAGCTCAACACCCGCGCGGCCGCCCGGGAGTGACCACGGCGGCTGGGTCAGGTGCCACCGGCGCCTCGACCCCGCCGCCGTCCCGTCCAGCCACCACTCACCGAAGGAGTCGTCATGCTCAAGGGCATCGACAGCGCACTGACCGCCGAGCTGCTGTTCGTCCTCATGTCGATGGGACACGGAGACGATCTGCTCCTCTGCGACGTGAACCACCCGGCAGCCTCCATCGCGGCCCACACGACCCACGGCAAGGTCGTCGACCTCGCTGGCTGCGACCTCCCTCGAGCCTGCACTGCGATCCTCTCGCTGATGCCGCTCGACACGTTCGTCGAGGCCCCCGTCAGGAGGATGGCAGTCGTCGACGACCCTGAGCGCCTCGTGACGGTGCAACTGGAGTTCCAAGCCACGCTCGACGGGCTCACCGGCCACCCGGTCACCGTGGAGGCGCTGGAGCGGTTCGACTTCTACGCCGCCGCTCGCCGGTCCTTCGCCGTCGTCCGCACGTCGGACCCTGGCCCGTACGGCTGCTTCATCCTCCGTAAAGGCGTCATCGACGTCGACCGCGGCTCTGTGTCGTCGTGATCCGCCGTCGCCGCCGGTCTCTACTTCGGTGCCCGCGTCGAACGGCAGCAGGAGGCCGCCGCGAGGTCGTCGGGCCGCGGTCGGTGTGAGAGGCGGTGACGAAGGTCGGAAGGTGCCACACGGGTGAGGCGGAGATCGACCCGAAGGCGTTCTCCAGATCGGGTTCGTCGGTGGTCTGAACCACGGCGCTTCCAGAACCGTCCAACCGGGCAGAGACGCCTACTGCTGCCGTGCCTTCACTTCGCTCGCCGTATTGCTCGTCCTAGACGGCTCCAGGCAGATGCAACTCGATGGTCCTCGGTAGCAGGAGCTACCCGGCCGCATTCCGGCCCGCAATGAGTGAGCGCCTGTTCTTGGCGTGACGGCAACCCTCCGAGGCGTCTGGCCACGGATCACAAGGTCGGGGGTTCGAGTCCCTCCAGGCGCACAGAACGAAGGCGGTCCACGATGTGGGCCGCCTTTTCTGTACGTCCTCCCTCGCGGTCCCACACCTCCTCGATGCCAGGGGTCAGCGAGCGTCCATCGCCTGCGGTGGTCGACGAAGCCGTTGCCAACGCGACCGTGCTCAGCAGGGCGTCGTCAACACGGGGGCGCCGAGGAGTTTCTCGGTCTCGTCCCAGACGAACGCGCCAAGGGCGGGGTCGAGACTGACGGGCGGTGCGGGCAGCAGGCGCGGTCGGCCCGTCTCGCGCCCCTCGGGGCCGATGTGCGCCGGGCGCGGGAGGTCGAGAGCGCTCGCGGCGAGGACCGCCGACTGCGCCGCGTCCTGCTTGCCGGCGACGATCCGGGAGAAGAGCGGGCCGACGACGGCCGCTGCGGCACGGGTGAGTGTGCTGCGCCGGTGGATCCCCGGCCGGTCGACGGTCAGGGCGTCGATCGCGGCTCCAGGGTGCACGACCACGGACCGGGTCGAGTGTCCGTGCTGCTCGAGGCGCCTGTCCAGCTCGAAGCCGAACAGCTGCACGGCGTGCTTGGAGTTCGCGTACGCGGTGCGGGGGCGGTAGCGGCGGTCAGAGAGCCAGTCCGACCGGTCGAAGGGGTGCTTCTCGGTGATGAAGCTGCCCATGTGGACCACTCGCGCGCCGGGCGTCCTCTCCAGAGCGGGAAGGGCATGCCGGACGAGATCCGCGTGCGCCAGGTGGTTCACGCCCATCGTGTGCTCGACGCCGAACGGGCCAGGTCGACGGGTGCGGGCGGGGGAGGCCACGCCGGCGTTCAGCACGAGCGCGTCCAGGTGGTCGAGCCCCGCGAGCTGGCCCCCGGCGGATCGCACGGCGCCGACGTCCTCGAGGTCCGCCACCAGGGCGCGATGCCGATGAGGCGAGGGGAGCTGCTCGACCGCCGCCAGGGCGCGAGCCTCCGACCGTCCGATGACGACGACGTCGGCGCCCAGCTCGGCGAGCTGCTCGGCGATGAAGTACCCGATGCCGGAGGTGGCGCCGGTCACGGCGACGGTGGCGGCGGTCCCCATGGCACGCGGTGTCAGAAAGTTCGAGTCTCGAATCATGTGGTGAACCTAACACTTCGAGACTCGAAGGGGTTGGTAGGGTGCGTGCATGGATGCGAGAACGGCCGCGATGGCCACCGCGGTGCTCGCCGCGTTCGACGTCACCTCCCGCACGACGGAGGCGGTGACGCCTGCGCTCGACGAACTGGGCCTCACCATGAACACCGCCTACGCCTTGTGGATGCTCCACCCGGAGGCGGGACCCATGGCGATGGGGGAGCTCGCAGCTCGTCTGCACTGCAAGCCGCCGAACGCGACCTTCCTCTGCGGTCAGCTCGAGCAGCGAGGGCTCGTGCAGCGGCTGCCGGACTCGTCGGATCGTCGGCTGAGGGTGGTCTCGCTCACGGAGCGAGGCAAGGACGTCAGGGAAGCCATGATCGACACCGTCATCGCGCACGGTCCGCTCAGCACGCTCGGCCAGGACGAGCTCGACGTCGTCGGGCGGCTCCTGGCCAAGGCGCTCCGCCCGAGCTAGTCGTCGTCTGCCGGAGGGGCGGGACAGTGCGAGAGGGGTCGTCCTCCAGGATGGCGAGCTTCGTCCGCGAGACGGTCGGCACGCGGCAGCCGACCTGTGAAGCTCGCGGGATGACCCGTTCGCTCGTGATGACTCTCGGCTGGTGGCTGCTCGGCGCGGCCGTCGGTCTCGTGCTCGGCGGCGCCACCTCCTACGGCCAGCAGTACCTGCCCGGGGGGCTGAGCTCGTTCGCGAACTCGAGCGGCGGCTGGATGGTCCTCGCTTATGCGACGGCCGTCGTGGTCACGCGCAGGCCGAGCGCCCGCCGGTGGTGGACGGCGGCCGGGCTCGGCCTCGTCGTGTTCCACGCCGCGGTCCAGGGCTACGTGGTCGTGTCCACCCTGCGGGGCTTCCCCGACTCGTACGGTCCGGGCGACTTCTGGTTCACGGCGGCGACCCTGGCCGGGCCCGCCATCGGGCTCGCCGGGCTGTGGTGGTGGTCGCCCCGCCCCGTGCTCCGTGCGGCGGGGATCGCGGTCCTCGCCGCCGTGATGATCGGCGACGGCGTCTCCGGCCTCGTCCGCGTGGCGGAGACGACGGGGACGACCTGGTGGCTGATCAGCATCGCCGTGGGCGTCGCGGCGCTCGGCTGGGTCGCGGTCCGGCGACTCGACGGGTGGCGGGAGCGCGCGCTCGCCGTCGGGCTCACGGCCGTCGGGGCCGCGGCCTTCGTCGCCGTGTTCAGCGTGCTCTGACGCTGCTGCCGCGCACGATCAGGCGTGGCGGCAGCACGACCGTCTCGTGTCGGTGGGTGGACGGGTGGTCGAGCTCGTCCCGGAGGAGGCGCATGGCCTGGCCTCCCATCTCGACGCCGGGCTGCCCCACGGTCGTGAGCGGCAGGGTCGTGCCCTGCGCGAAGTGGTTGTCGTCATAGCCGGTGATCGACAGGTCGCGGGGGATGTCCACCCCGCCGAGCAGCAGCGACTGCACGATGCCCGACGCGAGTGCGTCGGAGGCGGCGACGATCCCGTCCGGCCTGTCCGCCGCCTCCTGGGCGAGGAGTTCGCTGCCCACGGTGAGACCGGCGCGCACCGTCAGTGCCGAGGTGGTCATCAGGCGAAGCGGGACGCCGGCGTCTCGGGCCGCGGCCGAGGCGCCCTCGAACCGGTGCCGCACGGCGGTGAGGTCGAGGGGGCCGCCGACGAAGACGAGCTCCCGACGGCCCTGCTCGAGGAGGTGCTCGGCCGCCAGCCGTCCGCCGAGCTCCTCGTCGACGACGACGCCGCAGCTCTCCTCGCCGTCGCCCGGCCAGTTGACGTAGACGACTCGCAGCCCGCGACGCCGCAGCCGACGCGCCTCGTCCATCGGGCCGTCGAACGGGGCGAGGACGATGCCCGCCGCCTGGGCCTGCTCGAACAGGTTGAGGTACCCCGTCTGCTTGTCGAGGTCGACGTCGGAGTTGCCGAGCAGCACCGACTGCTGAGCGAGGTCCGCCGCGCGCTCGACGCCGCGGGCGATGTCGAGGAAGTACGAGTTGCCGAGGTCGACGGCGACGAAGCCGACGAGGGTGCCCCGGCCCGCTGCGAGGGTACGCGCGGAGGTGTTCGGCACGAAGCCCAGGGAGGCGATGGCCGCCTCGACCCTCAGCCGCGTCGCGGGGCGGACCCGGTCGGGAGCGTTCACCACGTTCGACACCGTGCCCAGCGAGACCCCGGCCAGCCTCGCGACGTCGGCCATCACTGGAGGGCGGTGCGGGGAGGGAGGGATCGAGACGCTCATCGTGCAGCCGAGCCTAGCTCGCGATCGATCGAGATCGGGTGTTGACAAGCCCGTGGAGTCCGGTCAATTATGAAGCGCTTCAACTTTCATGAGGCGCCCACCATTCAAGGAGGAATGATGTCCCGCACCGCACGCCGTGTCGCTGCCTTCGCCGTCACCGGCCTGACCATCGCGGGTCTCACCGCGTGCTCGGGTGGCGGAGCGGGCCAGGCAGCCACCGAGTTCTCCGTCCTCGGCAACGTCGAGAACGAGGTCGTCCCTGCAACGCTTCAGACTCTCGCCGACGGCGCCTGCGCCACCGAGAACGAGGCCATGCCGCTGAAGGTCGAGACCGTCCCGCAGACGAACCTCAACCAGCAGGTGCAGCTGCTCGCCGGTCAGGGCGGCCTCCCCGTCATGTACGCCGTCGACACGAACGAGCTCGTGCAGCAGCTCGACGACGCCGGCTTCGTCGCGCACTTCGACGAGCTGCTCGACGAGATCGGCGCGGCCGACTCGATCGAGCCCGCCGCGCGGTCGACCGTCGAGTCGCTCTACGACGGGGAGTTCCTCGTGCTGCCGACCGAGTACAACATCGAGGGCATCTGGTACAACAAGACGCTCTTCGCCGACAACGGCGTCGACGTGCCCGAGAGCTGGGACGACGTCGTCGCCGCGGCCGGCACGTTCCAGGACGCCGGCCTCACCCCGTTCGCCGCGAGCGGCGAGCAGGGCTGGCCCCTCACACGCCTGGTGGGCAACCTCATCGAGCGCGAGCTCGGCCCGGACGCCCTCCAGGCAGTCGCCGACGGCGACGCCGAGCTGACCGACCCCGAGTACGTGGCCGCGGCCCAGCAGGTCGCCGACCTCGGCGCGGCCGGCTACTTCGGCGAGGGAGTCGGCTCGATCGACTACGACACGTCGATCAACCAGTTCCTCAACGGCAGCTCGCCGATGCTCTACATGGGCAGCTGGGTGCTGAGCAACTTCGCCGACGACACGGCGAACCAGATCGGCGAGGACGCCATCGGCTACCTGCCGTTCCCCGCCGTCGAGGGCGGCGAGGGCGACAGCAGCCAGCTCGTGGCCAACGTCGGCCTGCCCTTCACGATCAACCCGAGCGTGCTGAACGACGACAGCAAGGCCTGGGTCAAGTGCATCGCCGAGAACTACGGCCAGGTCGCCCTCGAGGACAGCAGCCGCATCTCCGGCTTCACGGTGTCGGGCGACGCCGCCGGCACCGCGCTGACGACGGAGGTGCGCGACCGCATCGCGGCCACCGACACCACCATCCCCTGGTTCGAGGCGTACTTCAGCACGCAGGCGACGACGACCTCGCAGCAGAACGCCGCCCAGCTCGTCACCGGCGCCATCACGGCCGAGGAGTTCATGACGCTCGTCCAGGGCGACCTGGGCTGACGCCTCCTCGGCGGGGGGCAGGGGTGCGCCGATCCCGCGTCCCTGCCTCCGCCGACCCTCCACGACCGTCTGCTCGGACCGAAGGCACCCCATGAACCCCCTGCTCGGCGACCGGCGCGCGACCCTGATCCTCATCGGGCCCGCCCTGCTCATCTACTCCGTCGTGATGCTCGTCCCCATCGTCGTCTCGTTCGGCTACACCCTGACCAGCGGCAACGCGATCACGGGCTTCACCTTCTCGGGACTCGAGAACTACCAGCGCCTCCTCACCGACACCCGGGTGCGCGACGCGCTGCTGCTCACGGTCCGCTACGCCGTGCTCATGACGATCCTGCAGGTCGGCTTCGGCTACCTGCTGTCGCTGCTGTACGTCTTCGTGCTGCGGAAGTGGTCGAGCGCGGTCCGCACCCTGGTCTTCTTCCCCGTCGTCCTGCCGACCGTCGCGGTCGCGTTGCTGTTCCAGCAGATGTTCGCGATCGCGCCGCAGAACGGGCTCGTCAACACGGCCCTCGAGGCGGTGGGCCTGTCGTCCGTCGACTGGTTCGGCGACGGGGGCACGGCCTTCCTCGTGATCATCATCATGGACGTGTGGCGCTCGATGGGCTTCTACGGGGTGCTGCTCTACGCCGGCCTGCTCGACATCCCCGAGGAGGTGTTCGAGTCGGCTCGCATCGACGGCGCGTCCGGCTTCGGACTCGTCCGCCGCATCGTCCTGCCGCTCTCGCTGCCCGTGCTGGTCTCGTCGTTGATCTTCTCCGTCAACGGGACGCTCAAGGTCTTCGACAGCATCCTCGCGCTCACGAACGGCGGGCCGGGCACGTCGACCAGCCCCCTGACGATCTACATGTTCGACACGTCGTTCCGCTTCGGCCAGTACGGCTACGGCAGCACCGTCGCGTTCCTGCTCACGATCGTGTCGCTGCTGGTGACCGTCTTCATCTTCCGCGCGAACCGCCGCGACCTCACGAAGGACTGACCGATGACCTCCGTCGACACCGCCGTCCCCGCGACGTCCACGCCCCTCCGCCGTCCGACCTCGAGGCGTCGTGGATCCTCCCGGCGACGCGTCGGACAGGTCGTGAGCGGTGCGCTCGTCGCGCTCCTCCTCGTCATCGTGGTGGGGCCGCTCGTCTGGATGCTCCTCGGGTCGTTCAAGACGCAGACCGAGTTCCTCGAGCAGCCCGTCTGGGCCCTGCCCCAGCAGTGGAACTTCGACAACTACGTCTTCGCGTGGACCCAGGGCAACTTCGCGCAGTACGCGTCGAACTCCGTCCTGACCGTCTTCCCGTCGCTCCTCCTGGTGCTGCTGTTCGGCTCCATGGCGGGCTTCGCGCTCGAGGTGCTCGTCTGGAAGGGCCGCGGCGCGATCCTCATCACGTTCCTCGCCGGCATCATGGTGCCGACGCAGATGATCCTGCTGCCCCTGTTCGCCGCGTACTTCAGGCTCGGGCTCACCGGGACGCTCTGGCCGCTGCTCATCACGTACACCGCGACGAGCCTGCCGCTGGCGGTCTTCCTGATGGCCACCTTCTTCAGGGCCGTCCCGCGCGAGATCTTCGAGGCGGCGATGCTCGACGGCGCCGGGCTGATCCGGTCGTTCTTCCTGGTCGGCCTGCCGATGGTGCGCAACGCGCTCTTCACCGTGGGGCTGGTGCAGTTCTTCATGCTGTGGAACGACCTGCTCATCGCGCTGACGTTCACGAACTCCGGATCGCTCCGCACGCTGCAGGTGGGCCTGCTCAACTTCACCGGCCAGTTCGGCTCGGTGCAGTACGGCCCGCTGTTCGCCGCCATCTGCCTCAACGTCGTCGCGATCCTCGTGATCTACCTGTTCCTGAACAAGCAAGTCCAGAAGGGCCTGACCGCCGGTGCGGTCAAGGGGTGACCATGAGCGCGACGATCACCGACCTGCGGGTCGAGCACGGCCGTGAGGCCCTGGGCCTCGGCACCCCCCGTCCCCGCCTGAGCTGGCAGCTCGACGGCCCGTCCGGCTGGCGGCAGGAATCCGTCGAGATCGCCCTCGACGACGGCGGGCGGCAGGTGGCGACGGCGGTCGTCGGCACCGGCGAGCAGGTCCTCGTGCCCTGGCCGTTCGCCGACCTCGCCTCGCGGCAGCGGGTCGAGGTCCGCGTCCGCGTGACGGGCGCCGACGGCGCGACGTCGCCGTGGAGCGCCCCGACCGCCGTCGAGGCGGGCCTCCTCACGCCGTCGGACTGGCTGGCGCGCCCGGTCGGCGGGTCCTGGCCCGAGGAGCCGGGCACCGATCGGCGCCCCTCCCGTGTGCGGCGTGCCTTCCGTCTCGACGCGGCCGTCGCCTCCGCTCGCCTGTACGCGACGGCGCACGGCGTCTTCGAGGCCGAGCTCAACGGAGTCCGGGTCGGCGACGACGAGCTCTCGCCGGGCTGGACCTCGTACGACTCCCGGCTGCGCTACCGCACGTACGACGTCACCGACCTGCTCGGGGCGGGCGAGAACGTCGTCGGGGCGTGGCTCGGTGACGGCTGGTACCGCGGACGCCTCGGCTTCAACGGCGGCTACCACGACCTCTACGGCACTGATCTGTCGTTCCTCGCCCAGCTCGAGATCGAGCTCGTCGACGGGACCCGCGTCGTCGTCGCCACGGACGACCGGTGGGAGGCGGCGCCCAGCCCGATCGCGTTCAGCGGGCTCTACGACGGCGAACGCCACGACCTGCGGCTCGACGGCCACGGCTGGTCGAGCGCCGGTGCAGACAGGGACGGGTGGACTCCCGTGGCCACGGGAGAGCGCGACCCGCGCACCCTGGTCGCGCCCGAGCAGCCGCCGGTGCGCTGCACCGAGGAGATCGCCCCGGTCGCGCACTGGACGACGCCTCGTGGCACCGTGGTGCTCGACTTCGGCCAGAACCTGGTGGGACGACTGCGCATCACGGTCGACGGCGAGGCGGGCCGCGAGGTGACCCTGCGCCACGCCGAGGTGCTCCAGGAGGGCGAGCTCTACCGGCGAACCCTCCGCCTGGCCGCGGCGGAGGACGTCGTGACCCTGGGAGGCGACGGTCCCGTCACCTGGGAGCCCCGCTTCACGATCCACGGCTTCCGCTACGCGGAGGTCGAGGGATGGCCGGGGGAGTTCGACCCCGCGGCGGTCGTCGCCCGCGTGCTGCACACCGACATGGAGCGCACGGGCTGGTTCGCCTGCTCCGACCCTGGTCTCGAGCGACTCCACGAGAACGTGCTGTGGAGCACCCGCGGCAACTTCGTCGACATCCCGACCGACTGCCCGCAGCGCGACGAGCGCCTGGGCTGGACGGGCGACATCCAGGTGTTCGCGCCCACCGCCTCCTACCTGTACGACTGCTCGGGCATGCTCGGCTCGTGGCTGCAGGACCTCGCCGTCGACCAGCTGCCGGACGGCACGGTGCCGTGGTTCGTGCCGCGGATCCCCGGCGGTCCGTCGTGGGAGCCGATCGAGCCGGGCGCGGTCTGGGGCGACGCCGCGGTGCTCACCCCGTGGGTCCTCTGGGAGCGGTTCGGCGACTCCGGCGTGCTGGCCCGCCAGTGGGACTCGGCCAAGGCCTGGGTCGACCTGATCCTCGCCCGGGCCGGGGACGACCGGATCTGGGACGAGGGCTTCCAGCTCGGCGACTGGCTCGACCCGGCCGCGCCGCCGGACGACCCGGCCGACGCGCTCACCGACCGGTACCTCGTCGCGACGGCGTACCTGTACTGGTCGACCCGCCACCTGGCGGCCACCGCCGCCGTCCTCGGCAAGGGCGCCGAGGCCGCGCGCTACGACTCGATCGCCGAGGAGGTGCGCGAGGCCTTCGCGGGGCGTTGGACCGACGGCCGCGGGCACACGACGAGCGACGCTCAGACCGCCTACGGGCTCGCCCTCGAGTTCGGGTTGGTCGAGGGAGAGGACGCGCAGGCCGCGGGCGACCGGCTCGCCGAGCTCGTCGCCGAGGCCGGCAACCGCATCGCGACCGGCTTCGCCGGGACCCCCGTCGTCGCCCCCGCCCTCACCCGGACGGGACACGTCGACCGGGCCTACGACCTCGTCCTCGAGCGCTCGTGCCCGTCGTGGCTGTACACCGTCGACATGGGCGGGACGACCATCTGGGAGCGCTGGGACAGCATGCTGCCCGACGGCACCGTCAACCCCGGCGAGATGACGAGCTTCAACCACTACGCGCTCGGCGCCGTGGCGGACTGGATGCACGCCACCGTCGCGGGGCTGGCGCCCGCGGCACCTGGCTGGCGCAGGGTCCGCTTCGCCCCGCGTCCCGGCGGCGGGCTGACGCACGCGTCGGGTCGACACCTGTCGCCCTACGGCGAGGTGTCGTCAGCGTGGCGGGTCGAGGGCGAGGTTCTCGCACTCACGGTCGTGCTGCCCGTCGGCACGACGGGCGAGGTCTCCCTGCCCGACGGCACGACCGTCGAGGTGTCGCACGGTCGCCACGAGTTCATCTGCTCGGCGGTCGCGACCGAGGTCGGCGCGGCTGCCGCCGCGGGCTGATCAGGCGTCGGGCACGGTGCTCGCGCGCACCACGAGCTCGGGCGCGAAGACGACCCGGCGCGGCGAGCGGGCGGGGTCGTCGATCTCGTCCTGGAGGATGTCCATCGCCGTCTGCCCGATCAGGGCGCTGGGCTGGCGGATCGAACTGAGCGGCACCACGGCCGCGCGGGCGAAGTCGATGTCGTCGTAGCCGATCAGGGCGACGTCGTCGGGCACCCGCAGGTCACCGAGCATCACGAGCGACTGCAGCACGCCCATCGCGACGAGGTCGTTCGCGGCGAAGACCGCATCGGGTCGCTCGTCCGCCGGGCGCGACATGAGCTCGGCGGCTGCGGCGCGACCGTGCTCGACCGTGAGCGCCGGCACCTCGACGACCTCGAGCACGACCTGCTCGGCGACCGGGGCCGCCGCGTTCGCGGCGCGCACCGCCTCCTGCGCACCCTGGAGGCGGTCGGCCACCTGCTGCAGGTCGAGCGGCCCGCCGACGAACGTGAGACGGCGGCGACCGACCGACAGGAGGTGCTCGGCAGCCAGCTGGCCGCCGCGCACGTCGTCGACGGAGACCGACGAGAAGTCCGTGAGCTCGGCCTGCCGGTCGACGAGCACCGCGGGGGTCCCGCGTCGGCGCAGCCGCGCCAGCCGGGCGGTCACGTCGCCGACCGGGGAGATGAGGATGCCGAGCACGCGGTTCGCCTCGAAGAGGTCGAGGTAGTGCGCCTCGCGCTCCACCTGCTGGTCGCTGTTGCCGAGCAGGACGACGCGGCCGGCCTTCTCGGCGGCGGTCTCCGCGCCGCGGGCGACGTCGGAGAAGAACGGGTTGCCCCCGTCGAGGATCACGAGGCCGATGGCCCGGCTGGCACCGGCGCGGAGCTGCCGGGCGGCGTCGTTGCGCACGAAGCCGAGCTCGTCGATCGCCGCGTGCACGCGCTCGACCGTGGCGGGGCTGACCTTGTCGGGCCGGTTCAGCACGTTGGACACGGTGCCGACCGAGACGCCCGCCGTCGTCGCGACGTCGCGGATGCTCACCGACTCCACCCGCGCCTCCTGCCCCTCGACCGTCCCGACCTGATGGCCGACCGGGTGATCGGACCACGCCGACGGGGCCGAGTCTAGGCCGGGCCTCGCCGGGGGCGACGACCGGGGGGCCGCGAGCCGCGGGCGGCCGAGACTCAACTGGTGCTTGACGCCGTCGCAGCCCGCCCCTACTGTCGTCCCCGACACCATTTGAAACGATTCATTTCTCGATGAGGAGAACGATCGATGTCGATCGACCCCACGCCCGCCGGCCTCTCGCCGACGGCCCCCGTGCTCGAGCTGAGGGGGGCCCGCAAGACGTTCGGCACCGTGGTCGCGCTGGCCAGCGGCAGCGTCCAGCTCCGCGCCGGCGAGATCAACGCCCTCGTCGGCGAGAACGGCGCCGGCAAGTCCACGATGGTGAAGATCCTCGCCGGGGTGCACCAGCCCGACAGCGGCGAGTTCCTCTTCGACGGGCACCCGATCGTCTTCCGCACCCCGGCCGAGAGCAAGGCCGCCGGCGTGAGCGTCATCTACCAGGAGCCGACGCTGTTCCCCGACCTCACCGTCGCCGAGAACATCTTCGTCGGCCGTCAGCCCACCTCGCGCCTCGGCTTCATCGACCGCGCGAAGATGCGCGCCGACGCGCGCGCCCTCTTCGAGCGGCTCGGCGTGCCGATCGACCCCGACCGCGTCGCCGAGGGCCTCTCGATCGCCGATCAGCAGATCATCGAGATCGCCAAGGCCATCTCGCTCGACGCCAAGGTGCTGATCATGGACGAGCCGACGGCCGCCCTCAGCGGCGTCGAGGTCGAGCGCCTGTTCGGCGTCGCCCGGTCCCTGCGCGACCGCGGCAGCGCGATCATGTTCATCTCGCACCGCTTCGACGAGGTCTTCGGCCTCAGCGACCGCATCACGGTGATGCGCGACGGCGCCTTCATCTCCGAGCACGCGACCGGCGACGTCACGACGGCAGAGATAGTCCGCGCGATGGTCGGCCGCGACGTCGACCAGCTGTTCCCCAAGCAGGAGGCGCGGGTCGGCGAGCCCGTCGTCACTGTCGAGGGCCTGACGCGGCAGGGCGTCTTCCACGACGTGTCGTTCGAGGTGCGGGCGGGCGAGATCGTCGGGCTGGCCGGCCTCGTCGGCGCGGGCCGCACCGAGGTCGCCAGGGCGCTCTTCGGAATCGACCGCTACGACGCCGGCAGCGTGACGGTGAACGGCAGGCCGCTCGCCCGTCGGGACCCGATGGCCGCCATCACCGCGGGCATCGGCTTCGTGCCCGAGGACAGGCGCAAGCAGGGTCTCGTGATGGACATGTCGGTCAGCCGCAACACGACCCTGACGCTCCGCAGGACGCTGAGCCGGTTCGGCCTGGTCAGCGCCCGACGTGAACGGGAGGCGGCGGCCGACTGGTCGGAGCGCCTCCAGGTCAAGACCGGCAGCCAGGAGCTGCCCGTCGCGACCCTGTCGGGCGGCAACCAGCAGAAGGTCGTTCTGGCCAAGTGGCTGGCGACCGTCCCGACGTTCCTCATCGTGGACGAGCCGACCCGCGGCATCGACGTCGGCACGAAGAGCGAGGTGCACCGGCTGATCAGCGACCTCGCCGGACGCGGCATCGCCGTGCTGATGATCTCGTCCGAGCTGCCGGAGGTGCTCGGCATGGCCGACCGCGTGCTCGTCATGCACGAGGGGCGGCTCACCGCGACCCTCGACCGCGCAGAGGCGACGGCCGAGCGCGTCATGCACGCGGCGACCGGCTCCGGCTCCGACGCCGCCGACCTGACCGAGGCCGCGCCGACCGCGCCCGCAGCCAGCCCGACCATCCCCTCCAGCCCGACCACGCCCCCGACAGCGACCGCAGAGGCCAGCCGATGACCACCTCCCACGCCCTCGCGCCTGCCCCCACGTCGGGACGGAACCCGGTCGCCGCGCTGCTCCGGCAGCGCGAGGTGCCCGTCGCGTCCGCCCTCGTCGTGCTGGTGATCGTCACGACGATCGCCAACCCGCTCTTCGTCTCGGCCCAAGGCGTGAAGGACCTCATGCTGAACGCCACGATCACGGTGATCATGGCCGTCGGCCTCGGCACCGTCATCATCACGAACAACATCGACCTCTCGGTCGGGTCGATCCTCGGGCTCGTCGCCTTCGCGACCGGCACGGTGTTCGCCGCCGCGCCCGACATCCCGATCGTGTTCGTCTTCCTGATCGGGCTCGCGATCGGGGCGGTGCTCGGGGCCGTGAACGGGTTCCTGGTGACCGTGGCCAGGGTGCCGTCGCTCGTGATCACGCTCGGCATGCTCTACATCTACCGCGGCCTCAACAACGCCTGGGCCGGCGGTCAGCAGTACTTCGCCGGCGACCGGCCCGCTGCCTTCGGGCGCCTGTCGGTCGACACCGTGCTGGGCATCCCGATCATCACGGTCATCGCCGTGGTCGTCGTCGTGCTCGTCGCCGTGTTCCTGGCCCGCACGCGGCCCGGCCGCGACCTGTACGCCATCGGGTCGGACGAGGAGGCGGCACGCCTGTTCGGGATCGCGGTGAGCAGGCGGGTCGTCACGGCCTTCGTCCTCAACGGCACGTTGACCGGCCTGGCGGGCGTGCTCTACGCCAGCCGCTTCAACTCGGTCGGTGCGACGACCGGCACCGGGCTCGAGCTGGACATCGTCGCCGCGGCCGTCGTCGGCGGCATCGCGATCTTCGGCGGCTCGGGCAGCGTCGTCGGCGCGGCGATCGGCGCCGTGCTGCTGACCACCATCACGAGCAGCCTCACCGCCCTCGGCGTCGACAAGTTCTGGCAGCAGGCCATCGTCGGCGTCCTCATCCTGACCGCCATCCTCGTCGAGCGGATCGCCTCGATCCGCAAGGCCCGACGACTGCGCACGAGCGAGGCCACCAATGCCTGACCAGACCGTCACCCACGCCCCCGAGGCCTCCGCGTCCGCTGCCTCCTCTGCCCGCGCCGGCGCCCGCGACCCCGGGGCGCGCGCCGAGCGGGCGCTGCGGCGCCGCCGCCTCCTGACCGGTCGCGGAGCGATCATGGTCTGGGCCCTGCTCGCGACCCTGCTCGTCTGCGCCCTCACCGTGCCGCGGTTCGCCAGCGTGCAGACCACCGGGTTCCTGCTGCTCGACGCCATCCCGATCCTCATGATCGCCATGCCGATGGCGCTCGTCGTGATCACCGGAGAGATCGACCTCTCGGTCGCCAGCACCGCCGGCCTCACGAGCGCCACGATGGGCGTGCTGTGGGCGGCAGGCTGGGGCATCCCCGAGATCTTCGTCGTCTGCGTGCTGATCGGCGTCGTCTGCGGTGCCCTGAACGGCGCGCTCGTGACGACGATCGGGCTGCCGAGCCTCGCGGTCACGATCGGCACCCTCGCGCTCTACCGCGGACTCGCGCTCGTCGTGATCGGCGACGACGCCGTCGCGAACTTCCCGCCCGGGCTCACCTCGTTCTTCACGTCGAAGATCGGCGGCACGGGCATCCCCACGGTGATGGTCGGCGTCGTCGTCGTCATCCTCTTCTTCGGTGTGCTGCTGCACTTCAGCTCGTTCGGCCGGGCCCTGCCCGCGATCGGCTTCAGCAAGGAGGCCGCGAGCTTCGTCGGCGTCCACGTCGGCCGTGCCAAGTTCTGGATGTTCGTCTCGACCGGCGTCGTCTCGGCCCTGGTCGGCATCTACTGGACCCTCCGATACTCGAGCGCCCGCAGCGACAACGCGACCGGCATCGAGCTGGCCGTGATCGCCGCGGTGCTGCTCGGCGGCGTCTCGATCTTCGGCGGCCGCGGCTCGATCCCCGGCGTCGTCGCCGGCGTGCTGATCATCTCGAGCATCAGCTACGCACTGCGGCTCGGCGGCATCAGCGACGTCGTGCTCAACGTCGTCACCGGCCTGCTGCTCGTCGGGAGCGTGGTGACGCCGAGCCTGATCTCGGTCGTCCGCGAGAAGACCCGAGCGAGACGGTCGGAGAGGGCCGTGCTGGCCCGCTCCGCCGAGCACGCCTAGGCAGCCCCACGAACCCACCCGCACCACCTCACCACACCCGCACCGTCCCACCCACAGCAAAGGACAGAACGATGGAGTTCCCCACCTACACCCGAGGCCGCGCCCTCCGGCGTGCCGCCGCCGCGGTCGCCGCCCTCGCGACCGTCACCCTCGTCGCCTCCGGCTGCGCCCTCACGGCGGCCAGCGACGACGCCAGCTCGGGCTCCGGCTCGGGCGGCACCGAGTCGATCGCCTTCGTGCCGAAGCAGCTGAACAACCCCTACACCGACGTCGTGCTCGGCGGCGGCGAGTCCGCGTCGAAGGCGATCGGCTACGACTACAGCGTGGTCGGCCCGCTCGAGGCGAGCGCCTCCTCACAGGTCACGTTCCTCAACACCCTCACGCAGCAGGGCACGAACGTCATCGTCATCGCCGCGAACGACCCCGACGCGGTCGGGCCGGCCCTGAAGGAGGCGCGCGACGGCGGAGCGAAGATCGTCGCCTTCGACTCGGACACCAACCCCGACTACCGTGACGTGTTCGTCAGCCAGGTCGAGGCCAAGGACGTCGCGCTGATCCAGATCCGCCAGATGAGCGAGCAGATCGGCGGCCAGGGCGACATCGCGATCCTCTCGGCGACCGCGAACGCCACGAACCAGAACGAGTGGATCAAGTACATCCAGGAAGAGGTCGACACGAACCCGGACTACGCCGGCATCACCATCGTCTCGACCGTCTACGGCGACGACGACGACGCCAAGTCGTTCCAGGAGGCGCAGGGCCTGCTGCAGGCCAACCCGGACCTCAAGGGCATCATCTCGCCGACCACGGTCGGCATCGCCGCGACGGCCCGCTACCTCTCGACCTCGGAGTACAAGGGCAAGGTCGCGCTGACCGGGCTCGGCCTGCCGAACGAGATGCGCGAGTTCGTCAAGGACGGCACCGTCACCGCGTTCGCCCTCTGGGACCCGGCGCAGCTCGGCGAGGTCGCGGCCTACGCCGGCCAGGCGCTCGTCGACGGCACCATCACCGGCGAGGAGGGCGACACCTTCACCGCCGGCGACCTCGGTGAGCGCACCGTCGGCGCCGACGGCATCGTCATCGTCGGCCCGCCGACCGAGTTCGACGCCGACAACATCGACGACTACGACTTCTAGGCCCGGCTCCCAGTCGTAGCCCGTGACGGGGCGCGGCGGTGTGCACCCCCGGCACCGCCGCCCCCGGCACGTCCTCCCCCTCCTTCTTCTCTTCCCTCGGCCCCTGCACCGGAGCGATCTCCATGAGCACCACCTCCTCGTCGGTCGGCGACCTGCTGCCCCCGTTCCGCCGTCGTCGCACCCGCGTCGGCCTCGTGGCCGGCGGGCTCGGCACCTACTGGCCCCAGTTCCCCGGACTCCTGCCCCAGCTGCAGGAGTCCACCCGCTACGTCGTCGAGCGCTTCGGCGCCCTCGACGCCGAGACGATCGACACCGGCTTCATCTCGGACGCGCAGGAGGCGCGGGTCGCGGCCGAGACGCTGCGCACGGCCGACTGCGACCTGATCGTCGTCTTCCTCACCACGTACCTGACCTCGTCGATGGTCCTGCCGATCGCGCAACGGGCCGGCGTGCCCGTGCTCGTCATCGACCTGCAGCCCACCCCGTCGATGGACCACGACCGCTTCGACACCGGCCTGTGGCTCGCCTACTGCGGGCAGTGCCCGGTGCCCGAGGTCGCGAACGTCTTCGCCCGGGCGGGCATCGAGTTCCGATCGGTCACGGGCCACCTCCGCAGCGAGCGGGCCTGGAGGCGCATCGAGCGCTGGGTGCACGCCGCCGGCGTCCGCGCACGGCTGCGCGAGGCCCGCCACGGGCTGATGGGCCACCTCTACCCCGGCATGCTCGACGTCTCGACCGACCTCACCCTGCTCTCGACGCACTTCGGGTCGCACGTCGAGGTGCTCGAGCTCGACGACCTCCGCGTGCGCGTCGACGAGGTCTCCGACGCCGCGGTCGGGGAGCGGGTCGCCCTCGCCCGCCAGGTGTTCGACGTCGACCCCTCCGTCGCCGAGGAGGACCTCGACTGGGCCGCCCGCGTCTCGGTCGGGCTCGACCGCCTCGTCGACGACTTCGACCTCGACTCGCTCGCCTACTACCACCGTGGCCTCGCGGGCGAGCAGCACGAACGGCTCGGCGCGGGCCTCATCCTCGGGGCGTCCCTGCTGAACGCCCGCGGAGTGCCGGCCGTGGGCGAGTACGAGCTGCGCACCTCCGTCGCGATGCTCGCGGCGCAGGCTCTCGGGGTCGGCGGGTCGTTCACCGAGATCCAGGCGATCAACTTCGACGACGACGTGGTCGAGATGGGCCACGACGGGCCGGCACACCTCGCGATCTCGTCGTCACGCCCCGTGCTGCGGGGGCTCGGCGTGTTCCACGGCAAGCGCGGCCACGGCGTGAGCGTCGAGTTCGACGTGCAGCCGGGCCCGGTCACGACCTTCGGCCTCGGCCAGGACCGCGACGGCGCGCTGTCGTTCGTCACGAGCGAGGGCACCGTGGTGCCGGGACCGCTGCTCGCCATCGGCAACACGACCTCGCGCGTCGACTTCGGCGGCGACCCCGGCGAGTGGGTCGACGAGTGGTCGCGCAGCGGCATCGGGCACCACTGGGGGCTCTGCGTCGGCCACGTCGCGCGCGACGTCGCCGCCGCGGCGTCGCTGCTCGGCATCGAGCACCGCCACGTCGCGGCGCCGTTCGACGACGCCGACGGCTTCGAGCGCAGCCTGGGCCGCGCGACGTCGTGAGCAGTGGCGCGGCCGGTCGCCGGATCGTCTTGCCTAGCGCCCGGACGCACGCTACGCTCGATCCATTGAAACGATTCAACGACGAACCGGAGACCACCTGATGACCGCCCACGACCACGAGCGATACGTGTTCCGGCTGCAGGTCGCGCCCGACCGCCTCGACGAGTACGCCGGTCGTCACGCCGATGTCTGGCCCGAGATGCTGCACGCGCTCCACGACAGCGGCTGGCACGGCTACTCCCTCTTCTCTGCCCCCGACGGCCTGCTCGTCGGCTACGTCGAGGCCGTGTCGCTCGAGGCCGCCCAGGCGGCGATGGCCCGGACCGAGGTCAACGCCCGCTGGCAGGCCTCGATGGCCGAGTTCTTCACCTCGCTCGACGGCACGCCTCCTGACGAGGGCTTCGAGCTGCTCACGCAGGTCTTCAACCTGGAGGCGCAGCTCGGCCTCCCGGGCGGCGGCCGCCAGCCCGACCGCACGGGCCCCACGGCGGCGGTCCCCACGACCCCGGCTGCCGCAGCCCCCACGATCCCGGCGTCATCGACGACGTCCGGCACCACGACCACGGGAGAAGCATCATGACCACCTTCGACGACATCGCGCCGACGCTCGAGCGCCAGGCCATCGAGCTGCCCAGCTGGGCCTTCGGCAACTCGGGCACGCGCTTCAAGGTGTTCGGCACGCCGGGCACGCCCCGCACGCCCGAGGAGAAGATCGCCGACGCGGCGCGCGTCCACGAGCACACGGGCCTGGCGCCGAGCGTGGCCCTGCACATCCCGTGGGACGAGGTCGACGACTTCGGCGCCCTCCGCTCGCACGCCGAGGGGCTCGGCGTCGCCCTCGGCACCGTGAACTCGAACACGTTCCAGGACGACGCGTACAAGTTCGGCAGCCTGGCCCACAGCGACGCAGCCGTGCGGCGCAAGGCGGTCGACCACCACCTCCGCTGCCTCGAGATCATGCACGAGACCGGCTCGCGCGACCTCAAGATCTGGCTCGCGGACGGCACCAACTACCCCGGACAGGACTCGCTCCGCCAGCGTCAGGACCACCTCGCCGAGTCGCTCGCCGAGATCTACGCGGGCCTCGGCGACGAGCAGCGCCTCGTGCTCGAGTACAAGTTCTTCGAGCCGGCGTTCTACCACACCGACGTGCCCGACTGGGGCACGAGCTACGCGCAGGTGAGCGCCCTCGGCGACCGCGCGCTGACCTGCCTCGACACCGGCCACCACGCCCCGGGCACGAACATCGAGTTCATCGTCATGCAGCTGCTGCGGCTCGGCAAGCTCGGCTCGTTCGACTTCAACTCGCGCTTCTACGCCGACGACGACCTGATCGTCGGGGCGGCCGACCCGTTCCAGCTGTTCCGCATCCTGTTCGAGGTCGTCGACGGAGGCGGCCTCGAGGTCGGCTCGCCCGTGCAGTTCATGCTCGACCAGTGCCACAACGTCGAGGACAAGATCCCCGGCCAGATCCGCAGCGTGCTGAACGTGCAGGAGATGACGGCGCGCGCCCTGCTCGTCGACCGCCCGGCGCTCGACTCCGCCCGCGCCTCCCACGACGTCCTCGGTGCGAACGCCGTGCTGATGGACGCCTTCTACACCGACGTCCGCCCTGCCCTGGCCGACTGGCGCGAGGGCCGCGGCCTGCCGCGCGACCCGATGGCGGCCTACCTCACGAGCGGCACCCCCGAGCGCCTGGCCGCCGAGCGCGTGGGCGGCAAGCAGCTCAGCTGGACCTGACCCGCGACGAGCGAGGCCGGACCGCTGTCCGCGACCCCGCCCGCGCCTCCTCGACCTGACCCACCCGACCTCGAACGGACCCCACCTCGTGACCAGCACCACGCCCTCCACCGCCGCCGACCTCGTCGCGCGCAGCAACCGCCTCGGCGCCGACCCGGCGAACACGAACTATGCGGGCGGCAACACCTCGGCCAAGGGCACGGCGACCGACCCGGCGACGGGAGAGCCGGTCGAGCTGCTCTGGGTCAAGGGCAGCGGGGGAGACCTCGGCACCCTCACCGAGCAGGGCCTCGCGGTGCTGCGCATCGACCGGCTGCGGGGGCTCGCGAACGTGTACCGCGGGGTCGAGCACGAGGACGAGATGGTCGCCGCCTTCGACTACGCACTGCACGGCAAGGGAGGCGCGGCGCCGTCAATCGACACCGCCATGCACGGCCTCGTCGACGCGGCGCACGTCGACCACCTGCACCCCGACGCCGGCATCGCGATCGCGACGGCGGCCGACGGCGAGCGCCTGACGGCCGAGATCTTCGGCGGCGCCGTCGTCTGGGTGCCGTGGCGTCGACCGGGCTGGCAGCTGGGGCTCGACATCGCCGCGATCAAGGCGGAGCACCCGGAGGCGCGCGGCACGATCCTGGGCGGCCACGGCATCACCGCGTGGGGCGACACCAGCGAGGAGGCGGAGGCCACCTCCCGCTGGATCATCGAGACCACGCAGGCCTGGCTCGACGAGCACTCGCGGCCCGAGCCGTTCGGGGCCCCGCTCGCTGGGTACGGGGCCCTGCCCGCCGAGGAACGCCGCGCGAAGGCCGCGGCGCTCGCGCCCGTCGTCCGCGGCATCGCGTCGCACGACCGGCCGCAGGTCGGCTCGTTCACCGACAGCGATGTCGTCCTCGACTTCCTCGCGAGCACCGAGCACCCGCGGCTCGCGGCGCTGGGTACGAGCTGCCCCGACCACTTCCTCCGCACGAAGGTGCGGCCGCTGGTGCTCGACCTGCCGGCCGACGCGACCGTCGACGAGTCGATCGCGCGCCTCCGGGAACTGCACGAGCAGTACCGCCTCGACTACCAGGCGTACTACGACCGGCACGCGACGCCCGACAGCCCCGCGATCCGCGGGGCCGACCCGCTGATCGTGCTCGTGCCCGGCGTCGGCATGTTCTCGTACGGCGGCGACGCCCAGACGGCGCGCGTCGCCGGCGAGTTCTACGTCAACGCGATCGCCGTGATGCGAGGCGCCGAGGGCGTCTCGAGCTACGCGCCGATCGACGAGGCCGAGAAGTTCCGGATCGAGTACTGGGCCCTCGAGGAGGCGAAGCTGCAGCGACGGCCCGCGCCGAAGCCGCTCGCCACCCGCGTCGCGCTCGTGACCGGTGCCGCGTCGGGCATCGGCAAGGCCATCGCCACCCGGCTCGCCGCCGAGGGGGCCTGCGTCGTGATCGCCGACCTCGACCTCGCCAAGGCGCAGGCCGCGGCGGCCGAGATCGGCGGGCCGGACGTCGCCCGCGGCGTCGCCGCCGACGTCAGCGACGAGGCCGCGGTGCAGGCGTCGATCGCCGAGGTGCTGCTCGCGTTCGGAGGGCTCGACCTCGTCGTCAACAACGCCGGGCTGAGCCTGTCGAAGTCGCTCTTCGACACCACTGAGGCCGACTGGGACCTCCAGCACGACGTGATGGCCAAGGGCTCGTTCCTCGTCGCGAAGAACGCGGCCCGTGTGCTCGTCGACCAGGGCCTCGGCGGCGACATCGTCTACATCTCGTCGAAGAACTCGGTCTTCGCCGGCCCGAACAACATCGCCTACAGCGCGACGAAGGCCGACCAAGCCCACCAGGTGCGGCTGCTCGCGGCGGAGCTCGGCGAGCACGGCATCCGCGTCAACGGCATCAACCCCGACGGCGTCGTGCGCGGCTCGGGCATCTTCGCCAGCGGCTGGGGCGCCAACCGCGCGGCGACCTACGGCGTCGACGAGAAGGACCTCGGCGCCTTCTACGCCCAGCGCACCATCCTCAAGCGCGAGGTCGTGCCCGAGAACGTCGCCGCCGCCGTCTACGCGATCTGCACGAGCGACTTCTCGCACACGACCGGGCTGCACGTGCCGGTCGACGCGGGGGTCGCCGCGGCCTTCCTGCGATGAGCCAGGGCAGCTCGAGGCCGGCGGGAGGCGTGGTCGCCGCGGTCGACCTCGGGGCGACGAGCGGGCGCGTCGTGCTCGGGCACGTCGACCGCGACGGTGTCCGGCTGCAGCACGTCGCCCGGTTCGCGAACGACCCGGTCACGCTGCCCGAGGGGCAGGGCGCAGGAGGCGCGGGCCGGGTCGGCCTGCACTGGGACGTCCTGGGGCTCTGGCGGTCGGTCTCGGCGGGGCTGACGCAGGCCCTCCGTGACGAGCCGGGCGTGGCCTCGATCGGCGTGGACTCCTGGGCCGTCGACTACGGGCTGCTGCGCGAGGGGCGCCTCCTCGGCTCTCCCTACCACTACCGCGACGAGCGCTCGGCAGCGGGGGTCGAGACGGTGCACGCGGTCGTGCCGCCCGGTGAGCTCTTCGCGCGCACCGGCCTGCAGCACCTGCCGTTCAACACCGTGTTCCAGCTCGCCGCCGACCGCGCGGCGGGTGTCCTGGCTCCGGCCGATCGTGCCCTGCTCGTGCCCGACCTCGTGTCGTGGTGGCTCACCGGCACGGCCGCGACCGAGCGCACCAACGCCTCGACGACCGGCCTGCTGTCGCCGACGACGGGGGAGTGGGACCTCGAGCTGATGGGCCGGCTCGGGCTGGCGCCCGACCTGTTCGCACCGTTCGTCGACCCGGGCGCCTCCCTCGGACCGCTGCTGCCGTCGGTCGCCACGGTGATCGGTGCCCCGGCGTCGCTCGGGGTCACGGCGGTCGGCTCGCACGACACCGCCTCGGCGGTGGTCGCCGTGCCGCTCACAGGCGACGACGCCGCCTACGTGTCGAGCGGCACGTGGTCGCTCGTCGGCCTCGAGCTGCCGTCACCGCTGCTCGGCGAGGACGTCCGTGCGGCCGGCTTCACGAACGAGGGCGGCGTCGACGGGCGGGTGCGCTTCCTCAAGAACGTGTCGGGCCTGTGGCTGCTGAGCGAGTCGATGCGTGCGTGGAGCCGCTCGGGCACCTCGGCCGCCGAGCGCAGCAGCGACCTCGCGGCCCTGCTCGCCGAGGCGGCGGCCGTGACCCGGCCCGTCGCCGTCTTCGACGCCACCGACGTGCGCTTCACCCCGCCGGGCGACATGCCCGCGCGGATCGAGGCGTGGTGCGTCGAGCACGACGTGGAGCCGCCGCGGGGCCGCCCCGAGACCGTGCGCAGCATCCTCGAGTCGCTCGCGGCCGCGTACGCCGAGACGCTGCGGGATGCCGAGCGGCTCTCGGGCCGTGTCGTCCGTACCGTGCACGTCGTCGGGGGCGGCTCGCAGAACGAGCTGCTCTGCCAGCTGACCGCCGACCATACGGGCTGCACCGTGCTGGCCGGGCCGGTCGAGGCGACGGCGCTCGGCAACGTGCTCGTGCAGGCGCGGGCCGCGGGGCTCGTGCACGGGAGCCTCGAGTCCTTGCGTGCCCTGGTGCGTCACAGCTTCTCCCCCGTCCGCTACGAGCCGCGGACCACCGCGGCCCCCACCTCGCAGAGAGGCTGAGACCATGGTCCAGCGTCAGTTCCCCAAGCCCGTCGAGCTGCTCGAGTACCTGAGCTTCAAGAAGCCCGAGCTCGACGGGCGCAAGCGCCGCCTCGAGGCCGCCCTGACGATCGAGGACCTGCGGACGATCGCCAAGCGCCGCACGCCGAAGGCCGCGTTCGACTACACGGACGGCAGCGCGGAGGCGGAGATCTCGATCACGCGGGCCCGGCAGGCGTTCGAGGACGTCGAGTTCCATCCGGAGGTGCTGCGGGACGTGGCCGAGATCGACACGACGGCGACGGTGTTCGGGGCGCCGTCGGCGATGCCGTTCGCGATCGCGCCGACCGGGTTCACCCGCCTCATGCAGACCGAGGGAGAGACGGCCGGCGCCTCGGCTGCCGCGGCGGCGGGCATCCCGTTCACGCTGTCGACGCTGGGGACGACGTCGATCGAGGACGTGAAGGCAGCCAACCCGCACGGGCGCAACTGGTTCCAGCTCTACGTCATGCGGCAGCGCGACATCTCGTACGGCCTCGTGGAGCGAGCGGCGGCCGCCGGGTACGAGACCCTCTTCTTCACGGTGGACACCCCGGTCGCTGGGGCGCGGCTCCGCGACAAGCGGAACGGGTTCTCGATCCCGCCGCAGCTGACGCTGGGGACGGTGCTCGACGCGTTGCCCCGACCGTGGTGGTGGTACGACTTCCTCACCACGAACAAGCTGGAGTTCGCGTCGCTGAGCGCCACCGGCGGGACGGTCGGCGATCTGCTCGACCTGGCGATGGACCCCACGATCAGCTTCGACGACCTGCGGATCATCCGCGAGATGTGGCCGGGCAAGCTGGCGGTGAAGGGGGTGCAGAGCGTCGACGACGCGAAGAAGTTCGTGGACGCGGGAGTCGACGGGATCGTGCTGTCGAACCACGGCGGGCGGCAGCTCGACCGGGCGCCGATCCCCTTCCACCTCCTTCCGGAGGTGGTGCGCGAGGTGGGCGCGGACACGGACGTCCTCGTCGACACCGGCATCATGAACGGCGCCGACATCGTCGCGTCCGTCGCGCTCGGGGCCAAGACGACCCTGATCGGGCGGGCGTACCTCTACGGGCTCATGGCCGGCGGGCGGCAGGGCGTCGACCGCACGATCGAGATCCTCTCGGACCAGGTCGTGCGGACGATGAAGCTGCTCGGAGCGCACTCGCTCGAGGAGCTCGAGCCGCGGCACGTGACCCAGCTCGAGCGCCTGGCACCGCGCGCCCGCAGCTGACCGTAGCGGTCGACGAGTTGCCCTGATCTGCTGGCTCGAGGGCGCGGGGGCAGCTGATCGGGGCAACTCGCCTCGGCTCGAGGCGGGCAGGCGGGCGGCGTCACGCGCCGTCACCGTGGTGCGGGTGTCAGCGGCGGCGGGCAGGGTGGGGTGATGAGTTCCCCCGACCCGCACACCGCCGACCCGACACCCGTCGTCCACGTGCTGCACGACAACGAGGAGTGGCTGCCGCCGCTGCTCGCCGCGCTCGACGCCGCGGGGGTGCCGCACGCCGAGCACCTGCTCGACGGGAGCTCCTTCGACCTGTCGGCCGCGCCTCCTGCGGGGGTGTTCTGGTCGCGCCTGAGCGCGTCGGCCGCGACCCGCGGCAGGGCGACCGCGAAGGAGGTGGCGCGCGCCACCCTGCGCTGGGCCGAGCGGCACGGTCGCCGGGTCGTCAACGGCAGCGGCGTCGTCGAGCTCGAGGTGAGCAAGGTCGCGCAGTACCTGGCGCTGTCGGCGCACGGCTTCGACGTGCCGCGGACGGTCGCGGTGTTCGGCACCGCCGACCTGGAGGCGCGGGCGCGCGAGCTCCCGACGCCGTTCATCACGAAGCACAACCAGGGCGGCAAGGGCATCGGGGTCCGCCGGTTCGACGACCACGAGTCGTTCGACGCGTACGTCGGCGGCCCCGACTTCGAGCAGCCCGCCGACGGCGTCACGCTGCTGCAGGAGTACCTGCAGGCCGAGGAGCCGTTCGTCACCCGCGCCGAGTTCGTGGGCGGCCGCTTCGTCTACGCGGTCAGGGTCGACACGTCGGCCGGCAGCTTCGAGCTGTGCCCGGCGGACGCCTGCGTCGTCCCGGCGGGTGCCGACCCGGCGACCTGGGCGCCGTTCGCGGTGCGTCCGTCGGTGACCGCCGAGCACCCGCTCGTGGTCCGGCTCGAGGAGTTCCTCGCCGCGCAGGGCATCGAGGTGGCCGGCGTCGAGTTCATCGAGACGGTCGACGGCCTGGTCGTGCCCTACGACGTCAACACGAACACGAACTACAACCCCGACGTCGAGCGGGAGTCGTCGGTGTCGGCGACCGCGGCGCTCGCCGCGTTCCTCGGGGACGCGCTGGCGGAGGCCGCGTAGGCGCGCCTGCGGGGTCCTGCTGCCCGATGCGGCTGTTGCGATGCGAGCCACACCCCCGAACCAGCACCACACCCCGCACGTCGAGGGTGTCGTGCTGGTTCGGGGGTGTACCGCTGAACGAGGGGCCGAGCCCGGCGCCACCGGAGCCGAGGCGCCGGCACCCGCCGTTAGTGTCGACGCAGACCCGAGGAGACCCATGAGCACGTCCGAGCCTGCCGCCGCCGCACCCCCACCCGCGACCGCGAGCACACCGGAGCGCTGGGACCACGTCGTCGTCGGCGCCGGAGTGATCGGCGCGGCGACCGCGCGGGCACTCGCGCGACGCAGCGGAGACGGCGGCAGCGGCGCGAGCGTCCTGCTCGTCGAGCAGTTCGGCCGCGGCCACGACAAGGGCTCGTCGCACGGGGCGAGCCGGATCTTCCGTCGCGGGTACACCGCCGACGACTGGGTCGCGCTGACGGGCGACGCGATCACGGCGTGGCAGGAGCTCGAGGCCGAGACGGGCCGCACCTTGCTCGACTTCACGGGCGCGCTCGACCACGGCGACCCGGACGTGCTCGACGAGATCCAGGCGGCGCTCGAGCGCGGCGGCGTCGCCCACGAGCGGCTCACCCCCGACGAGGCCGCGACGCGCTGGCCGGGGCTCCGCTTCGACACGAGCGTCCTCGTCCACGCGCAGGCCGGTCGGGTCCGCTCGGCAGACGCCGTCGAGGCGCTGCTCGACAGCGCCGCGGCCGCGGCCGCCGAGCTCCGCTTCGACACCGCCGTCGCCGCCATCGACACCGAGGGCGACGACGTCGTGCTCCGTCTCGAGGGCGCAGGAGGCGCCTCCTCGGCGGCCGTGTCGGCCAGCGTCGTGCTGGCGGTCGGCTCCTGGGCGCACCACGTCGCCGGCGACCTGGTCGAGCGTGGGGGAGCGGCCCTGCCCGAGGTCAGGGTCACGCAGGAGGAGCCCGCCCACTTCGGGACGGAGCTGCCCGACGACGCCTGGCCGAGCTTCGTCCACTACCCCACCGACCCGGAGCTGCAGGCCCGGGTCAGCACGATCTACGGGCTGCTCACCCCCGGCGAGGGTGTCAAGGTCGGGACCCACGGCACCGGGCGTGAGGTGCATCCCGACGCCCGGCTCGCGTCGCCCGGCGCCGAGGGACAGGCCGTGCTGCGCGCGTACGTCGCGGAGTGGGTGCCCGGCGTCGACGTCGACACGCTCGCGCCGATCAGCTGCCTCTACGACACGACGCCGACCGAGGACCCGGTGCTCGACCGCGTCGGCTCCGTCACCGTCGCGACCGGGTTCTCGGGGCACGGCTTCAAGTTCGGCGCCGTCTTCGGCGAGCTGCTCGCCGGGGTCGCGACGGGGACCCCCGCGCCGGAGCGGTTCCGGCTGCGCCGCCGCTGAGCGTCGGACGCGGCGCGCCGTGGGACCCCGTCAGTCGCGGGTGCCGCGGCGTCTGCTGCCCTTCATCCCGAAGGAGACCAGCACGACGCCGACCACGAGCATCGGCACGCCCGCCCACGGGCTGTCGAGCGTCAGGAACAGGGCGACGCCGACCAGGGCGAAGACCACCCCGACCCCGACGTTGTCGTTGCGCTTCTTCTCGGCGGCTGCCTTCGCGCCTGCCTCGGTCTCGGGTCGTTCCTCGTCCATCGCTCCAGGCTAGGCAGGCGCCCCGGCAGGGGCGTCCCCCGTGCGACGGACCCGAGGAGGCGGCCTTCCCGTCCGCGCATCCCTCACGACGCGTCCCTCCGCGAGAGCGACGAAGCGACGCGATGTTCCCCGGAGGTTCGTCGCTCTCGAGGAGGTTCGCGGTACGGCGTCAGGCGGCCGGGCCGAGCAGGTCGCGCGCGAGCTCGCGGACCGCGGCGCGGCCGGCCCGGTTCGCGCCCACGGTCGACTGCGACGGCCCGAACCCGATCAGGTGCACCCGCCGGTCGCGGGCGGCCCGGGTGCCCACGAGCGGGACGCCCCCGAGCGGCCCCCGCAGGTCGAGCCCGTCGAGGTGCCCGACGCTCGGCCGGAACCCCGTCGCCCACAGCACGGCGTCGACGCTCGTCGTCGAGCCGTCGGCCTCGACGACGTGCCGCGGCCCCATCGCGGTGAACATCGGTCGGCGGGCGAGGGCTCCCCGTCGCTCGGCGTCGCGGGCCCAGCCGGTCCAGATCAGCCCCGTGTACGACACGATGCTGCCCGGGAGGCGCCCGGCGGCCGCGTCCTCGGCGACCCGGCGCTCGACGTCGACGCCGTCCGACCCCGAGGTGAAGTCGTGGTCGAGGAACACCGGCTCCCTCCGCGTGTACCAGAGCGTCGTCGCGACGCGGCTGATCTCGTCGAGCAGCTGCACCGCCGAGATCCCGCCGCCGACCACGGCGACGCGCCTGCCCGCGAACTCCGCCGCGGACACGTAGTCGCGCGTGTGCAGCTGTCGACCCGTGAACGAGGAGGCGCCGGGCACGTCCGGCAGCACCGGCTCGTCCCAGGTGCCGGTCGCGTTCACCACCGCGCGCGTGGTCCACGTGCCGGCGTCGCTCTCGACCCGCAGCAGGCCCGCGGGGTCGTCGTCGACGGCCTCGACCCTCGTCACCCGCACGGGACGGTGCACCCGCAGCTGCTCCGCCTCCTCGTAGGCGGCGAAGTAGCGCGGCACGGCGACCCGGCTCGGCTCCGCCTCGTCGACGGGAGGCAGGGCCATGCCCGGCAGGTCGAAGATGCCGTTGACGGTGGCCATCCGCAGCGACTCCCAGCGGTGCCGCCACGCGCCTCCTGGTGCCTCGCCGGCGTCGACGACGACGAACGTCGGCGGGCCGTCCGCAGGGCCTCCCGCGTCCGCACGGCCCACGGCGGGCACGAACCCGCGGAGGCGCAGGTGGTGCGCCGCGGACAGCCCTGCCTGCCCAGCCCCCACGACGGTGGCGGTCGCGTGCTGGAGGTCGGTCAGCTGGTCCACGGGACCACGCTACGGCCGGGGGCCGATGAGCCCGTACCGGCTCTCGACGCACACCCCCATTCCGGGGGCCGACCGGCCGGATCGGGGGACATGCGGCGAAATAGGACGAGCGATCCTCGCGCAAGTGCCCTATCGTCGGCCAGGTAGCGAGTCTGCTGCCCCGGTCTCACCAACCGACGGCGCGGACGCCAACCACCGCTGCCATGAGGATCAGGAGCGAGTCCATGAGGACTGAAGCACTCGCGCGCGCCGAAAAAGGGCGACCGACCGCGCACCGTCACCACTCCAGGGCGAAGCAGGGCGTGGCCGTGCTCACGGCCGCCCTGCTCGGCATCGGCGGCAGCGTGCTCGCCGCGGCCCCGGCCATGGCCGCCCCTGCAGCCTCGACGGCCGAGGGCCGGTTCCTCGACGGGACCGCTCTCGGCCTCGACCTGGCGAACGTGCTGCTGCTGCAGCCCGCCGCGGCCACGAACACGGGTCAGCCTGCTCCTGCGACCCAGTCGACGCCCCTCGACGCGACAGTGCTGAACGCCGCGCGCGCCGACCTCGGCAGCGGCATCCAGCTGCTCGGCCCGAACGGGCTCCTCACCGTCGGCGCCGTGAACGAGTTCGCGCAGGCGAACGCGAACGGCAGCTCGACCGCCGCCTCCGGCGCCGTGACGAACGCCGGGGCGATCGGCGTCGGCGGCCAGGGCGGGGTGCCGCAGGCCAACGCCAGCTTCAACCTCAGCCGTCTGGCGAACACGCAGGCCCTGGCGAACCTCCGGGTCACGACGGGCGCGCTCTCGGCGACCGCGGCGCAGGCCGCCGGGCCGAACGGCGCGCAGACCGGCACCTACCAGATCGCGGACCTCGACCTGAGCCTCACCAGCCCGGTCCTCGCCACGACGATCAACGGCCTCCGGACGACCCTCACGGGCCTGCAGCCCACAGTGGACGCGATCCCGGGCACGCTCACCCGTCTGCTCGGCCCGACCGTCCAGGTGACGGGCCTGCCGAACCTGACCACGCTCGGCAACTCGCTCACGACCGTGACGAGCGCCGACGGGTCGATCACCGCGAACCTGCAGACGGGCGCGATCACGCTCGACGTCCCCTCGGCCCTCGCGTCGCAGGGCGTCGCGCTCAACAGCCTCCCCGCGGGCACCGACCTGACGCCGTACATCACGACCGCGCTCACGACGCAGCTGCTCCCGGCCCTCACCACGGCGGTGCAGAACCTCGTCACCCAGCTCACGAGCAGCCTGAACGGGGTCGGTGCCACCGTCAACGTCCTCGGCCTCCGCGTCCCGGTCGACCTCGGCGTCCTCAGCCCGGTGCTCAACACCGTGCTGGCCACCGTCCTCGCACCGGTGAACACCGTCCTCACCGGCCTCGGCAGCACCGTCGTCACCCCGCTCGCCACAGCGCTCACCGGTGTCGTGTCGCTGCGGGTCAACAACAAGACGACCGCCGGCGGCACCTTCACCCAGAGCGCCCTCCGCGTCGGCCTGCTCGGCGTCCTCCAGGCAGGCACCGCCGTGGAGCTCGCCTCCGCCTCGGTCGGCCCGAACGCCGGCCCGCTCGCCGCGCCGACGCTCACCGGCATCACGCCCGTCGAGGGCCCGGTCGCGGGCGGCACCGCCGTCACGCTCACCGGCTCGGCCTTCACCGCCGACTCGCGCGTGAGCGTCGACGGCGGTGCGCCGATCACGCCCACTGCGGTCTCGGACGACGGCACGTCGCTCACCTTCGTCACGCCCGCCCACGCGGCAGGCCCGGTGCCCGTCACCGTGACCACCGCGGTCGGCACCTCCGGCCCTCAGACGTTCACCTACGTCCCCGTCCCCGCGATCACGGGCCTCACCCCCGCGCAGGGCCCCGTCGGAGGCGGAACCACGGTGACCGTCGCCGGCTCCGGCTTCCTCGCCGACTCGACCGTCTCGGTCGACGGCTCCGCCCCGATCACGCCCGACAGCATCGCCGGCGACGGCACCTCGCTCACGTTCACGACCCCGGCGCACGCCGTCGGGCCGGTCGGCGTGACCGTGACGACGCGCGGCGGCACCAGCGCCCCGCAGACCTTCACCTACCAGCCCGCACCCGTGGGCGCACCCGTCCTGACCGGCATCACGCCGGCCCAGGGCCCGGCAGGAGGCGGCACCCCCGTCACGGTCACCGGCACCGGCTTCTCCGCCGGCTCGACGGTCTCGGTCGACGGGTCCGACCCGATCGTGCCCGACACGATCGCGCCCGACGGCACGTCGCTGACGTTCACGACGCCCGCCCACGCCGCCGGCCCCGTGCCGGTGACGGTCACGAACGGCACGGGCACCTCGGCGCCCCAGACGTTCACGTACCTCGCGCCTCCGCTCGCCGCTCCCGTCCTGGCCACGATCACGCCTGACGAGGGCCCGGTGGGAGGCGGCACCGCCGTCACGATCACCGGCACCGGCTTCACCGCCGGCTCGACGGTCTCGGTCGACGGCTCCGCCCCGATCACGCCCGACGCGCTCGCCGCCGACGGCACGTCGCTGACGTTCACGACGCCCGCGCACGTCGAGGGCACCATCGCCGTCACGGTGACGAACGCCGGCGGCACCTCCGCCCCGCTCGACTTCACCTACACGCCCGCCCCGGCCGCTGCGCCGGTGCTCACCGACATCGACCCCGAGGTCGGACCGGCAGGAGGCGGCACCGCCGTCACGGTCACCGGCACCGGCTTCACCGCCGGCTCGACGGTCTCGGTCGACGGCTCCGCGCCGATCACGCCCGACACGATCGCGACCGACGGCACGTCGCTGACGTACACGTCGCCCGCGCACGTCCCCGGCACGGTCCCCGTCACGGTGACGAACGCGGGCGGCACCTCCGCCCCGCTCGACTTCACCTACCAGCCCGCACCCCTCGCCGCGCCCGTGCTCGCCACGATCGACCCCGACGAGGGGCCGGCAGGAGGCGGCACCGCCGTCACGATCACCGGCACCGGCTTCGAGGCCGGCTCGACGGTCTCGGTCGACGGCTCCGCGCCGATCACGCCCACGGTGATCGCTGCGGACGGCACCTCGCTCACGTACACGGCCCCGGCGCACGTCGCCGGCACCGTGCCCGTCACGGTGACGAACGCGGGCGGCACCTCCGCCCCGCTCGACTTCACCTTCCTGCCTGCTCCTCCGACGGCGCCGGTGCTCGACACGATCGACCCTGCCCAGGGACCGGCCGGCGGCGGCACCGTCGTCACCGTGACCGGCACCGGCTTCACCGCCGGCTCGACGGTCACCATCGGCGACACGACGGGCCTCGTGCCCGACTCGGTCGACCCGGCGGGAACGTCGCTGACGTTCACCACACCGCCGAACACCGTCGGCGACGTGACCGTCACGGTCACCACCGCCGGGGGCACGTCCGCTCCGCTGCCGTTCACGTACACCGCGCCTCCTGCGGGTGCTCCGGTGCTCGCGACGATCGACCCCACCTCGGGACCGGTCGCCGGCCGCACCGTCGTGACGCTCACCGGCTCGGGCTTCCTGCCCGGCTCGACCGTCAGCATCGGCGACACGACGGGCCTCGTGCCCGACTCGATCGACCCGACCGGGACGACCCTGACCTTCACGACCCCGGCGAACGCCGCGGGGCCCGTGACCGTCACGGTGACGAACCTGGCGGGGACGAGCGCGCCGCTCGGCTTCACCTACCTGCCTGCCCCGGCCGACGCTCCGGTGCTGATCTCGGCCACCCCGGCCGAGGGACCGGTCGGAGGCGGCACGGTCGTCACCGTCGCCGGCTCGGCCTTCACGCCCGGCTCGACGGTCTCGATCGGCGACACGGTCGGCCTCGTGCCCGACTCGATCTCGACGGACGGCACCCAGCTGGTCTTCACGACCCCGGCGAACGCCGCGGGACCCGTGAGCATCACGGTGACGAACGCCGCCGGCACGAGCGCCGGGCTGCCGTTCACCTACCTGCCTGCCCCGGCCGACGCCCCCGTGCTCGCGACGATCGACCCTGACCAGGGCCCGGTCGGCGGCGGCACCCCGGTGACGATCACCGGCACCGGCTTCACGGCCGGCTCCACCGTCACCATCGGCGACACGACGGGCCTCGAGCCCGACGACATCGCCGACGACGGCACGTCGCTGACCTTCACGACCCCGGCCAACGCCGCGGGACCCGTGACGGTCACGGTGACGAACGGCGCGGGCACCAGCGCCCCGCTGGGCTTCACCTACGTCGCCGCCCCGGCCGGCGCACCCGTGCTCGCGACGATCGACCCCGTGGAGGGACCGGTCGGCGGCGGCACCTCGGTGACGATCACCGGCACCGGCTTCGCGGCCGGGTCGACCGTGTCGATCGGCGCGTCCTCGGGCATAGTGCCCGACGACATCGCCGATGACGGCACGTCGCTGACCTTCACGACCCCGGCGAACGCCGCCGGTCCCGTGACGGTCACGGTCACGAACGACGCGGGCACCAGCGCCCCGCTCGGCTTCACCTACGTCGCCGCGCCCGTGACCGCACCCGTGCTGACGACGCTGACGCCCGACTCGGGCCCGGTCGGCGGCGGCACGCCGGTGACGATCACCGGCACCGGCTTCACGCCCGGCGCCACCGTCTCGATCGGCGGCATGGCCGGCATCGTGCCGGACGACGTCTCCGACGACGGCACCGAGCTGACCTTCACGACCCCGGCGAACGTCGCCGGAGGCGTGCCGGTCACGGTGACGACCGACGGCGTCACCTCCGCGCCGCTGACCTTCACCTACCAGGCTGCTCCGGCGGGCGCTCCGGTCCTGGCGTCGCTGACGCCGGAGTCCGGCCCGGCCGGCGGCGGCACCTCCGTCACGATCACGGGCTCCGGCTTCCTGCCCGGGTCGACGGTCACGGTCGGCGGCACCGACGGCATCGTCCCCGACGTGATCGGCGTCGACGGCACGACGCTCACCTTCACGACGCCCCCGGGCGCCGCGGGCGACGCTCCGGTGACGGTGACCAACCTGGCGGGCACGAGCGCGCCGCTCGAGTTCACGTACGTCGCGCCTCCTCTGGGCTCGCCTGTGCTGACGGCCATCACGCCCGACGCCGGACCGGCCGCGGGCGGCACCCCGGTGACGCTCACGGGCACCGGCTTCACCGCCGGGTCGACGATCACGATCGGCGACGCGACGGGCATCGTCGGCACCCTCTCGCCCGACGGCACGCAGCTCACGTTCACGACCCCCGGCGGCACCGCCGGCGACGTGCCCGTGACGGTCACGAACGGGACGGGCACCAGCGCGCCCCTGACGTTCACCTACCAGGCGGCTCCCGTCGTCGCACCGACGCTGACGAGCCTGACGCCCGCCGAGGGCCCTGCGGGAGGCGGCACCCCGGTCACGATCGCGGGCACCGGCTTCACGGGCGACTCGACGGTCACGGTCGGCACCACGACGGGCATCGTGCCCGTCTCGGTCTCGACCGACGGCACCTCGCTGGTCTTCACGACGCCGGCCGGCGCCGTGGGCCAGGCCGACGTCTCGGTGACGAACCCGGCAGGCACGAGCGGCACCCTGCCGTTCACCTACCAGGCGGCCCCGGCCGGCGCGCCCGTGCTGGCGACGCTGTCGCCGACGAGCGGCCCTGCAGGCGGCGGCACCCGCGTCACGATCACGGGCACCGGCTTCACCGCGGGCTCGACGGTCTCCGTGGACGGCTCCGCGCCGATCACGCCGGTCTCCCTCGGCACCGGCGGCACGTCGCTGACGTTCGACACCCCGCCGCACGCCGCCGGCCTCGTGCAGGTCACGGTCACCAACGGCACGGGCACCTCCGCGCCGCTGCCCTTCACGTACCTGGCACCGGCGTCCACCGCGCCCCTGCTGCTGAGCCTGGCGCCCGCGTCCGGCCCGGTCGGCGGCGGCACCGTCGTGACGATCACCGGATCGGGCTTCGTGGTCGGCGCGACGACGGTCTCGATCGACGGAGGCGCCGCCCTGACGCCCTCGTTCGTCTCGCTGGACGGCACGCAGCTGACCTTCACCACCCCGGCCGACACGGCCGGCCCGGTGCCGGTCACGGTGACCACCGCCGGCGGCACCAGCGCTCCGCTCACCTTCACCTACGTCGCGGCTCCCGCCGGGGCGCCGGTGCTGGCCTCGCTCACGCCGAGCTCCGGCCCGGTCGGCGGCGGCCAGACGGTGACGATCACGGGCACCGGCTTCGCTGCCGGGTCCACGGTCTCGGTCGACGGCGGAGCAGCGATCACGCCCGCCACGATCAGCGCCGACGGCACGTCGCTCACGTTCACGACCCCGGCGCACGTCGCAGGGCTCGTCAGCGTGACGGTCACGAACGCCACGGGCACGAGCGCCCCGCTGACGTACTCGTACCAGGCCGCGGCCGCGCTGGCTCCCCAGCTGACGTCGCTGACGCCTCCCACGGGTCCCGTCGGCGGCGGCACCGTCGTCACCGTGACGGGCACCGGGTTCACGCCGGGCTCGACCGTCTCGGTCGGCGGCTCCGCCCCGATCACGCCGGGCAGCATCTCGGCCGACGGCACGACGCTGACGTTCACGACCCCGGCCGGCACGGCGGGCAGCACGACCGTCACCGTGACGAACGCCGCAGGGACCAGCGCCCCGCTGCCCTTCGTGTACGCCGACGCGGGCGCGCCGCCCGTCGTCACCTCGCCCGTGCAGGGCCAGGTCGTCACGACGCCGAACCCGGTCGTCACGGGCACGGGGACGCCGGGCTACACGGTCACCGTGAACCTGCCTGGCCGCGTGCTCTGCACCACGGTCGTCGCGGCCGACGGCACCTGGGCCTGCTCGCCGCTCGGCGGGCTGCCCGAGGGCGAGTACACGCTGACGGCCACGCAGACCGGGCCCGACGGGGTCTCCTCGGCGGCCTCGGCTCCCGTCCGGTTCGCGGTCGACCTGCCGGCTGCCGGCGGACCCGGTGCCGGGACGCCCGGCGCCGGCACGCCCGGTGCCGGCGGCAACGGCGGCTCGGGCTCGGGCGGCTACTACGCCGGCACTGCGGGCAGCGGCCCGCTGGCTTTCACGGGCAGCGACACCGCGCCGGTCCTGCTGGCGGCGCTGCTGCTGATGGTCGCCGGCGGGTTCCTCACCCTGCGGAGGAGGTCGCGCCGCAGCTGAGCCCGCTCAGCCGCTGAGCCGCTGAGCCCGCTCAGCCCCAGGAGGTGCCCGTCCGGCCACGCCGGACGGGCACCTCCGCGTCTGCGCTCCCGTCCCGCACCGTGTGCCACCGGCCCGTGTCCCGTGATCCGCGCGTGATCCGGTGTCGGCGTGCCCAGGAACCCTGTCCCCGCGGGCCAGCCGGCTCCGATCACTCTCGCTCTCCGGCGTCGGCGTGACGTGCCACACGGGACGGTCTGTCGATATCGTCAGGGCATGAGCGAATCGGCGACGTCTCCTGCCTCGGCCCGCGACCCCGAGCGGGGTCCGACGCGGCCGCCCGTGCCCGCCGGACTCGACCGCAGGGCGCTCGTCGTCGCGGGCGCGCTCGCCGGTCTGGGCGCCCTGGTCACGGCCGCGCGCTTCTTGATCGGCCTGGCCGCTCTCTCGACGACCTCGCTGTACGCGGTCCTGCCGGTCTTCGCCCTGGTCGCGACCCTCGCCACGTCCGTGGCGCTCTGGCTGGTCAGCGGCCGAGGGGGCATCTGCGCGACCTCGCCCGCCGGACGCGTCGCACTGCGCATCGCTGCCGTCACCCAGGTGCTCGTCACCGTCCTCGCGTTCATCCCGGCCGTCCTCGCCGCGGGCCCGGGGACGCTCACGGTCCTCCTCCTCACGCTCGTGTCCGTCGTCGCGGCCCTCGTGGGCGCCGTGCTGGCAGCGCGCTCCCGCGACGGCGTCCGGGGCGTGGCCGGCTGGGCCCTCGTGCCCTGGACGGTGGTGGCCCTCGTCCGCACCGTCGTGTTCTCCACCCCGGTCGGGTTCGCGCTCGGCACCTCCTCGATCACCGCGGTCGCGTACGGCGGGCAGGTGCTGACGATCGTCACCCTGCTGTTCGTGGCGGTCGCGTGGCTGGTCGCCGGGCTGCGCACAGCTCGCTGACCTGCCCGCCGCGCACACGAAGAACCGGGTTCCGGACCACGAACCGCGACACAGCGCAGTTCATGGTTCGGAACCCGGTTCACGGGCGGTACGGCGGCGCGGCACGGCGGCCCGGGCGGCGGGCCGGGTGGTAGCGAGGAAGCCTCGTTGACACGCCCGGGCCGCGGGACTACGTTCTGGCCATGAGCGGTCCCGACGCTTCGCCCGGCCGCGTGCCGACCTCCTCCTCGCGCCCTGTCGACGCGGTCGCCGGCAAGGGCCTCGCGGCGGGCACCCTCGGCCTCTGGGGCTCGACCGTCATCGGCCTCGCGAGCACCGCTCCCGTCTACTCGCTCGTCGCGACGCTCGGCTTCGTGGTCGCCGCCGTCGGGGCGCAGGCGCCGATCGCGTTCATCGTGGCGTTCGTCCCGATGCTGTTCATCGCCTTCGCCTACCGCGAGCTGAACCGGGTCGTGCCCGACTGCGGCACGACCTTCACCTGGGTCACGAAGGCCTTCGGCCCCCGCGTCGGCTGGATGGGCGGCTGGGGCGTCGCCATCGCCGGCATCGTCGTGCTGGCGAACCTCTCGCAGATCGCCGGGCAGTACACCTGGCTGATGGTCGGCGACGGCTCCCTGGCCGAGAACGTGCCGCTGGTCACGGCGACCGGCGTCGTGTTCATCGCCCTGATGACCTGGGTCAGCTACCGCGGCCTCGAGCTGGGCGAACGCGTGCAGAACGTCCTGCTGGGCGTCCAGTACGTGGCCCTCGCGCTCTTCGTCGTCGTCGCGCTCTACAAGATCGCGACGGGCGACGCCCCGAACGCGACCCCGGTCGAGTGGAGCTGGTTCGACCCGACCGCGTTCACCGACTGGTCGGGCTTCGTCGAGGCCGTGCTGCTCGCCCTGTTCATCTACTGGGGCTGGGACGCGTGCCTCGCCCTCACCGAGGAGACCAAGGACCCACAGCGCACCCCCGGCCGCGCCGCCGTGCTGTCGACGGCGATCCTGCTCGTCACCTACGTCGGCGTCACCGTCGTCGCGATGTCGTTCGCGGGCCTCGGCAGCACGGGCATCGGCCTCGCGAACGAGGCCAACGCCGACGACGTCTTCTTCGCGCTCAAGGACCCGGTGCTCGGCCCGCTCTCGGTCGTGCTCGTCATCTCGGTGCTCGTCTCGGCCGTCTCGTCGACACAGACGACCATCCTGCCGACGGCCCGCGGCACCCTCGCGATGGCCGTCTACGGCGCCCTGCCCGCCCGGTTCGGGCGGGTGCACCCGAGGTTCCGCACCCCGTCGTTCTCGACCTTCGTGATGGGCGTCGTCGCGATCGTCTTCTACGTCGTCATGACGCTCGTGAGCGCGAACGTGCTGCAGGACTCGATCCTGTCGCTGGGCCTCGCCATCGCCTTCTACTACGGGCTGACCGGCTACGCGTGCGTCTGGTTCTTCCGGCGCGAGCTGACGTCGTCCTGGCAGGCGTTCCTGTTCAAGGGGCTGCTGCCGCTGCTCGGCGCGCTGATGCTCACGTACGCCTTCGTGCAGTCGGTGGTCGACATGCTCGCGCCCGACTACGGCTACACGGTGCTGTTCGGCATCGGCGGCACCTTCGTGATCGGCATCGGCTCGCTGCTGCTCGGCGCCGTGCTGATGGTCGTCTGGTCGGCCTTCGCGGAGTCCCGCCCGTTCTTCCGCGGCGAGAGCCTGAACCGCGACACGGAGGTGCTCGTGCCCGACGAGCCCGAGATCTACACGCGTTCCATCGACGGAGGACTGGCATGACCCCTGAACCGACCGCCCCTGCACCCGGCAGCCCCGACGCGGCACCGACCTCACCGGCCCGGATCCTGATCGTCGGCGCGGGAGGCGTGGGCTCCGCAGCCGTCCGCATCGCCGTGCGACGCACGTTCTTCGAGCTGCTCGTCGTCGCCGACCACGACCCGGCCCGCCCGCAGGCGCTGGTCGACTCGCTGGGCGACCCGCGCCTCCTCGGCGCCTCGGTCGACGCGTCGAGCGCCGACTCGGTCACGGCCCTGATCCGCGAGCACGGCATCACGCACGTGCTGAACGCCGTCGACCCGCGCTTCGTGATGCCGATCTTCGAGGGCGCCTTCGCGGGCGGCGCGGTCTACCTCGACATGGCGATGAGCCTGTCGAGCCCGCACCCCGACGAGCCGCACGAGCTGACCGGGGTCATGCTCGGCGACGAGCAGTTCGCGCAGGAGGCGCGGTGGCGGGACGCAGGACGCCTCGCGCTCGTGGGCATGGGCGTCGAGCCCGGCATGTCCGACGTCTTCGCCCGCTGGGCCGAGGACGAGTTGTTCAGCGAGATCGACGAGCTCGGCGTCCGCGACGGGGCGAACCTGGTCGTCGAGGGCCACGACTTCGCCCCCTCGTTCTCGATCTGGACGACCATCGAGGAGTGCCTGAACCCCCCGGTCGTCTGGGAGGAGGGGCGCGGCTGGTACACCACCGCCCCGTTCAGCGAGCCCGAGGTCTTCGACTTCCCCGAGGGGATCGGCCCGGTCGAGTGCGTCAACGTCGAGCACGAGGAGGTGCTGCTGATGCCCCGCTGGACGAGCGCGAAGCGCGTCACCTTCAAGTACGGCCTCGGCCAGGAGTTCATCGACGTGCTGAGGACGCTGAACAAGCTCGGGCTCGACAGGACGGCCCCGGTCGACGTCAAGGGGGTGCAGGTCTCGCCGCGCGACGTGGTCGCGGCGGTGTTGCCCGACCCAGCGACGCTCGGCGACGTGATGTCGGGCAAGACGTGCGCGGGCGTCTGGGTGCGGGGCACGGGCAAGGACGGCCAGCCGCGGTCGACGTACCTCTACCACGTGGCCGACAACGAGACCTCGATGCGCGAGTACGGTTCGCAGGCCGTCGTGTGGCAGACGGCGCTCGGTCCGGTCATCGCCCTCGAGCTGCTCGCCACGGGCGTCTGGTCGGGCGTCGGGATCCTCGGGCCGGAGGCGTTCCCGGCCGGGCCGTTCCTCGACCTGCTCTCCTCGCCCGAGGGGCACGACTCGCCGTGGGGGATGGTCGAGAAGCCCATCTGAGCGGCGACGCGGCGCGGCCTCGGAGCAGCTCCGGCAGTCCTCAGGCGGCCCTCCGGCTGCGGTGACCGCCAGGATGGTCGGATGGCCCTCTCGCACCGTGCCCGCTCCGTTCGCCGCTCGACGGCGCCGTCCGGTGCGTCCGGCACGTCCGACGCCTCGTCGTCCGCGCGATCGGCCGCCTCACGTGACGAGCCGTCCAGCCCCCTGCGGCGCCCCGGGGCGTTCCGCTTCGGCCTGATCGCGACCCTCGGCGGCGGGCTGGGCGTCGGCATCATCGTCGCCCTGATGGCGCTCTCGACGATCCTCGTCTACATCGGCCTCGCGTTCTTCCTCGCCCTCGCCTTCGAGCCCGTCGTGCGGCGCCTCGCCCGGGCCGGCGCGCCGCGCTGGGTCGGCGTCGTCGTCTCCGTCGTCCTCGTGCTCGGCGCGGTCGTCGGCATCCTCGCCGCGGTCGTGCCCGCGCTCGTCGAGCAGGTCGGCCACGTGATCCGCACGGCGCCCGCCGCCCTGCAGGACATCTCGCGCCAGCCCTGGGTGCAGCAGGCCGTCGAGACCCTCGGCCTCGAGGTCGACGTGGACGACGCGGTCGCCGCCGTCAGCTCGTACCTGCTCGACCCCGACCGCCTGCTCGCCCTGGGGGGCGGCGTGCTCGCCGTCGGCCAGGGCATCACCAACGGCATCACCGCGGTGATCATCGTCGCGATCCTCACGATCTACTTCGCCGTGACGCTGCCGCAGATGCTCCGCTCGCTCAGCCGGGCCGTGCCGCGCAGCCACCGCGAGCGCGTGATGGACATCTCGGACGAGATCTTCCTGTCCGTCGGCCGGTACGTCGCGGGACAGGTGGCGCTCGCCGCGATCAACGCCGTCTTCGTGTTCCTCGTGCTGACGATCGCGGGCGGCCCCGTGCCGGTGCTGTTCGCGGCCCTGGCGTTCCTCGGAGCGCTCATCCCCGTCGTCGGCACCGTGGTGGCGTACGCCGTCATCATCGCTGCGACCCTGAGCGTCTCGCCGGTCACCGCGATCGTCGTCGGCGTCGTGCTGCTGGTCTACGCGCAGATCGAGGCGTACGTGCTCACTCCGCGGGTGATGTCGAAGGCAGTAGCCGTGCCGGGGGCGTTGGTGATCGTCGCGGCGTTCGGCGGGGGCGCGCTCGGGGGCGTGCTCGGCGCCCTCGTCGCCATCCCGATCGCCACGGCCGGGGTCGTCGTGTTCGAGCGCGTCGTCGTGCCGCGACAGCAGAAGTTCTGAGCCCGAGGGCACAGATCGTCGGAGTACCTGCGCCTCAGGTCGACGGAGCGTCGTCGGCGTAGCCCGCGGGTCGTGCAGGGCGGGCCGGTCGGAATGCGGGCGCCGGCTGGCTGCGGTCGTCGGGGTCACGGGGCTCCGGCGGGCGGGTGCGGAGCGGAGCATCGTCGCCGGACTCCGCCGTGTGCTCCTCCTCGTCGACCGAGCTGCCGGAGGCGGCGTCCACGAAGCGCGCCCCGCCCACGGCGGCGGCGCGGCGCACGAGCTCGGCGACGAGCGCCTCGTCCTCGGGCTCGAGCTCGTCGTCGGGGGCGGTCTCGATCATCAGCTGGCTGGCCGGGCCGAGCAGCAGCTCGGAGGTCGCCGCCGACCCGTGCTCGTCGCTCGTGGGCACGTCGACGATGTCGGTCGTGCCGTTCTGCCCGAGGGCCGCGGCGTAGGCGATGACGGCCTCGGCGATCGCGTCGCCCGTCATCACGCGGTTCTCGCCGTAGACGATGTACTTCATGTGCCCCCTCGGTAGGTCTCCAGCATGCTCCGCGGGGCGCGCGGGCGCTCGCGGGAGGCGCCTCCTGCGACGTCCGGGAAAGTCACCCGATCGGGGGGCGCCTCGGCTCCGAAGACATGCCCGGGTGTTCCCTAGGCACCCGGCACGGCTCGCGGTCGTGCACCTCCGGGAGCCCGAACTCCCGGCGGACGCCGAGAGCCCCGACTCTCGGCACGGGCTCCTGCGTCAAGGGCGACGCACGGGCCTGCCAGGGGGCTCGCCCGGTGCGTCGGCTGCGGACACCTCCCGTTCATGTAGCCCTCATGCCCTCGGCGCACAAGGGGGTCTTCCTGACCAATTCCGGACAAAGTGCCCGTCTGAGAGCAAGCTGGTGGTCGACCTCGGGTCGCCTGCCCCGAAGCGGCCCCTCACCTTCTTAAGAAAGGGCTCATCATGGGCTTCCTCGCCTTCATCCTCCTCGGCCTCATCGCCGGCGCCATCGCCAAGCTCATCCTCCCCGGCCGTCAGGGCGGCGGATGGCTCGCCACCCTCGTCCTCGGCGTCATCGGCGCCCTCATCGGCGGCTGGATCGGCGGCGCCGTGTTCGGCGTCGGCTACGACGGCTTCTTCTCCATCCAGAGCTGGCTCATCGCCATCGTCGGCGCCATCGTCGTCCTGCTCATCTGGGGCCTCATCACCGGTCGTCGCGGCGCCAAGCGCTGACTCGACCTGCAGCACCCGAAGGCCCCCGTCGCTCTGCGGCGGGGGCCTTCGCCGTCCCCGCTCCGTGTTCCTCTCCTCATTCAGGAAGACGGGTCCTGATCCGCGCAGCGGGGACTCTCTGTCCTGAGTCGTGCACGATCCAGGTGAACGGGGCAGCCGGTTCCTGAGCCGTGAGGCAGGCCCGCGCGACAGCTACCCGCGCGAAGGCACCGGCGCCGGCACCGGCCCCGTCGTCCCGCGGACGACGAGCTTCGTCGGCAGCTGCACCTCGGGCCGGTCGATGACCCCGCCCTCGAGCAGGGTGAAGAGCATCGTCGTGGCGACGGTGCCGAGCCGGTGCATCGGCTGCCGCACGGTCGTCAGCGCCGGCTGCTCCCGCGAGGCCTCGGGGATGTCGTCGAACCCGACGAGGCTGAGGTCGTCGGGCACGCGCAGGCCGAGCTCGTGGGCTGTGCGCAGCACGGCGATCGCCGACAGGTCGTTGGCCGCGAACACGGCGGTCGGGCGGTCGGCCGGCCCGACGTCGAGCAGCTCCCGGGCGGCGCGGCGTGCGGCGCCCATCTCGAAGTCGCCGTCGCGGGTCAGCGCGGGGTCGCGCAGGATGCCCGCCGAGCGGAGCGCGTCCGCGTAGCCGGCCTCGCGCAGCGACGCGGAGCGCAGGTCGGGCCGCCCGGCGAGGAACCCGATGCGCCGGTGCCCCAGCGAGACGAGGTGCTCGACCGCCTGCACCGCGCCTCCTCGGCTGTCGGCCTCGACGCTCGGCAGGTCGGCACGCCCCTTGTGCGGGTCGACCGCGACGACCGGCACGCTTGTGGTGGTCGTGAGGACCGACGGGGTGACGAGGATCGCGCCGTCGATGAGGGTGCCGCTGAGGCGGCTGAGCGAGCGCCGCTCCCAGCCGTCGGCGCCGCCCTGGTGCGCGCCGCTGTAGGCGAGCAGGTCGTACTCGGCGCCCAGCTGGCGCACGGCGGTGCCGACGCCCTTGAGCACCTCCGAGCTGAACGGCTCGAAGTCGGCCACGAGCACGCCGATCACCCCGGTCCGCCGGGCCCGCATGCTGCTGGCGACGAGGCTCGACTCGTAGCCGAGCGCGTCGACGACGGCCATCACCTTCGCCGTCGTCTCGGGGGAGACGCCGTAGCGGCCGTTGACCGCCTTCGAGACGGTCGCGAGCGAGACGCCCGCCGCCGCGGCGACGTCGTGGATGGTCGGACGGGCGTTCACGAGCGCGAGCCTAGCGCCGTCGAAATGGTTTTCGAAAACGTTTGACACTCCTTCGGGCATTTCTGACACTGGTCCGACGCAGCACATCGGAGCGCTGCGTCACGGGCCGACCACGGCCGCTCAACGACGAGGAACAGGTGGCAACGATGCCGAGCAAGACGATGACGACCCGGCGACTCCTGGCAGGGTCCGCAGCCCTGCTGATGGGAGCAGGGCTCCTGACCGGCTGCAGCGCAGGCGGTGGCGGAGGCGGGGCCGACGACGGCACCCTCACCCTGTGGCAGAACTCCACCACCGGCCCCGGCCAGGACTTCTGGACGCAGGCGGCGGCCGACTTCACGGAGGCCAACCCCGACGTCGCGATCGACGTCCAGACGGTCCAGAACGAGGACTTCGACAGCAAGCTGCAGACCGCCCTCAACTCGGGCGACGCCCCCGACGTGTTCCTGCAGCGCGGCGGCGGGAAGCTCCAGGCGATGGTCCAGGCCGGCCAGGTGAAGGACATCACCGACGGCATCTCGGACGACGCCCGCGCCGACATCAGCGAGGGCACCTTCGGGGCCGGCTCGATCGACGGCAAGGTGTACTCGATGCCGATCGCCGTGCTGCCCGGCGGCTTCTGGTACAGCCAGGACGTCTTCTCGGCGGCCGGGATCACGACGCCCCCCACGACGATGGACGAGCTCGACGACGCCGTCGCCGCGCTGAAGGACTCAGGCACCCAGCCCGTCGCCCTCGGCGCCAAGGACGCCTGGCCCGCCGCGCACTGGTACTTCTTCTTCGCCCTGCGCGCCTGCAGCAGCGACACCCTGGAGCAGGCCGCGACCGACCGCGACTTCAGCGACCCCTGCTGGGTCGACGCGGCGCAGGACCTCGCCGACTTCCGCGACACCGAGCCCTTCAACGAGGGCTTCCTCACCACGGCAGCCCAGCAGGGCGCCGGCAGCTCGGCCGGCCTGATCGCCAACAAGCAGGCAGGCATGGAGCTGATGGGCGCGTGGGACCCGGGCGTCATCGCCTCCCTCACCCCCGACGCGAAGCCGCTGCCCGACCTCGGCTGGTTCCCCTTCCCCGCGATCGACGGCGGCGACGGCGAGCCCGGCGCGATCATGGGCGGCGTCGACGGCTACTCGTGCTCGGCCGGTGCGCCCGACTCGTGCGTCGACTTCCTGAACTACCTGGCCACCCCGGACGTGCAGGAGGCCTACTACAAGGCCTTCAACGCGCCTCCGGTGAACACGGTCGCCCAGGAGGCCGTTACCGAGCCCTACCTGCAGGAGGTGCTGGCCGCCTACAACGACGCCCCGTTCGTCTCGCAGTGGCTGGACACCGTCTACGGCCTCAACGTCGGCAACGCGATGAACGTCGCCGTGGTCGACCTGCTCTCGGGCGACGGCACGCCGCAGGAGTTCGTCGACGCCGTCGACGCGGCCGCCAAGAAGGCGTAGGCCCCTCGTGAGCCTCCGCGAACCCTCCGTGCGGCCCGCCGCACCCTCGGGGGCTCACGCCACCGCCGGGGGCGAGGCAGTCGCCTCGCCCCCGGCGGCCTCCCGGGCCGTGTCCCGGCAGGGGCGTGGTGCCCGAGGCCTCGAGATCGCGCTGCTGGTCGGCCCGGCCCTCGTGGTCTTCCTGGCCTTCGTGGTCTTCCCGATCGTGATGGCCGCCTACTACGGCTTCTTCAGCTGGCAGGGCTTCGGCCCCCCGACCGACTTCGTCGGGTTCCGCAACTACCTGACGATCTTCCAGGACGCGACGTTCCTCGACGCCCTGCGCCACAACGCCACGATCGTGGTGCTCTCGCTGGTGCTGCAGGGGCCGGTCGCGATCGGCCTGGCCCTGCTGCTGAACCGCAAGCTGCGCGGGCAGTCGCTGATCCGGGTGCTGATCTTCGTGCCCTACGTGATCAGCGAGGTCGTCGTCGGCACCGGCTGGAGCCTCATGCTCCAGGGCAGCGGAGCCGTCAACGACATGCTGGCCAAGGTCGGCCTGGGCTCGCTCGCCCAGGACTGGCTCGCCGACCCGAGCATCGCCATCTGGACGCTGCTCGTCATCATCACATGGAAGTACGTCGGCTTCGCCGTGATCCTGTTCCTCGCCGGCCTGCAGGGCGTGCCCGAGGAGCTCAGCGAGGCGGCGGCGATCGACGGCGCGAGCTGGTGGCAGATCCAGCGCCGCATCACGCTGCCGCTGCTCGGCCCGACCCTGCGAATCTGGGCGTTCCTGTCGATCATCGGCTCCCTGCAGCTGTTCGACCTCGTCTACATCATCTGGGGCCAGTACATCGCTGCCACCGCCGGCACCTCGACGATGGCGACGTACATGGTCGCAAACGGCCGCACCTCGGGCAGCTACGGCTACGGCAACGCCGTCGCCGTGGTGCTGTTCCTCATCTCGCTCGTCGTCGCCCTCGTCTACCAGCGCTTCGTGCTGCGGCGCGACACGGCCGGCGCCCTCACCACGTCAGGAGACGAGTCATGACCGCCAGCACCCTGCCTGCCCGCCCCCGCGGCGCGGCGGGCCCGGACGGCGGAGGCGTGGGCGCACCCGCGCGCACCCCCCGGTCCGCGGCCGGCCGGCCGCCCCGCAGGAGGCGCGGCATCGCCGACCCCGGGCGCGGCGTCGCGTACGTGGTCGCGGTGGTCGTCATCGTGGCGATGCTCGCCCCCGTGGCGTTCATCGTGATCGGCGGCTTCCGCACCAACGCGCAGATCACGACCGACCCCTCCGGGTTCCCGAGCCCCTGGCAGGTCGGCAACTACCTCGACGTGCTGACCGGCGGTACCTTCTGGCGGCAGGTCGGCAACTCGCTGATCTCGGCCGGGGCCACCACGATCGGCACGGTCGCCCTCGGCCTCGCCGCGAGCTACGTGCTGGCGCGCTACCGGTTCGCCGGGCGAGGGGTGCTCTACGCGCTGTTCGCCGCCGGGCTGATGTTCCCGATGACCGTCGCCATCACGCCGCTCTACCTCGTGATCCGCGACCTGGGGCTGACGAACTCGCTGGCAGGGGTGATCCTGCCGCAGATCGCCTTCGCGCTGCCGACGACGATCATCATCCTCGTGCCGTTCCTGCGGGCGATCCCCGACGAGATCGAGGAGGCCGCGTTCATCGACGGCTGCAGCCGTCTCGGCTTCTTCTTCCGCATGGTCGTGCGCCTGTCGCTGCCCGGCGTGATCACGGTCGGCATCCTCGCCTTCATCGGCGCGTGGAACTCGTACCTGCTGCCGCTGTTCATCCTCAACGACCCGTCGACGTTCACCCTGCCGCTCGGCGTGCAGGCGTTCTCGTCGCAGTACTCGGTCGACACGGCCCGGGTGCTCGCCTTCACGGCGCTGTCGATGCTGCCCGCGCTGATCTTCTTCAGCCTGTTCGAGCGCCGCATCGTCGGCGGCCTGACGGGGGCGGTGAAGGGATGACCATCGAGATGCAGCACACGACCGGACGGCACGGCGACGAGGGCCGGGCCGAGGGCCGAGCCGAGGAGGCGCGGGCCGCGACGAGCGCGACCGGTCTCGTCCTCAGCGACCGCGTCCGCCGCCTCCTCGACGACATGTCGCTCGACGAGAAGCTGGCCCAGCTGGTCGGCTGGTGGGTCGACCAGGGCGGCGGCGCCGTGGCGCCGATGCAGGGCGCGATGACCCCCAGCGACGACTACGGAGCGGCGACCGAGCACGGGCTGGGGCACCTGACCCGGGTCTACGGGACGCGACCGGTCGACCCGGTGCAGCGCGCCTCCTGGCTGTGGGAGGAGCAGCGCCGGCTGCGCACCGAGACGCGTCTCGGCATCCCCGCGATCGTGCACGAGGAGTGCCTGACAGGCCTGGCCGCCTGGCAGGCCGCGACGTTCCCGACGCCTCTCGCGTGGGGCGCCTCCTTCGATCCCGACCTGGTCGAGCGGATGGCGGCGCTGATCGGCGGCTCCATGCGCGAGCTCGGCGTGCACCAGGGCCTCGCGCCGGTGCTCGACGTGGTCCGCGACCCGCGGTGGGGACGCGTCGACGAGTGCATCGCCGAGGACCCGTACGTCGTGGGCACCATCGGCACCGCCTACGTGCGCGGCCTCCAGTCGGCCGGGGTGCACGCCACGCTCAAGCACTTCGTCGGCTACTCGCTCTCGGACGCGGGCCGCAACCACGCCCCTGCGAACGTCGGGCCGCGCTACCTCGCCGACGTGCTGCTGCCGCCGTTCGAGATGGCCGTGCGCGACGGCGGGGTGCGCTCGGTGATGAACTCGTACGCCGAGGTCGACGGGGTGCCCGTCGGGTCGACGCCCGAGTACCTGACCGACCTGCTGCGCGGGGAGTGGGGCTTCGACGGCGTCGTCGTGTCCGACTACTTCGCCGTCGCTTTCCTCGAGGTGATGCACGCCGTCGCCGCCGACCGGGGCGAGGCCGCGGCGCTCGCCCTCGAGGCGGGGATCGACGTCGAGCTGCCCACCGGCGACGCCTACCTCGCCCCGCTCGCCGAGCGCGTGCGGGCCGGGCTGGTCGACGAGACGCTGGTCGACCTCGCGGTCGCCCGCGTGCTCGCGGAGAAGGAGGAGCTCGGCCTGCTCGACGAGGCCGCCCTCGACGCTGCGGAGGCAGCCGGGCCGCCGACCGAGATCGACCTCGACAGCCCGGCGCACCGCGCGGTCGCGCGCCGCCTGGCCGACGAGTCGGTCGTGCTGCTGACGAACGACGGGGTGCTGCCGCTGGGCGGGGGCGCCGGTGCCGGTGCCGGTACCGGTGCTGGTGCCGGTGCTGGTGCTGGTGCTGATGCGGCTGCCGGCCCGGCTCGCGTCGCGCTGATCGGCCCGAACGCCGACAGCACCGAGGCCCTGATGGGCTGCTACTCGTTCGTCAACCACGTGCTGGCGCACCACCCCGGGGTGCCGACGGGCATCGCCGTGCCGACGGTGGCGGAGGCGCTCCGCGAGGAGCTGCCGGCCGCCGAGCTCGTCGTCGTGCCGGGCTGCGCGGTCGAGGGCGCTCTCGACGCGGACGCCCGCTCGGGCATCGACGAGGCCGTCCGCGAGGCAGCTGCCTCCGACGTCGCCGTCGTCGTGGTCGGCGACCGCGCCGGGCTCTTCGGCCGCGGCACCGTCGGCGAGGGCAACGACGTCGAGAGCCTCGAGCTGCCGGGGCCGCAGCGCGACCTCGTGGAGGCGGTCGTCGCCTCCGGCACCCCGGTCGTGCTGGTCGTGCTGTCCGGTCGTCCCTACGCGATCGGCTGGGCCGTCTCGGGGCCGGGCGCCCCGGCTGCGGTCGTCCAGGCGTTCTTCCCGGGAGAGGAGGGCGGACCCGCGATCGCCGGCGTGCTCTCGGGCAGCGTCGTGCCGTCGGGTCGGCTGCCCGTCTCGCTGCCGCGGTCGGCGGGCGCACAGCCCTTCTCGTACCTGCATCCGCTGCTCGGCGGCCCGAGCGAGGTGACGAGCGCAGACAGCACGCCGGTGCTGCCGTTCGGCCACGGCCTCTCGTACACGACCTTCGAGCGGTCGGGCCTCGTCGTCGAGGGTGCGGGTGCGGGCTCGGGTGCGGGCTCGGGCTCGGACTCGGACGCGGGCTCGGATTCGGGTCGGGGCTCGGGCTCGGACGCGGGCTCGGACACGGGTAGGGGCTCGGGCTCGGACTCGGGCTCGGGCGAGGTGCCCGCAGGAGGCGCGTTCACCGCGACCGTGACGGTGCGGAACACGGGCGGGCGGGCCGGCGCCGACGTGGTGCAGCTCTACGCGCACGACGTCGTCGCCTCGGTGACCCGTCCGGTCGCGCAGCTGCTCGGCTACGCCCGGGTCGAGCTCGAGCCGGGGCAGGAGGCGCGGGTCACGTTCCACGTGCCGACGCAGCGGCTCGCGTTCAGTGACCGCCGGATGCGCCGCGTGGTCGAGCCCGGCGCCGTCCAGCTCTGGGTCGGCGCCTCGTGCGCCGTGCGCGAGACGGAGGCGGCCCTCGCGATCACCGGACCGGTGCACCTCGTCGGGCTCGATGACGCCCGCGTGGTCACGGTCGAGGTCGAGCTGCGCTGAGCCCGGCCCGCGGCACGGCTCGCCGGGCCCGGCCTCTGGCCCGGCCCGCGGCCCGTCCCGCGGCCGAGCTGCACCCATGAACCCGCGCTGCACCCCTGGAACTGAGGGTGCAGCGCCGGGCAGGGGGTGTAGCTCGGCCGCTGAGCGCGCGGGTGCGGGCTACGCGCGGGTGCGGGCCGCCGTCACGAGGGCGTCGACCACGACGAACAGCACGAGCCCGAGGCCGACCATCGGCAGGAACAGCCCGACGACGAGGCCGACGGCGACCACCGCGACGAGGCCCTGCCACGGGGCGCGGACGAGGGCGCCTGCGGGAGCAGGGCGTCCGGCACGGAGGCGGCCCGCGCCTCCTGCAGGGCCTCGCCGCCACCACATCAGGTAGCCGAACACGACCATCGCGGCGACGCCGAGGGCCGTGACCACCAGGAGGAGCTGGTTCGGCAGCCCGAACATGGTGCCCATGTGCGTGTCGACGCCCCACCGCGCGAGCTTCGCCATGACCGGGTAGTCCGCGAAGTCGGTGCGGTCGACGACGGCGAGCGTCGTGCCGTCGACCGCCGTGGAGTCGACCTGGGTCGGCCAGCTCCGCTTGATCTCGGTGACGGTCCAGGCGCTGTCGGCGTCGGCGGGCGGCTTGACCTCGACGAGACCGGTGTCGACGTTCACCGTCTGCGCGACGGCGAGCACGTCGTCGAACAGGGCAGGGTCGACCTCGGACGCACCGGGGACGGCGGCTCCGTGGTGGCCGGCGTGGGGGTCGGCCGCGACGTCCTCGGCCTCGGGTGCTGCGCCTCCTGTGCTCGTGCCCGCATCTCCTGTGCTCGTGCCCTCGGCGGGCAGGGCGGTGTCGAGCGCCGGGGCGGTCCAGCTGAGCGCGGCCCTCAGCGCGGTGACGTTGTCGCCTGCGTGCTGGGACCAGGTGATGCCCGTCGCCGAGAGGAACAGGGCCCCGACCGTCAACACGATGCCGACGGAGGCGTGCCACGAGAAGAACCGACGCAGGCCGGTCGCCCGCAGGTCGGGCCGCACGAGGTCGCGGCGTGCACGTGCCCTCGCCTTCCCTGGCCCACGTGCCCGCAGTCGGCGGGCGATCCACAGGCCGAGGCCCGCGAGCACGACGACGCCGAGCCAGCTGGCGGCGAGCTCGCTGTAGAGGCGGCCGGCGTCGCCCAGCCCGAGGCTGCGGTGCAGGTCGGAGATCGTCGTCCGCAGCGGCAGCGAGCCGCTCGTGCCGTAGACGGGCAGGTCGCCGCGGACCTCGGCCGTCGCCGGGTCCACGAAGATCGCCCGGGTCTGGCTCTCGATCAGGTCGTCGCCGGTGAACAGCACGCGCGTGGTGTCGCCCGGCTCGGGCGCGGGACGCACGGCGACGAGCTCGCCGCCGTCGCCCACCACTTCCTCGGCCGCGGCGACCTGGTCGGCGAGGGGGAGCGCTGCCCCGGTGCCCGGCGCGGTCAGCTCGTCGGCGTGGACGACCTTCTCGAGCGTCGGCGCGAGGGCGTACGCCGCTCCGGTCAGCGCCGCGACGAGGATGAACGGCCCGACCACGATGGCTGCCCAGAAGTGCAGTCGGAGCAGCAGCGGGCCGAGCCAGCTGCCGATCCCGCCGGGTGCGGCCCGTTCGGCGAGGGGCGCTCGCGGGCCGCCGGGTGCGCCGAGCTCGCGAGCGGGGGTGCTGTTCTGCGTCTGGGCTGTTCCGTCACGTGCCGGATCGGCTGGGGGCGTGGGCGGTGTCTCCGCTGTTCCGTTCGGTGACGGATCGGCTGGAGGCGTGGGCGGTGTCTCTGCTGTTCCGTTTCGTGACGGATCGGCTGGTGGCGTGGGCGGTGTCTCTGCTGTTCCGTTTCGTGACGGATCAGCGGGAGCGGGGACGGGAGGGGCGCTCGCGCTCATCGGCGGGCCTCTGCAGCGCGACGGCGCAGGGTCGTCGTGAGCAGGACGAGCCCGACGACTCCCACGACGAGGGCACCCAGGGCGAGGGCCCTGGCCGTCTCATCGACGGGAGCAGGTGCGGAGGAAGCGGCGGCCGCCTCCGGCGAGCCGGTCGCGTCGTCGGTGCCGCCGGCACCCGCTCCGCCGCCGTCCGCGTCGGTCAGGGTCAGGACAGGCGCCGGCGACGCGGGCTGCGCGTCGGAGCCCGGCTCGGCGACCTCGACCCAGTCGTACGAGCCGACCTCGCATGTCTGCACGGTGGGGAACGCGACGAGGTCGCCTGCCGCGCCCCCGACCGGGAGCAGGGCCGAGACGGCGACCGTGTCGCGGAAGCCGTCGGGGAGGGCGGAGCTCGGGTCGGCCGTCCAGGTCACGGTCGTGCCGGTGGCCGCCCCGGTGTCGGTGTCGGCCTCGGCGGTCTCGGCGGTCTCGGCACCGACTGCTGCGACGGCCGGTGCCTCGGTGATCGACCAGCCGGGCTTGATCGTCGGCGTGACCGCCTGCACCTCGGCGGGGAACGTGACGGCGAGGGAGGTGGTGGGCGACCCTTCGCAGCCGTGGCCGACCGCGAAGGTCAGCACGCTGAGCATCGCAGGGGCGGTCGACGAGGCCTCGAGCTCGACGTGGGCCTGGGCGGCGACGGGCGCCGCCAGGGCGAGGGCGAGCCCGGCCGCCGACGTGACGACAGCACCGACGAGGCGCGGGCGGCTGCTGGTCGCGCGTGCGCCGGCGGTCGCGATGGCGTCGGCCTGGGCAGGGGAGGAGCTGTGGGCAGGGGAGGAAGTGCGGGCAGGGGAGGAGGTGCGGGCGCGTGGGCGCATGGAGGTGTCCTTCGGGCAGGCGGGGCGGACCCCGCGGCGACAGGGGAGGCCGTGCCGGGCCGGACCGACGGGAGCGGTCGAGCACGGACGACGCCGCACTCGCCGTCAGGAGGCGCGCGCGGCTCTAGGTCGTCGCCGGGGCCGGCGGGCCCCTGAGGGCGCGCGTGGTCGCGAGCAGCAGCGTCACGAGCGGCCGCGGCGCGCGCTCGACGCGCACCGCCCCGCGCGGACGGTGCGGCACGACGAGCGCGACCGCGCGGGCGACGAGCCGCACGAGCACGAGCCCCAGCGCGCGGACGAGCTGCCGCACGGCCGACGTCCCCGCACGGAGCGACGCGATCGTCACGAGACCGGCCACGACGTGCGCGCCGACCATGCTGCCGTCGTGGGCTCCGGCGGCGAGCTCGGGCAGCACGGCGGCTCCGGGGAGGTGGTGGCCGGCGTGCGCGCCGCCCGCGCCTCCTGCGCCCTGGTCGTCGGTCATCGGGGCCATGCCGCCCGCGAGCGTGAACACGGCGTGGAGCAGGCCCTGGGTCGCCGCGACGGCGACGACGAGCCGGGGCAGCGTCACCCGGCGGCCGCCGAGCGCGAAGCAGACGAGCACGCTGACGACGACGGCGGTGCCGAGCAGCAGCGCGGGCGGGAACGTGCCGCCGCCGAGCGCGTGCGCGGCGGCCGTGACGAGGGTGCTGACGCCCGCGGACAGCGCGGCGCGCAGCATTCGCTGCCGGCGTGCGTCCACGGGGGCCTCCTGGGGGTCTTGTCCCACGGTAGCCGAGCGCGGGACGGTGTCGGGGGCAGGGTGCAGGATGGCCCGCATGGCACACCTCCTCGTCACCGGTTCCTCCGACGGCCTCGGGCACGGCTCGGCCGCGGCCCTCCTCGAGCAGGGGCACGACGTCGTCGTGCACGTGCGGGGCGAGCAGCGGAGGGAGGCGGTGGCCGGCCTCCTCGAGCGGGGTGCGCGCCTCCTCGTCGCCGACTTCGGCGTGCGCGACGAAGTCCTCCGCGCGGTCCGCGAGCTGGACGACGGCCCGGCCCTCGACGGCGTCGTGCACAACGCGGGCGTCTACTCGGGCGCGCCGCTGCTCCCGGTCAACGTGGTCGCGCCGTACCTGCTCACCGCGCTGCTCGAGCACCCGACGCGGCACGTCTACCTCAGCAGCGGGATGCACCGCAGCGGCACGGCCTCCCTCGAAGGGATCGACTGGAGCGGCGCGCGCGCCACGGGCAGCTACTCGGACAGCAAGCTGTTCGCCACGGCCCTGTCAGCCGCGGTGGCGCGTCGTTCGCCCTCCCTCTTCACCGCCTCGGTCGACCCGGGCTGGGTCGCGACGAAGATGGGCGGCCCCTCGGCCCCCGACGACTTCGAGCTGGGCCACCGCACGCAAGACCGGCTCGTGGTCGGCGAGGGCGCCGACTCCGACGTCAGCGGTGCGTACTGGCACCACGACCGGCAGCAGCAGCCCGAGGCGGCGGCTCTCGACGAGTCCTTCCAGGACGAGCTGCTCGTGGCGCTCGCCGAGGCGACCGGGGTCGAGCTGCCCGAGCGCTGATCGCCCCAACGTCCTGACAGACCCTCACTACCTCGCGATCGTCCGTCTTGGCAACCCCCGGATCGGGGCTCCGACGACGCGTACGACGGGGACATGCCGATCCCCACACGCGGCTTCGCCCGCATCGTCGCCTACGTCCTCCTGGTCTCCGTCGTGGACAAGGCCACAGCCCTGAACGAGCACGTGAACCACGGCCGCCCTCACGGCAGCCACCCTCGCGGCAGACACGCTCACGCCAGACACGCTCACGCCAGGGGCAGAGCCGGCTCGCCCGCCGACGCGTCCGCCGGCCGAGTCCCGGCGCTGACGGGAGCGGTCTCGTGATCGAGCGCGGCAACACGAAGCACGACCCCGAGCAGGACGAGCAGCTGCGCCACGAGGCGCAGGGCATCGTCCAGGGCCAGGGAGGCGTCGGCCACGTCGACGAGGCCCGCCAGACCGAGCCGTTGCCCGAGGACACCGACTCGTCCGAGGTGGTGCAGGCCGCGGGCATCGACGGGGGCCTCGCCGACGACACCACCGACAGCACGCCCGGGCCGTCCATCGCCGACGCCGAGGGCGACGACGACACCCTGAGCGAGACCGCGGCGGGGCTCACCGCCGACCCTGTCGTGCTGACCACCGAGACGCCGGAGGGCGTCGAGCCCGAGGGCGCGGAGACCGACGGAGCGGACCCCTCCGCCCACGGCCAGCCGATCACCGACGTCGCCGAGGAGCAGCGATGAGCGACGCTGAGGTCCGCCGATGAACCCGCCGTCGCAGGGCGACCCCACCGACCCGGCCCAGCCGAGATGACCGGAGCCCGCCGGGGGCTCGCGCCGTCGGGACGGACCGCCGTGCTGGTGTCGGGAGCCCTGCTGGGCGTGGGCGTCGCCTCCTTCGTCGACCAGGCGGTGTTCCACTTGGTGCTCGGCTGGCACCACTTCTGGGACGGGTCGACCCCGCGCGCGGCCCTGGTCTCGGACGGGCTCTTCCACGCCTTCGGCTGGTTCGCCACGGTGGGCGGGCTGTACCTGCTCGCCGACCTCCAGCGCGCCTGCCCCGTCCGGCGGTCACGCTGGTGGGGCGGCGTGTCGCTCGGTCTCGGCGGCTTCCAGCTGTACGACGGGCTCGTGCAGCACGCGCTGCTCGGGCTGCACCAGATCCGGTACGGCGTCGACCTGCTGCCCTACGACCTCGCGTGGAACGGCGTGGCCGTGCTGCTGCTCGTCGTCGGTGCCCTGCTCGTCGTGCGGAGCAGGCGCCCGCGCGCCGACCGCGCTGACCCTGCTGACCCCGCTGACCCTGCCGACCCTGCCGACCCTGCCGACCTCGGTCTCCGCGGCCGTGCCTGAGCTGGCGCACCTGCCCACGGCCGTGCTCGGGGTCCTGCCGCCGGCGGGGCACCAGCACGGCTCCTCCGGCGTCCCCGTCGAGGCGGTCGTGCTCGGCCTCGCCGCCGTCTCGGTCGCCGCCTACCTGCTGGCCGCGCGGCGGTCGTCGACGCGACGCCCCTGGCCGCGCCGCCGCGGCGTCCTCTGGACGGCAGGCGTGGCCGCCGCCGTCGCGGGAGCCCTCGGCCCGACGGCGGCGGCCGACCACGCCGACCTCGTCGCGCACATGGTCGGGCACCTGCTGCTCGGGATGGCCGCGCCGCTCCTCCTCGTGCCCGCGGCTCCCGTCACCCTGATGCTGCGGACCCTCGACCCTGTCCCGGCACGTCGACTCGTGCGGCTGCTGCGCAGCGTCCCGGTCCGGGTCGTCTCCCACCCCGTCGTCGCGGCCGTCCTCAGCGTCGGCGGACTCTGGCTCCTGTTCCGCACGGACCTGTGGTCGGCGTCGCACGAGGTGCCGCTGCTCGGAGCGCTCGTGTCGGTGCACGTGCTCGTCTCCGGGTACCTCCTCACCGCCTCCCTGGTGGGCGTCGACCCTGACCCGCACCGCGCCTCCTTCGTGGTCCGGTCGGCGGTCGTCGTGCTCGCGCTCGCTGCGCACGACGTGTTGGCGGCGACGCTCGCCGTCGACCCGCCGCCCGGCGTCGGGCCGGACGCCCGCGCGGGAGCCCTGGTGATGTACCTCGGCGGCGACGCGGTCGACCTGGCCCTGGTCGTCGTGCTCTGGTCGCAGCGGGCCCGTCGGCGGCGGGCGCGCGGTGCGCAGTCTGCCGAGCAGTCGTCGCCCAGGACGACAGGTGTAGCGTAGACGGCGTCCCGGGAGGGCGTGCCGCGTCTCCCCGGGACCAGGACTCGCGGCATCCCCGAGCTCCGAGCCCTTCATCGTCGAAGCCAGGAGAGCACCATGACCACCACGCCCGCACCTGCCCCCACGCCCGCCGTCGACCGGTTCGCCGGCAAGGTCGTCCTCATCACCGGCGGGGGCTCCGGCCTCGGCCGTGCCGCCGCCGTCCGCCTGGCCGCGGAGGGCGCCTCCCTCGCCCTCGTCGACGTCAGCGAGAAGGGCCTCGCCGACAGCGTCGAGGCGATCCGCTCGTCGACGCCCGACGCCGAGGTGCTGACCGTCGTCGCCGACGTCTCGAAGGAGGCGGAGGTCGACTCCTACGTCGCGGCCACCCTCGAGCGCTTCTCGCGCATCGACGGCTTCTTCAACAACGCCGGCATCGAGGGCCGCCAGAACCTCACCGAGGACTTCACGGCCGACGAGTTCGACAAGGTCGTGGCGATCAACCTGCGCGGCGTGTTCCTCGGCCTCGAGAAGGTGCTCGCGGTGATGCGCCGCCAGGGCTCGGGCGTGGTCGTCAACACGGCGAGCGTCGGCGGGATCCGCGGCGTCGGCAACCAGTCCGGCTACGCCGCGGCCAAGCACGGCGTCGTCGGCCTGACCCGCAACTCGGCCGTCGAGTACGGCCGGTTCGGCATCCGCATCAACGCGATCGCCCCGGGTGCCATCTGGACGCCGATGGTCGAGGCCTCCATGAAGCAGATCAGCGCGGACGACCCCCGCGGTGCAGCCGAGCAGTTCATCCAGGGAAACCCCACGAAGCGCTACGGCGAGGCTCCCGAGATCGCGTCGGTCGTCGCGTTCCTCCTCTCGGACGACGCCTCCTACGTCAACGCGGCCGTCGTGCCGATCGACGGCGGGCAGTCTGCGGCGTACTGACTCCGCCTGCCGAGTGCCGTCGCCGTCGCCAGGGGTCGTCGCAGGGCTGAGCCTCCGCGGCCTGCGGGGGCAGGTCGAGCCCGAGACGGGCGAGTTCGTCGGTCTCGGGCCGTCGTGGTCGCCCGGCAGCGACGGACTCGCCCGTCTGCGGCGCATGACGCGCGGCGCGCAACGCGCGGCGGGGCGTAGAACGGACGCGTGTCCGCCGCCCCTCCGCTCCCGCACCGACCCGTCACGCAGCACGACTGGCGTGAGGTGGTCGGCCTGCACTGGCGGGTCGAGCCCGACCTCGTCGCCCCGCTCGTGCCGCCCGGCACCCGCCCCGACGAGCACGACGGCACGGCCTGGGCCAGCCTCGTCGCCTACCGTTTCGTCGACAGCACGGTGCCGCCCCTGCCGAGGCTCGGCCGGCTCGGCACGATGACCGAGATCGTCGTCCAGCTCGCGACGATCGACGACCGGGGTCGACAGGGCGTCGCCTACCGCTCGATCGACACGCAGCACCTCCCGGCGGTGCTCGCCGCGCGCACGATCGGCCTGCCCTACGTCTGGGCCCGGGCCGGGTCCCGCGTGCGGCCGGACGACGTCGCGCACCGCACGCAGCGGCACCGAGGAGGTGCGGGCAGCCTCGTCCGCGTCGCCCCGGGCGACGAGGTGGTCGTGCCCGACCCGGCCCTCGAGTTCCTGACGGAGCGCTGGGGCGTGCACGCCGCCTCCCTCGGCCGGACCCGCTGGTGGCGGAGGGCCCACGAGCCGTGGCCCCTGCGGACCGCGACGGTGACCCGCCTCGACGACGAGCTGCTCGCGGCGGCCGGCCTGCCCGGCCTCGTCGACCACGAGCCCGACCTCACGACGTGGTCGCCGGGCGTCGTCGTCCGGTACTCACGCGGCTGAGGGTCCTCCTCGTTCAGGACGATCGGTCCTGAGCCGTGCGGCGGGGGGAGGCGCAGTCCTGAATCGTGCACGGATCAGGAAAGCGGAAGGCACGGGTCCTGAACTGCGCCAGCTCGTGCGGTCGACCCTTCGCGCGGCTGACGCTCAGCCTCCGCCCCTACCCTCACCAAAACGAGACAAACGGTCTCGTTGAACGCGAGGAAGCGAGACACCATGACCACGAACGACCGCCCGCTGACCGGCTCGACCTCCATCGGCGACTGGCTCGACCACCCCGAGGGCGGCGCCCTCGTCCGTGAGGTCCTCGGGCAGGGAGGCGCGTTCGACGAGTCGTCGCTCGCTCCCGTCCGGGGCCTGCCGTTGCAGCAGCTCGTCGCGCTGAGCCAGGGCCAGCTGCCGCAGGCGGTCGTCGACGACCTCGTGCTCCGGGCCAACGGCGGCGTGCTCCCCGAGGAGGCGGTGCACGGCGACGACGACGGCACCGGCCCCTGGCGCGAGAAGGCCACGCCGGGCCGGTTCACGGGCAAGACCGTCATCGTGACCGGCGCGGCCTCCGGGATCGGCCGGGCCACCGCCTCCCGCGTGGCCCGTGAGGGCGGCCGCGTCGTCGCCGTCGACCTCTTCGCCGACAAGCTGGAGGCGCTCGTCGCCGACCTGCCGGATCTCGACGTCCCCCTCGTCACGGTCGCCGCCGACATCACGGCGCAGGCGGACGTCGACCGCATCGTCGCCGCCGCCGACGGGCGCATCGACGCCCTCGCGAACATCGCGGGCATCAACGACGACTTCTCGCCGCTGCACGAGACGAGCGACGCCATGTGGGACAAGGTCATCGCCGTCAACCTCACCGGCGCGTTCAAGCTCTCGCGGGCGGTGCTGCCGCTCATGCAGGAGGCGGGTCGCGGCTCGGTCGTCAACGTCGCCTCCGAGGCCGGGCTGCGCGGCAACGCCTCGGGCAACGCCTACACGGTGTCCAAGCACGGCGTGGTCGGCCTGACGAAGTCGGCGGCGTTCATGTACGCCGGCCAGGGCATCCGGGTCAACGCGGTGGCGCCCGGCGGGGTCGCGACGGGGATCCCCTTCCCGGCGACCGTGTCCGAGGTCGGGTCGGCGCGGCTGCGGCCGTTCCAGGCGGCGATCCCCACCATCGCGACCGCCGAGGAGCTGGCTGCGTCGATCACGTTCCTGCTGAGCGACGACGCGGTCAACATCAACGGTGCGATCCTCGCCAGCGACGGCGGCTGGTCGGTGCAGTAGGCCGCGGACTCCGGTGCTCGCACGATTCAGGAGATGTCGCGTGCCGCCTCCTGACCTGTGCACGATCCAGGCCCGGGAGTCCTGCGCAACGCGAACTCAGGACTCAACGTCCTGAATGAGGAGGGGACGGCGCGGTCACGAGCCGCGGATGGGCGAAGCTGGAGGCATGGTGACGACACGACCCGGCCGGGCCCGCAGCGAGGAGGCGCGCCTCGCGATCCTGCTGGCGACCCGCGACGAGCTCGCCGAGCGCGGCTACGACAAGCTGTCGCTCGACCGGGTCGCGGTCGCGGCCGGCGTCGGCAAGCAGACGATCTACCGCTGGTGGTCGTCGAAGGCGGCGCTCGTGGCCGAGGGCGTCCTCGAGGGGCACCTGATGCCCGGGCTCGCCGTGCCGAGCCCCGAGACCGACAGCGCCGACGTCTGGGCCGACGTCGCGGGGTGGCTGCGCGACTTCGGCCGCGCGCTCGCGACGCCGTCGACGGCCGCCTTGCTGAGGGCGACGTCGGCGGCGACCGCGGAGGACGACGAGGTGGCGGCGCGCTACGACGAGCAGCTCACGACGGTGACGAGGGTGGCCCTCGAGGCGCGGTTCGACCGCGCGGCGGCCGCCGGTCAGGTGCGCGCCGGCGCCCCGATCGCGACGGCGGTCGAGGCGTTGGTGGGTCTGCTCAGCTACCACATCGTGACGCGGCGGGACCTGACGGAGGAGTCGGTCGACGGCGCCGTCCGACTCCTCCGGGACGGCGTCGGCGCCTGAGGGCAGCGGCTGCCGACCCGCGCGCGACTGCGGACTACTGCTTGGGCGGGCCCGGCTTGGGGTGCCCGGGGATCGAGTCGCCCGACATGTTCAGGTCGTCGGGGTCGACCTCGACCGTGCCGACGTCGTCCGGGCCGCCGGTGCCGGGCAGGGTCGTGATCGCGTCCTCGTCGATGTCGTCGTCGACGGCGGGGGAGTCCGACACGGGGGTCGACTGCATCTCGTCGATCGTCTCGTCGCTGCGCGGGCTGTCGAACGTGGGGTCGTCGGTGTCCGTGGTCGCCTCGGAGGGCCGCTTGCTGTGATCGTCGTTGGTCATGGGCGCGAGCGTACGCCGTGTCCCGAGGGGCGACACCCAGGAGGCGGTGATCGCCCCCCGAGGGACCCGAGCGGCTCCATGGGCGAGAAGGGACGTCGTCGGCGGGGGCCCGCGTCCATGTCGCCCCTTCTCGCCTACGACTCGCGAGAAGCGGGCCAAGGCCGGCCCGCGCCTCCTACAGGGCGGTCGCGCGCAGCAGCAGCAGCTGCTCCGGGTGCAGGGCGGGCAGCTGCAGCCCTTGCTCGGCGAGCACGCCGCCCGACAGCACGACGCCCCCGTCGACGACCCACGGCGGCGGCGAGTCGGACCGCGTGCGGGGCACGTCGCCGGGCGCCTGCAGCTCGACGCGGTACCGGCGGGCCGGGTCGAGCCCGGGCAGCGGCACGGACCCCGTCGCCGAGGTGAGCGGCGTCGTCAGCTGGACGAAGGCGAAGAGGGCGTCCGACCCGTCCTGCGACACGACCCCGTGCAGCAGCGACGACTCGTCGACGTGGTCGGCGCGCACGACGCGACCGGTGTGCACGAGCGGTCGCACCTCCTTGTAGAGGTCGACCCACCGGGCCAGCTCGGCGCGCTCGTCGGCCGAGGCCCGGGAGACGTCCCACTCGATGCCGAAGTGGCTGAAGAGCGCGGTGCCGGCGCGGAACGCCACGGTGTGCGTGCGGCCGGTCGAGTGGGAGTGCGGTGAGCCGACGTGCGAGCCCGTGATCTCGCCGGGCAGCAGCTGAGAGGTCCAGCGCTGGATCTGCTGGCGCTCGAGCGGGTCGATGTTGTCGCTGGCCCAGACCCGGTCGGTCCGCTCGAGCACGCCGAGGTCGGCTCGGGCGCCTCCGGACGAGCACGACTCGATCTCGACGGCCGGGAACCGCCCGCGCAGCTCGTCGAGCAGGCGGTAGAGCGCGAGGGTCTGCTCGTGCACGCCCGGCGTGCCGGTGGGGGAGTGGCCGGCCTCGAGCAGGTCGCGGTTGTGGTCCCACTTGACGTACGCGACGTCGTGCGAGCCGAGCAGGTCGGTGAGCCGCTCGAGCAGGTACGCGTACGCCTCGGGGTGCCCGAGGTCGAGCACCTGCTGGCTGCGCCCGGTCATGGGGAGCCGGCCGGCCGGCGCGAGCATCCACTCGGGGTGGGCGCGGGCCAGGTCGCTGTCGGGGTTCACCATCTCGGGCTCGACCCAGATGCCGAAGTCGAGGCCGAGCTCGCGGACGGCGCCGATCAGCGGCTCGAGGCCGTCGGGCCAGACCGTCTCGTCGACGAACCAGTCGCCGAGGCCGGCCGTGTCGTCTCGCCGCCCGCGGAACCAGCCGTCGTCGAGCACGAACCGCTCGGCGCCGACCTCGGCGGCCGCGCGCGCGAGCTCGACGAGCCGGTCGAGGTCGTGGTCGAAGTAGACGGCCTCCCAGGTGTTGAGGACGACGGGCCGCGGCGACGAGGGGTGCCCGTCGCGCGACCGGAGGTGCTCGTGGAACCGCGCCGCGGCGGCGTCGAGGCCTCGCCCCCAGGAGGCGTAGACCCACGGCCCCTGGTACGTCTCGCCGGCCGCGAGCCGCACCTCGCCGGGCAGCAGCAGCTCGCCGCCGCCGATCACGCTCGTGCCGCTCGCCATGCGCTCGGCGTACTCGCGGTGGTCGCCGCTCCACGCGACGTGCAGCGTCCACACCTCGCCGGACGAGAAGCCGAAGCCGGGCGTGCCGGCGGCCAGCACCAAGGAGGCGTCGGCCCCGGTCCGTCCGCGCCGCGAGTCGCGCAGGTGCGCGCCCACGACGAACGGCAGCCGCTGCGGGGCGCGCTCGCGGCCCCACCGGCCGGCGAGGTCGAGCACCTCCTGGGCGCGCCGGGGCACGGGCAGGGCGATCTGCAGCGAGTCGACGACGAACTCGTCGCCGGCGGTGCGGGTGACCGCGGCGCGGCTGCGCAGCAGCCCCGACCCGAGCAGCTCGACGACGACGTCGACCGCGAGGCCCGACTGCTCGTCGACGCCGTGCACGGTGAGGACGCGGCCCTCGAGCGTGGTGGCCTCAGCCCGGAAGAGCGGCGTCCAGGACGTCCCGGCACTGTGCCCCTCGAGGCCGGGCTGGCCCCGCCAGCCGCCGGAGGCGAGGGGCAGCAGCTCGACGACCTCGGGCTCGTCGAGCTCGTTCGGCACGACGCCGGCGAGGCCGCCGCGGACGACGGCGTCGAGCTCGTCCGCCGAGAGGTCGCCGAGGGCGGCGCCCCACCAGGCGACGACGGGCAGGCGGCCTGCGCCGAGGTCGAGCACGACGCTCACGCCGCCCGAGGTGAGGTGGACGACCGAAGGGATCGCGTCAGCCGTGGGCCCTACCGTCGCGGGGTCGGTGGTCCGGTCGGTCGTGGGGTCGGACGGCGTCGTCATCGTGCTCCTCTGGCGGGGTCGCGTGCTGCCGAGGGGGTCGACCTCGACGTTTATTTGTAGTGCGCAACGATGTGGTCGGTCAAGGAGGGGGTCCCTCGTTACACTCTGAGCGTCGGAGGAGGCGCCGTGGACGACCCAGCCGAGCCGTTGAGCGTCACGAGGCCCGCACCGCTGCTGCCGCGCCGCGGCACCGGTCACCAGGTGATCGTCGAGCTGTTGCTGCACGGCCCGCTGACCCGCGGCGAGCTGGGGCTCGCGCTCGGCCTCACCCCGGGCTCGGTGACGCGCGCGGTCCGGCCCCTGCTCGACGCCGGGGTGGTGTCCGAGCTCGGCCCGGTGCTCGGCCCCGGCCTCGGGCGCCCGGTGACCCCGCTCGACCTCGTCCTCGACCGCGACGTGGTCGTCGGGGTCAAGATCACCGCCGCCCGCGTCTGGGGCGTGGTCGCCGGCCTGCGCGCCGAGGTGCTGCACGAGGCGTCGACGGAGCTCGCGTCGACGGATCCCGTCGTCGTGGCGGACGCCGTCGTCGATCTCGTGCGTGAGCTGCTCGTCCTGTGTCCGGACCGGGCCGTCCACGGGGTCGGGGTGAGCGTCGGCGGACAGCTCGACGCCGAGGGCCGCGTCTCGGTCGCGCCGCTGCTCGGCTGGGTCGACGTCGACCTCGGCGCCGCCCTCCGGCAGCGCCTCGACCTGCCCGTCGTCGTCGACAACGACGTGGTGTCGCTCGTCCGCGCGGAGCGCTGGCTCGGGTCCGCTCGGGACCTCGACCGCTTCGCCCTGGTGACGATCGGTGCGGGCCTGGGCTACGCCCTGGTCGTCGGGGGAGAGATCCTCGACCTGCCGACGAGCGCGCGGAGCCCGATCGCCCACGTGCCGCTCGGCATCGGCGACGGCGTCTGCGACGAGGGCCACCGGGGGTGCGCCTCCTCGGTGCTGGCCCTGCCGGCCGTGCTCGACCGGGCCGCCGAGGCCCTGGGACGGGGCGGCGACGTCTCGCTCGACGACCTGCTGGCGGCGCACGCGTCCGGGCACGCCGGGGCGACGGCCGTCGTCGAGGAGGCGGCGGAGGCGCTGGGCGCGCTGCTCGCGCTCGTCGCCGACCTGGCCTGGCCGCGCGCGATCGTCGTCACGGGCGACGGGATCGGACTCGCCCTGGCGGGCCGCCACGTCGTCGACGCCGCGATGCGGGCTCGTCGCGCCGCCGATGCCGAGCCCGTGACGGTCGACCTGCAGGCGACCGGGTTCGCGCGGTGGGCGCGGGGCGCGGCCGTCGCGGCGGTCGAGACGTTCGTCGTCGGCCGCAGACCGGTCACGGTGCCTGCTGGTCGGGACGGTCCCGGCTAGCGCCTCCGGGGCGTCTTGTCGACCCCGGTCCGGGTGCGGCCGGGCGTGCGTAGCGTCAGGCCATGAGCGACCACGACGAGACCGAGACCGAGACCACGACCGCGACCGAGACCCCGGCCCGGTCGGCCGACGCGCCCCAGGACGGCCAGCCCGCCCAGCAGCAGGACCTCCCCGGCGCGGAGGGCGACCTCGCCCCCCGCGCCGACCACGGCGAACGGAGCTACCGCGGCTCCGGCCGCCTCGAGGGCAAGGCGACGATCGTCACCGGGGCGGACAGCGGCATCGGCAAGGCCGTCGCCCTCGCGTTCGCGCGTGAGGGCGCCGACGTCGTGGTCAGCTACCTGGACGAGGAGGAGGACGCCCAGGACACGCGTCGCCTGGTCGAGGAGGCGGGCCGTCGTGCCGTCCTCGTGCCCGGCGACCTCGCGGATCCGGCCCACTGCCGCGAGGTCGTGGCGACCGCCGTCCGCGAGCTCGGCCGCGTCGACGTGCTCGTGAGCAACGCGGCTGTCCAGTGGACCCACGACTCGATCCTCGACATCAGCGACGAGGAGTGGGACCGCACGATGGCGGTCAACCTGAGCGCGTTCTTCCATCTCGTGAAGGCCGCCGTGCCCCACATGGCGCCGGGCTCGTCGATCATCGGCACCTCGTCCGTCAACTCCGACAGCCCGCCCCCGACGCTGCTGCCCTACAGCGTCACGAAGTCGGGCATCGCGAGCATGACGGCGAGCCTCGCGCAGATGCTCGCCGATGCGGGCATCCGCGCCAACTCGGTCGCCCCCGGCCCGATCTGGACGCCCCTGATCCCGGCCACCATGCCTCCCGAGCAGGTGGAGCAGTTCGGCCAGGACGTTCCCCTCGCACGCCCGGGCCAGCCGGCCGAGGTCGCACCGGTCTACGTGCTCCTCGCCTCCGACGAGGCCAGCTACGTGTCCGGCGCGCGCGTGGCGGTCACGGGCGGGAAGCCGATCCTCTGATGCGCACCCCCTCCTCCTTCGTGTCGGTCCTCCGTCGCCCGTCGCACGTGCGCGAGGGCGATCTCCGGGCGATCGCCGACCAGGTCGTGGTCGTCACCGGGGCCACCAGCGGGATCGGCCTCGCGACGGCCCGTCTCGCCGCCGCTCGGGGCGCCGCCGTCGTCCTCGTGGCCCGGGACGAGGAGGTGCTGGTCGCCGAGGCGGACCGGCTCCGCCGCGAGGGCGGCCGGGCCGCGCACGCCGTCGCGGACGTGGGCGACCCCGCGGCCGTCGACGCCGCGGCCCAGGTGGCCGTCGACACGTTCGGCGGCTTCGACACGTGGGTCTCGAACGCCGGGGTGTCGATCCTCGGAGGCGTGGACGAGGTGCCCCTCGACGACATGCGCCGGCTGTTCGACACGGACTTCTGGGGCGTGGTGCACGGCACCAGGGCGGCCCTCAGGCACTTCGGCGGAGCCCGCCGGGAGGAGCACGGCCCCGGGACGCTCGAGGTCGGCGGGCGGGCCGGTGCGCTGATCACCGTCGGCAGCGTCTTCGGCGACCGCGCGGACCCCGTCCAGCCCGTCTACGCGAGCGCGAAGCACGCCGTGCACGGCTGGGTCGACGGCGTCCGCGTGCAGGCCGAGGTCTCGGGACTGCCGGTGTCCGTGACGCTCGTGCACCCCGGCCGGGTCGCGACGCCCTACGGCGACCACGCCGAGAGCCTGATCGACCAGCACCCTGCCCACCGGGACGTCGTGTACGCGCCCGAGGTCGTCGCCGAGGCCGTCCTCCACGCGGCCGAGCACCCTGTCCGGGACCTGCACGTGGGCGGCCAGGCCAAGGCTGGTGCAGTCCTGGCGGGGCTCTTCCCGAGGGCGACCGACCGGGTCATGGAGCGCTACCTGCCGTGGTCGTCGCACGACGACCGGCCGTCACAGGCCCCGTCGGACTCGGCGCTGTGGTCGCCGGGGCGACGGGTGGGCGTGCGGGGCCGGCACCCGGGGCTCGTGAGGGAGCGCAGCAGCTGGCTCTGGGCGGTCCGGCACCGGGGAGGGCTCCGCGGTGCGGCGTTGCTCCTCGGCGTCGTGGCCGCGGGGGCGGCCGCCGTCACGAGCCGGGCATCGCGCAGGCCCTGAGCCGATCCCGTCCTCGTCCTCGTCCCTGCTCAGCGGCCTCTCCGCACATGCCGACCGCGCGCGGCAATGAAGGGAGATCCAGTCGTTGTACGAGCTCGTGACGTCTGTCAGTCGGCATCTGCGGCATGCGCAGCGTGCTGGCGCCGTGACGAGGGTGGTTCGCCTTCGGTAATTCCAGAATTGTGGTTATCGTGGAGTCATGACTCCAGCTGATCCTCTTCGCGCTGAGCTCGACGAGCTGCGCGACGCACTGGCAGGGGCGCTCGCCCGGCTCGACGTGCTCGAGCAGAGCGTCGCCGAGGGCGATGTCGGCGACCCTGGCCGCGCCTCCTCGGCATCGGCATCGGCCTCGACCTCGCCGCGCGACCCGGCCGCCGCGTCGGCCTCCGGCGACGTGTTCTGGGCGCTCGACGGCGTGAAGCAGCGCCTCGACCCGCCGGGAGGCATCGTCTTCGCCGGCTCCGTCGCGGTGCCCGCGGGCCCCGTCGACTGGCAGATCACGCTGACGACCGACGGGCTGCTCGCCGCCGACTGGGCGCAGGCCGCTCCGTCGCTCGCCGCGCTCGGCAACGCCACGCGGCTCGGCCTGCTGCAGGCGGTCGTGGGAGGTGCGGACACGGTCGCGCAGATCTCGGCCGAGGGGGGCCTCGGGTCGACCGGGCAGCTCTACCACCACCTGGGGCAGCTGGTCGCGACGGGGTGGCTCGTGGCCGCCGGGCGTGGGCGGTACGCCGTGCCGCCCGAGCGGGTCGTGCCGTTGCTCGTCGTGCTCGGCGCCGCGGGGAGGACCTCGTGAGCGGGGGCGAGCGCCGTGCCGGTCGCCGCGTCGTCGCCGCGGTGGTCGCCGGCGTGGTGACGCTCGGCCTCGGGGCCGCCGCGATCCCGCGCCCGCCGTCGCTCTCGGCCGAGACGGCGGGCGACGAGGCGCTGATCCAGCGGGTGCGCGACGAGCTGCCCGCGGGCGCCTTCGACCGGCTCGCCGTCGCGGTCGTCGACGGCGACGAGGTCACCCGTGCCGAGTTCGGCACGGCCGCGGGGCCGGGGGCCGACGAGTTCGAGATCGGGTCGGTGACGAAGACGGTCACCGCCTCCTTGTACGCGGTCGCCCAGCAGCGCGGCGAGGTGCAGCGCGAGAGCACGCTCGGCGAGCTCCTCGGGGTGACGGGCGACGCCTCCTCGATCACCCTCGAGGAACTGGCGACGCAGCACAGCGGCCTGCCGCGGCTGCCTGCCGACCTGTCGTTCGTCGGGCGCGTGCTGCTCGCGAACCTCACGGGCGCGGACCCCTACACGGACGACGTCGCCGACCTCGTCGGACAGGCGTCGCGTGCCGAGGTCGACGACGAGAAGCCGTACGGCTACTCCAACTTCGGCATGGCCCTGCTCGGGCAGGCGCTCGCGGCGGCGGCCGACACGCCCTGGGAGCAGCTCGTCGCCGAGCGCGTCGCCGAGCCGCTCGGCCTGGCCGACACGTACGCTCCGGGCGACCCGGACGGGCTCCGCGCCGACGCGCCCACCGGCGTCACCGCGAGCGGCCGGCACGCGGACGCCTGGACGATGCGGGCCTTCGGCCCCGCCGGCAGCGTCCGCTCGACCCTCGACGACATGGTCGCCTACACGGTGGCGCAGCGCGACGACCGGGCTCCGGGGGTGATCGCGACCGAGCCGCTCGTCGAGGCGGGCGGCGGCGGCGCCGAGATCGGCTGGGCGTGGATGACGACGCCGCACGACGGCGACGGCGACGACGACGGCGACGGCGGCCGGGGTGACGGCGACGGCGACAGCGGCTCGGCGCCCGGGGGCACGTCGACCTGGCACAACGGGATGACGGGCGGCTACGCGAGCTTCATCGGCTTCGACCGTGACTCCGACCGTGCGGTGGTCGTGCTGAGCAGCTCGGCCGTCAGCCTCGACGACCTCGCCTTCGCGCTGCTGGAGGAGGAGAAGTGACCTGGATCCCGGCCGTCGTCGTCGGCGTGCTCGCCCTGTTCGTGCCCGGGGCCTTCGTGGTCTCGGTCTGGACCGAGAAGGAGGCGCGGCGCACCCGCAGCCGCGTCGACCTGCTGATCGCCGCGCTGAACTCGGTCGTGGTCCTGGTGGTGCTGCACCAGCTGCTGCCCTGGAGCTCGGTCCCCGTGGCGCTCTGGCTGCTGCCGGTGCTGCTCGTCGCGGCCGGCGTGGTGGGCGCCGTGCTGCGATGGCCGGGCCTGCCGTGGCTGCGGCCCGACCGGTCGCGTCGGCGGATCGTGGCGGACGTCGTGCTGGAGGTCGTCGTCGCGGCCGCGGTCGTGGTGGTGCTGGTCGTCCTCTGAGGTGGAGCGGTGGATCGGCCATGGCGGGCTCGAGCGCCGCAGATGCCGACCGTCAGCCCTGCGATACGTGGATATCCGGGTGTTGCAGGGCCCGTGCGGCGCGAACGGGCGGCATGTGCGGGCCCCACGCGCAGGAGGAACCCGGGCCCGGCGCCCAGCACGCGCCCGCGCCCGCGCCAGCGCCCGCGGCAGGAGACCGCTACGTGATCGTGATCGGCGTCCCGAGCGGGAGCATCGCGGCGAGCTCGCTGATGTCGGCGTTCGACAGGCGGATGCAGCCGTGGCTGGCGGCCTGGCCGATGCTGGCCTCGTCGTCCGTGCCGTGCAGGCCGATCTGGCCGGGGCCTCCGCCGAACGAGTTGAGTGCGTCCGAGAACGCGGAGAGCCCGTAGGCGAACGGCCCGTAGCCCTGGTTCGTCGGCGCGAGCAGCTCGGTGAGGTAGAACGAGCCGACCGGCGTCGGCGTGCCGCCGGTGCCGGTCGCGACCGGGAACGACTTCTTCTCGACGCCGGCGTCGTAGAGCACGAGCGTGTTGCTCGTCGTCGAGGCGACCAGGGCGTAGGAGGTGGTGGTCAGGGTCACGGCGGAGGCCGCCACCCAGCCGCTGCTCCCGTTCGGACGCTGGGCGACGGAGACGTTCACCCAGTCGCCCTCCTGGCCGAGCACGAGCAGCACGAGGGGCGCCCCGGACGGCTGCGGGTTGTCCAGGGTCGTCGTGACGGCGCCGTCGGGGGCGTCGTGCACCTCGACCGAACGGCCCGTGACGCTCGCGACGGTCGACGTCGAGGGGACGGCGGGGGCGGCTCTGAGCGTCGGGGTCGGCGCGGGGGCGGTGGCCGACGGGGTCGAGGTCGGCGACGGACGGTCGGGCCCGTCGTCTTCGGTGGAGCACCCCGCGAGGAGGGCGGCGGAGAGCACGACGGCGGCGAGGGGAGCGAGGCGACGGAGCACGGCGTCAGTCTACGTGGACGTGACGAAGTCTCAGGCAGCCGTGAGGCGGAACAGCTCCCGCTCGACGTCGAGCGCGAACCCGCGCAGCTTCTCGACCGGCACCTCGGAGGCGTCGCGGGGCCGCGGGTCGAAGACGCAGAGGGCGCCGATCCGCGTGCCGTCGGCCGTGTGGACCGGCCAGCCCGCGTAGAAGCGGATGTCGTTGCGGGGCAGGTCGAGCCCCTCCGCCCACGCGTCGGCGACGACGAAGGGCTCCTCCGAGCGGATCGTCGTGACGCAGAACGACTCGCTGAGCGGCATCGCCCGCGCGGACCCGAGCGTGCTGACGACGGCCCACTGGTGGTCGTCGAGCACGAGGTCGAACGCGGCTCCGTCGGTCGAGAAGGCCTCCCTCGCGCGGTCGGCGATGTCGTGCAGCGCCGCCGTCGGCTCGGCCTGCTCCAGCCCGGAGGCGGTGATCGCGTCCAGCCGGACGCGCTCGGGCTGCGGGCGGCTGCGTGCCCTCTGCGGCGAGTCGGTACGGGCGCGCTGGGCGTGCAGCAGGGGCGCCACGTGCTCGCTGAGTGCGTCGGCCCACTGCTCGTAGAGGCGGCCGGTGGGGTCCTGGACGGCGACGGGCGCCTCCTGGGCCCGGCTGCCCTGGGCCAGGGGCGGGAGCTCCGGCAGCGCGAGGTGCGTCACCCGTGCGTGGGCGGAGCACACCTCGTCGGCGACGTCGCGCAACAGCTGCGCGTGACGGTCGGCAGCCGCCGACGGGTGCAGCCCGAACGGCGAGAGCGCGTCGACCAGGGGCGCCGAGACGACGACCACGCGTGCGCAGGGCCGCAGCCGCGCCAGGAGCGAGGCGACGAGCCCGTCGAGCTCGCGGGCCCAGGCTCGCGTCGAGCGGAGCGTGAGGGCGTCGGCAGCTCCGAGGGCGACGACCACGACGTCCCAGTTCTCGAGGAAGACGTCGTCGAGGGCGGCCCGGATCGCCGGGAGGCGGTGGGTGGGCTCGGCGAGCGCTGCCACGTGCGAGCCGCGGCCCGTGCGGCGGGCCAGCCGCCGCGAGACCCGCCCGGGCAGCGCGAGGTCGTGGGAGCTGACGCCCCAGCCCACGGCCGGGCCGGCCCCGACGACGAGCACGCGGTCGGGATCGACGCCTGCCCCGGCGCCGAAGGGGACGTCGCGCGGACGCGGGGTCGAGCTCGCACGGGCGCAGAGCCACGCGTACCGCGCCGCCGAGACGGGCGAGCGGAGGAGGCGTCCGGCGGTCACGGCGAACCCGTCCCGTCGGCCGTCGGTCGCGCCTCCCGTGCCCGTGCGGGTGCTGCCTTCGCCGGCGTCGCCGCCTGTCTTCGTCGTCGTCGTCGACATGGTCCGTCTCCCTGATCCGTCGTGCCCGCGAGTCGGTGAGCAGCAGGGCTGCCTCGCGCCCGGCACCCCCCGGTGCCGTGCCTCCACGCTAGCCACGCCGGGGCGGACGGACAAGGTCGTCTGCCCCTCTCGCAGCCAGCTGTCGGACTCGGCGCCCGCTCGGGGTCGGCGGGTCACCGTGCCCCGCGGCGGGTCCGCGCCCACCCGCCGAGGGCGACGCCCACCCGCCGACCCGGACCCGCTGCCGCAGCACCGCCTACCATCGCCCGGATGCCCTCCTCACGCTCGCGCGCCTCCTCGACACCCGCCGACGCGTCCGCGGACGCACCCGGCGACCCGTCCGTCGGCATCCCCGACGCCGGAGCGGCCGCCGCACCGGAGGCGGCGCCCGCCGACGGCTTCGTCCGCGTCCGGGGCGCCCGCGAGAACAACCTGCGCGACGTCGACGTCGACGTGCCCCGCGACCGCATCGTCGCGTTCACCGGCGTCTCCGGCTCGGGCAAGTCGTCCCTCGCGTTCGGCACGATCTTCGCGGAGGCGCAGCGCCGGTTCCTCGAGTCGGTCGCGCCCTACGCCCGCCGCCTCATCGCCCAGGGCAGCACCCCGCACGTCGCGTCGATCACCGGCCTGCCGCCGGCCGTCGCGCTGCAGCAGCGTCGCGGCGCGCCCAGCTCGCGCTCCACCGTCGGCACCCTCACGACCCTCTCCAACTCGACCCGCATGCTCTGGTCGCGCGCGGGCAGCTACCCGGCGGGCGCCGAGCGGCTCGAGTCCGACTCCTTCTCGCCGAACACCGTCGCGGGCGCCTGCCCGCGCTGCCACGGGCTCGGGATCGCCCACGAGGTCACCGAGGCGTCGGCGGTGCACGACGACTCGCTCAGCATCCGCGAGGGAGCCATCGCCGCCTGGCCCGGCGCCTGGCAGGGCAAGAACCTCCGCGACGTCACCGCCGTGCTCGGCCACGACATCGACCGCCCGTGGCGCGAGCTGCCCGAGGCCGACCGCGATTGGCTCCTCTTCACCGAGGAACAGCCCGTCGTCGAGGTCGTCCCGCAGCGCGACCGCGTCGCGAAGCCGTACAAGGGCCGGTTCTGGAGCGCCCGCGCCTTCGTGCTGCACACCCTCGCCGACTCCCAGAGCGAGACGCAGCGCGCCAAGGTGCTGCAGTTCGTCGAGTCGGGCCCGTGCTCGCTCTGCGGCGGCACCGGCCTGACGCGGGCGGCGCTCGCCGTGACCTTCGCCGGCCGCACGATCGCCGAGCTGAACGGGCTGCCCCTGTCCGAGGTCGCGGAGGTGCTGCGGCCGACCGCCTCGTTGGCGCACGCGACCGCGGCGACCTCACGCGCCTCCTCGGGCGAGGGCACCGAGGTGGCCGTCACCATCGCGCGCGACCTGCTGTCGCGGGTCGAGGTGCTCACCGGCCTCGGGCTCGGCTACCTCAGCCTCGACCGGGCGACGCCGACGCTCTCGCCCGGCGAGATGCAACGGCTGCGGATCGCGACGCAGCTGCGCTCCGGGCTCTTCGGCGTCGTCTACGTGCTCGACGAGCCGAGCGCGGGCCTGCACCCGGCCGACGCCGAGTCGCTGGTCGAGGTGCTCGAGGCCCTCCGCGCCGGGGGCAACAGCGTGTTCGTCGTCGAGCACGACATGGAGATCGTCCGTCGGGCCGACTGGGTCGTCGACGTCGGGCCGGGCGCCGGCACCGGGGGCGGCGAGGTGCTCTACAGCGGCCCCGTCGACGGCCTCGCCGACGTCGAGGCGTCGGTCACGCGCCGGTTCCTCGCGCCGCGCGGCGCAGCGGCCGTGACGTCGGCCCCCGGGCGCGACGAGGGGGCCGACGAGGCGCTCGACACCGCCGAGGAGGCGCGCGAGACCGCCGAGGACGCGCCTGCCTCCCGTTCGCCGCGCGTCCCCGTCGCGTGGCTCGAGCTGCGCGACGTCGCCCGGCACAACCTCCGTGCCCTCGACGTCGACGTGCCGCTCGGGGTCCTCACCGCCGTCACGGGCGTGTCCGGCTCGGGCAAGTCGAGCCTCGTCGGCGGCGTCCTCGCCGAGCGCGCGACCGAGCACCCGCTCGTCGACCGGGTGGTGCAGGTCGACCAGGCACCGATCGGCCGCACCCCGCGGTCGAACCTCGCGACCTACACCGGCCTGTTCGACGCGGTGCGCGCCTCCTTCGCGGCGACCGACGAGGCGAGGGCCCGCGGCTGGGGCGCGGGACGGTTCTCGTTCAACGTGGTCGGCGGTCGCTGCGAGGTCTGCCAGGGCGAGGGCTCGGTCACGGTCGAGCTGCTGTTCCTGCCGGGCAGCTGGGCGCCCTGCCCGGAGTGCCACGGCGCGCGGTACACCGCCGAGACCCTCGAGGTGACCTGGCACGGCGCGACGATCGCCGACGTGCTGGGGATGACGGTCGACGAGGCCGAGGGGTTCCTCGGCGACGTGCCGGCCGCCTCCCGCGCGCTCTCGACCCTGCGCCAGGTCGGGCTCGGCTACCTGCGGCTGGGGCAGCCGGCCCCCGAGCTGTCGGGCGGCGAGGCGCAGCGGATCAAGCTCGCGACCGAGCTGCAGCGGATGCGCGGCGGCCACACCCTGTACCTGCTCGACGAGCCGACGACCGGCCTGCACCCGGCGGACGTCGAGCTGCTCGTCGCGCAGCTGCAGCGGCTGGTCGACGCGGGCAGCACGGTCGTCGTGGTCGAGCACGCGATGGACGTCGTCGCGGCCGCCGACCACGTGATCGACCTCGGCCCCGGCGGGGGAGACGCGGGCGGGCAGGTCGTCGCGACGGGCACGCCGCGCGAGGTCGCCGCGTCGAGCGCGAGCCGCACGGCCCCATACCTGGCCCGGGCTCTCGGCCGCTGACGCTCCCGGGACGTCGGCCCGTGATCTGAGAGAGATCCGCGTCTCGGGGCGCTCGTTCCCGTGATTTGAGAGTGTTCCGCATCCCCAGCGGGCCGGGGCCCCGTGGAGAAGCCCCGGCGCAGCGGATCTGTCTCGCTCTGCCGCCGCGCACCTCCCCGGGCCAGAACTTCCCAGCGATTCCCCACCTGGGCGCCGTGCACCGAGTGCGTCGCTGCACTTAGTGTAGGCAGGTGCCCTCGACCGCTCCCGCTCTCGACCGACGTGCCGCCCTCAAGGCGCGGCACCGTCAGGCGATCCTCGACGCGGCCGACGCGCTGATCGCCGAGCGCGGCGCCCCGCGCTTCAGCGTCGACGAGCTCGCCGACCGCGCCGACGTGTCGCGCCGCACGATCTTCAACCACTTCGCGAGCCTCGACGAGGTCGTGATGACGCTCTGCACGGCGGCTCTGACCGACGCGATCGACGAGTTCCAGACGGCCACGACCGCGGTGGCGACCTCCGAGGTCGCCGGGACCCGCTCCTCCTTGTTCGACGAGGTCGTGCTCGCCCTGCGCAGCATCGACCTGCCCGCCGTCGTCGCGTACCTCTGGCGCGTGCTCGACGGCGACGCCGAGGCGAACGGGGCGAACAAGGGCGTGCAGGACGTCTTCTCGCGCGCGACCGAGCACCTCGCCGCCGACGCCGCCCGGCGCAGCATCGCGGTCGACCAGCTCGACGTCGAGCTCCTCGTGAGCTCGCTGCTGCACGGCATCGCCGTGATCGCCGAGCACTGGGTGCGCCGCACCGACGGCGCCCTCGACGACGAGGGCCGGGCCGTCTGGGCCGAGCTGCTCGACCGTCTCGTCACGAGCGTGCGCACCGGCTACGCGCCCCCCGACTGACCAGCGACCAGCCAGGCCCGACCCCCACCAGACCGACCCGACCCGCACCTCCTTCCCGACGACGCGACGCGAGGCTCCACCACCCCACGGACCGACCACCGGCCCACCGCACCACCAGGAGGACGACCGCCCATGGCATCCCTGCTCTACCGACTCGGCCGGCTCTCGGCCCGACGCGCCTGGGTGGTGATCGCCGCCTGGATCGTCGTGCTCGGCCTCGCCGGCGGCTCGTTCGCCCTGTTCGGCGGCACCCTCACCACCGCCGTGAGCATCCCCGGCACGAAGACGCAGGAGGTGTCCGACCAGCTCGCGGACGAGTTCCCGCAGGCGAGCGGAGGCACGGGCTCGGTCGTCTTCACGACCAGCGACGACAGTGCCTTCACCGACGACCAGCAGGCCGACATCGTCTCGCTGCTCGGCGGCATGACCGACCTCGACGACGTCAAGGGCACGGTCGACCCGTTCGCGACGCAGGCACAGCTGGCCGACTCGCAGGCGCAGATCGACGCCGGTCGTCAGCAGATCGCCGACGGCCGCACCCAGATCGAGTCGGGCCAGGCGCAGATCGACGCCGCCCAGGCGCAGCTGACCGCGGGCCAGCAGCAGCTCGACGCCGCCCGGGCGCAGGCCGAGGCTGCCGGCCAGCTCGCCGCCGCGCAGCCGCAGCTCGACGCGCAGCAGGCGCAGATCACGGCGGGCCAGCAGCAGATCGACACGCAGCAGTCCACCCTCGACTCGAGCCTCTCCGAGCTCGAGACGCAGGAGACGACCCTCGAGGACGGCGCCTCGCTGCTCGACCTCTCGTCCGGCATCCGCCAGGTGTCGGAGGACGGCACCACGGCCGTCGCCACCGTCCAGTTCGACAAGGCGCTCAACCTCGTGCCCTCCGAGGCGAAGGAGGCGGTCGTCTCGCACCTGGAGGACGCCGACATCGCCGGCGTCGACGTCGAGGTCTCCAACGACATCGCCTCCACGATCCCCGAGATCTTCGGTCCGGGCGAGATCGCCGGCGTGCTGATCGCGGCCGTCGTCCTCTTCGTCATGCTCGGCACCCTGATCGGCGCCGGACTGCCCCTGGTCAACGCCCTGGTCGGCGTCGGCGTCGGCGTGCTCGCGTCGCTGTCGCTCTCGGGCGCCGTCGAGATGCTGTCGGTCACGCCGGTGCTGGGGGTGATGCTGGGCCTGGCGGTCGGCATCGACTACTCGCTGTTCATCCTCAACCGGCACCGCACGCAGCTGAAGGCGGGCGTGCCGCTCGAGGAGTCGATCGGCCTGGCCAACGGCACGTCCGGCAACGCCGTCGTGTTCGCCGGCTCGACCGTGCTCATCGCCCTGCTCGCGCTGAACCTGACGGGCATCCCGTTCCTCGGCCTGATGGGCACCGTCGGCGCGGTCTGCGTGTTCGTCGCCATCCTCATCGCCATCACGCTGACGCCGGCGCTGCTGCGCCTCGTCGGCCCGCGCATCCTCACGAAGAAGGCGCGCGCCGCGGTCGGCCGCACCGGGGCCGTGAAGGTGCCGTCGAAGCCGATGGGCACCGGCCGTGCCGTCCTGACGCTGATCGGCGGGGTCGTGGTGCTGCTGATCGTCGCCATCCCGGCGCTGTCGATGCGCCTCGGCCTCCCGGCCGGCTCGTCCGAGCCGGTCGAGTCGAGCGCCTACCAGGCGTACAAGATCGTCGAGGACAAGTTCGGTGCGGGGGTCAACGGCCCCCTGCTCGTCGTCGCCGACCTCGACCAGGCCGTCTCGGACGACGACCTCGTCGCCGAGCAGGTGCGCGTCGGCACCGAGCTGGCCGCCCAGGACGACGTCGCCGCGATCGCGCCGATCGGCGCCTCGGACGACGACACCCTGCTCGCGTTCCAGGTCGTGCCCGAGGGCGGGCCGACGGCCGAGTCGACCGAGCAGCTGGTCCGCGACCTGCGCTCGCTCGACGTCGAGGGCGTCTCGTCGCTCGGCGTGGCCGGCAACGCGTCCGGCAACATCGACGTCAGCGAGAAGCTGGCCGCGGCCCTGCCGCTGTACCTGCTCGTCGTCGTCGGGCTGTCGCTGATCATCCTGATCTTCGTGTTCCGGTCGATCCTCGTGCCGGTGACCGCGACGCTCGGCTTCGTCCTGTCGCTGTTCGCCGCGTTCGGCGGCGTCACCGCGGTGTTCCAGTGGGGCTGGCTGGGGCCGGTGTTCGGGGTGCACGACCCCGGCCCGATCCTCAGCTTCCTGCCGATCCTCATGGTCGGGGTGCTGTTCGGGCTCGCGATGGACTACCAGCTGTTCCTCGTCAGCGGCATGCGCGAGTCGTACGCCCACGGGTCGCCGGCGCGCCTCGCCGTCCAGCGCGGCGTCCACGCCGGGCGGACCGTGGTCATCGCTGCGGCGCTGATCATGGCGGCGGTCTTCTCGGGCTTCGTCTTCTCGAACTCCGTGATGATCCAGTCGATCGGCCTCGGGCTCGCCCTCGGCGTGCTCGTCGACGCGTTCGTCGTCCGCCTGCTGCTGATCCCCGCGGTGATGCACCTGCTCGGCGACGCCGCGTGGTGGATCCCGAAGTGGCTCGACCGCATCCTGCCCGACGTCGACGTGGAGGGCGCGTCGCTCGAGCGGTCGCACCCGGCTGCGGGCGCTGACGGCGGTGCCGGGTCCGGGTCCGTGTCCAGGTCCGGCTCGGGCTCGGGTTCGGGCTCGGGTTCGTCGGAGGCCGTGTCGCACGTCGCGGCCGAGGCGCCCGTCGACGCCGAGACGTCGACCCGGCACCACGGGGACGGCGCCCACCGGGCCTGACCCGTCCCCCGGGCCACGGCCCGACCAGCGTCGAGGAGGCGCGGTGCGGCACCCTGCCGCGCCGCGCCTCCTCGTCTGCGTGCGCGACCCGGGCCGGGCCGTCGAGGGCGCGACCGGGCACAGTGTGGGACATGTCCCTCTGCCGCTTCCGCGCCTCCTCCGCCCTCGGGGGCCGCCCGTGAGGGCCGTCCTGCTCCGCGCGCGGGAGTCGTTCTGGTTCTTCCCGGCGCTGCTCGGCGTCGTCGCGATCGTCGCGGCCGAGCTGCTCGTCGCCGTCGACCGCGGCCTGATCGGCGGCGGCACCGTCGGCCTGCCGTTCCTCGACGCGCTGAGCGCGAGCGGCGGACGGTCCCTGCTCTCGATCATCGGCTCGTCGATGCTGACCGTGGCCGGCACCTCGTTCTCGATCACCATCTCGGTGCTCGCGACGACGTCGTCGACCTACGGGCCGAGGCTCGTGCGCAACTTCATGGCCGACCGCTCCAACCAGCTCGTGCTGGCGGCCTTCACCTCGACGTTCCTCTACGCGATCGTCGTGATGCGCTCGGTGCACACCGAGGTCGACGGCGCCGACGCGTTCGTGCCCCTGCTCGCCGTGCACGGAGCCGTGCTGCTCGGCGTGGTCGACGTCGGCGTGCTCGTCTTCTTCATCCACCACATCGCGACGTCGGTGCAGATCACGTCGCTGCAGCAGCAGGTGCTCGGCGACCTCCGGACGGCGGCCGACCTCGCCTACCCGGCCTCGCCCGGCGACCGTGTCGAGACCGAGCCGCAGGAGGCGCCCTGCACGACGGCCGCGGTGCGCACCGACCGGGACGGCTACGTCCAGGCCGTCGACTGGTCGCGGCTCGTCCGCGTCGCGGCCGACGCCGACACGGTCGTGGTCGTGCGCTCGATGCCCGGCAGCTGGGTCATCGTCGGCGACGAGCTCGTGGGCACGACGACGACCGCGTCCTCCCCCACGGCGACGGCGATCCGCGCCTGCGTGACGCTCGGCTCGTCGCGGACCCCGCACCAGGACGTCGGCTACGCGCTGCAGCAGCTCGTGGAGATCGCCGTGCGCGGCCTGGCCTCCGGCACCAACGACCCCTACACGGCGGTCAGCGCGCTCGACATGTCGACGGCGGTCCTCGTGCCCCTGTGGCGCGGACGCGACCGTGTGACCGGGCACCGCGACGGCGACGGGACGCTCCGCGTCGTCGTCGGGCTGCCGTCGGTCGAGTCGCTCGTCGACTCGGTCGTGGCGGGCGTCGAGACGTACGGCGCCGACCAGCCCGCCGTGGTCGCGGCGGCGCGACGACTCGTCGGACGCCTGCGGGACGTGTCGCCGGAGCGCCGGCTCGGCACGGTCGACGACCTCGAGCGACGTCTGGCGGCGTTGCCGGCCGCCGCCGCGGCCTGAGCCCGCAGCCTGAGCCCGCACGACCGGGCGTGACCCGGGCCTGAGCCGCCGCGACCCGGCCTCCGCATGTCGGCGTGTCGCTGTCGCGCGGGGCGGGCCAGAGCGTGTGTCGGCGGGTCCCTGTCATGCCGGGCGGGTCGTGACTGGTGTCGGCGGGTCCCCGTCGTCCCGGGCGGGTCGTGACTGGTGTCGGCGGGTTCCCGTCGTCCCGGGCGGGTCATGACTGGTGTCGGCGCGTTCCCGTCGTCCCCGGCGGGTCGGCGCTGACCCGCCGACGGCCACGGGAACCCGCCGACACACAGTTCGAGGAGGCGACGTACCCCGGCAGGAGGCGGCAGGCTGGGAGGCCGGTCAGGCGTGCGTTCGTAGTGTCGGCGGTGCCTCGTAGTGTCCGACGTGCCCCCGCTGCCCGGGGGCACCGCGCCGAGGCCCTTCGAGGAGCACCCGTGAACACACCCGTCGACGCTGCCCGTCCGACGATCTTCTTCCTGCACGCCCTGGGCATGAGCGCCCGTGAGTTCGACGGCGTCGCGGCACGGCTCGCCGACACGGCCGACGTGGTCGCGCTCGACCTGCCCGGCTTCGGCGACGCGAGCGCCGCCTCCGGCGTCTCGGTCGACGACATGGCCGCCCTGGTCGTCCGCAAGGTCCGCCGTCACGCGCCGGGTCGCTGGCTGCTGGTGGGCCACAGCATGGGCGGCAAGATCGCGTCCGTCGTGGCCTCCCGCGCCCTCGCCGGCGAACACGGGCTCTTCGGCCTGAGCGGCGTCGTGCTGCTCGCGGCCTCACCGCCGACCCCCGAGCCGATGAGCGACGACGACCGTGCCGAGAAGCGCGCGATGGCCGACGGAGGGGCGCTCGACGCGGCGTCGGCACGTGCGTTCGTCGACGCGAACGTCGGTGCGCCGCTCGACCCGACGTCCGACGCGACCGCCGTCGGCGACGTGCAGCGCGCCTCCGCCGAGGCCTGGACGGCCTGGTTCGACCGCGGCAGCCGAGAAGACTGGTCAGAAGCGGTGGGCGTGCTCGACGTTCCCGCCGTGATCCTCGCGGGCGGCAGCGACGGCGACCTCGGCGAGGCGGCCCAGCGCGAGCTCAACGGCCGCGTCTACCCGCGGGCCCAGGTGCACGTGCTCGAGGGCGCGGGGCACCTGCTGCCCCTCGAGCGCCCCGACGAGGTCGCCGCCGCGATCCGCGACTTCTGGCGCGACGAGGCCGGCACCGGCCCGGTCGTGCCCGTCGACGTGGTCCGCACCCTCGCCTCCTCTCGCGTCAGCACACAGACCCGCGCGCTGCACGCCCGACGGGTGCTCGCCGACGACCCGCGCTACCGCCCCGTCGTCCTCGACGAGGCGCAGTTGCAGACGCTGCGCGAGCTGAGCGACCGCATCGTGCCGCAGCGCGCACCCGAGCCGCGTCAGGGGATCGACCTCGCCGCCCGCGTCGACGCTCAGGTCGGCTCCGGCCGCGGCGACGGCTGGCGGAACGCCGCCCTGCCGCCTGACCCCGACGCCTACCGCCGCGGGCTCGACGAGCTGGCCGGCTTCGGCGACCTGTCACGGGCCGAGCAGGACGCCCTCGTCACCGCGATCATCGCCGGCGAGCACGAGCCCCGGTCCGACGACTTCACGGCCGAGCAGATGACGCTCTGGTTCGAGGACTGCCGGGTCGACCTCGTCCGCACCTGGCTCTCGCACCCGGCGACGATGTCGCGCATCGGCTACGACGGCTACGCGAACGGCGGCGACGGGCCGCGCTTCCAGGGCTTCCAGCTGCTGGCCGCCGATGCCCGAGAAGCGTGGGAACCGACCATGGAGGCAGCACGATGAAGCTCGACGACATGACCACCTACGGGCACGACGAGGTCGTGGACGCCGTCGTCGTGGGCACCGGAGCCGGAGGCGCGCCCCTGCTGGCGAAGCTGGCGGCGGCCGGCCTTCGCGTCGTCGCGATCGAGGCGGGGCCCAACTTCGATCCCGAGCTGTACACGAACGACGAGGACGCGGGCACGGCCATCAACTGGATGGACGAGCGCCTCAGCGACGGCGAAGACCCGAACGCCTTCGGCCCGAACAACTCGGGTCGCGGCGTCGGCGGCTCGACCCTGCACTGGGGCGCCTTCGTGCCCCGGCCCGACGAGCGCGACCTGCACCTGAAGACCGTCACGGGCCAGGGGGTCGACTGGCCCGTCGACTCCGCCGAGGTCACGCGCTACATCGAGCAGGTCGAGGCCTTCGTCGGCGTCTCCGGGCCGAGCGACTACCCGTGGGATCCCTCGCGGCACTACGCGTACCCGCCCGCGGGGCGGAACGCGGCGGCCGACATGATGGTGCGCGGCTGCGACGTCGTCGGGATCCGCACGGCCGACGCCCCTGAGGCACTCATCACGCACGATCACCACCAGGAGCACGCCGGCCTCCGCCACGCCTGCGTCAGCTGCGGCAGCTGCCACCAGGGCTGCCGCAACGGCGCCAAGGTCAGCATGGACGTCACGTACCTGCCCAGCGCGGTCGCCCACGGCGCCGAGATCCGGCCCGACTCGACGGTGACGGGCATCGACACCGACGAGAACGGCGAGGTCACGGCCGTCGTCTACGTGCACGACGGCGTCGAGCACCGGCAGCGCACCGCGGCCCTGTTCCTCTGCGCCGGCGGCGTCGAGACCCCGCGGCTGCTGCTGCACACCGGCCTCGCGAACAGCAGCGGCCAAGTCGGTCGCAACTTCATGGCGCACGGCGCGACCCAGGTCTGGGGCACCTTCGCGGGCGAGATGCGCGGGCACCGCGGCTACCCGTCGTCGATCATCACCGAAGACCTGAGGGCGCCGGCGGACGCCGACTTCGTGGGCGGCTACCTCATCCAGAGCCTGGGCGTGCCTCCGCTCACGCTCGCCACGACGCTGGTGCGCGGCGGGGGGCTCTGGGGCGACGAGCTGGCCGACGTCATCGGCGGGTACCGGCACCTGGCGGGCATCGGCATCAACGCCGAGTGCCTGCCGAGCGACGAGAACCGCCTCGTGCTGTCGGACGAGCTCGACGGGGTCGGCGTGCCCAAGGCGCGCATCTCGTTCACGGCGGGCCCGAACGAGCAGGCCATCGACGAGCACGCGATCCGCACCATGAGGTCGATCGTCGAGGCTGCGGGCGGCACCGACATACGGGTCCTGGCCCGGACGGCGCACACCCTCGGCACCTGCCGCATGGGCGACGACGCGGCCGACGCCGTGGTCGACCCCGACGGCCGCAGCTTCGACGTGGCCAACCTGTGGGTCTGCGACAACTCGACGTTCCCCAGCGCCGTCGTGGCGAACCCCGCCCTGCTGCAGATGGCGATGTCGCTCCGCACGGCTGACCGGTTCCTCGCCCAGCACCCGACGGCCTCGGTCGTCGAGGTCCGGGACGGCGGGGCCGACGGCGACGCGGCGCCGGACGGTGCGGTCGACCGCCGTACCCTGGTCTCATGACCGAGACGACCCTCACCAGCGCCGACGCGGCGCGCCTCATCGACCACACCCTCCTCAAGCCCGAGGCGACCCGCGCCGACGTCGACGCCCTGATCGCCGAGGCCGTCGAGCTCGGCACGTACTCGGTCTGCGTCTCGCCGTCGATGCTGCCCCTCGTGCTGCCCGAGGGCGCCGACCTCAAGGTCGCCGTCGTCGCCGGGTTCCCCAGCGGCAAGCACACCTCCGCGGTCAAGGCCGCCGAGGCGGCCGAGGCCGTCCGTGCCGGGGCCGACGAGGTCGACATGGTGATCGACGTCGGCGCCGCGGTCGCCGGCGACTACGCCTCCCTCGAGGAGGACATCGCCGCCGTCCGCCAGGCCGTCCCGGCCCCGACCGTGCTCAAGGTCATCATCGAGTCGGCAGCGCTGAGCGACGACGCCATCGTCGGTGCCTGCAAGGCCGCCGAGTCCGCCGGTGCCGACTTCGTCAAGACCTCGACCGGGTTCCACCCGGCCGGCGGTGCGTCCGAGCACGCGGTCACGCTGATGGCCGAGACCGTCGGCGGACGCCTCGGCGTCAAGGCCTCGGGCGGCGTGCGCACCCTCGCCGACGCGCAGAAGTACGTCGCCGCCGGCGCCACGCGCCTGGGCGTCTCGGGGTCGCGGGCGCTCCTCGCCGACTCGGCCGCCGTCTCCTCGGGGGCCGGTTCGTACTAGTCGCACCGAGCATTCCCGTTCGTCCGGACGCCCCGCTGCCTCCCCGGCGGCGGGGCGTCCGGCCGTCCGGCAGCGTCGTTCCCGGCCGTCTGCCACCTGCCGCCTGTTCCCCCTGACGCCGCCGAGTGAACGGAACACCTCGTCGTTCGCCGGTGTCGCGTCCACTCGGCGGTGTCCGAGCCCGGGCTGCGCAGGCCGCGCAGGGGCTTCCCGGTCAGCGGCCGATGCGGTGCTCGGCGATCAGGGCCGCGTGCGGGCGTGAGCCGGGGTCGGTGCGCGTCGTCGTCTCGAGGACGGTGAGCCCCGCTGACCCGAGCTGTGCGGCGAGCTCGTCGACCGGCCAGCGCCAGGCAGTCACGACCGCGTGGTCGAACGGCTCGAGCGCCGACGCCTCGAAGAACCCCACGAGGAGGCGCCCGCCCGGCCGCAGGACGCGCGCGATCTCGCGCAACGGCTCCCCGATCGCGTCCGGAGCGTGGTGGATCAGCGAGTACCACGCGAGCACCCCGCCCAGGCTCCCGTCGGCGGCACGCAGGTGCTCCGCCGAGTCGACCTCGTAGCGGACGCCCGGGTGCGTGCGTCGGGCGTGCTGCACGAACGCGGGCACGGGGTCGGCTCCGGACACGTCGAGCCCGCCGCGCCGCGCGAGCAACGCCGTCCAGTGGCCCGGACCGCATCCGAGGTCGAGCACGGGGCCGTCGAGGCCCCCGGCCCAGCGGGTGACGAGGTCGAGGTCGTCGGGGTGCACCGTGCTCATCGAGCCGAGCGCTGCCGCGTACTCGCCGGCGCGTTCGGCGTAGGCCGCACGGACGGCGTCCGCACCCGCACCCGCGCCCGCCTCGGCGTCGGTGCCCGCGTCGGGCTCACGCGGGGGCCCACTATGCGGTAGCTGCACACCGACCATCATCGCGCGCCGTCTCCACCCCGCGGACCCACGCGCACCCTCCGGTGTGCGCGCGTTCGCGGGGTCCGGTCGTCGCGCGTGCCGTGCGCGCCGTGCGCGCCGCGGCCGCAGAGCGAGCTGCACCCTCAGACCCGCACTGCACCGCGCGATCAGGGGGCGTAGTGCGGGTTCAGGGGTGTAGCTCGCGCCCGGGGAGACGCGTGCGGCGGCTGCAGCCGCCGCGCGTGCAGCGCGTGCAGCCGCGCTCACCCCACGCGACGGCCGTCCACGAGGTGCACGACGTCGATGCCCGGCCCGCGCAGCGCGTGGTCGTGGGTCGCCTCGACGACGGTGGCCCCGCGGGCGAGCTCGGCGTCGACGGCTGCTCGGATCAGGGCTGTGGCGGAGGCGTCGACCCCGGCCGTCGGCTCGTCGAGCAGCAGCAGGTCGGCCCGGCGTGCGAGCCCCTGAGCCACGAGCACGCGCTGCCGCTGCCCGCCCGACAACGCCGCCAGCGGACGCCGTGCCAGGTCGGCGACGTCGAGCGCCTCGAGGCAGTCGTCCACCACGGCACGGTCCCGCCGCCCGAGCGGCCGCCACGGACCGAGTGACGCCCACCGACCCATCGACACGGTCTCCCGCACGGTGATCGGCAGCCGGTCGGTGACCGCGCTCCGCTGCACGACGAACGCCGTCGTGCCCGATGCAGGCACGTCGACCTGCCCCTCCAGGTCGCGGTGGGTGCCGGCGAGCACGCCCAGCAGCGTCGACTTGCCCGAGCCGTTCGGCCCGACGAGCACGGTCAGGCGCCCGGCACGCACCTCCAGGTCGACGCCCTGCAGGGCGGTGCGTCCGTCGTGGCGGGCGCTGACGCCGAGGAGGCGCGCGACCGTCCCCGAGACCCGTCCGGCGCGGCCGGGGGTGAGGTCATGGGCGGGCGTGAGGGCAGGGTCGGTGGCGGCGGCGAGGTCGCGGGCGGCCGCCGCGGGCGGCGCGAGGGGTCCCGGTGCGATGTCCATGCCCTGATCATACTGATAATCGTTTTCATGTATGGTCGTGCCTCGTGACCTTCCTCCTCGACCCGTTCAGCACGGCGTTCATGCTCAGGGCCCTCGTCGGCGGCGTGCTCGTCGCCGTGCTCTGCGGCGTCGTCGGCACCTGGGTCGTCGTCCGCGGCATGGCGTTCCTCGGCGAGGCCATGGCGCACGGAGTCCTGCCCGGCGTCGCCCTGGCGGCGCTCCTCGGGCTGCCCGCCGTGCTCGGCGCCGCCGTCAGCGCCGCCGTGATGACGGCCGGCGTCGGGCTCGTCACGCGACGATCGCGGGTCTCTCCCGACACCGCCATCGGCCTGCTCTACGTCGCGATGCTCAGCGTGGGCGTCGTGATCGTCTCCCGCTCGCGCTCGTTCGCCACCGACCTCACGGCCGTGCTGTTCGGCGACGTGCTGGCCGTCGACCAGGGCGACCTCGTGTTCATCGCCGTCGCGGTCGTCGTCGGGGTCGTGGTCACGGCCGCGTTCCACCGCCCCTTCGTGGCCCTCGCCTTCGACCCCCGGGTCGCGAGCACGTCCGGCCTCCGCCCGGGGCTCGCCCACGTCGTGCTGGTGGGGCTCGTCACCCTCGTCGTCGTCGCCTCGTACCAGGCGGTCGGCAGCCTCCTCGTCGTGGGCCTCCTGATCGCCCCGGCCGTGGCCGCCGCCCAGTGGACCCGTCGCATCCCCACCACCATGGCCGCCGCCGCTCTCGTCGGTGCCCTGGCCGTGCTCGTCGGGCTGCTCGTCTCGTGGCACGCCTCGACGGCGGCGGGCGCGAGCATCGCCGCGTGCGCCGTGGCGCTGGCCGGGCTGTCGGCCGCAGCGCGTGCCGTGGTCGGAGACCGCGCCTCCTCGGCATCGACGTCCGACGCGACCGCCGGGGCGACGGCGTCCGCGCTCGTCGACTCCGTCGCCGCCCACCCCGCACCTGACCGCCCGACCCTCGACTTCGCGCCCGCGGCGCGACAGGAAGCGACCCCGCACTCGTGACCAGAAGAAGCACAGCCCTCCTCCCCGCCGCCCTCGTCGCGCTGCTCGCCCTCTCGGCCTGTAGCCCCGGCTCCGCCGACGACGCCGATGACGCCGGCACGACCGACGCCGGCGCGACCGACGCCGGCACGACCGGTGCCGACGAGACCGCCGTCCCGCACGGGTACGTCGAGGGAGCCCGCGAGCTCCAGGAGCCGCAGCTCCGCCTCGTCGCCCTCGACGGCGACGTGCTGAGCGCCCTCGACCCTGCCTCGGGCGACATCGTCGAGCTGGCGTCCGGGGGCTCGCTCGGCGACGCCTCCTCGCTCACGACCGACGGCCGGCACCTCTTCGCGGCGACCCCGGACGGGCGGCTCACCGTCGTCGACGGCGGCGCCTGGACGGTGCCCCACGGTGACCACTCGCACTACTACCTCGCGGATCCCCGGGTCGTCGCCGAGCCCGAGGACCTGGCCGACCTCGGCGTCGAGACCGGCACCGGCAGCGGCAGCGGCGCCGGCAGCGGCTCCGACGAGGCCGGTGCGTCCGAGGGCGGTCCGCAGGAGGTGCGGGCCGCCTCCAGCGCCTCCCTCACCGCCGCGTCCTGGCCGGCCACCGGCGCGGGGCTCGTGCTCGACGGCGACGCCCTGGCCGACGGCGAGCTCGACGTGGTCGGCCGGACCGAGGGGACGCCGCACGACGGCGTGCTCGTGCCGCTCGGCGACCAGCTGATCGCGAGCGTCGTCGGCGACGGAGCCGACGCCTCCGGGCCGGCCTCGCCCGTGCTCGCCGACACGGTCGTCGTCACGACCGCCGAGGGCGAGCCCGTCGACGGCCTCGAGGAGCCCTGCCCCGCCCTCCGAGGCTCGGCAGCGACCCGCGTCGGCGTCGTCGTCGGCTGCGCCGACGGCGCCGTGCTCGCCACCGCCGACAGCGTCGGCGACGTGACGCTCGAGCGCATCCCGTACCCGGTCGGGACGGCCGCGTCGGACGTGGCCACCTCGTTCCAGGCGCGTCCCGGACGCCCGGCCGTCGCCTCCGTCGCCGGCACCCGCGGTGCCTGGCTGCTCGACACGCGGGCCCGCAGCTGGACGCTGATCGAGACCCCGGAGCCGCTCCTGCGAGCGACGGCCGTCGGCGACTCCGACGACACGGTCGTGGCGGTCGACACCTCCGGACGCGTGGTGGTCCTCTCGCCCGAGGGCGTGCTCGCCCGGACCGAGCCGCTGGTCGCCGCCGACCTCGTCGCCGGAGCCGACGGGCCCGAGCTGCCCGCGGGCGTCGTGCTCGAGGTCGACGCGTCGCGCAGCTACGTGAACTCGCCGTCGGCGGGAGTCGTGCACGAGATCGACCACGCCGACTCGGCGCGGGTAGCCCGCACGCTGCCGCTGCCCGGCCGCCTGGTCGTGGAGACGGGTCGATGAGCCGCGCGCGCCTCCTCGCCGGTTCCGCCGCCGCGCCCGCGCCCGCCCCCCTCCGGCACCCCAGAGTGGACGGAACACCCCGTCATTCCGGGGTGCATGGTCCACTCGGGGGTGTCAGACCCGGGCGACCCGCACGGGCAACAGCAACCGCGGCAGCCGCCGCCGCCGCCCTCGCCGTGCTGCTCGTCACGAGCGGCTGCTCGGCCCTCGCCGACGGCGGCACCGGCGGCCCCGCCGGCACAGGCGGCGCGGCCGCCGGCACCCCGCGCGTCGTCGTCACGACGAACATCCTCGGCGACGTCGTCGGCGAGCTGATCGGCGACCAGGCCGACGTCGTCACCCTGATGCCCCCGGGAGCCGACCCGCACAGCGTCGAGATCTCGGCCCGTGAGGCCGCCGACCTCCGCGACGCCGACCTGGTCGTCTCGAACGGCCTCGGCCTCGAGGAGGGCCTGCAGCAGCACGTCGACTCCGCCGCCGCGGCGGGCGTGCCCGTCGTCGAGGCCGGGGACCTGATCGAGCCCCTGGCCTACGCCGAGGGAGACGCCGAGGGCGAGCTCGACCCGCACTTCTGGACCGACCCGCAGCGGATGCTCGACGTCGTCGACGGGCTCGAGCGCGAGCTGGCGACGCAGGTGGACGGCCTCGACGCCGGTGCGCTCGAGTCGGCCGCCGCCTCCTACCGGGGCCAGCTCGAGCAGCTCGACGCCGACCTCGAGGCGAGCTTCGGCGCGATCCCCGCCGAGCGTCGTGCGCTCGTCACGAACCACCACGTCTTCGGCTACCTCGCCGAGCGGTACGGGTTCCGCGTCGTCGGGGCCGTGCTGCCGAGCGGCACGACGCTGGCGGCGCCGAGCGCGTCCGACCTCGCCGGGCTCACCGACGCGATCGAGGAGGCGGGGGTCGCGACGATCTTCGCCGACGCCTCCCAGCCGGACCGCCTCGTGCAGGTCCTCGCCGACGAGGCCGACGTCGAGGTCGACGTCGTCGCCCTGCACACCGAGTCGCTCAGCGCCCCCGGCGGGGGAGCCGAGACCTACCTCGAGATGATGCGCTCGAACGAGCAGCTCATCGCGACCGGCCTGTCGCCCTGACCGGCCCGCACCACCCCCATCACCGAACACGGAAACGGATCACATGACCCAGCGACACCAGATCTCGCGACACCAGACCAGGGCCCTCGCGGGCCTCGCCCTCGCCGCCTCGGCCGCGCTCGCCCTCACGGCGTGCTCGAGTGCAGGAGGCGCGGGGGGCGACGGCGCGACCGGCGCGGCCTCCGGGGCGGGCGCGACCACCGCCTCCTCGGCGCAGCCCCGCATCGCGGCCACCTACGACGGCGGGGTGCTCGTGCTCGACGCGACCACCCTCGAGACCGTGGCCGACATCGAGCTGGCCGGCTTCAACCGGGTCAACCCGGCCGGTGACGGACGGCACGTGCTCGTCTCGACCGAGGAGGGGTTCCAGGTGCTCGACACCGGGGCCTGGACCGCCGACGGGACGTCGGCAGAGTCCGTTCACTACACCGCCGAGCCCGAGCTCACCGACCTCGTGTTCGAGGCGCCGACGCCCGGCCACGTCGTGCGCCACGGCGACAAGACGATCCTGTTCTCGGACGGCACCGGCGACACCACCGTCTTCGACACCGCCGACCTGCTCGACGTCTCGTCGACCGGCGAGCTGCCGGCGACCGAGACGATCTCGTCGCCGGAGGCCCACCACGGCGTCTCGATCGAGCTCGAGGACGGCACCCTGCTGACGACGATCGGCGACTCGGAGTCCCGGGTCGGCGTGCGCGCGCTCGACGCCTCGGGCGAGGAGACCGCGCGCAGCGAGGAGTGCCCCTCCGTGCACGGCGAGGGCACCACGGCCGACGAGGTCGCGGTGTTCGGCTGCAGCGACGGCGTCCTCCTGTACGACGACGGCGCGTTCACGAAGATCGCCGCCGCGGACGAGTACGGCCGCACCGGCAACGCCTACGTCACCGACTCGTCGCCCGTCATGCTCGGCGACTACAACAGCGACCCCGACTCCGAGGGCTACGAGCTGACGCAGCTCACCATGGTCGACACGGCCGCCGCCAGCTCGCAGGTGCTCGACTTGCCCGACGGCGTGGCGTACACCTGGAAGGGCGTCGGCCGCACCGCGGACGACGACGCGCTCGTGCTCGGCACCGACGGAGCGCTGCACGTGCTCGACGTCGCCGCCGGTTCCTTCGGGGCGTCCTTCCCCGTGATCGAGGCGTGGGAGGGGCCCGCCGAGTGGCAGGACTCGCACCCGAGCCTCTCGGTCGTCGGCGACACCGCGTACGTGACCGACCCGGCGTCGGGCTCGATCCACGCGGTCGACGTCGCGACCGGCGAGGTCACGGCCACGGGCGACCTCGGCGTCGCGGCCAACGAGATCGCGGTCGTCACCGGCTAGCCCGGGCTCTCCCCGTTCAGGAAGATCTGTCCTGAGTCGCGCAACGGGGGGAGCAGGAGTCCTGAGTCGTGCACAGTTCAGGAGGCGCGGGCCCGCACCTCCTGAACGGTGACGGTGCCGAGTCGGTCCCGTCTCTGTCCCGTCGCCGCGCGGCGAGACGACAGAAAAGGTCCTTTCCCAGAAGGGAAAGGACCTTTTCTGACGGTTCATGACCGAGCGGAGGGAGAACCCCGCCCCGCGCCGGAGCGCAGAGCGGGGCCCCACCGGGAACACCGGCCCACGTGCAGGGTCGGGGCCGGTGTCGTCGTCACTCGGGTGAGGGCGGACCCTACTCGGTGGCGACGGTGATCTTCGCGACGCCGACGAGCATCTCGTCCTGGACGGCGTCGGTGTTGAAGGTCTGGTTCAGCAGGCCGGCGGCGTCGGGGCTGATGTGGACGGTGGTGCCCTCGAGGACGGCGTTGGTGCCTTCCATCTGGAGGGGCTTGAGCGAGCCGCCGTAGAGGTTGAAGAGGTAGGCGTCTTCTGCGGCGACGGTGCCGTTGGCGGTGACGGTGCCGTAGAGCTTGCTCTCGCCCGGGTCGATGCGGAAGTCGGTGAGCTCGACGACGGTGCCGTCGGCGGCGGTCAGGGACAGGCCGGAGCCGTCGTGGTCGATCTCGCCCTGGACGTAGGGGCGCACGTCGGAGGAGGGGTCGTAGTAGTCGACGTTGCCGCCGGTGATGGGGAAGGAGAAGGTGCCGGTGGTGGCGTCGAATCCGGCGGTGCCGACGACTCCGGGGGTGAGGCCGAGGCTGGTGAGGGCCTCGACGAAGGACGCGTCGACGGCGACCTGGGTGTCGACGCCCTTGCTGAGGTCGGGGAGCGAGGCGACGGGCTCGGTGCTGGCGGCCGACGAGGACGACGACGGGGCAGCGGAGGACGACGAGCCGGTGCCGGCGTCGGTCGAGGAGCAGGCGGCGAGGCTGAAGATGAGGGCGCCGGAGGCGACGATGCCGAAGGCGGACTTGGTGATGGTCTTGCGCGAGATGTTCATGGGTTTCTCCTTGTCTGTGGTTCCCGGTGGGGAGTTGACAGGGGTTCGCCACCCTCGCTGGATGAGATTGGTGCGTTACCTGACTGTTACCGAGGAGGTGGTGGCCACGTCGGGGGGACGGGGCTCGCGCCTCCTCGGCCCGCTGTCTCGACGTCAGCGGTCAGGAATCGAGCGTGCACGGGTCCTGAGTCGTGCACAGGTCAGGACGAACGGGTCCTGAGTTGCGCGACCCAGGACCCATCTTCCTGAATGACGAGAGACGCAGCCGGGTCAGCGCAGGTCGAGCCAGGCGACCTGCTCGTCCGAGAGCGAGACGCTGAGGCCGCGCATCGACGACCGCGCCTCCGAGATGGTGCGCGGACCGAACAGCGGGAACGTCGGGAACGGCTGGTGCAGCACGTACGCCAGGGCGATCGCCGTCGCCGCGACGCCGTGCTCGGCTCCGAGCTGTTCCGCGCGGCGCAGGCGCTCGAAGTTGTCGTCGCTGTAGTAGCAGCGCACGAGCTCCGCGTCGGTGAGGTCGTCGGGGCGGGCCCGGCCCGTGAAGAAGCCGCGCGCCTGCGACGACCATGGCAGCAGCGGGATCTGGCGCTGCTCGAGCCACTGCTTCGACTCGGGGTCGGTGACGTGCTCGCACCCGGCCCACGGCACGTCGTAGGCCTCGGCGAGGCCGAAGTGGTTCGAGAGCACCGAGAACTCGGCGCGGCCGTGGGCGCGGGCGTACTCGTTCGCCTCGTCGACACGGGCGGGGGTCCAGTTCGAGCCGCCGTAGACGCGGATGCGCCCGGCCCGGCGGTGCTCGTCGAGCACGTCGACGAACTCGCCCACGGGCACGTCGGTGTTGTCCCTGTGCATCATGTAGATGTCGGCGTGGTCGGTGCCCTGGCGGTCGAGGCTCTCGAGCAGCTGGCGGGTGAGCGACTCGGGGTCGCAGTAGGGCGTGTGCGCGCCCTTCGTGATGACGACGACGTCGTCGCGGATGCCGCGGTTCGCGATCCAGCGGCCGAGCCGCGCCTCCATCTCGCCGTCGCCGTAGAGCCAGCCGGTGTCGAACGCGTTGCCGCCCTGGCTGACGAAGTGGTCGAAGATCGAGGAGGCGTGCGCCAGGTCCTGCTGGTTGTCCACTCCCATGACCAGTCGCGACACCTTCTTGCCGACCCCGGCGATCTCGCCGTAGACCATCGGGGCGTCGGGGGAGACGGTGAGCGGGCGGCCGGTGACGGTGGGGATGTCGACGTCCTCGCGCTCGAACGGGTAGCGCAGGCCGATCGCGGCACGCCACTGGTCGAGCACGCGGGCGGTGCCGACGCTGTCGTCGAGGCTGATCTCGGCGGCCTCGCCGGTGCCGTCGCGCAGGGCGGCGATCGTCGCGGCGGCCTCGAGGCCGTAGGGCTGTGCCCCGGGGAACGACAGGGTGCGCGTCTCGCCGTCGACGGTGCGGACGGTCAGCTCCGCGTCGTCGCCGAACCACGGGTCGGTGAGCACGACGCTGCCGAGCGAGCCGGTGATCGTCGCGATGTTGGCGTCGTCGACGCGGACGCCGCACCGCACGGCCGCGGTCACGCCGTCGCCGAAGTCGAGCTGGGCCAGGGTCCACTCGTCGACGCCGGTGGGGCCGAGCGTGCCCTTGGCGGTCACGGCGAGGGGCTCGGCGAACGCGCGGCCGCGAGCGGCCCCGACGACGGCGCGCGCCAGCGAGACGGGGTAGCCGCCCACGTCGAGGATCCCGCCGCCGGCCGTGTCGACGTCGAACAGGCGGCCCTCACGCTCGGAGGCCGCGAACGAGAACGCGGCGTCGACGTGCACGAGCTCGCCGATCGCGCCGTCGCGGACGAGCTCGAGCAGGGCCCGCGTCTGCGGGTGGAACCGGTACATGACCGCCTCGACGAGGGTCGCCCCGGCCTGGCGAGCCTCGTCGGCGACGGCCATCGTGGTGCCCGCGTTCGGCGACAGCGGCTTCTCGCAGAGCACGGCCTTGCCGGCGGCGACAGCGTCGAGCACGAGGCGAGCGTGGGTGGTGTGCACCGTCGCCACGTAGACGGCGTCGATCGTCGGGTCGGCGAGGACCTCGGCGTACGTCCCGGTGCGGACGACCGCGGTGGAGGCGCCCGCGGCGCCCTCCGCGCGGGGCGCCTCGCCGGCGGGCGCCGCGCCCTGCTCGACGGCGAACGTCGCGAGCTCGGCGGCGCGCCCCGCGTCGGTGCTGCCGACCGCGGCGAGCACCCCGCCCGACGAGGGCAGCTGCGAGACGAACTTCCGGGCGATCGAGCCGGCGCCGAGCACGGCCCAGCGGGCGGCGGCGCCCGGCTCGGCCAGACGGTCGGAGGTCGAGGAGGCAGCGAGGGTCGAGGAGGCGGCGAGGGTCGAGGAGGCGGCGGTCGCGTCGGCGGGAGTTCGGAGGGGAGACATCGGTGTCCTTCACGGGGTCGGCGAGCACCCGGCGAGCGAGCGGGCGGTCGCGGGGCCGTGCAGTCGAGCGAGCGAGCGACCGTGAACGTTCACGGCCATCGACGACGCTACCAGTAACCTCAGGGGGTGACGACTGCCGGCCCCCGCCTCCCTCGCCCTGCCACGATCCTCGACGTGGCCCGGGTCGCCGGTGTCTCGCGCCAGACGGTGACCCGTTCGCTCAACGGCCTGCCCGACGTCAGCGCGGCGACGCGCGAACGCGTCGTGCAGGCGGCCCGCGAGCTGAACTACCGGCCGAACCGTGCGGCCCAGGGCCTGGTCAAGGGCCGGCAGGTGACGGTCGGACTCGTGCTCGACGACCTCCGCAACCCCTACTACCCGGAGGTCGCGTCGGAGTTCAGCCGGGCCGCGACCGCACGCGGCTGGGGCGTGCTGCTCTGCGACCTCGGGCACGACGCCTCCGTGGCCCGGGAGAGCCTCGCGTCCCTGGTGCCGCGCGTCGACGTGCTCGTCTCGCTCATGCCGCTCGGCGACCTGCGCGAGCAGGTCGCGGGAGTCCCGACGGTCGAGGTCGACACCGATCCCGACGGAGGCGCCCAGGGCGTCATCGAGATCGAGACACGGACGGCCGTGCGCAGCGCCCTCGACCACCTCAGGGCGGCGGGCCGCAGCCGGGTCGCGATGATCGACTCCGGCGTGGAGGGCTCGGGGCGGGCCCTCGCCTACCGCGAGTACCTCGCCGAGCACGGCCTGGCGTGGAGCCCCGCCTCGGAGGTGCGGGTCGAGCAGACGCACGCCGACGGGGTGCGGGCGGTCGCGGAGCTGCTCCGGGCGTACCCGGACGCCGACGCCCTGCTCGCCTTCAACGACGTGCTCGCGATCGGGGCGCTCAAGGGCCTCGCGCGGCTCGGCGTCGTCGTGCCGGACGACGTCGCCGTCGTCGGCATGGACGGGCTCGACCTCGGCTCGCTCGTCACCCCGGAGCTGACGACGCTCTCGATCGACAAGGCCGAGCTGGCGCGCGTCGCGGTCGAGGTCGTGGCCGACATGCTCGCCGGCGCGGAGCCGCCGCGGCGCCGCGTCGCGCGCACGCTGCTGCTCCGCGAGTCCGCGTAGCGCGCCGCGCACTCGCCGCGCCGGCGTAGCGCGTCGCGCACTCGCCGCGCCCCGCGCCCCGCGCCCGGCACGCCGAACACCCCCGAGTGGACGAAGCACCCCGTAGTTCCGGGGTGTTCCGTCCACTCCGGGGTGTTCCAGGCGGGCGACGGGTGGCTCGCGGCAGCCCGCCCTCCCGCTCGGATCCCGCGCCCGCACCCCGTGCGCCCCGCCTGCCCCGCGCGCCCCGCGCGCCCGTCGCGCCCCCTCATCGTCCCGTGGGCGATGAACCGCGAACCGAACCATGAACCGCGAAAGAACGCGGTTCATGGTTCGGAACGCGGTTCGAGGTGACGCAGCGAGCCGAGCCGGCCGCCGCCGCCGCCGGAGGCCGGCTACTCGTCGCCGAGGGCGCCGGGGCGGCGGCGGCGCAGCGTCAGCCACGCACCGACCGCGATCAGCAGGAGCGCCGTGCCGGCGATGCCGACCCAGGCGTCCGAGCCGGTGAAGGCGAGGCCGTCGCGGCCGGCCACGGCGGCCGCGCCGCCCGACCCGCCGCCGACGCCTGCGCCCGCGCCCGGAGTGCCGCCGCCCGGCGTGCCCGCACCCGGTGTACCGCCGCCCGGAGTGCCCGCACCCGGCGTGCCGCCGCCCGGGGTGCCCCCGCCCGGCGTACCGGGGTCACCGGGGTCGCCCGGCCCCGCGGCGGCGAGCACCGTCAGCGTCGCCCGAGCGAGCTGCGCGCCGCCCTCGAGCTCGACGACGTGCGCCCCCGGCTCGAGGTCGGCCGGCACGACGAACCGCAGCACGCCCACCCCGGCGACGGTCGCGGTCGTGTCGCCGATCGACTGCGGCTCGGAGAAGATCGTCCCGGCGAGCTCCTCGCCCGCGACGAAGCCGGTCGCCGTGATCGACACCGTGTCGCCCGGCCGTGCCGTGGCCGGCGAGAGCGTGCCCGGCACGACCGTCTTGGCCGGCTCGACGACGCCGAGGTCGACGCCCAGCACGGTCGCGAGGCGCGCGAGCGCCACGTCGGGCAGCCCGCGCTGCAACGCGTTCTCCGCGTCGGCGGTCAGCGCCGCCGCGCCGACGCCCGCGGGCCCGGTGGCGGCCGTCCCGTCGACCATCGCGTCCTGCGCGAGGTCGCGGGCGACAGACACGAGGTCGTCGGCCGCGCCCATCGAGTCGAGGTCGGTCCCCGAGAACGGGCCGACCGCCTCGACCAGCGAGCGGAGGAGGCGCGTGACGGCCTCGGCGTCCCCGCCTGCCACCGTCCCGTCCGCCGCCCAGACGTCGCCGTCGAGCACGTCCTGCACGCCGTCGCGGGCCGCGCCCGCGGGCAGCGACGCGACGAGCGCTTCCAGCCGGTCGCGCGCGCCGTCGGTGCGCAGGCCCCAGCCGTACGGGTACAGCGGCGAGTAGTCGGCGTCGCCCACGTTGATCGGCACCTGGTCGGCGCTGGCCGCCCAGGTCACGGGCAGGCGCCCGGCGAAGGGCAGGCGGCCGAAGAGCACGTCGGCCACGCCGGCGCCCTCGGAGCCCGGCAGCGACGACGCGACCACCGCGTCGGCGAGCCCGACGACGTCGCCGAGCAGCTGCGGGCGGCCCGACACGACGAGCACGACGCACGACGAGGTCGCCGCGCAGACCTTCTCGACGACGGCCTGGTCGGCCGGCGTGAGCGACAGGCTCGAGCCGTTGTTGCCGACGTCGCCCTGTCCCTCCGCGTAGGGCCGTTCGCCGACGACCACGACGCCGGTCTGGTCCGAGCGGATCGGCTCAGTGGCGCCGGGGCTCACCGTGACGGTCGCGCCGGGCGCGACCTCGCGGATGCCCTCGGCGATGCTCGTGCCGGTCGTCGTGTCGCCCGACCCGCCCTGCCAGCTGATCGTCCAGCCGCCCATCTGGCGACCGAGGTCGTCGGCGCTGGAGCCGGCCACGTAGAGGTCGGCGTCCGCAGCCAGCGGCAGCGCGCCTCCTGCGTTCTTCAGCAGCACCTGCGACTCGGCCGCGGCCTGGCGGGCCACCGCACGGTTCGCGGCGCTGCCGACGCCGTCGACGTTGGTGCGGTCGGCGAAGGGCTGCTCGAACAGGTTCAGGTCGAACTTCTGCGTGAGGATGCGCCGCACGGCGTCGTCCACCCGCGACTGCGACACGGCGCCCGAGCCGACGGCCGCGACGATGCTGTCGATGAACGCGCCGTAGTTGTAGGGCGCCATCGCCATGTCGAGCCCGGCGTTCACCGAGCGGACGGCCTTGTCGGCGTAGCTGCCGCCCGGCAGCTTGTCGATGCCCTCCCAGTCGCTGATGAGGAACCCCTGGAACCCGAGGTCGCCCTTGAGCAGATCGTTGTTGAGCGCGGCGTTCTCGTGCATGCGCACGGGCCCGTCGCCGAGGTCGACCGCCGAGTACGACGGCATGATCGTGCCGACGCCGGCCTCGAGGGCAGGCAGGTACGGGTCGACGTGCAGCCGGGTGAAGTCCTCGAGCGACTCGGCCTCGGTGACGCCCTGGTCGATCGGGTACGCGCCGGTGCCGACGACGGACTCGTCGTACGTGGTGCCGCCGTCGCCGGCCCAGTGCTTGGCGGTGGCCAGCACCTCGTCGGCGCCGCCGATGTCGGTCGGGTCGTCGCCCTGCAGGCCGATCACCGAGGGGGCCGCGAAGGTGCGGACGAGATCCGGGTCCTCGCCGAACGACTCGTAGCTGCGGCCCCAGCGCTCGTCGCGCGAGACGCAGAGGCAGGGGGCGAAGGTCCACGGCACGCCGGTCGCGCGCACCTCCTGCGCCGTGACGCGGGCGATCTGCTCGACGAGCGCCGGGTCGCGGGTCGCGCCGAGGCCGGTGTTGTGCGGGAAGATCGTCGCCCCGACCACGTTGCTGTGGCCGTGCACGGCGTCGACGCCGTAGATCATCGGGATCTGCAGGCGGGTCGAGAGCGCCTCGCGCTGGTAGCCGTCGACCATGTCGGCCCAGGCAACGGCGGTGTTGCCCTGCGGCACCGAGCCTCCGCCGCTGAGCAGCGAGCCGAGGGCGCGTCCGCTGATGTCGCTCGGCGACGACAGTCCGAGGCGCTCGGCCTGGGCCATCTGGCCGACCTTCTCCTCGAGCGTCATCCGCCCGAGCAGGTCGGCGACGCGCTCGGCGGTCGGCAGCGACGCGTCGAGGTAGGGCAGGTCGTGCGCGCCGATCACGATGCGCGGCCCCTCGCCGACCTTGGCCGTGGTCGACGCGAGCGTCAGCTGCAGCTCCTTCGACTCGGCCGGCCCCGAGGAGGCGCGGGTCGTCACGCTGATCGTCTGGACCGTCCCCGAGGGCGAGCCGGCCGGGAACGTCGCCGTGCCCGAGGCCGCGTCGTAGTCGACGCCCTCGACCGCGGTGCCGTCGGCGGTCGCCCAGTCGACGACGACGTCGGAGGCGAGGGGCTCGTCGCCCGCCGTCGAGAGGGTGAGCGGCACCTCCGCGGTGTCGCCCGCGTCGACGAGCCAGACGTCCTGCGTCGAGTCGACGGTCACGGAGGCGGCGGTCGCGGGGGTCCCGTAGACCTGCGTGTCGTCGATCGCCCAGCCGACCGGCGCCGGAGTGCCGGGGGCGAAGGTGATCGAGTAGCCGAACGCGCTCGTCAGGTCGAGGGTGCCGTTCTTCGTCGCGTCGTCGCCGGGCTGGTAGCCCGACGGCGTGAACGACGAGAAGGGCAGCTCGACGAGCTTCCAGCGGCTGGTGCTGCTGCCCCAGTTGTCCTTGAACGTGGCGGCCCAGAGCTCGCTGGTCTCGGCGGTGTCGCCGCCGCCCGCGGGGTCGCCGTCCTTGATCTCGACCTTGAGATCGGCGCCCGCGGTGGGCGACGCGGGGTTGTTCGCCTGGGAGGCGTACCACCAGAACCGCAGGCCCTGGTAGCTCGACCAGTCCTGCGCGTCGGCCAGGTCGTGGCTGAGCCCGCCGTAGCCGCCCTCGGGGATCGAGTAGGTGCCGCTCAGCACGTGGTTGTCGGCGACGCCGGCGCGCTCCTGGGTCGTCACCTCGCGGCTGATGGTCGGCTCGAGCGGCGCGGGGGAGCCCCACGTGAAGAAGCCGACCGGGTCGGCCCCGGTCGTGAGGTCCACGTCGCCCTCGAAGTCCTCGATCATCGTCGCGCGGTCGAACACGGCGACGTCGTCGAACAGCCAGGTGCCCGCGCCGAGGGCCGTCAGGGTGACGGCGAAGCCGGTCGAGGCGGAGGGGTCGAAGCGGGCGTCGCTGGTCGGGGCCGTCTTCGAGCGGAGGTCGGCGAACAGCACGCTGACCTCCTTCCACTCCGTGCTGTCGTCGATCACGGTCTGCTCGAAGAGGGCGTCGTTGCCGTTCTTCAGCTCGTACCGCAGCGGCAGGCCGGTGGCGTTCCCCTTGAACCAGAACGAGAAGCCGTCGTGGTCGCTCCAGTCGGTGGCCGCGGTGTCGTGCGCGAAGCCGAACCAGTCCGCCTGCGTGGTGGGCCCCGCGACGACCGCGCTGAGCGCCTTCGTCCCCGACGATCCCGCACGATCGGCCGTGACGGTGCCGAGCGTCGGCGTCACCGGCCCGTTCGCGCCCCACGGGAAGTACCCGGCGGGCACGTCGCCCTCGAAGTCGTCGATCACGGTCGTGGCGCCGACGTTCGGCAGCGCGCCGGTCGGCGTCACGGTGACGGCCAGCGTCGACCGCGCCCCGAGCGTCACGGGCTCGCTCGGCTCGGACAGCGTCAGGGTGAAGGCGCGACGCGGGCTGAGGCCGCCCGTCGACAGGGTCGTGACCACTACGGAGGCGGTGGTCTCGCCGGGTGCGAAGGTCACCTCCTGGTCGACCGCCTCGAAGTCCGTGCCGGCGACGGCGGTGCCGTCGGCCGACCGGACGCGCGCGGTGACCGGCTCGGTGCTCGCGCCGGTCAGGCTGAGCCCGACGGCGAGCGGCTGCCCGGCGGCGACCGTCGCGGTCGACCGGTCGAGCGTGACGGCGCGGGTCTGCGACTCCCCGAAGACCTGCAGGCCGAAGGCCGAGTAGCCGTACCAGTGCTGGCGCGGCAGGTCCCAGGTCGCGGCCGCGCGCTGCAGCATGCTGAGCCGCACGTAGCGGGCCTCGACGGGCGCGTCGGGCGTGCCGACCGCCTCCTCGTCCCGCTCGCCGTCGCTCGTCACCGTCTTCGCGACCGTCCAGCTCGCCTCGAGGGCCGGGTCGCCCTGCGTGGTCTCGATCCGGTAGCTCGACGCGTACGACGTCTCCCAGTCGATGCCGATCGAGTCGACGCGGGAGACGCCGCCGAGGTCGACCGTGACGGAGGCGGTGAACGGGACGTCCTCGTCGGGTCCGTTGCCGCTCGCCCAGCGCGTGGTCGAGTCGCCGTCGATCAGGGCGTCGGCCGGGAACGTGCCGTCCTTGTCCGACTGCGTCGCCGAGGCGACGACCGTGCCGTACCGCGCGAGGTCGACCGGCGCGGCCGAGGCGGCGACCGCGGGCAGACCGCTCAGCAGCAGGGCCGAGACGGCGGTCAGCGCGGCGGGGCCGAGCAGGCCGCGGGCGCGGTGCCGGGAGCCGGGCGCGCGTCGCGAGGACGAGCCAGCGGTGCGAGGTGAACGAGTGCGGACAGGACCGACGGCCACGATTACTCCCTTGTAATCACGAACTGACGCGGGACAGTCCACGCCGCCACGTCGTCGTGGCCGCGTGCTGTCGCGAGGCAGGACCGCCCTCGCCGACCCCGCGAACGGGGGCCAGGGGCGGATCGGCTCATCGTATTCACACAGGCGGCGCAGAGGCAAGGGGCCCGGCGCGTCCTCCCGCGCCTTGCGTGAACGTTCACGGTGATTTAGTCTCAGGTCCGACACAGCCGTCGAAGCGCTTCGCCGAGACGAGTGACCAGATGTACGACGACTCGACGAGGAGGCCGAGATGACCACGATCCACGACGTTGCCAAGGCCGCCGGCGTCTCGATCAGCACCGTCTCGTACGCGCTCAGCGGCAAGCGGTCCATCCGGGCCGACACCCGCCTCCGGATCGACGCGGCCGTCCGCGACCTCGGCTACCGCGCCAACGCCGGAGCCCGGATGCTGGCCGGCACGCGGACGAACATCCTCGCCCTCAGCGCTCCCATGCACGCCGAGACGCACCCGCCCGCGTTCATGTCGTTCGTCGTCGCGATCGCGACGGCGGCCCGTCACCACGACTACGACATCCTGCTGCTGACCGAGGCCGACCCGCTCGAGGGCCTCCGCCGCGTGGCGTCGAGCCAGCTGGTCGACGGCGTCGTGCTGATGGACGTCGACACCGATGACGTCCGCCTCCCGCTGCTGCGCGAGCTCGACCTGCCGGCGACGGTCGTCGGCGTGCCCCGCGACACGACCGGGCTCGTCTGCGTCGACTTCGACTTCGAGGAGGCGGCGCGCACCTCGGTCCGCCGGCTCGCCGACCAGGGCCACCGGTCGATCGGCATGGTGGGCCACGCCGCGGCCCTCTACGAGCACGGCTCGAACTTCGCTCCGCGGTTCCGCGACGCCTTCGTCGCGGCGATCGAGGCCGACCCCCGCGGGCTGCGCGGCGCCGTCGCGCACGCGCCGGCGCCCGGCGACCTGCGTGACGCGGTCGAGGTGCTGCAGGAGGCGCTGCCCGACCTGACCGCGCTCGTCCTGAACTGCAACGAGGGCGCCCACCGCGCCGTGCTCCGGTCGCTCGCCGCCCGCGGCCTGCGCGTGCCCGACGACGTGTCCGTCGTCTCGGCCTGCTCGAGCTTCGACACGGCCGAGTTCGTGCCGGCGCTCGACGTCGTGCCGCTGCCCGCCGAGGAGTCGGGTCGCCGCGCGGTCGAGCTGACCATGGCCCAGCTCGACGGCCGGTCGACGGATCAGGTGCAGCTGATCGCGCCGACCTGGATCGCGGGCCGCTCGACCGCGGAGGTCGCCGTCTCCTGACTCCTCGACGCGCCCGGCGCTCGACGGCCCGTCGTCGAAGCGCTTCGACACTCCTTCCCCACCCGCACCACCCGCCCGCACCCACCCACCACCGAGAGGCCCCCGATGTCGACGCTGACGTCCCGCTCCCGCGACCTGCCCGAGCCCCGCACCTTCCCCTGGATCACCGACGGCCTCGCCCTCGGCGGCGACTGGTCGCCCGAGCAGTGGCCCGAGGAGCTCTGGGCCGACGACGTCGCCCTCATGCGCCGCGCCGGGGTGAACAGCATCAACCTCGCCGTCTTCTCCTGGGGCCTGCTCGAGGTCGCCGACGGCGAGTTCGACTTCGGCTGGCTCGACCGCGCGATGGACCTGCTCGCCGACGCCGGCATCGGCGTGAACCTCGCGACGCCGACCGCGGCGCCGCCGATCTGGCTGTTCCGGGCACACCCCGAGATCGGCCTCGTCACCGACCGCGGCGTGCGGGTCTCGCAGGGCGGCCGGCTCGGCTGGTCGCCGAGCTCGGCCGTGTTCCGCCGCTACGCGCTGCGGCTCGTCGAGACCATGGCGGCCCGCTACGCCGACCACCCGGCCCTCCGCCTCTGGCACGTAAGCAACGAGCTCGGCAACGAGAACTCGCACTGCTTCAGCGACGAGACCTCGGCCGCCTTCGCGACCTGGCTGGAGGCGCGGCACGGCACGGTCGACGCGCTGAACGCGCACTGGGGCTCGGCCTTCTGGGGCCACCGCTACACGTCGTTCGACCAGGTCGAGGCGCCCCGCTTCACCGGCACGAGCCACAACCCCGGCCTGCTGCTCGACTTCGAGCGCTTCAGCAGCGACGCCCTGCTCGGCCACTACCTCGCCGAGCGCGAGGTGCTGCGGCGCGTGACGCCCGAGGTGCCGATCACGACGAACTTCATGATCCAGAACCACCCGGGCGTGCACGACTACGCCGGCTGGGCACGCGAGGTCGACCTCGTCGCCAACGACCACTACACGATCGGCGTCGACCCGGAACGCTGGGGCGAGCTGGCCTTCAGCGCCGACCGCACGCGCGGGATGTCGCAGGGCGAGCCCTGGCTGCTGATCGAGCACTCGACCTCGGCCGTCAACTGGCAGCCGCGCAACCGCGCCAAGTCGCCCGGCGAGCTGGCGCGCAACAGCCTGGCCCACGTCGCACGAGGAGCCGACGGCGCCCTCTTCTTCCAGTGGCGCCAGTCGACCGCGGGCAGCGAGCAGCACCACTCGTCCGTCGTGCCGCACGCCGGTGCCGACAGCCGCGTCTACCGCGAGGTGGAGGCGCTCGGTGCGACCCTGCGCCGCATCGGCGCCGTGCGCGGGTCGACCGTCGAGCAGGCCCGTGTCGCGATCCTCTTCGACGAGATCAGCCCGAACGCGCTCCGCTCCGGGAACAACCCCAGCGTCGACGTCACCGCGCTCGACCAGCCGCTCGCGTTCCACCGCGCGCTGACGCGCAAGGGCGTCGCGGTCGACGTGGTCGCGCCCGCGAGCGACCTCTCCGGCTACGACCTCGTCGTCGTGGCGACCCTCTACCTGTGCCCCGAGGAGGCGGTGGCCGGCCTCGAGGCAGTCGTCGCCCGCGGCGGCACCGTCGTCGTCACCCCGTTCTCCGGCATCGTCGACCGACACAACCGCGTCGTCGCGGGCGGCTACCCGGGCGTGCTGCGCGAGCTGCTCGGGGTGCGCTCGGAGGAGTTCTACCCGCTGCTGCAGGGCGCCGAGGTCGAGCTGTCCGACGGCCGTCGCGGCCGCGTCTGGAGCGAGCTCGCCGAGCCCCGCGCCTGGGCCGCCGGCGCGGCCGCCACGGTCACGAGCACCTACGCCACGGGCCAGCTCGCCGGGCACCCCGCGACCTTCCGCCGTGAGGCCCCGGGCGGCGGAGCGGCGCTCTACCTCACCACGCACCTCGACGACGCCTCGCTCGCCGCCCTCGTGGACGAGCTCGTCGCCGAGCAGGGGATCGCGCCCGCCGCGGCCGGCGACGACGGCCTCGAGAGGGTGCGCCGCACCTCCTCGACCGGGTCGTGGCTCTTCGCGATCAACCACGGCGACGTCGACCAGCAGGTCGTCGCGACCGGGGTCGACCTCGTGTCGGGCGAGCGTGCCGACGGCTCGTTCACCGTCCCCGCCGGCGCAGTTGCGGTGATCGAGGAGACCACCGCCCGCTGACCCGCTGCGCGCCGCACCGTACCCGCACCGCACCGCACCCGTACCCGTACCGCCACCGCACCGCCCGCGTCGAAGGAGATGCAGATGAGACACCCGAAGACCGTGAGGGCCGCAGCGCTCGCGACCCTCCTGATCGGGGGAGCCGCGCTGAGCGGCTGCTCCGCCGTGGGCGGCGACGACGTCGTCCGCCTCGAGTACTGGGGCTGGGGGGTCGGCCAGACCGAGCAGGTCGCCCTCTGGAACGCCGCGAACCCGGACGTCCAGGTGCGGCACACCGACGCCGGAGGCGGCACGGACTCGGCCGCGAAGCTCCTGACCTCGAGCCGGGCCGGCAACGCCCCGGACGTGGCGCTCGCCGAGTACACGACGATCCCCTCGTTGGTGATCGCGGACGTGCCGCGCGACATCACCGACCTCGTGGCCGACGTCGACGACGCGTTCACCGAGGGCACCTGGGCCCAGACGACGTTCGGCGGGCAGGTCTACGCCCTGCCGCAGGACGCCGGGCCCATGGTGCTCACCTACCGCGCCGACCTGCTCGCCGAGACGGGCCAGGCCGTCCCGACGACGTGGCAGGAGTTCGGCGACGTCGCCCGGGCCGTGCACGAGCAGCGGCCCGACACGGTGCTCGCCGCCGTCCCGGCCGGCGAGCTCGGCTTCTGGGCCGGGGTCTCGGCCCAGGCCGGTGCCGACTGGTGGTCGGTCGACGAGGACGGCTGGACGGTCGGCATCGCCGACGAGCGGATGCTCGAGGTGGCCGACTTCTTCGAGCAGCTCGCCGCCGACGGCTCGATCGACACCGACCCCGTGCTCTCGCCCGAGTACAACAAGCGCGTCAACGACGGCACGATCGGCGGCTGGGCCGCGGGCATCTGGGCGCCGAGCGTGCTCGGCGGCGTCGCCCCCGACACCTCCGGCTCGTGGGCGATCACGCCGCTGCCCGAGTGGACGCCCGGCGACGCCGCGGTGCCGTTCCAGGGCGGCTCGGCGCTGATCGTCACGAAGAACAGCGAGCACCCCGAGGAGGCGGCGGCGTTCGCCAAGTGGATGAACGCGAGCACCGAGGGCAACCAGTCGCTGCTCGACGTGCGCGGCGTCTACCCCGCGTCGATCGAGGGCCAGGGGCTCGCGATCGGCAACGCGCCGCCCTCGCTGATGCCGCAGCAGACCGACTTCTACGACGTCGCCGCCGAGGTCTCGGAGGACGTCCTCCCCACCACGTGGGGCCCCAACGTCGCGCTCGCGACGACCACGCTCACCGACGAGCTGAACGCGGCGATCGCGGCCGGCACCCCGTGGCGCGACGCCTTCGTCGCGACCCAGGCCGTCGTCGTGGCCGACATGGAGGAAGTGGGATACCAGGTGACCACGAATGGCTGACACCGCGCTGCGCCCGGAGATGACGCACCCCGTGACCGCGAGCCCGGCCCCGCGCCCGGCGCGCGGCCGTCGCCGGAGCCCGCTGGCTCCCTACTTGTTCGTCGCGCCGGCCGTCGTGCTGTTCGTGGTGTTCATGCTGATCCCCCTCGGCTACACGATCTGGTCGAGCCTCCGGGCCTACCGGATCGAGGAGGGGGCGTCGGTGCTCGGCGTCCGCGTCGACCGCTTCGTCGGCCTCGAGAACTACGTCGCCGTGCTGCAGGACGCCGAGCTGCTCGCCAGCTTCGGCCGGCTCGGCATCTACGGAGTGATCGCGGTGCCGCTGACGCTCGGGCTCGCGCTCCTCTTCGCGCTGCTGCTCGACGTTCCCGCCGTCCGTGCGAAGCGGTTCGCGCGCACGGCGATCTTCATCCCCTACGCCGTGCCCGGCATCACCGCGGCGCTGCTCTGGGGCTTCATGTACCTGCCGAGCACCAGCCCGTTCTCGTACGTGACGAACGCGCTGGGCTGGGGGCCGATCCCGTTCCTCGAGGCCGGCGGCCTGTTCGGCTCGCTCGCCAACATCGCCGTCTGGGGCGGCGTCGGCTTCAACATGATCATCATCTACACGTCGCTCCGCGGCATCCCGGCCGAGATCTACGAGTCGGCCCGCCTCGACGGCGCGAGCGAGCTCCAGGTCGCCCTGCGCATCAAGGTGCCGCTCGTCGTCCCCGCGCTCGTCCTCACCGGCGTCTTCGCGCTGATCGGCACGCTGCAGCTGTACGGCGAGCCGAACACCCTCCGTCCCCTGACCACCGAGATCACCCAGAGCTGGGCACCGCTGATGACCATCTACCGCGACGCGTTCCTGACCGACGACCTCCCGTCGGCCGCCGCCTCCTCGACCATCCTCGCGCTCGGGACAGTCGCCCTCTCGGCGATCGTGCTCGCCGTCGCGAACCGCCGCCGGAAGGAGGGCGTCTCGTGACCGCCCTCGACACGCGCCGCGGCGCCCGTGCCGAGGCCGACACCGGCCGAGGAGGCGCGGGCGCGGCCCGCAGGACCACCCGCTCGGGCGGCCCCTCGCCCCACGCGAGCCGCCGGGGCAAGCTGCTGCCCACCATCGTGCTGCTCATCGGCGCCTTCTACTGCCTCGTGCCGGTCGCCTGGGTGTTCGTCGCCTCGTCGAAGTCGCCGGGCGAGCTCTTCACCTCGTTCTCGTTCGCCCCCGGCACCGGCCTGCTCGGCAACCTCGGCGACCTGTTCGCCTACGAGGGCGGCCAGTACGGGCTGTGGGCCGCGAACTCGCTGCTCTACGCGGGGGTCGGCGGCGTGCTGTCGACGCTCGTCTCGACGATGGCGGGCTACGCCCTGGCGAAGTTCGCGTTCCGCGGGAGGAACCTGATCTTCTTCATGATCCTCGCGGGGGTGCTCATCCCGGGCATCACCCTGGCGATCCCGCAGTACATCCTGCTCAGCGAGATCGGGCTGGCGGGCGGGCCGATCTCGGTGCTGCTGCCGATCATCATCAGCCCGTTCGGCATCTACCTCTCGCGGGTGTTCGCCCAGTCGGCGGTGCCGCAGGAGATCCTCGAGGCGTCGCGCATCGACGGTGCGGGCGAGTGGCGCATCTTCCGGCACATCGTGCTGCCGATCATGGTGCCCGGCATGGTGACCGTGTTCCTGCTGCAGTTCGTCGGCATCTGGAACAACTTCCTGCTGCCGTTCGTGATGCTCAGCGACCAGGCCGACTACCCGCTCACCGTCGGCCTCTACACGCTGCTGTCGAAGGGGTCCGGCGCCCCGGCGCTGTACTCGCTCGCCATCACCGGGGCGGCCGTGTCGATCATCCCGCTGACGCTGCTCGTGCTGTTCCTGCAGCGCTTCTGGCGGCTCGACCTGATCTCGGGAGGGCTGAAGGGCTGATGACCGACCCGCTCCGCACCTCCTCGGCCGTCAGCTCGCCGTCCACCACCCCCTCGACCCCCGCGTCCCGCGCACGCCCGGAAGGCAGCACCGCATGAAGTTCACCGACGGCTACTGGGAGATCCTGCCCGGCGTCACCGCCTTGTACGCCCAGGAGGCGCACGACGTCTGGGAGCAGGACGGCGGCCTCGTCGCCTACGCCCCGACGAAGCGCATCGCGGGGCGCGGGGACACCCTCAACCGGCCGATGCTCACCGTGTCGCTGTCGTCGCCGGCCGAGGGCGTCATCCGCGTCCGGATCGACCACCACCAGGGCGCGCGCGGCCGCGGCGGGTTCGACCTGCCCGGCGACGACGGCTCCCGGGTCGGCGAGGTCAGCGTCGTCGACGGCGTCGGCACGCTCACCTCGGGGGAGCTCACCGCGACCGTCTCCGAGGGCGCGCCCTGGTCGCTCGAGTTCAGCTCGGGCGGCGAACGGCTGACGGGCTCGGGGCACCGGTCAGTCGGGTACGTGACCGACGCCTCCGGCCGGTCGTTCGTGCACGAGCAGCTCGACCTCGGCGTCGGCGAGCACGTCTACGGCCTGGGGGAGCGCTTCGGCCCGCTCGTGAAGAACGGCCAGACGGTCGAGATCTGGAACGCCGACGGCGGCACGTCGAGCGAGCAGGCCTACAAGAACGTGCCCTTCTACCTGACGAACAAGGGCTACGGCGTGCTCGTCGACGACCCGGGCGCCGTCTCGTTCGAGGTCGGCACCGAGTCGGTCGAGCGCGTGCAGTTCTCGGTCGAGGGCGAGTCGCTCGAGTACCTCGTGATCGCCGGGCCGACGGGCAAGGACGTGCTCGAGCGCTACACGGCGCTCGCCGGCCGCCCTGCCCTCGTGCCGGCCTGGAGCTACGGCCTCTGGCTGACGACGAGCTTCACGACCGACTACGACGAGGCGACGGTCACGTCGTTCATCGACGGGTTCGCCGAGCGCGACCTGCCGCTGTCGGCGTTCCACTTCGACTGCTTCTGGATGCGGGAGTTCAGCTGGACCGACTTCGTCTGGGACCCTCGCGCGTTCCCCGATCCCGACGCGATGCTCGCGCGGCTGCACGACAAGGGCCTGCACGTCTGCGTCTGGGTCAACCCCTACATCGCGCAGCGCTCGCCGCTCTTCGCCGAGGGCGCCGCGGCGGGGTACCTCGTGAAGAAGGCGAACGGCGACGTCTGGCAGTGGGACATGTGGCAGGCGGGCATGGCGCTGGTCGACTTCACGAACCCGGAGGCGGTGGCCTGGTACCAGGGCTACCTGCGGCAGCTCACGGCGCAGGGAGTCGACTCGTTCAAGACCGACTTCGGCGAGCGGATCCCGACCGACGTCGTCTGGCACGACGGCAGCCACCCCGAGGCGATGCACAACCTCTACGCGCAGCTCTACAACCGCGCGGTGCACGAGGTGCTGGTCGACGAGCGGGGCGAACGCGACGCCGTCGTCTTCGCCCGCTCGGCGACCGTCGGCGGCCAGACGATGCCCGTGCACTGGGGCGGCGACAACTCGTCGAGCCACGTGTCGATGGCCGAGACGCTGCGCGGCGGGCTGTCGCTGTCGATGGGCGGCTTCGGCTTCTGGGCGCACGACATGGGCGGCTTCGAGGGGCTGCCCGACGCGGGCGTCTTCAAGCGCTGGCTCGCCTTCGGCCTGCTCTCGTCGCACTCGCGGCTGCACGGGTCGAGCTCGTACCGGGTGCCGTGGCTGTTCGACGACGAGGCCGTCGACGTCACGCGGTCGTTCACGAAGCTCAAGCTGTCGCTGATGCCGTACCTGTTCCAGGCGGGCGTCGAGGCGCACGAGCGGGGAGTGCCCGTCATGCGGCCGATGGTGCTCGAGTTCGACCGCGACCGCGCCGTCGTGCACGTCGACACGCAGTACATGCTCGGCCCCGACCTGCTCGTCGCGCCGGTGTTCTCGGCCGACGGCACCGTCGAGGTGTACCTGCCGCACGGCCGCTGGACGAACTGGTTCACCGGCGAGGTCGTCGAGGGCGGGTCGTGGCGCACCGAGCGGCACGGCTTCGACACCCTGCCGCTGTACGTCCGCGAGGGCGCGGTCGTGCCCGTCGGCGCCCGGGACGACCGGCCCGACTACGACTACCTGGACGGGCTGACGCTGCACGTGTTCCCCGGGCCCGACGGGGTACGCGAGGTCACCGTGACCGACCAGGCGACAGCGTCGCCGACCGTCTTCCGAGTCGAGAGACGAGGAGGCGCGATGGAGGTGACCGGGCCCGAGGGCGCGACCCTGCCTGCCCTGGTGGTGCGCGCCTCTTAGGCGGCTCGCTCGGTTGTCGCATCACGTTCCGAGCATCCCGTCGCGCCACGGCGGGACGCGATGCTCGGAACGAGACGTGACACTCGCCACCCCCGGCCGGGGGCCAGCCCGGGGTACGGGGCGACGCCACCGGCCGGGGTACGACCGGTCGCGCGTCAGCCGGGAGAACCAGCGCGATCATTGTGCTCGTCGCCGATCAGGCGTATATCTCAGTCAACGGGGAACGTCAGCACGTCCGACACGTGTGCTCTGGTGCCTCCTCTCCGCAGTCAGGTGCCGCCATGGCCCGCACGACGTCCACCCTCCTTCTCTCGCGGACGGCCGTCGTGCTCGGCGTCGCCGCCGCCCTCACGGTCACGGCCGCGCTGCCGGCCCAGGCCGACACGGTGATCCCGGGCCCGGTGGGGCTCGGCTCCGCCGCGACCTACGGCGTCCTCGCGAGCTCGGCGATCACCAACACCGGCCCCAGCGTCGTCGACGGCGACATCGGCGTGAGCGCCGAGGGCGCGATCACCGGGTTCGACCCCGCGACGGGCCCCGGCGTGATCGCCGCGGGAGGCGTCGTGCACGTCAACGACGCCGCCTCGGCCCAGGCGCAGGCCGACCTCACGACCGCCTACGACGTCGCGCGGTCGCTGACGCCGCAGGAATCCGGCGTCACCGAGCTGGCCGGTCGGTCGCTGACCCCCGGCGTCTACTCGGGCGGCGAGGTCGCGCTGTCGGCCAACGGCGCCCTGACCTTCGCCGGCACGGCGGAGTCGGTCTGGGTCATCCAGGCGTCGAGCACCCTCACCATCGGCTCGGCGACGACGATGATCCTGCCCCCGGGCGCGAGCGCCTGCAACGTCTTCTGGCAGGTCGGCAGCTCGGCCACCATCGGCACCGGATCGCAGTTCCGGGGCACCGTCCTCGCGCAGACGTCCGTCAGCGTGAACGACGGCTCGACCGTGATCGGCCGTCTCCTCGCCCGCACCGGCGCCGTGACCTTGATCAACGACGCGATCACCGTGCCGGAGGACTGCGCGGCCGGCGACGTGACCAGCAACCCGACCATCACCTCCGGAGCGCCCACCACGGCCACGGCGGGCACGCCCTACACCTTCCCCGTGACGGCCAGCGGAGCCCCCTCCCCGACCTTCACGGTCACGGCGGGCACCCTGCCCGCCGGACTGAGCCTCGACTCCGGCGCCGGCGTCATCTCGGGCACGCCCACGACGCCCGGCTCGACGACCGTGACGATCACCGCCTCGAACGGCGACGCGCCCGACGACAGCGAGACGTACGTGATCACCGTCGACGCGGCGGCGGTCGTGCCGCCGGTCGTCGTGCCGCCCGTGACCACGCCGCCGGTCACGACGCCGCCCGTGACGCCCGCCGTCCCGGTCACTCCCGTCGCCGACCGCACCCGCGGCCAGCTCTCCGCCCAGCGCCTCGCGAACACGGGTGCCGAGAGCACGCTGCCCGCACTGCTCGCCGGGCTCGCGCTGGTGTCGGGCGTCGCGCTCGTCGTCACGGCCGCGTCGCGTCGCCGCCGCGGCGCCCACGTCGCCCGCTGAGACGACCCTGCTGACCGGCTGGGCGGCCGTCCGCGGCCGCCCGCCCGGCCTCTCGTGTCCCGTCTCGTTCCGAGCATCCCGTCGCGCCACGACGGGACGGGATGCTCGGAACGAGACGGGACACGGGGGCGGGCGCGTCCGAGCAGGCCCGTGCTCGGGGGTGGTGACGCGGGGTCGTCGGTGCGAGAGGATGGAGCCGCTTCATCCGTGCCAGCACCTCCGCGACCGCGCATCTGTGACGAACCGGCCCGCCGGCACGTCCTGACAGAGGCGGGCCCGCCTCACCAGCGACGAGTGCAGGCCGGGAACGGACCAGGAGAACCACTCATGACCAGCACCGAGACCGTCGGATCCACCGGGACGACAGGCACTGCCAGCACCGGCGCCGCGTCCGGCACCGTCAGCGACCTGGAGACCCGTCTCTCCGAGCGCGTCGAGGACTCCGCCGCCGCCGTCGAGCCCGAGGCGGAGCCGCGCTTCGAGAAGGTCCAGTTCGCGAGCGACGACCTCGAGGAGGCGCGCGGCAGCCTCGAGAGCGTCTACGACGGCCGCCAGTTCCGGGCACGCGCCACGGGGGAGCCGTTCGCGTTCCGCTTCGCCTCCGCGGGCGACTCGCGCCTGAGCCTGCAGACCGGCACCTTCACGGCGCACCTGCAGGGCGTCATCCCGTGGTCGCGCGACTACGCGATGTCGTGGTTCCGCTCCGGCTCCGTGACCGTCGACTACCCGGTCGGGCAGCTGACGAGCGAGGGCTCGCGCCCGTTCCTCACGCCGACCGAGACGTCGTTCGCGTTCTCGATGACGCCGCACCGGCACGGCATCGTGCACGTCGACGCGTCGTTCTTCGAGGCGGTCGCCAGCGAGCGCCACGCGGGGCCGCCGCAGCGGATCGTCTTCGACTACGCGGCCGTGCCGACCGACGCGGCGCTCGCCGCGTGGCGGACGACCCTCGGCGACGTGACCCCGCTGATCGTCGGCGAGGAGACCCCCGCGCTGGCCCGCCACGCCGCCCAGCAGGCGCTCGTCCGGGGCATGCTCGACCTGTTCCCCTGGCAGGCGGTGGACGTCCCCGACGCCCTGCGGACCGAGCGCACCCGTCGCCTCCGCCAGGCGGCCGAGTACGTGCACACCTACGCCGACCAGGCCATCACCACCGCCGACATCGCGACCGCGGCGGGCATGCACACCCGCACCCTGCAGCTGCTGATGAGCGAGCACCTCGGCTCGAGCCCCACCAACTACGTCCGGCACGTGCGCCTGGACCGCGCCCGACAGGACCTGCTCTCGTCCGAGCCCGGCTCGGTGCTCGTGTCCGACGTCGCCCGCAAGTGGGGCTTCGGCAACCTCGGCCGCTTCTCGGCGTCGTACTCCGCGCGGTTCGGCGAGTACCCGCGCGACACGCTCGCGCGCTGAGCGCGACTGCCGTGCTTCCTGCGGTGCCGGGCCCGCGCCTCCTGCGCTGCCCGGCTCGCGTCTGCTGGACCGTGCCCGCACCTCCTGCGGTGCCCGGCCCGCGCCTCCTCGGGTCGGCGGTTCACAGGCAGCTCGGGGTGCTCTCGCGGGGGCCGGGCGTACGGTCCGCGACATGAGCACCGACGACAAGTCCGACGAGACCATGACGAGCCCGATGATGGACGGCGCCGAGGAGGCGACGGCCGAGGAGAAGACGGACGGCCTGTCCGAGCAGGCCGACGCCGACCACCGCGACGGAGGCGGCACCGGCAGCCGCGAGGGCGACGTGCGCGAGCGCGCCGCCCAGCACGACGCTCAGTCGGACGTCTGACCGCCAGGCGGCTCGGCCGCGGGCACGCCACCCCGAGCTGCACCCCCGATCCCGCACTGCACCTCGCGTTCAGGGGGTGTAGTGCCGGTCCGGGGGTGTAGCTCGTGGTCGGCTGCGGCTGCGGCTGCGGCGGGTGGGCTCAGGCTCCGGCGGGCACCGGCGCACGGAACCAGTCGAGCAGGGCGCGCACCGCGGGGTCGAGGTCGGCCCGGCTGCGTGAGTGGTCGAGCGCCGCGCCGCTGACGTCCGCGTAGCCGGGGATCGCCTCGGCGAGCTCGTCGGTCGTGGGTCGGTAGCCCATCGACCACTCGGCGAAACGGGGCTGATCGATCGACTCGCGCAGCAGCTCGACCACATCGGTGTGCCGCGGGTCGGCGGCGATGAGCTCGTAGCGGGCCTGCACGACCTCGTCGGGACCCTCGAGCACCTGGACGAAGCGCCCCTGCTTGTGCATCAGGAACCCCGACAGGCCCAGCCGGCGGTTGTTCGCGCGGCTGTTCATGAGCAAGGTGGCGAGGTCGCCGTCGGTCGGACGGACGCGTGAGGCACTGGTGTAGACGATCGAGAGCATGAGGGCCTTTCGGGGGATCCTTCGAGCTTGCCCGCTGTGCACCGCGCCGTCACGCCCCAGAGCGGGGGCTGCTCCGCGCCGTCAGAGCCGTCTACCCCCGCGCCGCCCGGTCAGCGCCGCTAGCGCGCGAGCGTGTCGCGGGGGTACTCGCCGACGTGGTCGGCGTAGCTGGCCGAGAAGCGGCCGAGGTTGCCGAAGCCCCAGCGGCGCGCGACGGATGCGACGGTCGTCTCGTGCGGCGAGGCGGCGAGCAGGTCGGCCCGGACGCGGTCGAGTCGGACCTGGCGCAGGTACGCCGAGGGCGACGTGCCGAGGTGCTCGCTCATCGCGAGCTGCAGGCTGCGGGTGTGCAGGCCGACGGCAGCCGCGACGTCGGAGGGGCTGATCGCCTCGGCCGCGTGCGCGTGCAGGTACTCGAGGGCGTGCCGCACGCGGACGGTGCCGGGCGTGCGGAGCGAGCGGGGGACGTCGACGACCTGCCAGCGCCAGGTGCGGAGCACGGCCCGCGCCGTGCTCAGCTGCGCCTCGAGCCGGAGCAGGGGAGGGACGACCTCGCCGACGACGGCCTCGGTGGCCCCCGCCATCGTCGTCCGCCAGTCGGCGATCGCTTCCGCGCCGGGCGCGCTCGACGTGTCGAAGGCGACGCGCTGGGAGGGCCCGCCGTGAAGCTCGGTCGCGGTCTGCTCGAGGAACTCGGTGCCGAGCCGGACCAGGTGGCTCTGCCGCGGCCGGAACTCGAACTCGAACGAGTCCTCGGCGGGGATGAGGAACGGGGTCGACCCCTCGGTGCGGTACGTCTCCGACCCGCGACGGACCGTCGCCGACCCGCTGCGGAACCACATGACGAAGTGGGCGTCGGGGAAGGGGATCTCGCCCTCCATGTGCCCGCTGAACCGCGACGTCTGCAGGCTGACGCGCTCGTCGCCCGCCGTGACGTAGCGGTACGAGAACGGCACACTGGAGGGGCGTGCGTCGAACCGGCGCCCGCCGTGGTGGTCGGCGCGGCTGCGCAGCACTTCGTGCAGGTCCGTGCCCTGCTCGACGGCACGGCTGTACGCCGGCACGTCGAGGCGCGCGGATTCGTCCGACATCGGGGATCGTCTCGTCTCTGCAGGGGTCTGGGCAGGAAGAGCTGAATCGTGCCACAGGCCGCCGACATCCGACCCGTGGACGGTCAGGCGCGCGAGCGCGCCTCCGCGTCGACGAGGGCGAGCGAGACGTCCCACAGGCGGTCGGCCTGGGCAGGGTCGAGCGCCCAGGCGCGGACGCCGTGCAGCCCGTCGACGATCGCGTCGACCACCTCGGCCTCGTGGCAGTCCTCGAAGTAGCGGCCCCGCACCTCCGCCAGCTCCGGCGCGGTGGCGAGCAGCACCGACGTCGCCGCACCCTGCTCGGGCGTCTTGACCACGTCGGCCGCCGCGACCTTGGTGGCGGCGAGCACGTCCGGGTCCCAGTGCTTCTGCAGGCCCGTCCAGATGCCGCCGGGCATGCACGAGTTCGCGACGATGCCGTCGTCGGCCCAGCGTGCGCTCGCCCCGACGGCGAAGAGGGCGTTCGCCGTCTTCGACTGGGCGTAGGCGAGGCCGGGCTCGTAGCGCCTCCGCCGGAAGAACAGGTCGTCGAACACGACGGGCGACCCGCCGTTGCCGCTCGACGAGACGGAGACGATCCGCGCGCCGCCGGCCGCGGCGAGGGCGTCGTGCAGGCCCAGGGCCAGTGCGAAGTGGCCGAGGTGGTTCGTCGCGAACTGGAGCTCCCACCCCGCGGCCGTGTAGGTCTCAGGCGAGTCCATGACGCCGGCGTTGGCGATCAGGATGTCGAGCGGTCCGGTCCACGCGGCCGCGACGCCCTCGACCGAGGCGGGCCGGTCGAGGTGCAGCTCGACCACGTCGGGCGCGGGCCCGCCGGTCGAGCGGGCGATGTCGTCGGCGACCGCACGCCCCGCGGCCAGGTCGCGCACGGCCAGCGTCACCCGGGCGCCGGCCCCGGCCAGGGCGCGTGCCGTCTCCACCCCGATGCCCGAGGAGGCGCCTGTCACGAGGGCGGTCCGCCCGCCGAGGTCGACCCCCTCGAGCGTCTCGGCCGCCGTCGTCCTCGCCCCGAAGGTGCTGATGTCGCGTGTCGTCACGTCGTCCCTCTCGCTCGTCGTCGCGACCCTACGCCGGGCCGCCGACGTCAGGCGGAATCGCCGGCGTCAGGCGGCGGCAGCTGCCGCGCGGCGCGCCCGGCGGTCGGCCTCGAGGCCGTCGAGGAGGCGGGTGTCCAGCGAGTGGGCCAGCGCGACCTCGGCGACCACCGCCTCCTTGTCGGCGTCGGTCCACGGGGCGGCGTCGAGCTGCTCGCGGTAGGTGGCCCGGAAGAGCGCCGGGTCGGCGACCTCGGCGAAGACGTAGAAGCCCACGCCGTTGACGTCGAAGCCGTAGTGCTTCTGCAGCAGCGTGCTGATGAAGCGCCCGCACGACAGGTCGCCGAGGTAGCGCGTGTAGTGGTGCGCGACGAGGGCCCCCGCCGAGGTCGCGGCGACCGTCTCGAGCCTCTCGACGTAGTCACGCGTCGCGGGCAGGGCGACGACGCGGTCGCGCCAGGCGTCGCCGAGCAGGAACTCGAGGTCGGACTCGAGGGCCGGCAGCCGGGTCGCGCCGGTCGTGACGAACGGCGCGACGACCGGGTGCGCCGCCATCGCCGAGGAGGCGCCCTCGAGCGCCCGGTACACGAACCAGTACTGCGCGACGAGCTGGGCGTAGTCGTCGACGCCGCAGGTGCCGCGCAGCAGGTCGGTCATGAAGTCGGCGCCGCCGCTGGTGCCGTGGCGACTGGTCGTCCGGGCCCGCAGGAACTCCGAGAAGGGGACGACGTCGGTCACGATGGACTCCGCTCGGTCGGACGGTGCTGCTGGCGGGGGCGGTGCACGAGACGGCGGGGCCGCCTCCTGCTCGATCGTACTTAGGCCACCCTTACTTTGTCGAGGGCTCGGGCCACGTCTTCAGCATTCAGGACTTCGCGACGCGCGGTTCCTGATCCGTGCACGGCTCAGGAAGGAGTCTCCCCCGCCGCGCAGATCAGGAGCCGTCTTCCTGAATGAGGAGAGGGAGAGGAGGACGTGCGGGGCGGGCCGGCCGCGAGGGTCGGGGGCATGCTGGGCCGATGGACGACGACGAGAAGAAGAGCATCCGCGACGACTTCCACGACGCGGTGAACATGACCCCGCACGAGCTCGAGCAGTGGCTCGAGACCGACGAGGCGAAGGAGGTGGGGCAGAAGTCCTCCGACGGCGCCGAGTCGGTGGGGCACGACAGCGGACGCAAGATCGTCGGCATCCTCCGCACCAAGGTGGCCGACCTGGGGGACGACGACTACGCGCACATGAAGAAGGTGACGGGCTACGTGCACCGTCACGCCGCCCAGGGGCCGGAGGGCGACGCCCACGACTCGAAGTGGCGCTTCTCGCTGATGAACTGGGGCAACGACCCGGAGAAGAGCGAGTAGACGAAGAAGTAGCGGCCGCGGCCGCCGCGACGCGGCCGCGCACGGCGACGGCCCCGCCCCTCCACGAAGGAGGAACGGGGCCGTCGCCGTCTGCGGGCCGGGGCCCGGGCGTACGGACTACGCCTGGACGTCGCCGCGCCAGGCGCCGTCGGCCTGGCCCTTCGACTCGATGTACTGCTTGAAGTTGGCGAGGTCCTTCTTGATGGCCCGGCCGTCGGAGCCGATGGCCGCGCCCAGCTTCTCGAGGACGCCCTCGATGGTCCAGTCGATCTGCACGGTGACGCGCGTCTCGGTGTCGCTGAGCTTGTGGAACGTCACGACGCCGGCGTGGTCGACCTCGCCGCCGGTGCTCGTCCAGGCGACGCGCTCGTCGGGGTGCTGCTCGGTGATCTCCGCCTCGAAGGTCTTCTCGACCGGTCCGACCTTGACCTTCCACACCGTGAGCGTGGGGGTGGTCTGCGTGATCGACTCGACCTCGTCGAGGAACTTCGGGAACTCCTCGAACTGGGTCCACTGGTCGTACGCGGTGCGGACGGGGACCTCGACGTCGATCGTCTCGATGGCCTGTGCCATGGTGTTCTCCTCTTGTCGTGATGTCGTGGGGCGGGCGAGCCCCGGTGGGCCGGGGCCCGGAGGGGCTGGCCCTGGTGGGCGGCCTCGTCCGAGGCCGTGCCCGCCGACGTGAACGGTAGGAGGCGCGGGCCGGCCCCGTCCACGTGCAGAGGCGATGGTCAGGTGCCGGGTGACGCGGCGTCCCCCGTCGCCCGCTGCGGGCCGGCAGCGTACTCGCCCGGCCGGCCCGCGCCTCCTCCGTGCCCGTCGGGGCGACGCGCGTTCAGCGCGGCGTGACCGCCATGCTGCGGAACGACGCGGGGATGCCGAGCGTCCGGACCCCGACGTTGCCGGGCGTGGTGTCGCACCCGGTGTCGGTGTGCGACGCGGTCGTCCGCGGACCGCCCGACGACGCCTGCGCCGTCACCGTGATCGTGCAGCCGACCATCTCGACCGTCAGGTGCTGCCACTGGCCCTGCGGGACGGCGGCGGGCAGGGGCGTGCGGACGAACTCGCGCCAGGTGCCGCCGACGTGCTTCCCGAGGATCAGCGACGTGCGGGAGACGCCGCCGTAGTACCCGTCGAGCTGGTCGGTCCCCGTGCCCGGGTTCCGGACCCGGACGTTGTAGCCCGCGTCGAGGTCGGCGCTCGTCGCGGTGTCGAACCTCACCTCGCCCGTGACGGACGCGTTGCCCCAGGTGCGCGAGGTCTCGACCGACTTGTCGCCCTTGCCCGACTGCGTGTTCGAGTAGGTCTCCTTCGCTTGGTCGTTCGACCAGGCGCCTCCGTACGGCGTGAAGGCCGACATGTCCGCGACCTTCCACGGCGTGTTCCACGGCCGTGGCTCGGTGCTGGCCGTGGCGCCGGCCGTCACCGTGACGAACCGCCAGGCCCCGGTCCCCTCGAAGTCTCGGAGGCCTACCTTGCCCTGGAGGTGCGTGGGTGAGCAGCCGGTGTCGACGTAGGTGAACCCGCGCACGCCGGTGTCGCCGTTCGCCCCGGCCGTGCTCTGCGACACCGTGACGGTGCAGCCCGTCACCTGGACGACGAGGTGGTACCAGGTGTTCAGGGCGATGCCCCCTGGCACGTCCATCGTCTGGAGGAACCTGTACGAGCCCTTGGTCATCTTCCCGAGCTCGAGCTTGCCCGCCGACGAGACGTAGGCCCAGTACCCGTTGTGCTGGTCGAGTCCCGGCGAGGGGTCGCTCACCCTGGCGAGCAGGCCGACCTGCTTGCCGCCGTCGAGCTTGACGTCGGCCTGCACCGTGTAGTCGGTCCAGGCCGCGTCGCCCGTGACGGCCTTGGGGGCGGCCGCCGTCGGCGAGCCGCACTTCTCCGTGTAGTAGCCGAACCCCTCGGCGGTCGTGGTCGCCCAGCAGCCGTCGTAGGTGGTCCAGTCGGTGGCGCCGCCCGCGAAGCCGGACCGGTACGGCAGGGGGCCGGAGGTGCGCGGGAACGACGCAGCGGTCGTCGCCGTGTTCCCCGTGCCCCGCACGGCAGCGGTGAAGGCGCCCGAGGTGGGGCTGGCGGTCCAGAGCCCGGCGACGAGCGCCGCGAGCAGCAGGGCGACGACGAGGAGGCGGCGCCGGCCGATCGTCCCGGTCACGAGGCGGCCGATCGTCGCCCGGCCGTCTGCGGCGCGAGTCCGACGGTGAGGCACCACACCAGGGGCAGCAGGCAGACGAGCGCGAAGACGACCCAGCCGGCGGGGTCGAGGTGCGGGGCGATCGAGATGAGCACGCCTCCGCCGGCCGGGGTGTCGGTCGTGAGGGCAGGCAGGTCGAGCGCCCCCACCTCGCCCGAGGCGAGGACGACGGACGAGCCGTGCTCGGTCGCGAGGCGGGACGGCAGCAGGCCGGTCGACACGACGGTCGCGACGCCTCCTCGACCTCCGTCGCTCGCGGTCGTGGCGAGGACGGTCGCGGCCGTGAACGGGCGCAGGGCCGCAGCCACCGCGGCGACCACGCCGGCGGCGCCGACGACGCGCAGGGCGGAGCGGTGGGTCCGCGACGGCACCAGCAGCGTGACGGCCCAGAGCGCGACGCCCCCGACGACCAGCCACGGCAGGGCCCTCGCGAGCCACCCGACACCGGGCAGCAGCACGTCGGCCCGGCCGACGAGGTCGGCGTCGACGAGGCGCCACGGGTCGTCGGCCTCGCTCGCGTCGCCGCGGGTGACGACGCCGTCGGGGTCGAGAGCGGCGACCCGGTGCGTGAACGTGGTGCCCGCGCGTCCGGGCGGCGTGAAGGTGACGACGTCCCCGACGCGCAGCTCGTCGACCGTGACGGGCGACGTCACGACGAGCGTGCCGACGGGCGCCGCGGTCCCCATGGAGGCGGTGCGGACGACGAACGTGCGGGCCCCGAACAGGTGCAGCACCGCCAGGGCGATGAGCAGGCCGAGGGCGAGCACGACGCCGGCGACGAGGGCGGCGTCGCGGCGGCCGAGCGGTGACCGGCCCGGCGAGCGAGCCGGCCGCGACGCCTTGTCGGGCGCCGCGACCGGTCGGCTCAGGCGGTGAAGGTCCACGTGAGCGGTACCGTGGCGGTGAGGCCCTGGTAGTCGTTGGAGAGGCCGTCGGCGAGCTTCGTCGCGAAGCTGAACGACTGGCTCGACTTCGCTGCGACGCTCGGCAGGGTGATGGCGGTCGTGCTGTCGCCGAGCTGAAGCAGCGTTCCGGAGTAGATCGGGGTCCCGCCGGACGAGATGACGAGGGTGATCTTGCCGCAGACGTCGTTGGCCGAGCCGGTGGCCGTGCCGCTGGCGGCGCTGGAAGCGGTCTGCTTGCAGATGTCGGCCTTGCGGAGGGTGAAGGTCTTCGCGGCCACCGTTCCGTCGTTGTAGACGGTCAGGGTGGAGGCGGCCCGGGGCTCGCTCGAGTCCGGCACGAGCGACCCGGTGCCGAACGTGTTGATGCTCGTGCAGGAGGTGCTGTTCGCTGCGGAGATGGGAGTGGTCTTGTCGGTGCCGTTGCTGTAGCAGGCGCCGCCCGATGCCCCCTCCTGCCGCATGAGCAGGGTGCCGGAGCTGACGTTGGCGTTCGCGTTCGTGATGCTCGCGGTGAAGGCGGACATCGTGCCCGACATCGTCAGGGCCATGAGCACGGCGGCGGCGAGGCCGGTGACGACGGCGAGGGGAGTGGTGCGGAGGCGCGCGCGGGCGCGGTGGGACGAGGAGGCCATGTGATCGGTCTTTCAAGTCGGGTCGGTCGGTCACGGTCGCGACCGGCGCGGTCGTGACAGGCCGATTCCCAGCGGCTGCACGACGGTGACGACTGATCCCCCACCGGTCGATGCAACGCTATCGATGTCCACAGAAGTGAGGACACCCCAGTTCGTGGGGCTCGGCCGATCCCGGACGGGCACGGGTCGGCTCAGGCCTGCCAGCCTGCTTCGCGCAGAGCGGCACGGGCGTCCTGGCGGGGCGAGTACGGCACGTCGTCGGTGCCCACGACCCGGTAGTCGGTGTCGCCGGGCCCCACCCAGAGCACGGTGTCACCGGGGCCGACGTCGCTCAGTGCGTGTCGGATGGCAGCCGCAGGCTCGGCGAGCTCGACGACCGTGGCGACGCGCTCTCGGCACCGGTGTCGTCGTCGTTCGTCCGCGGCCGTCCTCGCGCCGGCCACGAGGGCCCGGCGGATGAGCGCGGGGTCCTCGGTGCGGGGGTGGTGGTCCGTCACGACGACGAGGTCGGCCGCCTCGGCGGCGGCCCTGCCCATCGGCTCGCGCTTCGACGGGTCCCGGTCGCCGTCCGCGCCGATCACGACGACCAGGCGCCCGTCCGTCACGGTCCGCAGGGCCTCCAGGGTCTTCGCTACGGAGTCGGGGGTGTGCGAGAAGTCCGTGTAGACCCGGGGCCCGTCGACGCCGGAGACGTCCAGGGTGCGGCCGGGCACCGTCACCTCGATGCCCAGCTCCACAGCCTCCTGGAGCCCATCGACGGCGTGGCCGGCCTCGACCAGCATGACGAGGGCGAGCGCGGCGTCGGCGGCCATGTGCCGTCCGATCAGCGGCACTGACGACCGAAGCACGCGGCCGTCCCGCCGCTCGAGGCGGAAGCTCGTCGAGGAGGCGCTGGTCGCGGTCACCTGCAGCCTCCATTCCCCGTCCTCGACGTCTTCCGTCGCGATCGTCGTCACGGGGACGCGGGAGCGCGCCGCGACCTCCCGGCCCGCAGGGGAGTCCAGCAGCACGACCCCGCGCTCGGCACGGTGCTGGTCGAAGAGGGCGAGCTTCGCCTCGAGGTAGCTCGCGGACGTGGGGTAGTCGTCGCGGTGGTCGTGGCTGAGGTTGGTGAAGCCGACGACGTCGAAGCGGAGCCCGTCGACCCGGTGCCGGCTGAGCGCCTGGGCGCTCACTTCGAGCGCGGCGGTGTGGACGCCGTCCTCGGCCATGCGCGCGAGGAGGGCGTGCAGCTCCGTCGCCTCGGGCGAGGTCAGGCGGCTCGCGACGGCCGAGTCCAGGCTGCGTCGCTCGGCGGTGGAGCTCAGGCCGGCGGGGACGCCCAGCTGCCGGAGCACCGCGTGGAGCACGTGCACCGTCGTGGTCTTGCCGTTCGTGCCCGTGACCCCGAGGAGGCGCGGTCGCCGCGACTCGGTCCCGCTCACCCTCGCGGACAGGCGGCCCAGGTGCCGACGGGGGTCGGCCACGACGAGCGAGGGGAGGCCGGCGGCGGAGGCGCGCTCGACCCCCGCGTCGTCGGTCAGCACGGCGACGGCGCCGGCCAGGGCGGCCGCGGCGACGTGGTCCGCCCCGTGGCCCCGACGGCCGGGGAGGGCGGCGAACAGCCCGTCGGGCGACAGCTCGGCGTCGTTCACCGCGACGTTCGTGACGAGCACGTCGAGGGCGGCCTCCTCGTCGGACCTGCCCATGTCGTCGCGAGAGGCGGCCGGCACGAGACGGAACCCGTCGCCGAGAAGGTCGGACAGACGCGCTCCGGCAGGCCGCCGGGGGCGAAGGAACGAGAACTGGGGCACGGGTCTCCCGGGACGACGGCGGCGGAACGACCATCGTGCGCCGTGACCCGCAGGAGGTTCCGTGAGCGTGTACCCCGACGCGCCGTGCGGCTAGAGCAGGCTGAGCGCCGTGAGCAGTCCGGCCGTGGCCGTCGCGCCCGCAGCGAGGGCCGAGCCGACGATGACGAGGAGCGTCAGGCGGCGCTCGCGGTCGCCGACCGACCGGACGGAGGAGGTGCGGTGCGGATCGGGGTACGTCACGGGCGCCTCCCTCGGGTCAGGCCCGGTCGGTCCCGGGCGCGCCCAGCATGGACCTTTCGGGCCGCCCGTGCACAGACCCCGTCCGGGGTGCTTCGCTCAGCGGCCAGCGATCAAGGAGAGGGGGCGACAGCTCCTCTCACGCTGCCCAGGTCGATCCCGGTGCCGCCGACGCCCTTGCCGTTCCCGTTGCCGACCCCGGCGCCCACCCCGTTGCCGTTGCCGTTGCCCTTGCCGTTGTTGCCGCCGCCGCCGCCGTTCCCGTTGTTGCCCGGCGCCGCCGGCTGGCTGGGCTGGGTCGGCGCGGGCACTTCCTCGACGGGGGTCGTCGGCTCCGGCGCCGGGGCCTGCGAGCTCTGCTCGTCGGTCGGCTCGGACGTCGACGGCGCGGGAGCGGGCTCCTCGTCCTCCGTCGAGGGCGACGGGGTGTCCGCGGGCTCGGTCTCGGCCGGCGTCGTCTCGGACGGGGCCGGGCTGTCGCTCGTCGCCGGCGCGACCGGCTCGTCGCCGCCTTGGCTGACCGCGAAGCCGATCAGGGCGGCGGCGCCGAGGGCGAGGGCGACGAGCCCGGCGATGACGACCCCGCGACGGCTGCGGCGCTCGGCCGGCGCGGAGGAGGCGCCGCCCGGACCCCCGGGGGAGCCTGCCGCGCCGCCCGAGCCGCCCGTGCCGCCCGTGCCGCCCTCGCCGCCCAGGGCGGTGAAGCGCTCGGTCGCCGCGCCTGCCGCGCCGCCCGCGCCTGCAGCTCCTGCAGCGCCGAGCCCGGCCGCGGCCCCGAGCCCCGCCGCCGCAGCACCCGCCGGGAGACGTCGCGTGGGCGCGTCGCCGTCAGCGCTCGGCATCAGCGCCGTGGCCGCGCCGGTGCGCGCGTCGTCGGCACGTCCTCCTCCCGCGACCAGCGCCTCCGCCCGGGCGTGCACCTCGAGGGCGGTCGGCCGTGCGTCCGCCACGCGCGCGGTCATCGCGCGCAGCAGCGAGGCCCACTCCGGGCCGAGCGCGTCGGGCACGACGGGGTCACGGTGCAGGCGCCCGGTCAGGGACTCCATCATCGAGCCGGGGAAAGCCCGCTCCCCGGTCAGAGCCTCGAGCACCACGAGTCCGAGCGAGTAGATGTCGGAGGCCGGACCGACCCGCGTGCCCAGGGCCTGCTCGGGGCTCAGGTACGCGGCCGTGCCCAGCACGGCGCCGGTCGCGGTCACGCGCGTCGAGTCGACGAGGGAGGCGATGCCGAAGTCGGCGAGCTTGGGCGACCAGCGGCGACCGGGAACGGGGGAGGGGGCGAGCAGCACGTTGCTCGGCTTGACGTCGCGGTGCACGATGCCTGCCGTCTGCACGACGTGCAGCGCGCCCGCCAGGTCGACGAGCAGCTGCGCCGCGTCGGTGGTGTCGAGCGGGCCCTCGGCCAGACGCGACGAGAGCGACGGTCCGTCGACGAGCTCCATCGCGAGCCAGCCCGGGCCGTTGGTCGGCGCGACGTCGGCGTCGTACAGGGTGACGAGGGCGTGGTGGCTCAGCGAGGCGAGCACGGCGACCTCGTTCTGGGCCCGCTGGGCGTCGGCCGGGTCGGAGCCCTGCGCGCTGAGCAGCTTCACGGCGATGGTCCGCCCGAGCAGCTGGTCGTCGGCGCGGTGCACCGTCGACATGCCGCCCCGCCCGAGGACGTCTCCGAGGAGGTAGCGGCCAGCGAGGAGGCGCGGTGCGTCCCGGTCGTCCACGGTCGCGTCGTCGTCCCGGTCGTCCATGACCCCGAGGCTACCCGGCGGGGCGGGACAGGTGTCCGCGCCGGGCGACGGGGTCGGGGCGCGGCCAGGCCGAGGGGCCGCGCAGGCTGGGGAGCGGCGCCTAGCGGGCCGAGACGGGAGCCGTGGTCTGCTGCTGGGCGATGACCGAGTTCAGCTCGTCCAGGAACGCGCTGACCGCCTCCGCCTGCTCGGCCGGCACGCCCATCAGGAACTTGCGCACGTGGGGCGCACTCGTCACCGTGTCGCAGGCGTCGCGCCCGGTCGCGGTGGTCGTCACGATCTTGCGGCGGCCGTCGGCAGGGTCGGGGGTGCAGGTGATCAGCTCGGCGTCCTGGAGGCGGTGCAGCAGGTTCGAGACCGCGGGCGTCGAGAAGCCGAGGGTCGCGGCCAGCGTGCTGGGCGTCATCGGTTCGTCGGTCTGCTCCGCCGCCAGCACCAGGGCCAGCGCGTCACGCTCGGTCCGCGGCAGCGCACCTGCGGACCCTCGGCGGTCGAGTCGCTGCTCGGTGATGCGCCAGGCCTCGAGGGCGGCGTGGAGGCGGGCTGCCTGGATCTTGTGCGGCATGCGGGGGTGGTGTCCTCTGAGTGGTCAGGTCGTCGGGGAGCGGCGGCGAGTGCCGGTGGTCCGTGTCGGGCGCGGACGGTCAGTCGAGGTCGTCGTCGTCGATCGAGGTGTCGAAGTAGGCGACGTGGTCGTCGGGCACCGAGCCGAGGATGCGGTCGGCGAAGGTCACGAGGCGACCGCCATCTCGCGGTCGTCGCGGGCCGACACGGCCTCGGGGTCGACGAAGAAGCTGGCGTAGCTCACCTCGAGCGGCCGCACGACGTCGAGGGAACGGGCGCCGTTCTCGACCGCCTGGGCCATCGACGCCACGACGTCGCGGACCCGGCGGCGACGCGGGTAGGTCTCGATGCGGGCCGCGGGGACGGACCGCTCGCGGACGTAGAAGCTGTCGAGCTCGGTCGCCGTGGGGCGCACGGCACCGCCCACGCGACCGCTGACGGCGGCGACGAGGTCCTCGTGCGTGAGGCGACGGAGGTCGACGCTCATCGGAGTGCCTCCGAGTCGAAGAGCTCGGCCAGGTCCAGCGGCTGGGTCTCGGCCAGGAGGTGGTGGCCGGCGTCGGTCACGGCCGCGGAGGTCGAGGCGCTCATGCGCCGGCGCCCATCGCGAAGAGCATGCCCGCGATCAGCGTGCCGCAGGCGGCGAGAGCCGAGGTGGCGACGACGAAGAGCGTCAGCTGACGGTCGGCGTCGCGGATCTCGGAGAAGGGGGAGTGGTGCGTGGTGGTCATGTCCTGCTCGTTCCTGCCAGCCCTGCGCTGACCTCGAGGTGCATGTGGTTCGTGTCCCTCGTACCGCCGTGAATCGGTACACACGAATGGTTACACAGACTCGCTAGTCGCTCTAACTAGATGGCTGAGAGAGTTCGCAGAACGGACATCCCTCGAGGACGAAGGACCCGGAGTGCCCACGCAGGGCGCGCGAACGACGTGCGCGCGGCACGGACGCGGCGTGTGCGCGGCGTGCGCGCGGCGAGAGGCCTGGACGAGCACCCTCCTCCGGAACGGGGAGACCAGGGGAGGGTGCTCGAGGCGCCCCGGCCGGGTTCAGGCGACCGGGATGTGCGCATCGACGTCGACGGGGCGGAGGTTCGGGTCGACCACCCCGCGTCGGTGCGCTGCGTCGACATTAGGGGCGTCGGGCGCGCCAGGACGAGGGGGTTGCCAATCGCTCGATGCCGAGCTATCTTCAGCTCTCGGCGAGGAGGCGGTCCTCTGCGGGCGGCTCGGCGTGGTGCTCCAGGGGCGTCACGCGCACCGTCGCGATCCGGTAGCCCTCCATGCGGACCACCTCCACGGTGGCGCCGTCGACGGCGAGGGTGTCGCCGACGACCGCCAGGCGGCCGAGCGCGTCGAAGACCCAGCCGCCGACCGTCTCGTACGGGCCGTCGGGCAGCGAGACGCCGGTCTGCTCCTCGAGCTCCTCGACGATCAGGCCGCCCTCGACCTCCCGGCTCTCGCCCGCCTCCAGCGTGCCCTCGCCGCGGTCGCCGGTGTCGTACTCGTCGTAGATCTCGCCGACGAGCTCCTCGAGCAGGTCCTCCAGCGTGACGATGCCGTCGGTGCCGCCGTACTCGTCGATGACCACCGCGATCTGGTGGCCGTCGTCGCGCATGGTGCTGAGCGCCGCCAGCACCTTGGTCGTGCCGGGCAGGGCGAGGATCGGCCGGGTGATGTCGGCGACGGTCGTCGCCTGGTCGCCGCCCGCCGCGGGCACCGACGCCATCAGGTCGCGGACGTGCACGAATCCGAGAACGTCGTCACGGCTGACGCCGACCACGGGGTAGCGCGAGTGCGGCAGGGCCAGCACGGTGCGGTAGCCGTCGCTGACGGACGAGTCGCCGCCGAGGAACGACACGTCCGGCCGCGGCCTCATCACCTCGGCCACGCGGCGGTCGTCGGCGTCGAGCACGTCGGCCAGGATGCTGCGGCTGTCACGGTCGATCTCGCTCGTGTTCGAGATGATGTCGCGGACCTCGTCGGCCGAGACCTCGTCCTCCTTCTGGTCGGGATCGAGGCCGAGGAGGCGCCCCACGGCGTTCGTGGACACCGACAGCAGCCAGATGACCGGCCGCATCAGCCGGGCGAGGGCGTTCAGCGGCGGCGCGAGCGTCTTCGTGAACGCGACGGACTTCTGCATCGCGAGCCGCTTCGGCACGAGCTCGCCGAAGACGAGGGAGAGGTACGCGACCACGAGCGTCATGCCGATCAGGGCGACGGTCGACGCCGTGCTCTCGGCGAGGCCGAGCGCCATCAGCCCGGGCACGAGGTCGGGGGCGATCGTCGAGGCGCCGTAGGCCGACGAGAAGAAGCCTGCCAGGGTCACGCCGATCTGCACCGCCGAGAGGAAGGTGTTCGGGTTGCGGACGAGCTGCCCGATCTTCCTGCCGCGCTCGCCGCTGGCCTCGATCGCCCGCACCTGGCTGTCGCGGAGGGTGACGATCGCCATCTCGGTGCCTGCGAACACCCCGCCGATCAGCACGAAGAGCACGACGAGGCCGATGTTGAGCAGGGTGTCCGTGTCCATGCGCTCGATCCTGGCGGGGCGGACCGGGAGATCGCCCCGAACGTGCGCGAGGTGCAGGCTCTGCACGTCGCGACCCGCGGGCGAGGGGGTGCGTCAGGCCCGGTCGTGCAGGGTCACGTGGTACCCGTCGGGGTCGGCGAACGTGAAGGTGCGGCCGAAGGGGCCGTCGATCGGCTCGGCGACGACGGTCACGCCGGCCTCGACGAGGGCGTCGTGGATCGCCTGCACGTCGGTGGCGTGCAGCCAGAGCGCGACGCCGAGACCGGGCTGGGCGACCGCATCGAGGTCGGTGCCGGGCAGGAGGCCCCGCAGGGCGAAGGCGATCGGCGTCGTCGTGAAGACGACGGCGTGCGGCGGGCCGGCGGGCGATCGGACGAGACCGAGGTGGGTCTCGTAGAACGCCCGGGAGGCGTCGAGGTCGCGGACCTGGAGGGAGACGAAGTCGGGGCCGGTGACGGGCATGGGTGCTCCTGTGCTGATCGGGGTGAGGTGACGTCGTGGTGAGGCGACGCGGCCTTGTGTGTCAGTATTCTGACACGGATCAACCTATGTCAGACTGCTGACATGAGTCAAGGGATCGACCTCGAGACGTCGCTGGGCTACCTGCTCAAGGAGGCGGCGAGCGCTCTGCGGACGGCGATGGAGGAGGTGCTCCGGCCGCTCGACATGACGGTCACGCACTACTCGTGCCTCGAGCTGCTCGCGCAGCGGCCGGGGCTGTCGAACTCCGAGCTCGCCCGCGGGGCCTTCGTGACCCGGCAGTCGATGAACGTCCTGCTCCAGGCGCTCGAGCGCGACGGGTCGGTGACCCGGCCCGCGGAGGCGCCGGTCGGCAAGGCGCTGCCCGCCCGCCTGACGCCCGCGGGGCGGCGACGCCTCGCGGCGGCGACCGCGGCGGTGCGCGGCGTCGAGCTGCGGATGCTCTCGGGGATGAGCGAGGCCGACCGGCCCGAGGCGCGCCGCCTGCTGCGCAGCATGGTGGTCGCGCTGCAGGCCGACCCCGGCTGACGACCGGCTGTCTCGGCGTCGAGGAACCGGGTTGCGGGCGGTCGCTAAGGGTAGGCTAACCTCAGTTCTCGTGACCCCGACTGACACGGCCCTCGTGACGCCCGCCTCCTGGGCCCCGTCCGCGGCCGCAGCGGCGCCCGCTGCGCCGGGGGCGCGTACCGAGTCCACCGCGCTCGTCGCCGACGGGGTCTCGGTCTCGTACGGCGCCTCCGACGTGGTGCACGACGCCCGGCTCGAGCTGCGTCCCGGCCGGGTCACCGCGCTCGTCGGCCCCAACGGCAGCGGCAAGTCGACGCTGCTCCGCACCGCCGCCCGGCTGCAGCGGGCGCGGGCGGGGACGCTGTCGCTCGAGCAGCAGCCTCTCCGGCAGGCCGAAGCGTCCGCCGCGCCGACCGACGGCCTGGCGCTCTCGGTCCGCGACTTCGCCCGGCACGTGGCCCTCCTCACGCAGGGGCGCCCGGTGCCGAGCGGCCTCAGCGTGCGCGACGTCGTCCAGTTCGGCCGCTACCCGCACCGCGGGCGCTGGGGCAGGACCGACCCGGGAGGCGCGGCGGCCGTCGACCGCGCCCTGCAGCTCACCGGCGTGGAGGGCTTCGCCGAGCGCGGCGTCGACCAGCTCTCGGGCGGGCAGCTGCAGCGGGTCTGGCTCGCCAGCTGCCTCGCGCAGCAGACCGGGGTGCTGCTGCTCGACGAGCCCACCACCTACCTCGACCTGCGCTACCAGGTCGAGCTGCTCGACCTGGTGCGCGACCTCGCCGACGAGTCGCAGATCGCCGTCGGCGTCGTGCTGCACGACCTCGACCAGGCCGCGGCGCTCGCCGACACGGTCGTGCTGCTGCACGAGGGCCGCGTCCGCGCGACGGGCACGCCCGCCGACGTGCTGACCCCCGACCTCCTCTCCGAGGTCTGGGGCATCGACATCGAGGTCGACACCGATCCCTCCACCGGCCGGCTCCGCACCCGTGCGGTCGCCCGTCACCACACCAGAACCGAGAGGCTCCACCCATGACCAGCAGACGACGCGTCCTCGCCGTCACCGCCCTCGCCGCCTCGGCCGCCCTCGTGCTCGCCGGCTGCGGCACCACCGAGGAGGCGGCCGGCGGCTCGACCACCGGCTCGGGCTCGGGCGAGCAGATCACGCTCACCGACGGCACCGGCACCGAGATCACGCTCGACGGACCGGCGACGAAGGTCGTCGGCACCGAGTGGAACGTCGTCGGCGACCTCGTCTCGCTCGGCGTCGAGCCCGTGGGCGTCGCCGACGTCGAGGGCTATGAGGCGTGGTCCTCGGCCGTGCCGCTGACGGGGGACCCGACCGACATCGGGACCCGCGGCGAGCCCAGCGTCGAGACCGTCGCCTCCCTGGCTCCCGACCTGATCGTCGCGACCACCGACCTGCCCGCGGACGCCGTCGAGCAGCTGCGCGACATCGCGCCGGTGCTGCAGGTGGTCTCGGCCGACGCCTCCGACCAGATCGGCCAGATGGAGACGAACTTCGGGATGATCGCCACGGCGACGGGCACGGAGGACGCCGCCGAGCAGGTCCTCGCCGACTACGAGAAAGCCGTGGCCGACGGCACGAAGGCGCTCGCCGACGCCGGACTCGCCGGCACGCAGTTCGCCTTCGCGGACGGGTACGTCGACGCCGGCCAGGTGAGCATCCGCCCCTACGTGACGGGCTCGCTGATCAGCGACGTCACGACGGAGCTCGGCCTGACCAACGCCTGGACGCTCGAGGGCGACCCGGCCTACGGTCTCGCGTCGACCGACGTCGAGGGGCTGACGCAGCTGCCCGCCGACACCCAGTTCCTCTACTTCTCGAACGCCGTCGACGGCGACCCGTTCGCCGACACGCTGTCGTCGAACGCCGTCTGGCAGTCGCTCCCGTTCGTGCAGTCGGGCGACGTGCGCCGCCTGCCCGACGGCGTCTGGGTCTTCGGCGGACCTGCCTCGATGACTGCCTACGTCGACGCGCTCGTCGAGACGCTGACGGCCTGACCCGGTGACCGTCACGGAGCCGGCGCCCGTCGCCGACGCGCCGCCCGTCGCCGCAGACCGGCAGGAGGCGCGGCTCACCGCCCCGCCCCGTGCCGGTCTCGGCGCCGTGGCGGTCGTCGTCGTGCTGGCGGCGGTCGTCGTGCTCCTCGCCCTCGTCGACGTCACGCAGGGCACCGCGGCGGTCGGGCCGCGCGAGGTGTGGCGGGCCCTGACCGGCTCCGCGACCGCGGGCGACGCCTCCGTCGTCGTGGCGTCGCGCCTGCCGCGGATGGCGGCGGCGATCCTCGTCGGCGTGGCCCTCGGCGCCGCGGGGGCGGCGTTGCAGACCGTCAGCCGCAACGTCCTCGCGTCGCCGGACACCCTCGCGGTGAACGCCGGCGCGTACGCGGCCCTCGCGGTCGCGTCGGTGACCGGTCTGTCGCTGCCGCTGGTCGCCTCCTCGGGCATCGCGTTCGTCGGCGGGCTGCTCGCCGCGGGCGTCGTCCTCGCCCTGTCGGGCCTCGGCTCGGGGTCGGTGCGGCTCGTGCTCGCGGGCAGTGCCCTGGCACTCGGACTCGCCAGCGTGACGAGCGCGCTGCTGCTGCTCTTCCCTCGCGAGACCGCGGGGCTCTACCAGTGGGGGCAGGGCAGCGTCGGGCAGAACGGCTTCTCGTCGGTCGCCCAGATGGCCCCGGTCGTGCTCGTCGGCCTCGTCGTCGTGCTGCTCATGACGCGCCGGCTGGACGCGCTCGGCCTCGGCGACGACGCGGCCCGCAGCGTCGGGGTCGACGTGCGCACCACCCGCGTCGTCACCGTCGTCGCGTCGGTGCTGCTCTCGGCCGGGGCGGTCACCGTCGCCGGGCCGATCGGCTTCGTCGGGCTCTGCGCCCCCGCGTTCGTGCGGCCGCTGCGGCGGCTCGTGCCGAGCGTCCGCCGCACCTGGGTCTTCGTGTCGCTCGCCGGGCTCGCCGGCGCCGCCGTGGTGCTCGCCTCGGACGTGCTGCTGCGTGCCGTCGTCGGGCCGGAGGCGTCGGTCCAGGTGCCGACCGGCATCGTCACGTCGATCGTCGGCGCGGTCGTGCTCGTGGTGCTGGCCTTCCGGGCGGCGGACCACGGCGGGTCGACCCCGACCGAGCAGCACCGGGTGGTCTCGCGGCGTCGCTTCGTGCTCGTGCTCGCCGCGCTCGTGGTCGTGCTGGTCGGCGTGGCCGTCGCCGGGGTGCTGCTCGGTGACGCCGTGCTGCTGCTCGGCGACGTCGCCAACTGGGCGACCGGGCGGGCTGGTCCGGTCGTCAGCTACGTGCTGGACACGCGGGTGCCGCGGGTCGTCGCCGCGTTGCTGGCCGGGGCTGCGCTCGCCCTCGCCGGGGGGCTCGTGCAGTCGGTGACGCGGAACCCGCTGGCGGAGCCGAGCATCCTCGGCGTCTCCGGGGGAGCCGGGCTCGGCGCCGTCGTCGCGGTGACCAGCGTGCCCGCGATCTCGGGCTGGGGCGTCGCCGGGGCCGCGTTCGCCGGGGCCGTCGTCGCGGCGGTGGTCGTCTTCGGCCTGGCCGCACGCGGCGGGTTCCCGCAGAACAGGCTCGTGCTGATCGGCGTCGGGGTGGCCGCCGCGACCGCCGCGGCCATCAGCCTGCTGATCATCCTGACCGACCCGTTCAACGGCGCGAAGGCCCTGACCTGGCTGTCGGGGTCGACCTACGGCCGCTCGTTCGCCGACTCGGTGCCGGTCGCCCTCGGGCTGGTCGTCGGCCTCGTCGTCGCGGGGACGAGCCACCGGGCACTCGACCTCGTCGCCCTCGACGACGACACCCCCCGGCTGCTCGGCGTCTCGCTGTCGAGGTCGCGCCTGCTCTTCCTGTCGCTCGCGGTGCTGCTGACAGCCGCCGCGGTCGCCGCCGTCGGCGTGGTCGGGTTCGTCGGGCTGGTCGCCCCGCACGCCGCCCGCTCGCTCGTCGGAGCCCGCCACGCCCGCGTGCTGCCCGTCGCCGTCGTCCTCGGCGCGGCGCTCGTCGGCCTCGCGGACGTCCTCGGCCGCACCGTCATCGCCCCGGCCCAGCTCGGCGCGGGGCTGCTCACGGCGCTGATAGGGACGCCGTACTTCGTCTGGCTCCTCTGGCGCGGCCGAGCCGCCCGCCGGCGCTAGCCCCTGCCCCTACTCCTGCCACCGCGCCTCCTGCCGTCGCGCCTCCTCGCACCAGGCCTCCTCTTTCCCCTCCCGTCGCTTATCCCGCCTCTGTCACCACCCAGTGGTCCGAATTCGGCCCTGTCGGCCGTCTGGACGACACTTTCTGACCACTCGGCCGGGGCTGGGCGTCGGGACGCCCGGCGGCGGCTGACGAGTGGTCCGAATTCGGCCCTGTCGGCCGTCCGGACGACAGTTGCTGACCACTCGGCGAGGCGGCGGCGTCAGTCGTCGGCCAGCCGGGGGCGATGTCGGAGGCGGGGCGTAGGTTCCGAGCATGTCCGAGACGCCTGCCGCCGACGTCCGCGCCCCCGCCCCCGCCCGCGCCCGCGCCCGGCTGATCCTGCCCGGGCAGTACGGAGACGAGTTCGACGACGGCGGGCCCGTCGTCGTGGTCGAGGCGCGCGACGCCTTCACCCGTCGGCCGATGCACCGCGCGAAGGCGCACCTCTGGCTCTCCGCGCTGCGGCACCGGGTCGCCGCGCTCGGCGACCGGGCCGCCCACGTGCAGGTCGAGACCCTCGACGAGGTGCTCGACGACGCTGCCGGGCTCGGCCCGTTCGAGGTCGTCGACCCGCCCGACCGCCAGCTCCGCGCGGCCGTCCGCCGAGAGGGCCGCGACGTCCGCGTGCTGCCGAGCCGCGGGTTCGTGACGAGCGAGGCGGAGTTCGCGACCTGGGCGGCCTCCCGCAAGGGGCGCCTCCTCATGGAGAACCACTACGAGACCGTCCGTCGCCGCGAGGACTGGCTGATCGAGGGCGACGGGCCGGCAGGCGGCAAGTTCAGCCTCGACGAGCAGAACCGCAACCCGCCGCCGAAGGGCGCGACGACGCTCGGCCTGCCCGACCCGGTCTGGCCCGACGAGGACGAGATCGACGACGCGGTGCGTGCCGACCTCGACGCGTGGGTCGCCGACGGCAGCGTCGTGTTCGTCGGTGCCGACGACCGCCGCCGCTTCGCGGTCACCCCGGCCGAGGCCGAGGCTGCCCTCGACGACTTCGTCGAGACCCGCCTCGGCGACTTCGGCCCCTTCGAGGACGCGATGCTCTCGAACGACTGGACCATGTCGCACTCCCTGCTCAGCGTCCCGATGAACCTCGGCGTGCTCGACCCCCGGCACGTGATCGAGCGCGTGCTCGAGGCCCACGCCTCAGGAGGCGCGCCCCTGGCGAGCGTCGAGGGCTTCGTCCGTCAGATCGCGGGCTGGCGCGACTACGTCTGGCACCTGTACTGGCACCTGGGCGAGTCGTACACGACCGACAACAACGCCCTCGGCGCGACCGAGCCGCTGCCCCGGTGGTGGCGGGAGGTCGACGCGACCGAGGTCCAGGCCGAGTGCCTGCGCAGCACCCTCGAGACGGTGCACCAGCACGGCTGGACGCACCACATCCAGCGGCTGATGATCCTCGGCAACTGGGCGCTGCAGCGCGGCTACCGGCCGGCCGAGCTCACCGACTGGTTCACGGACGTCTTCGTCGACGGCACCGAGTGGGTGATGCCGGCGAACATCGTGGGCATGTCCCAGCACGCCGACGGGGGAGTGGTGGCCACCAAGCCCTACGCCGCCGGGGGCCGCTACATCCACTCGATGAGCGACCACTGCGGCTCGTGCCCGTTCTCGCCGACAGTCCGGGTCGGCCCGACGGCGTGTCCGTTCACGGCGGGCTACTGGGCGTTCCTCGACCGGGTCGAGCCGGCGCTGCAGGGCAACCCGCGCATGATGCGTCCCCTCCAGGGGCTCCGTCGGCTGGACGACCTCGACGAGGTGATCGCGCAGGAGGCGGCGCGCACGACCCCCTGACGATCGCGTCACGCTCGGCTCGCGCCGCGCCGCGCCGTCCCTCGACTCCGGACGGCTGCCTGGCCGTCGAACGAATCACCAGAACTGGGGGGCGTCCTCGATTCCCTCCTCTGGGCCTCGGGCTGCGAACATCGTGCAGACCCGACACGACCCCGAGGAGGCCACGATGAACGAGCAGGAACGACGCCGACCGCTGTTCGTCGACGACGTCACCGACCCCGGCGTGTGGGAGGCGGCCGCCGAGCGGCGTGCCCTCGCCGCCTCGGCCCGTCGCTCGTTCGCCCGCCGCACGGCGGACCACCTCGGCGAGGCGCTCGGCGTCAGCGCCGCCCCGCGCGCGCTGCTCGGCTCGGCGGACGACGACGCGCAGGTCCCCGCGCTCTGAGCTCCCTGCGGCTCTCAGCGACGCGACCGCCGACGCGGTCACCATCGTGGTCGCGAGTCAGCTGGCGGACGTGCCCGCCGCCTCCTCGTCGTCCGTGACGAGCTCGCTCTCGTCCAGGTCGTCGAGCTCGTCGTTGCCGGCCGCCTCGATCCAGTCGGTCGCGTCGTCCGAGAGGTAGAACTCCTCGGCGTCCACGTCGGCGGCCCAGTCGTCGTCGGCCGTCGGCTCGCCCGTGACGGCGGTGATCTGCTCGAGCACCCAGGCGGGGACGACGTCGCCCGCGTTGTCGATCAGCCACTGTCGGGTCGAGGGGACGAGCTCGGACCACCATTCGTCGATGCGCATGCACCGAGCCTGACACGTCCGGGGTCCTCGGCGCTCGTCCGCGCCTCCCCGTGTCGAGGATTCAGGCATCGGCGTCGTGACGCGTGCTCGCTGCCGAGCAGCGGGCGCCTCGACGACACGGACGCCTGAGTCCTCGACACGTCATGCCGCGGCTGCGCTCGCGCTCGTCTCTCACGCCGCGCGCGTCTCGGTCGTCGAGCTCGCTCCCTCGGCGCCGGCCGATGCGCACGCCGCGTCGACCGCGCCGCAGCGCAACTCAGGAGGCGGTCGTCGCGGACTCCTGATCCGTGCACGACTCAGGGCCCCCGCTCCCCCCGTCGCGCAACGCAGGACAGATCTTCCTGAATGAGGAGAGACCGGCGACGAGGGAGCGGGCGGCGGTCACCAGCCGCGGGTGAGCCCCTCGAGCCCGAGGTCGAACGCGACGACGACGTCGTGGTCGGGCTGGAGCAGCATCTGCAGCTGCAGGCCCATGTACAGCGCGACGACGCTCGTCGAGAGCGCGGCGACGTCGGTGCCCGCGGGCACGTCGCCCTGGCTGAGGTCGAACGCGAGCCCCTGGAACACCATCGCGTGGAAGTCGCGGTAGCTGTCGCGGACGAACCGTCCGGAGAGGTCGCCCGCGTCGGCCGAGCCGATCGAGAGCGTCATGAGCGAGCGTGACAGCCCGCGGTGCACGTTGCTGTGGGCGACGAGTCCGCGCACGAAGCCGAGCGTCGCCGCGCCCGCCGTCTCGCGGGCGACCTGCTCGAAGCGGTCGAGGTTCCACCGGTCGACGGCGGCGAGCACGAGCCCCTCCCACGACGGGAAGTGCCGCTCGACGCAGGCAGGCGACATGCCGGCGGTCCGGGCCACGGCGGAGACGTCGGTCGCGTCCCAGCCCAGCACGTCGAGCGTCTCGACGGTGGCGGCGACGATGCGCTTGCGGTCCGCGACGCTGGTCTCGAACGCGCTCGGTTCGTGGTGCGCGGTGATGGTGCTCACGCGGTCTCCTCGGTGGCTGGCGGTCGCGGCGGGTGGGTGAGTCCCCGCCTGTCGTCCGTGTCCCCAGCTTGGAGCAGGCAGCCGGTCCCGACCACCCCCTCCGCGCCCCCAACCCGGGTGCCACGCCCACCCACGCACGAGGAGGCGCGACGCCGGTCGTCCCGGCCCCGCCCCACCTCGCGGCGACCACGGGGGACGCTGGCGCGGCGGCCGCCTCAGCCGCGCGTGCGAGGAGCCGAGCCGGTCGAGCCGACAGGACCGGTCGATCGGGTCACCGTGCGGCGACGCCCCAGCAGCAGGCCGAGCGCGACCATGCCGACGGCCAGGCCGAGGTGCAGCCAGTTGTCGGCCTGGTTCAGCGGCACGAAGTTGCTGCTCCCGGCGTGGTCGCCGAAGAACAGGCCGTAGATCCAGAGCACGAGGTAGACCACGCCGCCGACGATCAGATAGCTGCGCGAGGACGAGGCGCTGCGGGCGAGCGCGACGCCGGCGACGCCGAAGAGCAGGTGCACGAGGTTGTGCAGCACCGAGACCTGGAACACCCCGAGCAGCATCGCGCCCGACATGTGCCCGGCGAACTGGAGCGAGTCGACGTCGGTGGTGAGCCCCGGGACGAAGCCGGCGACCCCGACGAGCAAGAAGACGACGCCGACGACGAGGCTCGCCTTCTGGACGGGCGTGGCGGCGTAGCGGCGGTCGTCGGTGCGGGCGGTGGTGCTCATGGCGGCTCCTGTCGGTCGTGGGCGCGTCGGCGCCCCGGGGTCCGGGCCGCCCGGTGGCGGCGGCTCGCTGACGCCCCAGTCGACCACCGCGCCCTCGCCCGCGATCACGTCGCGCTGCACCCCTTGACACGGCGACGGAGCGCGAGGCAGGGGCGGCGCGACGACGGGGCGGACAGGAGGAGCCGCGGTGCGAGCAGCCGAGGAGGCGCGGTGCGAGCAGCCGAGGAGGCGCGGTGCGAGCAGCCGAGGAGGTGCCCGTCAGCCCTGCCGTGCCGCCCACTCCTGCGAGTGCTCGGCCTGCTCCCGCGTGAGGTCGGTGACGCCGCCGCAGTTCGTGCACTGCACGTGGTACCGCTTCGACACGGTGAACAGAGGCACGAAGAACAGCGTGAAGCGCGTCGAGCGGCGGGCGACCTGCTGGTCGACGGTGCGTCCGCAGAACCGGCAGGCGAAGACGACGACGGTCAGCAGGGCCTGGCGGACGGAGGTGCCGAAGAGCAGGAACATCCCCCGACGCTACCGAGGCCCCGGCCGCCGACGTTCAGCCAGCACCGACCCCGAGCTCCGACCCGACCTCCGACCCCAGCTGCGAGTCGAGCGCCGCGAGCTCGGCGACGAACCGCTCGCGCAGCGCCGCCTTCTCGGCCGCGGGCAGCCACGACGCGTCGACGCCGGCGAGGGCCATGCGCCGCACCTGGTCGGCGCTCGCGCCGATCTGCTCCGAGACGATGCGGTACTCCTGGGCGAGCGACGTGGGGAACATGCCCGGGTCGTCCGACGCCGGGACGACGTTCAGCCCGGCGTCGAGCATCGCGGCGATCGACGCGCGCCGCCACGGTCGCCATGAGCGGCGCGACGTCGTCGAGACGACCGTGAACGCGACCTGCTCGTCGCGCATCCGCGCCACGACGTCGTCGTCCTCGAGCACGTAGTACCCGTGGTCGATGCGGTCGCAGCCGAGCTGGTCGAGGCAGGTGATCGTGTTCACCGCGGTCGGCGCGTGCTCGGACGAGTGCGCGGTGCGGCCGAGGCCGGCCTCCCCGGCGAGCCGGTAGGCGTCGACGAAGCGCTCGGGCGGGCCCGACGTCTCGAGGTTGTCGAGCCCGATGCCCGCGACGTACTCGTGCGGGTGGTCGACCACCTGCTGCACGAGGGCGAGGGCGTGCTCGCCCGACTTGCTGCGGTCGATGCCCTGGATCATCCGGCCCGTCATGCCGAAGTCGCGCTCCGCCATGCGGATGCCCTCCGCGTACGCCTCGACGGACCCGGCGTAGCCGAGCGACTCGAGGTGCGGCGGCACGGCGTCGAAGAACAGCTCGAGGTGACGGGTCCCGCTGCTGCGGTGCGCCTCCTCGAAGGCCTCGTAGGTGATGCGGGTCAGGTCGTCCGCGTCGCGGAGCACCTCGACGACCCAGTTCGACGCCTGGAACAGCGAGTACGACACGTCGGGCTCGCCCTCGCTGCGGCCCTGCGGCACGGGGACGCGCGTGTCGCGGTAGAGCGCCGGGTCGGGCGGCAGCGAGTTGATGTCGGCGAAGATCCGCTCGGGCTCGGCGGGCAGGGCGAGGCCCTCGCGCCGGGCGAGCTCGGCGAAGGTGGACGCCCGCACGGTGCCGATCAGGTGGCAGTGCAGGTCGGTCTTCGGCATCCGATCGAGGTACCATCCGGGCAGCGAGGAGACGGCCAGCGAACCGGCGGCGGGCGAGGAGGCGGTCGGCGAGCCGGCCGGCAGCGGGTCGGAGGTCAGGGCGCGTGCGTCGGCACCCATCAGCGCGACGTCACCTCGCGAGCGAAGCGGTCGACCCACTCGGCGCGCGTCGGGACGAGCTCGGTCGGGTCGAGCGTGGCGTAGCCGGCGGCGATCGGGTCGGCGGCGATGTCGCCCACGACGTCCTGGATGGTCGAGGGGATGGTCGCGTCGGGGTTCACGGGCAGATCGCCGACGATCTCGGCGGACGACGACTGCGCCTCGGCCGACAGCAGGTAGTCGACGAACTGCGAGGCGCCGTCGACGTTCTCGGCGCCCGTCGGGATCATGGCGCGGTTGGTGGCCATGTACTTGCCGGTCGCGGGCGGCGTCCAGGCGACGGGCTCGCCCGAGGCGACCAGGTCGGTGGCGAAGCCGCTCAGCGCGTCGGCGGCGACGATCTCGCCCTGCGTCAGCAGGTTGGTGACCTCGGTCGACGAGCTGTAGAACTGCAGCACGTTCGGCGACCACTCGCCGAGCTGCTCGAGCGCGGCGTCGATGTCGTAGGGGCCGTCGCCGAACTCGGAGGCGACGCCCGAGACCATCAGCTGGCCGGCGGTCACCGAGATGTCGGGCAGGGCCACACGGCCCTCGAGGTCGGAGTCGCCGTACAGCGACCAGTCGGCGGCCTCGTCCGCGTCGAGCTCGTCGGTCGAGTAGAGGGTGCCGTTGAGCTGGTAGCTGTAGGCCGGGCCGACGTAGGCGTCCTCGGTCGCGAAGTCGGCGATGGTCTCCAGGTTCGGCACGTCGGCCGCCTCGACCTGCTGGAACAGGTCGTCCTCCTGGCCGAGGGCCGCGTAGTAGTCGCTGATCAGCATGACGTCGATGCCGGGGTCGCCGTCGGCGAGCTGCAGCTTCGACAGCCGGTCGGCGTTCGAGCCGGTCTCGATCTCGACCTCGATGCCGGTGGCCTCGGTGAACGGGTCGACCACCGCCTCCTGGAACTCCTCGACGCCGAACGGGAACGTGCTGACGACGATGCTCTCGGCGTCCGACGACGACGCGTCGCCCGACGAGCAGCCGGCGAGCACGACGGCGGAGACGGCGAGGCCGGCGGCGAGGGCCAGGGGCCGTGTGCGGGAGGTGCGGGTCATGGTGGTCCTTTCGAGGAAGGGCAGAGGGGGTGCGGGAGGCGCAGAGGGCCGGAGGCGCGGCTGCGGTCGAGGGGAGGGCGGCGCGGAGGGGCAGGTAGAGGAGGTGCGGGTCGGCTCAGTCGGCCAGCGCGACGAGCCGGGACTCCGGCGCGGTCACGACGACGTCGTCGCCGGGCGCGAGCGACGACGTGCCCGTCGCGCGCACGTCGGACACGAGCCGCACTCGGGCGCCGGAGGCGTCGATCGCGGCGACCGTGACGAGCAGGTCGACGCCGCGGTACGCGACGTCGGTGACGGTGCCGGGGAGGTGCAGGCCGGCCGCGGCCGGTGCTGCCGCCCGACCCGCGCCTCCTGCGGTCGGCTCGACCACCAGGTGCTCGGGCCGCACCGTCAGCGAGGTTCCGTCGGCCGCTGCGACGAAGTTCTCGTAGCCGAGGAAGTCGGCGACGAAGCGGTTCGCGGGGGCGGGGAACACGCTCTGCGGGGCGCCCTGCTGCATGATGCGCCCGGCGCGCATGAGCACCATGTCGTCGCTCATCTCGAGCGCCTCGTCCTGGTCGTGGGTGACGAGGACGACGGTGAGCCCGGTCTCGCCCTGGATGCGGCGGATCTCGGCGCGCATCTGGACCCGGAGGCGGGCGTCGAGGTTCGAGAGCGGCTCGTCGAGCAGCAGCAGCTTCGGCCGGATCGCGATGGCCCGGGCCAGGGCGACGCGCTGCTGCTGACCGCCGGAGAGCTTCTTCGGCTTGCTCGCCGCGAGGTGCCCGAGGCCGACGAGGTCGAGGGTCTCGGCGACGCGACGGGCGCGCTCGTCGGCGGGCACCCGGCGCAGCTTCAGGCCGTAGCCGACGTTCTCGGCGACCGACAGGTGCGGGAACAGCGCGTACGACTGGAACACCATGCCCAGCCCGCGCTTCTCGGGCGGCGTGCGGGTCATGTCGTCGCCGTCGATCAGGATCGTGCCGCTCGTCGGGGCCGAGTAGCCCGCGAGCATGCGCAGCGTCGTCGTCTTGCCGCAGCCGGAGGGGCCGAGCAGTGTCGTCAGGGCTCCGCGGCGGATCGACAGGTCGATGCCGTCGACGGCGGTGAAGTCGCCGAAGACCTGGCTGACGCCGCGCAGCTCGGCGGCGGGGCGGTCGGCGGAGGGGCTCTCGGAGCCGGGCTGGGTGCCGGTGCTGGCGTGCTCGGCGCCGGGGCGGGTGCCGGCGGGGTCCGTGGTGCTCACTTGTTGATGCCTCCGAAGATCTTGGCGAAGCCGACGGTGCGCTCGGCGACGACGGCGACGACGACGGTGGCCGCGAGGATCAGCGTGGCCATCGCGGCGACCATGGGGTCGTAGCTCTGCTGCACGTAGTCGAGCATCGTGACCGGCAGGGTGCGGAAGTCGCGGCTCTGCAGCAGCAGCGACAGGGGGACGTTGTTGAACGAGGTGACGAAGCTGAGCAGCGCGGCCGAGAAGATGCCGGGCCGCAGCAGCGGCAGCGTCACGGTGAAGAAGGCGCGGACCGGGCTGGCGCCGAGTCCGCGGGCCGCCTCCTCGAGCGACGGGTCGGCGAGGGCGAGGGAGGCGCCCGTCACCCGGACCGCGTACGGCATCATCAGCGCGGTGTGGCCGATCAGCAGCGTGGGGAAGTTCGCGAGCCCGAAGCCGATCATCAGCTGCTGGTAGAGCGCGAGGCCGACGACGAGCTCGGGGACGATCAGGGGCGAGAGGAACATGCCCTCGATCAGGCCCTTGCCGGGCAGGCGGCCGCGGTGGATCGCGAGCGTGACCGGCACGCCGACCGCCAGGGCGATGACCGTGGCGAGCACGGCGAGCTGCAGGCTCGAGACGAGGGCGCCGGTGAAGGGCGCGTACGTGACGGCCTTCTCGAACCACTGCAGCGAGAAGCCCTGGGGCGGGAACGTCAGCGTCCGTCCGCCCGTGAACGCCGTCGCGACGACGAACAGGATCGGCACGATCATCACGACGTAGCCCGCGACCGCGAGGGTCCCGGCGACGGGGCGGCCTGTGCCGGGGGTCTTGCTGCTGCGGGTCGTGCTCGTGCGGGTCACTGGGTGGCTCCCTTGCGGGCGACGAGCGACGAGAGGCCCGAGACGACGAAGACGAGCACGGTCATGATGAGTGCCGTGGCGGAGGCGCCGGCCCAGTCGATCGTGACGCTCGAGTACGAGAAGAGCTGGGTGCTGAGCATGCGCTGGCTCGACCCGCCGAGCAGGTAAGGGGTCGTGTACGCGGTGACCGACCCGGCGAAGACGAGCGTCGCCGCCACGACGATGCCCGGGCTCGAGAGCGGGACGACGATGCCCCAGAAGGTGCGGGACCGGCTGGCGCCGAGGCCGCGGGCGGCGTCGTCGAGGCCGGCGTCGACCTGGGCGACGGCCGAGTAGCACGAGATGATCGCGAGCGGCAGGAACAGCTGCGTGAGGCCGAGGACGATCGCGAGCTCGGTGTAGAGCAGCTGCGGCGCCCGGTCGACGAGGCCGAGCCCGACGAGCAGCTGACCGATCGCGCCCTGCGAGCCGAGCACGACGAGCCACCCGAAGGTGCGGACGACGTTGCTGAGCAGCAGCGGGAAGATCGCGAGGGCGAGCAGCACGCTCGACCAGCGCGACGTCGAGCGGGCCAGCAGGTACGCGATCGGGAACCCGAGCACGATGCACACGACGGTGACGATCAGCCCGAGGCCCACGGTGCGGCCGATGATCCGCAGGTCGTACGGGTCGGTGAGCATCTGGCCGACGCGGCCGAGCACCTCGCCCGTGCCCACGCCGGGAGGGGCGACGAGCATCGCCAACGACGGGACGAGGAACCCGACGAGCAGGAAGGCGAGCCCGGGCAGCAACAGCAGCAGGGCGGTCTTGCGAGTGGTCACGACGAGCCTTTCGTGGCGGTCGGGGTACGACGTTCGTACGGGGCCGCCTCGTCGGCGCCCAGGTCGCCGAGGGAGCGGTGACAGGGGAGTCGAGGAGGCGGTGCAACCGGTTGTGCAACCGGTCTCATCAACCATAGGGTCCCCCTGGGGGCAGCACGACCACCGCGTGTAACGATCATGTGAAACGTGGTCGGACCGTGCCCCTAGGCTCGCTGCAGGCACGACGACGGAGGGGGCGCGCATGTCGACACCGCGCATGTCGACACTGGCCGACGTCGCCGCGCTCGCGGGGGTCTCCAAGGCGACCGCCTCCCGCGCCCTCAGCCGTCCCGAGCTGGTGCTGCCCGAGACCGCGGGTCGCGTGCTCGCCGCCGCCGAGCAGCTCGGCTTCGTCGCGAACCGCGCGGCCCGCCAGCTCGCCCGGGGTCGCAGCGGGCTGATCGCCCTGGTCGTCCCTACGCTCGAGAACTCGTACTTCACGCCCGTGATCGCGGGCGCGCAGGCGCTGGCCGGCGAGCACGACGTGCAGCTGACCGTCGCGGTGCACCCGCTCGCGCACCCCGGCGAGCTCGTCGCGTTCGAGCGGCTCTCGGCCCAGGTCGACGGCTTCATCGTGGTGGCGCCCCGCGGGCCCGACGAGGTCGTCGCGGCCGCCGCCTCCTCGAAGCCGACCGTGGTCGTCGACCGGGAGGTCGACGGGCTCTCGTCGGTCGTGGCCGACACCGCCGCGGCGTTCGGCTCGCTCGTCACGCGCCTCGTCGACGACGGCCACGAGCGCCTCGTCTACGTCGGCGGGCCGGAGGGCTCGTGGCAGGACGCCCAGCGCACCGAGGCCGTCACCCGAGCTGCCCACGGGCGTGCGTCGCTCGTGCGGCTCGGGCCGTTCCCGTCCACCTTCGCGGCCGGGGTCTCGGTGCTCCCCGCGGTGCTCGAGGCGCAGGCGACCGCCGTCGTGCCCTATGCGACCGCGATCGGGCTGGGGCTGATGTTCGCGCTGGGCGACCGGCCCGCCTCCTCCCGGGTCGTCGTCAGTTCGGAGCGGATGGTCGTCGACTCGCTCGGCCTCGTCGGGGTCCCGGCGATCGACGTCGACGGCGACGAGCTGGGCCGCGTCGCGACGGGCCTGCTGCTCGACCTGGTCGACGGCCGAGGAGGCGCGGGCACGGAGCGCGCGCAGCGTCGCCTCCCCGTCCCGGTGCGCTGGCCCGCCGGGGCATGACGCTGCCCGGGGCGCCCGGGTGCCGGTCGTTCATCGGGACACCTGCGCCGGCTCGTCTCAGCCGGTCGAGGCCAAGTGGGGCCCGGCCTGCAGATTCGCGTATGCCTGTCCCGCAAAAAAGCCCGGTGACGGGGGTCTGAACGCTACAGTCATCGGATGCTCATCGGCTACGCCCGCGTCTCGACATCGGGACAGGATCTCGCAGCACAACGTGACGGTCTTGCAGCACTCGGTGTTGATGATCGACACGTGCATGTTGACCACGGCTTGTCGGGCACGACTCGAGCCCGGCCGGGCCTACGGGAGGCGCTGGCTGCGTGCCGTGCCGGTGACGTCCTCGTGGTCACGAAGCTCGACCGCTTGGCCCGGTCCCTCCGTGATGCGACCGACATCGCGGATGAGCTGACGAAGAAGGGCGTGGCCCTGAACCTCGGGGGAGCGGTCTACGACCCCACCGACCCCGTCGGCCGGCTCCTGTTCAACGTCCTGGGCATGGTGGCCGAGTTCGAAGCAGACCTCATCCGGGCCCGCATCCGAGAAGGCATGGCGATCGCCAAGGCCGCCGGCAAGCTCCGCGGCCGCAAGCCCAAGCTCACCGCCTCGCAGGAGAAGCACCTCGTGCAGCTGCACCGCACCGGCGCCCACACCACGAGCGAAATCGCGGAGCTCTTCGGCGTCGCTCGGTCGACGGTCTACCGGGCCATCCAGCGAGCTGAGCAGGCGTAGGTGTCCACCCTTGAGCCCAAGCGGCTGCACCGCAAACGGCGCAGCAACGGTGACGGATCGCCTGTCAGCCCCGAAGGAAACCGATGACCACTGACATACAAGCGCTGAGGCTGTCCGTTGTGTCGCACCTCGCTCCCAGCGTCGACGAGTCTTTGCAGGGTGAAGGGCACACATGGCGGCTCTTCGGGCATGCCACTCATGTGTCCCTAGAAGTCGAGTTGCTGGGGGGAAAATACCTGCTGATCACACTGGCAGGGTCCCTTGTCGTCGAGTCTGATTCTGGACTTGATGACCTGCACGACTTGTTCCGGCAGTTCGATCGAGATGAGGCTTTCGTGGTGCTGTCGTCCACGAGAGGTGGGCACCTCTTCTGGTGGATCGAGATCGGTGGTCAGCAGGTCGTCGAACGCCAGTCCGCGGGTTGGTTCTGGCGCTCACGCGGGGCACGAACACAGGAGAGATCAAGCTTGCGCGAAGACGGTGTCTACCTCTGATCCCTCGCAACGTCGACTCGCACCCGAGGCGGCTCGGCGATATGACGACGTAGAGGTTGCGCTGATGACAGCCCCCGCGAGGCTAGAGCGTCGGTAAAGGGGCGCCCGCATGACCATCGCTCAGCGGCCTCTTGGCTTTCGGGAAGTCCCGTCGACGCTGTCGCCCTCGTTTCTAAGTGCTTCGCCTTCGGCTACGTCTTCCGTGATGGTGATGCCCGGATTCCAGCCGTGGCGCGTCCACCAGGTGCGCAGCGCGATACCGATCGAGAGACCAAGAGGTAGTGCTGCAAGGGTGAGAGCTGCGCCATCCAGAAGGACCAGCAGGAGTATGCCAACCGCAAAACCGACGGCGCAGAAAAAGTAGATCCGTTGGCTGCTTCGGGATGACATAAAGGCACCATAGGCCGAAGGTTGGGTCTCTATGCGTCCCGCCCGATAGGGGATCGTCCCGTGGGATGCCCTGAACCTCTTGACTCTTCCCGTTGCGGCCTTGTGTCTGAGCAAGGCCAGCCAGCGATCAAGTATCTGAGGCTTCGTCGCGGACCGATATGGTCGTCGAGGTGTGACGCTCGGTCCGCCCTCGCTCGCGCCCAGGAGGACGCCCGTGACGCCTGCCCGCCCCCGGACCGTCGCAGGTGTCGTGTCGACGCTGGTCGCCTGCCTGCTCGTGGCCTCGTGCGCTGCAGCGCCTCGGGCGTCCGTCGTCCCTCCCCCTGGGGGGACTGCCTCTGAACTGACGACCGCCGACGCGGATGCCTGGCTCGACGGGTTCGTCCCGGCCGCCCTCGAGCGGGAGGGCATCGTCGGCGCGACCGTCTCGATCGTCGCCGACGGGGAGGTCGTCACCGAACGAGGCTGGGGCTGGTCCGACCTCGGTGACGAGCGGGCGGACCGACGTCCCGTCGACCCCGACAGCACGCTCTTCCGGATCGGGTCGATCTCGAAGGTCGTCACCGCGACCGTCGTCATGTCGCTCGTCGAGGAAGGCGTCCTCGACCTCGACGAGCCCGTCCAGGACCGCCTCGACGTCACGCTGCCCCACGCGTTCGACCGTCCGGTGACCCTGCGGCACCTGTTGAGCCACACCGCCGGCTTCGAGGACGAGTTGGCCGGGGTCATCGCAGGCCCGGGGGAGGGGCCGACGACGTTGCGGGAAGCCGTGGCCGTCGATCCGCCCGAGCAGATCTACGAGCCCGGCACGACCCCCGCCTACTCGAACTGGTCGAACGGAGTCGCGGCGTACGTCGCCGAGCAGGCCACCGGACGCCCGTGGGCCGAGCTCGTGCAGGAGCGGGTCTTCGACCCCGCAGGCATGGTGTCCGCGACGCTCGACCAGCCCCTCTCCTCCGGCGACGCTGCCGTGGTCTCCGGGGGCTGGGACGCTGCTGGGGCGGCGGCGGTGCCCTTCGAGATCGTCTCTCCGGCGCCCGCCGGGGCCGTGTCGGCCACGGCGTCGGACATGAGCGCGTTCATGCTCGCCCAGCTCGGGCACGCCCACGGCATGCTCGGGCCGGGGGCCCTCGAGCAGATGCACGCACCTGCCCTCGATGGTGACGACCTGGGTGGGCTCGCTGCCGGGCCTCGCATGACGCTCGGCCTCTTCGAGGAGGACCGGAACGGACGCCGGGTCCTCGGGCACGGCGGCGACCTCACGGCCTTCCACGCCCAGATGGATCTCTGGCCCGACGACGACGCAGGGATCTACGTCTCCCTCAACAGCACGGGGGTGCGGGGCGATGCCACGACTGCCGTGCGCGAAGCCCTGGTGGAGGGGTTCGCCGACCGGTGGTTCCCGTCCGACGCCGCGGAGGGGGCGGCAGTGACCGCCACGGAGACTGCCGGTGAGCACGCGGACGCCCTGGTGGGCAGCTACCAGGTGTCGAGGCGTGCGGAGTCGACCTTCGTCCGGCTCTTCTACGCCCTGTCGGCGGTGGGCATCTCCCGTGGTCCTGACGACTCCGTCCTCATCTCGGCTCTAACGGACACCTCGGGGGCGCCCGTCGAGCTGGTGGAGGTCGAGCCGTGGGTCTGGCAGGAGGTCGACGGCGATAGGAGGGTCGCCGTCGACCAGGTCGACGGTTCCGTTCACGCTGTGGGGCTGAACCCGGCGTTCACCCTGCAGCCGATGCCGGCGACGCGGCAGGTCCTGCCCCTCGTCCTCGTCGCGTCCTTGGCCGTGCTGGTGCTCGCTCTGGTGGGCACCGTCGTGGCGGCGGGACGCCGAGTCTGGTCCGGGAGGCGCGTGACGGGGTCCGACCAGTCGCGTGCAGAGTCGATCGGTCGAGTCGGGGTCGCCGTCGCCCTGCTGGCCCTCGTGGTCGCCGGCGTGCTCTGGGCCACGGTCGCGTCCGCCCTCCTCAGCGACGCCGGACAGCCTGCTGCGGTCGTGCTGCGGACGGCGCAGGCCCTGACGGCCGTCACCGCGGCCGGGGTGCTGCCGGCGGTGGTCGTACTCGTCGGGCGGGTGAGGCGCGCGCCTGCTGAGCGGACTGCAGAGGGCGGGGCACCTCCGCGCCTCCAGAAGGTCGTCGCCGTCGTCGGTCAGGCGCTGCTGGTCCTCGCGTTCATGGGGCTCGGGTACGCAGCCGTGACCGGTGGCCTGCTGCTCCCCGACATCTCCTACTGAGGGGCGGCCGAACCGCCCGCCGCAGGCCCGGGAATCGCCGCATGTCCCTGCGCTGCCGACCGGAGGTGAGCTGCAGTGTGTTCGGGGGCCCGTCGTGAGCGAGGCGGGAGCTCCGTCGTGGAGGTGTCGGGTCCGTGTCGTGGACCTCGGGGTGGCTCGTTCTTAGTGTGAGGGGCATGAACGAGACACGGATCGTCGATCTCCGGACTCAGATGGGCTGGACCCAGGAACGCCTTGCAGACGAAAGCGGCGTGACCGTCCGCACCGTCCAGAGACTTGAGGCGGGCAACGACGGGAGCCTCGACACTCTCCCGCGAGTGGCAAAGGCGTTCGGTGTCCCGGTGCGTGATCTCTTCGTCACCGTCGCCGAGGACGACTACGGCCGCTCGGTCACCGCCCTCGACGACCGGACAAGTCGCCAGCAGGAACGGCGGGGCCGTGTCGAGGAAGGCTTCCGAGCGCTGTTCTACGGGGTGGGCGTGCTCTTCACGATCGCCGTGGTCGTTGCAGTCGCCACCGACGTCGTGCCGAACGTCGCCATCTTCTTGATTCCCGCGTATTGGGTCGCTGGCTGGCTGCTGTCGATGTTCCTGTTCCTCGTCGTCCTCAGCCCGCGCCTCGACCGCGCCTATCCCCTCTCCCGTGCCGCGACTGACGAGGTGGCGAGCAGGTAGACACAGCGTCAGATGCCGATCGTCGGACGGGCAGGAAGCAATGCGTCAGAGGCGAGAATGGGTCCATGCCTGTGCGCCTGAGTGATTCCCAAGTGGTGGCTCTTCGGCAGAGATACAGGAACGGAACGACTCAAGTGGAGCTGGCTGCGCAGCTTGGCGTCAGCCAGAGCACGGTCTCGAGCCTCGTCGTGGGGCGCGCTCGTGTCGATGCGGGAGGCCCGATCACCCATCGTTCTTTACAGAAGCTGACCGACGATGACATCACGGAACTGCGGCGCCGGGCGGCTGAGGGAACTTCCGTTGGTGCCTTGGCGACACGGTTCGGTGTGACGCCCCCAACCGTGACGCGCCTGCTCAGGGTGTCCGAATCACGCCTCGATAGCGGTCAGGCCGTCTAACCATCTGCGGAAGATCGCTCCTACTGCGGCGGGGGCGACGACCCTGATCGGTGATCCGCTGCGGGCTGCGAAGGTGAATACCTCGCTGCCGTCTCTGACGACGGTCGTCCAATGGTCGGACGGGTGGACGTCGTGGACGGCGGCCGTCGAGGTGGCTGTCCCGTGTCGGTGGACCCGGAAAAACGCCGTGAAGTCGCACACCTCAAACGACTCTCCGAGGTAGGACCACTTCATACAATTTCGCATCCGCACGGGAAAAAACTCAGAGGCCGCTGCCGATGGGTTCAACTGGATGGGCCTCCACGGGGTGTGGGTCTCCGGTGGGGGAGGGCCTGACGGGGAACCTGAGTAAGGTCAGGAACCCCGCCATCGGCAGCGAGGTCTTGGCTGCCCCCGCAATGTAGCCGCGTGGCCTTGCTCCTAGGGCCCGACAGACAACGAGACACCGCAACGTCCTGCGCATCTGGCAAGTTCTTGCGATCACCTCTAGTCCGGGAGGTCGTCCTGATCCACACTGACGTCGAGGGCGGCAACAACGGCCACATGAGGTCAGCGGACTCGACCACTTTCTGAGTCAGCGATCGCCCGAGGGTGCTGATGAGGCGACTGGTCGACGCTGGCTGCAGAACAGCGCGGAGGGCGGACCAGAATGATCCGTGCCAAGGCGTCTCCGGCGGGGCCGGGGGTTGTTCCGGTGGTCAAGCGCGTCACCATCGGGGTCGGTGTCGTTGCCCTCCTGGTCTTCTGGGGTCTCTGCTTCCTCTTCGAATTCAGCAAGACCAGCGGTGACGTTCCCGCAGCCGCGGCCATGCGTTTCCCTGCTGGCTCCGTCGTAGTCGACACGGAGAAGCACTGCCGTGCCGAGCGCTGCTGGTCGACGTTCTACGTAGCTCCGCCCCCAGGAATGACCGCAACAGAGCTCACGGCAGAGATCGAGGGCGCAAACATAGGCCCCATCCTGGGTTCCTTCTCCGACTCCCGGTTCGTCTATGCCAAAGCCACACTCAACGGGCTGACCGTTCACGTCGTCGGCAGCTACTGGTGAGGCACCGCCTCGGCGTATGACTCGGCCACGGTCTCGGTGCCCGGCAGAACGCACGACGACCCAGGCCCCGACTCTCGAGGGCCGGTAGGTGCGGGGTGCGCGCGAGCCTGCCGCGACAGCCTTCGAGCTCGTGACTAGCGTGGGATGCCGGAGGTAGATTTCATGACCGTTTGGACTGTCATTGCATTCGCCGCTGTTGCGGCCGCGGTGCTCGCGATGTTGGCGCCGCACGCCCGAACGAGTTCTGTTGAGGCGCTGCGCCTGTTCAGGTTGCAGACCGTCGACAACGAGGCGTCACGTCGCGCCGCCACCTGGGCCCTGACTCCCCTCGCGGCACTGTCGATCGGGGTGAGCCTCATCGGTCTCGCCGTGAACGAGGGAGGACCAGGCTCCGGAGTGACGTCCTTGATCGCGCTGCTCCTAGTCGGCGCTGGCCTGGCTGCCAGCCATGTCGCCGCGCGTCGCGCCAAAAAGGTTGAGGCGTCTCGTCGCTGGCCCGGTAATCGCGCCCGATAGGGGATCGGCCTGTGGGACGAGATGTCGTTTAGTGGCCGGTCGTCGCGAGCTGCGCCGTAAGCAGGTCGCGGACGGACGCGGGCTCGCGATCGAGGACCTTGCCCAACAAAGGGTCGGTGCCGGCGAAGAACCCGCCGGCGGCGGCGCGGTACATGTCGAGCATGAAGCGTGCCATGAACTCCGGCTGCCCCGACGACACCTGGTGCGCGACCCAGTCGTCGTCCCCGAGCACCACGGTCTCGACCGGTCGCCCGGCGACATCGGCAGCGATCGCTGCGACGTCCGCGAACGTGGGAGCCGCGGGCGCGGTCAGGGTCGTCGGCCCGTTGTAGGCGCCGTCCGAGAGCAGGATGCGCGCGGCGGCTTCGGCCGCGTCTTCCCGGGCCGTCCACGACACAGGCCCGTCGGCAGGGACCGTGATGACGCCCGTCTCGCGCCAGTCGCCGAGGAACCAGGTCAGGCTGTGCGCGTAGAAGCCGTTGCGCAGCGACGTCCAGACCAGTCCCGACTCGGCGAGCAGCCGTTCGGTGGCCGCGTGGTCGCGGCCCGGTCCGAAGGGGGTGTCGAGTGCCGCCCCCTGGTGGCTCGTGTAGAGGACCCGGCCGACACCGGCGACCACTGCTGCTTCGACGGCGTTGCGGTGCAGCGCGACGGCGTCGGCGTGCGGGTCGCTCGCCGAGACGAGGAGAAGCTGGTCTGCTCCGGCGAAGGCGGCGGGCAAGGACGCAGGGTCGGCGTAGTCGCCCGTCCGCACCTCGACTCCGCGGTCTGCGAAGTGGACGGCCTTGGCGGCGTCGCGGGCGACGATGGCGATCTCGGATGCGGGAAGGGTCTTCAGGAGGTGCTCGACGGTGGAGCCGTTCAGGGCGCCCGTGGCGCCGGTGATGATGATCATGGGGGTGAGCCTCTCGTCGAACCGCGACCGGATATCAGCGGAACGCCGCAAGAGTATCGCCGGAATCGCGCTGATAGCAAGTGGGCGGTATCGTTGATTTCGTGAATGACGAAACCGTTCCTGCTGACACCCGGATGCGCATCGTCGAGGTCGCTGCCCGGTTCCTCCGTGAGCAGGGCCCGAGCGCTGTCACAACGCGAGGCGTCGCGCAGGCCGCTGGCGTCCAGGCCCCCGCGATCTACCGGCTCTTCGGTGACAAGGACGGCCTGCTCGAGGCCGTTGCTGAGCACGTCATGGCGTCCTTTGTCGCGGACAAAGCCTCGACCGTGGCCGCCGCTGCCGCGGCGGATGTCGATCCAGTCGAGGAGCTCTGCGACGGGTGGCGTCGTCAGGTCGAGTTCGGTCTCGAGAACCCGGCTCTCTTCGCCCTCCTCAGCGACTCGCGTCGAGTCGCGGGCTCGCCTGCTGCTCGCCTGGGCAAGGACGTTCTTACTGCTCGTGTCCGCCGGGTCGCCGCCGCCGGGCGCCTCGCGGTGCCGGAGGCGCGGGCGGTGGGACTCATCCAATCGGCGGGAGCGGGCGTCATCACGACGATCCTTGCCACGCCTCCCGCCGAGCGTGATCCCGGACTGGCGGATGCCGTGTTCGAGGGCGTCCTGGCGCAGATCCTGACGGATGCGCCCGTGGCGGCCCGGTCAGGTCATTTGGCTGCAGCCGTCGCGTTCCGCGCCGTCGCTCCCGAGCTCAACCAGCTAAGCGACCCCGAGCGACGCCTCCTCGGGGAATGGCTCGACCGGATCATCTCCGAGCCGACCGCCCCATAGGGGATCGTCCACCGGTCTCGTAGTCGGGGGCCCTGAGTCGACTCTTCCAGGGGCGGGCCAGGAGCGGGCGATTCACCTGCCCGCTCCGGGATGCCGTCAGGGTGTGGGGCCGAGGAGGCGCCCGGTCCAGTCGCGCAGCGCGGCAACGGCCCGGCGCGACAGGGTCGCTCCCGGCACCATGCTCGTCGACCCGTGGAACGCCCCCGGCCACACGTGCAGCTCTGCCTGCACGCCGGCCGCCCAGAGCGCGCTGGCGTAGGTGACGGTCTCGTCGCGGAACACCTCGGCGCTGCCGCAGTCGACGTACGCCGGCGGAAGGCCCGCGAGGTCCGTCGCGCGCCCGGGAGCGGCGTAGATCGACACGTCGTCACCGCCGCGACGGTCGCCGAGGTAGGCGTCCCAGCCGAACCGGGTCATCTCTCGGTCGGCGACGCCCACGCCGTCGTACTGACGGGCGGAGAGGGTGGTGTCACGGTCGTCGAGCATGGGGCTGACGAGCACCTGCCCGACGACGGCCGGCCCCTGTCGGTCGCGGGCGAGGAGCGCCGTGCCCGCGGCGAGCCCTGCCCCGGCGCTCTGGCCGACCAGGACGATCCGCTCGGGGTCGACGCCGAGCTCGCCGGCGTGCTCGGCGACCCAGACGAGGCCGGCGTAGCAGTCCTCGACCGGGTACGGGTCGGGGTGCTCGGGGGCGAGACGGTAGTCGGGGCTGATCAGGACGACGTCGTGCACGAGCAGCCAGTCGTCGTACGCGTCGAGGTTGCCGAGGTGGTGGCCGAACATCATGCCGCCGCCGTGGATCGCGTAGGCGCAGGCCGCCGTCCCGGCGCGGCCGATGCGCTGGACGACCGCGAGCGTGATCGGGTCGCCGAGGTGCCCGGGGACGGTGATGCTGCGCCTCTCGAGGCCGCGGGCGCGCAGTCCTTCGTCGAGCCGCGCCTCCGTCGTGTCCAGCTGGCGCATCTGCGGCAGCATCGCGGTCTCGAGGCGGAAGCGGCCGCGGGCGTCCATCGCCTCCAGGAAGGGCACGAACTCGGGGTCGAACGGGGGGCGGGGCAGGACGGTGGTGTCAGGCACGGGAGGGCTCCTGGGTGGTGGGGGTGAGGGTGGTCGAGGGGGCGGGTGCGGTCGTGGCGTCGGGGGTCGGGTCGGCGGCTCGCGCCCGGAGCATCCCGACCACGACGAGCGCGGCGGCGACGGCGGCGAGGCCGAGCCCGGCGACGGTGAGGGCGTCCTCGAAGCCCGCGAGCCGCAGGGGCGTCCACGGGGTGGTGGTGATGCTGCCGGTGACGAAGGCCGCGACGATCGTGCCCGCGGCGGCGACCGCGGCTCCTCCCGCGAGTTCGCTCGACGTGTCGACGAGGGCCGCGCCCACCGAGGTGCGGTCGGCCGGGAGGCCCGTCAGCACGGAGGCTCCCGCGACGACGCCGACGACGCGCATGCCGGCGGCCACGAGCACGAGGGCGACGAGCACCCAGACGTACCCGTGACGGCTCAGGGCGCCGAAGACGGCGAGGCCCGACACGACGGAGGCCGCGCTGACCCACGCGGCCCGGCCGAGGCCGACCCGCTGTACGAACGGCCCCACGAGGCGGCCCCCGGCCAGGAGCACGACGACCTGCGGCAGTGTGCCGACGGCGGCGAGGGCGGGCGGCCAACCCCAGGCGAACTGCAGCTGCAGCGTCACGAGGTACGACAGCCCGGCGACGGCGAGGCCCGACGCGGCCTTGAACGCCAGGCCGCTCGACACCAGGGGGCGGGCGAGCAGGTGCAGGTCGACCACCGGGTGCCGCGCCGTCCGCAGGCGCACGACGAACCCGGCGCCGCATGCGACGGTGAGGGCGACGGCGGCCCACCCCCACGAGGAGGCGGTGGCCGGCCCGACGAGGACGGTCGGCGTCACGAGCAGTCCCGCCACGGTCGCGGTCCCGAGCAGTGCGCCGCCCACGTCGACGGGGTCTGGCCGCAGCCCTGCGGCGTCGTCCCGAGCGACACCGCACCGGATGCCGACGAACGCCAGCAGGGCGATCGGCACGTCGGCCAGCAGCAGCACTTGCCACGGAGCTACGGCGAGCACGAACCCGCCGACGGTCGGGCCGACGGCGAGGCCGACGAGCCCCGCGGTCGAGATCACCGTGAGGGCCCGGACGCGGAGGCCCTCGTCGTCGAACAGCCGGAACGCCAGCGCCATCGACCCGGGGGTGGTCATCGCTGCGGCGACGCCCGTCAGCACACGGACGGCGATGAGCTGCTCCGTCGTCGTGACCGCCACGGTGGCGAGGCTCGCCACGGCCAGCAGCGCTAGGCCCGCGAGCATGACGCGACGTCGCCCCACCCGGTCGGCGACGGCGCCGAAGAGCAACATGAGTCCGCCGAAGGCGACCGCGTAGGCGCCCGACACCCACTGTAGGCCCGTCGTCGAGGAGCCCAGCTCACGGCCGATCGACGGCAGGGCGACGTTGAGGACCGAGGTGTCGAGCATCTCGAACAGGAACACCGCGGACAACCCGAACAGGGCGATCCAGGCGTCGGACAGCCGCAGAGGCGCGTCGCCGGCACGCAGTCGACCGCGGCGGAGAGAGGTACTGGGGGACACGGGGACGCACTCCTTCGGGGAAGAAGTGGCGACTCGTTCGATGCCGCGTGCGGGTGCGTCGCAGAGCGCGACGCCTTTTACCTCAGTGATGGGCACGATACACCGCCTACTGCTGAAGAAGAACTCCAGCAGTTCTGCCGCATATGCAGGTGCCCGATAGGGGATGGCTTACCGACCGGGCACGAACCGTAAGTGTGATGGCCGAGCTTGGTCTTGATGCCGCAAGATAAGGTCATGGCACCGGTCCCCGGCGACGTCATCGAGCGGTTCGAGTTGTTCGCCACTCGCGCCGGCGAGGAGTTCGGCAGCGCCGTCCGGTCAAGATCATTCAGTTCCGGCATCTCGAGGCTGCCGCAGCTCCAAGTAGGCCAGTTCTCGGTCGTCGCGGCTGATGGGCTGGTGATCGACATAGCCCCGACCTCAGGCATGCCCGCCCGGCGGTGGGAGCTGGGCTGGGATGAGGCTGACTTCGCAGAGGCTTGGTTTCTTCTTGCGGACCATCTCCTCACCGGGCGCCTCGAGCCTGGCAGTCTCGACGCCTTCGTCGCCCGGGTCGTAGCCCTGGTCGGCCAGGCTGGCGACGTCGAGGTCTCCACCGTTCAGGCCGAGTTCGACCGTGTGGTGACAGTGACCCCGCACCGGCACCGAGCCCTGCCTTTCGAGGTCCTGGTGATCAAGGACGACTCGGTCGTCGTCAGCGGCGACGACTTCGGCTGGTGGGATCTGGGCGGCGATGGCGATGACGGCCTGGTCGAGGCGCTCCGCGTCGTGACGCAGTTCGTGGTCGGAGGCGGCACCGTTCGGAGCACGTGGCGTACGTGTCACCTACTGGACGTCGATGGCGCTGTCGTCGGAGGCTCGTATCGGGACGGAGCGCATCGGCTGCGTCCTCGTCAGCTGCATTTTCTCCCTTACGCGCCCGGCCGCGCGGCCTGGACCGTGCACCCGTCTCACTTGACGATCGCCTAGCGGTGACCGTGACAGACGATCGTTGACGTGTTCAGGGCACTGAGCTGGTGCTCTTCAACTCGGCGGGCCGGCCGGCTGCAGCTGCGTTCGAATGGTGTCTACCTGGTGGGATTGCAGGCCGAGCTGCAAAGGGCCTTGGTCTGTGTCGATGTCGATCACGTGGAGGGACGGGTTGACGGACCACAACTGCTTCTTGGACGGACGCTTCCCGGAATCGAGTCCGACTGCTTGGACGGCGAAGTCGACAGGGTCGCTCGAAACGAAGCCGAGCCTAGTGAGAGTCTCGGGCGTGTAGTCGCCGTGTCGTCTTGTGAGTACGTCGACCGATCGTGACTCGAGCAAGCCGGCTCGGAGTGGACCGGCAAGCATCTCGATAGGGGATCGTTCACCAAGACCTGTCCCGCTGGGATGCTTCTCGGAACCGACGGAGGTCGTCATTTTCGAAGAACGCGGATGGTTCGCCGAGGCTGACGCGAGAGCGCTCAAGCCCGCCGACTCCGTGAACGATGTGGATCATCGTGGTGACGCTCCCCAAGCCGAGCACCGGCCTGAACCGGTCCACCTCCGTCCACTCGACCGCCTACTCCGAGGCTTTCCTTGGCATGACCGAGTTCAGCGACCGCGCCGCTAGCTAGCAACCCGCGTCCGCCCCGCAGAGCATCGGCTCACGGGCGGCGCTAGTGGGTGTGTCGGTGGCCGTCCCAGACGGGGAAGGGGTCGACCAGGTCACGCCACGAGGCGGGGTCGCTGAGCAGCTCGTCGTTGGTGAGGAGGCACGTGTCGAGGTCTCGGCGGATGGCCGCGACGTCGAGGTCGAGGCCGAAGAAGGCGATCTGTTGCCCGTGAGGTGAGTCGGGGTGCCACGACGGGAGTGACGTGGGGTCCAGGCTCAGCATCTGTCCGACGCTCGACCAGGAGCCGACCCGGTCGCTACGGGTGGCGAACTGCGTGAAGCCGCGTGACCGGAGCACCGTGCCGACGGCCCCCGGGGCGAAGGTGCGCTCCACGACTGCCGCGAGACGCTCCGGATGGAAGGGGCGCTCGTCCCGGTAGACGAAGGTGGTGATCGTCCCGTCATTGTGGTGGTCGGGGGTGTGCTCCGAGAGTGCCTGCATCCAGCCGGCCGCGCCGCCGAGCTGCGCTGCGCCTCCTCGTGCCGACAGGGAGTCACGGGCAAGGTCCTCAGCTCTGAGGACTGCGGTCTCGGGTGCGAGCCGGGCGAGCAGTCGTTCGAGGATCTGGAGGTCCTGCGGGGGCACAGCTGCGGTGTCCGTGAGCATGACGACGGTGGCGTGCTCGACGAGGTCGATGACGTGCTCGGCGGCGAAGAACCTGTCGTCCACACCGCGCAGTGCCAGATCGGCGAGATCGACCGCGCTGACCCCGGCCACCACGTGCTGGAGCAGGCACTCTCCGCTCGGCCTGCCCAGGTCGGAGTCCACCAGCGCGCCGAGCAACAGCGCCGACGCCCGCAACGGGGTGCCCGGGACGAGGGCGGCGACGACGTCGACGCGGTCACCAGATCTCGCCAGGTCGAGGGCGAGCCGATGGACATCGTCAGCGCCTTCCTGCACGTCGGGGCCGACGGTGACGAGATGACTCGCATCGCCGGCGATCACCTGCGCGATCCGTTCGATCTCGGCGGCGTCCTGCCCGCCGACGAGGACGATGCCCCGGTGTCGCGAGGTGGGTGAGGAAGCGGGTCCGGTGGTCATGCCACTACGCTAGTTGATAACTGTTCTCACTAACAATCGGAGGCGTCATGAAGGTCCGCAATTCGCTCAAGGCACTGAAGGCCATCCCTGGATCGCAGGTCGTGCGCCGGCGTGGCCGGGTCTTCGTCATCAACAAGAAAGACCCGCGCTGGAAGGCCCGTCAGGGCTGACGGCGGTCACTGCTCTCGCGTTCGCGGCCGTGGGGTCGGCGCATCTGGCCCCACCATCTGGTGAGGCCCTCGTCGCATTCACGGACGCTTGCCTGACGAGCAGTGCCGTCATGGTCGACACCTCCGCCACCCTCACGTCCGCACCTTCGTCACCGACCTCCAGCGGCGTGACGAAGAGCGCTTGCGCGACCGCATCGAGCGCTCAGTGCTCGATGGCGACGTCGCGCCGGGAACCGATGCCGCCACGAGGGATCGTCCGTCAGGCGCCCGGAGCGGGCATGACGAGGTGCATCCCGGTTCGTCCGGGGGCGACGTCGACGAAGCCGCGTCGCTCGTAGAGGCGTCTGCCCGGCGGGTCAGCCGTGAGGGTCACGTAGGCCCCCGGAGGCGCGTGCTCAGCGACGTGAGCCAGGAGGGCGTCCAGGACGGCTCCTCCGATCCCTCGGCCTTGGTGCGCGGGGAGGGTGGCCATGTCGGCGATGAGGAAGTACCAGGCGCCGTCCCCGACGACGCGCCCCATCCCGACGACGTCCCCGGCGGTGTCGACGACGTGCCGGAAAGTCCAGGAGCCGGTCCAGCATCCTCACCGCCTCGATGTTGCGCCGGATGCAGGTCCCCTCCATCTGGGCGAAGGCCATCAACCCCCAGCACGGACTGATCCTCGACCAGCTCGGCGTCGACCACGTCGTCTACCCGGAGGCCGACATGGGTCGTCGGGTCGCGCACCTCGTGCGCGGCTCCATGCTCGACTACGTCGAGTTCGACCACGACCTCGTCGTCGCGAAGACGGTCGCTCCCGCGGAGATCGTCGGTCGTCGACTGGACGAGAGCGGGATGCGACGGCGCTTCGACGTCACGGTCGTCAAGATCCGGTCCCTCGACGGACACTGGCGGGCGGCTTCTGCGGACACGGTCCCCGCTGAGGGCGACCTCATCATCGTCACCGGGCCCCGCGAACGCACCGAGCGGTTCTGCGCACTCTGATCCCGGCAGGCCCACGTCGAGGCGAAGTGGCTCGTGTGCTCCGTGGTCGTGCCGGGTCGACAGGTCGACCGGTCTCGGGGCGTCCCGTGCTGGTGAGGAGTCGAGCTGCCCCGTCTGGTAAGACAGGGGACGATGCCACACGACGACCTCACCCCTTCCCGCTCTCCCGCCGCTTCTCCCGGGCTGTTCGCTGAGGACACCTCCCTGGAGTCCACCCGCCTCGGGGAGATCCTCCGCAAGGAGACCGTGGGCGGCATCGTCCTGGTCATCGCGGCGGTCGTCGCGGTCGTGTGGGCGAACTCGCCGTGGGCCGGTGCCTACTTCGCCCTGCGCGACTTCGAGTTCGGCCCGGCCGCCCTGGGGCTGCACCTGAGCGTGGGGGAGTGGGCCGCCGACGGGCTGCTGGCGATCTTCTTCTTCCTCGTCGGCCTGGAGCTCAAGCGAGAATTCGTCGCGGGAGAGCTGCGGAAGATCAGCAAGGCGATCGTGCCGGTGGCCGCCGCGTTCGGCGGAGTCCTCGTTCCTGCCCTGATCTTCACCGTCATCAACGTCTCCGACCCAGAGGCGGTGCGCGGGTGGGCGATCCCCACGGCGACGGACATCGCGTTCGCCGTGGCCGTGCTCGCGATCGTCGGCTCGAGACTGCCGGCTGCGCTGCGGATCTTCCTGCTGACCCTCGCCGTCGTCGACGACCTGATCGCCATCGGCATCATCGCGTTCGTCTACACCAGCGCCATCGAGGTGCTCCCGTTGGTGCTGGCGCTGGTCCCGCTCGCCGCGTACGTCTTCCTCACGCAGCGGTTCCGACGCTTCTTCGGCCTGCACCCGGCGGCGAACTGGTTCATCTTGCTGCCCGTCGCCGTCCTCGTGTGGGGCCTCATCCACGCCTCGGGCGTCCACGCCACCGTCGCCGGCGTCCTCCTCGGCTTCGCCGTCCCCGTCATCCGCAGCCAGGCCAGCGGCGGGCCGGGCACCGGCCCCGGGCTCTCCGAGGTCTTCGAGCACCGCTTCCGGCCCATCTCCACCGGTTTCGCCGTCCCCGTCTTCGCGTTCTTCTCCGCCGGGGTCGCCTTCGGCGGCCTCGACGGACTGAGGACAGCGCTGTCCAGCCCGGTCACGATCGGCATCATCGCCGCGCTCGTGCTCGGCAAGCCGATCGGGATCCTCGCGACGACGTGGATCACGACGCGGATCACCCGGGCAGAGCTCGACCGGACGATCACGTGGATCGACCTCACCGGTGTCGCCCTCCTCGGCGGCATCGGCTTCACCGTCTCCCTGCTCGTCGCAGAGCTCAGCTACGGGCTCGGCAGCGCCCACGACGACGACGCCAAGGTCGCCATCCTCATCGCCTCGGTCGTCGCGGCGGGCCTCGCCACGGCTGTCCTCCGGCCTCGCAACCGTCACTACCGTCACCAGGATCAGTGACCGACTCGACGGCGTGATTGGGACAGCACGCCCTCGACCCGTCACCATGGGTGCATGGCCACGACAACACCGCCCTCATCCGGGCCCTCCGCCGACCATCCCGCTTCCCTGACGGAGACCGTCTCGACCACCCCGCAGCTGCGACGTTGGGTCTTCTGGCCCGCCGCCGTCGTCGTCCTCGGCTTCGTCGCGTACACGCTGATCGCGCCCGCGTCGGCTGAGGCGCTGTTCCTCGGCCTGCAGAGCGGGATCGTCAAGAACTTCAGCTGGTACTACGTCTTGATCGCCGCTTTCTTCGTCGGGTTCAGCCTCTTCATCGGCTTCAGCCGGTTCGGCGGCATCAAGCTCGGCAAGGACAAGGACGAACCCGAGTTCTCCACCGGCTCCTGGTTCGCGCTCCTCTTCGCCGCCGGCATGGGCATCGGACTCGTCTTCTACGGCGTCTCCGAGCCCCTCAGCCACTTCGCCTCCCCCCGCCCCGGCGTCACCGGCACGGAGGACCAGCTCGCGCAGCAGGCCCTGACCCAGACCTTCCTGCACTGGGGGCTGCACGCCTGGGCCATCTACGTCGTGCTCGGCCTCGCCCTCGCCTACGCGATCCACCGCCGAGGTCGTCCCGTCTCGATCCGCTGGGCCCTCGAACCCCTCCTCGGCGACCGCGTCCGCGGCGGCTGGGGCAACCTGATCGACGTCATCGCCCTCGTCGGCACCCTCTTCGGCGTCGCGACGTCGCTCGGCCTCGGCGTCATCCAGATCGGCGCAGGCCTGGAAGCTGCCGGCATCGCCGAGAGCAGCATCGTCAGCCAGATCTCGATCATCGCCGTGATCACGGCCGTGACCATCGTGTCGCTCGTCACCGGCGTCACCAAGGGCATGAAGATCCTCTCGAACTTCAACCTGATCCTCGCCGCGGCCCTTCTCCTGTTCATCCTGATCGTCGGGCCCACGCAGTTCCTGCTCCGCGACTTCGTCCAGTCGATCGGCGCCTACCTGCAGAACGTCGTCGGCCTGTCGTTCAACGTGACCGCCCAGCAGGGCGCAGCCGGTGAGGAGTGGCAGGGCGCCTGGACCACCTTCTACTGGGGCTGGTGGATGTCGTGGGCGCCGTTCGTCGGCATCTTCATCGCCCGCATCTCCAAGGGCCGCACGGTGCGCCAGTTCGTCTTCGGCGTCCTGCTGGTCCCGACCGCTCTCACCTTCCTGTGGTTCGCCGTCCTCGGCGGCGCCGCGATCCACCAGCAGACCGACGGCGCCGGCGGCCTCGTCGGCGCCGACGGCTCGGTCGACGTCGAGGGGTCGCTGTTCGCCCTGCTCGGCGGCCTGCCCGCCGGCACCGTCCTCACCTTCGGCGCGATCTTGCTCATCGGGGTGTTCTTCGTCACGTCGTCGGACTCCGGATCGCTCGTCATGGCGATGATCGCGTCCGGCGGCGACATCGAGCCGAAGAACTGGCTCCGCGTGTTCTTCGCCCTCGTGGCCGCCCTGCTCGCCGTCGCGCTCCTCCTGACCGGTGGTCTCGACGCCCTGAAGACCGCGGCGATCACGACCGCCCTGCCGTTCAGCATCGTGCTGCTCTTGACGTGCTGGTCGACGATCATCGCCTTCAACCGCGAACGACGTGCGTACGACAAGGCCGAACGCGACGTCCTCCTCGAGCACGTGGGCGCGTACTACGGCCTCGAGGTCGACGCGCCCGGCCGTGCGGGCGGCAAGGGCCTGGCCCGGCCGTGGGAGGCGGTCAAGCGCCGCGTCCGTGGAGCCCGTGCGGATTCCGTCTCGGGTCCGGAGGCGTCCGCCTCCGCGGTCGTGGCCGAGCCGCCCTTGCGGGTCGACGTCGTGTCGCCTGACCCGGCCATCGACGGGCGCCTCGACGAGGGCGCACCCGGCACAGCCGACCAGGAAGGTACGAGAGAGCGCTGACCTCGAAGTGTCGGCCTGACGGGCGTCGTCTCCTCGGAGACGGCGCCCGTCGCCGTCCCGCCCGTCGCCGTCCCGCCCAACGGCGTGCCCGTCCGGTCCCGTCCCTGGTCCGGCGTCAGCCGATGACGGGGCGGTCCTCCGGGTAGTCGTACAGCAGGGTGCGGCGGCGGACGGCGAGGGCCGAGGCGAGGCCGATGGGCCCGACGCGGCCGGCGAACATGAGGGCGGCGAGCGCGTACTCGCCGAAGGGGTCGAGCTCGGCGCTCAGCCCCACGCTCAGGCCGCAGGGGGCGAAGGCGGAGATCACCTCGAACAGGAGGCGGCCGAGGGGTTCGTCGCTGACGGTCATGATGAGCGCGGTCGCGGCGAGGACGAGGGTGGGAGGCGCCGGTGTCGACGATCTCGCGCCCACCCGTGTGGTGTTCGTGAGGAATCCACGTCCTGGCGTGAGGAACCCGTGAGGGCCGCCGATCGGGCGTTCCCCGGGGTGTCTACTGACTCGCTGTGCCCACGACGGGCACCGGGCCCTGGTGGCTCGTCGATCGTTCTCCTTGGAGTCGTAGTGCTCGACATCGTGTACGTGCTCGCCGTCATCGCTGTGTTCGCAGTGGTGTCCCTCGTGGCGAAGGGGGTCGAGAAGCTGTGATCGTCTTCAGCATCGGTGCGGCTGTCCTCGCGGTGGCCGCTCTCGCGTACCTCGTGTACGCGCTCGTGAAGCCTGAGCGGTTCTGATGGACACCGTCTTCGGCATCCTCCAGGTCCTCACGGTCGTCGTCGTCCTGGTGGTCCTCTACCGGCCTGTCGGCGACTACATGGCGACCATGTTCACCACGGCGGGGGACCTCCGCGTCGAGCGGGGCTTCTACCGTCTCATCGGCGTCGACTCCGCCTCCGGACAGACCTGGCAGGCCTACCTCCGTGGCGTCCTGGCGTTCTCCCTCGTGGGTGTCCTCCTCGTCTACGCCCTGCAGCGCCTCCAGGGCGTCCTGCCGTACTCGCTCGGCTTCCCCGCCGTGCCCGAGGGGCTCTCGTTCAACACCGCCGCCTCCTTCGTCACGAACACCAACTGGCAGTCGTACTCGCCGGACGTGACCCTCGGGTACGCGGTGCAGCTCGGCGGCCTCGCCGTGCAGAACTTCGTCTCCGCGGCCGTCGGCATCGTCGTGGCCGTCGCCCTCATCCGAGGTCTCGCCCGAGTGAGGACCGGGACGCTCGGCAACTTCTGGGTCGATCTGACCCGCACGCTCGTCCGCCTCCTGCTGCCCCTCGCCGCGGTCGCGGCCGTGGCGCTCATCGCGGGCGGCGTCGTCCAGAACTTCGCCGGGTTCACCGACGTCGCGACCCTGACCGGCGGCACCGCGACGATCCCCGGCGGACCCGTCGCGTCGCAGGAGGCCATCAAGCTGCTGGGCACCAACGGCGGCGGCTTCTTCAACGCCAACAGCGCCCACCCGTTCGAGAACCCCACAGCCTGGACGAGCCTGCTGCAGATCCTCCTGATGCTCGTCATCCCGTTCTCGCTGCCGCGCACCTTCGGCCGCATGGTCGGCTCCACCGAGCAGGGCGTCGCGATCGCGGCCGTCATGGCCACCATCTTCGCGGTCTCCCTGTCCGCCCTCACGTGGGCGGAGCTGCGGGGCGCCGGCACGGCACCGCAGCTCGCCGGCGGCGCGATGGAGGGCAAGGAGGCGCGGTTCGGCATCTGGGGATCCACCCTGTTCGGCTCCACCTCGACCCTCACCTCGACCGGCGCCGTCAACTCGATGCACGACTCGTACACCGCCCTCGGCGGCATGATGCCGATGATCAACATGATGCTCGGCGAGATCGCCCCCGGCGGCGTCGGCTCGGGCCTCTACGGGATGCTCGTCCTGGCCGTCATCACGGTGTTCATCGCCGGCCTGCTCGTCGGCCGCACGCCGGAGTACCTCGGCAAGAAGATCGGGCCGCGCGAGATCAAGCTCGCGAGCCTGTACATCCTCGTCACGCCGACCCTCGTGCTCGCCGGGACCGCCCTGAGCTTCGCGATCCCCGCGGTGCGCGCCGACGTCGAGGGCACGTCGATCTGGAACCCGGGCCTGCACGGCTTCAGCGAGGTGCTCTACGCGTTCACGTCGGCGTCGAACAACAACGGCTCGGCCTTCGCGGGGCTCACCGCGAACACCCCCTGGTTCAACACGGCCCTCGGCGTCGCGATGCTGCTCGGCCGGTTCCTGCCGATCGTGCTCGTGCTCGCCCTCGCCGGCTCGTTCGCCGCCCAGGACAAGGTCCCCGCCACCGCCGGGACCCTCCCCACGCACCGCCCGCAGTTCGTGGGCCTGCTCACCGGCGTCTCCGTGATCATCACCGCGCTGACCTACTTCCCCGTCCTCGCACTGGGACCGCTCGCTGAAGGGCTGCAGTAACCATGTCCGCTGTCACCGACACACCCACCACCACCGACCACGACCTGGACGTCGCGCCGACGAACCGCGGGGGCGCCTTCAGCGCCGCCCAGCTCGTCGCCGCCCTGCCCGGTGCCCTGCGCAAGCTCGACCCGCGCGAGATGTGGCACAACCCGGTCATGTTCATCGTCGAGGTGGGCGCCGCCTACACGACGATCCTCGCGATCGCCGGCCTGTTCACCGGTCCGGAGACATCCGGCGGCTCAGCCGTCCCGGGGTCCTTCGCCTGGGCCATCGCGGTCTGGCTCTGGCTCACCGTCGTCTTCGCCAACCTCGCCGAGTCCGTCGCCGAGGGCCGCGGCAAGGCACAGGCCGAGACCCTCAAGGCCACCCGCACCAGCACCACCGCCCAGCGCGTGGCGTCCTACGACGCGACCTCCGACGCCGGTGCCGAACGCGCCTCCCTCGAGTCGGTGTCGTCCGCCGACCTCACGCTCGGCGACACGGTCGTCGTGACCGCCGGCGAGCTGATCCCGGGCGACGGCGACATCGTCTGGGGCATCGCGAGCGTCGACGAATCGGCGATCACGGGCGAGTCCGCCCCGGTCATCCGCGAGTCGGGCGGCGACCGCAGCGCCGTCACCGGCGGCACCCGCGTGCTGTCCGACCGGGTCGTCGTCCGCATCACGAGCAAGCCCGGCGAGACCTTCGTCGACCGGATGATCCGCCTCGTCGAGGGCGCCTCCCGACAGAAGACCCCGAACGAGATCGCGCTCAACATCCTGCTCGCGAGCCTGTCGATCGTGTTCGTCGTCGTGACCCTGACGCTGAACCCGATCGCCAGCTACAGCGACGCGTCCGTCAGCATCCCGGTGCTCATCGCCCTGCTCGTCTGCCTGATCCCGACCACCATCGGTGCGCTGCTGAGCGCGATCGGCATCGCCGGGATGGACCGCCTCGTGCAGCGCAACGTGCTCGCGATGTCGGGCCGCGCGGTCGAGGCCGCCGGCGACGTGACGACCCTGCTGCTCGACAAGACCGGCACCATCACCTACGGCAACCGGCAGGCTGCCGAGTTCACGCCCCTCGACGGCATCGCACGAGCCGAGCTCGTCGACGCCGCAGCGCGGTCCTCCCTCGCCGACCCGACGCCCGAGGGCAAGTCGATCGTCGACCTCGCCCTGACGACGGGCTGGCACGACGCGGGCGGTCAGCAGGGGGAGATCGTCCCCTTCACGGCCCAGACCCGCATGTCCGGTCTCGACCTGCCCGACGGCACCCAGATCCGCAAGGGCGCCGGGAACTCCGTCATCGCCTGGATCGAGCAGGACCGCCACCTCGCCAGCACCGAGCACGACGAACTCCAGGCCCGCATCGACGAGATCTCCCACGCCGGCGGCACACCCCTCGTCGTCGCCGTGAAGAGCACCACGGCCGAGGCCCGAGTCCTCGGCGTCGTCTACCTGAAGGACGTCGTCAAGACCGGGCTGCGCGAGCGGTTCGCCGAGCTGCGCACGATGGGCATCCGCACCGTGATGATCACGGGCGACAACCCGCTCACCGCCAAGGCCATCGCGGCCGAGGCCGGCGTCGACGACTACCTCGCCGAGGCCACCCCGGAGGACAAGCTCGCGCTGATCCGCCGCGAGCAGGAGGGCGGCGCGCTCGTCGCCATGACCGGCGACGGCACCAACGACGCCCCGGCCCTGGCGCAGGCCGACGTCGGCGTCGCGATGAACACCGGCACGTCGGCCGCCAAGGAGGCCGGCAACATGGTCGACCTCGACAGCGACCCGACGAAGCTGATCGACATCGTCCGCATCGGCAAGCAGCTGCTCATCACCCGCGGCGCCCTCACGACGTTCTCGATCGCGAACGACATCGCGAAGTACTTCGCGATCATCCCGGCCATGTTCGCCGGGGTGTTCCCCGGGCTGGGGCTGCTCAACCTGATGCAGCTCAGCTCGCCGGCCTCCGCGATCCTCTCGGCGATCATCTTCAACGCCCTCGTCATCGTCGTCCTCATCCCGCTCGCCCTGCGGGGTGTGAAGTACCGCGCGGCGTCGGCGTCCTCGATCTTGTCGCGCAACCTCCTCGTCTACGGGCTCGGCGGCGTCGTCGCCCCGTTCGTCGGCATCAAGATCGTCGACCTCGTCGTCAGCGTCGTCCCCGGCTTCTAGCCGGCGACCAGAACCGAGAAAGAGACCATGAACACACGCACCCTCCTCCGCCAGTACGGCGTCGCCCTCCGCGCGATGCTCGTCTTCACCGTCGTCCTCGGCGTGGCCTACACGGCCGTCATCACCGGGGTGGGACAGCTCGCCCTCGGAGGCAAGGCCGACGGATCCGCCGTCGCCCTCGACGGCGAGACCGTCGGCTCCTCCCTGATCGGCCAGTCGTTCACCGACGCCGACGGGGCCGCCCTGCCCGAGTGGTTCCAGTCACGGCCCTCCGCAGCCGGAGACGGCTACGACGCCTCGGCCTCGAGCGGCAGCAACTACGGGCCAGAGAACGAGGACCTCATCGCCGCGATCGACGAACGCCGTACAGCGATCGCCGAGAGCGACGGCGTCGACCCGGAGGACGTCCCCGTCGACGCCCTCACCGCCTCCGCCTCGGGGCTCGACCCCCACATCAGCCCTGAGTACGCCCGACTCCAGGTCGAGCGGATCGCGGACGCCCGCGACCTGCCCGTCGCGGACGTCGAGGCCCTCGTGGCGGAGCACACCCAGGGCCGCGACCTCGGCTACCTCGGAGAGCCCACGGTGAACGTGCTCGAGCTGAACACGGCCCTGGCCGAGACGGGACGCTGACACCGTGAAGCGAGGGCGGCTCCGGGTGCTGCTCGGCGCCGCCCCCGGCGTCGGCAAGACCTGCACCATGCTCGAAGAGGGCACCCGTCTCCGCCGAGACGGCAAGGACGTGGTCGTGGCCGTGGTCGAGACCCACGGTCGCGAGGCCACCGCAGCCATGCTGGCAGACCTCGAGATCGTCCCCCGACGGACGACGTCGCACCGCGGCGTCGAGCTGACCGAGATGGACGTCGACGCTGTCCTCGAGCGGAACCCCGACCTCGCCCTCGTCGACGAGCTCGCCCACACCAACGCACCGGGGTCGGTCCGACAGAAGAGATGGCAGGACGTCCAGGTCCTCCTCGACGCCGGCATCAGCGTCGTCTCGACGGTCAACGTGCAGCACATCGAGTCCCTGAACGACGTCGTCGAGAAGATCACCGGGGCGGCGCAACGGGAGACCGTCCCGGACAGCGTCCTCCGCGGCGCCGACCAGGTCGAGGTCGTCGACCTCGCACCGCAGGCCCTCCGTGACCGCCTCGCCGAGGGCAACGTCTACCCCGCCGCCCGGGTCGATGCGGCCCTGTCGAACTACTTCCGCCTCGGCAACCTCACGGCCCTCCGGGAGCTGGCCCTGCTGTGGCTCGCCGACGAGGTCGACAGCGCACTCAAGGCCTACCGGCGCGAGAAGGGCATCGACAGCAAGTGGGAGGCGAGGGAGCGAGTCGTCGTCGCCCTCACGGGCGGCCCTGAAGGCGAGACCCTCATCCGGAGGGGTGCGCGGATCGCCGCCCGGTCCTCCGGCGGCGAGCTCGTCACCGTCCACGTCATCGCCCAGGACGGCCTCCGCGACGCCCACCCCGGGGCGCTGTCAGCCCAACGCGCCCTGACGGAGAAGCTCGGCGGCACCTACCACCAGGTCGTCGGAGGCGACGTGCCGGAGGCGCTCGTCCAGTTCGCCAAGGCGATGAACGCCTCCCAGCTCGTCATCGGCGTCAGCCGTCGGAGCAGGATCGCCGCAGCTCTGTCAGGCCCCGGCATCGGCGCCACCGTCATCCGCGAATCCGGCGACATCGACGTGCACATCGTCACCCACGCCGCTGCCGGCGACCGGTTCACGCTCCCGCGAGCCGGCGGCGCCTTGACCCTCCGCCGCAGGCTCCTCGGCGGGGCCCTCGCCCTCGTCCTCGGCCCCCTGCTGACCTGGCTGCTCGTGGCCTTCCGCAGCGACGAGTCGTTGACGAGCGACGTCCTCGTCTACCAGCTCCTCGTCGTCGTGGTCGCCCTGGTCGGCGGGATCTGGCCTGCCCTCTTCGCCGCGGTGCTCTCCGGGGTGACGCTCGACTTCTTCTTCGTCGAGCCCTACGACAGCATCACCGTCGGCCGTCCGCTGCACCTGCTGACCCTGGTCCTCTACGTCGTCATCGCGCTGCTCGTCAGCTACGTCGTCGACCAGGCCGCCCGCAAGGCACGCTCGGCCGCCAGGGCCCTGGCGGAGTCCGAGCTCCTCGCAGCCGTCGCCGGCGGAGTCATCCGCGGCCAGGACGCCCTCCACGCACTCCTGTCCCGCACCCAGGACGCGTTCCGGCTCCGATCGGTCTCGGTCGTCGACGCCGACGGCACCGTCGTGGACCGCGTCGGGACTCCTCGTGCAGGCGAGGAGACCACCGTCGTGGCCGCCGGCGAGACGACGCGCCTGGAGATGACGGGGCCGCCCCTCGCCGCCTCCGAGCGCCGGCTCCTCGCCGTCATCGCCGCGCAGGTCGAGACAGCCCTCGAACACAAGGCCCTCTCGGCCACGGCGGACTCCGCCGGCCCCATGGCCCAGGTCGACCGAGTACGAACAGCACTGCTCGCAGCCGTCGGACACGACCTCCGGCGCCCCCTGGCCTCGGCCACCGCAGCAGTGACCGGCCTGCAGCAGCGTGGCGTCGTCTGGGACGACCACGATCGCGACGAGTTGTTGACCACGGCCCGCGAGAGCCTCGACGCGCTGTCGGCCCTCGTCACCGCCCTCCTCGACGTCAGCCGGGTCCAAGCGGGTGCCCTCGCGGTCTCCCGTCGACCCCTCGACGTCGACGACGTCCTCTTCACCGCCATGGACGAACTTCAAGCCGGCCTCGGGCGGGTGGAGCTGCAGATCGCCGATGACGTCCCCCTGGTCGACGCTGATCCCGTCCTCCTGCAACGGGTGCTCGTGAACCTCCTCGACAACGCCGTCAAGTACGCTCCGGCCGGAGTCCCCGTCCGGCTCTCAGCGAGCACCTTCGGGGACGTCGTGGAGATCCGCGTCGCCGACCGAGGGCCCGGGATCAGCCCGGACCGCCTGGATCTGGTGTTCGTCCCGTTCCAGCGCCTCGGCGACACCGACAACACCGCAGGCCTGGGCCTCGGGCTGGCCATTGCCAAGGGCTTCACGGAGGGCATGGGCGGCACCCTCACCGCCGAGGAGACCCCGGGAGGCGGTCTCACCATGGTCGTCTCCCTCCCCACCCTCCCCGACCCGCGCTCGGGCAGGCCGTAGACGTCGACGAGGGTCCGCGTGGGGGTGCCGCCGATCGCGGCGATCTGCTCGTCGGAGCGGCCCTCGACGAGGTCGATCCTGATGAGGGGCATGCGTGTCTCCTGTCGGCGGAGCGGGGCGGGAGCGGCGGCTCCGGCACCAGCTGCATCAGGGCCGCTCGGGCTGCTGCCCAGGCCCTGAGCCGGACGCGAGCCCGCCCTCGTTCATCCCTGCGAAGAGTCCGACCACACGGCCTTCGCGCCGGAGTCGCCGATCCGGACCGTCGTGACGATCCCCCCGATGCTCGTCCCGACGGCCAGGACCGTCAGCAAGGCGCCGACGATCAGTCGGGCGCTGCCCCGTACGGCTGGACGGGGGCGCTGCCCCTCCGGAGTCAGCACCCAGTGCTGCCACGCCCACTGGGCCACGGCTACGACGAAGACCGCGATCGCCCAGGGCAGCAGGGTGTCGCCCAGCTGCGTGTGGGCCTCGAGCAGTGCGCTCCCGCCAACCTGCTCCTCCAGCGACTCGCCCGACGAGGTGGCGAGGGGCACGGCGATCAGCGACACCAGGGCGATCAGGGGGGTGATGACGCCGAGCCGTCGGCGCAAGGCGGGCCAGAACGCCCCGACGAGGACGAGCAGGGACGCCGTCGGGAACGCGACGGTGACGAGGTGGACGATGAGCGGGTGCATCGGGAGGCCGTTGATCTGCCAGTCCATGGGGTCTTCTCTCTCGAGGGCGTGGCGAGGGTGAGGGTGAGGGCGGGGCGGGGCGGGACGGTCAGACGCGCAGAGCCGGGCGCGCCGGTCGCCGCACCGTGAGGACGACGACGAGGGCCGCGATGGCCGCGAGGAACACCGCGCTCGTGACGGTCGATCCGAGGCCGAGCCCGCCGTCCGCGACCGGCTGCGACAGGAAGTCCCCGACGGAGGCGCCGAGCGGGCGGGTGAGGACGTACGCGGCCCAGAAGGCGAGCACCGACCCGACGCCGGCGAACCGGTGCGCCAGGGCGACGACGGCGATGGCCGCGGCGAACAGCAGCGCCGAGGGCAGGTAGCCGAGGGCCAGCTGTTCGCCGAGGAGGTCGCCGACCGCGGTGCCGAGCGCGAACGTCATCAGCACGGCTGCCCAGTAGAACGACTCGCGACGGGGCGTCGTCACCTCGTGGATCGACAGGGTGCCCTCGGCGCGGTGCCAGACGGCGAACACGGCGGCCAGCGCCACCGCGAAGACGGCCGTCGAGACCCAGAGGTCGACGCCGAGCGAGTCGGTCAGCGTGTCGGTGAGGAGGGTGCCGACGACGCTGATCAGCACGACCGCGAGCCAGTAGACGACCGGGACGTAGGCCCTCGACCGGAACTGGACGACGAGCGCCACGACGAGCAGGGCCGCCATCACGATGCTCGTCACGGTCAGTCCGAGTCCGAGGCCGTCGGCGAGGAAGTCGGCGAAGGTCTCGCCGACGGTGGTGCACAGCACCTTGATCATCCAGAACGCGAGGGTGATCTCGGGGACCTTGCTCAGCAGGGCCCGGCGGTCGAGGTCCGGGGCCCCGGTCGGAACAGCGCGTGTCGTCATGCGACGACGGTCGGGGGTCGCCTCCCAGAAAGCCCCCAGAGGCCGAGACGAGGAGGCGCGCCGCCCGAGACGAGGAGGCGCGGGTCGGCCCGCCAGGGCATCTGGGCGATTTCTGGGACGGCCGGGCGGAGGCTGCGTCCATGACCGTCCTGCACCGTCCGCGCTCGTCGGCGCTCCCTCGTGGGCGCACCGCGCCTCCTCTGTTCCCTGCCGTCCGCGCGGTCGTCCACGACCGGGCGTGGACGGCGTGGGGCGCGACCGGCGTCACTGGCGTCGTCGTCGCCGGGCTGCTGATCACCTCGGGCGCGGGCGGCGTGGGCGAGGTCGACCTGGCCCTCGCCCAGCACGCGAGCCGCACGCACGTTCCCGTGCTCGACGGGGCCGCACTGCTCGTCGACCGGCTCCTCGGGCCGCAGCTGGGCGCGGCCCTCGTGCTGCTGCTGACGGTCGCTGTGTGGGTGCTCAGCCGTCGAGCGGCCGCAGCCCTCACGGTGCTCGGCGTCGCGGCCGGTCCGTGGGCCGCGGCCGAGCTGCTCAAGGTCGTCGTGCAGCGCGACCGGCCCGACCCGGGGCTGCTCGTCGACCCGCTGATCGTCGAGCCGCACTCGTTCTCGTTCCCCAGCGGGCACACGGCGCTCGCGACCGGGCTCGCGCTGGCGTTCGTCCTGCTCGCCTGGGGGCGGCGCGGGGCACCCGTCGTGGTCGCGACGGCGGCGCTCGGCGTGGTCGGCGCCGGGCTGTCTCGCGTCTGGGCGGGCGTGCACTGGCCGAGCGACACGGTCGCCTCGGTCGTGCTCGGCTGCTCGGTGGTGGCGCTGCTGCTGCCGCCGTGGCTGCGTCTGGTCGACCGGGTCGGGGGCCGCGCCGCACCGGCGCTCTCGGCCCACCCCGGAGGGCCCTCGGCCCATCCCGTCGGGCCCTCGGCGCCGAACTCCTCCCCGACCACCGACCCAGGACGGACCCGCTCGTGAGCATCCTCGACCCCCAGACCCTCCTCGCCGGCATGGGTCCGTGGGCCTTCGGCGGCCTGTCGCTCATGATCTTCGTCGAGTCGGGCCTGCTCTTCCCGTTCTTGCCGGGCGACTCGCTGTTGGTGACGGCGGGCCTGCTGCACCTGAGCCTCGGGCTGAGCGTCGTCGTGATCGCGCTCTGCGCGTTCCTCGCGGCGGCGGCCGGCGACCAGGTCGGCTTCTTCCTCGGCCACCGGTTCGGGCGTCGCTGGTTCCGACCCGACGCCCGCGTGCTCAAGACGGCGCATCTCGAGCAGGCCGAGGCGTTCTTCGAGCGGCACGGCGGGAAGGCGCTCGTCCTGGGCCGGTTCGTGCCCGTCGTCCGCACCTTCGTGCCCCTCGCCGCCGGCACCAGCGGCTACCCGTACCGCCGGTTCATCGTGTGGAACCTCACCGGTGCGTTCCTCTGGGCCGTCGGCATGACGGTGCTCGGATCGCTGCTCGGTGGCCTACCGTTCGTGGCAGACCACATCGACCTGCTCGCCGTCGGGCTCGTCGTCGTGTCGGTGCTGCCGATCGTGGTCACCGCCCTGCGGCGGTCGCGCGCCGCCCGGGCCGAGAAGGCCGCGACGGCGACGAGCCTGACGACGACGACGGACGAGGAGGCGGTGGGTGACCGGTCCTGACACGCGCCCGCGCCTCCTGCTGGTCGAGGACGACCCGGCGCTCGGGCCCATCGTGGCCGACGTGCTCGGCGAGGCTTGGCAGGTCGACCTCGTGACCGACGGCCGGCAGGGGCTCGAGGCCGCTCGGGCAGGCGGGCACGAGGTGCTCGTCGTCGACCGGCGCCTCCCCGGGCTCGAGGGCACCGAGCTCGTCGCGGCCCTCCGTCGGGAACACGTGACGACCCCCGTGCTGATGCTGACGGCACTCGGCACGACCGCCGACCGGGTCGCGGGGCTCGACGGCGGTGCGGACGACTACCTCGTCAAGCCGTTCGAGTTCGACGAGCTGTTCGCCCGGCTGCGCGCCCTGACGCGGTCGTTCGCCGCCGAGGAGCGCTGGCTCGACGTGGGGGAGGCCCGTCTGTATCCCGAGAGCCGCATCGTCGTCACGCCGTGGTCGAGCCGTGTCGTGCTGAGCGAGCGCGAGAGCGCGCTGCTCGCCGAGCTGGCCCGCCGCCCCGACCACACCTTCGACCGGGCCGACCTGCTCGCCCGGGTGTTCCCGCACGGCGAGCAGCTCGGCACCGTCGACACCTACGTCAGCTACCTGCGGCGCAAGATCGACCGCGACGTCGTGCTGACCGTGCGCGGGCGCGGGTATCGGGTGGGTGCCCTGTGAGCTGCGGGCGCGGGCGCGGGCGCGGACGAGGGCGCGGGCCTGGTGGTGCCGTTGCCGGTGCCCAGGCCACGCCCGCTGCCGATCCCGAGGCCGTGGCCCTGCAGGCCGCCGCCCGGTCGATCGGCCGACAGATCGTGCTCGTCTCGGGCCTCGTCGTGGTCGGCGCCCTCGCCCTGACGATCGCGTGGGTGCTGCACCAGACCGTCCCGCAGGAGCGCCTCGAGCAGGTCGCCGCCGCGGGCCAGGGCGAGGTCTTCGTCTCGGCCACGGACGTCGTGGCCGGCCTCGTCGTCCTCGGCGTCGCGGGCGTCGTCTTCGCCGGTCTCGTCACGGTCGTGATCGCCCGGCGGGCTGTCCGGCCGCTCGGCGAGGCCCTGCGCCTGCAGCGCCAGTTCGTCGCGGACGCGAGCCACGAGCTGCGCACGCCCCTCGCGGTGCTCGACGCCCGCCTCCAGGCACTGCAGCGCAGGATCGCAGGAGGCGCGGCGACCGCCGACGAGGGCGTCACCGCCGACCTGGCGAGGCTCCGCGACGACTCGCGGGCCCTGATCGACATCGTCGGCGACCTGCTCGAGGCGGCCGGGGGCGACCCTGCCGAGGGAGCTGTCTCGGCGGGGTCCGCCTCGCTCGACGACGTGGTCGCGGAGGTCCTGCGGTCGATGTCGGTGCTGGCCGAGGAGCGCGCGGTGGCGCTCGACCAGCAGGGCGACGCGTCGGTCCGTGTCGCCGTGCCGCCCGCCAGCCTCCGACGGGCCGTGCTGGCCCTGGTCGACAACGCCCTCGGCCACGCGCCGGGCGGGTCCACGATCACCGTGTCGACCCGTGTTGAGGGCGACTCGGTCGTGCTGGCCGTCACCGACCACGGGCCCGGCATCACGGGGATCGACCCGACGCGCGTCTTCGGCCGGTTCGCCCGGTCGGAGTCGCCCGCGGTGAGCTCGGTGGTCCCGGTCCCGGCCCCGGCCCCGGCCCCGGCTCCGACGAGCGGAGGGCAGGGAACTCGCCCGAGCTTCGGCATAGGCCTCGCGCTCGTCCGCGAGGTCGCCCTGCGTCACGGGGGCAGCGTCCGAGTGGCCTCGACCTCGGCCGCCGGGACGACGATCGAGCTCACCTTGCCTCTCGTGGACGGCGCCGGCTGACGCACTCTGGTCGCTCCGAACGTGTCCCGACCGGTGCCGGACGGCGGGTCGGCCACCGGGTCACGCGCCAGCCGCTCCCGCGCCTGACCCGTCGTCCGGGCCCCCGCCGGAACGAGCAGACTGGGGCGGTCCTCCTCGAAGAAAGAAGACCTCCTCATGTCAGCGTTGACAGTCCTGTTCATCGGCGGCACCGGCATCATCAGCTCGGCGGCCGCGGCCCGAGCCGTCGAGCTCGGCCACGACGTCGCCGTCCTCAACCGCGGGGCGTCGTCGACCCGGCCCACGCCTCCTGGGGTCGAGGTGCTGACGGGGGACGTGTCCGACCCCTCGTCGATCAGCCGGGCCCTCGGCGACCGGTCGTTCGACGTCGTCGTCGACTTCGTCGCGTTCACCCCCGACCAGGTGCAGGCCGACATCGACCTCTTCACCGGTCGGGCGGGCCAGTACGTCTTCATCAGCTCGGCGTCGGCCTACCAGAAGCCCGTCGCCGCGCTGCCGATCCGCGAGTCCTCTCCGCTCCGCAACCCGTTCTGGCAGTACTCCCGGGACAAGATCGCCTGCGAGGACCTCCTCGTCGGTGCCTACCGGGAGAGCGGCTTCCCGGTCACGATCGTCCGCCCCTCGCACACCTACGACCGGACCACGATCCCGGTCACCGGCGGCTGGACCGTCGTCGACCGGATGCGGCGCGGACTCGAGGTCGTCGTCCCCGGCGACGGCACGTCACTGTGGACGCTGACCCACCACGCCGACTTCGCCCGTGCGTTCGTCGGGCTCCTCGGCCTGCCGGCCGCTGTCGGCGACGTCTTCCACATCACCTCGGACGAGGCCCTGCCGTGGGACCAGATCTACACGAGCCTCGCGGCCGCGGCGGGCGTCGACGACCCGAGGCTGGTGCACGTGGCGAGCGAGAGCGTCGCGCTCGTGGAGCCCGAGTGGGGCCCGGGTCTCCTGGGCGACAAGGCGCACTCCGTCGTGTTCGACAACGCGAAGGTCAAGGCGTTCGTGCCCGGCTGGCAGGCGACGACGTCGTGGGCCACGGGTGCTCGGGAGGTCGTCGAGTGGTACGACGCCGAGGCCTCGCGTCGCGAGGTCGACCCGGCGGCGGAGGCGGCGTTCGAGCGGCTCCTCGCCGGCGCTCGCGCCTTCGGAGCCTGACCGCTCGTCGCACCTGCCCAGGCGCCTCCTAGTCGAAGCGAGGGGTGTCGACCGTGCACTCCACGGGTGCACCCGGGCTCGCCGAGGTCGCGGTCGCGATCTCGCGCGTGCCGTCGAGCAGGATGCGGCAGGTCGCCGTCGCGCCCGGTGCCGGCGTCGCGGTGACCGAGGCCTGCCCCTGGGCGAGGACGATCGACTCCGCCTCCCACGACGAGCCGCCGTCCTGCGCGGTGGCCGTGCGCACGGGGCCGACGTCCTGCGTCGTCACCTCGTCGCCGCGTGCGTCAGCACCGTCGAACCGGGTCCCGGTGAGCTCGGCGCCGACCGGCTGGTCCACACTGACCTCGTACGTGACGCTCCAGGCGTCGCCGACGTGCTGCTGGATGAAGGCGCAGCCCGACGCCAGGAGGGCGACGCTCAGGGCAGCGGCGGCTGCGGCCGCCGTTCGGACACGGATGCGGGCACGGGCTGGGGTGGTGTCGTTCGTCATGTCTCGAGTCTCGGGGCGCCCGGGCTCAGGGTCGTCCCCCTGAGGGGCCGGCGTCGCGGTACCCGGGGACGACTCGGACGGGCCCCCGGGGCCACGTGTCGGCGGTCCTGATCCCGGTAGCTTCTGGGCATGGGAAACGTGCTGCCGGGAGTGTTCGCGTTCGGGATCGGCTCCGTGCTGGCGGTCGGCGCGCTGGTGCCGTGGACGGCGGCCGAGTACCGCCGACACGGCCACCTCGGCGTCCGACGCAGCCTCGTCGCGTTCGGCACCCTGGTCTACGCCCTCGCGCTCGTCACCTACACGCTGCTTCCCCTGCCTGCCGACGTCGCGAACATGTGCGCCGCCCCGGCCTCTCCGCAGCTGACCCCGTTCGCGTTCGTCGGCGACATCGTGAAGGAGGGCGGCATCTCCGGGCCGCGCTCGCTGCTGACGAACCCGGCGATCGCGCAGGTCCTCTTCAACGTGCTGCTGTTCGTGCCGCTCGGTGCCCTCGCCCGGCACGCCGTCGCCCGGAGGCGACTCCTCGGCGGCCTCCTGGTCGGCCTCGGTGCCGGCTTCGTCGTCTCGCTGCTCATCGAGCTGACGCAGCTCACCGGCGACTGGTTCCTCTACCCCTGCGCGTACCGGCTCTTCGACGTCGACGACCTCATGGCCAACACCGCCGGTGCCGTCGTCGGCACCCTGCTGGCACCCCTCGTCGGGCTGCTGGCCGGCTCGAGCGACCCCGTCGACGCCGACCGGCCCCGGCCCGTGACCGCCGCCCGCCGGTTCTCCGGCATGCTCTCGGACGTCCTGGCCATCTGGCTGCTCTCGGGCGTCCTCAGCGTCGGCACGACGCTCGCCTGGGTGCTCGCCGGACGCGACGCCGACGACCCGCTGCTGGCGGCGCTCGTCACGACCGGCGCGCTCGTGGCGCCGGCGGTGCAGCTGGTCGTCGTCCTGGCCTCCGGCCGCACCCTCGGCGAGCACGTCGTCCGCCTTCGGCCGACACCTCGTCCTGGGGCGGGTGGGCGCCTGCTGCGCTGGGCGCTCGGCTCCGGCGGGTGGGCGACGCTCCTCGCCCTCGACGTCCCCTTGTTCGCGTTCGTCGCCTCCCTGCTGGCGATGGCGTCCGTCATCGCGGTGTGGTCGACACGAGGGAGGCGCGGCCTGGCTCTCGCAGTCCTGCGCGTGGACGTCGAGGACGACCGGTCACCGGGTGACGCGCCGTCGGCGCAGCTCGGCGCCTAGGTGGCGGTGTCACGTCCTGTTCCGAGCATCACGTCTCGCCGCGACAAGACGTGATGCTCGGAACAGGACGCGACACGCGCCCGACGTCCCGTCGGCAACCTCTGCATCGGGGCCGCGACCGACCCTGACTACGACGCCGACCGCCTCGTGCAGGCCCTCGTCACCGGGGCGCTCGCCGGGACCCCCGCGGCCGCCTGGGGGAGCCCGGCCTGAGCTAGCGCCGGTAGGCGCTGCCGTCGCAGGTGTGCACGGCCGAGTCGTCCGAGAGGGCTCTGAGGTTGTAGTTCGCGCAGTCGACGAAGGTGCCGATGCTGATCCTGCGGGCCGAGCGCTGCAGCTCGCCCCGGGACGGGCCGTCGGAGCCGATCCCGGCACGGTGCACCGTCCAGGCGATGTCCCGCGCCTCCTCGTCCAGGTACCGCATCACCGCCTCGTTGTCCTCGTGCTGTCCGATGTAGCCGCGGGCGATCGTGCTCCGCACCAGCCGGAGGGCAGGGGCGAGCGGCTTGCCGGGCGCGGCGCTCAGCCCGCCGGCCTGGTAGAGGAGGCGCTCGGTGCCCGTGCGACGCATGGCCGGCACGAGCGCCCGGACGAGGGGCGTGTTCACCGGGCGCTCGCGCTGGGCTGCCGCGTCGCCGAGCATCATCACGACCGCGTCGGTTCCGTCGAGCAGCGCGTCGAGGTCGAGGTCGTCGGTGACGGAGCCCTGGACGACCTCGAGGCGGTCGTCGTCGAGGGCGAGCTTCGAGGGAGTCCGCGCCAGGACGCGGACGTGGTGCCCGTCGGCGAGGGCGAGGCGGGTGAAGTGCTGGCCGGTCTGGCCCGTGCCGCCGAACACGAGGAGGGATCGCTGAGTTGTCATGCGGATAATCTAGTCACTGACTAGAAAATAGGCAATGACTAGTGCGGGTCTATGCTGGGCCGATGACGCAGCGGCCCTTCCACCACGGGAACCTGCGGGCCGTGCTGCTCGACGAGGCGACCGCGGTCCTCCGGGAGTCGGGCGTCGACGGGTTGTCGTTGCGCGACCTGGCTCGCCGGGCCGGTGTCAGCCACGGCGCCCCACGGAGCCACTTCGTCGATCGTCAGGCGCTGCTCGACGCCCTCGCGGAGTTCGGCTTCGAGCGGCTGACGGCCGAGGTGCGCCGGGTGCTGGAGGCCGGCGGCGACCTGCCCGTCCGGTTCCGACGCGTGGCCCGGGCCTACGTGGACTTCGCCATCGACGACGCCGCGCTGATGGAGCTCATGTTCCAGGCCAAGGTGACCCAGCGGGCCGGCCGGCTGCACGAGGCGGCGGGCGTCCTCTTCTCCGTGCTCGACGGTGCACTGGGGCCCGCCGCGGACGCGCCCTCCGACGCCGACGCTCGTGACGTCTTCAAGATGCTCTTCGCGGCGACCATGCAGGGGATCGCGGCGCTCGTCTCGTCCGGCCGCATCGCCCGGGCGCAGGCCGACCGCCTCGTGGACGCCGCCGTCGACACGATGCTCGAGTCGTCCCTCCGAGAGAGGGCCACCCGGTCGTCCTAGACGATCGAGTGCGGGCTGGCCCGATCGCCTCGACGTGCGGTGCGAGTGGCCGGGCAGGTCGATCGCGATGCTCACGCGACGCCCGGAGGGTCCCCGTCCGGGAGAGTGCCGTGGGCTGTCAGCGCCGGACGGCCGCGAGGGAGAAGTCCCAGAGCTCGTCGGCGGTCGTCGGGTCGAGCGCGGCCGACAGCACGCCGTGGTCCGCGGGCTCGGAGACGACCTCGGCGGGTCGAGCGTCCTCGAAGTACTGCCCGGTGACGCCGTCCACGGTCGGCGAGCCGGCGAGGAGGACCGAGGTCGCCCGAGCGCCAGGGCGAAGTGGCCGAGGTGGTTGGTGCCGAACTGCGCCTCCCAGCCCTGAGGGGTCAGCTGGCGGGCGGGCAGGTTCATGATCCCGGCGTTGGCCACGAGCACGTCGAGCGGCGCCTGCCGTCGCCCGACGAACGACTGGACGGAGTCGAGGTCGCTGAGGTCGAGCTGCTGGACGTCCAGCCTGCGGTTGCCGGTCCGTCCCTCGATCTGTGCTCGGACGGCCTCGCCGCGGTCGGTGTCCCGGACGGCGAGCGTGACGCTCGCGCCCGCCGCGGCCAGGGCCCGAGCCGTCTCGACGCCCAGGCCGGAGGACGCCCCGGTCACGACGGCACTGAGAGTTTCCGAATCGGAAAGTCAACCAGGACGCACGATGCGTCCCACGGCCGTCGCCACGACGTCCTCGTCGGCCGGCTCCGGGTCGAGGGCGCGGTGGATCGTGAGGCCCTCGATCAGGGCGTCGAGCAGGCGGGCCGTCTCGGGGTCGAAGTGCTGCTCGAGCGCGGCACGGCTCCGGGCCATCCACGCCTGGGTGATCGACCGGTACTCGGGGCGTCGCGCCGCGAGGGTGTAGAGCTCGTGGGTGAGGACCAGGTCGCGCTGGCTGCCGACGACGTCGTGGGTGACGATCTCGACCACCGCGCGCCGCGCCTCCTGTGGTGTGAGGTCGCCGGCCAGGCGGCGTCGGAACCGCTCGGCGACGCGGTCCGCGAAGAGCGCGAAGGCCTCGAGGAGGAGCTCGTCCATCCCGTCGAAGTGGTACGTCATGGAGCCGAGGGGCACGTCGGCGGCGACCGCCACGCGCCGGTGGGTGGTGCCGTCCACTCCCACATCGGCGACGACGTCGAGGCACGACTCGAGGATGCGGTCCCGTCGGCCGGGGTCCGCCCGGCGGGGCGACCGGGCAGCGGTCATCCGGTGACGCTCCGGACGACCCTCGCGGGGTTGCCGACCGCGACGACGCCGGCAGGGACGTCGCGGGTCACGACCGCGCCCGCGCCGATGACGCTGTCGTCGCCGATGCTGACGCCCGGGCAGACGATGACCCCGCCGCCCAGCCAGACGTTGTCGCCGATCGTGATCGGCAGGGCCGCCTCGAGCCGGTCGCGTCGCGGCCCCGGCTCGACGGGGTGGGTCGGCGTCAGGAGCTGGACGTTCGGCCCGATCTGGCAGTCCTCGCCGATCGTCACGGCGGCGACGTCGAGGGCCGTGAGGTTGTAGTTGACGAAGGTCCGGGCGCCGATGCGGATGTTCTCGCCGTAGTCGACGAACAGCGGCGGCTTCACGAACGCGTCTTCCCCCAACGATCCCAGCAGCTCCTCCAGCAGGGGACGAGCTGCCGCCTCGTCCTCGATCGCGGCGCGGTGGTATGCGTCGGCGAGCCGGACGGCGCGCTGGGCGAGCCGGGCGCTCTCGGGGTCGTCGGCGACGTAGAGGTCGCCGGCGAGCATCCGCTCGCGGTTGCTGCGGTCATCGCCCGCGAAGTGGTCCTGTGTCATGTGTACAAGCGTACACTCGACGTCATGACCGACATCGACTGGAACTCCGGCACCTGGACGACGGCCCCCGCACAGGTGCACGTCGCGTCCGACGGCCTGCACGTGACGGCCGTCGAGGGGAGCGACGCCTGGCGCACCACCTCCTACGGGTTCGTGCACGACACCGAGCACGCGCTGCTCGTCCCGTTCGAGCAGGGCACCGCCCAGGAGGTGACCTTCCGGCTGGACTTCACCGCCCAGTTCGACCAGGCGGGCATCTTCGTCAAGGTCGACGACGAGACCTGGACCAAGGCCGGCGTCGAGCGGAGCGACGGCGAGGAGAGCCTGGGGGCCGTCGTCACGCGGGGCGTGTCCGACTGGTCGCTCTCGCCGGTGCCCGGCTGGCACGGCCGGGAGGTCACGATCCGCGCGAGCCGCTCGGGCGACGCGCTCACCGTCCGCGCCCGAGTGGACGACGAGCCCTGGCGGCTCGTCCGGGTGGCTCCGCTCGATCCTCGCGCCCGCGTCTCGGCGGGGCCGATGTGCTGTGCCCCGTCGCGCGGCGACCTCACCGTGCACTTCACCTCGTGGACGACCGGCGAGGCCGACGTGGCGGTGACGGCGGCCGTGGGCTGACGGCGCATCGGCCGCGGAGACGGTAGACAGGAGTCCCCGCACACCGACAGGAGCACCATGACCGACCCCGACGAGCTCGGTGGCTCCGCCGCGGATCGCCGCTTCCGCGAAGCGCTCCGTGAGGGCCTCGCTGCCGCCGAGCGCGAGAGCCGGTCCGAGGGACAGTTCGAGGGCCAGGCCGAGGCCGGGAGCCTGAGTGAAGGCGACGCGCACGGCGGTCGCGAGGCCGAGACGCACGGCCCGGCGGCTCGCCGACGTGGTGGCGGCCCCGGTGCGGCTGTGCCTCCCCGGTCCCGCTCCGCGGTGTTCATGGACTGGGCGCCCCTCGTCGTCGCCGTGCTCGCGATCGCGGCGATCGTCGGCATCGCCCTCTACGGCCTGAACGGCGGCGACCTCGGCCCCTGGTGAGCTGCGGGACTTGCACCTGACGCGACGTCATGTGGTCTGGTGGGGACCGTTGCACCACCTCCCGCGCCCCCCTCAGGAAGGCCCCCCGTGTCCACGTCCTTCATCCCGCCCCGTCAGGTCGCCATCGGCGACGCCGCCTCGTTCGTCGGCACGACGCCGAGGGCGATCCGCCACTACCACTCGCTGGGGCTGCTGCCCGAGCCCGAGCGCGACGGCGGCGGGCGCCGCCGCTACGACTACGACGACATGATCCGGCTGCTCTGGATCCGCAAGATGACCGACGCGGGCATCGCCCTGGGCGACATCCGCGATGCCTTCGCGGGCTCCTCCGTCGACGGTCCCGCCGCCCACGGCGCGGCCGGTGCCGGAGCCCCGGACCGTGCCGCCGCCGGCCAGGGCGACGTCGCCGACGTGCTCGAGCAGCTGGAGGCGACGCTCGAGGCGAAGGAGGCGGAGCTGCAGCGCCAGCGCGCCGCGGTCCGCCGCATGCGCGCCCTGGGCAGCCGGACCGGCCTGCTCGACGAGTTCGTCTCTCAGCGGCTCACGGGCCTGCCCGAGGGCTCGCTCCGGCAGGACGACCTCGACGCCCTGCTCGTCACCGAGCGGATCTTCGGCCCGCTCGGCGCCGCGGTGCAGGCCGGCCGGTTCGTCGCGCTCGCGACCCGACCGGAGCTCCGCGCGGAGTCCGATCGCGTCGAAGCGGCCGAGACTGCGCTCGACGACACGGTCGCCGTCGACGACCCCCGCGTGGCCGAGGTGGCCGCTGAACGGCACGCCTTCGAGGAGGCGCTGCTCGCGGTCATCGAGGAGTCCGGCCAGGACTCGGAGGACGACGCACTCGTCGCGGCCTGGGACGAGCTGCACCCGGAGGGGGCCGACCCTGAGCCCGGCGCCGGCGCCGGCGCCGGGGCCGGGTCCGGGGCCGGGTCCGGGTCCGGTGGTCGGCGGAGGTCGCGGAGCCTCGCGGACGCCGTCGGCATGATGCCCTACGACTTCTCCCCGGCCCGGGCTCGCTGCCTGGAGCTCGCCCTCGAGCTGTCCCTGGCCGGCGCCGTGGACGAGTCGAGCGCGACCGCGGGGGCGCACCTCGCCCGGTGAACCGACACGAAGTGCTCTCGGAGGGACGCGGGACAGCGCTCTCCGCCGGTTCACCTGGTCGTTCGGGCTGAGAGGCCTCGGATCGAGCTCAGGAGGTGCGGGCCCTGGCCGCTGCCGGCTGAGGCCGTCGCTCGCCCACCGGTCCGCCACCTCCTGCGCAGTCGGTCACCAGGCCGTCGGGTCGTCCGCCCCCTCGGCGACGAAGATGCAGAACGGGTGCCCTGCAGGGTCGGTGAACACGTACAGCGCCTCCGCCGGGTCGGCGCTCTGGTCGTCCACGACCGTGGCGCCCAGCGAGACCGCGCGGGCCCGGTGCTCCTCGAGCTCCGTGGCGTCGGCGACCATGAAGTCGAGGTGCAGCTGCTGGGGCACCGGGCCGTCGGGCCAGGTCGACCGGGGCAGCTCGGGCACCCGCTGGAACGCGAGCCGCACCCCGGCAGGAGTCCGGAACGCCACCCACTCGGCGCCGTCGTCGGTCCCGTCCGCGGCGGGCTCGTCGCCGGGGCGGTACTGCCCGCCGATCAGCCCGAAGTAGAAGCTCGCCAGGGCGCGCGCGTCCTCGGCGTCGAGGACGGTCTGTCGCAGGTGCACGGTCATGGCGGGAGGCTACGCCTGGGCCGGCCGCGCCTCCAGGGCCCCTGGTGGCTGAGCGCCGACGGGCCGTGTGCCGCAGGCTCTCGTCGGGGTGCCCCACCGGAGCACCCATCCGGCCGCCCCGGCGTCGTACGGTCGATGCCATGGACAACAAGAGCGAGGTGCGGGACTTCCTCACCACGAGGCGAGCCCGTGTGACGCCCGAGCAGGTCGAGCTGCCCGGCGGCCCTGGTCGGCGGGTGCCGGGCCTTCGACGGACCGAGGTGGCGATGCTCGCCGGCGTCAGCGTCGAGTACTACTCGCGGCTCGAACGCGGCGACCTCGGGGGCGTCTCGGAAGCGGTGCTCGAGGCGATCGGCAGCGCTCTGCTGCTCGACGACGCCGAGCGGTCGCACCTGGGCGACCTCGCCCGTGCGGCCAACGAGTCGCCCGTCCGCAGCCGCTCGCGGGCCCGCTCGCGGCCGTCGGGCATCTCCCGTGCCCTGCAGCTCGCCCTCGACTCGGTGACGGCCGGCCCGGCGTTCGTCCGGAACGGCCGGATGGACGTGCTCGGCGAGAACGCGCTGTTCCGGGCCCTGTACTCCGACCTGTACGCGCTGCCCGGGCGCCCCGTCAACCTGGCCCGCTTCGTGTTCCTGCACCGTGAGCTGGCCGAGGCGTTCTACCCGTCGTGGTCGATCGCCGCCGACATCAACGTGGCCATCCTCCGCACCGAGGCGGGCCGCGACCCGCACGACAAGGCGCTGCACGACCTGGTCGGCGAGCTCTCGACGCGCAGCGACGAGTTCCGCGCCCGCTGGGGTGCGCACGAGGTGCGGCACCACGCGTCGGGGAACAAGGCGTTCCGGCACCCGGTCGTCGGCGACCTCGAGCTCGTCTACGAGGCCATGGAGCCGATGGGGCAGCAGGGGCTCAACTTCTTGATCTACAGCGCCGAGCCGGGCTCGCCGACCGAGGAGCGCCTCCGCCTCCTCGCCAGCTGGGGCGCGACCCCCGCCAGCCAGGAGGTGCGGGCGACCGGGCTGGCCACGGGCCGGCACCCCAGGCAGGACGACGCGCGACGCGAGGACACCCCACGATGAAGTACGGGCGACTCGGCACCACCGGCCTGCGCGTCAGCAGGATCGGCCTCGGCTGCATGAGCTACGGCGACCCCACGCGGGGCCTGCACACCTGGACCCTCGACGAGGAGGCGTCCGCGCCCTTCTTCCGCCAGGCGGTCGAGCTCGGCGTGACGTTCTGGGACACCGCGAACGTGTACCAGCAGGGCACCGGCGAGGAGTTCGTCGGGCGTGCCGTTCGCGAGTACTCGCGACGCGAGGAGATCGTGCTCGCCACCAAGGTGAGCGGCAGGGTGCACGACGGGCCCGGCGGCTCGGGGCTGTCGCGCGCGGCGATCCTCGAGCAGGTCGACGCGTCGCTGCGGCGCCTCGGCACCGACTACATCGACCTGTACCAGATCCACCGCTTCGACGACGAGACGCCGGTCGAGGAGACGATGGAGGCGCTGCACGACCTCGTGCGCGCCGGCAAGGTCCGGTACACGGGTGCGTCGAGCATGTTCGCGTGGCAGTTCGCGAAGCTGCAGACGGCCGCGGCCGTGCACGGCTGGACGCCGTTCGCGGCGATGCAGGACCAGTACAACCTCCTGAAGCGGGAGGAGGAGCGGGAGATGATCCCGCTCTGCGCCGACCTCGGCGTCGGGCTCGTCCCGTACTCGCCGCAGGGCAAGGGGCGGCTGACGAGGCCGCGCGACGTGACGACCGACCGCTCGGCCGTCGACGAGGTCGCGAAGGCGTTCGACACCGACGCCGACGGCCCGGTCATCGACGCCGTCGAGCAGGTCGCCGCCGAGCACGGGGTGTCGATGGCGCAGATCGCCGTCGCGTGGGTGCTCCGGAACCCCGTGGTGTCGGCCCCGATCGTCGGCGCGACCAAGCCGCACCACCTCGCCGAGGCGGCGGCCGCGCTCGAGGTCGAGCTGACCGACGACGACGTCCGCCGGCTCGAGGAGCGCTACGTGCCACAGGCGCCCTTCTGGTGGTGACCCACGGCGCTCGACCGGCTCGGGCGGCATCCGGGACGTCCGGACCTTGACGGCGGGGATGCCGAGGACGAGGGTGTGCGCATGACCCTCTTCCTCAGCTGCCCCGTCGCGGACGTCGAGCGCGCAACAGCCTTCTACGCCGCGCTCGGCTGGGAGCTGCAGGCGGGGATGTCGGGCCCCGAGTCGTCGTGCTTCGCGATCGCGCCCGAGCAGAACGTGATGCTGACGAGCCGCGCGATGTACGAGAGCGTCGGCGGCGTCGAAGAACTGATCGGCGGGCCCGACACCCCCTCGAAGGTGACGGTCTCGTTCGACCTGCCCAGCAAGGAGGCGGTCGACGAGCTGGTCGAGCGCGCCGCGGCCGCGGGCGGTCGCGTCGGCGACACCGACGACTACCCGTTCATGTACCAGCGGCAGTTCGACGACCTGGACGGGTACCACTATTCGCCGTTCTGGATGAAGCACGCGCCCGAGCCCGAGGCCGACGCCGACGCCGACGCGACCGCTTCCGCGTAGCAGCTCACCGCCTCCTGGGGGCGTGGCCTGCTCCCTGCTGCCTGCATGCTGCGGCCTGGCTGGACGCCTCGGCGTCCGCGAGGTGCACTCTCGGGGCATGACCGAACGAGACGACACCTTCACCGCCCTCACCGTCCAGCGCGCCCAGGAGAACGTGGACGCCGGGGGCAAGCCCTTCGCGTGCCTCCTCGTCCGTGACGGCGAGGTCGTCGTCGAGGCGAGCAACCACGTCGCCCAGACCGGCGACCCGACCGCGCACGCCGAGATCCTCGCCATCCGCCAGGCTGCCGAGCAGGGCATCACCGACCTCAGTGGCTTCGACGCCTACGTGACCGCGTACCCCTGCCCGATGTGCCTCGGCGCGCTCTACTACGCGCAGCCCGACCGCGTGATCTACGCGGTGAGCCGCGAGGAGGAGGGGGAGCACTACGAGGACGGCAACCGGCTGATGAGCCTCGCGACCTTCTACGACGAGTACGCGAAGGCCCCCGACGACCGCGCCCTGGCGGCCGAGCAGGGGCACGTCGAGGGCGCGACGGCGCCCTTCGCGGACTGGACCGCACGGCACTCGTCCTGACGCCTCCTCGACGGGTGCGTCGCGACGCCCCTTGACAGGTGCGACATGTAAGTGTTCACTCAGTCACATGTCCCCGACCAGCACAGGCACCGCCTCCGGCACCGCCCTCCGCTCGACCGCGGAGGCGCAGCGCGCCCGGATCACCTCGGCCGCGGTGCGGGTGTTCGCCGAGAAGGGGTACCACGCGACACCCGTCGCGGACGTGGCCGCCGCCGCCGGGGTGTCGCCTGCCTACGTGTTCCGGCTCTTCCCGGGCAAGCTCGGGGTGTTCCTCGCGGCCGTGGAGGACACGTACTCGCGAGTGGCGGACGCCCTCGTCGAGGCAGGCGAGGCGAGCTCGTCGACCGACCCGTCGGGCCGTCTCGACGCGATGACGGAGGCGTACGTCGCCCTCGTCGAGGACCGCGACCTGATCATGATGCAGTCGCAGGCGCAGAGCGCCAGCGCCGTGCCCGAGATCCGCGCCGCCGTGCGGGACGGTCTCCGCGACGTGGTCCGGGCGGTCGAGCGGGTCTCCGGCGCGGCACCGGCCGACGTGCAGCGGTTCATCGCGTACGGGCAGCTGTGCCACCTCATCGTGCAGACGGACCTCGCCTCCGTGCGCGACTCCTGGGCCGCCTCGGTGACCGCGGGGATCCGGCACCGGTGACGGGCGCCTCCTCGGCCCCTCGATTCTACTGCCTGCATTTGTGACTGACCAATCAGTAACTCCATTCACCACCGCCCCGAGAAGAGAGACCTCCATGACCGACATCACTGCTGCCTCCGCCACCACCACCCGCGTCGTCCTGCCGGGCGTCGTGCCTCCCTCCGGGTTGCTGATCGAACAGGTCGCGACGCCCGAGCCGGGAGCAGGCGAGCTGCTCGTCGCCGTCGAGGCGACCGGCATCTCGTTCGCGGAGCAGGCGATGCGCCGCGGGCGCTACCCGGGGCAGCCGGCGTTCCCCTTCACGCCCGGCTACGACCTCGTCGGGACGGTCTCGGCCGTGGGCCCCGGCGGCGACGGCTCGCTCGTCGGCCGTCGCGTCGCCAGCCTCACCAGGACGGGCGGGTGGGCGACCCAGGCGGTCGTGCGCGAGCGCGACTCGGTCGTCGTGCCGGACGGCGTCGCCGCGGAGGACGCCGAGACCGTCACGGTCAACGGGGTGACGGCGTGGCAGATGCTGCACAGGTCGGCGCGGGTCCGGCCCGGGGGGACAGTGCTCGTGTTCGGCGCCAACGGGGGAGTGGGCGGCGTCCTCATCCAGCTCGCGCTGCACCACGGCGTGCGCGTGATCGCGGCGGCGTCGCCTCGCCACCACGACGCGCTGCGTCGTGCCGGCGCCGAGCCCGTGGACTACGCCGATCCCGACCTCGCCGCTCGGGTGCGCTCCCTGGTGCCCGGCGGCGTCGACGCCGTGTTCGACAACATCGGCGGGGCGGTCACCCGTACCGCGTGGACGCTGCTCGCGCCCGGCGGCACGCTCGTCGCGTACGCGATCGCCAGCGCGACCGGCGGCACGGGGAGCATCTGGCCGCCGTTCCTGCGGCAGCTCGTCCGCATCGGGGCCTGGAGCGTCCTCCCCAACGGCCGACGGGCGACGTTCTACGACCTGTGGAGCGGGCACTCCCGCACGCCGCGAAAGTTCCGTGCCCGTCTCGAGCGCGACCTGGGGCAGGTGCTCGAGCTCGTGCGCGACGGTGTCGTGACGGCGAACGTCGCGGCCCTGTTCCCGCTGGAGGCGGTGGTCGAGGCGATGGAGCTGGCCGAGTCGCGCACGCTGGCAGGCAAGGTCGTGCTCGTGCCGTGAGCTGCCGGGCGGCTGCCGGCTGTTGGCCGCGGGCAGCTGCTGTCGGCCGCTGCGGCAGTGTCGGCGGCCGGTGCTACCGTCCGGGCATGACGTGGGAGGAGCGACCGTGACCGAGGTGATCGGCGCGGTGGGCGGCGAGCCGCGGCCCGACCGCCTTCTCCCGCAGCAGGCGGCCGAGGCCGTGCACGCCGGGTTCCCGTCGCCCGCCCAGGGGTACTACAACGGGCCCGTCGACCTGAACCGGCACCTGATGCGCGACCCGACGGCGACGTTCCTGGTGCGGGTCAGCGGCGACAGCATGACGGGCGCCGGCATCTTCGACGGCGACGAGCTCGTGGTCGACCGCGGTCTGGACGCCCACGACGGCCACGTCGTGGTGGCGGTCGTCAACGCCGAGCTCACGGTCAAGCGCCTGTCCTGGCGCGACGGGCAGATGGTGCTCAGCCCCGAGAACCCCGCCTACCCCGAGATCGTGTTGTCCGAGCTCGACGAGGCGACGATCTGGGGCGTCGTGACGAGGTGCCTGCACCGTGTCTGAGTTCGGGAGGTCGGAGCGCAGCATCGCGATCGTCGACGCGAACAACTTCTACGTCTCGTGCGAGCGCGTCTTCGACCCTGCCCTCGAGGGGCGGCCGGTGGTCGTCCTGTCGAACAACGACGGCTGCGTCATCGCTCGGTCGGAAGAGGCGAAGGCGCTCAACGTCGACATGGCCGCGCCCTGGCACAGCATCGCGCCGATCGCCGAGATGCAGGGCGTCGTGGCCGTCTCGAGCAACTACGAGCTCTACGGCGACATGTCGGCCCGGTCGGCCGAGGTGCTCAGCCGCTACACGAGCAGCCAAGAGGTGTACTCGATCGACGAGTCCTTCATCGAGCTGACCGGCACCCTCGACGAGACGATCGCGCAGGCCCGAGAGATCCGGCGGGCCGTGCGCAAGCTCATCGGCCTGCCCGTCAGCATCGGCATCGCGCCGACGAAGACCCTCGCGAAGCTCGCGAACCGCGGCTCGAAGCAGAACCGGGCACTGGGAGGCGTCTGTCACCTGGGCAGCTACGCCCCCGACCGGCAGACCGCGATCCTCGCGAGCGTCGACGTCGGCGACGTCTGGGGCATCGGTCGTCGCACGGCGAAGAAGCTCGCACCGCTCGGCGTCCACACCGCCGCCGACCTCCGCGACGCCGACGCGGCTCGGATCCGCGCGCGGTTCGGGGTCGTGCAGGCGCGGGTCGTGCACGAGCTGCGCGGCGTCGATTGCCTGCCCATCGAGGAGGTCCAGCCCGAGCGCGAGCAGATCTACCACTCGCGGTCGTTCGCGGTGCCGGTCACCACGGTGACCGAGCTCGAGGAGGTCCTGTCCGTCTACACGCAGCGGGCCGCGGCTCGCCTGCGGAGGCAGGGCTCGCTGACGCGGATGATGCGCTGCTTCGCGGCGACCTCCCCGTTCTCCGACAGCGCCGCGCACACGAACCACTCGGTGTCGGTGGCGTTCCCCGAGCCCACCGACGACGCGGCGACCCTCGCCCGCGCGGCGATAGCCGCGCTCGGCCCGCAGCTCGAGGCCGGCAAGCGGTACGTGCGCGCGGGCGTCACGCTGATGGAGCTCACCCCGCGCGACGAGCACGCGAGCCTCGACGTGTTCGACCTCGAGGGCGCCGCGCCCCCGGCCTACGGCGCGGTCATCGACCGCATCGCGGGCAAGTTCGGCGAGGACACCCTCGGGCTCGGGGTCGCCGGCCTCCGTCACCGACGAGGCTGGTCGATGAAGCGCGACATGGTCTCGCCCCGAGCGACCACCCACTGGGACGAGCTCGCCACCGTCAAGGCGAACTGACCCTCGTCACCGGCGTGGAACGCCTCGGTCCGCACGTCGCTCGGGACCCGGAACATCTCGCACTGCCGGAGTCGGCGGGTTGCTGTCGCGGTCGGCGGGTTGCTGTCGCGGTCGGCGGGTCGCTGTCGCGGTCGGCGGGTTCCTGTGCCTGCCGGCGGGTCAGCGCCCGCCCGCCGTGGGCGACGGGAACCCGCCGACACTCGCTCGGAGCGCCGGGGGGATCGCGGGTCTCGCGACTCAGCGCGGCGTGACGTCCCCGCCGTCTGTGGCGTCGCCTCCCGGGGGAGGCGTGTCCTCGGTACCGTCGCCGTCCGCCGAGGGAGGTGCGGGTTCGGCCGGTGCCGGCGGTGCGGCCGGTGCCGGTTCCGGTTCCGGTTCCGGTTCCACGGTCGCGGGTGCGGGTGCGGGTGCGGGTGCGGGTGCGGGTGCGGATGCGGGTGCGGGTGCGGCAGCGGGCGCCGGGGGCGCGGCAGCGCCTGACTCGGCGAGCAGCACCTCGAGGCGCAGCTCGCGCTCACGGCTGAACACGGTGAGCGCTCGTGTGGCCACGAGCAAGAGTCGCACCAGCAGGACCGCGAGCACGATGCCCAGCCCGAGCAGCGCCACCGCGGCGAGCGTCGTGAGGATGGACGAGAAGCTCGGTCCGTAGTCGTAGGCGACCATCGGTTCTTCGTAGGACATGCTGCTGACGCTAGGGCCGATCGTCTCGGCACCGCGCCCCCGCGATCGAGGGGAGCACCGCCTCCTTCGTGAGCCTCCGCCCGTCCGTGCCGCGCCGCGCCCACCATCCTGGAGTCGGCGGGTTTCCGCAGCCGCCGGCGGGTCAGCGCCCACCCGCCGCGGGCGACGGGAACCCGCCGCACCCGGCAGCGACCCGCCGCGGGCGACAGCGACACGCTGCGGGCGACAGGAACCCGCCGACCCCGCGCCCAGCGGCGGCGGCGGCAGCAGCGGCAGTAGCAGCCGCAGCAGCGTCGAGCGCACGCGGACGACGGAGGAGGCGCACGGCGGGTGCCGTGCGCCTCCTCGGCTCACCGGGGCGGGCAGCTCAGCGCTGCCGGCCGGTGCCCCGCAGCTCAGTGCCGGCGTGCCGGCTTCCGCGGGCGACGGAGCACCAGCAGGGTCCCGCCCGCGACCAGCAGCAGCACCGCGATGCTCGCGGGCACCGCCAGCTCCGTGCCGGTGAAGGCGAGGCTGCCGCCGCCGGGTGCGGTGACGACCAGGCCGCCTCCGTCAGCTGCCGGGGCGACGGCGACGCCCGGCGCCGCGGGCACCGTCACGGCCAGCTCGGCGGTCGAGCGGCTGCCGTCCTCGTCGGCGACCGAGTAGGTGACGGCCGCTGTCCCGGAGAACGCCGCCTCGGGGGTGAAGGTGATCGTGCCGTCGATGCCGACTCGCCAGGTGCCCGTGCGGGGCACCGTCACCGACGAGACGAGCTCGCCGCTGGCCGGGTCGACGAGCTGCACCGAGCGCGGGTCGAGCGCGGTCGAGCCCGAGCTGTCGTTGCCCGTCACCGTGACGGTCACGGGCGTGCCCGGGGCCGTCGTGCCGCGGTCGTCCACGGCGGTCGGGGGAGCGCCCACCGTCACGGAGACGGTCGAGCGGGCGATGCCGCCGTCGACGTCGCTGACGACGTAGGGCACGGTCGCCGTGCCGGTGTACGCGGCTTCGGGGGCGAAGGTGACCCGTCCCGTCGTCGCGTCCACCGTGAAGGTCCCGGTGCCGGCGATCGTGACGGTCGTGACCGGCGAGCCGGTCCCGTCGAGCAGCCTGACGGACGTCGGGGCCAGCGGGGTGCGGGCGTTGCCGGGCGCGTCGTTCGCCACGGGGTCGATCGTCACGGGGGTCCTGGCCGGCGTCTGCGCGCTGTCCGGTGCGGCCGTGGGGGCGACCGAGGTGACGGTGACCACGACGGTGGCCGTCGCGGTGAGTCCGCGTGCGTCGGCGACCTGGTAGGTGACCGGTGCCGTGGTGCCGACGAAGGCCTGAGCCGGAGAGAAGACGACCGAGCCCGTCGCGGGGTCGATCCGCAGCACGCCGACGCCGGGCAGGGTGAGGGTCCTCCCGCCGTCGGAGAGCGCGGCTCCGGTCGGCTGGCCGGTCGTCGTGAACACGACCGAGGTCGGGTCGATCGTCGCACCGCCGCGGACGCCCGCGGCGTCGTTGGCGACGAGGTCGACCGTGACCGGGGTGTTCTGCGGGGTGGTCGCCTGGTCGTCCCCGGCACGCGGGGCGACCGGGGTCACCGTGACCGTGGCGACGGCGGTGCTCGTGGCGCCCCCCGCGTCGGCGATCCGGTACGTGACCGGCGTCGTCGAGCCGGCGAAGCCGTCGGCCGGCGTGAAGGTCGCGACGCCCGAGGTGCGGTCGACGGTCCACACGCCCTGCGCCGGGACGGTCAGCGTGCGGCCGCCGTCGGAGACGACGGCGTCCTTCGGCTGGCCTGCGGCGGTGAAGACCACGGTGCTCCGGTCGACCGCCGTGCCGCCTGCCACGCCGGGGGCGTCGTTCCGCGGGAGGTCGACGGTGACCGCGGTGTTCTGCGGCGTGCTGGCCGTGTCGTCCTGGGCCTTCGGCCCGACCTCCCGCACGGTGACGGTGAGCGTCGCCGTGGTCGAGGTGCGGTCGACGTCGGAGACGCCGTAGACGACCGGCGAGGCCTCGCCGCGGAAGCCCGCGACCGGGGTGAAGGTGATCGCTCCGGTGGTCGGGTCGATCGTGTAGCTGCCCTGGTCGGCGACCGTGAGCGTGCGGCGGTCGGTCGACACGGCTGCTCCCGCGGGCTGTCCCTTCGCGGGGAACACGACCGAGGTCGGCTCGATCGGCGTCCGGGCGTTGCCGCCGCGGTCGTTCCCGACCACGTCGACCGTCACCGGGGTGCCCTGACGGGTCTCGGCCGTGTCGTCGGTCGCGGTCGGCGTGACGGGCGCCACGGTGACCGTGATCCGGCCGGCGCCCTGGGCCCCGCCCGTGTCGGCGACCTGGTAGACGACGGGGCTCGTCGTGCCGGTGGCGCCCTGAGCGGGCGTGTAGGTCACCTTTCCGGTGGTCGGGTCGGCCGTCCAGGTGCCCTGGCCGGGGACCGTCAGCGTGCGGCCGTCGTCCGAGACCGTCGCGCCAGAGGGCTGGCCGGTGGTCGGGAAGACGACGGTGGTCGGGTCGAGCGGCGTGCCGCCCTCCACGCCGGGTGCGTCGTTCGAGGTGACGTCGATCAGGACGGGCGTGTTCTGGCTCGTCGCGTCCGTGTCGTCGGCGGGCGCCGGGCCCACCGGGGCGACGGTGACAGTGACGGTCGTCACGGACGACTCGCCGTCGCTGTCGGCGACCCAGTAGCTGACCGGGGTGGCCTCGCCGCGGAACGCGGGCTCGGGCGTGAAGGTGATCTCGCCGGTGCCCGGGTCGATCTCGTAGACGCCCTGGTCGGGCACGGTGAGGGTACGGCCGTCCTTCGACACGGTCGCGTCGGCGGGCTGGCCGGGGGTGGTGAACGACACGCTCGTCGGGTCGATCGGGGTCTGCTCGTTGCCGGCCACGTCGTTGTCGAGCACGTCGGTCACGACGGGGCGACCCTGGGTCGTGGTCGGGCGGTCGGGCTTCGCCGTCGGGGCGACCGTGTTCACGGTCACCTCGATGGTGGCGGTGTCCGTCAGGCCGCTGATGTCCGACACCTGGTAGGTGACGACGTCGACGCGACCGGCGTAGCCGGGCGCCGGGGTGAAGGTCACGACGCCGGTGCGGGGGTCGGCGCGGTAGGTGCCCTGGCCGTCGACGGTCGCGACGCGGCCGTCGCCCGAGACCGTGACCCCGGCGGGCTGGCCCGCGGCGGGGAACACGACGGTGGTCGGGTCGACCGGGGTGCCGCCGGTCACGCCGGGGGCGTCGTTGGCGGTCACGTCGACCGTGACGGGGGCGTTCTGCCCGGTCGTCGCGATGTCGTCCGTGGCCCGGGGGGCGAGAGAGGTGACCGACACGGAGATCGGAGCGGTGGAGGCGGTGCCGTCGCCGTCGAGGGCGCGGTACGTCACCGGCGTCGCGTCGCCGCGGAACGCGGGGTCGGGCGTGAACGTGACCTTGCCGGTGGTCGGCGACGCGGTCCAGGTGCCCTGGCCGGGCACGGTCAGCGTGCGTCCGTCGTCCGAGAGGACGGCGCCGGCGGGCTGTCCGGCCGCAGGGAACGTCACGGAGGTGCGGTCGATGCGGCCGCGGTCGTTCCCGAGCACGTCGATCTCGACGGCGGCGCCCTGGCTGGTCGTCGCGGCGTCGGCGACCGCGGTGCCCGCGAAGGCGACGGTGATCGCCGCCGAGCCGCGCTTGCCGCGGACGTCGTCGACGGTGTAGCTCACCTTCGTCGGGTCCCCGACGAGACCGTCGGCGGGGGTGAACGTCACGCGGCCCGTGGCGGCGTCGACCGTCCAGGTGCCCTCGCCGGGGACGACGAGGGTGCGGCCGTCGCTCGACAGCTGTGCACCGGTGACGGCGGGCGCGAGCAGGCGCACGCTGGTGGCGTCGAGGTCGCCGGAGTCGTTCGCGAGCACGTCGACGGTGACCGGACGGCCCTCGACGGCGCCGCGCGACGCGTCGTCCTGGGCGGTCGGGCCCGCGAGCGGGTTCGTGAACTCGCACTTCACGTTGCTGCCGTTGGCCGACGGCACGGTGAAGGCGGCGGTGCTGCCCGTGCCCTCCGACACGACGGCGCCGGTCCCGATGTCCGTGCACCGGTACTCCGTCGCGTAGTCCGCCGGGTTCGTCTTGTCGTTGGCGGGCGTCTGCGTCGCCGTGTACGACTGGCCGGGCAGCAGGATGACGGGACCGGCGGTCGCCGACGTGCCCTTGTCGGTCGTGCTCGCGGTGGCCGGCTTCGGGATGTCCCCGCCGCCGACGGCGACGGTGAACTGGTCGTCGGCGTCGTGGCGCCCCTCGGAGAGCGTCGTCGACGCCTGGCCGGTGGAGGGGTACTGGCGCGTGCCCATGTCGGTCAGGGCGGAACGGGGGGAGCGCCGCTCGAGGATGTCACCCGTGACGGGGTTCACCTTGAGGAAGCTGTTCGCCCCGCTGCCGGAGATGTAGAGGTAGCCGTCGTCGGCGAAGGCCAGCGAGGTGAGGGCCGACGGCGGCGCGATGACGGGACCCACCGGGGTCGCTCTCGTGGTCCACCCGTCCAGGGCCGCGGCGTCGACGCGGAAGACCTGGGCGGTGCCGGTGCCCCCGGACGGCACGGCGCTGCTCGAGATGAAGTACATGTTGCCGAGGCGGTCGAACGCGAGGTCGCCGTTGCCGCCGGGAGCCGACAGGGTCTTGACCGTCGTCGGGGTGCCGGCGATGGTGTTCGTGGCCGGGTCGTAGTTCGTGAAGGTGAACGTGCCCTCGTCGGCCGTCGACGAGGCGAACCCGCCGAACCAGTACTTGTCCGTCCGGGGGTCGACCCCGCCCATCTGGTTGGCCACCGTGGCGCCGGTCGAGCGGGCGGTGGTCTCCCAGGCGGTGCCCGGCGTCGACGCCGACGCCGTGTACTCGTACACGTTCGTCCCGTTGGTCATCAGCAGCTTGTCGCCGTCGTTCGTGAAGCCGAGCTGGTTCAGCCCGGTCGCGCCGGTCGGCTCGGTGAGCACGGTGGTCGTCGCACCGGTGGTCCGGTCGATCGACACCACGGAGGAAGAGCCGGACACGGTCCCGTAGATCGTCGCGGTCGAGAACTTCTCGGCCGCGGAGGCCATCTGGGGCACGAGCAGGGCCGAGCCGCCGGCGACGAGCGCGACGACGCAGCTGCCTGCCAGCAGTCGGAGGTGGGGGCGCGCTGATCGAGCGCGGTGCTTGGTGGGCACGGCGGAGCCTTTCGTCGGGTGGGTGCTCGGCGACGGGGATCATCGAGCCGTCAGAGTCAAGCGGTCCCCGGTCCCGACATCGGTCGACTGTCCTCACTTGTGCCGTCAAGTGGGGTACCCCGAGGCTGTCAGGAGTGGGGCGGCACTCGTTCTGCGGACATCGCAGGAGGCGCGGGTGCGCTCAGCGGATCACCCACGTCGTCGCAGACGGGCGACGGGGTACGGTCGCGATCATGGGGGCGACGGGGCTGGCGCGTTGGGTCCTGCGTCCGGTGCTGCGCCTCCGGCTGGCCTGGTTCCGCCACCTCGTCCGCGGCGGGACGTTCCCGCCGGCCCCGACGGCAGCTGATCTGCAGGCCGCAGTCGAGGCTCGGGCCGACCCGTCGGCCGACCGGGTCGGCTGGCTCGGCAGCCCCGCCGGGGCCCGCTTCGGCGTGCTCCACGACGACCTCACCACCCTCGCCCGCGTGGCGTCGCTCGTCGAGGCACGGCGCGGCCGGCCGCTGGTCTGGAGCGAGGCCGGGACCGCCCTGCTCACGGTCCGCGACGCGGCGGAGAACGGGACCGCGGCGCTCGCCGACGTCGACGTGACCGTCGTCGCCCTCGGCTTCAGCGACGTCATGCTGATGACCTCGGCCGAGGCCTGGACGCGCGACCTCGACCGGCTCCTCGACTGCGCTCGTCGGCCCGGCCGTGTCCTCACCCCCGTGATCGTCGGCGGCATCCCGCCGATGGACCGCTTCACCGAGACCGCCTGGACGGGCCGGGAGCTGATCCGGCGGCAGGTCGCCCGGCTGGACGCGGCGACCGCAGAGCTCGTGCGTCGTCGCGGCGACTGCGTCTTCGTGCGCTTCCCCGACCTCGACGCCGGTGCCGCGCAGGTCCGCGGCCGCCTCTGGTCGTGGTCGCGGGTGCACCAGCTCTGGGCCGCGGCCCTCGCGCCCGAGCTCACGCGCCTCCTCGACGAGGGCGCCTAGGGCGCCGGTCTGCGACCGGTGGCGGGAGCCCGACGCGCGCCGTCCGACGCAGGGGCGCGCCCGCACGGCAGGATGGCCTCGTGACGGACATCAGCGGCATCGACCTCGCCCACGAGCTGAGCCAGGTCGAGGCGCACTGGACGCCTCGGGTCGTGGGGCAGGTCAACGACCAGTACGTGAAGGTCGCGAAGCTGCTCGGCGAGCTCGTCTGGCACGCCCACGAGGCCGAGGACGAGATGTTCCTGGTCGTCTCGGGCCGCCTCCGCATCCAGCTGCCGGGCGACCAGGAGGTGGTGCTGGGCCCTGGCCAGTTCCACGTCGTGCCGCGGGGGGTCCAGCACAACCCGATCGCCGACGAGGAGGTGGAGATCGTCCTGATCGAGACGGTCACCACCGCGCACACCGGCGACGTCGTCGTCGAGGGGACGGTGCCGGTCGAGCGCCAGCTCGGCGACTTCCGCTGACGGGAGGCGTCGCCGACCGCGCCGGGGCCGCGCGACAGGTGAGAAGGGACTGGGCCGGCGTGGGCCCGCCCCTGCCGCGTCCCTTCTCGCCTACGGACCGGGGTCGGCGGGCCCGGGCCGAGGCCGCGGCCGCCCGGGCGAGGCGGACGACACCGGGCACCCCGCACCGGCGGTCTCGGCGTAGGGTCGCGCACGTCGGCTCAGCGGACGACCCCGGCGCCCCGACCGGCGGCGGCGCGGACGGTCGTCGGAGGAGATCACCGTGAAGGTCGTCATCACCGGGTCACGCGGCAAGGTCGGCCGCGCAGCCGTGCGCAGGTTCGTCGAGGCGGGCCACGACGTGCTCGGCGTCGATCTCGTCCGGCCGGTCTTCGACGCGGGAGATGTGGTGCCCGGCCGGTACGTCATGGCCGACCTCACCGACGCGGGCTCCGCCTTCGCCGCAGTCGCCGGCGCAGACGCGGTCGTGCACGTCGCCGCCATCCCGCAGCCCACCGGCAACCCGGCGCACGTCGTCTTCCAGACGAACCTGATGTCGACCTTCAACCTGGTGGAGGCGGCGGTCCGGTTCGGCGTGCCCCGCTTCGTCAACGTGTCGAGCGAGAGCATCGTGGGCAACTTCTTCCCGGAGCGGCCGTTCCTGCCCGACTACGTCCCCGTCGACGAGGAGCACCCGCTGCACCCGCAGGACCCGTACGCCCTCTCGAAGGCCTTCGGCGAACAGCTGATGGACGCGGCCATCCGGCGGTCCGACCTGCGGGCTATCTCGATCCGGCCCAGCACGGTGCACGACGAGAGCAACTGGGAGGAGAACCTCGGCCCCCAGGTGCGCGAGGCGTCGCCGGAGAGCGCCAACTTCGGCAGCTACGTCGACTCGGACGACCTCGCCGACGCGCTCCTCCTCGCTGCCGAGTCCGACCTTCCGGGCCACGAGGTCTTCTACGTCGCCGCCGCCGACAACGCGGGCGGCCACGACTTCGCCGCCACGCTGCGCCGGCACCACGGCGACGCGGTCGAGCTCCGTGAGCTCGCCCGCGTCGACGCGTCGGGCATCTCGACCGCCAAGGCCGAGCGGCTGCTCGGCTGGACGGCCAGGCGCTCGTGGCGCGACCACCTCGACGCCGACGGCCGCGCACTCGCGCCTCGGTGACCCGCATCGGACGGGGCGACGGCCCGGTCACGGGGATCGATCCCCTCGAGGGCTGAGGACGGGGCGGTGCCGCCCGTACCCGTACCGGTCCACGTCCCGGTGGCCCGCCTCCTCCGCGACCGAGTGGGAAGTCGGCGGGTCGCCGTAGCCCGCGGCGGGTCACAGCGCGAAGTCGGCGGGTCGCCGTAGCCCGCGGCGGGTGGGCGCCGACCCGCCGCGGGCGACGGGAACCCGCCGAACCCACTGCGCCGAGCGGAACTGCACCGAGGAGGAGGCAGCAGTCGCGTCCCTAGGTGCGGGAGCCGTCAGCGGCGGCGCCGCAGGCGCACGGCCGCGACGTCGCCGCCCACACCGCGACGGCGGCGGCCGCCGACCACGCCTGCGGCCGGCACGACGCCGGGTACGGCACCGGCGCGGGCACGTCGGCCGCGGCGTCGCCCCCGTGCAGCTCGGGCATGCGGTAGCCGAACCAGGGTGCGGCGGCGAGCAGTCCCTCGGACAGCAGGCGCGCCTCCTCGTGGTGGTGCGTCGCGGCGAGGCCGGCGATCGCGACCGCGGTGTCGTGGGTCCAGACCGTGCCCAGGTGGTAGCCGAGGGGCCAGAAGCCGACCGCGTCCGAGCTGAGCGTGCGGAGGCCGAAGCCGCTCGCGAGCTCGGGGCCGGCGAGACGGGCGGCGACCAGCGCCTCTTCGTCGGCGTCGAGCAGTCCGGTGCCGAGCAGGTGCCCGATGTTGCTCGTGACCGTGTCGACGGCGCGCTTGTCGGCGTCGAGGGCGACGGCGGGGAACCTGCCTCGCGCGTCCGTGACCCAGAAGCGCTCGCGGAACGCCGTCCGCAGGCTGTCGGCCCAGCCGCGCCACTCGTCGGCCCCGGGTCGGTCGAACGCGTCGAGCAGGTCGGCGCCGTGCACCGCCGCCTCGTGCGCGTAGGCCTGCACCTCGCAGAGCGCGATCGGTCCGTCGGCGAGGCGCCCGTCGCTCCACTGGACGCTGTCGCCCGAGTCCTTCCAGCCCTGGTTCGACAGGCCGTGGCCGGTCTCGTCGACGTACTCGAGCAGCCCGTCGTCGTCGCTGTCGCCGTGGTCGCGCATCCAGTCGAGCGCCGCCTCCAGGTGCGGCAGCAGGGCCCGCACCTCGTCGTCGGGGAGGCCCGCTCGCCACGAGTCGTGCAGCAGGCAGACCCACAGCGCAGTCGCGTCGACCGTGCCGTAGTAGAGGGGGGCGAGGGTCACGCCCTCGCCGTGGATCTCGAGCGGCCGCTGCCGCAGCTCGTGCATGATCTTGCCGGGCTGCTCGGCGCTCGCCGTGACCTCGCGCGTGCCCTGCAGGCCCGCGAGCACGCGCAGGGTGCCGGCGGCGACGCGGAGGTCGGGGTCGAGCGGCAGCGCGAGCCGCGCAGCCCAGATCGAGTCGCGGCCGAAGAGGGTGAAGAACCAGGGGGCGCCCGCGGCGAAGAAGACGTCGTCGGGTCGGTCGGTCGTCGTCATGCGGAGGGCCGACAGGTCGCCGAGCGCCTGGTGGAGCCAGCGGGCCAGACGGTCGTCGTGCGGCGCAGGGTCGAGTGCGCCCCATCGCTGGTCGCCCTCGACGCCGGCCACGACCGCGCCCTCGAGCACGGTCGTGATCTCGAGCCCGGCCGAGGCGGCGCCCCCGGCCGGCACGTGCAGTCGCCAGGTCAGCCGCAGCTCGCCGTCGGCGGTGGCCTCGATCCGCACCGCGCCTCCTGCGTCCTCGCCGCCCGTCGTGCCTCCGCCGCCGGCCCCGCCCGCTGCGCTTCCCGAGGCGGTCAGCGTCAGCGTCGTCACGGCGTCGCCGCCCGACCAGGAGGCGCGGACCCCGTCGACCTGCAGGTCACGCGGCGGCACGGCCGGCAGCCCGGCCTTCACCTCGTCCATCGACGACGCGTCGGGCCGTACGGCCACGCTCACGACGACGTCGAGCTCGCGGGGGAGGCGCGACGTCGCCGTGAGCGTCTCGCGGACCCCGCCGGTGCCGACCTCGCGCAGCAGCGACAGCCGCACGTCGGGGTCGGCCCCGTGGTCGTCGAGGCCTCGCAGCAGCGACTCGAACCGGATCGAGGAGGCGCCGAGCGGCACCGCCGCGATCGTCTCGACCCTGCTGCCCCGGACCTCGACCCGGTGCCCGCGCAGCACGCGGGTGTCACCGGCCCAGACGCCGTGGATCGCAGCGGCGCCCATCGCGCCGGTGGCGTCGGACCAGGCCTGGGCGGGCGCCTTGAGCACCACGGTCTCGGCGGCGAGGAACGGCTGGAGCGGCTCGGCCGCGGCGGCTGACGTGGCGTCGGCGGCTGCATCGGCGACGGTCGTGGGTCGTGACGTGGCGTCGGTCATGACGGGAGGGGTCCTTGCGCTGAGGGGCGTGCGGGGGAGGTGCTGCGTGCGAGTGGGACGGAGCCGGCCCCGGTGAGGGCCGGCTCCCTGCCCTCACTCCTTCACGGCCCCGTCGCTGCTGTTCATGATCTGGCGCTGGAACACGAAGAAGATCACGGCCACGGGGATGGTCATGACGACCGCCGCCGCGAGCTTCACCGGGTACTGGCTGCCCTGGCTGAGCTGCCCCGAGGCGAGCCCCGCGACGCCCTTCGTGAGGGTCGTCAGCTCGGGCGACTGGGTCGAGATGATGAAGTGCGAGAGCTCGTTCCACGACCCCTGGAACGACAGGATGATGATCGTGATCAGCGCGGGACGGGCCATCGGCAGCACGATCGACCAGAACACCCGGAACGTGCCGGCGCCGTCGATCCGGGCCTGCTCCTCGACGCTCGGCGGGATCGACTCGAAGAAGTTCTTCATGATGAACACCCCGGCCGCGTCGACGAGCAGCGGGATGATCATGCCGGCGTACGAGTCGTAGATGCCGAGCTGGTTGATCACCAGGAACTTCGGGATCAGCAGCACCACGCTCGGCACCGCCATCACGCCGATCAGCGCGGCGAAGACGACGCCCCGCCCGCGGAACCGCAGCCGGGCGAGCGCGTAGCCCGCCAGCGAGTCGAAGAACACCCGGCCGGCCGTCACGAACACCGCCACGATCGCGCTGTTCGTCGCCCAGGTCGGGAAGTCGCTGTTGACGAACAGGGTCTGGAACGCCGCCGTCGTCCACGTGGCGGGCACGAGCGAGAGCGGGTCGGCCGCGGCGTCCGCGTCGGTCTTGAACGACGTCGCCACGCTCACCAGGAACGGCACGATGTAGACGAGCGCCAGTGCGATCAGAGCCGCGTAGAGCACCGACGACGACACCAGCGAGGAGGTGCGGCGAGGCGGCCGGAGACCCCTGCGGTCCGCAGCAGGCGACGACGAGGGAGGTCCGGCGGGTCGGCCCGTGCCGACCAGGTCGGTGACGGGGGCAGTGGCGGTCATCGGCCCGCCTCCTTCTGGGTCGTGTCCTTCGGTTCGTACAGCGACGTCCGTCGCCGCGAGACGGGCCGTTCGCGCAGCACGGCCCGCTGGACGATCGTGAGCACGACGATGATCGCGAAGAGCACGAACGCGATGGCGGCGCCGCGGCCCCAGTCCTGCCCGGCGAAGGCCGAGGTGTACGAGAGGTACGACGGCGTCAGCGTCGTCTTGGCGGGCCCGCCCTGCGTGCCCGTGTAGATCTGGTCGAAGACCTGCCAGGTGCCGATCAGGCCGAGCGTGAGCACCGTGAAGAGGGTCGGCCGGAGCTGCGGCAGGGTGACGCGCCAGAAGCGCTGCCAGGCGTTCGCGCCGTCCATCATCGCCGCCTCCTGCACGTCGCCGCCGAGGTTCTGCAGCGCCGCGATGAACAACAGCATGAAGGTGCCGCTCGTCGTGAAGACGGCCATCAGCACGAAGGCGCTCATGGCGACGGAGGGGCCGGCGAACCAGTCCCACCAGCTCACGCCGAGCAGGTCGTGGTCGGTGAGGAACGCCGGACCGGTGATGCCCACCGCCCCGAGGACGTTGTGGACGACGCCGCTCGGGTCCTGGAACCAGGCCGGCCCCTCGATCCCGAGCCACGACAGGGCGCGGTTCACGGCGCCGGTCTGCGTGAAGAGGAACAGCCACACGACGGTGATGGCGACCGAGCTCGTCACGGACGGGAAGTAGAAGGCGGTGCGGAAGAAGCCCCGGCCGCGCAGCACCTGCCGGTTCACCAGCACCGCGAGGAACAGCGACACCGCGGTCTGGACCGGCACGACGAAGACGACGTACCAGGCGTTGTTGCGCAGCGAGATGCCGAAGTCCCTGGCCGCCAGCCCGCCTCCGTTCACGAGGTCGTCGTAGTTCTGCAGGCCGACGAAGCCGACGGAGGAGCTGAAAGGCGAGCCGCGACCGCTCCAGTCCGAGACGCTGACCCACAGGGCCATCACCATCGGCACGAGCAGGAACAACCCGAGGACCACGATGGTCGGGGTGACGAAGAGCCAGCCCGAGGTGGCCTCGCCCCGCGAGGCGGTGCCGGGGCGGGCCCTTCGGCCGGCGCGGGGCGAGGCGGTGCTCACGGCAGGATCGCCGCGTAGTTCGACTGGAACGACTCGAGCAGGTCGGCGGGCTCCGCCGAGCTGAGGCCCTCGAGCTGCGAGTTGAAGTCGGCGATCACGTCGGCCGAGCCCTGCTGCGTCGGCACGCCGACGGCGAAGTCGGCCGAGTCGAGGAACGCGGCGGAGTCGGGGTTGTCCGTCTTCCACTGGTCGGCGGCCGACTGCACGCTCGGCATCACGCCGAAGGCGTCGGCGAAGGCGAGCTGCTGGTCGGTGCTGACGAGCTGCTCGACGAGCTCGAGCGCGGCCTGCTGGTTGGGGCTGTCGGCGGCGATGCCCCAGCAGTTGGTGAACTGCAGGGTGCCCTGGCCGCCGGGGCCGGCGGGCATCTCGGCGACGCGGTAGTCGACGTCGGGGTAGTCGGCGTTCATCGCGCCGGCGATCCAGTTGCCCTCGACCGTCATCGCGGCCTTGCCGGTGCCGAAGGCCTCGCCGCCCCAGCCGGCGCCGAGGTCGGCGGCGAACGCGGCGTTCCCGCTCGTGATGAGGTCCTTGACGTAGGTCAGGCCCTCGACGTTCTCCTCCGAGTCGACCGTCGCCTCCGTGCCGTCCTCGTTCGTCAGCGAGCCGCCGGCCTCGGCCATGAAGGCGCCGACGCGGGCGTACTCGGCCCCGAAGGCGAGGCCGACGTGGTCGGCGGTGGTGAGCTTCGCCGCGACGTCGGACAGGCCGTCCCAGTCGGTGGGGACGTCTGCGTCCGTGAGGCCCGCCTCCTGCCACATCTGCTCGTTGATCACGAGGCCGAGGGTCGAGAAGTCCTTCGGGGCACAGTAGAACTGGTCGTCGTAGGTGAAGCTGTCGACGAGCGTGGGGAAGAAGTCGTCGGTCTCGCTCAGCTGGTCGCCGTAGGCGAGCAGGCTGCCGTTCTCGGCGAAGCCCGCGAGGGCGTCGGTCGAGAGGTAGAAGACGTCGGCGGGCGAGCCGGAGGCGAAGCCCTGGCTGAGCTGCTGCGGCAGGTCGCTGGCGACGCTCACCTCGGCGTCGGTGCCGCTGTCGCCCGACCAGCTCGCGACGGCGTCGCGGACGGCCGCGGCCTCGGCGTCGCCGCTCGAGGCGATCAGCACGGTGAGCGAGTCGTCGCTCGAGGTGAGGGCGCCGTCGGAGCTCGCGCCGTCGCCGCCTCCCTCGCTGAAGCCGGAGCCGCACGCGCTGAGGGCGAGCCCGGTCACGGTGGCGATGGCGCCGAAGGCCATCAGGCGGCGGATGCGTCGTTGCACGGTGTCTCCTCGTCGAGAACGGTCGTCCCGGTGGTCGTGTCGTTGCGGGTTTGAACGATCAAAACCGGGTGGTCGCTAGAGTAGGCACCTGCTCGCGCGGCTGTCAATCGAGGTCGCGGCGGGGTGCGCTCCGCGGACGACGCGGGGCTGCGACGCGGGGCTGATCGACGACGACGAGCGAGACGAGGTGGGCGGTGCCGAGTGTCGAGTCGCCGCGCCTGCCCACGGTCGTGGACGTCGCCAAGGAGGCGGGGGTCTCGCGCCAGACCGTCTCCAACGTGCTGAACACGCCCGAGATCGTCGCTCCCGCCACGCGCTCCCGGGTCGAGCAGGCGATCGCCTCGCTCGCCTACCGCCCCCACGCCTCGGCGCGGCGGCTGCGCACCCGCAAGAGCTCGACGATCGGGGTGCGCCTCGACCCGGTCGCGAACGGCATCTCGGGTGCGGTGCTCGACCGGTTCCTGCACGCCCTGACCGAGCGGGCCGACCAGCACGGCCTCCGCGTTCTGCTCTTCACGGCGAAGGACCCGCTCGACGAGGTCGCCCAGTTCCGCCGCCTCCTCGACGGGGCCGACGTCGACTCGTTCGTGCTCACGTCGACCTCGTACGACGACCCCCGCACCGACTGGCTGCTGCGTGCCGAGGCCGACTTCGTGTCCTTCGGACGGCCGTGGGGCAGCGACGTGGCCGACCCCGCCCGGCGCTGGGTCGACGTCGACGGGCACCGCGGCGTCGCGGAGGCGACCCGGGCCCTGCTCGACGGGGGAGCACGCCGCGTGGCGTTCCTCGGCTGGCCGTCCACCTCGGGCATCGGCACCGAGCGACGGCAGGGCTGGCGCGACACGATGCTCGCCCACGGCGGGCTCCACGCCGCGGAGCTCGACGAAGTCGACCTGACCGTCGACGACCAGGTCTCGCTCGCCTCCGACCGGGTCAGGCAGCTTGTCGCGCACCTCGCGGAGACCGGCCGCACGATCGACGCGGTCGTCTGCGCCAGCGACTCCCTCGCCCTCGGCGCCTTCATGGTGCTCGGCCGCTCGGTGCCCGTGGTCGGCTACGACGACACCCCCGTCGCCGCGGCCCTCGGCCTCTCGAGCGTGCACCAGCCCGTCGAGGAGGTGGCCCACGCCACCCTGGACCTGCTGCTGCACCAGGGCCCCGCGGCCCGCGTCGCGTCGCCCGGGTCGGCTGCTGACCCGCGGCACCGCCTGCTCGCCCCGCGCCTCGTGCTCCGCTAGCTTGCCGCCGCCTCCCGCCCCGCTCGCCCCGCTCGCGCCTCCTCATTCAGGACTTCGCCTCCTGACTCGCGCAACTCAGGTCCAAATGGTCATGATCTGTGCACGGTTCAGGACGCGCCGGCCCGCTCGTCCTGAACTCGTCGCACTGGCCCTGGACGGGACACCCGCGACGCGCCAGGGTCGGCAGATGATCTGGTGGGTGGCGCCGCTCGCCGCCGCGGCGGGGTTCGTGGGGCTGTGCGTCGTGCTGCGCGACGAGCAGCGGCAGCGGCGTGCGACGCGTGCAGCGGGAACGACCGAGCGAGCGCCGGAGGCGCGGCCAGGGCTGTCAGGGTCGGGCCGGTCCCCGAGGCGCCAGCGCGGGGAGGGGGCGTCGTGACGAGTCCTGTGGGTCGGGGCCGCCGCCTCCTGCGCGTGCTCGGCGCTGTCGTGGGAGTGCTGCTGGTCGGCGTGCGGACGGCTCTCTCGGCCGTGGCCGTGTTCGGCAGCGACGGCGCGCACAAGCCGCACCCCGGCCCCGTGCCCGGCCCGGATCAGCGCCCCGAGTACCGGCCCTGAGCCTGCGGCAGCCGCGGGATCCGCGCACATCCAGGGTCGAGCCGACGGGTGTGCGCGGGTCCGAGGGGTGCGGAGGCGCCCGGCGCCCGGCGCCCGGCGCTCGGCGCTCGGCGCTCGGCGCTCGGCGGCAGGGTGCGCGGCCTGCACACCGTCCAGGAGGCGGTCCTAGGCTGACGGGACGAGCCCGGCACGCAGACGTCCGGGCGGCCGTCGCGGAGCAGGGCTCCCCGGCGGCGACGACCACGAGGGGGACACCGTGACCGATCCGAAGCGAGACGACCGACTGCCCGGGAGCGAGACGGCCGCCTCCTCGTCACGACCGGCGGAGCCACTGGCCGCACACCCGACCGGCGCGAAGGCCGCCCCGACCACCGAGCAGGCCGAGCCCCGGCCGCCCGTGACGGGGCAGCAGATCGGCGCCACCCCTCACGTGGCCGCGATCGCGCTCTCGCCGATCGTCACGTGCGTGTTCGCGGCGGTCGAGATCAGGCGATCGGTCGAGCTCCTGGCGCCGGGCAGCACCGGCGTGGGGCAGGGCGACTACACGCTCGCGATGGTCGTCAGCCTCGTCGTCGGCATCGGCCTCGTCGTGCTCTCCTGGCTCGACCGACGCACGCTGCGGGCACGCGGCGTCGAACGGCCGTTCCACTGGGCCTGGTCGATCCTCAGCGTGCTCATCTACCTGATCGGCCGGAGCGTCGTCCTGCGGCGCCGCGTGGGAGGGAGCGCCGCACCGCTCTGGCTGTTCCTCGGGCTCTCGGTGCTCGGCGGAGCGATCGCGATCATCATCGGCATCTCGTCGGGAGTCGCCACCATGGACCGACCGCCGGTCGACTTCTAGCCGCGCCCGACACGACCGCACGCGCGGGTGCGCCTGCCGCCGCCACGAACGACACCCCCGATCCGGCAGGACACCCTCGGAACGAGGGGTGCAGTGCGGATACGGGGGTGTCGTTCGAGCCAGCTCATCGAGCGAGCGGGCTCAGAGCCCGGGCGGGCTCAGAGCACGAGCGGGCTCAGAGCACGGGCGGCCTCAGCGCGCGAGGAACTCCAGCACCACGCGGTTGAACTCGTCCGCGTCGCTGACGTTCGCGCCGTGCGGCGCGCCCGCGATGACGTGCAGCTCCGAGCCGGCGATCGCCGCGTGGGTGCGCGCGCCCGAGCCCTCGTAGGGGACCGTCGCGTCGCCGTCGCCGTGGATGACCAGCGTCGGCACGGTGACCTTGGTCAGGTCCTCGCGGAAGTCGGTCGTGGCGAACGAGTTCATCGCGGCGAGGGCCGCGGCCTTGTCGGCCTGCTTCGCGAGGCGCAGCGCGTCCTGGCGGTCCGCCTCCGACACCTTGAGCACGCCGTCGACCGAGAAGAAGCCGGTGGTGAAGTCGTCGTAGAACGAGTCCTCGTCCTTGGTGAGGCCGGCGGTCATCTCGGCAGCCGCCTCCTTGGTGAGGGGGCCGTCGGGGTTGTCGTCGGTCTTCATCAGGTACGGGGGCACGGCCGACGCAAAGACGACGCTGTGCAGGCGCTCGGTGCCGTACTTGCTGACGTAGCGCGCGACCTCGCCGCCGCCCATCGAGAAGCCGACGAGCGTCACGTCGTCGAGGTCGAGCTCGGTGAGGACGGTGTGCAGGTCCTCGGTGAGGTGGTCGTAGTCGTAGCCGGTCTTCGGCTTGTCGCTGCGCCCGAAGCCGCGTCGGTCGTAGGTGACGACGCGGTAGCCGGCCTCGACGAACGCGGGGACCTGCTTGCTCCACGACTCGCCCGAGAGGGGCCAGCCGTGGATGAGCACGACGGTGCGTCCGCTGCCGCCGAAGTCGTCGACGTGGAGGTTCGTGTCCTTGAAGAGCCCGTGGTGGGCGGTGATCTCGGTCATGGTTCCTGCCTTCCTCGGCCGCACCTGCGGCCTGTCCTCTCGTTCGTACGCCCGCCTCCTGGCGGTTTGCCCGAGGGCCCGTCCCCGTGCTTCGCGCAGCGGACAGCCCGAGTCGCAGGACCGCCCGCATCACGGACAGGAGGCTCCAGGGCGAGAGCCCGAAGGAGGTGCGCCCCCGCCGCTGCTGCAGGGCCCCTTCCGCAGATGCAGGTCAGACGTGCGGCTGCGGGGCCGAGCGCTGCCGCCCCGCGAGCACGCCCGACAGTGCGAGCACGACGAGCCCGACGGCCGGGATCAGCAGCAGCCCGACCCGCAGCGAGCTCGCGTCGGCGACGGCGCCGATCAGCGGCGGGGCGGCGAGGAACCCGAGCCGCATCAGCCAGCTGACGAGCGTGAGCCCCGTGCCCGGCCGGAACCCCGGCAGCGTGTCGGCCGCGTGCATGGCCGCGGGGATCAACGTCGCGACGCCGAAGCCGGCGAGGGCGAAGCCGAGGATGGTCGTCCCGACCGACGGGAACGCCAGCGCCTGCCCCATCCCGACGAACACCAGGGCCCCGCCGACCCGGGCGACGGCACGCTGGCCGAAGCGGTCGACGAGTCGGTCGCCGAGGATCCGTCCGACGAACTGGGCGCCCTGCAGCGCCACGAAGCCGAGCGCGGCGACGGTCACGCCGGCGCCGAGCGAGCCCGAGAGATAGAGGGCGGCCCAGGTGTTGCCGGCGTCCTCGACGACCGTGCCGGAGGCGGCGATCAGCACTAGCGCGATCAGCACGCCCCAGGTGCCCAGCCTCACGGCCGAGCGGCGGACGCGTGCGCCTGCGTCGGCCACTGAGTCGGAGTCGACCCCCGAGGAGGCGCCGGCTCCGTCCCCGGCACCGGTCCCGCCCTCGGGTGCGCCACCGGCCACGGGCACCGGGGCGGACGTCGACGACGACGCGACCCCCTCGGTCGGCGTGGCGGGCGCCTCCTCGAGCTCGGAGGTGGGCTCCGGCCCCTGGAGCATGAGCCGGTACGAGACGATCGCGACCACGCCGAAGACGACGCCGGAGATCGCCAGGTGCACGCCGATCGGCACGCCGAGACCGGCGGCAGCGCCGCCCATCAAGCCGCCGGTGACGGCGCCGACGCTCCAGATCGCGTGGAACGAGTTGAGGATCGAGCGCCCGTACCGGCGCTGCACCCGTAGCCCGTGGGAGTTCTGTGCGACGTCGACGATCGCGTCGAGCGCGCCGGCCACGAACAGCGCGGCGGCGAACAGCGCGCCGACGGGGGAGAGGCCGGCCAGCAGGACGACGACGGCCGTCACGACCGTGCCGACCACCGCGACGCGTGACGACCGGAAGCGACGGATCAGCCAGCTGGCGGCGAGGCCGGCGACGATGGCGCCGACCGGTCCGGCTGCGACGGCGAGGCCGAAGGAGGCGTTCGACAGGTCGAGCGCGTCCTTGATCGCCGGGTAGCGGGGCAGCAGGTTCGAGAACAACGCGCCGTTCGTGAGGAACAGCAGCGCGACGGCCAGCCGTGCCCTCCGGGTCTCGTGGTCGGGTGCGGCAGGCGTGCCGGGTCGGGGGGACGTCGTCGACATCGTCGGGTCTCTCGGCTGGGGGAAGAAAGTTGATCGAATCGATTCGATCACGCGTCGATGCTAGTGGAGCCGAGACCGTGACGGCAACGTCCCGCGCGGCCCGGGTCCGACCTCAGCCGGCCGGCCCGAGCAGCACGGCGAGCATCGTCGCCGCCGAGCCGACGAGGAAGCTGAACGTGCCGAGCTGCATCGTCCGGGTCTTGTTCCGGTCCGCGACGGGCACGCTCACCTCGAGGATCGGGCAGCCCGACCAGCCGATCAGGCCGAGGCTCAGGGCCACGACGGAGGCGCCGATCCAGAACAGCGTCTCGACCGGCGTCGAGAGCACGTCGGGTCGCCAGCCCGACACGAGCACGGCGCCGAGGGCGAGCGCCACCGCGACGACGGCGGCGGCGAACCACAGCGTGCCGGTCCACATGATGCGCGTGAGGTTCTCGACCGGGCCCATCAGGTCGCGGCCGTCGTGCTGCCGGGCGTGCGAGGCGTCGTCGACGGTTCCCGTCCGTCCGCGTCCGGGTCGTGCGGCGGTGTCTGGGGTGCTCTGGTAGTCGGTCACCCTGCCACGTTGCCACCACTCGGCCCCGGCCGCCCGGCGATGTCCGGTCCGTGCGTCGCCCTCTCCGCTCGCGAGCGGCGCCCGTCAGCTCCGCAGCGTGACGCTCGGGTGCTCGCCGAACCGCTCGTGGTACGACGCCGAGAAGCGTCCGAGGTGGCTGAACCCCCAGCGGCGCGCGACGCTCCCGACCGTGGCGGTCTCGGGCGTCGCGACGCAGAGGTCAGCGTGCACCCGGTCGAGCCGGATCTGGCGCAGGAGCACGGTCGGGCTGACGTCGAGGGCCCGCTGCAGGGCCACCTGCAGCCCCCGCACGCTGAGGTCGGCGGCCCGGGCGACGTCGGCGACGCCGATCGGCTCCTGGGCGTGCGTGTGCAGGTACTCGACGGCGAGGGCGAGGCGTCGGGCCCCCGGCACGACGGGGGCGCCAGGGGCGAGCGCCACGGCCGAGGCCTGCCCGGCCTCGTGCGGGAACGTCTCGAGCACGGCGAGGGCGAGCCGCCGGTTCGCCTCGGCCCGCAGCAGGGGAGGCGCGGCGAGGTCGAGCAGCACCGGGGTCGTCTCCGAGAGCACGGCCCGCCAGCGCCGCAGCGCCGTGTCCCCGACGGGGGCGGCATGGAAGAAGGTGACGGGCCCCGACGTCACGTCGCCGCGTTCGGCGGCCAGCCGCTCGAGGTGCGCCGCGCCGACGTGCACGAGCCGCTGCCGGTAGTCGGAGAAGTCGAACGAATAGGCCCTGGTCGGGGCGATCCGGGGCACGAGCGGCCGCAGCTCGACCGCGTCGCGTCCGACGTCGACCGTGCCGCGCCCCTCGACCAGCCACGACACGACGTACTCGGGCACGGCGTCGGCCGTGCCGCGGGCCGACCCGTGGAACTCGGAGGTGCGGAGCGACACGTCGCCGTCGCCGACCGCCGCGTAGCGGTACTCGAACGGACGGTCGAGCTGGTCGAGCCGGAATCCCTCGCCCGGGTACTGGGCCTCGTAGAGCTCGCGGGCCGCGTCGAGGTCGTCGCCGTGCACGGCACCGCGGAACGGCGGCGGCGTCGCCTCGGTGCCGGCCTCTTCGTCCATCGTCGACATCCTCACACGCAGGAGGCGCGGGTCGCGTCGGCGACTCGGCGACCGGACAGCCGCCTCCCGGCCCCCTACTGTGCAGGGACCATGTCGCACGCCCCCGCCGCGCCTCCTCGGCCGCCCCGCCCGGCGCTCCGTCGGGCGCTGCGGCACGGCGTCTGGTGGCTGCAGGACTACGCGTTCGCCGCCTGGTGGCAGCTGCGCGCGGTGCTCTCGCCGCGGGGCTCCGACGACTACCTCTCGGGCGACGGGCGACCCGTGCTCGTGCTGCCCGGCATCTGGGAGACCTGGGCGTTCCTCCGCCCGCTGATCGAGCGGGTGCACGACGAGGGGCACCCGGTGCACGTGATCGAGTCGCTCCGACGGAACGGCCGGCCCGTGGAGGCGACCGCCCGCGACGTCGCCGCGTACGTGCTCGAGCACGACCTGCGCGACGTGGTCGTCGTCGCGCACAGCAAGGGCGGGCTGGTCGGCAAGTACCTGATGGCGCTGCTCGACGACACCCGTCGGGTCGACCGCATGGTCGCCGTCTGCACGCCCTTCAGCGGCTCCCGGTACGCCGCCTGGCTGGTGCTGCCGAGCCTGCGGGCCTTCTCGCCTCGTGACTCCACGACCGTGATGCTGTCGCGCGACCAGGCCGTCAACGAGCGCATCACCTCGATCTACGGCGAGTTCGACCCGCACATCCCCGAGAGCAGCGTGCTGGTCGGCGCCGACAACGTGCAGCTGCCGACCGGCGGGCACTTCCGGGTGCTGGCGCACCCGCGGACCGTGGCGACGGTGCTCGCGGTCGCCGGTCGGCCTGCGCCCGACGCCGACGGCTCCTCGCCGGCCCTCGGCTGATCGGACGCCGACCGGTCAGCCGCGGTCTGAGAGGATGGGCTCCCGTCACCTCGACCAGGCAGGAGCCTCCCATGGCCGAATTCTTCATCGGACTCGTCAGCGCGATCACCCTCGTCGGCCTCGGGCTGACCGTCGCCGCCTTCGTGGCCCTCTCGACGTCGAAGTAGTCCCGCCCGGCGAGCCGATCCGACCGGCGCGACGGGTGCCGGTCGAGCGGCGCGTGGCTAGAGTCGTCGCATGAGAGCGCTGCAGGCCACCATCATCTCCGAGCTCGCCGTCCGCCCTGAGATCGACCCGGCCGCCGAGGTCGAGCGACGCGTCGCGTTCCTCCGCGACTACCTGGAGACGACCGGTGCCGGCGGCTTCGTGCTCGCCGTCAGCGGCGGCCAGGACAGCACGCTCGCGGGGCGCCTCTGCCAGCTCGCGGTCGAGGGGGTCCGCCGCGACGGCGGCACGGCCGAGCTCGTCACCGTGCGGATGCCCTACAAGGTGCAGGCCGACGAAGAAGACGCCCAGCTCGCCCTGCGGTTCATCGACGGGGCCGAGGGGCTCGTGGTCAACATCCAGCACGGCGTCGACGGTACGGCGCAGGACGTCGCCGAGGCGACGGGTTCCCCGCTCAGCGACTTCGCCAAGGGCAACGTGAAGGCGCGCACCCGCATGGTCGCCCAGTACGCGATCGCGAGCGAGCGCGGCCTGCTCGTCGTCGGGACCGACCACGCCGCCGAGGCACTGACCGGCTTCTTCACGAAGTACGGCGACGGCGGGGTCGACCTGGTGCCGCTCACGGGCCTGAGCAAGCGCCAGGGCAAGGCGCTGCTCGCCCACCTCGGCGCACCCGCGCGGCTGTACGAGAAGGCGCCGACGGCCGACCTGCTCGACGAGACCCCCGGCCAGACCGACGAGGCGAACCTCGGCCTCACCTACGCCGACATCGACGACTACCTCGAGGGCGGTGACGTCGACGAGGCGATCGCCGAGCTGATCGAGGCGCGCTACCTCGCGACCGAGCACAAGCGCCGCGTGCCGGCCAGTCCGGTCGACGAGTGGTGGCGCGCCTGACACGCGTCCCGCTGTCGGTCGCCCGGTGTTGACTGCGACCCATGATCATCGTGACCGGCCACCTGCTCGTCGACCCTGAGCTGCGAGACGACTACCTCGCTTCCTGCGTGAGCCTCGTCGAGGCGGGCCGTGATGCGCCCGGCTGCCTCGACTACGCCCTGTCTCCCGACATCGTCGACCCGGGCCGCATCAACGTCGCCGAGCGCTGGGTCTCGCAGAACGCGCTCGACGACTTCCGCGGCTCCGGCCCCACCGACGAGCAGGAGGCGGAGATCCGGCACAGCGACGTGCACGACTACCAGCTCACCGGCCCGGAAGAGCCGTCGCTGTCGGAGTCGGGCGACCTGGCCTGAGCCGACCCGATCTGGGCCGAGCCGATGCAGGCCGACCCGATCTGGGCCGAGCCGATGCAGACCGCCCCGGGCCGACCCGGGTCAGTCGATCCCGTCGATCCCGCCGAGGCGCTCGAGCACGCCGGTGAGGATGGTGCCGGCAGGGTCGGGCAGCACGTGGTGGTTCAGGTAGATCCCCTCGAGCCAGGGCAGGACCTCGTCGGCGGGCATGCCGACGGCGGCCCAGTCGACGCCGGGCAGCGCCCGGGTGACGGTCTGCTCGGTCCCCGGGGTCAGCCACGCCTCGGCGATCGGCTGGTCGGGCGTGCGGTGCTCGTCGGCAGCCCAGAGCAGGGCGATCGGGTGCTCGCGGACGTCGTCCGGCGCCTCGTCGACGTGGTCGTGCTCGACGTGCCCGGCGCCGAGCCAGGGCAGGGTGAGCAGCTCGCCCTCGATGTCGACCTCGACCAGGTCGAGGTGCGTCGGCTCCTCGACCTCGCACACCCAGAGGTCGAGACCTGCGTCGTGCCAGGCCGCGGCGTCGTCGACGTCGTCGATCAGGTCGGGCATCAGCGCCTGCAGGTCGGTCAGCAACGCCGTCGCCCACGCGACGACCTGGGCGGTGTCGCCGGGGCCCCACGGGCTGGTGTCGGTGTCGTCGCCCGCGGCGTCGTGGAAATGGTGCTCGACGCCGGTGCCGACCCCGCCGCCGACGGCGTCGAGGTGCACCTGGCCCGTGCCGAAGCCCACGTAGAGGCTGCTGAGCTCGGTCTCGTCGTCCCACTCGCCGAAGAGGTTGGGCTTGCCGAGGGCGGTGGGCAGCGGCAGCGTCGCCGCGTGCCGCGTGCCCAGCGCGAACACGGCGCGGAAGCGCCTGGTCGGCAGCCGGAGGCTCATGTCAGTCACAGGGTGTCTCCGATCGATCGGCTCCCAGCGTACGGGCTGCGACCGACGCCCACTGCCCTGGTGCCGAGTGGTCACGAACGGTCGATCAGCCGGCCGGCCGGAGCAGGAGTCGACCACTCGGCCGCGAGGGCGACCTGCACGCACTGCAGGTTCACAGCATCGTCGCGGCGTCGCTCCTTACCATCACCGCATGGACGACCCTCCCTCTCACATGCCGACGCCCTTCCGCGCCCTGACGCCCCATGGTGTCTCTGACGAGCGAGGAGGGGCTCAGTGAACGAGTGGGCCATGCTCGCCGTCGGTCTGGTCCTGACCGTCGGCACCGGCTTCTTCGTCGCGTCCGAGTTCGCGCTGGTGAACCTCGACCGGAACGACCTCGAGGCCCGCCAGGCCCGGGGCGAGAAGCGCCTCGCGCCGACGATCAAGGCGCTGCGCATCACGTCGACCCACCTCTCCGGTGCGCAGCTCGGCATCACCCTGACGACGCTGCTCACCGGCTACACCTTCGAGCCCGCGATCAGCTCGCTGCTCGCCGCCCCGCTCGGCGAGCTCGGCGTGCCCGCGGCCGTCGTCCCGGGCATCGGCGCCGTGGTCGGCATCGTGATCGCGACGCTCTTCTCCATGGTCGTCGGCGAGCTCGTCCCGAAGAACTTCGCGCTCGCTCTGCCGCTCGCGACGGCCAAGTTCGTCGTGCCGTTCATGGCGACCTTCACGACCGTGTTCAAGCCGGTCATCCTGCTCTTCAACAACACCGCCAACGCCGCGATCCGCACGATGGGCATCGAGCCGAAGGAGGAGCTGTCCGGCTCCCGGTCCGCGGAAGAGCTGAGCTCGCTGGTGCGGCGCTCGGCGCTCGAGGGCATGCTGGACGACGACCACGCGACCCTCCTGGGTCGCACCCTGCGGTTCTCCGAGCACGCGGCGGTCGACGTCATGACCCCCCGGGTCCGCATGACGACGGTCCGCTCCACCGACACCGCCGCCGACGTCGTCGAGACGGCGCTGGCGAGCGGCTTCTCGCGGTTCCCCGTGATCGGTGACGACAGCGACGACATCGTCGGCGTCGTGCACGTCAAGCAGGCCTTCGCCCTGCCCGCCGAGCAGCGGGCGTCCGTCCCGGTCGCCGGCCTCGTGTCGGACGCGCGCTTCGTGCCCGAGTCGATGGGCGTCGACACCCTGCTCGGCCTGCTGCGTCGTGAGGGCTTCCAGATCGCCGTGGTCTCCGACGAGTTCGGCGGCACGGCGGGCCTCGTCACCCTGGAGGACCTGGTGGAGGAGCTGGTCGGCGAGCTCGAGGACGAGCACGACCGCGCGAAGGCCGGCATCGTGCGGTCGTCGGGCACCGTCGTCTTCGACGCCGCCCTCCGCCCCGACGAGCTCTGGGACCGCGCGACGGTGCGGGTGCCCGACGACGGCGACTACGAGACCGTCGGCGGCTTCGTCACCGAGCAGCTCGACCGCCTGCCCGAGGTGGGCGACGAGGTCGAGCTCGAGGGCGGCACGCTGCGCGTCGAGCGGGTGGTCGGGCAGCGGCTCGAGCGCCTGCGGTTCGTGCCCTCGCCGGCCGAGCTGCCGACCGCCTCCGGCCTCGCCCCCGCGGGCACCCGCGACGTGGGCGCCGCCGACACGGCGCACGCCGCCGAGCCTGCCCCCACCGACCACGACCGGGTCGTCGCCGGACTGCGAGAGGACCTGAAGCGATGAACGAGTACCTGCCCGGCATCGTCTGGCTGTTCGTGCTGCTGATCGTCAACGGCTTCTTCGTCGGCGCCGAGTTCGCGGTCATCTCCGCTCGCCGTTCCCAGATCGAGCCGCGGGCCGAGGCCGGCAGCAAGGCGGCGAAGAAGACCCTGTGGGCGATGGAGCACGCCACGCTCATGCTCGCGACGAGCCAGCTCGGCATCACCGTCTGCTCGCTCGTCATCCTCAACGTGTCCGAGCCGGCGATCCACCACCTCCTCGAGATCCCGTTGGCGGCCACGCCCCTGACGCCCGAGGCGATCGGCGTCGTCGCGTTCGTGATCGCGTTGGTGCTCGTCACCTTCTTGCACGTGGTCGTCGGGGAGATGATCCCGAAGAACCTGTCGTTCTCGGTGCCGGACCGGGCGGCCCTGCTGCTCGCGCCTCCGCTCGTGTTCGTCGCGACCGTGTTCAAGCCCGTGATCTGGTCGCTGAACGGCGTCGCCAACGCGGTGCTGCGTCTGTTCCGCGTCGAGCCGAAGGACGAGGCGACGAGCACCTACACGCTCGACGAGGTCGCCACGATCGTGCAGCAGTCCACCCGTGAGGGAGTGCTGTCGGACGCGTCGGGCACGCTCTCGGCAGCGTTCGAGTTCACGACCCGCAAGGTGCGCGACGTCGAGGTGCCCGTGGCCGAGATGGTGCGGCTCGCGCCGGGAGCCACCCCGCGCGACGTGCAGCTCGCCGTCGCCGAGCACGGCTACTCGCGCTACGTGCTGACCGACGGCGAGGGGCAGCCGACCGGCTACCTGCACCTCAAGGACGTCATGGACCTGACCTCGGCCGAGACCCTCGACGCGCCCGTGCCGGCGAAGCGGGTCCGGCGGCTCGGCGCGGTGCCGCACGACGCCGACCTCGAGGACGCGTTGGCGTCGATGCGCCGCAGCGGTGCGCACGTCGCCCGGGCCGTCTCGGTGATGGGCGAGACGACCGGCGTGCTCTTCTTGGAGGACATCATCGAGGAGCTCGTGGGCGAGGTCGACGACGCGACGACCGTCTAGCCGTGCGCCGCGACCGGTCGTGCCTGCCGGTCGTGCGTCGGTCGCTAGGCGCCGGGGCGCTCGGGCGAGAGGGGCCGCTCGCCCGGCAGCTCGTGCATCGCCTCGGCGGCGAGCTCGGCCCGGATCGGGTCGCGGTCGCGGGTCGCCTGCTCGAGGGCCGTGAGCGCAGTGCTCATCTCGCCCCAGTTCAGCACCTGGACGATGTTCGGCACGCGGAGCGAGTAGGCGAGGCCGTCCGTGACGTCGCGGCAGACCTTCTTGAGTGCGCTGTTGCCGCAGTGCTCGACGTAGGTGTCGAAGAGGGCGACGGCGTGGGCGTTCAGCGCCGGGCCGTCTTCTCGCTCGATGTCGCCGATGCAGGCCTCCACAGCGGAGCTGATCTGCTTCACGACCGTCTCGGGGAGGCGCGGCACGGCGAGGCGGACGGCCCCGCCGAACAGCACCCCGAGCGTCTGGACGACCTCGACGGCCTGGCCGGCGTCGGGCGTCGCGACCCGCGTCCAGCGGTTCGGCGCCATCTCGACGAGGCCGGCGCGGACGAGGTCGCTCAGAGCCTCGCGGATCGGCGTGCGCGACACCTGCAGCCAGGCGACGAGCTCGTCGTCGTGCAGGCGCTCGCCGGGCTCGAGCGTGCCGTCGAGGATCGCCTCGCGGAGACGGTCGCGGACCGTGTCGCGCAGCAGCTGCCGCTCGGTCGTGGGGGCAGAGGTGGGGACGGGCACAGGTGTCTCCGATCGTGGGCGGGCAGGGCGTGCGGCTCTGCACTCCAGGATACCGAGGAAATGTCCTGTGTGGAGGGTGAAGCGTCGATCCTGATGTACCAGTGGACCAGCTGCTGAGGGTCCGGCCCCCGAAGTGGGGGACACCAAAATCATGCAGGCGCATACAGTGGCCGCAGCACTCGGGGGGAGCGCCTCCCACCCCCTCGTACCCCACACCGACCGGACGACACCGTGACCCTCGCACCTGTGCAGCATGCCGAGCTCTCGCCCTCGGACGACGACCTCGTGGTCGCCTTCTCCCGCGGCGACGAGCGTGCCTTCGCCGCGTTCTACGACCGCACTGCGTCGCGCGTGCACGGCCTCGTGCGTCGGGTGCTCGTCGATCCCGCCCAGTCGGAAGAGGTCGTGCAGGAGGTGTTCCTCGCGGTCTGGCAGGACGCCTCCCGTTTCGACCCGGCCAGGGGCACCGCGCTGTCGTGGCTGCTCGTGCAGGCGCGGCGACGGGCGATCGACCGGGTGCGGTCGTCGCAGGCGAGCCGCGACCGCGACGTCGCCGTCGGCGTCCGCGACCTCGACCCGGTCCGCGACGACGTCGCCGAGACGGCCGCGGTGCGCCTCGAGCACGCACGCGTCACCCGCGCGCTCGGCGGGCTCTCGGCCGTGCAGCGGCAGGCGCTCGAGCTGACGTACTGGGGCGGCCTGACCCACGCGGAGGCGGCGAGCCGCGCCGGCGTGCCGCTCGGCACCATGAAGACGCGCCTCCGCGACGGGCTCGTCGCCCTGAGGCGCCTCGTCGAGCCCGCCGGGTTCGCCGAGGCCTGAGCTCGCCCCGCCCGCCCGCCCGGACGGCAGCCGGGCCGACGGTCCGTAGACTCGCCCCGTGCACCCACTCGCGACCTGGCTCTGGCTGGCGGGCGCGATCGTCGTCGAGGTCACCGCCTCCTTGTCGCTGCAGGCGGCCGTCGACAGCCCCGGCTGGTACGCGCTGGTCGTCGCCGGGTACCTGTCGGCCTTCCTCTGCCTGTCGCGGGTGCTGCGGGGCGGCATGGCCATCGGCGTCGCCTACGGCATCTGGGGCGCCTCGGGCGTGGCGCTGACCGCGGTCATGGCGGCCGTGCTCTTCGGGCAGGCGCTGACCGGCGTGACGGTGGCCGGGCTGGTGCTGGTGATCGCGGGGGTGCTGCTCGTCGAGCTCGGGTCGCAGCGCGCCCACGCCGCGCGGGCGCGCGGGGGCGACGCCTGATGGGCTGGGTCCTGCTCGCGATCGCCATCGTCTGCGAGGTCGGCGCGACGATCAGCCTCAAGCTCGCCACCGACGGGCGGAGGCGCTGGTACGTGCCCGTGGCCCTCGGCTACGTCACCGCGTTCTCGTTGCTCGCAGGCGCCTTGGCGCTCGGCCTGCCGATCGGGGTCGCCTACGGGGTCTGGGCGGCCACCGGCGTGGCCCTCACCGCGGTGCTCGGACGCCTCCTGTTCAAGGACCCCCTGACGGCGACCATGGCCGCCGGCATCGTCCTCATCGTCGCGGGGGTCGTCCTCATCGAGGTCGGGCACTAGTCCCCGCACCCGGACGGCCCGGCGCCGCGACGGTCGCCGGAGCGCCCGGCCGGCCCGGTGCTGCGACGGGCGCCACCGCGCCCGGCCCCGGACGCACGAGACCCGCCCGGCCCCGAGGGGCGGGCGGGTCTCGTGGTCGCGGGAGGCGCCTCCTACGAGGCGGGCGTGCTCACGACGGGCGTGCCGCTGGGCACGTGCTGGGACGACACCTCGACGCCGTGCGACGTGCGCAGCACGTCGAGCGTGGCCTCGATCTCGGCCTCGCGCTCGTCGGCCGTCCAGCCGAGGCTCGACGCCAGGACGTCGGCGATCTCGCTGAGCAGCTCGATCGTGACGCCGCCCACGAAGGCGAGGTTGGTGCGGCGCAGGACGACGTCGGCGAGGTGCACCGCGTCCTCGTGCTCGGCGAAGTAAGCGATCTCGGCCGTGGTGAGGCCCGGGTCGCTCGCCAGAGGCTCGGACGGCTGGTCGAGCAGCACCTCGATCACGCTCTCCGCACGGGTGCCGTAGCGGGTGAGGAGGCGGTCGACGTGCTCGCGGCTGAGGCCGTCGGCGTGGGCCGCGACCCAGGTGGTGCGGGCCGCGTCGGTGGTCGGGAAGTCCTTGCCGCCACCGATCGCCATGCCGGTCGTGTCGACCGTGCGGGTCACGCCGAGACGGTTCGTCGCCTCGGTCGACAGGTGCGCCGACAGGGCGCGGAACGTCGTCCACTTGCCGCCGACGAGGCTGAGCACCTTGCTGGTCGGCAGCTCCGCGACCTCGGTCTCGACGATGCGGTAGTCGCGCGACACGAAGCCGGCGGCGAGGTCGTCGTGCTTCGGCAGCGGACGGACGCCCGAGTAGCGGTAGACGATGTGGTCGCGCGTGATCTCGATGTCGGGGTAGACGTGCTTGACGAGGTCGAAGAAGTAGTCCACCTCCTCCTCGGTGCAGACCGCGGGCTCGGCCATGTCGGCCTCGAGGTCGGTCGTGCCGATCAGCACGCGGCCCTTCAGCGGGTAGATCAGCACGATGCGGCCGTCGTTGTTCTCGAAGAAGATCTCGCGGCCGTTCGTGGCCTCGAGCAGCTCGGGGCTGTCGACGACGATGTGCGAGCCCTTGGTGCCGCCCATGTACTGCGACTCGGCGCCGAGCGCGGCGTTCGTCAGGTCGGTCCAGGGGCCGGAGGCGTTGACGACGACGTCGGCCGTCACGGTGAACTCCGTGCCGGTCACGACGTCGCGCAGCACGACCCCGCCGTCGGCGGTGCCGGCGGCCTCGAGGTAGTTCGCGCTGCGCGCGTTGTCGCCTGCGGCGAGGCCGTCCTTGAGCACGTCGAGGGCGAGGCGCTCGGGCTCGTGGACCGAGGCGTCGTAGTAGGTGCCCGTGTACTTCAGGTCCTTGTTCAGGTGCGGCATCTCGGCCAGCGCGGCCTTGCGGCCCAGGAACTTGTGACGGGGCACGGAGCCGCCGTCGCGCGAGAACGAGTCGTACATGGTCATGCCGACCTTGATGAGGAGCGCGCCGCGCTCCTTCGTGCTGCGCTGCTTGTGCGTGAGCATGCGCAGCGGGGCGTTGAGGATGCCCGAGAACGTCGAGAAGATCGGCATCGTCGTCTGCAGCGGCTTGACGTAGTGGGGCGCGATCTTGAGGAGGCCGTTGCGCTCCTCCACGCTCTCGCGGACGAGGCGGAACTCGCCGTTCTCGAGGTAGCGGATGCCGCCGTGGATCATGTGCGACGAGGCAGCCGAGGCGCCCGAGGCGTAGTCGGCGCGCTCGACGAGGACGACGTCGACGCCCTGGAGGGCGAGGTCGCGGAACGTGGCGATGCCGTTGATGCCCCCTCCGACGATCAGCACCTGGGCGTGGGGGCGGTCGGCGATGCGCGACACGTTGGCGCGCATCGTCCCTGTCTTCTTCGACTCGGTCACAGTGGAGCTTCTTTCCCGTTGCGTTCGGTGAGCGGTGGGGTCGTGCGCCGGCTGCTCGGGCCGGTAGTGTCCATGATCGACCCCTCCTGACGAGGGTGCAACGTATCTGCACAGATGTGCACGGAGGTGCCCATGGCCGAGGCGACGACGTCCGAGAAGACCCACGACGCGCTCCGTGCGGCGCACCTGTACTACATGCAGGACCTGACGATGGAGGCGATCGCCTCGGAGCTGAACACGTCCCGCTCGTCGGTCTCGCGCCTCCTCAAGGCCGCCCGCGAGACGGGCCTCGTCGAGATCCAGATCAAGTCGCCGCTCGACCAGGCGACGAGGTCGGCCGCGGCCCTGCACGACCGCTTCGGCGTCGTCGCGCACGTCGTGCCCGTGCCCGACCAGATCAGCGAGATCGACCGGCTCGAGCGGGTCGCCCTGTCGGCGGCCCGCACGATCACGCCCTACGTCGACTCGAACATGGTGGTCGGGGTCGCGTGGGGTGCGACCCTCAGCGCCGTCAGCCGGTCGCTGGTGCCCCGGGCGACGCACAACTCCGTCGTGGTGCAGCTGAACGGCGCAGCGAACACGCGCACGACGGGCATCGAGTACGCGAGCGAGATCCTGCGGCGCTTCGGGGCCGCGTACTCGGCGGCGGTGCAGCAGTTCCCCGTGCCGGCGTTCTTCGACGACCCGGCGACCAAGCGCGCGCTCTGGCGCGAGAGCAGCACGAAGCGCGTGCTCGAGCTGCAGGCCTCGATGGACCTGGTCGTCTTCGGGGTCGGCTCGCGCGACGCCCGGGTGCCGAGCCACGTCTGGTCGGGGGGCTACCTCGAGAAGAGCGACCAGCTGAGCCTCGACCGCGACGGCGTCGTCGGCGACGTCGCGACCGTGTTCTACCGCGAGGACGGCTCGTCGGCCGACATCGCCATGAACGCCCGCGGCACGGGACCCGACCTCGAGACCATCCGACGTGCGCCGCGTCGGGTGTGCGTCGTGGCCGGCGAGGCGAAGGTCGCGGGGGTGCGCGGTGCCCTCGCCGCCGGGCTCGCGACCGACCTCATCCTCGACGAGGGGACGGCGCGGGCGCTGCTCGCGAGCTGAGGCGCAGCCGGGGCGACCGGGGGACAGGCTCCCGAGTGCCCCTCCAGCCCCGCGGCGTAGACCGGTGCTCGACATCGATCGGCCCGCCCCGCGGGCCCGGAGGAGGAGAGCCCCATGGCCACCACCGATCTGACCGGACGACGCGTGCTCGCGATCGTCACCAACTACGGCGTCGAGCAGGACGAGCTCGTCGTGCCCGCCCGTGCCCTGCGCGAGGCCGGCGCGACCGTCGTCGTCGCCGCGCAGTCGACCGAGCCGATCCAGACGCTCGTCGGCGACAAGGACCCGGGCGAGACCGTCCGCCCCGACACCACCCTCGACGAGGCCGACGCGGCCGACTTCGACCTGCTGCTCGTGCCCGGCGGCACCATCAACGCCGACACGATCCGCCAGGACGACGGCGCGGTCTCGCTGGTCGAGGCCTTCGCCTCGGCAGGCAAGCCCGTCGCCGCCATCTGCCACGGCCCCTGGCTGCTGGTGGAGGCGGACCTCCTGAAGGGCAAGGAGCTCACCTCCTTCGCCTCGCTGCGGACCGACGCCACGAACGCGGGCGGCTCGTGGGTCGACCGCTCCGTCGTCACGGACGTCGAGGGCGGCTTCACCCTCGTCACCTCGCGCACCCCCGACGACCTCGACGACTTCGTCGGCGCCGTCCAGGACGCCCTCGTGACCGCCGGCGGCAGCCAGGGCTGAGGCGCCCGGCCGCACCTGCCGCGGTGCCCTCGCCCCGGTGCCGGGACCGACGATTCGTCGCGGTCCCGGCACCGGGTCTTTAATCAGAGGAGGCGCCGTGTCAGGACGGCCCGGTCGACGAGGAGCAGGTCATGGCAGCGGCAGCAGCACGGGCGGCAGCAGCGGGGGAGGCGTCGTGAGGTGGCGGAGCACGCGCGGCAGCGCCGGCCCCGCGAGCCCTGACCCGGCGCCGGTCGACCCCGGGGCCCTGGAGCGCGCGGTCGTCGAGGGCCTGCTGATCTCGCGGGCCGCCGCGATCGTGTCGGTCGCCAACCGCATCGTCGTGCGTGCGCTGCGCGACGACGACGTCTTCGACCACGACGAGACCGCCGCCTCCGTCCGTCGCACGCTCCACCGCCTCGCCGAGGAGCAGCGGTACCAGAACCGCCGCATCGGGGAGGCGCGCCAGAAGGCGCTCCGCTCCAAGGGCCGCTCCCGGCACCAGCACGACTACCGCAAGGGCGACGACGAGACCCTCTGGTTCCGCGAGAAGACGTACACGGCCGTCGCCGACCGGCTGGACGCCCTGCGCGACGACGCCGAGTACGTCGACGACATCGTCCAGACGGCGGTCGCCCGAGCCTGGGGGGACGTCGGCGCGGCCGTCGTGACCCGGGTGCGCGCCGCCTCCGTCGTCGTCGACGCCGCCTACGGCGAGGCCCGGGCCGAGCGGCTCGCCGGCCTCGACGACGACCTCGCCGAGCTGCGGGCACAGGCGGCGTCCCGGTCCGCTCCGACGACCGGGGCCGACCCCTCGTCGTCGTCCTCTTCCTGACGCGCTCGTCGTCGTTCTCTCGGTCTTCCTGACGAGAGCGGGCCCGCCCCGAGCGGGGGCTTGCCGGCGCGCCCCGGCGCGAGCATCATCGACTCACCCCACCCGTCGTGCCCGGGCGACCACGCCGCCCCGGCCCCCTCGATCACGCCCGTCGTCCGGGTCGGAGTACCCGCATGCGCCGCCTCCCCCTCCCTCTCGTCCGGGCCTGGGTCCGCGCGCGGTACCGCGTCGTCGACGAGCTGCTCTCGACGCCGTGTCCGGACGACCACCCGAGCGGCCACGCCCCCGGCACCGATCCCGATCGCGTGCTCGTGCTGGGCAACGGTCCTGCCGTCGGCTGGGGCGTCCGCAGCCACGACCTCGCCCTGCCGGGCACGCTGGCCCGCGCCCTGTCGGCGCTGACCGGCCGCGGCGCCGACGTCGACGCGCTGGCCGACGCCGACGTGTCCGTAGCGACCGCCGCCTCCTTCGTCCGGGGTCGCGACCTCGGGCGCTACGACGCGGTCGTCGTCGTGCTGGGTGTGAGCGACGCCCTGCGGCTGGTCCCGCGGTCGCGCTGGGCCGCCGGGCTCGCGGCACTGCTCGACGCCCTCGAGGAGGAGGTCGACCCGTCGTGCGAGATCGTCGTGACGGGCATCCAGCCGCCGAGCTCGGTGCCGAAGTTCGCCCTGCGCTGCGGCGGCGTCGTGGACGCCCACGCCGACGAGCTCAACCGCGTGACCGAGGGGCTCTGCGCTGCCAGGGCCCGGGTGTCGATGGTGTGCCCGCCCGGCCCCGTCGCCGCGCCCGAGGGCCTCGGGGAGCCGGCCCGCACCTCCGTCCCCTACCCGGCCTGGGCTGCGGCCCTCGCCGCCGTGGTCGCGCCGCTGGTCGACGCCGCCCTGGCCGCGGGGAGCACCGCGCGGACCGCCCGCGAGGCGCCCCAGACCGACGAGACGCGCATCGCCGCCGTCCGCGCCCTCGGGCTGCTCGACACGCCGGCCGAGAAGCGGTTCGACGACATCGTCGAGCGGGCGCGGGTGCTGCTCGGCGCCCAGGGGGCCGCGTTCTCGCTCATCGACGACGGGCGCCACTGGAACAAGTCGGTCGCCGGGTCGTCACAGGTGGAGGTGCCCATCGCGTCGTCCTTCTGCTCGAAGACCGTGCGGAGCGGCACCGCGATGGTCGTGCCCGACGCCTGGCGCGACGACCGCTTCGTCTCGCACCCGAGCGTGCGGTTCTACGCGGGGCACCCCGTCGAGAGCCCGGACGGCGTGCGGATCGGCGCCCTCTGCGTCGTCGACGCCGAGCCGCGGAGCGCCGAGAGCGTCGACCTCGTGCTGCTGCGTGAGCTGGCCCTGCAGGTGCAGCGCGAGCTGAGGGTCGCGCCGGTCGGCGGCTGAGCGCCTGAGGGCTCGCGTCCGGGACCCGCGTCGAGGTCTCAGGAGACGTCGTCGCGAACGTGCCCGTGCCCGGACCTCGGGACCGCCGTCGACGCCGTCTCCTGAATCGTCGACGTGGGATCCGGGGCGGGGCGCGGCAGGGCGGCACGGGGCGCGGCGGGGCGCGGCAGACTGGCCGCATGGCCGACTCACCCGCACCCCTCGTCACGCCCGACGGCCGCTACCTCGTCGTCCGCGGTCGCCTCTGGCGCCGCACGGACCCGTCGCTGCCCGAGGAGCGTCGGGCCGAGCTCGTGCACGAGCTGATGGAGGCGCGGCGCGCGAAGAAGACCGCGCTGGACGACGACGACGCCGAGGCCCGCGAGGCCGCCCGGGCCCGGGTCGACGCCGCGAAGACGGCGCTCGGCGAGCGGGGCCCGGTCTGGTGGGACGACGACGCCCCGGACGAGACCCGCCGCATGGCCGAGAACACCCGGTACGCGGACTGGTTCGCGGAGGCGAGCGGCGGCGAGGTCGGCTAGGGCCCCTGGCGCCCCATGGCTCCTGTGGCCCCTGGCGCCCCCGGGCGCCCTGCTGCCCCTAGCGCCCCTGGCGCTTCTTGAACGGCTTCGGCTGCCCCTTGACCGCCGGGGTTCGCCCCTTGCCCTTCGACGCCTTGGCCTTGCCGCCGGCCGGGGGAGCAGGCGGCGCGGGCGGTGTCGAGGGGCTGGCCAGCTCCTCCTCGGCGACGACCACGGCCGCGCGGCCCGCCTTGGTCAGGCGGTAGGGCGAGGCGTCGCGGTCGAACAGCTTCTGCCCGAACTCGAGCTCGAGCGCCTCGATCGACGACTCGAGCTTCTGCCGCGAGATGCCGAGCTTGTCGGCCGCGACGGGGAAGTGCAGCACCTCGGCCGCGACGAGGAAGTGCCTCAGGTGGCTCGTCTTCACGTGGTGTCGCCTCTCGCTGGTCGGCCGGGTGCCCGACCGCCCCAGACTAACGGAGCCGCAGGCCGCCCCGCCGAGGCGGGACGACCTGCGGCCGAGGAAGGGAGCTGTGCCGGACGGGTCGTCAGGCGACGCTGACCGAGCCGCCCGCGGCGGGGCCGTGCGTGACGCCGAGCCCGTCGAGCGCCTTCTGGAAGATCGTCAGCCCCGACATGCCGGGCAGGTTCGAGATGTTGGCGTCGAGCTTCTCGGCGGCCTTGCGGCCCTCCTCGCCGCTCATGAGCTGGCCGAAGACGAACTTCACGTCGTCGAGCTCCATGATCGACGAGCCGACGGGTGCCCAGACCTTCTGCAGCAGGAAGCGGGTCAGCTTCTGTGCCTTCTTGCTCTTGAGCAGGCGCTCACGGGCCTGCGAGACGTAGAACGCGACGTGGCGCGACTCCTGGCGGGCGATGCGCACGAGCAGCTCGGCGAGCACCGGGTCCTTCTCGAGGGCGGCCATCCGCTTGTAGGCGGCGACGGCCGAGTACTCGTTGGCGGCGCCCCACGACATGTGCACGGCCACGAAGTCCGAGCCGACGAACTTGCCGAGCAGACCCTGCTTGACGGGGTCGAGCTTGTCGCGCCAGCCGAGCTTCAGGCGGTTCGCGCGCAGCTGGTCGTAGTCGACCTTCTCGCCGTGCACCTCGAGGATCGCGGCGAGGGCCTCGCCGTGCCAGAACTCCTCGCGGTTCCACATGGTCATGAAGGTCGAGACGTCGCCCTCCTTGTGCGAGGGCGTCGTCAGCAGGTCACGGGTGTAGCAGACCGTGTGGTACTCCACGTCGGCCATGTAGCGCAGCGTGCGGAGGGAGTCCGGGCTGAGCGGGTTCTCCTTGAAGTGGTCCAGGTCGAGGTCGTCCCAGGTGATGCGCTCGCTGGTGGCGGCGAACTTGTCGATGTCGAATGCCATGTGGCGTGAGGAGGCGCGGGTCGTCAGACCCTGTCTCCTTCTCCTTTCGAGGTGGTGCCGACGGCGGGGGCCGTCGATGTTCCGGACGCGGACGAACCGCGGGCACGCGACCAATCTCGGATGCTCCATCTTCTTCGGAGCGCCTCGCGTGCGAGATTGGCGTCGGGGTTGACGGCGGACGGGTTGCCGAGCATCTCGAGCCACGCCAGGTCGGCGTGGCTGTCACCGTACCCGTACGACCCCGAGAGGTCGATTCCCTCTTCGAGGGCCCACTGCGCGAGCCACGCGGCACGGGCCTCGTCGACGAGCGGCGGCTGGGCGAGGTAGCCCGTGAGGACGCCGTCGCGCTCGTGCATCGTGCTCGCGACGACCTCGTCGAAGAGGTGGGCGATGGGCGTCGCCAGGGTGCCGATCGAGCCCGTGACGAGCACGGTGCGGTGGCCGGCGGCGCGGTGCTCGGCGATGCGCGCGAGCGCCTCGGGCAGGGTGTGCCGGCGGACCGTCTCGGCGTAGCCGGCCGAGCGGACGACGCCCTTCAGGCGCGAGACGGGCATGCCGGCGTACCGGCGGAGGAACGCCCGGATGAACTCGCCGCGGTCGCGCCCCTCGGCGCGCAGGTAGGCGGGCAGCCCGGTCAACAGCGACGCGACCTCGGCGGGCCAGGCAGCCTTGCGGAAGCCGTTCGAGCGCACCCAGAGGTACTGCTCGACGATGTTCGAGTCGAGCACGGTGCCCTCGAGGTCGAAGACGGCGACGACGTCGGTGCGCTGCGGCAGCGCCCGGGCGTCGAGCACGGCACCGGCCGCGGCGGGACGCACCGAGAACGCCCGCGTCATCGCCGTGATCGACGGGAAGTGCACGGTCTGGAAGTAGTCCTCCCAGTCGATGTCCGTGACGTCGAAGCCGATGTCGGCCGGCGCCTCCTCGGGGAGGCCGTCGTGCAGGGCGCGCGTGCGGCGGTCGTCGAAGATGATCTCGGACTGCACGTAGTGCCGGTACAGGTCGGTGAGGCTCTGCAGCGACTCGAGGTCGGCCCGCCGCGTCTGCACGCCGGTCAGGGCCGTGCGGGTGCGGGTCGTCGAGGGCAGGCGGACGAGCACGCGCTCGCGCCAGTCGTTCGCACGCTGGGCGGTCCGGATCGCGCCCTCCACCTTGCGCACGCCGGGGAAGTTCCAGTGCGGCACGGGGATGCTCGTGTGCTCGTCGCGCGGCAGCGGGTTCGCCGTGAAGAACGTCTTGAGGTTGTCGAACATCCGCAGGATCGGGAACGGGTTGCTGTTGCCCGACGCGACGTGGAAGTACTGCGGCTCGGGTGCCGGGGCCGAGGCCGCGCCGTCGGTCGCAGCGCCCGACGCGACGGCGCCGGCCGCACCGGAGTCGACGGCAGAGGCCGAGGAGGCGCCGGCCGGGTTCGCGGCGACGGCCAGGACCACGTTCACCACGTAGTCGACCGGCACGATGTCGAGCACGCTGTCGGGCACCCCGGGGAACTCGGGCAGCAGGCCGCGGGCGTACGACATGATCAGCGGGTCGGCGACCTTGAAGCCGTCGATCCAGCCCGGGTAGGGGTGGCGAAGTGCGCTCTCGACGATCGCGGGGCGGACGACGGACAGCCGGTGGCCCTCGGCCGCCCAGATCTGCTCGGCGGCGCGTTCGGCGAAGGCCTTGGTCAGCGTGTAGACGTCGGTCCAGCCGAGGGTCTCGGCGCGGGTGCGCCCGTAGTCGACGAGACGAGCGGCCACCCAGGCGACCCGCGCCTCCTCGGCTGCGGCCGCGACCGCCTGCGGGCCGGTCTTGCCGTGGCCCGCCCGGCCCTCGGCCAGGAACCCGCGGAGCGTCTCGGGCTGGCGCGACGCCGCCTCGACGCGGGCACGAGCGTCGCGGGCGGCCGCGTGCTCGGCGCGCCAGTCGACGTCGTGGCGGAGCGCCGCCTCGGGGAAGACGCCCTTGCGGATGCCCCCGACGTAGGCCGTCGAGACGTGGACGACGTGCGGGTCGCCGCCCGCCGCGACCAGCGCCTCGTAGAGACCGACGGCGCCGCCCACGTTCGTGTCGAACGCCTGGTCGATCGGCGGGTCGAACGACACCGTCGACGCGCTGTGGATGACGACGTCGAGGTCGCCCGGCAGGGCCGGCAGCGAGCCGAGGGAGCTCTCGACGACCCGGAGCCGCTCGGTCAGCGCGCGCTCGACCTCGTCCGCCCCGACGCGCTCGCGCCAGGACGCGAACACGGGCTTCTTGAGGAGGTGCCGCAGGCGGGCCAGGGCCGACGTGCCGGCCTTCGGGCGGATGAGCAGCGTGACCGTCGTGTCGGGGTGCGACGACAGCAGCCGCTCGAGGATCGCCTGGCCGACGAAGCCGGTGCCGCCGGTCAGGAGCACGTGCGCCGAGCCGAGGCTGGTCACGGTCGAGCCGGGGACGGAGGAGGGGGCAGGGGCGGTCATGCGGTGAGCTTTCGGGTCACGGCGGCGCCCACGGAGGCGTCGAGTCCGGGCAGGGAGGCGACGCGGTCGCCGACGGCGTCCGCTCGCAGGTGGCCGGCCGCGCCGCCCCACACCGCGGCGTCGAAGAAGGTGCGCTCGGCGTCCGAGCGCTCGACGGCGCCCAGCGGCCAGACCGCCGTCGACAAGGAGGCGCGGGTCTGCTTCACGGCACGGGCCGAGTCCTCGAGGCGCCAGCGTGCCTCGACGTCGAAGAACTCCTCGTGCCGCGCCTTGACGGTGCGGAGGCGCTCGACGATCGCGGTCAGCGCGGGACTGTCGGCGCGCTCGACGAGGACGTCGTACGCGTGCCGCATCACCCACTCGTCGACGAGGCCGGTGGTCATGTGCACGGCCACGATGGGCACGCCGCGGCCGATGGCCTCGATCGCGCGGGTGATCGGGCCACGCCGCTCGACCGCCTCGCCGGGGCTGTGTCGGCGGGGCCCCTCCTCGACGTCCTTGAGGCGCGGCTCGCCGTTCGCCTCGAGCACGGCGTCGACCGCGTCGGCGATCCAGTACTTCTCGAAGGCCCAGGTGACGAGGAACGCGGTGACCCGGGCGTCCTTGTGCGTGGCGGTGACGAGCAGGTTGCGGAGGTGCTCCATCGTCGCGCTCTCGAGGCGGCCGAGGTGGCGCAGGAGGCGGAGCTCGTCCGGGCCGAGCGGCGCGGCCTCGAAGGGCGCCAGGTCGAGCTCGGCGCGGAGCGTGCCCTGGGCGGTCAGGGTGAACTCGCGGATGTCGAAGGTGCTCGAGTCGTAGGGGTCGCGATCGGTCGTCATGGCTGTGTTCCTCCGGGGGACCTCATCGCGGTGGTGAACGGGACACGATGCACGCAGTTTCCCGACAAGACCGTATCGTAAGCGGCATGGCAACAGCGCTCGTCACCGGGGGCACGTCCGGCATCGGAGCCGAATTCGCCCGCCAACTCGCCGCCCGCGGCTGGGACCTCGTCCTGGTCGCCCGCGACCCCGCCCGACTCGACCTGACCGCCCTCGAGCTGAGGGCCCTCGGACGCGACGTCGAGGTGCTCTCCGCCGACCTCGGCGACCGTGCCGACGTCGACCGGGTGGCCGCCAGGCTCGCCGAGGTCGACCGTCCGGTCGACCTGCTCGTCAACAACGCCGGCTTCGGCGTGCACGAGCCGCTGACGAGCACCGACACGGCCGTGCACGACCGGGCGTTCGAGGTGATGGTGCGGAGCGTGCTGGTGCTCTCGGCGTCCGCGGGGCGCGCGATGCGCCTCCGTGGCTCCGGCCACATCGTCAACGTGGGCAGCGTCGCGGGCTTCATGGCGATGGGCAGCTACTCGTCGATCAAGGCGTGGGTCAACTCGTTCAGCGAGGGCCTCGCGGTCGAGCTGAAGGGCACCGGCGTGGGCGTCACGGTCCTGCAGCCGGGGTGGGTGCGCACGGAGTTCCATCAGCGTGCCGGGATCCGGTCGTCGTCCATACCCAACTCGATGTGGCTCAGCGCCGAACGACTGGTGTCCGCGTGCCTGCGCGACGTCGAGAGAGGCAAGGTGGTGTCCATGCCCACGCTTCGGTACAAGGTGCTGATCGGCTTGGTCAAGCACGCCCCGGGCAGCGCCGTGCGCGCCGTGTCCGGCGCGATCTCGTCGAGCCGCCGTGCGCCCGCGGACGCTGTTGCCGGCGGTGCTGCCGGCGGTGCTGCCGGCACGGACGCTCCGGTGGAGCGGTGACGGTGGCCCGCGACGACCGACCCGACGAGACCCAGGAGGCCGCCGAGGCGGAGTCCGCCTCGTCTGCTGCGTCGTCGTCTCCTTCGTCGTCGTCGTCCGCCGACGCTCGCGCGGCTCGCCCGCGTCGCGACGCCGTCGCCCGCGCCGCCGTCGACGTCAAGGACCGCTTCAGCTCGCGCGGCCACGCGATGGCCCGCTACGTCGCCCAGCGCGTCGTCCTCAAGCCCACGATCTGGTCGATCACGAGCGTCACCGTCATCGACCGCGACCGGCTCAAGGGCGTCGAGGGCGGCTTCATCGTGGTCGCCAACCACTCGAGCCACCTCGACGCGCCGCTCATCCTCGGCGCCCTGCCGCGGCGACTCGCCCGGTACCTCGCCACCGGCGCCGCCGCGGACTACTTCTTCGACGTGCCGTGGCGCCGCAAGCTGACCGAGCTCTTCTTCAACGCGTTCCCCGTGCAGCGCGGGTCGTCGACCGCGACCCCGGCGGGCACGCCCGGGTCCCCGACGCCCCAGGCGCCGGGGGCCGTGGCCGCCGCAGCCGCCGCGGCCGCGCACCCGTCGACGGGCGCGACGGCGATCCCGTCCGCGGCGCGCCGAAAGGCCGCAGCCAAGGTCGCCGCCCGCCGCCGCGCCGGCCAGCCGACCGTCAGCGCCCGCTCGCTGCTCGAGCGCGGCTACCCGGTGCTGGTGTTCCCGGAGGGCACGCGGTCCAAGGACGGCACCGTCGCCTCCTTCAAGCCCGGTGCCGCGGCGCTCGCCGCCGCCTGCGACGTGCCGATCATCCCCCTCGCGCTGATCGGGGCGCACATCGCGCACCCGCGCGGCTCGAGCTGGCCGCGACCCGGCCGGCTGCCCGTCGGCGTCGCGTTCGGCGACCCGATGCGTCCCGATCCCGGCGAGACGCCCCTCGACTTCTCCGCTCGGCTCCGCGCCGAGATCCTGCGTCTCAAGGACGCGAACACCGCCCGCATCCTGGGCCCCGAACACCCCTCTGAAGGAGCACGACCGTGACCGACGTCCAGAACAAGCCCCAGACCACGGCCGCCGACCACGGCGTCGCCCACATGAAGTGGTGGGGCTGGGGCGTCGAGGGCGTCGCGTTCCACCACGAGGACAAGCCCGGGTTCGCCCCGTTCGTGAAGAAGATCGTCGGCGTCGAGCTGACCCAGGGCCAGCACGACACCGGGCTCGACTTCGCCCAGCTGACCGTCCCCGCCTCGCGCGCCTCGGCCGAGGTGCTCGACTCGCTCGTGCAGATCGTCGGCCCGGAGCACGTCGACCAGGGCGACCACGACCGCGTCGTCCACACCTACGGCAAGAGCATCCGCGACCTGATCCGCATCCGCGCGGGCATCCTCGAGCGCGTGCCCGACCTGGTGGTCTACCCCGCCGACGAGGCCGAGGTGCAGCAGATCGTCGACCTCGCCGTCGCGAGCGACGTCGTGCTCATCCCCTTCGGCGGCGGCAGCAACATCGTCGGCAGCCTCGAGCCGATGCCGACCGAGGAGCGCACCGTGGTCTCGCTCGACATGGGCCGCCTCTCGAAGGTGCTCGACATCGACGAGGACGGCGGCCTCGCCCGCATCCAGGCCGGCGGCCAGGGCCCCGACCTCGAAGAACAGCTCAACGCGCGCGGCTGGACCCTCGGCCACTTCCCCGACAGCTTCACCCACTCGACCATGGGGGGCTGGGTCGCGACCCGCTCCTCCGGCATGCAGAGCGACAAGTACGGCGACATCGCGGACATCACGAAGGGGCTGCGCGTCGTGCGCCCCGGGGGAGTCCTCGCGATCCGCGCCGTGCCGAGCGCCTCCACCGGGCCCTCGCTGCGCGAGATGATCATCGGCTCGGAAGGGCGCCTCGGCGTCATCACCGAGGTCACCGCCCAGGTGCACCGCCTGCCCGAGAAGCGCGAGATCCTCGCCTACCTGTTCCCGTCGTGGCACGACGGCCTGGCCGCCATGCAGGCCATCGCCGAGAGCGACGCCCGCCCGTCGGTGACCCGTGTCTCGGACGCGCACGAGACGGCGTTCTCGTTCGCCACGTCGAAGGCCAGCACGGGCATCTCGAAGGTCGTCAACGACGCCCTGCCGAAGGTGCTCAAGGCCAAGGGCTGGGACGTCGACGCGATGTGCCTCTCGTTCATCGGCTACGAGGGGAGCCCCGAGCACGTCGCCCAGACCCAGAAGGCGGTCGCCAAGATCGTCAAGGCGAACAAGGGCATGGGCGTCGGCAAGGGCCCGGGCAAGCTCTACGACCAGAAGAAGTTCGACACGCCCTACCTGCGCGACTTCTTCATGGACCACGGCGGCGCAGCCGACGTGTCGGAGACCGCCGCGCCCTGGTCGAAGCTGCGCGCCGTGTCGTCACGTGTCTACGCGGCCGCCAACCAGGCCTTCGACCAGATCGGCGTCCAGGGCTGGATCATGGGCCACCTGTCGCACTCGTACCACTCGGGCGCGTGCCTCTACTTCACGTTCGCGTTCGAGCACGGCGAGCAGGCCGAGGCAGAGTACGACGTCGTCAAGCACGCCATCCAGCAGGCGTTCATCGACACCGGCGCGACCGTGTCGCACCACCACGGCGTCGGCCTGGAGCACCAGCCCTGGCTGGCCCAGGACGTCTCGCCCGAGGGCGTCGCCGTCATGCAGGGGCTGTTCGACTCGGCCGACCCGGGGCGCGTCTTCAACCCGGGCAAGGTCACCGGCGCGTAGGCAGCGTCGTCCGCCCGTCGCTCGGGCTCGGCGCCCCGTCGCACCTCGTGTGCGGCGGGGCGTCGCGCTGTCGCGCCTTCGCGCTGTCGCGCTGTCGCTCCGCCTTCCCGCGCGGCTGCGCTACCGCGTCGCGCACTCGTGTCGGGGACTCAGGCGCGGGCGTCGTCAGGGGTGCTGCGTCCTCGGCGGGACAGGCCGCGCCTCCTCCGTCTCCTGATCCGTCGACGCGTCGTCGGCCCGCCCGAGCCGCAGCACCGACGGCCCGCTCGCGCCGGCGCGTCGACGGCCCGCTCGCGCCGGCGCGTCGACGGCCAGCTCGCGCCGGCGCGTCGACCGCCCGCTCGAGCCGCCGCGTCGACGGACGGCCGTCGGGCGTCATCTGGGGCGGCGGCGCAGGCTCGCTGCCTACACTGAGGTCTGTTCGTACGTACCGACCCACCTCACGGAAGAGACGCGCATGACCGGCATCCACGACGACATCACCTCCGCCTTCGGCGACACGCCCCTCGTGCGCCTCAACCGCCTGGCGGTGCCGGGCGGCGCCGAGGTCGTCGTGAAGCTCGAGTTCTACAACCCGGGCGCCAGCGTCAAGGACCGTCTCGGCGTCGCCATCGTCGACGCGGCCGAGGCATCGGGCCAGCTGCAGCCCGGCGGCACGATCGTCGAGGGGTCGAGCGGCAACACCGGCATCGCCCTCGCCCTCGTGGGCGCTGCCCGCGGCTACCGCGTCGTGATCACGATGCCCGAGACCATGAGCGTCGAGCGCCGCACCCTGATCAAGGCGTACGGCGCCGAGGTCGTCCTGACCCCGGGCAGCGAGGGCATGCGCGGCGCCGTCGAGCGCGCGAAGCAGATCGTCGACGAGACCGAGGGCGCCATCTGGGCCCAGCAGTTCGAGACGCAGGCGAACGCCGAGATCCACCGCCGTACGACGGCGCGCGAGATCATCCGTGACACCGACGGGGCCGTCGACTTCTTCGTCGCGGGCGTCGGCACCGGCGGCACGATCACGGGCGTCGGCCAGGTGCTCCACGAGGAGGTGCCGGGCGTGAAGGTCGTCGCCGTCGAGCCCGCCGACTCGCCGCTGCTCAGCGAGGGCAAGGCCGGACCGCACAAGATCCAGGGCATCGGCGCGAACTTCGTGCCGGAGGTGCTCGACCGGTCGCAGATCGACGAGGTCTTCCCCGTGCAGCTCGACGACGCCCTCCGCGTCGCGCGCGACCTCGGCACGAAGGAGGGCATCCTCTCCGGGATGTCGTCGGGAGCCATCGTGCACGCCGCCCTCGAGATCGCCGCCCGCCCCGAGAACGCCGGCAAGCGCATCGTCGCGATCGTCTGCGACACGGGCGAGCGCTACCTCTCGACGGTGCTGTTCCAGGACCTCGCGGACGCCTAGCGTGCGGCTGGTCGCGCGGCTCCGCGAGGACCTCGCCACCGTCCGGCGACGTGATCCCGCGGCCCGCGGACGGCTCGAGACGGCACTCGTCTACTCGGGGCTGCACGCGGTCTGGGCGCACCGCCTGACCAGTCGGCTGTGGCGTGCGGAAGGCGTGCTGCGCCTCCTCGGCTCTCGGTTCGTCGCCCGGGTGCTGTCGCAGGTCGCACGGACGGCGACCGGGGTGGAGATCCACCCGGGCGCCGTGCTCGGGCGACGGCTGTTCATCGACCACGGGATGGGGACCGTGGTCGGCGAGACGGCGGTCGTCGGCGACGACTGCACGCTGTTCCACGGGGTGACTCTCGGGGGCAAGGGCGGTCGCGGCGTCGCCGGACGTCGGCACCCGACGCTCGAGCGCGGCGTCACGATCGGCGCGGGCGCGGCCGTGCTCGGCGGGGTCGTCGTCGGGGCCGACAGCGTCGTCGGCGCGGGCGCGGTCGTCACGCACGACGTGCCGCCCGGGTCGGTCGCGGTGGGCGTGCCCGCCGTCGCGCGGCCGCGACGCGGCTAGCCCGGCGCTGCCGGTACTAGCCCGCCGCTCGTCCGCCTCCCTGCCTCCGCGTCGAGGAATCAGGTGCTGGCGTCGACGCTGGACTCGGGACCGGGCTGGGCGGCACAGGTCGTCGTCGACGCCTGAGTCCTCGACGCCGTCGACGCCGTCGCAGCAACGCGCGACGGCACCGCCGCGCCGCGCGGGCGGCCGCCTACGCGAGGGGACGCCGCGACTTCGGCATGCCCGCGATCACCCGGTCGTACGAGTTGCCCACGAGGTCCTCGACCATCGTCGCGGGCAGGTCGCCCGACAGGTCGAGCGTGATCCAGTGCCGTTTGTCGAGGTGCCACCCCGGAGTGATCTCGGGGTGCTCGGCACGCAGCTGCTCGGCGTGCTCCGGCACCGCCTTGAGCGAGACGGACGGCTGGTCAGCGTCGACGGGCACGAGGGCGAAGATCTTCCCGCGCACCTTGTACACGGCGATCTCGAGCCCGAACGGGAACGTCAGCTCGGCAGAGGGCTGCTCGGCGCAGATCGCCTGCACCTGCTCGGTCGTCGTCGCCACGGGCCCAGGATGCCACGCGCCGCAGGATGCCACGCGCCGCAGGATGCCACGCGCCGCAGGTCGTGGCGAGGAGGCGCCGGCCAGGTCTCGACACTCTAGCCGCCGACGGCACGGCCGGGTGGTCGCGACGCCGCGCGACCGCCTACCGTCGTCGACATGATCAGGGAACTCCTCCTCGTCCGCCACGGCGAGAGCACCGCGAACGTCGCCGCCACGGCCGCCGAGGCAGCCGATTCCGAGACGATCGACGTCGACGAGCGCGACGCCGACGTCCCCCTCAGCGAGAAGGGGATCGCACAGGCGCGCGCGCTCGCCTCATGGCTCGACGGCCTCGACCCGGGCGCGGTCGCCGGGGGCGACGGAGGCAGCGGCACCGCCTTCTGGTGCTCGCCCTACCTGCGTGCCCGACAGACCATCGAGACGGCGGCGGACGAGGCCGGTCTCGACCCCACGATCCGCGTGGACGAACGACTCCGCGACCGCGAGCTCGGGGTGCTCGACCTGCTGACCCGTCGCGGGGTCGAGGTGCGGCGCCCCGAGGAGGCGGCGCGACGACACCGGCTGGGCAAGTTCTACCATCGTCCGCCCGGCGGTGAGTCCTGGGCCGACGTGGCCCTCCGCGTCCGCTCGGTGCTCCGCGACCTCGACGACCTGGCCGACGAGACCGACACCCAGCGCGTCGTGCTCACCGCGCACGATGCCGTCATCATGCTCGTCGTCTACGTCTGCACCGGGATGAGCGAGGAGGACCTGCTCGAGTTCGCCCGCGGCAACACCGTCACGAACGCCTCCGTGACCACCCTGCGCCGCGAGGCGGGCGCCTCCTGGTGGACCCTCGACCGCTTCGCGGACGTCGACCACCTGGCCGAGCAGGACGCACCCGTCACCGTCCACGAAGGAGACCGCGATGTCCGACCGCACTGAGCACGTCATCACCCCCGAGCTGCTGCGCGACTGGCCCCTCCCGACCGCCGGCGACGGCAAGTACTCGCGAGGGCAGGTCGTCGTCGTGGGCGGAGCAGCGCGCACGCCCGGTGCAGCGATGCTCGGCGCGCTCGCAGCGCTGCGCGTCGGCGCGGGTCGTCTCACGCTCGCCGTCGCCGGCTCGGTCGCCCCGCACGTCGCGGTGGCCCTGCCAGAGGCGGGCGTCGTTCCCCTGGGCGAGACCCCGGAGGGGCATGTGGTCGGCTCTTCGCTGGGGGCCGCGGCCGAGGACCTGCAGGGCGCCGACGCCGTGCTCGCCGGGTCGGGGCTCGACGACGCCGACGAGGCCGAGGCCCTGGTGCGCCTCCTGCCTGACCTCGTGGGGGACGAGACGGTGGTCGTCCTCGACGCGTTCGCCCTCGGGGTGCTGCCGCGCTGCGGGGGTGCGGTCGACCGGCTGCGCGGCCGACTGGTCATGACCCCGAACACGAGCGAGGCCGGCCGGCTGCTCGACCGAGACGTGGACGACCTGCCGAGCGACCTGCTCGAGATCGCAGCCCGGTGGGAGGCGGTGGTCGCCTGCCAGAGCCTGGTCGCGTCCCCGGACGGGCGGCTCCTGCGCTCGGGTGCCGGCCACGTCGGCCTGGGCACCTCGGGCAGCGGGGACGTCCTCGCAGGGGCCGTGGCGGGGCTCGCCGCCCGCGGGGCCACGCCGGCACAGGCCGCGACGTGGGCGACCCACGCCCACTCGTCGGCGGGCGACCGGCTGGCCGTCGGAGTGGGGCCCCTCGGGTTCCTCGCGAGCGAGCTGCTCACGGAGCTGCCGCGCGTGCTCGTCGAGGTCGGCTCCTAGGCCGAGGAACGCGCGTCAGGCCACGCCGGGTCGCGTGTCGTCGTCGCCGGCGCCGCGTCGTGGAGCGGCTGGATGGGGAGCCCAGACGGCGGCCGCGGCCGCCGCCGTGTTCGCGCCCGTCAGGCGTTCGTCAGCTCGCGCTCTGCCGGTGTCGCGCTCCGCGCCTCCTTGGCGGACGTGCCGAGCCGGTCCTTGAGACGGAGGGCAGGGCCCTCGACGAAGCGGTGCGAGAGGTACGCCGTCACGACGGACGCGGCGATCACGGCCACGACGCCGAGCGCACCGGGGACGACGGGGGTGATCAGCGCGATGAAGACGACGTGCCACAGGTAGATCGGGTACGAGAGAGCCCGGCCGAACCAGGCCACGGGGCTGAGCGAGAGCACCCGGGCGGGGAGCGACGGCCGGGAGACCAGGCCGCCGATCAGCAGTGCCGACGCGATCGCCACGCCGGGCAACATCACCGTGAACGTCGTGACGCTCTGCTGCCAGCCGCTGCCGATCACCGCCAGGGAGCCGACGACACCGGCGAGGCCGACCCAGGTGGCGGCGCTGCCGAGGCCTCCGCGGAAGAGCGCCTGCCCCTTCTCGGAGCCCATGACGAGCGCCAGCCCGCAGCCGAGCAGCAGGGGAGCCACGTTCAGCACCGGGCTGAAGTAGATGTCGGGCGTGGACCCGCCCCCGGGTGCCTCGAAGAGGAAGCCCGACGCCACCACGGAGGCCACGACGAGTGCGCCGAGCACGGCGACCATGACCCGGCGGGTGGCGACGACCGCGATGAGGAGCATGAGGAGGGGCGGCCAGACGATGTAGAACTGCTCCTCCATCGAGAGGCTCCACATGGGCGAGAAGACGCCCTGCGACTCGCCGAAGAACGAGCGGGCGACGTTGCCCGTGTAGGTGAGCGCGACCGCGGCAGCGCCGAGGGCGCTCATGGTCGAGCCCTGGTAGTCGCCGATCAGCCACCACAGGGCGGCGCCGACGACCACCACGGTGAGCAGCGTCGGGTAGAGGCGCAGGATGCGCCTCACCCAGAAGCGGCCCAGGCGGATTCGGCCCGTGCGGGCGTGCTCGCCGAGGAGCAGCGTCGTGATGAGGTAGCCGGAGAGCACGAAGAAGACGTTGACGCCCACGAATCCGCTGCCGAAGCCGGGCACGTGCAGGTGGTAGAGCACCACGAACGCGATGGCGACCGTGCGCAGGCCGTCGAGCGGCAGAACGCGGTCGCGGCGCGTCGATGTCGTCGGAGAGGCGAGGGGCATCGGGCCAGTCTGCCTGCCGGACCTCCGATCTGCCCGGGTGCGGTCACCCCGGGGCGGCGAGGTGCGCGGGGCGGACAGGCGCGTCGTGCGCGTCGAGGGGGCAGGCGCGTCGAGCGCGTCGAGCGCGGCGAGGGGGCAGGCGCGTCGAGCGCGTCGAGCGCGTCGACGATTCAGGAGGCGGTGGCGAGAGCGGGCAGGGAGCGTGCCGGGACGGCGACAGGGCGTCGGCGACTCCTGAGTCGTCGACGCCCTGTCCGAGGGCGCTGCGAGGCGCGGACCTCGCGTGACCGTCAGGCCGAGGGAGCCTCGGCGTGTGCGCCCGAGCCGTCGCGGGTCTCCTGACGGGAGCTGCTGCCGTCGCCGGCTCCGGCGGGCCGGCCGTGGCCCACTCGTCGAGGCAGGGCGAACACCAGCGCGAAGGCGACGAGCGCGAACGCCGCGCTGACGCCCATGGCCGCGGCGGAGGCGTCCGTGAAGCCCGCGGCGCGACCAGCCGCCGTCGCCAGCTCGCGGCCGCCGGGCAGCGACCCGAAGAGCACGCTGCCGATGATGGCGATGCCCACGGCCGAGCCGATGCGCTGGATCGCGGAGATCACGGCGCTGGCCGAGCCGGCGTCCTGCGGGTCGACCGTGGCCACGATGAACTGCACGTTCGGGGCGATGAAGAAGCCGTTCCCGAGGCCGGCCACCAGGAGGGGGACCAGCAGGATCCAGTTGGTGAGGTCGGCCGGCTCGACGACGAGGAGGATGATCCACATCGCTCCGAGCCCGATCGTGACGAGCGCCGTGCCGAGCACGAGCACGTTGCGGCCGAGCTTCTGGGCGAGCTGGTTGCTCTGCGACGACGAGATGATGCTGCCGACCGCGAACGGGATGGCGACGGCGCCGGAGGCGAGGGCGCTGTTCCCGAGACCCGACTGCCAGAGCAGCGAGATCGTGAAGAAGATGCTCGTGAAGGCCGCGAAGTAGACCAGGGCCAAGACGACTCCGCCTGTGAACTGCGGGTGGGAGAACAGCTTCGGGGGCACCAGCGGCGTGCGTCCTCGGCGGGTGTAGGCCACCTCCCACAGCCCGAACAGCACGAGCAGCACGAGGCCGCCGGCGATGCTCAGGTAGGTCCAGAGGGGCCAGCCCTCGTCCTGCCCCTGGATGAGCGGGACGAGCAGCGCGACGAAGGCCGCCGACACGAGCAGCAGGCCGAACCAGTCGAGCCCGCGGTCCGGGCGAGGCACGGACTCGTCACGACGGGGGAGCAGCACGGCGGCCGCGATCAGCGTGATGATGCCGAGGGGCAGGTTCACGAAGAACACGAGACGCCAGCCGTGCTCGTCGCCGAACGCCTGGATGAGCAGTCCTCCGATGATCGGACCGAGGGCCGACGAGACGCCGATGACGGCTCCCATGATGGCGAAGGCCTTGCCGCGCGACCGCCCCGGGAACAGCAGCTGGATGAACGCCGTCACGGCCGGCACGAAGATGCCGCCCGCGAGCCCCTGCACGACGCGGAACACGACGAGCTGGTGGTCGCTCGTGGCCACGCCGCAGGCGAGGCTCGCGAGCGTGAAGAGCAGCACACCGGAGAAGTAGACCCACTTGTGCCCGATGCGGTCACCGATGCGGCCGGCCGGGATGAGCGTCAGTCCGAAGGCCAGCGCGTATCCCGAGATGATCCAGGAGAGGGTCGACTCGGAGGCGTCGAGGTTCGTCCTGATCGTCGGCAGCGCGACGTTGACGATCGTCGTGTCCAGCAGGGCGATGAACATGCCGAGCAGCAGCGCCGACAGGGCGAGCCACGACTGGCGGGGAATGGCGGGCGCCGGGGCGGCTGCCCGGGCGGTGGCGTCGGTCATGGAAGTGCCTTTCAGGGGGCAGGGGCGGGTGCCCGGCGGGTGGCCGGAAGAGGGAGACGGGAGTCGAGGAGGCGGTCGCTACCGACCGGGGGAGCCGGGGGTCAGTGCGTGCCTGGCCCCCGCCTCCTCGTCGGCGACGATCTCGGGGAGCGCGTCCACGAGCGTGTCGTGCCAGTCGAGCTCGGCGCGGAGCCGGTGCTCTCGGTGCGCCATCGCGTGCTTCTCGGCGACGGAGAGCCAGGGGCTGGCGCGACGGTGGTGCTCGATCTCGTCGTCGAGGAGGCGACGGACCGCTCGGCGGCGTTCGTGGACCGTGTCGATCAGGTCGTCGATGGCATCGGGGTCGACGCGGGTCAGCGCGAGGTCGAAGGGGTCGGGCCGCAGCACGACGGTCTCGAGCGCGTGCCGGCGGGAGTCGGCGAGGGCCGTGCGGCCGTCGTCGGTGATCGCCCAGACCTGTCGCTCGGGGAAGTTGCCCTCGCGCTCGGTGCGGACGGGGGCGAGCAGGCCCTCGGCGGCGAGGCGCTTGAGGGCGCCGTACAGCCCGCCGACCGAGATGTCGGTCCACTGGTGGACGTGTTCCTGCTCGGCCTGGAGCTTGAGCTGGTGCCCGTGCATCTCACCGTGGCGTGCGAACGAGTCGAGCACGAAGAGGCGGATGGAGGACACCGAGGTACTCTCGCACGAGTAGTCGTTCGTGTCAAATAAAATGCAGTTCACGCAACTCGGGGTCACTGCGGGGTCACTGCGAGGTCACTGCGGGGTCACTGCGGGGTCACTGCGGGCGCCCTCAGGCGTCGAGCAGGCCGGACGCGCCGAAGACCGGGCTCCCGGCGCTCCGCCCCCGGCCCCCGACGCCGCCGACGCCGACGCCGCGAGCGGAACCGCTGACGCAGCCGCCGCCGCGCTGTCGAGGACTCAGGCGCGGGAAGCGGCGAGCTCGGCGACGTCGCGCATCACGGGCGCGAGCGACGGCGACTCCTGATCGCTCAACAGCAGCGCCGCGCGCTCGGCAGCGAGCCCGGCGAAGCACTCGCCGATGGTGACGCCGTGCCCGGGGCGCGAGACGACCCGGAGGTCGTCGCCCGCCGAGACCTCGCCGCCGACGACCACCTTGAGGTAGGCGCCGGGCCTGCCCTCATCCTGGAACCGCCGTACCCAGCCCCGTTCGCCGAGTCGACGCGCGAACGTGGCGCACGGAGTCCGCGGCATGGTCACCTCGAGGACGAGACGCTCGCCGACGGCCCACCGCTCGCCGATGACGGCGCCGGTGACGTCGAGGCCCGACGTGCGGAGGTTCTCGCCGAACGAGCCGGGAAGCACCTCACGGCCGAGGAGGTCGGCGAAGTGGTCGGCGTCCTCGTCCGCGAAGGCGTACACGGCCTTGTCCTCGCCGCCGTGGTGGGCACGACTGGCCTGGACGTCACCCCTCAGGCCGAGCTTGCGGACGGGCACCGGCCCCGCGACCGGTCGCTTGTCGATCGCGGTCACGCCGACGCTGCCGGAGTCGTCGAGCAGAGCGTGGACGCGGCAGATCGCGGTGACGTGGGGCATGGGGCCATCGTGCCCGAGACCACGACCCTCGACAAGGCGGACAGCGCACGGCGGGCGCGCGAGACACGGCGCGGCGGCGGCGTGCCTCCGGGCCTGCGACCGTGTCGACGTTCGTCAGCGCGTGACTGCCTCGCGGGCGTGGAGCAGCCCCAGCTCGGACCGTCGGGGCAGGCCCTCCCAGTCCCCGGCTGCCAGGCAGACGAACGCCCCGACCGTCACGGCGGTCTGCAGGCGGGTCGGTGCGTCGTTCCCGGCTGCGAGCTCCGCGAGGTAGCCCGCGACGAACGCGTCTCCGGCCCCGACCGTGTCGTGGGCGACGATCGGCACGGCCTCCTGCGTGACGAGCTGGCCGTCGACCATCGCCACGGCACCGGCCGCACCGCACTTGACCACGGCCTGCCGCGGACCGAGCTCGGCGAGGCCGCGAGCCAGTGCAGCGGCAGCGGCAGCGGCAGCGGCAGCGGCAGCGGCATCGGACGGGGAACCGGCGGCGGCGTCGGTCGCGAACGACGCCGAGGCGGCCGGTCCGAGCAGCATCGCGGCTTCGTCCTCTCCGGCGAACAGCACGTCGCAGCCGGCTGCGAACTCCCGGCAGAACGTCGCGGCGTCGTCCGTCGACCACAGGGCACGCCGGTAGTTGACGTCGAACGACACCAGGACCCCCGCCTCACGGGCGACGTCGGCGGCTCGGCGGACCGCCTGCGCCGCTGAGCCGGAGAGCGCCGGCGTGATGCCGGTCACGTGCAGCACGTCCGCCGAGGCGATGGCCGCCTCGTCGAGGTCGTCGGCCGACAGACGCGATCCGGCGCTCCCGGCCCGGTAGTAGGTGACGTTCTGCGAGGTCGAGGTCCGACGTTCCTTGATCATCAGGCCGGTCGCCGCGCCGTCGTCGATCGTGACCCGGGCGTCGACGCCCTCGGCGCGGATCTCCCGAGCGACGAGACGGCCGACGGAGTCGTCGCCCACTCGGCCGAACCAGGTCACGTCCACGCCGAGCCTGCTCAGGCCGATGGCGACGTTGGACTCCGAGCCGCCGATGCCGAGCTGCATCGTGCTCGCGTGGGCGAGCGGCCCCGGCTCCGCGTTCGAGAGCAGCCCCATGGTCTCGCCGAGCGTGACGACCCGTGGTCGCCTGGTCGAGCTCGAGGAGGTGGCGGTCGCGTCCGTCACCGCGCCTCCCCGGCCTCGTGGGCCAGCCCGACGACGCGGCGTGCACGCTCCTCGAGGGCGCTCGCAGCGCCTCCGGCGAACGCGTCACGCAGGAGCGGACCGCCGAGGCTCACGGCGAGGGAGCCCGCGCGGATCCATGCCGGGACGTCGTCGAGCTCGATGCCGCCTGACGGCACGACCTCCAGCTCGGGGAAGGGGCCGCGCAGCTGCCCCAGGTAGCCGGGCCCCACCGTCGAGGCAGGGAAGAGCTTGACCGCGGTTGCGCCCGACGCCCAGCTCGACCAGAGCTCGGTCGGCGTGAGGCCACCGGGGTAGAAGGGCACGCCGCAGCTCGTGATCGCGGCGGCGATGGCCGGCGACGTGATCGGCGTCACGATGTAGGAGGCGCCGTGGTCGACGGCGGAAAGGCCCTGCTCGACCGTGGTGACGGTCCCCACGCCGATCTCGGCCGCGTCGGCGAAGCGCCGGGCGAGCTCGGGCAGCACGGCCAGGACACCTGGCGTCGTGAGCGTCAGCTCGATGCTCTGGATGCCTCCGCGGACGAGGGCTTCGACCACGGGCTCGAGCTCCCCGGCCGTGGGCGCGCGGAGCACGGCGATGACGCGCGATCCTCGGAGAGCAGCTGAGGCGGGCGTCCGGCCTCTCGGGCCGGTCAGGGCCTGAGCGGCCGTGGACGTGCTGCTGACGGTCATCGTGAGTCCTTCGCGCCGGTGCGGTGGTCATGACCAGTATGACTCGAGGCACGGGAGAAGGCTGACCCGCGCGGGGCCCGGGCCTGAGCTCGGTGCCGCTGGGCGAGCTCTCGGCGGCGGGACCAGCTGTGGTGTGCCTCGTCGGGCCGACGACGTGGCAGGCGCCACCGTCGGCCAGGTCGCGAGCGTCCGTGCGTCGACCGGCGTCCGGGCGCGTCGTCCCGCCCTCGGCCCGGACCTGGTGTCCGTCCGGTCGACAGGTCGTCGCGGACGCGCGTGCGCGTCGCGGGAACGGGCCCGGCAGCCGTCCCGTCACGGTGCATCAGGACCGCCGCCTCGATCGCGGCCAGGACGACGTCCCAGTGCTCCGTGATCAGGTCGTAGCTGAGGTGCACGGGGATCCGCCGGCGGATGAAGGTCGCCATGTCCTTGCTCACGTCGGCGTCGAACCGGTCGGCGTGCCACTTGCGCCCGTCCGTCTCGACTCCGAGCACACCGTTCACGACCAGGTCGGTGTGGCGGCCGAAGCCGACGGGCACCTGCGAGGTGACGTGGAAGCCCGCCCGCCGGAGCCGCGTGCGCACGACGCTCTCGAGGATGCTCTCGCTGTCGGCGTCGACCCAGTCGGCGATGCCGCGGGCATCGGCGGGCAGACGGGCGAGGACCCCGGAGAACTCGGCGTCCGAGAGGCGCGCCTGGTGGAGGGCCCAGTCGCAGAGCGCGACCGCGATCTCGAAGTCCTCCTCGAGGACTGCGCGGACGAGGGCGTCCGCGATCGAGACGACGGCCACGCCGCCTCGCTTGCGGACTTCGACCGGATCCCACACGACCCGTGATCGTCGACACCGACGGAGCCGCGCGGCGTGGGGCGGGACGGAGACGCAGACCGTCTCTGGACGATCCCACATCCAACCGCCGAGGTGGAACAGTGCGGAGGCGCCCGTCAGCCGCCCGCCGACCCGGACCGCCGTGACGCGGTCGTCGTCGAGGGGCAGGTTGCTGTACCAGCCGAGGCGCGGCCGATGGAGGTCGCCCGACCGCACGGCCCTGGTGAGGTCGCGATCCGTAGCGCCGGCCCGGCGGAGCTGCTGGCGGGTGGCGAAGCCCCCGGCGTCGCCGACGATGTCGGTGAGGGTGCTGGTGTGCATGCCGACACTGTCGCGCGGCGTCCGCTCTCGCCGCCGAGGGCCGGCGGGCCGCTGGGGACGGCCGTGGTTCGTCGGGGGGCTGAGGAGGGATCGCCGACCCGACGTGCCGGTGCGGCCGTGCTGTCGACGAGTCAGGTCCTGGCGCCCGCCCGACCCCGGCTCGGCGCGTCGTGACCCGGTGACCGACTGCGTGTCCTGATCCGTCGACCGCACCCCGGCGGCGACGGCGTCCGAGGGACCCGCCGAGCGGACCTCACGAGCGCGGGGGCGCCCTCGGCGCCCTCCGCGCCCTTGACTCCCCGTCGAGCCCGTTCCTAGGGTGGAAGGGCGCGGTCACGGGAGACCAGCGGCCGTCGCGCACGATCCACACGTCGAGGAGGACGCATGCAGATCGACCGCAGGGGGCTGCTCGTCGGGGCGGCGGGGCTGGCAGGCGTCACGGCGCTCGCGGGCTGCGCGCCCCGCGCAGAGCGGACCGAGATCGGCGACTGGCCGACCGAGGTGGGCGACGAGCCCGTCACGATCGACTGGTGGAGCGCCAACATCGCCACCAACGAGGGCGGCGACCTCCGCCCCCGCCTGATCGAGGAGTTCAACAGGCAGTACCCGAACGTGCGGATCAACCTCGTCGCGGCGCCTGCCGACACCGACACGAACCGCACGACCCTGACCACCCAGATCGCGGCCGGCTCGCAGAGCCCCGACGTCATCCACGGCGACATCGCCTGGCCCGGCCAGTTCGCCGAGAATTCCCTCGCCACGCCCCTCAGCACGCTCGTCCCGGACGACTTCTGGGACCAGTACCCCGAGGGCCTCCGTTCCGCCGCGAGCGTCGACGGCGAGTACTACATGTTCCCCGTCTACATCGACAACTCGTTCCTGGTCTACCGGCAGGACCTCCTCGACAAGCACGGCCTCCAGGTGCCGGGGTCGTGGGAGGAGGTGGTCGAGACGAGCAAGGCGCTGATCGACACGGGGGACGTCGACTACGGCTTCGTCTTCCAGGGCAACGTCTACGAGGGCATGACGTGCAACGCGGTCGAGTTCGTGGCCGACGCCGGCGGCCGCTTCACCGACGAGGACGTGACCGAGTCCACGGCGACGAGCTCGGAGGCGCGACGCGGGCTGGAGTTCATGGCCTCGCTGGTCTCCGAGGGCGTGACGCCCCGCGCCTCCTTGACGTACATCGAGCAAGCGAGCTTGGACGCCTTCACGACGGGGCGGGCGGCGTTCCTCCGCAACTGGTCGTACGCGTACGACACCGCGAACAGCCCCGAGGCGTCGAGCGTCGCGGGCAGAATCGGCATCCGCTCGCGACCCGGGTTCGACGGCACGGACGAGACGCACACGACGATCGGCGGCTGGGGCAGCTACATCAACCCGCACACCGCGAAGCCGGCCGCGGCCCTGGCGTGGGCGCGGTGGCTGGCCGACGAGGACGCCCAGCAGCTGATCGTGCGCGAGGGCGGCGTGATCCCGGCGCGGACCGCGTCGCTGACGAGCCCCGACGCGAAGGCCGCGGCCAAGCCGCAGTACGCGATCGCGGCCGACTACACGCTCGTGCCGAGGCCGACCGCGACCGCCTTCTACCCGAAGGTCTCGCAGGGCATCTACGTCAACGCGAACTCGATCGCCGCCGGGCAGTCGGCCGTCGAGACGGGCACCAGTCGGATGCAGCGGCAGATGGACGTGGCACTCGCCGGGCAGGCACTGTGATGAGCGTTCAGGAGGAGACGACGACGACCCGCCCGGACGCCGCGCTCTCGACGACCACGGGGCCGCCGACGCCTGAACGCTCAGCGCGCACCTCGCTCGCCCGCACCCGCAACCGCGCCGCGTGGCTCTTCGCGAGCCCGGCTCTGCTCGTCATCCTGCTGGTGACCGTGTTCCCGGTGATCTACTCGGTCGTGCTCAGCTTCGCGCGGGTCACCATCGACTACGACGGGTTCCAGGTCGAGGAGTACACGCTCGCCAACTACGGCGCGCTGCTGCAGAGCCAGGACTGGTACCGAGCCCTCGGCTTCACGATCCTCTACACGGTCGTCACGGTGACGATCGAGCTCGTGCTCGGCATGCTGTCGGCGCTCGTGCTCGAGCGGCTCGGCGTGACGCGGGGCTGGATGCTCGCCCTTCTGCTGATCCCGTGGTCGCTCGTCACGATCGTCTCCGCGCAGCTCTGGAAGTACATCTACGACTCGACCTACGGCATCGCCACGTGGGGGATCGCCCTGGTCACGGACAGCCCGCCCGTGATCCTCGGCGAACCGGTCAGCGCAGCGGCCGCGCTCATGGTCGCCGACATCTGGAAGACCACGCCGTTCGTCGCGATCATCCTGCTCGCGGGCCTCGTGATGATCCCCGACGAGCAGTACGAGGCCGCCGAGCTCGACGGCTCGAGCGCGTGGTCGACCTTCTGGCGCGTCGTGATGCCGCAGCTGCTGCCGACGTTCACGATCGCCGTCCTGTTCCGTGTGCTGCAGGCGTTCGGCGTCTTCGACCTCCCGTTCGTCCTCACCCAGGGAGGCCCCGGCACCTCGACCCAGACCCTCGCGATCATGGGCTACAAGGTGCTCTTTCAGGACATCAACATCGGCCCGGGAGCCGCGATCGCCACGTCGACCGCCCTGATCGTCGGGCTCGGCTGCCTGCTGTTCCTCCGGGCGTTCCGCAACCAGGCGAAGGGAGGCGACTGATGGCCCGCACCAAGATCCGCCGCGGCTGGCGCCGCTGGGTCAACGTGGTCAACATCGGCGGCGTGCTCATCGCCCTCGTGACGGCGATCCCGCTCTACTGGCTCGTGGTGTCGTCGTTCAAGACGGCTCCCGAGGTCGCGGCGTCGCCTCCCACGGTCGTTCCCCGGACCTGGACGCTCGAGAACTACGTCACCGCGTTCGTCTCGAACGACCTCGCGGTCTACATGCTCAACAGCGTGATCGTGGCCGTCAGCACCACGGTGCTCGTCCTGGGGCTCGCGCTCTTCGCCGGCTACGCGCTCACCGGCCGCAAGCTCAAGGGCGGCACCACGATCATGACGACCCTCTTGATGCTGTCCGTGTTCCCCGCGATCGCGGTCCTGACGCCGATCTACCTGATCGAGCGGCAGCTCGGCCTGCTCAACAGCTACCCCGGCCTGATCATCCCCTACGTCGCCTTCAACCTGCCGTTCGCCATCTGGATCATGCGCAACTACCTCGCCGGCATCCCCACCACCATCGAGGAGGCGAGCGAGATCGACGGCGCGTCGCCCCTCCGCACCGTGTTCTCCGTCATCCTGCCCATGTCGAAGCCGGGCCTCTTCACGGTCGGCGTCTTCACGTTCACCGCGTCGTGGAGCGAGTTCCTCATGGCGCTCACCTTCAACAGCGAGACGTCGTTCCGCACGATCCCCGTCGGCATCGCGCTCTTCGGCACGCAGTTCACCGTGCCGTACGGGGCGATCTTCGCGGCGTCGGTCTCGGCGACCGTGCCCATCGTGATCCTGGTGCTGATCTTCCGCCGGTCGATCGTCTCCGGACTGACGTCGGGGGCGGTCAAGGGCTGAGACGAGGAGGCGCGGGCCCGGTCGCGTCGAGGACTCAGGCACCCGAGGCGGTCGGCGTCGCCGGACCGGCCCGGGGGCCGGTGCGCGGTCGTCGTCGCCTGAGTCCTCGACGGCCCTGGGCCGGCACCGCCGTGCCGGCGCCGATGTGCCGGCGCCGCCGTGCCGGCGTCGGCCCGGCCCCACCCGGCCCGGCCTGCTCTGCCCGGGCGACTCCCGGGCGCATCGGTAGGTTGGGCCGATGACAGACATCGCCGTGACCGTCCTCCCCGCCCGTGACTCGTCCGGAGGCGGCGGCGACGTCTGGGGCGTCGACCCCGCGATGCGTGCCGTCGAGGCGACCGGAGCCAGGGCGGTCGAGCTCGGCGACGAGACACGGATGATCGTGGTCGGCGGCCGCGTCGACCAGGCCGAGCTCCGGCGGGCGATCGACGAGCACCCCGACGTCTCGGTCGTGCAGCTGCCGAGCGCGGGCGTGGACTCGTACGTCGAGACGATGAGGGCCACCCGCCGCGACGGCCTCGTCTTCACCAGCGCGAAGGGGGCCTACAGCGCGCCGGTGGCCGAGCACGCGCTCGCCCTGACCCTGGCGACGCTGCGTTCGCTGCCCCTCCGAGCCCGTGCGGCCTCCTGGGAGCAGGAGCAGCGCGGCATCTCGCTGAACGGGTCGAGAGTGCTGATCATCGGGGCGGGCGGCATCGGCACCGAGCTGCTGCGGCTCCTGGGGGTCTTCGACGTCGAGGTGACGATGGTCGTGCGGACGCCCCGCGAGGTCCCGGGTGCCGTGCGCAGCATCACCTCCGAGCGTCTCGCGGAGGTGCTGCCCGACATGGACGTCGTCGTGGTCGCGGCGGCCCTCACCGACGGCACGGCCAAGATCGTGGGCCGCGCCGAGCTGGAGGCGATGAAGCCGACCGCCGTGCTCGTGAACATCGCCCGAGGGCCCCTCGTCGACACCGACGCGCTCGTGGCGGCGCTCGCCGCGGGCTCGATCGGCGGAGCCGGCCTCGACGTGGTCGACCCCGAGCCGCTGCCCGACGGGCATCCTCTCTGGGACGAGCCGCTGGCGCTGATCACCCCGCACCAGGCGAACACGAACGCGATGACCGAGCCGCTGTTCCAGGCCCGGGTCGAGGAGAACATCCGGGCGCTCGCCGACGGCGGCCAGCTCGTCGGCGTCGTGGACGTCGACGCCGGATACTGACCCCTGCCTGCAAGGCCGTGGGCCCGCAGGCCTGCCGCCCCGCCGGGAGCGACCCTGTCGAGGGCTCAGGAGGCGGGCACGTCCACGACGTCGGCGTACAGGTGGGCACGGCCGTCCGGCCCCCGCCGCCTGAATCCTCGACGCCTGGGTCCGCGTACCGTCGCCCCCATGCGCCGTCCCCGTTCCGTTCTGCCCGCTCTCGGCCGGCACCGCCCGCCGCGCGCCCCCGACGACCGTTTCTGCGGTCGCATCGCGGGCTTCGGCACGGCCTCCGGGACCCGTGTGGTGATCGGCATGTGGGACGAGTCGCCGCTCGGCCGTTTCGCCGACGTGATGATCGAGGACGCGGCGGGCCACCGCCTCCTGCTGGCACCCTCGCCCGAGGTCGCCGAGTACGTCTCGTCGACCTACTCGTTCGACGAGGTGCGGGTCGTCCCGGTCGCCCGCCGTGGGGTCGACGGCGGCATCGCCGTGACGGCCGGCGACCTCGAGGTGACGCTCGCCGTCGGGCCGATCTCGTGGCTCGGCGTCCTGCTGCGGCTGGTCCCGCGCGGCCTCGCGACCCGGCCGGCATGGCTCACCCTCGTCGACCCCGTCGCGCGCGTGCTCGTCCGTGGTGCCCGCACGGCCGGCACCGCGGGCGGGGGCCGCCGCGAGTACTACGGCGTCACCCTCGTGCGCGACCTGGCCGCCGTCACGGCCGTCCGCGGCGGCGTCGACCTCGGCTCGCTGGCGCCGCTGTCGCCGCCCGTGCGCTTCGGGTTCGGCTCGGCGCCCGCGCGGCCCAGCCTGGTCGACGTCGTGAGCACGATCCGCCGCCGGGCCTGAGCCGAGGAGGCGCGCGGCAGCCCTGCGACGACGTGCGAGGTGAGGGTCGGCGTGCGTCCCGCAGCGGTCCTCGGGAATATCCCGCGCCTCCCGCAGGTCTCCTTCCGTGCACGTGCATGACGCGTCACCTACCCGCGTCGGACCCCGCTGCACCCACCGCACCACCTCAGCAAGGAGACCCCATGACCACCGTCCTCGTCCTCGTCGGCAGCCTGCGCGCCGGATCCACCAACAGGCAGATCGCCGAGACCGCGGTGCTGAACGCCCCCGAGGGCGTCACCCTGAGCGTCTACGACGGCATCGCGCACCTGCCGTTCTACAACGAGGACATCGACGTCGACGGCGCCCGTCCGGAGGCGGCCGTCGCGTTCCGCAGCGCCCTCAGCGGCGCCGACGCCGTGCTCGTCGTCACGCCCGAGCACAACGGTACGATCCCGGCCGTGCTCAAGAACGCGATCGACTGGGCGTCGCGCCCCTACGGCGAGAGCCAGATCTCGGGCAAGCCGGTCGCCGTCATCGGCAGCGCGTTTGGCCAGTTCGGCGGCGTGTGGGCGCAGGACGAGACCCGCAAGTCGTTCGGCATCGCCGGGGCGAAGGTCCTCGAGGACGTGACCCTGGCCATCCCCGGCTCGGTCGTCCGCTTCGCCGAGGTGCACCCCAAGGACGACGCCGAGGTCGTCGAGAAGCTCGGCGAGGTCGTGTCCGCGGTCGTGGCGTCGACGCGCAGCGACGCCGCGTAGTCGACTCCTCGCGAGCGTCGTCGCAGGCGCGACGAGCCAACAGGAGGCGGGCGAGACCGACGCGGTCTCGCCCGCTTCCGCGCGCGGTGGCCCGACACCCCGAATTCGGCGTCCCGAAGTTGTCTGATCAGGCCTTTTTGGACGTGAGCACCGCCTCCTGCGTGCCAAGATCGACGGGTTCCGGGGCGACGACGCCCGCCGTCGCCGCCACCGAAAGGACCCGACGTGAGCTTCTGGGCCCTCCTCTTCATCGCCCTCGGCGTCTCTGCCGACGCCTTCGCCGTCGCGCTCGGCAAGGGCCTGCACATGCGCCGGTTCTCGGTGCGCGGGGCGGCGGTCATCGCCGTGACCTTCGGTCTCTTCCAGGCGGCGATGCCCCTGGCGGGATGGCTGCTCGGCACCGCCTTCGCCAGCTACATCGCCGACTTCGACCACTGGATCGCCTTCGGGCTCCTCGCGCTCATCGGCGCGAAGATGCTCTGGGAGGCCTTCACGAAGGGCGCGGACGACGACGAGGACGTCGACCGGATCTCCACCCGCGAACTGCTGCTGCTCGCGGTGGCCACGAGCATCGACGCCCTCGCCGTCGGCGTGACGCTCGCGTTCCTGCCGGTGTCCATCGGCGGGGCCGTGCTCCTGATCGGCGTGACCACGACCGTCCTCACCTTCGCCGGCGTGCTGGTCGGCCACCGGGTCGGAGCTCGCTTCGGCAAGCCGGCCGAGATCGCGGGCGGCGTCGTGCTGATCCTCATCGGCACGAGCATCCTGCTCGAGCACCTCGGAGTGCTGGCCTAGCGGGGCACCGGAGCACGGATCAGCCGGTCGGTGCCCGGAACGCGGCTCGGGGGCCGAGATCCGGCATCGGGCTGCGCGACGCGGCGTCGGGGACGACAGGAGGCGCGGTGCCTGTCGCACCGCGCCTCCTCGTGTCCCGCAGCCTGCGTCAGCGGCGGCCGAGCCGGCGCTCTCCGCCGGCGCCCAGCGCGTAGGGGAGGCCATAGTGGGCGAAGACGTCCGCCTCCTGCGAGGCCTCGAGCTCGCCGTCGGTGTCGATGGACGGGGCGTCCTTGACGAGCTTCTTGTCGAACTGCACCTTGACGTGCTTGGGCGCGACGACCGCGCCGTCGAGCGGCACGAAGAGCAGCTTCTTGCCGACCAGGCCGGCCTGCACCGTCGCGAAGGACGGGCTGTCCGACGACGTGTCGAAGTAGACGCTCTCGAGCTGCCCGATCTTGTCGCCGGCCGGGTCGACGACCGGCAGGCCGATCCAGTCGCGCAGGTTCTCCGCTTCGAACATGACATCCCTCTCTGCTGCACGGATCAGGGCCGGCACGCGTGTGGTCGACGGTAGTAGCCCGGCGTGTGCGCTGGCCGGGCAGGGCGCGCGGGCGCGCCGTTCCGACCCGTGCGGCTCCGGTCCTCGCCGCGCCGTCGAGGACTCAGGCGTGCGCGTCGCGACCGGCCCCGCCGGCGGGCTCCTGGCACGATGGCGGCATGTCCCACCTGAATCCTCGACGCGACCCTGCGTCGACGCCCGTCCTGCTCGTCGTCGACGTCGCCGACGGCGGACGCGACGACCCCGCCTTCGAGGCCGAGCTGCGGCGCCTCACCGCCAGCGTCGTCGCCGCGGCGACCGCCGTCGGCTTCGTCGTCGACCGCGTGCCGGCGGCGCAGACGCCCCAGGCCGAGCTCGACGAGCGCCTGTCTGCGGCGGACGCGGTCATCGTCACCGGGGGAGAGGACGTCGACCCGTCCCTCTACGGTGGCGACCCGGGCGAGCCGCACCTCGGCCAGACGTTCCCCGCGGCGGACCGGGCCCAGGTCGCGATCGTCCGTCGCGCCGTCGAGGAACGCACCCCGCTCGTCGGCATCTGCCGGGGCATGCAGCTCGTCAACGTCGCGCTCGGCGGCGACCTGGTGCAGCACCTCCACGACGGTGGACACGTCGGAGACGACACCGTCGACAGCATGGTCGACCACCGCGTGCTCGTCGAGCCCGGCAGCGAGCTGGCGAAGGCGCTCGGCGCGACCGAGCTCGACGTGCGGAGCTCCCACCACCAGGCCGTCGGCCGGGTCGCCGCGGGGCTCAGGGTCGTCGCCCGCGCCGACGACGGCACGGTCGAGGCGGTCGAGCACGAGGAGGCGCCCGTCTGGTGCGTCCAGTGGCACCCGGAGGACGCGGGGTCGCGCGGCACCGTGCTCACCGACCTGCTGGAGGCGGCGCTGGCCGCTCGCCGCGCTCGCTGACGGCGCACCTCCTGGCTCTGGGGCTCGTGGCCCCGAACCTCCCGGCCCTGCGCCTCCGGCACTGGGCCTCCGGCACTGCGGGACCGCTCGCCGACCGCGATCTTGCGGAGGGACCGGGGGGCCGTGCGACACTGGACGGACGCCCTCGTCGTGGAGTGGCCCATCCCCGAACGCCCGCCCCTCCGCCGCGACGTGCGCGCTCCGCCTCCCGACACCGCCCGCGTCATCACGCCGGGTCCTGTCGGCTGAGCGGTCCCTCGACGAGCTGATCGTCGTGCGCGCCCGGCCGGCCCGTCCAGGAAGGCCTGACCGTGCCCCAGAACTCCCCGCGTCCCGACGACACCCGCACCGGCTCCGTGGCCCTCGCCCCCGAGCCCGAGCCCGGCATGCAGACCCCGGCCCCGGCCTCGACCTACACCGGGTCCATGCGGGTGAGCGGCATCGACACCCCCGCCCCCCGTCCGACCCACGGCCACGACGGCACCCCGCACGTCCTCACCCCCTCGGCGATCGTCGGGATCGCCGTGCTCGGTCTGGCCACCTTCTTCGCCATCACGACCGAGCTGATGCCCGTCGGCCTGCTGTCGACGATGAGCGAGGACCTCGGGGTCACCGAGTCGCGCATGGGCGTCGTCATCACGGTCTACGCCCTCGCGGTCGCCCTGCTCGCGCTGCCGCTGACGTGGGTGACGGCGCGTGTACCGCGGAAGGCCGTCCTCGTCGCGACACTCGGCGGCTACACCGCGTCGAACCTGATCGTCGCGCTCGCCCCGAACTTCGAGACGGTCTGCGTGGGACGCGTCGTGGGCGGCGTCGCCCACGCCCTCTTCTTCTCGGTGGCCTCGGCGTACGCCACGCGCATCGTCCCGCCCCGCCTCGCGGGCCGGGCCATCGCGTTCGTCTACTCGGGCAGCTCGCTCGGCTTCGTGCTCGGCGTGCCCCTGGCCACGGCGGTCGGCGACCACCTCGGCTGGCGCTCCGCGGTCTTCGCCGTGGCGGTCGCCTCCGCCGTCCTCGCCGTCGTGGCGCTGGCGTTCCTGCCCGCGGTCCGGGGCGAGTCGTCGCCGCACCTCGGCTCGGGCGCGGCCTGGGCTCGTTCCGGCCTGCTCGCCGTCGTCGTCGCCGACCTCCTCCTGTTCGCCGGGCACTACGTGGTCTACACCTACGTCGGCCCGTACCTCATGACGGCCGGACTGGGCGACGACGCGGTCGCGCCTGCCCTCCTCGTGCTCGGGGTCACGGGCATCGTGGGGCTGCTCACCGCCGGGGCCTTCGTCGACCGGGCGCCGCGACAGACGCTCATCGCCGCCGTGGCCGTCATGGCGCTGGCCCTCGCCGCCCTGCCCCTCGTGCACGGCTCGCTCGTCGGGACCTTCGTGGTCGCCGGGCTCTGGGTCGCGGCGAACGGCACCACCGGGACCTTGTTCATGGCCGCGGCGATCCGCACCGGAGGCGTCAGCCCGGACATCGCCGGAGCTCTCGTCAACGCAGGCTCCAACGTCGGCATCGCGGCCGGGGCCGCCCTCGGAGCACAGGTGTTCGGCACGGCCGGGCTCGGCCTCGGCGCGCTGCCGTTCGTCGCCGCCGTCGTGGTCGGGGCGAGCCTCGTGGTCGTCGTCCTCGGTCGTCGGGGCTTCCCGGTCTCGGGACACACGCAGTCGACCCTGTCGACGTCGAGCCTCCGCACCATCACGTCGTCCGTCTCGGTGGTGACGGCGTCGATCGCGACCGTGCAGGCGGCCCGCACGGGCTCGGTGCCGACCGGGCCCGCGGTGCGCGGCGGGCGTCGGAGCAGCTAGCCCCGGTCGGGGTCCGACGGTCGCCTGCCCAGGCCTCCCGTGCTCGGCGCCACCGCGGAACGGTGCCGTGTCGAGGACTCAGGCAGCGCGCCCTCGAGCGTGCCTGATCGGCGGCGAGTGCGACGCGCACGGCGTCGTCTCCTGAAGGATCGACGCGGTCGAGCGGGGCGCCCTCGTGTCGAGGACTCAGGCAGCAGCGCCCTCGAGCGTGCCTCGTCGGCGGCGAGCACGACGCGCACGGCGTCGTCTCCTGAAGGATCGACGCGGTCGAGCGGAGCGGCCCTCGTGTCGAGGACTCAGGCAGCAGCGCCCTCGACGGGCTCCGACCGGCGGCTCGCGCTCCCTCGGCGTCGTCGCCTCCTGATCGCTCGACGCGGTCGACCGCGAAGGGCGCCCGCCGCCCGGAGTCAGCCCCCGGCGAGCCCGTTCTCGTAGGCGAAGATCACCGCGTGCACCCGGTCGCGCGCGTCGAGCTTGGCCAGCACCCGTCCGACGTGCGTCTTGACGGTCGACTCGGACAGGAAGAGCTCGCGGGCGATCTCGGAGTTGCTGAGCCCCCGTCCGATGGCGACGAGCACCTCGCGCTCGCGCTCGGAGAGCAGGTCGATCGAGGAGGCGCGGCGCACGCCCGCAGGATCGGGCAACCGCCCCCGGTACAGGTCGATCATCGCGCGGGTGACGCGCGGCGACACGATGGCGTCGCCCGCCGCCACGGTGCGGATCGCGGCGACCAGCTCGGCCGGGGGAGCGTCCTTGAGCAGGAAGCCGCTCGCGCCCGCGTTCAGGCCGCCGAAGGCGTATTCGTCGAGGTCGAACGTCGTCAGCACGAGGACGCGCGCCTCCGGGCGCGCCGCGACGATGCGGCGAGTGGCCTCGATCCCGTCGAGGGCGGGCATGCGCACGTCCATCAGGACGACGTCGGGCCGCAGCTCGGCGTCGCGCTCGACGGCGGACAGGCCGTCGGCGGCCTCGCCCACGATCCGGAGGCCGGGCTGGGCGCCGAGCACCATGGCCATGCCGGCGCGCAGCAGGTCCTGGTCGTCGACGAGCATGACGGTGATGTCGGTCACGGTGCCTCCTCGGGCAAGTGGTCGGCGTCGGCGGCCGCGGCAGCGTCGGTCGTGTTCGTGGTCGTGACGGACGGAGCAGCTGCTGCGGCACCCGGGTCGGGCACGACGAGCCGCAGCCGCCAGCCGCGACCGCCCAGCTCGTCTCGCGGCCCGGCCTCGAGTCTGCCCCCGTAGAGCGCTGCGCGCTCCCGGAGCCCGACGAGCCCACGCTCCGTCCCGACGGAGGCGGCGGGGACCGTGCCCTCGCCGTCGTCGACGACCTCGACGGTCAGCTCGCCGAGCCCTCGTCCGTCGAGGTCGCGGCCCGCCACGACGCCCGGCGCCACGACGCCCGCCTCGACGCCCGGCGCCACGACGCCCGCCGCCTCGACGCCCGGCCCCACGGCACCCCGCAGGACGACCGCGACCCGGGCGGGTCTCTCGGCGTACCTCAGGGCGTTCGTCAGCCCCTCCTGGACGGTCCGGTACAGGACCACCTGCAGGGCGGGAGCGGTCGGCAGCTCGCCCACGCGGGTGAGCGAGACGGGGAGCCCGGCCGAGCGGTAGGTCTGCACCAGGTCGTCGAGGCCGTCGAGTCCCGGCTGGGGAGCGAGCGCCGCCTCGTCGTCGTCGTCGTGCAGCACGCCGAGCAGGCGGCGCATGTCGGCCAGCGCCTCCCGTCCGACGGTGCCGATCTGCCGCACCGCGTCGCGGCTGCGCGCCGGGTCGGCGTCGGCGACGGCCTCGGCCCCGTCGGAGAGGCTGATCATGACCGACATGCCGTGGGCGACGACGTCGTGGAGCTCACGGGCGATCCGCGCTCGTTCCGCACCGGCGGCTAGGCGCGCCTCCTGGTCCCGCTCGCGCTCGAGCTGCCCGGCCCGCTCGATGAGCGCGGCGAGGTACTGGCGGCGGCCGCGCACGTTGAGCCCGACGAGCACGACGACGACGATGCCGACTCCTGCCCCCAGCGCCGAGCCCAGCTCCGGCACCAGCGTGGCCGACAGGGCCCAGAACAGCAGCACGACGGCCACGGCGCAGCCCCAGGCCCAGCGTGCCCCGCGGTAGGCCGCCACCGAGTAGAACGCGATGGTGACTGCCCAGGGCAGGGCCGTCTCGTCGAGGGCGGCCTGGCCCACGAGGGACGCGACCACGACGACGACCACGGTGACCGGCCGCCGGCGGCGCAGCAGGAGGGAGCCGTAGGCCAGGGCCCAGAACACGTACCAGGGCCACGCCGCGGACAGCACGACGACCCAGGGGGCGATCTTCGAGATGCCCCCGAGGATCCCGAGCGCGCCGGCCGCGAGGGCGACCACGACGTCGGTCGCCACCGGGTGCGCGGCGACGCGCCGCCGCAGGGCCCCGGGCGGGCGCAGGGCCGCCGCGGCCGCCGTCGCGCGCGACCCGGCGCCCGGTGCCGGCGCCCTGGCAGGCCCGTGCACGTCGTCAGGCCCGGACGGCGAGGAGGCGCGCCGTGACCTCATCTCAGATGTCGCGACGCGCAGTCGCCCACGTCGCTGCAGCGGTCGGCACGACGAGCCACGTGGCGAGGACGGCGAGGTCGCGGCCCAGGTCGGCGGCGGGCTCCGTGCCGGAGAAGACGTGGCTCATGGTCGTCTCAGCGTACGTGAGGAGCAGGGCGTAGAAGTCGACGTCCTGGCCGGCGGTCAGCAGCACCACCGCGACGGGGAGCACGAGCAGCACGCCGAGGACGATGGCGATCGCCCCGGCCGAGCTGCGGACGAGGGTGGCGACCATCACGGTGAACACGGTGAGCACGGCCAGCCAGGCCGCCGCGGCACCGACGGCCTGGAGCACGGCGGGGTCGACGAGCGACGTCCGCAGGCCCGTGCCCCGCAGCACGAGGCTCGACGCGGCCCACGCCGCGGCCGACGACGCGACCGACAGCGCGACGGCGGCGCCGGCCGCGACGAGGGTCTTCGCCGCGAGCACCGGAAGTCGCCGGGGCACGGCGGAGTAGGTGGTCCGCTTCTGGCCCGTCGCGAACTCCTGGGTGACGAAGAGCACGACCAGCACGGCGACGAACAGCTCACCGACCGTCGTCGCCGGCGCCATCGTGCGGAGGGTGGTCGCCACCCCGCCCGCCAGCGCGCCGGCAGGGTCGGAGGCGTCGGTGAGGGCGACGGCGGCGCTCGCCGCAGCGGACAGGACGACGGTCAGGGCGGCGATCAGCCAGGTCGAGCGGACGCTCGTCAGCTTGGTCCGCTCCGACCAGGCAACGCGGGCGAAGGTCAGGCGTGGTGCTCGGTCGAGCGGGCTGAGGAGGGGTGCGGTGGTGGTGGTCACGAGGTGTCTCCGATCGGGAGGGAGGGGCGAGGAACGAGGAAGGAGGTGGGGGAGAGGAGGGGGAGGAGCGGGCGCAGGTCGGAGCTGCGGGGCCGAGTCCGGTCGAGGACTCAGGAGGCGCCGGTCACGAGGACCCGGCAGCGCCCGTCCCCGAGGCGCCCCCGTCGATCACGCCTGAGTCCTCGACCCGGACCGGTACTCGACCGAGTCGTGGGTGAGGCCGAAGAAGGCGTCCTCGAGCGACGTCTGGGTGGGCGTCAGCTCGAACAGCAGCACGCCCGCCGGCGCGGCCGCCCGGGCGATCTGCTCGGCGGTCAGCCCCGCGACCTCGACACGGTCGGCGGACAGGTGCGTCACGGTGCCGCCGAGCGGGCGGAGCAGGGCCTCGAGGTGGCCGGCCGAGTCGGTCCTGACGGCGACCCTGCCGCCTCCCTGGCCGGCGAGCACGTCGGCGACGGAGGCGTCGGCGATGACCCGGCCCCGGCCGAGGACGACGAGGTGGTCGGCCGTCTGGGCCATCTCGCTCATCAGGTGGCTGGAGAGCAGCACGGCGCGGCCCTCGGCGGCGAGGGAGCGGCAGAGCTGCCGCACCCAGATGACGCCCTCGGGGTCGAGTCCGTTCACGGGCTCGTCGAGCACGAGCGTGTCGGGGTCGCCGAGCAGGGCGGTCGCGATGCCGAGCCGCTGGCCCATGCCGAGCGAGAAGGTGCCGGCGCGCCGCCGGGCGACGGACTCGAGGCCGGCGAGGCCGATGACCTCGTCGACGCGGCGCTCGGGGATGCCGTGGGTGCGGGCCACGGTCCGCAGGTGGTCGCGGGCCGTGCGCCCGGGGTGGACGGCTCCGGCGTCGAGGAGGACCCCCACCTCCTGCAGGGGAGCCGGGCTGTCGGCGTACCGCTTCCCGTTCACGGTGACCGTGCCCGAGGTCGGTCGGTCGAGGCCGACGATCATCCGCATGGTGGTCGACTTTCCGGCGCCGTTCGGCCCGAGGAACCCGGTGACGGCCCCCGGGGCGACGGTGAACGAGACGTCGTCGACGGCGAGGGAGGCGCCGTGGCGCTTGGTGAGGTGGCTGGCTTCGATCATGGTCACGACGCTACGGAGCAGTCTCGTCGCCCTCGTCGGAGCACGGTGCCGTCGTCGTGGTACCGCAGTGCCGCCCGTCGCGGGGAGTCATCGGGCTCGGCCCGCGCCTCCGGCCTGTGGCAGTGTCGAGCAGGTGACCGCCGACACCGCCCCGACGCCCCCGCCCGAGACCGCCGCCGCCCCGAAGAAGAGGCTGATCCTCAACCTCTTCGAGATGAACTGCGTCGGCCACATCACGCACGGCCTCTGGCGGCTCCCCGGCAACCACCGTCGCGAGTACACCGACATCCGCTACTGGACCGAGCTCGCGCGGCTGGCCGAGCAGGGCGGCTTCGACGCCGTGTTCCTCGCCGACGTGCTCGGCACCTACGACGTCTACGGCGACAGCCCGGCGCCGGCCCTGCTCGAGGGGATCCAGGCGCCTGCGAACGACCCGATGCTCGTCGTGCCGGCGATGGCCGCGGTGACCGAGCACCTGGGCTTCGGCGTCACCGCGTCGACGAGCTACGAGCCGCCCTTCGCGTTCGCGCGCCGCATGTCGACGCTCGACCACCTGACGGGCGGCCGCGTCGGCTGGAACGTCGTCACCTCGTACCTGCCGTCGGCCGCGCGCAACTTCGGGCTCGACGACCAGATCCCGAAGGAGGAGCGCTACGCCCGGGCGGCCGAGTACCTGGACGTGCTCTACAAGCTCTGGGAGGGCTCGTGGGAGGACGACGCCGTCGTCGCCGACCCGTCCGCCGACGGCCTCGTGCCCGGCTCGGGCGTGTACACCGATCCGTCGAAGGTGCACACCATCGACCACGAGGGCCGCTTCTACAAGGTCGCCGGGCCGCACCTCAGCGAGCCGTCGCCCCAGCGCACGCCCGTGCTGTTCCTCGCGACCGCGTCGCCGACGGGTGTCGAGCAGGCCGCCCGCAACGCCGAGGTGGTCTTCACCGGCGGACGTGCCGTGGCCCGTGTCGCCGAGGCCACCCGCGCCGCGGCCGTCGAGGCGGGACGGGCGGCCGAGGACGTCCGCTTCATCGTGCAGGCCGGCGTGATCACGGCCGAGACCGAGGAAGCGGTGGCGGAGAAGCTGGCCCTCTACCGGTCGTTCGCCAGCGAGCAGGGCGCGCTCGTCCACCGCAGCGTGCCCTTCGACGCGCCGTCGCACGACCCCGCGACAACGGTGCGCGAGGCCCTCGTAGCGGAGGGGCGCCTCGAGCACCCGGGGGCCGCCTCCTTGCCCCTCGACATCACCGTCGGCGAGCTGATCGCGAGCGTGGACGAGGCCTGGGGCGGCGCGTTCTTCGTCGCAGGCACACCCACGGTCGTCGCCGACGAGATCGAGCGCTGGCTCGACGAGGAGGGGATCGACGGCATCAACCTGCGGCAGTACCACTCCTACGACACGCTGCGCGACTTCGTCGAGCTGGTCGTGCCCGAGCTGCGCCGTCGCGGCCGCGTGCGCCAGGCGTACGTGCCGGGCGAGACGCTGCGCGAGCGCTGCACGGGGGGCGGGCCGCGCCTCCCGGCGTCGCACCCGGCGGCGACGTACCGGCGCTAGGCGACGCTCCGGCGCTGGGCGGCGCTCCGCCCGGACGCCGCGAGAGCTGCCTAGGCGGCGCGGCGGACGCGGTAGCGCGCGGGCACCGAGGGCACGCGCAGCCAGGTGGTGCGGCGGACGCCGTCGGACGAGGTCCACTCGACGAAGACCGTGCCGAGCTCGGCGAGGGCGCCGATCTCGGTCGGCGTCGCGATCCCCATCGTCGATCGGCGACGCAGCGCGTCGGCACGGCGGGCGACTCCGCCGGGGAGCTCGACGACGACGTCGCGGGGGGTCTGGCCGCCGACGCGGCGGAGCACGAGGCAGGCGCCGAGGGGCAGGGCCGGATCGCTGCCGTCGTTCGGGACGTCGAGCCAGGTGAGGAAGAACGAGGGTGCACGGCGCAGTCGGACGACGCGTTCGGGGCGCACCCGGCGGTCGTGCCGGAGCTGCTGCGGAGCGGAGGCGCGGACGGCGTCGGTGCCGTGTGCGGTCGAGTCCATCGTGGTGTTCCCCTGGGTCGTGGTCGGTCGGCGACGGTCTCCCGGGGCCTGTACCCAGCGAACCGCGTCCTGGCCCGGGGGACAACGGGGGACGCGGCCCCGGTCCGGGGGGTCGGCGGTCCCCAGTGAGGGGGACACGAGCGCCGGCGCGGACTCGGCGCGCGTCGAGTGAGCGCTCACTAGACTCGGCCACGCCACCGAGTCGAAGGAGTCTCATGCACAACTGGGCCGAGAACGTCGAGTACACGACGACCGACCTCCGCACCCCCACCTCGGTCGACGAGCTGCGCGACGTGGTCGCCTCCAGCCGTCGGGTCAAGGCCATCGGCTCGCGGCACTCGTTCAACCGGGTGGCCGACACCGACGGGGTGCTCGTCTCGACCGAGGCGCTCGGGCTGCCGATCGAGCTCGACCAGGCCGCGGGAACCGTCCGCGTCGGGGCCGGCACCACGCACGCCGTCCTCGCCCGCGAGCTGCAGGCCCGGGGCCGCGCCCTGCCGAACCTCGCCTCGCTGCCGCACATCAGCGTGGCCGGCGCCGTCCAGACCGGCACGCACGGCTCCGGGGTGCGCAACCCCGCGCTCTCGGCCAGCGTCGCCGCGGTCGAGATCGTGCGGGCCGACGGGACGCTCGACGTCGTCCGCCGGGGCGACGACGCGTTCGGCGCCTCCGTCGTGGGGCTCGGTGCCCTCGGCATCGTCACCGCGCTGGTGCTCGACACCGTGCCGACGTTCGACGTCGTGCAGACCGTGCACCACGACCTCCCGTGGGAGGCGGCCCTCGAGAACTTCGAGGCACTGATGGCGCACGCCTACAGCGTCAGCCTCTTCACCCGGTGGACCGGAGACGTCGTCGGACAGGTCTGGGCGAAGGCGCGGGTCGGCGACGCTCCGCTCGCGACGCCGCTCGACCTCGTCGCGCTCGGCGCCCGCCCCGCCTCCGAGGCCGTGCACATGCTGCCCGACACGGCGGCCGACGCCGTCACCCCGCAGCTCGGCGTCCCCGGCCCCTGGCTCGACCGGCTGCCGCACTTCCGCGCCGAGTTCACGCCGAGCGCGGGGGAGGAGATCCAGAGCGAGTACCTCGTCCCCGCCGAGCACGCGCCCGCCGCCGCCGCCGCCCTCCGTGCCCTCGGCGAGAGCCTGGCCGACGTGATCTTCGTCAGCGAGATCCGCAGCGTCGCCGCCGACGACGCCTGGCTCAGCCCGAGCGGCGGCCGTGACAGCATCGCGTTCCACTTCACCTGGCGGCGCGACACGGAGGCGGTGCTCGCGGTGCTCCCGAGCGTCGAGGAGGCGCTGGCCCCGTTCGACGCCCGCCCCCACTGGGGCAAGGTGGCCGGCCTCGACCACGGGGTCCTGCGTCGTCGCTACCCTCGACTGGACGACTTCGCGGCCCACGCCGCCGCCGTCGACCCCGAGGGCCGGTTCCGCAACGCGCACCTCGACCACACCGTCTTCGGAGGAGCCGCCCGTGCCTGAGACCACCACCACCACCACCGCCGTCACCGATCCGGCGACGCCTGCCGCCGTGCCCGTCAGCGGCATCCGCACCGTGCTCGAGCACGGCCCGTACCGGGCCGAGATCGCCGGGGTCGGTGCGACGCTCCGCTCGCTCAGGCACGACGGTCGCGACCTCGTCGTCCCGTTCGGCGTCGACGAGGTGCGCCCCCTGTACCGCGGCGCGCTGCTCGCGCCGTGGCCGAACCGGGTCGTCGACGGCTCGTGGGACGACGACGGGGTCGAGCGGCAGCTGCCGCTCACCGAGGTCGAGCGCGGCCACGCCCTGCACGGCCTGGTGCAGTGGGCGGACTGGGCGTCCGACCCGGCCGACGAGGCCGACCCGCGCCGCGCCTCCCTCGTGACCCAGCTCGCACCGAGCGACGGCTACCCCTACCGTCTCGAGCTCCGGGCCGTGTACGAGCTCGGCGACGCCGGCCTCGTCACCACCGTCACGGCGACGAACGTCGGGCAGGGCACGGCGCCGTACGGCGTCGCCCCGCACCCGTACCTCGTCGCCGGCGAGGGCCGGGTCGACGACTGGTCGCTGCTGCTGCCCGCGGCGAGCTACCTCGAGGTCACCGAGGATCGCCTCGTCCCGACCGGCGTCCACGGCGTCACCGAGCGCGAGGGCTTCGACTTCCGCGAGGCCCGCACCGTCGGCGACCTGTTCGTCGACCACGCCTTCACCGAGATCGACGCGGACGCCGAGGGGCGCGCCACGGTCGAGGTCGTCGCCCGCGACGGCCACGGCGTCGCGATGTCGTGGGCCGTCTCCGAGCTGCCCTGGGTCCAGGTGCACACCGGCGACCGCCCCGAGCCCGAGCTCGACCGGCTCGGCCTCGCCGTCGAGCCGATGACCTGCCCGCCCGACGCCTTCACGAGCGGCGTCGACCTCGTCCGCCTCGCGCCGGGGGAGTCGCACACCGCCTCGTGGACGATCGCCGCGATCGCCTGACCGAGACCGCAGGAGGCGCGACAGGGCCTCGCAGGAGGCGCGAGCCGGCTGAGCGGCCGGGTCGCGCCCCCTGGGGTCGGCTCGTCTACGCGCCGATCGGCTCCGCCCCGAGCGGCGCCGTCTGCCAGGTGACCGCCGACACGGCGCCGAGCGACCATCGGTCGAGCACGCTGTCGAGGGCGCGGCGGGTGCGCCGGGCGGCCAGCTCGTCGCGCACGACGACGTCGAAGCGCAGCATCTCGGGCAGCTCGGTGAGCAGCACCGTCCCCGCGTCGGCGAGCTGCACGAGGTACTGCCCTTCGTCGACCCTCGCCGTCGTGTGCTCGGCCAGGAGGCGCCGCGACAGCCAGAACAACCCGGCGCTGTCGTGCGCTGTGTGGACGGTGGCCGTGACGGTGATCATGCGCACATCGTGCCCCGCGTTCCGCTCAGGCCCGTGAACGGCGTGTATCCGGCGTGTGAACCCTGGCCCCCGTGCGCGCGACTTGACATCGGTCGCGGCCTGCCTCATAGTTGCCCCGGACCGCAGATGTGAGCGCTCACATGAAACGGTCACATCCGCCTCGTCGGGTCGGCACAGCAGCCGCACCGGCGACGCACGGCCCCGGCATCGGAGCCGCTCAGCACCGCCAGCCACACACCCCCGCACCGTCCCGCGCACCAGCGACACACCACCTGACGAAGAGGTCACCTGTGAACCGCACCGCTCGCACCACCCCCGCCACCGCCGCCTCGGCCCCGCGCCGGGCCGCAGCCGACTTCTCGGCCGCTCGCGCCGCCTCCTGGGCGACCGCGCCGACCGCTCGCGTCGCCGCCGCCTCCTCGGCCCTCCGCGCCTCCTCCTCCGCCTAGGCCCCTCAGCTCCGGCGCACCTCCCCGTGCGCCGGCCGGCTCGACGCGACCCCCGGTCGCGTCCCGCCGCTCCCGGCCCGGCCCCGCGACGTCCCGCCGCCCGGCCCCGCCGATCCCTGCACCACCCCCGCAGCACACCATCCGTCATCGACGACGCCGTCGAGATGACACGGACACGAAGGAATCCCCGTGAACAACAAGAAGCTCATGGTCGGCATCGTCGCCGCCGGTCTCGCCGTCTCCCTCGCAGGCTGCGCCGGCGGCGGCGGCCGTGGCGCCGACAGCGGCAGCGGCGACAGCGGCGGAGACAACGCGGGCGCCCTCGTCGGCGTCGCGATGCCCACCAAGGTCTCCGAGCGCTGGATCAAGGACGGCGACGCCGTCAAGAGCGCCCTCGAGAAGAAGGGCTACAAGGTCGACCTCGAGTACGCCGACAACAAGATCCCGCAGCAGGTGCAGCAGGTCAGCAACATGATCACCAAGGGCGCCAAGGTCCTGATCGTCGCCTCGATCGACGGCGGCTCGCTCAGCGACCAGCTCGACTCCGCGGCCGCGGCCGGCATCGAGGTCATCTCGTACGACCGCCTCCTGACCGGCAACGAGAACGTCGACTACTACGTGTCGTTCGACAACTACAAGGTGGGCGTCGACCAGGCGACCAGCCTCCTCACCGGTCTCGGCCTCGCCGACGCCGACGGTGCGAAGGTGGAGGGCGCCGACCCCAAGACCATCGAGCTCTTCGCCGGCAGCCCCGACGACAACAACGCCACGTTCTTCTTCAACGGCGCGATGGACACCCTCAAGCCCTACATCGAGGACGGCTCGATCACGGTCGGCTCCGGCCAGACCGACTTCACGCAGGTCGCGACGCAGCAGTGGGACCCGGCGACCGCCAAGGCCCGCATGCAGAACCTCATCGCGTCGACCTACTCGGGCGGCACGAAGCTCGACGGCGTGCTGTCGCCCTACGACGGCATCTCGATCGGCATCATCTCCGCGCTCGAGGGTGCCGGCTACAGCTCCGACGCGCTCCCCGTCGTCACGGGCCAGGACGCCGAGGCCGCCTCGGTCAAGTCGATCATCGCCGGCCAGCAGTACTCGACCATCTACAAGGACACCCGTCAGCTCGCCGACCAGTCCGTCGTGATGGCCGACGACATCCTCAAGGGCGAGACGCCTGAGACGAACGACGACGAGACGTACGACAACGGCGAGAAGGTCGTGCCGACGTACCTCTTCCAGCCGACGATCGTGACGAAGGACAACTACAAGGAGGTCCTCGTCGACAGCGGCTACTTCACCGAGGCCGACCTGAAGTAGGTCTCCCCTCCCCGGGGCGCAGGAGGTGCGGTGCACCTGCCCCGCACCTCCTGCGCCCCACAGCTCCGCCCCACCCCATGCACGAGAGAAGGAACACGTGGCGAACACGATCCTCGAGATGCGCGACATCACGAAGACGTTCCCCGGCGTCAAGGCCCTGCAGGACGTCACGCTGGAGGTCGAGCGCGGCCAGGTCCACGCGATCTGCGGCGAGAACGGCGCCGGCAAGTCGACGCTCATGAAGGTGCTGTCGGGGGTCTACCCCTCGGGTTCCTTCGACGGCCAGATCCTGCTCGACGGCCAGCCCGTCGACTTCAAGAACATCAACGACTCCGAGGCCGCGGGCGTCGTCATCATCCACCAAGAACTGGCGCTCAGCCCCTTCCTGTCGATCGCCGAGAACATCTTCCTCGGCAACGAGCAGTCCAAGGGCGGCTTCATCGACTGGAACAAGACGAACCTCGACGCCGCCGGCCTCCTGGCCCGCGTCGGCCTTCGCGACAACCCGGTGACCAAGGTCACCGACATCGGGGTGGGCAAGCAGCAGCTCGTCGAGATCGCCAAGGCGCTCTCGAAGAAGGTCAAGCTGTTGATCCTCGACGAGCCGACGGCGGCGCTGAACGACGACGACTCGGCCCACCTGCTCGACCTCATCAAGAGCCTGCAGGGGCAGGGGATCACGTCGATCATCATCAGCCACAAGCTGAACGAGATCAAGGCGATCGCCGACAAGGTCACCATCATCCGCGACGGCAAGACGATCGAGACGCTCGACATGCACGCCGGCGAGGTCACCGAGGACCGCATCATCAAGGGCATGGTCGGCCGCGACCTCGAGAGCCGGTACCCGGCTCACGAGAGCGTCGTGGGCGAGGAGCTCCTCCGCATCGAGGACTGGACCGTCCACCACCCGCTCGACGCGACCCGCGAGATCATCCACCAGGCGAACCTGCACGTGAAGGCCGGCGAGATCGTCGGCATCGCGGGCCTCATGGGCGCCGGGCGGACGGAGCTCGCCATGAGCGTCTTCGGCAAGAGCTACGGCACCGGGATCTCGGGCACCGTCTACAAGCGGGGCGAGAAGATCGACACCAGCACGGTGAGCAAGGCCATCGCGGCCGGCATCGCCTACGCGACCGAGGACCGCAAGAAGTACGGCCTGAACCTCATCGACGACATCACCCGGAACGTCTCGGGCTCGGCCCTCCGCAAGCTGGCCAAGGCGGGCTTCGTCAACGGCTCCGAGGAGAGCACGGTCGCCGAGGGGTACCGCAAGAGCATGAACATCAAGGCGCCGAGCGTGGCCGCCCTGACGGGCAAGCTCTCGGGCGGCAATCAGCAGAAGGTCGTGCTCTCGAAGTGGATGTACACCGACCCCGACGTGCTGATCCTCGACGAGCCCACCCGCGGCATCGACGTCGGCGCGAAGTACGAGATCTACACGATCATCAACCAGCTCGCGGACGCCGGCAAGGGAGTGATCGTCATCTCGAGCGAGCTCCCCGAGATCCTCGGCATCTGCGACCGCGTCTACACGCTCTCGGAGGGACGCATCACGGCCGACGTGCCGATCGCCGAGGCGACCCCCGAGTTCCTCCTGAAGTACATGACCCTCGAACGAGAGAGCCCCGTCAATGAGCGCGCCTAGCCCCACCCAGGCCACCGACCCGAAGCCCACGGGCGGGTCGCCCACCTCCCGTCAGCCGCAGAGCGGCTCCGGCGGCAACCCGATCGTCGGTGCGGTCTCGTACCTCGGCGGGCAGCTGCGCCAGATCGGCCTCTTCATCGCGCTGATCGTGATCGTGCTGTTCTTCCAGGTCACGACCAACGGCATCACGCTCGCGCCGATCAACGTGTCGAACCTGGTCGTCCAGAACAGCTACATCCTGATCCTCGCCATCGGCATGGTGATGGTGATCATCGCGGGGCACATCGACCTCTCCGTGGGCTCGATCGTGGCCTTCACGGGCGCCATGGCCGGCGTCATGATCACGCAGTGGGGCCTGCCCTGGCCCGTCGCGGTCGTCCTCTGCCTCGTGCTGGGCGGCCTGGTCGGCGCCTGGCAGGGCTTCTGGATCGCCTACTTCGGCATCCCCGCCTTCATCGTCACCCTGGCGGGCATGCTCGCCTTCCGCGGCGCCGCGCAGATCGCGCTGCAGGGCCAGCAGATCTCGCCCTTCCCCCAGGGCTTCCGCGACATCGGCTCGGGCTTCCTCCCCGCGTTCGGCTCCACCGGGTACGAGCCGTTGACGCTCGTCCTCGGCGCCATCGCCTCCGTGGCCCTCATCGGCACCGGCCTGCGCGGCCGTGCCACGCGCCGCAAGTACCAGCTCGAGGACGAGCCGTTCCTGTGGTTCATCACGAAGATGGTCTTCACGGTCGCGCTCGTCATGTACATCGGGTTCCTCCTCGCCAGCTACTCGGGCACCCCGATCGTCCTGGTCGTGCTCGCGGTGCTCGTCGTCGTGTACTCGACCGTCATGAAGAACTCGGTCTTCGGCCGTCACGTCTACGCGATCGGCGGCAACCTGCACGCCGCCGAGCTGTCGGGCATCAAGACGAAGCGCGTCACGTTCCTGCTGTTCGTCAACATGGGCGTCATCTCCGCCCTGGCCGGCCTGGTCTTCACCGGCCAGCTGAACCTCGCCAGCCCCAGCGCCGGCAACGGGTTCGAGCTCGACGCCATCGCAGCCGTCTTCATCGGCGGCGCGGCGGTCACGGGCGGCATCGGCACGGTCACCGGCGCCATCGTCGGAGGCCTGATCATCGGCATCCTGAACAACGGCATGTCGATCCTCGGCGTCGGCACCGAGTACCAGTCCCTCATCAAGGGGCTCGTGCTGCTCGCCGCGGTCGCGTTCGACGTCTTCAACAAGCGCCGGGCCGCCTCCAGCGGCAAGTAGCAGCAGCGAGCGAGCACCAGCTCGGCACCACGAGGCTCGTCGACCGGTCGGTCGGTCGACGGATCAGGAGGCGCGGCCCAGGGGGGACCGCGCCTCCGTCGTCCGGCGGCGGTGCCGCCGCTCGTGCCTGATCCCTCGACGCGGCCCGGAATCGTACGACCTTTAGGATCAGACAGTGGCAACCCTCTTCGACGTCGCGGCCGAGGCCGGCGTCTCGCACCAGACGGTGTCGCGCGTCGTCAACGGCGACCCCACCGTGCGCCCGGCCACCAAGGCGAAGGTCGACGCGGCCGTCGAGAAGCTGAGCTACCGCCCGAGCCTCACCGCGCGGGCGCTCGCCAGCCGCAAGACCCGCTCGATCGGGCTCATCAGCACCGGGTTCCCCTTCTACGGCCCGTCGAGCACGATGCACGGCTTCAACGGCGCCGCTCGCCGTGCCGGCTACCAGGTGTCGATGGCCACCCTCGACGGCGACGACGCCCGGGCCGTCCAGCAGGCCGTCGACGCCTTCGTCGGCCAGGCGGTGGCCGCCATCGTGCTCATCGCGCCGGATGCCGAGGCTCTCGAGGTGCTGCGCTCCTCCCGGGTGGCCGTTCCCCTCGTCACCGCCGACAGCGTCGCCGAGGACGGCCACCACGCCGTGTCGATCGACCAGGCCGCCGGTGCCGAGCTCGCCGTCGAGCACCTCGCCTCGCTCGGCCACCGATCCGTCGCCCACGTGGCGGGGCCCGAGGCGTGGATGGACGGGCGCGACCGCGAGCGCGGCTGGCGCGACGCGTGCGGGCGGCTCGGCCTCGACGCGGGGCCGCTGCTGCGGGGCGACTGGACGCCCGCCTCCGGGCACAGGCTGGGTCTCGAGCTCGCCGAGCGCGGAGACGTCACCGCGGTGTTCTGCGCCAACGACCAGATGGCCCTGGGCGCCGTGCACGCGTTCTGCGACGCGGGCCTCGAGGTGCCCCGCGACGTGAGCATCGTCGGCTTCGACGACGTGCCGGAGGCGGCGCACTTCCTGCCCCCGCTCACGACCGTCAGGCAGGACTTCGAGGCCCTCGGCCGCCGCATCATGGACACGGTCGAGGCCGTGCTCGCGGGCGACGACGAGGCCGTCGACGCCGTGCTGCCCGAGCTGGTCGTCCGGCGCTCGACGGCGCCGCCTCGGCGCTGAGCCGTCGCCGGGCCGGCCTCGTCCGGTCCTCTCCGGGGCCCTCCCGCGTTGCACGCACCACCCGCGACGTGTGAGAATGTGAGCGCTCACTTTCGCGTGGGCAGACCACCAGACCTGCCCCTCCGGGGCTCGCACCACCAGGACAAGGACGTTCCATGGCAGACACCACCGCCGCGCCCGACGCACACGTCGTCGGCGTCGACTTCGGCACGCTGAGCGGACGGGCGGTCGTCGTCCGCGTGTCCGACGGGGCCGAGCTCGGCACCGCCACCCACGAGTACTCGCACGCCGTGGTCGATCGCACCCTGCCCGTCGGCGGGGCCCGTCTGCCCGCCGACTGGGCGCTGCAGGTGCCGAGCGACTACGTCGACGTGCTCAAGCAGGCCGTGCCCCGTGCCCTCGCCGAGTCCGGCGTCGACCCGGCCTCCGTCATCGGCATCGGCACCGACTTCACCGCCTGCACGATGGTCCCCACGACGGCCGACGGCACGCCCCTCAACGAGCTCGAGCAGTTCGCCGACCGGCCGCACGCCTACGTCAAGCTGTGGCGTCACCACGCCGCCCAGGGCCAGGCCGACCGCATCAACGAGCTCGCCCGCGAACGCGGCGAGTCGTGGCTGCCGCGCTACGGCGGTCTCATCTCGAGCGAGTGGGAGTTCGCCAAGGGGCTCCAGCTGCTCGAGGAGGACCCCGAGGTCTACGCCGCGACCGAGCACTGGGTCGAGGCCGCCGACTGGATCATCTGGCAGCTCAGCGGCCGGTACGTCCGCAACGCCTGCACGGCCGGCTACAAGGGCATCCTGCAGGACGGCGAGTACCCGAGCCGCGAGTTCCTCGCCGCGCTCAACCCCGACTTCGCCGACTTCGCCGAGACGAAGGTCGTGCACGAGATCGGCGCCCTCGGCGACGCCGCCGGGACGCTGACGGCGGAGGCGGCCGGCTGGACCGGCCTGCCCGAGGGCATCGCCGTCGCCGTCGGCAACGTCGACGCGCACGTCACGGCCCCCGCCGCCAAGGCCACGCAGCCCGGCCAGATGGTCGCGATCATGGGCACGAGCACCTGCCACGTCATGAACGGCGCCGAGCTGGCCGAGGTCCCCGGCATGTGCGGCGTCGTCGACGGCGGCATCACGGAGGGCTTCTACGGCTACGAGGCCGGTCAGTCGGGCGTCGGGGACATCTTCGCCTGGTACGTCCGCAACCAGGTGCCGCAGTCCTCGGTCGACGCGGCGGAGGCGGCAGGCACCAGCGTGCACCAGTACCTGACCGACCTCGCCTACGAGCAGCCCGTCGGCGCCCACGGCCTCGTCGCGCTCGACTGGCACAGCGGCAACCGGTCGGTGCTCGTCGACCACGAGCTGAGCGGCGTGATCGTCGGCCAGACGCTCGGCACGACCCCCGAGGACGGCTACCGGGCGCTGCTCGAGGCCACGGCGTTCGGCACGCGACGCATCGTCGAGGCCTTCAACGACTCCGGCGTCCCCGTCACCGAGTTCATCGCCGCCGGCGGCCTGCTCAAGAACCGCCACCTGATGCAGACCTACAGCGACGTCCTTCGCATGCCGATCTCCACGATCCGGAGCGAGCAGGGCCCCGCGCTCGGCTCCGCGATCCACGCCGCCGTCGCCGCGGGTGCCTACCCGGACACCCGCGTGGCCAGCGACGCGATGGGCAGCCTGGACCGCGCCTCCTACACGCCCGACCCTGCCGCCGCCGACGCGTACGACGCGCTCTACGCCGAGTACCTGCTGCTGCACGACTGGTTCGGGCGCGGCGGCAACGACGTGATGCACCGCCTCAAGGCGATCAGCAGGGAGGCGCGGGGCGGCTCGCGCGCACCGGCCGCCGAGCCCGAGGCGCCCGCCGCCTCCGGCGGCTCGGCAGGCGCCGACGCTGCCGCCGACACCGCTGCGGAGGTGACCGCGTGAGCTTCATCGACCGCGCCACCGAGACCGCCATCGACGAGACGCGCCGTGCCGTCTGCGACCTGCACGCCCAGCTGACCCGGTACGGCCTCGTGGTCTGGACGGGCGGCAACGTCTCGCAGCGCGTGCCCGGCACGAACCTGTTCGTGATCAAGCCGAGCGGCGTCGACTACGACGACCTGACGCCCGAGAACCAGATCCTCTGCCACCTCGACGGCAGCGTCGTCGAAGGCAGTCCCGGCAGCGAGCGCAGCCCCTCGAGCGACACCGCGGCGCACGCCTACGTGTACCGGCACATGCCGAAGGTCGGGGGAGTCGTGCACACGCACTCCACCTACGCCACGGCCTGGGCCGCCCGCGGCGAGGCGATCCCGTGCGTGATCACCGCCATGGCCGACGAGTTCGGCGGGGAGATCCCGATCGGCCCGTTCGCGATCATCGGCGACGAGTCGATCGGCGAGGGCATCGTCGGCACGCTCGAGGGCCACCGCAGCCGCGCCGTCCTGATGCAGAACCACGGCGTCTTCACCATCGGCAAGGACGCCCGCGACGCCGTCAAGGCGGCCGTCATGACCGAGGACGTCGCGCGCACCGTCCATCTCAGCCGCCAGCTCGGCGAGCCGATCCCCATCCCGGTCGAGAGCATCGACGCTCTCTTCGACCGCTACCAGAACGTCTACGGCCAGAAGCCCTCAGGAGCACTCGCATGAGCACCAGCACGACCCCCGCCACCCCCGTCGACCCCGAGGCCTTCCTCGCCTCGAAGCAGGTCTGGTTCCTCACCGGCAGCCAGGGCCTCTACGGCGAGGAGACGCTCCGCCAGGTCGCCGAGCAGTCGAAGGCCATCGCCGACGAGCTCGCCGCCGCCTCCGACGTGCCCGTCGAGCTCGTCTGGAAGCCCGTCCTCACCGACGCCGAGACGATCAAGCGCACCATGCTCGAGGCCAACCTCGACGACTCCGTGATCGGCGTCACCGCCTGGATGCACACCTTCAGCCCGGCCAAGATGTGGATCGGCGGCATCGACGCCCTCCGCAAGCCCCTGCTGCACCTGCACACGCAGGCGAACGTCGAGCTGCCCTGGGCCGAGATCGACTTCGACTTCATGAACCTGAACCAGGCCGCGCACGGCGACCGCGAGTTCGGCTACGTCCAGACCCGCCTGGGCGCGCCGCGCAAGACCGTCGTCGGCCACGTCAGCGACCCGCGCGTGCAGCAGCAGGTCGGCACCTGGATGCGTGCCGCCGCCGGCGCCGCCGCCATGCGCTCGCTGAAGCTCGCTCGCTTCGGCGACAACATGCGCTTCGTCGCGGTCACCGAGGGCGACAAGACCGAGGCCGAGCTCGCGTTCGGCGTGCAGGTCAACACCTGGGGCGTCAACGAGCTGGCGGAGGCGGTGGCCGCGGCCCCCGAGTCCGCGGTCGACGACCTCGTCGCCCTGTACGAGCGCGAGTACGACGTCGTCCCCGAGCTGCGTGCGGGAGGCGAGCGCCACCAGTCGCTGCGCGACGGCGCGGCGATCGAGATCGGGCTGCGCTCGTTCCTCGAGGCGGGCGGCTTCGGCGCCTTCACGACCAACTTCGAGGACCTGGGGGCGCTGAAGCAGCTCCCCGGCCTCGCGGTGCAGCGCCTGATGGCCGAGGGCTACGGCTTCGGCGCCGAGGGCGACTGGAAGACCTCGGTGCTGGTGCGTGCCGCCGCCGTGATGGGCGCCGGCCTGCCGGGGGGCGCCTCCTTGATGGAGGACTACACCTACCACCTCGTGCCCGGCGCCGAGAAGATCCTCGGCGCGCACATGCTCGAGGTCAGCCCGTCGCTGAGCTCGGCCCGCGCGTCGCTCGAGGTGCACGAGCTCGGCATCGGCGGCAAGGACGACCCGGTCCGCCTGGTCTTCACGGCCGACCCCGGCGAGGCCGTCGTCGTGGCGATGAGCGACGTGCGCGACCGCTTCCGCCTCACGGTCAACGTCGTCGACGTGGTCGAGCCCGACGCCGACCTGCCGAACCTGCCGGTCGGCCGTGCCGTCTGGGAGCCCCGCCCGTCGTTCGCCGTCTCGGCCGAGGCCTGGCTCACGGCCGGCGCCGCCCACCACACCGTGATGTCGACGGCCGTCGGCCTCGAGGCCTTCGAGGACCTGGCGCGCATCCTCGAGACCGAGCTGCTCATCATCGACGAGCACACCACCATGCGCGAGTTCACGCGCGAGGTGCGTTGGAACGCGGCGTACCACCGCCTGGCGCGCGGCCTGTAGCAGCCGGCAGAGCCAGCCGAGGAGGCGGTCCGCGCGGTCCCGAGGGACGGCACGGGCCGCCTCCTCCGTCGTCGGGACAGCACCCGTGGGAACACCGCCCGCGCCTCCGTGGTTGCAGTCCCCATGACCGTTCCCCTCTCGATCCTGGACCTCGCCCCCATCGCACCCGGAGAGACGGCGCGCGACAGCTTCGCGGCGTCCGTCGCCCTCGCGCAGCAGGCCGAGAAGAGCGGGTACCGACGCGTCTGGTACGCCGAGCACCACAACATGGCGACGATCGCGTCGAGCGCGACGTCGGTGCTGATCGCCCACGTGGCGAGCCAGACGTCGACGATCCGGCTCGGATCGGGCGGCGTGATGCTGCCGAACCACTCGCCGCTGACCATCGCCGAGCAGTTCGGCACCCTCGAGACCCTGCACCCGGGGCGGATCGACCTCGGCCTCGGCCGTGCGCCCGGCAGCGACCAGGCGACGTTCCGTGCGCTGCGCCGCGACCCGGCGTCGTCCGAGCGGTTCCCGCAGGACGTCGTCGAGCTGCAGGCCTTCCTCGCCGGCCAGTCGCGCATCCCCGGCGTCAGCGCCACGCCCGGCGCCGGGACGAACGTGCCGCTGTACATCCTCGGCTCGTCGACCTTCGGGGCGCAGCTCGCCGCCGCGCTCGGCCTGCCGTTCGCGTTCGCGTCGCACTTCGCGCCGGACATGCTGCACGACGCCGTGGCGATCTACCGCCGCGAGTTCCAGCCGTCGACCCAGCTCGACGCCCCGTACGTCATCGCCGGCGTCAACGCCATCGCGTCGGACGACTCGGACGACGCCCACCGGCAGCTCGCGGACGTCAAGCGCGCCCGCCTGCTCATGCTGCTGCGCCAGAGCGGGCAGATCACGGTCGACCGGACCTTCGGCGACGACGAGCTCGATCATCTCCTGCGCACGCCCGTCGGTGCGCACGTCGCCAGCATGACGACCTTCACCGGCGTCGGCACGGGCGAGGAGGTGGCGGACTACGTCGCCGAGTTCGCCCGCAGCGCCGACGCGGACGAGGTCATCGTCGCGCACTCGTCGCTCGCCACGTCGGCTCGCCTGCGCTCCGTCGAGCTGCTGGCCGACGCGCACGCCCGCGTCGCCGCGTAGGCCCCCGCGGGCCGACCTGCCCGCCGGCCCGATGTCACCGGGCGTCGAGCGTTCAGGAGACGGCGTCGTTCGCGGTCCCGACGGGGGGCGTCGCGACCGCGATCGACCGCCGTCGCCTGAGTCCTCGTCGCAGCCGGTCCGGCCGGGACGTGTCGAGGCGGTCCACCGCAGGGACCGGGACGTGCAGGAGGCGCGGGCCCTGTCGGCCCCGCGCCTCCCGTCGATCTCCCGCCGGGGCTACAGCCCCGAGTGGTCGATCAGGGTGCGGCGTCGCCGACGTGCCACGAGCACCGTGCCGGCGCCCGCGAGCAGCAGGGCGAGCACGAGAGCAGGGAGCGCGTCCGAGCCGGTGAAGGCGAGCGGGCCGGACCCCGCGGCCGTGCCGGAGCCCGAGCCGCCGACGCCGGCGCCCGTGCCGCCGGCCCCGCCGGTGGCGGGAGCCGAGGGCGACGGCGAGGCGACGGGGTCGGCCACGACCGAGACCGCGGCGCTCCGCACGGTGCGCGTCTGCACGCCCGTGACCGTGACCGTCCGGTCGCCCAGCCCGGCCGGTGCCGTCACCGTGAACGTCGCGACACCGTCGATCACGTCGACCGTGCCGAGGCTGGCTCCGTCGAGGGTGCCCGACGCCTGGCGGTCGCCGTCGAGACCCGAGACGACCACGTCGAACGTGGCGCCCGGCGCGACCTGCGTCGGCGCGGCGATCGTCGCGTCGGCGCTCAGCGCGACCAGGTCGCGGTCGAGCTGCAGCGCGTTCGCGATGGTGAAGAAGTTGTCGGTCTGGTCGATCAGGCCGACGACGTTCGCGGCTCCCGGGCCGTAGCCGGCGACGCGCAGCTGCGTTCCGGTGTGCTGCTGCGACCCGCCGGCCGCGGCGGTGCCGTAGGCGATCTTCATGGTGCTGCCGTCGACGGTGGTCAGGGCCGTGCTGAGCGTGGCCGGGGGAGTCGAGTCGACGATCTGGCTGGTGTGGGCGTGGTCGGCCGTGACGATGACCAGCGTCTCGCCGTCGGCCTCGGCGAAGTCGAGGGCCGAGCGGACCGCCTCGTCGAGGTCGAGCACCTCGCCGATCTGGCCGCACGCGTCGGCGCTGTGGTCGCGCTTGTCGATGGAGGCGCCCTCGACCTGCAGGAAGAAGCCGTCGTCGCCGTCGAGCAGGTCGATCGACTTCTCGGTGAGCGAGGCGAGCGACAGGTCGGTGCTGAGGCGTGCCGGGTTCGGCTGGCAGGCCTGCGGTGCGAGGTCGGCGCCTCCCACGGTCGCCGTCGTCGAGGCGAAGCGCGTGGGGAAGTTGCCGTCCGCGAAGGTGCCGAGCACCGGCGCGGTCTGGTCGGCGGCCGTCAGGGCGTCGAGGCCGGCCCGGTCGGTGATCCGCTGGTAGCCGCGGTCGGTCGCCTGGGCGTCGAGGGTCTGGCCGGTCCACTGGCCGGCGCGAGCCGTCTGGCGGAACGACGCCGCGCCTCCGCCGAGGGTGAGGTCGGCGCGGGTGCCGATGATCTGCTCGCTGATCGAGCCGAGGCCGCCCTGGTCGAGGGCGTCCGCGCCGCACTGGGTCACCGAGTCGGGGCCGTAGCAGCTGCGCGCCGCGACGTGGGCCGCCTGGACGGCCGGCGTCGCGTCCTGCAGCTCGGCGGTCGAGACGTTGCCGGTCTTGAGGCCGTTGGCCTTGGCGATCTCGACGAGGGTGTCCTGCGGGGTGCCCGCGATGTCGACCGAGATCGCGTTGTCGTAGGTCTTCGTGCCGGTGGCCCAGGCCGAGCCGGTCGCGGCCGAGTCGGGCACGTAGTCGGGCTTGCCGTCCTTGCCGAGCGAGTACGTCGTGTACTGGCCGGTGAGGGGCAGGGCGTCGATGCCGGGCAGCGTCCCGCCGGCGCCGTAGGCGTAGTTGCGGGCCGACGTGATCTCGCTGTCGCCCATGCCGTCGCCGATCAGCAGGATGACGTTCTTCGCCGGTCCCGCCTTCACCGACTCGAGCAGGGCGGCCGTGCTGTCGTCCGCGCTGCGGGCGGCCCCGCCGTTGTCGGCGACGTCGGCCGGAGTCGCCGCGAGGGCGACGGCCGGGCTGAGGACGAGGGCGACGGAGGCGAGGGTCGCCACCGCCCCCGTGGCCAGTGCCGCGCGGCGGCGGCGGGTGTTCGTGGGGGTCACGTGTCTGCTCCAGTGATCGTGGTCGCGAGTGGGCGTGCACTCCCTGCACGTCCGAGCCCAGCAGAACCCGCGGTCGTGTCCGCCCGGTGAACGGACGCGGTGCGGCAGGTGAACACCCCCGGACGGGGCACGTGAGGCGACTGCGGCTACGGTGCGAGCGCGCCGCGTCTACGGCGCGACGTACAGCCAGAGCAGCACGACAGCCACCGGCTGCAGGACGATCCCGCCGACGAGCAGCGTCCGGCGCACGACGGGCCGCTCGGAGACGGCCGGTGCGCCGAGCAGCGGCGTCAGCGGCAGCAGCAGCCGGAACAGGCTCTGCTGCGGCAGGAACACGGCGACGAGGTAGAGCGCGAAGCTGGCGGTGAACGCGACCGTCTCGTGGCCCAGGCGCAACGTCGACCGGCGGGTGAACCACACGGCGGCGAGCACGAGCAGCGCGAGCACGAGGGCGATGCCGCCGATGCCGAGCCAGCGCCCGGCGAGCAGGAACCACGGCGTCAGGGGGACGAAGCCCGGGCGACCGACGTAGTCGACCCACCAGGCCATCTCCGTCTGCAGGTAGGCGTCGTGCTGCCCGGTGGCGAGGTGCGCCACGACGGGCCAGGCGAGCCCGGCGGCGGCGACGGCCGCTCCCGCCGTGACGATCTGCACGAGGTCGCGCCGGGGCAGCACCTGCCACGGCCACGGCCACGGCCGCAACCGGGGCGACGACGACGCCGACGGCGACGACGCCCACGAGGCCCCGGCAGCAGGCTCGTGACCCGACGACGGGCCCGCAGCCCGCTCCGTCCGCCAGCGCACCACGAGGTGCACGGCGAGGGCCAGCGCCAGCGCCAGCGCTCCCGGCCGCGTGAACGCCGCGACCACGCCGCACGCGAGCACGAGCCCGTACCGCCGCTGCTGCATCGCGAGCACGCCTCCGAAGAGCAGGAAGAGCATCAGCCCCTCCGCGTACCCGACGGAGAACAGGAACCCGAGCGGCCCGAAGCAGAGCAGCAGCACGGCCCAGATCGCGCCTCGGTGCCCCACGGCCCGGTCGACGAGCCGGTAGAGCACGAGCGCGGCGCCCGCGCCGAAGGCGGTCGACAACAGCAGGGCGGCGCCGCTGAACGGCATGCCCGTCGCCACCATCAGCAGGTGGCAGAGCGTCGGGAACACCGGCAGGAACGCCCACTCGTTCGGCAGCACGTTGCCCGCCGCGTCGGTCGGCAGCACCGCCGGGTAGCCGTGCAGGGCGATCGTCCGGTAGCGGTCGGCGTCCCACGACGTGGTGAAGTCGAGCAGCGAGAGCTCTGCGCCCGGCGTGCGGAACTCGACGCCGGCGAGGCGGGCGACCTCCCACACCACGGCGAGCAGCACCAGGGAGAAGACCCGCGACGCCAGGTAGACGGTCAGCACCGTCGACCAGCGGGCGGGCAGCCACGACGCGAGGTCCGGCGACCGGCGCCGACGGACGGCGGGGCGCAGCGAGGAGGCGGTGGTCGCCCCGTCGCTCACGGAGCGTCCCCGAAACTGGTCATCCGGAAGACGTTACCCCGCGACGGCGGGCGGTGCGGCCCCGGGGCACGCCGGGGTCGCCCTGGGGCCAGCCGGGCCTGCCGGGCCTGCCGGGTCGCCACGGGGCGCCCCGGCAGGGCACGATGGCCAGATGACCCTGCCCTCCCTCGCCGCGCTCGGCATCGACCCGGTCACCGCCGCGGTCTACGAGTTCGTGCTCACCTGCGGCGACACCGTCGACGTCGCCGCCATCTCCTCGGCCCGCGAGCTGGACGACGCCGTCGTCGTCACCGCCCTCGAGCAGCTGCGCAACATCGGCCTCGTGCACCGCACCGCCGAGGGCCACGGCCGACAGGCTCCCGGCTACGGGGCCGTCGACCCCCGCGTCGCGGTGTCCGCCCTCGTCGCCGCCCACGACGAGCAGCTCGCTGACGCCCGCACCGCGGTCTCGGGCCTCGGCGCCCTCTTCGACGACGGCCGCCGGGTCGCCGACCCGTCGGGCACGACGACGGTGCTCACCGGCCACGCGGCGGTGGGCGACTGGTACTCCCGGCTGCAGCACCGGGCGAGGGGCGAGTTCCTCGCGTTCGACCGGCCGCCGTACGTGGTCGCCACGAACGAGTCGGTCGAGCGCGGCGCGCTCAACCGCGGCGTGCACTGGCGCGCGATCTACACGGTCGCGAGCTTCACGGTCGACGGCAGCCTGCAGGGCGTCCACCGCCTGGGGGCGGACGGCGAGGAGGCGCGGGTCACCCACGACCTGCCGGTCAAGCTCGCGATCGCCGACCGCCAGGTCGCACTCGTGTCGGTCGGGCCGCTCGACGACCCGACGGCCGCCCCCGAGGCCCTCCTCACGGAGTCGCCCGCGCTGATCGCCGCCCTCTGCGACCTGTTCGAGTCGCGCTGGCGGACGGCCGTCCCCGTGCCCGCCCTGGCCGAGACGGCCGGCGCCGCGGGCGACGGGACAGGCGCCGCCGTCGACTGGTCCGAGGTCGCGGCCCGGCTCGCGGCGGCCACGCAGGGCTCGAGCCCCGGCGTCCCGTCCGACGTGCTCGGGGCGGCGGGCGGACGTGTCTCCGCCGACGGTCCGCCCGACCCGGCCACCGGCCTCCGCGCGCCGACCGTCGACGAACGCGACCTGCTCGCGTTCGTAGCCGCGGGCGCCACCGACGACGTCATCGCCCGTCAGCTCGGGATCTCGCCCCGCACCCTGCGCCGTCGCCTGCACGACCTCTTCGACGAGCTCGGCGCGAGCAACCGCTTCCACGCGGGAGTCGAGGCGGCGCGACGCGGCTGGGTCTGACGCACGCCCCGGTCGGCTGACGCGTCCGTCGACCAGTCGACCCGCGCCTCCTCGGCCCGTACCCCGACGAGGAGGCGCTGGTCGACGGGCAGGCTTGTCCAGTGGGCATCGTGGGGGACCGGGCGTACCCCGTTCGGCTGCGGCCGTGTAAATTCCGTGGCCGGTCGAGGACAGTGGCCGGGATCGGCCATGGCCCCCGGTTGAGGGGCGTCGCATTCTCAGGTAGTTCTTACGGATCGACCGTGCCCGACCGGGTGCGGCACCCGGAAGGCACCCTGTGATCACATCGTCCGGCCGACGACGGCCGAAGGCTCCACTCTCCGCACTGCTCATCTCGGGACTCGTCGCCGCCGGCGTCGTCGCGCTGCCGGCCACCTCGGCCCTGGCGGCCGACGGCCCTGCCGTGGTCGGCGACTCCCAGTTCGCGAGCGGGTCGTACATCGTCACGCTGCGCGAGCCCGCGGCCGCGACCTACGAGGGCGGCAAAGCCGGCTTCGCCGCCACGGCCGCGCCCGAGGGCGTGCGCCTCGACGCGTCGGCTGCGCCGGTGCAGGAGTGGTCCGAGCACCTCGAGCAGACCCAGGTCGACGTGGCCGGGGCGGTCGGCGCCACGGTCGACGCGCACTTCTCGGTGACGACGAACGCGTTCGCCGCCGACCTCAGCGCCGACCAGGCGCGGGCGCTCGCCGCCGACCCGTCGGTCGCGGCCGTCTCGAAGAACGAGCTGCTGAAGCTCCAGGCGACGCCGTCGACCGAGTTCCTCGGGCTCGGCGACGCCGAGGGGAACGGCGGCGTGTGGGACGCGATCGGCGGTCGTGACGCCGCGGGCGACGGCGTGGTCGTCGGGATCATCGACTCGGGAATCGCCGCGGGCAACGCCTCGTTCGCGGGCGACCCGCTGGGCGAGCAGGACAGCGCCGAGCCTCACCTCGAGGGCGACTCGATCGTCTACGACAAGGGCGACGGCGGCACCTTCACCGGCGTCTGCCAGACGGGCGTCCAGTTCACCGCATCCGACTGCAACACGAAGCTGGTCGGCGCGCGCTACTTCGTCGACGGCTTCGGCGTCGACAACATCGGCACGGAGGAGCAGGGCGAGTACCTCTCGCCCCGTGACGGCAACGGCCACGGCTCGCACACGGCCTCGACCGCGGCGGGCAACGCCGACGTCGAGGTGACCATCGGCGACCGCGACTTCGGCACCGTCTCCGGTGTCGCACCGGCCGCGAAGATCGCGGCCTACAAGGTCTGCTGGGACGGCCCCGACCGGGTCGCCACCGACGACGACGGCTGCGCCACGCTCGACCTCGTCGCGGCCATCGAGGCCGCGGTGACCGACGGCGTCGACGTCATCAACTACTCGATCGGCGGAGGCGGCGCGACGAGCACCTTCTCGGCCACCGACCAGGCGTTCCTCGGCGCGGCCTCGGCGGGCGTCTTCGTCGCGGCCTCGGCCGGCAACGACGGCCCCGCGCCCACGACCGCGGACAACGCGGCGCCCTGGATCACCACGGTCGCGGCGAGCACCGTCCCGAGCTACGCGGCCACGGCCCTGACCGGCGACGGCGCCTCGTACCTCGGCGGCTCGATCACCGTGCCGACCGGCACCGAGGGCGTCAGCGGCCCCCTCGTCGACGCGGCGACCCTCGCGGTCGACGGGGCGACGGCGGCCGACGCGGCCCTCTGCCGTCCCGACTCGCTCGACGCCGACGCGGCCGCCGCCTCCGGCGCGATCGTGCTCTGCGACCGCGGCGTCTACGACCGCACGGCCAAGAGCGCCGAGGTCGAGCGCATCGGCGGCGTCGGCATGCTGCTCGTGAACCCCGCGCCCAGCTCGGTCGACCTCGACGAGCACAGCGTCCCCACGGTCCACGTCGACGCGGCGTCCTACGACGCCCTGCACGCCTACGCGGCCACCGAGGGCGCGACGGTCACCCTCGTCGACGGCAACCCCGCCGGCCTGCCCGAGCCCGCCACGCCCCAGATCGCCGGCTTCTCGTCGCGCGGCCCGGTGACGGCCGACGGCGGCAACCTGCTCAAGCCCGACATCTCCGCGCCCGGCGTCGCGATCCTGGCCGACGGCGCCAACGCCGCCGGCGAGCCCGGCACCTACGAGTTCCTCTCGGGCACGTCGATGTCGTCGCCGCACGTCGCGGGCCTCGCAGCGCTCTACCTGTCGCGCACCGTGCACCCCGACTGGACCCCGGCCGAGGTGAAGTCGGCGATGATGACCACCGCCTACGACCTCGTGGGAGCCGACGGCGCCCCGACCCAGGACGTCTTCGCCCAGGGCGCCGGCCACGTCGACCCCACGGCCTTCCTCGACCCGGGCCTGCTCTACCGCAGCGGCACGGCCGACTGGCAGGCGTACGTCGACTCGATCGACACCGTCGAGGGCACCGACTCGTCGCTGAACCTCCCCTCGATCAGCGTCGGCTCGCTCGCGGGCACGACGACGGTCACCCGGTCGGTCACCGCGACGGGCCCCGGCAGCTGGACGGCCGAGCCGGTCACCATGGCCGGCGTCACGGCCGCGGTCTCGCCCTCGACGCTGACCTTCTCGGAGGCAGGCGAGACGCAGGACTACACGGTCACCTTCACCCGCACCACCGCCGCGCTCGACGAGTTCGCCACCGGCTACCTGACGTGGACCGACGGCACCCGGGACGCGCGCAGCCCGCTCGCGGTGCGGCCCGTCCAGCTGGACGTCGCCGCGGAGTTCGCAGGCTCCGGCGTGACGGGCGAGGCGACGGTCGACGTGACCGCCGGCGACGCCCTGTCGCTGCCGCTGGCCGCCGAGGGCCTCGCCCTCGGCCAGGTCGCGTCGGGCTCCGGCACCGCCGGTGCCGACGCCGCGCAGGTGCCGCTCACGGTCGCCGAGGGCACGACGCACGCCCGCTTCGTGCTCGACTCGGCCGAGGACACGGCCGACCTCGACCTGCTGCTCTACACGGCCGACGCGTCGGGCCAGCCCGACGAGCTGGTGGGGGCCGCGGCCACCGGCTCGGCCGACGAGCAGCTCGACGTGGAGACGCCGGCGGCAGGACAGTACGTGCTGCTCGTCGACTTCTACTCGGGCGCGGGCGACCTCGGCTGGACGTTGACGTCGTACCTGCTCGACCCGGCCGCGGCCCAGGGCGGACTGGCCGTCGACCCGACCGTGCTGGAGGCGTCGCTCGGCGAGACCACGACGGTCACCGCCTCCTGGTCGGACCTCGCGTACGAGAGCAGCTACCTCGGACGCGTCGTCTACGGCGACACGGGCACGGCGAGCTACCTCACCGTCACCACGGGCGAGGAGCCCGAGACGCCGGTCGACCCGGGCCCCGGCCCGGGAGAGCCCGGCGGCCCCGGCCACGGCGGCCCGGGGCACGGCGGGTTCGACCTGCCCGGCCTGATCGGCTGGATCTGGGGCGCCATCGGCGATCTCTTCCACCGCTGGTTCCCGGGGCTGCCCTGGCGCTGAGCCGGAGCTGACCCGCAGCAGCCGGGCGGCTGACGCCGCGGCGGTCTGATCACGCAGGAGGCGGTCCGCACCTTCCCCAGGAGGGTGCGGACCGCCTCCTCGTGCGTCGGCCGCGACGCGCCGCATGGCCGCTGAGCGCGACCCTGCGGCTCCGCGAAACACGAAGGGACTAGGTTCGTCACTCGTGACTGGACAGAGCGGCAACACCATGCGCGTGGTGAGCTACAACCTGCGCGAGCACACGGCCAAGGGCGAGATCCGGGCCCTCGCAGAGGACCACAGCGCCGACGTGCTGTGCCTGCAGGAGGCCGACACGAAGGACATCCCCGACGAGTTCGGCGAGTTCTCGCTCGCGGCGTCGACCCGGAACAACCGGCTCGGGCTCGCGGCGTACTACCGCCGCTCCCGCTTCGAGCTGCTGGGCACCAACGTCTATGCGCTGAAGAAGAGCATGCACGACCGCGTCATGTCGCCCGCGCACGAGCGCCTGCTGGCGATGCACCTGCACGACCGCATCTCGGGCGCCGACGTGCTGATCGGGTCGTTCCACGCCGCGCCGCTCACCGCGACGAACGGCCTGCGCAAGAAGCAGGTCGAGTCGGCGCACCAGCTGATGCGCGCGCTCGCGCCCGGCGTGCCGATGCTCATGGTCGGCGACTTCAACTACCCGTGGTTCCACGGCGGGCTCAAGAAGCGCATCGAGCGCGACGGCTTCGTGCTGACGCGCAGCAGCACGCCGACCTACCTCGGCTACAAGTACGTCAAGGGCCACTTCGACTTCGCGACGAGCTACGACCTCACCATCGAGGACGTCGTCACGCTGCCCGCCGGCATCAGCGACCACCGGCCGATCCTCGTGCGCGCCACGGGACTGGCCACGGCCTAGCGGAGCTGCCGACGGCGTGACCACGACGAGAGGCCCCGGTGCGTGTGCACCGGGGCCTCTCGTCGGTCGTGCCGTCGTGTCGTCGACCCGCAGGGCGGGACGGGCGTCGAGGAGGCGGGTCGCGCCTCCTCGGGACTGCCTACGCAGCCAGCGCGAGCGCGTGGGCGCTCACGGCGTAGGCCTGCACGATGGTGCGGCTGGGCTCGCGGCGCCAGCTGCGGCCGGGGATGACCCAGCCCTGGGCACCCTCGACCGTGACGGTCGCGCCGACACGGACGTCGTCGGTGACGACGTCGCTCCAGGCGCGGACGACGAACTCGGCGCCGGAGGCGTCGACGACGACGAACTCGGCGAGGCGGGCGGTGGACAGGACGGGCTCGGTGGTGACCGTGCCGCTCAGGGTGGTGATGTTCTCGTTCATGCGTGTTCTCTTCTTCGATGTGTGCTGTGTTGCTCAGCGTCGTGGCACGCAGCGCGGGGCATGCGTGAACCGCCGTTCTCGGCGGTGGGGCGGACGGATGTCCTCAGGCTCGGGGAGCCTGGTCGGGCCTCGTCTCGGGCGACGACCGGTGAGTAGGCGAGCGGGTGAGGCTCGGACCGGGGGTCCCAAGATTTACAGACATGATCTGCAGGCTGTTCGACTCGGCCTGCGTGTGGACGACAAGGCCGTGAGTCGGGAGCGATCTGAGAGGATCGTTGCCAAGCGACCTGCAACGATAACACGGTAGGGCCGGATGCGCCAGGGCTGACCCGTGACGTCGCTGAGAACGCCGGGGGAGGCGGTGGTTCGATGGGTGCATGACATCGATCCCCACCATCACCCTGAACAACGGCGTCGAGATCCCCCAGCTCGGCTTCGGCGTCTACCAGGTCGAGCCCGACCAGACGAAGGACGCGACGCTCACCGCCCTCGAGGTGGGCTACCGCCACATCGACACGGCGCAGATGTACGGCAACGAGGCAGGCGTCGGCGAGGCGCTGCGCGAGTCGGGCATCGACCGCTCCGAGATCTTCGTCACCTCCAAGCTCAACAACGGCTTCCACCGTCGCGACGACGCGCTCAAGGCGTTCGACGGCACGCTCGACGCCCTGAAGGCCGACTACGTCGACCTGTTCCTCATCCACTGGCCGCTGCCGACCACGGACGTCGACTACCTCGAGACCTGGAAGGCGCTCGAGGAGATCTACGCCACGGGGCGTGCCAAGGCCATCGGCGTCTCGAACTTCCAGCAGGCGCACCTGCAGCGCCTCCTGGACGAGGCCGACGTGGTGCCCGCGGTCAACCAGATCGAGGTCCACCCCTACCTCACCAACGACTCGCTGCGCCTCTTCGGCGTCGAGCACGGCATCCACACCGAGGCGTGGTCGCCCATCGCCCAGGGCAAGGTCCTCGAGGACCCGACCCTCGTCGAGATCGCGGAGCGCGTCGGCAAGTCGACCGCCCAGGTGACCCTGCGCTGGCACGTGCAGCGCGGCGACATCGTGTTCCCCAAGTCGGTCACGCGCTCGCGCGTCGAGGAGAACTTCGACCTCTTCGACTTCGAGCTGTCCGACGCCGACGTCACGGCGATCACCGACCTCGACAAGGGCGAGCGCACGGGTCCCGACCCCGACACGTTCGACTACATCCCCAGCTGAGCCGCGGTCAGGTCGAGCGGACCGACCTGCATCGTCCGGCCCGCGGGCCGGACCAGGCTGTGCCGACGGGCCGGTCTCCCCACAGGGGGAGACCGGCCCGTCCTAGTAGGGTCGTCGTCTGCACGGGAGGCCTACCCGAGGCGTCCCCGCGCTACCGGGAGCGAGTGAACAGGGTGCGAACAGTCGTCGGCGTGCTGCGCCTCGTCGTCGCCGCCGTGGGCACGGCCGCCCTCGTGTCGTACTTCTTCTACACGCTCGGCTTCTCGACCTTCTCGACGGTCAACTACTTCGCGTACTTCACGCAGCAGAGCAACATGGCGAACGTGCTCGTCCTCGCCGTCTCGGGGGCGCTCTCGCTCCGGGGCCGACCCGAGGGCCGCGCCTTCGCCGCGGTGCACGCCCTGGTCACGACCTACGTCGTCGTGTCGGGCATCGTCTACGGCATCATCCTGATCGAGTCGCTGAGCAACGACTTCGCGATCGGCGTGCCCTGGTCGACCCAGGTGCTGCACTTCTGGATCCCCGGGTTCCTCGTCGTCGACTGGGTGCTCGCCCCCGGGCGCACCCGCGTCAGCTGGGCGATGCTCTCGGTCGTCCTCGTGTTCCCCGTCGTCTGGGGCATCGCGACCATCGTGCGCGGCGCGGACGTCGGCTGGTACCCGTACTTCTTCCTCGACCCCGCGCAGGTGCGCTGGCCGGACGAGTTCGTGATGTACAACGCGATCGCCCTGGGCGTCATCGTGGGGGTCATGTCGGCGTTGATCGCGCTCAGCCACCTGCGGCCGGGGCCGCGGCCGGGCGTGCTGCTGCGGCGTGGAGAAGGCGCGGCCCTCGTGGCGGGCGACGGCGGGTCGGTGCCGCCCCCAGGAGGAAGGGCGGCCGGGGCACGGCCGCCGGGCGCTCAGCCCGCGGGGGGCGTCGAGCCTGCGGCGCCCGGCTCGGCGGAGGCCGGGTCGTCCGGCGCCGGCGTCTCCTCGGGCACGAGGTCGAAGTAGGGCGCGAGGCCCGCCAGGGCGTCGGCGACGGCCTCGTCGTCGCCGAGCTCGAGGCTCGCGACCGCGTCGTCCCCACCCGCCAGCGCGACGAGCACCGGCTCGCCCGTCGAGGGCATCAGGTTGACGAAGACGCGGAAGCCCGAGGCGCCGTCGACGGTCGTCAGCACCGTCGCCTCCGTGCTCCAGGCGCGCTCGTCGAAGCGCAGCCAGAGCACCTCCTGCTGGGCGACGCCGAGCGTCTCGATCGCCGCAGTGTGCGTGGTCGGCAGCTCCGGGGCGAACTCGGTCGTCCCCTCCTTCAGGACGCCCAGCGGCAGGGTGACCACGACACGGTCGACCGACAGGCTCTCGCCGGTGGCGAGGCGGAGGCCGACGCCGCGGTCGCCGTACTGGATCCGGGCCACCGTGCTGCCCCGCAGCACGTCGAGGCCGTCGAGCTCGGCCTCGACGAACGCGGACAGGTCACCGGTGACGAAGGGCTCGCCGAGCGGGAACAGGCTGCCGAGGTCGGCGGCGACGAGCTCGCCGACGTCGCCCGGGTCCTGTCGCTCGGCGAGGTCGTCGGGCCCGGCGCCCCAGCGGACGGGCAGCGCCTCGTCGATCACGAACTGGAGGCGGGCGGCGTCGGAGACGCCCGTGGCGTCGGGCTCGAGCGACTGCTGCTCGGGCCCCGCGCCGGCGCCGGTGACGGCCTGCGCGACCGTGACGGACGCGGCCTGGTCGTCGGCCCACCCGGCGGCCGACGCGAAGGAACGCTCGGGGACGCCGGCGAGCGAGGTCGCCTGCCCGCCGGAGGACCGCACCTCGAGCACCTCGCCGAGGCGCACGGTGTCGACCCGGTCGAGGGCGAGCGCGGCGACGAGGGCTGTGGCCGCCTCGCCGTCGAGGGAGGCGGCGCCCAGCTGGACGGGGAACGGCCAGTCGCCCCCGGTGTACGAGGCGACCCGGCCGCCCACGCGGTCGCGGGCCTCGACGACGACGACGTCGTAGCCCCGTGCCGCGAGGCTCCGCGCCGCGGTGGCACCGGACATCCCGGCGCCGACGACGGCGATGCGCTCGCCCTGCTCGGCGACCCCGGCGACGGCGTCCGCGACGTCGAAGCCGCTGGCGCGGGCTCCGCCGAGGGTGCCCGGAGCCGTGCTCGCGGTGGCCTCGCCGGCGAAGAAGAGCCGGTCGTCGACCGGGCGGCGGAGCGCCGCGCGGTCGTCGTCGGACGACGAGGTGGTGAGGTAGCTGCCCGAGCCCCGCGCGAACGGGTCGTCGGCCCAGCTGCTGCGGCGGAACGCGGACGGCGTCGGCCCGGCCGAGGGGGTGGCGGCCGGGGTCGGCGTGGGCGTCGGCGTGCTGGTCGGGGTCGTCGGCGCGGGGGAGGGGCCGTCGGTCGTGCAGGCCGCGAGGAGCAGCACGGCGGCCCCGGATGCCGACCCCGTCAGGAACGCTCGACGACTGATGCCCATGGTGCGTCCATCATCGCAGGACGGGGCCGCGTGCGGCGACGTGCGCCGCGACGTGCGCCGCGATGTGCGCTTCGGCGCGCGCGGAGGGGCGCACCGCGACGCGCGCGGCGGGGCGGACCGCCACGGGGGCGCACCTCAGGCGTCGACGGCCTCCAGCCAGGTGCGGAGCAGGTCGGTGACCTGGTCGACGGGCATCAGCGACGACGCGTGGTCCTGCCCGACGAGCTCGAAGAACGCCGCGGTCGGCATCCGGCGGGCCGCGTCCTGCGATTCGCGGTGCCGTGCCTCGTCGCGGGTGCCCGCGATCAGCAGGGTGGGCACGGACACGTCGTCGAGCTGCTTCGCCGTCAGCCCGCCGCCCGTCTCGGCCGCCCGGAAGAACGCCGCCAGGGCGAGCGGGTCGTCGCTCATGAAGGCGAGGCGCGTCGCCGGGTCCAGGCGACGGCCCATGGTGCGTTCCCAGCGCTCGACGAAGGCGGACATGCCCCCGGTCAGGAGCGCCTCCTCCCAGTCCGGGGCGAAGGTGGCGCCGATGTTGCCGTTCATCGGTGCCCAGCTGCCGCCGATCGTGGTCAGGGTGCGGAGCAGCTCGGGCTCGTGGGCGGCGATCGACAGGCCGACGCGGGCGCCGAACGAGTAGCCGACGAAGTGGACGGGCGCGAGGCCCGTCACGGCGAGGACCGCCGCCACGTCGCCGCGGTGCAGGGCCATGTCGTACGAGGCCGCGTCGTGCGGTGCGCCGCTCCGGCCGTGGCCGCGCAGGTCGAGGGCGACGACGGTGAAGTCGCGCTCGAGGTCGCGCAGGTACCCGAGACCGCGCCACGCGCCGCGCGACAGGCCGGAGCCGTGCACGAGCAGCAGGGGCGGCCCCTCGCCTGCGACCTCGTACGCGATCTCGGTGCCGTCGACGGGGTTCTGGACGTGGTCGCGCATCGGACCAGTCTGGCAGCGCGGCGACTCGTCGACGATTCAGGCGTCCTCGTCGCCAGGTCGCTCGGCGACGGCGCGGCTCCTGCCCGCCGGCGCGCGCCTCCTGAGTCCTCGACGCGTCCCGCGCGCCCCGGCGCCGCCTCGATGATCCGCCGTCGGTGCGGTCGGTGCGGTCGGGGCGGCCGGGCGGCCGGGCGGCCGGGCGGGCGGCACGGACGCGCGGCGGGCACGATGGAGCGATGATCGACGGGTGGACTGCCGCACAGGTGAAGGCGGCCGAGCAGCCGCACCTCGACGCGGGCGAGCCGCTGATGCAGCGGGCGAGCGCCGGGCTCGCGCACGAGGTGGAGCGGCTGCTGCAGGCCCGTGACCGGTGGCCCGCGCCCGTCGTGCTGCTCGTCGGCAGCGGCAGCAACGGGGGCGACGCGCTCTTCGCGGGTGCCGCACTGGCCGACGCGGGCTGCGCCGTCACGGTCGTCCCGACCGGCACCCGGCTGCACGAGGAGGGGCTGGCCGCGGCCCGCGCCTCCGGTGCCGTCGTCGACGACCCGGCCCGGTGGTCGACCGTCGAGGAGGCGGGCGCCCGGCTCCGGGAGTCGGGCGCGGCCGTCCTCCTCGACGGCGTGCTCGGCACCGGCACGAGCGCCGACCCGGCCCTGCGAGGCACCGCTCGTGACGTCGTCGCGGCGCTGCTGCCCTGGGTCACGACCGCGGACGGCCTGCCCGTCGTCGCCGTCGACGTGCCGAGCGGCATCGGCCCGGACGACGGTTCCGTGCCCGACCCGATCGTGCTGCCCGCGACCCTGACCGTCACCTTCGGCGCCCACAAGGCCGGGCTCCTGATCGACCCCGCCGCCGCGCTCGCCGGCGAGGTGGTGCTCGTCGACATCGGCCTGCTGCCCGACCTCGCCGCGGTGCCGCCCGTGATCAGCGTGCCGGAGCCCGCCCCCTGACGGCCGGGCCCTGACGGCCTGTCCCGGACGGTGCGGCCCTGCGGGTCAGGTCTCGACCGCTACGACTTCCCGCCGCCGCCGGACTTCCCCGGCGTCACGACCGACAGCGGGCTCGTGATCGACTCGAGCGACTTCCGCTCGGCCGACACCCCGAAGACGAAGGCGATCACGCCTCCCACGAGCATGATGCCCGCGCCGAGGAAGTACCCCGCCGTCAGCGGCCCACGGTCGGTGCCGTCGCCGATCAGCGAGCCGTAGAGCGTCGGGGCGACCGCGCCGGCGATCTGGCCGAGGGCGAAGAAGTAGCCGATCACCTGGCCGCGCAGCTCGAGCGGGAAGATCTCGCTCACCGTGAGGTAGGCCGAGGAGGCGCCCGCCGACGCGAAGAAGAACGACACGCACCAGAACACGGTCTGGGTCGTCGCGCTCAGGACGTCCATGTGGAACAGCACGGCCGACACGGCGAGGACGACCGCCGAGACCCCGTAGGTCAGGAAGATCATCTGACGGCGGCCCCACGTGTCGAACAGGTGGCCGAGCAGCAGCGGGCCGAGCAGGTTCCCGATCGCGAACGGGAAGAAGAAGTACTGCGTCGACGCCGGGTCGGTGCCGTAGAAGTTCTGCAGGACGAGCGCGTAGGTGAAGAAGATCGCGTTGTAGAGGAACGACTGCGTGATCATCATCGTCGCGGCGACGAGGGTGCGCTTCGGGTAGTCCTTGATCAGGGTGCGGAAGATGACGCTGAACGGGATCCGTCCCTGGTCGGTCACCTCGAGCGCCTGGTCGTCGCTGACCGGCTCGAGGGTGCGTCCCTCGGCCTCGACGCGGCGCTCGATGTCGGTGACCGTCGCCTCCGCCTCCTCTTCCCGGCCGTGGGTCATCAGCCAGCGCGGGCTCTCGGGGATGTGCCGCCGCAGGTAGATGATGACCAGGCCGAGCACCGGGCCGATGAAGAAGCCGATCCGCCAGCCGACGTTCTCGGCGAAGTAGTCGGTGTTCAGCAGGAAGAGGTTGGCCGCCGAGCCGAGGGCCGCGCCGCCCCAGTAGGTGCCGTTGATCGCGATGTCGACGCGGCCGCGGTAGCGCGACGGGATGATCTCGTCGATGGCCGAGTTGATCGCGGCGTACTCGCCGCCGATGCCCATGCCGGCGATGAACCGGAAGACGGCCAGGAACGCGAAGTTCGGCGAGAGCCCGGCCAGGCCGCTGGCGACCAGGTAGATCGCGAGCGTGAGGATGAAGAGCTTCTTGCGGCCGAGCGTGTCGCTCAGCCGGCCGAAGATCAGGGCCCCGGCCACCTGGCCGAGCAGGTAGATCGTGCCGAGGTAGCCGACCTGTGCGGCGGACAGGCCGAGGTCGGCCTGGAACCCGGCGGAGGCGACGATCTGGATCTCGAGGCCGTCCAGCACCCACGAGAAGCCGAGCCCCACGACGATCGTCCAGTGGAACTTCGTCCAGGGGAGGCGGTCCATGCGGGCCGGGACCAGGCTGCGGACGCTGCCGCCACCTCCTCGGGCCGTGGTCGACGACGAACTGCTCATGGTGATCTCCCCTGTGCGCGGTGTGCATCCGTGCAGAGGATGCACGGACACCGGTGACGGTACTCCCGGCGCCGGACGCACGACCGCCCTCCCCGGTGGTCGGGGAGGGCGGTCGTGGGAGGTGCGGCTAGTGCGCGACGATCGACTCGGCGCCCTCGGTCACCGGGGGCCTGCGGACGAAGAACGCCCCGACCACGGCGAAGAGCGAGATGATCGCGCCCACCAGGAACGCGGCGCGGACGCCGGCGCTCGCGGCGGCGATGTCGCCCGCCCCGCCGCTCGCCGCGGACACGGTGGCCAGGGTCATGACGGTCACGAACACGGCGGTGCCGGCCGCGCCCGCGACCTGCTGCACCGTGCCGACGATCGCCGAGCCGTGCGAGTAGAGGCGGCCGGGCAGCGAGCCGAGGCCCGACGTGAAGAGCGGCGTGAACATCAGCGCGAGGCCGACGCTGAGGGCGACGTGCGCGCCGAGCACCATCGGGATGGGCGTCGACTCGGACACGGTCGAGAGGAACCACAGCACCGCGCTGACGAGCATCGTGCCGGGCACGAGCAGCACGGTCGGGCCGTGCTTGTCGAAGATCCGGCCGACGATCGGCGAGAGCACGCCCTGCAGCAGGCCGCCGGGCAGCAGGAGCAGTCCGGTCGCCAGCGGGTCGAGGCCGTGGACGTTCTGCAGGTAGATCGGCAGCACGATCAGGGTGCCGAAGAGGGCGATCATGCCGACGCCGAGCACGAGGACCGACGTGGTGAAGGTGCGCGACAGGAAGGTGCGGAGGTCGAGCAGCGCCTTGTCGTCACGCTGGAGCGCGCGCTGGCGCAGGACGAACGCGAGCAGGGCGACGACCCCGACGCCGATCGGCAGCCACGCCGGCACGGCCGCCTCGGCGCCCTCACCGATCGAGCTGAGCCCGAACACGATGCCGCCGAACGCGAAGGCGGACAGGATCACCGAGAAGACGTCGAGCGGCACCGCGCGGGGGGTGGTGACGTTCTTGACGCGCGCGGCGCCGAGGGCGAGGGCGCCCAGCGCGATGGGCAGCACGAGGATGAACATGAAGCGCCACTCGAAGACGCTGAGGATGAGGCCCGAGATTGTCGGCCCGATGGCCGGGGCCACCGAGATGACGATCGAGATGTTGCCCATGGTGCGGCCGCGGGTCGCCGCGGGCACGAGCGTGAGCACGGTGGTCATCAGCAGCGGCATCATGATCGCCGTGCCGGACGCCTGCACGACACGGCCGAGCAGCAGCACGCCGAAGCCGGGCGCGATCGCCGAGATGGCGGTGCCGAGGCTGAACAGGCTCATCGCGGTGATGAAGACCGGGCGCGTGTTGAACCGCTGCAGCAGGAACCCGGTGATCGGGATGACGACCGCCATCGTCAGCATGAAGCCGGTCGTCAGCCACTGGCCGGCGGTCACGGTGATGTCGAGGTCACGGGTGAGGCTCGGCAGGGCCACGCCCATGATCGTCTCGTTGAGGATGACGACGAAGGCGCTGACGAGCAGCAGGCCGATGACGAGCTTGTTGCGGGCCGCGAGGCCTGCGTCGTCCCCGTCGGGGGTCGCGCCGACCGAGCCGGTGTCGGCGGCGGTGGACGCGGCGGTGTCGCTCGTCATGTGATCTCCCTGGGGGGCTGGCGGGTCGCGGGGGCGGTGTCTCGCCGTCGAGACACCGGTGCAGCGCTCGACAGGCGTCGTTCATTCCCGATCTGAGGTGAACGGCAGGGGCCGGACGGCAGAGCAGCCGGCCGAGCAGCCGGCCGAGCTGACGACAGGCGGGCACGAGGCGAGGGGCCGACGCGACCGGGTGGTCGCGTCGGCCCCTGCCGTCGAGGAGGCGCGGCTGCGGACTAGACGTCGCGTCGCTTCACGAGGGCGAGCGCGATCGCGAACAGCACCACGACCCAGCCGACCAGCACGAGCAGCGCCTGCCACGGCTCGAGCACGAGCGAGCCGTCGACGCCCGGCATCGTGAGCATCGAGGTGCCGTCGAGCGGGTAATCGTAGAGGCGGGTCGCGGCCTGGGGCGGCGTGAACTCGTTCAGCGTGTAGACCCAGCCCTTGGCGATGAGGCCCTGTGCGATGCCGAAGATGATGGGCAGCACGAAGACGACCCCGATGGCGGCGGCGATGCCGGCGGCTCCGTTCCGGATGATCGCGCCGAGGCCGAACGAGATCATCGCGGTGAAGGCCACGGCCGCGGCGGCGCCCACGACGGAGACCCACAGTCGGCCGTCGGCGAGGTCGACGTCGACGCCCTGCCCCGCGAGGAGCGGCGTCGCGACCAGGAGAGCGATCGCCAGCGCGACGAGCGAGACGACGAAGGTGCTCGCGCCGACGAGCACGACCTTGGCGACGAGCGCAGGGGTGCGACGGGGCACCGCCGTGAACGTCGACCGGACCATGCCGGTGCCGTACTCGCCCGTGATGACGAGGGCGCCGAGCACGGCGGCGACCAGCTGGGCGAAGGGCGACCCGAAGGTGATGATCGTGACCGCGACGGACTGCTGCTGGTCGGGCGTCGCCTCCGAGCCGGTGAAGACCGACGACAGCGCGGCGCCGAGGGCGGCGAAGCCGATCAGCAGGACGGCGATGACGGCGAAGCACCAGGCGGTCGAGCGGAGGCTGCGGAGCTTGATCCACTCCGAGCGGAGCACGTGGGCGAACGAGACGCCTGAGCCCGCCGTGTGGGCGTGGGACGTCGGGCGGGGCGTGGTGGTCGTGGTCATCGCGTCGCTCCCGACGTCGTGGCGGATGCGTCGTCGGCGGCCGCGGGGGCGCCTCCTGCGTGGGCTGTGCCTCCCGCGTGGGCTGTGCCTCCCGCGTGGGCTGTGCCTCCCGCGTGGTACTCGACCGAGTCCTGGGTGAGGGTCATGTAGGCCTCCTCCAGCGATCGGACCATCGGGGTGAGCTCGTGCAGCACGATGCCCTGGGCGGCTGCGGCCTCGCCGACCTGTGCGGCGGTGACGCCCCGGAGGTCGAGCGCGCCGTCCTCGGTCGTCGTCACGACGACCTCGGTGCGGCTGCGGAGCAGGTCGGACAGCTGGGCGAGGTGCGGGCTGCGCACGCGCACGCCGTCGCCCGACGCCTGGGCGATGACGCTGCTGACGGGGGCGTCGGCCAGGACCCGGCCGCGGCCGAGGACGATGAGGTGGTCGGCGGTCTGCGCCATCTCGCTCATCAGGTGGGACGAGAGGAAGACGGTGCGGCCCTCGCTGGCGAGGTGGCGGGCGAGCGTCCGCACCCACACCACGCCCTCGGGGTCGAGGCCGTTGACGGGCTCGTCGAAGATGAGGGTCGCCGGGTCGCCGAGCAGCGCGGCGGCGATGCCGAGGCGCTGGCCCATGCCGAGCGAGAAGCCGCCGACGCGCTTCTTCGCGACGGACTCGAGGCCGGTCAGGGCGATGACCTCGCGGACACGGGCCTTGCCGATCCCGTGCGTGGCGGCCATCGCGAGGAGGTGGTCGTGGGCGCTGCGGCCGCTGTGCACGGCCTTCGCGTCGAGCAGCACGCCGACCTCGCGGAGCGGAGCCCGGTGGTCGGCGTAGGGGCGGCCGTTGACCGTCACCGAGCCCGAGGTGGGCCGGTCGAGCCCGACGATCATGCGCATGGTGGTCGACTTGCCCGCGCCGTTGGGGCCGAGGAACCCCGTGACGACGCCGGGTCGCACGGTGAAGCTGACGTCGTCGAGCGCCACCTTCGAGCCGTATCTCTTCGTGAGTGATCGAGCTTCGATCATGGGTGGGTGCCTCTCGTCGTCGTGCGGGTGTCGTCGCCCCGGGCATGCATCGTCGCGTCCGGGGGCTGCCGACCTGCGTCGAGACTAGGAGAGGGGCACGGCCGCCGACATCCGCCGACCGGACGACACCCGCCGACGGCGGCCTGCGACCACCGGGGGAGGAGGCACCCGCGAGCGCGCTGTCGTTACACTCGCCCGGTGACGACAGCCACCCTCCTCGCCTCCCTGCCCCTCGCCTCCGGCGGCTTCCTGCTCTTCGACCCCGAGGCGCTGCTGCCTGCGCTGGGCCCCTGGGCGCTCGCGGGCATCTCGCTGATGGTGTTCATCGAGTCGGGCGTGCTGTTCCCGTTCCTGCCGGGCGACTCGTTGCTGTTCACGGCCGGGCTGCTGCACGAGGCCCTCGAGCTGCCGGTCTGGCTGATCGCCCTCTGCGCCTTCGCCGCCGCGTTCCTCGGCGACCAGGTGGGGTACTTCCTCGGCAACCGCTTCGGCCGGCGCTGGTTCAGACCCGACGCGCGCGTGCTGAAGACGGCCCACCTCGCCAAGGCCGAGGCGTTCTTCGCCAAGTACGGCGGCCTCTCGCTCATCCTCGGCCGCTTCGTGCCCATCGTCCGCACCTACGTGCCGCTCGCCGCGGGCACGGCCGGCTACCGCTACCCGGCGTTCCTCGCGTTCAACGTCATCGGCGCGTTCCTCTGGGCCGTGGGCCTCACGGTGCTCGGCTCGCTGCTCGGCGGCGTGCCGATCATCGCCGACCACATCGACGTCTGGGCGATCGTGATCGTGCTCGTCTCGGTGCTGCCGATCCTGATCACCGTGCTCCGCAAGGCGATCTCGGCGCGGCGCGCGACGCCCACGCCCGGCGCCTGAGCCGAGCCGGGCCGCCGTGACGTCGCCGACCGGCCTGCCGGCCCCGGGTCCTGAGCCGCTCGCCGTCGACGCCGCCGTCGAGATGGTCGTCGGTCTCCGGGCCGAGACAGGTCGTCGCGTCGTGGTCGGCCTCGCGGGCGAGCCGGGCAGCGGCAAGAGCACGACCGCCACGCTGCTCGTCGAGGCGCTCGTCGCGGCCGGCACCCCGGCCGTCGTCGTCCCGATGGACGGCTTCCACCTCGCCGGCGCGACCCTGGCGCGCCTAGGCCGGCTCGACCGCAAGGGCGCGATCGACACGTTCGACGGGACGGGCTGGCTCGCGCTCCTCCGTCGCATCCGACAGGTCGAGCCCGGCGAGACGGTCTGGGCGCCCGACTACGTCAGGGGCCTCGAGGAGGCGGTCGCCGGCTCGATCGAGGTCGGCCCCGACGTCGAGGTCGTCGTCGTGGAGGGCAACTACCTGCTCGTCGACGACGAGCCGTGGCGGAGCGCCCGCGCCGAGCTCGACCTCGCCTGGTGGGTGGAGGTGCCGCAGCCCGAGAGGCTGCGGCGGCTCGTCGCGCGGCACGTGCGGCACGGCATGGCCGAGGAGGCGGCGCTCGCCTGGGCGACCGGGCCCGACGAGCGCTCGGCCGCGCTGGTCCGTGCCGCCCGCGAGCGCGCCGACGCGGTGCTCGCCGGCTGACCCGCGCCCGGGGCGGCGTCGGCGGCCGTCCGTAAGGTGGTGAGCCATGCGCCTCTACCTCATCAGACACGGTCAGACCCCCGACAACGTCCGCGGAGAGCTCGGCACCACCGTGCCCGGCCCCGGCCTCACCGACCTCGGCCTCGAGCAGGCCGCCGCGCTGCCCGAGGCACTCGCCGCGGCGGGCATCGGCGCGCTGTCGACCAGCACCATGGTGCGGACGCAGCTGACCGCCGCGCCGCTCGCCGCCTCCCTCGGCCTCGTGCCGACCGTCCGTGACGGCCTCCGCGAGGTCGAGGCGGGCGAGCTCGAGCTCCGCTCCGACCAGCAGGCCGTGTCCACCTACCTCGGCACCGTGCTGCGCTGGGTCGACGGCGACCTCGACGCCCGCGTCCCCGGCGCCGAGGACGGCCACGCGTTCTTCGCCCGCTTCGACGGGGCGGTCGACGAGGCCGTCGCGGGCGGCCACGACGTCGCGGCCGTCGTCAGCCACGGTGCCGCGATCCGGGGCTGGGCCGGGCGACGGGCGTCCAACGTCGACGCGGCGTTCGTGCGCGCCCACCAGCTGGCGAACACCGGCGTGGTGGTGCTCGAGGGTGCGCCGTCCGACGGCTGGGTGATCGTCGAGTGGGCGGACGAGCCGGTCGGCGGCGTCCTGCTCGCCGACCCGTCCGCGTCCGACCCGACCGGCGACGCCGCCTGATCGGAGGCAGTCGGTCGGGCCTGGACGGGGGACAAGAACGGGGGCTCCTGTGACTCGTGTGACTCGAGTGAAGTCGTGTGGCCCCAGCTCTGGGGGTCGCTGGGTGACACGCGAACCTTCTACCTCGGGTTTACCCTCGCCCTCTTCCGCCGTAGGGTGGTCACGCATCCGACCTCGGTGACGAGCTGCCGACCGGCAGCTCCCCGCAGGTCGCCCCCCTCGAGTCAGGACACGACCACGTGAGTTCTCTGCCGCCTGCACCGCTGCTCCCGGCCCTGCGTTCGCGCAGCGCGTTCACCGTCGTCTCGACGATGCTCCTCGCGCTCGTCTTCGTGGTCGCAGGTGTCGTGGTCGGCGGCTCGCCCGCACGCGCGGCGACCTACCCCACCTGGGACGACGTCAAGGCCGCCCAGGCGAACGAGTCGTCCAAGCAGGTACAGATCTCCGAGCTGCAGGGGCTGCTCGACCAGCTCCAGTCCGACGCGGTGAACGCACAGGCCGAGGCCGAGCGCCTGGGCGCCGCGTTCCAGGCTGCACAGGACCTCGCCGACCAGGGCGCCGCGAAGCTCGCCGAGCTGCAGGCGCAGGTCGACGAGAAGAACGCCATCGCGGACGAGAGCGAGAAGCGCGCCGGTCAGGTCTCGGCCCAGCTCGCCCGCACCGGCGGCGGCGACGTCTCGACGCAGCTGGTCGGCGACGGCGAGGCCGCCGACGACCTGCTCTACCGTCTCGGCGCCATGAGCAAGATCACCGAGCAGGCCGACGGCATCCGTGAGCAGGCCGTCTCCGACCGCAACGTGGCCCAGTCGCTCGGCGACCAGGCTGCGGTCGCGAAGGAGGCGCTGGTCGGCCTCCGCGACACGGCGCAGGTCTCGATGGACGAGGCGCAGGCGGCGGCCGACGCCGCCACGGCCGCGGTGACCGCGCAGCAGGAGAACGAGTCGCGCCTCCAGGCCCAGCTGGCCGTGCTGCAGGACACGACCGCACAGACCCAGGAGCAGTACGAGGCCGGCGTCGAGGCGGAGCGCCAGCGCATCGCCGCCGAGCAGGCCGCCGCTGCGGCCGAGGCCGCTCGCCAGGCGGAGGAGCTCCGTCAGCAGCGTGCCGCCGCGGCGGCCGCGGCTGCGGCGGCTGCCGCCGCGCGCCCTGCCCCGAGCGCCGGCGCCCCTGCCCCTGCTCCGGCGGCGCCCCCGGTGTCGTCCGGCGGAGGCGGCGGGTCGGGATCCGGCTCCGGCTGGGTCCGGCCCAGCGGCGGCGGCATCTCGAGCGGCTACGGCTACCGCGTGAACCCCGTCTCGGGCCAGTGGAAGCTGCACGACGGCATCGACCTGGCGCCCGGCTGCTCCACGCCGATCTACGCGGCGGCCTCCGGCACGGTCAACTACGCCGGTGCCTACGGCGGCTACGGCAACTACGTGCGCATCGCCCACAGCGGCGGCCTCAGCACGGCCTACGGCCACATCGTCAACGGCGGCATCAAGGTGCGCAACGGCCAGTCGGTGGTCGCGGGCCAGCTCATCGCCCTCGTCGGCTCCACCGGCAACTCGACCGGCTGCCACCTCCACTTCGAGACGCGCGTCAACGGTGCCTCGACCGACCCGGTGCCGTTCATGGCCGCCCGGGGCGTCAGCCTGCGCTAGCGGGCCCCGGCTCACGCGCGCCGGTCGACCGGCCCCGGCCCCGGCACGACCTGCACGTCGTGCACGTCGTGCAGGTGGCGTCCGGGCAGCGATGGCAGGATGTCTCGGTGACGAACGCCGCTCCTCCTGCCCCGGTCTCCCCTCAGCCCTCAGCCCACGAGGCCGGCGTCCCCGCCGCCTCGTCCGGGGCAGCGCTGCACGTGCAGCACGTCGCGTGGGACGACCCTCGGGCCCTCGAGCTCCGGGCGCGCATGGACGCCGAGATGAACGAGCGCTACTCCGACCCCCACGTCGTGGAGGACCCGGCGGTCACGGCCGCCCGTGACGACGCCCTGCGCGTGCACCCCGAACAGGTCCACGCCACCGTGCTCGTCACCGATGACGCGGGCCGTGCCGTCGCGCACGCCGTGCTGCGCGACCTCGACGGCGAGTGGGAGGTCAAGCGCGTCATCGTCGACTCCGCCGAGCGCGGCCGTGGCCTCGGCCGCGTGCTGATGGCCGAGGTCGAGGCCGTCGCCCGGGCAGGCGGGGCACCGCGGCTGATCCTCCAGACCGGCGACCGCCAGCCGGAGGCCGTCCGCCTCTACGAGCGGGTCGGCTACCGGCCGATCCCGACCTACGAGCCCTATGTCGAGGCGCTCCCGAACTCGATCTGCTTCGAGAAGGTGCTGGTCGCCCTCTAGGCTGGGCGCGATGATCACGCGACGAGACGCTGCCCTGCAGCTCGACATCCCGATCGAGATGGCGGTGCGGCACGGCATCCCCGCGAGGCTCACGCTCGACGAGCTGCTCGCGCTCGAGAAGTCCCCGCCCGCGTGGCTGCTGCAGTCCCGGGCGAACCGCACGGGCAAGCCCGTCTGGGTCGATCTCGCCTGCGTGGTGTGCGGCTACCACGAGGCCGCCCGGCCGAAGAAGTGGTGGCCCTCGTGGACGCACCTCAGCTGCGACGACCACGGCGTGGACGAGCTGCCCGAGCCCGAGCAGGGCACGGCGCGCAGCGAGGTCGCCGGTGTGGGCAGCCGTTTCGTGGCCATCGTCGACGAACGGCCGTAGCCCCCGTCCTGGCGCCGCGCCGGTCCGTCCCGGCCGAGGTACGAGTCCGCCCGGCCGGTCAGTCGCGGTAGCCGACCGACGCGGGCGCGTCCAGGCCGGCGAGCAGGTGCACGAGTGCCTGCCGCGCGTCGTCGGCGAGCATCTGCCGCTGGATGTGCTGGTCGTGCCAGTGGACCAGGTCGGCCGGGACGACGCCGGTCTCCTCCGCGGCCGGGCCGGCCTCGACGTCGTCGGCCACCACGTAGCGGAACGCCCAGGGGTCGCCCTCGTCGGCCAACGTGGTCCGGTGCCCGAGCAGGCGGCCCGTCGAGACCTCGACGAGGACCTCGTGGCCGGGGTCGCCGGGGTCGGGCAGGCGGACGTCGACCCGTCCGCGACCGGACTCCGTGTCCGGCCCGGCGACACGGGTGCCGAGGACCGCCGTGCCGGTCGTGTTCCCGGGGGCGCCGTCCGGGTCGCTGGCGGCCTCGTCGTCCGCCCGCGCCGAGGTGGATCGAGGAGGTGCGCTCCGGTCGAGCCCCGACACGACGTCGTCGACCACCCGGGTCACCGCGACGTCGACGGCATCGCCCTCGGACGCGAGGCGTCGCGCGGCAGCGCGGAGCCACTCCTCGAGGACGACCAGGTCGTCGGACGAGAAGGGCTCCGGCTCGAGCGAGTGCACCGAGAAGTCGGCAGCCTCGACCGACCACTCCCACGACAGCACGACCCGCACCATCGCGGTGCTGCAGGGGAGCAGCGCCAGCACGCCTCGTCGCAGTCCGGGCGTCCAGTGCAGCTCCGGGTCGTCCAACAAGGGACGGACGAGGTCGGCCGACGCCCTCGCGTCGGCCGGCACGTCGAACTCCACCACCACGTCGCGCCAGGGGGTCGCCCGCTCCGGCACGGCGTCGTGCTCGCGCCGGACGGTCAGGACGGTCGCGGGATCGTCGGTGAGGGGTCGTGGGCCCCGGGCGTCGGGGGCGTCACGGGCGGCAGGGTCGGCAGGCACGAGGACGGATCCTGCCACGCCCACCTCCAGCCGAGCCGAGTCGACCGCGCTGAGCCGAGCCGGGCCGAGCCGGTCCGGGCCGGGCCGAGCCGACCCGAGCCGGGCCGAGCCGACCCGAGCCGGGCCGAGCCGAGCCGGGCCGGGCCGAGCCGAGCCGGCCCGGGATCCGACCCGACCCGGCGTGCCCGGCTAGAACGTCAGCTGGTCGGGCGAGTCGAGCGGCACCCACCCCTCGGGCAGCCCCGACGGCGGCCGGACCGTCGGGACGACCTGCAGCGAGTCGGCCTCGGCCAGCTGCGCGAGCTCGAGCCCGGTCAGCGCGGCGATGTCGCGCACCGGCACCTGGAAGGTGCGGTACGGCCCGAGCGGGGGCAGCTCGCCCTCGTCGTCGGCCCGCGCCGTCGCCTGCCCGAGGTCGGCGTCGTCGAGCTGGGGCGACTGGTCGAGCAGGTAGCCGGAGGTCCGCAGCGCGGCGCCGTCGCGCGTCGCCCAGGCTGCGATCTTCCAGAACCGGAGCGGCAGCTGGACGCCCCGGTAGGTCGGGTCGTCGGGATGGAGCACCGGCCCGGTCAGCACGGTGAGGCGCTGCTGGTGCACGGCCGCGTACGCGAGCACGAGGTCCTCCAGGCCGAGCCAGAGCTCGGACGACTGGTTGAAGTCGCCCGCCTGCGGCGCCGCGTTCGTGTAGGTGAACGTGTCGAGGTTCGCGCGCGACGCGATCGCCGGCGTGCCCCAGACCGGGTCACGGCGTCGCACGAGGTGGCCGCGGTCGAGGTCGTTGCGGGCGTAGACCTCGGGCCCGCACTGCTCGTCGACGGCGACCCGCTCGTCGAGGTGCCAGTCGTCGCCCCGCTCGAGGTCGACGAGCGAGGACCCGTCGACGTTCACCGCGGTCAGGGCCGCGAGGCGTCGGCGTGGGTCGAGCAGCACGGTGAAGTGCGCGTAGGTGAGCTCGCGCACGGCACGAGGGCCTGGGCGGGGCAGCGGCACCGGCACGGCGAGGAACCCGGGGTCGTACCCGAGGGCGGCCGCCGCCTCCGGCTGGTCGTCTGCGATCGTCATGCGCGCCTCCTGGTGCTCGGTCGGTGGTCTGGCCCATCGTGCACCGCACCTCCGACACCGGGCCGTGCCCCCCGGGCCCCCGGAGCCGCCTCAGCTCAGGCGCGGGCGACGAGCGCCGTCTCGCAGAGCCGCCGCAGCTCAGCGGGGCCGCCGCGCCGCACGGCCGCGCGCTGCCGCTCGGCGCCCGTCCCGTCGGTCGTCACGCGGTCGAGCAGGGAACGCGTCCGTTCGTGGTCGCCCGACGCGTCGAGTGCGTCGCCGACGTGGACGAGGAGGCGGTGGAGCACCTCCCGGGATCCGCGCAGCTCCCCGGCGACGGGGTCGAGCAGCTCGCCGCCGAGCCCGTCGCGCGCGGCGTGCCAGAGACCGGCGTCGAGCAGCTCGGGCTCGACCTCGAGCGGGGCGACGTCCGCCTCGGCCTCCGCGCGGGCCGTGTCGACGAGGGCACGCACCAGGATCGCGGCGAGCAGGGCCCCGCCCGTGTCGAGCTGGGCGTCGGCGACCCGGACCTCGACGGTGGGGTGGCCCTCGGCGAGTCGGGCGTTCCACCAGATCGTGCGCGTGTCGTAGGTGCCGCCGACGCCGACGAGTCGACGGATCCGGCGGTCGTAGTCGGCCGCGTCCCTGAAGGGAGGCGGGCAGCCGCCGGTCGACCAGCGCCTCATGTGCATCGCGCGCCAGCTCGCGAAGCCGGTGTCGGCGCCGTGCCAGTACGGCGAGTTGCCGGTGAGGGCGAGCAGTGTCGGCAGCCAGGTGCGCACCCGGTTCAGCACGGCGACGCCGACGTCCCGCGTCGGCACCCCGACGTGGACGTGCGTCCCGTTGATGAGGTGGTCGGTCACCAGGCCGCGGAACTCCTCCTCGACTCGGTGGTACCGCTCGGTGTCGGTCACCGCCGGCCAGCCGCTGCACATGAATGGCGTGCCGACCCCGGCGGCGACGACGCCGCGCCTGCGCGCCTGGGCGGCGAGACGGGTGCGGAAGGTCACGAGGTCCGCCTCGGCCTGGTCCATCTGCGTGAAGACGGGGCTCGACCGCTCGATCTGCGACGCCAGGAACTCGTGGCTGACGAACTTCGACCCGTGGGCCGAGCCCAGCAGCTCGGCGTGCACGGAGGCGGCGACGTCGGCCGGCGTCAGGGTCACGGGGTCGACCAGGATGAACTCCTCCTCGATGCCGAACGTCGTCATGCGGGCCCCTGTCGTCGGGGGGATGCTAACGACCCAGCCGGGGAGCGGCCGTCGATCGGCCGAGAGGCGCCCGTGACGACGGGGTACGCGCGTCCTGTTCGCGGAGACGGGCGAGACGCCCGGGCGGGACCCGTCCGACGTCAGTCGGCGAGGATCGCGTAGAGCGCGCGCCGCGTCTCGTCGAGCTTGGCGGTGGCGGCCGCGCGCTGCGCGTCGGTCACGCCGGAGCGGAACTGCTGCACGACGCCGAAGAGCTTGCCGAGGCTCTCGCGGAACTCGTCGGAGGCCTCGTCGCCGGACGTGGCGGCCCAGGCCGCCTCGACGGCGTCGGCGTGCTCGGCCACGTAGGCGCGACCGGCCTCGGTGAGCGAGTACTCGCCCTTGGCGGCTTCGTCGCCCGCGACGATGAGCTCTTCGTCGACGAGCTGCTGCAGCGTGGGGTAGACCGAGCCGGGGCTCGGCTTCCAGACGCCGTCGGTGCGCTCGGCGATGGCCTTGATCAGGCCGTAGCCGTTCGACGGGGCGTCGGCGAGCAGCGACAGGACCGCGAGGCGGACGTCGCCCTTGCGGGCGCGGCCGCGGCCGCCGCGGTGGCCGCCGGGGCCGAAGCCGGGGAACCCGGGGAAGCCGCCGAAGGGACCGGGGCCCCCGGGGCCGAATCCGGGGCCGAAGCCGGCGCCGCCGGGTCGGCCGCCGCGGGCGAAGGGGCGGCCGAAGCGCCCGCCGCCGGCGAAGCGGTCGTGCTGGTCACGGCGGTCGGAGTGGTCGGGGTGGTCAGGGTTCAGGTGGTGGTGTGCGTTGCCCATGGGGAACGTCCTCTCGATCTCAAGTCTGTGTCGCGCTCGTTGTCGCGATGTGTCAAAGATATGTCGCTGACTATCGCTTGTCAAGGGCGAAAAAAGGAGGAGGCGCACCCCGGTGGGGGTGCGCCTCCTCAGCCCTGCCGATCGGCTGGTCGGCGAGCCGGCCGGCTAGCTGGCCGGTGCGACGCCGAACGCCGTGGCGAGCTTCTCGATCTTCTGTGCGCGGCCGAGACGGGGCAGGTCGCTGCCGTCGCGGATGACGCGGCCGCGGCCCTCGAAGTCGGCCAGGAAGTCCTGGGCCCAGGCGACGTCGGACGGCGTGGGGCTGATGACCTCGTTGATGACGGGCAGCTGCTCGACGTCGAGGCAGAGCTTGCCCGTCAGGCCGAGCGCGACGGCGACGCCCGCCTGCTCGCGGAGCACGGGGTGGCTGCTGCCGACGGTGGGGCCGTCGATCGGGCCGGGCAGGCCGCCGATGCGGCTCGCGACGACCAAGCGGGAGCGCGGGTAGGCCATGGCGAGGTCGTCGGCGCTGGTGCCCGTGTCGCGGCGGTAGTCGCCGCTGCCGAAGGCCAGGCGGAACGCACCGCGCGCCTTCGCGATCGAGGGGCTCTCCTCGATGCCCAGCGCGGACTCGACCAGCGCGAGGACCCGCACCGCGCCTCCCAGCCGGTCGAACGTCTCGGTGACGTGCTCGGGCGCCTCGGTCTTGGCGAGCATGACGCCCTGGAGGCCCGGCAGGCCGAGGAGGGCGTCGACGTCGTCCGACCAGAAGTCGGTCGAGCGGTCGTTGATCCTGACCCAGGCGCTGCCGCCGGCCGTGAGCCAGGCGACCACGTCGTCCCGGGCGGCGGGCTTGCGGGCCGGGTCGACGGCGTCCTCGATGTCGAGCACGATCTGGTCGGCGCGGGAGCGCGCGGCCTGGTCGAATCGCTCGGGGGCCGTGCCGGGCACGAGCAGCCACGAGCGGGCGATGTCGGCCGGCGGCTTCGAGCGGCCGGTCGCGGTCGAGCCCGTCGTGGTCGAGCCCGTGGCGGCGGAGCCGGACGGGGCGGCGTCGGGGGCGCCGGCGGTGGTGGCTGTGTCGGTCATGGGACGTCCTCGTCTGTCTCGTCGTCGCGTCTCGCCGGGTCCGCTCGTCGCGGGCGGCGTGCCCCACCACGCTACCGGCCCGTCCGGAGCACGCGGGCGACGGCGCGCAGCGACGCGCGGCCACGGGTCTCCGCTCGGCAGGCGAGGGGTCCAGCCCTGTCGCGGCTGTCGGGCGTACCGTTCAGGAAGACCACAGGCGACACCCGGGGTCACGGCGCACCGGCGACGTGCCCCCGGGGCGTCGCGAGGCCACGATCACGAGGAGCTGCCATGACCGACGCGAACACCCCGAGAGACCGCGCCGACGAGGGCGACGCCCGCGACCGCGCCCCGCGCGAGCCCGCCCGCGACCCGCTCGACGACGCGCCGCTGACCCGCGACGACCGCGACGCCGACACGGGCGATCGCCCCGCCGCAGACGGCCCCGCCGTCGACTTCGGCGCCCCGGCCGCCGACCGGCCCGCCGTCGACTTCGGCGCACCGTCCGATGGGCCCGCCGAGCCCGCCGTCGCACCCGAGGACCGCGTCGACGACTCAGGAACGGGCGACCGCGACGGCGCTGCGGAGCGTCGCGCTGACGACACGTCGACCGCGTCTCCCGACTCTTCGACGGGTCCGGCCGCGCCGCCCGCCGTCGCGTTCGGCGACGGCCCCGCCGACCGGGCGAGCGACACGGGCTCCGACGAGCGTGCGTCGTCCGACCACTCGGACACCGAGGTCCTCCACGATCGGGTCGAGCCCGCGCCCCGCGACGATGCCGACCTGCGGGACGACGACCGCGCCGACCGTCGTGACGACGCCGACCGTCGTGACGACGCCGACCGTCGTGACGACGCCGACCGCGCGGACGACGCCGACCGTCGTGACGACGAGGCCCGGGTCGTCCCGCCCGTCGTCGCGCCGACGCCCCCCGCGTCGCGCGCCTGGTCCGCCTCGCCCCAGGACGACTCCGGCCGTCCCCTCCACGACGACGACGCCCTCCGCGCCGCCGAGGCCCACCGTGCCCCCGGCGACGACGGCTCACGGGTCCACCGCGACGCCGCGGACGACGGTGACCGACGCGACGACTCGCCGACCGTGGTCGCCCCCGTGGCGACGCCCGGCCGCGGCGACGACGCCCCCACCTCCTCGTGGCGCACCGACGACGGTCGTGTGGCCGGTCGTCCGGGCGCCGGTCCGGCCACCGGTTCGCAGGCCTACCCACTGGTGGCCGAGACCGCGGACCCCGTGGCGCTCCGCCGCGAGCTGCTCACGGAGCAGAAGCAGGAGTTCTCCGGCATCCGCTTCGGCGCCGGCCTCCTCGGCTGGTTGGCCGCGACGGGCTTCGGAGTCTCCGTGTTCGTCGTCTTCGCCGCGATCGCGTCCGCCGTCGTCGCCGCCTCGTCCGGCTCAGGCTCGGGGGGCTTCCGCGGCTACCTGGGCGAGAACGCCGAGGTCCTCTCGATCACGACCGGGATCGTCGTCCTCGTGATCGTCTTCGCCGGGTACTTCGTCGGCGGGTTCACGGCGTCGCGCGTCGCCCGGTTCTCCGGCTTCAAGCAGGGCCTGGCCACCTGGCTGTGGGGCCTCGTCATCACGATCGTCGTCGGGGTGATCGGCGCCGTCGTCGGCGTCCAGGCCGGCGACCAGTCCGCGCCGAACCCGATGATCCCCTCCCTGGACGACATGTCGTCGACCTCGGTCGAGTCGTTCGTCTTCCTGGGCCTCCTCGTGGTGCTGAGCTTCGTCGGGGCCGTCCTCGGCGGCCTCCTCGGACAGCGCTGGCACCGCAAGGTCGACCGCTTCGTGCCCGACCACCAGGTCTGATCCCCTCGGGTCCCGACGGCCGGTCGCCCGGCCGTCAGGATCGTCCGGCCACGCCGGATCCGCGACACCGAACCACAGGCACAGCGACACCGAACTACAGGCACAGCGCCACCGAACCACAGGCACAGCGACACGCAAAGGACCCTCATGCACCTCCTCGACCGCTCCTCCCTCGTCCGCAGCACGCTCGTCGTCGTCGCCGCGGGCACCCTCGTGCTCGGCCTCGCGGCGTGCTCGTCCACCTCCGACTCGGAGAGCAACAACACCGCGCCGACGCACCCCGTCAACGCGACCGAGCCCGCCGAGGAGTCGACGGAGGAGCCCCTGGCGACGATCCCGGCGCTCACGGGCGGCGTGGACACCCAGGTCGCCGTCGACGCCTCGTTCGTCGACGCGCTCGGCACCCTCGGCCTCACCCCCGGGGTCGTCGGGACCGCGACGTTCACCGACGGCACGTTCTCGTTCCCGATCACGGGCGGCAACGTGACCTACTACGACCCCGAGGGCGATGTGCGCCCCTACGTGCAGGGCAACATCGACCACGACGACTCGGGCCTGTCGCTGACGGCCGCCGACGGCACCGTCGTCGAGCTGAGCGACTTCCGCATCGACCCGGGCGAGAGCAAGCTCTACGGCACCGTCACCGCGAACGGGACGATCGCGGCGCAGGACGCCTACCTGTTCACCCTCTGGGGCGGCACCCTGGAGCCCCTCCAGATGGAGGGTGCCAACGCGGTGCTCGAGGGCACGACCGTCCACGTCAGCCCCGACGCGGCGGCCCTGCTGAACGCCACGTTCGACACCGACGCGGTCCAGGACCAGATGCTCGTCGGCGTCGCGAAGATCACCGTCGCGACCGAGTAGCCGGGCAGGAACACCCGCGTCGCCACCTCGACGCCGGGACAGGAGCCCTGTGCCGCGTCTGCGGGACGGGGCTCCTCGCTTTCCCCGACCCGCGCCTCCTCCGCATCCCCTCGGCGAGGGTCAGGGCAGACAGTTTCGAGGCTCAGCAAGGACAAGTTCGGCATGCCGAAACCTGTGTAGGGTCGAGGCATGGCGACGTCACGACCCCCCGGCCCCGCCGTGCAGGAGGCGCCCGACCGTCGACCGGCACGGCGCCCGCACCCGAGGCCGCGCGGCACCCTGCTCGGCCCGGCGTTCGTCGCCGCGATCGCGTACGTCGACCCGGGCAACGTCGCGGCCAACCTGACCGCCGGCGCCCAGTTCCAGTACCTGCTGCTGTGGGTGCTGGTCGCCGCGAACGCGATCGCGGTGCTCGTGCAATACCTGTCGGCCAAGCTCGGCGTGGTCACGGGGCAGTCGCTGCCCGAGGTGATGGGCCGCCGGCTCCCTCGCCCCGCCCGGCTGGCGTACTGGGGCCAGGCCGAGGTCGTCGCGGCGGCCACCGACGTCGCCGAGATCATCGGCGGGGCACTGGCGCTGCAGTTGCTCTTCGGCGTCCCCCTCGTCGTCGGCGGCCTGATCACGGGCGCCGTGTCGCTCGGACTGCTGATGCTGACGCAGTACCGCGGGGGCCACGTGTTCCAGTCGGTCATCATCGGGATGCTGGCGATCCTCACCGTCGGGTTCTGCGCCGGCCTGTTCTTCTCGCCGCCGTCGGGCCCGGGCATGCTCGAGGGGCTCGTGCCGCGCTTCGAGGGGGCGCAGTCGGTGCTGCTGGCCGCCTCCATGCTGGGGGCGACCGTGATGCCGCACGCCGTCTACCTGCACTCCGCCCTCGTGCGCGACCACCACGGCACCGTCACCGAGGGCGACGACCGTCGTCGGGTGCTGCGGGCCACGCGATGGGACGTCGTGCTGGCGCTCGTCGTCGCCGGCGGGGTCAACATCTCGATGCTCGTGCTGGCCGCCTCGACGCTGCCCGGCCGCACCGGCACCGACACCATCCCGGGTGCTCACGACGCCATCCGCGACGCCCTCGGGCCGGTCGTGGGCGTGCTCTTCGCCGTGGGGCTGCTCGCGTCGGGCCTCGCCTCGACCTCGATCGGCTCGATGGCCGGCGCCGAGATCATGCACGGGCTGCTGAAGGTGCGGGTGCCCCTGTTCGTGCGCCGTGTCCTCACGCTCGTGCCTGCCCTGGTGCTGCTCGCGACGGGCGTCAGCCCGACCTGGCTGCTGGTGCTGAGCCAGGTGGTGCTGAGCTTCGGGATCGCGTTCGCCCTCGTCCCGCTCGTCGTGGTGACGAGCGACGCCCGCCTGATGGGCACGGGGCGGAACGCGACCGGCACGCGCGTCGCCGCGTGGGCGGCGATCGCGGTCGTCATCGCGCTGAACGTCGCGCTGATCGTCCTGACGGTGACGGGCGGGGCTAGGCGCCCGCCGCCTCGTCCTCGTCGGCCCGGCGTCGCTCGGCGCGGTCGTGGGCGGCGAGCATCGCCTCCGCGTGCTCGGACTTGGCCTCGCCGACGGCGGCGTCGTCGCCACGGGCGATGGCGACGCCTTCGCGGACGGTGGCCAGCACCGCCTTGGCTGCCTCCTCCGGGGTGAAGTCGAACTCGCCCCGCTCGGTGCCGTCGCCGGCGTCCGTGTAGTGCTGCAGCTCATCGCCCTCGCCGGGCCGCGGGGGCTGCTCGGCGTGCTCGACGCAGAGCCGCGCCACCTCCTCCGCGTGGGCGTGCATGACGGAGTGGGCCGCGCCGGGCATCTCCCAGAGCCGCGACGACGGCACGAGCCGTCCGATCTGCTCGACCCAGCTGCGCGGCGCGACCGCGTCGTGCTCGCCGCGGATGACGAGGGTGTGCGCCCGCACCTTCGGCAGCTGCTGCTCGATCGGGTAGGTCATCATCTTCGGCAGCACCTGCGAGAACCAGTGCACCCCGCAGACGAGGTAGGCCCGCAGGGCGAGCACCTTGACCCGGCCGGGCTCGTGCCAGGCGGCCTGCAGGAACCGCCGCGCGGCGACCGTCACGCGCCGCTCGGCGGGGTTCACGACGGGGCCGATCAACACGAGCGTCGACAGCTCGGGGCGGCGGGCCGCGAGGTCGGTGACGATCTGGGTGCCCATGGAGTGCCCGACCACGATCGGGTCCTTGAGCCCGAGGTCGTCGATGGCGGCGCCCACGAGGTCGGCGAACTGGCGGATCGTCAGGGCCTTGCGGGGATGCGTCACGCCCGCGAAGCCCGGCAGGTCGAGGGCGTGCACGGGGCCGAACGAGTTGAGGTTCGGGGCCAGCCGCTCGAAGTAGTCGGACGAGACCCCGATGCCGGGGACGAGCACGAACGGGCGATCGCCGGTCGTGCCGATGGTGCTCACCCGCACCCAGAGCTCGCCGCGCTCGACCCGGCTGACGCGCACGCGGGTGCTGGACTCGTCGCGGCCTCGCCTGCGCGCGCGGGTGCGTGTGACGGCCATGCGCCTCCTCGTCGGTGTCCGCGCCGCAGCGCTGCCGGGGCAGGAGGTGCGGGACGGTGGGCGACCAGTCTCGCACCCCGGCGCGGGCCGGGGCTCAGCGCCGCAGGACCGGGTCGAGCGCGCGGAGGTTGCGATGCAGCAGGAGGCGCAGCGCGAGCCCGGACGTCGGGCCCGCCAGACGCATCCACCAGGCTCCCGGGCGCCAGACGACGCGGATGTCGAGGGTGACGCGGTCGTCGGGGTGGTGCGTGACGAGGTAGCTCTCCCAGCCGCGCTGCGGGTGGCCGACCAGGGCCGCGTGCAGGAACCCCGTCGAGCGGGGGAGCACCGGCGCGCCGCCGTGCCGCACCGGTCCGCGTGCGTCGGCGGACTCGTCCGCGTCGTCGGCGACGGGCTCGTCGTCGAGCACCCGGACGACCTTGCACGCGACCCGGGGGCGCAGCGGCCCGAACGGGATCGCCCAGGAGCTGACCGCGCCGACCCGGACCCGGTCGGGCACCTGCAGAGCCACGAAGCCGGAGCCCCGGTGCACCTGCCAGCCGAGGACGGCGTCCCCGGCGGTCCGCGCGTCATCCCCGCCGTGGCCGACGAGTCGCGAGACGGCCGTCACGTGGAAGCCCTCCGGGACGGGGCCCGACAGCGTCGGCTCACCCTCGAAGGCCCACGCGTCGACGAACCCGGTCGGGACGCTCTGTGACGACATGGGTCGAGCCTGGCACGTCCGTCGGCGCCGCTCGGGCAGGATCGGCGGATGACGACGAGCGCGCCCGGGTTCCTGCTGCTGCACGGCTGGCAGAACAGGCGCCCTGCCGACCACTGGCAGCACCTCCTCGCCGACGAGCTGCGGGGGCGTGGCCTCGCCGTGCGCTACCCGCAGCTGCCCTCGCCGGACGAGCCCGACCTCGCGGCCTGGGAGGCGGCGGTCCGGTCGGAGCACGCCGCTCTCGGCCCCGGCCCCGTGACGGTCGTCTGCCACAGCCTCTCGACCCTGCTCTGGCTGCGCATCCAGGCCGGGGCCCGCCCGCTCGCGGCCGACCGGGTCGCGCTCGTGTCGCCTCCGTCGCCCGAGCTCATCGCCGGGCAGGACGCCGTGCACGCGTTCGTCGACGGCGGCGGCAAGGACGGCGTCGGCGTCGGTGACGTCGACGGCGTCGGTGACGGTGACGGCCCGGACGCGGATGCAGGTGCGCCGGACGCCCTGCTCTTCGACGGCCGTCTGCTGGCGACGGGTGCCGTCGGGGACTCGGTCGTCGTGGCCGGCGACGACGACCCGTGGCTGCCCCTGGGCCTCGGCGACACGTGGCGCGGCCGCCTCGACGGCCGGCAGGTCGTGGTGCGCGGCGGCGGGCACCTCACGCCCGACTCCGGCTTCGGGGCGTGGCCGGCGATGACCGCGTGGGCCCTGGGCCAGCGAGGAGAGGTCGCTCTCGGCTGACGTGCACGGCGACCGCCGGCTGGCGGCCGCATGGCTGGGCCGGCAGAGCGGGCGGGTCCGTCCTGCACGGGCGTACGTGACGGACCGCTGACGACGGACCCGCCCGCCCCGAGGGCACGAGCCCCTAGAAGGAGGCGGGCGCCAGGAACGCGGCGGCGGCAGCCGACAAGGAGGCCGGGTCGTCGACGCCGCAGAGTTCACGTGCCGAGTGCATGCCGAGCAGGGGAACGCCGACGTCGATCGTGCGGATGCCGAGGCGGGTCGCCGTGATCGGCCCGATGGTCGAGCCGCACGGCACGCTGTTGCTCGAGACGAACTCCTGGAACGGCACGCCGGCCTGCTCGCACGCCCGCACCCACTCAGCCGCGCCGAGACCGTCGGTGGCGTACCGCTGGTTCGCGTTGATCTTGAGCAGCGGCCCGCCGTTGACGACGGGCTGGTTCGCGGGGTCGTGACGCTCGGGGTAGTTCGGGTGGACGGCGTGCCCGGCGTCGGCGCTGAGGCACCACGAGGCCGCGAGCGCGCGCCGGTGATCGGTCGCGTCGGCGCCGAGGCCCGCCGAGACGCGGGCGAGGACGTCCTCGAGGAACGGCCCGGCGGCCCCGGAGGGAGTGGCGGACCCGACTTCCTCGTGGTCGAACGCCGCGAACACCGCGACGTGGTCGAGCTCGGCGTCGGCCGTCGTGAGGAGGGCCGCGAGGCCTGCGTGGGTCGACGAGAGGTTGTCCATCCGCCCGGCCGCGAAGAGCTCGCCCGAGAGGCCGAGCACGGCGGGGGCGGCGGTGTCGGCGACGACCACGTCGTAGCCGACCACGTCCGAGCCCGAGAGGCCGGCGAGGCCCGCGAGGTGGCCGAGCACGTCGGCCTGGTCGAGCGGGCCCGCGCCGACCACCGGGGCGAGGTGGCGCTGGGGGTCGAGCTTGAGCCCCTCGGCGTTGACGCCCCGGTCGAGGTGCACCGCGAGCTGGGGGATGCGGAGGAGCGGCCCGGTCCGCACGAGGCGGGTCTCGCCGGAGCGGGTCACGAGCCGCCCGGCGAACTCGAGGTCGCGGTCCAGCCAGGAGTTGAACAGCGGGCCGCCGTAGACCTCGACGCCGGCCTGCACCCAGCCTCGCGTGCCCGTCGTGGGCTTCGGCTTGAGCTTGAAGCCGGGGGAGTCGGTGTGCGCGCCCACGACCCGGAACGGAGTGGTCGACGAGGCGCCGCCCGGCTCGACCCACGCGATCACGGCGCCGTCGCGGACGACGTAGCGCCGCCCGGGGCCGGTGGGCCACTCGGCTGTCTCGTCGAGGGCCGTGAAGCCGGCCGCCTCGAGGCGGCGAGCGGCCTCGGCCGCGGCGTGGAAGGAGGAGGGGGACGCCTGGATGAAGGAGGCGAAGTCGTCGAGGTGCGCGCGCGAGGAAGTCATCCCCACCAGCTTGCACCATGCCGGCGACGGGGCGGTGTCGCCAGCGGGGCGTCGGTGCCCGGTCTGCAGCGCGACGTCGTCAGCGCACGGTCATCAGCGCCTGGCCGACTTCACCTGGTCGTCAGCGACCGCCGCTGCCGGTGACCTGGGCGCCGGGCTCGGCCCCGCTCTCGCCGCGGCCGTCCTCGTCGTCGGCGGTCAGCCCGTCCGTCCGGTTCCCGGAGACACCCGCGGGGTCCACGGCGACGTAGCCGTCCTCGCCCGACAGCGGGCCGCCGAGGCGCTCGGTGACGTCGCCCTCGGGAGTCGCGTCCCCGCTCCCGGCGGGACGGCCCTGGGTGTCGGTGGCCCCGTCGGCCGGGTGCCCGGCGGAGGTCGGGGCGTCGTCGTCGTCGTGGGAGGCGAGCGCGGCCTCCTCGAGGCGCTCCTCGAGGGCGCTGCCCTCGGTGGCGTGGCTCTCGGTCGCGGCGTCGTGGGGCTCGTGGTCGTGGCTGGTGCTCATGGGTCGTCCTCTCGTGGGCGGTGCCGTTCCGACAGTAGGCGTCCTGCGGGGGGCAGGTCAGGGGACGGTCGGCAGGGCGTGCGACCACAGGTGGAAGAGGGCGTAGGCGCGCCACGGGGCCCAGGGCGCGGAGGCGACCTCGGCCTGCTTCGTGGTCACGCCGCCGAGCGCCCGCCTGAGCACGAGGTCGCCCGCCGGGTACGCGTCCCGGTCGCCCAGGGCCCGGACCGACAGGTAGTCGACCGTCCACGGACCGATGCCGGGGAGGGCCAGCAGCGACGCGCGGACGGCTGCGACGTCGCGGTCGGGCGCGATGACGAGGCCGCCGGCCACGGCCTCGGCGACGGCGTGCAGCGTCCGGCCCCGGGCGCCGGTGACCCCGACGGCGGCCCGGAGATCGTCGACCGGCAGGGCCGCGACGACGTCGGCGCGGGGGAACCTGCGGAGTCCCGTCCCGGCCACGTCGGCGCCCAGCGCGGCGACCAGCCGTCCCGCGAAGGTGCGGGCTGCGGCGAGCGAGACCTGCTGGCCGAGCACGGTGGTGACCGCCGCCTCCCACCCGTCGGGGCTGCCGGTGATGCGGATGCCGGGCCGTGAGCGGACGAGCGGGCCGAGCACGGGGTCGTCGCCGAGTGCGGCGAGCACCCCGGAGGAGTCGGCGTCGAGGTCGAGCCACCGACGGACGAGACGCTCGACCCGGTCGTGGTCGTCGGGCGAGGGAGCGAGCCCCTCGGAGGCGGTGGCCACGACGTCGACGCCGCTCGCCTCGAGGTGCAGGTCGAGCCGCAGCACGCGGGGCGGCTCGCCGGCTGCTGCCACGTCGACCAGGCGGGAGTGCGTGCCGGCCGCCACGTCGGTCAGCTCTGCTCCCGGCACGCTGTGCGCCGCGAGGAGGCCGATCGCGTGCGCGGCGTCGTACGGGCCGTCGGTCTCGAGGCGCAGCTCGAGCGGGCGGAGGACGAAGTCGGTCACCGTGCCGACTCCCACACGCCCGACGACCCTCGTCGGTGACTGTCGACCAGGTGGGTGTCGACGATCCCGGTGGCCTCCATCAGCGCGTGCATCGTCGTCGGGCCGACGAAGGCGAAGCCGGCGGCCTTGAGCGACTTCGAGAGCGCGACCGACTCGGGCGAGGTCGTGGGGACGTCCGCGAGCTCGACGGGACGAGGGGTCTCGGCCGGCCGGTGCGACCACACGAGGTCGACGAGCCCGCCGCGCTCGCGGAGGGCCACCGTCGCGCGGGCGTTCGTGATCGTCGCGTCGATCTTGAGCCGGTTCCGCACGATGCCCGCGTCGGCGAGCAGGCGCTCGCGGTCGGCGTCGTCGAAGCCGGCCAGCACGTCGGGGTCGAAGTCGCGGAACGCGGAGCGGAACGCCTCGCGCTTGCGGAGGATGGTGGCCCACGACAGCCCCGACTGGAAGGCCTCGAGGCTCAGCCGCTCGAAGAGCCCGCGCTCGTCGCGGACGGGCATGCCCCACTCGGTGTCGTAGTACTCGCGCATCAGCGGGTCGACCGCCGCCCACGGCGGTCGGGCCAGGCCGTCGTCGCCGACCACGACGCCGCTCACGAGCGCGCTCCGGCCGAGAGCTGCGACTCGAGCCCGAGCAGGACCGCCTTGGCGGACTCGCCGCCGCGGTAACGACCCGGGGTGCCGTCGCTGCGGACCACGCGGTGGCAGGGCACCACGACCGGCAGGGGGTTCGTCGCACAGGCCGTGCCGACGGCTCGGACGGCCCTCGGGCTGCCGCTCGCGGCGGCGACGCGGGCGTAGCTCGCCGTCTCGCCGTAGGGGATCTCGGGCAGGTGCTCGAGCACGGTCCGCTGGAAGCCCCGGGACAGCCGACGGTCGAGCACGAGGTCGAAGTCCCGGCGCCGCCCGGCGAAGTACTGGTCGATCTCGACCGCCACCTCATCGAGCTGCCGGCCGGACCGCAGCACCCGGGAGCCGACCTGCGCGGCGACGCGGTCGAGCACGGCGTCGTGGTCCTCGACCTCGAACGCCACGCGCACGAGACCGACGTCCGTCGCGCAGAGCAGCAGCGACCCGACGGGCGAAGGGACGGTGCGCCAGAAGACGTCGACGGTGCCGACGACCGCAGCCTGGTCCGCGAGCCGGCCGCGGAGGAGGTCGAGGTGGGCGTCGAGGCCGGGGCCCGGCTCGGTGTCGGTCGCCGCGACGAGGCGGTGCTGCACCGCCGTGTCGACGTCGGGTGCCGTGTCGTTCACGGGCGTGCTCCTTCTCGGGGTCTCGTGCGTCGGGGTGCTGCAGGTCGGGGCGCCTCGGGTCGGATCGCCGTCGAGCCGGTCGAGCCGGTCGAGCCGGTCGAGCCGGTCGGGCGGGTCGGGAGGGTGGGGGTGGAGCCTTTCTCGTCGCGCTCGCCGAGCACGTGGCGCAGGGCGGCGACGCCGTCGGCAGCCGAGCGTCGACACGCGGCGTGGCTGCGGCCGGTCAGCTCGGCGACCTCGAGGTGGCTCAGCCCGGCGAGGTGGTGCAGCACGACCGAGTCGCGTTGCCCCTCGGGCAGGGACCGGACCGCGCGGAGCAGGGCGTCGTCGCGGGCGAGGACCTCGTCGAAGGCCGCCGACGACTCGCCGTCTGCCGCGGGCTCTGGCAGGTGCTCGACGGGCTGGGGACGACGGCTCCTGGCCCGGATGACGTCGAGGGCCTTGCGACGGGCGACGGTCACGAGCCACGCCTCGACGTTGACGTCGGACGGGAGGTCAGGCCACGCCACCAGGGCGGCCAGGAACGTCTCGGACCAGGCGTCGTCGGCGTCGGTCGGGTCGAGCAGGGCACGACAGACCCGGAGGACGGTGGTGCCGTGCAGCTCGACGACGCGATCGAAGGGCGGCATCTCAGAAGAGCCGACCGGAGCCGGCCGACGCCGGTGACTCGCGGTCGAGCAGGAACCGCTTGCGGACCAGCCCGCCGGCGTACCCGGTGAGCGAACCGGCGGAGCCGACGACTCGATGGCACGGCAGGAGGATGCTCAGCGGGTTGGCCCCGTTGGCGGTGCCGACGGCTCGGGCGAGCCTGACGTCGCCGAGGGCGGCCGCGAGCTGCCCGTAGGTGCGGGTCTCGCCCCAGGGGATGGTCGCGAGCTGCTGCCACACGCGCTGCCGGAACTCCGTACCGACCGGCGCGAGGCGCAGGTCGAAGGCACGACGCTCGCCGGCGAACCACGCGGCGAGCTGGCTCTCGACCTCGACGAAGTCGGACAGGCCGGTGCCGACCGACGATCGGGCGCCGAAGCTGGCAGGGTCGGGCAGACGACGGTGGTCGGAAAAGAACAAGCCCGTGACGCCGTCCTCGCCGCCGACGAGCGTCAACTCGCCCACGGGGCTGTCGATCGTCGTGTGGACGACGGAAGTCGTGCTCATCGGGGCTCCTGTCTCGGCTGATCGTACTCATCATGGAGACGCGCGCCGCGCCTCCTGTGTGAGGTGAGGTGCGAGAACCTGCGGAGGCTGCACGGATCAGAACATGAGCCGCGAGTCTCAGCGGACGCCCCGGAGCGGCCTGGTACTACTGAGGGCGCGCCCTTCGCGGGCGCCACCGGCTCGGTCCGGGAACTCCACGCTGTCGGGTGCGTGCGAGCACCCGGGCCGGGTCCCTCTCGCTCGGGCCGCGCAGCTCAGCGACGCGTCTCGAAGCCGCCCTCGCCGGTCGGCGCGAGCTCCTGCACCTCGACCCGCGACACGTCGGCCCCGGTCGGTCCGTCCTCGAGCCAGGCCAGCAGCTGGCCGACGGCCTCCGGCGTGCCCTCGACCTCCACCTCGACGGTGCCGTCCGACCTGTTGCGCACGAAGCCGTCGACGCCGAGGCGGTCCGCCTCGCCCTCGGTCGAGAAGCGGTACCCGACGCCCTGCACCGTGCCGTGCACGAGGGCGCGTCGTCTGATCACGTCGTCCATCGGTCGACCGTACCCGCGCCTCCTCGTCCCCGGACGCGTCGAGGGCGGGCCTCCCAGGCCGAGGACGGGTCGAGACCGACCTGCCCGCGAGCTGGGAGACCCGCCCTCGAGGACCGTGCTCAGCGGTCGATGGTCGACATGTCCGAGTAGCGGTCGCCCTTCGGCGCCGCGACGTCGTCGAGCTGGTGCACCTGCTCCTCGGTGAGCTCGATCGCGTCGGCGGCGACGTTCTCGTCGAGGTACGCGCGGCGCTTCGTGCCCGGGATCGGCACGATGCCCTCGCCCTTGGCGAGCAGCCAGGCGAGCGCGACCTGGCCGGGCTTCGCGCCGACCTGGCGGGCGACCTCGTCGACCTGCTCGACGATCCGCACGTTGGCCTTCAGGTTGTCGCCCTCGAACCGCGGGTTGAACCGGCGGAAGTCGTCGTCGGCCAGCTCGTCGACCGAGCGCAGGGTGCCCGTGAGGAACCCGCGGCCGAGCGGCGAGTACGGCACGAAGCCGATGCCGAGCTCGCGGACGGTCGGCAGCACCTCGGCCTCGGCCTCGCGGCTCCACAGCGACCACTCCGTCTGCAGCGCGGTGATCGGGTGGGTGGCGTGCGCGCGGCGGATCGTCTCGGGCGACGCCTCCGAGAGCCCGAGGAACCGCACCTTGCCGGCCTCGACCAGCTCGCCCATGGCCCCGACCGTGTCCTCGATCGGCACCAGGGGGTCGACGCGGTGCTGGTAGTAGAGGTCGACGTGGTCGATCCCGAGCCGCTTCAGCGAGCCGTCTATCGACTTGCGCACGTACTCGGGGCGACCGTCGATCGTGCGCTCGGCCCGCGCCTCCGGGTCGGTGACGTTGCCGAACTTGGTCGCGACGACGGCGTCGTCGCGACGGCCCTTGAGCGCCCGGCCGAGCAGCTGCTCGTTGGTGTGCGGGCCGTACATGTCGGCGGTGTCGAGCAGGGTGACGCCGTGGCCGAGCGCGGCGTGGATCACGCGCACCGACTCGTCGTCGTCCGTCCCGCTGCCGGTGTAGAAGGCGGACATGCCCATGAGGCCGAGGCCGATGCGGCCCACGTCGAGTCCGCCGTCGACGCTGCCGAGTGTGGTGTTCTTCATGACGTCAGGCAACACCCGTGCGCTGTGCGCCGACCGCAGGAGGCGCGGTGCCGGTCGTGGGGACCGCAGGAGGTGCAGTGCAGGTCGTCCCTGCACCGCACCTCCTCGTTCGCCTCGCGCCCCGAGGGGCCGGGGCCTACGCCGTCGTCAGCTCGACCTTGAGCCAGCCCGGCTCGCGCCGGTCGAACGCCTCGTACGCGGCGATCGCGTCGCCGACGGGCTCGCGCTCGGTGATGAGCGCAGTCGGGTCGAACAGCCCGGCGGCGACGCGCTCGATCAGCGGGGGAGTGACCGAGTGGTGGTCGCAGTTGCCCATCCGGATCGTGAGGTTCTTGAGCATGGCCGCCCCGATCGGGTACGACTCGACGGTGGGCGAGTAGACGCCGATGATGCCGATCCGACCGTACTTCGCGACGATCTCGACGGCCCAGCGCGCCGCCTGCGACGGCGCGCTGCCGGGCACCCACAGGTCGCCCTGAGGAGCGGCGTCGGGGGCGACCTGAGCGACCTCCTGCTCGAAGCTGCTCTTCTCCTCGTCGGAGGGAGCGGCAGGGCCCGAGACGGGGTGCTGCGCGTCGACCCCGACGGCGTCGATGACGGCGTCGACGCCGACGCCTCCCGTCAGGTCCTTCACGGCCTGGACCGGGTCCTCGCGGTTGAAGTCGACCACCTCGGCGTTCTGGGCCAGCGCCTGGGCCAGGCGGTCCTCGAGGCCGTCGATCGCGATGACCCTGGAGGCGCCCTGCTGGAACGCGGACGCGATCGCGAACTGCCCCACGATGCCCGCCCCGAGCACGGCGACGACGTCGCCGCGACGCACGCCGGCGAGCTCCGCCCCGAACCAGCCGGTGGGGTAGATGTCGCTGAGCAGGATCGCCTGCTCGTCGCTGACCGTGTCGGGCAGCGGGTGCAGCGTGTTGCGCGCCCACGGGACGCGCACGTACTCGGCCTGGAGGCCGTCGATCGGCCCGGTCGAGGCCGGGCCGCCGAAGAAGGCGGTGCCCGCGTCCGGTCCGTTCGCGTTCGCGACGTCGCACTGCGCGGTGTGGCCCTCGCGGCAGTACCGGCAGGCGCCGCACGACACGGTGCTGTTGATCACGACGCGATCGCCGGGGCTGAAGCCGCGCACCGCGTCGCCGACCTGCTCCACGACGCCGACGGCCTCGTGCCCGAGGACGGTGCCTGCCTCCATCGGCGCCATCGTGCCGCGCACGAAGTGGAGGTCCGTGCCGCAGATCGCGCTGCGGGTGATGCGGACGATCGCGTCGTTCGGGTCCTGGATGGTGGGCTTGTCGACCTCGTCGAGACGGATGTCCCCGATGCCGTGCCAGACGACTGCCTTCATGTGTGCCTCCTCGATCGGTGCGGCTGAGCCCACGGGAGTCCGCCGGGCACGGCGTGCACGGTAGGCCCGGGCGACCGGCCGCACCCGCCGAGTCGCCTCCGCGTCCGGGGTACAGACGTGGTTCGTCGGGCGTGCGGGCCCAGGCCGAGACGCGACGACGCCCCCGACCCAGCAGAGGTCGAGGACGTCTCGCGCTCGTTCCCGAGCCGGTCAGCGCAGGCGGGTCGTCGAGTCCCACAGGTCCTTGCACGGACCCGTCGCCGTCTCGGCCGCCTTGCCGGCGCCCTTGAGGACACTGCCCCAGTTCTTCTTGACGACGCCTCCGGCCGCGGTCAGCAGCGCGCCGCCCATGCCGTGGTTGCACTCCAGCATGAGCGTCTTCTCCTTCTGGGTCAGGTCGGGGGTGTTGACGAAGATCCGGTCACCGGTGACCGGGTCGACGGCGCAGCCGACCGAAGGCGCGCAGTAGTCGGCGGGAGCGGCCGTGGCGGCCTGCGCCTGGGCTGCGGTGCCGGCGCCGGTGAACAGGGCGACGGCCAGGACGGTGGTGCCGATGGAGTGACGCTTCTTCACGGGGACCTCCTCAGGTCGAGGCGGCGCCGGGCGGCGTCGCCGATCGTGCGTCCAGGACGCTACCGATCCCGCGGCGGCCGGCGAAAGGCCCCTTGACATCCGACTCGTTCGGTGGGCGGTGGCACAGAGGCGTCCCGATCCCCACGGCGGCGCGGAAGTCCGGACGCGTCGGGGGCGTCCGGACCTGCACGCAGACCGTTCTGTTCGGAGGTTCTTCCCAGGTCCGAGCCGAGGAGGCGCGAGTCAGCCCCGCGAGGATCGGGCCTCCGCCGCCGTGGCCAGCGCCGCGCGACGACGCCGCAGCGCGGCCCCACCGGCCACGAGGCCCAGCCCTGCGGCGAGCAGCCCGCCCGCGAGCAGGAGCGGCTGGTCGATGTCGCTGCCCGTGAAGGCGAGGGGCCCGCGACCGCCGGCCGCGCCGGTGCTCGTGCCGGCGCCGTTCCCGCCGGTGCCTGCGCCGCCTGCGGGGGGCGTGCTCGGCGTTCCCGCACCGGGGTCGGTGACCGGCGGCTCGACCGGGGGCACCTCGGCGGCGAGCAGGGCGAAGGTGCCCAGGGTGCGGTCGACGTACGCGACGAACTCGGTCGGGTCTCCGGCACCCGTCACCGCGAGGCGGTACGTGGTCCCGGGCGTCAGGTCGGCGAACACGAAGCGGCCGGCTGCGTCGGTGGTGGCGGTCGCCACGGGCACGTCGCTGCCGACCGGGAGGACGCTCACCACGACGCCGGGGGCGAGTGCACCGGCCGAGTCGACGACCGTGCCGTCCACGGCGACGGCCGCGGCCGTGGGCACGACGAGGACGAAGGGCGCGGGCGTCTCGCCCAGCTCGGGCGCCGTGAACGGGATGGGGTGCTCGGCGTCGTCCCCGACGACGACCACGTAGTCGGCGCCGGGCGTGAGCCCGCCGGCCTCGAAGCTGCCGTCGGGACCGGTCACGACCGACACGTCGGGGCCCGTCGGCTGGGCGCTCGCGTCGTCCGGCACCGGGATGAAGTCGAGCGTCTCGTTCGCCGCGGGCGTGCCGTCGGCGTTCGTGATCGTGCCGGTGACGTCGACCGTCGGGGCCGGGGCGTCGACGTCGTAGAAGGTGGTCACGTCGGCGTCGGGGTCGTCCGGCGCGATGGCCTCGAACTCCGTCCCCGAGGCCACGTCGACGACCGAGTACAGGCCGTCGGGGTCGAGCCCGGCGAACTCGAACGTGCCGTCGGCGCCGGTCGCCGTCGTCCCGAGCGGGTCGGTGTCGCCGTCCCCGAAGAGCTGGACCACGCGGTCGGGGGCGCGCTGGCCGTCGACCGTCACGACACCGGTGAGGACGGCGATCGCCGGAGGCGCCACGACGGTCGGGAAGGCGAAGTCCAGCCCGCCCTGGTCAGCAGTGGCGAGGGAGAACGGCAGGGCCGCGGCGGGAGCGGAGCCGTCCGGTGCGGCGATCGACACCGAGTAGCCGGGAGCGGCGACCAGGGCACCGAACGAGTACGTCCCGTCCGGGCCCGTCTCCGTCGTCCCGACGACGTCGCCCGCGGCGTTCGTCACGGTCACCGTGGCGCCGGAGTACGGCGTCGCCGTCTCGCCCGTGCCCAAGGTCGCCGTCCCCGAGGCGCTGAACGTCTTGGTGGCGAACCAGGTCTGGTACACGGGGAACCCGCTGCGCTGCTGGTACGTGATGGTCAGCGTCTCGAGCGGCACGCTCGGGCTGAACCAGCCGGCCGCGCCCTCGGTGTCGGCGGCGGAGGGGTTGCCGACCAGGGTCGCCGTGGCGGCGTCCCAGCGCGGCTGGTCGCCGGTGCCGGCGCTGTCGCACGACGGGGTGCCCGTGCCGGCGCAGTAGTTGTAGGTGCCCTGGAAGCCGAGCTGCGCCGCCGTCACGACCGCGCCTCCGACGCCCGTGGCCGTGATCGTCGCCTGGTCGGCGTCGATGTCGCCGAGCACGAACGACCAGCCGGACGACGGCGTGGCCGACTCGAACGAGTAGGTGGTCACGGCGGCGCCGGCCGCGGCCGGCGAGTCCTGTGAGGGCCGCTGGTTCAGGTACGGCAGCCCGCGGCTGGTGCCGTACTGGGCGCCGGGCGGCGTCGAGGCCGCCTGCCACGTGCTCGAGCCGCTCGGGACCGTCGCCTGCCGTGAGGTCGAGGTGAAGGTCGTGACGGGGAACCCGCCCGCCAGCGTCATCGTCCCGGTGTAGGCGCGTGCCGAGCCGGAGACCTGGAACTCGCCCCAGGACGAGCCCTGGGCGGCGGAGGCGCCGGTCGCGCCCCCGAGGGCGAGGGCCAGGGCGACGACGCCGGTGGTGGTCGCGGCGGCGAGGCCGCGGAGCGAGGCTCGACGCGGCAGCCGCGAGGTCCGGCCAGAACGGGCGGTGGAACGGTCGAGCATGCGGGCCTCCCAGACGGGGGCCGTGGTGCCCCCGGCTGAGGTTATTTCACGAAGGGCCCGCTTGTCACCCGCTGGCCGGATCGCGAGCACGAGAGGCCCCTGCGGTCAGGGGGATCACGTCGCCGTGACGTCCCCCGACCGGCGGTCTAGCGCTTCTTGACGTTCGAGACCGCGTCCTCGGAGTGCGACGCGGTGCCGCTCTTGGCCTTCTTGTCCGCGCGCTTCTCCTTGAGGCTGCGGACTGCGACCTTCGCGGTGGTCTTCTTCGCTGATTTCTCTGCCATGGTGGTGCCTCCGTCTCGGACCGAGCTGGTCCGGTGCGCGGAGCCTAAGGGCACATCGTCCCCGCCCTGCCCTCGCCGGGCACTCTCACGGCTCGCGCACCGACGACGCGGTCCGTGCCCCTCGACCCGGGCGGGCCGTCCCACGGTCGCGCGCGGGTCGGTCGCGGTCACGCCGATCCCTCGGTAGCGTGGACCGAACGTCGACGCGCCCAGGTGCGACGCCGGGCCGAGCAGGACGCGCAGCACCTCGGCCTCGCGCTCGCCGAGGGCCCCTCGTCGGCGCCCACGCCGCCCTGACCCCGCGTCGTGCCGTCCTCAGCCCAGGAACCACGATGACCGACGACGTCGCGACCCCCACGCCCGGCACGCCTGCCGCGCCCCCGCCCGGCACCCTCGCTCCGCCCACGCGCACCGAGCGGCTCGACGAGCTGCCGTTCAGCCGCAAGCACGGGCGCCTGCTCGTCGGCTCGGGCCTCGGCTGGGCCCTCGACGCGCTCGACGTCGGGCTGCTGTCGTTCGTCATCGCCCAGCTCGCGGTCGTGTGGAGCAGCGACAAGGGGGCCCTCGCGTTCGTCGCCTCGGCCGGCTTCGCGGGCATGGCGATCGGCGCGGCCGTCGGCGGGTCGCTCTCCGACCGGCTCGGCCGCAAGACGGTGTTCGCCCTGACCCTGCTCGTCTACGGCCTCGCGACGGGCCTCAGCGCCCTCAGCTGGTCGGTGGGGGCGCTGCTGGTGCTCCGCTTCGTGGTCGGGCTCGGCCTCGGCGCCGAGCTGCCGGTGGCCTCGACCCTCGTGTCGGAGTTCTCGCCCCGCCGCATCCGCGGCCGTGTCGTCGTGCTGCTCGAGGCCTTCTGGGCCCTCGGCTCGATCGCCGCCGCGCTGGTCGGCTGGCTGGTGATCCCGCTGAGCGACGACGGCTGGCGCTGGGCGCTCCTGATCGGCGCGCTGCCGGCCCTCTACGCCGTGTTCGTGCGGCTGCGGATGCCCGAGTCGGTGCGGTTCCTCGAGGCGAGGGGGCGTCACGACGAGGCCGAGCGGACGGTGCGCGCGTTCGAGGAGGCGGCGGGCGTGACCGAGCCCGCCGCCGCATCGCGAGCGGCGGCCGCCGCGAGCCCTGCCGACCCGAGCCGGGCCGACGCGCTCCCGGCCGACGCGCCCCGCGCCTCCTCGGCCGCCGCGCTGCTCCGTGACGGCCTGAGGCGTCGCACCGTCGCGATCTGGGTCGTCTGGTTCATGACGAACTTCTCGTACTACGGGGCCTTCGTCTGGCTGCCGACGCTGCTGGTCGAGGCGGGCTTCCCGCTGGTGAAGTCGTTCGAGTACACGCTGCTCATCACGCTGGCGCAGCTGCCCGGCTACGCCGCGTCGGCCTGGCTGATCGAGCGGTGGGGCCGTCGTGGCACGCTCGCGGTGTTCCTGCTCGGGTCCGCCTTGGCGGCGACCGCCTTCGGCTTCGGCGCGGTCAGCGGCAGCGCCACGCAGATCGTGGTGTCGGGCATGTTCCTGTCGTTCTTCAACCTCGGCGCGTGGGGCGCGCTGTACGCCGTCACCCCCGAGCTCTACCCGACACGGCTGCGCGGCACGGGCGCGGGCTGGGCCGCGGGAGTGGGGCGGATCGCGTCGATCGCGGCGCCTCTGACGGTCCCGCCCCTCCTCGTGCTCGGCGGGACGCCGGTGCTCTTCGCGGTGTTCGGCGGCGTCTTCGTCGTCGCGGCCGTGGCCGCGCTGGCCCTGCCCGAGCTCCGCGGCACGAGGCTGGCCGAGTGAGCCCGTCGACCGGGGCAGAGCGTCGCCGCAGCCGCAGCCGCAGCCGCAGCCGCAGCCGCTCTCGGGTCCGGACCCGGGGCGCCGGTCGCCGTGCCCTCCTCGGCCTCGCCGTGGTGGTGTTCGGGGCCGTGGTCGTGATCGCGTTCCCGCAGCTGCTCGACGGCGGGACGACCGGTGGGTCGTCCGGTGGCTCGACCGACGGCACCGTCCGGCCTCCCTCGGCCGACGCCTCCGTCCCGTCGTCCGTCCCTGTCGCGGCCGTCCCGGCGACCGTCGAGCGCGTCGTCGACGGCGACACGGTCGTGGTGGTCGCCGCCGACGGCGCCCGCGAGCGCCTGCGCCTGATCGGCGTCGACACCCCCGAGACCGTGAAGCCCGATGCACCCGTCGACTGCTTCGGCCCCGAGGCGAGCGCGTTCACGACCGACGCCCTGCCCGTCGGGTCGACCGTCTGGCTCGAGGACGACGCCTCGCAGGGCGACGCCGATCGCTACGACCGGCTGCTCCGCTACGTCTGGACCGAGGGAGGCGGCCTGCTGAACCAGCAGCTGGTCGCGTCCGGCCTCGGCGAGGAGGACACCTACGACCAGCCCTACCGCTACCGGGACGCGTTCGTCGCGGCAGAGGCCGCCGCGCGCGACTCCGGCGCCGGCCTCTGGGGTGCCTGCCGCTGACCTGCCCTGCCCTGCCCTGCCGGCCCGACTCCGCCTGGCGCCCTGGCGCCCTGGCGCCCCGGTCGCCGACCCGGCACGACGTGCTCTCGTCGGCCGCCGGGGGAGCACGTCGTGCCGGTTCGTCCCGGCCGTGAGGGGGAGCGGCCTCAGATCGACGTCGTGAGGGGCTCGGAGGTCGATCCTGGGGCCCTCGACGGACGTCGCCGGCTCGGCCACCAGAACGCCTCGCCCGTGAGGAACACCAGCGCCGGCACGAGCACGGTCCGGACGACGAGCGTGTCGAGCAGCACGCCGATGCACACGATGACGCCGACCTGCGTCAGCGCGACGACGGGCAGCACGCCGAGCACCGCGAACACGGCGGCGAGCAGCACGCCGGCGCTCGTGATGACCCCTCCCGTCGACGACAGGGCGCGCACCATGCCCTCGCGCGTGCCGTGTCGCAGCCGCTCCTCCTTCGCCCGTGTCGTGAGGAAGATGTTGTAGTCGACGCCGAGCGCAACGAGGAAGAGGAACGCGTAGAGCGTGACGCTCGTGTCGAGGGCCGGGAACCCGAGGAGGTGCGTGAACAGCCACGTCGCCGCCCCGAGGCTGGCCGCGAAGGTGGCGAGCACCGACGCGATGAGCAGCACCGGCGCGACGAGCGAGCGCAGCAGCACGGCGAGGATCGCGAACACGATCGCGAGGATGACCGGGGCGATCAGCCCGAGGTCGTGGGAGGCGGCGGTGCGCTCGTCGTACGCGGTCGCGTCGGTGCCGCCGACGAGGGCGTCGGCCACCGCGCCTCCGTCGTCGTGCAGGGCGTCGCGCAGGGCCTGCACGGTCGCGGACGCCTCGTCGCTCTCGGGCTCGGCGTCGAGTTGCACGTCGACGCGGGTCAGCCCGTCGGCCTGCTCGCCGGGCGTGGCGCTCGAGACGCCGTCGACGCCCTCGACGACCCGCACGACGTCGTCGGCCGCCGCGGTCGGGGCGAGCACGATCGTCTGGCTCGTGAGCCCCGCCGAGAACGAGTCGTCGACGATCCGCTGGGCCGTGACGGAGTCGGGGTCGCCGAGCAGCTGGTCGGTCTGCGAGAGGCCGACGGCGTAGCCGCCGAGGCCGAGGCAGAGCACGCCGAGGCCGGCGACCGCGGCGACGGCGACGCGGCCGGGCCGGCGCTGGACGCCGCGGCCGAGGCGCTCCCAGAAGCCCGGGCGGGGGCGGGCGTGGCCGGCGCCCTCACCGTCCGTCGAGGCCGCCGCCGAGACGTCGACCGTCCCGTCCGTGGAGGCCGCCGCCGACCCGTCGGCCGAGGCCGAGGAGGCGCGGGGCACGAACGGCCAGAACAGCCCGCGTCCGCACACCACGAGCGCCGCCGGCAGCACCACGAGGGCGAACGCGATCGCCACGACGACGCCGATCGCGCAGGCGGCCCCGAGCGCGCGGTTGCCCGAGAGCTCGGCGAGCAGCAGGGTCGCGAGGCTGAGCGCGACGGTGCCGCCGCTCGCGGCGATGGCCGGGCCGGCGCTCCGCACGGCCGTCCGCATCGCCTCGTGCCGGTCGGGCCGGACGAGCAGCTCCTCGCGGTAGCGGGCCACCAGCAGCAGGGCGTAGTTCGTGCCGGCGCCGAAGACGAGCACCGAGAGGATGCCCGAGATCGACGCGTCGACGGTCACCCCGAGGGGCTCGGCGAGGGCGGCGACCACCCGGCCGGCGAGGAAGTCGGCGACGCCGACGACGACCAGGGGCACGATCCAGAGCACGGGGCTGCGGTAGGTCACGATCAGCAGCACGGCCACCACGAGCACGGTGACGAGCAGGAGGCGGAAGTCGGCCCCTGCGAACGCGTTCGCGACGTCGTCCTGGAACCCCACCGGCCCGGTCAGGTACGCACGGAGGCCGTCGGGCAGCGCGGCGGAGGCGGCATCGCGGAGGCTCGTCGCCGTGCCGCTCACGTCGGCCTCGACGTCGGCGGCCGAGAGCGGCACGGCGACGAGGGCGGCGGAGCCGTCGTCGCTCACCTGCGGGCGGACGGCCTGCGGCGTGGTCGACTGCTCCGCGAGGGCGGACGCGGCCGTGTCGACGGCCGCGAGGTCGGCGCTCGACAGCTCGGCGCCTCCTCTGCTCCAGACCAGGATCCCCACGGTGGCGTCGGCCGACGGGAACTCGTCGAGCAGCGCGGTCACCTGTGCCGCCTCGCTCGAGTCGGGCAGGCCCGACGGCGGGAACGCCTCGTCGTCGCCCGAGGGCAGCAAGGCGAGCAGCAGGGCGACGACGACGAGCGTGCCGCCGAGCACCGCCCAGGCGGTGCGGTGTCCGCTGACGAGTCGGGCGAGTACGCGCACGGGGTCCTCCGAGGATGATCGAGCAGGATGAGGTGATTCGCTGACAAAGAGTCTTAGCAAATAAGACTATGGCACACCGGGCGCCCTGCGTCCGGGAGAATCAGACGAGGAGGCGCGATGACCGACACGACGACGACGCCCGGCCCGCGAGGCGGCGGCACCGCAGCCGACGGCGAGCACGGTGGTGCGCACACGGGCGCCCACGACGACCCCGTCCGCCGCGACGTCGTCGCCTCGATGCAGCGCCTGACGACCGAGTCGCAGCGCGTGGCCCAGGCCTTCGCCGGGCAGCAGGGCCTCGGCCACATCGACCTCGAGGCGCTGCTGCACGTGATGCAGGCCGAGCAGCGCGGCGACCCCGTGACGTCGGGCCGGCTCGGCGACCTGCTCGGGGTCACCTCGGGCGCCGCGACCGGGGTCATCGACCGTCTCGAGCGCGCCGGCCACGTGCACCGCAGCCGCGACGACGCCGACCGGCGCCGCGTGCTCGTGCACTACTCGGAGGCCGCCCGCGCGGTCGCCGGCCAGTTCTTCGGCCCCCTCGGCCGCCTCAGCGCGACGGTGATGGACCAGTTCGACGCCGCCGAGCTGCGCACCGTCCAGCGGTTCCTGGCCGACATGTCCGTCGCGATGGCCGAGCACGCCCGCAGCACCGGCGACCGCTCGGCGGCCGCCTCCGCCGCGGGCGCCCCTGCGCCGACACCCGACTCCCCGACAGCACCAGGAGCAGCACGATGACCGACTACGTCTCCGGCCTCGACCTCTTCTCGGTCGGCATCGGCCCGTCGAGCTCGCACACCGTGGGTCCGATGCGCGCCGCCCGCCTGTTCCTCGAGACGGTCCGCGACGCCGGCCGGCTGGGCGACGTCGCCCGGGTCGAGGTCGTGCTCTACGGCTCCCTCGCCGCCACCGGCCTCGGGCACGGCACCCCGTCGGCCGTGCTCGCGGGCCTCGCGGGCCTCGCGCCCGAGACGGGCGACCCGGCGACGATCTCGCGCATGCAGGAGGCGGTGGAGGCGGGCGGCGGCATCCGGCTGCTCGGCACGCACCAGATCGCCTTCGCCCGGGGCGACCTGCGGATGGCGCCGCTGACGCGCATCCCGCGGCACCCGAACGCGATGGGCCTCGAGGCGCTCGACGCCGACGGGCAGAGCATCGCGCGCGACACGTTCTTCTCGATCGGCGGCGGCTTCGTCGTGCGCGACGGCGACGACGAGCACGCCGTGCCCGCGCGGGAGGCGCCGCTGGCGTTCCGCGACGCCGACGACCTGCTCCGGCTCTGCGACGCCGAGGGCATCGGCATCGCCGAGCTGGCCTGGCGCAACGAGGTCGCCCTGCACGGCGAAGAGACGGCGCAGGCCGGCCTCGACGCCCGCTGGGCCGCGATGGAGGCGTGCATCGACACCGGCCTCGCCGCCTCCGGCGTCCTGCCCGGCTGGATGAAGGTGCCTCGCCGCGCGCGCCAGGTCGCCGAGCGGCTGCGCCTGCAGGAGGAGCGGGCCGAGCGGTACGCCCTCTCCGGCACCGCGATCGAGCAGGGCCAGGCCTCGTCGCTGCTCACCTCCGACCTGCCCGCCCAGTGGCTGCAGGCCTACGCGATGGCCGTCAACGAGGAGAACGCGGGCGGGGGACGCGTCGTCACCGCGCCGACCAACGGCGCCGCGGGCATCGTGCCGGCCGTGGGCTACTACGCGATGCGGTTCCACGGGGCGACCCGCGCCTCCCTGGCTCGCGACTACCTGCTGACCGCCGCCGCGATCGGCTCCCTCTACAAGCGCAACGCCTCGATCTCGGGCGCCGAGGCCGGCTGCCAGGGCGAGGTCGGCTCGGCCTCGTCGATGGCCGCGGGGGCGCTCACCGGCCTGCTGGGCGGCACGCCGCGCCAGGTCGAGAACGCCGCCGAGATCGCGATGGAGCACCACCTCGGCCTCACCTGCGACCCGGTCGGCGGCTTCGTCCAGGTGCCCTGCATCGAGCGGAACGCCATCGCCGCCGGCACCGCCGTGGCCGCCGCGCGCATGGCCCTGCTGGGCGACGGCAGCCACGTCGTCAGCCTCGACACCGTGATCGAGACGATGCGCCAGACCGGGCGCGACATGGCCGACAGCTACAAGGAGACGAGCCGGGCGGGCCTCGCGGTCAACGTCGTCGAGTGCTGACGGAGCCGCGGGGCCGGCTCGAGACCGGGGCCGCCGAGGAGGCGCAGGCGCTGTCGGACCCCGCCGCTACCGTGGTCGCATGACCCCGCCGCGCCGCCCCTCGTCCCGCACCGTCGCCAGCGTGGGCGGCGGCACCGACGCCCCGCGGCTCGACCCGCTCGACCCGCAGGGCCTCGTCGACATGGGCGCCGACCTGCTGGGGCCCCGCGACCACCGCGAGCTCGAGCGGTTCGTCGACGCCGACCTGGCCGACCGCGACCTCGAGGGCTCGTCCTTCTCCGAGTGCGTGTTCGAGTCGCCCCGGCTCGACGGCGCCCGGCTGAGGGGCACCCGCATCGTCGAGTCCGTGGTCTCCGACTCGTTCGCCCCCGAGCTGTCGTCGGCCCGGGCGACCTGGCGCGACGTCCGGGTCGAGCGGCCGCGCTGGGGCTCGGCCGAGCTGTTCGACGCCTCGTGGCAGTCGGTGCGGATCGTCGGCGGCAAGATCGACTACCTCAACCTCCGGGGCGCCCGGCTGACCGACGTCGTGCTCGAGGGCTGCGTCGTCGGCGAGCTCGACCTGCAGGGGGCCGAGGGCCTGCGCGTCGCCTTCGTCGACTGCCGTGTCGGCACGCTCGACCTGACCGGCGCCTCCCTCGCCCACACCGACCTGCGCACCACCGACCTCGACCGGGTCGACGGACTCGACGGCCTCCGCGGCGCGACGATCGACCACCTCCAGCTCGCGTCGATGGCAGGCGTGTTCGCCGCGCACCTCGGCGTCGTCGTCGACTGAGCGGACGGCTCCCCGGGCGGGCGCCTGCACTGCACCCCCGAACCTGCATCACGCCCCTGAATTCAGGGGTGTGATGCAGGTTCGGGGGTGTGGCGCGTGAGGCACGCGCCCGTGGACGAGCGTCCGGCGTCCTCGTCGGGCGCGGTGCTAGGGTCGCCGTGAGCAACGCGCTCCGGGGTCAGTGCAAATCTGAACCGGCGGTCACAGCCCGCGACCCGGCACGACGCCCTCCGGGGTGTCGTCCGGTTGAACCGGTGGAACTCCGGTGCCGACGGTCACAGTCCGGATGAGAGGAAGCGCGGGCCGGGCGTCGTCTCGTGAGAGCGCGCCCAGCTGAGCGACCCTGCGTCGTCCCCCGGAGCCGCCCCTTCCGGACGGAGACCGACATGACCTCGCTGCACCGCACCTCCTCGTGCGCCCCTGACACCACGCCACCGGCCGACGCCTCCGTGACGTCCTTCGTGGCCGCCGCCTCGACAGAGACGGCGGGCCGCTGATGTTCACCGGGCTCGTGGAGGAGGTCGGCGAGGTCGTCCGGATCGACGACGTCGGCGACAGCGTCCGTCTCACCGTCCGCGGACCCCTCGTCGTCGACGACGCCGGGCACGGCGACTCGATCTCGGTCAGCGGCGTGTGCCTCACCGTCGTCGACCATGGCGAGGGCGCGTTCACCGCCGACGTGATGAAGCAGACGCTCACGGTCAGCACCCTCGCCGGGCTCGGCGCCGGGTCGCCGGTCAACCTCGAGCGTGCCGCCCGGGTGGGCGACCGCCTCGGCGGGCACATCGTCCAGGGCCACGTCGACGGGACGGCGTCCGTCGTCGAGATCGAGCCGGGCGAGGCCTGGCGCCGTGTCCGGCTGACGCTCGACGACGAGCTGTCGCCGCTGCTGGTCGACAAGGGCTCGGTCACCCTCGACGGGGTCAGCCTCACGGTGAGCGCGATCAGCGAGCCGCACGAGCAGCCCGGCTGGTTCGAGGTCAGCCTCATCCCCGAGACGCTCGCCGCGACCACCCTCGGCCGCGCGGTCGTCGGCAGCCGGGTCAACGTCGAGACCGACGTGGTCGCGCGGCACGTGCGCCGCATGCTCGCCCTCGGGGCGGGGGCGACGTCGTGACCGGCACGGCAGGAGCCGACGACGCGGTCGGCGCGGGCGACACAGCTCGAGCCGACGACGCGGTCCGCGTGCCTCCCGTCACCGACCCGGGTGCCGCGGCCGACACGGCCGAGGCGACGGACGCCTCCTCGATCGAGGCCGCGCTCGACCACCTGCGCCAGGGGCGTCCCGTCATCGTGGCCGACGACGCGTCCCGCGAGGACGAGGGCGACGTCGTGCTCTCGGCCGAGCTGGCCACGCCCGAGTGGCTCGCCTGGACCGTCCGGGTCTCGTCCGGATTCGTCTGCGCGCCGATGGCGGCGGAGATCGCGGACGCCCTCGACCTGCCGCCGATGGTCGCCCACAACGAGGACGCCCGTGGCACCGCCTACACGGTCAGCGTCGACGCCTCGGCAGGCGTGACGACGGGCATCAGCGCCTCCGACCGGGCTACGACGCTGCGGGTCCTCGCGGACCCCGCGTCCGTCCGCGACGACCTGCATCGCCCCGGGCACGTGCTGCCCCTGCGCGCCCGCCCCGGCGGCGTCCGCGAGCGGAACGGGCACACGGAGGCGGCGGTCGACCTGATGCGCGCGGCCGGCCTCCGCCCCGTCGCCGCCATCAGCGAGATCGTCGCCGACGACGGCGAGATGATGCGCTGGCCCGGGCTCGTCGCCCTCGGCGCCCGCGACGGCGTGCCCGTCGTGTCGATCGCCCAGCTCGTGGTCTGGCTGGACGAGCACGACCAGCAGGACTGAGCCCGACGGCCCGACCGCCCGGCCACGGCTGGCGGCGACGCCGAGCGGTCACCGCCCAGCCGTCGACCGCCTGCCCCACCCATGCCACCCGCACCACCCCACCTGAGGAGACACACATGAGCGTCGAGGGCGCCCCCACCGAAATCGACGTCGACGGGACCGGCGTGCGCGTCGCGATCGTCGCCGGGACCTGGCACGAGACCATCACCGACGGCCTGCTCGCCGGGGCACTGGCCACCGTGGAGCGCCTCGGCGCCACGGCCGAGGTGCTGCGCGTGCCCGGCAGCTTCGAGCTGCCCGTGGTCGCGAAGGCCGCGCTCGAGGCCGGCGCCGACGCGGTCGTGGCGCTCGGCGTGATCATCCGGGGCGGCACGCCGCACTTCGAGTACGTCTCGGACGCGGCCACGTCGGGGCTGCTGCGCGTCTCGCTCGACACGGGCAAGCCCGTCGGGTTCGGCGTGCTCACCCTCGACGACGAGCAGCAGGGCCTCGACCGGGCCGGCCTGCCGGGCTCGAAGGAGGACAAGGGCGCCGAGGCCGCCCACGCCGCCGTCGCGACGGCCGTCCAGCTCCGGGCGATCGCCGCAGGTGGCTCGGGCCACGTGGCCTAGGGAGCTGCCTGGCCACGAGGTCGGCGAGTTCTGCGAGGGAGGCGTCGAGGGACACGGGCGGCGTGGGCCCACCCCCTCGCCGCCCCTTCTCCCCTGCGGGGAGCGCACGGACGGGCAGGCCGGCCCGGCGAGCCCGGCCGGCCCGGCGAGCCCGGCCGGCCCGGCCGGGCCAACAGGCGGCGCCTAGAGCACTTCCTCGAAGAAGGCGCGCATCTGGGCCCATGAGCGGCGGTCGGCGACGGCCTGGTACTGCGCGCCGTGCTCGGGGGAGTCGGTGCCGGGCACCGCGAAGGCGTGCATCGCGTCGCTGTAGCTGACGACCTGCCAGTCCGTGGCGCCGGCGGCGCGCAGCTCGTCCTCGAAGGCGACGACGGCGTCGTCGGGGACGACCGGGTCGGCCGTGCCCGTCATGACGAGCAGCGGCGCCGTCACGGCGCCCTCCTCGGCGGGCAGCTGTGTGCCGAGGCCGCCGTGGAACGACGCGACCGCCGCGACGTCGGCGCCTGAACGGGCGAGCTCGAGGGAGCCCGAGCCGCCGAAGCAGTACCCCATCACGGCGATGCGAGCGGGGTCGACGCCCGGCTCGGACCGCAGCCGCTCGAGGTTCGCGGCGAGTCGTGCGCGGAACGCGGGGACGTCGCCGTACCAGGCGCCGGCCTGGGCGCCCGCCTCCTCCGGCCCGGGGCGGACGCCCTGGCCGTAGATGTCCCCGGCGAGGGCGACGTAGCCGAGGCGGGCGAGCATCACGGCTCGCACCTTGACGTGGTCGACGACGCCGAACCAGTCGTGCAGCACGAGCACCGCGGGACGCAGCTCGTCGGGGCCGGCCGAGGCGGCAGCGTCCGGGGTCGCGAGCCAGCCCTCGAGGGGCGTCCCGTCGTCGTCCCAGACGACGTCGCCGCCCTGGACGGTGCCGGTGTCGGGCACCGTGTCGAGCACGGTGCGGAGTTCGGGGGAGAGGTCGGGCAGCAGTTCTGTCGTGGTCACGAGCGCGACGCTACTCCCGGCCCGTGAGGCGAGGACGTGCGGACGAACGGACGCGAGGACGTGCGGACGAACGGACGCGAGGACGTGCGGACGAACGGACGCGAGGACGTGCGGACGAACGGACGCGCGGACACGCGGACCCGAGGAGGTGCGGGTCAGCCGACCAGGCGCCTCACGGCCTCCTCCACGACGTCGCAGCGCCGCTCGTGCGGGCCGCCGTGCAGGTTCGTCGCGGACGGCGTGACGAACCAGCCGAGGACGACCCCGAACACCATGGTCAACAGCTCGTCGGCGTTCCAGCCGGGCGCGATGTGGCCGGTCTCCTGAGCCTCCTGCACCGCGGCGCGGCGCGCCTCGAGCTGGGCGTGGTCGACCACGCCCGGGCTCGGCAACGAGGCGCCCTCGATCTGGCCCCAGAGCAACATGCGGGCGTCGTCGGGGTGCAGGGCCAGGTGGTCGTAGAGACGCCGGGCCCAGCCGGGCAGGTCGTGGGCGTCGAAGGGGATGGCCTGCACCCACCGGTCGATGCTCTCGCCGAGGACGGCGTCGAAGAGGTCGCGCTTCGTCGAGAAGTGGGCGTAGAGCCGTTCCTTGCTCGCCTCGGCCTCGCGCGCGATCGCGTCGATGCGGGCACCGGCCAGGCCGGTGGCGGCGAACTCGCCCCTCGCGGCGGCGAGGATGCGCTCACGGGGCGGGGTCGCACGGCGTTCCATGGCCCGAGTGTAGGGCCGGCCGCGACCGGACGCGACGGTCCGGTCGCCGATCGGCCAGGGCGGCCGCCGCGGCCCGGTGGTCTAGTCGTGCGTCGCGGACGACACGGCCTCGGGCGGCGTCGCCGCCCGCGACATCGGCACGTGCGGGATGCCGTCCTCGAGGAACCCGGGGCCGTCGACGACGAACCCGAAGCGCGCGTACCAGCCCTCGAGGTGTGCCTGCGCGTCGAGCCGCACGAGCCGCCCCTCGGCGCGGTCCAGCGCGAGGCGCATCAGGTCGGCGGCGAGGCCGCGTCCCCGTGCGGCGGGCGCGGTGGCGACCCGCCCGATCCGCAGGGCGTCGGCAGCGGCAGCGGCGCCCGTGTCGTCGGCGTGGTCCACGAGCAGCCGCACGGTGGCGAGCACCTGCTCGTCCTCCTCGGCCCAGAGCATCACCGCGTCGGGCTCGACGTCGCGGCCGTCGAGCTCCGGGTAGGCGCACTCCTGCTCGACGACGAAGACGTCGACGCGCAGCCGCAGCAGGTCGTAGAGACGCAGAGGGTCGATCAGGGCGACGGAGGAGATGCGGAACTGGACGGTCACCTCACCAGGCTAGGGCCCGAGGCGCGGTCGCGGCACCGGCGGGTGCGTGCAGCGCTCCGTCAGCGCGCCGGGACGGCCCGCACGCCGATCGTCTGGACGCGGGGCGTGCCCTCCGGCGTCAGCCGGATCTCGATCCGCAGCGATCCCCGCCGGGCAGGCAGCTGCCAGACCCGGTGCGAGGGCACGGCCGAGGAGGCGGCTGGCACGTCGGGTTCGTCGCGCACGATCGAGGAGGCGCCGGCCGGGGCTTCCCGCGGGTCGACGAGACCGCCGAGCGAGTCGACCGCCCCCGCCCAGAGCCGACGTCGCCGCTCGAGCGGCACGTCGAGCTCGACGTTCTCGCTGAGCAGGCCTGCCGGCACGTCGCCGCCGCGCACGACGGCCTCGACGGCTGCCGCCGCCGCGAGCGTCTCGGGCCACGGCGTCACGACGACCCGCGCCTCCTCGGCGTCGGCCATCATGCCGTCGAGCGCGAGCCCCACGGGGACGGACACCTGGGCGTACGTCGCGTTCTCGAACCCGACGACGCCGAGCCCGGTGGCGGTCTGCCAGCGCATGTGGGCCGAGAACCCGGGGTAGCCGCCGCTGTGCGAGACGACCGTGCCGAGGTCCGGGTAGTGCTCGACGACGAGGCCGAAGCCGTAGCCGGAGGGATGCGTCCCGAGGCCGGGCACGAAGCGCTGCAGCTGCTGCATCTCGCGCCGGGAGGCGCGGCTCAGGACGCCGTCGACGTCGCCGCGGCCCTCGTCGTCGAAGGCCGAGGCGAGCCAGCGCGCCCAGCGGGCGAGGTCGGTGGCGGTGCTGAACAGGCCGCCGATCGGCGAGAAGGCGCCGGGGCCGGAGAAGGGGAGGGGCTCCCAGCCGTCGTCGCCGCGGCGGTGGCCCACGGCGAGGCCGCCCGAGGCGTCGACGTCGCTCGTGAAGCCCGTCGACCTGAGACCGAGCGGCTCGAGGACCGTCTGCTCGACGACCTCGCGGTACGGGCGACCCGTGACCGAGGACACGACGCGGCCGAGCAGGGCCCAGCCGAGGTTGGAGTAGGCGAAGGCCGTGCCCGGCACGCTGTCGAAGCGGAGGCCGCCGCGCAGCAGGTCGTCGAGCTCGTCGTCGGTGATCGACTCCTGCCGGTCGCCCCACGGGTCGTCGGTGGGCAGGCCGCCCGACATGGTCATCAGCATGCGCACCGTCGGCACGGGGGAGTCGGCGGTCGGCAGCACGACGTCGGCGAAGGCGGGCACGAAGTCCGTGACCGGGGCGTCGAGCACGAGCCGCCCCTCGTCGCGCAGCGCCAGCAGCGCGACGGCGGTGAAGCTCTTCGTGCACGAGGCGATGCGGTACGCCGTGTGGGGCCCGGGCACGGGACCGCCCGGGGAGCCGTCGAGCGTTCCGCGGCTGCCGTGGTGCGTGACGCCGTCGTGGTCGAAGGTCGCGAAGACCGAGCTCGGCGCCTTCTCGTCGGACTGGCGGGCGTCGAACACGGCGTCCACGCCGGAGGTGCGGGGCGAGCTGGTCATCGTGTCTCTCGTCGGGAGGCGGGTCGCGTGGGGAGGAGGCGCGTCAGGGCCGGGGATCGTCACGAGGCGTGGATCGTCACGAGCCCGCAGGCGGGGTGCGCCGCATCTTCTCGTAGGCGTCGAGCGCCTCGCGTCGGGACTGCTTCAGGTCGACCATCGGCTCGGGGTAGTCGTCGTCGTCGACCTCGGGCACCCACTCGCGCACGTAGCCGCGGTGCCCGTCGAACTTGCTGGCCTGCAGCTCGGGGTTGAACACGCGGAAGTACGGTGCCGCGTCGGCGCCCGAGCCGGCCGTCCACTGCCAGTTGGCGGGGTTGTTCGCCTCGTCGGCGTCGACGAGGGTGTCCCAGAACCACTCCTCGCCCACGCGCCAGTCGACGAGCAGGTTCTTGACCAGGAAGCTCGCGGTCACCATGCGCACCCGGTTGTGCATCCAGCCCGTCGTCCAGAGCTGGCGCATGCCGGCGTCGACGAGCGGGACGCCGGTCGTGCCCCGCCGCCACCGGTCGAGGTCGGCCTCGGGGAGGTCCTCCCACGGGAACGCGTCGAACTCGGGCCGGTAGTTCTTCGTCGCGAGGTGCGGGTTCGCGAACAGCACGGTGTGGTTGAACTCGCGCCAGACCAGCTCGCGGAGGAACCCCTGCGCCTGCTCGCGGGAGGCGGCCGGCAGGTCGGCCTGCATGCGGTGCCAGACCTGGAACGGGCTGACCTCGCCCCAGCGCAGGCGTGGCGAGAGACGACTTGTCGCCTCCTGCGAGGGGAAGTCCCGCTGGTCGTAGTCGGCGAGGTGCCCGGTCGCGAACTCCTCGAGGACGTCGAGGGCGGCGGACTCGCCGGGCGTCCACGTCTCGCGGAGGCCGGCGGCCCAGTCGGGCTGCGTGGGCAGCAGCTGCCAGGAGTCGAGGTCGTCGCTGGCGGGGAGCACGTCCGGCGCCGTGAGCCGCTCGGGCGGGGCGAGCGGCTCCCGAGGCTCGGGCCGGCTGAGGCACGCGCGCCAGAACGGGGTGAAGACCTTGAACGGCTCGCCCGAGCCGGTCTGCACCGTCCACGGCTCGAACATCAGCGAGCCCTGGAAGCTGTGGGCGTCGACGCCGTCGTCGTGCAGCGCCGACTTGAGGGCCGCGTCGACCTCGCGGGCGGCGAGGCCGTAGCGGCGGTTCCAGGACACGGCCCCGGCGCCGGTCTCGGCGACGAGCGCGGGCACCTCCGTGGCCGCCGCGCCCCGTCGCAGCGTCAACGAGGCGCCGAGCTCGCGGAGGTCGTGGTCGAGCGACGCGAGGCTGTGGTGCAGCCACCAGCGCGCGGCGCCGCCGAGCGCCCTGATTCCCGGCGACTGCTCGTCGAGCAGGTAAAGCACGACCACGGGGCCGCCGCGCGTGACCGCCGCGTCGAGCGCGGGGTTGTCCGCGATCCGCAGGTCGTCGCGCAGCCAGACGATCGTTGGGCTGGTGGTCGAGGAAGCGGTGCTCACGCGGTGCCGTCCGTCCCGGGCACCGGCACGGCGCCCTCGTCGTCGGGTTCCGGGTCGCCGTCGGACGACCCGACGCGGAGCCGGGTGCAGAGGTCGGTGAGGGCCACGAGCTCGTCGTGGTCGAGGCTGCCGCCGACCCGCTCGGCGATCGCGGCCGCGTGGCTGACCGCAGTGCGACGGTAGAGCGCCGACCCCTCGTCGGTCATCGACACGATGATGCCGCGTCCGTCGCCCGGGTCGCTGTGCTTCTCGACGATCCCGCGCGAGGCGAGACGGTCGACGAGCCGGCTGATGCTCGGCTGCGTGAGGAGGAGGTGACGCGTGAGGTCACGGATGCGCGCGCTGCGGCCGGGCTGGTTCGACAGGTTGAAGAGCACGTCGTACTCGTTGAACGAGATCTCGTCGGTGGGGAAGCGCGCGTTCAGCTCGCGCATCACCGTGACCTGTGCCCGGAAGAGCGACTCCCAGGCCCCGACGGCCACCGCTGTGTCGCTCATGCTGCTCCTCGTGCTCTCGGTCCTCTCGAGAGTCTAGGGAAGACGGCCGACAGGGGGCCGACGAGGGGCAGGGGGCCGGTCGCGCGTCCGGGAACGACAGAAGGCCGGTCGCTGAGCGACCGGCCTTCATTCCCTTGCACCAGAGTTGTCCTGCAATCACATCCTGCCTCGGCCGCCACAGCAAACGACCTCGACCCGCTCACGATATAACGGCCAGGTAACGGTCGTCTAGTTATCGAAACGTTATTTTCCTGGGAACTCTCCGCGAGCGCCCACCACACGGTCGTCCCCCGCCGCGTACCCCGATCGGACGACCGTGCGCAGGGCTTAGAAGAGGTCGGGCGAGGGGGTCGACGCGTGGCGGATCGAGACGTCGGCGTGCCGGTCGAAGCGGTAGCCGGCGCCGCGCACGGTGCGGATGACGTCCTCGAAGGCGCCGAGCTTCGCGCGGAGGCGACGCACGTGGACGTCGATCGTGCGCTCGTTCGGCACCTCGTCGTCGCCGTCGGCCCAGAGCCCCCCGATCAGTTCGGAGCGCTCGATCGTGCGTCCCTCGCGGAGCACGAGGTACTGCAGCAGCTCGAACTCCTTGTAGGTGAGGTTCGCGGCCTCGCCGTCGAGCAGGACGCGCTTGCGCGAGATGTCGACTACCACGCCGCCGCGTGCGCCGGGCTCCTCGGCCACCTCGGCGGCCTGGCGACGGGCGGCGACGGCGGACGGGTCCTGCAGGGCGAGGCGGACGACGTCGACGTCCCGGCCGCCGGCGCCGGTGGGGGCGATCGCGACCGCGGCGTGCGTCTCGGCGGCCGGGGCGATCTGGGCGACGAGCGCCTTGATCTGCGCCACGATGTCGCCGAGCTCGGTGCCGGTCTGGGCGGCGGTGACCTCGTCGATGCCGACGTAGAGGGCGAAGCCGCGGGCCTCGGTGCCCTCCGGCAGGGCTCGGGGTCGGGGAGCAGCTGGCTCCGCGGGTGCGGCCGCAGTGGTGGTGGCGGCGGCGGCTGCGGTCCGGCTCAGCGGAGCAGAGGCCGAGGAGGTGCGGGCCGGCGAGACGGTGCGGGCTGCGGTGACGGGGCGGTCGAGGATGAGGGACATGACAGGCGGGGTCCTTGCGGGAGGGCGGCAGGACGACTCCGTGCCCGGCGGCGGCCAGGGGCAGGAGCGTCGTGCTCGATGTGTGTCGGTGCTCGATCCCGCCGGCGATGGTGCCGTGCGTCACGAGCAGTCGGTGCGGTGCACCGTCCAGACGCGCGTCGGGTGACGACGCGGATCGTCCGGGAGTCGATGACTCGACGTCCGGGTGGGGACGTGAGCTCAGCTGGCGGTGTCAGCAGCTGCGACTCGGCGAGGTGTGTGGCCGGGTCAGGCACACATTCGACACATGACCGCGTGCATCGGCATCATGATGCCGGCGCTCCCGAAGGCCTCGAGGGAGGTCGGAGCGAACACGTGGGAAGTCATGGAGCGATTCTCGGCCAGGGGCCGGACGCGTGTCAAGGCGACACGACGGAGCGCCCGATCCGTGCGCACGCCGCGAGGGCGTGGCCGGATCGGGCGCTCGGGTCGAGCAGGAGCAGGGTCGCTCAGGCGAGGCCGTAGAGACGGTCGCCCGCGTCGCCCAGCCCGGGCACGATGTAGCCGTTCTCGTCGAGCTTCTCGTCGACGGCGCCGAGGACGACGTGCACGTCGCGTCCCTCCATCGCGGCCTCGACGGCCGCGAGGCCCTCGGGGGCGGCGAGGATGCAGACGGCGGTGACGTCGACCGCGCCGCGGTCGAGCAGGTAGTCGATCGCGGCGATGAGGGAGCCGCCCGTCGCGAGCATCGGGTCGAGCACGAAGCACTGGCGGTTCGAGAGGTCGTCGGGCAGGCGCTCGGCGTAGGTCGTCGGCTGCAGCGTCTCCTCGTCGCGGACCATCCCGAGGAACCCGACCTCGGCGGTCGGGACGAGCTTGGTCATGCCCTCGAGCATGCCGAGCCCGGCGCGCAGGATCGGGACGACCAGCGGCCGCGGCTGGCTGATCTCGAGGCCGGTGGCCGGGCCGACCGGCGTCTCGATGTCGACGGGGGTGGTCCGCACGTCGCGCGTCGCCTCGTAGGCGAGCAGCGTGACGAGCTCCTCGGTCAGGGCCCGGAAGGTCGGCGACGGCGTGTTCTTGTCGCGGAGCACGGTCAGCTTGTGGGTGATGAGGGGGTGGTCCGCTACGTGCACTCGCATAGGCTCCACGGTAGCGGAGTCGACCGGCCCGCGAGTCCCGTCCCTGGAGCGTCGCCGTGCCCCTCGTCCCGTCCCAGCTCGAGGCGTGGATGGGCGACGCGCTCGCCCAGGCCGAGGGCTGCCGGGCGTCCGACGACGTGCCCGTGGGCGCGGTCGTGCTGGACGCCTCCGGCCGGGTGATCGGCACGGGCCGCAACGAGCGGGAGCTGCTGCAGGACCCGACGGCGCACGCCGAGGTCCTCGCCCTTCGGGCCGCGGCCCGGCACACGGGCGACTGGCACCTGACCGGCACGACGCTCGTCGTCACGCTCGAGCCGTGCCCGATGTGCGCCGGGGCCATCCTCGCGGCGCGTGTGCCGCGGGTCGTCTACGGCGCGTGGGACGAGAAGGCAGGAGGCGCGGGCAGCGTCTACGACATCCTCCGCGACCGCAGGCTGCCGCACCGCGCCGAGGTGTTCGCCGGCGTGCGCGAGGCCGAGTGCCGGGCCCAGCTCGACGCGTTCTTCGCCGAGCGCCGCTAGTCCGCGGTGCCGACCCTCGCCCGCACCCGCGGGTGCGGGTGCCGGCGCGGGTGCAGTCGCGGGTGCGGCCGCTAGTCGGCGGCCTTGATCACGATCGCGTCGGTGGGCGGGTCGACCCGGTCCGGCTCGTGCCAGACGTCGGGCTCGACGTAGATGACCCGCGCGATCGGCACGGCCTCGCGCACGCGTGCCTCGATCGCGTCGATGGTCGAGGACACGTCGCGCAGCGCCGTGCGGCCGTCCATGGCGACCTTGACGGCGACGAGCAGCTCGTCGGGTCCGAGGTAGAGGGTCTTCATGTGCACGATCTGCTCGACCTCGGGGCCGGCGGTGATCGCGGTGCGGATGGCCTCGACGTCGCCGGCGGAGGCGCCCTCGCCGACGAGCAGGCTCTTCGTCTCGATGCCCAGCACGACCGCCACGGCGACGAGCAGCAGGCCGATCGCGAGCGTCCCGATGGCGTCGAAGACGCCGTTCCCGGTGATCCAGGTGAGGACGACGCCGATCATGGCGAAGCTGAGGCCGAGCAGCGCGGCGGCGTCCTCGAGCAGCACCACGGGCAGCTCGGGCGCCTTGGCCCGGCGGATGAAGGCGGGCCAGCTCTGGGCGCCCTTCGCGGGGCGCGCCTCCTTGACGGCGGTGCGCAGCGAGAAGCTCTCGAGGCCGAGCGAGATCGCGAGCACGAGGACGGGCAGCCAGGGCACGTCGAGGGGGTGCGGCTCGCGCAGCTTCTCGACACCCTCGTAGAGCGAGAAGACGCCGCCGACGCTGAACAGGATGATCGAGACGACGAAGGCGTAGACGTAGCGCTCGCGGCCGTAGCCGAAGGGGTGCTCGGCGTCGGCGGCCTTGCGGGCCTGCTTGCCGCCGAGCAGCAGCAGCAGCTGGTTGCCCGAGTCGGCGAGGGAGTGCACGCCCTCGGCCAGCATCGACGACGACCCGGAGAAGAACCAGGCGACGAACTTCGTCACCGCGATCCCGAGGTTGGCGCCGAGCGCCGCGAAGATCGCCTTGTTGCCGCCGGACGTGCTCATGTGGAGGTCCCCTCGTGTCTGGGTCGATCTTAGGATGGCCCGATGGTCACGACTCTCCCCGCCACCGCAGTTCTCGGAGCCGGCTCGATGGGCGGCGCCGTCCTCGCCGGCCTGCTCGGCCCCGACGTCGTCGTCGAGGGGGGCATCCGCGTCACCAACCGCACCGAGGCCAAGGCCGGCCCGCTCCGGCAGCAGGGCGTCACCTCCCTGGCCACCGAGACCGACCCCGGCGCCAACGCGGCCGCGGTCGAGGGCGCCCGGCTGGTGCTGATCGGCGTCAAGCCGCACATGGTCGTCGACCTGCTGGCCGAGATCGCCCCGGCCCTCGAGCCCGACGCCGTCGTCGTGAGCCTCGCCGCGGGCGTCACCACGGCCACGATGGAGGCGGCGCTGCCCGCGTCCGTCGCCGTCGTCCGGTCGATGCCCAACACGCCGTCGCACGTCGGCCTCGGCGTCACGGGCCTGAGCGCCGGCTCGCGCTCGTCCGACGACGACCTCGCGCTCGCGCTCGCGAGGCGGCTCTTCGAGGTGGTCGGCGGCGTCGTCGTCGTGCCCGAGTCGCAGATCGACGCCCTGAGCACGATCTCGGGCTCCGGTCCCGCCTACGTCTACCTGCTGGTCGAGGCCCTGCAGGAGGCGGCCGTCGGCCTGGGCTTCACGCCCGCCCAGGCCGCCACGATGGTCCAGGGCACCTTCCGCGGCGCGAGCGAGCTGCTCGCCGCGAGCGACCTGACCCCGGCCGAGGAGGCGCCCGCAGAGCTCCGCAGGCGCGTCACCAGCCCCGGCGGCACCACCGAGCGGGCCGTCGCCGTGCTCGAGCAGGGCGGCCTCGCCGACCTCTTCGGCCGAGCCGCGCAGGCCGCCCTCGCCCGGAACCGCGAGATCGCCGAGGGTCGCTGAGCGTCCTCGTTCCGAGCCCGGAGGGCCTCAGCCGTCGCGATCTCGTCTGGGTCCCTGGCCGAGATCGTGGCGAGCGGCTCGATGAGCGCGGGACCGCTCCCGCCGACGAAGCCGGGAACGGTGTCGGAGAACGGCCGGCATCCGCGTCGCCAGGACCACGACGCTCGCGGCCATGGCGAGCACCCAGCCCGCGAGTGTCAGCAGCCCGACGTCCGTCCAGATCTCGGCCCAGCTCGACGGGAACCATGTCGGCTGCGCCGGCTCGTCGTGGGGGCCGCCGAAGGCGAGGGTGATGCCGGAGAACACCGAGCCGACCGCCGCGCCGATCAACACGGCGGGCACGACGAGCAGAGGGGTCTCCCGGAGCCAGACGACCGGATGCGTCGAGGTCTCCTTCCTGAGCCTCACGAGTTCCTCCTCCACCAGGAAGAGCAGCTGGAGGCGTGCACCTGCGGGGTCGAGCGCACCAGGGGTCTCGCTCCTGCTCGACGGGATCGACAAGAGCCGGAGCACCTGGCTCCTGTCGTGCCGACCGCTCCGCACGATCCACACGGCGAGGGCCCGCCGCTCGGCAGGCGTCGTCCACCCCGGCACGAGCAGCCCCCAGCGACCTGCCTGGTCGGCGTGCCCCGCGTCCCGGTGGAGCTGCGCGAGCTCGGCCCGCGCGGCGGTGTCGCCGGGGTCACGGTGGATCCGCTGACGCAGCCGTGACCGCGCCTCCTTCGAGGCCCTCGCCGACCCCGCCGACTCGGAGGGGTCGTGGGGGAGCGGCTCGGGCACTCCGCGAGTGTGCCAGAGGGCGCGCCCCCTGCGGGCGTCAGCCCTCGAGCGCCGCGAACTTCTCGATGGTGCGGCTGTCGCCCGACACGATGATGAGGTCGTGGTTGCTGATGACCGTCTCGGGCGTCGCCTCCTTGAAGGCGCCTCCCGGGCTCTTCACCCCCACGACCGTCACGCCGTACTTGGTGCGGATGTTGGAGGCGGCCAAGGAGGCGCCCCGCACCGGCTTGGGCGGGTACATCTTCACGATCGCGAAGGCGTCGTCGAACTCGATGTAGTCGAGCATGCGTCCCGAGACGAGGTGCGCGACGCGCTCGCCGGCCTCGCGCTCCGGGTAGATGACGTGGTTCGCGCCGATGCGGGCGAGGATCTTGCCGTGCGACTGGCTGATCGCCTTGGCCCAGATCTGGGGCACCTTGAGGTCGACGAGGTTGGCCGTGATGAGCACGCTGGCCTCGATCGACGAACCCACGGCGACGACCGCGATCGAGAAGTCCTGGGCGCCGATCTGCTTGAGCGCGTCGATGCTGCGGGCGTCGGCCTGGACGGCGTGCGTGACCCGGTCGGCCCACTTCTGCACGAGCCCGGCGTCGGTGTCGACGGCGAGCACGTCGCGGTCCTGCCGCTCGAGCTGGCCTGCGGTCGCGGCGCCGAAGCGGCCGAGGCCGATGACGAGCACCGGCGCGTCGTGCTTGATCCTGTCAACCAACGATCGGTCGCTCCTCGGCTCTCGTGAACAGCTGGCGTCGCTGGCTGGCAGCCAGGGCGACGGAGAGCGTCACTGTACCAACGCGGCCCATCCACATGGTGACCGCCAGGATGTACTTGGCCGAGTCGGGCAGCCGGTCGGTGAGCCCCGTGCTGAGGCCGGAGGTCGCGAAGGCCGAGATGCTCTCGAAGAGCACGTGGTCGAGCGGCTCCTTCGTGATGTGCATGATCAGGATGCTCGAGACGGCCACGATCGTCGCGCCCCAGAGCACGACGCTGACCGCGAGGCGCAGCACGTCGCTCGGGATGCGGCGGCCGAAGGCCTCCATCGAGCGCTGGCCGCGGGCCTCGGCGAAGGCGGCGAGGAACAGCACGGCCAGGGTCGTGACCTTGATGCCGCCCGCCGTCGAGGCCGACCCGCCGCCGATGAACATGAGCATGTCGGTGACGAGCAGCGACGAGCCGTTGAGGTCCGAGATCTGGATCGTCGAGAAGCCGCCCGATCTCGTCATCATGCTGAGGAACAGGGACTGGAACACGGTCGGCCCGGCCTCGATCGCGCCGAACGTCTTCGGGTTGTCGAACTCGAGCACGATGTAGAGCACCATGCCGAAGACGATCAGGATCGCCGTCGTCAGCAGGGTCAGCTTGACGTGCACCGACCAGCGGCGGGGGTTCCGCGGGTTGCGGGCCAGGGCGTAGATCACGGGGAACCCGATGCTGCCGAGGAACACCCCCACCATGATCAGGCTGAGGAACCAGTAGTCGTTCTCGAAGGCGGCAAGGCCCTCGGCGTTGGGCGTGAAGCCGGTGTTCGTGAAGGCCATCGCCGAGTAGTAGAAGCTGTCGAGCACGGCGTCGCCGAGGGCGATCCCGTCGATGACCATCCGGGGGATCATGAGCAGCGCGATCACGAGCTGGATCACGAACGAGCTGAGGGCGACGGTCGTCAGCAGGCCGCCGATCTCGCCGAGGCGGACCGCCTGGCCCTCCGGCACCGGGCCCGCGTGGGCGCGGAGCGGATTGCTGTCCCCGGCGGCCATCAGCCGCGCCCGGAGGCCGAGCTTCCGCGAGACGACGAGGCCCATGATCGAGGCGAGGGTCAGCACCCCGATGGCGCCGATCTGCACGCCGACGAAGATCACGACGTGGCCGAAGAGCGACCAGTGGGTCGCCATGTCGACGGTCGCGAGGCCCGTCACGCAGATCACGGACACCGCGGTGAAGAGCGAGTCGGCCAGCGGGGTCACCGTGCGGTCCGCGGACGAGACGGGCAGCGAGAAGACGACAGTGAAGACGAGGATCAGCCCGGTGAAGATGAGGATCGCGAACCGTGCGGGCGACTTGCGGCCGATGTCGTCGACCCAGTCGGACAGGCGGTGGACCACGCCCCGGGGGCCGGGAGAGGGTCCGCGCCGCGGCGCGACGGAGGCGCGCGTCACGGACGTCATGGTACATCCGGCCCGTCGTCGTTACTGTGGCTGCATGCCCGACATCTTCGCCGTGATCGCCGACGGCACGCGCCGGGACATCCTCACCGTCCTGCTCGACGCCCACGTCTCCGCCGACTCGCGCACCGGCGACGTCAGCGTCGGCGAGATGGTGACGGCGCTCGGGCTGAGCCAGCCGACCGTCTCGAAGCACCTCCGGGTCCTCCGCGACGCAGGGCTCGTGCACGTGCGCGAGGACGGGCAGCACCGTTACTACGGCATCGAGATCGGCCCGCTCGAGGTGGTCGACGACTGGCTCGTCCCGTTCCTCGGGGCGGACCTCTCCGGCGGCGTCGACGGCGCGTCGGGGGCCTTCGCCGCCTGGGCGGGCGCCAGCGTGCCGGCGCCCATCCGGCGGGCCGCCGAGTCGCTGCCCGACGCTACCGACGTCGCGAGCGGGCTGGGACGGGCCGTGGCCGATGCGCAGCACCGCGCCTCCTCGGCGCTGCACGACGCCCAGAGCGCTCTCGACGAGCGCGTGATCGACCCGGTCCGCAAGCGCCTCGGGCGCTGATCCCCGCGCCCCGGCCCCTCCGGTGGCAGGCCTGCCGCCGCGTAGTCCCCAGGCGGGGCCCGCGACCGTTGCACCTGCGGCACACGCGCCCCTAGAGTGACCACGAGTCACAGGAGCACCTCCTGTCGCTCCTGCACCGGCGTCGTCGTCGGGCTCTCCCGACCACCAGCCCCAGGAGGCGACGTGACCCACGATCTCTCGGACGTGAGGTTCCTCACCGTCGCCGAGGTGGCCGGCATGATGCGCGTCTCGAAGATGACCGTCTACCGGATGGTGCACTCGGGCGAGCTGCCCGCGATCCGCTTCGGCCGGTCGTTCCGCGTGCCCGAGTCGGCCGTCGCGGCGGTCCTGCAGAACGGCGTCGCCGACGTCGGCTGACGCGCTTTCGACAATCACGGGTCGCCCTAGTACACTGACCCGAGGCATTTTTCCGCGGTTCTGTTTCGGACCCGGTCGTCCGATCCATGAATCAGTGAGGTCCTCTATGGGTTCTGTCATCAAGAAGCGTCGCAAGCGCATGGCGAAGAAGAAGCACCGCAAGCTGCTTCGCAAGACTCGTCACCAGCGTCGCAACAAGAAGTAGACGTTGCGTGAAGTGTGCCCTCGACCGTTCGGTCGGGGGCACATTTCTTTGCCCGCTCGGCTGCCCTCCTGCGACCCGTTCCCGTCGCTCATCAGGCGCGGGCAGCCCGTAATTTGAGAGTGATCCGTCGCCTGGGCATTGCAGACCCGGGGCGGACGTGCCCCTGCCGAGCGGATCTGTCTCGGTTCGAGGGCGCCCAGCGCCTGACCTGCCCAGGCGGGCAGCGCGGAGGAGGCGACCGCTCGACCCAGCACCTCCTGCGACGGCCGCGCTAGGGTCGATCGCGTGCCCGTTCCCCGCATCTCCCTGCTGACGAAGCCCGGCTGCCACCTCTGCGACGCGGCGCGCACTGCTCTCGACGCCGTGCTGGCCGAACCCGAGTTCGCGGCGGCCGAGCTCGGCTACGCCGAGACGGACATCCTCGGCGACGAGGCCCTGCGTGCCGAGTACGCGGAGGAGATCCCGGTCGTCCTGCTCGACGACCGCGTGCACACCATCTGGCGCGTCGAGCCCGAGCGCCTCCGCACCGCCCTCCGGAAGGCCCTCGCGTGACCGTCAAGCACATCGTGATCTGGAACCTCGTCGCCACCGACGACGCGTCGCGCGAGCACGCGGCCGCGCGCATCGACGAGCTGCTGACCGGCCTCGTCGGCACCGTCGAGTCGATCCGCTCGCTCGAGGTCGTCCGCAACGTCGCCTACCCCGAGACGAACGGCGACGTCGCGGTCGTCGCCGAGTTCGACGACGCCGCCGGCCTCGATGCGTACATCGTGCACCCGGCCCACAAGGAGGCGGCAGCCGAGATCCGCACCCTCGTCGCGGGCCGCGGCGCCATCGACTACGAAGCCTGAGGCCTGACGCCCAGCGCGAGCAGATCCGCGATTCAGCGCGAGCAGATCCGCGATTCAGCGCGAGCAGATCCGCGATCCAGGACGACCGCCTCCCGCGTTCCTGATCGCTGCACGGATCAGGAACGCGGGTCCTCTCCCCGCGGGGATCAGGCACGAAGTTCCTGAATGAGGAGAAGGGCTACGGCGTGAGGCGGGTCGGTCCGCGGAACAGGAACGTCACCTCGCGGAGGTTCGGCTGGTGCAGCATGAGCATCAGCACGCGGGCCAGGCCCATGCCGAAGCCACCGTGCGAGGGGGCCCCGTAGCGGAAGAAGTCGAGGTAGCCGCCGAGCTCCTCGGGCTTCATGCCCTTCTCGCGGATCTGGGCCTCGAGCACCTCGACGCGGTGCTCGCGCTGCGCGCCGGTGGTGATCTCGGTGCCGTTGTAGATGAGGTCGTAGCTCTTCGTGAGCTGCGGGTCGTCCTCGTGGCGCATGTGGTAGAACGGCCGGATCGACGCGTCGTAGTCGGTGAGGAACACGAAGTCGTGGTCGAACGTCTCCTTGACGTACGCCGCGATCTGGCGCTCGCCCTCGGGGTCCATGTCGGCGTCCGCACGGGGCACGACGTAGCCGCGGTCGGCGACGATCTGCTTGGCCTCGGCGAGGGGGATGCGGGGGAACGGAGTCGTCGGCACGGTCAGGTCGACGTCGAAGAGCTCCTTGATCGCGGCGCCGTGCTTCTCGACGACGGCGGTGAAGGCCGCGACGAGCAGCTCCTCCTGCATCTGCATGACGTCCTCGTGGCTGTCCACGTAGCTGATCTCGGCGTCGACGCTCGTGTACTCCGTCGCGTGGCGCGAGGTGAACGAGGGGTCGGCACGGAAGACCGGGGCGATCTCGAAGATCTTGCCGAAGCCGGCGGACTGGGCCATCTGCTTGAAGAACTGCGGGCTCTGCGCGAGGAACGCGCTGCCCTCGAAGTACTCGACCTTGAACAGCTCGGCGTTCGACTCGCTCGCCGACGCCATGATCTTGGGCGTGTGGACCTCGACGTAGCCGCGCTCGACCCAGTAGGTGCGCATCGCGTGCTCGAAGGTGGTCTGGACACGGAAGATGAGGGCGTTGCGCGGGACGCGCAGGTCGAGGAACCGCCAGTCCATCCGCTTGTCGATTCCGCTGTCGGCGGCGATCGGCGTCTCGGGGTCGGCGAGGCTGTCGACGACGAGGCCGTCGATCTTCACCTCGATGCCGCCGAGCTTGACGCGCTCGTCGTGCTTGAGCTGGCCCGTGACCGTCACGAAGCTGCCCTGCGAGAGGCCCGAGATCGCGTCGGCGATCTCGTCGGTCTCGCCGGCCTCGGCGAGCACGTCGGCGGCCGTGCGGGGACGGACGAGCTGGACGGCGCCGGACTCGTCGCGGAGGACGACGAACTGCACCTTCTTCTGGTCACGGACCGTGTCGACCCAACCGGACACCGTCACGGGGCCGTCGGGGAGGGGCGAGAGGTCGCTGATGAGGGTGCGTTCGATCACGGGGCCAGAGTTTACCGCGACGTCGAGCTTTCGGCCTCCCGTGAGGGAGGTGGGAGTGCAGGCCCGATCTAGACTGGTGGCCATGCCCGCCCAGCAGATCCACCTCGTGCGCCACGGCGAGGTGCACAATCCCGACCACGTGCTCTACGGCCGACTCGAGGGCTTCGGGCTCAGCGAGCTCGGCCACCGGATGGCCGCGTCCTCGGCCGCGATGCTGCAGGCGCAGGGCGCCCCCGTCGCCGCCGTCGTAGCGAGCCCGCTGCAGCGCACCCGCGAGAGCGCCGCTCCCTGGGCCGCTGCCTTCGACCTCGACGTGCAGGTCGACGAGCGCCTGATCGAGCCGACGAACAAGTACGAGGGCCGCCGCTCCGACTTCACCGTCGCGAAGCAGCTCGCGGTCCCGGCCGAGTGGCCGTGGATCGTCAACCCGCTCAAGCCGAGCTGGGGCGAGGCCTACGTCAGCATCGCCGCGCGCATGCTCGCGGCCGTCGACGAGGCCTGGTCGAGCGTCGACTCGGGCGACGTCGTGCTCGTCAGCCACCAGCTGCCGATCTGGATGGTGCACCGCAGCGTGACGGGGGCCCGCCTGTTCCACGATCCTCGTCGTCGTCGTTGCTCCCTCTCGAGCATCACGACGCTCGAGCGGCACGGCGGGCGCTTCGTCGAGGTCGGCTACCAGGATCCCGCGGCCGACCTGCTCGAGCGCGCCGTCGACCTCGGGGCAGTCTGATGCGCCGCGCCTCCGTCGTCGTGGGCGCCGTCGCGGCGGCCTCGGCCCTCGCCCTCGTGCTCACCGGCTGCACCTCGCAGTCCGACCCCCTCGCCGAGCAGTACCGCGCGGGCGGCACCGAGAACTACATCAGCGGCGCCGGAACGGTCACCGAGGTGCCGGCGGCAGACCGTGACGACCCGGTCGAGTTCACCGGCACGACCGACGAGGGCGACGAGTTCTCGCGGGCCGACCACGAGGGCGAGGTCGTCGTCCTGAACTTCTGGTACGCCAGCTGCCCGCCCTGCCGCAAGGAGGCGCCCGACCTTCAGCAGCTGAGCACCGACTTCGCCGACCAGGGCGTCCAGTTCGTCGGGGTCAACGTGCGCGACCAGGCCGACACCGCACGGGCCTTCGCCGAGAAGTTCGACATCACCTACCCGTCGATCGTCGACACGAACGACGGCGCGGTCCAGCTCGCCCTCGCCGGCACCATCGCGCCGAACGCGGTGCCGACGACCATCGTCCTCGACAAGCAGGGCCGCATCGCCGCCCGGGTGCTCGGCGGCCTCGACGGCCCCAGCACGCTGAAGACCCTCATCAGCGACGCCGTCGCCGAGCAGGCCTAGAGGTGTACCAGGGCAACCCCTTCTTCGAGGCGGTCGCGGGCGGCCAGCTCGCGGTCGCCCTGCCCGTGGCGTTGCTCGCCGGCCTGATCTCGTTCCTCTCGCCCTGCGTCCTGCCGCTCGTGCCGGGCTACCTCGGCTACGTCGGGGGCCTCGCCGGAGGCGGGCGTCGCGCCGCCGCGACGCCCACGACCACCGCCTCCTCCACTGCCTCCCACGACCGTCGGCGGATGGTGATCGGCGTCCTCCTCTTCATCGCGGGCTTCTCGCTCGTCTTCGTCGGCGGCAGCCTCGCCTTCTCGGCCGCGGGCTTCTGGCTGATCCAGTGGCGCGACCTGATCGTCCGCCTGATGGGCCTCGTGGTCATCGCGCTGGGCCTCGTCTTCGTCGGCCAGTTCACGTTCCTGCAGCGCACGATCAAGCCCGGGTTCGCCCCGGCGACCGGCCTGGCCGGCGCCCCCTTGCTCGGCATCGTGTTCGGCATCGGGTGGACGCCGTGCATCGGCCCCACCCTCACCGCGATCTACGCCCTGTCGTTCACGAGCGGCTCGGCCACGTCGAGCGTCCTGCTCGGGCTCGCCTACTGCGTCGGACTCGGCGTTCCCTTCCTGCTCGTCGCCCTCGGCTTCGGCTGGGCGACGCGCTCCATCTCGTTCGTCAAGCGCCACATGCGCGCCGTCAACATCGTCGGAGGCTCGATCCTCATCGCCATCGGTCTGCTCATGGTCACCGGGCTCTGGTCCTCCCTCATGTCGCACCTCGGGGCGGTGATCGCGAGCTATGGCACGATCGTCTGACCCTCGGGGCCCCGGCTCGGTCGACCAGCCGGACGAGGCCGGCCGGCCCGACGTGACCGACCAGCCGGACGGGCCCGGCCAGGCCGACGTGACCGACGTCTCGTCCGACCCGCTGCGTCCGAGCGACCACTACGACTCCGCCCCCGCCCGCACGCCGGGCGACCGGGGCGCGGCCTCCGGCGACGTCGTCCAGCCGCGCCTGGGGCTCGTCGGCTACCTGCGCTTCTTCTGGCGCCAGCTGACGAGCATGAAGACCGCGCTGTTCCTCCTCATGCTGCTCGCCGTCGCCGCGATCCCCGGCTCGCTCGTGCCGCAGCGCACGTCCGACCCGAACGGCGTCGTGCAGTACCGCGCCGAGCACCCCGACCTGTTCCCGGTGCTCGACAAGCTCGGCGTCTTCGACACCTACTCGTCGCCGTGGTTCTCCGCCGTCTACCTGCTGCTCTTCATCTCGCTGATCGGCTGCATCGTGCCGCGCACGAAGCACCACTTCGAGGCCCTGCGCTCGAAGCCGCCGAAGACGCCCGCGAGGCTCTCGCGGCTGGCGGGCTACCGGTCCGTGACGCTGCAGACCGCAGGAGGCGCCACGGACGCCGCCCTCGCCCCCGCCTCCGTTGTCGAGCAGGCCCGCGCGCAGCTGAGGCGCGCGGGGTACCGCACGCAGGTGTTCGGCGACTCGGTCAGCGCCGAGCGCGGCTATCTGCGCGAGACCGGCAACCTCGTCTTCCACACGGCGCTGGTCGGCGTGCTGCTGACGGTCGGGATCGGCGGCGGCTTCGGCTACACGGGCCAGCGCGTGGTGGTCGAGGGGCAGACCTTCACGAACGCCCTCGTCTCGTACGACTCGTTCAACCCGGGCCGCTGGTTCAGCGACTCCCAGCTCTCGCCGTACAACATCACGCTCGACCGGTTCACGACGACCTACGAGGAGTCGAACGCCGACGCTCTGGGGCAGCCGCTCGACTACACGGCCGACGTGACCACGACCACCCAGTCGGGCGAGAAGAGCCAGCACGAGATCAAGGTCAACAGCCCGCTCGCGATCGGCGGCTCGAACGTCTACCTGCTCGGCAACGGCTACGCGGTCGACGTCACGGTGAAGGCACCGGACGGCTCGGTCGCCTTCCGCGACACGATCCCGTTCCTCCCGCAGGACGCGAACCTCACCTCGCAGGGCGTCGTCAAGGTGCCCGACGGACTGTCGGACCAGATCGGCATGATCGGCTTCTTCTACCCGTCCGCCGTCGAGACCGGCGACGGGTCAGGCATCCTGGCCTCGAGCTACCCCGACCTGCTCAACCCGGTCCTGAGCCTGAACGTCTACCAGGGCGACCTCGGCCTCGACGCCGGCGTGCCGCAGTCGGTCTACTCGCTCGACACCGACGGCATGACCGAGATCGCGGGCGCGGCCGCCGACCAGTCGGCGCTGCAGCTCTCGCCCGGCACGACGGCCGACCTGCCCGACGGCCTCGGCACGGTGACGCTCTCCGACGTCAAGCGCTTCGCCTCCCTCGACGTGCACCACGACCCGTCGCAGCTCTGGGTGCTGCTGTTCGCCGGGCTCGTCTTCGCCGGTCTGCTCACGGCTCTCTTCGTGCCGCGGCGCCGTGTCTGGGTCAAGGCGAGCACGACCGACGGGGGAGTCCTGCTCGAGTACGCCGGCCTCGCCCGCGGCGAGGACCCGACGCTCGCCCGTGCCGTCCGCGACATCGCCCGGACGCACCTCGCCGGGCTCGGCGTGCCCGCCGACGCGGCGCGTGCCGCGACGAGCGACGACGACCGCGGCGACGACGACGACGACGACGCGAGCGCCGCCCCGAGCGCCGCCGCGTCTCCGCCCGGCTCGACCTCGAACGACCCTGCCCGCTCGACCGAGGCGCCGAGCCGCGCCGGACGTAGGATGCGACCGTGACCGAAGACCTCGCCAACTTCTCGCTCATCGCCGTGTACTCGGCGATGGCGATCTACACGATCTCGTTCGTGGCCTTCGCCCTCGACCTCGCCAAGCGCTCGGGCGACGCCCAGCAGGCGCCGGCCTCGAGTGCGGCCACGACCGCGGGGCCCGACGCAGGCTCGGCCCGCGGGGCAGGTCGCGGCTCGGCCCGCGCCGCCGTCTCGGGCGGCAGCACCATCGTGCTCGACCGTGAGGCCGGGACGACCGTGTCGGCGGGCCAGGTCCGAGGAGACGGCACCGGCAGCTCCGGCGGCACCTCCGGTCCGGGCTCGACGCGTCGTCGTCGCCGCGGCTCGAGCTTCGAGCGCGTCGCCACCGCGATGATGGTGCTCGGCCTGCTGGTGCACGTCTCGAGCGTCGTGACCCGAGGCCTCGCCGCGGACCGCGTGCCGTGGGCCAACATGTTCGAGTTCTCGCTGACGGGCACGGCGATCATCGTCGCGGTCTACCTGGTGGCCGGTCGCTTCGTCGACCTGTCGTTCCTCGGCGCCTACGTCATGGGCCTGAACCTCGTGCTGCTCGCGATCGGCAGCGTCAACTACTACGTCGAGGTCGTCCCGCTCCAGCCGGCTCTCCAGTCCGCCTGGCTCGTGATCCACGTGCTCGTGGCGATCCTCGGAACCGGCTTCTTCGCGATCGCGGCCGGCCTCTCGATCGCCCAGCTGATCCAGACGAAGCGCGAGCAGGCCCGGCTCTCCGGCCTCCGCTTCATGGACACCCTGCCCGCCGCCGACCGCCTCGAGGACCTCGCCTACCGCGTCGCCCTCGTCGGCTTCGTGCTGTGGACCTTCACGCTCATCGCGGGCGCCGTCTGGGCCGAGCGCGCCTGGGGCCGCTACTGGGGCTGGGACACCAAGGAGGTCTGGACGTTCATCATCTGGGTCCTCTACGCCGGCTACATCCACGCCCGCGCGACCCGCGGCTGGCGCGGAGCCCGCTCGTCCTGGCTGTCGATCATCGGCTTCGCCGCGGTGCTGTTCAACTTCGGCGTCGTCAACGTCTTCTTCAAGGGCCTGCACGCCTACTCGGGCCTCTGACCCCTGCTCGTCCCCTCCTCATTCAGGAAGATCTTTCCTGATCCGCGCAGCGGGGTGACCGATCGTCCTGATCCGTGCACGATGCAGGACCTGCGTGGCCGCATCTCCTGAACCGTGGATCGGGGGCCGAGGATCGGGGGTCGGGCCTCAGCGTGCGAGCACCCTGTAGGAGGCGCGCACCCGGTCCAGCCACCACGCGCGTCGGTCGTCGGGTGCGGCGTGCTCCCGCAGCAGGTCGACGTCGACGTCGATCCGCCGCACGTCGATGGAGCCGTCCACCGGAACGAGCGGCTCGCGCGTGACGTCGGCGGCCAGCAGCGCCGCCGTCCCGAGACCACAGTCGTGCGGCAGGTGGGGCAGCGCGGCTGCCAGGTACGCGCCCATGCTCAGCCCCACCGACGTGTCGAGTGCGCTCGAGACGACGACGGGCAGCCCGGCCTCGGACACGATGCGGAGCGCCGTCCGGATACCGCCGAGCGGCTGCGCCTTGACGACGAGCAGGTCGGCCGCGCCGGCACGGGCGACGGCGAGCGGGTCGGCGGCCTTGCGGACGCTCTCGTCGGCGGCGATGGGCACGCCGAGGTCGGCCGTGCGGCGTCGCAGCTCGGCGAGCTCGGGCACGGTGGCGCAGGGCTGCTCCGCGTACTCGAGACCGAGCGGGGCCAGGGCTCGCAGCGCCTCCTCGGCTCGGTCGACGGTCCAGCCGCCGTTGGCGTCGACCCGGACGCGGCCCTCGGGGCCGACGTGCTCGCGGGCCGCGGCGACCCGGCCGACGTCGTCGGCGAGCGACTGCCCGCGCTCGGCGACCTTGACCTTGACGGTGCGGCAGCCCGGGAACCGGGCGAGCACTCTCGCGACCTCGCCGGGCCCGACGGAGGGCAGGGTCGCGTTGACGGCCACGCGGGAGGTGCGGGGCGCGAGTGCAGGACCCCAGCCGAACTCGACGGCCGCGGCCAACCACGCCGCCGCCTCCTCGGGCCCGTACTCGACGAAGGGGCTGAACTCGGTCCAGCCGCGGGGGCCCTCGACGAGGAGCGCCTCGCGCACCTCGATGCCGCGGAACCTCGTGCGGAGCGGCAGCTGGACCACGTGCGCACCGGTCAGCAGGTCGTCGAGCGGCGGCAGCTCGGTGCGGGGGAGGACGGGGTCGGCGGGCGTGGTCACCTCGCCAGTCTCGCACCGCGCCCGCTAGGGTCGGTCTCCATGGCCGCGCCCGATCTGACCCCGTCCGACGACGCCGAGTCCCCTGCCGCCGAGCACGCCGGGCACGCCGGGCGCACCGCGCGCGTCGAGCCCGACGGGCGCACCGCGCGCGTCGAGCCCGACGGGCGCACGGACGGCGTCGAGTCCACGGACGGAGCGGCACGCGACGCCGAGGGGCTGGCCATCTTCGACGACCAGACCCACGACGACTCGGTCGCCCCGGCCCGCAGCTCGCGCCTGGGCGTCGTCGTCCTCGTCCTCGCCGTGGTCCTGCTCGCCCTCGACGGCGTCGCGATCGCCCTGCTCGCGGCAGACGGAGTCACGGCCGCGGCGTCGATCGCGCTGGTCACGATGCTCGCCTCGATCGGCGTGGGCGTCGTCGCGCTCGTGGCCGTCGCCACGCGTCGGGGCCGCTGGCCGGCCGTGGCCGCGGTGCTGCTGAGCGTCCTCGCCAACCCGTTCGTGTTCGTCTGGCTGCTGGGCGCCCTCGTCCCCTCGCTCTGACGCCGCGCCTCCTCGCCCGGCCCGGCGAGCTGCACCCCCCCCCCCCCCGTCCGGCACCACGCCCCCGGAACCGAGGGTGTCGTGCGGGTCCAGGGGTGTAGCTCGCGTTCGTGCCGGTCGTAGGCTGGTGGGCATGTCCGCCGCCGTGTCCGACCTGTTCGATCCTGCTGAGTGGCGAGAGGTGCCGGGCTTCGACGGCCTCACCGACGTCACGTACCACCTCGACGTCGAGGGCCGGGTGGCCCGTGTCGCGATCGACCGGCCCGAGGTGCGCAACGCGTTCCGCCCGCGCACCGTCGACGAGCTGTACCGCGTGCTCGACCACGCACGGCAGCAGAGCCGCGTGGGCGTCGTCCTGCTGACGGGCAACGGCCCCAGCCCCAAGGACGGCGGCTGGGCCTTCTGCAGCGGCGGCGACCAGCGCATCCGTGGCCGTGACGGCTACAAGGCGGAGGGCGCGGAGGCGAACGTGGCCGACCCTGCCTCGGCGGGGCGCCTCCACATCCTCGAGGTGCAGCGGCTGATCCGGTTCATGCCCAAGGTCGTCATCGCGGTCGTGCCGGGCTGGGCGGCGGGCGGCGGGCACTCGCTGCACGTCGTCTGCGACCTCACGATCGCCAGCCGGGAGCACGGCAGGTTCAAGCAGACCGACGCCGACGTGGGCTCGTTCGACGCCGGCTACGGCAGCGCCTACTTCGCCAAGCAGATCGGCCAGAAGCTCGCCCGCGAGGTGTTCTTCCTCGCCGAGGAGTACAGCGCTGACCGCGCCCACGAGATGGGCGCCGTCAACCGCGTCGTCGCCCACGCCGACCTCGAGGAGGAGGCGCTGGCCATGGCCCGCGTCGTCCTCACCAAGTCGCCCACCGCGATCCGCATGCTCAAGTTCGCGTTCAACGCCACCGACGACGGCATCGTGGGCCAGCAGGTCTTCGCGGGCGAGGCGACCCGCCTCGCCTACGGCACCGACGAGGCCGTCGAGGGGCGCGACTCGTTCCTCGAGAAGCGCGAGCCCGACTGGTCGCCCTTCCCATGGCAGTACTGACGCCGACGCCGACGCCGACGCCGACGCCGACGCCGACGCCGACGCCGCCGTCGACGCTGACGCCGAGGGCGCAGGCGGCAGGACACGACACGAGGAGGCGCGGCGCGTGACCCGCCCCCTCCTCCCCGTCGACGCGCGACGGCCGCTCGACGTGCTCGAGGCCCTCCGGGAGGCCCTCGCAGGCGGTCCGGCCGTCGCCCCGCGGACCGACGACCACGTCCCCGCCGACCTGCCCGCCACCGTGCCGCAGCCCGTGGCCCTCGTCGTCGAGACGAGCGGGTCGAGCGGCGTGCCCAAGCGCGTGATGCTGCCCGCCGACGCCGTGCTCGCCGGTGCGGCCGCCGCCGACGGCGCGCTGAGCGGCCCCGGGCAGTGGGTGCTGGCGCTGCCGGCGCACTACGTCGCGGGCACCAACGTGCTCGTCCGGAGCATCGCCGCCGGCACCGAGCCCGAGGTCCTCGCGCCGGGGCACTTCGACCCGGTCGCGTTCGCCGAGGCAGCGAGTCGCCTCGAGCACCCCGTGCGCTACGCGTCGCTGGTGCCCGCCCAGCTCGCGGCGGTGCTCGACGCCGCCGAGCACGACGCCGACGTGGCCGACGCGGCACGGAGCTTCGCCGCGGTGCTGGTGGGCGGGCAGGCGACGCCCGCGTCCCTAGTCGACCGGGCCCGCGCCTCCGGCGTGGCGGTCGTCCGCACCTACGGCTCGAGCGAGACGAGCGGGGGCTGCGTCTACGACGGCGTGCCCGTCGGTCGCACCCGGGCGGCGGTCGTCGACGGGCAGGTGGAGCTCGCCGGTCCGTCTCTCGCGCTCGGCTACCTGGGCGACGACGCCCGCACCGAGGCGGCCTTCGTCGTCCGCGACGGGGAGCGCTGGTACCGCACCGGCGACGCCGGCAGCCTGTCCGACGACGGCGTGCTCACCGTGAGCGGTCGCCTCGACGACGTCGTCGTCTCGGGCGGCGAGAAGGTGTCGCTCGGGCTCGTGGAGCGGATCGTCCGTGAGCAGCCCGGCCTCGCCGGCGCCGTGGTCGTCCGCGTGTCGCACGAGCGGTGGGGCGAGGTGCCGGTGGTCGTCGTGGGGGAGCCGGGCAGCTCCGGGCCGCGCCTCGTGCCCGGGCCGCCCCGCCTCCCGGAGCTGCCCGAGCTGCGTGCGGTCGTCGCCGCGGTCCTCGGCCGCGCCGCGGCGCCCGACCGGCTCGTCCTGCTCCCCGAGCTGCCCCTGCTCGCGAGCGGCAAGCCCGACCGCCGCGCCCTGGAGGCCCTCGTCGCGGGCGGGGCCCCCGGCCGGAACTAGGATCGGTCCCGTGGCACGAGCGACGACATCCCCGAAGAAGAAGCGCGGCGGCCGACCGGGAGGCCGGCCGGGCGCCCAGCGCGCCCGCCGCGTCACGCCCGGCGACTGGATCGGCGGCGCCCGCCTCCGCACCCTGCCGCTCGGCGTCGCGCCCGTCGCGCTCGGCACGGGCGTCGCGCGGGCGAACGGCAGCTGGGACCTCCCGCTGGCCCTGCTCTGCCTCGCGATCGCCGTGTTCCTCCAGATCGGCGTCAACTACGCGAACGACTACTCCGACGGCATCCGCGGGACGGACGCACACCGGGTGGGCCCGGCACGCTTGACGGGCTCGGGCAGCGTCCGGCCCAGGACCGTGCTGCGGGTCGCGCTGGTCTTCTTCGGCCTCGCCGCCCTCGCCGGCGTTGTGGTCGTCGTGACCACCGGCTACTGGTGGATGCTCTCGGTCGGGGCGGCCGCCGTCGTCGCCGCCTGGTACTACACGGGCGGCAAGCGCCCCTACGGGTACAACGCCCTCGGCGAGGTCTTCGTCTTCGTGTTCTTCGGGCTGGTCGCGACCGTCGGCACCGCCTTCGTGCAGGTGCACCGGTTCCCCGCCGACGCGTGGGTCGCCGGCATCGCCGCCGGGCTGTTCGCCTGCGCCGTGCTCATGGTGAACAACATCCGCGACATCCCGCAGGATGCGGCAGCGGGCAAGCGCACCCTCGCGGTCGTCGTCGGCGACACCGTGGCACGGGCGCTCTACGCGCTGTTCCTGCTGCTGCCGTTCCTGCTGCTCGTCTACTTCGGCTTCCTGTACTTCAACGCGCCGTACGTCTATTTCGTGCTCATCGCGGCGGTGCCCGCAGCGGTCATCGGCGTGACCGGCAAGACGCCGCGCGAGCTGATCCTCGCCCTGCAGCTGTCGTCGCTGACGGCGCTGCTGTTCGGCCTCGGCCTCGGGGCGGCGCTCTTCTTCTAGATCAGGAGGTGCGTCCTGCGTCGGGCGAGGAGGCGCGTCCCGCGTCCCGCTCGTCGCGTGCGGCCTCGTCGTCGCGGGCATCGCGCTCGGCCAGCTCGGCGTCCTCGGCGAGGCTGTCGCCGTCGAGCGGCTCCGGCTTCGACCGTCGCTCGGCGAGCTCCAGCGCGACCTGCCGACGCAGCGGCGCGAAGAAGAGGTACGAGACGCAGAACGCCACGACGGCGGCGATGAGCGTCGCCAGGTACGGGTTCGGCAGCAGGAGCACCAGCACGACCAGCGCGACGAGGAACACGCCGAGGCGCACGATCGAGTACTTGACCCAGGGTTTCACGCGGCGAGTCTACGCGCGCCCCCTGCACCTCCTCGTCCCTGCGGTCACCTCGCGGCCGACCATCAGGCGACGCCCTGCCGGCCCGCCTATGCTCGGTCCATGGTGAAGTTCTTGGTCGTGGCGATCGTCGCAGCGTCTGCGTTCATCATCTATGCCCTCATCGACTGCCTCTTCGCCGAGTCGTCGAGGTTCCGGGCGCTCAACAAGCCTCTGTGGGCCCTCGTGATCGTGCTGCTGCCGGTCATCGGCGCCGTCCTGTGGTTCCTGATCGGCCGTGCACGCAAGTCGGGCCAGTCCGAGACGCGGCGCTTCGTCGCCCCGGACGACGACCCCGAGTTCTCGGGTCGTTCGAGCTCGACCGTCAGCGACCTCGATCGCGAGACGACCGACGAGCGCATCCGTCGTCTCGAAGAAGAGTTGGCCGAGCTCGACGGCGACGACAAGAACGACAAGAACAACGCCTGAGGCCCACCCCGTGACACGTCCTGAGGACGACCGGCCCGACGTCGCCGAGTCCGAGCTGCCCGAGAGGGCCGACCAGATCGGAGCGGACGAGGTCGGTGCCGACCGGGCTGAGTCGTCTTCCTCGACCTCGGGCAGCGTCGCCACCGACTACGCCGTGGCCCTGCTCGCCGGCCTGGTGGACGCCGGGGTCCGCGAACTGGTCCTCAGCCCGGGTTCCCGATCCCAGTCGATCGCCCTCGCCGCCGCCGAGTTCGAGCGTGCCGGCCGACTGCGACTGCGGGTGCGGATCGACGAGCGCTCGGCGGGCTTCCTCGCGCTCGGCCTCGCTGTCGAGTCCGGCTTCCCGGCCGTCGTGGTCACCACCTCCGGCACGGCGGTCGCCAACCTCCACCCGGCCGTGCTCGAGGCCCACCACTCCGGCGTCCCGATGATCGTGCTGACGGCCGACCGGCCCGTAGAGCTCCGGGGCATCGGCGCCAACCAGACCACGCAGCAGCCCGGCGTGTTCGGCGTCGCCACCCGGGCCGGGCACGACCTCGAGGCCCCGCGCACGGGCTCCGTCGACTCCGACGCAGTCCGCACGGTCGCGCGTGCCGCCGTCGCGACGGCCCTCGGCGCCCCGGACGCCGACCGGGCCGAGGGCGCCCCCGCCGTCCCTGGTCCCGTTCACCTGAACGTCGCGTTCCGTGAGCCGCTGTCGGCGGCGCTCGACTCGCTCCCCGCGGCCCGTCCCGAGCCGGTCGACGACACCTCCTGGTCGGAGGTCGCGCGTGCCGCCGCCGTGCGCCTCGAGGTCGACGTCGAGCCGGCCACGGTGGTCGTCGCCGGCCACGGGGCCGGTCCCGAGGCGGAGGCGCTCGCCCGCGCCCTCGGCGCGCCGCTCGTGGCCGAGGTCTCGAGCGGGGCCCACTTCGGCCCGAACCTCGCGCTCGGCTTCCGCACGCTGCTCGGCGACGCCGAGCTCGGCGGCGTCGTGCGTCGGGTCGTCGTGCTCGGACACCCGACCCTGACCCGCCAGGTCCCTGCCCTCCTCACGCGCGCGGGCGTCGAGGTCGTCGTCGTCCGCGGCGCGACCGCCGACGCGTACGACCCGGGCCGGTCGGCCACGGTCGTCGCCGCCGTCGACGTGGTCGAGACCGCAGGAGGCACGCCCGACGACCGCGCCCACCGCGCCTGGGTGGGCCGCTGGGTGCACTCCGGACGCCGGGTCGTCGGCGACGACGAGGCCGCGCCCGACCTGGAGGCCGCCACGAGCGACGACGGCTCGGCACGGGCCGAGTTCCTCCGGGGCGAGGTCGCCCTGCTGCGGCGTCCCGTGACCCGTCGCGCCCTGGCCGAGACCCTGTGGCGCGTGACGTGGCCGCACGACCGGCTGGTCCTCGGCGCCTCCCGCCTCATCCGCGAGGTCGACGAGGTCGTGCCCGGCAAGAAGGTCCGCGTCCACGCCAACCGCGGTCTCGCCGGGATCGACGGCACGGTGGCGACGGCCACGGGCATCGCCCTCGCCAGCCAGGTCGACCACGGGGCGCCGGGCGTCACCCGCGTGCTCCTGGGCGACCTCACCCTGCTGCACGACGTCGGCTCGCTCCTGCTCGGCGACGGCGAGGTGCGGCCTCGGCTGCAGGTCGTGGTCGGCAACGACGGCGGGGGGACGATCTTCGACGGCCTCGAGGTGGCGGCCACGGCGCCGGTCGACGCCATGCGCCGCGTGCAGTTCACGCCGCACGGTGTCCGGCTCGCGGGGCTGGCCGCCGCGTACGGCTGGCACCACGTGCTCGCCTCGACGCGTGCCGAGCTCGACCAGGCGCTCGCGAGGGCCTGGGACGGCCCCGTGCTGATCGAGGTGCCGCTCGCGCGCTGACTGCGCGGCGCGCGCTGACCGTGCGGCGCGCGCGGACCGAGCGACGCGTGCGGACCGTGCGCCTCCTGCCCGCCCGTCGTCCCTCGATCGACGCGCCCGTGCGGTCGTCGGCCCCCGGCCGTAGGCTCGTGCCCATGGCCAAGACCTGGACGACCCAGCCCACCGAGATCCTCCGTGCCGGCCCCGAGCTGAGCCTCGCCGAGATCGACCCTGCCTCGACCCCCGGCTTCTCCGGCGACAAGCGCTACGCCGCGCAGGTGCTCGAGTCGGGTCGTGACACCCTCGGCGAGCTGCAGGAGAAGCTCTTCGCGGGCAGCCGCACCGGCGGGTCGCAGGGGAACGTCCTCCTCGTGCTGCAGGGCACCGACACGGCAGGCAAGGGCGGGATCGTGCGCCACGTCGTCGGCGCTGTCGACCCGCAGGGCGTCGCGCACCACGCCTTCAAGGCCCCCACCGAGGAGGAGCTGGCCCACGACTTCCTGTGGCGCATCCGTCGCGAGCTGCCCGGTCCGGGCATGATCGGCGTCTTCGACCGGTCGCACTACGAGGACGTCCTGATCGGCAAGGTCCGGCGGCTCGCCCCGCCGGAGGAGATCGAGCGGCGCTACGACGCGATCGTCGAGTTCGAGCGCGAGCTGGTCGACGCCGGGACGACGATCGTCAAGGTCATGTTGCACCTCTCTCGCGACGAGCAGAAGGAACGGCTCGTCGAGCGGCTCGACCGACCCGACAAGCACTGGAAGTTCAACCCGGGCGACATCGAGGAGCGGCTCGTCTGGGACGACTACCAGAGCGCGTACGAGACCGCGCTGCGACGCACCTCGACGGACGAGGCGCCGTGGTACGTCGTGCCGGCCGACCGCAAGTGGTACGCCCGGGTGGCCGTCCAGCGCCTCCTCGTCGACGCCCTCGTGTCCCGCGGGCTCGACTGGCCGTCCGCCGACTTCGACGTCGAGCTCGAGCGCACCCGCCTCGCCTCGACCTAGTCGGTCCCGTCGTGCCGCTCCTCCGGTACCGGGGGAGGACGCGACCACGTCGCCCGCTCCCCGATGCTGGCGGCATGACCCACATTCCACATTCCACGGTCTCTGTCCCGGGTGCCGTCGACGCGGCCCGCCCCTCTGAGCGGGCCGTCTCGGGCCCGGCCGTCGGCCCCGTCCGCCTCCGCACTCCGGGCGGGGCCGGCCGGATCGTGGCGATCGACGTCGTGCGGGGCCTCGCCGTGCTGGGCATGGTCGCCGTGCACACCGTCGGAGCCCTGAGCCCCGTGGTCGACGCCGTCGTCGTCGGCCACACCTCCGTCCTCTTCTTCCTGGTCGCCGGCGTGACGGTCGGGCTCACGGCATCGCGACCTCGCGCCGACGGCGCCGTCGAGGTGACCGGCCGAGCGCTCCTCGTCCCCCGCGCCGTGGTCGTCTTCGCGCTCGGCGTCGTGACGATCGTCACGATCCTGCCCGTCCACGGGCTGCTCCTGCTCGTCCTCGCCGCCGTGGTCGACCTCCGTCCGCGAACGCTCGCGATCTCGGCCGTCGCGGCGGCGGCGGTGACGGCACCCCTGGGCCTCCTGCTGGGGACGGCCCGCGACGCGGGGACGTTCGACGTGCTCACGTCGCTGGCGCAGGGCACCGTCGACGTGCTCGTCCAGGCTGCGGCCTACCTGGTCGCCTCACTCGCCGGGGCCGCCGTCGGCAGGCTGCTGGCCCAGGGGGCGCTGCGGGTGGGCGTCCTCGCCGTCGTGGGCGCGTCCTGCGCCGCTGCCGCGTACGGCGTGGCGCTGCTCGCCTCCGTCGTCGACCTCGGCCCGCTCGCGTCCTCGCTCCTGTCCGCGGAGGCCCACTCGGGCTCGCCGGTCGAGATGATCGGCTCGACGGGGCTCTGCCTGCTCTTGCTCGCCGCTGTCCTGGCCCTCCCCTCGTCGACCCACCGTCTCCTCGAGCCCGTCGCCGCCGTGGGCGCGCTCGCGCTGACGATGTACCTGCTGCACTTCGTGGTCGTCCTCGCGTTGCTGCCCCTGGCCACCACGGAGTCAGGACAGTTCGCCGTCTTCGCCGCGTCCGCCTCGGTCCTCGTGGTCGTCGCCCTCCTCGTTCGTCGGCGGTTCCGGCGGGGGCCTCTGGAGTGGCTCGTGGCGACCGGCGCTCGTCGGCTCGCGGGCGGCTGAGCCCGACGACGACGGCCCTCGAGGCGGGCGACGTGGCCGCCTGTCGCTAGGCGCGGCTCCGGAGGGAGTCTCCGGCGCCCCGCGGCAGCCGCAGCCCCTCGGGCAGGCTCACGAGGGCCAGCGCCGCGAGGACGACGAGGGCGACCTGGTATCCGGTGGCCGCGCCTCCCGTGCCCGCGGCAGTGGCGACCGTGTCGGCGACCCGGACGGTGAGCGCCGTCAGCGCGACGCCGAGGCCCACGGCGAGCTGTCCCGTGATCGACGCGATGGCGTTGGCCGGGGCGATCTGTGCGGCCGGCACGTCGGCGAACTGCAGGGTGTTGTAGGCCGTGAACCCCACCGACCGGAACACGCCGCTGACGAGCAGGATCGCGGCCACGAGCACGGGCGACGTGTCCGGCCCGACGACCGACGCGGCGACGAAGGTCGCGGCGAGCCCGACGGTGGCGACGACGATGATCGGCACGATGCGGAACCGGTGCATCAGGGGAGTCGTGAACGGCTTGACGCCGAGGTTGCCGACGAAGACCCACATGAGCATCAGGCCGGCCTCGACGGGCGACCAGCCGAAGCCGTCCTGCAGCAGCAGCGGGACGACGAAGGGCACGCCGTTCACGACGGCCCGGTAGAGGGAGCCGCTGAGGTTCGTGACCCGGAAGGTCGCGACCCGGAAGGGTTCGAGATCGAGGAGGGGGTGCCTGGCTCGACGGAACCACCGGCCGGCCGCGAGCCCGAGAGCCACCGCCACGGCGACGAGCAGGGCCCCGAGCAGCACGGTCGCCTGGTCGCCGAGCAGCTCGAACGCGACGACGAGGGCGACGATCGCGCCGACGACGAGCAGGAGCCCCGGCCAGTCGAGCGGGTGCCGGTCGCCGACCTCGGGCGACGGCACGACCCGCCACGCCGCGAGGAGCAGCAGGGCGCCGATCGGCACGTTGACGAGGAACACCCACTCCCAGCCGAGGTGCTCGGTGAGGAGGCCGCCGATCAGGGGCGCCACGACGGGGGCCGCCAGGGCCGGCCAGGTCAGGTAGGCGATCGCCTTGATCAGCTCGGACTTCTCGGTGCTGCGCAGCACGATGAGACGCCCGATCGGCACCATCATCGCTCCCGCGGCGCCCTGCACGACCCGAGCCGTCGTCAGCGCGACGAGGTCGGGGCTGAGCGCACACGCGAGCGACGCCAGCGTGAACAGCACCACCGCGGCGAGGAACACCCGCCGTGCGCCCCACCTCTCGGCGAGCCAGGCGCCCAGCGGGATGAACGCGGCCACGGCGACCAGGTAGCCGGTGACCGCGATCCCCAGCTGAGCGGGCTGCACGCCGAAGTCACGAGCCACGGAGGCGGTGGCCGTCGACAGGATCGTGGCGTCGAGGTTCTCCATGAAGAAGGCCGCCGCGACCACGAGCGCCACCGGTCGCGACCAGCGCGGCGCGGCCGCCGCCTCCTCGGCTCCGGGCCCCGGCGCGGGGGTCGACGTCACAGCGAGAACGCCCCGACGACGGGCTGGAACTTCATGGTCGTCTCGGCGACCTCGCGCTCGGGGACGGACTCGGCGACGACGCCGGCGCCGGCGAACGCCCGGACGGTGCCGTCGGCGTGCACCTGGGCGCAGCGGAGCGCGATCGCCCACTCGCCGTCGCCGTCGGCGCCCACCCAGCCGACCGGCCCGGCGTACCGGCCGCGGTCGAACGGCTCGAGCCGCCGGATCAGCTCGAGCGCGCGCGGGGTCGGGGTGCCGGCCACGGCCGCGGTCGGGTGCAGGGCGGCGATCAGGTCGAGCGACGACGACCCGTCGGTGAGCCGCCCGCGCACGTCGCTGGCGAGGTGCCACAGGTTCGGCAGCTTCAGCGTGAACGGCTGCTCGCCCGTCACGACGTCGTCCGCGTGCGGGCCGAGCGAGAGGAGCAGGCTGCGCAGCGCGAACGCGTGCTCGTCGAGGTCCTTGGTCGAGGTGGCGAGGGCGTGGGCGGCCTGCTCGTCTGTGACGGCGTCGACGCCTCGTGCGCTGCTGCCCGCGAGGACGCGCGCGCTGACCTCGCCGCGCTCCGTGCGGACGAGGGTCTCGGGGCTGGCCCCGATCAGGCCGTCCACGGCGAACGCGTAGCAGTCGGGGTAGGCCGTGAGCAGGGTCGCGGCGACGAGCCGCAGGTCGGCCTCGGCGGGCAGCCTGCCCACGAGGTCGCGCGCCAGCACGACCTTGCTCACCTCGCCGTGCCGGATCGCCTGGACGGCCTGCGCCACTGCGGCCGCGTAGCCCGGCCCGGACAGCTCGCCGTCGACCATGCGGAGCCTCGTCGACGCGCCCACGGGAGACGCCGGGGGCAGCTCGGCCCCGTCGACCCTCGTGATCCAGGCCACGCCGTCACGACGCCCGAGGACGATGCGCGGCACGATCAGGACGCTCGTGTCGGCCGACTCGTCGTCGAACGCGAACGAGCCGAACGCCATCAGGCCCGTCCCCGGCACGCCGACCTCGTCGACGACGGAGGCGAGGCTCGCGACCGTGCGCCAGGCGACGGCCGCGTCGCGCATCCGGTCGGGCCCGGTGAACTCGAGCCGCAGCGCCTCGCCGATGCCGGCCATGCCCGCGCCGCCCCGCACGAAGACGAGCGGGCTGCGCGGGTCGACGACGTCGAGGAGGGGGCTGATGTGGTCGATCTGCGTGGTGCGGACGGACAAGGAGGGGACGTGCAGCGACGAGGGGACCACGGTTCGACCCTACTCGGGCCACGCACGGGGCATGCCGGTAGGATCGACCATCGTGACCAAGGCCGATATGAACAAGCAACCCGACGAGGTAGCGTCCATGTTCGACGGCGTCGCCCGCCACTACGACCGCACGAACGACGTGCTCTCCGCGGGCAACGCCGTCCTGTGGCGCGTCGCGACCGTCAAGGCGATCGGCGCGGGCCCCGCAGACCGCGTCCTCGACATCGCCGCGGGCACCGGCACCAGCTCGGCGGCCATCGCCGCGCGGGGCGCCGAGGTCGTCGCGCTCGACTTCTCGCACGGCATGGTCGAGGTCGGCCGTGAGCGTCACCCCGAGATCGAGTTCGTCGAGGGCGACGCGGAGCAGCTCCCGTTCGACGACGAGACCTTCGACGCCGTCACCATCTCGTTCGGCCTGCGCAACGTCAACCGGCCGAAGCAGGCGCTCGCCGAGATGTACCGGGTGCTCAAGCCCGGCGGCCGTCTCGTCGTCTGCGAGTTCTCGACGCCGCCGTTCGGCCCCCTCCGCGCCGCCTACGGCACCTACCTGCGGCACGTCATGCCGGTCGTGGCCCGGGCCGTGAGCAGCAACACGCCCGCCTACTCGTACCTCGCCGACTCGATCGACGCCTGGCCCGAGCAGCAGGTGCTGAGCCAGTGGCTGCGCGGCGCGGGGTTCACCCGGGTGGCGCACCGCAACCTGACGCTGGGCATCGTCGCCCTGCACCGGGGCCGCAAGCCGGCCGACCCGTCGACCCGCGCCTCCGCGGCGAAGAAGAAGTAGCCGCCGCCCCCGGGGCGGTCGACCAGACCAGACGAAGGTGACCCCTGTGAACCCGAGTGTGCCGCTCACCCGCCGCAGCAGCTCCCTGAGCTCGTCGCTCGGACTCGGCGAGAAGCTCTTCGCCTCGCCCTCCGACCGGCGCTTCGTGCAGTCGGTCGACGACGGCCTCGAGCTCGTCGAGCAGGGCCTGCTCCGCGAGATCGCGTTCGCCGACGAGATCGCCGACGCGACGACCCGCTACCTGCTCGCCGCCGGCGGCAAGCGCGTGCGCCCGACCCTGACCCTCCTCATCGCCCAGCTCGGCGACGGCGCCACCCCGGGCATCGTCGCGTCGGCCCAGGCGACCGAGATCACGCACCTCGCGTCGCTCTACCACGACGACGTCATGGACGAGGCGCAGATGCGCCGCGGGGTGCCCAGCGCCCAGACCGTGTGGGGCAACAACGTCGCGATCCTCGCCGGCGACCTCCTCTTCGCCCGGGCCAGCACCATCGTGTCCGGCCTCGGACAGGAGGCGATCCTGCTGCAGGCCGAGACCTTCGAGCGGCTCTGCCTCGGCCAGCTGCACGAGACGGTCGGGCCGCGCGAGGGCGACGATCCCATCACGCACTACATCGACGTGCTCGGCGACAAGACGGGCTCGCTGATCTCGACCGCGGCCCGTGCCGGCGTGATGTTCTCGGGGGCGCCCCGGGAGTACCTCGCCCCCGTCGCCGAGTTCGGCGAGAAGATCGGCATCGCGTTCCAGCTGATCGACGACGTGATCGACCTCTCCGACCAGGCCGAGGAGACGGGCAAGCGCGCCGGCACCGACCTGCGCGCGGGCGTCGTCACCCTCCCGCTGCTCTACCTCCGTCAGGAGGCGCAGACCGACATGGAGGCGGCGGCCCTGCTGGGCGTCATCGACCAGGTGGTCGACGCCACCCGTGCCGCCGAGGACGGCGCCGACCCGGTCGACGAGGCCGAGTTCGCCGAGATCGTCCGTCAGCTCCGGGAGCACGAGGTCACCGACCGCACGCGCCGCGAGGCGCACCGGTGGGCGTCGGAGGCGCTGGCCGCCCTCGACGCACTGCCGGCGGGCCCCGTCAAGAAGGCCCTCACCCGCTTCGCCGACCGGGTGGTCGAGCGCTCCGCCTGACCGGCTGCGCGCCTCCTCGGCTCCGCTCCCCGCCCCCACCCACAGACACCGCACCGTCCGCACGGCCGGCACCTCCGCGCCGTACACCAGCAGAGAGAGACAACTCGTGACAACCCTTCGACTGGCCATCGTCGGAGCCGGCCCCGCCGGCATCTACGCCGCCGACATCCTGCTCAAGGCCGAGAAGGCCTTCGACGTGTCGATCGACCTGTTCGAGCAGCTGCCTGCCCCCTACGGCCTGGTCCGCTACGGCGTCGCACCCGACCACCCCCGCATCAAGGGCATCGTCAACGCCCTGCGCGACGTGCTCGACAGCGGCGACATCCGGGTCTTCGGCAACGTCCGCTACGGCGAGGACATCACCCTCGACGACCTGAAGCAGCACTACAACGCGGTCATCTTCTCGACCGGCGCCATCAAGGACGCCGACCTCGACGTCCCCGGCATCGAGCTCGAGGGCAGCTACGGCGCCGCCGACTTCGTCAGCTGGTTCGACGGCCACCCCGACTTCCCGCGCACCTGGCCGCTGGACGCGCAGTCGGTGGCCGTGGTGGGCGTCGGCAACGTCGCCCTCGACGTCTCGCGCATCCTCGCGAAGCACGCCGACGACCTGCTGCCGACCGAGATCCCGGACAACGTCTACGCCGGGCTCAAGCAGTCCTCGATCACCGACGTGCACGTCTTCGGCCGTCGCGGACCTGCCCAGGTCAAGTTCACGCCGCTCGAGCTGCGCGAGCTCGGCGAGGTGCGCGACGTCGACATGGTCGTGCACGACGAGGACTTCGACCACGACGAGGCCTCCAAGACCGCGATCGCGACGAACAAGCAGGTCTTCGTCATCGACAAGGTGCTGAACCAGTGGCGTCAGCGCGAGGTCGGCACGGCGTCGCGTCGGCTGCACCTGCACTTCTACGCGAAGCCGCTCGAGGTCGTCGGCGACGACGAGGGCCGCGTCGCGGCGTTCCGGTACGAGCGCACACGGCCGGACGGACAGGGCGGCGTCGAGGGCACGGGCGAGATCCGCGAGGTCCCGGTGCAGGCGATCTACCGCGCCGTCGGCTACTTCGGCTCGCCCCTCGACGGCATCCCCTTCGACGAGCGTCGCGGCGTGATCCCGAACCACGAGGGCCAGGTCATGGACGACGACAACCAGATCATGCCCGGCGTCTACGCCACCGGCTGGATCAAGCGCGGGCCGGTCGGCCTCATCGGCCACACGAAGTCCGACGCCATGGAGACCGTCAAGCACGTCATCAACGACCAGGCGAGCTGGTGGCAGCCCGCCGACACGTCCGACGAGGCGATCCCCGCCCTGCTCGAGCAGCGCGGCGTCGAGTACACCGACCTCGAGGGCTGGCACCGCCTCGACCAGCACGAGCAGTCGCTCGGGGCACAGCACGAGCACGAGCGCGTCCGCGTCAAGGTCGTGCCCCGTGACGAGATGGTCCGCGTCTCGCGGTCCGGCTCCGGTGCGGGCCCGGACGCGGGCTCCGACTCCGACGCGGCGGTCGTGTCCGTCTGACGTGCCGCCGCCTCCTCTCGGGGGCGACCCGCGCCTCCTGCGTCCTGCCCCCGGGCGCGCTGCAGGAGGCGCGTCGTCGTCTCCGGGGAGCGCTCCCGGCGATCGCGTCACCCGCCCCGGCGCTCGTGGCTAAGCTGGTCGGCATGGCAGACAGCTCTTTCGACGTGGTCAGCAAGGTCGACAAGATGGAGGCGGACAACGCCCTCCACCAGGCGCAGAAGGAGATCGAGCAGCGCTACGACTTCAAGGGCGTCGGCGCCTCGGTCGACTGGAGCGGCGAGAAGCTGCTGCTCAAGGCGTCGACGGAGGAGCGGGTCAAGGCCGTCCTCGACGTCCTGGAGTCGAAGTTCATCAAGCGCAGCATCAGCCTCAAGCACCTCGACGCGGGAGAGCCCTTCGCCAGCGGCAAGGAGTACCGCATCGAGGCCGCCCTCAAGGAGGGCATCGAGCAGGACGCCGCGAAGAAGATCGGCAAGATCATCCGCGACGAGGGCCCCAAGAGCGTCAAGAGCCAGATCCAGGGCGACGAGCTGCGCGTGCAGTCGAAGAGCCGTGACGACCTGCAGGCCACCATGGCCCTGCTCAAGAAGGCCGACCTCGACGTCGACCTCCAGTTCGTCAACTTCCGGTAGCAGCCGGCCCGGCCCGCGGCTTCTGCCCGCGCTGACCCCGGCCCGGCCCCTGGTCTGGCACCGTCGGGCCGTAATTTGAGAGGTATCCGAGCGCGAGCCACCATCGGTGCTGTTCATCTCAGTGTGCGGAGCCGAGGAATGTCTCCCTTTGAGATGCCCAGTGTCCACATCGCCGCTTCGACCGTGGCGAGCACACCCGGCCAGGCGAACATGACGTCCGGGTAAGGGAACTCGAGCACGGTGTAGCCGAGGACGATCATCTCGGAGATCCGTCGTCGGTCGGAGTTGTACGACGCGGGCGAGGAGTGGTGGTCGACGCTCACGCACTCGACGATGAGCCGGTCGCCGATGAGCAGATCCGACCGGATCGACGTGGTCAGTTCCGGTTGCACGAGTGTCCCGATCCCCGCGTCCGCGAGTCGAACGCGTGCGATCGATTCCGTCCCCGACTCCGCCCGGCGGTCTGCGAGATCGACCGCGGCGCGCAGGCGAGCAGGCAACCGTCGGCGAACCAACTCGATGTCGACGGGGTCGACGACATGTCCCGCTCGTTGGACCGAGTCGAGCACGGCCACTGCTTCCCACACGGGGAGGTGCAACAGGGACTGGGCCACTGCAGGGACTGGCGACACGACCAGCCTGTCGGCCAGCGGGTCGAGGTGGTGCGCGTCGCGGAGGACGACGACCGACTCGTCTCGTCGGGTGAGGCGGCGGCCCGCGTCGTCGGGGTGACGGAGTCGGTGGTCGTTCGCTCGCACGCTGACGAACAACGGCGCACCGTGCGGTTGCCATCCGCCGATGAGCGCCGTCGCAGACGGGCCGGCCAGGGCGCCGCCTACGCGGGCGGACCTGATGATCTCCCGCGGGAGATCCGGCGCCGCGTAGATGCCGTGGCGGACGCGGAGCAGATCACCAGCGCGCCACGTGCGGTCCAGCAGCTCCTGCGAGGCCCCGTCCTGTAGGAGCTGACGGCGTGAAGCGAGGCCACCGTGTCGAGCCAGCGGCTCGGAGAGAAGAGCGTCCATCAGCTGAGAGTGCTGAACCGGCTGCTGTCTCTCGCGCGACGCAGAGCGTGCTGTGGACAAGACGAGGTGCCCAGGGGTCGGGGGAGGGCTCGACCGTATCGATCAAGTCAGTTCAGCAAACCGAGACAGATCCGCGCTCTGACGACGGCAGGGCTTGATGATCGGCGGCAGGAAGGCGGGAATCGCTCTCAAATTTTGGAAGAAGGAGGCCGGAGGGAGGGGGAGGGGCGGGGTGGTCAACGGGAGCCGCCGGAGGCTGTATATTTGTCTGGCGCCTCCGGTCGGTGATTACATGGGCCGGGCGTGCATGGCAAGTTACCCAAGCGGCCAAAGGGATCTGACTGTAAATCAGCTGGCGTAGCCTTCGGGGGTTCGAATCCCTCACTTGCCACAGTTCCATCGCTCCTCTCGGAGCAGGCGACACCACGACGGACTCGAGAGATCGGGTCCGTTCGTCGTTTCCGCGGTCGATCGAGCACGACCGCCAGGAGGCCCCATGGACGACACCAGCACCAGCACCAGCACCAGCACCAGCACCGACACCGACACCGACACCGACACCGGCGCGAGCACCGACACCGGCACGAGCACCGACACCGACACCGGCACGAGCGCCGACACCGGCACGAGCGCCGACACCAGCCCGAGCGCCGACACCGGCCCGCAGGGCATCGCCGAGCTCCTGGCCCTCGCCGTCGAGGTCACGACGGCCGCAGCCCGGCTCGCGGCCGCGCGGCGCGCCGAGGGGGTCGAGGTCGCCGACACGAAGAGCAGCCTCGTGGACGTGGTCACCCACACCGACCGCGAGGTCGAGTCGTTCCTCCGTGCCCGGCTCGCCGAGCTGCGTCCCGGCGACGGCTTCCTCGGCGAGGAGGGCGACCCCGACGACTCCTCCACGGGACTCACCTGGGTCGTCGACCCGATCGACGGCACCGTCAACTTCCTCTACGGGATCCCGCAGTGGGCGGTCAGCGTCGCCGTCGTCGAGGGCGGCCCCGATCCGCTCACCTGGTCGGCCCTCGCCGCCTGCGTCGTGAACCCGCTCTCGGGCGAGGTGTTCACGGCGAGCCGAGGAGGCGGCGCCTGGCTGGGCGAGGAACGTCTCGTCCCGTCCGCCCCCGCCTCGCTCGCCGAGTCGCTGTTCGCGACGGGGTTCTCGTACGAGGCCGACCGGCGGGTCGAGCAGGCCGCCGTGGTGGGCCGCCTGATCGGCCAGGTGCGCGACCTTCGTCGCCTGGGAGCCGCCTCCCTCGATCTCTGCGCCGTCGCGGCCGGTCGTCTCGACGTGTACGCCGAACGTGGCCTCAAGCCGTGGGACCACGCCGCCGGCGTGCTCGTCGCGCAGGAGGCCGGCGCGGTGGTGCGCGGCGAGGAGGGCCAGGCGCCGAGCGGCAGGCTCGTGGTCGCGTCGGCACCGAACGTCGCCCGGGCGGCCGACGCTCTCCTCGAGGGTGCGCGGTTCTGACCTGCGTCTCGACAAATGGCCTCTGGTCAGGTATTCCTGCGAGAAGCCCTGCGTCCACATCGCCGTGGCACCCGAAGGCGGGTAGCCATCTGGTGAACGAGCGGCTACCCTTGACGAGTTCGTTACTTCTCCGTGACATTGGTCCGGAGTGGTCACGATGTCGACCTCGAGAGCCGATGAGCCCTCTTCCGCCCGAACCCCGAGGATCCATCACCCGTGTCGAAGTCCCACCCCATCGCCGAGCATGAAGGCGACCAGCAGTCGCGTCGTGCACCCGTCGATCAGCGGGATGACGCGACCGGAACCCCGGCGCAGCAGGTCTTCCTGACCCGCCGCGAGGCCCGTGAGGCCGAGCGTCGCGCCGCCGCATCCGTGTCTGCCCCCGCCGCTTCCGTGTCTGCCCCCGTCGCGTCTCCTGCTGCCGACGTGCCCGTGCCTGTGGCCGTCGTGCCCGCACCCGTCACGTCGGCCGCCGCCGCCGAGACGGCCCCGGCCCCGGCCCACGCCACCAGGGCCGAGCGCCGCGCCGCCGAGGCCGAGGCTGCTCGCCGTCGGGGCCGTCGCCCCGCCGCCGCCGCCCCCGCGGTCGCCGCCCCCGAGGCGATCTCCGCCCCCGAGGCGGGTCGCGCGACCGCGCGTGCCGCGCAGCGCCCCGTCACCCCGCGAGCTGCAGCCGCTCCGCGAGCTGCCGCCACCACGACGGGTCCGGCCGCGGCTCCCCGCCAGCGCAGCTCGTTCCGCAGCGCGGGCAAGCGCGTCACGGTCGTCGGCGCCATGGTCTTCGCCGGCGCGATGCTCGTCTCCACCTCCGTCCCCGCGAACGCCTTCTTCGTCGACACCGACGAGCGGACGGTGGCCAAGAAGGCCGCCGCGAGCCAGACCTTCGTGGCCGGCGCCGCCGCGGAGGACGCCGCCTCCCGCGACGGCTACTCCGTCACCGAGATGAAGGTCGCGCCCGTCAGCGAGTACGCCTCGACGAGCTCCAGCACCTTCTCGAACGACGTCGCCGGCACCGTCCAGTGGCCCTTCGCGACCGGGGTGCCGATCAGCAGCGGCTTCGGCGGTCGTCACGTCACGAACTGCGGCTTCTGCAGCACGTTCCACAACGGGCTCGACTTCGTCCCGGGTGCCGGCTCGCCCATCCAGGCGATCGCCGACGGCACCGTCAGCGCGGTCACGGGCCCGGGGGGCGCCTTCGGCAACCACGTCGAGATCGAGCACGTCATCGGCGGCGAGAAGGTCACGTCCACCTACTCGCACATGCAGACCGGCTCCGTCCAGGTCTCCGTCGGCGAGAAGGTCACCGTGGGGCAGCTCGTCGGCAAGGTCGGCAGCACCGGCAACAGCACCGGTGCACACCTGCACTTCGAGATCCACCTCGGCGGCGTCCCCGTCGACCCGTACCCCTGGCTCACCGCCAACACGAACTGACCCGTCGGAGGTGCCCGCCGACCTGAGCAGGACGGTGATCGTCCCGGACAGGCTGGTGGCCAGCCCGCGCACGAGCCGCAGTTCATCCCCCCGTCACGACGAAGCCCCCGACCTCGGTCGGGGGCTTCGTCGTGACGGCACGGGCGCGGCGCTCAGCGCACGTCGTCGACCGAGGCGAGCCACACGGCGGCGTTGGGCGGCAGCGCCGGCCCGTCGAGCGCCATCGTCGACAGCAGCACGTCGCCGACCGGCAGCTCGACCGCCACCTCGCCCGTGTTGGCCACCACGGTGACGCCGCCGGTGCGGAAGGCCACGACGCTCTCGTCGTAGCCCTCGACCCAGGTGAGGGGGGCGGCGCCGAGCTCGTGCTCCGCGCGCAGGGCGAGGGCCGAGCGGTAGAGCTCCAGCGTCGAGCCGGCGACGCCCTGCTGCTCGTCACGGGCGTAGGTCGACCAGTCCTCGGGCTGCGGCAGCCAGGAGGCGCCGGTCGCGCTGAAGCCGAAGGCCGGCGCACCCGACTCCCACGGGATGGGCACGCGGCAGCCGTCGCGCCCGTAGCGCTCGCCCTCGGTGCGGAACCACGTCGGGTCCTGGCGGCTCTCGTCGGGCAGGTCGACCGCCTCCGGCAGTCCGAGCTCCTCGCCCTGGTAGAGGTAGGCGCTGCCGGGCAGCGCGAGCATGACGGCGGAGGCCGCCCGAGCACGGGCGAGGCCGAGCTCGGGGATCGGCAGGCCGGCGCTCTTCGGGCCGATGCCGTGGCCCTGCGGGTTCTCGGCCGTGAGGGCCAGGCGGCTGGCGTGGCGCACGACGTCGTGGTTGCTCAGGACCCAGGTGCTCGGGGCGCCGACGCTCGAGAACGTCTCGATCGACTGGTCGACGACCCGGCGGATCGCGGCTGCGGACCAGCCCGTCTCGAGGTAGGCGAAGTTGAAGGCCTGCTGCATCTCGTCGGGACGCACCCACTTCGCGAGCTTCGACAGGGGCTCGACCCACGCCTCCGCGACCATGACCCGGTCGCCGGGGTACTCGGCCAGCACCTGGTGCCACTCGCGGTAGATCTCGTGCACGCCGTCCTGCGCCCAGTAGGGCGGGGTGGCGTCGGCGGTCTCCCCGCCGCCCATGCTGCCGGCGTCGGCGGGCGGCGTGTAGTCGGGCAGGCCGTCGGCCTTGATCATGCCGTGGGCGACGTCGACGCGGAAGCCGTCGACGCCCCGGTCGAGCCAGAAGCGCAGCACGTCGACGAAGTCGGAGCGCACGAGCGGGTTCGTCCAGTCGAGGTCGGGCTGGGAGGTGTCGAAGAGGTGCAGGTACCACTGCCCGGGTCGGCCGTCGGGCTCGACGAGGCGCGTCCAGGCCGGTCCGCCGAAGACGGACTGCCAGTTGTTCGGCGGCAGGTCGCCGTCGGGCCCCGTGCCGTCGCGGAACATGTAGCGCAGACGCTCGGCCGAGCCGGGGGCCGCGGCCACGGCGGCGCGGAACCAGGCGTGCTCGGAGGACGTGTGGTTGGGCACGAGGTCGACGATCAGCCGGAGGCCGAGCTCGGTCGCCCGGGCGCGCAGGGCGTCGAAGTCGTCGAGCGTGCCGAAGAGCGGGTCGACGTCGACGTAGTCGGCGACGTCGTAGCCCGCGTCGTGCTGGGGCGACGTGTAGAACGGCGAGAGCCAGACCGCGTCGACGCCGAGGTCGGCGAGGGCGTCGAGCCGGGAGGTGATGCCGGGCAGGTCGCCGACGCCGTCGCCGTCCGCGTCGGCGAACGAGCGCGGGTACACCTGGTAGATGACGGCCGTGCGCCACCACTCGCCGCCGCGCTCGGCGCCGGACGACGGGGTCGACTCGATGTCGGGGACGGTCGTGGTGTCGGTCTCGGCGGGGGAGTCGAGCGTGTCGCCCGTGGTCTCGTGTGAGGACATCCCGCCACGATACGGCAGCGGCGGGGCGCCTCCGCCCGGTAGCGTGGGCCTCCCACGACACGGATCGGCGGACCCCTGGACTCCTTCATCGACCTCGCGAACGGCGACTGGTCCGACGACCCCCGCCCGTTCCCCCTGGCCCTCGGCACGAACGTCTTCGGCTGGACGGTCGGTGCCCCGACGGCGCTCGAGCTGCTCGACCTGTTCGTCGGCGACGGGGGCCGCATCGTCGACACCGCCGACGTCTACTCGGCCTGGCTGCCCGGCAACTCCGGCGGCGAGTCCGAGGCGATCATCGGCCGCTGGCTGGCCCGCCCGGGCAACCGCGACCGTGTGCTCGTGAGCACGAAGTGCGGCCAGCACCCGGCCGCGCCCGGCCTGTCGCGGGCGAGCATCCGCACCGCTGTGGAGGCCTCGCTGACCCGGCTCCGGACCGACCGCATCGACCTGTACTCGGCGCACTTCGACGACGACGAGACGCCGCTCCGCGAGACGGTGACCGCCTTGAGCGAGCTCGTCGACGAGGGGAAGATCCGCTTCGCCGGGGCCTCCAACTACTCGTCCGCGCGGCTGCGCCAGGCCCTCGCCATCGCCGAGAGCGACGGCCTGCACCCGTTCGTCGCCGTGCAGCACCCCTACAACCTGGTGAGGAGGGGCGAGTACGAGACCGAGACCGCCCCGGTCGTCGACCACTTCGGCCTCGCCGTCCTCCCGCACTCGTCGCTCGCCAGCGGCCTCCTGACCGGCAAGTACCGGGGCGGCGACGCTCCCCGGTCGTCGCCGCGCGAGGGCCGTGCGGCGAGCTACGCGACCCCGCAGGCCCTCGGGGTCGTCGAGGTCGTGGCCGAGGTCGCGGAACGGCACGGGGTCGCACCTGCCGCCGTCGCCGTCGCCTGGCTCGCCTCGAGGCCCGGCGTCGTGGGCGCACTGGCCAGCGCCCGCACCGTCGAGCAGCTGGACGACCTGCTGGGCTCGGCGTCGGTCGAGCTCGACGACCGCGACCTGGCCGCCCTCGCCGCGGCGTCCGCACCCCAGGCCTCGTAGAGGCACCGCCCGGGCGGGCGGGACCGGCTCCGAGGAGGCGGGCGTCAGCGACCGAGGACGACGACGGTGCGGACGCTCGGGTCCCAGCGCCGACCCGAGACGAGGCTGCTGGCCGGGGTCACGACCGGGCCGCGGGCGCCCTCGGGGGCCTCGCGCGCCTCCTCGTCCTCGAAGGCCTCGACCGCGGCGAGGGCCCGGCCGACCGCCTCGGCGTCGAGCCGGCTCGCCAGCGTGACGTGCGGCACCCAGAGGCCGGGGGAGGAGTGGGTCACGTCGTCCTCGCCGCCCACGATCGCGAGCACCTCGGCCTGGAGGTCGAGCAGGGCACGCGTCGCGACGATCGACCGCACGAGCACGTGCCCCCGGCCGTGCCCGAAGACCAGGGGTGCGCCGAGCACGACCGGCAGCGGGAGCAGGCGGTCGAGCAGCTCGGTCAGCGCCGGGTCGGCCGTGCCGTCGATGCCCCGCCGAGCGAGCAGCGTCACGTGCGGGGAGTTCGAGCTGCTCGCGTGGTCCGCCTGCGACGGCAGGCCGGCGTCGGAGAGCGCGGCCCACTGGGCCCGGACCCGGGCGTCCGCCGACCCGTCGAGCAGGAGTTCGATGCTGTGCACCCGTCGATGATGGCCTCGTGGAAGAGGCGCGCGCCCGGTGTCCTCAGAGGGCTCGCGGCTCTGCTACCCTTGTCTGGTGCCGATCGGCAGTCGCCCTCCTGGGCCGGCTGAGCGAGGTCACGCCCCGATAGCTCAGTGGTAGAGCACTTCCATGGTAAGGAAGGGGTCGTCAGTTCAAACCTGACTCGGGGCTCCGGCTGGTCACGGTCACACCGTGCAGACAGCTTGCGGCGGGGTAGCTCAGTTGGTTAGAGCACACGGCTCATAATCGTGGTGTCGCGGGTTCGAGTCCCGCCCTCGCTACCGCAAGGCCCTGAACGTGCATCCGCACGAGCGGGGCCTTTCTCCTTCCCGGGCTGCGCCCCTTGGGCTGTGTTTCCAGGGCTGTGCCTCCCGGGCTGTGCCTCCCGGGCTGTGTGTCTCGGGCTGTGCCCCTCGGGCTGCCTTCCTGATCGTCGTGCCCTGCTGGTCGCCTACGCTCGGGGGATGTCCCCGAGCATCCACAGCATCGGCACGGCCGTTCCCCCGACGATCATCGGGCAGGACCACATCCGTGACGTGTTCCGCAGTCAACCGGATCTCGGCCGCCTCGCACCTCGGCTCATCGGGGCGGTCTTCGACGGCGCCCAGATCGACACCCGCCACACGGTGATCGACGAGCTCGACGCCGAGCAGCCCGAGCAGCCCGGCCAGCCCGACGCCGCCCCCGTGTTCTTCGACCGTGCCGAGGGCCGCATCCTGCGCCCCGGCACCGGAGCCCGCAACGACGTCTACGTCGAGCGGAGCCCCGATCTCTTCGTCCGGGCCGCCGAGGAGGCGCTGGCCGGCGCCACGGGGATCACCGCCGCCGACGTCACCCACGTCGTCACCGTCTCGTGCACCGGCTTCTTCGCGCCGGGCCCCGACTACCTCCTGGTGCGCCGTCTCGGGCTCGCGCCCTCGACCCGGCGACTGCACATCGGGTTCATGGGCTGCTACGGCGCCTTCCCGGCCCTGCGGGCCGCCCGCGACACCTGCCTCGCCGAGCCGGACGCGGTCGTGCTCGTGGTCTGCGCCGAGCTCTGCACCCTGCACCTGCGCAGCTCGGACGACACCGACGCGATCGTCGCCTCCTCGGTCTTCGCGGACGGCGCCGCGGCGGCCGTCGTGTCGTCCCGGCCTGCGGCGGCCGGTGCGCCGGTGCTCGACCTCGACGTGCTCGAGACCGTGCTCACGCCCGTCGGCGAGGACGACATGGCGTGGAGCATCGGCGACCAGGGCTTCGACATGGTGCTGAGCAGCTACGTGCCGCACATCGTCGAGGAGCACGTCGACTCTGCGCTCGCCCCGCTGCTCGAGGCCGGCGGCGTGGCCGTCGACGAGATCGACGGCTGGGCCGTGCACCCCGGCGGCCGCAGCATCCTCGACCGTGTCGAGTCACAGGTCGGCCTCAGCGAGGCGCAGATGGCGCCGTCGCGCCGGGTGCTGCGCGAGTACGGCAACATGTCGAGCGCGACGGTCCTGTTCATCCTCCGTGAGCACCTCGAGGGCCGAGGAGGCGCGGACGACGCACCCGCACCTCCCGCCGTCCGCAGGGTGTGCGCCATGGCCTTCGGGCCCGGCCTCACGGTCGAGAGCGCGTTGCTCACCCGTCGGGTCGGCGACTGACCGTGATCGTCTCCGGGATGAGGAGGTCGCGGGATCCCCGCGGCCCCGTCGTCGACGTCGCGCAGCGCGACACCGGCCTCCGCGAGCTGATGGACGACCCTGCCTGCGACCTGGGCCAGCTGAGACGGACCTACGCCGTCTTCCCGCTCGTGAACGGGCTCGTGGCCGGCTGGCGCCGCGCGTACCGGGAGCGGATCCGGCCGCTCCTCTCCGCCGACCGGGCGACGACCCTGCTCGACCTCGGATCGGGCGGCGGCGACGTCGCGGGCTCGCTCGCCCGGTGGGCGCGCCGTGACGGGCTGCGCCTGGCGGTGACGGCCGTCGATCCCGACCGACGCGCCCACGACTTCGCGAGCGCCCGTCCGGCCGACGGCGTCGTCCATCGGTGCGCCTCGAGCGGCGACCTCGTCGACGCCGGCGAGCAGTTCGACGTCGTCGTGTCGAACCACGTGCTGCACCACCTCGACGACGCGTCCCGGGCCGACGTGCTGTCCGACAGCCGGGCGCTCGCCCGCCGGCTCGTGCTGCACAGCGACATCCGGCGGTCGCGCGCTGCCTACGCCGGATACTGGGCGGGGACCCTGCCGCTCGCGCGCACCTCTTTCGTCCGGGTGGACGGGCTGCGCTCGATCCGCCGCAGCTGGACCCACGCGGAGCTGGCTCGTGAACTGCCCGCCGGCTGGACGGCCCTCCGCCGGCCGCCGTTCCGCGTCTGGGCCGTGCTCGACCTCGACCTCGCCGACGCCGCGACCACAGGCCGGGTCGAGACCGAGACCGAGACCGAGACCGAGATCGAGACCGAGACCGAGGGCGCAGGCGCAGGTGCGGGCGATGTCGAGCCCGGGCCGCGCTCGTGATCACGCACGACGTCGTCGTCGTCGGCGGCGGACCGGTCGGCGTGCTTGCCGCGGCCCTGCTGGCGGCGCGCGGCCTCGACGTCGCGGTCTGGGAGCGCCGTGCCGAGGCGCCGAGCCTCTCGCGTGCCATCGGGGTCCACCCGCCGTCCCTCGACGTGCTCGACCGGGTGGGTGCGGCCGAGCCGCTCGTCGCCGACGCGGTGCCGGTGCGTCGCGGCGTCGCCCGCAGCGGCGGCCGCACCCTCGGCACCGTCGACTTCGACCGGGCGCACCCCCGGTGGCCGTTCGTCGCCGCCCTGCCGCAGCACCGCACCGAGCAGCTGCTGCGCGACAGGCTGGAGTCGCTCGCGCCGGGCTCGCTCCGGCGCGGTCTCTCGCTCGACGGGCTCGAGCAGGAGCCCGACCGGGTCCTGCTCCGCGGGACGGCCGCCGACGGACCGGTGGAGGCGGCAGCCCGTTTCGTCCTCGCGGCCGACGGCGCCCGCAGTCCCGTGCGCGGCGCCCTGGGCATCGACGCTCCCCTGCACCGCTACCCCGACCGCTACGTGATGTGCGACGTGGCCGACGACACCGGGCTCGGCGCGGACGCGGTCGTGCACCTCGAGCGACGTGGCGTCGTCGAGTCGTTCCCGCTGCCGGGCGGGGTGCGCCGCTTCGTGGTGCTGCTCGATGCTCACGCTGCCGACACCGGTACCGCAGCCGAGGCAGGTGCCGCGCCTGCCGCCGAGCTGGTCGCGGGCCTCGTCGCCGACCGCACCGGCCTCGACATCGACCCCGGCACGGCGACCATGACGAGCGCCTTCGGCGTGCAGCGCCGGCTGGCCCGGCGCACGGTCGCCGGGCGGGTCGTCCTGATCGGCGACGCCGCCCACGAGATCAGCCCGATCGGCGGCCAGGGGATGAACCTCGGCTGGCTCGACGCGGACGCGGTCGCCTCCGTCCTCGCGCGGGCCCTGCGCTCGGCGGGAGGGCGACGCCTCGATCCCACCGTGTTCCGGGCGTACGAGGAGGCGCGTCGCCGGTCGGTCGCCCGCTCGGCTCGGCAGGCGGAGATCAACATGGCCCTCGGCCGTCCCGTCGGGCCCGTCGTCGGTGCGGCCCGGCAGGTCGGCCTGTCGGCGGCGCTGCACCTGCCGACCCGCCGGCTGCTCGCCTCGCTCTACTCGATGCGCTTCGTCTGACCCGGAGCTGCGCGCCGGGGCGGAGGGGACGTCTCGTGCCGGTCAGGCGACGAGTGCCGTGCCCGCGAGGGCGAGCGAGAGGACCAGCACGAGCGCAGCCGCGATGACGAGCCGGAACAGCCCCCGCGTCGCCCCGCCGCGACGCACGAGCCTCGCGCCGACCACGGAGAGCACCAAGGCGGTCGCCGCCCCGACGAGGCCCGCGCCGGTGCGGAAGGGCGTCAGCGAGTCGTCGAGGAGGAGCCCCGCAGCCGTCACGACCGCCGCCGTCCCCAGGGCGGCGAAGGCAACGAGCCCGGCGCGCAGGCGTCCGAGCCGGTGGGGCAGCCCGACGACGCCCGTCCGGGCGTCGTCGTCGAGGTCGGGCAGGACGTTGGTGAAGTGGATCGCGACGCCGAAGGCGGCCCCGACGATCATCGCCCAGGCGGCGGGAGCAGCTGGCGGCGCGGCGGCGAGGGTCACCACGGCGGGCAGGGCACCGAAGCCGACGACGAAGGGCACGGCCGACCACGCCGTGCGCTTGAGCCCGAAGTTGTAGGCCCAGCCGGAGGCGAGGAAGAGAAGGTGGGCGACGCCGGCGGCCCAGCCGAGGACGAAGGTCACGGCGATCGCGACGACGGTCACGACGCTGACGGCGGCGGCCGCAGTCGAGGTGGAGACGAGGCCCAGCGCGAGGGGCTTGTCGCGGCGCCCGACCTGGCGGTCGCGCGCAGCGTCGACGAGGTCGTTCGAGAGCCCGATCGAGAGCTGACCGGCCAGCACGGCGACGCCGAGCAGCAGGATGCGGCCGACGCCGAGACCGACCGCCGTCGCGAGGACGACAGAGAGCACGGTGACGGCGACGGTGGGGCCCGGGTGAGCGGACCGCGCCAAGGCGCCCAAGGTTGCGACGGGTGAGCTCGTCACGAGCACGTCCTGCGGCGGAGACGGCGAAGCGCAGGAGGAGCAGGCACAGGGGGAGATCGAGTGAGCACGCCCGGGTCGGGGGAGACCCGAGCGTGCTCGTCAGCCGCTCGCAACCTTCGGGGGGACACGTGGATCAGGACCTGTCCCTGGCTGTCGATCGAGGGCTCGCGTCGAGTTACCATCCCAGACGTGGGGGAAGTGTACGACGCGAGCCCTCGCAGCGGTAGACCCATCGAGCAGACTCGGCTACTGGCCGCGGCCGGTCTTCTCCTGGAGGCGGTCGATGTGCTCGCTCGCCTTGGCCTTGCTCAGGTCGGCAGGCAGCTCTTCGCCTGCCTCGCGGGCGAGCGTGTCGAGGTAGCTCTTCTGCGGGCCGGTCATCGGCTCGTCGCCGGTGACCCAGTCCTCAGGGTCCTTGGAGGCGGTGGTGGAGGGGTCGGGACGTTCGCCGCCCAGGGTCTCTCCGGACCCGGCGTCGGCGCCGGAGGCAGGTGCCCCGCCGCCCTCGGGTGCTGCGGGGTCGACGGGCGTGATGTCAGGGTCGATGTTCGAGTCGCTCATGGGGAGAACGTACGCCGCGCCCCCGACATCGGCCCCGGTTAGACTCGACGCCGTGCCTGTGAACCCCGATCTGCAAGGGCGGGTCCTCCCGCCGGCCCCCGCCTACCTCGTCGGCCGGGAGAAGGTGCGCGAGTTCGCCCGTGCCACCGGCTCGACCAGCGCCCTGTCGCTCGACCCCGAGGCCGCGCGCGCTGCCGGCCACGCCGACGTCGTCGCCCCGCCGACCTTCCCCGTCGTGGTGCAGGAGGCGACCCTCGCGCAGCTCCTCGCCGAGCCCGACGCGGGCATCGACTTCTCCCGGGTGGTGCACGGCGAGCAGCGCTTCCGCTACAGCCGGCCCGTCGTGGCGGGCGATGAGCTCACGGCCACGCTCACGGTGACCAGCGTCAAGTCTCTCGGCGGCAACTCCATGGTGACCGCCTCCTCCGACATGGTCGACCAGGCCGGGGCGCACGTCGTCACCGCGGTGTCCACCCTCGTGGTGCGGGGGGACGACGCGTGAGCGCCCTCGAGGTCGGCCAGGTCGTGGCCCACAAGACCTACCCGCTGACGCGCGACTCGCTCGTCCGCTACGCCGGCGCGTCCGGCGACTTCAACCCGATCCACTACCGCGACGACGTCGCGGAGTCTGTCGGCCTGCCGGGCGTGCTCGCCCACGGCATGCTGACCATGGGCACCGCGGTGCAGCCCGTCGTCGAGTGGCTCGACGGGTCGGGCGACGACGCCGGCGTGATCGGCTGGGTCTCCGACTACCAGGTCCGCTTCACGCGTCCGGTGGTCGTGCACCCGGCCGACGGCGCCGAGCTGTCCGTCACCGCGAAGGTCGCGGCGCTCGACGACGAGGCCGGCACGGCGCGGGTCGACCTCACCGTGACGGTCGACGAGAAGACCGTGCTGGGCAAGGCCCAGGTCGTGGTGACCCTGGCGTGAGCTCCTTCTCCGAGCTGACGACGATGCGCGTCGGCGGCGAGCCCGCGCGGTTCGTCACGGCCGACGGCACGGACGAGCTGATCGACGCCGTCCGCGCCGTCTGGGCCGACGACGAGCCCTGGTTCGTCCTCGGCGGCGGCTCGAACACGGTCGCCTCCGACGAGCCGTTCGAGGGCACCGTGGTCCACGTGCGCACGCGCGGCGTCGAGCGGCTCGACGACGTCGACGGTCGGGTCCGCCTGCGGGTCGCCGCCGGCGAGCCCTGGGACGACCTCGTTGCCCTGACGGTCGACGCGGGCTGGTCCGGCCTCGAGGCGCTGAGCGGCATCCCCGGCTCGACGGGCGCCTCACCGATCCAGAACATCGGCGCGTACGGGCAGGAGGTCTCGTCGACGGTCGTCTCGGTCGACTTCCTCGACGCCGACACGGGCGAGTTCGTCCGCGTGCCCGCGGCGAACCTCCGCCTCGGCTATCGCACGAGCGTGTTCAAGCAGGGCCGGGCGGGCGTCGTGACGGCGGTCGAGTTCGCGCTCCGCGACGAGGGAGGCGCGAGCGAGCAGGTCTCGTACCCGCAGCTCGCCGGGGCCCTCGGCGTCGACCTCGGGGCCCGGGTCTCGGTCGCCGACGTGCGGTCGAGCGTGCTGGCCCTCCGCGCCTCCAAGGGCATGGTGCTCGACGCCGACGACCGCGACACGTGGTCGAGCGGCTCGTTCTTCACCAACCCCGTGGTGTCCCGCCAGGCGGCCTCGGATCTGCCCTCGGACGCCCCGCGCTGGCCGATCGACCCCGAGCCCCAAGACCGGGTCGTGCCGCTCGGCGAGACTCCGGCACCGCCGCCTCCGCCGACCAGCGGGGCCGTCAAGCTCAGCGCCGCCTGGCTGATCGAGCACGCGGGCGTCGCGCGCGGCTTCCGCCTGCCGGGCTCGGGAGCCGCGATCTCGACGAAGCACACGCTGGCCCTGACCAACCGGGGCAGCGCCTCCGCCGACGACGTGGTCGAGCTCGCCCGCTTCGTGCAGCAGCGGGTGCTGGCCGAGTTTGGCGTCCTGCTCCGCCCCGAGCCGGTGCTGCTCGGCCTCGACCTCTGACCTGACGTCAGGCGCGTGCCGAGGGCAGCCAGCCCCGCTCCATCGCGAGGGTGACCGCGCGGGTGCGGTCGCCCACGCCGAGCTTCTCGAAGACGTGCTGCAGGTGGGTCTTGACGGTGGCCTCGCCGACGAAGAGGCGCAGGCCGATCTCGCGGTTCGAGCAGCCCTCGGCGACCAGCACGAGCACCTGGGTCTCGCGGGGACTCAGCGGCGTCGGCGTCGACCCGACGGGGCCGTCCGCACCGACGCCCGTGACGCTCGCCGGGGCGTCCGCCTGCGCTGCCGTCCGACGAGCGCGCCCCACGAGCAGCGCCGCCATCGACGGCGCGAGCGCGACCTGCCCGGCGACGACCGAGCGGAGCCCCGCGAGCAGCTCCTCCTCGGGAGCGGCCTTGAGCAGGTAGCCGCTCGCGCCCGCCTCGACGGCGCCGAGGATGGCGTCGTCCGACTCGTAGGTGGTCAGCACGACGACACGGGCGGTCGGCACGTCCCGGAGCACCGCCTCCGTCGCGGCGACGCCGTCGAGCCGCGGCATGCGGAGGTCCATGAGCACGAGGTCGGGCCGCAGCTCGGCGGCGAGCTCGACCGCCTCGACGCCGTCGGAGGCCTGGCCGACGACCTCGAAGTCGAGCGTGGCCGTGAGCATCGCGGTGAGCCCCTGCCGCATGATCGGGTGGTCGTCGACGACCAGGGTGCGGACGCTCACGACTGCTCGCCGCCGGGCAGGTGCGCGGCCACGGTCGTCCCGGCCGCACCGCTGACGACCTCGAGCCGCCCGCCGGCCAGCCTCAGCCGCTCGTCGAGGCCGTCGAGCCCGAAGCCGTCGCGGGACGCGGCAGGATCGAACCCGCTGCCCTCGTCCCGCACCGACAGCACGACGCCCCCGGCGGCGCCCGCACCCTCCGCGATGCCGGCCCCGCGAGCGAGCGCGACGTGCGCCGAGCGCGACCCGCTGTGCTTGCGGACGTTGGCCAGCGCCTCCTGCGCCGCCCGGATCACGACGACCTGGTGGTCGCGCGGCAGGGCGAGGCCCGGCTCCACGTCGACGGTCACCGCGACGCCGCTCTCGCGCGCGAACCGTGCGGCGAGGCGGCGCAGGGCGTCGGCGAGGTCGCCGCTGTCGAGCCCGGAGGAGGCGGTGGCCGCGACAAGCGTGCGGGCGTCGGTGAGCGCGTCCCGGGCCGACGACTCGATCAGGTCGAGCTGGGCGAGGCCGGCGGCCGCGTCGCCGGCGGCGACCGACGTCCGTGCCTGCTGGCTGAGCATCACCAGCCCGGTGAGGCTCTGCGCGACCGTGTCGTGGATCTCGCGGGCGAGGCGCTCCCGCTCGGCCACGGTTCCGGCCTCGCGGTGCCGGGTGGCCAGCTCGTCCTGGGCGGCGCGCAGCTCGTCGAGCAGCCGGCCGCGCTCGACGCCGGTGCGGGCGATCGACGTGATCCAGGAGCCGAGGGCGATGCTGAAGAGCAACGAGAGCCCCTCGCTCGTGGCGGCGGTCGCGAGCGTGTCCGCCGACCAGCCGAGGCTCGCGACGAAGCCCGCCGAGATCGAGAGGCAGAGCAGCACGTTGGCGACGATCGCCGAGCGGGGCGTCGGGAGCACGGTCCAGAGCAGCGGCATCGAGAACGCCTGCAGCACGGCGAGCGGCGGTGCGCCGGCGACGGCCAGCCCGCCGACGACCACGACCGCCGCGACGACCACGACCTCTGCCCGGCCCACCTGGTCGTCGTCCCTCCGCACGACCGGTCGGGCGAGGATCAGCCAGGTCAGGACGAACAGCCCGGTCGCGGCGAGGGCGAGCGGGCGGCCGCCGACGGCGCTCGACACCGCGCTGCCGTCGGCGCTGCTGCCGGCCTCGGAGGCGAGCGCGAGCACGACCAGCACCACGGCCGTGGCCCCGGCCCCGAGGTCCCACCAGCGCATCGCGACGCGGCTCGTGCCCGGGCGCGCGCCCGCGCCGCGGCTCGCGGTGCGGGCGCCCTCAGCTGCCGTGGCGGTCATGTCCGTCACCGTACCGTCCCGCGCGCTCGCGGTCAGGCGTCCTTCCTGCCCCAGCGGAACGTCAGCCGGGCCGCGACCGCACCGGCCACGAGCCAGACGGCCAGCCAGAGGGCCACGCCCGCCAGGTCCCAGGTGCCGCCGACCTCGGCCGCCGCGGACGACTCGGGCAGGAACACGCTCCGCATGCCCTGGGCGAGCCACTTCAGCGGGAACGCCGAGGCGACCTGCTGCAGCCACGTCGGCAGCTGCGCGAACGGCAGGTAGACGCCGGACACGAACTGCAGCACGAGCGTGATCGGCACGATGACGGCGGAGGCGCTGCGCCCGGTGCGAGGGACCCGGGACAGGCCGATACCGATCAGCGCCGAGCCGGCGAGGCCGAGCAGCCACACCCAGCCGAACGTCGCCCACGACGACGCCTCGGTCGGCAGCGGCACCCCGAACAGCACCCGGGCCACGGCGAGGAGGAGCGCCACCTGCAGCAGGTTCGTCACGACCACCTGCCCCAGCTTCCCGAGGAACCAGGAGGCGACGGGCAGCGGGGTGCCCGCCAGTCGCTTCAGGGTGCCGTCCGAGCGCTCGACGGCGATGTCGATGCCGAGGGCCTGGACGCCCGAGAGCAGCACGCCCGCGGCGATCATCCCCGGCAAGTAGTACGCGGCGGCGTCGACGGCCGAGCCGTCCGGTCGCACGCCGTACGAGCCCGACGCGCTGAAGGCCGTCGAGAAGATCGCGAGCATGACGACGGGGAAGAGGAACGTGAAGAACACCGTGTCGCCGGCGCGGAAGTAGGTCCGCACCTCGTGGCGCACCTGCACACCGGCCAGGGCGAGCACGCGGCGGAGGCCGGCCGTCGAGGAGGCGCCGGTCCGGTCCGAGGGACCACGGGACGAGCGCGTCGTGGTCGCGGTCCGCGAGGCGGCGGTCACGACGACGCCGCCTCGGCGACGAGCTCGAGGTAGACGTCCTCGAGCGACGGGCGCACGACCTCGAGGTCGCGCAGCTCGGCTCCCGCGCCGTGCAGGCGCGCGACGAGTCCGCCCGGGTCGGCCGTCCGCTCCTCGTGACGGCCTCGCGCGTCCGACCACCGCACCAGCGGGGTCCGGGCGGCGGCGCTGCCGATCTCGTCGGGGCGTCCCTCGGCGACGACGCGACCCTCCGTGATGACCGCGACCCGGTCGCTCAGCTGGGCGGCCTCGTCGAGGTAGTGGGTGGTGAGCAGGATGCTCGTGCCGTCGTCGGAGAGCGAGCGGATGAGCTCCCAGAACCGACGCCGCGCCTCCGGGTCGAAGCCCGTCGTCGGCTCGTCGAGGAACAGCAGCTCGGGGTCGCCGACGATGCCGAGAGCGACGTCGACGCGGCGCCGCTGGCCGCCCGAGAGCGCCCGGACGCGGGTGCCCGCCTGCGCCTCGAGCCCGACGGCGGCGACGACCTCGTCCACGTCGCGCGACCGCGGGTAGAGAGCGGCCATGTGGGCGACCTGCTCGCGCACGGTCGAGGTGCCCTGCTCGGCCGAGGTCTGCAGCACGATGCCGATGCGCGCCTTCCAGTCGAGCCCGCCGTGTCGCGGGTCGGTGCCGAGCACGAGGGCCTCGCCGCCGGTGCGGTCGCGGTGCCCCTCGAGGATCTCGATCGTCGTCGACTTGCCGGCGCCGTTCGGGCCGAGCAGGCCGAGCGTCTCGCCGGCCCGGAGGTCGAACGAGACGCCGTGCAGGGCGGTGGCGCGCCCGTAGGTCTTGGTGAGGTCGCGCACTCGCACGACGGGCTGTGGGGTCATGCTCCGAGCCTCGGGCAGGAGGCGCGGGCTCGGCACCCCGGACCGGGCTACCTGCATCCCCCGACCGGTGGATGCCGCAGGCTGACGCTGCCGGCGGGCCCGGCCGGCGAGCCGGTCCGGCCGACCGGGCCCGCGCCTCCTACGAGAAGAGGCGCTGGAGGCGCTGCACGCCCTCGAGCAGCTGGTCGTCGCCGAGGGCGTACGACAGGCGGAGGTAGCCGCTCGGCCCGAAGGCCTCGCCGGGCACCGTCGCGACGTCGGCCTGGTCGAGGACCAGGTCGGCGAGCTCGAGGGAGGTGGTGGGCGTGACCCCGCCCCACTCGCGGCCCAGCAGGCCGCTGACGTCGGGGTACACGTAGAACGCGCCCTCCGGGGTCGGGGCGACGACGCCGTCGATCGCGTTGAGCTCGTCGACGATGCGGCGGCGGCGGACGTCGAAGGCGCGGCGCATCGACTCGACCTCGTCCTGCGGGCCGGTGAGGGCCGCGAGGGCGGCGCGCTGAGAGACGTTCGACACGTTCGACGTGAGGTGCGACTGCAGGTTCGAGGCGCCGGCGATGACGTCCGCCGGGCCCACCATCCAGCCCACGCGCCAGCCGGTCATCGCGTAGGTCTTGGCGACGCCGTTGACGAGGATCGTCTGGTCGGCGAGCTCGGGCACCGCCTCGGTGATCGAGACGGCGCGCACGCCGTCGTAGACGAGGCTCTGGTAGATCTCGTCGCTGATCACCCAGGTGCCGGTCTCGAGCGCCCAGCGGCCGATGGCCTCGACCTCGGCGGGGGAGTAGACGGCGCCCGTCGGGTTGGACGGCGAGCAGAACAGCAGCACCTTCGTGCGGGGCGTGCGGGCGGCCTCGAGCTGCTCGACGGTGACCTTGTAGCCCTGGTCGGCGCCGGCGAAGACCTCGACCGAGACGCCGCCGGCGAGCGAGATCGCCTCGGGGTAGGTGGTCCAGTACGGCGCCGGCAGCAGGACCTCGTCGCCTTCGTCGAGCAGCGCCTGGAACGCCTGGTAGACCGCCTGCTTGCCGCCGTTGGTCACGACCACCTGCGCCGGGCGCACCGACGTGCCGCTGTCGCGGAGGGTCTTCTCGGCGATCGCCTCGCGCAGCTCGGGCAGGCCGGCGCCGGCCGAGTAGCGGTGGTTCCGCGGGTCGCGCGCCGCCGCGACCGCCGCCTCGACGATGTGGTCGGGCGTGGGGAAGTCGGGCTCGCCCGGGCCGTAGCTGATGATCGGCCGGCCCTCGGCCAGGAGCGACTTGGCCTTGGCGTCCACCTTGAGGGTGGCCGACTCGGCGATGGAGGCGATGCGGGACGAGAGGCGGCGTGTCGGCTGGGTCACGACGGCCACCCTATCCGGCGGCCCGCGGCCCCGACAGGGCGCCCCGGCCGGGCCCGTCGGCGCGTCCCGGCTTTGCAACACCGCGGGCGCTCACCTACACTTGTCGAGGCGGTCGGACACCGCAGAGTCGGCGCGCGCCTCAGGGCGAGCACGAGGCGCAGTCCGGCCCGGGGGCTCCGGCCCCATAGGGCGGTGGCTCAATTGGTAGAGCAGCGGTCTCCAAAACCGCAGGTTGCAGGTTCGAGTCCTGTCCGCCCTGCAGCCCGGCCGGGTCGCACCGACTGGTCCACCAGAGACCAGCGGGGCGGCCCGGATCACGGACCAGGCCCTCGGGTCGACCCTCGGAAGGTAGATACGACAGTGGCGAGAAAAGACCTCGACGTCCCCAGTGAGGACGTCGTCGACAAGGCGAAGTCCGACAGCGCAGCGCGTCGCAGTCCCTTCGCCCGCATCGCCCTGTTCATCCGCCAGGTGATCGCCGAGCTCAAGAAGGTCGTCACCCCGACCCGCAAAGAGCTGCTGAGCTACACCGGCGTCGTGCTCGTCTTCGTCGTCATCATGATGGCGCTGGTCACCGGTCTCGACTCGCTCTTCGGCCTCGTCGTCGGCTACGTCTTCGGCAACGGCCCCACCGGCAGCTGACGCCCGCCCGGCTGACGGACCACCCGGTCCGCGCCGTGCCCCACGATCCTCTGTGGTCGGCCAGCCGACACGGCGGCCCGATCCCCTGAACGGAAGTTGATACACAGTGCCTGACAACGAGCGCGACGACATCGATCTCGCCCCCGCCGCCGAGCAGTCCTCCGAGGTCGCCGAGACCCAGGAGGGCGACCTGATGGACGTCGACTCCGACGGCGACCAGGGCTCGGCCGAGGAGTCCGCGATCACCGTCGTCGACGAGGGCGACGAGGGCACCACCGACACGGACGACCTCGACGGCCTGCTCGACACCCTCGCCGAGGCCAGCGACCCCGAGGCCGACGCCGTCGTCGACGACGCGCTCGACATCGACGACGCCGCCGAGGCGGAGGCCGCCGTCGAGGCGACCGACGACGAGGCCGACTCCGAGGCGGAAGAGCTCGCGGACGAGGGCGACGCCGTCGGCGCGAACGCCGTCATCGCCGAGGCCGAGCAGTCCGTGCAGGACGCCGACGCCCAGGTCGCCCAGGACGACGTCGACCTCGACGTGGTCAGCGAGCAGGCCGACGAAGTCACGACCGACGCCGAGGCGGAGGACGAGGCCGAGGTCGACCCCTACGAGGCCTTCCGCTACGACCTGCGCGGCAAGCCCGGCAAGTGGTACGTCATCCACAGCTACGCCGGCTTCGAGCGTCGCGTGAAGCAGAACATCGAGAACCGCATGGTCTCCCTGACCATGGAGGACTACATCTATCAGGTCGAGGTCCCCATGGAGGACGTCGTCGAGATCAAGAACGGGCAGCGCAAGCTGGTCACCCGCGTGCGGATCCCCGGCTACGTGCTCGTCCGCATGGACCTCAACGAAGACAGCTGGTCGGTCGTCCGCCACACCCCCGGCGTCACCGGCTTCGTGGGCAACGCCCACAACCCGACGCCCCTCCGCTTCGAGGAGGCCTTCCAGATGCTGAAGAGCCTCGTCCAGGTGCAGGAGGCGGCCCCCGCCGCCAAGGGCTCGGCCAAGGGCGGCAAGCAGGCCCAGCGGGTCATCCCCGCCGAGGTCGACTTCGAGATCGGCGAGACGATCACCATCAAGGAGGGCTCGTTCGCCGGTCTTCCCGGTACGATCAACGAGATCAAGCCCGAGAGCGGCAAGCTCACGGTGCTGGTCTCCCTGTTCGAGCGCGAGACTCCCGTCGAGCTCAGCTTCGACCAGGTCACCAAGCTCTAGTCCCCAGGACGACAGCCCCACAGCTCCCCTAGATCACCGGAGTCCGCACCGCGGACCACCGGGAGAGCGGACCGCGACCGCGGCCGGCTCGAACCCCACGAGAAGGAAAAGAACAATGGCACCGAAAAAGAAGGTCACGGGTCTGATCAAGCTTCAGATCAACGCCGGCGCCGCGAACCCGGCCCCGCCCATCGGCCCGGCCCTGGGTCAGCACGGCGTGAACATCATGGAGTTCTGCAAGGCGTACAACGCCGCGACCGAGTCGCAGCGCGGCAACGTCGTCCCCGTCGAGATCACCGTCTACGAGGACCGTTCGTTCACGTTCGTCCTCAAGACCCCGCCCGCCGCGGAGCTCATCAAGAAGGCCGCCGGCGTCGCCAAGGGCTCGTCGACTCCCCACACGGACAAGGTCGGCAAGCTCACCATGGACCAGGTCCGTGAGATCGCCACCACCAAGCAGGCCGACCTGAACGCCAACGACATCGACGCCGCGGCGAAGATCATCGCCGGCACCGCCCGTTCCATGGGCATCACGGTCGACGCGTAGCCACACCCCCTCGTGCAGGCGACCCGCCTGCACGCACCAGACACCAGTGGGAGAGCCGGCCAGGCTCGCTACCACGTCCCCAGTAACGAAGAGGTCCAACATGGCTCAGAAGTCCAAGGCGTACCGCGCCGCCGCCGAGAAGATCGAGGCCGGCAAGTTCTACAGCACCAGCGAGGCCGTCGCCGTCGCTCGTGAGACCGGCTCCAAGAAGTTCGACTCCACCGTCGAGGTCGCGCTGAAGCTCGGCGTCGACCCCCGCAAGGCGGACCAGATGGTGCGCGGCACCGTCATCCTGCCCCACGGCACGGGCAAGACCGCCCGCGTCATCGTCTTCGCCACGGGCGCTGCGGCCGAGGCCGCCATCGCCGCCGGTGCGGACGAGGTCGGCGGCGACGAGCTCATCGAAAAGGTCGCCGGCGGCTACACGTCGTTCGACTCGGCCGTCTCGACGCCCGAGCTCATGGGCAAGGTCGGCCGCCTCGGAAAGGTCCTCGGACCCCGCGGCCTCATGCCCAACCCGAAGACGGGCACCGTGACCCCCAACGTCGCGCAGGCCGTCAACGACATCAAGGGCGGAAAGATCGAGTTCCGTGTCGACAAGCACGCCAACGTGCACTTCGTCATCGGCAAGGCCGGCTTCTCGGAAGAGCAGCTGAACACCAACCTCGACGCCGCCCTCGACGAGGTCGTCCGTCTGAAGCCGTCCTCCTCCAAGGGCCGCTACATCACCAAGGGCACGCTGTCGACGACCTTCGGTCCCGGCATCCCCCTCGACATCAACGTCTTCTAGGCAGCTGCTGCCCAGGCAGCGCACCTCGATCACCTGATCGTCACGACAGGCCGTCCCGCTCTCGAGCGGGGCGGCCTTCGTCGTCCCCGGCGCACGGGCACGGCGAGCACGAGGAGGCGCGGGTGCGGCACCATGGAGGCGTGACCGTCACCGCCCGCCCCGCCACCGCCTCCGACGCCCCGGCCCTCGCCTCCGTGGCGGCCCTCACGTTCCCCCTGGCCTGCCCGCCCGGCACCGCCCTGGCCGACATGGCGCGCTTCGTCACCACGGTGCTGAGCGAGCAGCGCTTCCACGAGTACCTGGCCGACCCGACGCGGCACGTGCTCGCCCTGGAGGACGACGCGGCCGCCCCGGGGGCCCCGTTGCTCGGGGCCCCGTTGCTCGGGTACGCCATGCTCGTCACGGGCGATCCCGTCGACGCCGACGTGGCCGCCGTGGTCGAGGCGCGCCCCGCCGTCGAGCTGAGCAAGTTGTACGTGGCACCCGACGCCCACGGGCAGGGCGCGGCGCGGGTCCTCATGGAGGCGACGCTGGCGACGGCCACGGCGACCGGCGCCTCCTCGATCTGGCTGGGCGTCAACCAGCAGAACGCCCGCGCCCAGGCCTTCTACGGCAAGCACGGCTTCGAGCGGGCCGGCACCAAGAGGTTCACCGTGGGCACCGAGACGCACGACGACTTCGTCCTCGTGCGTGCGCTCTAGGCCGCGACCCCGGCCCGACGCCCAGGCCGCGACCTCACTCGTCGGCCACGCGCAGGACGAGCTTGCCCCGGGTGTGGCTCTGCTCGAGCCTGCTGTGCGCGTCGGCGGCGTCGGCGAGGTCGTAGATGTCGTCGACGTGCACGCGGAGGTCGCCGGAGTCGATCAGGCGCGAGAGGACCGCGAGGGTCGACGCGTCGGGGCAGACGGCGAACCCCGTCGAACGGATGCCCCGCGCCTCGGCCTTCTCGGCGAAGGCCCGCCACGAGCGGAGCGGGGCGTGCACCGCGAGGCCGCCCGGGCGCAGCACGGCCAGCGACTGCTCGGCGACGTCGTCGTCGTCCACCAGCCCGATGACGACGTCGACGTCGCGCACGCTGCGGGCCAGCTCGGCCGAGCCGTAGTCGACGACCTCGTCCGCTCCGAGGTCGCGGAGCCAGCCGCTGTTGCGCTGCGACCCGGTGGCGACGACGTGCGCGCCGAAGTACGACGCGAGCTGCACGGCGAAGTGCCCGACGCCTCCTGCACCGGCCTGGACGAGCACGCGCTGGCCCTCGTGCGCCTTGGCGACCTCGACGACCATGCCCCAGGCGGTCAGGGCGGCGAGCGGGACGCCGGCGGCCTCGACGTGCGAGAGCGTCGCGGGCTTCCGGGCGAGGGAGGTGGCAGGCACGCTGATGTACTCGGCGTACGTCCCGCTCGTGTGCGGGAACGCAGCCATGCCGAAGACCTCGTCGCCGGGGCGGAGAGGGTGGGCGGCGTAGGGGGCCTCGACGACGACGCCGCTGAAGTCGTGGCCGAGCACGGCGGGCCAGGCCCGGACGCCGCCGCTGTCGGCCCGGCCGGCTCGGGCCTCGGCATCGACGCGGTTGACGCCCGCGGCGTGCACCTTGACCAGCACGTCCGAGCCGACACGGCAGGGCCACGGCAGGTCCGCCGCGATCAGCTCCTCGGGTCCGCCCGTCTTCTCGATCACCATGGCACGCATCGTCGTGTGCGTCATCGGGCTCCCCTGTCCGTCCGCGGCACCCGACAGGGGCGCCCGTCACCCCAGTGTCGACAGCAGATGAGTCGGTCGTGTTTCGCGGGTGTCACCGTCTGGCGAAACCTCGCTACGGTGACGGGATGAGACCGTCGACGACCACCGTGCCCGCCATCGTGCCCGCCGCGTTCCGCCTGCTCGCGGCCCTGGCCGTCGTCGCGGCGGTCGTCGGCCAGTGGGTGCGCAGCATCGAGAGCCCCGTGTACCAGTTCGCCAACTTCTTCGGCTACTTCACGATCCAGTCGAACCTGATCGCGGCCGTGGCGTTCGTCGTCGGGGCGGTGTTCCTGCTGCGCCGCCGGGCCGCGCCCGAGTGGAGCGTCGTGCTGCGCGGCGCCGCGGCGACCTACATGGTCACGACCGGCATCGTCTACAACGTGCTGCTGACGGACGTCGCCCTCGACAACTCGTTCAACGTGCAGTGGTCGAACGACGTCCTGCACAAGTGGATCCCGCTGTTCGCGCTGCTCGACTGGGTGCTGGTGGGCGACCGGGGGCGCATCGCGTGGCGGCGGCTCCCGGTGTTCCTGGTCTACCCGCTGGTCTGGCTCGTCGTGGTGCTGCTGCGCGGGCAGTCGTTCGTGCCGTACCCGTTCCTCGACGTGGAGCGCCTGGGCGCGGGCGGGGTCGCGGTCTGGTGCGTGGTCATCGCCGTCGTGATCGCGGCGCTGAGCGCCGCCGTCATCGGGCTGAGCCGGGTGCGGGTGCTCGGGGTCGACCACGGGGGAGCAGCCCGACGCAGCGAGGCCGCGCGCCGCGAGGCTCAGCGCAGCGGGTCGTAGGGCGGCGGCTCGTAGGCCCGGACGCCGGGGGCGAACGGGTCGACGGGAGCCTGGCGCGCCAGCGTGTCGAGCACGGTGTCGGCGAGGCCCACGAGGCGGTGGATCTCGTCGTCGTCGCGGTCGACCCAGCGGCACTGGGGCACGGCGTCGACGGGGACGAAGTCGAGGTGCTGCTCCCACACGACGAGGGTGCGCTCGGCCCCGAGAACGTACTGCTGCCAGAACACCTGCCGAAGGTACGAGCGCGGGATGCTCGTCCAGGCCTTCTTCGTCGTCTTGATCTCGCAGAGCTCGACGGTGCCGTCGTCGCGCACCGCCACGCCGTCGGGCGTCGCGAGGTGGCGCTGCTGCTCGTGGGCGTGGAACAGCTTCGAGCTCGGCGCGATGCGGTGCTCGGACAGCACCCAACGGGCGATCTCCGGCTCGCGGGCGCGTCCGTGGTCGGTGTAGGCGTTGCCGCCGAAGCCGTTGCCGTACAGCTTGTCGAGCACGACGGCCTGCACGGCGCGGGGGCTCGAGAGCCGTGCGACGTCGGTGGCCGTGATGCCGCGGCTGCGGGCACGCAGCCACGCGATGCGGTCGGTCGAGTCGGCGAGCACCCTCAGTTCGTGTGCCGGCCGGCGCGGGGGCGCAGGAGGCGCGGCCAGGGTCTCGTCGTCGTCCCAGAGCGAGAGCATGGGCTGGACGACGGACATGCCTCCATTGTCGCTCGTGACCGGGGCAGGTCGCGACAGGGCGCCTCCTCGTGTCGCCTCGGCGCGGGGTCCGCGGGGTCCGCGGTGCCGGGGGCCGGGGGCCGGCGAGGGTCAGACCGCGGCGGCGAGCTCGTCGATGGCCGCGGGGGAGAGGGCGTGGTGGATCGCGAGCATGCTCGCGCCGATCACGGCCGCCCGCTGGCCCGAGCGCGACTGGACGATGCTCAGGTGCTCGGTGGCCAGCGGCATCGAGCGCGAGTAGACCACCTCGCGCACGCCGGCGATGAGGTGCTCGCCGGCCTGGGCCATCGAGCCGCCGATGGCGATCGTCGACGGGTTGATGAGGTTGACGCAGGCGGTCAGCACCTCGCCGATGTCCCGCCCGGCCTGGCGGACGGCCTGGATGGCGTCGATGTCGCCCCCGCGCACCAGGTCGATCACCTCGGCGCCGCCCGCGACGTCGTGGCCCTCGCGGCGCAGGGCGGCCGCGATGGCCGGTCCCGACGCGACGGCCTCGAGGCAGCCCACGTTGCCGCAGTGGCACGCGATGCCGGCGCCGCGCGGCACCTGGACGTGGCCGATGTCGCCCGCGATGCCCTGGGCGCCGCGCTGCAGCCGACCGCCCGAGATGATGCCGGAGCCGATGCCGGTGGCCACCTTGACGAACAGGAAGTGGTCGACGCCGGGCCAGGCGAAGCTCCGCTCGCCGAGGGCCATGATGTTGACGTCGTTGTCGACGAGGACCGGCACGTCGAGGTGCCCGCGCACCCAGCCGGGCACGTCGAAGCCGTCCCAGCCGGGCATGATCGGCGGGTTCACGGGCCGACCGGTGCTGAACTGCACGGGGCCGGGGAGCCCGATGCCGACCCCGATCAGGTCGCGGCGGGTGCGCCCCAGCTCGGCGAGCAGGGCGTCGGCCTCGGAGACCATCGTCGTGAGCACGCGCTCGGGCCCGTCGGCGATGTCGAGCAGCGAGCGTCGCCCGATGAGCGTCTCTCCGACGAGGTCGGTGAGCACGAGGTTGAGGTGGCCGGCACCGAAGTCGGCCCCGAGCACGACCCGGGCCGACGGCACGAGGGCGACGCGGGAGGGCGGGCGACCGCCCGTCGAGACGGCGTCGGCGAAGGGCCCGACGAGCCCGAGCTCGACGAGGGCGTCGAGCCTCAGCCCCACGGTCGAGCGGGCGAGGCCGGTCATGGCGGCGAGCTCGGCCCGGGTGCGCGGACGACCGTCTCGGAGCAGCTGGAAGAGCTCGCTGGCGCCGGTGCTGCCGAGCGCGGACGACCGCGTCGTGTCGGACATGCTGAGCAGTAAAGCACAGGGCGAGGCGACTGCCGAGACAAGGGCGCCGATCCACGACGACTTTTGCTTGCGTTCCGACAGAAGTGGTCCTATGGTCGGTCTCGATCAGCGGTGATCGACTCCCCTCGAGGGGCAGCGGCGCCGTACTCGCCCCACTCGAAGAGGAGTCCCCCTGGTGACATCACCGATCTCGGTCCAGCTCTACACGGTCAGGGACGCCATCGCGGCCGACCTGCCCGGCACCCTCCAGCGCCTCGCCGACATCGGCTACACGCAGGTCGAGCCGTGGGGCTTCGTCGAGCGCGTCGAGGAGTACGCCGAGGCGCTGCCCGCCGCCGGCCTCACCGCGCCGAGCGCCCACGCCAAGCTCGTCGGCCAGGACCTCGAGCCGATCTTCGCCGCGGCCGTCCGGCTCGGCGTCGGCACCGTCATCGACCCGCACATCGACGAGACTCGCTGGGTCACCCGCGAGGACGTCGAGGCGATCGCCGCCGAGTTCGTCGCGATCTCCGACGCCGCAGCGGCCCACGGCCTCTCGGTCGGTTACCACAACCACGAGTTCGAGCTCGAGTCCGTCATCGACGGCACCCCCGCCCTCGAGATCTTCGCCGCGGCCCTGCCGGCCGGCGTCGTGCTCGAGGTCGACACCTACTGGGTCGAGGTCGGCGGCGTCGACGCGGCCGAGCTGCTGGCCCGTCTCGGCGACCAGGTGCAGTTCCTGCACGTCAAGGACGGCCCGGGGAGCAAGGACGACTCCGAGCAGGTCGCCGTCGGCAAGGGCGTCATGCCCGTCCGCGACATCCTCCGGGCCGCCCCGCAGGCACTCGCCGTCGTCGAGCTCGACGACACCCGCGGCGACGTGTTCACCGCCCTGACCGACAGCTACGAGTTCCTGCAGGGAGTCCGCGCATGACCGACACCGCCACGACCGCCGACACCGTCGCCGCCCGCGACGCCCGCACCGGCCCCGTCGGGGTCGGCGTGATCGGCGCAGGCGTGATCAGCGACCAGTACCTCGGCAACCTGACGAAGTTCCCCGACCTCGAGGTGCTCTTCGTCGCCGACATCGACGAGCCCCGCGCCGCCGCGCAGGCCGAGAAGTGGGGCGTGCCCGGGAGCGGCTCGGTCGACGAGCTGCTCGCCCACGACGGCGTCGAGATCGTCGTCAACCTCACGATCCCCGCCGCCCACGTCGAGGTCGCGCTCAAGGCCGTCGCGGCCGGCAAGCACGTCTGGGGCGAGAAGCCCTACGCCCTCGACCGCGAGAGCGGCGCCCGTCTGCTGCAGGCCGCGAAGGAGGCGGGGGTGCGGGTCGCCGTCGCTCCCGACACGTTCCTCGGCTCGGGCATCCAGACGGGGCTCCGCGTCGTCCGTCGCGGCGACATCGGCACGCCCCTCACCGGCCTGACGCTGTTCCAGGTGCCCGGCCCCGAGTCGTGGCACCCGAGCCCCGAGTTCCTCTTCGCCTACGGCGCCGGCCCGATGTTCGACGTCGGCCCGTACTACCTCACGACCCTCGTGCAGGTCTTCGGCCCGGTCGCGAAGGTGACCGCCACCTCCTCGAAGGCCCGCGAGACGCGCGTCATCGGTTCCGGCCCCAAGGCCGGCACCGAGTTCCCCGTCGAGGTGCCCACGCACATCAGCGCCCTGCTGCAGTTCGAGAACGGCGCGAGCGCGCAGGCCGTCTTCAGCTTCGACTCGAAGCTGGCCCGTGCCGGGTTCGTCGAGATCGCGGGCACCGAGGGCACGGCCGTGTTCCCCGACCCGAACGAGTTCGAGGGCGACACCGTCGTGCACACCGGCGGCGAGGAGCCGACCGTCGTGCCCGCGTCCGGCTCGACGTTCACCCGCGGCACCGGCGTGGCGGAGCTCGCCCAGGCGATCCGCGAGGGCCGTCGCGAGCGCGTCCCCGGCGAGCTCGCGTTCCACGTGCTCGACGTCATGGTCTCGCTGGCCGAGTCGGCCGAGCGCGGCGAGGGCGTCGTCGTCGAGTCGTCGCTCGAGCCCACGCCCGAGCTGCCCGAGGACTGGGACCCGTCGGTCCCGACCCTCGGCTGAGCCGTCGGCGGGCCGGCCTCGACGACGAGGCCGGCCCGCCACCGGGACAGCGTCCCCCCTCCACTTTCCCTCCCGAAGCACCACAGCAGCGCAGCACCACAGCCACACAGCACCACAGCACTTCCCCCGCTCGATGAAGAGACCTCTCGAAGATGAGAAACCAGGAGAAGACATGAACACGAAGAAGTTCCGCTGGGTCGCCGCCGTCGCCGTCGGCGTCGTCGCGGCAGGCTCGATGACCGCCTGCTCCGCCTCCGGCGGCAGCGGCGACAGCGACACGATCACCTACTGGGCCAGCAACCAGGCCCCCACGGTCGAGCGAGACGCCGAGATCCTGCAGGAGTCCATCGACCGCTACACGGAGGAGACGGGGGTGGAGGTCGACCTCGAGGTCATCCCGTGGTCCGACCTCTACAACCGCATCCTCACCGCCGTCTCGAGCGGCGAGGGCCCCGACGTGCTCAACATCGGCAACACGTGGGCGGTGTCTCTCCAGTCGAGCGGCGCGTTCGTGCCCTGGGAGGGCGAGGCCCTGGACGAGATCGGCGGCCAGGACCGCTTCGTCCAGTCGAGCTTCGCCACCGGCGGCGCCGAGGGCCAGGCCCCGACCTCCGTTCCTATCTACGGCCTGTCGTACTCGCTGTACTACAACACCGCCATGTTCGAGGCGGCCGGCATCACCACGCCGCCCGCCACGTGGGACGAGTTCGTCGAGGACGCCAAGAAGCTGACGATCGACACCGACGGGGACGGCCAGATCGACCAGTGGGGCGTCACGATGGCCGGCTCGAGCATCACGAACAACGCCCACCAGGCGTTCGTCCGCGGCCTGCAGAACGGCGGCGAGCTCTACGACGGCGACGGCAACCCCGACTTCGGCAACGACGGCGTCGTGGCCGGCGTCAAGGAGTGGGTCGACCTGATGGCCGTCGACAAGGTCGTCTCGCCGTCCGACGCCGAGAGCGTCAACGGCTCCGACATGGCGGCGACCTTCGCCGAGGGCCAGGCCGCGATGTTCTTCGACCAGGCCCCGGGCGACAACCTCAAGTCGCGCAACTTCACCGACTACGCCGCGGCGCCCGTGCCGATGGAGACCGCCGACGCCACCGGCCTCGAGGGCACCCAGAGCCACGTCGCGGGCATCAACGTCAGCGTCTTCGAGAACTCGGGCAACAAGGAGGCGGCGATCGACTTCGTCAAGCACCTCACGAGCGACGACGAGCAGAAGTACCTCAACGAGTCGTTCGGCTCGCTGCCCGTGGTCACCGCCGCCTACGACGACCCCGCGTTCCAGACGGACGTGATCAAGCTGAAGCAGACGATCCTCGCGGACCACGCCCAGCCCATGCCCCTCTACCCCTCCGAGGGACAGATGGAGACCCTGGTCGGCACCGCGATCAAGGACCTCCTCGCCACCGCGGCCCAGGGCGGCTCCGTCAGCGAGGCCGACGTGAAGTCGGCCCTCGAGGACGCGAACAGCCAGATGACCACGGGTCAGTAGCCCCGTCCCACCGTGCGGGGACCCGTCCGGTCGGCAGCGCCAGCGCTGTCGGCCGGACGGGCCCCCCTGCCCCGCCCGAGAGGACCGTCATGACCGTCAACGTTCTGCCCCCCGCCACCGCCGAGAAAGAGTCGGCTCCCGATCCGCACCAGCAGGCTCCGATCGAGCCCGCGAAGCGCAAGAAGCACCGCTCGCCGCTCGCCTACTTCCTGGTCGCCCCCGCGGCCCTGGCCGAGCTCCTCGTCCACATCGTCCCCATGGTGCTCGGCATCTGGATCGCGTTCATCACGCTGAACCAGCTCAGCATCGCCAACTGGGTCAACGCCCCCTTCGTCGGCCTGCAGAACTTCGTCACGGCCCTCGACCCGAGCTCGCCCATCGCGGGCCAGCTCTACGGGGCCCTCGGCCGCACCCTGCTCTTCACCGTGATCGTCGTCGCGATCGCGTGGAGCATGGGCATGCTCGGCGCCGTGCTGCTGACCAGCTCGTTCAAGGGGCGGGGCCTGCTCCGCACGCTGTTCCTCGTGCCCTACGCGCTGCCCTCGTACGTCGGCACCATCGCCTGGGCCTTCATGTTCAACCAGCGAGACGGGGCCATCAACCGGTTCCTGGTCGACGACCTCGGGATCCTCCAGGACAGGCCCTTCTGGCTGCTCGGCGGGAACTCGTTCTGGGCGATCGTGATCGTGACCGCCTGGCAGTTCTGGCCCTTCGCGTTCCTGATGCTGCTCGCGGCGCTGCAGAACATCCCGGGCGACGTCTACGAGGCCGCCAGCCTCGACGGTGCCAGCCTCTGGAAGCAGTTCACGAACATCACGCTGCCGATGGTGAAGCCTGCGAACGCCGTGCTGCTGCTCATCATGAGCCTCTGGATCTTCAACCAGTTCAACGTGCCCTACGTGCTCTTCGGCCCGGCCTCGCCCGAGCAGGCGACGCTCATCTCGCCGCTGATCTACCAGCAGAGCTTCAACAACTGGAACTTCGGCCTCGGCGGTGCCATGAGCGTCATGCTCCTGGTCGTGCTGCTGATCGCGTCGGCGTTCTACATCCGGATGGTCCTCCCGAAGGGGCAGAACGACAATGATTGAGACCCGCGGCTTCAAGATCTTCCGCTTCTTCGGGCTGGCGTTCCTGTCGCTGGTCGTGATCATCCCGCTGTACGTGGTGCTCACGACCTCGATCAAGCCGCTGGCCGACGTGCAGGGCCTCTTCACCTGGATCCCCTCGCGCGTCACCCTCGAGCCCTACGTGCAGATCTGGCAGACGGTGCCCCTGGCGTCGTACTTCAAGAACAGCCTGATCGTGACCATCTCGGCGACGATCCTGTCGGTGGCGATGGCCGTGCTGGCCGCCTACGCGCTGGCTCGCCTGCGCTTCCGTGGACAGCGCAGCTTCAGCCTCGTGGTGCTGTCGACCCAGATGTTCCCCGGCATCCTGTTCTTGCTGCCGCTGTTCCTGATCTTCGTGCAGATCCAGCGCACGGTCGGGGTGCAGCTGACGGGCAGCTACCTGGGCCTGATCATCACCTACATGACGTTCAGCCTGCCGTTCTCGATCTGGATGCTGACGGGCTACTTCGCCTCCATCCCGAAAGAACTCGAGGAGGCCTCGATGATCGACGGCACGGGTCGCCTCGGCGCCCTGTTCCGCGTGATCATCCCCGTCGCGAAGCCCGGCATCATCGCCGTCGCGGTCTACGCCTTCATCACGGCCTGGGGCGAGGTGCTCTTCGCCTCGGTGCTCACGAGCAAGGACACCAGGACCCTGTCGATCGGCCTGCGGGCGTACGCCTCGCAGCAGGACGTCTACTGGAACCAGCTGATGGCGGCCTCGGTCGTCGTCTCGCTGCCCGTGCTGATCGGCTTCATGCTCGTGCAGAAGCACCTCATCACCGGTCTGTCCTCCGGTGCCGTCAAGTGACGCCGACCGGCCTGGCCTGACGGGGGCGCAGCGGTGACCGACGTGGGGGAGGCGCTGCCTCGCCTCGCGGGCGTCGCCCCGACCCGGCGGGCCGCGGCCTCGGTCGCGCCCCTCCAGGTCGGGGTGGTGGGCGGCGGCTTCATGGGCCGGGTGCACACCGCCGCGGCCAGGGCCGCGGGCGCGCAGGTGGTCGCGGTCGCGTCCTCGAGCCCGGCCAGCGCCTCCTTCGCGGCCGCCGCCCTGGGCGTCCCGACCGCCCACGACAGCGTGCAGGACCTCCTCGACGACCCCGGCGTCGACGTCGTCCACCTCTGCACGCCGAACGCCGTGCACGCGGGTCTCGCCCTCGCCGCCCTGGCGGCCGGCAAGCACGTGGTCTGCGAGAAGCCGCTGGCCACCTCGACGGCCGAGGCCGACGAGCTCGTGCGGGCAGCCCGGGCGGCAGGCAGGACCGCCGCGGTCCCGTTCGTCTACCGGTACCACCCGATGGTGCGGGAGGCGCGGGCCAGGGTGGCCGCCGGCGTCACGGGACGCGTGCTCAGCGTCCGGGGCAGCTACCTGCAGGACTGGTTGCTCGACCGCGACGACGTCGACTGGCGCGTCGACTCGGCCTCGGGCGGCCCCTCGCGCGCCTTCGCCGACATCGGCAGCCACCTCGTCGACCTCGTCGAGTTCGTCCTCGGCGACCGCGTGGCCGCCCTCGCGGCCGTCGTCGACCGGGTCCACGACGAACGCGGCGGGCGCCCGGTCGACACCGAGGACGAGGCGGCGGTCGTCTTCGAGACGGCCGCCGGCGTCATCGGCACCCTCTTCGTGTCGCAGGTGGCGCCGGGGCGGAAGAACCGCCTCCTCGTCGACGTCGCGGGCACCGCGGAGAGCCTGGAGTTCTCGCAGGAGGAGCCCAACCGGCTCTGGATCGGGCGTCGCGCCGCGTCCGAGGTCGTCTCGCGCGACGCGGCCCGGCTGGTGCCGGACGCGGCCCGCCTCTCGACGCTCCCGGCCGGGCACCCGATGGGCTACCACGACGCCTTCGCCTCGTTCGTCCGCGACGTGCACGACGCCGTGCGCGGCGGGCAGCCGGAGGGGCTGCCGACCTTCGAGGACGGCCGCCGCGCCGTCGTCGTCACCGAGAGCGTCCTGCTCGCCGCCGCCGAGCGGCGCTGGGTGGACGTCCCCTCGTGAACGACCGCCCCGCGGACGACCGCCTCGTGGAGCGCCGCGGAGTGGACCAGGATGGAGCTGCGCCGCGCGCCGACGCACCGACGACGAGAGAGGCCGACATGGGCGAGAGCTCGCACCCCGTCACGCTGTTCACCGGCCAGTGGGCCGACCTGCCGCTCGAGGAGGTGGCGGCGCTCGCCGCGGGCTGGGGCTACGACGGCCTCGAGATCGCCGCGTCGGGCGACCACCTCGACCTCGAGCGCGCCGACGAGGACGACGCGTACCTCCGCGGCCGGCTCGACGTGCTCGAGCGGCACGGCCTCGGCGTCTGGGCCATCTCGAACCACCTCACGGGCCAGGCCGTCTGCGACGACCCGATCGACTTCCGGCACCAGGCGATCGTGCGTCCGAGCACGTGGGGCGACGGCGAGCCCGAGGGCGTCCGTCAGCGTGCGGCCGAGGACATGAAGCGGGCGGCCAGGGTCGCCCGGCGGATGGGAGTCGACACGGTCGTCGGGTTCACCGGATCGAAGATCTGGCCGTACGTGGCGATGTTCCCGCCCGTGCCCGAGAGCGTCATCGACGCCGGCTACGAGGACTTCGCCGCCCGCTGGAACCCCATCCTCGACGTCTTCGACGGCGAGGGCGTGCGGTTCGCCCACGAGGTGCACCCCTCCGAGATCGCCTACGACCACTGGACGAGCGTCCGCGCCCTCGACGCGATCGAGCACCGCGAGGCCTTCGGCTTCAACTGGGACCCGTCGCACATGCTCTGGCAGGGGGTCGACACGATCGGGTTCATCGTCGACTTCGCCGACCGGATCTACCACGTCGACTGCAAGGACACGCGCGTCCGGCCGAGCAGCGGCCGCGCCGGATTGCTCGGCTCGCACCTGCCCTGGGGCGACCCGCGCCGCGGCTGGGACTTCGTCTCGACCGGGCACGGCGACGTCGACTGGGAGTCGGCGTTCCGCACCCTCGACGCCGTCGGCTACGCCGGGCCGATCTCGATCGAGTGGGAGGACGCCGGCATGGACCGGCTGCACGGGGCGCCCGAGGCGCTGGCCCACGTGCGCTCGCTGCTCTGGCCCCGGCCGACCGCCTCCTTCGACGCGGCCTTCTCGAACCAGTAGCCGCCCCGCCCACGAACAGGGAGAACCCCGTGCCCCGCACCCTCCAGCCCGGACAGTCGAGCCGCGTGCTCGTCGTCGACCCCGCGACCAGAGAGGTCGAGGTCGCCCTCGAGAGCTCGAGCGTCCTCGTCGAGGCGCCCAACTGGAGCCCCGACGGCCGCTGGCTCGTCGTCAACGCCGACGGGCTGCTCTGGCGGCTGCCCGCCGAGGCGCGGGGCGTCGACGAGGCGGCCCTGGTGCCCGTGCCCATGGGCGACGTGCCCGAGATCAACAACGACCACGTGATCGCGCCCGACCAGGGCAGCGTGTTCGTCAGCTCGCACGACGGCCACCTGTACGAGGTGCCCTGGGACGGCGTCGCGCCCGGCGGCGAGGCACGCCGCGTCACGCGCGAGCACCCTGCCGGCCGCAACCACAAGAACTACCTTCACGGCGTCTCGCCCGACGGCGCGACGCTGAGCGTGATCGTCGGCGCCCTGCCCGAGGCAGCGGTCGACCCGGACGACGAGGAGGCGCGGGCCGGCTGGCAGACGAACGTCGTGCTGGTCTCGGTGGCCGACGGCGCCCCGACCTCCGTGACTGCGGACGGCCACCCCGACGACGGTGCGGAGTTCTCGCCGGACGGTCGACACGTCTGGTTCAACTCGGAGCGGGCGTCGGGCGGCGTGGCGGGCCACGCGCAGCTGTTCCGCGCCCGGCCCGACGGCGGCGAGCTCGTGCAGGTCACCGACGACGAGCTCGTGAACTGGTTCCCGCACGTCTCGCCCGACGGGGCGACCCTGCTCTGGCTCGGCTACCCGACGGGCACGCTCGGCCACCCCGAGGACCGCGACGTCGTGCTCCGCACCCTGCCGCTCGGCACCGACGGGCTGCCGACGCCGGGGGAGCAGCCGCACGACGTGCTGCGGCTGCTCGGAGGCCAGGGCACGGTCAACGTGCCGTGCTGGGCACCCGACTCGGCTCGCTTCGCCTGCGTGGACTACCCGCGCGGCTGAGCGCCCACGAGGGGAGCCGGCGAGGGCGGGCCCCGGCGCCCAGCCGGGTCCCGCCCTCGGGCTCGGACGTCAGGCCGTCGGCAACAGCTCAGCGACCTTGCCGCCGGCGATGCGCAGGCGCCGCTCGGCCCGCCGGGCCACGGCCGAGTCGTGCGTCACGATGACGAGGGTCAGCCCGCGGTCGCGCCAGACGCCCTCGAGCAGGTCCATGATCTCGTCCCGGGTCGCCTCGTCGAGCGACCCCGTCGGCTCGTCCGCCAGCAGCACGGTCGGCTCCTTGACCAGCGCACGCGCGATGGCGACCCTCTGCTGCTGGCCACCGCTGAGCTCGCCCGGCAGGTGGTCGGCCCGCTCCGCGAGCCCGACCGAGGCCAGCGCCTCCTTCGCCCTCGTCCGTCGCTCGGGGCGGGGCACCGAGTCGTCCGCGAACGCCGTCTCGACGTTCTCCGCGGCCGTCAGCGTCGGGATCAGGTTGAAGCCCTGGAACACGAAGCCGACGTCGCGGGCCCGTACCGCCGCCAGCGCGCGGTCGCCCGCCGCCGAGAGGTCGGAGTCGCCGAGCCTCACCGTGCCGCTCGTCGGCCGGTCCAGCGCGCCGAGCATCTGCAGCAGGGTCGACTTGCCGCCTCCGGTCGGGCCCTGGATCGCGACCATCTGGCCCGCGGGGATCTCGAGGTCGACCCCGTCGAGGGCCGTGACGCTCTTCTTCCCCTGCGAGTAGGTCTTGGTGACGGCGATGAGCGTGTACATGGGCGTGGTGCCTCCGGAGGCGGTGGTCGGGTCGGCGGGTCCGGCGGGTGCCGGCAGGGCGGTGGCGCGGACGTCGGCGGCGGTCGGCTCCGCGGCCGCCCCGGTCACGCGACGCTCCTCAGCGCCTCGGCTGGGCGCAGCCGCGACGCGCGCCACCCGCCCACGGCGCCGGCGAGCAGCCCGCCGACGACGGCCAGGCCGACCGCGAGCAGCACGACCGAGATCGTGACGGGGGCGTGCAGGACGACGTCCGTCGTCGCCGTGGCCAGCTGCTGGCCGAAGCCGCCGCCGCCTGCTGCAGCCGCACCTCCTGCGTCGGCTGCCGCTCCGGGCCCGCCGGCAGCGCCGCCGGGACCTGCCGCGGTGGTCGTGGCCGCAGCCGACAGGGTCGGGGCGACGAGGTTCACCACGAGCAGCCCGACGAGACCTGCCGCGACGCCGACGACGCCGCCGACGAGGCCCTGGACGAGCGACTCGCCCGCTACCTGACGGGTGATGCGAGCGTTGCTCCAGCCGATCGCCTTGAGGGTGCCGAACTCGCGGGTGCGTCGGCTGACGCCCGAGACGGTGAAGAGGATCGCGATGAGGAACGCCGCGGCGAGCACGATCACCGAGAGCCAGGTGCCGAGCTTGCCGATCAGGTCGGAGGCGGTCGACAGCGAGCCGGAGACGCTCGACGCGAGGTCGGACTGCGTGCTCACGGTGGCGTCGGGCAGGGCGGCCTGCAGATCGGTCTTCAGGGCGTCGACGCCGCTGGCGCTCGCCGCGGTCACGTACACGTTGCTGATCTGGTCGGTCAGCCCGCTGAGCGCCTGCGCCGTGTCGAGCGGGACGTACGCGTCGGAGGCGGTGGCCGCGTCGGACGAGGTGGACGCGACGATCCCCACCACCGCGAAGTCGGTGCCGCCGATCGCCAGCGTGTCGCCGACCGCGAGCTCTGCACTCGTGGCGTAGGTCTGGTCGAGCACGACGACGTCCGCTCCCGCGTCGTCGGCGGTGAGGGTGCGGCCGTCGACGAGCGAGGCGCTGGTCAGCGGGCCGACCGCGGCCGCGCTCGGGTCGAGGCCCGTGACCGAGAACTGGTCGACGTCGAACGCGCTGCCGCCGGCGCCGTCCGCCCCGCCCGTGGGAGGTGCGAGCTGGCTGCCCGTGTCGGTCCCGTCCGTCCCGGTCCCGGTGCCGCCGCCGGTCGCGCCGTCGGTGCCGGCGCCTCCTGCGCCCTGGGAGAAGTCGGGCAGAGTGCCCGAGAAGCTGGAGTTCTCGAGGCTCAACGTGGCCGTCGCGGCGGACACGCCGTCGACGCCCTCGACGGTCGCCAGGGCCGACGAGGCGAAGGTCGCCGTGCCGCGGGCGGCCGAGAGGGTGCTCTGCGCGACCTCCGTGCGGCCGTCGTCGGTGGTCGTGCCGTCGCCCGAGCCGAAGGCGAACTGCCGGCCGGGACCGCCGCCGTCGGCGCCCGGCTCTGCGGTCTGCGTGATCGTGACGTCGGTGCCGACGCCGTAGACGGACTCGAGCACGGACGACTGGGCGTTCCGCACGCCGGCCGCCACGCCGCTGACGACGATCACGAGCGCGATCGCGAGCGCCATGCCGGCCGCGATCACCACGGTCTGCTTGCGTCTGTTGCTCAGCTCTCTGAGCAGGTAGGTCAGGAACATCGGAGGTCTCCTCGGTGCAGGGGGATCCGCGGGGGATCAGGTCGGGGGCGACGCTAGGGAGGCGGTCTCGCAGCACCCGATGGGCCGTCCATGAGCTTCCGATGAGAGACGCGCAGGCAACGCATCGGAGCAGCACAGTCCGTTCATAGGAACCGGCTCGAAGCTGAGTGCGTGACCACGACGACCCCCACCCCCGCGCAGGCCCCCCGACTCACCCGGGCCGACGGCTCGCCCCTCCGAGTCCTCGTCGTCGACGACGAGAACAGCCTCACCGACCTCCTCTCGATGGCCCTCCGCTACGAGGGGTGGGACGTCAAGGCCGCCGCCGACGGGCAGGGCGCCCTCGCGCTGGCCCGCGAGTTCCAGCCCGACGCGATCGTGCTCGACTGGATGCTGCCCGACATCGACGGCATCCAGGTGCTCGGTCGTCTGCGTGCCGGGGGCGACGACACCCCGATCCTGTTCCTCACCGCGAAGGACTCCGTCGAGGACCGCGTCTCCGGGCTGACGGCGGGCGGCGACGACTACGTCACCAAGCCGTTCTCCCTCGAGGAGGTGGTGGCCAGGCTCCGCGGCCTCATCCGTCGGTCCGCGTCGGCCGTGAGCGAGGCCGGCGACAGCCGCATCGTCGTCGGCGACCTGGTGCTCGACGAGGAGAGCTACGAGGTGCACCGCGGCGACCGCGAGGTCGAGCTGACCGCCACCGAGTTCGAGCTGCTGCGCTTCCTGATGCGGAACCCGCGCCGGGTGCTCAGCAAGGCACAGATCCTCGACCGCGTCTGGAGCTACGACTTCGGCGGCAAGTCGAGCGTCGTCGAGATCTACATCTCGTACCTCCGCAAGAAGATCGACGCGGGCGAAGAGGCGATGATCCACACCGTGCGCGGCGTGGGCTACGTCATCAAGCCCACGTCGTGAGCGCGGCCGCACCCGGAGGGTCCCGTCTCGGCGGGCTCCTCGGGCGCGTGCCCCGCGCCTCCGCCCCCCTCACGCTCCGCAACCGCCTGATCCTCAGCATCGTCGCCATCGTCGTCCTCCTGACGGTGGTCATCGGCACCGTGAGCGTGGTCGCGCTGCGCGGCTCGCTGATGCGCCAGCTCGACGACGACCTCACGGGCGCGACGAACAGGGCCTTGACGGCGGCCTCGATCGGAGGCTCGTCGGGCCGCCCGAGCCTCAGCCCCGACAGCGACGCCCTCGGCGCGCCCCGACAGGCGCCCGGCACCTTCACCGCCGTGCTCGTCGGCGACGTCGTGCAGCAGGCCTTCACGGTCACCGAGGCCGGCGAGCTCGAGGACCCACTGACCGACGAGATCACCTCGGCGCTGGCGACCGTGCCCGACGCGGGCGGCCCGGTCACCGTGTCGCTCGGCTCGGACCTCGGCGGCTACCGGGTCGAGGCCGTCCCCGTGACCCTCGGGTCGCGGAGCGGCGGCACCGTGTCGTCGGGCTACCTCGTCGTGGGCCTGCCCACCGACAGCGTGACCCAGACCGTGGCCGGCATGATCGCCTCCATCGCCTTCGTGACCTTGCTCGGCCTCGTCGTCGCGATCCTCATCGCGTACGCCGTCGTGCGGCGGGCGCTGCGCCCGCTCGAGCGGCTCTCGGACACCGCGCTGCGCGTGGCCGAGCTGCCCCTCGACCGCGGCGAGGTCGCCCTGGCCGAGCGGGTCGACGAGCAGGACACCGACACGCGCACCGAGGTCGGCCGGGTGGGGGCGTCGCTCAACCACATGCTCGGCCACGTCGCGGCGGCGCTGGAGGCGCGGCAGCAGAGCGAGAACAAGGTGCGGCAGTTCGTCGCCGACGCCTCGCACGAGCTCCGCACCCCCTTGGCGTCCGTGCGCGGCTACGCCGAGCTGACCCGGCGGATGGGCGCGGGCCTGCCCGACGACGTCGTCTACGCGATGGGCCGCATCGAGTCGGAGTCGCTGCGCATGACCTCGCTCGTGGAGGACCTGCTGCTCCTCGCCCGCCTCGACGAGGGTCGCGACATCGTCGTGGCCGACGTCGACCTCACCCGCATCGTGCTCGACGCCGTCAACGACGCGGGGGTGGCCGACCCTGCCCACGACGTCGACGTCGTGCTGCCCGACGAGCCGGTCGTCGTGCCCGGGGACGCGATGCGCCTGCATCAGATAGTCGCGAACCTGCTCACCAACTCGCGGACCCACACGCCGGAGGGCACGCCCGTGCACGTCGCCCTGGGCGTCGACGAGGCGGGACGCCGGGCCGTCGTCACGGTCTCCGACGAGGGCCCGGGCATCGACCCGGCGGTGCTGCCCGTGCTGTTCGAGCGCTTCGCCCGGGCCGACAGCTCGCGTTCGCGCAAGGCAGGCTCGACCGGCCTCGGGCTCGCCATCGTCGAGGCCGTCGCGCACGCCCACGGCGGCGACGTCTCGGTCGCCAGCAGTGCCGACGGAGCCGTCTTCACGGTGCGGCTGCCGCTCGCCGTGCCGCCCGCCTCGCCCGTCTGACGCTCGCCGCCTTGGGTCGGGTCGGGACCGGCCGCGGCCGACGCTGGCTGCTGCTGCTGGTGCAGTGCCCGTACCGGTCGGCGTCGCACCCCGGAGTGGACGATGCACCCCGTCGTTTCGAGGTGCATCGTCCACTACGGGGTGCAGGGGGCGGTGTGCCGGGCGCGAGGCGCTGCGTCACGATGCGAAGCGGAGGCGCGCCGCGCGAGCCGCAGCCGTCACGCGGCGTGGGTCGACGGGGATGCCCGCTCGCGTCAGGAGGGCGGCGAGGCGACGCGGCGCGACCAGGTCGCGGTACTCGAACCGCACCACGACGCGCACGTCGTCCCGTTCGAGGAGCTCCGTCTCCCGACGCTTCTCGTCGCGCATCACCTCGGCGACGGACCGGCCGCCCCGCAGGGCCTCGTCCGCGTACTTGCCGAAGCCGTCGAACTCGAATGCGGCGAGGTGCGCGGGGTCGAAGAAGTCGCACCGTGCCGTCCCCGAGACCAGGGTGAACTCACGCTGCAGGTCGAGTGTCGGCACCCCGAGCTCGTGCAGGACGACGCGCGCGAGCGACTCGCCGCCGTTCTCGGCCCACGGCGACGCGAACGCGATCGCGCGGCGGGCGGCGGCCCGGCCGGGGCCCGTGCCGTCGCCGATCTCGGCGAGGAGGTGGGCGCGCCGTCGGGCGAGCAGCTCGTCGATCTCGAGACCCGATCGGTGACCACGAGGCAGCACGAGCCTGCGGAGCACCGCGTCGACGCACATCACCGCGTCCGCGAACAGCGCCGTCAGGGCGACGTCGAGGGCCGTGCGCTCGAGGGAGGTGACCCGGACGTCGGACAGGACCACCACCTCCTCGTCTCGCAGCGGGCCGGGTCTGATCCGCAGCGTCGCCGACGTCTTGGTCGACGCACGCCTGGCGTCGACGACGCTCACCCTGTCGGCGGCCTGCTCGACGCGGGGCAGGTCGTGGAGCGCGACCGCGCTGCCGTGGGACGCGACCCAGCAGGCCGAGCCGAGGAGGACGGCCCGCGTCCGCAGCACGAGCCGAGCTCGGGCGTCGAGCGCGTCCCAGGTCGGCTGCTCCACGAAGACGCCTCGGCGCACCCGCACGACCTGGCCGGCCGCGACGGCGCGGCGCAGGCCCCGGGCCTCGTGCGACTGCGCACCGTGCGTGGCGGCGAACGAGAGCGGGACGGTGAGCGGGTCGAGGTCGAGGAGGGGCATCCCCACACTGTCGGGGCCGCGGCCGACGAGGCGCGCGTCCATCGCGCCTCCTGTGCATGGTCGTCGGCTCGTCCACAGGTCGCGCGGACAGACCGGCGCGGGCGTGTGCACGGGTGAACACCCCGGAGTGGACGATGCACCCCGTAACGACGGGGTGCATCGTCCACTCCGGGGTGCGAGGCGCGGGGTGCGGGGTGCGAGGCGCGGCCGCGGGGTCCGGGGTGCGAGGTGACCACCGAACGACCGCAGGAGGCGCGACTTGCGTCATCGCGCCTCCTGCGTCTACTGTGTACCCAGCCCAAGACCGCCGGTTGTCCCTGTCTGCTCGCAGACGGAGACCGAAGGTTCTCGAGAGAGAGCGACCAGCGCAGGTGTGTGAAGTCGTTCCTCGCTTCTGCGAGATCCAGCTCCGTGCGCCAGCGCCGGAGCTTTTTCCATGCCCCGTCCTCGGACGAGACGTGAGCGAGTGCCCGGGGGCTGCCGGCACACCCACGTTTTAGGAGAGCCATGGCGAACAAGGAAGCATCGGTCGCCGAGCTCACGGAGAACTTCCGTAGCTCGACCGCCGTTCTGCTCACCGAGTACCGCGGTCTCACTGTGGCAGAGCTCAAGGAGCTCCGCACCGCCATCAGTGCAGACGCGACGTACGCCGTGGTGAAGAACACGCTCAGCAAGATCGCGGCGAACAACGCCGGCATCAGCTCGTTCGACGACGAGCTCGTCGGCCCGTCTGCGATCGCCTTCGTGCACGGAGACCCTGTCGCCGTCGCCAAGAGCATGCGTGACTTCGCCAAGGCACACCCCGCGCTGATCGTGAAGGGCGGTTACTTCGACGGTAACGCCCTGACCGCAGCCGAGGTCACCAAGCTCGCCGACCTCGAGTCGCGGGAGGTGCTGCTGGGCAAGCTGGCCGGCGCCTTCAAGGCCTCGCTGTTCGGCGCTGCTTACCTGTTCAACGCTCCGCTGTCGCAGGCCGTCCGCACGGTCGAGGCGCTGCGCGCGAAGCAGGAAGCCGACAGCTAACAGCTGTCGCAGCAACCACCACCACTTACAGAACACAACAAGGAGAACACCATGGCGAAGCTCACGCAGGACGAACTGATCGAGGCCTTCAAGGAGCTCACGCTCATCGAGCTCAGCGACTTCGTGAAGAAGTTCGAAGAGGTCTTCGAGGTCACCGCTGCTGCCCCCGTGGCCGCTGCCGGTGCCGCCGGCCCCGCCGCCCCCGCCGAGGAGGTCGAGGAGAAGGACAGCTTCGACGTCGTCCTCGAGGCTGCCGGCGACAAGAAGATCCAGGTCATCAAGGAGGTCCGCGCGCTCACGAGCCTCGGCCTCGGCGAGGCGAAGGCCGTCGTCGACGGTGCCCCCAACACCGTCATCGAGGGTGCGAACAAGGAGACGGCCGAGAAGGCCAAGGCTCAGCTCGAGGCTGCCGGCGCCACCGTCACCCTCAAGTAGTCTGCGGGGCCCACGGCCCCTCGCGACCTCGGTCGCACAGCACTGCCTGCTCTCACGAGCACCGGAGGCGCTGCTCCCCACGGGGAGCGGCGCCTTCGTCGTTCGCGGGTGCAGTCCACGGCAGCGGGCTCGGCGCATGCCGCTCTGACGAGCGGCGGGGGGCCTCAGCCGCGGGCGACGACTGAGTGGCGGCGGCCGTAGAGCGCGTACACCGCGACCCCGACGCCCATCCACACGGCGAACGCGGCCCAGGTGATCCCGCCGAGCGTCACCATGAGCAGCACGCACGTCGCGAAGCCGAGCACCGGGACGACCGGGTACAGCGGCACGCGGAACGTGCGCTCGAGCTCGGGCCGGTTGCGGCGCAGCCAGATGACCGACAGGTTGACGAGCGCGAAAGCGAAGAGCGTGCCGATGCTCGTCGCGTCGGCGAGGGCCCCGAGGGGGATGAACGCCGCGGTGACCGCGACCGCGCCGCCGACGATCAGGGTGCCGGCGACGGGCGTGCGCGTCCGCGGCGAGATCCGGCCCAGGACGGACGGCACGAGCCCGTCACGGGCCATCGACAGGAAGATGCGCGTCTGCCCGTAGAGCACGGTCAGGACGACGGAGGCGATGGCCGCGACCGCGGTCACCGCGAAGAGGAAGGCCACCCAGGGCTGGCCCGTGATGTCGGCGACGATCGTCACGAGGGTCGCCTCGCCGTCGGTGAAGTCCTGCCAGGGGCGGGCTCCGACCGCGGCCACGGCGACGAGGATGTACAGCACCGTGATGATGACGATGGAGGCGACGATCGCCCGCGGCAGGTCCCGCTTCGCGTCCTGCGCCTCCTCGCCGGCCGTGGACGCCGCGTCGAAGCCGATGTACGAGAAGAACAGGCGGGAGGCGGCGGCCGAGACCCCGGCCGCCCCCATCGGCGCGAGGGGCTCGAAGTTGCCTGCGCTGAAGGCCGTGAAGGCGACGGCGACGAAGAAGACGAGCAGGCCGACCTTGACCACGACCAGGACGGTGTTGACCCAGGCGCTCTCGCGGGCCCCGGGCACGAGCACGAGGGCGGCCAGCAGGACGAGCGCGGCGGCGGGGAGGTTCAGCAGGCCTCCCTCGGCGGGCGGGCCGGCGACGACGTCGGGCAGCGAGAGGCCGAAGACGCGCAGGGCCTCGTCGACGTACTGGCCGGCGCCCACCGCGACGGCCGCGACCGACACGGCGTACTCGAGCACGAGGCACCAGCCGCAGACCCAGGCGACGCCCTCGCCGAGGGTCGCGTAGGCGTAGCTGTAGCTCGAGCCGGAGACGGGCACGCTGCCCGCCATCTCGGCGTACGACAGTGCCGAGAGCAGGGCGGCGACGCCGGCGAGGACGAACGCGAGGAACACCGCGGGCCCGGCGAGGGGCACGGCGGTGCCCAGCACCACCAGGATGCCCGTGCCGAGCGTGGCTCCGATGCTGATGGCGGTCAGGTGCCAGACCCCGAGGGTGCGCCGGAGGCCCCGGGCGTCGGACGCCTCGGCCTCGCGCGCGAACGCCTCGAGGGGCTTGCGACGCAGCAGCTGCTCGCCGAGCCGCGGGCGAGCAGGAGCAAGGGCAGGGGCAGGGGCAGAGGAGGCAGGGGTCAGGTCGTCGGGCACCGCGAGAGGCTACCGCCTCGGGTCAGTCCTCGTCGACGTGCAGCCCCAGCTGTCGCACCCGGGCGATGGCCTCGCGGCGCGACGTCGCCTGCAGCTTGCGGTAGATGCTCCGGACGTGGCTCTTGACCGTGTTCACCGAGATGAACAGCTGGCTGCCGATCTGGCCGAGGGTCTGGCCGGTGGCCAGGTGGCGCACGATGACGAGCTCGCGGTCGCTCAGCGGCTCCGCGAGGGGCGCCACGTCGGGGCCCTCGGCCGAGTGCAGGCGGGCGAGCACCCCGAGGGTGGCCTGCGGCTGGTCGCGCTGCACGGCGCGGGCCACGAGGTGGTCGAGGAGGGGCTCCGGCAGGGTGCCGAAGATCCAGCCTGCGCCCGAGCGGCCCGCCTCGAGCAGGGCACGGTCGAAGGCGATGTCGGCCTGGGCGGTGTCGCCCTGGGCCAGGTGGGCGGCCGCAGCGACGGCGTGCACGTGCCCGATGGTCCGCTCCGAGTGCAGGTCGCCGAGCACCAGGCACGCCTCGAGGTCGTCGAGCGCCGCCTGCGGCTCGCCGGTCGAGAGGTGGATGAGGGCGAGCACGCGGGCGGGGCACTCGATGTGGCGGTCGCCGGGCGAGAGGGGCAGGGCCAGGCGCCGCGCCTCCTGCGCCTGTCCGAGCTGGAGCATCGTCTCGGCGCGGAGGGCCGTGGCCGACCGGCCGAGCACGACGGCGCCCGTGAAGCCCTGCACGAGGCGCGAGATGCGGCCGAGGTGGTCGAGCACCTCGATCGACCGGCCCTGGGCGAGCAGGACGCTGGCCTCGGCGAACCAGCCGAGCGCCTCCCAGTCGCTGCCGCGCGCCGCCAGGTGCACGCGCGCGACGAGGTCGTCGTGCCCGCCGGGGGACTCGTCGCGCTCGAGGGCGAGGTGCAGCCGCGCGATCTGGGCGAGGGCGCCGAACGAGCTGGCGAGCAGGTCGGTGCCGTCGGCGAGCTCTGCGGCGTTCTCGAGGTGCTCGTCGGCGAGCGCGAACTCGCCGAGCAGCACGGCGACGTAGGCGAGGGCGGAGAGGCACTCGACGCGCTCGGCGATGCTGAGGTGCTCCTCCCCGAGGCCCGAGGCGAGCCCCAGGGCGAACTGGGCCTGGTCGTACTCGCCGTAGTGCAGCCGGATGAGGCCGAGCTGCAGGGAGAAGGAGGCGCTGAGGCTGATGCGTGCCGTGATCGACTCGGAGAGGTCGCTCTCGATCATCGTGCGCGCGACCTCGAGGTGCTCGTGGGCGACGACGAGGTTGCCGAGGGTCCGCAGCGCGGCGCCGAGGTGCACGTGGTAGCCGGCCCGCACCTCGAGGGGCAGCCCGGGGTCTGCGTCGATGGCCTTGGCCACGCCGCGGAACCACGGGAGCGCCGCGCTGCGCGATCGCGAGCCGACCGAGCGGTAGCTGGCGGCGAGGGCGAGCAGGATGAGCGGCCGGCCGCTCCACTCGGCCTCGGGAGCCGAGCGGACGGCCTCGCGCAGACGGGCTCCCTGCAGGGGGGCTATCTGCGTCCAGGCCTGCTCGATGGCGTCGAGCGAGGCCCGCGCGTCGGCGGGCTGGAGCTCGACCCCGGTCGGGTCGGGTGATGCATCGTCAAGGGTGCGCACGGGTCCTACCTCTGCCGCATCGGGTAGTTCCCCGTCGGGTAGGGGAATGCGGCGTCAGGGCGTGGTCAGGAACCCTGAGCTCCCAGCATAAATGAGCGATGTTCCCGTCTGCGCGTCTGGCGGCCAGATTGCCCCAGGAGTGGGGGGGCGCGCCGCGGGCGTAGCCTCGCTCCATGAGCAGGATGGACTCCGTCGCCGCGGGCGGCGGCATGCGCGGCACGGGAGGCGGCGGAGGCGGTGGCGCAGCCGGCGGGGCGGGCGGCGGCAGGCCGGGCGGAGGCGGCGGCCGTGGCGGCCGGGTCTCGAGCGGCGACGCGGCGGCCCAGAAGGCGGCCAACGCCGCCGCGCCGAAGATCCCCGACCTGTTCCGGCGGATCCGCGGCCTCTTCTCTCCCCACCGGCGGGCACTCGTCGTCACCGTCGTGCTGGTGCTCGTCGGCGCGGCGATCAGCGTCGCGCCCCCGTTGCTCACGAAGCAGGCCTTCGACCGCGGGCTCTTCCCGGCAGGCGGCCCCGACGTGCCGGTGCTGATGGAGCTCGTCGGCCTGATGATCGGGCTGTGGGTGCTGTCGGCCGGGATCGGCGTCTGGCAGACCTGGCTCACCGCCACGGTCGGGAACAGCGTGATGGGCGCCCTCCGCATCCGGCTGTTCGGGCACCTCCAGCGCATGGAGCTCGCGTTCTTCACCCGGACGAAGACGGGCGTCATCCAGTCCCGCCTGCAGAACGACGTCGGCGGCGTCGCCAACGTGCTGAGCAACACGATCTCGAGCGTGCTCGGCAACACCGTCACGGTGATCGCCGCGTTCATCTCGATGCTCGTGCTCAGCTGGCAGATGACCGTCGTCACCGTCATCCTGCTGCCGCTGCTCGTCGTGGCGCAGCGCCGCGTCGGCCAGGTGCGCGCACGCATCGCGACCAAGACGCAGGAGTCGCTGTCCGACATGACGGCGATCACGCAGGAGGCGCTGAGCGTCAGCGGCATCCTGCTCGCGAAGAGCTTCAACCAGCAGCGCAGCGAGGTCGAGCGCTACTCGGCCGAGAACCGCACGCAGATCGGCCTGCAGGTGCGCCAGCAGATGAGCGGCCAGTGGTTCTTCGCCGTCGTCCAGATCTTCCTGTCCGTGATCCCGGCGCTGATCTACCTGGTGGCCGCGTGGCTCATCCTCCGCGACGTGCCCGTCACCGCCGGCACGATCGTCGCCTTCACGACCGTGCAGGCCCGGCTGACGTTCCCGCTGATGGGGCTCCTCCGGGTGGCGCTCGACCTGCAGACCTCCGGCGCGTTGTTCGCCCGCATCTTCGAGTACCTCGACCTGCGGCCCGCCATCACCGACGGCGGGGCCTCGGCGACGGTCGACGAGGCGCAGCTCGGCCGCGTCGAGTTCGACGACGTCGAGTTCGCCTACCCCGACGCCGAGCCGGGGCAGCGGACCCTCCGCGGCGTCTCGTTCGACATCGAGCCGGGCCAGTTCGCGGCGTTCGTCGGCCCGAGCGGCGCCGGCAAGACCACGGTGTCGTACCTGATCCCGCGGTTCTACGAGGCGACGGGCGGCAGCGTGCGCTTCGCCGGCACCGACGTCCGCGACCTGCGGCAGGAGTCGCTGGTCGAGAACATCGGCATCGTCAGCCAGGAGACGTACCTGTTCCACGCGACGATCGGCGACAACCTGCGGTACGCGCGTCCGGACGCCACCGACGAACAGCTGGTCGACGCCGCGCGGCAGGCGAACATCCACGAGACGATCGCGTCGTTCCCCGACGGCTACGACACCGTGGTGGGCGAGCGCGGCTACCGCCTCTCCGGCGGCGAGAAGCAGCGCATCGCCATCGCCCGCGTGCTGCTCAAGGACCCGGCCGTGCTGGTGCTCGACGAGGCCACGAGCGCGCTCGACACCGTGTCCGAGCGGGTCGTGCAGGAGGCGCTCGACACGGCCACGAGAGGGCGCACGACGATCGCCATCGCCCACCGCCTCTCCACCGTCCGCCACGCGGACGTCGTCTTCGTCGTCGACGGCGGACGGATCGTCGAGCGCGGCACGCACGACGAGCTCGTCGCCCTCGGCGGCGTGTACGCCGACCTCTACGGGCAGCAGGTGGCGTCGACGACGTGACCGGCGCCTCCTCGACGGCCGACGAACGGCTCAGCCGAGGAGGGCGAGCGTCGTTGAGCCGAGGAGGCGAGCGTGGTTCAGTCGCGGAGGGCGAGCATCGCCCGCATGGCGTCCACGTCGCTCTGCTGCGTCATGATCATGCCGCTCGCGAAGGCGTCGACCTGAGGGTCGTCGCTGCGGGCGAGGACGGCCTGGGCCATCTCGATGCCGCCCAGGTGGTGGTCGATCATCAGGGTGAGGAACAGCCGCTCGGCGTCGACGCCGTCGGCGGCCCGCAGCTCGGCCATCTGCTCGGGCGTCGCCAGGCCGGGCATCGGCTCTCCGGGCACGTGGCTCGGCGCCGGGGAGCCGGACGCGGCGCCGCCGTGCTCGTGCCCGGACAGCTGCCCGTCGAGCGTCGGCTGCGTCATCCAGGTCATCACCGGCTGGGAGGGAGCCTGGGGCACGCCCCACACCTCGAGCCAGGCGTACATCTGGCCGGCCTGCTGCGACTGGGTCGCGGCGATGTCGTAGGCGATGGTGCGCACGTCGTCCGAGGTCGAGCGGTCGCGGATGGCGAACGACATCTCGACGGCCTGCTCGTGGTGCACCTGCATGTCGCGGGCGAACCCGGCCTCGACGCTGTTCGTGCCGGGCACGACGGGAGCCGACGAGGTGAGCCGCCCCACGGCGACGCCCGTCCCGAGCACGAGCAGCAGCGCGACCGCGGCGGCGATCACGAGGCGCAGGCGACGACCTGAGGAGGTGCCGGCAACGCCCGCCTCGGTCGTCACGTCGTCGAGGTCGTCGTGCCGCTCGTCGCGGTCGTGTGCCCTGCGGAGGTCGTCGGTCACGACACCTTGCCGGGGCCGTCGACGCCGCCCGTGCAGGGCGCGCCGGGCTCGGGGGCGTCCGCCGACTTCCAGTACTTGGTGACGAAGTCGGAGACGGCGTCGGCCGCGGGGTCGTCGAAGGCCAGCTGGGCGCCCCAGGCGCTGACGGCCATGGGGCTGTCCATGCCCTCGTAGGGCGAGACGACCGAGTAGGTGGAGGGCGCGAGGTCGGTGATCTGCTCGATCTGCTCGTCGGTGACCTGGGCAGGGTCGTAGGTGAACCAGATCGCGCCGTGCTCGAGGTCGTGCACGGCGTTCTCGTTCGGCACCTGCTCGGTGTAGACGCCGCAGTTCATCCAGACCGCGGCGTGGTCGCCGCCGGCCGGGGGAGTCATCTCGTAGTCGACGGCCCCCGTGACGTGGTTCGCGGTCAGGTCGTCCCAGGTCTGCACGCCGGCGACGTCGATCTCGCTGCGGTCGGCCCGGGGAGTGCCGCTCGTCACGACGACGGTGACGATCAGGGCGACCGCGGCGGCGCCCGCGACGGAGGCGGTCACGATGCCGATGGTCCGGTTGCGCTTCGACCTGGCCTGCTCGCGCTTGAGCGCCGCGACCTTCTCCTGCCGGCGCGCGTCCCGCTGCTGCTTCACGCTCATCGAGCTCGGGTCGGGCTTCGATCCGGGGGTGTTCTTGTCGCTGCTGGCCACGGTGGGGTCCTCTGGTGTCGGGGATGCGTCACCGATTTGTCCCACACCTGTCTGGGAAGACCGTCACAGCCGACCCGACTCGCCCCGTCATCTGCCGGGGGCCGCCGGTAGAGTCGGGCGGAGACATCCGGAACGCTAAGGAGCACCTGTGAAGTACGCCGAGACCGTCCTCGACCTGGTGGGCGACACCCCGCTTGTGAAGCTCAACAAGGTCACCGAGGGCGTCACGGCCACGGTGCTCGTCAAGGTCGAGTACCTCAACCCCGGCGGCTCGTCGAAGGACAGGATCGCGACCCGGATCATCGACGCGGCCGAGCGGGACGGCCTCCTCCTGCCCGGCGGCACCATCGTCGAGCCGACGAGCGGCAACACCGGCGTGGGCCTCGCGCTCGTCGCCCAGCAGCGCGGCTACCGCTGCGTCTTCGTGCTGCCCGACAAGGTCGGCGACGACAAGCGGAACGTGCTGAAGGCCTACGGCGCCGAGATCGTCGTCACCCCGACCGCCGTCGAGCCGTCCAGCCCCGAGTCCTACTACAGCGTGAGCGACCGGCTCGTCCGCGAGATCCCCGGCGCCTTCAAGCCGAACCAGTACGCGAACCCCGCCGGCCCGCAGAGCCACTACGAGACCACCGGTCCGGAGATCTGGCGCGACACCGAGGGCCAGGTGACCCACTTCGTGGCCGGCGTCGGCACGGGCGGCACGATCAGCGGGACGGGCCGCTACCTGAAGGAGGTGTCCGGTGGGTCCGTGCAGATCATCGGCGCCGACCCCGAGGGCAGCGTCTACAGCGGCGGCACCGGCCGCCCCTACCTCGTCGAGGGCGTCGGCGAGGACTTCTGGCCCTCCGCCTACGACCCCACCGTCGTCGACCGGATCATCGCGGCGTCCGACGCCCGGTCGTTCGAGCTGACCCGTCGTCTCGCCCGCGAGGAGGGCCTGCTGGTCGGCGGGTCGTCCGGCCTCGCCGTCGCCGCCGCGCTCGACGTGGCCCGCGAGCTCGGCCCGGACGACGTCGTCGTCGTGCTGCTGCCCGACGGCGGACGCGGCTACCTCGGCAAGATCTTCAACGACGCCTGGATGCGCTCGTACGGCTTCGCCGACAGCGTCGACGGGCGCACCGTCCGCGACCTGCTCGGCTCCAAGACCGGCTCCCTGCCGGCCCTGGTGCACGCGCACCCGTCCGACACCCTGCACGACGTGATCGGCATCATGACGACGTACGGCGTCTCGCAGATGCCGGTCCTCTCCGCAGAGCCCCCCGTGGTGATCGGCGAGGTCGTCGGCGCGGTCGAGGAGAAGGCGCTGCTGGAGGCGGTCTTCGCCGGGGGAGCGAGCATGGGCGACGCGCTGTCGACCGTGGTCGGCGCCCCGCTGCCCCTGATCGGGATCAACGAGTCGGTCGAGAGCGCGCGCGCCGCGCTCGAGACCACCGACGCGCTGCTCGTCACCGACGACGGCAAGCCCGCCGGGGTCGTCACGCGCCACGACGTCCTGGCCTTCCTCTCCTCCTGACGCCCGTTCCGTACAGCACCACGCGTCAGACTCCCCGCACCTGCTTCCCCGCGTCACGAAGGACACCCCATGAGCACCTCCGACCACGGCTTCTCGACCAGGGCCATCCACGCCGGCCAGGAGCCCGACTCGCGCACCGGCGCGGTCGTGCAGCCGATCTACCAGTCGTCCACGTTCGTGCAGGACGGCATCGGCGGCTTCCGCGACGGCTACGAGTACGCCCGGTCGGCGAACCCCACCCGGGACTCGCTGCAGGAGCTGCTGGCCTCGCTCGAGGGCGGCACGGCGGCCTTCAGCTTCGCCTCCGGCCTCGCGGCCGAGGACGCGCTGCTGCGGTCCGTCCTCCGCCCCGGCTCGCGGGTCGTGATGGGCAACGACGTCTACGGCGGCACGCACCGGCTGGTGAACCGGGTCTGGACGCCGTGGGGCGTCACCCTCGAGACCGTCGAGATGACCGACCTCGACGCCGTCCGGGCCGCGGTGCGCCCCGGCGAGACCGACGTGCTCTGGGTCGAGACCCCGAGCAACCCGCTGATGAAGGTCAGCGACGTCACGGCGCTCGCCGAGATCGGGCACGCTGCCGGCGCGCTCGTCGTCGTCGACAACACCTTCGCGTCCCCAGCGCTGCAGCAGCCGCTGTCCCTCGGCGCGGACGTCGTCGTGCACTCGACGACCAAGTACATCGGCGGGCACTCCGACGTGGTCGGCGGCGCCGTCGTCGTGCGCGACGACGAGCTCGCCGAGAAGATCGGCTTCGTGCAGTTCGGGGCGGGCGCCGTCTCGGCCCCGATGGAGGCCTGGCTGACGGTGCGCGGCATCAAGACGCTCGCGCTGCGCGTCGAGCGGCACTCGTCGAACGCCCTCGCGATCGCGCACGAGCTCGAGGGGCACCCCGCGATCGAGCGCGTCTTCTACCCCGGCCTCGAGTCGCACCCGGGGCACGAGCTGGCCGCCCGCCAGATGAGCGCCTTCGGCGGGATGCTCTCCGTCTCGTTGACGGCGGGGGCCGCCGCGGCGCGCCGCTTCGCCGAGTCGACCGAGATCTTCCAGCTGGCGGAGTCTCTCGGCGGCGTCGAGTCGCTGATCGGCTACCCGACCGAGATGACGCACGCGTCCGTGCGCGGCACCGAGCTCGAGGTGCCCGACACCGTCGTCCGCCTGTCGGTCGGCATCGAGGACGTCGCCGACCTGCTCGCCGACGTGCGCCAGGCGCTCGACCGCGCGCAGGCCTGATCCCCGGGGGCGCCTCCTGGTGGGGCGCCTCCTGGCGGGGCGCCCCCGGGAGGACCGGGCATCGGAGGCGGCACCTAGGGTGAGGACATGACGACCGCCCCCGAGAGCACCCTGCCCGCGGGCGGCGTGCTCTCGCCGGCGTACCGGCTGGCCACGCTCGGCATGGTGGCCCTGATCGGCATCGCGGCGTTCGAGTCGCTGGCGATCACCACGGTGATGCCGATCATCGCGCGCGAGCTCGACGGCGAGGCGCTCTACTCGGTCGCCTTCGCCGCCCCGCTCGCGTCGGGGGTCGTCGGCATGGTGGTGGCCGGCAACTGGGCCGACCGCAGCGGCCCCCGGGTCGTGGTCACCGCCTCCATGGTCCTCTTCGCGATCGGCCTCGCCATCGTCGGGACCGCGCCCGACATGATCGTGCTGCTGCTCGGCCGTCTCGTGCAGGGGCTCGGCAGCGGCGCCGTCATCGTCGGCCTGTACGTGATGGTGTCGAAGCTGTACCCGCCGGCGCTGCACCCGTCGATCTTCGCCGGGTTCGCGGCGGCCTGGGTGGTGCCCGGCCTCGTCGGCCCCGTGGTCGCCGGCACCGTCGCCGAGCTGGCCAGCTGGCACTGGGTGTTCCTCGGCGCGGTCCTCGTCGCCCTGCCCGCCTTCGCGATGATCCTCCCGAGCCTCCGGCGCGTCCCGCCCACGCTGCCGGGCGTCGACGGCGCCCGCGTGCCGTGGAGCATCGGGCGCATCGCGTGGTCGGTCGCCGCAGCCCTCGCCGTCATGGCCCTGAACCTCCTCTCCGAGCTGCCGCTCGCGGCCGCGGCGGCCGTGCTCGCCGCCTCCGTCGTGGTGCTCGTCGTGGCGCTCAGGCCGCTGCTGCCCCGCGGCGCCCTCGTCGCGGCCGCGGGCGTCCCGGCCCTCGTGCTGCTGCGCGGTCTCGTGGGCGCGGCCTTTCTCGGCAGCGACGTGTACCTGCCTTACATGCTGTCGGCGCAGTACGGCTTCGCGCCCGCCGCCTCCGGCATCACCCTCACGCTGGGCGCCGTCGCCTGGGCCGCCGCGAGCTGGGCCCAGGGGCGGCTCGGCGACCGGGTCGCCCAGCGGACCGGCATCCGCGTCGGCATCGTGCTGGTGCTCGTCGGCGTCCTGTCCGCCGGGGCCTCGGCCCTGGGGCACCTGCACCCGGCCGTCGTCATCACCGGCTGGGCCCTCGCCGGCGCGGGGATGGGGTTCATGTACCCGCGCTTCTCCGTGCTCGTGCTGCGCTGGTCGCGCGACGACGAGAAGGGCTTCAACAGCTCGGCCCTGACGATCGCCGACTCGTCAGGCTCGGCGATCGCGCTCGCCGTGACCGGGGCCGCGTTCCTCCAGCTCGGCGGCGCCGACGAGCCCGCCGCCTTCGTGGCGTGCTTCGCCGTCGCCGCGGTCGTCGCGCTCACCGCGCTGCTGGTGAGCGGTCGCGGGGCGCCGCGCGGTCCTTGAGCGCGGCTCCTCGCCCCTCGGTCGAGGGGCGCCCGCCGAAGTCTGCATAATGGTCTGCAGCGCGCGATGTGTACGGTCACATCGCCGATCAGCGATGGAGCGACGTGAAGCACGAGGTCGAGAAGGTGCGCGCGCCGAACATCCGCGACGTCGCGGCCCTCGCGGGCGTCTCGTACCAGACGGTGTCGCGGGTCCTCAACGACAGCCCGAGCATCCGCCCCGCGACGCGGCAGCGCGTGCTCGACGTCATCGACCAGATCGGCTACCGCCCGAACCAGGCCGCCCGGGCGCTGTCGACGAGCCGGTCCAAGGCCATCGGCGTGCTCACCCTGCAGAACGTCCACTTCGGCCCGCAGACGATGGTCAACGCCATCGAGGTCGAGGCGAGGGCGGCCGGGTACCGGCTCAGCATCGCCAGCACGTCGCGCGCCGACGACGACGTGCGGGCGAGCATCGACCTGCTGAGCAACCAGGCGGTGGAGGCGATCATCGTCATCGCGCCCCAGCGCAAGTTCTTCGCCGTGCTCGACGAGCTCGAGCTGGGGGTGCCGATCGTCGCGCTCGACTCGTCGCCGCGCACCAACGCGCACAGCCTCGCCGTCGACCAGCACGCCGGCGCGCGCCTGGCGACGCGGCACCTGATCGACCTCGGCCACAAGCACATCGTCCACGTCGCGGGCCCCCAGGACTGGATCGAGGCCGACGAGCGGATGCAGGGGTTCCTCTACGAGATGGCCGAGGCCGAGCTCACGGTCGAGCCGCCGATCCTCGGCGACCTGACGGCCGACTTCGGCTACCTCGCCGGGCGAGAGCTGCTGAGGCGACGTGACTTCACCGCCGTCTTCTCGGCGAACGACCTCATGGCGGTCGGGCTGCTGCACGCGTTCCGCGAGGCCGGCGTCGACGTGCCGCGCGAGGTCAGCGTCGTCGGGTTCGACGACTCGCCGACCGCTCCCCACCTCTGGCCGCCGCTCACGACCGTGCGCCAGGACTTCGCTCTGATCGGTCGCCGCGCCGTCGAGCTCGTCGTCGCCGAGCTCGACGGCAAGCCCGTCGAGGGGCGCACCCTGATCGCGCCGGAGCTCGTGGTCCGGGGCTCGACCGATCGTCCCTGGTTCCTCTAGGAGGAGGTCCCTCGCTCCTGCCGGGCGCCGGTCGGGCGTCCTCGCGAGGGCCCGGCGACACGCGGTGGACAGAGGCATTTGACAGGGACCCCCGCCGGGATTAGCTTTGCTCCAGTCGCGGTGTGAACGGTCACATCCCGAGTCTCACAGGCCCTCCCGAAGGGCCTGGGCCGGGGCGACGAGAGAAGACGATGGTTCCCGCCGGCCCTGGCCGACGGTGACGACGACGAAGTCGATACATGGAGGTCAGCGTGCGCGCAGCACAGATCACGATGAGCGGGAGCCGCGGGGGTGCCGGCCGTGGCCGTTGACTCTCCCGTCATCCTCGAGATGCGCTCCATCACGAAGGAGTTCCCGGGCGTCAAGGCGCTCGACGACGTGTCGATGCAGGTGCGTGCCGGCGAGGTCCACGCGATCTGCGGCGAGAACGGCGCCGGCAAGTCGACCCTGATGAAGGTCCTCTCGGGGGTCTACCCCTTCGGCACCTACGCGGGCGACATCGTCTACCAGGGCGACGTGCAGAAGTTCCGCGACATCAAGTCGAGCGAGTCCGCCGGCATCGTCATCATCCACCAGGAACTCGCCCTGATACCCGAGCTGTCGATCACCGAGAACATCTTCCTCGGCAACGAGCCCACCCGGTTCGGCGCCATCGACTGGCAGTCCGCCAAGACCCGCGCCGTCGACCTGCTCGCCCGCGTCGGCCTGAAGGACGACCCGGACACGGCGGTCAAGAACCTCGGCGTCGGCAAGCAGCAGCTGGTCGAGATCGCCAAGGCGCTCAACAAGAACGTCAAGCTGCTCATCCTCGACGAGCCCACCGCTGCCCTCAACGAGGCCGACTCGCAGCACCTGCTCGACCTGATCCGCGGGCTCAAGGGCCGCGGCATCGCGTCGATCATGATCAGCCACAAGCTGAACGAGATCGAGGCCATCGCCGACTCGATCACGATCATCCGCGACGGCAAGACCATCGAGACGCTCGACGTCAAGGCCGACGGCGTCAACGAGGACCGCATCATCCGCGGCATGGTCGGGCGCAACCTGGCCAGCCGGTTCCCCGACCGCACGCCCTCGATCGGCGAGGTGTTCTTCGAGGTCAAGGACTGGTGGGTCCGCCACCCCCAGACCGCCGAGCGCTTCGTCTGCAAGGGCTCGTCGATCACCGTCCGCAAGGGCGAGATCGTCGGGCTCGCCGGCCTCATGGGCGCGGGCCGCACCGAGCTCGCGATGAGCATCTTCGGCCGCTCGTACGGCCAGTTCGTCTCGGGCGAGATCGTCAAGGACGGCGAGCGGATCGAGATCAAGAACGTCCGTGACGCCATCGACAACGGCCTCGCCTACGTCTCGGAGGACAGGAAGGTGCTCGGCCTCAACCTGCTCGACGACATCAAGCGCTCGACCGTGGCGGCCAAGCTCTCGAAGATCTCCCGCGCCTCCGTCGTGAACACCTACGAGGAGCACTCCATCGCGGAGGAGTACCGGAAGAGCCTGCGGGTCAAGACGCCCACCGTCGACGAGGGCGTCGCCAAGCTGTCCGGCGGCAACCAGCAGAAGGTCGTGCTGGCGAAGTGGATGTTCACCGACCCCGACCTGCTCATCCTGGACGAGCCGACCCGCGGCATCGACGTGGGCGCGAAGTTCGAGATCTACAACATCATCAACCAGCTCGCAGCCCAGGGGAAAGGCGTGATCGTCATCTCGTCCGAGCTCCCGGAGCTGCTGGGGCTCTCGGACCGGATCTACACGATCTTCGAGGGCACCGTCACCAACGAGATCGACGCGGCGGACGCCGACGCCGAGACGCTCATGCGCACCATGACGTCGAAGAAGAAGGAGCAGGCCGCATGAGCGGAATCAAGGACCTGAAGAAGGTCTTCGGCGGGAACACGTCGAACGCCCGTCAGTTCGGCATGATCGCGACCCTCGTGGTGGCCATCGTCATCTTCCAGTTCCTGACGGGCGGGCTCACCCTCGAGCCGACGAACCTCATCGCCCTGGTCAGCCAGTACTCGTACATCCTGATCCTCGCCATCGGCATGGTCATGGTCATCGTCGCCGGCCACATCGACCTGTCGGTCGGCTCCGTCGCCGCCTTCGTCGGGATCATGGTCGCGACGTCGATGACGACCTGGAACTTCCCGTGGCCCGTCGCCATCGTCTTCGGCCTCGTCGTCGGCGCGGCCATCGGTGCCTGGCAGGGCTTCTGGGTCGCCTACGTCGGCGTCCCGGCCTTCATCGTCACGCTGGCGGGCATGCTGCTCTTCCGCGGCGCCAACCAGTTCGTCGGCAACGCCACCACGCTGCCCGTCCCCGAGGCCTACACGGTCATCGGCGCCGGCTACCTGCCCGAGTTCGGGCCGAACACCGGCTACAACAACGCGACCCTGCTGCTCGGCCTGATCCTCGCCGCAGTCGTCGTCTGGCGCGAGTTCCGCCTCCGTCGGGTGCAGCGCACCATGGGCAGCGAGATGGCCCCGCTGTGGGTCAGCTTCGTCAAGCTCGCCGTGCTCGTCGCGATCATCCTGTACGCCGCCACGCTCTTCGGCGGCGGCCGGGTCGGCACCTCGTTCCCCGTGTCGGGCATCATCCTCGGCGTGCTCGTGCTGGTCTACGGATTCATCACGCAGAACACGATCTTCGGCCGGCACATCTACGCGGTCGGCGGCAACTCGCACGCCGCCGAGCTGTCGGGCGTCAACGCGAAGCGCATCAACTTCTTCGTGATGATGAACATGTCCGTGCTCGCCGCCCTCGCCGGCATGATCTACGTCGCCCGGGCCGGGGCCTCCGGCCCCCAGGACGGTCTGAACTGGGAGCTCGACGCCATCGCGTCGGTCTTCATCGGCGGCGCGGCCGTCGCCGGCGGCATCGGCACCGTGACCGGCTCGATCGTCGGTGGTTTCGTCATCGCCGTGCTGAACAACGGCCTGCAGCTCATGGGCGTCGGCTCGGACAAGGTGCAGATGATCAAGGGCCTCGTGCTCCTGATCGCCGTCGCCGTCGACGTCTACAACAAGAGCCAGGGTCGCCCGTCCATCACGGGCTTCCTGACCCGTGGCCTCCGCCGCGACAAGGACGGCATCGCGGCGCCTGCCGCGTCGGTCGAGACCTCGACCGCCGGCCGCCAGTCCGGCGTCGGCCGGGCGACCGACGCCCCCGCCGGCGCGGTCCAGCCGAACGGCGACCTCACCGACGTGCAGCGACCCACGTCGACCACGCCCAACTAGACCCGCACCTCCGCGTGCCCGTCCACCGACGGCCGGGCGCGCATTCCCCGGGAGCACCAGCTCCCACACCTGCAACCCCCCTACAAGAAAGTAGACACAGCATGCGCAAAATCGCGCTGGCGACCATGGCGGTCGCCGCAGCAACGACGCTGATCCTGAGCGGCTGCTCGAACTCGGCTCGCACCGACGCCGGCTCGGGCGACGCGGCCTCCGGCTTCGAGCAGGGCTCGACCATCGGCGTCGCGCTGCCCGCGAAGACCAGTGAGAACTGGGTCCTCGCCGGCGACCTGTTCACCGACGGCCTCACCGAGGCGGGCTTCGAGCCCGACGTGCAGTACGCGGCTGCCTCCGGCACCGTCGCGAACCAGCAGGAGCAGATCCAGTCCATGGTCACCAAGGGCGCGAAGGTGATCATCATCGGCGCGGCCGACGGTGCTCAGCTCGGCACCCAGGTGAAGGCGGCCCACGACGCGGGCGCCGTCGTCATCGCCTACGACCGCCTCATCCTCAACACCGAGGACGTCGACTACTACGTCGCCTACGACAACTTCAACGTCGGCGAGCTCCAGGGCCAGGCCCTGCTCGACGGCATGAAGGCCAAGAAGGCGGAGGGCCCGTACAACATCGAGCTGTTCTCCGGCTCGTCCGACGACGCCAACTCGAAGGTCTTCTTCGACGGCGCCATGAGCGTCCTGCAGCCGGCCATCGACGACGGCACCGTCGTCGTCGCCTCGGGCCAGACCGACATCAAGCAGACCGCGACCGACGGCTGGAAGGCCGAGAACGCCCAGCGCCGCATGGACTCGCTGCTGACCAGCACCTACGGCACCGCCGAGCTGGACGGCGTCCTGAGCCCCAACGACACGCTGGCCCGCGCCATCATCACCTCGGTCCAGGGCGCCGGCAAGGACGTCCCGGTCGTCACCGGCCAGGACTCCGAGGTCGAGTCGGTCAAGTCGATCATGGAGGGCGTGCAGTACTCCACGATCAACAAGGACACCCGCAACCTGGTCGCGCAGGCCATCGACATGGTGACCTCGCTGTCCGAGGGCGACAAGGCCGAGACGAACGACGACGAGTCGTACGACAACGGCTCGAAGATCGTCCCGGCCTACCTGCTGCCCCCGCAGATCGTCACCAAGGAGAACGCCGCCGAGGCGTACGCCAACGACCCCACCCTGGGCCCGCTGACGAAGTAGCGCCACCCGCACCACCCGCGTCACCACGAGAGCCGATCGCCCTGCACCGGGGCGGTCGGCTCTCGCCGTCCCCGGCCGGTACGGTGGTGCCGTGACGGCAGGGAACGAGGAGGCGACGGTCGCGATAGCGCCCCCGGTCACGATCGAGCTGCTGCTCGCGTCGCCCCGCTCCCGCTACGTCGGCCGCCCCGCCGACGGGCCCGAGCCGCCTCCGGCCGGGCCCGAGCTGCACGAGAGCGTCGAGCTCCGCGCCGGCCTCGGGATCGTCGGCGACCGCTACTTCGCGAAGCCTGCGCACCGGGGCGCGTCGGTGACGCTCTTCGCGGCCGAGTCCCTCGAGGCGGTCGCGCGCCTCCTCGACCTCGACGAGCCGCTCGATGCGGTCGCGGCCCGGCGCAACGTCGTGACGCGCGGCCTCGACGTCGACGCGCTGCGCGGACGCACGATCAGCCTCGACACCGGCGACGGCCCGGTCCTGCTGCGCGTGAACAGGCCGGCGAACCCGTGCGCGTGGATGGACCACGTGCTCGCTCCCGGGGCGTTCCGGGCCATGAGGGGGCTCGGCGGGATGCGCTGCGAGCCGCTGACGGACGGCGTCCTGCGGCTGGGCACGGCGACGGTCGAGGTCGACCCGGCGGACCCGCGCGACGTGCACCCGGCCTAGGGGCGCGAGGAGGAGGCGGCGGTCACTGCCACCAGGCCGGCGTCATCGCGGCCATCGTGTCGAGCAGCGCCTTGCGGCTGGTGCGCTTGCCCCGCAGCCAGGCCTCGATGGCCCCGACGAGGGCGTGGGCGAACCAGCCGGCGGCGATGTGGACCGACAGCCCCTCGGGCAGGGAGCCCTCGGGGAGCCCCTCGATGTGCTGCAGGGACGAGGTCTCGAAGTGGCCGGCGAGCGCCTGGTGGATCGACGCGTCCAGCGCGTCCGGCAGCGCGAGCCGGTACATGTCCCGGTAGCGGACGACGTGGTCGACGACGCGCTCGATGGCCCGGCTGGTGAACTCCGCCCCGTCGGCACCGGTCGATGCCGCGCGGGCGGCCTGGTCGTCGAGGCGGATCTGGTCGAGCTCGGGCGTGATCACGTCGGTCAGCAGGCCGCCCGGCGACGTCGCGTGGCTGTAGAACGTCGCACGGTTGATCCCCGCGGCGCGCGTGACGTCGGCCACCGTGATGGTCGACACGGGCTGCTTCGACGCGAGCTCGACGATGGCGCCGTGCAGCGCCTTGGTCGTCTGGACGATGCGGGCGTCGACCATGGAGGCCTCCTGGATGTCGTGCCGTGGCCGCGGCGGGGGCCTCGGCTGAGCCGATCCTAGTGGTGCTCGACAGCCGTCGGCCTCGGCGACGCCATGTCGCGAAGTCGGACTCCGTCGTGCGGCCGAGGCCGTGACGGAGGCCCTGTCGGCGGGGCCGAGGCGGGGCTACGATCGATGTCGACCACGCCCGTCGTCCGTGCGCAGCGTCACCCCTCCCACCCACCACCACGTCCAGGTCGCGCGGTGTCGGATCGAACCGATTCGAGCGCGCCTGGTCGGCCCTGTCGTGAGGACATCCCCGTGAGCATCGTCGTCCACCCCGGTGACGCCCTGACCCGCCGCCAGAGGCTCGTCTACGTGATCGTCCTGGGCGCGCTGACCGCGCTCGGCCCGCTCACGATCGACCTCTACCTGCCGGCCTTCCCGTCGCTCGAGGACGACCTGGGCGTCACTGCGGGCCTCGTGCAGCTCACCCTCACGGCGACGACGATCGGCTTCGGGGTCGGGCAGCTGCTCGTCGGCCCGTGGAGCGACAAGGTCGGTCGCCGCCTGCCCCTCATCGTGGCGACCGCCGTCCACATCGGTGCCAGCGTCGGCGCCGCCGCCGCCCCCGACATCACGTGGCTCGCGGTCTTCCGCGTCCTGCAGGGCATGGGCGCCGCGGCCGGCGGCGTCGTCGCCATGGCCACCGTGCGCGACCTGTTCGGCGGCCTGCCGCTCGTGCGCATGCTGTCCCGCCTCGCGCTCGTCACCGGCCTCGCGCCCGTGCTCGCCCCGGTCGTCGGCTCGCAGCTGCTCCGGTTCACCGACTGGCGCGGCATCTTCTGGTTCCTCGTCGCCTACGGCGTGCTCATCCTGCTCGCGGCGATCTTCCTGATCGTCGAGACCCTGCCCGAGTCGGCCCGCCACGGCGCCGGCCACACGACCCTCCGGCAGCGCTACCGGGCCCTCTTCAGCGACCGCGTCTTCGTCGGCGTCGCGCTGATCGGCGCCATGGTCTTCTCGGGCCTCTTCACGTACCTGTCCGCCTCGTCGTTCCTCTTCCAGGACGTGTACGGCCTCGACGCCCAGCAGTACGGCTACCTCTTCGCGATCAACTCGCTCGGCATCGTGGTCGGCGTCCAGGTCAGCTCGCGCCTCGCCCGTCGGGTGCCCCCGGCGTACATCCTCGCGGGGTCGACGACCGTGCTGATCGTCAGCGCCGGGCTGATCGTGCTGCTCGACTCGCTGCACGTGGGGCTGCTCGGCATCCTCGTGCCGCTCTGGTTCTTCATCGCGGCGTGCGGCTTCACGTTCCCGCAGGTGCAGGTGCTGGGCCTCGCGAACCACGGTGCCGAGGCCGGCACGGCCGCTTCCCTGCTCGGAGCCCTCAACTTCGGCCTCGCCGGCATCATCTCGCCGGTCGTCGGCTTCCTCGGGATCGACACCGCCGTTCCGATGGGCAGCGTGATGATGGTCACCTCGGCCGTGGCCATCCTCAGCCTGTGGCTGCTGGTGCGGCCACGCAGCGTCCCGGCGCTCGCGCACTAGGCCGGGCCGAGGAGGCGCGGAGCAGCCCCCAGGGGGCGCCGGCCGACCCGGGCGGGCCGCGCCGCACCTCCGTCGGTACTGTCGGCGGATGGACACCTCGCCCCTCGCCCCGAAGCCGGCCACCCCGCGGGAGGCGACCGTCGCCCGGCGCGTGCAGCGCCGGTGGTGGGTCTTCAGCGCGCTCGGCGCGATCGGGGTCGTGCTGCTGATCGGCGTGGTCGTGACGGCGAGGGCGGGGCGGCTCGGCATCGACGAGCGCTTCATGAACGAGCTCGTCGAGCACCGCAGCGACTTCTGGATCGCCCCGGCCCTCGTCTTCGACACGGTCGGGGCAGGGCTGATCGGAGTCTTCGTCGTGCCGATCGGCGTCGCCGTGGTCTTCCTGCTCCGTCGGCGCCCGTGGGCGGCTCTCTACTGGATCTGCGCGTGCGCCCTGAGCGCCGGCGTCGTCCAGGTGATCAAGCACACCTTCGGACGGGCGCGGCCGACCGAGATCCTCGTGGTGAGCGACTACGGCTCGTTCCCGTCGGGCCACACCGCCAACGCCGCGACCCTCGCCGTCGTGCTCGGCGTCGTGCTCCGCCGGGTCTGGGTCTGGGCGGCCGGCGTCGTCTGGACCGTGCTGATGCTGCTCAGCCGCACCTACCTCGGGGCGCACTGGCTGACCGACACGATCGGCGGGCTGCTGATCGGCGCCGGCGTCGCGGTCGTCCTCTGGGCCCCGGTCGCCCATCGGCTGCTCGACGAGCAGGAGAGGGTCAGGGGGCGCGGCTGGGTGTGGCAGCCGCGCGCCGGTGCGGGTGCCTAGGCTGACCCCATGACCGACCCCCTCGACCAGGCCAGGGCGGAGGCCGCCGCGGCGGTCGCCGCCGCCGAGCAGGCGAAGCGCGACGCGGAGGCGGCGCTGGCGCGGGCCGAGCAGCTCGCGGCCGAGGCCGAGGCAGCGGCGCAGGAGGCGGCCGAGGCCGAGCAGGACGCCCGGGCGGCAGCGACCCCAGCACCGGATGCAGGTACGGCCGACCCGGTCGCCGCTGCCGGTCCTGCCGAGGTGACGACCGCCTCCTCGGGTCCGCTCTCGTCCGGTGCCGTCGACGCGGTGCGGGCCGGATACGCCACCGAGGGCCCGGCCCTCGAGATCGGCTCGCTCGTCAACGGCGACGCGCTCGCCGACGTCCCCGTGCGGATCCCGCTCGGCATGTTGAACCGGCACGGCCTGATCGCGGGCGCGACGGGCACGGGCAAGACGAAGACGCTGCAGGTGCTCGCCGAGCAGCTGTCCGCGGCGGGCGTGCCCGTCTTCGCGGCCGACGTGAAGGGCGACCTCTCCGGCCTCGCCGCCGCGGGCGAGTCCAGCGAGAAGCTGCTCGCGCGCACCCGCGGCATCGGCCAGGAATGGACGCCCCTGGCGGCTCCCGCCGAGTTCTTCTCGCTCGGCGACGGCGGCCCCGGCGTGCCGGTGCGGGCGACGGTGAGCGGCTTCGGGCCGATCCTGCTCAGCAAGGTGCTCGGCCTGAACGACACGCAGGAGTCGAGCCTCGGCCTCGTCTTCCACTACGCCGAGCGAGCGGGGCTGCCGCTGCTCGACCTGGCAGACCTCCGCAGCGTCCTCAGCTACCTGACGAGCGACGACGGCAAGGCGGAGCTCGCCGAGCTCGGCGGCCTCAGCAAGGCGACCGTCGGGGTGGTGCTGCGCGAGCTGATCACTTTCGCCGACCAGGGCGCCGACGCGTTCTTCGGCGAGCCCGAGATCGACACGGCCGTGTTCCTCCGTTCCGCGGCCGACGGTCACGGCATCGTCAGCCTGCTCGAGCTGCCCGGCGTCCACGACCGGCCGGCGTTGTTCTCGACGTTCCTGATGTGGTTGCTCGCCGACCTCTACAACGACCTCCCTGAGGTGGGCGACCTCGACCGGCCGAAGCTCGTCTTCTTCTTCGACGAGGCCCACCTGCTCTTCGCGGGCGCCTCGGACGCGTTCCTCGACCAGGTGACGCGCACCGTGCGGCTGATCCGGTCGAAGGGCGTCGGCATCGTCTTCGTCACGCAGACCCCGAAGGACGTGCCCGGCGACGTCCTCGCGCAGCTCGGCTCACGGATCCAGCACCAGCTGCGGGCCTTCACGCCCGACGACGCCAAGGCGCTGCGGGCCACCGTCTCGACCTACCCCACGAGCGACTACGACCTCGGGGCCGTGCTGACCAGCCTGGGCACGGGGGAGGCTGTCGTCACCGTGATGAACGAGAAGGGCGCGCCCAGCCCGGTCGCGTGGACGCGGGTCCGGGCGCCCCAGGGCTCGATGTCGCCGCTGCCCGCCGACGAGATGGCGGCCCGGGTCGCCGCGTCGCCGCTCTGGCCGGTCTACGGCGCGCCCGTCGACCGCGACTCCGCGCGCGAGATGCTGGCCCGCAAGCTCGAGGCTGCCGCGCTGCGCCGTCGCGAGCTCGACGAGGCGACCGCGCGCGACGAGGCCCTCGTGCTCAAGGCGAAGGAGGCGGCGGCCCGGGAGAAGCACGACGCGGCGGCCCTGAAGGCGGCCGAGAAGGAGCGGAAGGCCGCCCAGGCCGAGTATGAGCGCCAGCAACGCGAGTTCGAGAAGGCCGAGCGTGCCGCTGCGTCGACGAGGGCGCGTCGGGCGGGCGGCTCGACCCGCTCCTCCTCGTCGTCCGGTCGTGGCCGCGCCGGCGGCGGTGCGGGCGGCGTGCTCGGGGACGTGCTCGGCTCGAGCGCCGGCAAGACGATCGTCCGCGAGGTCGTGAAGGGGATCTTCGGGACGCTGCGCCGGCGCTGAGCCCGGCGGGGCGTGGCCCGTGGCAGCGCGACGGGGAGGCGGGCGCTGGCGGGACGAGGGAGGGCTCAGCCCGTGAAGGCCTGCCAGACGACCGCCAGCAGGCTCGTGGCGACGGCGAACGCCAGCACGACCAGCGTGGTGCTGAGCCAGCGGCGGCCCTCGTACCACGACCGGCTCTCGGGCCAGGTGCGGTAGAACTCAGGCCCCGACATCGGACGCGAGACCGTCGTCACGGCGCTGCCGAGTGCATCGGTGACGGCCGTGATCGCCTCGTCGGGCCAGTACCCGCCCCGCATGCGGAAGAGCACCTCGCCGTCGCGGCCGAGGGCGATCAGCTGCGGCACCGTCTCGGTCGAGGCGCCGCGGTAGGTGCGCGCGACGAGGACGGTCGCGACGGCGTCGCGGGGGAGCCGCACGCTGCCCGGGAGCCATCCGCGCTTGAAGAACTCCGTCGAGCTGACGCCGGCGTACGAGACCCGGAACCGCCAGTACATGAGGAGCCCCACGACGACGGCCACGTCGGCGACCCACAGCACGGCCGGCCAGCGGCCGGTCGGCCAGGTCAGCCAGAGCAGGGCCCCGAGCACGGGCACGAGGCTGAGGACCGCGGTGAGCACGGCGGTCCGGGCGATCGTGCGCCGGGGCACGGCGATCACCTCGAAGTCGTCGCGCGCGACACCGGTCACCATGTCAGCCCCCTCGGCCCTCGGCTGCCTCCCCCCTCAGAGAGGACGACCGTCGACCCGACGGCCTGCCGTGGCACCGATCATAAGGGAGGCGCCCCCCGGGCCGGACCGCTCTGTCCGGTCCGCGAAAGTGCGGCTCGGCAGCCTCCCGGCGTCGACTCACCGGCGTGTGCCCGACTGCCTCGTCAGCGGTCGCGGAGCTTCTCGAGGTCGCGGCGTTCGCGCTTCGTCGGTCGACCGGCCCCCCTGTCCCGGACCGCCACCACGGCGGTCTCCTCGCGCGGGGGAGGAGGCGGCGTCAGGTCGGTCATCGCCTCGGCGGCGACGGAGGCGCCCACCCGCTTCACGAGGCACGTGCGGACCACGAGGATCCGGTCGAACCCGGCCACGCGCACCCGGACCTCGTCGCCGGGCCGGACCGACTGCGACGCCTTGACCCGCTCGCCGTTCACCCGGACGTGCCCGGCGCGGCAGCCCGCCGTCGCCGCCGAGCGCGTCTTGTAGACACGGACCGCCCACAGCCAGCTGTCGACGCGGGCGGAGGCGGGGGAGTCCATCCGACGATGCTACGTCGGGCCGGCCGCGCGCCGCGTGCCCGCCGCCTCCTCGGCCCGCCGCGCGCCGCAGGTGCGTCCGCAGCACCTCGCGCCGTCCGCTACCATGGACGAGGTCGTGCGCCAGTGATGCTGTCGCCCGCCCTGGAGGATTCGCCTAGTGGCCTATGGCGCACGCTTGGAAAGCGTGTTGGGTGCAAGCCCTCAGGGGTTCGAATCCCCTATCCTCCGCGTCGCGATGGCCCTCCCCTGCGGGAGGGCCATCGCTCGTCCTCCGTTGGTTCGCCCTTCGGGCGACACCGGAACGGCCCTCCCCCTGCGGGAGGGCCGTTCGTGCGTTCGTGCCCGTGCGGCGCCGCCCGCACCCCTCGAACCCGCGCGCACCCTCCCGCGCGCCCGAGGGTGGGCGTGGGTTCCGAGGGGCCCGCTCGACGGCGGCCCAGGAGGCGGCCGTCGCGCCGGGCATGACAGCGCAGCGGCAATTGCGCGTTCGAGACAAGGTGTACCTGGCCATATGTGCGCGAATCACACCCCCGGATCGGCACAGCACCCTCCGTTCCGGGGGTGTAGTGCGGGTCCAGGGGTGTAGCTCGAGCGGTGGCGGCGCAGGCGGCGTGCGGCGGGCCTAGGAAGCGGCGATGCCGTCCAGCATCAGCGTCATGTACCGAAGGTCGAGCCAGCGGCCGAACTTGACGCCGACCTCGCGCAGCAGCCCCGCGTCCTCGAAGCCGAGTGACCGGTGCAGCCGCACCGAGCCCTCGTTGCCGGCCTCGACGAGGGCGACCATGACGTGGTGGCCGGCCTCCGTGGCCCCGGCGACCAGCGCCTCCAGCAGGCTGCGGCCGATGCCGGCGCCCTGGCGGCCCTCGCGCACGTAGACGCTGTTCTCGACCGTGTGGCGGTAGCCGTCCTTGGCGTGGAACGGACCGAAGCTCGCGTACCCGACGACGAGGTCGCCCTCGACGGCGACGATCGCGGCCGTCCCCGGGCGGCTGTGGGCGGCGAGCCAGTCGCGGCGCCCCTGCAGGTCGGGCTCCACGTCGGTCCAGATGGCCGTCGAGCGGGCGACGGCGTCGGCGTGGATCTCGAGGACCCCGGGGAGGTCGGACTCGGCGGCGGGGCGGATGATCACGGCACGATCATAGGAGGGGCCGAGCCCGGCGAGGATCCCGGCGTGCGGGCTGCCCGACCCTGTGAACCGTCGGAGGCGCCGGTCCGACCCGAGGACGCCCGCGTAGGTTCTGGTCATGACTGACGACACCTACACCGCGTCCTTCCTCGGCGACGACGGCCAGGAGGCCCGCACCGAGCAGCTCGAGTCGATCGGCGGCCAGCCGCAGAAGAGCCTCGTCCGGCCCGCGGCCGACGGCGGCGACGACGTCAACTGGGAGCTCGACCCCGACACCTCGACTGAGGGGAACGCGGTGTACCGCTCCCTCGGAGTCGCGCAGCACGACTACTCCTGAGCCGTCGGGCCGGGCGGGGCCAGGAGACCGGGTCCCGCCCGGAGCCGCCGCGGGGATAACATATCGCGACGGCGCACCTGCGCCCCTCGGCCAGACCGCGCACGACGGCGTGCGCACAGGAGGCTCTCGTGACCACACGACGTGACGGATCCCGCTCGGTGCTCCGCAAGAAGCCCGTGCAGCAGATCGAGGACGAGACCGGGGGCACCGGCCTCTTCAAGAGCCTCGGGCTGTGGCAGCTGACGGCCATCGGCGTCGGCGGCATCATCGGCGTCGGCATCTTCTCGCTGGCGGGGCTCGTCGCCCACGGCGACGACGCGAACCCCGGGGTCGGACCGGCCGTCCTGTTCTCCTTCTTGATCGCCGGTCTCGCCAGTGCCGCGGCGGCGCTCTCGTACGCCGAGTTCGCGGGCATGATCCCGCGGGCCGGCTCCGCCTACACCTACGGCTACGTCGCCCTCGGCGAGATCATCGGCTGGTTCATCGGCTGGGACCTGCTGCTCGAGTACGTGGCCATCGTGGCCGTCGTCGCGATCGGCATCTCGGGCTACTTCGACGCGTTCCTCTCGGGGCTCGGGCTGCAGCTCCCCGACGCGATCGCCTCGACGCCCGACGCGGGGCAGGGCGGCGTGGTCAACCTGCCCGCGATCGTCGTCTGCCTGGTCGTCACCTTCATCCTGAGCCGGGGGTCGAAGGCGTTCGGCCGCTTCGAGATCGTCGCCGTCGGCATCAAGGTGCTGCTGGTGCTGTTCATCATCGGCATCGGCCTGTTCCACCTGAGCGCCGAGAACTTCTCGCCCTTCGTGCCCAACGGCTTCGGGCCGGTCTTCACCGGGGCCGCCACCGTCTTCTTCGCCGTCTTCGGCTACGACGCGATGAGCACCGCGGCGGAGGAGAGCGTCGACGGCAAGAAGCACATGCCGAAGGCGATCATCCTGTCGCTGATCATCGCGATGATCCTCTACGTCGCCGCCACGCTGGTGCTCACCGGCATGCAGGACTACCGCGAGATCGATCCGGCCGCCGGCTTCGCCTCGGCCTTCAGCAGCGTCGGACTGCCGGTGGTGGCCACGATCATCTCGGTGTTCGCGGTCATCTCGATCCTCACCGTCATGCTCACGTTCCTGCTCGGCGTCACGCGGGTCTGGTTCTCGATGAGCCGCGACGGCCTGCTGCCCGGCTGGTTCGCGCGGACCGACCGCAAGGGCGTCCCGCAGCGCGTCACGTGGATCGCGGGCATCGCCTCCGCGCTGCTCGCCGGGGTGTTCCCCATCCGCGCCGTCGCCGACCTGACGAACATCGGCATCCTCGCCGCGTTCGTGGTCGTCTGCGTCGCGGTCATCGTGTTCCGCTACCGCAGGCCCGACGAGCCGCGCACCTTCCGCCTCCCGTTCATGCCCTTCGTCCCGGCCTTCGGGGTGCTGGCGAGCGGGTTCCTCATCTCGCAGCTGCACTGGGAGACCTGGCTGCGCTTCGGCATCTGGCTGCTCGTCGGTCTCGCGCTCTACTTCGGCTACGGCCGCAGGCACTCGCTGCTGAACCCGGACAGCCCGCGTCTGCCCCGCTGACCTCCCCGGCGCCTCGGAGCCCGCCGGACGTAGGCTGGGCGACGTGTCCACCCGCATCTACATCACGTCCGCAGAAGGCCACACCGGCAAGTCGACGATCGCCCTCGGCGTGCTCGACACCCTGAGCCACGAGGTCGGCCGGGTGGGGGTGTTCCGCCCCGTGGCCCGCTCGACGCGCGAGCGCGACTACGTGCTCGAGCTGCTGCTCGCGCACGACAGCGTCGACCTCGACTACGAGGAGTGCGTCGGCGTCACCTACGACGACGTGCACCGCGACCCGGACGCCGCACTCGCCGCGATCGTCAGCCGGTTCTCCGCCGTCGAGCGGCAGTGCGACGCGGTCGTCGTGATCGGCTCCGACTACACCGACGTCGGCAGCCCCACCGAGCTGTCCTTCAACGCCCGGGTGGCCGCCAACCTCGGCGCCCCCGTGCTGCTCGTCCTCGGCGGCCGCAGCGCCGCCGACGGCACGACCCCGCGCACCGGCGCGGACATGCGCCAGGTGGCCGAGGTCACGACGGCCGAGCTCCGCAACGAGCACGCCAGCCTGCTCGCCGTCGTCGCGAACCGGGTCGACCCCGAGCACCTCGACGACGTCGTCGAGGGCGTGGGCCAGGCGCTCGCCGCGAGCCCCTCGGGCACCGTGCCCGTCTGGGCACTGCCGGAGGACCGCCTCCTCGTCGCCCCCACCGTCCGTGCCGTGCTCGGGGCGACCGGCTCGACGTTCCTGCGCGGCGACGAGGCCCTGCTCGACCGTGAGGTCGAGGGGGTCGTCGTCGCCGCCATGTCGATGGAGAACGTGCTCCCGCGGCTGATCGAGGGGGCCGTGGTGGTCGTGCCCGGCGACCGGTCCGACGTCCTCGTCGCGACGGTGCTCGCCCACGCGTCCGAGACGTTCCCGTCGCTCGCCGCGGTCGTGCTGAACGGCGGCTTCGCGCTGGCGCCCCAGGTCGACCGCCTCGTCGAGGGCCTCGGCAGCACGCTGCCCATCGCCCGCAGCGAGCTGGGCACCTACGACGCCGCGCTGGCCATCACCCAGACCCGGGGCCGTCTCGCCGCCGACTCGCCCCGCAAGTACGACCTCGCGCTGTCGCTCTTCGAGACGCACGTCGACGGCAGGGAGCTGCTCCGCCTGCTCGAGGTCAGCCCCTCCGGCGTCGTCACGCCGCTGATGTTCGAGCACCAGCTGCTCGAGCGCGCCCGGAGCGTGAAGAAGCACATCGTGCTGCCCGAGGGCGACGACGACCGCATCCTGCGTGCCGCGTCGACGCTGCTGCAGCGCGGCGTGGCCGACCTCACGCTGCTGGGCGACGAGGGCGTGATCCGCGCACGCGGCGCCGAGCTCGGCCTCGACCTCGCCGACGCCCGGGTGCTCGACCCGTTCGACGCCAGCCTGCAGGTGCAGTTCGCCGCCGAGTACGCGAAGCTGCGCGCCCACAAGGGCATCTCGGCGAGCATGGCGATGGACACCGTCACGGACGTCTCGTACTTCGGCACGATGATGGTCAAGCTCGGCCTCGCCGACGGCATGGTCTCCGGGGCGGCGCACACGACCGCCCACACCATCCGCCCCGCGTTCGAGGTGATCAAGACGGTGCCGGGCGTCGGCGTCGTGTCGAGCGTGTTCCTCATGGCGCTCGCCGACCGCGTGCTGGTCTACGGCGACTGCGCCGTCATCCCCGACCCGACCGCCGAGCAGCTCGCCGACATCGCCCTCTCGTCGGCCGAGACCGCGGTGCAGTTCGGCATCGAGCCGCGCGTCGCGATGCTCAGCTACAGCACGGGCGACAGCGGCTCGGGCGCGGACGTCGAGAAGGTCCGCGCCGCGACGGCGCTGGTGCGTGAGCGCCGCCCCGACCTGCTCGTCGAGGGCCCGATCCAGTACGACGCCGCAGCCGACCCGGTCGTGGCCGCCGCGAAGATGCCCGACTCCGAGGTCGCGGGGCGGGCGACCGTGTTCATCTTCCCCGACCTGAACACCGGCAACAACACGTACAAGGCCGTGCAGCGGAGCGCGGGGGCGGTCGCGATCGGACCCATCCTGCAGGGCCTCCGCAAGCCGATCAACGACCTCTCGCGCGGCGCGCTCGTCGGCGACATCGTCAACACGGTGGCCATCACCGCCATCCAGGCCGGCACCGAGGCCGCCGCCGCCGAGACCTCCACCACCACCGAAGGGAACACCCCGTGAGCGCAGTGCTCGTCGTCAACTCCGGCTCGTCGTCGTTCAAGTACCAGCTGATCGAGCTGGACGACGAGACGACGCTCGCGTCGGGGCTGGTCGAGCGGATCGGGGAGGCGGTGGGCCAGACCCGGCACCGCAACCACCTGACGGGTGCCGAGAGCAGCAACGACTCGCAGCCGATCGCCGACCATGCGGCCGGGTTCGAGGCGATGATGGCCGCCTTCGCCGCGCAGGGCCCCTCCTTCGACGAGCACCCGCCCACGGCCGTCGGCCACCGTGTCGTGCACGGGGGAGTGGACTTCGACCGGGCCACCCTCGTCACCGACGAGGTGGAGAAGGCGATCGACCGCCTCTCCGCGCTGGCACCGCTGCACAACCCCGCGAACCTGCAGGGCATCAGGGCCGCGAAGGAGGCGTTCGCCGACGTGCCCCACGTGGCGGTGTTCGACACGGCGTTCCACCAGACGCTGGCGCCTGCCGCGTACACCTACGCCATCGACGCGGAGCTGGCCGAGAAGCACCACGTGCGCCGGTTCGGGTTCCACGGCACCTCGCACAAGTACGTGTCCGAGAAGACCGCCGAGTTCCTCGGCCGTCCGCTCGCCGAGCTCAAGATCATCGTCCTGCACCTCGGCAACGGCGCCTCCGCCGCGGCGATCGACGGCGGCCGCTCGATCGAGACGAGCATGGGGATGACGCCCCTCGAGGGGCTCGTCATGGGCACGCGGTCCGGCGACATCGACCCGGCAGCCGTCTTCCACCTGCACCGCGAGGCGGGTCTCGACTTCGACGAGCTCGAGACCCTGCTGAACAAGGGCAGCGGGCTGCTCGGCCTCACCGGCAGCGGCGACATGCGCGACGTGCAGGACAGCGCCTCGCGCGGCGACGCCGTGGCGGAGTCGGCGCTGGCCGTCTACCGCCACCGCATCCGCCACTACGTCGGCGCCTACGTCGCCCAGCTCGGCGGCCTCGACGCGGTCGTCTTCACCGCGGGCGTGGGCGAGAACAACGCCCTGCTGCGCCGCCGGACGCTGGCCGGGCTCGACTTCTTCGGCATCCGGGTCGACGACGACCGCAACGAGCTAGCCTCGCGGGACGCCCGCCGCATCTCGCCCGACGGAGCGTCCGTCGACGTCCTCGTGGTCCCCACGAACGAGGAGCTCGAGATCGCCCGGCAGGCCGCGGCGCTCCGCTAGGTCGTGGCGGCCGGCCCGTCAGCCGGACGACGAGAGGGGCCCCGGAGGCGCATGTCGCGCCTCCCGGGCCCCTCTCGTCGTCGGCAGGGTCGGCCCCTGCGTCGACCTCAGTACTTGATCGTGGCGAGCGCGTCCGAGACGGGGGTCTCACCCGAGACGAGCTCGAACTGCGTCCGGACCGCGGTGCCCTCGATGATGGCCGTGGCGATCACCTCCGCCACGTCGGCGCGGGAGACCGTGCCCCGCTCGACGGTCTGGCCCACCGTGACCTGTCCGGTGCCGGGGTCGTCGGTGAGGCCGCCGGGGCGCACGACGGTCCAGTCGAGGCCGTCGCGGGCGCGCAGGTCGGCGTCGGCCTCGCTCTTCGCGCGCATGTACACCTGGTAGACGGCGTCGTCGTCCTCGGCGGGCAGCTGGGCCTTCTCGGGGTCGAAGTCGTCCGTGCCGATGGCCGACACCATCACGTAGCGGGAGACGCCCGCCTTCTCCGCCGCGTCGGCGAGCAGGACGGCGCCGTCACGGTCGATCGTGAGCTTGCGCTCGGCGCCGCTGCCGCCCCCGCCGCCGGCTGCGAAGACCACGGCGTCGGCACCGTCGAGGTGACCCGCGAGGGTCTCGACGTCGGTCTGCTCCAGGTCGACGACGAGCGCGCGGGCACCCGCCGCCTCGAGATCGGACGTGTGGTCGGGGTTGCGGACGATGCCGACCGGGTCGTGCCCGGCGTCGGCGAGTCGGCGTTCGAGGAGCTGGGCGATCTTGCCGTGTCCTCCGGCGATGACGATTCTCATGCACCCAGGGAACACCCCGTGTCGCGCAGACCACCCAGGAGCCGCTAAACTTCTCGAGGCTCCTCACGTGGCGCCATCCAGGCCAACTCCCCCAGGGCGGAAACGCAGCAAGGGCAACCGGGCTCTGGCGGGTGCGTGAGGGGTCTTTCCTTTTAACGCGCCGCTGCCCCCGCGGCGCTTCGGCGCGGTGTCCTGCGTGGTGCGGACGGGATCAGCCGGTCGCGTTGTCGGGACGGTGCGCCGCTGCCCCCGCGGCGCTTCGGCGCGGTGTCCTGCGTGGTGCGGACGGGATCAGCCGGTCGCGCTGTCGGGACGGTGCGCCGCCGCCCCTGCGGCGCGTCGGCGCGGTGTCCTGCCTGGTGCGGACGGGATCAGCCGGTCGCGCTGTCGGGACGGCGCGCCGCTGCGCTCCCGGCGCTTCGGCGCCGCGTCCTGTGTGGTGCGGTCAGGGTCGGCGGGTCACGTCGCCGTGCTGCAGGTGACTCCCAGCAGGCCGAAGTTCACCGTTCGGGTCCCCGAGAAGGGCGACGACCACGGCGCGGTGCCGGCCGTGCCCTGCACGCGGTAGGTCGCGGTGCTGACGCCCAGGATCTCCGCTGGCACCTGGTAGCTCCTCGTCGTCACGGTGGCGACAGGCAGGGTCACGCCGTTCCGGTAGACGTTCCACGACGGCGGCTCGACTCCGCCCGCGGGGAGTGGCGTCGGGACGTCCCACGACAGGACGGGGGCCCCGAGGAGACCTCCGCCGGTGCACGCGATCGCCGAGGCGCCCACGAGGGTCCCCGTGGTCGCCGTCCCGGTCGCGCGGGCCGTGTCCCCGAAGGCGGCGAGGGTGGGCTCGGGAGGAGCGGCAGTCAGGGTCGCGGCGAGGGCGAGCGCGACGACCGTCGACACGGCGGCGGTGCCGGCGGTGCCGGCGGTGCCGGCGGTGCCGGCGGTGCCGGCGGTGCGGTGCCGGCCGGCCGCGTGGCGCGGCCCGTCCTCGTGACGGGAACGCGCCTCCTCGGCTCGGCCCCCGTCGGCAGATGCCGGTTCGTGGGCGGTCGCGGCGAGGTCCTCGGCGCGCGGGCGGCGGAAGCCGATCATGGCGAGCATGCCGAACAGCGTGCCGACGACGAACACCCAGCCGGGGGCGAGGGCCTGGTCGACCCACTCGCCGAGGCGCGGCGTCGACCAGAACACGCGGTCGGCCTCCGCGACGACCACCGGTTCGGGGTCGGTCACGGGGTTCGCGTCGCCCTTGAGGACGAGGGACCGGGAGGCGCCGCCCGCGTCGTCCGTCTCGACCACGCGGTGGGTGACGCGGACGCCGTCCGCGCGGGGGACGCTGACGACGTCGCCGACGGCCACCTCCGCCGCGGGCACCGTCCGCGCGAGTGCGAGCGCTCCGGTGGGGATGTCGGGGGACATCGAGCCGGAGCGGAAGATCAGGGGAGTGACGCCCGCGAAGACGGCGAGGGCAGCAGCCGTCAGGCACACCACGCCGGTGAGGGCGCCGGCCCAGAGGACGAACTCGCGAGCGAAGAAGCGCGCCCGGGCGTTGCGGCGGGCGTGGTCGACCGGCGGCCGGTCGTGCCGCGCGCGTCCGGGGGAGGACGCCATGCGTGGCTCCCCTCGTCGCGCGTCGGGCAGGTGGATCGTGAGGGGAACGGCGGAGTCGGGCACCCGACGCCGGACTCCGCCGTTCCCGTGTCCGGGCCGCGTCCGCCACGGGGGCGGGGGCCTCGGGACGCCCGCCCTGGGAGGCGGGGGCTGGGAGGAGCTGCGGGGCAGCTACTGCTGGGTGGCGGTCACCGTCATGGTCGCCGTCACGGACTTGTTCTGCACCGTGTTGGTCGCGTCGGAGGGGACCTCGGCGCGGACGCAGAGGTACTCGACCTGGTTGACCGCCAGGGCCCGGGCGGCCGCCGTGGCCGGCCCCGCGCTGAGCTTGGTCGTGCTGGGCGTGACCACCGTGGCGGGGGTCGCGCTGAACGTGGTGGCGTTGCAGGTCGGGGGCGTGCCGACGTTGTAGGTGCCCGTGCCGAGGCTCGCGACGCCGAAGTTCAGCACCGGGCCGAGGACGGCCGCGTCGGCGCCGCCGGCGACCGTCGTGTAGGCGTAGTTGAACGGCAGGGTGCCGCCGTTCCGCACCGTGAGGAGCGCGTAGGTCTGGTCCCCGGGCTTCGCCGCGGTCATCGTCAGGCCGGTGAGGGCCGTCGTGACGTCCTGGTCGTTCAGCTTGAGGTCGAGCGTGCCCGTGCTGAAGCTGCCGGTCGCGGTCACGGTGTCGGTGAACGCCGCGAGGGTCGCGACGGTGCCGAGCCCGAGCACGGTGCCGAGGGCGAGGACCGCCCTGACCTTGCCCGAGACGGAGAGGCGGTGGGCGCGCGAGGACGCCGTGGCTGCAGACATGCGGGTGTCTCCTGATCCTGATCCTGACCGGTCTGCCGCGAGGGTGGGTCGCGACCGGTGCGTCACCGCTGGTGAGGCGGTTCGGCACGAGCTGGTGAGGCTCGTCCGGTGGGTCGAAGATACCAAGGAGGCGTGGGTCGCGCCAGGGGAGGACCCACCCCCGATGAGGGGTCGCGTCGTCCGCTGCCCGGCGCGGACGTCGGTGGCCCCGACTACTCTTGTCCCGTGGTCACAGCCCTGTATCGCCGTTACCGGCCAGAGAACTTCGCCGAGCTGATCGGACAGTCGCAGGTGACCGATCCGCTCCGCACGGCGCTGCGCGCCGACCGCGTCAACCACGCCTACCTGTTCAGCGGCCCCCGAGGCTGCGGCAAGACGACGTCGGCCCGCATCCTGGCGCGCTGCCTCAACTGCGCCCAGGGCCCGACCGACACGCCGTGCGGCGTGTGCGACTCGTGCGTCGAGCTCGCGCGAGACGGGGGCGGCTCACTCGACGTCATCGAGATCGACGCCGCCAGCCACAACGGCGTCGACGACGCTCGCGACATCCGCGACCGCGCCGTGTTCGCCCCGGCGCGCGACCGGTTCAAGATCTTCATCCTCGACGAGGCCCACATGGTCACGCCGCAGGGCTTCAACGCGCTGCTCAAGGTCGTCGAGGAGCCGCCGGAGCACGTCAAGTTCATCTTCGCGACGACCGAGCCCGACAAGGTGATCGGCACGATCCGGTCGCGCACCCACCACTACCCGTTCCGGCTGGTCCCGCCTGCGCAGATGCTCGAGTACGTGCAGCAGCTCGCCGAGAGCGAGGGCGTCGCGGCTGCCCCGGGCGTCCTGCCCCTCGTGGTCCGGGCCGGCGGCGGGTCGGTGCGCGACACCTTGTCGCTCCTCGACCAGCTCATGGCCGGCAGCGAGAGCGGCGGCATCGAGTACGAGCGCGCGGTCGCCCTGCTCGGCTACACCCACGCGGCCCTCCTCGACGACGTCGTGGTCGCCTTGGGGCAGCGCGACGGGGCAGCCGCGTTCGCGGCCGTCGACCGGGTCGTCCAGACGGGTCAGGACCCGAGGCGCTTCGTCGAGGACCTGCTCGAGCGGCTCCGCGACCTCATCGTCGTCGGCGCGACGGTCGAGGGCGCCTCCGCCGTGCTGCGCGGCGTCACGCCCGAAGAGCTCGACCGGCTCGTGCAGCAGTCGCACGCGTTCGGCGCCGCCGAGCTCTCGCGCTCGGCCGACGTCGTCAACCGGGCCCTCACCGACATGACGGGCGCCACGTCGCCGCGCCTCCACCTCGAGCTGATGATCGCCCGGGTGCTCGTGCCCGAGGCCGACGAGACGACGCGGGGCGCGCTCGCCCGGGTCGAGCGGCTCGAGCGCCGCGTGGGCGTCGACGGCGCCGCGGGCGACGCCGCCCACCCTGCGCGCCCCGTGCAGACGGCCGTGGCCCCGTCCGCTGCTCCCGCCCGGGGGGCAGGTGCCGCGGGTCAGCCGGCCGGCGTCGTGTCGTCCGCCTCGCAGGCAGCGGCTGCCGCTCCGGCGGCGACGTCGTCGGACCCGGCCGCGGCCTCGGCGGCCTGGGGTGCCGTCGCGCCCGACGTGCCGAGCACGCCCGCCGCTCCTGCCCGCGACGCACCGCCGGCCGCTGCCGACGGTCCGGCCGTCGGCGAGCCGGCCGCGACCGAGCCGGCGACGCCCACGGCCGCGCACTCCGCCGCCTGGGCTCAGACGCCCGCGGTCGAGGGGGCCGTCCCGCCCGGTGCGGGTGCGGGCTCCGACGGAGCCGCCTCTCCGGTCGGCCCGGTCTCGCTGCATCAGATGCGCGACGCCTGGCCCGAGATCGTCGAGGCCGTGGAGAAGGCCCGCCGCACCGCGTGGATGGTCGTCGTCACCGCGAGCGTGCAGGGCTACGCCGACGAGGTGCTGACCCTGGCGTTCCCCAGCGCGCACGACGTCGACGAGTTCAAGAAGCCCCAGGGCGCCGGCGAGGGCGTCAGCGAGTACCTCCGCCGGGCCATCCAGCAGGTGCTCGGCGTCCGGGTCAAGTACATCGCCCGAGTGGAGGGCCCGGCCGACGGGCCGGCCCCGGCGGCCGCCGCCGCCGTGGCTCCGACCGAGCCGGCCCCGGCGCGCGACGAGCCGGCGCGCGACGAGCCCGCGCGTGACGAGCCCGTGAGCGACGAGCCGGCACCGGTCGTCCCGGACGAGCGTGCTGCTGCCGTCTTGGCGCCTGAGCCGCAGACGGCTCCCACGTCCGCGCCTGCGCCGGCCACGGCCCCCCGGGAGCCGCGCCCGGCATCGGCCCCTGCCGCGGCACCGGTCTCGGCACCCCCGCGGTCCGAGGCACGGCCCACGTCGGGTCCCGTCACCGGCTGGGACGTCGCGACGATCCCGCAGACGCCCCCGCCAGAGCCCGACGAACCCGAGTTCATCACGGAGGAGCCGCCCGGCGGCGCCCCCACGGTCGACGCGACGCCGCCGCCCTCCGACGCGGCCCCGGCTGCACCGGCGGCGCCGTCAGCCGCCGCTGCGTCGGCACCTGCGCCGGCGCGGGGCCCGAGTGCGAGCCAGCGCCGTGCCGCCGCGGGCGACCCCCGGCGGGGCATCCCGGCCGGGTCCCGCTACGGCGAGGCCGTCGTCCGCGAGATCCTCGGCGCCCAGTTCATCGAAGAAGAGACGATCGCTCCCCGCGTGACGCCTCAGAGAAGCGAGTAGTCCGTGTACGAGGGCATCGTCCAAGAGCTGATCGACGAGTTCGGCCGCCTCCCGGGCATCGGGCCGAAGTCGGCGCAGCGGATCGCGTTCCACATCCTGCAGACCGAGACCCACGACACGACGCGGCTGTCGGAGCTGCTGGTGGACGTCCGCACGAAGGTGCGGTTCTGTGAGGTCTGCGGCAACGTCACCGAGCAGGAGCGCTGCTCCATCTGCCGCGACCCGCGTCGTTCGCCGGCCACCATCTGCGTGGTCGAGGAAGCGAAGGACGTCCAGGCGATCGAGCGGACCCGCGAGTTCCGCGGGCTCTACCACGTGCTCGGCGGGGCCATCAGCCCGATCGACGGCGTCGGTCCGGACGACCTGCGCATCCGCCAGCTCGTCCAGCGCCTCGCCGACGACACCGTGCAGGAGGTCATCATCGCGACCGACCCCAACCTCGAGGGCGAGGCCACGGCCACGTACCTGTCGAGGATGCTCGCGCCGTTCGGCCTGCGCGTGACGCGTCTCGCGTCGGGGCTGCCGGTCGGCGGCGACCTCGAGTACGCCGACGAGGTCACCCTCGGGCGTGCGTTCGAGGGACGCCGTCTCGTCTCCGAGTAGCCCTCCGGCTCAGAGGCGCGCGCGACGGGCCCGCACGACGCTGTAGAGGCCGAAGGCGATCAGCCCTGCCGCGACGACCGACAGCACGACCACGCCGGCCGGCAGCGCGGCCAGGGCCTTGAGGGCGCCGTCCAGCCCGCTGGCCTCCTCGGGATCGGCCGTGAGGGCCGCGACCGCGAAGAGCACGCCGACCACGGCGATCGCGATGCCCTTGGCGACGTAGCCGACGACGCCGAGCGCGACGGTCACGCGACCGGCGGTCCCCGACGGCACGACGAGGTCGTCACGGAACTCCTGCCGGAGGCCCTTGGCGACGAAGTAGACGCCGATCGCGACGACGGCCAGGGCGAGGACGACGAGCAGCACGACCCCGCCGGGCGTCGCGATGAGGCGCGAGCTGAGGCTCTGCGTCTGGTCCGAGCTGTCCGACGACCCGCCCCGGGCGAAGGTGAACGCGGTGACGCCGACGGCGACGTAGGCGACTCCCTTGCCGCCTTCCTTCGCTCGCTCGGCCCACGCCTCCTTGTCCGTGCCCCGCACCAGGGCGGCCTCGAGCAGCTGGAAGAGGCCGAGGGCCCACAGCCCCACGACGACGACCCACAGCACGGCGGCGCCGCCGGGGCGCGAGGCGAGCTGGCCGAGCGCGCCGCCCTGGTCGGCCTCGCCGCCGCCGCCCGCCGCGACGCCGAGGGCGATGCCGCCGATCAGGACGTGGAGCAGCCCGTTCACGGCGAAGCCCACCCGCGCGAAGATGCGGAGTGCACGGCTGTCCTGGAGGCGGCTGGCGGATCCGCGGGCATCCGCGACGGTGTCGGTCATGCCCCCACGCTAGAGGTCGCGAGAGCAGTCGGGCCGACCGGCCGGGGGCGAGGAGGCGGCCGTCCACAGGGCGGTCGCGACCGGTCGTCACACGGGCCGGGCACCTCCTAGAATCATCGGACGCAGGCGCCGCCAGCCCGACCGCGCCCGCCTCCTCCTGCCACCCACCTCCTGGAGCCGCCACCGTGAGCTTGATCGTGCAGAAATTCGGCGGGTCCTCCGTCGCCGACGCCGAGAGCATCAAGCGCGTCGCGAAGCGCATCGTCGAGACGCGCAAGGCCGGGAACGACGTCGTCGTCGCCGTCAGCGCCATGGGCGACACGACCGACGAGCTGCTCGACCTCGCCGCCGAGGTGACGCCTATGCCCGGGGGTCGCGAGCTCGACATGCTCCTCACCGCGGGCGAGCGCATCAGCATGGCCCTGCTCGCCATGGCGATCCGCAGCCAGGGCGTCGAGGCCCGCTCCTACACGGGCAGCCAGGCGGGCATGATCACGGACGCCCAGCACGGCAAGGCGCGCATCGTCGACGTCACGCCGGGGCGCATCCGGGAGGCGCTGGACGCCGGGTCGGTCGCCATCGTCGCAGGGTTCCAGGGCTTCAACCGCAGCACGGGCGACATCACGACGCTCGGGCGGGGCGGCTCCGACACGACGGCCGTGGCGCTCGCCGCCGCGCTCGACGCCGACGTCTGCGAGATCTACACCGACGTCGACGGCATCTTCACGGCCGACCCCCGCGTCGTGCCCCGCGCCCGCAAGCTCGACCGCATCACGAGCGAGGAGATGCTCGAGCTCGCCGCCGCCGGCTCGAAGGTGCTCTACATCCGTGCCGTCGAGTACGCCCGACGCCACGGCGTCACCCTGCACGTCCGCTCGTCGTTCCACAACGGCGAGGGCACCTTGGTCGTCAACCCGAAAGAGGGAGAGAACGTGGAAGAGCCCATCATCAGCGGTGTCGCGGGCGACCTGAGCGAGGCGAAGGTCACCGTCGTCGGCGTCCCCGACGTCCCCGGCAAGGCCGCACAGATCTTCCGCACGGTCGCCAAGACGAGCGCGAACATCGACATGATCGTGCAGAACGTCTCGGCCGCGTCGACCAGCCGCACCGACATCTCGTTCACGCTGCCGAAGTCCGAGGGCTCGGTCGTCCTGAACGCCCTCGAGTCCGACCGGGCCGAGATCGGCTTCGAGTCGCTGCAGTACGACGACCAGATCGGCAAGCTCGCCCTCGTCGGCGCCGGCATGCGCACCAACGCCGGCGTCTCGGCGCGCCTCTTCACGGCCCTGTTCGAGGCCGGCATCAACATCGAGATGATCTCGACGAGCGAGATCCGCATCTCGGTCGTGACGCGTGCCGACACGCTCGCCGAGGCCCTGCGCGTCGTGCACACGGCCTTCGAGCTCGACGCCGACGTCGAGGCCGTCGTCTGGGGTGGCACCGGTCGCTGACCGGCGCACCCGAGACGACCCTCCCCGGTCACCATCCCCCCACCCTCACCACCCCCAGGAGCACGAGATGTCTGAAGGTCTGCGCGTCGGCGTGGTCGGCGCCACCGGCCAGGTCGGCAAGGTCATGCGCAAGCTGCTCGCCGAGCGCGAGTTCCCGATCGCCGAGATCCGCTTCTTCGCCACGGCACGCTCGGCGGGCACGACCCTGCCGTTCCGCGGCGTCGACGTCGTCGTCGAGGACGTCGAGACGGCCGACCCGAGAGGGCTCGACATCGCGCTCTTCTCGGCCGGCGCCACCGGCAGCCGGGCGCACGCCCCCCGCTTCGCGGAGGCCGGCGTGCTCGTCATCGACAACTCGAGCGCCTGGCGCATGGACCCCGAGGTCCCGCTGGTGGTCAGCGAGGTCAACCCGCACGCCATCGACCAGGCCGTGAAGGGCATCGTCGCCAACCCGAACTGCACCACCATGGCGGCGATGCCGGTGCTCAAGGTCCTCGACGCCGAGGCGACGCTCGAGCGCTTGGTCGTCAGCACGTACCAGGCCGTCAGCGGCAGCGGCCTCGTGGGCGCCGACGAGCTGCTCGGCCAGGCGCGTGCGGCCCTCGAGGGCGACGCTGCGGGCCTCGTCCACGACGGAGGCGCGGTGCAGATGCCTCAGCCGACGGTCTACGTGCGCCCCATCGCCTTCGACGTCATCCCCCTCGCCGGGTCGATCGTCGACGACGGCCTCGACGAGACCGACGAGGAGAAGAAGCTCCGCAACGAGAGCCGCAAGATCCTCGAGCGTCCCGACCTGCTCGTCAGCGGCACCTGCGTGCGCGTGCCGGTCTTCACCGGGCACTCCCTGTCGATCAACGCCGAGTTCGCGACCGAGCTCACCGCCGCTCGCGCCCGCGAGCTCCTCGCGGACGCGCCGGGGGTCGTCCTCACCGACGTGCCCACGCCCCTCGAGGCCGCCGGCAAGGACCCGTCGTTCGTCGGCCGCGTCCGTCAGGACGAGGGCGTGCCCGGCAACCGCGGCATCGCCCTCTTCATCAGCAACGACAACCTCCGCAAGGGCGCGGCCCTGAACGCCGTGCAGATCGCCGAGATCGTCGCGGCGCGCCGTCTCGCGACGGCGTAGGTCCCGCCACCGAACCCGCGCCTCCGTCGCTCCGAAGACCGGGCATGACCCGTCTCGTGCCCGGCCTCGTCGCCCTGCTCGCTGCTGCAGCCGCCGTCCTGACGGGCTGCGCCGGGCCCGTCACGGACGGCCCGGCCGCCTCGTCGGCGGTCCCGGAGGGCGACGGCCCGGTCGTGGCCTTCTACGGCGACTCGTACACCCTCGGCACGGGTGCGTCCGATGCGTCGCACCGCTGGTCGACGATCGTCAGCGAGGAGCGCGGCTGGCGCGAGTACAACCCGAGCGTCAACGGGCTCGGATTCGTCAACCACCGCACGTCGTTCGAGGGCGGCGACCTGCCCGGACTGGTCATCGACGCCGAGCCGGACATCGTGTTCGTCACGATGGGGCTGAACGACAACTTCTCGTACGACGCCCGCGCCGACGACATCCACGCCCAGATCGGCGACGACCTCGACCGCATCGCGTCCGCCCTGCCCGACGCGCGCCTCGTCGTCGTCGAGCCGTTCTGGTACACCGACGAGCGACCGGCGAGCGTCGACGTCATCACGGGCTGGGTCCACGACGCAGCAGACGAGGTCGGCGCCGACTGGGTGCCGGGCGCCTCCCGCTGGCTCGAGGGGCACCCCGAGTGGATGGCCGCGGACGGGCTGCACCCGAACGACGAGGGCTACGCGGAGATGGCGCGGCGGATGGACACCGAGCTGACGACCCTCGGGCTCTGAGCCGTCGCGGCGCCCGCCGCCTTCTCGCGGAGCTCGTCGTCGAGCCGGGCGCCGGTCCGTACCCAGACGCCGCGCCTAGACTGCACCTCGTGACCGAAGCATCGAAGGCAACGAAGCCCGTCGACGTCGCCCTCATCGGGGCCGGCGTCATGAGCGCCACGTTGGGCGCCATGATCAAGCAGCTCGAGCCCACCTGGACGATCCAGGTCTACGAGGCGCTCGGCGACGTCGCACAGGAGTCGAGCAACCCCTGGAACAACGCGGGCACCGGCCACTCCGCCCTCTGCGAGCTCAACTACACGCCCGAGCGCGCCGACGGCACGATCGACACGAGCAGCGCCGTCAAGGTCAACGAGCAGTTCCAGGTCTCACGGCAGTTCTGGTCGTTCCTCGTCGCCGAGGGGGCCCTCCCCGAGCCGTCCGCGTTCATCAACTCGACGCCGCACATGAGCTTCGTCTGGGGCGAGGCCAACGTCGAGTACCTGCGCAAGCGGCACGAGGCGCTCCGTGACCACCCGCTGTTCGCCGGAATCGAGTTCAGCACCGACGCCTCCGTCATCCGCTCGTGGGCCCCTTCCCTCATCGTGGGCCGCGCGAAGGACCAGCCGATCGCCGCGACCCGCATCGAGGCCGGCACCGACGTCGACTTCGGCAGCCTCACGCGCCTCCTGCTGACCTACCTCGAGGAGAACGAGGCGCGCATCGAGCTCGACCACCGCGTCACCGGTCTGACGAAGCTCGCCGACGGCACGTGGCGGGTCGCCATGCGCCGCCAGGTCGGCGGAACGCCCACGAGCGTCGACGCCCGGTTCGTCTTCGTCGGCGCCGGGGGAGGCGCGCTGCACCTGCTGCAGAAGTCGGGCATCGACGAGATCAAGGGCTTCGGCGGGTTCCCGGTCAGCGGCGAGTTCCTCCGGACCGACGACCCCGCCGTCGTGGCGAAGCACGCCGCGAAGGTCTACGGCAAGGCCGCCGTCGGCTCGCCCCCGATGTCGGTCCCGCACCTCGACACCCGTGTCGTGGACGGCCAGGCGAGCCTGATGTTCGGGCCGTACGCCGGCTTCAGCCCGAAGTTCCTGAAGAACGGCTCGTGGTTCGATCTCTTCGCCTCGATCCGGCCGCACAACCTGTACCCGATGATCCGCGCGGGGCTGGCGAACCTGTCGCTCGTCAAGTACCTGGTCGGCCAGCTGATGGCGAGCAGCGACAGCAAGTTCGAGTCCCTGCGGGAGTTCATGCCCGACGCCGACCCGGCCGACTGGTACCGCATCACCGCGGGCCAGCGCGTGCAGGTCATCAAGAAGGACGCGAAGAAGGGCGGTGTGCTGCAGTTCGGCACCGAGGTGGTCTCGGCGGCGGACGGCACCATCGCGGGTCTCCTCGGGGCCTCGCCGGGCGCCTCCACCGCCGTGCCGATCATGCTGTCGGTGCTCGAGCGCTGCTTCCCCGACCGGATCGCCGGGTGGACGCCGACGCTCCGCCGCATGGTGCCTACCTACGGCGACCAGCTCGCCGACGACGAGGCGCGAGCCGCCGCGACGCTCGGGGCGACCGCCGAGGCCCTGCGCATCCACGCGTAGCGGCCCTCTGCCGGTCGCGGCCCGGCGAGCCGGGCCGGGCCGGGGAGGCGCGGGTCGGTCTGGGCTTGACGTCGGGTCGAACATGTGTTCGACTCGGGCGATGAGGTGGAGCGAACAGGCGACGACGGCGACCGACTCGTCGGCGCTGCCCGGGCTGGCGAAGCTGTCGAACCTGGTCGCGTCGGTGACGACGCCCGAGTTCGCCGGGGTGACGTTCCACGAGATCCTCGCGAAGAGCGCTCTCAACCGCGTGCCGGGCAGCGACTCCGCCCTGCCCTTCGGCTGGACGATCAACCCCTACCGAGGGTGCAGCCACGCCTGCGTCTACTGCTTCGCGCGGCCGACGCACGAGTACCTCGACCTCGACGGCGGCGACGACTTCGACCGGCAGATCGTCGTCAAGGTGAACGTCGCCGAGGTGCTGTCCCGCGAGCTGCGTCGCCCGTCGTGGCAGCACCACCCCGTCGCGCTCGGCACGAACACCGACCCGTACCAGCGCGCCGAGGGCAAGTACCGGCTCATGCCGGGCATCATCGCGGCCCTGGCCGACTCGGGCACCCCGTTCAGCATCCTGACCAAGGGGACCCTGCTGAGGCGCGACCTGCCGCTCCTCGTCGAGGCGGCTCAGCACGTGCCGGTCGACATCGCGATGTTCGCGATCCACGACGACGCCCTGCAGCAGTCGGTCGAGCCGGGCACGCCGACCACGGCCGCGCGTCTCGCGACCGTCCGCGCGGCGACCGACGCGGGGCTCCGCTGCTCCGTCTTCATGATGCCCGTCCTGCCGTGGCTGACCGACGACCTCGACCACCTGCACCGGGCCCTGGCGGCCGTCCGCGCCTCCGGGGCGACGAGCCTGCTGTACTCGGCCCTGCACCTCAAGCCCGGCGTCAAGGAGTGGTGGTCGGCCTGGCTCGAACGTGAGCACCCGGAGCTCGTCACGCGGTACCGCGACATGTACGCGACGAGCACCTACGCGCCCCTCGGCTACCGCAAGTGGCTCGCGGCCCGCATGCGGCCCCTCCTGGCCGAGCACGGGCTCGAGCACGGCACGGCCGACCCGGCGACGGGCTCCACCCGGTCGAGTGCCCTCGACGACGCTGCGGCAGCCAGGGGCACGCTGGGCTTCGGTGCGGACGGACGGCCCCGGTCGCTCATCGCCCACGAGCTGCCGGGCGGTGCACGGTCGTCTCAGCCACGCCTCTTCTGACCGCGGCAGCGCTCGTCGTCCCTTCGTCCCCGAGGTCGGGGCACAGCCGCCCCGGTGTCCCGGCCCCGTCCCGCGAGGTGACCCTAGATAACGGGGTACAGGACGAGTCCTCGTTCTGGCATGATCGACCTGCCCGACACGTCGACCAGGAGGGGGCCGCCATGCTGCTCGGCCTCCCCGCACACCTCGTCCCGCAGACCGTGGGCCGGGCGCTGTCCCGTGCCTGCCACGTCATCGCGAGCGTCGTCCTCGCGAGTGCAGGCCTGTTGCTGATCGTGAACCAGGTCGCCGAGCCGTCCTACCTGCTCTGGCCTGCCCTCCTGGCGTTGTTGCCGATGCTCGGCATGCTCTTCGTCGTCGAGCGGTTCCGCAGCACGACCGCCGTGCTCGCGTACCTCGCCATCGGCTCGGCGTGCCTCTACTGGTACGCCGTGACCCTGTTCGCTCAGATCCCGGCGGTCCAGGCGTCGGACGCCTTCTCGCTCTCCCTGCCGAAGATCGCCCTCGTCATGGTCGGCGGCAGCGGGCTGCGTTCCCGGGGCAGCCTGCTCTGGGCCACCGCGGGCTTCGCCCTGGGAGAGATCGTCACCCAGCTGGCGACGTGGCAGACCGGCGCGACGCCTCGTCTCGACGTCGCGGTCCTCTTCGCGTGGCTCCTCGTGTCCGTGACGGCGACGTCGTCCCTGCTCGCGCGGGGACGGGTCGGCCGTGCCCAGCCGAGCCTGCACCGGGCGGCCTTCGACCAACAGAAGCAGGCCATCCGCCACGACGTGGAACAGCAGGCGTCCGCGCTGCTGCACGACACGGTGCTGAACCACCTCGCCTCCATCACGGCCGGCGGGCCCGGCCCGCTCGACCCGGCGACCGCGGCGTCGATGGCGACCGACCTCGAGGTGCTCGTCGGCCAGGAGTGGCTCGTCGACGAGACGAGGGCCCCGGCCCCGGCCTCCCCGACGACCGGGCCGGGCGACTGGACGACGTCCGAGCTGGGCCACGCCGTCGCACGGGCGCGAGAGGGCGGGCTCGAGGTCGGCGTCACGGGAGACCTCGGCGCCGTGACGCGGCTCGCGCCCGCCGTCTGCCGGGCCCTGGGCCTCGCCGTGGCCCAGTGCCTCACCAACGTCGCCGTGCACAGCGGCACCGATCGTGCCGAGGTCGTCGTGTACGGCGACGGCGTCGACCTGACGGTGATGATCATCGACGACGGGGTCGGCTTCGACGCCGCGGCCACGGCGCCCGACAGGCTCGGCCTCAAGAACTCGGTCGAGGCCAGGACGAGGCGGGTGGGGGGCTCGGCGCAGATCTGGTCCTCGCCCGGCAGCGGCACGTCGGTCATGCTCCGCGTCCCGGTCGCACCGGCCGAGTCGGTCGTCACGCCTGGTGCGGCGGCGGCGGCCAGCCCGGTCACGGACGGTCCCGGCCCCGTCGACCTGGCGTCCCCCACCGCCGGCGGGGGAGCACCGTGAGCCGCCGCAGCCCCCAGCAGGTCGATCCGCTCGGCGCCCTCAGCTCCCGCCCCGTCACGGCGCTCGCCGCGGTCGCGGCCGTCGCCTACGCGACGGTGTCGACCGTCGTCACTCGCGACGAGATCGTGGTGCCCGCCGCTGCCGTCGGGGCCCTCGCGGCGCTCGGGGCGGCGGGGGTCGTCCTGGTGCTCGCGTCGAGTCCGCTCCGGGCACCGCTCACCCGGTGGTCGGTCGCGGGCGTGGTCGCGCTCGGTGCCCTCGCTTCCGTCCTCGCCGCCGTCGCCTCCGCCGGCCACAACTCCATGGTCCGAGACGACTGGGCCTCCCTCGCCGTCGGGCTGCTCCTCGTGGGCCTCGCGCCGTACCGGCCCGCGCTCGACCTCGTGGTCGCGGGGCTGGCGTCCGCCGTGGTCCTCACTGCCGTCGTGCTCGTCGAGAGAGAGGCGTTCCTCACCGACGTCCCGGTCCTGGTGTTCGTCGTGGTCGCCGTGACCCCGGTGCTGGCGCTCTCGCTCGCCGGCGCCTCGTTCTCGGCCGCGTTCACGACGCTGGTGGAGCGCTGGATCGCGGGCGCCTCCTCGGCTCGTCAGGCCAGCGCCGAGGAGTTCCGCTCGAGCGTCGCCCGCAGCGTGCAGCAGGACAGGGTGACCATCCTGAACCGCGACGTCGTGCCGTTCTTCGGCGAGGTCGTCGCCGCCGGCACCGTCACGGAGGCGGACGTCGAGCGGGCCCGCCGCATCAGTGCCGACCTCCGCAGCACCATGGTCGCCGAGGCGGACCGCAGCTGGCTCGAGCAGGTGCTGGCCGACCCTTCCACCCGCGTGTCCGGGGTCGTCGTGGACGTCGGCCGGGCAGCTGGCCGGATGACGGCCGCGCACCGCACGTCGCTGCGGGCCCTGCTCGTCGCCTTCGGCGAGAGCGACGCCGTGCTGCCCGACACCGTCCGCATCGAGCTCGAGCAGGGGCTGGACGCCGAGGAGGAGCGGGTCGAGGCCCGCATCAGCGTCGCCACCGCCTCGTCCGAGTCCGCCGTCCGCCACCGCTTCGCGCCCTACCTCGCCGTCGTGCGGATCGTCTTCGACGACCTGCAGGTCGATCCCGCCCCGCCCCTCCTGACACTAAGGTTTTCTTATGACCAGCACTGAGCCGAGCGGCCGCTCGTCCCTCCGTCCCGGCTTCGGCCGGCCAGCCGCTGCCCCGTCGTGGAGCACGGTCGGGCCTGGTTCCGAGGGGCCGGCGACCCGTCGCGTCCGCCTCGCCATCCTCGACGACCACGAGGTCCTGCTCGACAGCCTGTCGAGCTGGATCAACGTCAACGCCTACGACTTCGACCTGGTCCTCACGGCGCACACCTGGCTGCAGCTCGTGCACAGCGACAACTTCCCGACCGACCTCGTCTTCCTCGACTTCCAGCTGAAGGAGCCGGTCTCCATCGAGGCCCGGGTCCGCACCTGCCGCGCCGCGGGCGCCAAGGTGATCGTGCTGTCCAGCCTCGACACGCGCGAGTCGCGTGAGCGCGCGCTCGACGCCGGTGCATCGGCGTTCCTCTCGAAGGCGCTGCCGATGCGCGAGGTCATGGACGCGGCCCGCCAGGTCATGGGCGTGGCTCGTGACGCGTCGCCTCAGCGCGACTGGCGCCCGCTGCCGGTGGGGGCCGCGAACCAGAGTCGCCCGAAGCTCAGCGCAGGCGAGTCGGAGGCGTTCCGCCTCTACGTGTCCGGCTTCAGCACCAACGAGGTGGCAGCCCAGATGAACGTGCAGTACGAGACGGCGAAGACCTACCTCCGTCGTGTCCGGGAGAAGTACGCGAAGGCCAACAGGCCCGCGAGCAAGAAGTCCGAGCTGATCCGTCGTGCGGCGGAGGACGGCTACCTGCAGTAGTGGCGAAGCTGTACTTCCGCTACGGCGCGATGAACAGCGGCAAGAGCACGGCGTTGCTCCAGGCCGCGTACAACTACGAGGAGCGCGGTCAGCGCGTCCTGCTGGCCAAGCCGCGGGTCGACACCAAGGGCGACGACGCGATCGTCTCCCGGCTGGGCGTCACCCGGCCCGTGGACGTCACGTTCGCTCCCGACGACGACGTGCGGGAGGTGTTCTCCCGTTCGCGGGAACGCGTCCGGGCCGAGACGGGGACCGACCTGTCGTGCCTGCTCGTCGACGAAGTACAGTTCCTCACCCCGGTCCAGGTGGACGACCTGCTGCGCATCGCGGTGCTCGAGGGCGTCCCCGTCCTCGCCTACGGGATCAGGACGGACTTCCGGACGATCGCCTTCCCGGGCAGTCGCCGACTCCTGGAGGTGGCGCACTCGCTCGAGGAGCTCAAGACCATCTGTCGGTGCGGCCGCAAGGCGGTCTTCAACGCGCGCAAGGTGGGCGACCGCTTCGTCTTCGACGGTGACCAGGTCGCCATCGACGGCCGGGAGGTCACCTACGAATCGCTCTGCGGCGCTTGCTACCTCGCCGAGAGCGACGGCCGCCTCGCCTGACCCTGGGGGCGAGGTCCCGTCGTGGGGCGGGCGGGGATCGCCCCACTGACAAGCACAGGAGAAAAGGCCAGACCCGAAGGGTCTGGCCTTTTCTCATCCAACGTGAGGCGGGCGGGGACCGCCCCACTGACAAGCACAAGAAAAATGGCCGGACCCGAAGGGTCTGGCCGTCGTGGGGCGGGCGGGGACCGCCTCACTGACAAGCACAGGAGAAAAGGCCAGACCCGAAGGGTCTGGCCTTTTCTCCTCCAACGTGAGGCGGGCGGGGACCGCCTTACTGACAAGCACAAGAAAAATGGCCGGACCCGAAGGGTCTGGCCGTCGTGGGGCGGGCGGGGACCGCCTCACTGACAAGCACAGGAGAAAAGGCCAGACCCGAAGGGTCTGGCCTTTTCTCATCTCGTCGGGGTAGCGGGATTCGAACCCACGACCTCCTCGTCCCGAACGAGGCGCGCTACCAAGCTGCGCCACACCCCGAGGTGTCGCTCGGCCCACGGGCCGAGTGGAGCAACCTGACAAGGATAGCGGATCTTTGGACCCGCTCGCACCACCCGACCCCGTGAGCCTTCGTCAGGCCGTGAGCGTCAGGACGACCGCCTCAGGTCGGCAGTCGAAGCGGACCGGTGCGTAGATCGACGTCCCGAGGCCGGCCGAGATCTCGAGGTGGGCGGTCTTGCGTGCGTGGCTCCAGGTGCTGAGGCCGCTGACCTTGCCACGAGGCACGTCACAGTTCGTGACGAGCGCGCCGTAGCCGGGCACCCGGACCTGCCCCCCGTGCGTGTGACCGCCGAAGATGACGTCGGCCCCGTTGTTGACGAACGAGTTCAGGACGCGCTGGTAGGGCGCGTGGGTGACCCCGATGCTGATGGGGTCAGGTCCTCGTCGGTCGTCGTGCCAGCGTACGTTCTCGCGCAGGTCGTCGAGCGCCCCGGGGAGCCGGTCGAGACGATCCCAGCCACGGTGCGCGTCATTTACGCCGAACAGCTCGAGGCGAGATCCCTTGATCTCGATCGCCCGGGCGGCGTTGTTGAGGTCGAGCCACCCGAGGTCGGCGAAGAACGACTCCATCCGGCCGATGTCGAGGGGCGTGGGGGTGCGGGTGACGCCGCTGGGGCCGCCGAAGTAGGTGAACGGGTTCTTGGGGACCGGCCCGTAGTAGTCGTTCGAGCCGTTGACGAAGACGCCGGCCACCCCTCGGAACGGCTCGAGGGTGTGCTCCAGGGCGGCGTGGGCGTCGACGTGTCCGATGTTGTCGCCCGTGTTGACGACCAGGTCAGGCTCGAAGACGGCCAGTCCACGCACCCACTCCTGCTTCTCGGTCTGCCACGGGGCGAGGTGCAGATCGCTCAGGTGCAGGATCGTCAGCGGGCGAGAACCGGCCTCGAGGACGTTGAGCACCTCGTGTCGGACGGTGAAGCGGTTGCGCTCGACGAGGCTGCCCCAGGCGAGAGCACCCAGGCCGACGGCCGCGCCCGCCAGTGCGGTCGCGGCCGTCGCCCTGCCGAGGGGGAGGGGCGTCACTTGCAGCTGCCCGGGTCGGCGCCCTGGGCGTTGCCGAAGAGCGTCAGCCCGACCGCAGCGTCCTTGGCCGTCGACGTCCCGGGGGCAGGATCGGTCCCTGCGACTCGGCACTGGTTCTTGCCGTCACCCGGGGCGAAGCCGGTCACCGCGACCTTGTCGGCCGAGAACCCGGCCGCGGCAATCGCGGTCTTCGCGTTCGCGATGCTCTGGCCGGTCACGTCGGGGACTGCCGCTGCGCCGGAGCCGTCGCTCGTGAAGACCTTGACCGTCGCCCCCTTGGCGAGGACCGTGCCTGCGACGGGGTCGCTGGCGACGACCTGTCCCGCCGGCAGCGCCGATGCCTGGGTGCCGCCGTCGGCGTAGACCAGGTTCAGGCCCTTGAGCATCGTCTGGGCTGCGCTCACGCTGCTGCCCGACAGCTCGGGAACGGAGACGCCCGAGCCGCGCACGAGCCGGGAGTTCGCCTCGGGGAAGTCGGTGCCGGGGTACTTCGTGTTGTTCACCGTCTGGACGGCCTTGAAGAGCTGTGCGCGGGTGGCGGCGTAGTTGCCGCCCTTGATCGGCGAGCCGATGGACCGCAGGTTGACCTTGGGACCGGTCCAGTTGCCCTGCCAGATCGCGGTCGCGAGCTTCGTCGTCGCGCCGATGATCCAGATCGACTCCTTCTTGTCGGTCGTCCCCGTCTTGCCGATCTCCTCGAAGCCGTCTCCGGGGAGCGCACCGCGACCGGTACCGTTCGACCACAGGCCGGACATGGCCTTGGCGGCGGCCGCGGCCACCTCGGGCTCGACGGCCTGGGAGCAGTCCTGGGGCTGTCCGCCCAGGGCCACGCCGTCGTCGTTCACGATGTTGTCGACGACGATGGGCGCGCAGTACTTGCCGCCGGCGGCGATCGCCGCGTAGGCCGTCGCCATCGTCAACGGAGCGATCTCGTCGGCGGTGCCGAGGATGGAGGACGAGAAGTTGCTGATCTCGCCGCCGTCGGCACGGTGGACGCCGAGTCGCTGTGCCACGTCGCGGATGTCGTTGAGGTCGAGCTTGGACGCCATGGCCGCGTAGGCGGTGTTGACGGACTGTGCCGTCGCCGTCGTGACCGCCATCTGTCCGGGCTTCGACCCGTCGTCGTTCTTGGGGGCCCAGCCGCCCTGTCGCTCGCCGCCCGCCTTCAGGTAGAAGGTGCGCGGCGTGGCGTCGACGGACTCGGTGATGCCGTGGCCCTGCTCGATCCAGTCGATCAGGGTGAAGGGCTTGAAGGTCGAGCCGGGCTGGAAGCCGGTGGACCCGCCGTAGTCCCGGTCGGTGCTGAAGTTGACCGAGGTCTGCGTGCGGTCACCCGTGTCGAGCTCGGAGAAGGTCGTGTTCTGCGTCATGACGACGATGCGACCGGTGCCTGCCTCGACGGAGTTGACGACGCTGCCGAGACGGACCCTGGTCTCGCTCGCAGGCGCCCACTGGTCGAGCTGGCCCTTGGCGTTGGCCGTCAGGTCGAGGTCGAGGGTCGTGTAGACGTTCAGCCCGCCCGTGTTCCAGTTCGAGAGCCGCTCCTCCTCGGTGGATCCGAGGACGGCGAGGTTCTTGATGTTCTTCTTGACGTAGTCGCAGAAGTACTGGGCGCCGGGCGCGGTGACCGCGGCGCAGCCCTGTGTGGGGGCCGTGAGCACGACGTAGCTGGCGACGTCGGTCGCGAGCGACGCCTCCTCCGTGGGCTTGTCGATGAAGCCCTCGGCGTACATGGACTTGAGGATGACGTCGCGGCGTGCCTTGTTGCCCTCGTACTTCTCGGGCGTCGAGAGGTTGCGGGTGTCCGGGTACTGGACGATCGCGATGAGGCTCGCCGCCTCCTGCGTCGTCAGGTCGATCGCGTTCTTGTTGTAGTAGTGCTGCGCGGCGGCCTGCACGCCGTAGGTCTGGTCGCCGAAGTAGGCGATGTTCAGGTAGGCGAGGAGGATCTCGTCCTTCGTGTACTTCTTCTCGAGCCCGATCGCGAACTTCATCTCCTCGAGCTTGCGATCGATCGTGGTCTTGATCGCGTCCTTGTAGGCAGCGTCACGCTCGTCGGGGTCGGCGATCAGCTGCGACTGCGCGATGCGGATGTTGCGCACGAGCTGCATGGTGAGCGTCGAGCCACCGCCGCTCGCCCCGAGCTCGCCTCCGCCCAGCGAGCCGACCCCGGCGCGGACGAGCGACGTGACGTCGACGCCGCCGTGCTCGTAGAACCGACGGTCCTCGCCGGCCACGACCGCGTCCTTGAGCGACTGCGAGACCTGGTCCCACTTGAGCTCGACGCGGTTCTCGCTGTAGAGCGTGGCGAAGGGGACGTCCTGCCCGCCCTGCTTCGCGTACAGCGTGTTGCGTTGCTGCAGCTTGCCGATCTCGATGTACTCGGGGATCGACTCGAAGACCCCGATCGTGCTCGAGGCCGTCATGCCGGCCACGGCGATGGCCGGGGTCACGCCGATGGTGACGAGGAGGCCGGCCAGGACGCTGAAGCCGACGAACCCGAAGAGCGCCCCGATGACGGACGTGGGCTTCGATTTTTGGGCAGACATAGGATCAGGGTAAGTGACACCGCTGACATCCGAGCTGACAGGAACCACAAATGGTCCTTTGGGAGTACATGACCACGCCGCTCATGGTGCACAACAGCACCGCGATCCTCAACAACTGGGGGAGCGACGGCTGGGAGCTGGTCCAGGTGACGCAGGGCCCCGAGGGCGGCCCCGTCGCCTGGCTGAAGCGCCAGAAGCAGGAGGCGTAGTGGGCCGCGTCGACGACCGCCTCGCCGAGCTGGACCTCGTCCTCCCGACGGTGGCGGCGCCCGCGGGCGTCTACGTCCCGGCCGTCCGGGTCGGCACGGCCGTCTACACGGCGGGGCAGCTTCCCTTCGTCGACGGCGCGCTGCCCGCGGTCGGGAAGGTGGGCGACGGTCCCGGGCTCGTCGCCCCCGCCCTCGCCCGCGAGCTCGCGGCGACCTGCGTCCTCAACGCCCTCGCCGCCGCCTCCTCCGTGCTCGGCTCGCTCGACGACGTGGTGCGGGTCGTGAAGGTCACCGGGTTCGTCTCGTCCGACCCGGCGTTCTCCGGCCAGCCGGGCGTGCTCAACGGTGCTTCCGAGCTGCTGGGCGAGATCTTCGGCGACGTCGGGGTCCACGCACGGAGCGCCGTCGGCGTCGCCGTCCTGCCCCTGGACTCCCCGGTCGAGGTGGAGCTCCTGCTCGAGGTCGCACCCGCCGCCTGATCGTCGGTGGACACGAGGCCCCCGGACCCTCGCCGACCAGGCGAGTCGTCGCGGGGGCCTCGTGCGTCAGCGCATCTCGGCGGAGATCACCGTCATGACGGCCGAGTCGGCCAGGGTCGTCGTGTCGCCGACCTCACGTCCCTCGGCGACGTCGCGCAGGAGGCGCCGCATGATCTTGCCGGAGCGCGTCTTGGGCAGCTCGTCCACGAGCACGATCGAGCGGGGCCGCGCGATCGCGCCGATCTGCTGCGCGACGTGCGCCTTCAGGGCGACCGCCGCCTCCTCGGGGGTGAGGCTCTTCTTCTTCTTGTTGCGCAGGACGACGAAGGCCACGACGGCCTGGCCGGTGGTCTCGTCCGCCGCGCCCACGACGGCCGACTCGGCGACGACGGGGTGCGAGACGAGCGCTGACTCGATCTCCGCGGTCGAGAGCCTGTGGCCGGACACGTTCATGACGTCGTCCACACGGCCGAGGAGCCAGATGTCGCCGTCCTCGTCGCGGCGTGCCCCGTCGCCGGCGAAGTAGCGGTCGCCGAAGCGGTCCCAGTACGTCTCCGCGTAGCGCTCCGGGTCGCCCCAGATGCCCCGCAGCATCGACGGCCAGGGCTCGGCGACGACGAGCAGGCCGCTCTCCCCGTCGGCCACCGAGGCGCCGTGGTCGTCGACGACGTCCACCGTGACGCCCGGCAGCGGCGTCTGCGCCGCACCCGGCTTGGTCGACGTGAGCCCGGGCAGCGGGGAGATCATGATCGCCCCCGTCTCCGTCTGCCACCAGGTGTCGACGATCGGCGTCCGGCCTGCGCCGATGACCTCCCGGTACCAGAGCCACGCCTCCGGGTTGATCGGCTCGCCCACCGACCCGAGCAGGCGCAGGGACGACAGGTCGCGTGCCTGGGGGATCTCGCGGCCGGCCTTCATGAAGCCGCGGATCGCGGTGGGGGCCGTGTAGAAGAGCGAGACGCCGTACTTCTCGACGATGTCCCACCACCGGCCCGGCGCGGGGGAGTCGGGCGTGCCCTCGTAGAGCACCTGGGTGGCGCCGTTCGCGAGCGGCCCGTAGACGACGTAGCTGTGGCCCGTGATCCAGCCCACGTCCGCGGTGCACCACCACACGTCGGTCTCCGGACGGAGGTCGAATACCGTCGCGTGGGTGGTCGCGACCTGTGTCAGGTACCCGCCGGAGGTGTGGAGGATTCCCTTGGGCTTGCCGGTGGTCCCGCTCGTGTACAGGATGAACAGCGGGTGCTCCGCCTCGAACGACTCGGGCTCGTGCTGGTCGGAGACGCCCTCGAGCGCCTCGTGCCACCACCGGTCACGACCGTCGACCCACCCGACGTCGTTCCCGCCGCGGCGGACGACGAGCACGTCGCGGACGCTGGACTCGCCCCCGACGGCGAGCGCGGCGTCGACGGCGGGCTTGAGCGGGGCGACGGAGCCCTTCCGCCACCCGCCGTCGGCGGTGATGACGAGCACGGCCTGGGCGTCGTCCATGCGGGCGCGGAGGCTCTCGGCGCTGAATCCGCCGAAGACCACGCTGTGCACGGCGCCGAGGCGGGCCACGGCGAGCATGGCGACCACCGCCTCCGGGACCTGGGGCAGGTAGATGACGACGCGGTCGCCGGCCACGACGCCCATCGAGGCGAGGACGTTCGCGGCCCTGCTCACCTCGGAGGTGAGCTCCGCGTAGGTGACCGACCTGCTGTCGCCCGGCTCGCCCTCCCAGTGGAGCGCGACGCGGTCGCCGTGACCGGCCTCGACGTGCCGGTCGAGGCAGTTGTAGGCGACGTTGAGGCGACCGTCGGCGAACCAGCGGGCCACGGGGGCTCCCGACCAGTCGAGGGTCTCCGTCGGCTCGACGTCCCAGGACAACCGCCGACGCGCCTGGTCGCCCCAGAAGAGGAGCCGGTCGGCGGCGGCGGCCTCGACGAGCTCCGGTCCGGCCACGGCCCGCTCGGCGAACTCGGGCGACGGGGGAAGGCAGCCGCGGACGGGGACTGCACCACCCCCTCGTGCGTGGCGGGGCTGGTGGGGGTGTCCTGGCGGTCGACCATCGTCGTCCTCTCGCGTCGTTGCGGATGCGGGCTCCTCGCGCCCCGAGCGAGACTACTCCGGGTCGCGTGGCCGCCCGGGCGACGTGCTGGCCGGAGAACGAAGCGCGCAGACCGGACACGGTGGCGATGCTGGCACCCGTCCGCCTCCGTGGGGTACAGTTGAGACGTCCGGATTCAACCCCGGTGTGCAGCGCGAGCGATTCCCCCCGATCCAGCGCTGCCGTGGCGGCACCAGTTCCCCCAACTGGTGCCGCCCCTCTTTTGCCCCGTGGATCGTGCGACGACCACCCGGGTGATTCCTCCCCAGAGCACATCGTCTGGTCTTCGCCCCCAGGACGCACAGCCCTGTCTGTCTCCGTCGTGCCGGGTGGTTACAGTCCGGACATGACCGGAGCGCCTCCAGCCCCCACCCCGGGCCTCACCCCCGACCACCCGTTCGTCACCCTCGCCTCGGAGCCAGGGCGCTTCGTCGCGGCGGCCCCGCCGGGCACCGCTGCTCGATGGGGTACAGGAGTCCCGAACGGGGTACACGGGTCTCGGGTCGACAGGTCGTGGCTGGGGGCGCTCGCCCCCCTCCTGGACGACCCCGACGTGACCGACGTCTTCGTCACGGGCGGAGCGGGCACGTGGGTGGACCGAGGAGGCGGCGCACGCCCCGAGCCGCGGGTCCACCTCTCCGAGGCGGCCGTGCGCGACCTCGCCGTCAGGCTCGTCGCTCGCGGCGGGCGCCACGTGGACGAGGCGAGCCCCTGCGTCGACGTGCGGCTCCCGGGCGGCGTGCGCGTGCACGTGGTCCTGCCGCCGATCTCGACGTCCGGCACGGCCCTTTCCATCCGCTTCCCCAGGGCCGTGCCCCCGACGCTCGACGACCTGAGCCGGGCCGGCTTCTTCGCCGACGCTGACGAAGGCGCAGTCCGGTCGTGCGTGGACCGGCGTGCCAACGTGCTCGTCACGGGCGCGGGCGGGACCGGCAAGACCACGTTCCTGGCGGCCATGCTGTCCGCGGCGTCGCCCGGCGACCGCATCGTCACCGTCGAGGACGTGGCTGAGCTCCGCGTCGTCCATCCCCACGTGGTCTCCCTCGAGGCCCGCCAGCCGAACCTCGAGGGGGTGGGCGGCGTCGACCTCGCACGGCTGCTGCGGGAGGCCCTCCGCATGCGTCCCGACCGCCTCGTCGTGGGGGAGGTCCGGGGGGTCGAGGTCCGAGACCTCCTCTCGGCGCTGAACACCGGGCACGACGGCGGGGCCGGGACCCTGCACGCGAACGGCCTGGCGGACGTCCCCGCACGCCTCGAGGCGCTCGGTGCGGTCGCCGGCCTCGCACCGGCGGCCCTGGCCCGCCAGGCCGTCAGCGCACTCGACGCCGTGTTCCACCTCGACCGGGCGGGCGGGCGGCGGCGGCTGGCCGTCATCGGCAGCCTCGGCACGTCGGCGTCGGGTGAGCTCACGGCCCGGGAGGGTCTCGTCCGCACCGACGCCGTCGGCCGACGGGGCCGGTGACCGGGCGGGGCCGTCGTCGACCTCCGCCCACCCCCGCGGCGACCGTGGTCGATCGACTCGCCGTCCTCCTCTCGGCCGGCGTCACGCCGGCGTCCGCCTGGAGGCACGTGGGCGAGGCCGAGCCCGACGGGGCCGTCCGTGCCGTGGCCTCGCACGTCGGCCGATCCGCGGACGAGGGCGTCCCCGTGTCGGCGTCGCTGCGGCAGGCCCTTGAGCACCGGCCGTTCGGCACGGCCGGGGACGGGGAACGGCACGCGGTCGAGTGGGCCCAGGTCGCCTGTGCCTGGTACGTCGCGGAACGGAGCGGAGCTCCGCTGTCCGAGTGCCTGGGCAGCTTCGTGGCCGCCCTCCGCCAGGCCGATGCCGCTCGGCGCGAGGTGGAGGTCGCGCTGAGCGGCCCGCGCTCGACAGGGCGGATCGTCCTCGCCCTCCCCCCGGTGGGTCTCCTCTTCTCCCTGGGGCTCGGCTTCGACACCGCCTCGGTGCTCTTCGGCAGCCCGGTGGGATGGGGCTGCCTGGTGACGGGAGGAGCGCTCGTGCTCGCCGCTCGTGCCTGGAACGGTCGGCTGGTCCGCTCGGCCGTCCCCAGCGCCTCCGTGCCGGGTCTCCGCCTCGAGCTCCTCGCCGTGGCCGTCGCCGGGGGCGGGTCCTGGCAGGGCGGACTCGACCTCGTCGACGAGGCCTGTCGGGACAGCCCGCGGGTCGGTGCCGAGGACGACGGGGGCGGTGAGGCGGTCCTGGAGCTCTCACGGCGGGCAGGAGCCCCGGCGGGCGCACTGCTGCGCGCGGCGGCCGCGGAGCGCCGCCTCGAGGCGACGACGGCGGCGCGCTCCGCGGCGTCCAGGCTGGGATCGACCCTGATGCTGCCCCTGGGGGTCTGCGTGCTGCCGGCGTTCCTCGTGGTGGGGGTCGTCCCGCTCGTCGTCGCGCTCCTCTCCTCCACAGCCGAGGTCCTCTGACCTTCCGTGCCCAGGACGCGCGACACGGGCGGCGGCAGTGCGCCCCGTCGTCGGAGACTCGCTCCCGACCACGACGCGTGGTCGCCACCGACGAGAGAGAGCAGCACATGAGCACGAGCCCCACGACCCCGACCACCGCCGCCGACCGTACCTTCCCGTCCGTCCCCGTCGCCGTCCCCGCTGCCGGGCGGGCGGGCCGCGCCTCCCGGACCAGGAGGCGGTGGCTGTCGGAGGACGGGGCCGCCACGGCCGAGTACGCGATCGTGATCATGGCCGCCGTGGGCTTCGCGGGGCTGCTGGTCGTGATCATGCGGTCGGACGAGGTGCGCGGGGTCCTGAGCGACCTCGTCCGCTCGGCCTTGTCGGTCGGCTGAGACACGATGAGCAGGGTCCTCCGCGACACCGGGAGCGTCACGGCCGAGTTCGCGGTCGTCCTGCCCGCCGTCCTCGCGGTCGTCGCGCTGGCTGTCGGGGCGGTGGGGGCCTCGGCCCAGTCGGTCCGGCTGGCCGACGCCGCCGCGGTGGCCGCCCGGCAGACGGCGAGGGGAGACGTCGACTCCGTCCCCGGCACGCTGGCCGCGCTGGCGCCGGGCGCCGAGAGCAGCTCGTCGGTCGAGGGCACGATCATCTGCCTCACGGTGGCCAGGGCCGTCTCCCTCGGGCCCCTGTCCGACGTCGTCACCCTGCGGGCCCGCAGCTGCGCGCCGGCGGCCGGCGGATGAGGCGGAGAGAAGGGACGAGCGGGAGAGAGGCGACGGCCTCGGCGGGCCGGACCGATCCCGACGACGCAGGCAGCGCCTCCGTCGTCTCGGTCTCGGTCGTCGTCGTGATCGCGGTCCTGGCCGCGGCGGCCCTCGCGGGGACGCAGGCGCTCGCCGAGCGCAGCAGGGTGGCGGGCGCCGCGGACGCCTCCGCCCTGGCCGCCGCGGACGCCGCTGCAGGGCTGGTCACGGGCGGCGGCGGGCCGTGCTCCCTGGCAGCGTCGCTGGCTCGGGCGAACGCGGTCGAGCTCTCCTCCTGCGACGTCGACGAGCTCGTCGTGACGGTCGTCGTGACGGGGTCGGCGCCCGTCCTCGGGGTCGCCGTGCGGGCCTCGGCGACGGCAGGACCGCCGCCCTCCGCACCGCGACGGACGGGCCCCGGACCGTGAGCCGGTGCGCCGGAGGGTGTGTGTATGGTGTGCCTGTCGGCAGCGCACGATCCGTCGGTCCCGTGTCAGGGACGGCGGGAGAACCGCCCGCCGCCGACCACCTGACCGGTCCTCGTGACCGGGTCCAGACGTTCCCCGAAGCAAGGAGTCCCGTGCCAGGCACGAAGAAACTGGTCATCGTCGAGTCGCCCGCGAAGGCCAAGACGATCGGGCAGTACCTCGGCAGCGGCTACGAGGTGCTCGCCTCCGTCGGGCACATCCGTGACCTCGTCGAGCCCAAGAACCTGCCCCCCGAGCTCAAGAAGGGGTCGCTCGGCAAGTTCTCCGTCGACGTCGAGAACGGCTTCGAGCCCTACTACGTCGTCTCCGACGCGAAGAAGAAGACGGTCTCCGAGCTCAAGCGCGCGCTCAAGGGCGCCGACGAGCTCTACCTCGCCACTGATGAGGACCGCGAGGGCGAGGCCATCGCGTGGCACCTGCTGCAGGAGCTGAAGCCGAAGGTGCCGGTCAAGAGGATGGTCTTCCACGAGATCACGAAGGACGCGATCCAGAAGGCCCAGGAGAACACCCGCGAGCTCGACACGGCTCTCGTGGACGCCCAGGAGACCCGCCGCATCCTCGACCGCCTGTACGGCTACGAGGTCTCGCCGGTCCTCTGGCGCAAGGTGGGCCCGGGTCTCTCGGCCGGCCGTGTGCAGTCGGCGGCCACCCGCCTCGTCGTCGACCGCGAGCGCGAGCGACTCGCGTTCGTCTCCGCGTCCTACTGGGACCTCACCGCCACCTTCGAGCCCGCGGCCGACGCGGTGCCCTTCTCCTCCCGTCTCGTGCGGGTCGACGGGACCAGGGTCGCCAGCGGTCGTGACTTCGACGACCGCGGCCAGCCCAAGGGGCAGGCCGTCGCGCTCGACGAGGCCTCGGCCGGCGCGCTCTCCCGTGCGCTCCAGGCGTCGGGCGTCGACATCGTCGTCTCGTCCGTCGAGTCGAAGCCCTACACGCGCCGTCCCGCGGCCCCGTTCACGACGTCGACCCTGCAGCAGGAGGCGGCGCGCAAGCTCCGCTTCTCCGCCCGCCAGACGATGAGCGTCGCCCAGTCGCTGTACGAGAACGGGCACATCACCTACATGCGCACCGACTCGCCCTCGCTCTCGCAGCAGGCGACGAACGCCGCGCGGTCCCAGGCCGCCTCGCTCTACGGCGCCGACACGGTGCCCGACAAGCCCCGCGTCTACACGGGAAAGAGCAAGAACGCCCAGGAGGCGCACGAGGCGATCCGCCCCTCCGGCGACACGTTCCGCACGCCGAGCGACATGCAGTCGACTCTGAGGGGCAACGACTGGAAGCTCTACGACCTCATCTGGAAGCGCACCGTCGCCTCGCAGATGGCCGACGCCAAGGGCTCCACGGCCTCCGTCGTCGTGACGGCGACGACCGAGACCGCCGTCGCGGGCGTGTCCGCCGAGGGTGCTGCCCGCACGGCGGCCGAGTTCGTCGCGACCGGCACCGTCATCACCTTCCGTGGCTTCCTCAACGCGTACGAGGAGGGTCGTGACGAAGACCGGCACGGCGCGGCCGACAGCGCCGAGGCCAAGCTCCCGCCGCTGACGGAGGGCCAGCAGCTCACTCTCGACGAGGTCGAGGCGAAGGGCCACGACACGAGCGCGCCGCCGCGGTACACCGAGGCGAGCCTCGTCAAGACCCTCGAAGAGCTGGGGATCGGGCGCCCCTCGACGTACGCCGCCATCATGTCGACCATCGTCGACCGCGGCTACGTCACGCCGCGGGGCACGGCCCTCGTGCCGAACTGGATCGCGTTCTCCGTCGTCCGGCTGCTCGAGGAGTACTTCGGCGACCTGGTCCAGTACGACTTCACGGCCAGCATGGAGGACGACCTCGACCTCATCGCCGGCGGCGACGCCGACCGGGTCGACTGGCTCAACGGCTTCTACTTCGGCAACGACACGCACCGCGGGCTCCGCAAGGTGATCGACAACCTCGGCGAGATCGACGCCAGGGACATCAACTCCATCCCGCTCGGAGAGGGGCTCACCCTGCGCATCGGGCGCTACGGCCCCTACCTCGAAGCTCCGGGCGACGACCCCGAGACCCCCCGCCGGGTCAACGTCCCCGAGGACATGGCGCCGGACGAACTGACGCCGGCCCGTGCCCGCGAGCTCATCGACGCTCCCGTCATCGGCGACCGCGTCGTCGGCATCAACCCCGAGTCCGGAAAGGAGGTGCTCGCGAAGGACGGCCGTTTCGGTCCGTACGTGACTGAGCGCACCCCGGAGGACATCGCTGCGGACCCCGCCACGGGCGAGGTCGTCGAGGCGACGGTCGCCCCGACCGCCGCGGCCGGCACCGCGACGACGAAGGCGCCGGCCAAGAAGGCGCCGGCGAAGAAGGCCGCCCCCAAGGAGCGGACGGCGTCCCTGTTCAAGAGCATGAGCGTCGACACCATCGACCTCGAGACCGCTCTCGCGCTGCTCGACCTGCCGCGGACGGTCGGGGTCGACCCGGAGACGGGCGACGAGATCCAGGCCCAGAACGGCCGTTACGGTCCGTACCTCAAGAAGGGCACCGACACCCGGTCGCTCACCAGCGAGGACCAGATCTTCGAGATCGACCTTCCCGGTGCGCTCGAGCTCTACGCCCAGCCCAAGTACGGGGCGAAGCGGGCGAGCAGCGCCCTCGCCGAGTTCGAGGCCGACCCGGTCAGCGGCAAGCCGATCAAGATCAAGGACGGCCGCTTCGGGGCCTACGTGACGGACGGCGAGACGAACGCCACCATCCCCCGCGGGGAGACCGTCGAGGAGGTCGACTTCGAGCGCGCCATCCAGCTGCTCGCGGACAAGCGCGCCAAGGGCCCGGCCAAGAAGCCGGCCGCGAAGAAGCCCGCCGCCAAGAAGCCGGCTGCCAAGAAGCCCGCTGCCAAGAAGCCGGCTGCGAAGAAGCCCACGGCCGCGAAGAAGCCCGCCGCCGCGACGGGTCCCGACGGCGACGCGCCGGAGGCCTCGTAGTGGCCGGTCTGTTCATCACCCTCGAGGGCGGCGACGGATCGGGCAAGACCACGCAGGCGGCCCTCCTCGAGGAGTGGCTCGGTGAGCAGGGTCGCCGTGTCGTCCGGACCCGGGAGCCCGGCGGCACCGACCTGGGCCTCGAGCTCCGGCAGATCGTCCTGCACCGCCGGGGACACATCGCGCCCCGGGCCGAGGCCCTGCTCTACGCGGCCGACCGTGCGCACCACGTCGAGACCCTCGTGCGCCCGGCTCTCGACCGCGGCGAGGTCGTCCTGCAGGACAGGTACGTCGACTCGTCCGTCGCCTACCAGGGCGCGGGCCGGGTGCTGGGCGGCGACGAGGTGCGCGAGCTGTCCGTCTGGGCGACCGGCGGACTGACGCCCGACCTCACCGTGCTGCTCGACCTCGACCCGCAGGTCGGCAGGTCCCGACTCGACGCTGCCGAGAAGTCCTGGGACCGGCTCGAGTCCGAGGCCGCCGCGTTCCACGGCCGGGTCCGGGACGCGTACCTCGCGATCGCCCGTGCCGAGCCCGCCCGGTTCCTCGTGGTCGACGCCACGCTGCCGGTCGCCGAGGCCGCGGCCGCCGTGCGGGCGAGGGTCGCCGACCTCCTCGCAGAGCAGTGAGCAGCGAGCGATGAGCAGCTGGGACGGCCTCACCGGCCAGGCCGACGCCGTCGAGCTCCTCAGGGCGGCCGCCTCCGCCGATCCGTCCCGCTCGGCGATGACGCACTCGTGGCTGATCACCGGCCCGCCCGGTTCCGGCCGTTCGAACCTCGCCTACGCCTTCGCGACCGCGTTGCTGTCCCGGGGCCACGACGACGAGGCGACGAGCCGCCAGGTCGACGCCCGCTCGCACCCCGACCTGGCCGTGCTCAGCACGGAGCGGATCATCATCACCATCGACGAGGTGCGGTCGCTGGTCGCGTCGTCCCAGTTCTCTCCCTCGGTCGGCCGCTACCGCGTCGTCGTCATCGAGGACGCCGACCGGATGACCGAGCGCACCAGCAACCTCCTGCTGAAGGCCCTCGAGGAGCCGCCGCCCCGCACGGTCTGGATCCTCTGCGCTCCGAGCGAGGCCGACCTCATCCCCACGATCCGCTCCCGCGTCCGCAGCGTCCGCCTCCGGACGCCGAGCGTGGCCGACGTGGCCGACCTGCTCGAGCGTCGCGACGGCATCGACCACGAGACGGCCGTCACGGCGGCCCGCGAGGCGCAGAGCCACATCGGCATGGCGCTCCGCCTCGCGACGGACGGGGAGGCGCGCGAGCGACGCCGACGGACGCTCGAGGCCGCGCTGGCCATCCGCAGCGTGTCCGACGCGGTGAACGCGGCGACCACGATGCTCGCCGTCGCCGGCGACGACGCCAAGGCGATCACCGAGCAGCGTGACGCCCAGGAACGCGCGAGTGCCCTCCGGTCGCTCGGCGTCGAGCCGGGCGGGACCGTGCCCCCTGCCCTCCGCAGCCAGCTCCGCGCGCTGGAGGACGACCAGAAGCGCCGGGCGACCCGGAGCCTCCGCGACGGCATCGACCGCATCCTCGTCGACCTGCTCTCGCTGTACCGCGACGTTCTCCTGCTGCACCTCGGAGTCGCGGAGGAGCCCATCAACCAGGCGGTCCGTGGCCGGCTCGACGAGGCGACCGCGGCCTCGACGCCGGCGAGCACGCTCGCGGTCATGGACGCGATCGCCGTCGCACGTCGGCGGATCGAGTCGAACGTGGCCCCGGCGTTGGCGCTCGAGGCCATGCTGGTGGCCGTCAGCCGACACGCGGTCAGGTGAGGCAAGATGGCGGCATGACCGACCCGACTGCCGCCCCGGGCCTGCGTGAACGCAAGCGCCTGGCCACCCGACGGGCCATCCAGCTCTCCGTCCTCGACCTGATCGGCGAGGAGGGACTCGAGGCCGTCACCGTCGACATGATCAGCCGCCGCGCCGACGTGTCGCCCCGCACGTTCTTCAACTACTTCACGTCGAAAGAAGAAGCGGTCGTCGGCGACCTCCCCGACCTGCCCGAGGGCGATTCCCTCGACAGGTTCCTGGGGGCGCACGACGAGCCGATCATCGACGGCCTCATCCGCCTCCTCGACGAGGCGGTCGTGACCGCGACGTTCGACCGCGACCTGGTGCAGCGCCGACGCATGGTGCTGCGCAGCCACCCCGACCTGCTCGCACGCCGGATCGCCTCCACCCGCGTGCTCGAGGACCGCCTCACGGGCATCGTCGCGCGTCGTCTGGCCACGGCCCCCGGCCGTGCCGACGACGCCACCGAGGAGTCCGACCTGAGCAGCGCCCACCTGCTCACGCTCGTGGCGATCGCCGCGCTCCGGCACGCCTGGGGCGAGTGGATCGACGACGACGACGCCGACCACGCGACCGACCACCGCTACGGCCTGCGGGCGCGCATGGAGGGGTCGTTCGCCGAGCTCGGCCGCGTCGTGACGCGACAGGTCTGAGAATCCGCTACAGTTGGTGATCGTGCCGCGAGGCACGAGGTTCTCGGTCTGATCGAGATCCGCCGCTTTAGCTCAGTCGGCAGAGCGTCTCACTCGTAATGAGAAGGTCTGGGGTTCGATTCCCCAAAGCGGCTCCAGCAGCACCGGTTGTCCCCGAGGCCCCGATCCCCAGCGGATCGGGGCCTCCGCCGTTCCCGGCGACGGCGGGCCTGGGGCATCGGTCGGGCCTGGGGGAGCCGGTCGCGCCCGCGGCGTGGGTCGTCCCGCGCACGGCGCCGCCGGCGACCTGTCCTGGTAGACAGGTCAGATGAGCATCCGATGGGGCATCCTCGGCGCCGGCGGCATCGCCGACACCTTCGTGAACGACCTGGCGGCCGCAGGCATCGCCGTCGCGGCCGTCGGGTCGCGTGACGCCGACAAGGCGAGGCGCTTCGCCGACGACCACGGCATCACGACCGCGCACGGCAGCTACGACGACCTCGTGGCTGATCCGGAGGTCGACGCGGTGTACGTCGCGACGCCGCACGTCTTCCACGAGCAGAACGCCCTCCTCGCGATCCGGGCGGGCAAGCACGTCCTCGTCGAGAAGCCCTTCACCGTCAGCGCCGACGAGGCGGGGCGCGTGCTGGCCGCTGCTCGTGAGGCCGGCGTCGTGGCCCTCGAGGCGATGTGGACTCGGTACCTGCCACAGCAGGCGCGCCTCCGCGAGGTCGTCCGCAGCGGCGTGATCGGCGAGCCGCGCCTCCTCACGGCCGCCCACATGCAGTCGCTGCCGACCGACCCGCAGCACCGTCTCAACGACCCGGCCCTCGGCGGCGGCGCCCTGCTCGACCTCGGCGTCTACCCGGTGTCGTTCGCGCACGACCTGCTCGGGCCGGTCGAGGCCGTCGCGGCGACGGCCGTGCTGAGCGGCCAGGGCGTCGACGCACGCACGGGGATCACGCTGCGCCACGCGAACGGAGCGACGTCGAACCTGTTCTGCGCGCTCGACACCGCGGGCCGCAACGACGCCGTCCTGCACGGCAGCGCAGGCCGCATCGAGATCGACGCGACGTTCTTCACCCCCGGCGGCTTCACCGTGCGAGACGCCGAGGGCGAGATCGTCGACCGGTTCGACTCCGACGAGGGCGACCTCCGCGGCATGCAGCACCAGGCGCTCGAGCTGGCGCGCCTGGCCGAGGCCGGCGATCTCGAGAGCCCGGCGCTCACCTCCGAGGGGATCCTCGCCGTGATGGCCACCATGGACGAGGTCCGCCGCCAGGTCGGCGTCCACTACCCCGAGCGCTGAGCCGAGCGCTTCCCTGGTCGGCAGAGCCCGGAGCCGAGGAGGCGCGGGCGCGGCCCCCGGAGGAGGCACGCGTTTCGTAGGATGTCCTGGATGAGCGAGCAGGACGCGACCCCCGACGACCGCCCCTCCGGCCACGGCGCCCCCGAGGTGCGTGCGGAGGCGGCCGAGACGCGGGCCGAGGACACGGACGTGACCGCAGGGGGAGTCCGGACGCGAGACGTGCGCGCGTCGGCCGCGCGCCTCCTGCGGGAGCACCCCCGCACCGCGCTCGTCACCGCCGGCGTCCTCGCGTTCGCCCTGCTCGGCGGCGGTGCGGTCGCCGCCGGCGCCGCGACCGCTCCCGACGTTCCCGTCGCGTCGAGTGCCCTGTCCGGAGCGGACGGCGACGGCGGTGCCGAACCGGCCGAGGTCGTCACCGTCACGCCCGACCCCACCGCGGCGCCCGACCCCCAGCGCGTCGCGCCCGCGGTCGTGCCGCCGGCCACGAAGCTGCGCACCTGCTCGGTCGCCGCCGCCGCGTCCGATCCTCGCCTCGCCCAGTTCGAGGGGTCGGTCGTCAACGCGGCGACGGGCGAGGTCCTCTTCGACCGGAGCGGGTCGACCCCGGCCCGGACCGGCAGCGTGCTCAAGACCCTGACGAGCGCCGTGGCGCTCTCGGTCCTGGGCGGCGACCACCGTCTGACGACCACGGTCACGGGCGACCCGGGCAGCGGGACGATCGCCCTCGTGGGCGGCGGCGACGCGACCCTCAGCGCGACGGGCCGCAGCGTGTACTCCGGCGCCCCGACGCTCAGCGACCTGGCAGGGCAGGTCGCCGCCTCGCTCGGCGGCCAGCCGGTCTCGCAGATCACGCTCGACGCCACCTGGTGGAGCCAGGCCGACAAGTGGGACCCGTCGTGGAAGCGCACCGAGCAGACGATCGGCTACCACAGCGAGGTCACCGCGCTGATGGTCGACGGCGACCGGGCCGACCCCTCCGCGGTCACGAGCCCGCGCAGCACCGACCCGGTCGGCCGGGCCGGCGAGGCCTTCCGGTCCGCGCTCGTCGCGGCGGGCGTCCCGGGGGCGGCGTCGGCGTCGATCTCCCAGGGCACGGCGAGCAGCGCCACGGTGCTGGGGTCCGTGCAGTCGCAACCCGTGTCGACGCTGATCGGCCAGATGCTGCCGAACTCGGACAACACGCTGGCCGAGATGCTCGCACGGGCCTCGTCGAGGGTGTCCGGGGCGGACGGGTCGGCCGCCTCCCTGACGGCCCTGTACCGGTCCGCGCTCGGCGGCACCTACGGTCTCGACGCGTCGACGATCACGATCGTGGACGGCTCGGGGCTGAGCGAGAACGACGCCGTGCCGTCGACCTTCGTGGCGCGGCTGATGATCCAGGTGCGCGACCGCGCCCACGGCCTGGGCACGGTCTACGACGCCCTGCCGATCTCGGGCCGCACCGGCACACTCGCCTCCCGTTTCACGGGCTCGAACGCCGACGCCCGCGGCGCGGTGCACGCCAAGACCGGCTGGATCGACACCGCGTACACGCTCGCCGGCTCGATCGACTCGGCCGACGGGACTCCCCTGACCTTCGCCTTCTATGCGATCGGCCCGGTGAAGGACAACACCCGCAGCGCCCTCGACACCCTCACAGCGTCGGTGTGGCGCTGCGGGAACTCGCTCGCGAACAGCTGACCGGGACGGCCGGGCGCCGGCACAGCACCAGCACCAGCACAGCACCAGCACCAGCACAGCACCAGGCCACAGAGGGAGGATGGGAGCATGACCACCGCGCTCTTCGTCATCGACGTCCAGAACGACTTCACCGAGGGAGGCGCCCTCGCCGTCGCCGGGGGCGCAGGCGTCGCCGCCCGGGTCACGGAGCGCCTCCGCGGTGACCGGGCCCGGTGGGACGTCGTCGTCGCCAGCCGCGACTGGCACGACGACCAGGGCGACAACGGCGGCCACTTCGCCGCCGAGCCGAACTTCGTCGACACCTGGCCGCCGCACTGCGTCCGGGGCAGCGCGGGCGCCGAGTACCACCCCGACCTCGACGTCTCGCTCGTCGACGAGCACGTGCGGAAGGGGACGGGCAGCCCGGCCTACTCGATCTTCGAGGCCGCCACCGAGCAGGGCGAGCCGCTCGCCGACCTCGTCGCCCGACACGGCGTCACCGAGGTCGACGTCGTGGGCCTGGCCACCGACCACTGCGTCCGCGCCTCCGCGCTCGACGCGGCGCGGGCCGGGCTCCGCGTGAGGGTCCTCACCGACCTCGTCGCCGGTGTCGCCGAGGGGCCGAGCGCCGCCGCCCTCGACGAACTGCGCGCAGCCGGCGTCGAGACGGTGCGTTCGTGAGCGCCGCCGACGAGGCTCGAGTCCTCGCCGCCGTGCCTGCCGGCCTCCACGTCGACGGGACGTGGGCTCCGGCGACAGCGGGCCGCACCTTCGACGTGCGCGATCCGTCCACCGGCGACGTGATCGCGACGGTCGCCGACGGCGACGCCTCCGACGGGCTCCGCGCCCTCGACGCCGCCGTCGCCGCGCAGGCGGCCTGGGCGGCGACGCCGCCCCGCACCCGCTCCGACATCCTGCGGCGGGCGTTCGACCTGCTCCGCGAGCGCGCCGACGACCTCGCGCTGCTCATGACGCTCGAGATGGGCAAGCCGCTCGCCGAGTCGCGCGGCGAGGTCGCCTACGGCTCGGAGTTCGTCCGCTGGGCCAGCGAGGAGGCGGTGCGCGTCTCGGGCCGCTACGGCACGAACCCGGAGGGGACCGGCCGGACCATGGTGCTGAAGCGCCCCGTGGGCCCGTGCCTGCTGATCACCCCCTGGAACTTCCCCCTCGCGATGGCGACGCGCAAGATCGCGCCCGCCCTCGCGGCCGGCTGCACCGTGGTCGTGAAGCCCGCCGACCTCACGCCGCTCACGACGCTCGCCCTCGTCGGGATCCTCGCCGAGGCCGGGGTGCCCCGCGGCGTGGTGAACGTGGTGACGACGACCTCGGCCGGCGACGTCTGCGAGCCCCTCATCCGCGACCCGCGCCTCCGCAAACTCAGCTTCACGGGGTCGACGCCGGTCGGCTCGACCCTGCTCGCCCAGGCGTCCGAGCGCGTGCTCCGCACGTCGATGGAGCTCGGCGGCAACGCGCCGTTCCTCGTCTTCGACGACGCGGACCTCGACGCGGCCGTCGAGGGCGCCCTGCTGGCCAAGTTCCGCAACGTCGGGCAGGCCTGTACCGCGGCCAACCGGTTCCTCGTGCACGAGGCGGTCGCGGACGAGTTCGTCCGCCGGGTGACCGAGCGCGTCGAGGGGATGACGCTCGGCCGCGGCACCGACGACGGGGTCGACGTCGGCCCGCTGATCGACGACCGAGCGGTCGAGAAGGCCGAGCGCCTCGTCGACGACGCGGTCGCGCGCGGCGCCGTCGTGCGGACGGGCGGCGCGCGCGTCGACGGCACGGGCACGTTCTACGAGGCGACCGTCCTCGACGGGGTGCGGCCGGGCAGCGAGCTCCTCACGACGGAGATCTTCGGCCCCGTGCTGGCCGTCTCGACCTTCGCCGACGAGGAGGAGGCGGTGCGGCTGGCGAACGACACCGAGTTCGGCCTCGTGGCCTACGCGTTCACCCGTGACCTCGCCCGCGGGCAGCGCCTGGCCGAGACGCTCGAGACCGGGATGCTCGGCCTCAACGTCGGCGTCGTGTCGAACGCCTCGGCGCCGTTCGGAGGCGTCAAGGCGTCCGGCCTCGGACGCGAGGGCGGCCTGGAGGGCATCCAGGAGTACCTCGAGACGGTGTACCTGATGACCCCCGACCCCTTCGCCGCATGAGCGCCCCGGCCTCGCAGCAGTCCGGGCGAGCCCCGGAGCCGAACCAGCCCCGCCTCCGGGTCGGCATCGTTGGCTACGGCCTCGCCGGCCGGGTGTTCCACGCGCCCCTCGTGGCCGCCGACGACTCGTACGACCTCGTCGCCGTGGTCACGCGCGACGCGGACCGCGCCGACCAGGCCAGGACCTCGCACCCCGGGGTCGAGATCGTCCCGCGCGCGGGCGACCTCGACGCGCTCGGCCTCGACCTGGTGGTCGTCGCGACGCCGAACGCGACGCACGCCGACGTGGCCGCGGACGCACTGCGCGCCGGGTCCGCGGTCGTCGTCGACAAGCCCGTCGCGACCACCGCCTCCTCGGCTCGTCAGCTGATCGAGCTCGCCGAGTCGCTCGGACGGACGCTGACGGTGTACCAGAACCGTCGCTGGGACGGCGACTACCTCACGGCCTCGCGCCTGGTGAGGGACGGCGCGCTCGGCGAGGTCCACACCTTCGAGTCGCGCTTCGAGCCGTGGAAGACCGCGAACCGCGCGGGCTGGAAGTCGGCGGCGACGTCGGCGGAGGGCGGCGGCGTCCTGTTCGACCTCGGTCCGCACCTCATCGACCAGGCGCTGCACCTCTTCGGCCCCGTGGCCGACGTGCACGCGGAGATCGCGCGGCGACGCCCGTCGGGAGCCGCGGACGACGACGTGTTCGTGTCCCTCCGGCACGAGAGCGGGGTCCGGTCGCGGCTCTGGATGAGCCACGTCGCAGCCCAGCCCGCCCCGCGCCTCCGCCTCCTCGGCACGGCCGGTGCCTACGTCGTCGACGGGCTCGACCCGCAGGAGGCGCAGCTGGCGTCGGGCACGTCGCCCCGCGACCCCGGGTACGGCCGCGTCCCCGACGAGCGACACGGCCTCGTCGGGATCGGCACCGAGGCCCGGCCCGAGCCGACCGACCGGGGCCGGTACCCGCTGTTCTACGAGCAGCTCGCCCGCGCGCTCCACGGGGCCGGGCCCGTGCCCGTCGACCCGCGCGACGCCCTCGCGGCGCTCGAGGTCATCGAGGCGGCACGGGAGTCGGCCGGGGTGGCCTGACACCGGTCCGTGGCGGGTCAGATCCGAGTGTCCCAGTCGATGCCCTCGATCACGGCGGCGGCGTCGACCTCGGCCAGGCTGGCGGGCGACCAGCGCGGCGACCTGTCCTTGTCGACCACCCGTGCGCGGATCCCCTCGACGAGGTCGGGCGAGTCGGCCAGGGCGGTGACGAGCCCGAGCTCCTGGCCGAGCACGGCCTCGAGGTCGGGCAGGCTGCGCGCCCGGCGCTGGGCGGCCAGCGTGAGCACGACGGAGGTGGGGGAGGCGGCCTCGAGGTCGTCCGCTGCCCTGCCGGCCGCGTCGACCCCGTCCCGCGCGAGCCCGCGCAGTCGAGCGAGCACGCGGACCGCGTCATCGCCCTCGTAGGCGTCGTCGATCCAGCTGCGCTCGGCGGCGAGCGGCGCCGGGGGAGGCTCGACCGCGAGGGCCCGGACGGCGTCGGGGCCGCCCGTCGCGAGCGCGTCCAGCACGAGGTCGCCGCCGGCCTCGCCCTCCTCGGCGACGAGGACGTCGGCGAAGCCCGTGAGCAGGGCGTCGGAGGCGGTCATCGCGGCGCCGGTCAGCGCCAGGTGGGTGCCCAGCTCGCCGGGCGCCCTCGAGAGCAGGTAGCTGCCGCCCGCGTCGGGCGTCAGGCCGATCAGGGTCTCGGGCATGCCGACCCGGCTGCGCGGCGTCACGACCCGCAGGGACACGTGCCCGCCGAGCCCGACGCCGGCGCCCATGGCGATGCCGTCGAGGTACGAGACGACCGGACGGTCCCAGCGGGCCAGCCGCAGCGCGCCCCGGTACTCCCGACGCCACATCGCCACGCTGCGGGCAGGGTCCGCCGTCGCGTCGCGGCGGATCGCGGTGATGTCGCCGCCGGCACAGAAACCCCGGGGGCCGGCTCCGCGCAGCAGCAGGGCCTCGACCTCGTCGTCGTCCTGCCAGGCGTCGAGGGCGCGCTCGATCAGGCCGAGCATGCCCTCGGTCACCGCGTTGATCTTGCCGGGCCGGTTCAGCGTGACGACGCCCACGCCCCTGTCGACGTGGAACAGGACCTCGGGCTCGCGGGCGTCGTCGCTCATCGGGCCAGGCTAGGCGACCCGGCCTCCCGGCGGGCCCACGGTGCCGCGACCCCGCGACCCCGCGGCCCCGCGGGAGGGGATCAGACGAGCAGCTGGTGCTTCGCGAGGTCCTTGTAGAGCGGCGTGCTCTCGACCAGCTCGGAGTGCGTGCCGACGCCGACGACCCGTCCGTCGTCGACGACGACGATCTGGTCGCTGTCCACGACCGTCGAGAGCCGGTGCGCGATCACGATCAGGGTGCGACCCTCGGCGACGGCGTCGATGGCCTCACGGAGGCGCTGCTCGTTGAGCCCGTCGAGGCTCGACGTCGACTCGTCGAGCAGCAGCAGCGGGGGAGCCGAGAGCAGCGTGCGTGCGATCGCGAGACGCTGGCGCTCGCCGCCCGAGAGCAGCACGCCGTCCTCGCCGACCTGGGCGTCGAGGCCGAGCTCGCCGCGCTCGAGCACGGCGGTGAGGTTGACCGCCTCGAGCACCCGGCGGCAGTCGTCGTCGGTGGCCTCGGGCGAGCCGAGGGTGAGGTTGTCGCGCAGGGTGCCCGCCAGGACCGCAGCGTCCTGCTCGACGTAGCCGATCTGCGCGCGCAGGTCGACGCGGTCGAGCGCGCGGACGTCCACGCCGCCGAGACGGACGACGCCGGAGGTGGGGTCGTAGAAGCGCTCGATGAGGGCGAGGATGGTGCTCTTGCCGGCTCCGGACGGGCCGACCAGGGCGGTGCGCTTGCCCACGGGAGCCGAGAACGAGACGCCGCGGAGCACGGTGAGGTCGTCGTCCGAGGCCGCGCGCGCCTCCTTGGCGGCTGGCGTGCCGTCGACGGCCGGGGGCGAGTCGGGGTAGCGGAAGTGCACGTCGTCGAAGCGGATCGCGGCGTCGGTCTCGACCCTGGCGTCGCCGCCGAGGCCCGCGGCGACGTCGTCGTCGCCCTCCGTCTCGCGCGGCAGGTCGAGGATCTCCTGGATGCGGCCGAGCGCCCCGAGCGCCTGGTTGACGCTGAGGACGGCCCCCATGGCCTGGCCGAGCGGCATGATCATCAGGAAGAGGAACAGGATGAACGACACGAGCGAGGCGATGTCGATCGTGCCGTTCGCGACGCGGAAGCCGCCGACGCCCAGCACGACGAGGAACGACGCCTGCAGCGCGACGGAGGCGATGGGCACGACGAGCGCCGAGATGCGCGCGACCTCGAGGCCCCGCCGGTAGGCGCCCTCGGCGTCGGCCTGGACGCCGGTGATCTCCCGTTCGGTGGCGCCGCTCGCGCGGATCGTCCGCACCGAGCTGATCGACCGCTCGACGGCGGCGGTCAGGTCGCCGACCTTCTCCTGTGCGCGCCGGCTGGCGACGCGGATGCGGCCCGAGAGCAACACGACGACCGTCACCGAGACGGCGACCACGAGCACGGTGAGGCCGAGCAGGACGGGGTCGATCAGGAACATGCCGACCAGGGCGCCGACGAAGGTCAGGGAGCCGCCGATCGCCTCGACGAGGCCCTGGGTCAGCACGGCGCGCAGCAGGGTCGTGTCGCTGCCGACGCGCGACACGAGGTCGCCCGTGCGTCGACGGTCGAACTCGCTGACCGGCAGGTGCAGCAGGCTCGCCACGAGCCTGCGGCGGCTCGAGAGCACGACGCCCTCGCCGGTGCGCTGCAGCAGGTAGTGCTGGAACCCGCTCAGCAGGCCGGCGACGACGACCAGGGCGACGAGCGCCCAGACGAGCCGGCCGAGCGTCTCGCCCTGCTGCACGAGCGTGATGACCAGGCTGACGAGGAGGGGCTGGCCGAGCGAGGCGGCGGCGCCCAGCACGCTGAGCACGATGATGACCACCATCACCTTCTTGTGCTCGAAGAGGTAGGGCAGCAGCTGACGGAACGTCGCGCGGGGCCCGTCCGCCTCTCGGCGGCCCGTCCGACCTGACCGTCCTCGTCGAGCGGGTGCGGGGGACGACGCGGATCGAGTGCTCAGGTCGGAGCGGCTCGTGTCGGAGCTCATGGTGCCTCTCGGGGAAGGTCGCGGCAGATCGCCTCGACCACGGTACTTCGTCCCGTCCCGAGCCACCTGCGCCTCCGCTGGGACCGGTGACGGGTCAGGCGTCGCCGTGCAGCTCCTCGGGCAGCTCGTGGCCCATGCGGTCTCGCTTGGTGTCGAGGTAGCCCTCGTTGAAGGCCCCCACGCCGACGACGAGGGGCACGGACTCGAGCACCTCGATGCCGTGCTGCACGAGCTGACGGCGCTTCTCGGGGTTGTTGCTGAGGAGCCGGACCGACGTCACGCCGAGGTCGCGCAGCATGTCGGCCGCGGCGCCGTACTGGCGGGAGTCGGCGGGCAGGCCGAGCGCCAGGTTGGCGTCGAGGGTGTCGAGGCCGTCCTCCTGCAGCCGGTAGGCGCGCAGCTTGTTGATGAGCCCGATGCCTCGGCCCTCGTGGCCGCGCAGGTAGACGACGACCCCGCCGTGGTCGCGGATGGTGTCGAGGGCGGCGTCGAGCTGGGGGCCGCACTCGCACTTGAGCGAGCCGAAGGCCTCGCCGGTCAGGCACTCGGAGTGGACCCGCACGAGCGCCCCGTCGGAGGGGGCGGCGCCGTCGGGCCCGGAGGCGACGATCGCGATGTGCTCGGCGCCCGTCTCGACGTCGGTGTACGCACGCATCCGGAACGTGCCGTGCGAGGTGGGGACGGTGGTCTCGACCTCGAACGTCACGTGGGAGACGCGGGGGGAGTCGGGGGAGTGGGCGTCGGTCATGGGGTGCTCCGGGTGTCGTCGCGGGCCACGACCAGCAGGTCGGTGCCGAGCAGGGTGACGTCGGCGACGCGGAGGCGTCGCTGATCGTCGATCGTGCCGACGCCGAGGTCGTCGAGCGCGGTGCGTGCGCCGCCGATCAGCGTCGGGGCGAGGTAGACGAGGTAGTCGTCGACGAGGCCGGCGCGGACGAAGGCGCTGGCGACGGTCGGGCCGCCCTCGACGAGCACGCTGCGCACGCCGAGCCGCCACAGGGCGTCGAGCGCGGCCGCGGGGTCGTGCCCCGCGAGCTGCACGAGCTCTCGAGGGTGGGTCCGGAGCCGGGCCCCGGCCGGGACGGCACGGTCGCCCACGACCACCGGCACGGGCTGGTCGGCGAGCAGCTCGCCGCCGTCGCCCCGCGCCGTGAGGCTCGGGTCGTCGGCGAGCACGGTGCCGGTGCCCACCAGGATCGCGTCGTGGTCTGCACGCACCTCGTGCACGTGCTGCCGCGCGGCGGCGCCGGTGATCCACCGGCTCGTGCCGTCCGCGGCCGCCGCTCGGCCGTCGAGGCTCGAGGCCCACTTCACGGTGACGAACGGCCGGTGGTGGCGAGCCGGCACCAGCCAGCGGCGCACCAGCTCCGTCGCCTCGTCGGCCAGGAGTCCTCGCTCGACCGCGACGCCGGCCTCGAGGAGGCGGGCGCCGCCTCCCGCGGACTGCTCGCCCGGGTCGTCGACCGCGTACACGACGCGCGCCACGCCCGCCGCGATCAGGGCGGTGCTGCACGGCCCGGTGCGGCCGGTGTGGTCGCACGGCTCGAGGGTGACGACGGCGGTGAGACCGGCGGCGCCGGCGTCCCCGAGCTCCGCCAGGGCGTCGATCTCCGCGTGCGGGGTGCCCGCGCCGCGGTGCCAGCCCTCCGCCGCGGTGCTGCCGTCCGGCCGGAGGAGCACGCAGCCCACCTGGGGGTTGGCGCCCCGGGCAGGGCCGCGAGCCGCCAGCTCGAGCGCCCGCCGCATGGCGGCCCGGACGACGAGGTCGTCCAGCCCGTCCGACGGCGCGGGTGCGGTGTTCGGGTCGGTCACGAGTCCTCCGGGAGACGGGGCGTGCCCGGCGTCTGCGGGCCCCTGTGGTCAACGTCGTCGACACGCGGCCATTCCCGGGAGCGGTCGCGGTCGTGTCGATCGGCCTCGGCGTCGGGCCCACTGACGGTGTGGCCCCGGGCGGCCCCGCCGGAGAGGTCGGGCCAGCCCTGCTTCGGGAGGCGGTCGTCGCCGGGGCGCAGCCGTGCCTTCCAGCAGAGGGGGCGTCCTCCGTCGCGATCGGGCTGCGTGCCCGGCCCGACACCCGTGTAGGTGAAGCCGCAGCGGCGAGCGACGGCGGCGGAGGCGTCGTTCCCGACGTAGCCCTCCCAGTGCAGCTGGTCGAGGCCGGCCTCGCCCAGGGCCCAGTCGGCGACGAGGCGGACCGCCGCGGTCATCAGGCCTCGACCGCGGGCCTCCGGCGTCGTCCAGAACCCGATGTCACGGGTGCCCAGCCGAACGCTGACGACGCCGAGCAACAGCGACGAGCCCGGGCCGCGCAGGCCCCACGTCGCCTCGCGGCCGGTGGCCCAGCCGTGGTCGACGATCCGCTCGAGGAAGAACAGGGCGTCCGCCCGGGAGTAGGGCGTCGGCACCGTCGTGAAGCGCTGCAGCACCGGGTCCTGGCAGGCCTCGACGATCGCCTCGACGTCGGCCGGGCCCGGCACCTCGAGACGGACGGCCGGCGACTCGAGCACGAACGGCTGCACGGTCAGGCCCTGCGGACGAACCCGATGCGGTCGTACACGGTGTCGAGCGTCGACTGGGCGATGGCGTCGGCGCGCTCGGCGTTGCCCGCGAGCACGCGATCGAGCTCGACCGGGTCGTCGAGCAGCTCGAGCGTCCGGGCGCGGATCGGGGTGAAGGTCTCGACGACGACCTCGGCCACGTCCTTCTTGAGATCGCCGTAGCCGCGTCCCGTGTACTTCTCCTCGAGCGCGGCCACGGTCGTTCCCGTGAAGGCGGACAGGATGGTCAGCAGGTTCGACACCCCCGCCTTGGCCCCGCGGTCGAAGCGGATCTCGCGCTCGGTGTCGGTGACCGCCGACTTGATCTTCTTCGCGGTGCGCGACGGCTCGTCGAGCATCCACACGATGCCGGAGTCGGTCGCGGCCGACTTGCTCATCTTCGACTCGGGCGTCTGCAGGTCGTAGATGCGCGCGGTCTCCTTGAGGATGGCCGCCTCGGGCACGACGAAGGTCTGGCCGTACCGGGAGTTGAAGCGCCCCGCCAGGTCACGGGTGAGCTCGACGTGCTGGCGCTGGTCGTCGCCGACCGGCACCGACTCGGCCTGGTAGAGCAGGATGTCGGCCGCCATGAGGGTCGGGTACGCGAAGAGCCCGAGGGTCGCGGCGTCCGCGCCCTGCTTGGCCGACTTGTCCTTGAACTGGGTCATCCGGCTCGCCTCGCCGAAGCCCGTCAGCGTGTTGAGCACCCAGGCCAGCTGTGCGTGCGCGGGCACGTGCGACTGGATGAAGAGGGTCGACCGCTCGGGGTCGATGCCCGCGGCGATGTACTGGGCGGCGGTGCGGCGGGTCTGCTCGCGGAGCGTCGCCGGATCTTGCGGCACGGTGATGGCGTGCATGTCCACGACGCAGAACAGGGCGTCGTGGCTGGACTGCAGCTCGCGCCACTGCAGCAGGGCGCCGACGTAGTTGCCCACGTGCAGGGAGTCGGAGGTCGGCTGCATGCCGGAGAAGAGACGGGGCCGGGCAGCGTCGTCGGTGCCGGGCGTCGTGCGGCCGTCGGTGCGGGGGGCGGTGCTGGTCATGGTGTCCTCGGGGAGAGAGCTCGGGGGAGCGAGGCTCGGTGTCGGCGGTGCGGGTCAGATGTCGTAGTCGACGACGACGGGGGCGTGGTCGGACCAGCGCTTGTCGTAGGAGGCGGCGCGGTCGACGACGAGGCCGGAGGCGCGCTCGGCGAGGGCGGGAGTCGCCACGTGGTAGTCGATGCGCCAGCCGGTGTCGTTGTCGAAGGCCTGGCCGCGCCACGACCACCACGAGTACGGCCCCTCGACCTCGCCGGCCAGGCGTCGACCGACGTCGACCCAGCCGAGGCCGGTGCCGCCCTCGCCGTCGGCGGTCTCGACGGGCTCGCCCTCCGGGCCGAAGAAGCGGTCGAAGTAGGCGCGCTCCCGGGGCAGGAAGCCGGCGCGCTTCACGTTGCCCTTCCAGTTCTTGATGTCGAGCTCGCGGTGCCCGACGTTGAGGTCGCCCGTGACGACGGCGAGCTCCGAGTGGGCGGCGAGCTGGGGCAGCCGCTCGCTCATCGCGTCGAGGAACTTCCACTTCTCGTCCTGCTTCTCGGTGCCGACCTCGCCCGAGTGCACGTAGGTGCTGACGACCGTGACGATCGTGCCGTCGACGTCGTAGTCGGCCTCGATCCAGCGACCGGCGCTGTCGAAGTCGTCGGCGCCGAGCTCGACGCGGTGGATCTGGGCGGCGCCGCGGGAGGCGATGGCGACGCCGGCGCGCCCCTTGGCCGTGGCCGGGTGGTGCAGCACGTTCCACTCGGGCCCGAGCAGGCCCTCGAGGTCTTCTGTGGTGGCCCGCACCTCTTGCAGGGTGAGGACGTCGACGTCACGGTCGGCGAGCCACTCGCCCATGCCCTTGCGGTACGCGGCACGGATGCCGTTGACGTTGACCGAGGCGAGACGAAGACGAGAACCCATGCCAGAGAGACTAGCGGCGGCCGGCGACGCCCGAGCCGCCCCCGGCCTCGCCGTCGTCGCCCCCGGGGTCGCGGCCGGCCGGGCCGCGGAGGCCCCGCGGCAGCCGAGAGGCGAGGGCGCGGAGTCGCTCGCCCGCGCGCGCCCTGCGCGAGCCGAGCTGCGCCTCCTCGGCCAGGCGCGCCTCCTCGAGCAGCCGCAGCCGCTCCGCCTCGGCCTGCGGGTCGGCGAGCACCCCGATGTCGTCCATGCCGACGGCGATCCAGCCCGCCGCGAGCAGCAGCACCTGGCAGAGCAGGTTGATGACGAGCAGCAGCCCGACGATCGCGGCGAACGACGCGAGCAGCGGGTTCGAGCCGGCGGCGCGCAGCAGGGTGCCGCCGACGAAGGTGATGAGCACGAACCCGGCGCCGCCGATCGCCGAGCCCGCGAGGAGGCGGCGGGCCGGGATGTGCAGACCGGCCAGCACCCGGAACAGCACGGCGAGCACTGCCGTGTCGAAGACGAAGACGAGCACCAGGCCGACGAGCCGGAGCAGCGCGGCCGACGCGTCGGAGTCGGCGGAGAGCCCGACGAGGCGGAGTCCCCAGGTCACGGCCGTGGTGGTCAGCAGCGAGATCGACGCCGACACCAGCACCGTCGCGCCGAAGACCAGCGCGAGCACCAGGTCACGGGCGATCAGCCGGAGGAGCGGCGTCGCGGGCTGCGGTGCCCGGAACACGGTGCGCACGGAGTCGCGCATGCTGCCGAAGAGCCGGATGGACGAGAAGAGCAGCCCGACGAGGGCCACGGTGCCCGTCCAGCCGAAGACGGACGCGTTCATGAGGGCGCCCGGCTCGACGACGCCGGCGCCCGTGTCGTCCTTGATGACGCCCGGCACGGCGGACTGGATGAAGGCGATCAGCTCGTCGCGCACGACGTCGTTCCCGGCGACGACGAAGCCCGCGACGCTGAAGCCGACCCAGAGAGCGGAGAAGAGGGCGAAGAGCGCCTGGTACGTGAGGCCCGCCGCCAGCAACGGGCCCTTCTGCACGACGTGCCGCCCGATCACCCGCACGGCCCTCGACGACGCGAGGCGCGACCCGGCGGCGACGGCGCCCGAGGCGGCCCGGCGGGTCGCGGCGGGCCTGTCGGCGGCGGCGTCCCTGGAGGCGTCGGCCTGCTCGGTGTCGTCGGGGCGGCGGCGCATGCACCCAGGGTACGGGCGCGTGCACGGGTCGCTCGCCACCGCTCGCGTACGATGTCGCTGACCCCGCGGCGCCGCCGATCAGCGTGCCCGCCGCAGACACCGCGAGCACGAAGAGGTACACAGTGGCACTACAGGGCGTTGGCGTCGGACGTGGAGTGGCCGTCGGCCCCGTCCTGAGGATGCCCGAGCCGCTTCCCGAGCCCGGCACCGAGGGTCGCACCGGGGACGCCGCCGCCGAGTCGGCCGCCGTGGCCACCGCGCTCGCCGCCGTCGCCTCCGACCTGACCGCACGGGGCGAGAAGGCAGGAGGCGAGGCGAAGGACGTCCTGGACGCCCAGGCCCTGATGGCCCAGGACCCGACCCTCGTCGAGGACGTCGACCAGCGCATCGCCGACGGCGCCACGGGCGAGCGCGCGGTCTTCGAGGCCTTCGCCGCCTTCCAGGAGATGCTCGTCGGCATGGGCGGCTACATGGCCGAGCGGGCCACCGACCTCGGCGACGTCGCCCAGCGCGTCATCGCCTCCCTGCGCGGCGTCGCCGCCCCCGGGGTGCCCGAGAGCGACACCCCCTTCGTGCTGGTCGCCCCCGACCTCGCACCGGCCGACACGGCCCTGCTCGACCTCGAGAAGGTCCTCGCCCTGGTCACGCGCGACGGCGGCCCCACCTCGCACACCGCGATCCTCGCCCGCTCGAAGTCGATCCCCGCCATCGTCGGCGTCACCGGCGCGCTCGACCTCGTCGACGGCACCGTCGTCGTCGCCGACGCCGCGACCGGCGTCGTCACCGTCGACCCGTCCGCCGACGAGGTCGCCGACGCCGAGAAGCGCATCGCCGACCGTGCCGCCGCGGCCGCCGCGCCCCTGACCGACGGCGCGCTCGCCGACGGCCACGCGGTGCCGTTGCTCGCGAACCTCGGCTCGCCCGACGAGGCCGCGGGCGCCGTCGCGCTCGGCGCCGAGGGCGTCGGCCTGTTCCGCACCGAGTTCCTGTTCCTCGGCACCAGCTCCGCCCCGACCGTCGAGAGCCAGACCGCGAGCTACACGGCCCTGCTCGAGGCGTTCCCCGGCCGCAAGGTCGTCGTGCGTGCCCTCGACGCCGGGGCCGACAAGCCTCTGAGCTTCCTCAACGACGCCCACGAGGAGAACCCCGCACTCGGCCTCCGAGGCCTCCGGGCGCTCCGCGTCAAGGAGCAGATCCTCCGCGACCAGCTGAGCGCCCTCGCCGCCGCCCAGGCTGCGACGACGGCCGACCTCTGGGTCATGGCGCCCATGGTCAGCGACGCGGAGGAGACCGAGTACTTCGTGGCCCTCGGGCGTGAGCTCGGGCTGAAGACCGTCGGCGTGATGGCCGAGGTGCCCTCGCTCGCCGTGCTCGCCGACCAGATCTTCTCCTCGGCCGACTTCGTCAGCGTCGGCACCAACGACCTGACGCAGTACACCCTCGCCGCCGACCGCATGCTCGGCTCGGTCGCCAGCTACCAGGACCCCTGGCACCCTGCCGTCCTGCGCCTCGTCAAGGCGCTCGGCGACGCGGGCGCGGCCGCGGGCAAGCCCGTCGGCATCTGCGGCGAGGCCGCGGCCGACCCGCTGCTCGCCGTCGTGCTCGTCGGCCTCGGCGCGACCACGCTGTCGATGACGCCCGCGGCGCTCGCCGACGTCCGCCTGGAGCTGGGCGCCCACACGCTCGAGCAGGCGCGCGCCCTGGCGACCGCGGCGATCGCGGCGACCACCGCCTCCGGCGCTCGACAGGCCGCCGAGGCCGTCGCCGCCGGCTGAGCCCGCACCCCTCACGCACGATGCGAGCCCGCCGTCCCCCTCGGGGCGGCGGGCTCGCGTCGTGATCGGGGCAAGGAGGCTCGGGTCAGGCGACGACGGCCCGCAGGTGCTCGGCGACGATCGTGTCCACGATGCTCGCGACGGCCGCCTCGACGGCCGGGACGACCTCGGGGGAGGCGACGCGCGCCTCCTCGAGTCCCCGCTCGGGGTCGACGGACTCGACCGCGTCCACGGCCGGGAGCACGCCGGCGGCGACGGCCTCGGCGTGCAGCCGGAGGAGCGTCGCGACCCGGTGCGGCGCGATGACGTCGAGCACGACGGCGTCGCGGACGCGCAGCGCGAGCTGGCCGAGCGAGAGCTCGGGCGCGTCGGGGTCGTCGGTCGGCGTGGTGTCCGGCGAGGACGCCACGGGCGAGGCCGCGGTCTGCTGTGCGACGCTCGCGAGCACCCCAGGCCAGCCCCAGCGGCCGTCGAGCGGGGACAGGGAGCCGGGCAGGGCCGCGGCGGGCGGGGTGGCCACCGGTGCGTTCGTCGTCGTCGCTGTCGCGACGGGGGCAGTGGTCGTCGCGGACGCGGCCGGGGCGGCGTCGCCGGACAGCCACTCGGGCCGGTACTTCTCCGCGCGGGGGAAGCGGGCGAGGTCGGCGGCGTAGTCCGCGTCGGTCGGGACGACCTCGTCGCCTGTCGCCTCGAACGGCGACGCAGCGTCGTCGAACACCCGGCGTTCACCGTTGAAGCGCGCGGTGAACGAACCGTCGGACGTCAGGGTCAGCACCAGCGAGAACCAGGTGCCGCGCTCCGGATCGGCCATCGCCTCGCGGAGCTGCGTGCCCAGTGCCTCGACGTCGGGCGTGGGGAGGTCCTGCTTCGTGCTCCCGGCCGCGTCGAGGGCGTCCAGCCAGGTGCGGCTGACCTCGCCGACCTGGAGGAGGAACAGCGTCGCCTCCGCCCAGTCGACGTCGACCAGCGACTCGGCGACGCGGGCGGCGATCTGGTTCTGCAGGTCCTGCTGTCGGGCGACGTCCATGTCGGAGCCTCTCGGTCGTGATCGGGGATCGGGAGCGGTGCTGACGTCGCGGGCGTCGCGGACGGCACCGACAGACTATTCGCACGGGCCGCCTCCTGCCCTCTTCCGGGCGAGCGAGGTCGCGGACCGGTCACCGTCCAGGGGGCGGGAGCAGACTTGTCGTCGTGGGCACCCCTATCCGACACCCGTTGATCGACGCCGTGAGTGCGCGCGTCGTCCGGGTCGACAGCCGGTCCCGCGTCGTGCGGCTGAGCGCGCCGCTCGCCGACCTCCTGGCCCGCCGTCGCGGACGCCGCCGGATCGTGCTCGTGACGGGGGAGTCCTCCCGACTGACCGTGGGCACGCGGGCCGCTCTCGTGCACGCCGGTGCCGCCTGGGCGGTGCGCGACGAGCACGGCGACCTCCGCGACGGGCTGACGGGCTCGCCGTACGCCGACCTCGACGCCGCGGGGTGGCCGCCGAGCGCCCCCGCCGACCAGGAGGTCACCTCTGAGCCGATCGTCGTCCAGGAGGCGGTCGGCACCATCGCGCAGCTCTCGGTCGACCTCACGGTGCTGCACCGCCCCGACCACGACACGACCCTGGGCGGGGCCGTCGAGGTGCTCTCCGAGGCCGTGGCTGGTGCGGGGCCCGACAGGTGGGGCGAGACCGAGCCGCTGCGGAGGCCCTGGGACCGCTGGGTCCTCACGCAGAGCGCACGGCACGCCGCACCCGAGCTCGTGCGCGTGGTCGTCGAGGGCCCCGGCCTGTCCGGCACCCTCACGGCCCGCGTGACCGAGAACGGCATCGAGGAGACGACGGCGCTGACGATCGCCGTGCCCGCCGGCGCTGCTGCTGCCGCCTCCGGTGGCGACGCCGACCCCGTCGACGCGGCGGTCGACCGCCTCACGGAGGCGCTGTCCGAGATCGCCCGCACCTCCGTCCCGACCTTCGCCCTCGTGGTGGCTCGGGAGGGCGAGCCCGACCGCAGCGTCCGGGCGGTCACGTACCCGACGCCCAATCCCGTCGTGCTGCTGATCGGCGCGCCGTCGGTCCAGCGGCTCGGCCTGACGGTCTCGACGATCCCCGTGCCCAGGCCGGTCACGGTCGTGGGTCGCCCGCGCCTCCCGGCCTACGTCGTGCCCCTCGGCGATGCGGCCACCTCCGGCTGGGACGCCCTGCACGACACCCTCGACGCCGTCGGGCCGGAACGCCTGGCCGAGATGGTCTCGCCTCCGCTGCTCGAGGCCTGGGAGGACGACCTCGACGAACACGACCTGCTGCACGAGCACCGGCTTCCCGTCGCCGAGACCGACGAGTCCGACTCCGAGATCGATGAGGAGGAGCCCCCCGGTGCCCCGTGACATCACGATCCTGAGTCCGCACGTCGTCGACGCCCTCGACCTCGCGACCGCGGCACGGACGGTCGACGACTCCCTCGGCGTGCGCGAGATCGACGGCGGAGCGGCGCTCCAGGTCTTCGGCGCGACCGGCGACGCCGTCCTCACCGTCTTCGGCTCCGACGAGGTCACGGTCGAGGGCGAGATCGAGCGCTTGCTCGCTGACCCGCCGGCCGTCCGCCTTCCCGTCTGGTGGGTCGACGCCGTGGCGCCCCACGGCGCCGAGGGCGAGCGCGGGGTCTCCGTGGCCCTCCGGCTGGCGCTCGGCCTCGAGGCCGTCTGCATCGTCGAGGACGACTGACCACTGACGGCTGGCACACGAAAAAGCCCGGCACCATCTCGGTGGTGCCGGGCTCCTCGTCAGTCGTCCGTCAGCTGACGGGGGCGACGCTGCCGCGCAGCACGGCGTTCTTGACCTCGGCGATGGCCTTGGTCACCTGGATGCCGCGCGGGCAGGCCTCGGTGCAGTTGAAGGTCGTGCGGCAGCGCCACACGCCTTCCTTGTCGTTGAGGATGTCGAGGCGGACCTGGGCGCCCTCGTCGCGCGAGTCGAAGATGAAGCGGTGGGCGTTCACGATGGCGGCCGGGCCGAAGTACTGGCCGTCGGTCCAGAACACGGGGCAGCTCGACGTGCACGCGGCGCACAGGATGCACTTGGTCGTGTCGTCGAAGCGCTCGCGCTGGGTGGCGCTCTGGATGCGCTCCTTCTCCGGCTTCGACGAGGCCATCAGGAACGGCTGGATCTCTCGGTACGACTGGAAGAACGGCTCCATGTCGACGACGAGGTCCTTCTCGAGGGGCAGCCCCTTGATGGCCTCGACGTAGATCGGCTGCGACAGGTCGAGGTCCTTGATCAGGGTCTTGCAGGCGAGTCGGTTGCGGCCGTTGATGCGCATCGCGTCCGAGCCGCAGACGCCGTGGGCGCACGAGCGGCGGAACGTCAGCGAGCCGTCCTGCTCCCACTTGATCTGGTGCAGGGCGTCCAGCACCCGATCGGTGGGCAGAACCTGGACGTCGAAGTCCTGCCAGCGCGGCTCGTCGTCGACCTCGGGGTCGAACCGGCGGATGATCAGCGTCGCCGTGAAGGTGGGGACGGCGTCGGAGGCGGTGGGGGCGTTCTCGAGGACTGCGGAGCTCATGCTCAGTACTTCCGTTCCATCGGCTGGTAGTTCGTGATCACGACGGGCTTCGTGTCGAGTCGGATGTGGTCGCCCGCGAGCGACGAGTGCGGGTCGCCCGTCAGGTAGGCCATCGTGTGGACCAGCCAGTTCTCGTCGTCGCGCGTCGGGTAGTCCTCGCGGAAGTGACCGCCGCGGCTCTCCTGGCGCGAGCGCGCCGAGTACACGACGACCTCGGCCAGGTCGAGCAGGAACCCGAGCTCGATGGCCTCGAGCAGGTCAGTGTTGAAGCGCTTGCCCTTGTCCTGGACCGAGATGTTCTTGAACCGGTCGCGCAGGTCGGCGATCACGTGGGTCACCTCGTCGAGGGTCTCCTCGGTGCGGAACACCTGGGCGTTGCGGTCCATGCTGTCCTGCAGCTCCTTGCGGAGCGTCGCGATGCGCTCCGTGCCGGTGGCGTTGCGGACGTCCGCGACCAGGCCGCGGACGAACCCGGCAGGGTCCTCGGGCAGCGGCACGAACTCGGCCGTCCTGGCGAACTCGACGGCGTTGTTGCCGGCGCGCTTGCCGAAGACGTTGATGTCGAGCAGCGAGTTGGTGCCGAGGCGGTTCGAGCCGTGCACGCTGACGCAGGCGCACTCGCCGGCGGCGTAGAGCCCGGGGACGACCGTCGTGTTGTCGCTGAGCACCTCGGCGTGCACGTTCGTGGGGATCCCGCCCATGGCGTAGTGCGCCGTCGGCAGCACCGGCACGGGCTCCGTGTACGGCTCGACGCCGAGGTAGGTGCGGGCGAACTCGGTGATGTCGGGCAGCTTGGCGTCGATCACGGCCGGGTCGAGGTGCGTGATGTCGAGGTAGACGTACTCCTTGTGCGGGCCGCCGCCGCGCCCCTCGCGGATCTCGGTCGCCATGCAGCGGGCGACGATGTCGCGGGGCGCCAGGTCCTTGATGGTGGGGGCGTAGCGCTCCATGAAGCGCTCGCCCTCGCTGTTGCGGAGGATGGCGCCCTCGCCGCGGGCCGCCTCCGACAGGAGGATGCCGAGGCCGGCCAGGCCGGTCGGGTGGAACTGGAAGAACTCCATGTCCTCGAGGGGGAGGCCCTTGCGCCAGATGATGCCGACCCCGTCGCCCGTGAGGGTGTGGGCGTTGGACGTCGTCTTGTAGATCTTGCCGAAGCCGCCCGTGGCGAAGACGACCGACTTGCCCTGGAACACGTGCAGCTCGCCCGTGGCGAGCTCGAGCGCCACGACGCCGGCCGGACGTGCCACGCCGTCGACCTCGCCCATGATGAGGTCGAGCACGTAGAACTCGTTGTAGAAGTCGATGCCGAGCTTGACGCAGTTCTGGTACAGCGTCTGCAGGATCATGTGGCCCGTGCGGTCGGCGGCGTAGCACGCGCGACGGACGGGGGCCTTGCCGTGCTCGGCCGTGTGCCCGCCGAAGCGGCGCTGGTCGATCTTGCCCTCGGGGGTGCGGTTGAAGGGCAGCCCCATGTTCTCGAGGTCCAGGACGGCGTCGATCGCCTCCTTCGCCAGGATCTCGGCGGCGTCCTGGTCGACGAGGTAGTCGCCGCCCTTGACCGTGTCGAAGGTGTGCCACTCCCAGTTGTCGTCCTCGACGTTGGCCAGCGCGGCGGCCATGCCGCCCTGGGCCGCGCCGGTGTGCGACCGGGTCGGGTAGAGCTTCGAGATGACGGCCGTGCGGGCGTTCGGCCCGGCCTCGATCGCGGCACGCATCCCCGCGCCCCCGGCGCCGACGATGACGACGTCGTGCTGGTGGTAGTGGATGCCGTCGACGACGGAGTCCTGGTCGGACGAGGCGGGAGCGGAGGGAGTGGTCACAGTTCTTTCCGGGGGACGGTGGTGCCGGCGGCGGGACAGGTCGAGGAGGCGGAGGTCGTCACGCCGAGGTGGTCAGGCCGAGCAGATGGACGGGAGCATGTCGGCCGGCGCGTTGGCCGGGCACGGGTCGAACGTCCAGACCACGAGGGTGCCGAGGAGGAGCAGGACGGCCGCCGAGACGACGAGCGTCCCCAGCAGCACGCGGCGCACCGCGGGGCGGCCGACGTAGTCGTTGACGATGGTGCGCATGCCGTTGGAGCCGTGGATCAGCGCGAGCCAGAGGAGCAGCGTGTCGTAGACCTGCCAGAAGGGGTTGGCCCACTTGCCCGCGACGAAGCCCCAGTCGATCGCCTTGACCCCGCCCTCGCCCGCGAGCAGGTTGACGAAGAGGTGGCCGAAGATCAGCACGACCAGCACGGCGCCGCTGACGCGCATGTAGATCCAGCCCCACTTTTCCCAGTTGGTGCTGCGGCGGGCGGTGCGCGCGCTGCGCGGGGCCTCGACGGTCTCAGTGGTCATCGCGTTACTCCGAGAAGACGTTCATCAGGTGGCGGGGGGCGAAGCCGGCGAACAGCACCACGGCCACGCCGATCACGATCCAGAAGAGGAGTCGCTGGTGCTTGGTGGCCGGGGCCCAGAAGTCGATGAGGATGATGCGCAGGCCGTTGAGGGCGTGGAACAGGATCGCGGCCACGAGGCCGGTCTCGCCGAGGCCCATGATCGGGTTCTTGTAGGTGCCGATCACGGCGTCGTACGCCTCGGGGCTGATCCGCACGAGAGCCGTGTCGAGGATGTGCACGAGGAGGAAGAAGTAGATGCTCACGCCGGTGATGCGGTGCAGCACCCACGACCACATGCCCTCGCGGCCGCGATAGAGCGTGCCGGCGAAGCGTCCGCCCTTGCGGGGCTCGGGCACACGCGTCGGCGAGCCGCCCGACCTGCCTGCCGGTGACGCCAGTGTTCCCGTCGACTGCTCAGCCATGAGCGGCCCTCCTCGCGGACGAGGCGGTCGGCTGCGATCCGGGGGAGGACAGCCGCGTCCGCCGTGTGCGTTCATAGAACTGTCCCAGCATACGAGCGGGGCACGTCGTCCCGCCGCTTAGGCGGGCCTAAGAACGACCGATCTACTTCGATGTCGAGAGAAGGTCGGTCCCCGCGGCTGTGCGGGCCGCCGTGGCGCGGCGGACGTGGGCTCGGGCCTCGTCGTAGTGGCCCAGCAGGTCGTCGCCGACGCTCTCCCACGTGCGGCCCACGACGGCTCGACGGCCCGCCTCGCCGAAGCGGGCCCTCCGGCCCCCGTCGGCCACGAGCGTGCCCACCGACCGTCGGAGCGAGTGGTCGTGGCGGGGATCGAACAGGTACCCGTCGACGCCGTGGCGGACGAGGTCGAGGGGGCCGCCCGCGGCGGGCGCGACCACCGGGACGCCCGCGGCGTGCGCCTCCTGCACCGTCTGCCCGAACGTCTCCGTCGTGCCGGTGTGCACGAAGACGTCGAGCGCGGCGTAGGCGTCCGCGAGCTCGTCCCCGTGCAGGGGGCCGGTGAAGAGCGGGTCGAGGTGTCGCAGCCGACGCCGCAGGGAGGGCAGCGAGGGCCCGCCCCCGACGACCACGAGGCGGACGCCGTCCTGGCGGCGGAGGGCCGCGAGGCGCTCGACCTGCTTCTCGGCCGCGAGCCTGCCCACGTAGCCGACGAGCACGTCGTCCGGGCCCGCGCCGGCCCGCGAACGGAGCAGCGACGCGCCCGCGCCGGCACGGCGGTTCGGGTGGTACCGGCGGGCGTCGACTCCGCGGCCCCACGTCTCCAGGCGCTGCACGCCGGCCCGCTCGAGATCCCGCAGGGAGGCGGTGGACGGCACGAGCGTGACGGTCGCCTGGTCGTGGATGCGGCGCACCAGCCGCCACGCCACGGCCTCGGTGACCGTCCCGAGCCCGCTCGCGGCCGCGTAGCGGGCGACGTCCGTCTGGAAGACCGCGACGCTCGGCAGGCCGAGCCTGGCCGCCGCCGAGATGGCCTGGGCGCCGAGCAGGAACGGCGAGGCGACGTGCACGACGTCCGGGGCGAAGGCCGCGATCGCCCCGGCGACCTGGGGCCCGGGCAGCCCGACGGGGAACTGGCGGTACGCGACCGACGGGACGCGGTGGACGCGGGCGCCCGCGTAGGAGTCGTGCCCGCGGCCCGCCGGGGCGATGACGAGGGCCTCGTGGCCACGCCGCTCGAGGTGGTCGAGCACCCGCAGCACGCTGGTGGTCACGCCGTTCACGGTGGGCAGGAAACTCTCGGTCACGATGGCGACCCGCATGGGCACTCCTCGACTCGGCGTGGCACCAGGCTGCCGCGCGGTCGTGGCCGGTCGGAGCCGGTGCCGTGACGGGCGGGTGTCGGGGCGGTGAACGGGTGCCCCGTGGCTCGCAGCGCGGCATCGCTAAGGTGGCCGACATGACCCCCCAGGACGCCGCCGACCGCTTCTACAGCATCATCCCCGCCGGGGGCATCGGCTCCCGCCTGTGGCCGCTCAGCCGCGCGGACGCGCCGAAGTTCCTGCACGACCTCACCGGCAGCGGGTCGACCCTGCTCCGCGGCACGTGGGACCGCCTCGCGCCCCTCGCCGGCGAGCAGCGCATCATGGTCGTCACCGGCCGCGCCCACCGAGCCGCGGTCGAGGCGCAGCTCCCTGCCCTCGCCGACCACAACGTCGTCCTCGAGAGCGAGCCGAAGGACTCGACGGCCGCCATCGGCCTCGCCGCGGCCATCCTGCGTCGGCGCGAACCGGACGTCATCGTCGGCTCGTTCGCGGCCGACCACGTGATCGCCGACGTCCGCGGCTTCGGACGCGCCGTGCGCGAGGCCATCGCCCTCGCCGACGCGGGCTGGATCGCGACCATCGGCATCACCCCGACCGAGCCCGCGATCGGCTTCGGCTACATCCACGTGGGGGAGGCGCTCGACGTCGAGGGAGCCCCGAGCGCCCGCAGGGTCGAGTCGTTCGTCGAGAAGCCCGACCTCCCCACCGCCGAGGGCTACGTCGCCGGGGGTGACCACCTCTGGAACGGGGGCATGTTCATCTCCCGTGCCGACCGCCTCCTGGACCAGCTCGGCGAGACGCGGCCCGAGCTGCTCGCGGGCCTGGAGGAGCTGGCCGAGGCGTGGGACACGTCGAGGCGCGGCGCCGTGGTCGACGCCGTCTGGCCGGGCCTCGAGAAGATCGCGATCGACTACACGGTCGCCGAGCCCGCGGCTGCGGCGGGTCGCCTCGCCGTCGTGCCCGGCGACTTCGACTGGGACGACGTCGGCGACTTCGCGTCGATCGCCAAGCTGCACTCGGGCGGTCGCAAGAGCGACCTCGCCATCCTCGGCGAGAACGCCCGCGTGCTGTCCGACGCCTCGAGCGGCATCGTCGTGGGGCACAGCGGCCGGCTCATCTCGCTGATCGGCGTGAACGACATCATCGTGGTCGACACCCCGGACGCCCTGCTGGTCACGACGACGGCGAACGCCCAGCGGGTCAAGAGCGTCGTCGACGCCCTCAAGCTCAGCGGCCGCAGCGACGTCCTCTGACGGGTCCGGGGGCCGCCCCGGCGGTCCCCGTTGTTACGGCGCCGTTACGAGGTGGTCGCGTTCGTGTAACGCCTCCGCATCGGTCCGCCTCCGCGGTCCGGCCCGCTCGTCACAGTAGGTAACCTGTCGCCATACGTGCCCGGCTTCCCCTGTCGGGCTGCACCTTGGAGGACACCTTGACTACAACTGCGCGCAGGGCCGCCTACAGCGGCCTCGCCCTGGCGAGCACCGTCGCCATCCTGGCCGGCTGTGCGTCGGCACCCGAGGGCGACGACGCCTCCGGCGGATCGGCGTCCAGCGACTTCGTGCCCTGCATGGTCTCCGACGCGGGCGGGTTCGACGACAAGTCGTTCAACCAGCTCGGCTACGAGGGCCTCACCGAGGCTGCCGAGTCCCTCGGCGCCACGCCCCAGACCGTCGAGTCGGCCGACGAGACCGTCTACAACTCGAACATCGACAGCCTCGTCGCGAACGGCTGCAACCTGATCGTCACGGTCGGCTTCCTGCTCGCCGACGCCACCGGCGTCGCCGCCGAGGCGAACCCCGACGTCGACTTCGCGACGATCGACGACAGCTCGAACGACGCCGACAACGTGCGCCCGATCACCTTCAACACGTCGGAGGCCGCGTTCCTCGCCGGCTACGTCGCCGCGAGCTACTCGACGACCGGCACCGTGGGCACCATGGGCGGCCTGCAGATCCCGACCGTGACCATCTTCATGGACGGCTTCCAGGACGGCGTCGAGTACTACAACGAGCAGAAGGACGCCGACGTCCAGGTCGCGGGCGGCTGGGACGTCGCCGCGCAGTCCGGCGGCACGTTCACGGGCGGCTTCGAGGCCGGCACGCAGGCCAAGGCCAGCGCGCAGACGCTGATCGACCAGGACGCCGACGTCATCATGGCCGTGGGCGGTCCGATCTACCAGAGCGCCGCCGAGGCCATCCGCGACTCGGGCAAGGACATCGCCATGATCGGCGTCGACTCCGACACCTACGAGACCGACTCGGCCAACGCGGACCTCTTCCTCACCTCCGTCCTGAAGGGCATCAAGCAGGCCACGAACGACGTCGTGACCAGCGCCGCCGACGGCGACTTCACCAACGAGCCCTACGTGGGCACCCTCGAGAACGACGGCGTCGGCATCGCGCCGTTCCACGACTTCGAGAGCAAGGTCGACAGCAGCCTGCAGGGCGAGCTGGACGACATCAAGGCGGGCATCATCGACGGCTCGATCGAGGTCGAGTCGCCCTCCGCACCGAAGAGCTGAGTCGCTGCCCCGTCAGCACCAGCACTCGCACCACCCAGCGTCAGGCATCGATTAGCATCAACTGACCGAGGGCCCGGGGCGGACGGTCTCGACCGTTCGTCCTGGGCCCTTCCCACGCCTACACCCGAGGTAGATCAACGATGAAGCTCGAGCTCAAGGGCATCACGAAGCGATTCGGCGCACTGACCGCCAACGACCACATCAGCCTCACCGTCGAGCCTGGTGAGATCCACTGCCTGCTGGGCGAGAACGGCGCCGGCAAGTCCACGCTCATGAACGTCCTGTACGGCCTGTACCAGGCAGAGGAGGGCGAGATCCTGCTCGACGACGTCGTCCAGCACTTCTCCGGCCCGGGCGACGCCATGGCGGCCGGCATCGGCATGGTGCACCAGCACTTCATGCTCGTGCCGGTCTTCACCGTCGCCGAGAACGTCATGCTCGGCCACGAGGAGACGAAGGCGGGCGGCCTCCTCGACCTCGCCGCCGCCCGTGCGAAGGTGCGCGAGATCTCCGGCCGCTTCGGGTTCGACATCGACCCCGACGCCCTCGTGGAGGAGCTGCCGGTCGGGGTCCAGCAGCGCGTCGAGATCATCAAGGCCCTGTCGCGCGACGCCGAGGTCCTCGTCTTCGACGAGCCCACAGCCGTGCTCACCCCGCAGGAGACCGACGAGCTGATGGGCATCATGCGCCAGCTCCGCGACGCCGGCACGGGCATCGTCTTCATCACGCACAAGCTGCGCGAGGTGCGCGAGGTCGCCAGCCGCATCACGGTCATCCGGCTCGGCAAGGTCGTCGGCGAGGCCGAGCCCACGGCCACCAACGCCGAGCTCGCCTCGCTCATGGTGGGCCGAGCCGTCGAGCTCACCGTGCAGAAGTCGCCCGCCGAGCCCGGCGAGCCCGCGCTCGTCGTCGAGAACCTGAGGGTCGTGGACGCGATCGGGCAGGTCGTCGTCGACGACGTCTCCTTCGAGGTCCGCCGCGGCGAGGTCCTCGCCATCGCGGGCGTCCAGGGCAACGGCCAGACCGAGCTCACCGAGGCGATCCTCGGACTGCAGAGCCGGGTGGAGGGACGAGTGCACCTCGACGGCGCCGACATCACCGGGCACAGCGTGCGCCGCGTCCTCGACGCCGGTGTCGGCTTCGTGCCCGAGGACCGCAACGAGGACGGCCTGGTCGGGGCCTTCACCGTCGCGGAGAACCTCATGCTCGACCGCTCGCAGTCCGGGCCCTTCGTCCGTCGGGGCTCCCTCCGGCTCGCCGAGCTCGCCCGGTTCGCCGTCGAGAAGGTCAAGGAGTTCGACATCCGCACCCAGGGCATCACGACGCCGGCCGGTCGCCTCTCCGGCGGCAACCAGCAGAAGGTCGTGCTCGCCCGCGAGCTCAGCCGTGACCTCCGCCTCTTCGTCGCCGCCCAGCCCACCCGGGGCATCGACGTCGGCTCGATCGAGTTCGTCCACAAGCGCATCGTCGCCACGCGCGACTCCGGTGTGCCCGTCATCGTCGTCTCTACCGAGCTGGACGAGGTCGTCGCCCTCGCCGACCGCATCGCGGTCATGTACCGCGGCACGATCATCGGCATCGTCCCCGCCGACACCCCGAGAGACGTCCTGGGTCTCATGATGGCCGGCGAGATGCCGCACGGAACGGAGCAGGCAGCGTGACCGACGCCACCCCCTCGACCACCCCCGCCCCGGAGCGGCCCGCGCCCCCGGTGCCCGGAGCACCGGAGAAGCAGGACGACAGGGGCTCGCGCCTCCTGCGCGAGATCACGACGGGCAACGCGGCCATCTCGGTCCTCGCCGTCGTGCTCGCGCTCGTCATCTCCGGCGTGCTCATCGCCTTCACGACCCCCGCCGTCCAGGCGACCACGGGCTACTTCTTCAGCCGGCCGGCGGACTTCTTCCAGGCCTTCTGGACGACCGTCAGCTCCGCCTACTCGTCCCTGTTCCAGGGGGCGGTCTACAACTTCCGCGTCGACGGCTTCGCGGCCGGCATCCGGCCCCTCACCGAGACGCTCAACTACTCGGTCCCGCTCATCGCGGCCGGGCTGGGCGTGGCCCTCGCGTTCCGGGTGGGCCTGTTCAACATCGGTGCACGGGGCCAGATCCTCATCGCGGCCGCAGCCGCAGGCTGGGTCGGCTTCTCGTTCGACCTGCCGATCTGGGTGCACCTCCCGCTCGCCCTGCTCGCGGGCATCGCCGGCGGTGCCGTCTGGGGCGGCATCGTGGGCCTGCTCAAGGCCCGCACCGGCGCACACGAGGTCATCCTCACGATCATGCTCAACTACGTGGCCTTCTACCTGATCGCCTACATGCTGCGCACCCCGGGCCTGCTCCAGGCGCCCGGCAGCCCGAACCCGAAGGCGCCCGCGACGCTGCCGTCGGCGATCCTGCCCGACCTCTTCGGCTCGCGGTACAACCTCAACCTCGGCTTCGTCATCGTCGTCGCCATCACCGCGGTCGTCTGGTGGCTGATCAACCGGTCGACCCTCGGCTTCCGGTTCCGCGCGGTGGGCGAGAACCCCCACGCGGCCCGCACCGCCGGCATGAACGTCAAGAACATCTACCTGTACGCGATGCTCATCTCCGGTGCGCTCGCGGGCGTGGCGGGGTCGACCCAGGTCCTGGGCACCCTCACGACCGGGTTCAGCTCGGGCATCGACGCCGGCATCGGGTTCGACGCCATCACCGTCGCCCTGCTCGGCCGGTCGCGACCCTGGGGCGTCTTCGGCGCCGGCATCCTGTTCGGCGCCCTGAAGGCCGGCGGCTACTCGATGCAGGCGGCCGACGGCGTGCCGATCGACATCGTCCTCGTCGTCCAGTCCCTCATCGTCCTGTTCGTGGCGGCGCCGCCGCTCGTCCGCAGCATCTTCCGCCTGCCCGCCCCCGGAGCCCGTCCGGTGCGCAAGGCCTCGACCAAGGAGGCGGTGGTGACCAAATGAGCACCCTCAGCCCCGACACCGCGGTGCCCGCCGCGCCGTCGCCCGAGCTCTCGACCGTGGCGACGCGGAGCCTGAAGGCCCCGATCGCCTTCGGCGTCTTCACGGTGATCGCCGCCGTGCTCTTCGTCGGCTTCTCCCGCGACGGCGACAGCACCTTCCGCCTCGCGACCGCGACGGACTTCGTCCAGCTGCCGGACGCCGTCCTGCCCTCGGCAGCGACGGGGACGGTGCTGACGGTGCTGCTCGCCGTCGTCACCGGCGTCGCGACCGTCCTGGCCCTCCAGGCCAAGCGCGTCCCGATCTGGCTCGTCGCGGCCTTCGGGGTCGTCTTCCTCGTCGCCTTCCTCACCTGGACCAGCGCCGGGGCCCGGATCCCCGTGCCCGGCCTCCTCCTGGGCGCGCTCGCCCTGAGCACGCCGCTGATCTTCGGCGCCCTGGGCGGCGTCATCAGCGAGCGGGTCGGCGTCGTGAACGTCGCCATCGAGGGGCAGCTGCTCGCCGGCGCCTTCGTCTCGGCCGTCGTCGCGTCGGCGACGGGGTCTGCCTACGTGGGCCTCGCCTCCGCGATGGTGGCCGGCGTGCTCGTGTCGATGGTCCTGGCCGTCTTCAGCATCCGCTACATCGTCGACCAGGTGATCGTGGGCGTCGTGCTCAACGTGCTCGTCACGGGCCTGACGAGCTTCCTGTACTCGCAGGTCCTCACGAAGTCGGACGCCCTCAACCAGGGCGTCCGGTTCCCGCAGCTGCCGATCCCGGGGCTCAGCCAGATCCCGATCGTCGGGCCGGTGTTCTTCCGCCAGACGATCATCGTGTACCTCATGTACGTCGCGATCGCCGTGGTCTTCTACGGGCTCTTCCGCACCCGCTGGGGGCTGCGCCTCCGCGCGGTCGGCGAGCACCCGCAGGCCGCCGACACCGTGGGCATCAAGGTCAACGCGACCCGCTTCTGGAACGTCTCGCTCGCGGGCGCGATCGCCGGTCTCGGCGGCGCTTACTTCACCCTCGGCTCGCTCGGCAACTTCCAGAAGGAGATGACGGCCGGGGCCGGCTTCATCGCCCTCGCGGCGGTCATCTTCGGCCGCTGGGACCCGATCAGGGCCACGCTCGCGGCGCTCCTCTTCGGCTTCGCCTCGAACCTGCAGAACGTGCTCGGGGCGATCGGGTCGCCGGTGCCGAGCGAGTTCATGCTCATGCTGCCGTACGTCGTCACGATCTTCGCCGTCGCCGGCCTCGTCGGCCAGTCCCGGGGCCCGGCCGCGTCCGGCAAGCCCTACGTCAAGTCGTGAGCGTCGCCGAGACGACCGACTGGGAGGCGCTCCGTCAGGCCGCCCGGGAGGCGATGACCAAGGCGTACGTGCCGTACTCGGGGTTCCCGGTGGGGGCCGCCGCGCTGACCGCCGACGGCCGTCTCGTCACCGGCTGCAACATCGAGAACGCCTCGTACGGCATCACCCTGTGTGCCGAGTGCTCGCTCGTCACCGACCTCGTCATGGGAGGCGGCGGCCAGCTCGTCGCCTTCGCCTGCGTCGACGGCAACGGGGGCGTGCTGATGCCCTGCGGCCGGTGCCGCCAGCTGCTCTACGAGCACTCCCACGAGACGATGGTGCTCGACACCGTCTCCGGCCTCAAGACCATCGACGAGGTGATCCCGGACGCCTTCGGGCCCCGTCAACTCGAGCAGTACCGCGACTCGCAGTCGTAGCTAGGAGCACCACCATGACCAGCCTCACCACCGCCTCCTCGGCCGCCGTCGAGCCCTTCGACACCGTCGACCTCATCCGCGTGAAGCGTCGCGGCGACGCCCTCGAGACCCCCCAGATCGACTGGCTGATCGACGCGTACACGCGCGGCTACGTCGCTGACGAGCAGATGGCCGCGCTCACCATGGCGATCTTCCTCAACGGCATGGAGCGCCGCGAGATCCGCGACATGACGCTGGCGATGATCCGCAGCGGCGAGACGATGGACTTCACGGGCCTCGGCAAGACGACGGTCGACAAGCACTCGACCGGGGGAGTGGGCGACAAGATCACCCTTCCCCTGGCGCCCTTGGTCGCGTCCTTCGGGGTCGCCGTCCCGCAGCTCTCGGGCCGCGGCCTCGGGCACACGGGCGGCACGCTCGACAAGCTCGAGTCGATCCCCGGCTGGCAGGCGTCGATCTCGAACGAGCGCATGCGCGAGATCATGGCCGACTCGGGTGCGGTCGTCTGCGCCGCCGGCTCGGGCCTCGCCCCCGCCGACGGCAAGCTCTACGCGCTCCGCGACATCACCGGGACGGTCGAGGCGATCCCGCTGATCGCGTCGTCGATCATGAGCAAGAAGATCGCGGAGGGCACGGCCGCGCTCGTGCTCGACGTCAAGTTCGGCTCGGGCGCCTTCATCCAGGACATCGAGCAGTCGCGCCTGCTGGCGCAGACCATGGTCGACCTGGGCAAGGACGCGGGCGTCGCGACGACCGCCCTGCTCACCGACATGAACGTCCCCCTCGGCCTCACGATCGGCAACGCGCTCGAGGTGCGCGAGTCGGTCGAGACCCTCGCCGGAGGCGGTCCGTCCGACATCCGGGAGCTCACGGTCGCGCTCGCCCGCGAGATGCTCACGCTGGCGGGTCAGCCCGACGCCGACGTCGAGGCCGCCCTCGACGACGGCCGAGCGATGGACGCCTGGAGGACCATGATCCGTGCCCAGGGCGGCGATCCCGACGCGGCGCTGCCCACCGCCCGTGAGACGCACGTCGTCACCGCGGCGCGCAGCGGGTTCGTCACCGACCAGCAGGCGCTGCCCTTCGGCATCGGTGCCTGGCGCCTCGGCGCCGGTCGTGCCCGCAAGCAGGACCCGGTCCAGGCCGCCGCCGGCATCGAGCTGCACGCCAAGCTCGGCGACGCCGTCGTCGAGGGCCAGCCGCTCTTCACCCTGCACGCCGACGAGCCCGCGCGGTTCGAGCGCGCCCTCGAGGCCGTCGGGGGCGCGTGGACGATCGGCGACGAGCGCGTCGAGCGCGGCCCGCTGGTCGCCGGTCGCGTCTCCTGACCCGCAGTCGGCGACCCCCAGCGGCGTGACGGTCGGCGGCGGTAGCCTTGTCCCATGAGCGCACCGGACAAGGACTACCGCCTGCCTGACGGCGGACCCCGCATCGCCCCCCTGCCGAAGGTGTCGTTGCACGACCACCTCGACGGTGGGCTGCGGCCCCAGACCATCGTCGAGCTGGCCGACGAGATCGGCTACGAGCTGCCCGTCACGGGCGGGGCCGACGAGCTGGGGCGCTGGTTCGTCGACAGCGCCGACTCCGGCAACCTGCCCGACTACCTGAAGACCTTCGACGTCACGACCGCGGTCATGCAGACCGAGGCAGGCCTCGAACGCGTCGCCCGCGAGTTCGTGCTCGACCTGGCCGCCGACGGCGTGGTGCACGGCGAGGTCCGCTGGGCCCCCGAGCAGCACCTGCAGGGCGGGCTGAGCCTCGACCAGACCGTCGAGGCGGTCCAGCGCGGCATCGAGGAGGCGATCGACCAGCTCGACGGCGAGGGCCACGTCATCTCGATCGGCCAGCTGGTCACGGCCATGCGGCACGCCGACCGCGGCCTCGAGATCGCACAGCTCGCGATCAAGCACCGCGAGGCCGGCGTGATCGGCTTCGACATCGCCGGTGCCGAGGCGGGCTTCCCCGCGTCGAACCAGCGACCGGCCTTCGACCTGCTGGCGCGCGAGTTCATGCCCGTCACCGTCCACGCGGGCGAGGCCGACGGCCTCGAGAGCATCCGCAGCGCCCTCCTCGACGGGCGCGCCCTCCGCCTCGGGCACGGCGTCCGCCTCGCCGAGGACATCCGGGTCGTCGGGTCGGCGGGCGAGCAGACGACGGTCGAGCTCGGCCCGATCGCCGCGTGGGTCCGCGACCGCGAGATCGCCCTCGAGCTCTCGCCGCAGTCGAACCTCCAGACCGGTGCCATCGCCGCCTGGGGCCGCGACCTCGACGACCACCCCTTCGACCTGCTCTACCAGCTCGGCTACTGTGTCACGGTCAACACCGACAACCGCCTGATGAGCGACACCAGCCTGACGAAAGAGCTCGCGCTGCTCGCCCAGGCGTTCGACTACGGCCTGTCCGACCTGGAGACGTTCCAGCTCAACGCCGCGGCGTCGAGCTTCCTGCCCCTCGAGGACCGCGAGGCGCTGGCCGACCGCATCACGGCGGGCTTCGGGGAGGTCTGACCGTGGCGCTCCCGTCCCTGCCGGACTCGGCCGTCGTCATCGCGGCCGACGCCCCCGACTGGCGTGCCGCCGTCCTGCGGGCGGGCGACGCGCTGGTCGCCTCTGGCTCGACGCGCGACGGCTACGGCGACGAGATGGTCCGCATGATCGAGGAGCACGGCCCGTACGTCGTCATCGCGCCCGGTCTCGTGCTGGCGCACGCCCGCCCCGACGAGAGCGTCCTGCAGGACGGCCTCGCGGTGGTGACCCTCGCCGAGCCGGTGCCCTTCGGCCACCCGCACAACGACCCCGTGAGCGTCGTCCTCGGCCTCGCGGTGGAGTCCGTGGGCGGCCACCTCGAGTCCATCGCCGACCTGGCGAACGTCTTCAACGACTCCACGGTGATCCCGGCGCTGGCGGCCGCCACGAGCGCCGACGAGGTCCGTCGGCTGATGGGGATGACAGCGTGAAGATCGTGACCATCTGCGGTGCCGGCATCGGCAGCAGCGGGATCCTCAAGGTCAACGCGGAGCGCGTCCTGGCGCGGCTCGACATCGAGGCCGACGTGGTCGCGGCCGACGTCGCCTCCATCGGCGCCGTCGCGGACGACGCGCAGGTGATCCTCACGTCGCAGGAGTTCGTCGAGGCGATCGGGGCGACCTTCGCGGACGTCATCGTCATCCAGAACCACTTCGACCAGGCGGAGCTCACCGAGAAGCTGCAGCGCTCGCTCGGCTGAGCGAGGGTGCCCACCCGGGCACACGACGAGGAGGGGCCAGGACGCACGACGTGCGACCTGGCCCCTCCTGCGCTCGACGAGCCTGTCGGCTCGCAGCCTCGGCTAGCTCAGCAGCTCGCGCATCCCCGCGTCGAGGTCGGCGACGGCCGCCTCGGCGGCGACGCGGCGGTCGCGAGCGTCGCCCTCGGTGCTGGAGGCGTCGATGTAGACCTTCAGCTTGGGCTCGGTGCCGCTGGGGCGCACGATGACCCGTGACCCGTCGGTGAACCAGTAGCGCAGCACGTCGCCGGCGGGGAACCCGCCGAAGCCGTCGCGGAAGTCGTCGACACGGTCGACGCGGTGCGTGCCCACGGTCGCGGGAGGCGCCTCCCGCAGTCGGCTCGTCAGCCGCCCGATCTCGGCGAGGTCGTCGACCCGCAGCGAGATCTGCGAGGAGGCGTACGCGCCGAAGCGCTCGTCGAAGGCGACGAGGTGCTCCGCGACGGTCGAACCGGCGGCGCTGAGCTCGGCCGCCAGCGCGAGGAAGTCGACGGCGGCGGAGATGCCGTCCTTGTCGCGGACCTTCTCGGGGTCGACGAGGTAGCCGAGGGCCTCCTCGTAGCCGTACAGCAGCCCGCCCACGCGGGAGACCCACTTGAAGCCGGTGAGGGTGTCGACGTAGTCCAGGTCGTAGCGGCGTGCGACCTCACGGAGGGCCGGCGACGAGACGATGCTCGCGGCGAGGGTGCCGTCGACGTCGTCCCGCCGGGCGCGCTCTGCGGCGCGCCAGCCGAGCAGCGCACCGACCTCGTTGCCCGAGAGACGGCGCCAGCCGTCGGCCGTCGGCACGGCGACGGCGAGCCGGTCGGCGTCGGGGTCGTTGGCGATCACCAGGTCGGCCTCGACGCGGTCGGCGGTGGCGAAGGCGAGGTCGAGTGCGCCCGGCTCCTCGGGGTTGGGGAACGCCACGGTCGGGAAGTCGGGGTCGGGCGCGGACTGCTCGGCGACGGGGATCGGCTCGACGAAGCCCGCCTGGGCGAAGACCCGACGGGCGACCTCCCACCCGACGCCGTGCATCGCCGTGTAGACGACGCGGGGCTGCGTGCCGGAGGCGGCGGTGCCGGCGAGCGCCGCCGTGCGGCGGACGTACTCGCCCACGAGGTCGTCGCCGGCCTCGGTCCAGTCGTCCGACCGGGGCAGCTCGCTCACGGGGCGGGTGGCCGCGTCGTCGATGTGGGCCGCGATCTCGGCATCGATCGGCGCGACGATCTGCGACCCCGCGTCGACCCCGCCCAGGTACACCTTGTAGCCGTTGTCCCGTGCGGGGTTGTGGCTCGCCGTCACCATGACGCCGGCGCTGACGTCGAGGTGGCGGACCGCGAAGGCCAGCACGGGCGTGGGCAGGGCGCGGGGGAGGATCGTCGTGCGGACGCCGGCCGCAGCCATGATCTCGGCCGTGTCCCGGGCGAAGACCGCGCTGTTCTTGCGCCCGTCGTAGCCGATCACGATCGAGGGGGCGCTCTCGCGACCGGTGAGGAACGCCGCGAACCCGGCCGCGGCCTGCGCGACGAGCACGCGGTTCATCCGTGCCGAGCCGGCTCCGAGAGCACCACGGAGCCCGGCGGTGCCGAAGGCGAGGCGCGAGTCGAAGCGGTCGCGCAGGTCGGCCAGGGCGGCGGCGTCGCCGGCCTCGACCGCCGCGAGTACGGCGTCGAGCTCGTCGCGCGTCTCGGCGTCCGGGTCCTGGTCACGCCACGAGCGGGCGGCGGCGACCAGGGCGACCTCGTCGACCCGTGCCGCGTGGTCGGTCACAGGGCCGCCACGATGCGAGCCAACAGCTGGCTGATGGCGGCCTCGGCGTCCTTGCCTGCCTGGAGCACCTCCTGGTGGCTCAGCGGCGTCTTCTGGATGCCGGCGGCGAGGTTCGTGATGAGCGACATGCCGAGCACCTCCATGCCGGCCTCGCGGGCGGCGATGGCCTCGAGAGCGGTGGACATGCCCACGATGTGGCCGCCCATGGCCTTCGCCATCTGGACCTCGGCGGGCGTCTCGTAGTGCGGCCCGCGGAACTGCGTGTAGACGCCCTCGTCGAGGGTCGGGTCGATGCCCTTGGCGAGCTCGCGCAGACGCGCCGAGTAGAGGTCGGTGAGGTCGATGAAGGTGGCGCCCTCGAGGGGGCTGTCCGCCGTGAGGTTGATGTGGTCGCTGATCAGGACGGGACTGCCGGGCGTCCACGTCTCCTTGATGCCGCCGGCGCCGTTCGTGAGGATCATCGTCCGGGCGCCCGTGGCGGCGGCGGTCCGGACGCTGTGCACGACGCGGCGGACGCCGTGGCCCTCGTAGTAGTGCTTGCGGGCGCCGATGACGAGGGCGTTCTTCCCGCTCGGCAGCGCGATGCTGCGGATCGAGCCCGTGTGGCCGACGACCGCCGAGGCGCTGAAGCCCGTGATCTCGGTCGCCGGGATCTCAGCGGTGGTCTCGCCGATCAGGTCGGCGGCCTTGGCCCAGCCGCTGCCCAGGGTGAGGGCGACGTCGTGGTGGGCTACGCCGGTCGCCTCGGCGATCTGGGCGGCGGCGGTGCGGGCGACCTCGAAGGGGTCGGCGGCACCGTCGAGGGGGTGCGTGGGTGTCTCGGACATGCCGTCCACCCTAGTTCCCGCGCCCCGGCTCGCCCCTTTGCCTCCCCCTCCTCGTTCAGGAAGTCTCTGCCTGAGCCGTGCGGTGGGGGGAGCCGTGTTCCTGACTCGTGCACTGTTCAGGAAGTCGGGACCGTCAGGTCCTGCATGCTGTGCGTCCAGCGGGCCCGGCATGGTCACTACGCGAGGCTCGACGCAGCCACGGACGCAGTCGCCGCCGTTCGTCTCGGCGGGCGCCTCGCGGGTCCGTCCGCCGCTTCCGTGCACGGGCTCTGGGCGGGGTACGACCGTCGACTGCACGTCTCCGTCCCCCGCCACGCGTCGCGCCTCAGGGACGCGCGCCGGGCAGCACCGGGGGGAGGAGGAGCGCCCAGGTCGGCCGACGACTCGGTGGTGGTCCACTGGACCGACACCGAGCCCCTCGACCTGGGCGAGCCGTGCTGGCTGTCGCCGGTCGTCGTCTGCCTCCGCCAGATGGTCGCGTGGTGCGACGAGATGACGGCGGTCGCGTGCGTCGACACGGCCCTGCAGGCCTCTCTCGTCGGTCTCGACGACCTCACGGCAGGTCTGGAGGGCCACGGTCCTCGAGCGCGTGCCGTGCTCCGGAGGTGCCGTCCGGGGTCGGACTCGGGAGTCGAGTCGATCGTGCGGCAGGCCCTCGCTGTGAGAGGTGTGGAGGTCGAGCAACAGGTCGTGGTGACGTCGGTCGGGCCGAGCGACATGCGCCTGCGAGGTCGTCGTGGTCAGGCGCTCCGCGCGCTGGTGGAACTGGACGGCTTCGCTTTCCACTCGCGGCGGGACGCGTTCGACCGGGACCGGAGGAAGGACGCGGAGTCCGCATCGGCCGGCTACACGACCCTGCGGTTCAGCGCCGACCAGGTCGAACGTGATCTCGGGGAGGTCAGTGACACGGTCGTCCGCGTTCGCGACGCGCACGATGCAGGAAAGGACGAGCCGAAGTTCCTGAGCCGTGCACAGTTCAGGACGATCTGACCCCTCATTGCGAGGATCAGGACGGATCTTCCTGAATGAAAGAGGAGGAGGGGGAAGGGGGCGAGCGCGGGCTAGTCGATGCTGAGGAGGACGTGGCCCGACGAGACAGTCTCGCCGACGGCGGCCGAGATGCCCGAGACGACCCCGTCGCGGTGGGCCGCGACCGGCTGCTCCATCTTCATGGCCTCGAGCACGAGCACGAGGTCGCCCTTGACGACCTGCTGGCCCTCCTCGACGGCGAGCTTGACGACCGTCGCCTGCATGGGCGACTTCACCTCGGCGCCCGTGGCGGTGACCACGGCGCCGCGACCGGAGCCGCGGCGGCGGGGGCAGCCGCAGGAGGCGCGGTGCGCGCGCCGAGACCGGCGGGCAACGAGACCTCGACGCGCTTGCCGCCGACCTCGACCACGACGGTGGTGCGCTGGTCGTCGGGGCGGGGAGCCTCGGCCTCGCCGCTCCACGCGGGGATGTCGTTGACGAAGTCGGTCTCGATCCACCGGGTGTAGATCGAGAACGGCTCGCCGCCTTCGGGGGCGAACGCCGGGTCGCGGACGATCGCGCGGTGGAAGGGCAACACGGTGGGCAGGCCGGCGACCTCGAACTCGTCGAGGGCACGCCGCGAGCGCTCGAGGGCGTCCTCGCGCGACGAGCCGGTGACGATCAGCTTGGCGAGCAGCGAGTCGAACGAGCCGCTGATCTCGTCGCCGGCCTGGACGCCGCTGTCGACGCGGACGCCGGGGCCGCCCGGCGCCTTGAAGACGTGCACGGGGCCGGGGGCGGGCATGAAGCCCCGGCCCGCGTCCTCGCCGTTGATGCGGAACTCGAACGAGTGGCCGCGGGGCTCGGGGTCGCCGTACTCGAGCACGCCGCCCTCGGCGAGGCGGAACTGCTCGCGGACGAGGTCGATGCCCGTGATCTCCTCGGAGACGGGGTGCTCGACCTGGAGGCGGGTGTTGACCTCGAGGAACGACACCGTGCCGTCCTTGCCGATCAGGAACTCGCAGGTGCCCGCGCCGACGTAGCCGACCTCGCGGAGGATCGCCTTGGACGACTCGTAGAGCGCGGTGGTCTGCGCCTCGGTCAGGAACGGGGCGGGCGCCTCCTCGACGAGCTTCTGGTGACGGCGCTGCAGCGAGCAGTCGCGCGTCGACACGACGACGACGTTGCCGTGCGCGTCGGCGAGGCACTGGGTCTCGACGTGGCGGGGCTGGTCGAGGTACTTCTCGACGAAGCACTCGCCGCGGCCGAAGGCGGCGACGGCCTCGCGGACGGCCGAGTCGAACATCTCGGGCACCTCGTCGCGGGTGCGGGCGACCTTGAGGCCGCGTCCGCCGCCGCCGAAGGCCGCCTTGATGGCGACGGGCAGGCCGTGCTGGTCGACGAAGTCGAGCACCTCGTCGGCGCCCGAGACGGGGTTGAGGGTGCCGGGTGCGAGCGGTGCGCCGACGCGCTCGGCGATGTGCCGGGCGCTGACCTTGTCGCCGAGCTGCTCGATCGCCTCGGGGGAGGGGCCGATCCAGACGAGCCCCGCGGCGGTCACGGCGCGCGCGAAGTCGGCGTTCTCGGCGAGGAACCCGTAGCCGGGGTGCACGGCGTCGGCCCCCGAGCGGCGGGCGACCGAGAGGATCTTGTCGATGACGAGGTAGGTCTCGGCGCTCGTCGTGCCGCCGAGCGCGTAGGCCTCGTCGGCGAGGCGGGCGTGCTGCGCGTCCCTGTCCTGGTCGGCGTAGACGGCGACGCTGCCGATCCCGCTGTCGCGCGCTGCGCGGACGACCCGGACCGCGATCTCTCCACGGTTGGCGATGAGGACCTTGCTGATGGACGGCATAGTTCCCCACCCTATTGCGCCACCCGCAGCCTCCTTTGGCTGACGTGCACGAAAACACGCAGGAGGCGCGTGAGGATTGCTACAACGCGCCGGAGGTCGGTGTCGTCCACAGCTCGTGCCACGACACCCCGAAGCCACGAACCAGCGAGCGCAGCACCGGCACCGACAGGCCGACGACGGCGCTCGGCGTGCCCTCGATGTGGGTGATGAACGCGGAGGCGCGGCCGTCGATGGTGAAGGCGCCCGCGACCTCGAGCGGCTCGCCGGTCTCGACGTAGGCGGCGAGCTCCTCCGGCTCCAGGTCGTCGGCGAAGACCAGGTCGGCGCTCGCGACGGCGCCCGCGCCGCCCGACGGGAACGCCGCGTCGGCGCGGGGCGAGCCCCCGCGGTGGTCGATCAGCCAGTGCCCCGACCAGAGGGTTCCCCGGCCGACCTCGGCCATGCGTCGCCAGCGATCGAGGGCGAGGGCGGGCTCGTGGGGCTTGCCGTGCACCTCGCCGTCGAACTCGAATGCGCTGTCGCCCCCGAGGACGAGACCGTCGAGGGGGTGCCCGTCGACGGTCACGTCGAGGACGGCCTCCGCCTTCGCCCTGGCCAGGAGCGAGACGGTCTCGGAGGCGGTGAGGGCTCGGCCCGTCGCCTCCTCGGCCCGCGCGACCGCCGCCTCCTCGTCGACGCCCGGGCTGATCAGCACCGGCTCGACGCCTGCGGCCCGCAGGAGCGCGAGGCGTGCGGGGGAGGTGCTGGCCAGGTAGAGGGGAACGGTCATGTCCGCCAGCCTGGCAGACTCGGAGCATGGGAGACATGCTGGGCCGCGAGGTCGAACTGGACGTGACCGGGATCGCACACGGGGGCATCTCGGTGGCGCGCCTCGACGGGCGGGTCGTCTTCGTGTCGGACACGCTGCCGGGCGAGAAGGTCCTCGCGCGCGTCGCCGACGACCGCAAGAAGTCGTTCTGGCGGGCCGAGACGGTCTCGGTCGTCGAGGCCAGCCCGCACCGGCGCGAGCACGTCTGGTCCGCGGCGTCCGTCGACCGCGCTCCGGAGGACCGCGCCGGCGGCGCCGAGTTCGGGCACATCGAGCTGGGCCACCAGCGCGAGCTCAAGTCGCAGGTGGTCCGTGACGCCCTCACGCGGACCGGCGGGCTCCCCGACGAGCAGGCGACCGTCGCCGTCGAGGCGCTCCCTGGCGACGACGAGCGCGGAGGGACGGGCTGGCGCACGCGGGTGCGCCTGCACCTCGACGCCGAGGGCCGCCCCGGGCAGTACGCCGCCCGGTCGCACCGCGTCGTGCGGGTCGCCGACCTGCCCCTCGCGACCCCCGAGGTCGCCGAGGCCGCTCCGCTCGCCGACGCGTTCCCCGGCGAGGAGCACGTCGACGTGCTGGCGCCGAGCACGGGAGGCGCCCGCCTGATCATCGGCGGCCAGGCGCCCAGCACGGTCACCGAGGTCGTCGGCGACCGCACGTTCCAGCTCGACGACGGCGGCTTCTGGCAGGTGCACCGCCACGCCGCCGCGACGCTGACCGCCGCCGTCCAGCAGATGGTCGACCCCGAGCGCTTCGAGCCCGGGGCGGCCAACCTCGACCTCTACGGCGGCGTGGGGCTCCTCGCGGCCGCCGTGGGCGACGCGTTCGGCAGCCGCGTCCGCATCACGAGCGTCGAGAGCGACGAGCGCGCGACCGAGCACGCGTCCGAGAACCTGGCCGACTGGCTCGGCGCCTCGGCCGTCACCGGCCGGGTCGACCGGTGGGTGCGCCAGGCCGCCGCCCAGGCGACCTCGGCCGAGCGGGACCGCTTCCGCTCCGCGACGGTCGTCCTCGACCCGCCGCGCTCGGGGGCCGGTCGACCCGTGGTCGACGGCATCGCGGAGCTCGCCCCGGCGCAGGTCGTCTACGTCGCCTGCGACCCCGTCGCCCTCGCCCGTGACCTCGCGCTCTTCCGCGACCACGGGTACGACGTCGACGCGATCAGGGCCTTCGACCTGTTCCCCAGCACGCACCACGTCGAGACGGTGGTCCGGCTGCTCCGTCGGTGACTCCCCGTCACGTTACGATGACGACGTTGACGACCCGGAATTCAGGGACCGGGTCGCACGCGAACGAAGGACCATCGTGACCGACACCTCGACGGACGCTCCGGCGTCGACGACCCCCGCCCCCGTCCGCGTCGCCATCGTGGACGACCACGAGTCGGTGAGGCTGGGCATCCAGGCGGCCTGCCAGGCCGAGGGCTTCGACGTCGTGCTGACCGCGGCCGGCGTGCAGGAGCTGGTGGAGTCGCTGGCGGGCCGCGAGGTCGACGTCGTCGTCCTCGACCTCTCGCTCGGCGACGGCTCGACGGTCACCGAGAACGTGAAGCGCGTCCAGGCGACCGGCTCCGCCGTGCTCGTGCACAGCATCGCCGACCGGGTGGCGAGCGTCCGCGAGGCGCTCGCCGCGGGCGCGGCCGGCGTCATCCCCAAGTCCTCCGCGACGAAGACGGTGATGGCCGCCGTCGCGACCGTCGCCCGCGGAGACGTGCTCAACAACCTCGAGTGGGCCAGCGCGATCGACGCCGACCGCGACTTCGCCAAGGCCCAGCTCGGCCGGCGCGAGCGCGAGATCCTGCACCTCTACGCCTCGGGCCTGCCCCTCAAGCTCGCCGCCCAGCAGCTCGGCATCGGCTACTCGACCGCTCGGGAGTACCTCGACCGCATCCGCGTCAAGTACGTCGAGGTGGGGCGTCCGGCGCCCACGAAGGTCGACCTGCTCCGGCGTGCCGTCGAGGACGGCATCCTGCCGGGACTCGACGCGGACGGCGATGGCCGCTGAGCCCCTGCCGGCGCTGACGCCGCCGACGACGCGCTCGGCGCGGAACCCGATCAGCCGTGCCCTGTTCGACAAGGTGCTCGGCCGGGTCATCGCCCTCGCCGGGCTCATCTTCGGCCTGCAGGCGCTGCCGACGACGATGGTGCAGATCGAGGTCATGCAGGTGGCGTGGGCCTGGCTCATCGGGCTGGGGATGCTCGGCGCCATCGTGGCCGTCGGCGTCGCGAGCGTCGTGGTGCGCGGAGTCGAGACGACCTGCGCCATCCTCGCGGTGTCCTACCTCGTGGCGATCGTCACGTGGCCCCTGGCGGTCGTCGACCCCGACCAGGTCCTCGCCGGCGTGCCGTGGCTCTGGTACCTCTGCACCGTCGCCACCGCGGCGGCCGCCTACGCCTTCTCCGCGTGGATCGCGATCGGCTACTCGGTCGTGGTCCCGCTCGTCTACGGCGCGATCCGGCTGACCCCGTCGGGAGGCGGCGAGTCGCTGGCGCGCGCCGCCCTCGACTCGACCTACGCGATCCTGCTCGGCGGGGCCGTGCTCGTGCTCGTGCTCATCCTGCGCCAGGCGAGCGCGGCCGTGGACGCCGCCCAGGCCACGGCCGTCGCCCGGTACTCGGGGGCGATCCGCGAGCACGCCACCGAGCTCGAGCGCGTGCAGGTCGACGCCATCGTGCACGACAGCGTGCTGACCACCTTCATCCAGGCCGCCCGGGCGTACACGCCGGCGGAGCAGGTGCTCGCCACGACCATGGCCCGCAACGCGATGGCCCACCTCACCTCGGCCGCCGCGACGACGCCCTTCGACGAGTCGACGACGACCCTCGGCGTCCTCCGCCGGCGCTTGTCCGACGCGGTGGACGCGACCGGCGTCGCCGTCGAGCTCCGCGTCGACGACACGGACGACCGGGTGCTGCCGACCACCGCCGTGGAGGCCATCGTCAGCGCCGCGGCCCAGGCGCTCGTCAACAGCTCCCAGCACGCAGGTCCCGGCCCGGTCCGGCGTTGGGTCGCCCTCGAGCGCACCGGAGACGCCGGCGTGCTCGTCGAGGTCGGCGACGACGGGGCGGGCTTCGACCCGGGTGCCGTGCCCGTGGAGCGCCTCGGAGTCCGGGTGTCGATCATCGAGCGCGTCGCCAACGCGGGCGGCCGGGCCTGCATCGACTCCCGGCCGGGTGCCGGCACGGTCGTCCGCGTGATGTGGCCCGCGGCCCTCGTCGTCGGCCCGTCGAGGGGAGACGCGTCGTGAGGATCACCGTCCCCCGGTGGCTCATCGTCTCGCTGGCGGCGGTCTTCTCCGGTTACCACCTGGTGCTCGGGGCGGTCTCGCTCGGCCAGGTCGCCGATCCCGTCCCGGTCGTCGCCTGCATGGTCGCGTACGCGGTCGTCACGGCCGTCGTGCTCTGGCCCAGCCGCCAACCGGTGCTTCCCGTGTGGGCGGCGGCCTTCGCCCTCGCCGTGAGCATCGTGGTGCCGCTCGTCGTGACGAGCGTCCTGGACCCCGGGGCCGAGAACGGCTACGCGACCTGGTACGTCGCCGCCGTGGGCACGCTCATGGTGATCGTCTCGACGCGTCGTCGCCAGGGCTTCGCGTGGCTCGGCGTGGGCTTCATGGCCGTGCAGGGGGTCGCGTGGGCCGGGGTGTCCCAGATCGCCGACCTCGGCATCGTCGGCAGCGTCAGCTGGGTCGCCTTCTCGCACGCCATCTCGTCCACGCTGACCCGGGCCGGTCGCGAGACGCGGGAGTTCATCCTGGCCGAGCACGAGGCCGCGGACTGGCAGGCAGCACAGGAGGCGCACGTCAACGAGCGTCAGTACCGCCTCCTGCAGACGGGCCGCACGGCCCGGCCCATGCTGCAGGCGATCGTCTCCCAGTCGGGCGACCTGTCGCCCGAGCAGCGGCAGGAGAGCCTCCATCTCGAGGGCGCCATCCGGGACGAGATCCGCGGGAGGCGCCTCCTCGACGACGAGGTCCGTCGCGAGGTCATGGCGGCGCGACGCCGGGGGGCCGAGGTCAGCCTGCTCGACGAGGGCGGCATCGACGACGTCCCCGACGACGAACTGCGGCGCATCCACGAGGCCCTCGCCGCGGCGCTGCACGGCTCGGAGGCCGACAAGCTCATCATCCGGACGGTCGCGGGCGGCGACCACGCCGTCAGCGTCGTCGGTCTCGGGTCGCCGGACCTCAGCTCGAGCGCTCTCGGGCGGGGGGTGTCCGCGGAGGCCGACGAGGACGACGACGACGACGAGGTCCTGCTCTGGCTGCAGATACCGCGCCGAGCCGGGGTCTCTGCGGACCAGGCACCGGTCGACGACCTCGAGGACCTCGACGAGGACAGCCGCGTCGTCCGCTAGGGACGAGGGCCGACGGTGGGGGCGTGCGCCGCCGCAGCGGAGGAGGCCGGCGGCGGGGACCGGGCAGGAACGGGCAACGGGCCCGAGGACGGGAAAGAGGGCCAGACACCCGTCTGGCCCTCATGGGAGATATCCCGGTCCAGAGCGACAACCCGAATGTCGCCCTGATCCGCCCCCGACCGAGAACTCGCTTACCCTAGTCAGCTCCCGATCGGTGGTGCGACTCAAGGAGAGGCACCTAGCAAGAACGAGTATGTCGCCCCCCGCCACGAGCGCAAAGTCGTCATTTAGGGGGACAACACGGGGGTGAGCGACTCGTCTACCCCCGTTCGGGTGCCGTATCTCTGGGCCTCGGGGCACGCCGGTGGCGATGGCGGGGTACGAGGTCGGGGTACGCGCGCGGGCGCGGCCGGGCTCAGGCCGAGAAGCTGCGCCAGCGACCGGGGCCGCGGTCGACGGGGCGACGGAGACGAGCCGTCCGGGAGGACCAGCCGGACGGCGACGAGGAGACGTCCCGAGGGGCCGCCCTCGCCGTCTCGGCCGCCTCCGCCTCGAGGGCCGTCAGGACGGCCGTGACGGCGGCGAGCTCCTCCGGTGACGGTGAGCCTCCGACGACGCGCAGGAGCGGCCCCTCGGCCTCGTGCGCGTCGGTGGTGTCGTCGGCGGCGTGGCGGCCGCTCACAGGGGGATGTTCCCGTGCTTCTTGGGCGGCAGGTCGGCACGCTTCGTGCGGAGGGCCCGGAGCGCCTTGACGACGGCGACGCGGGTCGCCGCCGGCTCGATCACACCGTCGAGCTCGCCGCGCTCGGCAGCGAGGAAGGGGCTGGCGACGTTGTAGGTGTACTCGCTGGCGAGCCTCGCCCGGACTGCGGCGACGTCCTCCCCGGCGGCCTCCGCGGCCTTGATCTCGTTGCGGTACAGGATGTTGACGGCGCCCTGTCCGCCCATGACGGCGATCTCGGCGGTCGGCCAGGCCAGGTTGATGTCGGCGCCCAGCTGCTTGGACCCCATCACGATGTACGCGCCGCCGTAGGCCTTGCGGGTGATCACGGTCACGAGGGGCACGGTCGCCTCGGCGTAGGCGTAGAGCAGCTTCGCGCCGCGGCGGATGACGCCCGTCCACTCCTGGTCGGTGCCGGGCAGGTAGCCGGGCACGTCGACCAAGGTGAGGATCGGGATGCCGAACGCGTCGCAGAAGCGCACGAACCGGCTCGCCTTCTCGCCCGCCTCGATGTTCAGGGTGCCGGCCATGGCCGACGGCTGGTTGGCGATGACGCCCACCGACCGGCCCTCGACCCGACCGAACCCGATGACGATGTTCGGCGCGAAGAGCGGCTGGACCTCGAGGAACTCGCCGTCGTCGACGACGTGCTCGATGACGGTCATCACGTCGTACGGCTGGTTGGGGCTGTCCGGGATCAGCGTGTTGAGCTGGCGGTCGTCGTCCGTCGTCTCGAGCTCGACGGCCGTCTCGAAGACGTGCGGCTCCGACAGGTTGTTGTCGGGCAGGTACGACAGCAGCGACCGCGCGTAGTCGAGCGCGTCGTCCTCGTCGCTCGCGAGGTAGTGCGAGACGCCGCTGACCTTGTTGTGGGTCAGGGCTCCGCCGAGCTCCTCGAAGCCGACGTCCTCGCCGGTGACGGTCTTGATGACGTCGGGGCCGGTCACGAACATGTGGCTGGTCTTGTCGACCATGATGACGAAGTCGGTGAGCGCGGGGGAGTACACCGCGCCTCCCGCCGCCGGGCCCATGATGAGCGAGATCTGGGGGACGACGCCGGAGGCGCGGGTGTTCAGCCGGAAGATCTCGCCGTACTTGCCGAGCGCGACCACCCCCTCCTGGATCCGGGCCCCGCCGGAGTCGAGGATGCCGATGATCGGCACGCCCGTCTTGAGGGCGAGCTCCATGACCTTGATGATCTTCTCGCCGGCGACCTCGCCGAGCGAGCCGCCGAAGATCGTGAAGTCCTGCGAGTAGACGGCGACCTGGCGGCCGTGCACCGTGCCCGTCCCCGTGACGACCGCGTCGCCGTAGGGGCGCTTCGACTCCATGCCGAACGCGTGGGTGCGGTGGCGCACGAACTCGTCGAGCTCGACGAACGAGCCCGGGTCGAGAAGGCCGTCGATGCGCTCACGGGCGGTCATCTTGCCCTTGGCGTGCTGCTTCGCGATCGCGGCCTCGCCGCTGGCCGTCACGGCCTCGTGATAGCGGGCCTTGAGGTCGGCGAGCTTGCCCGCCGTCGTGCGGAGATCGGGCTGCGAGGCGTCGTCGCGGGGCGCGGAGTCGGAAGTCACACCGGCCACTCTACCGAGGGCGTCCGCGGCCGCCGTTGGAGGTTCCCTCGCGTGCGACGTGCCTCGGATGGTGGAAGTCGTCAACGCCTAGGCTGGCGGCGTGACCGACCCCACGAGCGCCTCCTTCCCCCTGAGCGCGGCCCACAGCCCGCGGCTGGTGCACGTGGCCGAGACCGGGTCGACGAACGCGGACCTGCTGGCCGACGCGTCGGCCCCGCACCTGGCGGTGCTCGCCACGACGTCCCAGACCGCCGGGCGCGGGCGTCTCGGCCGCACCTGGACCGCGCCTCCGGGCCGCACGCTCGCCGTGAGCGTCCTCGTGGAGCGCCGGGGGCTGCCCGTCGAGTCCCTGGGCTGGGTGCCCCTCGCCGCGGGCGTCGCGATGCGCGCCTCCCTCGCGGCCGTCGTCCGGACGGGCGAGGTCGGCCTGAAGTGGCCGAACGACGTCCAGGTGGACGGCCTCAAGGTGTGCGGGATCCTCGCCCAGGCGCGCGACGACGCGTCGGCCGTCGTGGTCGGCGCAGGCGTCAACCTCTCGCTGACCCGGGACGAGCTGCCGACGACGGTGTCCACCTCGTTGTCGCTGCACGGGGCCGAGGGGACGACGGAGGCGCTGGCAGACCAGGTCCTGTCGGCGTGGCTCGCCGACGTCGTCGCGCTCGTCGACGTGCTCGCGTCCGCGGGGGGCGACGCCCAGGCGAGCGGGCTGCGTGCCCGAGTGCTCGCCGACTGCACCACGCTCGGCCGCCGGGTGCGCGTCGAGCTGCCCTCGGGCGAGGTCCTGACCGGCACGGCGTCGTCGATCGACCACGAGGGTCGTCTGGTCGTCGAGCCGCCGACCGGGGGCGCCGTCGCCGTGTCCTCCGGCGACGTCACCCACCTGCGGTATGAATGACCCCGTGAGCACGGCCGAGCAACAGCCCCGAGAAGAGGTCGTCGCGCGCCTGCACCCGCACTCCCGGGCGTTGTTCTGGCCGTCGGTGGCCCTCGTCGCGGTGTGCGCCGCAGGCGGCTACTTCAGCAGCTGGTTCGAGCTCGAGTGGCAGAACTGGATCGTGCGTGCGGCTGCCGTGCTCTTGGCGGTGCTGCTGTGGCTCGTGCCCCTCCTCGTCTGGCTCGGTCGCCGCTACGTCATCACGACGAGGCGCATCGTCCTGCGACGCGGATTCGTCGTCCGGTCGCGTCAGGAGCTCCTGCACAGCCGCGGCTACGACCTCACCGTGCGCAAGAACGCCGTGCAGAGCCTCTTCCGCAGCGGGGACGTGCTCGTGAACACGGGGCTCGACCGCCCGGTCGTGCTCTGGGACGTGCCGGGGGCCGACCTGGTGCAGGCGACCCTGCACGACCTGATGGAGGCGGACGCGACCCTCGTCGCGCAGCGCCGCCGACTCGACCAGTCGACCCCGGGCGCGTGGCCGCGCCCGGCGGAGTAGGAGCGACGTCCCCATGCAGATATCCGTCATCGGTTGTGGCTACCTCGGTGCCGTGCACGCGGCGTGCATGGCCGAGCTGGGGCACGAGGTGGTCGGCGTCGACGTCGACGGCGCCCGGGTCGCCCGGCTCTCCGCCGGCGACGCGCCCTTCTTCGAGCCCGGCCTCCCCGAGGTGCTCGCGCGCGCGGTCGCGAGCGGTCGGCTCCGCTTCACCACCGACATGTCCGAGGTCGCCGACGCGAGCGTGCACTTCGTCGCGGTGGGCACGCCGCAGGCCCAGGGCAGCCAGGCGGCGGACATGACCTACGTCGACGCCGCCGTCGACGCCCTCGTGCCCTGGCTGTCCGAGGGGGCGCTGGTCGTGGGCAAGTCGACCGTCCCGGTCGGCACGGCCGCCCGCCTGGCCGAGAAGGTGCGCGCGGGAGCGTCCGGCGCCGACCTCGCCTGGAACCCCGAGTTCCTCCGCGAGGGCTTCGCCGTGAAGGACACGCTGACGCCCGATCGCTTCGTGTACGGGGTCCCCGCGGGGCCGGCCGGCGAGCTCGCCGCAGCCCGGCTCGACGCGGTCTACGCCACCGCCCTCGCGGCAGGGACCCCCCGGATCGTCACCGACTACGCCACGTCCGAGCTCGTCAAGGTGTCGGCCAACGCCTTCCTCGCGACCAAGATCTCCTTCATCAACGCGATGGCCGAGATCGCCGAGGCGACGGGCGCCGACGTGACGCAGCTCGCCGACGCCATCGGGCACGACGCCCGCATCGGGAGAAGGTTCCTCAACGCCGGGCTCGGCTTCGGCGGCGGCTGCCTCCCGAAGGACATCCGGGCGTTCCAGGCCCGCGCCGACGAGCTCGGGCTCGAGTCGCTGGCGTTCCTCGCCGACGTCGACGCGGTCAACCTCCGCAGACGTGCGAAGGTCGTCGAGCTCGCGGCGGAGCTCGTCGGAGACGTGGACGGCGCTCGCGTCGCGGTGCTCGGCGTCGCGTTCAAGCCCGACAGCGACGACGTCCGCGACTCGCCCGCGCTCGACGTGGCCCGAGCGCTGCACGCCCGCGGTGCAGCCGTGCGCGTCTACGACCCCGAGGCGAACTCGACGGCCGCCCGTCTCGCGCCCGAGCTCGAGTACGCGGCCGACGCGGACGCGGCCCTCCGCGACGCCGACGTCGTCCTCGTGCTCACGGAGTGGGCCGAGTTCCGCCAGCTCGACCCGTCCCGCGTGGGCGACCTCGTGGCTGCTCGGCGCATCGTCGACGCGCGCAACGTGCTCGACCTCGCGGCGTGGCGTGCGGAGGGCTTCGAGGCGCGCGGGCTCGGGCGCCCCTGACCCGGCCGGTCGTCCGGATCGACCAAGATGGTGTCCGAGCCGGTCCCGCAGCGAGTCCGGCGCCGCCTGCCCGACGTGCACCACGAGGAGACGACATGACCTACCGGATCGGCGTCATCGGAGGCGGCCAGCTCGCCCGCATGATGGTCCCGCCCGCCGTCCACCTGGGGATCGAGATCTCGGTGCTGGCCGAGACCGAGGGCAGCTCGGCTCGGCTGGCTGCCACGCAGGTGGGGGACTACCACGACGCGGAGACGGTGCTGGGGTTCGCGAAGGACGTCCACGCCGTGACCTTCGACCACGAGCACGTCCCTCAGGACGTGCTGCGGGCCCTGGTCGACGCCGGCGTCGAGGTCCACCCGAGTCCCGAGGCGCTCTTCGTGGCCCAGGACAAGATCGTCATGCGCGAGCGCCTCACGGCGCTCGGACTGCCGGTCCCCGCGTGGGCGGCCGTCCGTGGTCGCGACGACCTGGCGGCGTTCCTCGCCGAGCACGGCGGGCGCGCGGTCGTGAAGACGCCGCGCGGCGGCTACGACGGCAAGGGCGTCCGGGTCGTGCGCTCGGCCGACGACGCGGACGACTGGTTCGCGTCGCTGGACGCGGCGGGCGCCTCCGACGCCCTGCTCGTGGAGGAGCTCGTCGAGTTCCGGCGGGAGCTCGCCCAGCTGGTCGCTCGTCGGCCCTCCGGCGAGATCGCCGCGTGGCCCCTCGTCGAGACGGTGCAGCGCGACGGCGTGTGCGCCGAGGTCACGGCCCCTGCCCCCGACGCCGACGACGCCCTGGCGGACGAGGCGCGGCGGATCGCCACCGTCGTCGCCGAGGAGGTCGGCGTCACGGGCGTCCTGGCGGTCGAGCTCTTCGAGACGGCCGACGGCCGCCTCCTGGTCAACGAGCTCGCGATGCGACCGCACAACACCGGGCACTGGAGCATCGACGGCGCCGTCACCGGCCAGTTCGAGCAGCACCTCCGGGCCGTGCTCGACCTGCCCCTCGGGGACACGACCCCGCACCGTGCCTGGAGCGTCATGGTCAACGTGCTCGGCGGCCCTGCGCAGGGCACGATGGCCGACCGGCTCCCCGCCCTGATGGCGGACCAGCCGGGGGCGAAAGTGCACGACTACGGCAAAGAGCCCCGGCCCGGCCGCAAGGTCGGACACGTCACGACCACGGGGCCGGACCTCGAGGACGCCCGGGGGAGGGCGCGCGCCGCTGTCCGTTTCTTCGAGGACTGACGGCTATCCTCTCCTTCGTGCCCGACCAGACGACCGACCCCGAGACCGCCCCGACGCCCGAGCGAGCGCCCACGGTGGCCATCGTCATGGGGTCGGACAGCGACTGGCCCACGATGCAGAGCGCCGCCGCGATCCTCACCGAGTTCGGCATCGCCCACGAGGTCGAGGTCGTCTCCGCGCACCGCACGCCCGAGAAGATGATCCGGTTCGGCCAGCAGGCCGCGGGTCGCGGCATCCGCGTGGTCATCGCGGGCGCAGGAGGCGCGGCCCACCTCCCGGGGATGCTCGCGTCGGTCACGACCCTGCCGGTCATCGGCGTGCCCGTGGCCCTCGCGAAGCTCGACGGCCTCGACTCGCTCCTCTCGATCGTCCAGATGCCCGCGGGCATCCCGGTGGCCACCGTGTCGATCGGCGGGGCCGCCAACGCCGGCCTGCTCGCCGCCCGCATCCTCGGCTCCGGCGATCCCGTCCTGTCGGCGCGGCTCGCCGACTACGCGACGAGCCTCGCCGAGCTCGTCGAGGAGAAGAACGCCGCCCTGCAGCGACCGCTGTGAGCGCTGCCTCGCTGCCGGTCCGGCACCCCGACGTCACGTCCCCCTCGTTCATGACGAGGCGGGCGTGGACGCTCGTGCTGCTCAACGTCCTCATCCCGGGCTCCGCCCAGGTGCTCGCGGGGAGCCGTCGGCTCGGTCGGTGGGGCCTCGGCTCGACCCTCGTGTCGTGGGCCGTGGTGCTGGTCACCGTGGGCCTGGCGCTCTTCTGGAACACGCCCCTGCTCGAGGTCGCGACGAACGTCGTCGCTCTGACCGTCGTCCAGGTGTTCCTCGTGTACTACGCGGTGCTCTGGGTCGTCCTCACGCTCGACACGCTCAGGCTCGTGAGGATCATCCGGACGGCACCCACGGCGCGCGGCTTCATCGCGGGCGTCATGGCGCTGTTGCTCGTCGCGACCGTGGGGCCGGTCGCCTGGGGCGCCTACCTGACCAGCGTCCAGCACGGTCTGCTGAACTCGCTCTTCACCTCCCAGGCCGCCGCAGCTGACCCTGTGAACGGCCGGTACAACATCCTGCTGCTCGGCGGCGACGCCGGAGCCGACCGCACCGGGCTCCGGCCCGACAGCATCTCGGTCGCGAGCATCGACGCCGAGACGGGCGCGACGACGATCGTGGGCATCCCCCGGAACCTCTACAACGCGCCGTTCTCCGAGGGGTCGCCCCTCTGGGGCGAGTTCCCCGACGGCTACAGCTGCGGCGACGACTGCCTGATCAGCTACCTCTACACCTACGGCGAAGAGCACCCCGAGCTCTACCCGGACGCCGAGTCGAAGGGCAGCAACCCCGGCATCGAGGCCATGCGGGACGCGGTCCAGGGCGTCACCGGCCTCACCCTCCAGTACTACGTGCTGATCGACATGCAGGGCTTCGTCGACCTGATCGATGCCCTGGGCGGCATCTCGGTGAACAACACCGAAGGGCGCCTGCCCATCAACGGCGGCGTCGACGGCGCCGGCAACCCGATCAACGTCGACGGGTGGATCGAGCCGGGGGAGCAGGTCCTCGACGGCTACCACGCCCTCTGGTACGCCCGCGCCCGCCACGGCTCGGACGACTACCACCGGATGGCACGTCAGCGCGAGGTGCAGCAGGCGCTGCTGTCACAGTTCCAGCCCGCCACCGTGCTGTCCAAGTTCCAGTCGGTCGCGTCGGCGGGGGTGCAGACAGTCGACACGGACATCCCCCAGGCCGCTCTCGGTGCGTTCGGGCAGTTGGCCCTGAAGGCCAAGGAGCAGCAGATCAGCGACCTCGAGATCGTCCCGCCGACCTACTCGAACGTCTATCCCGACTACGACGTCATCCGCGCGGACGTCGCGACGGCCACGGCCACGGCGACCGCCGGATGACGAGGCACGCCGCCGGGGCGGGCCTCGGGGCCCGCCTCAGAGGTCGGCGTGCAGCTGCCAGACCTTGTCGGCCGAGTCGCGCCAGCTGAACGCCCTGGCCCGGTCGAGCCCCGCGATGCCGAGGCGGGAGGCCAGCTCGAGGTCGGTGACGACCTGGAACATCGCCTGCGCGAGTCGCTCGGGGTAGCCCTCGGCGTCCTCACGGGGAACGACGACGGCGCCGTCGGCGGCCACCTCCACGAGCGCAGGAGCGTCGGAGACGATGGTGGGGGTGCCGAGGCTCAACGCCTCGACCACGGGCAACCCGAAGCCCTCGGCGAGGCTCGGGAAGACGAAGGCGGACGCGCGCTGGAGGAGGACGGCGAGCTGGGCGTCGGAGACGAAGCCCAGTGTGCGCACCCGCTCGGGCGAGAGGCCTGCCTCGGCGACCACGTCCGTCACGCGGACGTCGCCCCAGCCCTCCGGGCCCACGACGAGCAGCGGGACGTCGGGAGCGTCGGGGTGCGCCATCGCTCGGATGAGCGGCACGAGCCCCTTGCGAGGCTCGATCGTCCCCACGCTGAGCACGTAGGCATCGGGCAGGCCGAGTCCGTCCGCCACGTCGTCGGCGTCGGCCGGTACACGGAGGTCGTCGCTGACGGCCCCTCCGACGACGCGGACGCGGTCGCCGAAGGGGAAGAGCTCGAGCAGCTCGCTCGCGACCGCGTGGGTGGGCACGACGACGGCGTCCGCGTGACGGAAGGCGCGCTTCGTCATCGCCTTGTGCCAGCGGACGCCCCGGGGGGTCAGCGTCTCGGGATGCGTCCACGGCACCGTGTCGTGGATCGTGACGACGGTCTGGTTGCCGGGGGCGAGGCCCCGGTCGTGGCGACCGAGGGGAGCCAGCAGGCTGGTGGCGTGGACCATGCCCCGCCCCGGCAGCCCGGCGATGCCGGCCTGCCAGGCGAGGGACAGCTCACGACGGCCGAGGGGCGACTTGGCCAGCCCGCTGAGCCCGGGCACGAGGTCGGTGAGCCGGTCGTACTCGGCCTGCGGGTGCGCCGCGACGACCCCTTGGACGTCGCAGCCCCGAGGCGCGGTGAGGACCAGCGCCCTCGAGAGCTCGCTCGTGTAGCGGCCGATGCCGCCGGGGACGGGCGCGAGGATCTGGTCCATGACGACCCTGAGGGTCGTCATCGTCCGTCGGCGGAGCCGTCGGAGGGAGTGTCGTCGACGAACACGCCCTCGGCGGAGGCCTCGGCCAGGGCTTCCTGCCACGGTCGCATCGGGCTGAGCCCGGCCCGGGCCCACGCGTCGTGCCCGAGCACGCTGAACGCCGGCCGTGCGGCGGGCCGGACGAAGGCCGAGCTGTCCGTGGGCAGGACCCGCTCGGGGTCGAGGCCCTCGAGCCGGAAGGTCTCCTGCGCGAAGGCCTGCCAGCTCGTCGAGCCCGAGTTCGTGCCGTGGTAGATCCCGGCCGGGGCGTCGGAGTCGACGAGGGCGACGATCTGACGGGCCAGGTCCATCGTCCAGGTGGGCTGCCCGACCTGGTCGGCGACCACCGAGAGGGTGTCCCGGGTCGCCGCGAAGCCGAGCATGGTCTTCGGGAAGTTCGCACCGTGGCGGCCGTAAAGCCACGCCGTCCGCACGACGTACGTGCCATCCGGGTGGGCCGCGAGGGCCGCCTCCTCACCGGCGGCCTTGGTGCGACCGTAGGCGTTCAGGGGATCGCGGGGCTCGTCCTCGGCGTAGGGCTCCGTGGCGTCGCCCGCGAACACGTAGTCGGTCGAGACCGTGACGAACGTCGCGCCGACGGAGGCGGCGGCCTCGGCGAGCAGGCCCACGGCGGTCCCGTTGACCGCGAGGGCCGCCTCCTCGTCGGTCTCGGCGGCGTCGACGGCCGTGTAGGCGGCGGCGTTGATGACGACGTCGTGGCCCTGGACGGCCGCGAGGACGGCGTCGCGGTCGGTCACGTCGAGGTCGGCCCGGCCGAGGAGGGTCACGTCACGGCCGAAGAGCGCCTCGACGAGGTCGGACCCGAGCATGCCGCGGGCTCCGGTGACCAGGTACTTCGCAGGGGAATTCGGGCTCATGCGAGGGCCGCGCGCTCCTTGAGGGGCTCCCACCACTGGCGGTTGTCGCGGTACCACTGCACCACCTCGGCGAGCCCCTCGGCGAACGGGACCTGCGGCTCGTAGCCGAGCTCAGCGCGGATCTTCGAGATGTCGACCGAGTAGCGGAGGTCGTGGCCGAGGCGGTCCTGCACGCGGTCGACGTACGACCAGTCCTTGCCGGTGGCCTCGAGGAGCATCTCGGTCAGTTCTCTGTTGGTGAGCTCGGTGCCGCCGCCGATGTTGTAGATCTCGCCCGCACGGCCGCCGACGAGCACCATGGCGATGCCACGGGTGTGGTCGTCCACGTGCAGCCAGTCGCGGATGTTGTTCCCCTCGCCGTACAGGGGCACGTGGACGTCGTCGATCAGGTTCGTGACGAAGAGCGGGATGACCTTCTCGGGGAAGTGGTACGGGCCGTAGTTGTTGCTGCAGCGCGTGATCGAGATGTTCAGGCCGTGCGTGCGGTGGTAGCTGCGGGCGAGCAGGTCGCTGCCGGCCTTCGATGCGGAGTAGGGGGAGTTCGGCTCGAGCGGGCGGTCCTCGGCCCAGGATCCCTCGGCGATGGAGCCGTAGACCTCGTCGGTCGAGACGTGCACGAAGCGCGCCAGGTCGTTCCGCAGGGCGGCGTCGAGCAGCTGCTGCGTGCCGAGCACGTTGGTCTCGACGAAGATCGAGGCGTCGCGCACCGAGCGGTCGACGTGCGACTCGGCCGCGAAGTGGACGACGGCGTCGACCTCGGGGAAGAGGGTGTCGAGCAGGGCGCCGTCGCGGATGTCGCCCTGGACGAAGCGGTAGCGGGGGGAGTCGGCGACGCTTGCCAGGTTCTCGAGGTTGCCCGAGTAGGTGAGGGCGTCGAGGACGACCACCTCGGCACCTTCGAGCCCCGGGTACGCGTCTTCGAGGGTGCGGCGGACGAAGTTGGAGCCGATGAAGCCGGCTCCGCCGGTGACGAGGATTTTCACGAGAGTTCCTTGATGTGGTCGGTCGCGGATGTCGGTCGATCCTAGCCGGGGAGATCCGACCGGGCGGCGTGGCGGGGCGGCGGGGCGCGAGGTCGCCGCCGGAGCTCCACCCCGGCCTGAGAACCGGTCGCGGTAGGGTGTCCGGGTGCAGATCCGTGAACTGAAGATCCCAGACAGCTACGAGATCACGCCGAAGCAGTTCGGCGACGATCGGGGAGTGTTCCTCGAGTGGTACCGGTTCGACCGGCTGGAGGAGACGATCGGCCACAGCATCGACCTCCGCCAGGCCAACACCTCCGTCTCCAAGCGCGGCGTGGTCCGTGGCATCCACTTCGCCGACGTGCCCCGCGGGCAGGCCAAGTACGTGACCGCGACGCACGGCGCCGTCCTGGACTACGTGATCGACATCCGGGTGGGCTCGCCCACCTTCGGCCAGTGGGACTCGGTGCTGCTCGACGGCGTCGACCGGCGCGCCATCTACCTCGCGGAGGGGCTGGGCCACGCCTTCGTGGCGCTGACCGACGACGCGACCGTCAGCTACCTGGTCACCGACACCTTCGACGCCGAGCGCGAGCACGGCATCGACCCCCTCGATCCGGAGATCGGCCTCGTGTTCCCGCCCGAGGCGGGCGAGGCCCTGCTCTCCCCCAAGGACACGGCGGCCCCCGGGCTGTCCGAGGCGGCGGACGCGGGTCTCCTGCCGACGTGGGACGACATGCGCGCCTTCTACGCGAGCCTCGACCAGCAGGGCGGCGCAGCGTGAAGGGCATCATCCTCGCCGGGGGCTCCGGCACGCGGCTCTGGCCCATCACGAAGGGCATCTCGAAGCAGCTGATGCCCATCTACGACAAGCCGATGGTCTACTACCCCCTGTCGACGCTGATGATGGCCGGCATCCGCGAGGTGCTCGTCATCACCACGCCCGAGTACAACGACCAGTTCCGGGCCCTGCTCGGCGACGGGTCGCAGCTCGGCATGACGATCGAGTACGCGGTCCAGCCGTCGCCCGACGGCCTGGCCCAGGCGTTCGTCATCGGCGAGGAGTTCATCGGCGAGGACAGCGTCGCGCTCGTGCTGGGCGACAACATCTTCCACGGCGTCGGCCTCGGCTCGAACTTGAAGAAGAACGCCGACGTCGAGGGCGCGACGATCTTCGCCTACCACGTGTCCGATCCGAAGGCCTACGGGGTCGTCGAGTTCGACGACTCGTTCCGTGCGGTCTCGATCGAGGAGAAGCCCGCGGCTCCCAAGAGCAACTACGCCGTGCCCGGGCTCTACTTCTACGACAACGACGTCGTGCGCATCGCGAAGACGATCGGGCCGAGTCCTCGCGGCGAGCTCGAGATCTCGACCGTCAACGAGCGCTACCTCGAGGCGGGCGCGCTCCAGGTGCAGGTGCTCGACCGCGGCACGGCGTGGCTCGACACCGGCACCTTCGAGTCGATGATGCAGGCGTCCGAGTACGTCCGGGTCATCGAGGACCGTCAGGGCCACAAGATCGGCTGCATCGAGGAGATCGCCTGGCGCAACGGCTGGATCGACGACGAGCACCTCGCGTCGCTCGCGGCTCCGCTCGCCAAGAGCGGCTACGGCGTGTACCTCGCGGCGCTGCTCGGCAGCTGAGCGACGGACCAGAGGAGAGGCGTGCGGGGATCCGCACGCCCCTCGCTCGTCGTGGCGCCCCCGTCGCCGACCCGTCAGGGCTCGAGCAGATGACCGAGGCCCAGCTCCTCGAGGTCGGCGGGAGACGTGCGGCCGTCCTCGTAGGCCCGTGCCAGGGCCGTGACGACCGCCTCCTCGTGGCCCGCTCGTCGCATGCCGACGACGTTGGCGGAGGCGACCCGCGCGGGTGAGCCCCAGGACTTGGAGAACGGCGGCAGGTCGCGCGTCACGACCGAGCCCATGCCCACCATGGCCCCGCGGCCGATCGACCTGGTCTGGTGCACGGTCGTGCCGAGGCCCAGGTTGGCGCCCGCGCCGACGTGGACGTGACCGGCGAGCAGCACGCTCGACGCCAGGGTCACGCCGTCCTCGAGCACGCAGTCGTGAGCGACGTACGACTGGTTCATGACGAAGGCGTCGTCGCCGACGGTCGTGACGCCCTTCCAGCCCTGGTGCACCTGGGCCGCCTCGCGGATCACGGTGCGCGAGCCGATGACGACGCCGCCGCCGGCGCTCTCCGACGAGAGGCCCGGGTGCTCGAACGAGCGGACCTCGGGCGGGGCGCCGACCACCACGCCGGCGCCGAGCCAGTTGTCGTCGCCGATCGTGACCGGGCCCCGCACGACGACGAACGGACCGATCACGTTCCCCGAGCCGAGGCGGACGTCGCCCTCGATCACGGCGGTGGGGTGGATGTCGTTCATCGTGCTCCGTTCGGGGGTGTCCTGGCTGAGGCCAGCTCGCCTCCAGGGTATGTTGGACGGTGGCATAAAACGCGATCGGGGGGCGGCCCCCAGTCTGGAATTCTCATGATCCCCATCTCGCGAGTCGATTTCGGCCCGGAAGAAGAAGCATCCGTCCTCGAGGTCCTCAGGTCGGGCATGATCGCCCAGGGCCCCAAGGTGGCCGAGTTCGAGGCGGCGTTCGCCGAGGCGTTCGGCGCCGAGCACGCGATCGCCGTCAACAACGGCACGACCGCGCTCATCGCCGCCATGGAGGCGATCGACCTCGGCCCGGGCGACGAGGTCATCACCACCCCCTTCACGTTCGTCGCGACCGTCAACGCGGTGCTCAGCACCGGCGCGTCCGTCCGGTTCGCCGACATCCGCCGGGACGACTTCAACATCGACCCGGCCAGCGTCGAGGCGCTGGTGACCGAGCGCACCAAGGCGATCGTGCCCGTGCACCTCTACGGCCAGATGGCCGACATGGCGCCCATCATGGCCATCGCCGAGCGGCACGGCCTCGCCGTCGTCGAGGACTCCGCGCAGTCGCACGGAGCCATGTACGACGGTCGCTTCGCTGGCACGTTCGGCATCGGCACCTTCTCCTTCTACGCGACGAAGAACATCGCGACGGGCGAGGGCGGCATGATCACCACCTCCGACGACGCGGTCGCCGACAAGCTGCGCGTCCTCCGCAACCAGGGCATGCGGGCTCGCTACCAGTACGAGTTCCCCGGCAACAACTACCGGCTCACCGACCTGCAGGCTGCCGTCGGCGTGCCGCAGCTCGCGCGGTACGAGGGCATCGTCGAGGCACGCCAGCGGAACGCCGCAGCGTTCACGGCACGCCTGGAGGAGGTGGGCGGCATCGTGCCGCCCCGCCAGCTCGAGGGTCGCCGCCACGTGTGGCACCAGTACACGATCCGCGTCACCGAGGAGGCGGGCCTCAGCCGCGACCAGCTCAGCTCGCAGCTCGCCGAGGACGGCGTCGGGTCCGGCGTCTACTACCCGGCCCTCATCGGCGACTACGCGGCCTACCGTGGCCACCCGCAGATCGGCACGGAGGAGACCCCCGTCGCCGCCGAGGTCGTCGGCCAGGTGCTGTCGCTCCCGGTGCACCCGCACGTCGGCGACGACGGCGTCGCGCTCATCGCCGACCGCATCGCGGCTCGCGTCGGGGTGAACGCCTGATGGCCCGCCAGCGCGTCGTGCTCGTCGGGGCCGGCATCATGGGCAGCCACCACGCCCGCGTCATCTCGCAGTCGTCCGAGTCCGACCTGGTCGCCCTCGTCGACCCGTTCGAGGAGGGCGGCCGTCGCGTCGCGGGACGCTACGGAGCCACCTGGTTGCCGGAGCTGCCGGACCTCGACGACGTCGACGCGGTCGTCGTCGCCGCGCCCACCGAGCACCACCGCCCCATCGCGCTCGAGGTGCTGGGCTCGGGGACCCCGCTGCTGATCGAGAAGCCGGTCGCCGCCGACCTCGGGGTCACCCGCGAGATCGTGACGGAGGCGGACTCCCGGGACGTCCCGCTCATGTGCGGTTTCCTCGAGCGCTACAACCCCGCCGTCCTCACCGCCGCGTCGATCATCGAGCAGCCGCTGCACATGTCGTCGGTCCGCCACTCGCCCTACGCGCCGCGCATCCGGACCGGTGTCGGCTGGGACCTCCTGGTGCACGACGTCGACCTCAGCCTCCGGTTCCTCGGGACGGAGCCGACGACCGTCACGTCGTCCCTCGGGCACTTCCACCCGACGTCCGGTCCGGACTCGGAGGACGTCGCCGAGGCGGTCCTCGGCTACGCCGACGGCGGGGTCGCCCACGTCTCCGCGAGTCGCGTCGGCCAGCGGAAGATCCGACAGATCAGCGTCTACGAGCTCGACCGTCTGGTCGAGATCGACCTGCTCCGTCGCGACGTCACGGTCTACCACCACGTCTCCGAGAACTCGGCGGACGGCGAGGGCCGGGGCTACAAGCAGCAGACCGTGATCGAGATCCCGGAGATGGTCACGAGCCAGGAGCCGCTCACCGCGCAGTTCGAGCGCTTCATGTCGCTCGCCCGGGGCGAGGGCGACGCCGCAGCCGAGCGCGCAGGTCTCCTGCCCGCCCACGTCGTCGTCGACCGCGTCCTCCACGGCTCGGCCGAGTGAGCGCCGGGGGTCCCGGCGGCGCCGAGCGCGTGCACGGCGGCGACGCGAGGCCGTCGCCTCGCGGCTTCCGTGCGCTCCTCGACAACGGGGTCGTCCGGTACCTGCTCGTCGGCGGGTCGGCCTTCGTGGTCGATCTCGGGCTGCTCGCGCTGTTCCACGAGCTGCTCGGATGGCCCGTGTGGATCGCGACCGCCGTCGCCTTCCTGCTGAGCTTCGCGTACACGTACACTCTGCAGCGACTCGCCTTCCGCTCCGAGCGGACGCACGGCACCGCCCTCGTCCGGTACACGATCCTGGTGGCCGTCAACCTCGTGGCGACGTCGGGCCTGGTGGCCCTGCTGGCCGTCACCCCGATCGGGTGGGTGGGCGCGAAGGTCGTGACGACCGCGGTCACCACCGTCTGGAACTTCTTCATCTACAGGTACTGGGTCTTCGCGGCCCCTCGCAGTGACGCGGCGTCGACCTCGGCGCCCACCCAGGAGGTCTGACCGTGTTCCAAGGAGCAGTCGTAGCCGCAGTCGTGCCGGCGTACAAGGAAGAGTCGATGATCGACCGGGTCATCGACACGATGCCCGACTACGTCGACCACATCGTGATCGTGGACGACTGCAGTCCCGACGCCACGAGCGACGTCGTCCGGCGCAGCACCGACCCGCGGGTCGACCTGATCCGTCACGAGGTCAACCAGGGCGTGGGCGGGGCCATCATCACCGGTCACGAACGGGCCATGGAACTCGGTGCGGACGTGAACGTCATCATGGCCGGTGATGCCCAGATGGATCCGGCGTACCTGCCTGCGCTCCTCGAGCAGGTGACCGACGGCGGCTACGGCTTCGCCAAGGCCAACCGGTTCTTCTCGCCGGAGTCCTTCGACGGGATGCCCCGCTACCGTGTGCTGGGCAACATCGGGCTGTCGTTCATGACCAAGCTCGCCTCGGGGTACTGGCACCTCTTCGACCCCCAGAACGGCTACACCGCCATCCGCACCAGCGTGCTGCAGCGGCTGCCCCTCAAGAACGTGGCGAAGCGGTACTCCTTCGAGAACGACCTGCTGATCCACCTGAACATCCTCCAGGTGCCCGCGGTCGACGTGCCGATCCCGGCCGTCTACGGCGACGAGGTCTCGAGCATCAAGCTCTCCAAGGTGGTCCCCGAGCTCGTCAACCTGCTCGGGCGAGGCTTCTGGCGACGGATCTGGTACCGCTACGTGCTGTGGTCGTTCAGCCCCATCGCCCTGCTGCTCGTGCTCGGGATCGTCCTCTTCGGGTTCGGCCTGGCCGTGTCGGTGTGGCTGGCGTTCCTGTCGCTCAACAGCGTCATCGCGACGGCGGCCACGGTGATGCTCGCCGCCCTGCCCCTCATGCTCGGCGTGCAGATGCTCATCAGCGCACTGCAACTCGACATCCAGGCGAGTCCCGACACCCCGGACGGGCACCCGTTCCCCGGGCCGGACGTCCCGACCCCCACCGTCTGACCCCGGCGACCGGCGCCATCGCGCCTCACGTGCCTCGCCGGTCGGCGGTGAGGCTCAGGAGGCGCGGCGCCGCCGACGGGTGACCCATCGCGCGCGCGCGGCCAACCCGAGGCGCAGGGCGAGCCGGAGCGGAGCGAGGACGCGTCCGTGGTACTTCCGGGACAGGTAGAGGTAGGCGCTCTCGTGGTGGACGCGCTCCATGACGACGGAGTTCTGCGACGTCGACTGCGCCCCGGCGTGGACGACCGTGCCGGTCGGCACGTAGACGCTTCGCCAGCCGGCCCGGCCGAGTCGCTGGCCCAGGTCGACGTCCTCGAAGTACATGAAGTACGAGTCGTCGAAGCCGCCGACCTCGTCGAAGGCCGAGCGGCGGAGCAAGAGGAACGCGCCCGACAGCCAGCCTGCATCGCGCTCACGATCGAGCTCGCGCTCGGCCTTGTAGGACGTCGACCAGGGGTTCGTCGGCCAGACCCTGCCCAGGGCGGCGTGGCCGACCCCGGTGCGGAGCGACGGGAGGCTCCTGGCTGACGGGTACGTGCCGCCGTCGTCGTCGAGGATGCGCGGGCCGAGCGCGCCGGCGTCGGGGAGCCGTTCGGCCGCCGACAGCAAGAGGGCGAGGCAGTCGGGCTCGACCACGATGTCGGGGTTGGAGACCACGAGGTAGGTGGCCTGTCGCTCGAGGGCCGCCACCGCGGCGGTGACGCCCGCCCCGTAGCCGGCGTTGGCCGCCAGGTGGAGGTACCGGGCACCCGAGGCCTCGACGAGCTGGACGACCGTCGCGGAGGGCACGGGGGAGTTGTCGGCGACGACGACCTCCGCGTCCGGCTGTCCGGCGCGCCGGAGGGACTCGCCCAGCGAGGTCAGGAAGGCGCCGATGGTGTCGTCCGACCCGTACGCGACGGCGACGACCGCGAGCGAGGCCGTCACGCCGCCTCCTCGTACGCGACCAGGTGACGGTCTGCCGTCCGCCGCCAGGTGAACTCGGCCGCGCGGGCCCGGCCCGCCCGGCCGAGCCGGCCCCGCAGGGCCTCGTCGTCCATCAAGGACCTCAACGACTCGACGAGGGCGTCGACGCTCACGTCCGTGTAGGCGACGGCGTCGCCGCCGACCTCGGGGATGGCCGTCCACCGGGTGGTGAGGACGCAGGCTCCCGTGGCCATCGCCTCGAGGACGGGGAGGCCGAAGCCCTCGGCGACGCTCGGGTAGACGACGGCCTCGGACCCGCCGAGCAGCGCCGGGAGCGTCTCCAGGGGCAGGTAGCCGACCTCGTGCAGCCCGTCGCCCGGGCGTCGGGCGTCGAGCAGGGCGAGCGCGTCGTCGTCCCAGCCGCGGCCCCCGGCGATCACGAGGTCGGGGAAGTCGGGATCGGCGTCGCGGAGGCGGTGGTGCGCCTCGATCAGGACCCCGACGTTCTTGCGCGGCTCGATCGTCCCGAGGAACGCGATCCACGGGCGCCCGGGGGCGAGGTCGAGCAGCGGTCGCGCGGCCTCCGTCTCGGCGGCCGTCGGTGGCCGGAAGAGCGCGGCGTCCACCCCGTGGTGCGCGACGACGACATGGGCGCGGGCCCCCCGGACGAAGCGCCGCAGCTCGGACGCCGTCGCCTCGCTGGGCACCACGCACACGGTGCGCCGATCGCGCAGGGCCAGGCGAGTCCAGGCGGAGAAGAACCCGCGCTTGAGCGCGCCGTGACGTTCGGGGTCGCTGAAGAAGGTCGCGTCGTGCAGCGTGACGACCCGCGGCCCCCTGCGGACGAGCGGCCTGGTGTAGTGCGGCGAGTGGACGAGACGGGCGCCGACGCGACGGGCGAGGAGGGGCAGGCCGAGTTGTTCCCACAGGAGTCGGAGGGGCGTCCTCGACGTCCACGCAGGGGACGTGAGCACACGACGACCAGGCGCCAGAGTCCGGAAGCGCGACGCGTGCTCCGGGCGCGCGACGAGCGAGAAGTCCGCACCTGCGTCGACGAGGCCGGTGACGAGGCCCTCGAGGTACCGGCCGACGCCTCCGAGCTCGGCGGGGATCGCCGTGGCGTCGATCAGGACAGGCGTGGTGCTGGGCATGTCCTGGACCTCATCTCGCGCTGTCGTGCGTCGTCAAGCATAACGAGCCGCGCGCGGCCCCCGGTCGGTTCCGGTCACGAGTCAGGGACGAGGTGTCCCCGCAGCCGAGACGAGGGGACGCGGGCACGGCGGTCGAGGGACCGACGGGCACGGAGGGCGGACGGGAAGCGGACGACGACGTCGGCCACGCCGCCCAGCCGGCCGAGCAGTTCCTCGCGTGCGGCCGCGTCGCCGGGTGTGCGCGCGGCGCGGACCGCTGTCGACGCGACGCTCCCGAGGGCACGGGAGAGGGTGCCCGGCAGCGTCGAGGCGGGGGCGTTCCGGAGCGCGACGACGACGCGGTTGCGGGTGTTCCAGCGGACGAAACGACGGCTGCCCGTGCCCGAGGAGGCGGCGTGGGCGTGGTGCGAGACCGCGTCCCGGGCCCAGCGGACGGACCACCCGTGGCGGCGGAGCCGCCACGACAGGTCCGTGTCCTCGTAGTACATGAAGAGCGTCTCGTCGAAGAGGCCGACGTCGTCGAGGGCTGCGCGGCGGAGCGCGCACGCTCCGCCGTGGAAGCCGAACACATCGGCGTCGTAGTCGGTCCCCAGCGGTGCGAGCCACCCGCGATCCCGGCCGTTGCCGCTGACGGAGACGAGGTTGCCGGTGCTGTTCAGCAGCGGGACGGCGTCGTCCCGCCCGGACGCGTCCCGCCGCCAGCGGGTGCCGTCGTGCCCGACGAAGTCCCCGTCCGGCGCACGCACGAAGGCGCCCTCGAGGACGACGGTGGCCGTCGTGGCCCCGACGGAGGCGTCAGCGAGCAGGGGAGCGACGAGTGCGGCCGTGAAGGTCGGCTCGTAACGGGCGTCGTCGTTGACGACGGCGACGACATCGGCGTCGACGCCTCGGACACCGGTGTTCGCGCCCGCACCGTAGCCTCCGTTGTGCTCGCGGCGCAGCACCGTCACGGTGGGGAAGGCGGTGCGCACCCAGTCGGCCGAGCCGTCGACGGAGCCGTTGTCGACGACCACGACCTGGTGTTCCCAGCCGTCGGGGACCTTCTGGTCGACGAGCGACCGCACGCACGACCCCAGGCGGTCTCGGCCGTTCCAGGTGACCACGACGGTGGCGACGCGCAGAGGGGGGGACACGAGAGCCCAGCCTAGCGAGACGTGCGCCGTCGACGCGGCCGCGCTCGGCTCCGGAGCAGGTCGCCCTGCTAACGTCGACGGCTCGTCGGGGCCGGTCGGGCACCGTCGGCAGGGAGGACACCGCATGACCACGACGACGCGACGGGACGTGCTCCTGGTGGGCGCGTACGAACGCGACAACTTCGGGGACTCGCTCTTCCTGCTGGCGACCGAGCGCCTCCTCGAGGGGCGTGCCCTCGCCTCCTCGGTCATCTCGTCCGACATGACGGACGTCCTCGGTCGACGCGTGGTCTCGACGGACGCCGCGTTGCGCGCCGCGTCGTGGCGTGCGGTCTGGGTCGTGGGGGGCGAGATCGGCGGCGTCACCGTCCAGGACGCCCTGCCCATGTCGCTGGCCGACCCGCTCGGCAGCGAGTACGAGCAGCTGTCGCCCGCCGACCGGACTGACTTCGACGCGTTCGTCTCGGGCCTGGACGGCCAGGCGCCCGCGTACCTCCCCGAGCTCGGCCGCTACCCCCGCGCCGCCGGCACGCGTCTCGTGGTGCACTCGGTGGGCCTGACGGGGGCGGAGCGGGACGCGGACGGCGCGATCACGGGCCGGGAGGCCGTCGCCCTGCGGGGCGCCACGAGCGTCACCGTGCGCGAGGACGGTTCACGGGCCGCGGCGGAGGGGGCAGGCATCCCCGTCTCGACGTCGCCCGACCTCGTCCACGCCCTCCCTGCCTTGTTCCCGGACCTGGCAGCCCGGACGTCGACCGTCGGCGACGAGCGTCGCTCCCTCGTGTTCCAGATGAACCGCGGGCTCGTCCACCACCACGGCGCCGAGGAACTGGCAGGGGTCCTGGTGGGCATCGCGACCGAGCACGACGCCAGGGTCCTGCTCTTCCCCGCGGGCACGGCGCGCCATCACGACAGCCCCGAGCAGTACGACGAGCTGCTCTCCGCCGTCCGGACGCTCGGTCCCGACGTCGACGCGCGCGTCGTCAGCACTCGTGACCCGCTGGGGCTCGCGCAGGTCGTCGCGAGTGCCTTCTGCTGGATCGGCTCATCGCTGCACGGGCGCATCGTGAGCTCGGCCTACGGCGTGCCGCGGGTGAGCCTGGACGTCGACAAGGTGACGAGGTACGCCACGACCTGGGACCCCGACCTCCCCGCCGGGGTGACGCTCGACGAGGTGCCGGAAGCGGTGCGCTCGGCCCTGGCCGCCGCCGGGAGCCCAGAGCAGGTGGCACACGGTCGCGAGCTCGTCGAGGAGGCCTCGTCGCGGGGGCGGGCCGTGGCGGCGGAGGCGCTCCGTGGCTGACGAGGTCGGGGTCCGGCCGGACTTCGTCGAGCGCGCGCTCGCCGACGAGGTCGACCGGCTGAGGTCCGAGCACCTGGCCGCTCTCGGCCGGGCACGGGACCGGGCGGAGGCGGACGCGGAGGTGCTGCGCGGCCTGCGTGAGGAGCTGAGGGTCTCGCACGAGCACCTCGTCGAGACGGCCGCACAGCGCGCAGCCCAGGAGGACAGGGCCTTGCGGGCGGAAGCCGCGCTCACCGCCGTGCACGAGTCGAGGTCGTGGCGCTCCACGGCGGCCCTCCGGCGGGTGTCCGAGGCCCTCTCGCGCGACCACCGCTGATCACCCGGACACGAGGCGGCCGCGGGGCGGGCGGCCCCGTCGCGGGCGGCCGCCCCGCGGTCAGCGGCTGCGGCTGCCCGGTGCCTCGACGACGGCGGCAGAGCGCTCGACGCGGAACTCACCCGTGAACTGGACGTCGCCGGCACCGTGCGGGTCGCGGGCGAACTCGATCAACGCGGCGTTCTCGTTCAGGTCGAGCCGCTGGCCTGCAGGCCGCTCGGCGCCGAACTGGACCACGTACTGGCCGCCGCCCAGCGACATGTCCTCCATCGTGAAACGGAGATCGTACGTGCCGGGCTCGTCGGGCAGCGGGTGGTCGAAGCCCTCCGAGTTCACTCGGTAGACCAGGTGCCCGGGAGGCGTGGCGATGCTGAGCCCGGCGATCCAGGGGCCGAAGTCGTGGACCGTGCAGGTGGCCACGACCTCGAGGGCGGAGCCCGGCTCGATCACGCCGTCGTGGGGCACGCCGTCCACGAGCACCACGACGTCGTCGATGGTCACGGCGGGCAAGGGCTGGCCGGCCGAGTCGACCTGCTCGGGGGGCAACTCGGCGATGCGGTCCTCCTCGAACGTGCCCCGGAGGGCTCGCACGCCGGACTCGGCGCTGCCGTCGTGGACGACCTCGCCGGCCTTGAGGACGATGATGCGGTCGCAGAGGTCGGCCACCTGCTCGACCGAGTGGCTCACCACGACGATGGTGCGGCCCTCGCGCTGGAACTGCCGGATCTTGTCCATGCACTTCTTCTGGAACGGCTCGTCACCGACGGCCAGCACCTCGTCGACGAGGAGCAGGTCGGGGTCCGAGTTGATGGCGACGGCGAAGGCGAGCCGCACGTACATCCCGGACGAGTAGAACTTCACCTGCGTGTCGATGAACTGGCCGATGCCGGAGAAGTCGACGATGTCGTCGAACACGTCCTCCGTCTGCTGCTTCGACAGCCCGAGGATCGAGGCGTTCAGGAACACGTTCTCCCGGCCGGTGAGGTCGGGGTGGAACCCGGCCCCCAGCTCGAGCAGGGCGGCCATCCGGCCACGTCGCATCACCGATCCGCTGGTCGGGTGGATGATGCCGCCGATGGCCTTGAGCAGCGTGCTCTTGCCGGAGCCGTTGTGGCCCATCAGCCCGACCGTCTGCCCCGGGAAGATGTCGAGCGAGACGTCGCGCAGGGCCCAGAAGTCGTCCTTCAGGTCTCGCGACTGGCGGAAGTTGACGATCCTCTCCTTGATCGACTTGTCCTTGTGGATCACGAAGCGCTTGGAGACGTCCTGGACGGAGATGATCGGCCGCGCGTCGGCAGCGGCGGGAGGTGCGGCGGTCGGGGTCATCACAGTTCCTGAGCGAAGTTGCTCTGCAGGCGCGAGAAGACGCGCTGGCAGATCCAGAGGAGGACGAGGCTGATGGCCAGGGCGATCAGCAGGCGGAGGCCGAGGTGGGGCGGCCAGTAGATCGTGGGGTCCTCCGTGCCGGCCAGCCAGATGGCCTTCTGCATGCCCAGCGTCGCGAGCGTCAGCGGGTTGGCCAGGTACAGGGACTCGGCGAAGGTCCCGACGAGCCGGTCGTGCACGAACGTGAAGTTGTAGACGATGGGCGAGGCCCAGAAGAGGACCAGGACGAGGATGTCGACGATGTGCTGCGTGTCGCGCAGGTACACGTTCAGCGCGGACAGCAGGAACGCGATGGCGCTGCCGAGCACGATGACCAGGGCGATCGCGAGGGGAGCGTAGAGGAGGTCGCGGTGCAGCGGGAACGAGCCGGAGAGGACGGTCGCCGCGATCAGGATGACGAACTGGATGCCGAAGTTGAAGAGCGCGCTGCCGACGGCGCTCAGGGGGAAGATCTCCCGTGGCAGGAAGACCTTCTTGATGAGTCCCGAGTTGTTCACCACGGAGCTGGTGCCGCCCGCGACGATCTCGGCGAACAGCCCCCAGATCGTCAGGCCGGTGAAGACGAACACCGCGAACTCGGGGGTCGCCCTGGCTGCGCCGAGGAACTGGCCGAGCGCGACGTAGTAGATGAGGAGCTGGACGATGGGGCGCATCAGGGACCAGACGATGCCGAGGACGCTGTTCTTGTAGCGCGCACGGATCTCGCGACGGACGAGGAGTCCGAGCAGCTCGCGGTACTCGAGGACGCCGCGCACGCTGTCCACGGTGCCCCGGAACAGCCCGCGTCGATCTCCTACCTGGACCAGGTCGTCGGCGATGACCCGCTCGACTCGGTCGGCATGGTTGAGGCTCAACGCAGCCCTCCTTCTGTGGTCGATGACATCGGGTGATCCTAGGTCACGAGCCCTCGGCCCGATCCGAACTAGGGTTGTGGTCGTCACAGACCGCATCCACGAGGATAGACCGCGCCCGCGGCCGTCCTGTTCCGAAAGGCCACGCCGTGAAGAAAACTCGTGACGGAGTAATCTCCGTCGTCCTCGTCAACTTCCGGGGCACGGACGACACGCTGACCTGCATCGCCGAGCTGGAGAAGGTCGAGTGGCCCGCCGCGCGGCTACAGATCATCGTGGTCGAGAACGGGTCGGGCGACGACAGCTACGAACGGCTCAAGGCGGCGGGCACGTCGGCCACGATCATCCGGTCGAAGGAGAACCTCGGCTTCACCGGCGGCTGCAACCTGGGCGTCGACCACGCCAGCGGCTCAGTCGTCGCTTTCCTGAACAACGACGCGCGACCCGACGCTCGCTGGATCGCCGAGGCCATGGCCGTCCTCGAGGGCGACGAGGGCATCGGAGCCGTGGCGAGCAAGGTCCTCGACTGGGACGGCGTCGACATCGACTTCGCGGACGCGGCCGTCACCTGGTACGGGATGGGCTACAAGCCGACGGCGGGCCAGCCCGACGACGGCTCGCACGAGGTGGCCCGTGACGTCCTCTTCGGCACCGGCGCGGCCATGTTCGTGCGCACCGAGGCGTTCCGCGAGCTCGGCGGGTTCGACGACCGCTACTTCATGTTCTACGACGACGTCGACCTGGGCTGGCGGTTGAACCTCGCCGGGTGGCGGGTGCGCTACGTGCCGCAGTCGATCGCCTTCCACAAGCACCACGCGTCGATGAACAAGTTCGGCGACTTCCGCGAGACCTACCTGCTCGAGCGCAACGCGCTGTACACGCTCTACAAGAACCTGGACGACGAGACCCTGGCCACGGTGTTCCCCGCCGCGCTCGCGCTCGCGGTTCGACGGGCCGTGGCACGCGGCGAGCTGGACTCCGAGATGCTCGACATCCGTCGGGCGGGTGGCGACGACCAGGGCACCGTCCCCGTCTCGAAGAACACGATGGCCGGGATCTTCGGCATCGACCAGCTCGTCGAGAACATCCCGTCGCTGACGGAGTCGCGCCGCGAGATCCAGGCGAACCGGGTCGTGTCCGACCGCCAGCTCATCGGCCTGTTCGGCAAGCGCGACGAGCCCGCATACCCGATCGAGGACTACCTCTCGGGCTACGACAAGCTGGTCGCGAGCCTCGACCCGCTCCGGATCTCCGGGCGTCGGCGGGTCCTGGTCGTCACGGGCGACGCGATCGGCGACCGCATGGCCGGGCCGGCCATCCGGGCCTGGAACATCGCAGAGCTCCTCTCCGAGGAGCACGACGTGCGGCTGCTGAGCCTCAGCAAGGCCGTGGACCGCGGCCAGTCGTTCGAGCTGGCGACCGCCTCCCACCACCACCAGTCGTCCATGAAGCCGCACGAGGCCTGGGCCGACGTCATCGTGGTCCAGGGGCACGCCCTCAACCTCTTCCCGGTCCTCGAGCACACCGACAAGATCGTCGTCGTCGACGTCTACGACCCGCTGCACCTCGAGCAGCTCGAGCAGGGCCGCGGGCACGGCCACGACCAGTGGGACGCGCAGATCTCCGACGCGACGTCCGCCCTCAACCTGCAGCTCGCGATCGGCGACTTCTTCCTCTGCGCCTCCGAGCGTCAGCGGTTCTTCTGGCTCGGCCAGCTCGCCGGGCTCGGCCGCGTCAACGCGCAGACCTACTCGCGTGACGAAGACCTCAACTCCCTCATCGCCATCGCGCCGTTCGGCATGACGACTGAGGACCCGGTCCACAGCACGGCGGTCGTCAAGGGCGTCGTGCCCGGGATCGGCGAGGACGACAAGCTCGTGATCTGGGGCGGCGGGCTCTACAGCTGGTTCGACCCGATCACCCTCATCCGCGCCATCGGGCAGCTCGCCGAGCGGCGGCCGAACGTGCGCCTCTTCTTCATGGGCGTGCAGCACCCCAACCCCGACGTGCCCGAGATGGACATCGTCGGGCAGTCGCAGGCCCTGGCCGCCGAGCTCGGGCTCCTCGGCGTCAACGTCTTCTTCAACCAGACGTGGGTCGACTACGACCAGCGCCAGAACTACCTCCTCGAGGCGGACGCGGGCGTCTCGACCCACTACCAGCACCTCGAGACGACGTTCTCGTTCCGCACGCGCATCCTCGACTACCTCTGGGCCGGACTCCCCATGGTCAGCACGGTGGGCGACTCCTTCGCCGACCTGATCGAGAAGGAGGGCCTCGGCGCCACCGTGCCCGAGCGCGACGTCGACGCCCTGGCCTCGGCCCTGGAGAGCGTCCTCTTCGACGAGGAGGCGGCCGACACGGCACGACGGAACGTCGCGAGGGTGCGTCAGGAGTTCACCTGGGACAAGGCGATGGCCCCCCTCGTCGAGTTCTGCCGCAACCCGCTCCGCGCCGCGGACCGGTCGGGACGTCGGCAGGGCAGGGCGGCGCTCCCGTCGCACGGCGGCGCCGTCGTCGTCCCTCGGCGGGCCAAGACCTACGGTCTTCGTCACGACCTGGGCCGCGTCGTGCACTTCGCCCGCGAAGGGGGAGTGCAGGCCGTCGTCGGCAAGGTGCAGGAGCGTCGTGAGCGCGCCCGGCGGATGGCCGAGTGAGCGCCGCCTCGACCGAGGAGACCCGAGACCGCCGTCGTGGACGCCGCGACGGCGGAACCGGCGGGCACCCTGCCGCTCGGGCGGGCCGCCGCACGCTGAGGGTCTGGCTCCTCGCCTTCGTCGCGTTCGCGGTCGTCAGCGGCACGTGGGCCCTCACGAGCCCGACGGGGGCGAGCCCCGACGAGCCGGCGCACATCATGAAGGCAGCCTCGGTGGTGCGCGGCCAGCTCATCGGGGAGGCGACCGACAGTCCTCCCGTCAAGTCCGTCGAGGTACCGGCCGGCATCGCGTACGCGGCCTACGCCATCTGCTACGCCCACTTCCCCGAGACGACGGCGGACTGTGCTCCGGCGTACCCGGCGGACCCGGCAGAGATCGTGGACGCGACGACCAGTGCGGGCCTCTACAACCCCGTGTACTACGTCCTGGTCGGCTGGCCGTCGGTCGTGCTCGACGGCAAGGCCGCCCTGATCGGCATGCGGCTGGTCAGCGCTCTGCTCTGCTCGCTCTCCTTCGCGACGGCGATAGCCTGCCTGTCGCGCCTGCGCCGGCCCGTGCTGCCGGTCTTGGTCGCGATCGCCTCGGTGACGCCGACCATGTGGTTCCTCGCCGGGTCGGTGAACCCCAACGGGCTCGAGGCCACCGTCGCGCTCTCCTTCGCGGCGTCCTACTTCGTCGTCCTCCTCGGGAGATCGTCCCCGCCGTCGTGGCCGATGGTCGCCGTGATGGCAGCCTCGGGCGCGCTCCTCGTGCACATCCGCGGGCTGTCCCCTCTGTGGTTGGGGCTCATCGTGATCCTCGGCGTCGTCCTCGTCGGCTGGCCGAGGTTCGTGGAGCTGCTTAGGCTGCCCCGCGTCCTGGGCGCCGTCGGGCTCGTGGCCGTCTCGACCGTGTTCGCCCTCATCTGGGCGTCGAGAACCAACTCGGTCGCCTCGGTAGGAGAATTCCCCGGACAGGGCACGACGTTCGTGGGCGGCTTCGTCGAGATGCTCGAGCGCACGGTCGACTACGCGCTGGGGATGGTCGGGTCCCTCGGCTGGCTCGACACCCCGGCACCCCTCTACACGATCTACGCCTTCCTCGTCCTCACCGGCGTGCTGCTCGCGGTCCCCCTCCTCGCCCCCGGCGAGAGGCTTCCCCGAGCCGCGCTGGCCTTGGGCGTGGCGCTCTTCCTCCTCGTGCCGCCGCTGGTCCAGGCGGCCACGGTCACGGAGTCGGGCTACGTCTGGCAGGGGCGCTACGTGCTGCCCTACTTCCTCGCACTGGCCGTGCTCGCCGCCATCGTCGCCGATCCCGTCCTGGCACGCGCGTCCCGCGTGGTCGTCCGTCGGCTCACCGCCGTCTTGGTCGTGCTGTTCCCGATCTGCACGGTGATCGCCGAGCTGACGTTCCTGCGCCGCAACTCCGTCGGCTTCTCCCAGTCGTGGCTGGCCATGCTCGGCGACACCCCCTGGCACCCGCCGGGCGCGTCGACGACCGTGTGGGCGCTGATCGTCATCGGGGGAGGGCTGATCGCGATCGCCGCGACCGTGCTCGTCCTCCGCGAGCTGTCCCCGGACGACCGTGGACCGGACGACGCCGAGCTCGACTCCGTGGTGTCCGGCCGGGGCGAGGTCGACCGGTAGCCTGGTCCGGTCCCGGCCGGGACGAGGCTCTCCGCCCGGGACCGGCTCCGCGTTCCCGGGAGGATCCTCCGCCGTCATGCCCCGCTTCGTCACCCGAGAGCGCCTCGTCGCCCTCGTCGCCCCGCTCCTCCTCGTGCTCGTCGCCTGTGTCTCCGTGGGCGTGCACGTGCCCGACAACGAGGCCCTGTCGCCCATCGACGAGTGGGTCTACGCCGACTACCTCGACAAGGTGCCGACGCAGGGCGTCGTGACGCGGGGTGAGGAGACGGGCGAGTTCGCACGGTCCGAGCTGGCCTGCAACGGGGTGCGCCTGGCCCTCGACGAGAACCCGGTGCTCTGTGCCCAGGTGGCCGCCGGCACCGAGAAGGACTCCGACCTCCCCATGGGCGGTGTGACGTCGGCCGACATCTACACGCCGGCCTACTTCGCCGTCACGTGGGTCATGGCCAAGACGATCCAGTTCTTCGGCGTCGACGACCTCCTCGACGCGGCGTCGTACGCGGGGGCCGTCTGGCTCTCCGTCGGGCTCCTCTTCCTCTTCGCGGCGATGCGGAGGCTGGGCGTCGGCCGGACCGTGGCGGTGGCCCTCGGCGCGCTCGTGACCGCGTCGCCCGGCGCCTTCTGGTCGTCGACGTACGTGAGCACCGACGCCCCGGCCCTCGCGGTGGGCGGCAGCCTCCTCTGGCTGGCTGTCCGGATAATCCAGGGGCGGTCGGGCAAGGTCGCCTTCGTGCTGGTCAGCCTCGTCGGGGTGGTCTTGAAGGCCCAGTTCCTGCTCGGCATCGCCGTCGCCGGTCTCGCCGTGGTCGGCTGGACGGCCGCGAGGGCGTTCGCGGAGCGAGGCCACGACGCGAGGAGGGGCGGCTGGGTCGTGCGGGCGCTCCTGGCGCGCGAGACCCTGACGGTCGTCGCGAGCTTGGTCGTGGCTGTCGTGTTCCAGGTCGTGTGGGCCGTCGTCCGCTCGGCCATCGCGACGGGACCTTATCCCGACCAGTCCGTCGCGCTGCCGGTGACGGTCCACGGCCTGCTCGCCGAGGTCCTCAAGTTCCTGCCGCTCACTGCCCAGGACCCGACCGACGTCGCGAACTCGATCGCCCTGGTGACCGCCGGGACGCTCGTCTCGTGGCTGTCCATCGCCGGCGTCATCGGACTCGTCGCGGTCGGTCGGGACGACGCGGAGTCGACGTGGTTCGCGCGGGCCGCCCTCGTCGCCGCGGTCTCGGCGGGTCCGGTGCTGGCGGCGGGGTCGATCGTCGTCAGCGGCTACTACTTCGAGCTGCCGTACCGCTACGGCCTGGCCATGCTCCCCGCGTTCATGCTGTGCGCCGGCGTCCTGCTCAGCCGTCAGCGTGCCTGGTTGCCGGTCTCGCTGGCCGTCGTGAGCGGCGTGGTCTACGCTGCGTCGCTCGCAGGGAACTGAGCAGCCCGCACGCACACGAGAGGGCCCCGCACGTCAGCGACGTGCGGGGCCCTCTCGTGTGCGTGGACGATCAGCCGAAGATGTTCCAACCGCTGCCGACCGGCACTCCTGCAGCCCAGCCCGAGCGCGTGAGGCCGGCCCGCGTCGTGCCCGGGTACCACCAGAGCGTCCCGTCGGCCCGGCGACCCAGAAGGTCACCCGAGCGGACTCCCGCGTCCCCGGTGCCGGTGACCACGTCGAAGACGGTCCAGCCGCTCCCGACCGTCAACGGAGCGGCGAAGCCGGCGTCGCCGACCGCGGATCCCGTCCCGGGCAGGACGACGAGGCCCCCGCCCCCGACGAGTGCGGTCAGGTCCGCCTTGCCGTCGCCGTTCAGGTCTCCCGTGCTCTTGGGCGCGAAGCCCGGCACGGAGGCCTTGGAGAGCGACGTGGCCGCTCCGAACCACGGGGAGCCGGCGGTCGTCCTGGCGAGTCCCTGGCGGCCCGTCACCGCGCCTCCTGCCCCGACCGAGACGACGTCGACCTTCTTGTCGCCGTCGAAGTCGCCGAGAGCGAGGTCGCTCACCCCGGACCAGCCGGTGGCCTCGAGCTGGACGGGCTGCCCGTAGGCGACGCCGTTCGTCGAGACCGTGCCGGTGCCGGGATACATCCAGAGGCTGCCGTCGTTGCGGATGCCCACCAGGTCGCGTCTGCCGTCGCCGTCGACGTCGCCGCCGTCGACGACCTTGCGGAACGATCCCCAGCCCTCGCCGATGCGCTGGCCCGGTCGGTAGCTGAGGTGCACGCCGGCGTTGGTGCCGTAGCCGGCGTAGTACCAGAGTCCGCCGTCCTTCGCGATGGCGACGACGTCCGCTGCTCGGTCGCCGTTGAGGTCGCCCGCCCCGAAGAACGAAGCGAAGCCGTTCCAGCCGCTGCCGACCTGCTGGCCGTTGCCGAACGCTGCTTCCTGACCGGTGATGCCCGCGAGGAAGAGCAGCTCGCCGCTGCGGGTCCGGGCGTAGAGGTCGGAGCGACCGTCGCCGTCCGCGTCGCCGGCAGCGAGGAGCAGTTCGCTGCCGACGAGGCCCGTGCCCAGCACGGCCGCGCTCGCGTACGAGCCGCCCGAGCGCGTGTAGAGGGTGAGGCTGCCGTTCGTGCGGAACCCGGCCAGGTCGTCGAGACCGTCGCCGTTCACGTCGCCGACGCCGACCACCTGGGAGAAGCCGTTCCAGCCGGTGCCGACGAGGACGCCCGCGGACAGGGTCCCGTCGCCCCGTCCCGGATAGAGGATGAGCGAGCCGTCAGGGTGTCGGGCGAGCAGGTCGCGCTTGCCGTCGCCGTCCGAGTCGCCGGTGGCGACGAAGTCCGTGAAGGCGTCCCACCCGGAGCCGACCTGACGGCCGGCGCTGAGGCCGGCACCGGCGGTCGAGCTGGCACCGGTCCCGGCGTAGAGCCACAGGCTGCCGTCGGGCTTGCGGGCCATGACGTCGGCCTTGCCGTCGCCCGTGACGTCGCCGACGCCGGCGATCTGGTTGAAGACGCCCCATCCGGAGCCCATCTGCACCCCCGAGCCGAAGGCGACGCCCGAGCCCGACTTCCCGGCACCCGGGTAGAACCACAGGGTCCCGTCCGGCCGACGTGCCATGACGTCGGGTCTCCCGTCGCCGTTCAGGTCACCTGCCCCGACCGCCGGCTGCTGCATGGGCAGTCCGTTCAGGGCCAGCTGCTGCAGGGTGGCCAGGCTGCCGTTGAAGGTGTTCGAGTCGCCGGGGAACGGGCCCGTGCTCGAGTACTGCCACATCGTGTACGACGACCAGCCGGCGGGCAGGGTCCCCGCACCCGAGGCGAGGTTCGCCGGGTAGCGAGCGATGAAGAGCGGGTTGGCGCCGAAGGTCGGGTTGTTGCCGGTGCAGGTGCGCCACCAGTCCGTCGTCGTGTAGATGGCCGGGCGAGCACCGGTCAGGGTCTGGATGCGCTGCGAGAACTCGGCGATCCACTGGCTCATGGCTGCCGGGCTGAGGCCGTAGCAGGAGTTGGTGCCGTCGCTGGCCGCGTAGGGGTTGTACTCGATGTCGAGCAGGGGCGGCAGGGTGCGGCTGTCGCCCACCCATCCGCCGCCGTTCGCGACGAAGTAGTTGGCCTGGGCGGTGGCGCTCGAGATGTTGGGGCGGGCGAAGTGGTAGGCGCCCCGGATCATGCCCACGGCGTAGGAGCCGTTGTACTGCTGGGGGAACTGTCCGTTCCGGTAGGTGAGCCCCTCGGTGGCCTTGACGTAGGCGAACCGGGCGCCCTGGGCCCAGACGCCGTTCCAGTCGACGTTCTCCTGCCAGCCGCTCACGTCGAGGCCGGGGACGCCGGGCGGGAAGGCCGCCTGGGCCGACAGCTGACGCTGCTGCGAGCGCGGGGCCGCGGGCTGGGGCTCGTTCGACGGGACCGTCGACCCCATCGTGTGGTTCTCTGCCGCGTTCATCTCGGCCAACGACGGATCGAGGTCGACGAACGAGCCGTCGGCGGTCGTGGGAGCGGTGGGGGCAGCCGGAGGCGTCGCCGACGGTGACGGCGCCGCGGTCGGTGACGGCGACGTGGTCGGCGCCGCCGTGGGAGGAGGCGTGCTCGGGGCGGCGAGCGCGGGCTGCGGCGCCCCGACGAGGCAGGCCCCGACGAGTGCCGCGGCGGTCAGCGCCCCCGCGAATGTGGAGATGGTCGTGCGCAAGTGATGTTCCCCTCGGTGGTGTCCGGGCACACCGAGGCGGCCCTGTCCTGATCTCGCGAAGGCTACAGGACGGTCGATCGCCCCAGAAGGAGCTCGGGCGCCCCGAACTGGGGGTCGCGACCTGCACTCGGGGCGACCGTCTAGAGTCGAGTCGGCCCCAAGGCCACGTCCCCGCACAGGAACGGATCCACGCATGACCGCCCACACCGGCGCAGGCGCCCTCGTCGTCCTCCCCACCTACGACGAGGTCGAGAACCTCCCGATCATCCTCGGGCGTCTCTTCGCCGCCGCGCCGGACGTCGACGTGCTCGTCGTCGACGACGGCAGCCCCGACGGCACGGGCGAGCTCGCCGAGCGGATGGCCGCCGCCGACCCCCGCATCCACGTCGAGCACCGCACCGGCAAGCTCGGCCTCGGCTCGGCGTACGTCAAGGGCTTCCGCTGGGGCCTGGAGCGCGGCTACGACTTCGTCATCGAGATGGACGCCGACGGCTCCCACCCGCCGGAGGCGCTGCCCGAGATGATCTCGCGGGTCACCGGGGACGATGCCTGGACCCCGAGCCTCGCGATCGGCAGCCGCTGGGTGCCCGGCGGCTCCGTCGTCAACTGGCCCGTCTCGCGCCAGCTGCTGAGCCGTGGCGGCAACCTGTACGCGCGGCTCGCCCTCGGTCTCCGTCTCAAGGACGTGACGGCGGGCTTCCGCGTCTACACCCGAGACGCACTCGCAGCCATGGACCTCGCGGGGATCGACTCCAAGGGCTACTGCTTCCAGGTCGACATGACGCTCCGCACGCTCGACGGCGGCGGTCGCGTCGTGGAGGTGCCGATCGAGTTCCGTGAACGCGAGCTGGGCGAGTCCAAGATGAGCCAGGCGATCGTCGTCGAGGCCATGGCCCGGGTCACCGTCTGGGGCGTGCAGCGGCGTCTGGCGGCCCTGCTGGGTCGCCGACCGGGCCCCGACTGGGTCGTCGAGCGCTGAGCACGACCGGGGCGACCAGCGGCCGGGGCGACTAGCGGTCCGACCCGCGCGGGGGCGCGGCCAGCTGCGGCAGGCGCGAGCGCCACGACCGTTTGCGGGCAGCGATCGTGGCGATGGCGACGAACAGCATGAGCGTCCCCTCGAAGAGCACGAAGCTCTCGGCGAGGGCGGTGACCCCGATCAGCACCAGCACGAGGGCAGGCCAGACGTACGCGACGATCGGGTGGCCGGAGGCGGTCGCCCAGCTCCGCACGAGTGCGAGGGCCCCCGAGACGACGAGCAGCAGCACGCCCACGAGGCCGAGCTGCAGCCAGACGTCGAAGAAGGCGTTGAGGGCCGTCGCGTAGGGGCGGCCGTCCGGCGCCAGGACCGTCGAGAAGGGGAAGATCTCGGCGGGCCACTGGCCGACGAAGCCCCACCCGGTGATGTCGTGCACGCTGGCGAGGCTCCGGACGCGCGCCCAGAGGAGGGATCGTGCGCTGAGGTCCGATGCCCCGTCGACGCTCGCGAGCAGGGAGTCACGGAGGGCCCAGGAGATCGCGCCGCCGACGACGACCACGACGGCCAGCACGCTCTGGAGCAGGGGACGCCGGTGCTCGGGCGCCTTGCGCAGGGCACGGAGGGCGAGGCCGGCCAGGACGAGGACCACGACCGCCAGCGCAGCCACGGGCGAGCGCGCGAACAGGAGGGTCACGGCGGCCAGCACGGCGGACGCGGCGGCGTGCGACCGGGGGACCGACCGGGTCAGGAACTCGACCACGAAGGTGACGAGGGCGAGCGCCGCCAAGAAGCCGAGGTAGTTGCGCGTGCCCGCGAGCCCCTGGATCGGCCCGCCGAGAGCCAGGTCGCCCCGGATGCCGAGGAACCCGATCGGCTGGTCGATCAGCAGCCCGGCGAACACCTCGAGCGACATCGAGGTGACGAGGACGATCCGCAGCGCGTCGCCGACGGCTCGCACCACCTGGACCAGGTCCCGTCCCAGCGCCAGGTAGAGGCCGAGCGCCCCGAACCCCGCGGCGTAGGCGGCGCCTCCCACCGTGACCCAGGTGTACTCGCTCCAGAGCACGCTGATGGCCATGAAGCCGAAGAGCGCGATGAGAGACACCGGCAGGATGCCGTGCCACTCGACGTGGTGCCGGCCGCCGAAGAGCGACAGCGCCGCGAGCACGAGCAGCGTCGCGAGCACGGCGACCGCGCCCGGCCAGCCCATCACCGAGCGGATGGCCTGCGTCGAGAACGCGAAGAGCACGATCGCCACCGAGAGCGCCTGGGAGAACTGGCCGCCGGCGGAGAAGCCGACCCAGGCCGAGAGGTACCGCCGCAGGGGGTCGCGGCGTCGCGGGCCGAGCCCGTCGATCACCGGTCGCGGTCCGTCCAGCCGTAGGCGTCCCGTCGCGTGACCACGACGACGACCACGAAGATCGCCCAGCCCCACTCGACGATCAGCCGCGACTCGGTGAGGCCGTGCACGAGGAGGAGGGTCAGCAGCAGCACGGGCAGCAGGTCGAGCGCGGACCACGCCGCCTCGCGCCCCACGCCCAGGACGCGGCGGTCCGTCGCCCAGGACCACGCCCGCAGCAGCACGCCGACGACGACGAGCAGGAAGAGCACGAGGCCGACCCAGCCGAGCTGGAACCAGACGTCGAGGTACGCGTCGTGCGCCTGCAGGTACACGACGCCGTTGCGCTCGGCGAGGTCGATGAACGGCTCGGAGATGGGGATCCAGTAGCTGACCCAGCCCCAGCCGACGACGGGGTGCTGCACGCCGAGGTCGAGCACGGCGGCCCAGATGTCGGTGCGGCCGGTGAGGTCGCCGCTGCGGCCGGCGAGGGCGAGCAGGGGCTGGCGCGCCAGCACGAGGAGCCCCGCCGCGAGCACGGCCAGGACCGCGGCGGCGCCGTAGACCCGCCCGCGCCTCTCGACGGGCGTCGCCCGCAGCCTCGTGACGAGCAGCAGCACCAGGGCGACGGCGACGGCGCAGACGACGGTGGTGGCCGATCGCGTGAGCAGGAGCGCGACGACGGCCGCGGCGATGCCGACCCGCCCGGCGTTCTTCGTCACCTGGCCGGCGGCGAGCTGCACGGCAGTGACCACCAGGGCGAGGAGGGCCAACACGGCGAGGATGTTGCTGTTGCCCTGCAGCCCCTGGATGCGGCCGCCCGTGAACAGCTCGGCCCGCGACCAGAAGAAGGCGTCGGGGACGCCGCCCGTGCAGTCGAGGTAGACCGGGCACACGGGCCGGCGCAAGAACACGCCGACGACGAGCTCGAAGAGCAGCGAGGCCCCGACGTGCAGCCGCAGCGCCCGGCCCAGGGCGATCACGATCGACGGCCAGGGCAGCGTCGAGGTGACGGCGACGGCCCCGAGGGTCGTCGCCAGCGTCGCGACGATGCCGATGGCGGAGGCGGCGGGGTACTGCGACCAGGCCAGCGAGACGACGGCGAAGGCCAGCCAGAGCACGAGGAGGCGCGGCAGCGTGCGCACCCGCGGCGGGTGCCGCACGACGACGACCGCCGCGGCGATCACCATGACGCCGCAGACCACGCCCCAGCCCCAGAAGCTCGTCCCGTTGCGCAGCACGTCGCCGCCCAGGAGGACGAGGAAGACGAGCGTGGCGAAGAGCGTGCGGGCACGCTCGGGAGGCGCGGGCGCGGCACGGCGAGCGGGGAGCGTCGTCGTCATGCGGACCAGGCTAGACGACGGCGCCCCCGCGGCGGGCCGCCGCTCAGACGAAGGCGGCCTGGCCGGTGATGCTGCGGCCGACGATCAGCGTGTTCATCTCGCGCGTGCCCTCGTAGCTGTAGAGGGCCTCGGCGTCCGCGAAGTGGCGCGCGACGTCGTAGTCGAGCACGATCCCGTTGCCGCCCAGCACCTCCCGGGCGTGCGCCACCGTCTCGCGCATCCGGGCGGTCGTGTAGGCCTTGGCGAGCGAGGCGTGCTCGTCGCGCTGCTTGCCGTCGTCGAGCATCTGCGACACGCGGACCACCATCCCGAGCGAGGCCGTGATGTTGCCGATGCACTTGACCAGCAGGTCCTGCACGAGCTGGTGCGCGGCGATCGGCTTGCCGAACTGGATGCGCTCCCCGGCATAGGCCAGGGCCGCCTCGTAGGCACCGATCGAGTTGCCGACCGCGGCCCAGGCGACCTCGGCCCGCGTGAGCCGGAGCACCGCCGCCGTGTCGCGGAACGAGTTCGCCTGCTGGAGGCGCAGGCTCTCGGGCACCCGGACCCCGTCGAGCACGATGTCGGCGTTCTGCACGATCCGCAGGCTCTGCTTGTCCTCGATCTTGGTCGCCGTGTAGCCGGGGGTCGAGGTGGGGACGATGAATCCCTTGACCTGGCCGTCCTCGGCGCTCTTCGCCCAGATGATCGTGAGGTCGCTGAAGGTCGCATTGCCGATCCAGCGCTTCGACCCGGTGAGCACCCAGTCGTCCCCGTCGCGTGTCGCGACCGTGCGGAGGCCCTGCGCCGAGTCGGATCCCGACAGCGGCTCGGTGAGGCCGAAGGCGCCGACGAGCTCGCCGCTCGCGAGCCGGGGCAGCCACTCGGCGCGCTGCTCGGGGGAGCCCCCGACGCTGATCGACCCCATCGCCAGCCCGTTCTGGACGCCGACGAAGGTCGCCACCGAGGCGTCGACCCTGGCCAGCTCGAGCGCGACCCAGCCGCGGAACACGGCCGAGTTCTCGAACGGACGGGTCTCCTCCCAGGGGAGGGCGAAGATGCCGAGGTCGGCGAGGCCCTTGACGATCCTCGTCGGGAACTCCGCCCGGGCCCAGTGGTCGTTGACGATCGGCTTCACCTCCGTCTCGAGGTAGTGCCGCAGGTCGGCCAGCACCGACTTCTCGCGGTCGGTGAGCAGGTCTTCGTACCCGTAGAAGTCGCTGGCGAGCGAGGTGAACGAGGTGAGGGTCGATGTGGACATCAGGTGGCTCCGTTGCTCCGTGTCGTGGTGGCGACGACGACGCCCGCGTCGCCGTCCCGGGTGAGACGCGGCGAGCCTAGGCAGGAGGGCCGGGGGCGGCAACGAGCTTGGTAGTTTTGACCAAGGCCTCCCGGCCGGCGCGCTCGGCCCTTTGTAGAGGGGCCCCAAGCCCGGCCGCCCGGTCGCCGCGCACGCCGCCCGACGGGCACGACCCACGACACGCTCGGAGAACCATGTTCCTCGCCATCACGAACACCCCGCGCGACTACGCGTGGGGTTCCCGCACCGCGATCTCCGAGCTGCTCGGGCGCCGGCCGTCGGGCAGGCCGGAGGCCGAGCTCTGGCTGGGCGCGCACCCCGGGTCGCCGAGCATCGTCGTGGCCCCCGCCGTCGTGGACGGTGCCGACACCCTGGCCGACTGGTTCGAGGCCGAGCCCGCCAGGGCGCTCGGGCGGGACCGCACCGAGCTGCCGTTCCTGCTCAAGGTGCTCGCCGCCGACCAGCCGTTGTCGATCCAGGCGCACCCGACGCCCGAGCAGGCCGAGGACGGCTTCGCGCGGGAGGAGGCGGCGGGCGTCCCCCTGGACGCACCGCACCGCAACTACAAGGACCGGTTCCCGAAGCCCGAGATCATCGTCGCCCTCAGCGAGCGCTTCGACGCGCTCTGCGGCTTCCGCGACCCGGCCGAGACCCTCGCGGACATCGACGTGATCGACGCGGGCACCGGTCGTCTCTCGGCACTCCGCGGCAGCGTCGCGGCGTCGCTCGAGTCGACGCTGGCCTGGCTCTTCGACGGCTCGGACGAGTCTCGACGGGTCGTCGGGGCGGTGGCCGAGCTGGCGAGGGGGGTCGCCGACCCGAGCCCGAGCACCGCGACCGTCGTCGAGCTCGACCGCCTCTACCCGGGCGACCCCGGCGTGGTCGTGGCGCTGCTGCTCAACCGGGTCTCGCTCCGGGCCGGCGAGGCGCTGTTCCTGCCGGCGGGCAACGTCCACGCCTACCTCGGCGGGCTCGGCATCGAGCTGATGGCGCCCTCCGACAACGTGCTGCGCGGCGGCCTCACCCCCAAGCACGTCGACGTGCCCGAGCTGCTGCGGGTGCTCGAGTTCTCCCCGCTGCCCGTCCCGTGGCTCCGCCCCGTCGAGGTCGCCCGCGGGGTCGAGCGCTTCGCCCCCGAGGGCACCGGCTTCGCCCTGCTGCGGGTCCACGCAGGAGGCGCGGGCGCGGTCGTCGAGATCGGCGGGCCGAGCATCCTGCTCGTCACCGACGGCGAGGTCGACGTCAAGGGACAGGACGGCACCATCCACCTCACCCGGGGCGAGTCCGCCTTCGTGACCCCCGACGAGGTCCGCCTCGCGGTCAGCGGCGGCGGCCTGCTGTGGGTGGCGACGCCCGCCTGACGCGGTTCCCTCGCGACGGGGGCGCGCTCGTCGCGGGCCGGTGCTGCGGACCGGGAGGCGCCTCCTCGTCTCGCTAGGCTGACGCCATGTCATGGTTGGTCACCGGCGGTGCCGGGTACATCGGGTCCCACGTCGTCCGCGAGCTCACGGGGGCGGGCATGGACGCCGTCGTCCTCGACGACCTCTCGTCCGGCCTCGAGGCCTTCGTGCCGGAGGGCGTGCCGTTCGTCCGTGCGAGCATCCTGGACCGCGACGCCGTCGCCGCCGCGATCGAGCAGCACGGGGTCACCGGGGTCGTCCACGTGGCGGGCTACAAGTACGCCGGAGTCTCGGTGCAGCGCCCGCTGCACACCTACGAGCAGAACGTGACCGGCACGCAGGTGCTCCTCGGCGCCATGGCCGACGCCGGGGTCGACCGGGTCGTCTTCTCCTCGAGCGCCGCCGTCTACGGCACCCCGCCGACGGACGTCGTCACCGAGGACACCCCCAAGGCCCCCGCCTCGCCCTACGGCGAGAGCAAGCTCATCGGCGAGTGGCTGCTCCGCGACCAGGCGACGGCCGTCGGCCTCCGGCACACGAGCCTGCGCTACTTCAACGTCGTCGGCTCGGGCTCGCCCGAGCTCTGGGACGCGAGCCCGCACAACCTGTTCCCGCTCGTCTTCGACGCGCTCGCCGCGGGGCGCTCGCCGCGGATCAACGGCGACGACTACGACACGCCCGACGGCACCTGCGTCCGCGACTACGTGCACGTCGCCGACCTCGCCGTCTCGCACGTCGCCGCGGCGCGTCGTCTCGACGCGGGCGAGCCCGTCGAGGCCGCCTACAACCTGGGCTCCGGAGGCGGGGTGTCGGTCGCCGAGATCATGGACGCGATGCGCGAGGGCACCGGCGTCGACTTCACCCCGGAGGTCGGCCCGCGTCGCCCCGGCGACCCCGACCGCATCGTCGCCGACGGAGCGCTGGCGGCCCGCGATCTCGACTGGGAGATGCGCCACACGCTGCTCGAGATGGTGACCAGCGCCTGGGACGCGGCACCGCGTCCCTGACGCGACGACCGCCTCCTCGGAGCCGTGTCGGCGTTCGCCGGGTCCCGGTCCGACACGCCGGAGCCCGGTTGACCCTCGATGAGGGGTGCAGGGTTTATGGGGTCCGACTTGACGTGGCCGAACTACACCGGTGTAATTGGCACATCGCAGCCGTCCAGGGAGCGAGCGACACGAGGGGAGATGTGCCATGGCGATCGACGAGAGCCGTGACGACCGAGACCTCGTCGCACCGGTCCGAGCGGGTGTGCCCGACGACTGGCACGTCGACCCGGTGCTGCTGGGGGTCCCCGGTGTCCGCAGGTCCGGCGACGAGGACGAGGCCCAGCTGTCCTGGCAGGTCGACTCGCTCTGCGCCCAGACCGACCCCGAGGCGTTCTTCCCCGAGAAGGGCGGCTCGACCCGCGACGCGAAGAAGATCTGCGCCTCGTGCGACGTGCGCGCCCAGTGCCTCGAGTACGCGCTGCAGAACGACGAGCGCTTCGGCATCTGGGGCGGCCTGTCCGAGCGTGAGCGCCGCAAGCTCCGCAAGCGGGCCTAGTCCGTTCCCCTGACGTCACCACGGCGCCCGGTCCCTGAGGGGGACGGGCGTCGTCGTCGTCCCGGGCCGTCGACTCTCGTGCGGCTCGCCCGTCATCGGCTCCTCACAGGTGGGGAGGGACCGGCGCGGCGCGGCGGAGGCGCGGGGCACCCGACCTAGGCTGCTCAGGTCATGCAGCCGAGAGTCACAGCGATCCTCGTCGCCCCTGGTGGAGCGACCTACCTCGACCGAACCCTCGACGCGCTGTCGCGGCAGACCCGCCCGCCGGAGTCCCTGGTCGTGGTCGACGCGGGCGGCAAGGACAGCGAGGCCGGGCGCCTCTCGCTCAGCGGGGCGGCACAGCTGACCAGCGTGCCCGCCTCCACGACCTTCGTCCAGGCGCTCGCGCAGGGCGTGCGCGTGTCGGGGCCGGGCGACTCTCCCCGCGACGGCGCCGTCGACGCGGACGAGTGGCTGTGGTTCCTGGGGCACGACAACGTGCCCGGACCCGAGGCGCTGGACCGCCTCCTGTCCCAGGTCGAGGTGTCGCCCTCGGTCGCGGTCGCCGGGCCGAAGCTGATGCGGCTCGACGACCCGACCGTCATCGCCGAGTTCGGCGAGACGATGACCCGCTACGGCGCGTCCATGCCCCTCGTCGAGAGCCAGCTGGACCAGGGGCAGCACGACCACCACGAGGACGTCCTGGGCGTGGCCGCTGCGGGCATGCTCGTCCGCCGCAGCGTGTGGACGGCCCTCGGCGGCTTCGACCCCGGCCTCCCGCACGTCGACGCCGCCCTCGACCTCTCCGTCCGCGCGCGCCTCGCGGGGCACCGCGTCGTGCTCGTGCCCGACGCGCGGGTGTCGAGCGCCGGTCAGCCGGAGGACTTCGGGCAGGCCCCCGGGGGGCACGCCCGCGCCGCCCGCCTCCACCGTGCCGCCCAGCTGCACCGGCGGCTCGTCTACTCGCCCCCTGCCGCGTTGCCGCTGCACTGGCTCTCGCTCGTGCCCCTCGCCTTCGTCCGGTCGGTCTGGCACCTGCTGACGAAGAACCCCGGGGCGGTCCCGGGGGAGTTCGCCACCGCCCTGACGGCCGCGTTCGGCGGGTCTCGGGTGCTGCCCGCGCGGCGGGCGCTCGCGCGCACCCGGACGACCAGCTGGTCGTCCGTGGAGCCGCTGCGCGCCTCCTTCAACCTGATCCGCGAGAGGCGCGTCAGCGACCGTGACGCCCTCGTGGCGCACGGTGAGGACGCGACGGACCCGCGGGCGAGCTTCATCGGATCCGGCGGCCTCTGGGTCGTGCTGGTCGCCGCCGTCGTGGGCGTCGTGGCGTTCCTCGAGTTCCTGCCGCAGCCGGCCCTGACGGGTGGTGGCCTCCTGCCGCTCAGCACCTCGGTCGCCGAGCTGTGGGACAACGTCGGGTGGGGGCGCCACGAGATCGGCACCGGGTTCGTCGGGCCGAGCGACCCGTTCACCGCGGTGCTCGCCGTCCTCGGCTCGATCACGTTCTGGTCGCCCTCCACCGCGGTGCTCGTGCTCTGGCTCGTCGCGCTGCCGGCCTCGGCCCTCGGCGCGTGGTTCGCCGCCCGTCGCGTCACGAGCCGGGCGTGGACCCCCGCCGTCGTCGCCGCGGTCTACGGGCTCTCGTCCCCCCTGCTGTCCGGCCTGCAGTCGGGCCACATCGGCGCGGTCGTGGCGCACGTCGCCCTGCCGTTCCTGATCTGGGCGCTCATCGGGTCGGCCCGGTCGTGGGCCGCCGGGGCGACCGCCTCCCTCCTCTTCGCGGTCGTCGCGGCGTGCGCCCCGTCGCTGTGGCCGGCCCTCGTCGTCATCTGGCTCGGGTCGCTCGCCACCCGGCCCCGGGGCATCCACCGGATGCTCGCCGTCCCGCTGCCCGCCGTGGTGCTCTTCGTGCCGCTCGCCGTCGCGCAGATCTCGCGGGGCACCTGGTGGGGGCTCCTCGCCGACCCGGGCGTCCCCGCACGGATCGATCCCGCGTCGCCGTGGCAGCTGCTCGTCGCCTCGCCCGAGACCGGCCTGAACGGCTGGACGACCCTGCTCGCCGGGCTGGGCGTGACCGGCTCGACGGCCGCCGTCGTCGTGGCGGCGGCCTTCGTCCCGCTGGCCCTCCTCGCCGTCGCGGCGCCCTTCGTCGGCCAGGCGCGGCGTGCCGTTCCCGCCCTGTCGCTCGCCCTGCTCGGGTTCGTCACGGCGGTCGCCGCGACCCACCTCTCGATCTCGGGCGTCGGCAGCGAGACGACCTCGGTCTGGGCCGGGAGCGGGCTGAGCCTCTACCTGCTGGGCCTCGTCGGCGCCGCCGCGGTCACCCTCGACCGTCTGCCGCGCGTGGCGCCCACGGCGGGCGTCGTCGTCGCCGCGGTGACCGTGGCGTCCGTGTTCCCGCTCGTGGTCGCCTCCTACCTCGGCACGGGCGACGTGCGCCCCAGCTCGGGCCGCATCCTGTCGGCGTACGTCACGGCCGAGGCCGAGGCGTCGCCCGAGGTGGGCACCCTGGTGCTCACGCCCCAGCCGGACGGTTCCCTCGCCGTGTCCCTCGAGCACGGCCAGGGCGCGACCCTCGACGACCAGTCGACCCTCGACGCGACGGCGCAGCGACTGACTTCGACCAACGAGGACCTGACGGTGCTCGCGGGCAACCTCGTGAGCATCAGCGGCTTCGACCCGTCCGACGACCTCGACCAGCTCGGGGTCGGCTTCGTCCTCCTCGGCGAGGCGGCGGACGGCGACGACGAGGCGCGGGCCCTGGAGCGCCGGGCGAGCGAGGCGCTCGACGGGACCGCGGCGTTCCAGCCGGTCGGCGAGACCACGAACGGCCTGCTGTGGCGCTGGGTCGACGCCTCGGGCGCCGCTCCGGACCGCGACGACGCCGGGCCGCTCCGCCCCGTCGTCCTGATCAGCTGGGCCCTCGTGTTCGGCTCCGCGCTGCTGCTGGCCGTGCCGACGACGCCGCGACGCCGACGCTCCCGGGCCGGCGTGCCCGAGTCGGAGCAGCCTGCCACCACCTTCGACGAGGAGAGAGATGACTGAGCGACCGATCATCGCGCGCACCCGACGTGTCGGACTCGGCGCGGCCGGCCTCGCCGTCGCGGCCGTGGTCGTCGGCGCCGCGGGCGTCCTGCCGCTGCCGACGCTGCAGACCGTGCCCGCCGGGCAGCTCGTCGCCCCGGTGGCGGTCGACCAGCAGCGCGTCTGCACGGGAGGGCTGCTCCAGCTCTCGGACGACGAGGGCCAGCAGGCGACGACCGCCAGCTCGGTCGGTCGGGCGCAGGTCGAGTCCGCCTCCAGCTCGGGCGACGACGAGAGCACCGCCCTCGCCGGGGCGGACGGGAGCGACTCCGACCCGGTGCTGTGGACGACGCCCGTGGAGGGCGACGACGTCCCGCTCGTCGCCGCCGCCCAGAGCCAGTCCGTCTCCGAGGGCGAGCTCGTGGGCTTCGCGGCCGCCCCGTGCACCGAGCCGACGAGCTCGACCTGGCTCGTCGGGGGCTCGACCGAGACCGGACGCGTGTCGCTCGTCGTGCTCGTCAACCCCACGGACGTCAACGCGACCGTCGACCTCGGCATCGCCGCGGAGAACGGCCGCGTGCAGGGCCCCGGCATCGACGGCATCGTCGTCGCCCCCCGCAGCCAGAAGGTCGTCCCGCTCTCCGGCTTCGCGACGGGCCTCGTGTCGCCCGTCGTCCACGTCCAGAGCCGGGGCGGCCGCATCGTCGCCTCGCTGCAGCAGAGCGTCGTGCGCACCCTCGACCCCGGCGGCGTCGACATCGTCAGCGGCGCGGCCCCGCCCGCCCGCCAGGTGGTCGTCCCCGGGATCGTCGTCCGGGACTCCGCGGCGCTCGAGGGCGCGCTCACCGAGCCCTCGTCGGCCGACCTGCAGAGCGTCGTCCGGATCTACGTCCCCGGCGACGAGGCCGCGCAGGTCTCGATCACGCTCTCGACTGCCGACGGCACGGGCGCGACGTTCCAGACGAGGGTCGAGGCCGGGCGCGTCACCGACGTGCCGGTCGACGGCCTCGCGGACGGCACCTGGACCGCCACGCTGGTGTCGCAGGTCCCCGTCGTGGCCGGTGCCCGCACCTCCACGATCTCGGCCGAGGGCGCGGTCGACCTCGCCTGGGCGGCTGGGGCCCCGGCGCTGGGTGGTGACACGCTCGTGCAGGTGCCCCAGGGCGAGGGCCCCACCCTGTCGATCGCGAACCCCGGCACGGAGGCGGCCATGGCGGTCGTCGAGATCGGCGACGCGGAGCAGCGGGTGACGGTCCCGGCGGGCAGCACCGTCGGCGTCACGGTGTCCGGCGGCGACGTCCTGACCCTGCGCGACGCCGACGGTCTGCGAGCCGCGGTGAGCTGGTCAGCCGCCGGCGCCGTCGCGTCGTGGCCCGTCACCTCGGCCCTCCCGGCGTCGACCCCGGTGGTCGTCTACCCGTAGGTCAGCGGTCGCGCCAGCGGTCGGGGGACAGATCCCACGGGTCCTTGCCGAGGAGGTCGCCGACGGCCTGCAGCACCCAGCCCTCCACGAGGACCCGGTGCTGCCACTCGTCGTCCACCTGCCGGTGCGACTCGGGCACGTGCGAGAGGCGCTCGATGGGCAGACGGTAGACGACCACGTTGCGGGCGGCCCGGTCGACGCGCCAGCGCTCGACGCGGGACGGGTCGGGGGCCGCAGGCAGGCCGGCGACCTCGAACGTCACGTCCGCGAGGTCGTCGGGCCACAGCTCGCGCAGGTGGTCCGCCGTCTCGGCGACGAGGTCGTCGAAGAGCTCGACCCTCGTGCGCAGGAACGGCAGGTGGGGGCCGGCGGCCGAGGAGCGCAGGCCACGGCCGTGTCGGTCCCGACGGCGAGAGCGGTCGGTGACGCGGACTCGACGTGGCCTCGACATCTCGCCATCGTAGTCCGGCGGTATCGTGGCGGTCCATGGAGCCACGACCCTGCAGCAAGGTCACCTGCCACGACGAGGCGGTGTCGACCCTCACCTACGTGTACGCGGACTCCATGGTCGTCGTCGGCCCCCTGAGCGACCGGGTCGAGCCGCACGGGTACGACCTGTGCGCCCGACACGCGTCGTCCCTGTCCGTCCCCCAGGGCTGGCAGGTGCTGCGCCGGGTAGTTTTGGGCCATGACCACTGAAGACACCGTCGACCTCTCCGCCTTCGTCAAGACCTACGACGTCCGCGGGCTGGTCGGGAGCCAGCTCACCGACGACGTAGTCGAGGCGTTCGGGGCCGCCTTCGCGGACGAGGTGGGCGCGGCGGGGAACGAGCTCGTGGTCGGCCACGACATGCGCGACTCCTCGCCTTCGTTCGCGGCGGCCTTCGCCCGTGGCGCCCTGGCCCGGGGCGCGGACGTGGTCGCCCTCGGGCTCTGCTCGACCGACGAGTCCTACTTCGCCTCGGGCTCGCTCGACGCGCCGGCGGCGATGTTCACCGCGAGCCACAACCCCGCGACCTACAACGGCATCAAGATGAGCCGTGCAGGCGCCCAGGGGATCAGCCTCGACACGGGCCTCTCCTCGATCCGCGACCGGGCCGCCGCCTACCTCGCCGACGGCATCTCGTCCGTCGAGGTGCCGGGGTCGCTCCGCGAGCACGACGCGCTGCCGGGCTACGCGGCGCACCTGCGCGGGCTCGTCGACCTGGCCGGCGTCCGGCCCCTGAAGGTGGTCGTCGACGCCGGCAACGGGATGGGCGGCCTGACCGTGCCCGCGGTCCTCGGCGCCGCCGCCGGGCTGCCGGCGCTGCCCCTCGAGATCGTCCCGCTCTACTTCGAGCTCGACGGCACGTTCCCGAACCACGAGGCGAACCCGCTCGAGCCGGCCAACCTCGTCGACCTCCAGGCCGCGGTCGTCGCCCACGGCGCGGACCTCGGCCTCGCCTTCGACGGCGACGCCGACCGCTGCTTCGTCGTCGACGAGAAGGGCGACGCGGTCACCCCGTCCGCCGTCGCGGCGATCGTCGCGGTGCGCGAGATCGCCCGGGTCCGGGCGGCCGAGCCGGACGCCTCCATCTCCGTCATCCACAACCTGATCACCTCGCGCGCCGTGCCCGAGGCGATCGTCGCCTCCGGGGCGGTGCCCGTCCGCACCCGGGTCGGGCACTCGCTCATCAAGGACGAGATGCGCACGACCGGCGCGATCTTCGGCGGCGAGCACTCCGCGCACTACTACTTCCGCGACTTCTGGGGCGCCGACAACGGCATGCTGGCCGCCATGCACGTGCTCGCCGAGCTGGGTCACCAGGACGAGCCGTTGTCGACCCTGACCGATCGCTACACGCCGTACGCCGCCAGCGGCGAGATCAACTCGACCGTCACCGACGTGCCCGCCGCCTACACCCGCGTCGTCGAGGCGTTCACCGGCCGGGGCGACTTCGACGAGCTCGACGGCCTCACCGTGTCGGGGTCGTCGGCGGACGGCGGCTTCTGGTGGTTCAACGTCCGCCCCTCGAACACCGAGCCGCTGCTCCGCCTGAACGCCGAGGCGGCGACGCGCTCGGGCATGGAGGCGGTGCGCGACGAGGTCCTGGCGCTGATCCGGGCATCGTGACGACCGACCCGAGCACGACGCCGCCGGCATCTCCCGGCTACAGCGGCTCGAAGCAGCAGATCGTCACGCGCCTCCGCCGTGCCGAGGGCCAGGTCCGCGGCATCCAGCGGATGGTCGAGGACGACGTCTACTGCATCGACGTCCTCACGCAGGTGAGCGCGGCCACGAAGGCGCTCGAGACGGTGGCCCTGCAGCTGCTCGAGGACCACCTCGCGCACTGCGTCGCCGAGGCGGCTCGCGAGGGCGGGGCGGTGGCCGACGAGAAGATCGCGGAGGCGTCGGCCGCGATCGCCCGTCTCGTGCGTTCCTGACCCCGGGCCGGACCCACGCGGCTCCCCGAACCTGGGCGACACACGCGGCAGGGTGGGCGAGAATGGACCCATGCCCACTGACACGACCACGCTGCCCTACAAGGTCGCCGACCTGTCCCTCGCCGAGGCCGGTCGACACCAGCTCCGGCTCGCCGAGAACGAGATGCCCGGCCTCATGGCCCTCCGCGAGGAGTTCGGCCCGACGCAGCCGCTCGCCGGTGCCCGCATCGCCGGCTCGCTGCACATGACCGTGCAGACCGCCGTGCTGATCGAGACCCTCACAGCACTCGGCGCGCAGGTCCGCTGGGCCAGCTGCAACATCTTCTCCACGCAGGACGAGGCGGCGGCCGCGATCGTCGTCGGCCCGACCGGCACCCCCGAGCAGCCGGCGGGCGTGCCCGTCTTCGCCTGGAAGGGCGAGACGCTCGACGAGTACTGGTGGTGCACCTCCCAGATCTTCGACTGGTCGGCCGAGGCCGCCGAGGCAGGCGCCTCGTTCGCCGGCCCGAACATGATCCTCGACGACGGCGGCGACGCCACGATGCTCGTGCACAAGGGCCGCGAGTACGAGCTCGCCGGCGCCGTTCCCGACGACGCCCCCGGCGACAGCCACGAGTGGCGGGTGATCCTCGAGGTGCTGCGCGGCTCGCTGGCCGAGTCGACCGACCGCTGGACGACCATCGGCGCCGAGCTGCAGGGCGTCACGGAAGAGACCACGACGGGCGTGCACCGCCTGTACGAGCTCGCCCGTGCCGGCGAGCTGCTGTTCCCCGCCATCAACGTGAACGACTCCGTCACGAAGTCGAAGTTCGACAACAAGTACGGCATCCGCCACTCTCTGCCCGACGGGCTGATGCGGGCGACCGACGTGCTCATCGGCGGCAAGGTCGCCTTCGTCGCCGGCTACGGCGACGTGGGCAAGGGCGCCGCGGAGGCGCTGCGCGGCCAGGGTGCGCGCGTCATCGTCAGCGAGGTGGACCCGATCAACGCCCTCCAGGCCGCGATGGACGGCTACCAGGTCGCCCGTCTGGAGTCCGTCGTCGAGACGGTCGACATCCTCGTCACGGGCACCGGCAACCTCGACGTCGTGACCGTCGACCACCTCCTCGCGCTCAAGCACCTCGCGATCGTCGCGAACGTCGGCCACTTCGACAACGAGATCGACATGGCCGGGCTCGAGTCGCTCGCCGGCGCCGAGCGCGTCGAGATCAAGCCCCAGGTGCACGAGTGGCGCCTCCCCACGGGGCGCAGCGTGCTCGTGCTCAGCGAGGGCCGCCTGATGAACCTCGGCAACGCGACCGGCCACCCCTCGTTCGTGATGAGCAACTCCTTCACGAACCAGGTCCTCGCGCAGATCGAGCTCTGGGCTCACCGCGAGAACTACGAGACCGAGGTCTACGTGCTGCCCAAGCACCTCGACGAGAAGGTGGCGCGGCTGCACCTCGACGCGCTCGGCGTCGAGCTGACCACCCTCACCGACGCGCAGGCGAAGTACATCGGCGTCAGCGTCGACGGGCCCTACAAGGTCGACCACTACCGGTACTGAGCCGCAGGTGCACGAACGCCCCCTCCCCGTAGTCGAGACGGAGCGGGGGCGTTCTCGCGTGCGGGCCCGAGCGGCGCGCGAGAGCCGGGTCAGCGCGGCGCGCGACGGGGGCTGCTCAGCGCCGCGGGCGACGGGGGCTGCTCAGCGCCGCGGGAACCCGCGCACCGTCCCCGTGAGGGCGGGCTCGAGCCGGTCGAGCAGCGCTGCTTCACGCCCGAGGGCGACGCCCTCGCGCTCTCGCCGGAGGGCCGACACGGCCGCCAGCAACGACTCCGGGTCCGTCGCGGGCAGGGGCGAGACGAACGGCGAGAGCTCGGCGGCGAGGGCGTCGGCGATGCGCTGACGGCTGTCGGGGCGGAGGGCCGGAGCCTGCTGCAGGTACGACGAGACGCGACGGGCCAGGGGATCGGGGAGGCGCGCCACGTCCGCCACGGCGGCCCAGCCCAGCAGGTGCGGCGGCACCTGGACCACGACCCGTCCCATGCGGGGCGCCCGCTCGTTGCGGCTGTAGGTGCCGGCCATCAGGTCGCCGAGGCGGCGCGACGACCGGTTGAGGAGGGCGACCACCACGGCCAGTCCGCCTGTCGTCATCACGATCTCGAGCATGCCGACGAGCGACCGGGTGAGCGCGTGCCGGAGGCCGATCGCGCCTCCGTCGGCCCGGACGATCCTGGCACCCGTCGCCAGCTTGCCGAGCGACCGCCCGTGCGACGCCGTCTCGACCACGGTCGGCAGGCCGATGAGGCAGACGACGATCGACGCGACCATGAGGGCCTGCGCCGTCGCGTCGTCCACGGCGCCGCGGTCGTTGAGCGAGACGACCAGCAGCACGAGGCCCACGAGCACGACGACGTACGTGAGGTAGTCGATCAGTGCACCCGCGACGCGGAGGACGAAGCCGGTCGGACGCCGGTCGAGGCCGACCGCCTCGCCCGTGACGAGCTGGTCGTCGGCACCGTCGAAGAAGTCGACCTGGTCGGCACGCAGCGTCGGCGTCGAGGTCGACCGCGAGGCGCGCCTCCCGCGCGGGCCGTGCTCGCGGCGCCGCGTCGGCCGGGGCGCCGGCGGCTGGTGCGTCGTCGGGTCGGACATGCCTAGTATCTAAGCAGAATGGATCTCGACGCCTACGCCGCCGCCCACGGTCACGAGTGGACCGAACTCGAGGCCCTGGCGCGCCGTCGACGCCTCACCGGCCCGGAGGCCGACGAGCTGATCCGGCTGTACCAGTCGGGGGCTGCCGAGCTGTCGGCGCTGCAGACGGCCGCGGGCCCGTCCGTCGTCGCCGACAGGCTGTCGCTGACCCTGTCGCGTGCGCGGCTCCGGTTCACCGGGGCGGGGCGGAACCTCGCCTCGCAGGTGCCGGCCTTCTTCGTCGCCCAGCTGCCTGCCGCCCTCTGGCGGGTGCGCTGGGCGTCGATCGCGGTGCTGCTCGTCACGGTGGTCGTGGCGACGTCGTTCGCAGTCTGGGCAGCCGGGTCTCCCGCGGTGCTCGCGTCGTTCGGCTCGGAGGAGTTCCGTCGCCAGTTCGCGACCGAGGACTTCGTGGACTACTACTCGGAGAGCGCGCCCTCGTCGTTCACCGGCCAGGTCTGGACGAACAACGCGTTCATCGCCGCCCAGTGCGTCGCGTTCGGCATCACCGGCGTCTGGGTGCCCTACGTCGTGCTGAACAACGCCATGAACGTGGGCATCTCGGCGGGCCTGATGGCCGAGCAGGGGCGCCTCGAGTACTTCTTCCTGTACATCCTCCCGCACGGCCAGCTCGAGCTGTACAGCATCTTCGTCGCGGGAGGCGCCGGGCTGATGATCTTCTGGTCGTGGGTCGCCCCCGGCGCCCGTACCCGCGGGCAGGCGCTCGCCCAGGACGGCCGCGCGCTCATCACCGTCGCCGTGGGGCTCATGCTGGCCCTGCTCGTGTCGGGCGTGATCGAGGGGTTCGTCACGCGCCAGGACTGGCCGTGGCCGATCAAGATCGGCATCGGCACCGTCGCGCTGGCCGGGTTCCTCGCCTACCAGTGGGTACTCGGCGGACGCGCGCACCGCGCCGGCCAGACCGGCGACCTCGACGAGTTCGAAGCCGGGGCGACGGAGCTCGTCGCGGGCTGAGCGCGAGCGGAGGCCGCTGTCCCGGCTGACGGCGCGCGGAGGCCGCTGTGCCGGCTGACCGCGACGGCCCCGGCCTGGAGCCCGCCTGGTCACCAGAACTCAGGAACGCGGGCGCGTCTGGTCCTGAATCGTGCACAGATCAGGACCCCGCAGCCCCCCGTCGCGCGGATCAGGACAGAAGTTCCTGAATGAGGAGGGGGGCGCGGGTCAGAGGCGGCCGGCGGCCTTGTAGGCGAGGTACCGGTCGGCGAGCGCGGGCGGGAGGTCGGCGGGCGAGCCGGACACGACGTCGGCTCCCACCTGGCCGAGGGCGGCGGCGACGCGGGCGACGTCGAGCCGGGCACGCTCGGCGGACGCGGCGCGATAGACCTCGTCGCGGTTCGTCCTCCTCACGGCGGCCACGGCGAGGTCGGGGTCGGTGACCGACGCCACGACGACGAGGTGGCGCCGGCTCAGCTGCGGCACGGCGGCGAGCAGGCTGCGCGCCGAGCCGGGGGAGTCGACGGGCGTGACGAGCACGACGAGCGATCGCTGGGTGGTCACCGAGCGCACGAGGGCAGGCACGGTCGACCAGTCGGTCTCGACGAGCTCCGGCTCGATCGGGGCCATCGTCTCGACCATGGTCGACAGGAGGGCGGCGCCGGTCGCGCCCTGCACGCGTCCCCGCACACGGCGGTCGACGACGACGAGGTCGACGTGGTCGCCCGCGCGCGACGCGAGCGCGCCGAGCAGCAGGGCGGACTCGAACGCGGTGTCGAGCCGCGGCTCGTCGTCGATGCGGGCAGCCGAGGTACGGCCGCTGTCGACGACGATCACGACGCGTCGGTCGCGCTCGGGCCGCCAGGTGCGGACGACCAGGTCGCTGCGCCGGGCCGTCGCCCTCCAGTCGATCGAGCGTACGTCGTCGCCGCGGACGTACTCGCGGAGGCTGTCGAACTCGGTGCCCTGGCCGCGGATCATGACGCTGGTGCGTCCGTCGAGCTCACGGAGGCGGGCGAGTCGGGACGGCAGGTGGCGGCGGGACGAGAAGCGCGGCAGCACGCGGACGGCGCCGGGGACGGCGTGCCCGGCCTGGCGGCCCGCGAGGCGCAGCGGTCCGATCGACCGGACCGTCACCTCCTCGGCTCGCCGTTCGCCCCGACGGAACGGGGTGAGCGTCGTGGTAACGCGCCAGGCCCGACCCGGCCGGACGACGAGCGCACGGCGCGTCACCGCGGCGCCGGCCGACGGCTGCCAGGCGTCGCGGACGACGCCCCGAAGGGTGCGACGGCCCTCGTTGACCACGACGAGCTCCGCCGAGGTCGTCTCGCCGAGGCGGACGGGGCCGGGCAGCTCGCGACGGATGCGCAGGAGGCGCGGCGAGGCGGCCAGCGCGACGTCCAGCGCCCCGAGGGCGAGCACGAGCACGAGCCAGCCCACGAGCGCCCAGGCGCTCCCCGTCGCCACGATCGGCACGACGCCGAGCGCGACGAGCGCGACGAACCATCCGGTGACGGCCATGATCAGATCGGGACCCGCACCTGCTGCAGCACCGAGCGCAGCACGGCGTCGGCGTCGACGCCCTCGAGCTCCGCCTCCGGGCGCAGCTGCAGGCGGTGGCGCAGCACGGGCAGGGCCATCGCCTGGACGTGGTCGGGCGTGATCCGGTCGAACCCGGTCAGCCAGGCCCAGGCCTTGCTCGCCGACAGCAGGGCGGTGGAGCCGCGGGGGCTGACGCCGATCTTGACGGACGCGCTCTCGCGGGTGGCACGAGCCAGGTCGACGACGTACGCGAGCACGTCGGGCGAGGCGCCGACCAGGCCGACCTCGGCCTGCGCCCGCGCGAGCTCGGCCGGCCCGAGCACGGGGGTGACGCCGGCGGCGCGCAGGTCGCGCGGCGAGAAGCCCGCGGCGTGGCGGGTGAGCACCTCGACCTCGGCGTCGCGGGGCGGCAGGTCGAGGGTCAGCTTCATGAGGAACCGGTCGAGCTGCGCCTCGGGCAGCGTGTAGGTGCCCTCGTACTCGACCGGGTTCATCGTCGCGGCGACGAGGAACGGCTGGGGGAGCGGACGCGAGACGCCGTCGACGGACACCTGCCGCTCCTCCATGGCCTCGAGCAGCGCCGACTGCGTCTTGGGGGGCGTCCGGTTGATCTCGTCGGCCAACAGGATGTTGGTGAAGACGGGACCGGGTCGGAACTCGAACTCGCCGGCCTTGGCGTCGTAGACGAGCGAGCCGGTGATGTCGCCGGGCATGAGGTCGGGCGTGAACTGCACCCGGTTCGTCTCGAGCGAGGTGGCGTGGCTGAGGGCGCGGACGAGCAGCGTCTTGGCGACGCCGGGGACGCCCTCGAGCAGGGCGTGGCCCTGGGCGAGCAGGGTGACGATCAGGCCGGTGACGGCGCCGTCCTGGGCGACGACGGCCTTGCCGACCTCGGTGCGCACGCGGGCGAAGGTCTGCTGGAGTTCGGTGGTCATGCGGCGGTTCTCCCGGTGGTGGTCGCAGGGCGAGGGGCGGTGGAGGCGGTCGAGGGCCAGGCCGGCCCGGGGCAGTCCGGCCCGGGCCGGTCCGGCGAGGGGCCGGCCGGCAGACGAGGAGGCGCGGCGCCGGTCACGAGGGAGCCGCCGCCCTGGCCGTCGCCCGTTCGAGGTCGAGCAGGCTGTCGCTGAGGCGGACGAGCTCGGCGTCGTCGGCAGGGTCGGCGTCGACGAGCACGTGCCGGAGCCCGCGGGGATCTGCGCCGACCAGGCCGGCGACCCGGTCGATCACCTCGTCCACCGACGACGTGGACGAGAGGCCGGTCAGGCGGGCGAGGCGGCCGAGCGTCCCGATGCGCAGCTGGTCGAGGGCGTGCCGACGCTGGCCGGAGCGCTCGTACAGGCGAGCTCGCCCCTCCGTCGTCTCGGACGCGCGGACGACGACGGGCATGCGCTCGACGACGAGGGGACCGAGCCGGCGGCCCCGCCAGACCATCGCGGCGACCGCGGTCGCGGTGAGCAGGAGCAGCACGGGCGTGACCCAGCTCGGCGTGAGCGTCGCGAGGGTGCCGGCGCCCTCGGGCACGTCCTCGACGCCGGGGAGGTACCAGACGAGCTGGTCGGACCGTCCGAGCAGGGCGAGGGCGTAGGCGGCGTCGTCCGCGCCCGCCGTGGCGACGGTGCCGTTCGTCAGGGCGGTCGTCGTGCCGACGACCGTGACGCGGCGGTCGCCGTCGGCGAGCACGACGAGCCCGGAGCCGTCGGTGTCGGGATCGCGGACGCAGGTCGTCACGTCGACGCCCGCGCCGGGGTCGACGCCTGCGGCGGAGTAGGCGAGGCCGGCGGCGTGGACTCGCTCGACCTGTGACAGCTCGGGCACGTCGCAGCCCAGGTCACGGACCCCGTCGGCGACCTCGGCGACCGCGGAGACGCCGGGGGCGACCGCGTCCAGCGCCGTGGCGCCCGGGGCGAGGAGGACGAGCGAGCTCGCGGCGTCGCCGAGCTCGCTCCACTGGTCGGCGACGAGGTACGAGCCCGCGTCGTCGACGACCACGGTGGTGTCCGGACGCGCAGCGGCCTGTCGCGCCTGGTCGAGCGACGACACGACGCGGACGGACACGCCCTCGTCGCGGAGGACCTCGACGAGCGCCTTCGTCCCGGCCGGCGCGGGGTTCTCGGGGCCGAGGGCCCGGCCGCCCGTCGCGTCCGAGCCGCTGAGGAGAACGGCCGCGACGGCACCCAGCAGCGCGAGGACGGCCAGCGCGACCCAGGGCCGTGCCCGACGCGCGGAGGCGCGCACCGTCTGCGTCGTCGCCGTCACGAGGCGGCCACGGGGGCGAGTCGCTCGAGCTCGAGGTCGAGCGTGCTGATCTCGCGCCAGGCGGCCTCGGAGCCGGGCCGGTCGAGGTAGCGCACGCCGTCGAAGCTGTCGGCGGCCGAGGCCAGGCGGTCGGCGAGGCCGGGGAACACCTGCCCTGCCCGGGCGCCGACCGCGCGGGCGGTCGTGCCGGGAGTCGTCGAGAGGACGTCGCGCTCGACGAGGCCGCGCGCCAGTGCGCGGAACGACTCGGTGACGGCGAGCACGAGGTCGCCTGCGGCCGCTGCCTCGGCCGCGGCCCGGCGGAGGCGGTCGGCGTCGCGGTCGTCGCCCTCGCCGAAGAGCTCGGGTCCGCGCGTCGAGCGCCGGTTCAGCCGGGGGACCCCGTAGACCGCGAGCACCACCAGGAGGACGACGACCACGACGACGAGCAGCACCACGAGGGCCACGGCGGGTGCGCCCTCGACCCCGCCGAAGCGGATGCCGTTCAGCCAGTTCCAGAAGGCGTCGGCGGCACGGTCGAGCCAGGTGGGCTGCGCCGCGACGTAGTCACGACCCGTGAGCTCGCGCAGCAGCAGCCGGCGCGCCTCGTCGGGGTCGGGGTCGAGAGGGGCGGCGGCCAGCACGGTCGTCGGCGGCGTCACTGCAGAGGTGCCCCGCCCTGGCCGTCGGGGCGGTGCTGCTCGGGGCGGTGCTGCTCGGGCAGCTGCGGCGCGGGCTGCTGCTGCGGCTGCGACTGCTGCGCAGGGGAGCGCCACGGGTCGGGCAGGTCGACCTGGCCGCGGCCGCGGGCCTCGACGTGGCGCACCAGCTCGAGGTCGAGCCCCTCGGTCCGCATCCGACGGTCGACGTAGACGAGGCCGACGGAGGCGGCCTGGACGACGGAGCCGATGGCCGTCACGACGGCGCTGACGGCGATGGTGAGGACGTACGCGACGGCCGCGACCGCGATCGCGCTGCCGTCGACGTCGCCGGTGGGCGAGATGAGGCTGCCGAACACGCCGAACAGCAGCGAGAACGGCGCCGTCACGACCTGCGTCGCGATCTGGATCATCACGAAGACGAGCGCGACGACGCCGAAGGTGCGCCAGAACGAGCTGCGGACGAGCGACCACGACCGAGCGACGGCCGCGCGCAGGGGCATGCGCTCGAGCATGAGGGCGCTCGGCACGAGGCTCAGCTTGACGGTGAGCCAGACGCCGAGCACCAGCAGGCCGAGGCCGAGGAGCACGCCCACCCCGATGCCGACGCCGATGCTCGGACCCGTGCCGACGACGACGCCGATCGCCACGACGCCGACGACGAGGCCGGCGGCGACCAGGTAGGCGAGCGTGAGCAGGGCCGACCAGCCCGTCAGCGCGCCGATCCGCCCGCGGGCCAGCGTCCAGAGGCCGCCCAGCCGGAGGCGCTCGCCGAGCAGCTGACGGGAGGTCTCGAGCACGAAGAGCCCCTGCAGCAGGGCGCTGACGACCACCGTGAGCAGCACGGGGACGAGCGTCGCGAGCACGACCGTGGCGACGGCCCCCGCCGCCACCGCGTCGCGGTCCTCGGGCAGGGCCGACTCGACGCGGGAGAACGCGAAGAAGGCGCTGCCCCCGGCGGCGCCGACGGTCACGACGAGCAGCACGACCTGCGCGAGCAGGGCGGTGCCGAAGGTGGTGCGCGGGTTGCGCCGGAACACCTGGAACGACGCGGAGAGGATCTCGCCGAACGTGAAGGGACGGAGGGGGAGCAGACCGGGACGAGGAGGCGGCGTCCAGGCACCGGGACCGAACTGCGGCTGCGGCGCGGCCTGCAGTCCGTACGCGGGCGGCTGCTGTCCGTAGGCGGGCGGCTGCTGTCCGTAGGCGGGCGGCTGCTGTCCCGGGCCGGCGCCCGGAGCCGACGGAGGAGCGGGAGGCGCGGACGGGACGCGCTCGCCCCAGCGCGGTGCGTCCTGCGCCCCGGGGGCCGCCCAGTCGTTCGGATCGGTCATGGCTTCCCCCGGTGGTCCGCGCTCGAGGTCGTCCTCGCTCGTGCGCCCATGTTTCCACAGGCGCGGCGGGCGTGCCAGCCGACCTGCGCCTCCTTCGCCGCCGATCCGCGCCTCCTGCACTAATCTGGGTCGACGTGCCGCGACCCGAGCGGCCCAGCCGAAGACGGAGACCATGACCCCGCGCATCCTGGTGGTGGACGACGACCCCGCGCTCGCCGAGATGATCGGCATCGTGCTCCGGGCCGACGAGTTCGAGCCGCACTTCTGCGCCGACGGCGACGGGGCGCTCGCCGCGTTCCGCGACGCCTCTCCCGACCTGGTGCTGCTCGACCTGATGCTGCCGGGCAAGGACGGCCTCGAGGTGTGCCGGGCGATCCGGGCCGAGAGCGGCGTGCCGATCATCATGCTGACGGCGAAGGGCGACACGGTCGACGTGGTCCGCGGGCTCGAGAGCGGCGCCGACGACTACGTGGTCAAGCCCTTCAACCCGAAGGAGCTCGTGGCGCGGATCAGGACGCGGCTGCGTCCGCCGACCGAGCCCACCAACGACGTGCTCACGGTCGGCGACCTGCGACTGGACGTGGCGGCGCACGAGGTGCGTCGCGGTGACGCGGTCATCGCCCTGACGCCCCTCGAGTTCGAGCTGTTGCTGGCCCTCGCGTCCAAGCCGCAGCAGGTCTTCACCCGCGAGATGCTCCTGGAGCAGGTCTGGGGCTACCACTACAAGGCCGACACGCGACTGGTCAACGTCCACGTGCAGCGGCTGCGGGCCAAGGTCGAGCACGACCCGGACGCGCCGCGCATCGTCACGACCGTCCGCGGCGTCGGCTACCGCGCCGGCGGCGGGGCCTAGCAGCCCGTCGTGGCCGGACAGGGCGGGGGCGCGGGCTGGCGGGGCTCCGTCGTCGGCGCGCTCGGCCCCGGGGCCTGGTGGCGACGCCGGGGCGCCTGGCGGGACGTCGGCCCCCACCTGCTCTCGGCGTGGCGCCGGTCGCTCGAGTTCCGCACGGTCGCCCTCACCGTCGTGCTCGCCGGGGCCGGCGCGTCGATCATCGCCACGTCCATCTCGGTCAGCATCAGCGCGAACCTGTACGACCAGCGCCGGGACCAGGTGCAGTCCGAGTCCCAGCGCGCGACGATCCTCGCCCAGTCGATCTTCGACTCGGCGACGGCCACGGAGGACGCCGACCAGGTCGAGCTCGACTCCCTGCAGAACGAGGCCCAGAGCACCATCCTCGGCTCGACGTCGAGCCCGGGCGGCACGAGCATCGCGATCCTGAGGACGCCGGGGCAGTCGACCGCGCAGACCGTGCAGGACATCGCGAGCCCCGACTTCCCCGGAGCCGAGCTGACGCCCGAGCTCCGCGAGCGCGTGGCCTCCGACACCGGTGCGCTCTCGATGCAGCCCGTGGCCCTGCCCCGGGCCGACGGAGGGTCCGTGCCCGGCATCGTCGTCGGCAGCACCCTCCAGGTCCCGACGGCCGGCCAGTACGAGCTCTACCTCGTCTACGACCTCAGCGACGCCGCGACGACGCTGGCCCTGATGCAGCGCACCCTCGCCCTCGGCTCGCTCGCGCTCGTCGTCCTGATCGGCGTCATCACGTACGTCGTCGCCCGGACGGTCGTCCGCCCCGTGCGCGTCGCGGCCGAGACGAGCCAGGCCATCGCGGCGGGCGACCTCGACCAGCGCATCCCCGAGAAGGGCCAGGACGTCGTCGCCACCCTGGGGCGCTCGTTCAACGGCATGGCGGACGGGATGCAGCGGCAGATCTCGCAGCTCGCCGAGCTGTCGCGGGTGCAGCAGCGCTTCGTCAGCGACGTGTCGCACGAGCTGCGCACGCCGCTCACGACGATCCGCCTCGCCGGCGACGTGCTCTACGACCAGCGCGGGTCGTTCACCCCGTCGGCCGCGCGCACGGCCGAGCTGCTGCACACGCAGGTCGACCGCTTCGAGCTGCTGCTGGCCGACCTGCTCGAGATCTCGCGCTTCGACGCGGGCGCGGTCGAGCTCGACCTCGAGAGCACCACCGTCGTCGCGCTCGTCGAGGACGGCGTGGCCGAGTTCGAGCCGCTCGCCGCCGAGGCCGGCAGCGTCGTCACCATCGACGCGCGGGGCGGGTACCTCGAGGCCGAGGTCGATCCGCGGCGGCTGCGCCGCATCCTGCGCAACCTGCTCGGCAACGCGATCGAGCACGGCGAGGGCAGGCCGATCGAGGTCGAGGTCGACAGCGACGCCGAGTCCGTCGCCGTCGCCGTGCGCGACCACGGGATCGGGATGCGCCAGCGCGACGTCGAGCGGGTGTTCGACCGGTTCTGGCGCGCCGACCCGTCCCGTCGTCGGACCATCGGCGGCACCGGCCTCGGGCTCGCCATCAGCCTCGAGGACGCCGTCCTGCACGGCGGGCGCCTCGAGGTGTGGTCGCGGCTGGGCGAGGGCAGCCGGTTCGTCGTGACGCTGCCCCGCGTGGCGGGCGCGGCCACCACCTCCTCGCCCCTGGCCGTCGTGCCGCGCGACGCGGACGACCTGGCCGACCACGGCTCGGAGCCCTGGGCAGGTGCCCTGCCCGAGGCGACGGCGACCCGACCGGCCCCGGACGACCACGAGGAGGTGCGCCGTGAGAGGGCGTGACCGCCTGCGTGCCCTCGTGGCCGGCGTCGTCCTCGTGGCGACGGTGCTCGCGGGCTGCGCCTCCATCCCCGACAGCGGCCCGGTGCAGGAGGGCGACCCGATCACCGCCGACGTGCCGAGCGACGTCGTGTACACCCCGAAGGGCCCCGTGGCCGACAGCTCGCAGGAGCGCATCCTCCGGGACTTCATCTCGGCGGGCACGGGCCCGCAGGACAACTACGCAGTCGCGCGCGAGTACCTCTCGGCCGGCTTCGCCGACGCCTGGGACGCGCGCGCGAGCGTCACCGTCCGGCCCGGCGGCGGCGCCACGACGCGCGTCGGGGACGACGAGCTCGAGTACGCCTTCACGGCGACGGCCACCCTCGACGGCGGCGGCCACTACGTCCCCGCCACCACCTCCGTGCCCACCAGCCTCGGCTACTCGTTCGTCCAGGAGGACGGCCAGTGGCGGATCAGCGACGCCCCGGACGGCACGGTGCTGAACCCCGCCACGTTCCAGTCCATCTTCCGGGCGCACGCGGTCTACTTCTACGACCCCTCGTTCCGGTACCTCGTGCCCGACCAGCGGTGGTTCCTCGCCCGGTCGTCGACGAGCACGCGCATCGCCTCGGCGCTCCTCGACGGGCCCTCGACCTGGTTGCAGGGCGCCGTGGTCTCCGCGTTCCCCGAGGGCACGCAGCTCTCGCTCACCGCGATCACCGTCGACGACGGCACGGCCAGGGTCGACCTCACGAGCGACGCCCTCTCAGCCTCGGACACCGCCCGCGCACGCATGCAGGCCCAGCTGCTGGCGAGCTTCTCGACGCTCTCGACGATCACGGCGGTCGACCTGAGCGTCGAGTCGACCGTCCTCGACGTGCCCGACCTGGGCGGGTCGGCGCCCCTGCGCGACCCCACGGTCGACGCGCGGCCCCTGGTGGTCGCCGACGGGGTGCTCGGGTTCGCCTCCCGGTCGTCGGTCAGCCCCCTCCCCGGGCTCGGCCCCGTCGTCGGCGCCCTGGCCCCGACCTCGGCCGAGGCGTCGGCGGACCTGTCCGTCGTCGTCGTGGGGACGGACCGCGGCGCCCTGCGCGTCGGAGCGGACGGCTCGAGCCTGCTCGTCGACGGACGCGCGGGGCTCGCCCCGCCGACCCTCGACGACGCCGGCTGGGTCTGGTCGGTGCCGGTCGACGACGCCCGGGCCGTCACGGCCACCGGCGCGGACGGGGTGCCCCACGCCGTCACGTCCACGCTGCCCGCCGGGCCGGCGGTCGTCGCGTTCCGGGTGTCGCGGGACGGGGCCAGGGCGCTCGTGCTGCTCGACGACCAGGGCGAGTCCCGCCTCCTCGTCGTCGCCCTGTTGCGTGACTCCCGCGGCGTGCCGACGGCGTTCGGCCCGCCGGTCGAGCTGGCGGCGCCGACGGGCCGCCCCGTCGACGCGACGTGGGCCGACCAGCTGACGGTCGCCTCCCTGACCGACACGGGAGAGGGCTCGCTCGTCTCGCTCGCCGAGGTGGGCGGGGCGTCGGCGGGGTCGGGGCAGCCCTCGGGCAGCGCCACGACCATCGTCGGCGGGAACGGCGCGTCCAGCCTGCGCGTGCTGACGGCGGAGGGCTCCGTGCTCGAGCCCCGGGGGAGCAGCTGGCAGGACACGGGCGTCGTGGCGGACCTGCTCGCGACCCAGCGCTGAGCGCCCGGTCGGGCGCGTCGTCCCTCCCCGGGGCCGGTCGTCGCGACGTCGTCCCCGTCCGCAGCCGGTCCGGCAGGAGGCGGCCTCGCGACGCGGCCAGGCTGGAGAGGTGCCGCTCGTCCTCCGTCCCGCCCTCGCGTCGGCCCTCCGGGGCGCCCTGGCCGTGGTGTCGCCCGTCAGCTGCGCCGGCTGCGGCGCCCCCGACCTCGAGGTCTGCGGCAGCTGCCGCCTCCTCCTGCGTCCCCGGCCCGTCGAGGCGGTGCACGCCGGCCTCCGCGTCGTCACGGCGCTCCGGTACGAGTTCGAGGTCCGCGAGGCCGTCCTGGCCTACAAGCAACGCGGCCGGCTGAGGCTCGCGGCCGAGCTCGGCCCGGCCCTGCGCGCCGCGGTGGACGTCGCCCTGCCCCCGGGTGCCGCGCCGACGGCGCTGGTCGCCGTGCCCCCGTCCCCGTCGGGGCGGCGGGGGCGGGGATGGGACCCGGTGACGACCCTCGCGCGGGCCGCGGGGGTCTCCGCGTCCTCGGGCGTCCTCGTCGTCCGGCCCGGCCGCTCGTCGTCCCAGAAGCGCCTGGACCGTGAACAGCGCGCCCGGGCCCGTCGGGGCAGCCTGCGCTGCCGGGTCGACCTGACGGGGCACCGGGTGGTCGTCCTCGACGACGTCCTCACGACCGGGAGCACCGTGCAGGAGGCGCGGAGGGCCCTCGAGGACGCAGGCGCCGAGGTGGTCGCCGCGGTCTGCCTCGCGTCGACGCCGCTCGCCGCGCACGCCGCGTCGTGACGCCCCCGGGCCGGGCTCGCGGCCGCCGGAGGGCGACGCGCGGGTGGACGGGAGGTGACAGGGAGGCGTCGACCTGGCTACGGTGGGGCAAAGGCGTGAAAGGACATCCGCCTGGCTGACAGGCGGCACGTCGATAGCCATAGGAGGTCGTCATGGAAATTTCCGTCACGGGTCGAAACGTCGGCATCACCGATCGTTTCCGCGACTACGCCACTGACAAGGCCGACAAGGTGGCACAGCTCGCCACCAAGGCTCTGGCGCTCGAGATCAAGGTCTCGCGCCACAACGAGAAGGCGAGCGGCCAGGCCGGCGACGACCGCGTCGAGCTCACCCTCATCGGCCCGGGCCCCCTCGTGCGGGCCGAGTCGACGGGAGGCGACAAGTACGTCGCCTTCGACCTCGCCGTCGCGCGGCTGCTCGAGCGGATACGCCGGGCGAAGGACCGCAAGAAGGTGCACCGGGGCCAGCACAGGCCAACGTCGCTGCAGGAGGCCTCGAGCGCCGACTTCAGCACCCTCGGGGTGGTCCCGGCCGCCGCCGAGACTCTCGACGCGGTCCGCACGGGCAGCGTCCCGACCGTGCAGGGCGAGGTGGCCGAGGAGGAGGACGAGGTCTACACGCCCGTGGTCATCCGCAAGAAGGTCTTCGCGTCGACGCCGATGACCGTCGACGACGCGCTGTACTACATGGAGCTCGTGGGTCACGACTTCTACCTCTTCATCGACTCCGAGACCGATCGCCCCAGCGTCGTCTACCGCCGCAAGGGGTGGGACTACGGGGTCATCGGCCTCGACCAGAGCGCTCCTGAGCTGCAGGAGGCGGCGACGGCCCTGAAGGCGGGCTTCGCCGGCTGACGCCCCGACGCCCCGCCGCGGCGTCGACCCAGGCGGCCACGCCCACGGCGGAGGAGGGAGGACCGCGCCGGTCCTCCCTCCTCCTCCCAGGGCGGTGGCCGCTAGTCTTGTCACCATTCCGTGATCGTCCCGCGAGGGGACGGACACGTCCAGAACCAGGGAGCATCCGTTGGCCAACGTCCTAGAGAAGGTCCTCCGCGTCGGTGAAGGGCGCACACTCCGCAGGCTCAAGGCGTACGCCGCGGCCGTCAACGAGCTCGAGGACGACTTCACGACGCTCACCGACGACGAGCTCAAGAACGAGACCGTCGAGCTGCGCGAGCGCTACGCGGGCGGCGAGTCGCTCGACGACCTCCTGCCCGAGGCCTTCGCCGCCGTCCGGGAGGCCGCGAAGCGGACCCTCGGCATGCGCCACTTCGACGTCCAGCTGATGGGCGGCGCGGCCCTCCACCTCGGCAACATCGCCGAGATGAAGACCGGTGAGGGCAAGACGCTCGTCGCCACGACCGCCGCCTACCTCAACGCGATCGCCTCCCGCGGCGTCCACGTCATCACCGTCAACGACTTCCTCGCGAGCTACCAGTCCGAGCTGATGGGCCGAGTCTTCCGTGCCCTCGGCATGACGACCGGCTGCATCCTCGCCGGGCAGACGCCGGCCGAGCGCCGCGAGCAGTACGCGGCCGACATCACCTACGGCACGAACAACGAGTTCGGCTTCGACTACCTGCGCGACAACATGGCGTGGCAGTCGCAGGACATGGTCCAGCGCGGCCACTTCTTCGCCGTGGTCGACGAGGTCGACTCGATCCTCATCGACGAGGCGAGGACGCCCCTCATCATCTCGGGTCCCGCCTCGGGCGAGGCCAACCGCTGGTTCGCCGAGTTCGCGACGATCTCGAAGCGCCTCGTCGCCGGCACCGACTACGAGGTCGACGAGAAGAAGCGCACCGTCGGCGTGCTCGAGCCCGGCATCGAGAAGGTCGAGGACTACCTCGGCATCGACAACCTCTACGAGTCGGCCAACACCCCCCTCATCTCGTTCCTCAACAACTCCATCAAGGCGAGCGCGCTCTTCAAGCGCGACAAGGACTACGTCGTGATCAACGGCGAGGTGCTCATCGTCGACGAGCACACCGGCCGCATCCTCAGCGGCCGCCGCTACAACGAGGGCATCCACCAGGCCATCGAGGCCAAGGAGGGGGTGGAGGTCAAGGCGGAGAACCAGACGCTCGCGACCGTCACCCTGCAGAACTACTTCCGCCTCTACAAGAAGCTGTCGGGCATGACGGGAACGGCCGAGACCGAGGCCGCCGAGTTCATGAGCACCTACAAGCTCGGCGTCGTCCCCATCCCCACGAACAAGTCGATGCAGCGCATCGACCAGACCGACCTCGTCTACAAGAACGAGACCGCGAAGTTCGAGCAGGTCGCCGAGGACATCGTGGAGCGTCACGAGAAGGGCCAGCCCGTGCTGGTCGGCACCACGAGCGTCGAGAAGAGCGAGTACCTGTCCCGCCTCCTCGCGAAGCGCGGGGTCAAGCACGAGGTGCTGAACGCCAAGAACCACGCCAGGGAGGCGGCGATCGTCGCCCAGGCCGGTCGCTTCGGCTCGGTCACGGTCGCGACGAACATGGCCGGTCGAGGCACCGACATCATGCTGGGCGGCAACGCCGAGTTCCTCGCCGTCGCGGAGATGAACACGAAGGGCCTCAGCCCCTCCGACACGCCTGACGAGTACGAGGCCGCCTGGGACGACGTCTTCGCGGCCAAGAAGGCCGAGGTCGCCAAAGAGGCCGAGAAGGTCATCGAGGCCGGTGGTCTCTACGTGCTCGGCACGGAGCGGCACGAGTCGCGTCGCATCGACAACCAGCTGCGCGGACGCAGCGGCCGACAGGGCGACCCGGGCGAGAGCCGGTTCTACCTGTCCCTCACGGACGACCTGATGCGCCTGTTCAACTCGGGCGCCGCCGAGTCGCTGATGGGCCGCGGCAACGTGCCGGACGACCTCGCGATCGAGAACAAGATCGTCGGCCGTGCCATCCGCTCCGCCCAGTCGCAGGTCGAGTCGCGCAACGCCGAGATCCGCAAGAACGTCCTGAAGTACGACGACGTCCTCAACCGTCAGCGCGAGGCCATCTACGGAGACCGCCGACACATCCTCGAGGGCGACGACCTGCAGGACCGCTCGCAGCGGTTCCTCGAGGACGTCGTCAACGAGGTCATCGACCAGCACACGGGGGAGGGCAGCCCCGACGACTGGGACCTCGACGCCCTCTGGACCGAGCTCCGGACCCTGTGGCCCATCTCGATCACCATCGACGAGGTCATCACCGAGGCGGGGTCCAAGGGCAAGGCGACGCGCGACTTCCTCGGCCAGGAGATCCTCTCCGACGCCAAGGTCGCCTACGGGGCCCGTGAGGAGACCCTGGGCGAGCCCGCGATGCGCGAGCTCGAGCGCCGCGTCGTGCTGTCGGTCATCGACCGGCGCTGGCGCGACCACCTGTACGAGATGGACTACCTCAAGGACGGCATCGGCCTGAGGGCCATGGCGCAGCGCGACCCGCTCGTCGAGTACCAGCGCGAGGGCTACGCGCTCTTCCAGAGCATGATGGGCCAGATCCGCGAGGAGTCGGTCGGGTTCCTGTTCAACCTCGAGGTCGAGGTGCAGTCGCAGGTCGGCGCGGCGGAGACGCCCGTGATCGCCGCCAAGGGCCTCGACGGCGAGAAGCAGCAGCCGAAGCTCGAGTACTCCGCCCCGAACATCGCGGGCGAGGTCGAGGTCCGCGACCAGCGCGGGCGCCTCGAGCAGGCGGCGACGGCCAAGGCGCAGAAGGCCCAGGACGACGCCGAGCGCGGCGACGACCCGGAGGTCGCGGCCGCGCAAGCGACCACCACGTCCAAGCCGGCTGCTCGCGGGGCCTTCGGCCAGACGCAGGGCGGCGGGGCGGCCGGCTCGCCCGTCAACCGCGCGGAGCGTCGCGCAGCCGGCAAGAAGAACGGCTGACGCCGCCGGCACGACGCTGCCCGCACGACCCTGACGGGGCTGCCCACCTCTGGTGGGCAGCCCCGTCGCCGTGCTCGTCGGAGGCTGTGCTCGTCGGAGGCTGTGCTCGTCGGAGGCTGTGCTGGTCAGCGGCTGTGCTGGTCAGAGACTGTGCTCGTCAGAGGCTGTGCTGGTCAGAGGATGTGCAGCGCGCTCGCCTGCCAGCGCCCGCCGACGATCTCGAGCCGGATCGCGACGGCCCGCGCGCGACCCCGACCGTGCACGACCACGACCGTCTCGGCGACGCCCGGCACGGGACGGGCGACCTTCACCGTGCCGATCCGGAGGACGGGCCGGACGGGGCGGTCGGCCAGCACGGAGCGCGCCCGGGCGGACAGCTGGACCCGGGCGCGCAGGACGGCGTGGACCTCGGCCGTGACCCAACGGGTCAGCTGCTGGAGGTCACGGGCGCCGGCGAGGACCTCGAGTACCGAGCGGGCGAGGCCCTCGGCGGCCAGGCCCGGGTGGAGCTCCGGCTCCGGGGCCGTCGTCTGCTCCGGGTGCGTCCTCTGCTCCGGTGGGAGCGGCTCGACGAGGAACAGCTCGGCGGGACGATGAGGCCCGTCCGTCCGTTGTGGGGGCTCGTCCAGCCCACGTGGCTCGTCGGGCTCGGACGACAGGAGGGCGAGAGGGGGAGTCATGGGGCTCGGACTTTCGTCGGTGGTGTGGAGTTCAACATATGACATGCCCAGACGGGTCTGTCCCGACCTGCCGCCGATGTGGACAAGTCGCGGCTGCGGGACGGGCGCACGGCCCTCGGCCGACGGCCGCTGGAGGTCGACCTAGACTGGTCGGGTGTCGACGCTCAGTGATCTCGTTCTCGCCCAGGGCCGCTCCAGCGAGGCCGACGTCGAGTGGCTGCACCTCCTGGTCGGCGACTGGCAGCTCCTCGCCGACCTCGCCTTCGCCGACATGGTGCTGTGGGTCCCCACGGACACCGACAGCTACGTCGCCGTCGCGCACGCGCGACCCTCGAGCTCGGCCACGCTCTTCTACCGCGACTTCGTCGGCCAGGAGGTGCGCCCCGAGTGGCGATCCCAGATCCAGCAGGCCTTCGAGACGACGCGCATCGTCGACTCGGCGGCGCCCGACTGGTACGAGGAGACCCCGACCCGTGTCCGGGCCGTGCCCGTCCTCCGCCGGCTCGGCGCGAGCCGACCCGACGTGACCGAGGCGCCCATCGCGGTCATCACGCGACACACGAACCTGAGCGAGGCGCGCACGCCGAGCCGCCAGGAGCTCACCTTCAACCAGTGCAGCAACGACCTGTTCGCGATGATCGCCGCGGGGGACTTCCCCGATCTCGGCGCTCCGACCGGCCCTCGCCGGGGCGCTCCCCGCGCCTCCGACGGCCTGCTCCGGCTCGACGTCGACGGCATGGTCACCTTCGCGAGCCCGAACGGCCTGTCGGCGTTCAACCGGATGGGCTTCGCCGGCGAGCTCGAGGGCGAGTCGCTGGCCGAGGTGACGACCGGGCTGCTGCAGGGCAAGCTCGTCATCGACGAGTCGCTCCCGCTCGTCGTCACGGGGCGGGCGCCGTGGCGCACGGACATCGAGGCGCGCGGCGTGACGGTCTCGCTGCGAGCCATCCCGCTGCGCGACAAGGGCGAGCGCGTGGGCGCCGTCGTGCTCTGCCGCGACGTCACCGAGCTGCGCCACCAGGAGCGCGAGCTCATCACCAAGGACGCGACGATCCGCGAGATCCACCACCGCGTCAAGAACAACCTGCAGACCGTCGCGTCGCTCCTGCGCATCCAGGCCCGACGGACGCACACCGACGTGGCCCGCGAGGCCCTGACCCAGGCCATGCGCCGCGTGGCCTCCATCGCCGTCGTGCACGACACCCTGTCCGAGGGCCTCAGCCAGAACGTCGACTTCGACACGGTCTTCGACCGGGTCCTCATGCTGATCACCGAGGTGGCGTCGAGCCACGCCACCACCGTGCGACCCACCAGGACCGGCAGCTTCGGCGCGCTCCCGAGCGAGTACGCGACCCCCTTGGCGCTGGCGCTCACCGAGCTCGTGACCAACGCCGTCGAGCACGGCCTCGACGGTCGCGACGGAGTCGTCGAGATCTCCGCCGAACGCGACGACGAGCAGCTGACGGTGAAGGTGCGCGACGACGGCGTCGGCCTGCCCGAGGGCAAGGTCGGCTCCGGTCTGGGCACGCAGATCGTCCGGACGCTCATCCAGGGCGAGCTCGGCGGCACCATCGACTGGCACACGCTCGTCGGGAACGGCACCGAGGTCACCATCGAGATCCCGTTCCGGTGGCTGACCAGGTCCTGACGATCGACGTCAGACGCGCCAGGAGCGACGGCCCGGAGGGCCGGACGCGACGAGGCCGGCTCCCCCGTGGGGGAGCCGGCCTCGTGGTCGTCTTGCCGTCGCCTAGCTGGCGCGGCGGGCGCGGGCTGCGCGGCGCTTCAGCGCTCGGCGCTCGTCCTCGCTGAGCCCGCCCCACACGCCGGAGTCCTGACTGGTCTCCAGGGCGTACTGCAGGCAGGTCTCCGTGACCGTGCAACGGCCGCAGACGGTCTTCGCCTTCTCGATCTGGTCCACGGCGGGGCCCGTGTTGCCGACCGGGAAGAACAGCTCCGGGTCAGCGGTCAGGCAGGCGGCTTTGTCACGCCAATCCATCGATGGGTACTCCTTTGGGTGCTGGACCGGGCACGTCGAAGCGCCGGGTTCCGGTGGGGGGAAGAAAGCCGAGAGACTTCGATTCATTGGGAGGCGCGCACCACGACGTACGCGTCACTTCGACCTCGAATATGGTCGCATACTGGAACCGCCAGATCAAGGATTCTCAGGAGGGATCGAGCGTGACCGAACAGTCCGGAGACACCCCTCCCGAGAGGACAGGTCGTTCTGCGACACCGTCGCGTCCCGCACTCTTCTGGCTGCTCGTCCTGCTGCTCGCGGCGGAGGCGGCGCTGCTCGCCGTGGCGACGGCATACCTCCTGATCGAGATCCTCACGGTGCAGCCGGATTCCTACGCGGCCGCCGCGGCGATCCTGCTGCTCACCCTCATCGCCACGGTCTGGCTCGGCGCCATCGTCGTCGGCGCGCTCCGGGGCCGAGGCTGGATCAGGGGAGCCGCGATCGTGTGGCAGGTGCTGCAGATCGCCGTCGGCGTCGGAAGCCTGCAGGGCACATTCGCCAACCCCTCCGTGGGGCTCTGGCTCATCGTGCCCGCCGTGCTCGTCGTAGTGCTGCTGCTCGTCCCCAGCGTCGTCGCCGTGACCTCCGCTCGCGACGACGCCCCGCCTCGCACGTACTGAACGGCGCGGCAGGGCGGGGCGTGATCGGGAGCGCTCAGTCCAGGCCGAGCTTCTTCCGCAGCGACGCCACGTGGCCCGTCGCCTTCACGTTGTACAACGGCAGCTGCACGACGCCCTGCTCGTCGAGCACGAACGTCGACCGGATCGTGCCGGTGACGACGCGGCCGTAGTTGTTCTTCTCGCCCCAGGCGCCGTACTCCTGGTGCACCGTGAGCTCCGGGTCGGACAGGAGGGGGAAGTTCAGGCCCTGCTCGTCCTTGAACCGGCGGAGCGCCTCCGGGGCGTCCTTCGACACGCCCAGCACCTGGTAGCCCGAGCCCGCCAACGAGTTGATGTTGTCGCGGAAGTCGCACGCCTGCGTCGTGCAGCCCGGCGTCGACGCCGCCGGGTAGAAGTAGACGATCACCTTGCGACCCGCGAAGTCCGACAGCGAGACGGGCGCGCCCGACTCGTCGTCGAGGGTGAACGAGGGCGCCGCGGCGCCCTTCTCGAGCTTCGTGGACATGGTGCTCCGATCTCACGGCGCACGGGGGCACCGGTGGCTCTCAGGGGGTCGATTCTCATGCTAGAGTCATTCCTCGTTGCGGAGTGATCCGGAACAGGCACCTCTAGCTCAATTGGCAGAGCAACTGACTCTTAATCAGTGGGTTCTCGGTTCAAGTCCGAGGGGGTGCACCACAAAATTGATCCCCCGTGTTCGAAGCTGCGCTTCTTCGCGGGGGATTTTGTTCCACGCCTTTCGTCGCCTCCGGCGACGTGCGGCTCGGGCTGGGCGGCACCGAGACTCGTGCCCGCCAGGTGCTGGTGGCTCGGGGCTCGGGGCGGCGCTTCGCGGGCCCCTTCGGCGGCGGATGAGTCGGGCGGCGCTTCGCTGGCCCCCTTCGGCGATGGTGGGGTGGGGGCGGCGCTTCGCTGGCCCCCCTTCGGCGACGGGGGAGGCGAGGGCAGGGGCGGGGCCTAGGGTGGCCGGATGGCGACTGTTGTGGTGGTGCGGCACGGGCGGACGACGGCGAACGCGACGGGGGTGCTCGCGGGGCGGACTCCCGGGGTGCTGCTCGACGAGGTCGGACGGCAGCAGGCCGCCGCGACCGGGGCGAGGCTCGCCGTAGTGCCGTTCGCCCGGGTCGTGACCTCTCCGCTCGAGCGGTGCCGGGAGACGACCGAGGCCATCGTGGCGCAGCAGTCCGCCGACGCCGCCTTCAGCGTGCTGGTCGACGACGCGATCACCGAGTGCGACTACGGGGACTGGCAGGGCCGGCCCCTCTCGGAGCTCGCGGGCGAGGACCTCTGGCAGACGGTCCAGCGCCAGCCGTCGGCCGTGACCTTCCCGGGCGGCGAGACGATGTCGGGCATGCAGCACCGCGCCGTCAGCGCGATCCGCGCCCACGACGCCGCGGTCGAGCGTGAGCACGGCCCGGGCGCCGTCTGGCTCGCGGTCAGCCACGGAGACATCATCAAGTCGGTCCTCGCCGACGCGCTCGGCGCGCACCTGGACCTGTTCCAGCGCATCTCGGTCGGACCGGCCTCGGTGTCGATCCTCCGGTACGGCGCGCACCGCACCGACGTCCTCGCCACCAACACCGACGGAGGCGACCTCAGCTGGCTGCGGGGCTCGGCGCCGAGCGCCGACGCCGCGGTCGGGGGAGGCGCGGGCACCGTCTGAGAGCCGGCCCCGGACACCCGTCCGCACCGCTCGTAGGATGGCGACATGCCCACCATCGTCCACGGGTTCGACTGGCCCGACCGCGTCGTCGTCGGCACCGTCGGGCTGCCCGGAGCCCGCACCTTCTACCTCCAGGCCCGCGACGGCCGACGCGTCGTCAGCGTCGCCCTCGAGAAGGAGCAGTCCGCCGTCCTCGCCCACAAGATCGACGAGATCCTCGACGAGGTGCGCCGCGTCGAGGGCAACCCCGCCAGCGTCCCCGAGACCACGCCCGAGGAGCTCGTCGACCACGCGCCCCTCGACCAGCCGGTCGAGGCCGAGTTCCGCGTCGGCGCCCTGAGCCTCGGCTGGGACCCGTCCACCGCCCAGGTCGTCGTCGAGGCCTACCCCCTCGCCGATCCTGACGACGATCTCGACCCGGACCCGGACGACGCCGGCGAGCCCGTCGAGATGATGACCCTGAGGCTCCCCGTCGGCACCGCCAGGGCCTTCGCCGCCCGCACCCTCGAGGTCGTGGGCGCCGGTCGGCCGCTCTGCCCCCTCTGCGGCGCCCCCATGGACCCCGAGGGCCACGTCTGCGCCGTCCCCGGCGACTCCTGGTGACGACCGGGCCCGACCTGGTGACGGGGGAGCTGACGCTCACGGGCCGGGTGACCACCGCCTCCAACGCGACGTTCGTCGGCGAGGTCGACGGCGTGGTCGTCGTCTACAAGCCGGTCGCGGGCGAGCGACCCCTGTGGGACTTCCCGGACGGCGACCTCGCCTCCCGGGAGGTCGCCTCCTGGCACGTGTCCGAGGCGCTCGGCTGGGACGTCGTCCCGCGCACCTGGCTCCGTGACGGCCCGCTCGGCCCCGGCATGGTGCAGCTCTGGTGCGACGTCGACCCCGAGCAGGACGCCGTCGACCTGCTGCCCTCGGCCGACGTGCCGGAGGCGGGTTGGCGCACGGTGCTCGAGGGGCTCGACGAGGACGACGAACCGGTGGCGCTCGTCCACGAGGACTCCGCCGCCCTCCGCCGGATGGCCGTCTTCGACGTCGTCGTGAACAACGCGGACCGCAAGGGCGCCCACGTCCTGGCGATGCCGGACGGCCGACGACACGGAGTCGACCACGGCCTGACCCTGCACGTCGAGCACAAGCTCCGCACCGTCCTGTGGGGCTGGGCAGGCGAGCCCCTGACGGGCGACGAGCTCGACGGCGTCGCCCGGGTCGAGCGGCAGCTCGACGGCGAGCTGGGGGCCGTCCTCGGCGGGCTGGTCACCGAGGCCGAGCTCGCGGCGCTCCAGGCCCGGTGCGCCCGGCTCCGGTCGACGGGCGCCTTCCCCGAGCCCGAGGGCCAGGCACCCGCCGTCCCCTGGCCGCTGTTCTGACCTCGGCTGCCCGGGCGCCGCGGTCTAGTCCTGTCCGCGGTCGTCGCGGGGCAGCTGCGACGACGCGTCGCGACCGGTGACCGGGTAGGGGCCCGTCATGCCCTCGCGCAGCCGTGCCGCCGCGAGGATGCGGTCGCGCTGGAGGTGCCAGCCGAGGATCAGCAGCGGGATGATGACGACGAGCGACATGACGGTGAACGAGCCGATCGGCCAGTCGATCGCCATCAGCACGACGACCGCGAGCAGGAACGCCAGCGTGAGGTAGCTCGTCACGGGCGCGCCGGGCAGGCGGAACGACGGCTCTTCCGCCTTGCCCTCCTTGGCCCACTGCCGCAGCCGCATCTGGCAGAGGATGATCGTGCCCCACGCGGTGAGGATGCCGAGCGACGCGATGTTGAGGACGATCTCGAACGCGGTGTTCGCGCCGACGACCGCGTTGAGGACGACGCCGAGCAGGGTGATGCTGGCGGTGAGCAGGATGCCGCCGAAGGGCACGCCGCCCTTCGACATCTTCGTCGTGAACTTCGGCGCCGAGCCGTTCATGCCCATCGAGTGCAGCACGCGGCCGGTCGAGTAGAGGCCGGCGTTGAGGCTCGAGAGCGCGGCGGTGACGACCACGAAGTTCATGATCGAGCCGGCGACCTCGCCCACCTCGGGGCTGCCGATGCTGCCGAAGAACGTGACGAACGGGCTCTGGCCGGCCTCGTACGACGTGTAGGGCAGCAGCAGCGACAGCAGCACGAGGCTGCCGACGTAGAACACCGCGATGCGGACGATGACGGTGTTGATCGCCCGGGGGACGACCTTCTCCGGGTGCTGCGTCTCGCCCGACGCGGTGCCGACGAGCTCGATCGCCGCGTAGGCGAACACGACGCCCTGGATGACGATGACCGCCGGCAGGATGCCGTTCGGCAGGATCCCGCTCGCCGCGATCACCGACCAGCCCGTGTCGATCGACTCCCCGCCGCTCGTCACGGGGAACGACGCGGCGAGCCAGACGACCCCGACGACGAGGAAGACCACGAGGGCGGCGACCTTGATGATCGCGAACCAGAACTCCATCTCGCCGAACACCTTGACCGCCAGCAGGTTGACGGACAGCACGACGGCGAGGGCCACGAGGGCGAGCAGCCAGTCCGGCGCAGAGGTGAAGGCGCTCCAGTAGTGCAGGTAGAGCGCCACGGCGGTGACGTCGACGATGGCCGTCATGGCCCAGTTGAGGAAGTACATCCAGCCGGCGGCGTAGGCGGCCTTCTCTCCGAAGAACTCACGGGCGTACGAGACGAACGACCCCGAGGAGGGGCGGTGCAGCACGAGCTCGCCGAGGGCGCGCAGGATGAAGAAGGCGAAGACGCCGCAGACCGCGAAGACGATCGCCAGCGCGGGGCCCGCCGAGGCGAGCCGGCCGCCGGCGCCGAGGAACAGTCCTGTCCCGATCGCACCGCCGATGGCGATCATCTGGAGCTGGCGCGGCTTGAGGCCCTGGTGGAACCCCTCCTGCTCGTGCGAGAAATCCTGGGGAACGTGGTCGGGGGCGGCGGCGCGGCCACCCTCGTTCGAGGGGCTCGTCATGGGACGACCGTAGACCCCTCGGTGCACGATGTGCACCTTCCCCCGCCGCAGCGCGCGGGACCAGGAGGCGCGGCCCGGTCCGTGCAGGCTCTGTAACGATGGGGTCTCGATCGAGATCCCGGCAGGCACGGGCGACACGCCGTCGCGGGGGACGCGCACGGTCCCCAGGGAGGGGGTCGGCGACTTGGTCGTCACGTGTCGTCCACGCTACCGTCGTGTCGACCCGGTCAGCCGGGTCCGTCATCATCAGGACGCGCTGCCGTCGGCCCCCACGACCACCGGGCCGAGGCGACGTACGGTCTGGTGGCGCCGGCGCCGGTCCCGTGACCGGCCCCAGCGGGGTACGGGTTCGCGAGGCAGACCAGGCACGACGCCGGTCACGCGCCGCTTGAGCCGGTCCGTCCCGCACGTGCCGTCGACCCGTCCGCCCGACCTGGACGCCGCCGACGGCTCCGGCCCGAGCGGCCGGACGCCCCCCTCGGCGTGCGCATGGAGAGCCCGTGACCACCACCCCCGCAGTGCGAGCCCGGAACCTGTACAAGGTGTTCGGCCGCCGCCCCAAGGACGCCGTGACCCGCCTGGAGGCGGGCGCCACCCGAGCCGAGGCCGCGTCCCTCGGCACGGCCGCCGTCATCGACGCCTCCTTCGACGTGCAGCCCGGCGAGATCTTCGTCGTGATGGGCCTGTCCGGCTCCGGCAAGTCGACGCTCATCCGGATGCTCAACGGCCTGCTCGAGCCCACCTCCGGCTCGGTCGAGGTGTCGGGGTCCGCCATCTCCGACGTGCCCGCGGCGCGCCTCCGCGAGGTGCGGCGTCAGAACGTGTCGATGGTGTTCCAGCACTTCGCACTGCTGCCGCACCGCACCGTGCTCGACAACGTCGCCTACGGCCTCGAGGTCCAGGGCGTCCCCAAGGCCGACCGTCTCGCCAAGGCGAGGGAGATGACCGAGGTCGTCGGCCTCGGCGGCTGGGAGGACAAGCTGCCCTCCGAGCTGTCGGGCGGCATGCAGCAGCGCGTCGGCCTGGCCCGGGCGCTCGCCGCCGAGACCGACATCCTGCTGATGGACGAGGCGTTCAGCGCCCTCGACCCGCTCATCCGCCGCGAGATGCAGGAGCAGCTGCTCGAGCTGCAGGCGACCCTCGGCAAGACGATCGTCTTCATCACCCACGACCTCAACGAGGCGATGTTCCTCGGCGACCGGATCGCCGTCATGCGCGACGGCCGCATCGTGCAGATCGGCACGCCGGAGGACATCCTCACCGACCCGGCGAACGACTACGTCGCCCAGTTCGTGCAGGACGTCGACCGTGCGCGGGTGCTCACCGCGTCGAGCGTGATGGAGCCGGCCCGCGCGGTGGTCCAGCTGACCGCCGGCCCGCGGGGCGCGCTCCGCACGCTGCGTGACCTGCAGACCGCGGCGCTGTTCGTGCTCGGCCGCGACCGCAAGCTCCTCGGCTGGGTGCGCGACGGTCACGTGATGCGCCAGGTCAAGGCCGCCGACACCGACCTCGCCTCGATCGTCAACGCCGAGTTCGCGAAGGTCGGCCCCGACGCCGCCCTCGTCGACCTCTTCGAGCTGGCCGTCGAGAGCCCCCTGCCCATCGCCGTGGTGGACGACCGCGACCGCCTGATCGGCGTCATCCCGCGCGTCACGCTGCTCGCCGCGCTCGGCGGGGTCGACACCTCGACGTCGCCGATCCCCGTGCTCGAGCCCGTGACCCGCTACTCCGAGAGCGAGCTCGACGAGACCCTCGCCGCGCCTGCCGGCGTCCCGACCGCGACCACCGAGGGAGCCCTCCGATGAACGAGTACCTCCGCATCCCCTTCGGCGACGCCGTCGCCGTCGTCGTCGACTGGGTCACGACCCACCTCGGCGGCTTCTTCTCCGTGATCCGCGCGATCGTCACGTTCTTCTACGAGTGGGTCGAGTACGCCCTGAGCGCACCTCCCTTCTGGGCGGTCGTCATCGTGATCGCGGCCCTCGCGTTCCTCGCCAAGGGCTGGAAGTTCGGCCTCGGCACCGCGGCGGGCCTGCTCTTCATCGGCACGCTCGGCCAGTGGGAGAACGCCATGTCGACGCTCGCGCTGGTCCTCGTCGCGGGAGCCGTCGCGATCGCCCTGAGCATCCCGCTCGGCGTGCTCGCGGCCAAGTCGGACCTGGCGTCGCAGATCATCCGTCCCGTCCTCGACTTCATGCAGACGACGCCGGCGTTCGTCTACCTGATCCCCGCTCTGCTGCTGTTCCGGATCGGCGTCGTCCCCGGCATCGTCGCGACCGTGGTGTTCGCGATGGCTCCCGGCGTCCGGCTCACCGAGCTCGGCATCCGCGGGGTCGACAAGGAGGTCGTCGAGGCCGGCCACGCCTTCGGCTCGTCGCCCTGGCGCATCCTCCGCCAGATCCAGCTGCCCCTCGCGAAGCCGAGCATCATGGCCGGCGTCAACCAGGTCATCATGCTCTCGCTCTCGATGGTCGTCATCGCCGGCATGGTCGGCGCGGGCGGGCTCGGCGGCGACATCGTCGCGAGCCTGAACCGGATCGACATCGCGCTCGGGGCGGAGGCCGGCATCTCGGTCGTCGTGCTCGCGATCATCCTCGACCGGATGACCGCGGCCCTCGGCGCGGACCGTCGGGCACGGCGACGCCCCCTCCGCAGCGGTGCCGGCCGGGACGACGCTCCCGCCCCGTCGCCGAGCACCCAGGAGGCGCGCACCGCCGACAGCGAGCAGCCCGTCCCCGTCGGGGCCGGCGCGTGAGCCCGCAGCCCGTCACCAGCACCAGCACCCGCACCCGCACCAGCACCTCGAACACCCCGATCGTCCCCGGAAGGACACCCATGAAGAAGCGCACCATCGCCGCCTCCGTCGCCCTCGGCACCACCGCCGTCCTCGGCCTCGCCGCCTGCTCGCCTCCCGGCAGCTCGTCGTCGGCCGAGACGCTCGACAACGGCGACAAGAGCGTCGTCGAGCTGGCCGTCTTCAACGGCTGGGACGAGGGCATCGCCGCGTCGTGGCTCTGGAAGTCGGTGCTCGAGGACGAGGGCTACACGGTCAACCTGCAGATGGCCGACGTCGCTCCCGTCTACTCGGGCCTCACCACCGACGACTACGACGTCGTGCTCGACACCTGGCTGCCGACCACCCACGCGGACTACGTCGAGCAGTACGGCGACGACCTGACCGACCTCGGCGCGTGGAACGACGACGCCAAGCTCGCCGTCGCGGTCAACGCCGACGCCCCGATCGACTCGCTCGAGGAGCTGAACGCGAACGCCGACCTCTTCGGCGGCTCGATCGTCGGCATCGAGCCCGGCGCCGGCCTGACGACGGCCGTGCAGGACGCGACCATCCCCGACTACGGCATCGACGCCCTCGAGCTGCAGACCTCGTCCACGGCCGCCATGCTCACCGAGCTGAAGAGCGCCACCGAGGCCGGCGAGAACATCGCCGTGACCCTGTGGAGCCCGCACTGGGCGTACGACGCGTTCCCGATCAAGGACCTCGCCGACCCGAAGGGCACGCTCGGCGACGCCGAGGGCATCCACTCGTTCGGCGGCAAGAGCTTCACGGCGAACTTCCCGCAGCTGACCGAGTGGCTCGAGGGCTTCGAGATGGACACCGAGACGCTCTCGTCGCTCGAGAACGCCATGTTCAACAGCGGTGTCGACGGCAGCGACTACACCGAGGTCGTCGACGAGTGGATCGCCGAGAACCAGGACTACGTAGACGGCCTCACCAGCTGACCCGAACCTCCTCGTCCCGCGCCCTGCGGGCACGATCTCGCCCCGCCCGGCTCTGCCGGGCGGGGCGTGGTCGTACCCCGGTGCCGGGCGTCCGCACAGGCGGACCACCGGGGACGCACGGCAGAGCCCCAGGAGAGAACAGGGGAGGCGCGGGTAGCGTCGGTCTCGCACGTCCCCCACGAAAGGCACCACCCCGTGACCACGATCGCCGTCGAGCCCCTCCGCCGCAGCGCGCAGCTCAGCACCCGGATCGTCTCCGGCGGTCTCGTCCAGGTGTCGACTCCCGACCGCGTCCTCGGCCACGTCCGCGACGAGGGCGGCGTGCACGTGGCCCTCAAGGGGCCGAACCCCGCCTGGGCCGAAGAAGTCGGCCGCTACGCCACGCTCGGCATGGCACTCGAGGCGCTGCGCCTTCGCAAGCGCTCCGTCTGATCCGTCGCCGGGGGCCTCGGGGGCCTCGGGGTCGTCGTCGTCGCGAGGCCCGAGGTCGGTGACGGGTGCGTCAGTCGCCCACGCCCGCGAAGAACGACGTGAGCTCGCGGTCGATCCGGGCCCGCGCCTCCTCGTCGCTGATCGACGGTTCTCCGTCGCCCGGATGCTCGCCGTAGCTGCCGAACTGGGCGTGGGCGAGGCCCGGGATCCCGACGACGGTCGCGTCGGCCGGGAGCATGTCGCGGTAGCGCTCGATGTCGTCGGGGGTGCTGAGCCCGTCCTCGCCGCCGCCGAGGCTGAGCACCGGCAGGTCGCCGCGCCCTGACAGGTCGGTCGTCGCGCAGTACGAGCCGAAGAGGACGAGGCCGTCGACGGCAGGGTCGTCAGCGGCGTACTGGCAGGCCCGCACCCCGCCGAGGGAGTGACCGCCCACGGCCCAGTTCGTGACCTCGGGCGCGAGGTCGGTGAAGTGGCTGAGCGGACGCGGGTCGAGGATGCCGAAGCCGAGCAGCGGTCGCTCGACGACGACCGTGACGCCGGTGGCGACGAGCCCGGCGAGCACCTGCTCGTATGCCTGCGGGTCGACGCGGGCGCCGGCGACGAAGACGAGGCCCTGGTCGAGCGCCGCCGTCCGCGCCGGGCGCATCACGACGACGTCGGGCCGGTCGACGACGTCGACGCGGGGGTCGTCCGCGACGGCGGCCAGCGAAGAGGCGGTGGCCGACATCGGCGTCTTGGCCCAGACGAAGAAGCCGGTCGCCACCAGGACGACCACGGCGAACAGCACCAGGGCCACGGCCTTCAGCACGCGACGCGTCCGGCTGCGCGGCGACCCGCGACGTCGGCGTCCGGGAGGTGACGAGGACGTGGCGTCGTCGTGACGGGAACCTGTGGATCGACTCACGGTCCCAGTCTGACGGCAGCGAGGTCGGCCGGGCGCCCTCCCCGTGCGACAGGGTGGACGGATGCCTTGGATCCAACTGCTCATCTCGGTGGCCGCTGCCGTCGTGCTCACCTTCTTCGTCTCCGCCGTGGTCGGCCTCGTCGTGGGGCTCGTCGCGAAGAAGAAGGAGTGGGCCGCGGCGCTCGTCGAGCGCATGCGCCGTCCGTTCCGGTGGACGCTGCTCGTCGTCCTCCTCACGATCGCGCTCCGCACCTCCCTGCCGGCCCTGCTCGGCTCCCCGTACGCCGGGGACGACGTCGTGGCGCAGCTGTTCCGCGTCGCCGTGATCGTCGTCGTGGCCTGGTTCGTCGGTGCCCTGGCCCTGTTCTTCGAGGACCTCGGACTCGCGCGGTACCGGATCGACACCGCCGACAACCGGATCGCGCGGCGGGTGCGGACGCAGGTGCTGATCCTCCGTCGCCTCACGATGGTGGTCGTGGTGGTCATCGCGGCCGGGGCGATCCTGCTCGGCTTCCCCGGGGTCGAGGCGGTCGGTGCGAGCGTCCTCGCCAGCGCCGGGCTCGTCTCGGTCGTGGCGGGGCTCGCCGCGCAGTCGACCCTCGCGAACGTGTTCGCCGGGATCCAGCTCGCCTTCAGCGACGCGATCCGCATCGACGACGTCGTGGTGGTCGAGGGGCAGTGGGGCCTGATCGAGGAGATCACGCTCTCGTACGTGGTCGTGCACATCTGGGACGACCGTCGTCTCGTGCTGCCGTCGACCTACTTCACCACCACGCCGTTCGAGAACTGGACCCGCCGCAACAGCGAGCTGCTCGGCGCCGTCGAGCTCGACCTTGACTGGCGCGTCGACCCCGGGGCGATGCGCGACGAGCTCGACCGCATCCTCGAGCGCACCGACCTCTGGGACCGCCGGACGAAGGTGCTCCAGGTGACCGACGCGACCGGCGGCTGGGTGCGCGTCCGGGTGCTCGTCACCGCCAAGGACGCCGGCACCCTCTTCGACCTGCGCTGCCTCGTGCGCGAGGACCTCGTCTCGTGGCTGCACCGCGTCTCGCCCCAGGCCGTGCCGCGCACCCGCGTCCAGACGGTCGAGGCAGAGCCCGAGCCGACGACGCGCCGTCCGTCCCGGTCGACCTCAGAGTCGGGCGGCCTGTTCTCGGGCGAGAACGCCGGGTCGGAGCGCACGCAGCTCTTCACCCAGGCGATCCCTGTCCAGCGCGACGCCGACCCCGAGCCGCGGCCCTACGCCGCGACGATGGGCGCCGAGGACGAGCGCGACCCCCACGTCGACCGCTCGTTCGACGGCCGTCCGACGGGCCGCCCCGACCACTGAGCCCGGTCTCGACGCACGAAGGAGGCGCGCCCCCGGTCGGGGGACGCGCCTCCTTCGTGCCTGTGCCGGCAGGTCAGCCGGCCGAGGGCGGAACGGTCAGTCGTTCTCGTTCGCGGCCTCGACCACGTTGCCGACCGCGATGGCCGTCGTGGCCGCCCAGGCCACGGCGGTGAGCAGCAGCCGCCAGTCGCGGGGGCCGGAGCTGAGGCTCTTGAGCAGGCTGACGCCCGAGAAGAGCGAGCTGATGATCGCTCCGTTGAAAAGGAATTTGCGCACGGTTCTCTCCTGGTGATCGGTGCCTCCACCGTACTCGTCAGGCCGCGGAGCGCACCGGGGCGGATCGGTGCAGTGCGTGCACCGCGTGGGGTCGTAGGGTGAGCTGCCCGGCTCGCCCGGTCCGGGCTCGTCGGCCGGAGGAGACCTGGTGCGCACTGCCGTGCTCGGAGCAGCGTTGCTCGTCGTCGGGCTCGTCGCCCTGCTCGCCGGGGTGCTCACGCTCGACGAGCTGGGCACGCTCGTCGAGCGCGTGGCGCCGGTGCTCGGCTTCGTCGTCGCGCTGACGATCGTGTCGGAGCTCGCGGCCGAGGCGGGCCTCTTCTCGTGGCTGGCCGGCTTCGCGGCACGAGCGGCGCGCGGCCGGGTCGTCGTGCTCTGGGCCTTCGTCGTCGCGCTCGCGCTCGGCTGCACGATCTTCCTGTCGCTCGACACGACCGCCGTGCTGCTCACCCCCGTGGTGGTGCTCGTCGCCCGGCGCGTCGGGCTGCCGCCGATGCCGTTCGCCCTCACGACGGTGTGGCTCGCGAACTGCGGCTCGATGCTGCTGCCGGTGTCGAACCTGACCAACCTGCTGGCCCTCGACGCCCTCGGGTCGCCGTCGCCCGCCTCCTTCGCCGCGCTCGTGGCGCCGGCGGCCGTGGTCGCCGCCGTCGTGCCGGTCGTCGCGGTCGGCCTGCGCTACCGCCGCGAGCTGAGCGGGCGCTTCGAGGCTCCTGCGCGGGAGGAGGCCGGCGACCGCGTGCTCTTCGTCGTGGCCGCCGTCGCCGTGGCGCTGCTCGTGCCGGCGCTCGTCAGCGGGATCGAGGTGTGGATCCCGGCAGCCTTCGCCGCGCTCGTCCTCGTCGTCGTCAGCGCCGTGCGGCGGCCGTCGACGCTGCGGCTCGGCCTCGTCCCCTGGGGCACGATCGTCTTCGCCAGCGGCCTGTTCGTCGTCGTCGAGGCGGCGCACTCGCTCGGGCTCGCCGACGCGCTCGCCGTGCTCGTCGGCTCGGGCGACGGGCTGCCCGACCTGCTGCGCCTCGCGGCCGGCAGCGCGGCCGCCGCCAACGTCGCGAACAACCTGCCGGCCTACCTCGCCCTCGAGCCCGTCGCCGGCTCGCCGTTGCGGCTCGTCGCCGTGCTCGTCGGCGTCAACGTCGGCTGCCTCGTGGCGCCGTGGGCCTCGCTCGCGACGCTGCTCTGGCACGGCCGGCTGACGTCGATGGGCGTCGAGGTGAGGTGGCGCGGAGTCGTGCTGGGCGGGCTCGGGGTCGCGGTCGTCGCCGTGCCGCTCGCCGTCGTCGCCACGGTGCTCGTCGGGGCGTAGGCCGCCGCGGCTCCGCCCGCGGACGCGGCGCCGGCGGCCAGCGCTGCTCGCGCGTGCCTCAGCGTGCGCCGCAGCATGTCCGTGAGCACCGCCTCGTCCGCGGCCCGGCCGGGGGAGTGCACCTCGGCGACGACCGAGCCGGACCAGCCCGACTGCGCCAGGTGCCTCAGGACCTCGGCCACCGGCTGGTCGCCCGTGCCCGGGACGAGGTGCTGGTCGACGAGGCCGCCGGGCCGCGGCGAGACGAGCCCGTCGCAGAGGTGCACGTGGCGGAGGCGCGGCCCCAGCGCCAGCGCGAGGTCGAGCGCGTCGCGCCCGGCGACGGCGGCGTGCGAGAAGTCGAGCACCGCCGCGTCGACGTCGAGGGTGGACGGGTCGTGGCCGGGGGAGTAGACGTCGGCGACGACCGGCCCCAGCCGCCACGGGAACATGTTCTCGACCGCGAGCTCGACGCCCGTCGCGGCCGCCAGCTCGCGGACCAGGTCGAGGAACCGTGCGGCATGACGTCGTTGCCAGCGGAACGGCGGGTGCACGACCACGGTGGCCGCGCCGAGCTCGGCTGCGAGCTCGGCCGAGCGCCGCAGCTTCTCGCCCTGGTCGCGGCCGAGCGCGAAGTGGGCGAGCGGCAGCACCGGTGCGTGCACCGACAGCACGGGCAGCCCCCAGCGAGCCGAGGAGGCGCGGAGCAGCCGGGCGTCCCGGCTCGCCCGGTCGGCGGTCACCATCACCTCCACCCCGTCGAAGCCTGTGGTCCTCGCGAGGCGGAACGCCTCGTCGACGGGCAGCGGGGAGACGCAGGACGTGCTCGTTCCGACCGTGATCACGCGGCCAGGCTACGACCGGGCCCGCGGCGGGGGAGCCGAGCAGGGATGAACGTCCGGCGAACGACCGGGGAACGCCCTCGGGGCCGCCGACCGCCTCCTACAGCCAGTCGCGCTTGCGGAACTGCCACCAGAGCACGCCGCCCACGCCGACGATGAGCACGCACGAGGTGACGAAGCCCCCGACCGTGCTGAAGCCGGGGTAGGGCACGTTCTGGCCGTAGAAGCCGGTGATGGCGGTGGGCACCGCGATGATCGCCGCCCAGCTCGTCACCTTCTTCATGATCCCGTTCATCCGGTTCGACTGCAGGTTGAGGTTGGTGTCGAGGATGGTCGAGACGAGGTCGCGGAGCGAGTCGTTCTGCTCGGCGACGCGGACCACGTGGTCGTAGACGTCCTGGTAGTAGGGCTGCATCACCGGGTCGAGGTCGTGCAGGTCGCGCCGCAGGAGCGTGTTAAGCACCTCGCGCATCGGCGACGCGACGCGTCGCAGCCGCACGAGGCTCTTGCGCAGCGCGAACGACCGCTTCTGCACGTCGAGGGTGCGAGGCGCGGGGTCGAACAGGTCGTCGGCGATGCCCTCGATCTCGTCGTCGAGCGCGTCGACGGCGTGGAAGTGCCGGTCGACGACCACGTCGAGCACGCCCCAGAGCAAGAAGGAGACGCCGTGGGAGGCGAGACCGGGGCTCCTGTCGAACGCCTCGTGGAGCCGTCGCGCGTCGAAGTCGGCGTGGTGGATCGTCACGAGCGCCCTGGCAGTGACGAACGCCTTGACCTCGCTCGTCGTCAGCTCTCCCGACGCCGCGTCGAACGACACGTCGTAGAGGGCGGCGAAGAGGTGGTTCTCGTAGCGGTCGACCTTCGGCCGCTGGCCGTCCTGCAGGGCGTCCTCGACGGCGAGCTCGTGCAGCCCCAGCTCGTCCTCGAGGTCGTCGAAATCCGCCGCGGTCGGGTCGGTGAGGTCGACCCACACGGTGCAGCCGTCGGTGGCGAGGTGGTCGCTCACGTCGGCGAGGGGGAACCCCTCGGCCACGAGCCGCCCCTCCCGGTACGCCCGGGTCCGGGTCGGGGTGCGGGTCGCGGTCGGGGCCTCGGTCATGGGGGCATGCTATCCACGTGACCTCGCACGTGAAGCAGCGCGCCGACGCCCCTGACGACTTCTTCGAGGCCGAGGCGGCAGGGCTCGCCTGGCTGGCCGACGCCACGCCCCGCGGAGGCGCGAGGATCGTGGCCGTCGAGTCGGTCTCGGCAGGCCGCATCGCACTCGAGGCCGTGCACGAGACCCGACCGACGCCGGAGGCGGCACGGCGGTTCGGCGCGGCGCTCGCCGCCACCCACGCGGCCGGCGCAGACGCCTTCGGGGCGCCTCCCGCGGGCTGGCAGGGCCCCGTCTTCATCGGCCGACGGCAGCAGGAGTGCACGCCCCGCGACAGCTGGGGCGCGTTCTACGCCGCCCAGCGCGTGCTGCCGTTCGCCCGGACGGCCGTCGAGGCAGGGGCGCTGACGCGCGACGAGCTCGACCTCGTCGAACGTGCCTGCGGGGCCGTCGCGTCGGGCGCCCTCGACGACGACGTCGAGCCGGCCCGCCTGCACGGCGACCTCTGGAGCGGCAACGTCCTGGTCGACGCGGGCGGCGTCGTCCTCATCGACCCGGCCGCGCACGGGGGCCACCCCGAGACCGACCTGGCGATGCTGCAGCTGTTCGGCCTGCCCTTCCTCGAGGAGGCGCTGGCCGGCTACCAGGACGCGTCGCCCCTCCGGGACGGCTGGCGCGACCGGGTGCCGCTCCACCAGCTGCACCCGCTCGCGGTGCACGCGGCGGGCCACGGCCGGAGCTACGGCCGCGCGCTCGCCGAGGCGGCGCGACAGGTGCTGCGGCTCGTCTGAGCTGGACGCCCGGGGGACAGGCCGCGCCGGGGGGCCGGACGGGCGCGCTGATAATCTGGCCGTCCCCCGTCTCCCGGGGGTCGAACGGAGCTGATCACCCCCATGTCTGACACCGCTGAGCGCTACGGCTTCGTCGTCGTCTCCAACCGCCTCCCCGTCGACCGCGTCGTCGCCGAGGACGGCTCCGCGTCCTGGCAGCACTCGCCCGGGGGGCTCGTGACCGCCCTCGAGCCCGTCATGAAGGCGAACGACGGGGCCTGGGTCGGCTGGGCCGGCCAGCCCGAGCTCGAGTTCGAGCCGTTCGTCGACGAGGGCATCCACATCGTGCCCGTGCCCCTCAGCGCCGAAGAGGTGCAGCGCTACTACGAGGGGTTCAGCAACGACACGCTCTGGCCGCTCTACCACGACGTCATCGCCGCACCGACGTACCACCGGCTCTGGTGGGAGGCGTACGTGCAGGTGAACCAGCGCTTCGCCGACCGTGCCGCCGAGATCACCGAGGAGGGCGGCACGATCTGGGTGCAGGACTACCAGCTGCAGCTCGTCCCGAAGATGCTCCGCGAGGCGCGTCCCGACGTGACGATCGGCTTCTTCAACCACATCCCGTTCCCGCCGCTCGGCATCTTCTCGCAGCTGCCCTGGCGCCGCCAGATCCTCGAGGGGCTGCTCGGCGCCGACGTCATCGGGTTCCAGCGCGGCGACGACGCCTCGAACTTCTCGCGGGCGGTGCGCCACCTGCTCGGCTACGGGACGACCCGCCCCTACGTCGAGGTGCCGGTCGACGACGACGCGACCACGGGGTCCTCGCACCTGTCCCGCCGCGGCACGAAGGTGCGCCGGGTCCTCGCCAAGCACTTCCCGATCTCGATCGACGCCGCCAGCTACGAAGAACTGGCCGCGCGGCCCGACATCCAGGCGAGGGCTGCCGAGATCCGCGCCGGCCTCGGCAACCCGAAGACGGTCATGCTCGGCGTCGACCGGCTCGACTACACCAAGGGCATCCGCCACCGGATGAAGGCGTTCGGCGAGCTGCTCGCCGACGGCCGCCTGAGCGTCGAGGACGCGACGCTGGTGCAGGTCGCGAGCCCCAGCCGCGAGCGGGTCGAGACGTACAAGACGCTGCGCGACGAGATCGAGCTGACCGTCGGCCGGATCAACGGCGACTACGCGACGATGAGCCACACGGCCATCAGCTACCACCACCACGGCTACCCGCGTGAAGAGATGGTGGCCCTCTACCTCGCCGCCGACATCATGCTGGTCACCGCCCTCCGCGACGGGATGAACCTCGTCGCGAAAGAATACGTGGCGGTGCGCCGCGACAACGACGGAGTGCTCGTGCTCAGCGAGTTCGCCGGCGCCGCCGACGAGCTCAAGAGCGCGCTGTTGATCAACCCGCACGACATCGGCGGCCTGAAGAACACCATCATGCGGGCGATCGAGATGCCGCGCCGTGACCGGACGACGCGGATGCGCGCCCTCCGTCGGCGCGTGCTCGAGCACGACGTGGCCAGCTGGTCCGCGTCGTTCCTGCAGGCGCTCGAGAACGTGCGCCCCGGCCAGCAGATCACGGCACCCGCCGAGGAGGACGACTCGTGACCACGACCCCCCTGACCACGGACGACGAGTCGCGGGCCCTCTCGGACGCGCTCGGCCGTCTCGCGACGACCCCGCGCCTCCTCGTCGCCCTCGACTTCGACGGCACCCTCGCGCCCGAGGTCGACCAGCCGATGGCGGCCCGCCCGCTGCCCGAGTCGAAGGAGGCGATCCGTCGCCTGCTCGAGATGGAGGGCACCTCCGTCGCCCTCGTCTCCGGTCGCGACCTCGCGTCGCTCGACCGCATCAGCGAGATGCCCGAGCAGGTGCTGCTCGTCGGCTCGCACGGCATCGAGGTGCGGATCGGGGGAGAGGTGACCTCCCTGACCGAGGACGAGCTCGCCCGTCGCGCCGTCATCTCCGAGGCGCTGCACACGGCGGCCGACGGCCGCGAGGGCGTCTTCGTCGAGGAGAAGCCGGCGGGCCTCGCCCTCCACACGCGGCTCGCTGACGAGGCGACGACGACGGAGGTGCGCGAGGCCGTCCGGCAGCGCCTCGCCGACGAGCCCGGCGTGCACGGCCGCGAGGGCAAGAACGTGCGCGAGTACGCCGTCCGCCCGACCGGCAAGGACGACGGGGTCGCCCGTCTGCGCGAGGCCGTCGGCGCCACCGCCGTGCTCTTCGCCGGCGACGACGTCACCGACGAGGACGCCCTGCGGTCGCTCGGCGAGGGCGACCTGGGCATCCGGGTGGGGCCGGGCGAGACCGCCGCGAGCCACCGCGTCGCCGACCCGGCCGCGATCGGGCGGCTGCTGGGCGAGCTCGCCGACCTGCGCGAGCACCTGGGGCATGCCTGAGGACGCATGTGTCCACCGGCGTCGCCGTGGTCGGGCGGTCCTCCCAGGTGACTGCAAGGTAGGCTGACCTCTCCGCCCGACTCCTCGTCGCCGATCAGCCCGAACGACCGACGAACTCGCCAGCCGACGGAGGTGCACCATGATGATCGCTGCTCTCGCGGCCTTCGCGGTCGCCTCGATCGTCGTCGCCGCACTGGGGCGCCGCCTCGGGCCGTCGCTCTTCCTGTGGGCCTCGGCCGTCCCGTTCGCCGCCATGGTGATGACCGCCCTGCAGGGGCCGCAGGTCCTGTCGCAGGGGCAGGTCGTCGAGTCGGTTCCGTGGATCCCGCAGCTCGGCATCACGCTGACCCTCCGCCTCGACGTCCTGTCGTGGGTGCTGGCCCTCGTCGTCACCGGCGTGGGCGGGCTCGTGCTCGTGTACTGCTCTCGCTACTTCAAGCCCGGGGAGAAGAGCCTCGCCCGCTTCGCCGCCGTGCTCGTCGCCTTCGCCGGGGCGATGTACGGGCTCGTCACCAGCGACGACGTCTTCGTGCTCTTCGTCTTCTGGGAGGCCACGAGCGTCTTCTCGTACCTGCTGATCGGTCACTACACGAACAAGCAGGCGAGCCGCGGGGCCGCGCTCCAGGCCCTCATCGTCACGACGGCGGGCGGGCTGGCCATGCTGGTCGGCCTCGTGGTCCTCAGCGTCCAGGGCGGCACCTCCTCGATCGAGGCCCTCGTCGCGTCGCCGCCGAGCGGCACGGCCGTGACCGTCGCGGTGATCCTGGTGCTCGTCGGCGCGCTGTCGAAGTCGGCCCTCGTCCCGTTCCACTTCTGGCTGCCCGCGGCCATGGCCGCCCCCACCCCGGTGAGCGCGTACCTGCACGCCGCGGCCATGGTCAAGGCGGGCATCTACCTCGTCGCCCGCTTCGCTCCCGGCTACCACGACTCGCCCGGCTGGCAAGAGGTCGTCGTCACCGTCGGCGTCGTGACGATGCTCCTCGGCGGCTATCGTGCCCTCCGCCAGCACGACCTGAAGCTCGTCCTCGCCTACGGCACGGTCAGCCAGCTCGGCTTCCTCACGATCATCGCGGGCTACGGCACCCGGGACGCGGGGCTCGCGGCGCTCGCGCTGCTCGTCGCGCACGCGCTGTTCAAGGCGACGCTGTTCCTCGTCGTCGGCATCGTCGACCACCGCACCGGGACGCGTGACCTCCGCAAGCTGAGCGGCCTCGGTCGGCAGGCTCCCGTCCTCGTCGTCATCACCGTGATCGCGCTCGCGTCGATGGCGGGCGTGCCCCCGACGTTCGGCTTCGTGGCGAAGGAGGCGGTGCTCTCCGCCCTGCTCGCCGACGCCGAGCACGGCAGCGCCTGGGGCGTGGTCGCGCTCGTCGGCGTCGTCGTGGGCTCCGTCCTCACCACGGCCTACAGCCTGCGGTTCCTCTGGGGGGCGTTCGCCCGCAAGCGCGACGTCGCCCCGGTCGACTTCGTCCGCGAGCACATCGACTTCCTCGCCGCGCCGGCCGTCCTCGCCGTGCTGAGCCTCGCGCTCGGCTTCGTCGCGGCCCCCGTCGACTCCGTCATGGCGCGCTACGCGGACACCCTGCCGCACGTCGAGGGCGAGCACGGCCCCTACCACCTCGCCCTCTGGCACGGCCTCGAGCCGGCCCTCGGCCTGACCGTCCTCTCGCTCGTCCTCGGCGCCGTCATGTTCTGGCAGCGCGAGCGGGTGTCCGCAGCGCAGAAGGCGGTCTCGTTCCTGCCCCGCGCCTCCGACGGCTACGTCCGGATCATGACCGGCATCGACAAGACGGCGTCGCGCACGACGGCGGCGACCCAGCGCGGCTCGCTGCCGTTCTACCTGGGCACGATCCTCGTCGTCTTCGTCGTGTCGAGCATCGTCACGCTGTCGTCCAACCGCAGCTGGCCCGACGCGGCCGTCATCTGGGACTACCCGGCGCAGCTGGCCGTCGGCGGCCTGATGATCGTCGGCGCCGTGGCCGCGGCGCGGTCGAACAAGCGCTTCCAGGCCGTCGTGCTCGTCGGCGTGACCGGCTACGGCATGGCCGCGCTGTTCGCCCTGCACGGCGCCCCCGACCTCGCGCTCACCCAGGCCCTGATCGAGACGATCACCCTCATCGCCTTCGTGCTCGTGCTCCGGCGCCTGCCGGCCCGCCTCGGCGACCGCAACGGTCGCTCGCACCGCGCGCTGCGCGCCGTCATCGGCGTCTCGGTCGGCTGCGTCATGGCGACCATCGCCGTCGTCGCCCTGGGCGCCCGCAGCGGCGGAACGATCTCGAGCGCGTTCCCCGAGCTCGCCGTCGTCGGGGGCCACGGCAAGAACGTCGTCAACGTCACCCTCGTCGACATCCGCGGCTGGGACACGATGGGCGAGATCAGCGTGCTGATCGCGGCCGCGACCGGCGTCGCGAGCCTCGTGTTCCTCACCTCGCGCACCGACATGCTGCCGCGTCCGGCCCGCCGTACGCGTGCCCAGCGCTTCCTCGCCCGGGTGCGCCCGGCCCTCGAGCCCGCGCCCGTCGTCCCCGGCTCCGAGGCCGGCGGCAGCCAGGCCGACCGGGCCGACGCCTCGTCGAGCACGGCGGTCGGCTCCGAGGTCGAGGGCGACCGACGCGCCTGGCTGCTCGCCGGCCGCAAGCTGGCGCCGCAGAACCGCTCGATCCTGCTCGAGGTCGTCGTCCGGCTGCTCTTCCACGCCATCGTCGTCGTCTCGATCTACCTGCTCTTCGCCGGCCACAACCTGCCGGGCGGCGGCTTCGCCGGCGGCCTGGTCGCGGGCATGGCCTTCGTGGCGCGCTACCTCGCGGGCGGGCGCTTCGAGCTCGGCGCCGCGGCGCCCCTCGACGCCGGCAAGGTGCTGGGCACCGGCTTGCTCGTGATCGTGGCCACCGCCGTCGTGCCCCTCTTCTTCGGCGCCGACGCGCTCACCTCGACCTGGTTCGAGGGCGAGGTGCCGCTGCTCGGCCACGTCGAGTTCGTCACCTCGACGTTCTTCGACATCGGCGTCTACCTCGTCGTCGTCGGCCTCGTGCTCGACGTGCTCCGCAGCCTGGGGGCCGAGGTCGACCGGCAAGAGGAAGAGGACGACCGCGGCGACGCCTCGGTCACGGCGACGACCAAGGCGGAGGGCCCCGCATGAGCGCGTCGTTGATCCTGATCGTCGTGATGGCAGCGCTCTACGCCTGCGGCATCTACCTCATGCTCGAGCGCAGCATGACCCGTGTGCTGCTCGGCTTCCTGCTCGTGGGCAACGCGACGAACATCCTCATCCTCACGATGTCCGGCCGCAGCGGCGAGGCGCCGATCGCCGACGGCCAGGTGCCCGAGTCGAGCTTCGCCGACCCGCTGCCGCAGGCGCTCATCCTCACGGCCATCGTCATCACGTTCGGCGTCTCGGCCTTCCTGCTGGCCCTCATCTACCGCTCCTGGCGGCTCGCGCAGGAGGACGACGTGGCCGACGACCTCGAAGACCTGGAGATCGGCATCCGCGGGGTGCCCGCGGAGGACGAGACGCAGGGCGACGGCGACGACGAGAGCGACGGCGACACGGAGTTCGGCCCGGACGCCGAGGCCGCCGTGCCGAAGTCGTCTTTCGACGACGACGACCCCTGGGACCACGCCCCGAGCGAGACCATCCCGGTGGCCGACCCGGAGCACGCTCCCGACCACGACCCGGCCCACCCCGAACGAGACCGCGACCGCGGCACCTACCGTGACGATCCGAGAGGAGGCCGACCGTGAACCTCGACTTCCTCGTCCCGCTCGTCGTGCTCGTGCCCCTCATCGGTGCGGGCGCCGCGCTGGTCGCGACCCGGCGGCCCCGGCTCCAGGCCGTCCTCACGATCGCCGCGCTGGCGGTCGTCGTGGCCATCAGCGCCGTCCTCCTCGTCGTCGTCGACCGTGACGGCGCGATCGCGGTCCAGGTCGGCGGGTGGGAGGCGCCCTTCGGCATCCTCCTCGTGGTCGACCGCCTCGCGGCGCTGATGCTCACGATCTCGTCGATCGTGCTGCTGGCGGTCTTCGTGTTCTCCGTCGGGCAGGGCTCGGCGGACGGCGACGGCGACGCCCCCGTCTCGATCTACAACCCCACGTACCTCATCCTCGCCGCCGGCGTCTTCGACGCGTTCGCTGCGGGCGACCTCTTCAACCTCTACGTCGGTTTCGAGATGCTGCTGATCGCGAGCTACGTGCTGATCACCCTCGGCGGCACCGAGCAGCGCATCCGGGCGGGCGTCACGTACATCGTGGTGAGCCTGCTGTCGAGCGTGCTGTTCCTGGCGTCGATCGCGATGATCTACGGCGCCCTCGGCACGGTCAACATCGCGGACATCGCGCAGAAGATGGACACCATCCCGCCGGACGTCCAGACGATCATCCACGTGATGCTGCTGACGGCCTTCGGCATCAAGGCGGCGATCTTCCCGCTGTCGTTCTGGCTGCCCGACTCGTACCCGACCGCGCCGGCCCCGGTCACGGCGGTGTTCGCGGGCCTGTTGACGAAGGTCGGCGTGTACGCCATCATCCGGACCGAGACGGTGCTCTTCGTCGAGAGCAACGTCAACGTCTACCTGCTGATCATCTCGTTGCTGACGATGGTGATCGGGATCCTGGGCGCGGTGGCGCAGGCGGACATCAAGCGCCTCCTGTCGTTCACCCTGGTCAGCCACATCGGCTACATGATCTTCGGGATCGCGCTCGGCACCGTCGAGGGCCTCGCCGCGACTATCTACTACGTGGTCCACCACATCACGGTGCAGACCACGCTCTTCCTGGCGGCGGGGCTGATCGAGCGGCGGGGCGGGACGGCCTCGGTGCTCCGGCTCGGCGGGCTGCTGAAGGCGGCGCCCGTGGTGGCGGTGCTCTTCTTCATCCCGGCCCTGAACCTCGGCGGCATCCCGCCGTTCTCGGGCTTCATCGGCAAGGTGGCGCTCTTCGACGCCGGCGCGCGCCTCGACGACCCGCTCGTCTACGTGCTGATCGGTGCCGGCGCGGTGACGTCGCTGCTCACGCTCTACGCCCTGATGCGGGCCTGGAACCTCGCCTTCTGGCGTCCCGGCAGCGACGTCGAGGACCACGAGTCGCCCCTCACCGAGCGTCTCGAGGAGGCGCCCGGCCGCACCGCCGTCCAGGCGAAGCGCGCCAACCCGCGCACCATGATCGGTGCGACCGTCGGCATGGTCGGCGTCTCGCTCGTGCTGACCGTCTTCGCGGGTCCGCTCTACGGGGTCGCCGAGCGCGCGGCGGGCAAGGTCTACGGGTCGAACTCGTACGTGCAGCTCGTCTTCCCCGAGGGCGAGGGCGACACCGCCGACAACGAGGGGAGCGCACCGTGACCGCCCGGCCCTCGGCCCACGAGGTCGGACGCAGCCTGCTCCGTCAGCTGCCCCTCCTCGTCGGCCTCGTCGTCCTCTGGATGTTCCTCTGGAACCAGCTGACCGTGCTCTCGTTCGTCACGGGCGTCCTCGTGGCCTTGCTCGTCACGCGGGTCTTCTTCCTGCCGCCGGTCGAGCTGAGCGGGCGGTTCAACCTCGGCTGGGCGCTCGTGTTCCTCGGCCGCTTCGTCTTCGACCTCGTCGTCGCGTCGGTCGAGGTGGCCTGGACGGCCGTGCGGCCCCGAGGCGTGACGAGCAACGCGATCGTCGCCGTCCAGCTGCACACCCGGTCGGACTTCATCATGACGCTCGTCGCCGAGGCCGTGTCGCTGGTGCCCGGTTCGCTCGTCGTCGAGGCCGACCGCGAGCGGTCGATCCTCTACATGCACGCTCTCGCGGTCGAGGACGCGGACGGAGTGGAGGAGGTGCGGAAGAGGGTGCTCGGCTTCGAGAAGCGCATCGCTCGTGCGCTCGGCAGCGCCGACGACCTCCGCCGCATCGCCGACGGGACGCCCGCCACCGAGGACGCCCCGACCGACCGGTCCGGCGCCGAGCTGCCCGTGAACGAGAAGAACAAGGGGGTCGCCTCGTGACGATCGTCTCCTGGGTCGTCGGCGTGCTCTTCGCGTTCGCCGCGCTCGCCTCGGTGCTCCGCATCGTGCGGGGGCCGTCCATCCTCGACCGCATGATCGCGAGCGACATGCTGCTCACGACCCTCATCTGCGTGCTCGCCGCCGACATGGTGCTCGGGAACCACACCCGCACCCTGCCGGTCATCATCGTGCTCGCCCTGACGGCCGTCTTCGGCTCGATCACCGTGGCGCGCTACGTGTCGAGGCAGGACCCGTCATGAGCGACCAGTTCTACACGATCTCGAGCGCCGTCCTGCTGGTCGCCGGTGCGGCGCTGTCCGCCGCCGCCGGCGTCGGCCTCCTGCGGTTCCCCGACGCCCTCACTCGCATGCACGCGGCCACGAAGCCGCAGATCTTCGGGCTGATCCTGATGCTGTCGGCGATCGCCCTAGACCAGCACAACCTCGGGACCATCGCCTCCCTGGTGGTCGTCCTGGTCTTCCAGATGCTCACGGCGCCGATCTCGGCGCACATGATCGGCCGGGCCGGCTACCGCAACGGCGACCTCCGCCGCGACATGCTCGTCGTCGACGAGCTCGACGAGGCGGTCGCCCGGGCAGGGGAGGAACTCGTGGCCGACGGCCAGTCGCTCTCCGACGTCGACCCGTCGACCCTGCCGGTGGGGTCGGCCGACGCGTTGGCCGTCGAGCTCGACCGGGCCGACGGGCTCGACGACTCCGAGGGCGACGACGACGCCCACGACGACGAGGCCCGGGAGCGCGAGCACGACGCCCCGCTGCACGTCAAGGGCGGGCACCACCACGCCCCCGATCCCGGCCTCGGCTGAGGGCGTCGCCGGCTGGCCCTAAACTCGACCCATGCCCGTGAATGACAGCCAGCCGTCGGACGCAGCCGCCCGAGGCCCCATCGACGCAGCGCCCATCGACGCAGCGCCCATCGACGCAGCGCCCATCGACGCAACGCCCATCGACGCAGCGCCCATCGACATCAAGCCCCGCAGCCGCGTCGTCACCGACGGGGTCGAGGCCACCACCTCGCGCGGCATGCTCCGCGCCGTCGGCATGGGCGACGAGGACTGGGAGAAGCCGCAGATCGGCATCGCCAGCAGCTGGAACGAGATCACCCCCTGCAACCTGTCGCTCGACCGGCTCGCCCAGGGCGCGAAAGAGGGAGTGCACGGCGGCGGCGGCTACCCGCTGCAGTTCGGCACCGTCTCCGTGTCCGACGGCATCTCGATGGGCCACGAGGGCATGCACTTCTCCCTCGTCTCGCGCGAGGTCATCGCCGACAGCGTCGAGGTCGTCATGAACGCAGAGCGCCTCGACGGCTCGGTGCTGCTGGCCGGCTGCGACAAGTCGCTGCCCGGCATGCTCATGGCCGCCGCGCGCCTCGACCTCGCCAGCGTGTTCCTCTACGCGGGCAGCGTCGCCCCCGGCTGGGTCAAGCTCAGCGACGGCACCGAGAAGAACGTCACGATCATCGACTCGTTCGAGGCCGTCGGCGCGCACAAGGCCGGCACCATCAGCGACGACGACCTCAAGGCCATCGAGTGCGCCATCGTGCCCGGCGAGGGCGCCTGCGGCGGGATGTACACCGCCAACACGATGGCGAGCGTCGCCGAGGCGCTCGGCATGAGCCTGCCCGGCTCGGCGTCGCCGCCCTCGGCCGACCGCCGTCGCGACTACTTCGCCCACCGCTCGGGCGAGGCCGTGGTGAACCTGCTGCGCCTCGGCATCACCACCCGCGACATCCTGACGAAGGAGGCGTTCGAGAACGCCATCGCCGTGGCCATGGCCTTCGGCGGGTCGACCAACGTCGTGCTGCACCTGCTGGCGATCGCCTACGAGGCCGAGGTCGACCTCACCATCGACGACTTCAACCGCATCGGCGACACGATCCCGCACATCGGCGACCTCAAGCCCTTCGGCAAGTACGTGATGAACGACGTCGACCGCATGGGCGGCGTCCCCGTGGTCATGAAGGCCCTGCTCGACGCGGGCCTGCTGCACGGCGACTGCCTCACCGTCACCGGCAAGACCGTGCGCGAGAACCTCGAGGCGATCAAGCCGAAGCCGCTCGACGGCGAGGTGCTGCGCACCCTCGAGAACCCGATCCACGCGACCGGCGGGCTCACGGTGCTCAGCGGGTCGTTCGCCCCCGAGGGCGCCGTCGTCAAGACCGCGGGCTTCGACGCCTCCGTCTTCGAGGGCCCGGCCAAGGTCTTCGAGCGCGAGCGCGGCGCGATGGACGCCCTGACCGCCGGTCGGATCGAGGCGGGCGACGTCGTCGTCATCCGCTACGAGGGCCCGAAGGGCGGCCCGGGGATGCGCGAGATGCTCGCCATCACGGCGGCCATCAAGGGCGCTGGGCTCGGCAAGGATGTACTACTCTTGACGGACGGACGATTCTCGGGCGGCACAACCGGCCTCTGCATCGGCCACATAGCACCCGAAGCGGTGGACTCCGGTCCCATCGCCTTCGTGCGTGATGGCGACCTCATCCGTGTCGACATCGCCGCTCGCTCGATCGACCTACTCGTCGACGCCGCTGAGCTCGAGGCCCGCCGAGAAGGCTGGGCCCCCCTCCCTCCGCGCTACACCCGCGGTGTCCTCGCCAAGTACGCACGCCAGGTCCGGTCCGCGGCCGAGGGCGCAGTCACGTACTGATCTCGTCCCGACCGGCTCGGCGCGGCACCGCCGCCCGAGCCGGCGCCGGACGGGGCGCCCGGCTCGCCGCTCCGCACAGCGCACCGCCGTCGACCGGCACCGTCGTCACCGCTCCACCACCACCACGAAGAGGGAATCGGCACTGATGCCCAACGACACGACACCTCAGCCCGGCGCCCCCGCGCGCCCCGGCGCCCGGCCGGCCCCCGCCGCCGGCCCCACGAGCTCCGCGACGACCACGCAGCCGGTCGTCCTCACGGGCTCCGGTGCGATCCTCAAGTCGCTCGAGCACCTCGGGGTCACCGACGTCTTCGGCCTCCCCGGCGGCGCGATCATCCCCTTCTACGACGAGCTGATGGCGTCGACCGCCATCCGCCACATCCTCGTGCGCCACGAACAGGGCGCCGGCCACGCGGCCGAGGGCTACGCCGCGGCCTCGGGACGGGTCGGCGTCGCGATCGCCACCTCCGGTCCGGGGGCCACCAACCTCGTCACCGCCATCGCGGACGCCTACATGGACAGCATGCCGCTGCTCGCGATCACGGGACAGGTCTTCTCGACCCTGATGGGCACCGACGCGTTCCAGGAGGCCGACATCGTCGGCATCACGATGCCGATCACCAAGCACTCGTTCCTCGTGACGAAGCCCGAGGACATCCCCGCGACGCTCGCGGCCGCCTACCAGATCGCGAGCACCGGCCGGCCCGGCCCCGTGCTCGTCGACATCACCAAGGACGCCCAGCAGAACTCGGCGCCCTTCGTCTGGCCGCCCGTCGTCGACCTACCCGGCTACCGGCCGGTCACGAAGGCGCACGGCAAGCAGATCGCCGCGGCGGCCCAGATGATCGCCGAGGCCGAGCAGCCCGTGTTCTACGTCGGCGGCGGGGTGATCCGCGCCGGGGCGTCGGCCGAGCTCAAGACGCTGGTCGAGCTGACCGGCGCCCCCGTCGTCACGACGCTGATGGCTCGCGGCGCGTTCCCCGACACCCACGCGCAGCACCTGGGCATGCCGGGAATGCACGGCACCGTCCCGGCCGTCCTCGGCCTGCAGGAGAGCGACCTCATCATCGCGCTCGGCGCCCGCTTCGACGACCGCGTCACCGGCAAGGCCGACCTCTTCGCCCCCGGCGCCAAGGTGGTCCACGTCGACATCGACCCGGCCGAGATCTCGAAGATCCGCTTCGCCGACGTGCCCATCGTGGGCGACGCGAAGGTCGTCATCCCCGACCTCGCTGCGGCGTTCGCCGAGATCCCCGCCGCCGACCGCGCCGACACCTCGGCCTGGTGGCAGAAGCTCGAGGGGCTGCGCGAGCAGTTCCCGCTCGGCTACACCCAGCCCGACGACGGCCTCCTCTCGCCGCAGGCCGTGATCCAGCGGATCGGGCAGCTGTCCGGTCCCGAGGCGATCTACGCCTCCGGAGTGGGCCAGCACCAGATGTGGGCCGCGCAGTTCATCGAGTACGAGCGTCCCCACGCCTGGCTGAACTCGGGAGGCGCAGGCACGATGGGCTACTCGGTGCCGGCCGCGATGGGCGCCAAGGTGGCCCAGCCGGACCGCGTCGTGTGGGCCATCGACGGCGACGGCTGCTTCCAGATGACGAACCAGGAACTCGCCACCTGCGTCATCAACGACATCCCGATCAAGGTCGCGATCATCAACAACTCGTCGCTCGGCATGGTGCGCCAGTGGCAGACCCTGTTCTACGAGGGACGCCATTCGTTCACCGACCTGAACACGGGCCACGAGACGCGGATGGTGCCCGACTTCGTCAAGCTCGCCGACGCCTACGGGGCTCTCGGCATCCGCGTCACGCGCGAGGACGAGATCGACGCCGCGATCCAGCTCGCGCTCGAGACGAACGACCGCCCGGTGGTGATCGACTTCGTCGTCAGCCGCGACGCGATGGTCTGGCCGATGGTGCCCCAGGGCGTCTCCAACTCCGAGATCCAGCACGCCCGGGCCCTCGCCCCGGAGTGGGACGACGAGGCCCCCGGCAGCAGCGCCTCCGACACGACCCGTGACGGCGACATGACAGGAGAGCACGCATGAGCCACGTCCTGAGCCTCCTCGTCGAGGACAAGCCCGGTCTGCTGACCCGAGTCGCGGGGCTCTTCGCCCGCCGCGGGTTCAACATCGAGAGCCTCGCGGTCGGCAAGAGCGAGGTCGAGGGCCTCAGCCGCATCACCGTCGTCGTCGACGTCGAGGAACTGCCGCTCGAGCAGGTGACGAAGCAGCTCAACAAGCTGATCAACGTCATCAAGATCGTCGAGCTCGACTACTCGCAGTCGGTGCAGCGCGAGCACATGCTGATCAAGGTGCGGGTCGACGCCACCACCCGGTCGCAGGTGCTCGAGGCCGTCACGCTCTTCCGTGCGTCCGTGGTCGACGTCTCGACCGACTCGCTCGTGATCGAGGTCACCGGCGACACCGGCAAGACCACGGCGTTGCTGCGCGTGCTCGAGCCCTACGGCATCCGCGAGATCTCGCAGTCCGGCCTGCTGGCCATCGGCCGCGGCTCGAAGGCGATCACCGACAGGGTCCCCAAGGCCCAGTGACCGGCGCGGGCTCGTACCCGCCGCCTCCCTGCTCCACCCCACCGCCCCACACAAGGAGAACCACCACCGTGACTGAGATCGTGTACGACACCGACGCAGACCTGTCGATCATCCAGGGCAAGAAGGTCGCCGTCATCGGCTACGGCTCCCAGGGCCACGCCCACGCGCTCAACCTGCGCGACTCGGGCGTCGAGGTCGTCATCGGCCTCAAGGAGGGCTCGAAGAGCCGCGCCAAGGCCGAGGAGGCCGGCTTCACGGTCCACACCCCCGCCGAGGCCTCGGCCTGGGGCGACGTGATCGTCGTCCTCGCGCCCGACCAGGTGCAGCGCCACGTCTACGCGGACGACATCGCCCCGAACCTCACCGAGGGCAAGGCGCTCGTCTTCGGCCACGGCTTCAACATCCGCTTCGGCTACATCGAGGCCCCCGACGACGTGGACGTGCTGCTCGTCGCGCCCAAGGGCCCCGGCCACACCGTCCGCCGCGAGTTCGAGGCCGGCCGCGGCGTCCCCGTCATCGTCGCGGTCGAGAACGACGCCTCCGGCTCGGCCTGGGACCTCGCCTGGTCGTACTCCAAGGGCATCGGCGGCCTCCGTGCCGGCGGCATCAAGACGACCTTCACCGAAGAGACCGAGACCGACCTCTTCGGCGAGCAGGCCGTGCTCTGCGGCGGCACCTCGCAGCTGATCCAGTACGGCTTCGAGACCCTCACCGAGGCCGGCTACCAGCCGCAGATCGCCTACTTCGAGGTGCTGCACGAGCTCAAGCTGATCGTGGACCTCATCTGGGAGGGCGGCCTCGCCAAGCAGCGCTGGAGCGTCTCCGACACCGCCGAGTACGGCGACTACGTCTCGGGCCCCCGCGTCATCACGCCCGACGTGAAGGAGAACATGAAGGCCGTCCTGGCCGACATCCAGTCGGGCGCCTTCGCCAAGCGCTTCATCGACGACCAGGACGCCGGCGCGCCCGAGTTCGCCGAGCTGCGCAAGAAGGGCGAGGAGCACCCCATCGAGGCCACCGGCCAGGAGCTCCGCGCACTCTTCGCCTGGAAGCAGACCGACACGGACTACGTGGACGGCAGCGCTGCGCGCTGACGCCCACGTAGTCCAGGCGACCTGGCCTTGTTGGTCGGCTTCGCCGACGGGCGACGGCAGCGCTGCGCGCTGACGTCGACGCAGTCCGGGGCGACCCGGCCACGTTGGTCGGCTCCGCCGACGGGCGACGGCAGCGCTGCGCGCTGACCCCCTCTCCACCCGCAGGGGCCCCTCTCCACCCGGAGCGGGGCCCCTCGGCCGTCCGGGGCTCACGGGCTGTCGTGGCATGATCTAGGGCATGGCAGCGAGCAAGAAGGCAGTGCACTTCGGTGCGGGGAACATCGGTCGGGGCTTCGTGGCGCAGTTCCTGCACGCGAGCGGCTACGAGGTCGTGTTCGCCGACGTCAACGACGAGCTGATCGGCCTGCTGCAGCAGCAGCCGTCGTTCGAGGTGCACGAAGTCGGCGAAGAGAGCCGCACCACCGTGGTCGACGGCTACCGGGCGATCAACAGCCGCACCGACGAGGAGGCGCTGGTCGCCGAGATCGCGACCGCCGACGTCGTCACCACCGCCGTGGGCGCCCGCATCCTCCCGTTCGTCGCTCCGGTGATCGCGCGCGGGCTCGCCGCCCGTGACGCCTCCCTCGCGCCGCTCGCCGTGATCGCGTGCGAGAACGCGATCAACGCCACCGACTCCCTGGCCGAGGCCGTCCGCCAGGCCGACCCGGCCGAGAACGCCGTCTTCGCCAACTGCGCGATCGACCGCATCGTCCCCGAGCAGGCCGGCGGCTCGCTCGACGTGACCATCGAGTCGTTCTTCGAGTGGGTCGTCGAGAGCGCGCCCTTCGGCGCCGATCGTCCCGAGATCGCCGGCGTGACCTGGGTCGACGACCTGGCGCCGTTCATCGAGCGCAAGCTCTTCACGGTCAACACCGCCCACGCGGCCGCCGCCTACCACGGCTTCTCGCGCGGCCTCGAGAGCATCCGCGAGGCACTGGCCGACGAGGCCGTGCTGGCCGAGGTCCGCGGCGCGCTCCGCGAGACCACCGAGCTGCTCGTCGCCAAGCACGACCTCGATCTCGACGAGCAGCAGGCCTACGTCGAGAAGAACCTGGTGCGCATCTCGAACCCGCACCTGCCCGACACGACCGAGCGGGTCGGCCGCGGTCCGCTGCGGAAGCTCAGCCGCCACGAGCGCTTCGTCGGCCCGGCCACGCAGCTCGCCGAGCGCGGGCTCGGCCACGACGCGCTGGTCCGTGCGGTCCGTGCGGCGCTCGACTTCGACGTGCCGGACGACTCCGAGAGCGTCGAGCTGCAGGCGCTGCTCGCGTCGGGCCTCCCCGACGAGGAGCTGACGGTCACGTTGACGGGCGTCGAGCAGGGCCACCCGCTGTTCTCGGCCCTGCTGGAGGCGGTCTCGTCGAAGACGGCGGCATGACCGACCCGTCCCCGGCACGCCCCGAGCCAGACGACATCGACGAGCACGACGACATCGACGAGCACGACGAGATCGACGATCACGACGACGCCCTCAGCTGGGGCGACGAGCGCGACGCCAGCCACGTCGAGGGCCCCGTGCCCGTCTCGCAGGCCGATCCCGAGGCCGACGACGAGCTCCCCGGGGGCATGAGCAGCGCCTCCTTGGTGGGCCACGGGGTCTTCGGCGGAGTCGCCTTGTTGTCCTGCGTCGGCTGGATCGTGTCGAGGGACCAGTTCCTCCTCTCGTTCGGCGGCACCCCGGTCGACCGCGTGCAGACGGCGCTGTGGCTGCTCGGCGTCGCGCTGGCGATCGTCGCGCCCGCGGTGTGGTTCATGACCACGATCCTGCTCGTGCCGCAGTCGCGGTCGTCGCGCCGCCTCCTCGTGTTCGCCGTCGGGGCGGTCGCCCTGGCGCCGTGGCCGCTGGTGATCGGAGGAGGCGCGTGACCGCCCGCGAGACCGGCCCGGCCACGCAGCCGGCCGGCCCCGCCGCCGCCTCACGCCGTCGTGGCCCCCGCATCGGCGTCGTCGTGGTCGCCGCCCTGGCCGCCTTGTTCTTCGCCTACGACCTGTACGAGGCGATCACCAACCTCGTGCTCGTGCCGCAGGACGTCCGCTACCAGAACAACGAGTTCTTCGACGAGGTCGGGGTCGACGGCCTCGCCGCCTCCCCGCCCTGGGCCGCGCTCGTCGCCAACGTGCTGCTGCCGGTCGTCGCGTGGGTCGGCGCCCTCGTCGTGGCGCGCCGACGGCCGCTCTGGCAGGTCGTGCTCGCCTTCGTCGCGGCGCTCGCCCTCGTCGGCTCGGTGTCGCTCACGATCACCGCGTACGTGCTCAGCATCTGAGCTGACCGGCCCCGGGTCGGCGCTGCGGCCGTGCCCGATGCCGCGGGCGTGGCCCGGCCGTGCGCCGGCGTCATGTGCGCGTCATGCGCCGCCCGAGTCGATAGAGTGCACAGCAGCCGCGCCCACGGCGCGTCGCGGCGTTCACCCCAGACCCCTCTCGTTAGGACATCGTCTCCGTGGCCAAGCCCGTCGTGCTGATCGCAGAAGAACTCTCACCCGCCACCGTCGAGGCTCTCGGCCCCGACTTCGACGTCCGGTCGGTGGACGGCACCGACCGGGCGGCCCTGCTCTCCGCCCTCGCGGGGGCCGATGCCGTCCTCGTCCGCTCCGCGACGCAGCTCGACGCCGAGGCCATCGCGGCGGCTCCCGGCCTCAAGGTGATCGCCCGAGCGGGCGTCGGGCTCGACAACGTCGACATCAAGGCGGCCACGACGGCCGGCGTCATGGTGGTCAACGCGCCCACCTCGAACATCATCTCCGCGGCCGAGCTCACGGTCGGGCACATCCTCAGCCTCGCGCGGCACATCCCCGCGGCGCACTCCGCCCTCGCGCAGGGCCAGTGGAAGCGCTCGAAGTACACGGGCGTCGAGCTGTTCGAGAAGACGGTGGGCATCGTCGGCCTCGGGCGCATCGGCGCGCTCATCACGGCCCGCCTGCAGGCCTTCGGCGTCAACGTGGTCGCCTACGACCCCTACGTCACCCCGGCCCGTGCCCAGCAGCTCGGCGTCACGCTGCTCTCGCTCGACGAGCTGCTCGCCACCGCCGACTTCGTCACCATCCACATGCCGAAGACGGCGGAGACGACCGGCATGATCGGCCTCGAGCAGATGAAGGCGATGAAGCCGACGGCGTTCGTCGTCAACGTGGCCCGTGGCGGCCTGATCGACGAGGACGACCTCTACACGGCGCTGACCACGGGCGAGATCGCGGGTGCGGGCCTCGACGTCTTCGTGTCGGAGCCCCCGGTCGACCAGAAGCTGCTCGGCCTCGAGAACGTCGTGGTCACCCCGCACCTCGGCGCCTCGACCGACGAGGCCCAGGAGAAGGCCGGCGTCTCGGTCGCTCGGTCGGTGCGCCTCGCCCTCGGCGGCGAGCTGGTGCCCGACGCCGTCAACGTCGCCGGCGGGGTCATCGACCCCTACGTGCGCCCCGGGATCCCGCTGCTCGAGAAGATCGGTCAGGTCTTCGCCGCCCTCGCCGACTCGCCCCTCACCAGCGTCGACGTCGAGGTCCGAGGCGATCTCGTCGAGTACGACGTGAGCGTCCTCAAGCTCGCCGCGTTGAAGGGCATCTTCACGAACATCGTCAGCGAGTCGGTCAGCTACGTGAACGCGCCGCTGCTCGCGGAGCAGCGCGGCATCACCGTGCGCCTGCTCACCGACCCCACGAGCGAGGAGTACCGCAACGTCCTCACCGTCCGCGGCTCGCTGGCCGACGGCGGCCAGATCTCGGTCTCGGGCACCCTGACGGGCACGAAGCAGGTCGAGAAGATCGTCGAGATCAACGGCTACGACGTCGAGGTCCCGATCGCGGCCCATCACCTCGTCATGGTCTACGGCGACCGCCCGGGCATCGTCGCCGTCTACGGCAAGGAGTTCGGCGACGCCGGCATCAACATCGCCGGCATGCAGATCGCCCGCCGCAGCGCCGGGGGCCAGGCCCTCAGCGTGCTCACGATCGACAGCCCCGCGCCCGACGACCTGCTCGAGAAGCTGCGCACGGCGATCGACGCCGAGCTGCTGCGCGAGATCGACGTCACGCTGTAGCCGACAGGCTGCACCACAGCACGACGCCCCGGTGCCGGTCTCGCGACCGGCGCCGGGGCGTCGTGCTGTGCGTGGGGGAGCGGCCGCGCCTAGAGCTCGATCGACTCGTGGGCCGCGAGCTGCACCGCGTCGCCGCCGACCGACTGCGCGCTCGCCTTCATGCGGTCGAAGTGCATCGCCAGGCCGGGGCCGGAGAGGGTCTGCTCATGGGTCGGGAAGGCCAGCTTGGGCTTCACGGCCGCCACGTAGTCGATCACCTCGGCCACCTTGAGCCACGGCGCCCCCACGGGCGTCGCCAGGGTCTCGACGGGCACGTCCGGCACGGTGAACTGGTCGCCCGGGTAGAACAGCGAGCCGTCGACCAGGACGCCTACGTTGTCGATCACGGGGATGCTCTCGTGGATCACCGCGTGCCGCGTCCCGTGGAACGAGAGGGTGAAGGGACCGGCCTCGACCGTGTCGCCGTCGGTGACGACGTGGACGTCGAACCCGTCCGCCGCGTCCGCGACGCCCTGCGGTCCGTACAGGACTGCGTCGGGGTTCGTCTCGCGGAGGTGCGCGAGCTGGTCGGGCGTCCAGTGGTCGGCGTGCTCGTGGGTCACGACGACGGCGTCGACGTCGTGCAGGTCGACCAGGGGAGCGGTGAACGAGCCGGGGTCGACGACGAGCTTGCGCCCGTCCTTCTCGACGACGAGGCAGGCGTGTTCGAGTTTCGTGAGGCGCATGAGGCCGACTGTACGCCCGCCGCAGGCCGCGGCGACCCCCTGTCGGTGACCGGGACCCCGCCTCCTGAGCGCCCGCAGACCGCCCGCGACACGCGGGGCGGCCTCGATTTGTGACCGGCTCGACAGCTGTGGCATACTCGACGAGTTGCAAATACGGCCCCATCGTATAGCGGCCTAGTACGTCGCCCTCTCACGGCGGTAACACGGGTTCGAATCCCGTTGGGGTCACCACCACGAACCGCCCGGCACTCAGCCGGGCGGTTTCGTCGTTCCTGGGCCGAATCCGCCAGCCCACGAGCCGACCTGGCCCTCGCCTCCGGATGGCCCCTGTGGCGAGTGGTCAGTTGCTGTCCTCCGGGCGCCGCAGCGGGACCGCACGTGACCAGTCGGCGCGGCGTGGCGTGGCCGGTCCGGGGCTGACGGGGCAGGCGGGGCTGACGGAGCAGGCGGGGCAGGGCGAGGGCAGCTCGAACGCGAACGGCCCCGGCGACGTCGGGGTGACGTCGCCGGGGCCGTCCCGCCGAGAGGCAGATCGAGCACCGCCAGGGCGATCTAGCCCTTCGTGGCGCCGGCCAGCAGACCGCGGACGAAGAACCGCTGCAGGGCGAAGAACACGATCAGCGGCACGATGATCGAGATGAACGCCCCGGCCGTGAGCAGCTCCCACGACTGGCCGTACGAGCCCGACAGGTCCTGCAGCGCCTTCGTGATGGGCAACCCCTGCCCCGAGGTGAACACCGTCGCCACGAGCAGGTCGTTCCACACCCACAAGAACTGGAAGATGCCGAAGGAGGCGATGGCCGGCATCGACAGCGGCAGCACGATGCGGAAGAAGACCTGGCCGTGTCCGGCGCCGTCCATGCGGGCCGCCTCGATCACCTCCGCCGGGATCTCGGAGATGAAGTTGTGCAGCATGAAGATCGCCAGGGGGAGCGCGAAGATCGTGTGCGCGATCCACACCTTGGCGAAGGAGCCGTCGAGCCCGTTCACCCCGAGGCCCGGGAGGATGTACAGGCCCCCGACCCGCAGACCGTCGGAGAAGAGCCGGAGCAGCGGCACGAGGGCCATCTGGATCGGCACGATCTGCAGCGCGAAGACGAGCACGAACATCGTGTTGCGGCCCTTGAAGTCGATCCACGCGAACGCGTACGCCGCGAGGCTGGCGATCGTGATCGGGATGAGCGCCGCGGGCAGCGTGATGACGAGGGAGTTGAAGAAGGCCTTGCCGAGCGTCAGGCTGTCGCCCGAGTTGAACGCGTTGACGTAGTTGTCGAGCGTGAACCCGGGATTGGCGAAGACGGTCCACCAGCCGGTCGTCTTGATGTCGTTCGCCGGTCGGAAGGACGAGATGAACAGACCGGCCGTCGGCAGCGTCCAGATGGCGGCGATGACGAGCGCGGCGATCGTGGCGCCGCGGCTGGTCGTGCCCTTCTTCAGCTTGCCGCTCGAGCTCTCGACGGCGGCGAGGCCGCGCTTGAGCTGACGCTCGGTGCCCGAGCCGACGGCGACCCCGACGGGGGTGGGGGTGGCGGTCATCGGATCTCCCTCTGCTTCTGGATCTGGCGGGCGTTGTAGACGACGATCGGCAGGACGAGCACGAACAGGATCACGGCCAGCGCCGAGCTGTAGCCGGTGCGGCTGCCGAGCTGGAACTGGCGGACCATCTCGAAGGCGAGGATGGTCGTGTCGTTGCGGCCGCCGGTCATCGCCGAGACGATGTCGTAGACCTTCAGCGACGCGATCGAGATCGTGGTGAGCACGACGATGATGGTCGTGCGGATGCCCGGCACGGTGATGTGGCGGAAGGCCTGGAATCCGTTGGTCCCGTCGAGCGAGGCCGCCTCGAGCTGCTCGGCGGGGACGCCCTTGATGGCGGCGGAGAGCACCGTCATCGCGAAGCCGGCCTGGGTCCAGATCAGCACGATCACGAGCAGCAGGGTGTTCCACGGCTCGAGGCCGAGCCAGTCGACGGGCTGGCCGCCGAAGCCGACGAGGATGCCGTTGAGCAGGCCGATCTGGTCGCCCTGGCGGATGTCGTAGAAGAACTTGAAGATGATCGACGCGCCCACGAACGAGATGGCCATCGGCATGAAGACGAGCAGCTTGAGGAACTTCTCGCCGCGGCTCTTGTCGATGAAGACCGCGTAGGCGAGGCCGATGGCGGTCGCGGTGATCGGGGCGAGCAGCACCCAGATCAGCGTGTTCCCGAAGGCGGTGAGGCCGTCGGGGCTCGTGAAGACCCAGACGAAGTTGTCGAGGCCCGCGAAGCCCGAGCCGTCGTTCTTCATGAAGGCCTGGCCCGCGGTGGTGATGGTGGGGTAGATCAGGCCGATCAGCAGGAAGAACACCGCCGGGGTCATGAAGGCGATGAGCTGCAGCGAGTAGCCGGCGCCGCGCTTCGAGCGGTAGTCGAGCAGGAACAGCCCGCCGCCGAGGACGGCCGCGATCGCCGCGACCCAGATGACCGACTGGTAGAGGCCGAAGGCGAGCAGCACCACGACGGGGACGACGACGCAGACGGCGAGGCGGAGGATCGTGTACTGCCGGCCGCGGCGGGGCGCGAACTCGACGAAGACGAGCACCACGCCGACCAGCGCAGCGAAGGCGAGCAGGATCAGGGGGATCTGGGCCAGGGGCGGGATGCCCGCCAACCACTGGAAGAAACTGGACATCGCTGTCCCTTTCACGTTCGGGTACGGGGGCGCTCGGACGCAGGCGAGAGGAGGCGGCTGCGCGCGACGGGGACGCGTGAGGGGCCGCCGCCGCACGGCGACGGCCCCTCACGGTGGGGTTGCGGGCTAGCTGGTGTAGCCGGCCTGGATCTCCTCGAGCACCGAGTCGGTGTCCGTGCCGTCGATCCAGTCGACCATGCCCTTCCAGAAGCTGTCGGAGCCGACCGACTTCGGCATCAGGTCGGAGCCGTCGAAGCGGAACGTGGTGTCCGTGCCCTGCAGGATCTCGACGGCGCTCTTCAGCAGGTCGCTGCCGGCGTTCTCGGGGTCGAGCCCCTTGTTGGCCGAGATGACGCCTCCGAGCGAGACGCGGCTGTTGGCCCAGTCGGCGCTGGCGAGGTACGCCTGCACCTTGGCGGTGTCGTCGTCGTTCGAGAACGCGGCGACGAACTCGCCGCCGCCGGTGACGGCAGCCGGGTCGTCCTCCTTCATGGGCGGGGTGAGGAAGGCCCACACGTCGCCGTCCTCGGCGACCGTGGCGGGCGTGCCCTCGGCGTTGTTCGCCGCGGTGAGGAAGCCCTCGAAGAACGAGGCCTGGTGCGTCAGCGCGCAGCTGCCGTTCGCCACGTTGGTCGCGACGTCGCCGAAGGCGGTCGAGTTGATCGACTTCACGTCGCCGTAGCCGGCGTTGACCATGGTCGGGTCCTGCAGGATCGTGCCGACGGAGTCGAACGCGTCCTTGATCTCGGGGTCGGTGAACTTCATGTCTCCGGAGACCCACGAGTCGTAGGCGTCGGGTCCGGCTCCGCGGAGCACGAGGTCCTCGACCCAGTCGGTGCCGGGCCAGCCCGAGGCCTCGCCCGAGTTGAAGCCGGCGCACCAGGGAGCGGTGCCGGTCTTCTCCTGGATGGTCTTCGAGACCTCGACGAGCTCGTCGTAGGTCTTGGGGATCTCGACGCCCCACTCCGCGAACTTGGCGGGGGAGTACCAGACGTAGCCCTTGACGCTGGCCATCAGCGGAGCGCCGTACTGCGTGCCGTCGACCTGGCCGTACTTCTGCCAGTCCTCCGACCAGCCTTCCTTGACGTTCGCGAGCGCGTCGGCCGGGAGCTCCTGCACCTTGCCCGACTTCACCGTGTCGGCGAGCAGGCCGGGCTGCGGGAAGATCGCGAGGTCGGGGGTGTCGCCGCCCTGGACCTTGATGCCGATCTGCTTCTCGAACTCCTTGTCGCCCGTGTACTTGATCTCGATGTCGTTCTCGGCCTCCCAGTCGGCCCAGGACTCCTCGAGCAGGGTCGCCTCGTCGCCGTTGATCGTCCCGTAGACGTTGACGACGCCGTCGGCGGTGCCGACCGTCCCGCCGGCGTCGCCGCCCGCGTTGGGGTCGTTGGGGTCGGCGCTGCCGGAACAGCCGACCAGCAGGAAGCTGGATGCAGCCAGGATGGCCAGGGGGCCCGTGAACCTGCGGTGCAGGGATGCTCGCATGGTGATCTCCTCGTCGAGTTGCGATGCACGTGGCCTGCTCGTGCTGCCGAGCCGGGCCACTGCCGCGCGCGTCGTCGTCGACGCGCGTCGACGATGAGTGTCACACACGCGCAGGAGGCGCGCAACAACGCGTGCTAGCGGCGCGTCGCAGCGGGACGAACGGCGGCGCGGAGGGCACCGCGCCCGTCGTGGGACGGGGGCGCCGAGCTGCCCCGGACGACGAGCTGCGGGGCCACGAGGAGGTGCGGTGCACCGAGTCGGCGTCCCTCCAGCCGGTCGACCAGGTGGTCCACCGCGGCCGCCGCGAGCTCGACCCCGGGGGGCGAGACGGTCGTGAGCGGCGGCGAGGTCATGTCCGCGGCGAGGTCGCCGATGCTCAGCGCGACGACGGAGACGTCACGGGGGATCGAGCAGTCGGCGAACGCGGCCGCCTGCACGAAGCCCGCCAGCGCCGTCTCGTTGAACGCCACCACCGCGGTGGGCCGTGCGGACGACGCGACGAACGCGTCGAAAGCCGACCGGCCGCCCGTGATCGAGACGGGGGCGTGGTGCGCCTCGAGCACGAGGCCCGCTCGCCGTGCGGCGTCGTCCAGCGCGCGGGAGGCCCTCGCGAGGGGGCCCGAGCCGCGCTCGTGCGAGCCGACCGACTGGCTGAGGAAGAACGCCCGCTCGTGGCCGAGGTCGACGAGGTGCTGCACGGCGAGCCGCCCCAGCGCGTCGTAGTCGGCGTCCACGAACCAGAGGCCGGCCACGTCGTCGGGGCGGCCGATGTTCGTGAAAGGGACCCGCGCCTCCGTCAGGACGGGCACGCGGTCGTCCTCCGGCGTCAGCTCCATCAGGACGACGCCGTCGACCAGGCCCTCGCTCACGAGGCTCTCCAGGCCCTCGACGTCGTCGATCGGGGTCGACCAGAGCAGGAGGTGGTAGCCGCGTTCCCGCGCCCGGTCCGTGGCCGCCGCGACGTACTCGAACTCGGACGACGTCACACCGCGCCTGCCGTACGGGTAGTGCAGGGCCAGGATGCCGCCCCGCGACCCCGCCAGGCCGCGCGCGAAGGCGTTCGGCGTGTAGTTGAGCTCGGCCATGGCCGCCTCGACGCGACGGCGGGTGGCGTCCGAGATCGTCCGACGGCCGCTGAGGGCGTACGAGACGGTGCTCGACGAGACGCCGGCCAGGCGCGCCACGTCGTCACGGGTCGCTGGTGCCATGCTCGTCCACCTCGTCGTCGGTCGTGCGCACAGCATACGAGCGCAGGCCCGGATGAGCGACGAGCGTCGGGTGGGAGGGAGCCGCTACGCAGGCCACACCGGTCGCTGTTCCTGTCTGTCCAGACCCGAGCGGCCCGCTCCGGCCGCGGGCGGCCTACGCAGGCCACACCGGTCGGAACTGCACCGAGATGCGCGGGCCGACCGCCTTGCGGGTCTTCGCGATCGCGTGCTCGTGCGTGCGCTGGCTGCTGCCGCCCATCACCAGCAGGTCGCCGTGGCCGAGGGGGAAGCGCTGCACCTTGCCCGTGCGACGTGACCGGATCGCGAGGGTGCGCGGCGCGCCGAGGGACAGGATGCCCACCATCGTGTCGCGGTCGATCGTGCGGCCGACGCGGTCGCCGTGCCAGGCGATGCTGTCGTCGCCCGTGCGGTAGAAGCAGAGCCCGGCGCGGCGGAACAGCTGCTCGTCGGGCGCCCCGCGCCGGCTGGAGTACCACTGGTTCAGCTCGTCGCGCGCCGTGCCGAGAACGGGGTCGGGCAGCACGTCGCGCTCGCCGTAGGACGACACCAGCCGTGGCACCTCGACCACCCGGTCGTACATCGTCCGCGTGTCGGCCTGCCAGGGGACCTCGGCGACGAGGCGCTCGAACATCGCGTCGCTGCCCGTCGCCCAGCCGGGCACGAGGTCGAGCCACGCGCCGTCGTCGAGGGGCAGGTGCTGCACGGCCCCGTCGAGGCCGCGCAGGCCGGTGCCCCGCCTCGTGACGGGGTCCGCGCCCGTCTCGGCGTCGTCGTCGAGGCCGTCCAGCAGGGAGGAGGTGAAGGTCGTGCTCATGCCCCTCAGCCTAGCCGATCGTTCGAACACGCGTTCGAACAGGGTCGTCATCACCACCGGGGCGCGACGACCTCGGACGCCTCCGGTCCGGTGAGCTCGTGCGCCACGCCGTCGACGTCGACGTCGACCAGCGCTCCGCCCCAGAACGACACCTGCAGCCTGCCCTGGTAGACCCACAGCCGCTCGCCCGACGACCGGTCGAAGGCGACGACCGTCGACCGGCCGCCCGAGCTGCCGTAGGCGAACGCGTAGCCGACGGTGCGTCCGGTCGCGGCCGGCACCGCACCGCCCGGCAGCTCGACGACCGACCTCGCGGCCCCGTCCGTCCCGTCGAGGACGCGCAGGGCGAGCGATCCGTCGTCCCCGTCGGGCGCCGCGGCGAAGAGGTCGTCGTCGGTCTGGCCGGCGAGGCCGTCGACGCTGACCGCTCCCCGGCGGTCGTGGCTCCAGCGGGTCTCGCCCGTGTCCCAGTCGACGCAGCTGACGCGGTCGTCCGCGACGTCGGTCACGACGAGGCACGTGCGTGCCGCGCTCGGCGCCCCCTGCACGTCGGGGGAGGTCGTCCACCGGGTGCGCCCGTCGAGGTCGACGGCCTTGAAGCCCCCCGACCGACCTGACGGCGACACGATGAGGTCGTCGTGCACGAGCGGCCCGACCAGCGTGTCGAGCCTCGTGCCCCAGTCGCGCTCGCGACCCGTCCGCGGGTCGACGGCCACCGTGCCGCCCGGCGTCGAGACGAGGGCGCGGTCCGGCAGGGCGAGGACGACGCCCGTCGTCGTGCCGGCGCCCCGCCACGTCACGTGCCCGAGGTCGTCCGCGTCGCGGACCTCGTACCGGTAGGCGCCGCCCGCGGACGGCTGGCGTCCCGTGAGGACGACCTGCCCCTCCGACTGGAACTGGTCGCTGTCCGTCGTCGTCCACGGCGCGGAGCCGTCGACGACCCGACCCGTCGCGGGGTCCAGCGCCACGAGCTTCGAGAGGGCGCCGCCCGAGGTGCGCAGCAGGAGGCGGTCGGGGTCGCCCGCCGGGCCGATCGCCGAGGCCGACAGCACCTCGGCTCCGTCGAGGTCGCCCAGGTCGGCGAAGTCGTCCCGGGCGTCGTGCACCCAGGCCATTCGGCCGTCCCGCGTGTCGAGCAGCCCGACCCGCGACCCGACCTGCCGGGTGTCGCTGCCGCAGCCCGCGTCGTTCGCGAAGCCGTAGGTCCAGGCCGGTGCGGCGCGGACGAGCACGAGGCCGTCGTCGCCGACCGGCACCGAGGGGAACCGCAGGCAGAGGGCCGGTGCGCCGGGGGCGAGCGCCCCGGCGAGGTCGACGGTCCAGCCGGAGGCGGTCGGCGCCTCCCGGATGTCGACGGTCGACGTGCCCTGCCAGGGCGACAGCCCGCCGTACACCGGCTGGCCGGGGACGAGGGCGGCGGTGACGGCCACGGCGGCCACCACCAGGGCGAGGTAGCCGAGGGCGAGACGACGGCCGGGCGCGAGGCGGCGCCACCAGCGCGGGCCGGGCGACGGCGGACGACCCGACGGGCTCCCGGACGGGGGCGGGACCTGCTGCCCGCCCTCCGCCTCCTCGGCGGCCGTCGTCCGTGCCCCGGTCGTCGGCGTCTCCCAGACCACCGCGGCCCTCGGCCGCGGGGGCTGCCACGGGGCGCCCGGCGCCGTCACGAGGTGCTCCCGACGCGGGTGCGGTCGACGAGGCGGGAGGCGGCGGCGGAGTCGTCCACGACGACGAGGGCGCCGCCCCAGAACGAGACCCGGCCGGGCGACGTCGACGTCCAGAGCCGGCGTCCGCTCGACGCGTCGTAGGCGCTGACCGCGTCGGGGCTGGTGCCGGAGTCGTCCGTCACGACGTAGACGACGGTGCGCGACGCGGCGACCACCTCGTCGGACGGGCCGAGCGGCACGGCGACACGGCGCGAGCCGTCCGACACGTCGAGGGCGGCCAGCTCGGGGCCGTCGTCGCGCTGCGCCACGACCCAGACGTCGTCCCGCGACTGCCCCGGCACGGGCACGACCCGGGCAGGGCCGCCGAGGTCGCGGGTCCAGAGCACCCGACCGTCTCCCCGGTCGAGGCAGGTGACGGAGGAGGCGTCGGGCGACAGGGCGAGGACGCACCGGTCCGTCACGTCGAGGGCTCCTGCCTCGACGGGGGTCGTCCACCGCCGGTCGCCGAGCGGGTCGACGGCCGACACGGTCGGACGAGACCGTCCCGCCCGCTCGACCACGTAGAGGGAACCGTCGCCGGCGGGGCCGACGGCGGCCGTCTCGAGGGTCGTGCCCCGGCCCCGGCCCCGTTCGAGCGGACGCGCCGCGCCGGTGCGGCCGTCGACGAACGAGCTGCGGCCGTCCGCCTCGAGGACGACGCCCGACTCCAGCAGCAGGGGAGTGGTGCCCACGTCGGCCCGGCCCTGCCAGACGGGCTCGGTGAGGTCGCCCGCGTCGACGAGGGAGAAGCGCCGCGACGCGTCGTCGGTGCCGCCGACGGCCCGGAGCTGCAGGCGCCCGACGGCGGCGACGCTCACGGCGGGCAGGTCGCGGCGCCCGCGTGCCACCTCCCGGGAGTCGCCTCCGTCGAGGTCGAGAGCGACCTGGGCGGCGCCGCCCGAGGTCTGGACCTGGACCAGCACGCGGTCGGCGGCCGGGACGACCTGCGTCGCCGGGATGGCCAGGGCGTCCGCGTCGGGCACGTCCTCCGCGAGGTCGTGCACCCAGCGGACGCGGCCCGTCCCGGCCTCGACGAGCGCCACGCGGCTCGTGTTCCCGGACACGGCAGCGCGGCGACAGCCCGGCGACGACGCGGCGTCGTCGGTCTCGAGGTCCACCGAGGTGCCCACCGCGACGAGGCCGTCGACGGCGGCGGAGGGCCAGACGTGCACGCAGCTCGGGGGCACGTCGGGCGCGAGGAGGCCGGCGAGGTCGAGGCTCCACGCGGCGTCCGTGGGCAGGCGTCGCAGCTCGTCCGCGACGGGCGTGCCGGTCGCCGGGCCGCTGCCGTAGCGAGGGACGACCGCGACGCCGGCGACGAGCACGGCCGTGGTCGCGAGGGCGAGGGCGAGGTAGGCGGAGCGCAGGCGGGACGACGAGGAGGCGGTCGTCCGGCGGCGACGTCGGGGCGCCTCCTCGTGCGGCACGGCAGGGGAGGGGCGGGAGCCGGACGGCAGGGAGGCGGGCTGCGCCGCGCCGGCCTCCGGCACGTCGGCACGGCGGCCCGCGGCCGGACGGGCCGGCAGCCAGGGAGCGTCGTCTCGCGCCATGCTCGGTCGACCTCCTCGTCGGGCGGGCCCGCCGCCGCACGACGGGGGACCTGGTACCAGTCAGGACCCGCGAGGTGCCGCGCGCCCACCTCGTGTTCGGAGACCTCGGCCGCGGCGCTCGCCGGGGGGAATGCCGGGCGCCCGCGGCCGCGTTGCACCCGGCAGCGCGTCGGGCAGGGGCCGGGAGGCGCTGGCGTAGACTTCGACGATCATTCCGACCGAGACACCCGAGGAGAGGGGCGTGCCCGTGGGCAGGACGCTTGCCGAGAAAGTGTGGGACGACCACGTCGTCGTCAAGGGCGAGGACGGCGCCCCCGACCTTCTCTACATCGACCTCCACCTCCTCCACGAGGTCACGAGCCCGCAGGCCTTCGACGGGCTCCGGCAGGCAGGGCGGCCGATGCGGCGCACCGACCTGACGATCGCCACCGAGGACCACAACACCCCGACCCTCGCCATCGACAAGCCGATCGCCGACCTCACCAGCCGCACGCAGATCGAGACGCTCCGCCGCAACACGGCCGAGTTCGGCGTCCGCCTGCACCCGCTCGGCGACGCCGAGCAGGGCATCGTCCACGTCGTGGGGCCGCAGCTCGGCCTCACCATGCCGGGCATCACGGTCGTCTGCGGCGACTCGCACACCTCGACGCACGGCGCGTTCGGCGCGATGGCCTTCGGCATCGGCACGAGCGAGGTCGAGCACGTCATGGCGACGCAGACCCTGCCGCTCAAGCCGTTCAAGACCATGGCCGTCACCGTCGAGGGCACGCTGCGCCCCGGCGTGACGGCGAAGGACGTCATCCTGGCGGTCATCGCGCAGATCGGCACCGGCGGCGGCCAGGGCTACGTGCTCGAGTACCGCGGCAGCGCGATCCGCGCCCTCTCGATGGAGGGGCGCATGACGATCTGCAACATGTCGATCGAGGCCGGCGCCCGTGCCGGGATGGTCGCCCCCGACCAGATCACCTTCGACTACCTCGAGGGCCGCGACCACGCCCCGACCGGCGCCGACTGGGACGAGGCGGTCGCCTACTGGAAGACCCTCCCGACCGACGACGACGCCGTGTTCGACGCCGAGGTGTTCCTCGACGCCGACTCGCTCGAGCCGTTCGTCACCTGGGGCACGAACCCGGGCCAGGGCGTCTCGCTGAGCGACTCGGTGCCCGATCCCTCGACCGTCGTCGACCCCAACGAGCGCGCCGCAGCCGAGCGCGCCCTCGAGTACATGGCCCTCGAGGCCGGCACGCCGATGAAGCAGATCCCCGTCGACGCGGTGTTCATGGGCTCGTGCACGAACAGCCGCATCGAAGATCTGCGGGCGTTCGCGTCGATCGTGCAGGGCAAGACCAAGGCCGAGGGCGTCCGCGTGATGGTCGTGCCGGGCTCGGCCCGCGTGCGGCTCGAGGCCGAGGCCGAGGGCCTCGACAAGGTCTTCACCGACTTCGGCGCCGAGTGGCGCTTCGCCGGCTGCTCGATGTGCCTCGGCATGAACCCCGACCAGCTCGCCCCGGGCGAGCGCTGCGCGTCGACCTCGAACCGCAACTTCGAGGGCCGCCAGGGCAAGGGCGGGCGCACCCACCTCGTGTCGCCGCTGGTCGCCGCCGCGACCGCCGTCCGCGGCACCCTGTCGTCCCCGTGGGACCTGTCGGCCGACGAGGCAGGCGCGCTCGGCGGGGCCGACCCGGCCTCGGCGACCCTGATCCACGACCAGGTCGCCGCCGAGCTGACCGGCCAGACCGCAGGAGGCGCGTCCTAGTGCAGAAGTTCACCGTCGTCACCGGCGTGGCCGCGCCCCTGAAGCGCTCGAACGTCGACACCGACCAGATCATCCCGGCCGAGTTCCTCAAGCGGGTCACCAAGACCGGCTTCGAGGACGCGCTCTTCTTCTCGGCGCGCCAGGACCCGGACTTCGTGCTCAACCGCCCGGAGTACCAGGGCGCGCGAGTGCTCGTGGCCGGCCCCGACTTCGGCACCGGCTCGAGCCGCGAGCACGCCGTCTGGGCGCTCCGCGACTTCGGCTTCGACGTCGTGCTGAGCTCGCGCTTCGGCGACATCTTCCGGGGCAACTCGGGCAAGCAGGGCCTGCTGAGCGCCGTCGTGGCCGAGGACGACATCGAGCGGATCTGGGCGGTCGTCGAGGCCGCTCCGGGCATCGAGATCACCGTCGACCTCGCCGCGCAGACCGCCACGGTCGGCGACCTCACGGTCTCGTTCGAGGTCGATGCCTACACTAAGTGGCGCCTCCTCGAGGGTCTCGACGACATCGGACTGACCCTCCGCGACGAAGCCGCCATCACAGAATTCGAAACCCGCCGCGCCGCCTGGCGCCCGAAGACATTGCCGGTGAAGTAAGTGAACTCTCTCGTCCAAGACGCAGCAGCTGCAGGGGCCCGTGTCGGCCTGAAGTCCGATGAGATCGTCATCCGCGGCGGCAAGCCGCTGATCGGTCGCATCGAGGTGCGCGGGGCGAAGAACCTCGCCACGAAGGCGATGGTCGCCGCGCTGCTCGGCGACACCCCGAGCATCCTGCGCGACGTCCCGGACATCAGCGACGTCAACGTCGTCCGCGGCCTGCTGTCGGTGCACGGCGTCCGCATCACCGACCCGGCCCGCGGCGAGATGATCCTCGACCCGGCCAACGTCGAGTCGGCGCACTTCGCCGAGATCGACGCGCACGCCGGGTCCAGCCGCATCCCCATCCTCTTCTGCGGCCCGCTGCTGCACCGGCTGGGCGAGGCGTTCATCCCCGACCTCGGCGGCTGCCGCATCGGCGACCGTCCCATCGACTTCCACCTCGACGCGCTCCGTGCCTTCGGCGCGGTCGTCGACAAGTCGTACAACGGCATCCACCTCACCGCGCCCGACGGGCTCAAGGGCGCCAACATCGAGCTGCCCTACCCGAGTGTCGGCGCGACCGAGCAGGTCCTGCTCACGGCCGTGCTCGCCGACGGCGTCACCGAGCTCCGCAACGCGGCCATCGAGCCCGAGATCATGGACCTCATCGCCATCCTGCAGAAGATGGGCGCCATCGTCTCCGTCGAGCCGAACCGCGTCATCTTCATCGAGGGCGTCAAGACGCTGCGCGGCTACACGCACCGGGCCATCAACGACCGCAACGAGGCCGCCAGCTGGGCGAGCGCCGCGCTCGCGACCAAGGGCGACATCTTCGTCGAGGGCGCCGACCAGAAAGACCTGATGACGTTCCTCAACGTCTTCCGCAAGGTCGGCGGCGACTTCGACGTCCACGAGGACGGCATCCGCTTCTTCCACCCCGGCGGCGAGCTCAAGCCCGTCGTCGTCGAGACCGACGTGCACCCCGGCTTCATGACCGACTGGCAGCAGCCGCTCATCGTGGCGCTCACCCAGGCGCAGGGCACCTCGATCGTGCACGAGACCGTCTACGAGAACCGCTTCCAGTTCACCGAGGCGCTGAACGACATGGGCGCCGACATCACCGTCCACAAAGAGGGCCTGCCGGGGCACGACCGCCGCGTCGCCCGTCGCGAGTTCGAGCAGGCGGCCGTCATCAACGGCCCGACCGCGCTTCACGGCGCCGACATCCGCGTGCCCGACCTCCGCGGCGGCTTCAGCCACCTCATCGCCGCGCTGACGGCCGAGGGCGAGTCGAAGATCAGCAACGTCGGCATCATCAGCCGCGGCTACGAGCACTTCATCGCGAAGCTGCGCAAGCTGGGCGCCGACTTCGACTTCCAGGGCTGATCGCGACGTGATCGACGCCTCCTCGCCGACCCCGCCGGCCGGTGGGGTCGACGCTCCCCTCGTCCAGACGCCCCGCCGGGTCGGTCGCTTCGGCCGGGGCAAGGAGAAGAGCGCCGTGTTCCGGGGCGTCGCCGCCGTGGGCGCCCCGCTCTTCGACCGGCTCGCCCGCATCGAGGTGCGCGGCGCCGAGAAGCTGCCGGCCGAGGGTGCCTTCGTGCTCGCGCCGAACCACTACACGAACATCGACCCCGTCGTCGTGGCGCGGCTGATGTGGACCCTCGGACGCGTCCCGCGGTTCCTGGCCAAGGCGTCGCTCTTCCGCGTGCCCGTGTTCGGCTCGCTGATGCGCGCCATGGGCCACGTGCCCGTCGAGCGCGGCGGCCGCACGCACGACAGCGACCCTCTGCAGGCCGGGCGCGCCCTGGCGACCAGCGGCGGGGGAGTGATCATCTACCCCGAGGGGACGCTCACGCGCGATCCCGACCTGTGGCCCATGAAGGGCAAGAGCGGAGCCGTCCGGCTCGCCCTCCAGGCGGGGGTGCCGCTCATCCCGATGGCGCACTGGGGCAGCCAGCACGTGATGGGCCGCTACTCGGCGAAGATCAGCCTGTTCCCGCGCAAGCGCATCGTGGCAGCCATCGGCGACCCCGTCGACCTGTCGCCGTGGCGGGGCCGCCACCTCGACCAGGCCGCCTACACCGAGGCCACGGCCCTCGTCATGCAGCGCATCACCGAGCTGCTGGCCGGCCTCCGCGACGAGGAGGCGCCCGCCGAGCAGTGGGACCCGCACACGAAGCACCAGAAGGAGACCGGACGCTTTGAGCAGCCGTGACGACAGCAGCCGCGCCGACAGCAGCCACGACGTGACCGGCGACGCCGGTCGAGGCGCCGGGACGCGGGAGGACGCCATCGGGGCCCTCGGCGAGGGCGCCGTCACGACGGAGGCGATCTCGGTCGTGATGCGCAGCGCCGTGCCCCGCACGGTGGCCGTGCTGGGCTCCGGCAGCTGGGGCACGACGTTCGCGAAGGTCCTCGCCGAGGGCGGGGCGGACGTCACGCTCTGGGCCCGGCGTCCCGAGGTCGCGCGCGAGATCACCGAGAGCAAGCGCAACAGCGACTACCTGCCGGGCATCAACCTGCCCCGCACCCTCGTGGCGACGCCCGACGTGGCCGCGGCGCTCCGTGGCGCCGAGCAGGTCTACCTCTCGGTGCCCAGCCAGACCCTCCGCGACAACCTCGCCGCGGTGCGCGAGCTCGTCCCGCGCGGCGTCCCGGTGGTCAGCCTCATGAAGGGCGTCGAGAAGGCGACCGGCCTGCGCATGAGCCAGGTCATCGAGCAAGAGCTCGACATCGACCCCGACCTGATCGCCGTCGCCTCCGGCCCGAACCTCGCGCTCGAGATCGCCAAGCGACAGCCGACCGCCGCCGTGGTCTCGTCGCAGAGCCTCGAGACCGCGACGCTCGTCGCCGCCACCGCGACCAACCCGTACTTCCGCTCGTTCGTGAACACCGACGTGATCGGCACCGAGTTCGGCGGGGTCCTCAAGAACCTCATCGCGGTCGCCATCGGCATCGTCGACGGCGTCGGCTACGGCGAGAACACGAAGGCGTCGATCATCACCCGCGGCCTGGCCGAGATGACCTCGTTCGCCGTCTCGTTCGGGGCCAAGGCCGAGACGCTCGCGGGGCTCGCGGGCCTCGGCGACCTCATCGCGACGTGCGAGTCGCCGCTCTCGCGGAACAACACGGCCGGCCGCCTCCTCGGCCAGGGCTACGCCTTCGGCGACGTCGTCCGGCAGATGAACCAGACCGCCGAGGGGCTGAGCTCCGTCGCGCCGATCCTCGAGCTGGCCCGCTCGCGAGGGGTCGACATGCCCATCGTGCAGCAGGTCGCCGAGGTGCTCGCCGGTACGCTCGACCCGCGGAACATCGCGCCGCACCTGACCGAGACCGACGAGCCCCAGGGCGAGTAGCGGCAGGAGGCGCGGCGTCCGTCACGGACGCGACCCGCTCCTCCTGCCTGCTCACGCGGGCCGGCGGCGCCGAACCACCCCGAAGGGCCCCTCGATGACCACCACCACCCCCGCCACGACCGCGGCCCCTGCGACCGGAGCCGCGGCGAGCGTCGAGAAGCAGACCGTCGTCGTCCTGTTCGGCGGCCGCTCGAGCGAGCACTCGATCAGCTGCGCCACCGCCGGGGGCGTGCTCGCCGCGATCGACCGCGACCGCTTCGAGGTCGTGCCCGTCGGCATCACCCGCGAGGGCGCCTTCACGCTGCAGCCCGACGACGCGGCCCTCTTCGCCCTCGACGCCGAGTCGCTGCCGGAGGTGCGCGACAACGGCACCCGGGTGCGCTGGCCCGAGACCGCCACGAGTCGGGGGCTGAGCGTCGTCGAGCCCGACGGCGGCCTCCGCCTGCTCGGCGACGTCGACGTGGTGTTCCCGATCCTGCACGGCCGGTTCGGCGAGGACGGCACCGTCCAGGGCCTGCTCGAGCTCGTCGGGCTGCCCTACGTCGGCGCCGGCCTGCTCGCCTCGGCCGTCGGCATGGACAAGCACTTCACCAAGACCGTGCTGCAGCAGGCCGGCATCGCCGTCGCTCCCTGGCGGACGGTGCGCCGCGCCGAGTGGGCCAGCGCCCCGGAGGCGGTGGCCGCCGAGGTCGCCTCGCTCGGCTTCCCGCTCTTCGTCAAGCCCGCACGTGCCGGGTCGAGCGTCGGCGTCTCACGCGTCGACGGCCCCGACCAGCTGGCCGCTGCCATGCAGGTCGGGCTGGCGGAGGACCACAAGGTCCTCGTCGAGGCCGGCGTCGTCGGCCGCGAGATCGAGTGCGCCGTGCTCGGCGGACGCGACGGCGGAGCCCCGCGCACGTCGGTCGCGGGCGAGATCGTGCTCAGCGACGAGACCTTCTACGACTTCGAGTCGAAGTACCTGGGCGGGGCGGGCGCCGACCTGCTGTGCCCGGCGCCGCTGTCGGACGACGAGCTGGCCGAGATGCAGCGGCTCGCGGCCCTCGCCTTCGAGTCGATCGACGGCACCGGGCTCGCCCGGGTCGACTTCTTCCTCACAGACGGGGGCTGGGTCGTCAACGAGGTCAACACGATGCCCGGCTTCACGCCGATCTCGATGTTCCCGGCCTGCTGGCTCGCGAGCGGCCTGAGCTACCCCGAGCTCATCACCGAGCTCATCGAGCTGGGGCTCGCGACCGACCGCTGAGCCGGCGCCCCCGGCCGTGGGCGTCGTCGGCTGGCTCGTGTCGGGACCGGACATCGCACCGGGTCTCGTGCACTGCACCGCGTCCAGACACGATGCAGTGCACGAGACCCGGTGCGATCGTGGATGCTGGCCGCGACGCAGATCGAGCGGCGGCGCGGCGCACCACGGTGCCGGCTCCTTCAGCGCGTCAGCCCGTCACCGGGTCACCGCGTCAGGGAGCGGGCGTCTCCGACGGTCCGTCGGTCGAGGTGTCGGAGGGGTCGCCGACGCTCGGCAGGTCTTCCACGCCGACGCAGCCGCGGCCGTCCTCCGGCAGGTACCCGACGGCGTCGGCGAGGTCGAAGAGGGCCGTGCTGCCGACCTCGGCGCTGACGACGACCTGCACGGCGGGCGTGCGGCCGTACGTCGTGAACGTGAAGGTGTCGCCGTCCTCGGGGCCGTCGTCCGACAGCCAGTCGACGCCCTGCACGTCGTTGCAGGGCAGGTCGGAGATCGCGGGGGACTCGACGCCGCAGCGCAGCAGCACCGTCGAGGGCGTGCCCCAGGCTCCCGTCCCCTGCGCGTCGGTCTCCCGCCGCTGCTGGGGGTCGGAGTCCGGCCCGACCGTGTCGGGCAGGTGCACGACGACCTGGGCGCAGTCGGGGTCGTTCGCACCGTCGGCCGACTGCATCGGCACGGCGGCCGTGCAGCCCGAGAGGATCGACGCGGCGACGACGCCGAGCGCGACGACGAGGGAAGGGCGCAGGAGGCGGCGGGACGGAGCGGACATCCCGGCCAGGCTACCGTCGACCCCATGGAACGATCCTCCAGGTCTCTCGACGCTGCCGACACCGCCGACGCTGCCGACACCGCCGACGCTGCCGACACCGCCGACGCTGCCGACACTGCCGACACCGCCGACGCTGCCGACACCGCCGCTGCAGCGGACACCGTCGCTGCTGCCGACACCGTCGATCCTGCGGACACCGTCGAGGCCGTCGGCGAGCTGACCACCCTCGCGCGCATCCTGCCCCGCCTGCCCCGCGGTCTCGACACGCAGCTCGGCCCGGGCGACGACGCCGCCGTCGTCGCCTCGCCCGACGGCCGCTTCGTCGTCACGACCGACCTGATGGTGCACGGCCCTGACTTCCGGCGCGCCTGGTCGACGCCGCACGACCTCGGCTGGAAGGCCGCCGCCTCGAACCTCTCCGACGTGGCGGCCATGGGGGCCCGTCCCACCGCCCTCGTGGTGGCGCTGGCCGTCCCGGGCGACACTCCCGTCACCGACCTGGAAGGCCTCGCCGACGGGCTCCGCGACGCGTGCGCGGCCATGGCGCCCGGCTGCGGCGTCGTCGGCGGCGACCTCTCCGTCTCCGCGGTCTTCACCGTGGCGGTCACGGCGTTCGGCGACCTCGGCGGACACGACCCGGTCCGCCGCGACGGTGCCCGCGTCGGCGACGTGGTCGCCGTCTCCGGTCCGCTCGGCCGGGCGGCCCGGGGCCTCGACCTGCTCTTCCGCCTCGGGGTCGACCACGACGGCGTCCCCGATGCCGCCCTCGCCCGCGAGGTGCGCGACCGCGACGCCGACGTCGGCTGGCAGCTGGCGCCCACGCCGCCGATCGCCGACGGGCCCGCTGCCGCCCTAGCCGGGGCCACGGCGATGCTCGACCTCTCCGACGGTCTCGCGCTCGACGCGTCCCGCCTTGCCCGCGCCTCCGGAGTCGTGCTCGACCTCGAGTCGGGGGCCCTCGGTGCCGACCCGCACGCTGCCCTCGCCGGGGGAGAGGACCACTCGCTGCTCGCGACGTTCCCGGCGGGCGTCGACCTGCCCGGGGACTTCCGGCCGATCGGCACGGTCCGTGACCTCGCAGGAGGCACCCCCCGTGTCGCCGTCGACGGCCGCGACCTCGGCGAGCCCGGCGGCTGGGACCCCTACCGCCTCTGGACCGGCCAGCAGGGCTGACCTGCCCGGTCGCTGCCCCTCGTGCCCCGCCGCGTCCGCCCGCGGCCCCGACGATGTTCTCTGCCCCATAATGTGAGAGTGATCCGGCCCGAGGAGTGCCCGGGGCCAGCCTGCGGCGGCCCTGCCGAGGCGGATCTGTCTCGCCTCGACATCCTGCGGGCCCCTCGGCAGCAGCCGCACCCGCAGTCCCACCCGCTGCTCAGGCGTCGAGCGTCGCGAACCAGACCGTCGTGTCGCCGTACGACTTGCGGGCGTCGAGCGTGAGCCCGTCGGGCCAGCCGGGCTCCCCGTCGCGGGAGGCGCGCTCGACGACGACCAGCGCCTCCTCGGCCAGCGACGGCAGCAGCGCCTCGAGGTCGGCGGCCAGCTCGGCCGCGGACAGCTCGTAGGGCGGGTCGAAGAAGACCAGGTCGACGAGTCCGGCGCCGCCGCCGAGGTACGACCGGACCGGCTGGGCGACGACGTCGACCCGGGGTGCCTTCCCGGCGGGTGCCCGGCCCACGACGGCGTCGACGTTCTTCCGCAGCGCCTTCGCCGCGGCCGGCGCCTTCTCGACGAGCACGACCGAGGCGGCCCCCCGCGACGCTGCCTCGAGTCCGAGCCCGCCGGTGCCGGCGTAGAGGTCGAGCACGCGGCGTCCGGCGATCTCGTCCCGCGCGTCGAGCGACGAGAACAGCGCCTCGCGCACCCGGTCGCTCGTGGGTCGGGTGCCCGTCTTCGGCACGGCCAGGGTCAGGTTGTCGGCGAAGCCGGAGATGATGCGGGACACGACCCCATCCTGGTCCATCGCCGCAGTCGTTCGAGCAAGTCGACAACGCGGTCCCGAGGAGGTGCCCGACCGGTCGTGGGACCCGCACAAGCGAGTTGTCCGCCGGCACCCCTGCGGGCACGATCGCCCCCATGACCAGCGTCGATCGTACTGTCAGGCCCTCGTTCACCAAGTCGCTCTTCGCGGGGCGCATCGCGTCCGAGCTGGCGTTCCCCTACCCGCACATGTCGACGGCCGAGGCTGCCAGGGTCGAGACGGTCTCCGCGTCGGCCCGGGAGGTGCTGGCCGACTACGACCCGCTGCGGGCCGAGCGCGAGGGCTGGATCGGCGACGACACGGTGCGCGCACTCGGCGAGCGAGGGCTGATGGGCCTTTTCGTCTCCGAGGAGTACGGCGGGCTCGGCCTCAGCCAGAGCGCCTACTGCCGCGTCTACGAGGAGTTCGGCCGGGTCGACGGCACCCTCGCCACCGTGATGGGCGTGCACCAGTCGATCGGCACGAAGCCGCTGCACCTCTTCGGCACGGACGACCAGAAAGCCCGCTGGCTGCCCGACCTGGCGAGCGGACGGAAGCTCGCGGCCTTCGTCCTCACCGAGCCGAACGTGGGCAGCGACGCCTACGCCCTCGAGACCCGGGCCGAGCGGCAGGCCGACGGGAGCTGGCTGCTGAACGGCGAGAAGCGCTGGATCGGCAACGGCGACAAGGACGTCCTGACGGTCTTCGCGCAGAGCGACCTCGGGCACGTGGCCCTGATCGTCGAGAAGGGCACGGACGGGCTCAGCACCGGCCCCCGCTTCGAGACCCACGGCCTCAAGGCCAACCACCTCCAGCGCGTGCACTTCAAGGACGTGCGGGTGCCCGCGGAGAACCTGCTCGGCGAGCCGGGCGACGGCTTCCGCATCGCGGTGAACACGCTGAACAACGGCCGCATGTCGATGGGCACGGCCATCGCGGGCGGCATGAAGCGGTTCCTCGAGCTGAGCCTCGAGCACACGGAGGCGCGTCACCAGTTCGGCAGGCCGCTCGCCGACTTCGAGATGGTCGGCGACAAGCTCGCGTGGATGACGCAGCAGATCTACGGCGTCGAGTCGATGTCGTACCTGACCACCGGTCTCGTCGACCGCGGCGACACCGATTTCGCGCTCGAGTCGGCCATGACCAAGGTGACCGCCAGCGACACCGGCTGGTACGCCCTCAACCGCGCGGTGCAGCTGCACGGCGGCGAGGCCTACATGGAGGGGCACCCGCTGTCGAAGGCCCTGCGCGACTTCCGCATCTTCCCGATCTTCGAGGGCGCGAACGACGTCCTCCGCGCCTTCGTCGCCCTCAACGGACTCAAGGCCCTCAGCGAGGAGCTGCCGGACGTCGCCTCCCTCAGCATCGGCGACCCCGGCCGGGCGATGGGCGTGCTGGCGCCGTACGTGGCAGGTCGGGTGCAGCGTCGCATCAGGCCCGAGCGGCCGGTGGGCGTGCACCCTCAGCTCGCGCGCGCCGCGGCCCAGGTGGGCGAGCAGGTCTCTCAGCTGCGCGAGCGGGCCGAGGGCGCCCTCCGCAAGCACGGCAAGCGGGTGCAGGAGGCCCAGCTCGTGCAGAAGCGCCTCGCCGACGCGGCGTCCGGCATCTACGCGCAGACGGCCGTGCTGTCACGGGCCTCGGTCGCCCTCGAGGAGGCGCGGGCCGACTCCGACGCCGAGCGCCACCTGGCGATCGGGTTCTGCAAGCAGTCCGCACGGCAGGTCGCGCGGCAGCTCCGGGCCCTCGAGGTGAACGACGACCGGCACGTGACCGCGCTCGCGGCGTCGACCCGCGCCTCCGGCGGCTACTCGTTCCGGCTCTGAGGCGCGGGGCCGGCTCCGCGGGCCGCCCGTCCCTGTCGGGGGCGCGCAGTAGCGTGGACGCGTGCCCGCGCCCCTGCCCGACCCGTCGCCGCTCGACGCCGCGCTCTCGAGCGCCCTGGGCGGCCGCACGGCCCAGGCGATGCAGAAGGCGTTCGGGCTGCGGACCGTCGGCGACCTGCTGTCGCACTACCCGCGGCGCTACGCCCGGCGCGGCGAGCTGACGGCGCTCGACTCGCTGCCGCTCGGCGAGTCCGTGACGATCGTGGCTGAGGTGCTCGACGTGCGCGAGCGCACCATGCGGGCCCGGCGGGGGTCGATCCTCGAGGTGCGCATCGGCGACGGCGAAGGCATCCTCACCCTGACGTTCTTCAACCAGGCCTGGCGCTCGCGCGACCTCGTCCCCGGGGCGCGCGGCATCTTCGCAGGCAAGGTGGGCGACTACCGCGGCCTCCGGCAGCTGGCGCACCCGGACTACGAGCTGTTCGACGCGTCGCACGAGGCCGTCGCAGGCATCGGTGACGCCGAGGCGCAGGCCTTCGCCCGGCAGCCGATCCCGATCTACCCGGCCAGCGCCTCCGTGGCGTCCTGGCAGGTGCAGAAGTCCGTCGAGGTGGTGCTCGACACGCTGCCGCCTCTCGACGACCCCGTGCCGGCGTCGGTCCGGGCCGAGCTCGAGCTCGTGCCGCTCCGCGAGGCGCTCGAGCTGGTCCACCGGCCCGAGAAGGACAGGGACCACCTGAGGGGCCGCGACGCCCTGCGGTTCCAGGAGGCGTTCGTGCTGCAGAGCGCGCTGCTGCAGCAGCGTGCCCTTCTGCGCACGACGAAGGCGACGGCTCGCTCGGCGAGGCCGGGCGGCCTGCTCGAGCGCCTCGACGCGGCGCTGCCCTTCGAGCGCACCGCCGACCAAGTCCTGGTGGGCTCCGAGATCGACCGCGACCTCGCGGCCGACGTCCCGATGAACCGCCTCGTGCAGGGCGAGGTCGGCTCGGGCAAGACCCTCGTGGCCCTGCGCGCGATGCTGGCGGTCGCCGAGAGCGGCGGCCAGTCGGCGCTGCTCGCCCCGACCGAGGTGCTCGCGGGGCAGCACCTCCGCTCGATCGTGCGGTCGCTCGGCCCCGACCTCGCCGCCGAGCTGCGCCCCGTGCTGCTGACCGGGCAGATGAGCACCGCCGAGCGCCGCAAGGCCACCCTCGCGGTGGTGAGCGGGCAGTCCCGGATCGTCGTCGGCACCCACGCGCTGATCAGCGACGCGGTCGAGTTCTGGGACCTCGGGCTCGTCGTCGTCGACGAGCAGCACCGCTTCGGCGTCGAGCAGCGCGAGTCCCTCCGCCGCAAGGGCGCCGCCCCGCCGCACGTGCTCGTGCTCACCGCGACGCCCATCCCTCGCACGGTCGCGATGACCGTCTTCGGCGACCTCGACGTGTCGACGATCACCGAGCTGCCGGCCGGCCGACAGCCGATCGAGTCGTTCGTCGTGCCCCTCGCCGACCGGCCCGGCTGGGCCGACCGCATCTGGCAGCGCTCCGCAGAGGAGATCGCGAAGGGGCGCCAGGTCTTCGTCGTCTGCCCCGCCATCGACGCCGCGACGGTCGAGCAGGGCGAGCCGGCCGCCGGGGCCGAGGGCGGGGGACCGGAGGCAGGCAGGGCAGGCTCCGCCGCGGCCGACGAGACCGCAGGAGGCGCGCCTCCTGCCCCCGAGCGCGCCAGCGTCGAGGCCGTCACGGCTCTCGCCCGCTCGTTGCCCGTGCTCGCTGGCGCCCGGGTCGAGCCGCTGCACGGTCGCATGTCGGCCGACGAGAAGGACGACGTCATGCAGCGCTTCGCCCGGGGCGAGATCGACCTGCTGGTGGCGACCACGGTGATCGAGGTCGGCGTCGACGTCCCCAACGCCTCCACGATGGTGGTGCTCGACGCCGACCGGTTCGGCATCTCGCAGCTGCACCAGCTGCGCGGCCGGGTCGGCCGGGGCGGCCATCCGGGCCTCTGCCTCCTGGTGACGCACGCGCCCGTCGACTCGACGGCACGCGAGCGCGTCGACGCCGTCGCCGCCACCCTCGACGGGTTCGAGCTCGCCCAGGTCGACCTCGAGCTGCGGCGCGAGGGCGACGTGCTCAGCAGCCTCCAGTCGGGCGGCCGGTCGTCGCTGCGCCTGCTGCGGGTGACGACCGACGGCGACCTGATCGGCACCGCCCGCGAGCACGCCGCCGAGCTGCTCGAGGCCGACCCGTCGCTGGGGGAGCACCCCGCGCTCGCCGCAGCCATCGCGCGCCGGCTCGACGACTCGAGCCGCGACTTCATGGCGGCGGGCTGAGGGTCTCTGCCGAGCCACCGGCTAGGGTGACGGGATGAGCAGGATCGCCGTCGTCCCGGGGTCGTTCGACCCGGTCACCCTCGGCCACGTCGACGTCATCGCCAGGGCTGCGGGCATCTTCGACGAGGTCCACGTCCTGGTCGTGCACAACCCCGACAAGACGGCCCTCCTGCCTCTGCCGAAGCGGGTGTCGCTGCTCGAGCGGTCCCTCCGCGACGCGGGCCTGCCGGGCACCGTGTCGGTGCACAGCTGGAGCGTCGGGCTGCTGGTCGACTACTGCACCGAGGTCGGCGCGTCCGTCCTCGTCAAGGGCATCCGCTCCCAGGTCGACGTGGCCTACGAGACGCCGATGGCCATCATGAACCGCAGCCTGGCCGGCGTCGAGACGGTGTTCCTGCTGCCCGACCCGGCCCACGCCCACGTCTCGAGCTCGCTCGTGCGCCAGGTCGCGTCGCTCGGCGGCGACGTGCGGCCCTACGTCCCGACGGCCGTCGCCGACTACCTCGCGACGAGCTGACCGACCCGGCCCACCCCGCGACCCTGGCCCACCGACCCACCTCCGCCGCACCGCACTCCGAACACGACACGACGCACCACGGACCGATCCAGATCACGCCCGGCACCCGAGAGACGACGACGATGACGACGACCACGACCAGCACCCCCGGCAGCGACGCTCGACGCGACCGCCGCAGGCCCGAGGCCGCGGTCGCGGGCCCGCCGATGTCGCTCGACGAGGTGCAGCAGAAGGCGCGCGGCGTCCTCGAGGCCGTGGCCACGGTGATCGACGGCAAGGACGGGGCCATCAGCACGGCGCTCACCGTCCTGCTGGCCGAGGGGCACCTCCTGATCGAGGACGTCCCCGGAGTCGGCAAGACGCAGCTCGCCCGGGCGCTCGCCAAGGCGGTCGACGCCACCGTCACGCGCATCCAGTTCACCCCCGACCTGCTGCCGAGCGACATCACGGGCGTCTCGGTCTACGACCGGGAGCGGGGCGGCTTCCAGTTCGTCCCCGGCCCCGTCTTCGCGAACGTCGTCATCGGCGACGAGATCAACCGGGCGTCCCCGAAGACGCAGTCGGCCCTGCTGGAGAGCCTGGAGGAGCGGCAGGTCACCGTCGACGGCATCACGCACCCCCTGCCGCAGCCGTTCCTCGTCGTCGCGACGCAGAACCCGGTCGAGATGGAGGGCACCTACGCGCTGCCCGAGGCGCAGCGCGACCGCTTCATGGCCCGCATCTCGCTCGGCTACCCCGACGCCGAGAGCGAGCTGCGCATGCTCCGCCAGCGCGAGCGGACGAGTCCCCTCGACGTGCTGCAGCCCCTCGTCTCGCTCGACGACCTGACCCGCATGATCGCCGCCGTCCGCGACGTCTACGCCGCCGAGGCGGTCGAGCGGTACGCGGTCCGCATCGTGCAGGCGACCCGGGTGCACCCCGACGTCCGGCTCGGGGCGAGCCCCCGCGCCACGCTCCAGCTGATGCGGGCCGCGAAGTCGTGGGCGGCGCTGAACGGCCGCTCGTTCGTGGTCCCCGACGACGTGGACGCCCTCAGCGGGCCCGTCCTCGGGCACCGGATCATCCTCGCGGGCCGTGCCGGGGCAGGGGCGGTCACCGCGGCGTACGACCTCGTCGCCGACGTGGTCGAGGCGACCGACGTGCCGCTCGGCGACCCCGCCGACGCGCGCTGACCGTGGCGCTCGGGCAGGCGCCGCGCCCCACGGCGCGGGGAGCGGGCGTGGTCGCCGCCGGCGTCGTCGTCGTCGTGTCCGGCGTGCTGCTCGACTCGACGCCCCTCGTCTTCGCGGGGCTCGTGCTCGTGCTCCTGGTCGTCGTGGTGCTCGTCTCCCTCGTCGTCCGCCGCCCCGACCTCGACGTGGCGCGGCGATTCAGCCCCGGCCGCGGCGTCGCCGGGTGGTCGGTCGTCGAGACGCTCTCGCTCACGCCCCGGGGGAGGAGCCAGGTCGTGGTGCTTCGCGAGGGCCTGCCGTGGAGGGGCGGGCCGTCCGCGGAGTCCGCGACCGTCGCGCTCGAGCCGGGTCGCACCTCCACCGCCGTGTTCCGCCACGTCGACCTCGTCCGCGGCCGACACCGGGTGGGCCCGCTGACCGTGGACCTCGTCGAGTCGTTCGGCGTCGGGCGGCGCCGGACGACGGTCCCCGGCACGCACGAGCTCGTCGTCGTGCCCGAGGTGCTCGACCTCGGGCTCGCACGCGAGTCGCGGGCCCTCGGCGACGGGGCCCGCCGCCAGCGCGGGCAGAGCCTCACGGGCGCCGAGGACGACCCCGTCACCCGCGAGTACCGTCGCGGCGACCCGATGCGCCGCGTGCACTGGAAGGCCTCCGCGCGGCACGACGACCTGATGGTGCGCCAGGAGGAACAGCACGGCCTGCCGCACGTGCGCCTCGTCCTCCCCACCTCGCTCGGGTCGTGGGACGACGCGACGACGGGTCCGGGAGGCGCGGGTCGGCACAGCGACGCGTTCGAGTGGGCGCTGTCGGTCGTCGCCACGCTCGCGGTCGAGTGGGGCCACGCGGGGTCCGTCGCGCTGCTCACGACGCCGGACGGCGACCTCGTCGCCCGGCACGACCCCGAGACCACGACCGCCTTCCTCGACGCGCTCGCCGACGTCGTCCTCGACGACCCGGCCGGGCCGCCCGCACCGCCCGCCGCGGCTCGGGAGCCGGTCGTCGCCGTCGTGTCCAGCCTCCGGCGCCGCGACCTCGACGTCCTGTTGCGGTCGCGCGCGGTCGGCGCGTCCGCCGTCGCCGTCGTGGTCTCCCCGACCCTCGGCTTCACCCACACGGTCCGGTCGGCCACGGGCGACGCCCGCGACGCGCCGCTCGGCCCCGACGAGGTCGCGGCAGCGCTGCGGAGCTCCCGGTGGCGGGTCGTCGAGGCAGGGGCGGGCGACGCCGTCGCGGACGTCGTCCGAGGGGCAGGGCTGCTCGATGGCTGACATCACGAAGAACGGACGCACGGCGAGCGGCGGCGGCGTCAGCTCCCCGGCACCCCGGACGTCGAGTCCGCGCCCGCCCGACCGGGTCTCGTCGGCTCACGGACGCTCGGCCTCCCCGCCGACGGGCTGGGCCACCAGCCTGCTCGTCTGGCTCACCCTCGCGGCGTCGCTGGCGAGCCTGTCCTCGCTGTTCCAGGGGGCAGGCTGGTGGTTCGCGGGCGCCGGGGTCTCCGCGGTCGTGCTGGGTGCCTCGCTCGGGGTCAGGGCGCTGGGCGCCGGCCCGGTGCTCGGCTGGGTCGCCGGCCTCGTCTCGGGGCTGCTCGTCACGTCGGCCCTGGTCTCGGGCGGCACGGCGGTCCTCGGCGTCGTCCCCACGGCGGCGACCCTGCAGCGCCTCCGCGACCTGGGCGACCAGGCGACGACGACGATCGTCGAGGGCACCGCGCCCGTCGAGGTGCAGGACGGCCTCCTCGCCGTCCTGGTCGCCGCCGTGCTCGGCGTGGCCGTGGTCAGCGACCTCGTCTCGACCGTCGGCCGCCTGCCCGGCCTCACCGGGGCGTTCCCCGCCGTCGTCCTGGCCGTTCCCTCGTTCGTCCCCGGCACGGCCGTCCGGTGGCCCTGGGTGGTGCTCGCGGTCCTCTGCTGGATCGCGCTGCTGGCCGTCTCGACAGGGCGTCGTCCCACCCGGGCGACCGCCGTCGGGGGAGTCGCGGCGGTCGGCGTCGCGGCCCTGCTCACGGCCGTGGTGCCCTTCGGCGGCGTCTCCCCGCTGACCGGGGTCGGCACCGGCACGGGCCTCGCGACCGGGGTCAACCCGGTGGTCGACCTCGGCGACGACCTCCGTCGCGGAGCGCCGTTGACGGTCCTCACCTACCGGTCGTCCGACGCCGACGGCACCTACCTGAAGCTGGTCGACCTCGTCGACTTCAGCGGCCGCACGTGGAGCCCCGCCGACGCCGAGATCGGCCCCGACGACGGCCTCGACGCCATCCCCGACGCCCCCGGCATCGCCGAGGGGACCTCGCGTCGCGTCGTCAGCACGGAGGTGCAGATCGGGGCCCTCCGCAGCCCCTACCTGCCGGTGCCCGTGCCCCCGCAGACCATCACGGGGCTCGACGACGGCTGGTCGTTCGTCGACCAGTCGGGCGTGACCGTGCGCAGCACCAGCGAGAGCACGCAGGGCCTCGACTACACGGTCGAGAGCAGGCCGGTCGACCCCAGCCCCGAGCAGGTCGTCGCGGCCGTCGGCGACCAGTCCTCGGACATGTCCGCCTACCTGACGATCGACGGCGTGCCGCAGAGCGTCACCGACCTCGCGGCCGAGGTCACCGCGGACTCCGCGAACCCCTTCGACGCCGCCGTCGCCCTGCAGGACTGGTTCCGTGACGGGGACTTCACCTACTCGGAGGACACCCCGGTCGACGAGGGCTACGACGGCAACGGCCTCGACGCCGTCGAGCGGTTCCTCGAGGTGAAGAGCGGGTACTGCGTGCACTTCGCCTCCGCCATGGCGGTCATGGCTCGCACGCTGGGCATCCCGTCGCGGATGGCCGTGGGGTTCCTGCCGGGCACGCCCACGGGCTTCGGGGACGAGACCGCCCGGGCCGTCAGCAGCGACGACCTGCACACCTGGCCCGAGCTGTACTTCGAGGGACTCGGCTGGGTGCCGTTCGAGCCGACCGTCGGGCTCGGCACGCCGCAGTCGTACCTGCAGGAGACGGGCGTCGAGCCGACCGCCGCGCCCAGCGCGCCCGACGAGGCGACCCCCGAGCCCTCGGCCGACGAGCCCTCCGCCGTGCCGAGCGCGGCCGGCCCGACGCCCGGCGCGGAGGAGACGCAGGGCACGTCCGCTCGGTCGGGCGCTTCGAGCCCCGTCGCCGTGGCCGGCGGCGTCCTGGGCCTCGCCGTCCTCGCCGCCCTGCTCGTCGTGCCCTCCGGCATGCGCCTCGCCCGTCGTCGGCGCCGTCTCACGGCGGGTCCGCCCGACCGTGCCCTCGGCGCGTGGCGCGAGGTGCTCGACACCGCCCTCGACCTCGGCGCGGCGCCGCCGTCCGGCGCGACGCCCGCCGCGGCTGCGGCCGCGCTCGACGGCGTCCTCCGCTCGGTGGCCCGTCCCGACGAGGAGGCGCGGCGCGCCCTGGCCTCGCTGGCGGCGGCGCTCGAGGCGGAGCGGTTCGGCGGCGACCCCGCGGGGGTCGCGGTCGCGGACGACGCGCGACGGGTGCTGCGGGCCCTCCGCGCCTCCTCGTCCCCCGGCCGCCGCGTGGCGGCGACCCTGGCCCCGCGCTCGCTCGTGAGGCCGTCGGAGGCGAGATCGGGCGTGGGCGCGTAGAGTCTTCCCTCGTGCCTCACTACACCAAGACCCCCTGGACGCTGTCGGTCTACGACCTCCTGCACCGAGCGGGCGAGATGCGCGAGCACGCGATCGAGGTCGTGGTGCCCGAGCGACTGGGCGAGGGCCAGGTCGCCGTGCAGGCGGGTGCCGTGCTCGACCTCGACGTGCGGCTCGAGGGCCTGCACGACGGCATCCTCGTGTCCGCGACCGTCACCGGCACCGCGACCGGCGAGTGCAGCCGCTGCCTCAAGCCGATCGCCGAGCCTGTCGAAGTCGATATCGCCGAGCTTTTCGCGTACGATGTCGACGAAGCTTTTGACTACCAGGTTCACGAAGACCACGTCGATCTTGAACCTGTCGTCAGAGACGCAGTGGTCCTGTCACTGCCCTTCCAGCCGGTCTGTCGCCCGGACTGCCCTGGACTCGACCCGGTGACGGGCGAACGAGTCGAGGACATCCCCGACTACCAGCCCCGTGAAGGCGTCGATCCCCGGTGGTCGGCCCTCGCAGGGTTCCAGGCTGAACAGGCACCGGTCCTCCAAGAACCAGTTGGCAGGGCAGTCACCGACAACGAGTCGAAGCCCGACACGTCTGCCTGAGACCACCCGCGTCACCCACCCACGTCAGACCCAGGCCCCCGCGGGGGCCGCAACAGAGAAGAGAACCTCATGGCCGTTCCCAAGAGGAAGCAGTCACGCTCGAACACCCACGCACGTCGGTCGCAGTGGAAGGCCACTCCCGTCCAGCTGGTGAAGACCATCGAGAACGGCAAGGTCACCTACAGCCTCCCGCACCGTGCCAAGGTCGTCGAGGACAGCGCCGGCACCGCCCTGTACATGGAGTACAAGGGCCGCAAGGTCGCCGACGTCTGAACCCGTCTCCCGTGACCACGTCACCCGTGACACCGTCACACCCCGATCAGCCCGTGTCGAGCCCCCGTGCCGACCGGGCTGATCTGTTGGTGCAGCTCGGCATCGAGGTGCGCCCCGACCTGATCGAGCTCGCTCTCACGCACCGGTCGTACGCCTACGAGCACGGCGGCATCGCCAACAACGAGCGGCTCGAGTTCCTCGGCGACTCGATCCTCGGGCAGGCCGTGACGGTCATGCTCTTCACCGAGAACCCCGACCTCGACGAGGGCGAGCTGGCCAAGCGCCGCGCGAGCCTCGTGAGCACGGTCGCCCTCGCCGAGGTCGCCCGCAACATCGGGCTCGGCGCGCACCTGCGCCTCGGCCGCGGCGAAGAGCTGACCGGCGGGCGCGACAAGCCGTCCATCCTCGCCGACACGGTCGAGGCCATCATCGGCGCGACCTACCTCGACGCGGGGGGAGAGGCCGCGACCGCCTTCGTGCTGCGACTGGTCGCACCGCTCCTCGTCGACCCCGCGCGCTTCGGCGCCGCGATGGACCCGAAGACGAGCCTGCAAGAGCTGAGCGCCGCCCGTGGCCGCGGGATGCCGTCGTACCACGTGACCGACAGCGGGCCCGACCACGACAAGCGGTTCCACGCCGCCGTGCGGCTCGGCGACTCGCCGGACGACGTCGCCCACGGCACCGGCAGCAGCAAGAAGCAGGCCGAGATGGCCGCGGCGCTCGAGGCCTGGACGCGGCTCTCGAGCACCGACCGCTAGCCCGTGCCCGAGCTCCCCGAGGTCGAGGTCGTCCGTGCGGGCCTCGCGCCCGTCGTGGCCGGATCCGTCGTCACGGGCGTCACCGTGCTCGACGAGCGCTCGCTCAAGCGGCACCGGGGCCCGTCCGTCGACTTCGTCGACCGCCTCGTCGGCGGCACCCTCGACTCGGCCGTCCGCCGCGGCAAGTTCCTCTGGTTCCCGTTCGAGCCGGCCGAGTCGCACGACCACCCCCTCGCCCTCGTCGCCCACCTCGGCATGAGCGGCCAGGTGCTGCTCCGCAGCTCCGATCACCCGGGCGACCGGTTGATGCGCATCCGGCTCGACGTCGACAGCCCGAGCCTCGGCGCCGTGCGGCTCGCGTTCGTCGACCAGCGGATCTTCGGGTCGATGGCCCTCGACGAGACGGTCCCCACGCCCGACGGCCGTGCGGCCGGCTACGCGGGGGCGCACCTGCTCGGGTCTCCTGAGGCGGCAGCCGACGGCGAGGTGCGCGCCGCCGCTGCGGCCCCGTCGGCCTCAGCCTCGGCCCCTGCCGTTCCCTCGTGGGCGTCGCGAGTGCCGCAGCAGGTCGCGCACATCGCCCGCGACCCCCTCGACCCGGCCTTCGACGAGGCTGCCGTCGTCACGCGCCTCCTGGCCCGCCGCACGGGGGTGAAGCGCGCGCTGCTCGACCAGGGCCTGCTCAGCGGCGTGGGCAACATCTACGCCGACGAGAGTCTCTGGGCGGCACGCGTGCACCCCGAGCAGCCGACGGAGGCGCTCTCGCGGGCCAGGGCGCGCCTCCTGCTGTCCGAGGTCCGGGCCGTGCTGCTCAAGGCCCTCGGCGAGGGCGGCACGAGCTTCGACGCGCAGTACGTGAACGTGAACGGGCAGTCCGGGTACTTCAGCCACAGCCTCGCCGCCTACGGACAGCAGGGGCGGCCGTGCCCGCGCTGTGGCACCGCGATCGTGCGCGAGGCCTTCATGAACCGCTCGAGCCACCTCTGCCCCCGCTGCCAGCGGGTCCGCACGGCCTGAGCCGCGCGCCCTCGCGCACGTCGGGCGGAAGCCGCGCGGGCCTGCGCGGCCCTGCCCGCGCCTCCCGGGGCCGAGGCCAGCCCTCGCCTATCCTCGGAGGGACGCCGCAGACCGTGTCGACACGTCACCTGGAGCAGGGGAGGAGGGGCACGTGCACCTGAAGAGCCTCACCCTCAAGGGCTTCAAGTCGTTCGCCTCGCCCACGACGTTCGCGTTCGAGCCCGGCGTCACCTGCGTCGTCGGCCCCAACGGCTCGGGCAAGAGCAACGTCGTCGACGCGCTCGCCTGGGTGATGGGCGAGCAGGGCGTCAAGTCGCTGCGCGGCGGCACCATGGCCGACGTCATCTTCGCCGGCACGTCGACCCGGGGGCCGCTCGGCCGGGCGCAGGTCGTGCTGACCATCGACAACTCCGACGGCGCCCTGCCGATCGACTACGCCGAGGTCACGATCAGCCGCACCCTCTTCCGCAACGGAGGCAGCGAGTACGCGATCAACGGCGAGGGCTGCCGTCTGCTCGACGTGCAGGAGCTGCTGAGCGACTCCGGCCTCGGCCGCGAGATGCACGTGATCGTCGGCCAGGGGCAGCTCGACGCCGTGCTGCGGGCCACTCCGGAGGAGCGGCGCGGCTTCGTCGAGGAGGCGGCGGGCATCCTCAAGCACCGGCGCCGCAAGGAGAAGACGCTCCGCAAGCTCGACGCGATGCAGGCGAACCTGACCCGGCTGAGCGACCTCGCCGGCGAGATCCGTCGCCAGCTCAAGCCCCTCGGCCGTCAGGCCGAGGTCGCGCGCGAGGCCCAGACGATCGCCGCGGTCGTCCGCGACGCGAAGGCGCGCCTCCTCGCCGACGAGGTCGTGGCGCTGCGCGCCGCGGTCGCACGCCGGTCGAGCAGCGAGGCCGAGCGCCGCAGCGAGCGGAACGTGCTGCAGGAGCAGCTCGACCAGGCGAAGGCGCGTGAGCAGCGGCTCGAGCAGCAGATGGTCGGCGACGCCGTCGACGAGGCGCGCCGGGTCGCCTTCGGCCTCGAGTCGGTCGAGGAGCGGCTCCGCGGCACGTCGAGCCTCGCGCGGCAGCGCCTCCAGCTGCTCGCCGAGCAGTCCGACCAGCCCGAGCTGCCCAGCACCGTGAGCGCCGGCATGGTCGCCGACGCGCGTGACGAGGCCGAGAGGCTCCAGGGAGGCGTGGCCGAGGGCGAGCAGGCCCTCGCCGAGGCGCGAGCCGCCACGGTCGCTTCTCGGGCCGTGCTCGAGGCGCTCGACGACGAGATCGCCGCCCAGAGCGCGCTCATCTCCCGGCACGACCTCGTCCTCGGCCAGCTCCGCGGCGCCCTCGAGGTCGCGCAGTCACGGCTGGCGGCCGTCCGCGGCGAGGTCCTCCGCCAGGGCGCGGCGCGGGAGGCGGCGGTCGCGCGCCGGGACGCGGGCCGGGTCGAGCTCGCCCAGCTCGAGCTCGAGCACGAGCACGAACTCGCGGACGCCTCGACGGGTGCCGACGACACGGACGACGCAGACGACACGGCCGACGGGGCCGACGGGGCAGGCGGCGACCCGGTCGACCACGAGGCCGTCCGCGCCGAGGCCGAGCGCGCCTCCGCCGAGCTGCAGTCCGAGGTCGACGACCTCCGCGGTCGCCTGCACGCGGCCGAGCGCGAGCGTGACGCGGTGGCCGCCCGACGTTCCGCGCTGACGATGGCGCTCGAGCGCGCGGACGGCACGACGGCCCTCGTCGCCGCCGGCCGCCCGGGGGTGCGCGGCGCCGTCGCCGAGCACGTGCAGGTGCGGCCCGGCTACGAGGCCGCCGTCGCCGCGGCGCTCGGCAGCGTGGTCGACTCCGTCCTCGTCGACGACCTCGACGCGGCCTTCGCCGCCGTCGCGCACGCGACCGACGCCGAGCTGGGGCGCGTCGAGGTCGTCGTGGCGGCGCCCGAGCGGGTCCTGCCCCCGTTCGCCGTCGACCTGCCCCCGGGAGCCGTGGCCGCCTCCTCCGTCGTCGACGCGCCTCCGGGCGTCCTGGGCCTGCTCGCGAGCACCGTCGTCGCCGACGACCTGACGACGGCCCGGGCGGCCTGGGCCGCGCTCTCGGCGCACCCGCTGCCGGTCACCGTCATCACGCGCTCGGGCGAGGTGCTCACCGACTTCGTCCTCCGCGGCGGCTCGGGCGCCGAGCGCTCGCGCCTCGAGCTGGTCGCCGAGCGCGACGCCGCCGCCGAGCGCCTCGGCGAGGTCGAGGCCGAGGCGAGGCGGCTCTCCGCCCTGCACGCGACCGCCGAGGAGGCGCTGGCGACGTCCCGGGCACAGGCCGCGGAGGCCGCCGGCCTGGCCCGCGAGCAGGCCGCGGAGGAGGCTCGGGCGGCAGCGGAAGCGGCCCGGTCGGCCCGCGAGCGGCAGGCGGCGGCCGCGGCCGTCGAGCAGCAGCTGGCACGCCTGCGGGCCCAGGTCGACGCGGCCGAGGCCGAGGAGGCACGCCTCGCCGAGTCCCTCGCGGCCGCGGAGCAGGGAGCCGTCACGGCCCAGGCCGCGGTCGACTCGGCACGGGCCGAGCACGACGAGCACGCCTCGCATCCACGTCCGATCCTCGACGCCTCGGCCCGCGACGGGGTCCTCGCCGAGGTCGAGCAGGCGAGGGCGGCCGAGATCGAGCGCCGGGTGCAGCTCGAGACCGTCCGCGAGCGCGTGCGTGCCGAGGCCGCCCGCGCAGTCGACCTGCAGCGTCAGCTCGACGAGCAGCGGGCCGCCGCCGACGAGCACGCCCGGCGCACCGTCGTCCGGCAGCGCGAGATGCGGCGCACCTCCGCGGTGCTCGCGGGGCTGCCCTCGGTGCTCGACGCCGTCGGTCGGTCGCTGGCCGAGGCCCGGCAGGAGCTCGCCGCGCAGGAAGCGGCACGCACGCAGCAGAACGACGAGCTCGCGGCGCTGCGACGAGACGAGCGAGCCCTCCGGGAGCGACTGCACGGCGTGACGGAGGACGTGCACGGCCTCGAGATGGAGATCTACGAGAAGAAGCTGCACCTCGGGCAGCTGCTCGAGCGTGCTGCCTCCGAGCTCGGGCTCGACGACGAGGTGCTCGTGGCCGAGTACGGCCCCGACGTGCTCGTGCCCGAGGACGTCACGTCGGGGAACGACTCCGGGGCGCTCGACGGCGACGCGGCGGCGGGCACGCGCTTCGACCGCGCCGAGCAGACCGCCCGGCTCGAGGCCGCGAGCCGCAAGCTCGCCCAGCTCGGCCGCGTCAACCCGCTCGCGCTCGAGGAGTTCTCCGCGCTCGAGCAGCGCCACGCGTTCCTCACCGAGCAGCTCGCCGACCTCACCCGGACGCGGCGCGACCTGCTCGCGATCATCGACGAGATCGACGACAAGATGCAGACGGTCTTCGCGAGCGCGTTCGCGGACACGCAGGCCGCCTTCGACCAGGTCTTCCCGGTGCTCTTCCCCGGCGGCATCGGGTCGCTGCTGCTCACCGACCCCGACGACCTCCTGGCCACCGGCATCGAGGTCACGGTGCGGCCGGCCGGCAAGAAGATCGAGCGCCTGTCGCTGCTGTCGGGCGGGGAGCGCTCGCTGGCCGCGGTCGCGCTGCTGATCGCCATCTTCAAGGCCCGGCCGAGCCCGTTCTACATCATGGACGAGGTGGAGGCAGCGCTCGACGACGCGAACCTCGGCCGCCTCCTCGCGATCTTCGAGGACCTCCGCGAGACCAGCCAGCTCATCGTCATCACGCACCAGAAGCGCACGATGGAGATCGCCGACGCGCTGTACGGCGTCTCGATGCGCCAGGACGGGGTGAGCGCCGTCATCGGCCAGCGGGTCGTCACCGACAGCACGCCGGGGCAGCGGACCGCGGCCGCGACGGGTTCCGTGGCCTAGACGGCGTGCGCCGGCCCCGACGGGCTCTGCGGCCTAGACCGAGCGGTCGTTGATCGAGAGGACCTTCCAGGCCGACCCGTCCCACTCGACCGTGTTGGCGGCGGCGTTCTCGATGTGCGGCACCTCGGCGCCCATGATCGCAGCCAGGGTGAAGCGGATGATCGTACCGTGGCAGACGACGACGATGTGCGCGTCGGGGCCGTCGAGGTGCAGGCGGGTGTCGCGGATCATCTCGAGCGCGCCGAGGCCGCGCGCGGCGACCGACTCCCGCGGCTCGATGTCCGGGAACGACTCGTTCGGCTCGTCCGGGATGGGGGAGTCGGGCACCCAGCCCTCGCGCGACGCGTAGTCGCGCTCGATCAGCTCGTCGTAGGCGTCGCCGAGCTCGATGCCGAGCTCGGCCGCGATGATCTGAGCCGTCTCGCGGGCCCGCATCAGCGGCGACGACACGATCGCCGACCACTCGGCGCCGGCCAGCACGCGTGCTGCCTCGAGGGCCTGCCCGCGACCGGTGTCGTTCAGCGGGACGTCCGACGACCCCTGCAGCTTGTCCTGGCTGTTCCAGTCGGTCTGTCCGTGTCGGATGAGCTCGAGTCGCATGTGCCTGTGTTTCCGTCCTGGTGTCGCGGTCGTGGTGGTGCGGTGCCGCTGTCGTGCGGTGGTGCGGTGTGGTTGTCCTGCAGCGGAGCCGAGGAGGCGGTGCGCACGTCCCGTGGACGCGCGCACCGCCTTCTGCGCCCTAGCGCTCGTCGGCCTCGGCCTCGGCGGTCGTCGCGGGCAGCTTGTTCGGGATGCCGTCCCGCTTCGTCTTGCGGAGGCTGAGGACCGTCGCGACGGCGATGGTCAGCAGGATGAAGCCGAGCGAGAACCAGATCGGGATCTCGGGGATCCACTCGATCGGCTGGCCGCCGTTGATGAACGGCACCTCGTTGACGTGCAGGGCGTGGAACACGAGCTTCACGCCGATGAAGGCGAGGATGACCGCGAGGCCCTGGGCCAGGTAGACGAGTCGCTCGAGCAGGCCCGAGATCAGGAAGTACAGCTGGCGGAGGCCGAGCAGCGAGAAGGCGTTGGCGGTGAAGACGATGTACGCCTCCTGCGTCAGGCCGAAGATCGCGGGGATCGAGTCGAGCGCGAACAACACGTCGGTGAGGCCGATGGCGAGCATCACCAGGAACAGCGGCGTGAAGAGGCGCTTGCCGTTCACCTTGGTCGTCAGGCGGTCCTCGTCGTAGTCGTCCGACGTCGGGACGATGCGGCGCAGCGTGCGGATGAGCTTGCTGTCCGCCTGGTCGCCCTCGTCGTGGCCGCCGCGGACCTGGCTGTAGGCGAGCCAGAAGAGCAGGGCGCCGAAGAGGTAGAAGACCCACGAGAAGTTGTCGATGATCGCGACGCCGGCGGCGATGAAGAGGCCACGCGAGATCAGGGCGATCGCGATGCCGACGAGCAGCACCTTCTGCTGATAGATCCGCGGCACCGCGAAGCTCGTCATGATGATCAGGAAGACGAAGAGGTTGTCGACCGAGAGCGCCTTCTCGGTGATCCAGCCGGCGAAGTACTCGCCGCCGTAGGTCCAGTTCGAGAAGACGCCGACGCCGACGCCGAACAGGATCGCGATGCCGATGTAGACGATCGACCAGAAGGCCGACTCGCGGATGGTGGGCTCGTGCGGGGTCTTGACGTGGCTGTAGAAGTCGAAGATCAACAACCCGAGGATTCCGGCGATGGTGATCGCCCAGGTGAGGAAGTGGACGTCCATGGTGTACCTCCAGTACGCGACGGGTACTGAAGGTCTCTTCCGCCCAGACGGCCGTCCAGCTCAGCTGGACGTTCGAGGACCGGCGCACCGGGTCGAGATCGGTCTCTTCCGTATTGACGATGGCACCGCGAGGGAGTACTCCCCTTCAACCCGCTGAGCTTACATCCACTGCAACGGTCCGGGCGGTCGTCGGCCCGAGAACGAGTCCGCGCGGCCCGTGCTGTCCGTGCGGCTCGTTAGGCTGTGGCCCATGGCTTCCCCCTGGTCCCTCTCCGGTGCCCTCCGCGGCATGTTCGCGAAGAAGACGATCGACGACACCACCTGGGACGAGCTCGAGGAGGCGCTGATCGGCGCCGACTTCGGTCCCGACGTCACCGAGCAGGTCGTCGACGACCTGCGCGAGAAGGTGCAGCGCTACGCGACGACCGACCCGGCCGACCTGAAGCGCATGCTGCGCGAGACCCTCGAGGAGCGGCTGTCGGTGCTCGACTCGACGCTCAAGCTCAGCGCCCGTCCTGCCGTCGTGCTCATGGTCGGGGTCAACGGCGTCGGCAAGACGACCACGATCGGCAAGTTCGCCAAGTTCCTGCGCAACTTCGACCGGTCCGTGGTCGTGGGCGCGGCCGACACCTTCCGGGCCGCCGCGGTCGAGCAGGTGGCGACCTGGGCCGAGCGCGCGGGCGCGCAGATCGTCCGGCCACAGCAGCCGGGTCAGGACCCTGCCTCGGTCGCGTTCCAGACGGTCGAGTACGCGATGCGCGAGGGCGTCGAGATCGTCCTGATCGACACCGCCGGCCGCCTGCAGACCAAGTCCGGCCTGATGGACGAGCTCGGCAAGATCAAGCGCGTCGTCGAGAAGCAGACCGAGATCGCCGAGGTGCTGCTCGTGCTCGACGCGACGACCGGCCAGAACGGCCTGGCCCAGGCTCAGGCCTTCATCGAGCACGCCGGCGTCACGGGGCTCGTCCTCACGAAGCTGGACGGCTCGGCCCGCGGCGGGTTCGTCCTCGCCGTGCAGGAGCAGACCGGCATCCCGATCAAGCTCGTCGGCCAGGGCGAGGGCATCGCCGACCTCACGGGCTTCACGCCCCACGTGTTCGTCCAGAACCTGATCGGCTAGTCCGCAGGGCACCGGTCTCGCGGTCCGTTAAGCTGAGGCCACCATGGCCACATTCGGAACCCTCTCTGACCGCCTCGCGGACACGTTCAAGAACCTCCGCAACAAGGGCAAGCTCACGCCCGCCGACGTCGACGGCACCGTCCGGGAGATCCGGCGCGCCCTGCTCGACGCCGACGTCGCGTTCGAGGTCGTCAAGGCGTTCACCACCAAGATCCGCGACCGCGCCCTGGGCGACGAGGTGAACAAGGCCCTCAACCCGGCGCAGCAGGTCGTCCAGATCGTCAACGAGGAGCTCATCGAGATCCTCGGCGGGCAGCAGCGCCGCCTCGAGTTCGCGAAGAACCCGCCGACCGTCATCATGCTCGCCGGCCTCCAGGGCGCGGGCAAGACGACCCTGGCCGGCAAGCTCGCCAAGTGGCTCGCGAAGGACGGCCACACGCCGTTGCTCGTGGCCTGTGACCTGCAGCGCCCCAACGCGGTGCAGCAGCTCCAGGTCGTGGGCGAGCAGGCGGGTGCCGCCGTGTTCGCCCCCGAGCCGGGCAACGGGGTCGGCGACCCCGTCAAGGTTGCTAAGCAGGCCATCAAGTTCGCCCGCGACAAGGTCTACGACACGGTCATCGTCGACACCGCGGGCCGTCTCGGCGTCGACGCCGAGCTGATGAAGCAGGCCGCGAACATCCGCAAGGCGATCGATCCCGACGAGGTGCTCTTCGTCATCGACGCCATGATCGGCCAGGACGCGGTCGCGACGGCCAAGGCCTTCCAGGCGGGCGTCGACTTCACGGGCGTCGTGCTGTCGAAGCTCGACGGCGATGCGCGGGGCGGCGCGGCGCTGAGCGTCGCCTCGGTCACCGGTCGGCCGATCATGTTCGCCTCGACGGGCGAGACGCTCGACGCGTTCGAGCCGTTCCACCCCGACCGCATGGCGAGCCGCATCCTCGACCTCGGCGACATCCTCTCCCTGATCGAGCAGGCGCAGGGCGCCTTCGACGAAGAAGAGGCCAGGGCCGTCGCGGAGAAGATCGCGACCGACAACTTCACCCTCGACGACTTCCTGAAGCAGATGCAGCAGCTGCGCAAGATGGGGTCGATCAAGGGCATGCTCGGCATGCTCCCCGGCGCCAAGGGCATGCGCGAGCAGCTCGAGAACTTCGACGAGCGCGAGATCGTGCGCACCGAGGCGATCATCCAGTCGATGACCCCTCAGGAGAGGGCGCTGCCGAAGCTGCTGAACGGTTCTCGCCGTCTGCGCATCGCGCGCGGCTCGGGCATGACCGTCACCGACGTGAACCAGCTCGTGCAGCGCTTCGAGCAGGCCTCGAAGATGATGAAGACCGTCGCCAAGGGCGGCGTGCCGCAGGTTCCCGGCATGGGCCCGATCCCCGGCGCGTCCTACGGCGGCAAGAAGCAGCAGCCGAAGAAGAAGGGCTCCAAGGCCGGCAACCCCGCCAAGCGCGCCGCGCAGAACGCGGCCCTGGCGTCGGGCGGGTCGGCAGGCGCCGCGGGCGGCTCGGCGGGCGGCTCGGGCTTCGGCCTCGGCGGCGGCGCCGGCAAGGCGCCCACCGAAGAAGAGCTGGCGTCGCTGCAGAAGATGCTCGGCCGCGGCTAGCGGCCCGTCAGGGGCGCAGGCCCTCGAGAGCGCAGGAGGCGCGGGTCGGCCGACCCGCGCCTCCTGCTGTTCACGAAGCGGGCGCGATCCCCTCACGGAGCTCGCGCACGAGCGACGCGACGACCGGTCGCAGGTCGCCCCCGTGCTGTGCGGAGACGGTGAGCTGGCGCTGGTAGCTCGCGCCGCGCTCGATGATCGTGTCCACCCCGCGGAGCTGGTCGAGGCAGCCGAGGCGCTCGGCGACGGGCTCGAGGTCGACGAGCAGGTCGCGGAGGTCGTCGGTCACCAGGCGCTCGTCGCCCGCGGCGTCGAGGATGACGATCGCGTCCATGCCGTAGCGGGCCGCCCGCCACTTGTTCTCGCGGACGAACCAGGGCTGCATCTGGGCGGGCTCGTGCCCCTGGTCGAGCTTGGTCGACATGTCGTCGACGAGGCACTGGACGAGGGCGGCCATCGCCCCCACCTCCTCGAACGTGGAGATCCCGTCGAAGACGCGCGTCTCGAGGGTGCCCCACTTCGGCGACGGGCGGATGTCCCAGCGCAGCTCGCTGTGGTCGTCGATGACCCCGGTGTGGGTCATGTCGGCGACCATCTCCTCGTAGTTCGCCCAGGCGCCGAACTGAGGGGGGAGGCCCGCGGTGGGCAGCTGTTGGAACATCAGGGCGCGGTTCGAGGCGTAGCCCGTCTCCTCGCCCACCCAGAACGGGCTCGACGCCGTGAGCGCCTGGAAGTGGGGCAGCCAGGTGAGCAGGCCGTTGAGGACGGGCAGCACCTTGTCGCGGGAGTCGATGCCGACGTGCACGTGGACGCCCCAGATCATCATCTGGCGGCCCCACCACCGGGTCCGGTCGATGAGCGTCGCGTACCGTTCCTTGTCAGGGGTGACGTCCTGGTCGGCGTACCGGCTGAACGGGTGCGTGCCCGCGCACATCAGGTCGGCGCCGAGCAGGTCGGCGCTCGACTGGACGTGGTCGATCGTCGAGCGGAGGTCGTCGACGGCGTCGGAGACCCGCCGGTGCACGCCCGTCACGACCTCGACGGTGTTGGTGAGCAGCTCGCCCGTGAGGCGCTCGGGCCCGTCGTCGTTGAGGTGGGCGAGGTCGGCCAGCACGGCCGGGGCGTACGGCGCGAGCTCGCCGCTGCCCTGGTCGACGAGGGCGAGTTCCCACTCGACGCCGAGGGTCGACGGCTCGGAGCTCGTGAAGTCGATGCGCATGGTGCCTGCTCTCTCGCCGGGGGTGCGGGTCCTCGGCTGCACCATCCTGGCAGCCGCACGCGGTCGGGGTCCGCCGACACGATCTCGAGGGATTGGCAGATCGGCAGTCCGGTCTGCAACAATGGTGGGTCGAGTCTTCGGTCGTCCGACCCTCTAATCAGGTGACCGCCAGACCTCATAGAGCTTTCGAGCCGAGTGTGCCCCCACGCTCACGGCTAGCAACTCGCCCACATCACATCACACAGGAGAATTGTGGCTGTCAAGATCCGTCTCAAGCGCATGGGCAAGATCCGTGCTCCGTACTACCGCATCGTCGTCGCCGACTCGCGCACCAAGCGCGACGGTCGTGTCATCGAGGAGATCGGCAAGTACCACCCCACCGAGGAGCCCTCGTTCATCGAGGTCGACTCCGAGCGTGCGCAGTACTGGCTCGGCGTGGGCGCCCAGCCCTCCGAGCAGGTCGCCGCCATCCTCAAGCTCACGGGCGACTGGGGCCGTTTCAAGGGCGACGCCGACGCTGTCAGCACCGTCAAGACCAAGGCTCCGAAAGAGTCCTTCGTCGCCGACGAGAAGAAGAAGCCCGTGCTCGTGCCGAAGTCGGAGAAGCCCGCCAAGGCCGAGCCCGCCGAGGCCCCGGCCGAGGCTGCTGACGACGCCGAGACCACCGAGGCGTAGTCAGTGCTCGCACCTGCACTCGAACACCTCGTCCGGGGGATCGTCGATCACCCGGACGAGGTGCAGGTCGTCGAGTCGTCGTCGCCCCGCGGCGACGTGCTCGAGGTGCACGTCCACCCCGACGACCTCGGGCGTGTGATCGGCCGTTCCGGCCGGACCGCCAAGGCCCTGCGCACGCTCGTGACGGCGATCGCCGACGGCAAGCGCGTCCGGGTCGACGTCGTCGACAGCGACTCCTGAGCCGTGGCGCCCACCGACAAGACCCAGCTCCGCGTGGGGCGGCTCACCAAGGCCCACGGCCTGAAGGGCGCGCTCAAGCTCGAGCTGTTCACCGACACCCCCGAGCAGCGCTTCACGCCCGGCGCGTCGTTCACCCTGCAGGTCCCCGAGACCAGTGAGTGGAGCGGCAAGACCCTCACCCTGGGCGAGCTCCGGTGGTACAACGGCCACCCCGTGGGCTTCTTCGAGGGCGTCGACGACCGCACCGCGGCCGAGTCCCTCGTCAAGGCGATCCTCTGGGTCGACCAGGATCTCGACGAGCTCCCCGACGAGGACGACGCGTGGTACCACCACCAGCTCGTCGGCCTCCGGGTCGAGCGCGACGGCGTCGTCGTCGGCACGGTGGCGCGCGTCGACCACCTGCCCGCACAGGATCTGCTGGCCGTCGAGACGGAGCACGGCGAGGTCCTCGTGCCCTTCGTCAGCGCTCTCGTGCCCTCGGTCGACATCGAGGCGGGGGTCGTCACCGTGACGCCGCCTCCCGGGCTCTTCGAGGAGCTCGCGGACGACACGGTCGAGGCCGACACGGTCGACGGCGACACGGCCGACACCGCCGACGGTGACACGGCTGACGCCGGGGCCGAGGCCGAGCCGGCGTCGCGCGATTCCGACGACGCAACACGTCCCGCCGACGAGAACTGACGGCGACGCGGTGCGCATCGACATCGTGTCGATCTTCCCGGAGTTCTTCTCCGTGCTCGACATCTCGCTCCTCGGCAAGGCCCGGCAGCAGGGCCTCCTCGACGTCGCGGTGCACGACCTCCGCGACTTCACCCACGACCGGCACCGCACCGTCGACGACACCCCGTACGGCGGCGGCGCCGGCATGGTGATGAAGCCCGAGCCGTGGGGCGAGGCGCTCGACCACGTGCTCGGCGACGCCGGCGACCCGGCGACGACGACGGTCATCGTCCCGTCGCCGGCGGGCACGCCCTTCACCCAGGCGCTGGCGCGCGAGCTCGCCGCCGTGCCGCACCTCGTCTTCACCTGCGGGCGCTACGAGGGCATCGACCAGAGGGTCGTCGAGCACGCGGCGACACGGGTCACCGTGCGCGAGATCAGCCTCGGGGACTACGTCCTCAACGGGGGAGAAGTGGCCGTGACCGCCATGATCGAGGCCGTCGGCCGTCTCGTCCCCGGGGTCGTCGGCAACCCCGAGAGCCTCACGGAGGAGAGCCACGAGGGCGGCCTGCTCGAGTACCCCAGCTACACGAAGCCCGCCTCGTGGCGCGGGCTCGACGTGCCGCCCGTCCTGATGGGCGGCAACCACGGTGCGATCGCCTCGTGGCGTCACGAGCAGCAGGTCGAGCGGACCCGGCGGGTGCGGCCCGACCTGCTCCACTGAGCACGGCGCCTCCTCGGCCGCGCCTCGCCCGGCTTCGCAGCCAGTTCTCCGCCGGGCGCCCGTAGCCTCGTCGCATGGCGATCCGTCGAGTCCTGTACCGCCTCCTCTGGCCTGCCGTCTTCGTGCTGCCCCTGTGGGTGCTCTTCGGACGGGCCTTCTTCGGCGTCCCGCTGGGGCTGCAGGTCCTCGGGCAGCTCGTGCTGGTGCCGCTGCTCTTCGTCGGCCAGGCGATCGCCGCGGGCGTCGTCATCGCTCGCCGCAGCGTCCGTGACGACCGAGCCGTGTCCTGGGTCGACGCCGGTCTGCTGGCCCTCACGTGGGCGGCTCAGCTCGCCCTCGGCTTCTTCCTCGTCGACGGGTCCGCCGCCTCCTCGGCGTCGTCGGCGTTCACCCGTGTCGTGCCCGGTGGCGACCTCGACCTGTCGAGCGCGCTCTTCGGGTTGTCGGCCGTCGTGACCGTGGCTGGGGGCCTCGGCCTCCTCGCGGCCGCCGTGTGGCAGTTCCTGGCGGAGGCGCGGCGCCGGGTCGCGGCTTCGCTGGCCGACCTCGACCGGGTCGCCACGGCAGCCAGGGTCGACGCCCGCGCCGCAGGGCTCGCCTCCGGCGACTCCGACCGGGTCATCCGCATCACGCCGCGGGAGTAGCGCCGGCGCCGTACCGCCTGCGGTGGCGTCGGGGCGCGCAGCTGTGGCATCATTGACCCTTGTGCCTGGGCACGACTCTGCCTCAGGGGAGTCTGCCTCTCCAGAGCACGTCTTCTTCATCACCAGATGGTGGGCAACCCACCACGAACGGCAGTCGACCTGTGGCGGCTGCAGAGAGCGAACGACTATGCACATCCTCGACGCGGTTGACTCCGCCAACCTCCGCTCGGACGTCCCCGACTTCCGTGCCGGCGACACCGTCAAGGTGCACGTGAACATCATCGAGGGCACGCGCTCGCGCGTCCAGGTCTTCCAGGGCGTCGTCATCGGCAAGCAGAACGAGGGCATCCGCGAGACCTTCACGGTCCGCAAGGTCAGCTTCCAGGTCGGCGTCGAGCGCACCTTCCCGGTCCACTCGCCGGTCATCGACCACATCGAGGTCGTCAGCCGCGGCGCCGTCCGTCGCGCCAAGCTGTACTACCTCCGCGAGCTCCGCGGCAAGAAGGCCAAGATCAAGGAGAAGCGCGACAACTGACCCGTCGCACGATCTTCACCGAGCTCCCCGCCCTGTACGATGGCGGGGAGCTCGGGCGGTTAAATTGACGAATGCATCCCTGCGGCGCCGTCTGCGCCGCCCCCGTCGTGACGATGACCGCAAGCGCGGCATCGGCACGTTCCTGCGCGACGTGGTGGTCATCTTCCTCGCCGCGCTCCTCATCTCGTTCCTGATCAAGACGTTCCTGATCCGGTCGTTCTACATCCCGAGCGGGTCCATGGAGGACACGCTGCAGATCAACGACCGCATCATCGTCAACGAGCTCGTCCCCGACCTCGTCGACGTGAAGCGCGGCGACGTCGTCGTCTTCACCGATCCCGGCGGCTGGCTCGAGGGCACGGCCCCCGTCGCCCCCGCCTCGGGCGGCCCGGTCTCCGACGGTCTCTCGTGGTTCCTCACCCAGGTGGGCCTCGGCGCGCAGGACAGCAACGACCACCTGATCAAGCGGGTCATCGGGTTGCCGGGCGACACGGTCGAGTGCTGCAACGACTACGGACAGTTGTCGGTCAACGGCGTGCCGATCGAAGAGCCGTACGTGAAGTTCCCTCCGGGCGAGACGCGGGTGTCCGGCGACGACTTCTCCGTCACGGTGCCCGAGGGGTCCCTCTGGGTGATGGGCGACAACCGCTACAACTCGAAAGACAGCAGGTACAACCGCGAGACGCCGAGCCAGGGCTTCGTCCCGATGTCCGACGTCGTGGGCCGGGCCTTCGTGATCAGCTGGCCGTCGACGCGGTGGACGTGGCTCGGCGACTACCCCGACGTCTTCCGCGGCACCGAGCGCGACGGCGAGTGATGGCCGTCGTCGATCCCACCCTCGACGTCGAGCGCGAGCTGCACGCCCGCGGTGCCACCTGGGTGATCGGCTGCGACGAGGTCGGCCGCGGCGCCATCGCGGGCCCCGTCGCCGTCGGCCTCAGCGCCGTCCACGCCGAGTGCGGCGAGATGCCCCTCGGCCTGCGCGACAGCAAGCTGCTCAGCGAGAAGCGTCGTGAGGCGCTCTACCCCGTCGCCACGGGGTGGGTGCAGGCGCACGCGGTCGGGCTGGCCGAGGCGCACGAGGTCGACCGGATCGGCATCGTCGCCGCCCTCGGCCTCGCCGGTCGGCGTGCGCTGACGGCCCTGCACGAGGCGGGCGTGGGCATCATGAGCTCCGTCGTCGTCCTCGACGGGAACCACGACTACCTGTCCCCGGCACTGACGACGGTGCCCCGCATCACGACGCGGGTCAAGGCCGACCGTGACTGCGCCTCCGTCGCCGCCGCCTCCGTCATCGCCAAGGTCCACCGCGACCGCATGATGATCGAGGCCGACGAGGTGCACCCCGGCTACGGCTGGGCAGGCAACAAGGGCTACGGCTCGGGGGCCCACTACGCGGCCCTCGGCGAGCTCGGGCCGTCGCCCCTGCACCGGCTCACCTGGCTGCACTGAGACTCGACCGGCTGCCCTGCGTCGTCCTCGGCGTGCTGCTCGTCCGCAGCCGCGTAGGATGTCTTCTCGATGGACGAGGACGAGTTCGAAGACTACGACCGTGAGGTCGAGCTCGCGTTGTACCGCGAGTACCGGGACGTGGTGTCGCAGTTCCGCTACGTCGTCGAGACGGAGCGGCGCTTCTACCTGGCCAACGAGGTCGATCTCGTGCGCCGCGACACCGAGCACGACTTCTACTTCGAGCTGACGATGACCGACGTCTGGGTGTGGGACGTCTACCGCTCCGACCGCTTCGTGAAGTCGGTCCGCGTGCTCACGTTCAAGGACGTGAACGTCGAGGAGCTCACGGCGCGCGACCTCGAGTTGCCCAAGGAACTCGCACTCGACGAGTAGTTCGTCCCTCCCCGACTTCTCGAAGCGGGGCGCCCGTCCCCAGGGCTCCGTCCGCGACCTGCGACCTCGACCCCACCTCCGGCACAGTCCGTGCAGGAGGTCGAGATGGCGAAGAAGGACGAGACAGGTCGGCACGGCGAGGTGCTCGCGGCCCGGTGGCTCGCTGACCATGGGCTGACCGTGGTCGAGCTGAACTGGCGGTGCCGCGAGGGCGAGATCGACGTCGTGGCGCTCGACGGCGACGAGGTCGTGTTCGTGGAGGTGAAGACGCGCCGCGGCATCGGCTGGGGCCATCCCCTCGAGGCGGTGACGCCCGTGAAGCTGGCCCGGCTGAGGCGACTGGCCGGGGCGTGGCTCGAGGCGCACCCCGGCACGGGCAGGCGGGTGCGCATCGACGTCGTCGGCGTCGTCCTCGGCCGCACCCCGGCCGACGACGCGATCTCGCACGTGCGGGGAGCCGGCGCGTGAGCGTCGGTCGCACGAGGGCCGTGTCCCTGCTCGGGCTCGAGGGTGCGCTCGTCGAGGTCGAGGCGGACATCGGCCCTGGCCTGCCGGCCTTCGTCATCATCGGGCTCCCCGACGCCTCGCTCGGCGAGGCTCGTGACCGCGTGCGGGCGGCGGCCAGCAACGCCGGGTGCGCCCTCCCGGCGCGCAAGCTGACGGCCAACCTGTCGCCGGCGTCGCTGCCGAAGCACGGCTCGTCGTTCGACCTGGCCATCGCCATGGCGGCACTCGCGGCGTCGGGCCTCGTGTCGGCGCAGTCGGTGGAGGCGGCAGTCCATCTCGGTGAGCTCGGGCTCGACGGTCGTGTCCGGCCGGTCGACGGCGTGCTGCCTGCCGTCCTCGCTGCCCGTCGGGCGGGCGTGCGTACCGTCGTCGTGCCCGCGGACGCGGTCGACGAGGCGTCGTTGGTGCCGGGCGTCACCGTGGTCGGGGTCGCGAGCCTGCGCGAGGCGGCCATCCGGCACGGCGCCGACCTCGCCCCCGAGCTGGTCGACGCGATCCGCAGGCCGCGGGTCGACGACCCTCGGCGGCAGGACATCGACCTCGGCGACGTCATCGGCAACTCCGACGCCGTGGAGGCGTTGGTCGTCGCCGCGGCCGGCGGCCACCACCTGCTCATGGTGGGCCCGCCGGGGGCAGGCAAGAGCATGCTCGCCGCGCGTCTGCCGGGCCTCCTGCCCGACCTCGACGTCGACGAGGCACTCGAGGTCAGCTCTGTCCGCTCGTTGTCCGGCAGACCCGTCGACGGCGAGCTCGAGCGACGTCCGCCCTTCGAGGATCCCCACCACACGTCGAGCGCCGCGGCCATGGTCGGCGGCGGCAGCAGCGTGATCCGCCCGGGCGCCGTGACCCGGGCGAGCCGGGGCGTGCTCTTCCTCGACGAGGCCCCCGAGTTCTCGCAGTCCGTCCTCGACTGCCTCCGCCAGCCCCTCGAGTCCGGGCAGGTGGTGATCCACCGGTCCCGTGCCGTCGCTCGGTTCCCGGCCCGGTTCCAGCTGGTGGCCGCCGCGAACCCGTGCCCGTGCGGTCAGCACGGCACCCGGGACGGCGACTGCGTCTGCACGCCGATCCAGCGGCGGCGCTACCACGCCAAGCTCTCGGGTCCGCTCGTCGACAGGATCGACATCCAGCTGCAGGTCGCCCGCATCAGCTCGGCGCAGTTCCGCCTCGCCGAGACGGCCGAGGTCGTCACGACGGCGACGGCGCGGGCACGGGTGGAGGAGGCGCGGCGTCGGTCTGCCGCTCGGCTCGCCGACACCCCGTGGCGGCTCACCGCCGAGGTCTCGGGCACCTGGCTGCGGTCCCCGGGCCGCCGCCTCCCGCTGTCCGCGACCCGACCGATCGACCGCGCCCTCGAGTCGGGTGCCCTGACCATGAGGGGCTACGACCGCGTGCTGAAGGTCGCGTGGACGCTCGCCGACCTCGACGGGGCAGACGTGCCGGGCCACGGACACGTCGCTTGGGCGCTCGGCCTGCGGAGGTCGTTGTGAACGCGCTGCTCTCGGCCAGCACGGCCGACCTCGTCGACCTCGCCGCCGGGGTGCGGGCCGACGAGCCGTCCCGGTGCGACCCCGTCGACGCGTTCGGGCTCGCGGCCTGGAGCGGCGTCGCCTCCGACGGCGACGCCGCGGCGGGCGCCTGCCGCAGGGCCCTGGGCCCGGCCGTGTCGCTCCGGCTGGTGCTCGAGTCGCTCGCGGCGCGGCGCTCCGAGCTCGACCCCGGAGTCCTCGGGGCCCGGATGGTCGAGGCCGGCGTGCCCGACGTCGACCGCCTCGAGCTGCACCGGGCTCTGAGCCGGTGGGCGCCACGGGTCGAGGCCGCGACGGTCCGTGGCTGGTTCCGGGCCGCGGCGGCCCTGAGCGTGCGCGTCGTGGTGCCGGGCGACGCGTCGTGGCCGTCGGGCCTCGACGACCTCGGTGACCACGCACCCGCCGCCCTGTGGCTGCGTGGCGGCGGACGGCTGCCCGAGAGGCGGACCGGCGTGGCCCTCGTCGGCGCGAGGGCGGCGACGTCCTACGGGGAGCAGGTCGCCGCCGACCTGTCGAGCGGGCTCTCCGACCGCGGGCTCGTCGTGGTCTCGGGCGGCGCGTACGGCGTGGACGGCATGGCGCACCGAGCCGCCGTCGCGTCGGGTGCCGGCACGGTGGCCGTGATGGCGGGCGGCGTCGACCGCTTCTACCCGACAGGGCACGACGACCTGCTCCGTGCCGTCCTGCGCGACGGCCTCATGGTCTCCGAGTCGCCGTGCGGCACCATGCCCCACCGGTTCCGGTTCCTCAGCCGGAACAGGCTGATCGCCGCCCTCAGCGCCGCGGCCGTCGTCGTCGAGGCCGGTCGGCGCTCGGGATCGCTCAACACGGCCGGCCACGCGACCGCGCTGGGGCGTCCCGTCGGGGCCGTGCCGGGGCCGGTCACGTCGCCGCTCTCGGCCGGTTGCCACGCGCTGCTCCGGTCCGGCCTCGCGACGTGCGTCACGGGGCCGGCCGACGTCGTCGAGCTCGTGGGCGGTGAGGACGACCTCGTCGAGCAGGCCTGGCAGGCCGAGCAGCCCGTCGACGTCGGCCGAGTGCAGGACGCGCTCAGTACGCGGGTCGAGCGCAGCACGGACGAGGTCGCCGCCGCCTCCGGCCTCTCGGTCGCGACGGTACGGACCCTCCTGGCCGAGATGGAGGCGGACGATCTGGTGGAGCGACGGCCTGCCGGGTGGCGCCGTCGTCCCGCCCCTCGACGTGGGTAGCCTGGCCCCGTGCGAGCGACGAACGGCGGCGGGTCCGGGGCGCAGGAGACGACCGGGGACTCCCGCGACGGGTGGGTCAGGCCGTGACGCGCCTCCTCGGCGACGTCGAGCGGTTCCTCGCCCACCTCCGTGACGGGCGGGGGCTCAGCGAGCACACGGTCCGGGCCTACGCGTCCGACCTCGACGAGCTCGACGCCCACGCCGCCGAGCGGGCCGGCCGGCCGCCCGTCACCGCCGACCTCGATCTCGAGCTGCTGCGTGACTGGCTCTGGCGCTCGACCGAGTCGGGGCTCGCCCGGACGACCCTCGCGCGACGGGCCTCGAGCGCGCGGGCCTTCACGCGCTGGCTGGACGAGACGGACCGCACGGTCGCCGACGTGGGCGTGCGGCTCCGCGCCCCGAAGGCCGAGAGCCACCTGCCGCGCGTGCTCACGTCGCCTCAGATCGACGGCGTGCTGCGGTCGCTGTCCGTCCGCGCCGAGACGGCCGACCCCGTGGCCCGACGCGACCTCGCCGTCGTCGAGCTGCTCTACGGCTCGGGCCTGCGCGTGTCCGAGCTGGTCGGCACCGACGTCGGCGACCTCGACCTCGAGCGGCGCACCGTGCTCGTGACGGGAAAGGGCGCGAAGCAGCGCGTCGTGCCCTTCGGGGTGCCGGCGGCGGAGGCGCTCGACCGCTGGCTCACGCTCGGGAGGCCGGCCCTCGCCGAGGCGGCTCCCGTCGACCCGCCCCGAGCCGACGACGCGCGTCGAGCGGCGTTCCTCGGCGCGAGCGGGGCGCGTCTCGGCACCCGCGCCGTGCACCGGCTCGTCGCGGGGCTGCTCGCCGACCTGCCGGGCGGCGGCCCCGCGGGGCCGCACGCGCTGCGGCACACCGCGGCGACCCACCTGCTCGACGGCGGTGCCGACCTCCGCGCCGTGCAGGAACTGCTCGGACACGCCAGTCTCGGGACCACCCAGATCTACACCCACGTGTCGACCGAGCGGCTCCGCGAGAGCTACCGGACGGCCCACCCGAGGGCCTGACCCGCCGACTCGTCGCCCACCCCGCCCCGTCGACCCGCCCCCGTCCGCACGGCGGATCGCCCGCAGGGCAGCCCGCCCGCCCGCACGTCCGACCGACCACCCGCCCGGTCGCCTGGGTCACCCGGGTCGACGTGTCGGCAGCATCACCGACGGCCGTCCCAGCCCGAGCATCATGAGCGGCGACACGTACTCACCGTCGATCCGGGCTCCGAGGTGGACGCACTCGACGTCCGGGCAGTGCCCCGCCTGGACCGTCCCGACGACCTGCCCGCGCACGACGGCATCGCCCGCGGCCAGCTCGCTGACGACCGGCTCCAGGCTGCTGAGCACGCCGTCGGCGTGGCGCAGCGACAGCACGGGACGGTCGACGACCACGCCGGCGAAGTGCACGACGCCGTCGTCCGGCGCCGTCACGGCCGAGCCGGTCGGCGTGCCGACGTCGATGCCCCGGTGCCCCGGCGACCAGCGGTGCTCGGGCGCCGTGAAGACCCGGACGACGGCGTGCGGCGAGGCCGCCGGCCACGACCACGGCACGGCCGGCACCGACGACGTCCCGGCCGTCGTCCCGGCCGACGTGGCGCTCGCCGTGACGTCGGTGCCCGGGACGTGCACGAGCAGCAGCACCGGCAGCACGACCGACAGGCCGAGGAGGCGGGGGAGGGGGCGGCGCGGCCGGGTGCGACCCCGGCGACAAGCGATGTCCATCGTGAGACTCTGCCGAGCGTGCACCGATCTCGCACCGGGCGTACTGTTCACGCGTGCACGAACACCTGTGCACGACGGATGTGGGGGAGCGAGGACACGAGCCCGCTCCCCGAGCAGTGGAACGGAGACCCAGTGTCGAACGCGGCGCGATCACCAGAGACGACGAAGAGCCTGAACAGACGGGTGACGGCTCTCGCGGTCGCCGCGGCCGTCGGCGGTTTCCTCTTCGGCTTCGACTCGTCAGTCATCAACGGAGCGGTCCAGAGCATCACCGACGAGTTCGGGCTCACCGAGTTCGCCTCGGGCTTCGCCGTGGCCTCGGCCCTGATCGGCTGTGCGATCGGCGCGTACGTCGCCGGCCGTCTCGCCGACAAGATGGGCCGCATCAAGGTCATGCTCATCGGCGCGGCCCTGTTCCTCATCAGCTCGATCGGTGCTGCCTTCGCCTTCGCGGTCTGGGACCTCGTCCTGTGGCGCGTCATCGGCGGCCTCGGCATCGGCATCGCCTCCGTGATCGCCCCGGCGTACATCTCCGAGGTGTCGCCGAAGGCGATCCGGGGCCGGCTCGCGTCGTTCCAGCAGCTCGCCATCACCCTCGGCATCTTCGTCGCCCTGCTCTCGGACCAGCTCTTCGCGGTCACCGCGGGCGGCGCCTCCGAGCCGTCGCTCTTCGGCCTCGCCGCGTGGCGCTGGATGTTCCTCGTCGGCATCGTCCCCTCCGTCGTCTACGGCTTCCTCGCCTGGCGGCTGCCCGAGTCGCCGCGCTACCTGGCCGGCGAGGGGCGGGAGGACGAGGCGAAGGACGTGCTGAAGAGCATCGTGCCCGCCGAGACCGTGGACACGAGCCTGAAGGAGATCACGGACTCCATCGCCACCGAGGCGGCCCTCGACAAGAAGTCGAGCATCCGGGGCACTAGGTTCGGCCTCCAGCCGATCGTCTGGGTCGGCATCATCCTCGCCGTGCTGCAGCAGTTCGTCGGCATCAACGTGATCTTCTACTACTCCACGACCCTCTGGCAGGCCGTCGGCTTCCAGGAGAGCGACTCCTTCACGATCTCCACCATCACTGCCGTGGTCAACGTCGTGGTCACCTTCGTCGCGATCGGCCTGGTCGACAAGGTCGGCCGCCGCCCGCTGCTGCTCGCCGGCTCGATCGGGATGTTCGTCAGCCTCGCCGTCACGGCGATCTCGTTCAGCCAGTCGGTCGTCGACTCCAGCGGCGACCCGCAGCTGCCCGGTGCCTGGGGCCCGATCGCGCTCGTCGCGGCCAACCTCTTCGTCGTGTCGTTCGGCGCCACGTGGGGCCCGCTCATGTGGGTCCTGCTCGGCGAGATGTTCCCGAACAGCATCCGTGCGACGGCGCTCGGCATCGGCAGCATGGCCAACTGGATCGCCAACTTCATCGTCACGGTGTCCTTCCCGTCGCTCGCTGCCGTCAGCCTCACGCTGTCGTACGGCATCTTCGCGGCCTTCGCCCTCATCTCGTTCTTCTTCGTGCTCGCGAAGATCCCCGAGACCAAGGGCCGCAGCCTCGAGGAGATGGGCGTGTCCGCGGTCGAGTCGGGGTCCGGCAAGCCCGCCCGGGGTGCCCGCGCCTGATCGCCGGCCTCACGCAGAACGCCCTGCCCGGGTCCGGGCGGGGCGTTCTGCACGAACGGCCCGGGGCGTCGCACCGCTCCTCCGGGGCGCCCCTCGTCGGTGCTACCATGAACACGCAGCCTGCCCAGCAGGCTGACTTCGCGTGCCCGTGCGTCTCGACGCACCTCGCCCTCGCAGCTCAGTTGCCTCGCAGCTCGGCCGCCCGCGGCGTGACACCGGCCTCCGCATCCACTCGGTCCGATCGTGCTCCGGCACGGGCGGCGGATGCGTGCCCGGGCACCAGGCAGCGGCGGCCGTCCGGCCGCCCAGACAACCGACAACAGGCTCGCGTCCGCGCGTGCCGCAGAAAATAGGAGAACGACCATGGCCGTCGTCACCATCCGCCAGCTGCTCGACAGCGGCGTCCACTTCGGACACCAGACCCGCCGCTGGAACCCGAAGGTGAAGCGATTCATCCTCGCCGAGCGCTCCGGCATCCACATCATCGACCTGCAGCAGTCGCTCGGCTACATCGACCAGGCGTACGACTTCGTCAAGGAGACGGTCGCCCACGGCGGCACCGTCCTCTTCGTCGGCACCAAGAAGCAGGCCCAGGGCTCCATCGCCGAGCAGGCGAACCGCGTCGGCCAGCCCTTCGTGAACCAGCGCTGGCTCGGTGGTCTCCTGACCAACTTCCAGACGGTCTCGAAGCGCCTCGCCCGCATGAAGGAGCTCGAGGACATCGACTTCGACGACACGACGCAGGGCTTCACCAAGAAAGAGCTCCTGATCAAGAAGCGCGAGCTCGACAAGCTGCACAAGACGCTCGGCGGCATCCGCAACCTCACCAAGACGCCGTCCGCCCTCTGGGTCGTCGACACCAAGAAGGAGCACCTCGCGATCGACGAGGCCAAGAAGCTGGGCATCCCGGTCATCGGCATCCTCGACACGAACTGCGACCCCGACGAGATCACCTTCCCGATCCCCGGCAACGACGACGCCATCCGCTCCGTCGGCCTGCTGACCCGCATCGTCGCCGACGCTGCCGCCGAGGGCCTGGTGCAGCGTCACCAGAAGCCGGAGGACGCCGACGCTCCCGTCGAGCCCCTCGCCGAGTGGGAGGCCGAGCTGCTCGCGCAGGGCGAGGCGAAGGCCGCCGAGTCGGCTCCCGCCGCCGAGGCGCCTGTCGAGGCCGTTCCCGTCGAGGAGAACGACGCCGACGCTCAGGTCGCCGCGAAGCCCCTGGGCGAGCCGGTCGTCGAGCCCGTCGCCGAGCCCCGCGACGAGACCGCTGCGGAGCCGGCCGACGCCGACGCCGCCGCGGACGCGAAGTAGAACCCCCACCTCCCCCTTCCGACTCCACGAAAGGAAGTCAGACAATGGCGAATTTCTCCGCCGCTGACGTGAAGACCCTCCGTGACCGCCTCGGCGCGGGCATGATGGACAGCAAGAACGCGCTCGTCGAGGCCGATGGCGACATCGAGAAGGCCGTCGAGATCCTGCGCGTCAAGGGACTGAAGGGCGTCGCCAAGCGCGAGGGCCGTCAGACCACCGCGGGCCTCGTCGCCGCCAAGGCGTCGGGCGGCTACGCCACCCTGATCGAGCTCGCCAGCGAGACCGACTTCGTCGCGAAGAACGAGAAGTTCATCGCGCTGGCCGACTCCGTGCTCGATGCCGTCGCGGCCTCCGGCGCGAAGGACGCCGCCGAGGGCAACGCCGCCGCGATCGGCGGCCAGACCGTCGAGGCCTTCGTCAACGACGAGGCCGCGCTCATGGGCGAGAAGGTCGAGCTCCGCACGGTCGCCCGTGTCGAGGGCACCGAGTTCGCGATCTACCTGCACAAGACCTCGAAGGACCTGCCCCCGCAGGTCGGCGTGGTCGTGGGCTACACCGGCTCCGACGCCGAGACCGCTCGCTCGATCGCCCAGCACGTGGCCTTCGCCGCCCCGACGTACCTGTCGCGCGACGAGGTCCCCGCCGAGGACGTCGCCAAGGAGCGCGCCATCGTCGAGGAGACCGCGAAGAACGAGGGCAAGCCCGAGGCCGCACTGCCGAAGATCATCGAGGGTCGCCTGACCGGCTTCTTCAAGGAGATCGCCCTGCTCGACCAGGCCTACGCGAAGGACAGCAAGCTGTCGGTCGCGAAGGTCGTCGAGCAGGCCGGCATCGAGATCCAGGGCTTCGCCCGGATCAAGGTCGGCGCCTAGCAAGCCACAGGACGGGGTCCGGGACGCACGCGTCCCGGACCCCGTTCGTGCGCCCGCCGCCGTCCCGGCCCGTCGAGGCCGAGGAGGTGCGCGCCGGGCACCAGACGAGCGGGCACCGGCGCCGCGACTCGCTACCCTGGCTACGGCCACGACACGAGGGAGACCCCACATGACGACAGACACCACCACACGACGACGCGTCCTCCTCAAGCTCTCGGGCGAGGCCTTCGGGGGCGGGCAGCTCGGCGTCAACCCCGACGTCGTCGGCGCCATCGCCCGCGAGATCGCCGAGGCCGCCAAGGACGTCGAGATCGCCATCGTCGTCGGCGGCGGCAACTTCTTCCGCGGCGCCGAGCTGAGCCAGCGCGGCATGGACCGGGCGCGCGCCGACTACATGGGCATGCTGGGCACCGTCATGAACGCCCTCGCCCTGCAGGACTTCCTCGAGCAGGCCGGCGCCGCCACGCGCGTGCAGAGCGCCATCGAGATGACCCAGGTCGCCGAGCCCTACATCCCGCGCCGCGCGGAGCGCCACCTCGAGAAAGGCCGCGTCGTCATCTTCGGCGCGGGCGCGGGGCTGCCCTACTTCTCGACCGACACCGTGTCGGCGCAGCGCGCGCTCGAGATCGGGGCCGCCGAGGTGCTGGTCGCGAAGAACGGCGTCGACGGCGTCTACTCGGCGGATCCCCGCCACGACCCGTCCGCCGTCAAGCTCGACCGCCTCACCTACCAGGAGGCGCTGGTCCAGGGCCTCAAGGTGGTCGACTCGACCGCCTTCAGCCTCTGCATGGACAACGGCATGCCGATGCACGTCTTCGGGATGGAGGGCGACGGCAACATCGCCCGCGCCATCCGGGGCGAGCGCATCGGGACCCTCGTCAGCAACTGACGACTAAGCTCGACGACGAACCAAGGGAGCATCGTGACGATCACTGACGTACTGACCGAGACACGCGAGAAGATGGACCGGGCACTCGAGTCGGCCAAGACGGACTTCGGGCAGGTGCGGACCGGGCGCATCAACCCCAGCCTGTTCCAGAAGATCCCTGTCGACTACTACGGGACGCCGACGCCGCTGGCGCAGCTCGCGTCGCTGCAGGTGCCCGAGGCGCGCACCATGATCGTGACGCCGTACGACAAGTCGGCCCTGAAGGAGATCGAGAGGGCCATCGCGACCTTCCCGAACCTCGGTGCCAGCCCGACCAACGACGGCACGCTCGTCCGCGTGACGATCCCCGAGCTGACGCAGGACCGCCGCAAGGAGTTCGTCAAGATCGTCCGCGGCAAGGGCGAGGACGCCAAGGTCCAGATCCGCAACGTCCGACGGAAGTCGAAGGAGTCGCTCGACGCGCTCAAGACCGAGGTCGGCGACGACGAGGTCGCGCGGGGCGAGAAGGAGCTCGAGGCGGTCACGAAGGGCTACATCGACCAGATCGACGACGCCCTGAAGAAGAAGGAAGCCGAGCTGCTCGAGGTCTAGATGAGCGACGCTCCCGACGGCGCACGTCCCGACGAGTCGGTGCCGACACCCAAGACCACCCTCGGCAGCCGTCGCGCCGACTTCGACGCCAGGGCGCAGGCCGCACGGCACGACCTCGAGAACCAGATCCGCAGTCGTCGTGCCCAGCTCGGCGCCCGCAACGAGAAGCTGACGGCCCGCACGGGACGCAACCTCCCCGCGGCCATCGCGGTGGGCGTCGGCCTCGGTGCGGCCGTCCTGCTGAGCCTGATCTTCGAGCCGGCGTTCTTCATGATCGTGGCTGGTGCCCTGATCGGGTCGCTGTGCTTCGAGCTGACGAGTGCCCTCCGTTTCGCCGGGCGGGACGTGCCCCGTCTGCCGAGCGTGCTGGTGGGCCTGGCCATGGTGCCGCTCTCGTTCGTCTTCGGTGTGCAGGGCCAGTGGCTCGGTCTCGTCGGCGGCGTCCTCGTCGTGTCGCTCTGGCGCGTGGCCGAGCTGGTGCGTCCCTCACACCGCAAGCCCGCCTCCGTCGTCTGGCGTGACATCGGTGCCGGCGTCTTCGTGCAGATCTACTGCTCGTTCCTCGGCAGCTTCATGCTCGTCCTCGCGGCCGAGCCGAACGGCGCCAACTGGACGCTGGCGACGCTCATCATCGTGATCGCCGTCGACACCGGCGCGTACGCGACGGGCCTCAACTTCGGCAAGCACCCGATGGCGCCGCGCATCAGCCCGAAGAAGACGTGGGAGGGCTTCGCCGGGTCCGTCGCCGCGAGCCTGATCGCGGCCGTGCTCACCTCGTGGCTGATGCTCGGCGAGCCCTGGTGGTTCGGCTTCGTGCTCGGCGGCGTGATCATCGTCACCGCGACGATCGGCGACCTCTCCGAGTCGCTCATCAAGCGCGACCTCGGCATCAAGGACATCAGCACCTGGCTGCCCGGCCACGGCGGGTTCCTCGACCGCCTGGACAGCACGTTGCCGTCCGCGGCAGCCGCGTACGCGCTCTACCTGCTCGTCACCTGACCCCGCCGAGGGTCCCGCCTCGGCCCCCCGAGGTCGATGCGGCATGATGGACGGCGTGAGCTCAACTTTCCCCACGGTGCCCAAGGGCCAGCGCGGCTACGACGTGTCCGAGGTCGAGGCGTTCCTCGCCGAGGCGCGAGCCGCCTACACGGGCGGGGCCGAGGCGTCGTCGGTCGACTCGGCTCGCATCCGCCGGACCGCGTTCGCCATGCGGAAGGGCGGCTACTCCCCGGCGCACGTCGACCAGGCGCTGGAGCGCCTCGAGGACGCCTTCGCGAGCCGTGAGCGCGACCGGGCGGTGACCGCCGCGGGCGACGAGGGCTGGTACGGCGAGGCGCGCAGCGCGGCCGAGGAGATCGTGGCCAGGCTCGACCGCCCGGTGGGCCACAGGTTCGACCGCGTCAGCGTGCTGACCGTCGGCTACCACCCCAAGGACGTGGATCGTCTGGCGCGGCGGCTGCAGGGCTACTTCACCGACGGCAAGGCCCTCAGCATCGACGACGTCCGGGGATCGGTCTTCCGCGCCCGGCGCGGGGGCTACCGAGAGGCCCAGGTGGACGTGCTCCTCGACGCCGTGGTCGACGTCATGCTCGCCGTCCGCTGACGGGGACCGCGAGGCTCGCCGCCCTGCCCGTCCCCGACGCGCCAGGGAGGCCCCTGGCCGATCCGTGACGGATCCGTTAGCCTGTACGGACTCATGGGCAGGCACTCAGCGAACGCGACCACGGGCCACTCTCTCTCCGAGCAGCGGCTGGTCGTCAGTCGACCCCGCACGATCGAGAGGCGACGCGTCCCCGCCTCGCTCGTCGCACCTCCTGCGTCCCCGCCGGCCCCGGTGCCTCGTCCTTCGGTCGGGCGTCGCTACGCCCTGCCGTTGGTGGGCTTCGCCGCGACCTTCGCCTTCCTCTCCGCCTCCCTCGTGAACCCGCTGTCGGGTGCCGAGGCAGCGACGACGAGCGCGGGAGGCGCGGCTGCGCTGGTGGCACCGGGCCAGTCGTTCGTCGTGGGCGCCGGCGTCGTCCTGGCTGCTGACCGTGACCAGTACGGCGTCACCCTGCCGCCGCCCCCGCCGCCGCCCGCACCGGTGGTCGAGGAGGCCTCGGCTGACGAGCCTGCAGCTGCGGACGCCGCCTCCGGCAGCGCCAAGAAGGCGCCATCGTCGAGCGCTGCGCCCGTGGCTGGTGTCCCCGACCCGGGCACGGCGAAGGCCATCGCCGCCGAGATGGTGGCCGCGCGCGGCTGGGGCACCGGCGAGTACGACTGCCTGGTCTCGTTGTGGAACAAGGAGTCGGGCTGGAACATCAACGCCCACAACAAGTCCAGCGGGGCGCACGGCATCCCGCAGGCCCTGCCGGGCAGCAAGATGGCCTCGGCCGGCGCTGACTGGCAGACCAACCCCGCCACGCAGATCACCTGGGGGCTCGGCTACATCCAGGGCCGCTACAAGACACCGTGCGGTGCGTGGGGCCACTCGCAGTCGGTCGGCTGGTACTGAGCCAGCACCGCTGAGCCAGCACCGCTGAGCCAGCACCGCTGGGTCCTGACCGCTGATCGTCCGGCTACGCTGGAGGGCATGCCCCGCAGCAACCGCCCGCGTCGTCCGCGTGACCGCGCGGAGCGGAACCGTACAGAAGAGGTCCGTGACGAGCGTGATCTCGCGCGGTCCCTCTTCGGCGGTCCACGGACCGAGACGCGACGTGGGCGTGAGTTCGTCGTGCAGTCGGTGTCCGCGTCCTCGGCGGTCAAGGAGTACACCTGCCCCGGCTGTGCCCTGACGGTCTCCCCGGGCACGCCCCACCTCGTCGTCTGGCGTGCCGACGGGATCTTCGGCGAGCAGGACGACCTCGCCTCGCGCCGTCACTGGCACACCCACTGCTGGAGGATCTCGTGACCCTGCCTTCTCCCTCGCCCGTGGACGTGCGCGGCGGCGTCGAGCTCCCGGCGCGCCGCTCCGACGTCGAGATCCACACGGCGGACGGGCTCACCCTGGTGGGCGAGCTCGCGTCGCCGCTCGACCGGGACCCGGTCGCCACCCTGGTCACGCTGCATCCTCTCCCGACCGCCGGCGGGTTCATGGACTCGCACGTGATCCGCAAGGCGGCGGCCCGGCTGCCGGCTCTGGCCGACGTGGCCGTCCTCCGCTTCAACTTCCGCGGCGTCTCGTCGCCCCGGGGGCGTTCGGAGGGGTCCTTCGGCGAGGGCGAGGCCGAGGCAGCCGACCTGAGGGCGGCCGTCGCCCTCGTCCAGGGTGCCGGGCTGCCCACGCCGTGGCTGCTCGGCTGGTCGTTCGGCACCGAGGTCGCGCTGAAGCACGGCCGCGGCGTCGACGTCGCGGGGCTCCTCCTGCTCTCCCCGCCCCTGCACCGCACGACGGACGCCGAGCTCGCCGCCTGGAACGACTCCGAGGTGCCGATCGTCGCCGTCGTCCCCGAGCACGACGACTACCTGCAGCCCGAGGAGGCGAGGGCACGGTTCGCCGCCGTGCCCCGCGCCGAGGTCGTCGCGGTCGAGGGCGGCAAGCACCTCTGGGTGGGCGAGAAGCAGACGTCGAGGGTGCTCGACGAGATCGTGCGGCGCGTGGCGCCCGGCGCGCTCCCGCTCTCGACCACGTGGCCTCCCTCGGGGGGCGAGCAGGCCGCCTCCTAGGGGAGCTCCGCCGTGGGCTCGTCCGCGGCAGCTCCTGCCCTCAGCGGGCGTCCTGCCGCGGCACGACGACCTGCCGGATGATCAGGAGGATCGAGGCGGCGACCGGGATGGCGATCAGCGCCCCGAGCACGCCCAGCAGCGTGCCGCCGGTGAGCGCGGCGATGACGACGACGACCCCCGGGACCTTGACCGCTCGGCGCATGATGCGAGGGCTGAGGACGTACGCCTCGACCTGCATGTAGACGAGGTACCAGATGGCCGCGGTGACCCAGGTCGCGGGGGAGTCCGGCAGCAGCACGATCTGCGCGAGCACGATGATCGCCGACCCGCTGATGGTGCCGACGAGCGGGATGATCGAGCCGAGGAACGCGATGAAGGCGAAGACCGCCGGCTGCTGCGCCCCGATGGAGCTGAGGAAGACGAAGCTGAGGACGCCGTTGATGGCGGCGAGCGTGAACTGGCCGATCACGTACCGGCCCACCGACTGGCTGATCTGCTCGGCGAGGTCGGCGAACCGCACGCGCTTGGACGCAGGGACGAGCTGGTAGATGCCGGCCTTGAAGGTGTTGATCGACGAGGTGAAGTAGAGCACGAGGATGACCACGACGACCGTGGCGAAGACCCCGTTGCCGATGGCCACGCCCACGGCCAGCACACCGCCGCCGATGGTGACGACGTTGTCGGGGTTCGTGAGGAAGTCGAGGACCGAGTCGAGCGCCTGCTGCACGTCGAAGAAGTTCTGGGGCACGAGCGCCTGGAGGTTGTCGACGAACTCCTGCGTGGTGACGCTCTGCAGGTACGTGACGAGGTTCGTTATCAGCGCCGTCGCCTGGCTGACGATGACGGGCACGATCGCGAAGACCACGCCGACGAAGGCGCCGATCGCGACCGTGAAGACGATGACGATCGCGAGCCAGCGCGGCACCGAGCGGTTCTCCAGCCACGACACGACGGGGTCGAGGCCCAGGGCGATGAAGATCGCGGCCCCCACGTAGGTGAGGATCGTCGACAGCTCGCTGAGGGCGCCCCCGATCACGAGGGCGGCGATGACGCCGAGGCCCGCCAGCAGCCCGAGGCGGAACGGATCGTGGATCTTCACGCGGGCGGCTCCTGTCGACGACCGGTGCGCCGTTCAGCCCGACGCCACCGACTGCCTACTCTGACGCACCCTGCGCCTGCGGGGCCAACACGGCGCGCAGGTTCTCGAGGTACCCCGCGACGGCGTCGCGTTCCTCCCGGATCTCGGCCAGGCGGCGCTCGGCGTCGTCGGTGAGCTCCGCGGACCGGCGCTCGGCGTCGTCGACGAGGCTCGCCGCACGCTGCTCCGCGTTCGTGAGGACGTCGTGGGCCGTCGCGTCGGCCTCCGACCGGACCGTGCGGGCGTGCTCGTGCGACGTGCGCTCCAGCTCGTCCGCCTCGCGGCGCGTCTCGACGGCGCGCTGCCGCGCCTCCTCGAGCTGCCCCGCGGCGTCGTCGAGGTAGCCCTGCGTCTCGGCCACCGCGGCGTGGTGCCGCTGCACCAGCTCACGCTCGGCCTCGTCGCGTCGGGTGCGCAGCTCGACCTCCGCGTCGCTGCGGCGCTCCTCGAGCTCCCGGGCGAGCTCGGCGACGGCGGTCTCGCGGTCGGCGACGAGCCTCGCCTGCTGGGTCGCGGCCTCGGCCGCGAGGCGCACGCGCTGCGCCTCCTCGTCGTCGACGAGCTGCGCCTGGCTCTCGGCCACCTCGGCGTCGAGGTCGGCCCTCGCGTTGACCGTCTCGGCCTCGACGACGGCCCGTGCCTCGCCCGCCTCGCGCTCGAGCCGGTCCCGTTGCTGCTGCACCTCGCGCTCGAGGCGCTCGTGGGTGGCGGCGACCTCGGCGGAGAGGGCGTCACGAGCCGTCGTCAGCTCGTGCTCGAGGTCGGCCCGGGCGGACTCGACCTCCCTCCGCACAGCGAGGCGCGCCTCCTCGACCTCGCGCTCCAGGGCGGCGCGCGTCTGCGCGACGTCCGCGTCGAGCTCTGCCCTGGTCACCGCGACGTGCTCCGCGAGCTCCGCACGGCCGGTGTCGACGTCGTCGTCGAGCTCGGCGCGGGCAGCCTCGACCTCTCGGGCGAGGTCGTCCCGTCGGGTGGCGACCTCGAGCTCGAGATCGGCGCGGGTGGTCTCGTCCAGGCGCGCCAGCTCGGCGCGAACCGTCTCGGACTCGCGGGCGAGGTCGGCGCGCACGCGTTCGTCCTCGGCGACGAACTCGGCTCGTGCCAGCTCGGTGTCCCGTGCCAGCGCCGCGGCGCCGTCACGGGCGTCGGCGACCTCGCGCTCGACCTGGGCCCGCAGCTCGGCGACCTCGCGCTCGGCGGTCGCGTGCAGGGCGGCGACCTCGTGCCGTGCCGTGCTGACGTTCTCGGCCGACTCGGTGGCTGCTGCGCCCCGCATGGCGGAGGAGTCGCGCTGGGCCTCCTGCAGCAGCGAACGCGCCTCGCCGCGCGCCCTGGCCACCATGCGGTCGGCCTCGCCGGTGCTCTCGGCGACCTGGGCGGCGGCCCGGCCCCGGGCGTCCTCGAGGAGGGCGTCGGCGCGCTCCCGGGCGTCGGAGAGCACCCGACGTGCCTCGCTCGTCGACGAGGTGCGGAGCTCCTCGGAGTCGATGTCGGCTTTGCTGACGAGGGCGGTCGCCTGCTCCTCCGCGAGCCGGAGGGTCTGCTCGAGCTTGCTGCCCAGGCCGGCGTAGGTGGGCGTGCCGGCCTCCTCGAGCTCCGTCTGCAGGTCGTCGAGGCGCGTCTGGAGCTGCTTGACGGACCCCGCCATCTCGGCACGGTCGGCGTTGGCCTTGATCAGCTCGCGACGGAGGTCGCCGAGGGCCGCGTCGACGTCGTCCTTGCGGTAGCCGCGCAGCTCGGTCCCGAATTCCGTGTCGTCAGCAGCCACCGTGTCTCCTTCGCGTCCGTGGCGGGCACTGCTCACGTGCCCGGCGCGACGATTTTAGCGGCCGGAGGAGGGCGTGACGGTTCGCGAGGAAGGCCGGGGTGCGGCACTCAGGCTGGTCGGATACGCTGAGCCGTCTTAAATACCCGCCGCCGTGCCCGGCCTCCCGGCCAGGCCCGCGCGAGCTCCGTCGGCTTCTGCCGCGGCGCTCCCACCCGACCGGGATGGCGGCACGGAGGGAGAAAACAACGTGCGTTTCATCATCGCTGTCGTCGTCGTCGTGCTCGCGGCGCTGATGGTGGCCCTCGGGTTCGCCCAGCGCACGGTGTTCGCGCCTCCGTCGAGCGTCTCGTCCTCGGTGTCGACCAGCTCCTCCGAGGCGACCGTCACCGTCGTGCCCGCCAGCGCCCTGCACGGGCACGACGGGCGCCAGACCGTCTCGATCGACGGGGCCGACAGCGTCTTCGCCGCCACCGGTCGCACCTCGGACGTGATGGGCTGGGTCGGCGACGCCGACTACAACCTCGTCGAGTGGGACGCGGACTCGGGCGAGCTCACGACCCGAACCGTCGCCGGCGACGAGACGACGGTGCCCGACCCGGCCGACTCCGACCTCTGGTACGACCAGTACAGCGGCAGCCCCCTGACCTTCTCCCTGGACGCGCCCGACGACGTGTCCCTCGTCGTCGTCTCCGACGGGACCGAGCCCGCGCCGGCGGACGTCGCGGTCACCTGGCCCCTCTCGACGGCGACCCCGACCGCCGGCCCCCTGATCGTCGGCGGACTGGTCACGCTCCTGATCGGCGTCCTGCTGTACATCTGGGCGATCGTGCACCACCGCCGGACGCGTGGCCCCCGCCGCACCTCCAGCGACGGCTCGCGCCCCAAGCTCTCCCGGCCGTCCCGCCGCCGCGCGCTCAAGGCGGGGACCCCCGAGTCGATCGACGCCTCGGCGTCGCCCGGCGCGCGTCGCGGCCGGGCGCGCCGGTCGGTCGCCGTCGTGCCCCTCCTCCTCGTCGGGTCGCTGGCCCTCGCCGGCTGCTCCGCCGACTACTGGCCGGCCCCCGCCGAGGGCGCGGGCGCGAGCTCGGCCGCGACGGCGACCCCGACGGCCGCCCCGACCGACGGCGCCGACGCCGAGGACGACGCCCCGAGCGTGCAGCCCCCGGTCGTGACGGTCGCCCAGGCGGAGCGGATCGTCGAGCGCATCGCGGCGGTCGCGGCGCAGGCGGACGGTGCGCTCGACGCCGCGCTGGCCGAGACGCGGTTCACCGGTCCTGCCCTCCAGCAGCGCCAGGCCGACTACGTCATCCGGGCGAAGGACGCCGCGGCCGCCGGCCCGCTGGCCATCCCCGCAGGCGACGTGACCCTCACGCTGCCGCAGCAGTCGGACACGTGGCCGCGCACCCTCTTCACGGTCGTCCAGGACGCCGACGCGACCAAGGCGCCCGTCGCCCTGACGCTGCTCCAGGAGACGGCTCGCGACCCGTACAAGGTCGAGTACGCCCAGTCGCTCGAGGCGCAGGCCACCCTGCCGACGGTCGCTCCCGCCACGATCGGCGCCGCGAGGCTCGCACCGGACGTCAAGCTCCTGACCCTGCGGCCGGACCAGCTCGCCGAGGCCTACGGCGACATCCTCCGCAACGGCGACGAGAGCCAGTGGGCCGCGCAGTTCCAGGGCGAGGGCGACACGCTGCGCGACAAGATCGGCAAGGCCTACAAGGACGCGAAGCGGACGGCCCTGCCGACCACCGCCTCCATCGAGTTCTCGTCGACCCCCGTCGAGGACGACGCGGTGGCCTTCGCGACGAACGACGCCGGGGCGCTCGTCTCGGTGGCGCTGAACGAGGTCGAGACGGTCAAGCCGACCGCCGAGGGCGCGAGCGTCGAGCCGCAGGGCGTCGTCAAGTCCCTGCTCGGCCTCGACACGTCCAAGAAGGGCATCGAGGCGACCTACGGTGTCCAGTTGTTGTTCCAGGTGCCTCCCGTGGGCAGCGACGACAAGATCGTCCTGCTCGGCTTCAGCCAGGCACTCATCCAAGCGAAGGAGCTGCCGTGACCGGCCTTCCCCCCGTCCCCGCCGGCCTCCGAGGGGCGGTCGACCTGTCGTCCCTCGTCAACCGGCCCGCACCGTCCGCCGCCGGCGCTCCTGCGCAGCCGGCGGCACCCGGCCAGCCCGCCAGCGCCCCGGGCGCCGCCGTCGCGGTCCCCGCGCTCGTCGTGGACGCGACCGACGCGACCTTCTCCCAGGTGCTCGAGCTGAGCAACACGGTCCCCGTGATCGTCGACCTCTGGGCCGAGTGGTGCGGGCCGTGCAAGCAGCTCTCGCCCGTCCTCGACAAGCTCGTGGCCGAGTACGCGGGCCGGCTGCTGCTCGTCAAGGTCGACGTCGACGCGAACCCCCAGCTCACCGAGGCGTTCCAGGCGCAGTCGATCCCCGCGGTGGCGGCCGTCATCGGCGGTCGGCCCGTGCAGCTGTTCGTCGGCGCGCTGCCCGAGGCCCAGGTGCGCGACGTGTTCGAGCAGGTGCTCGAGCTGGCTGCGCAGAACGGCGTCACCGGGACGGCCGTGGTCGACGGCGCCGCGGCCTCCGAGGACGGCGAGACGCCCGAACCCGAGCCCGAGCCCCTGCCGCCGCACCACCAGGACGCCTACGACGCGATCGACCGAGGCGACTACGACGCGGCGATCACCGCCTACCGGACGGCCATCGCGCAGGACCCGCGCGACCAGCTGGCCGTCGCGGGCCTCGCCCAGGTGTCGCTGATCGCCCGCCTGCAGGGCGTGACGATCGCCGACGTCCGCGGCGCGGCCGCCGCGGCGCCGGCCGACGTCGACGCCCAGCTGGCAGTGGCCGACCTCGACGTCAGCGGCGGTCACGTCGACGACGCCTTCGACCGCGTGCTGACGGTCTTCCCGTCGCTCGACGCGGCAGGCAAGGACGCCGCCCGCACCCGCCTCCTCGACTACTTCGAGATCTTGGGAGTGGACGACCCCCGCGTCGTCGCCGCCCGGCGCCGGTTGACGATGCTGCTGTACTGAGACGCGCGATGCACGAAGGGCCCCGACGACCTGGTCGTCGGGGCCCTTCGTGCACGTCGCCCCGGGGGAGGAGCGACGCGGCTGCTCAGCGGCGGAGCTTCAGCCAGACGACGCCGAGCGGCGGCAGCTGGACGTCGGCGGAGGCGGGACGCCCGGCCCACGGGCTGTCGACGGCCGTGACGGCGCCGAAGTTGCCTACGCCCGAGCCGCCGTAGATCGTCGCGTCGGTGTTCAGCACCTCGTCCCACGTGCCGGCCTCCGGCAGGCCGAAGCGCATGCGCTGCGGCTGGCCGGAGAAGTTCGCCAGCACGGCGAGCGAGTCGCCCGAGCCCGACTTGCGGAGGAACGCGACCACGCTCTGCTCACCCGCGCCGCCGTCGATCCACTCGAAGCCCTCGGTGTCGAAGTCGTGCGCCCAGAGGGCGCTCTCCGACTTGTACACCTGGTTCAGGCGGCCGACGAGGTCGAAGACCTGCTGGTGCTGAGGTCGGTCGAGCACCGACCAGTCGAGCCCGAGCTCCTGGCTCCACTCCGTCGGCTGGCCGAACTCGGATCCCATGAAGAGCAGCTGCTTGCCGGGGTGGCCCCACATGTAGGCGAGGTACGCGCGGAGGTTCGCGCGCTTCTGCCAATCGTCTCCGGGCATCTTCTCGAAGAGCGAGCCCTTGCCGTAGACGACCTCGTCGTGGCTGATCGGCAGCATGAAGTTCTCGCTCCACGCGTAGTGGAACGAGAAGGTGATCTCGCCGTGGTGGTACGAGCGGTAGAGCGGGTCCTTCTCGACGTAGTCGAGGGTGTCGTGCATCCAGCCCATGTTCCACTTGAGGCCGAAGCCGAGGCCGCCCTCGCTGGTGGGGCGTGACACTCCCGGCCAGCTGGTCGACTCCTCGGCGATCATCACGATGCCGGGGTGGCGGCGGTAGGCCGTGGCGTTGGTCTCCTGCAGGAACGAGATCGCCTCGGTGGCCTCGCGGCCCCCGTGCTCGTTCGGCAGCCACTCGCCGTCGTTCCGGCTGTAGTCGAGGTAGAGCATCGAGGCCACGGCGTCGACGCGGAGACCGTCGACGTGGAACTCCTCGAACCAGTACAGCGCGTTCGCCACCAGGAAGTTCCGCACCTGCGAGTCGCCGAAGTTGAAGACGTAGGTGCCCCAGTCGGGCTGCTCGCCGCGACGCGGGTCCGAGTGCTCGTAGACGCTGCGGCCGTCGAAGCGGCCGAGGGCCCACTCGTCCTTCGGGAAGTGCCCGGGCACCCAGTCGACGATGACGCCGACGCCGGCCTGGTGCAGCCGGTCGATCAGGTAGCGCAGGTCGTCGGGGGAGCCCCAGGTGCTCTGCGGCGCGTAGTAGCCGGTGACCTGGTAGCCCCACGAGCCGCCGAAGGGGTGCTGCGCGAGCGGCATGAACTCGACGTGCGTGAAGCCGAGCGCGGTGACGTAGTCGACCAGCGGATCGGCCAGCTCGCGGAACCCGAGGCCGGGCTTCCACGAGCCGACGTGCAGCTCGTAGACGCTCATCGGGCCGGCGTGCTGGTCGGTCGCCGCGCGGCGCTCGAGCCAGGCATCGTCGCCCCAGTCGTGGCCGGCCTCGGTGATGACGGAGGCGGTGGCCGGGGGGACCTCGGCGCGTCGTGCCATCGGGTCGGCCCGTTCGACCCACTCGCCGTCGGGCGTGAGGATCTGGTACTTGTACGAGCCCTGGTCGACGCCCGGCACGAAGAGCTCCCACACGCCGTTGCCGTCGAGACGCCGCATCGCGTGGCGCTCGCCCCACCAGCCGTTCAGGTCGCCGACGACGCGGACCGCCTGCGCGTGCGGGGCCCACACGGCGAAGGAGGTGCCGCGGACGCCCTCGTGCTCGCGCACGTGGCTGCCCAGCACGGTCCAGAGCTGCTCGTGACGGCCCTCGCCGAAGAGGTAGAGGTCGAGGTCGCCGACGGTGGGGGAGAACCGGTACGGGTCGTCGGCGACCCAGGGGGCGCCTCCTTCGTAGTCGGCCGTCACCTGGTAGCCGCCGAGCGGTGCCGGGGCGACGCCCTGCCACAGCCCGTGCGCGTGGTGCTCGAGGACGACGGCCTCGCCGGAGGCGCCCGTCACGCTGACGGAGCCGGCGAGCGGCCGGACGACGCGCACGACGGTGACGCCGTCGACGGTGTGCTCGCCGAGGAGGGCGTGCGGGTGGGCGTGCCGACCCTCGGCCGCGGCCAGCACCTCGGCGTCGTCGAGCGCGGGGAGCTGACGCGCGGACGCCGCGGGCTCTCGTCGGACGTCCGGGGGCGTCGGGTCCTCGTGGAGGACGGGGCGCTCCGCGGCCTGCTCGGCCGGGGTCGCCTCGTCGAGCTCGAGGACGGGCCGCTCCTCGGTCGGGACCGGGGCGGGCACGGACGAGGCGAGGAGGGGCTCGTCGGCCTCGGCCGGGTCGGACGGCTCGTCCGGTTCGTCCGCAGTGGTCGGCTCATCGGCGGTCGTCGGCTCGTCGAGGGGCAGCGGGGGCTCGGCCGTGACGGGCGGGTCGTTCTCGTCGGGCACCGAGGTGACCGGCCCGGCGACGTCGGGCTCGGCGACGTCAGGCTCGGCAGCGACGGGCTCGGCGACGTCAGGCTCCGCAGCGACGGGCTGGGCGACGTCGGGCTCGGCAGCCGCGGGCTCAGGGGCGACGGGCTCCGGGGCGACCGGCTCGGGCTGGACAGGCTCGCGACGGTCGCCGTCTCGGGAGGAACCGTGGCGGGAGAAGATGCTCATGGTGGGTCGCCTTCCTACGGCGCTCGGGTGAGGTCGACGGACAGCACGTGCACGGGCTCGACGAAGGCGTCGAGGCGGACGTAGTTGTCGTCGCCCCAGGTCCACGACTGGCCGGTGATGAGGTCGCGCACCGTGTACGTCCCGCCCGGCTGCAGGCCGAACTTGGTGACGTCGAGGTGCACGGTGGTCTCGCGGGCCGAGTGGGGGTCGACGTTGGCGACGACGATGATCGCGTCGGCCCTGCCGCTGCGCGTGTGCGCCCGCGACAGGTACTTCGAGTAGACGAGGACGGCGTCGTCGTCGCTCGAGTGCAGGTCGAGGTTGCGGAGCTGACGGAGGGCCGGGTGCGAGCTGCGGATGCGGTTGAGCTGGGTCAGGTAGGGGGCGAGGGTCGCGCCCTCCGCCTCCGCGCCGGCCCAGTCGCGCGGCTTGTACTCGTACTTCTCGTTGTCGATGTTCTCCTCCGAGCCCGGACGGGCGACGTCCTCGAAGAGCTCGTAGCCCGAGTACACGCCCCAGGTCGGCGACGCCGTCGCGGCGATCGCGGCCCGCACCTTGTACGCCGGGCGACCGCCGTACTGCAGGTAGGGGGTGAGGATGTCGTGGGTGTTGACGAACAGGTTCGGGCGCAGCCAGGCGCTCGTCTCCTTCGACAGCTCGTCGAGGTACTCCTCGAGCTCCCACTTCTCGTTGCGCCAGGTGAAGTACGTGTACGACTGGTGGAAGCCGACACGGGCGAGCGCCTGCATCATGGCCGGCTTGGTGAACGCCTCGGAGAGGAACACCACCTCGGGGTTGGTCTGCCGCACCTCGTGCAGCAGCCACTCCCAGAAGCGGACGGGCTTCGTGTGCGGGTTGTCGACGCGGAAGATCGTGACGCCGAGCTCGATCCAGTGCCGCACGATCCGGAGCACCTCGCGGCTGACGCCCTCGTAGTCGTTGTCGAAGTTCAGGGGGTAGATGTCCTGGTACTTCTTCGGCGGGTTCTCGGCGTAGGCGATCGTGCCGTCGGGCAGCGTCGTGAACCACTCGGGGTGCTCGGTGACCCACGGGTGGTCGGGCGAGCACTGCAGGGCCAGGTCGAGCGCCAGCTCGAGGCCCGTGTTCTTGGCGGTGTCGACGAACCAGCGGAAGTCGGCGAGGGTGCCGAGATCGGGGTGCACCGCGTCGTGGCCGCCGTCGGGCGAGCCGATCGCGTAGGGCGAGCCGGGGTCGTTCGGACCGGCGGTCAGGGTGTTGTTCGGGCCCTTGCGGAACGTCGTGCCGATGGGGTGCACGGGCGGGATGTAGAGCACGTCGAAGCCCATCCGCGAGATCGCGGGGAGGCGGCGGGCCGCGGTGCGGAACGTGCCGCTCTTCCAGGTGCCGTCGGGCAGCTTCTTGGCGCCCTCGCTGCGGGGGAAGAACTCGTACCAGCTGCCTACCGCGGCGCGGCTGCGCTCGACGCGCAGCTCCTCCGGGGCGCTGCGCGTGACCAGGCTGGCCATCGGCTTGGCGGCGAAGACGGCGGCGAGGCGCGGATCGGTCGCGACGCGGAGCCGCGAGCCGGGGGAGAGCGCCTCGTTGGCGAGGGCCTTGGCCGCGTCCCGCACGAGAGTCGTGTCGGGGTAGCCGGGGGCGGCGGCGGCGAGGAGGCGGCTGCCGAGCGCGAAGGTCACCTCGACGTCCAGCTCGGCCGGGACCTTGATCTCGGCGGTGTGCAGCCAGGTGGCCCAGTCGTCGGTGTACGCCTCGACCTGCCAGGTCCAGTCGCCCTCCGTCTCGAGCTGCACCTCCGTCGTCCAGCGGTCGGTGCCGGGCAGGCCCGCGACGAGCGGGTGCCGGGACTCGGACCCGGAGGGGTCGGTCAGGACCAGGTCGGCGCCGACGACGTCGTGCCCCTCGCGGAAGACGGTCGCGCCGAAGGGCACGACCTCTCCGGCGAAGGCCTTCGTCGGGAAGTCCCGGTCGGGGGTGGTCGGGGAGAGCGCCGTGACGGGGATCCGCCCGACTCTGGGTTCGTATGCTGTCGCCACGGGGGCGACGCTACCCGGTCTCGAGGCCCCGCGTACCGCCTCCGTCGGGGACGGCGGGGGATCGCCGGGTGGCGTGCGACGCCCAGCCTGCGTCGAGACCGCTGACCCTCCAACTGGGTGGATGCGATCGCATCGAAATGTCTTGTCCGCCATCAGGGGGACCGGTACAGTCGGATCTGTCGACGCGGCCTGCCCGCCCGGGGTGCGATCCGCCCCGAGAGCCCGGCGCCCTCGACACGCTCGTCAGCACGACGGGCACCGTCCTGCCGTCACCCCGGTCGATCGCCGTGGTGCCGTCACGGGACGCTGCTGCAGCGCGCCCGGACCCGGCCCGAACCGGTCCGGTCGCCGGCAGCGGCCCCCGCTCGCGGTCCCGAGCGCCCTCCGCGGCGCGGCGCGGCGCTGCGACCCGCGCCGCACAGCACGAGGCCCCGCCCGTCCCGCGCCGAGGCGTGGTCCGAGCGGGGCTCGTGGTCGTCCCGTCAGGGGCGGCCGGTGCTACTTCGTGAAGCCGACGATCGTCCAGTCGAGGTCCGACGCCCCGGCGCGGGCGCCGTAGTTGGCGAGCTTCGGGCTCTGCGCCGAGACGAGCGGCTGCTGGATGATCGGCATCGAGTGCCCGATCTCCCAGATCGCCTCGTCGGCTTGGTTGTACAGGTCGGCCGCGGTGTCGGGGTCGCCCTCGGCGACCGCCTCGTCGAGCAGCGAGCTGATCTCGTCGCTCGAGACGCGGCCGTAGTTCTGACCCTGCTCGTCCTGGTTGTAGATGCTGACGCCCGAGGCCTGGTAGCCGGTGCCGGCCCAGACGAAGATCGTCATGTCGTAGTTGCCGGGCGTGACGTTGTCCTCGAAGAAGGCGTCCGTGCCGACCGCGTTGATGTCGAGCTTGATGCCGACCGCGGTCAGCTGGCTCTGGATCACCTCGGCGAGCTGCTGTGACACCGGTGCCGACGAGGGGATGGTGATCGAGATGGCGAGCTGCTCGCCGTCCTTCGCACGGACGTCGCCGTCCATCTCCCAGCCCGCGTCGTCGAGGATCTTGCCGGCCTCCTCGACGTCGTAGTCGCCCGTCTCGCCCGCGTTGTCCTGGTACGCCCCGTCGGTGCTGAGGTACAGGTGGTTGTTCAGCGTCGAGACCTCGTACGGCAGCGTGCCCGTGATGACCTTGCCGAGCGCGTCGCGGTCGACCGCGTGCTGGATCGCCTGGCGGACGGCCTCGTCGGCCAGGAGGCCCTTCGTGCTGAAGTCGACGTGGGTGTAGCGAGCCGAGGGGGCCGCGCGGAGCTCGCTGCCGTCGGCGTCCTTGACCCGGTCGTACCGGTCGGACGAGTTCGCGTAGACCTGGTCGATCTCGCCGTTGAGGTACGCGTCGATGTCGGCGTCGCCGTCGAGAGCGCGGAAGATCACCGTGTCGAGCTTGGGGGCGTCGCCCCACCAGTTCTCGTCGGGCACCATCGTGACGGTCTGGGCCGTCTGGTCGATCTCGTCGATCTTGTACGGGCCGGCAGAGATCGGCACGGCGTCGACGTAGGCCGTGTTGAACGCGGTCGGGTCGTTGTAGATCTTGGCCGGGTACAGCGGCGCGAACATCGACTTCCAGTCGGAGAAGGGCTCCGAGTACGTCACGACGACCTGCTTGTCGCTCGTGCCGGGCTCGACGCTCGCCATGCGGTCGGGGCCGAGGGTGCTGCCGACGAGGTACTCGGCGTTCGTGCCCTTGAGGGCCGTCCACCAGGCCTGGAAGTCGGCCACCGTGATCGGGGTGCCGTCGTTCCACGTCGCGTCGGGGTTGATGTCGTAGGTGACGACGAGAGGGTCGTCGCTGGTGGCCTCGGCGCTGGTGACGAGGTCCTCGTCGATCTGCGGCACGCCTTCCTCGTCGATGCGGAACGGCTGCGGCAGGATCGCGCTCTCGATCAGCGCGGCGTCGACGAGCGCGCCGTCGAGCTGGCCGTAGTTCCACTGCGAGGGCAGCTGCGAGAGCGGGAGGGTGAGGGTGCCGCCCTGCTCGACGTCGCCGGCCGCCGTCGCGTTGATGTCGCCGGTGGGGGACAGCTCGCCGTTCTTGGGTGCGCCGTCGCCGTCCTGGCCGCCTCCGCCGCTGCACGCCGTGACGACGAGAGCGAGTGCGGCGAGGCCTGCGACGACGCCGGCCTTCTTCGTGTTCTTCATGGCACTCCGAACTAGATGGTGTGAAAAACGCCGGTCAACCCAGTGGTCCGAGGTGCTGTCCCGCCCGGTGATCGCGAGCCGGGGCCCCCCTCGTCCGGGACCGACGAGTGCCACGCTACGGATCCGTGCACTCGATGCGAACTTTTCTGCCACTTCGTTACACGCCTGAAACGTCACGGCACCGATGCCCTCGGGGTACGTCTATGTTGTTCTTCCATGGCCCGCTATCTCGCGCGGCGGCTGGTGTACTACGTCGCTCTCGTCTTCATCGCCACGTCCCTGACGTACTTCCTGGCGTCGGCGACGTTCACCCCCCGGTCCGCCTACGCCGAGCGCAACCCACGACCCACCGAGCAGGTGATCGACGCGAAGCTCGACTCGATCGGCGTCAACGACAAGGTCCCGGTCGTCGAGCGCTACGCCTCCTGGCTCGGCGGCGCAGTGACCGGAGACCTCGGCAGGACGATCCAGGACAAGCCGGTGGACACGGAGTTCTGGCCGCGTCTCGGGGTGAGCCTCCGCCTCCTGCTCGCGGGGTCCGTGATCGGCATCGTGCTCGCCATCGCCGTGGGCACCTGGAACGCCGTCCGGCAGTACAAGCTCTCCGACCGAGTCTCGGCGATCCTCTCGTTCGTCCTCATCTCGACCCCGGTCTTCCTCTCCGCGGTGCTGCTCAAGATCGGGGCCACGCAGCTCAACAGCGTGCTCGGGTTCCAGCTGATCAGCTTCACGGGCGAGGCCACGCCGGGGCTCGGGGGCGGCTTCGCGACGATCATCGGAGACCGTGCCGTGCACCTCCTGCTGCCCACCATCTCGATCGCCGCCGGGCTCATCGCGATCTACAGCCGGTACCAGCGGTCGACGATGCTCGACGTGCTGCAGGCGGACTTCATCCGCACCGCCAGGGCCAAGGGCCTCCGGAGGCGCCCCGCCATCGTCAAGCACGGCCTGCGGACCGCGCTCATCCCGATGACGACGCTCTTCGCCTTCGCGTTCCTCGGCGTGCTGACCGGCGCCACCTTCACCGAGAAGATCTTCGGCTGGAACGGCCTCGGCGCCTGGTTCATCGACGCCGTGCAGGGCAACGACGTGAACGTCGTCGTGGCCTACACGCTCTACAGCGCTGTCGTCGTGCTCTTCGCCGGCTTCGTCAGCGACGTGCTGAACGCCGTCCTCGACCCGCGCGTGCGCAGCCAGAAGTAAGGGGAGCCACCATGACCAGGTTCAGTCCCGAGCTGCTCGACGGCGGCGCCGACGACGTGCTGCCCGCCACCCGTGAGGAGGCGGTGACAGCCTCGCCGAACCGTTTCGTGCTCACGATGCGCCGGCTCTTCTCCAACCGGGGCGCCACCGTCGGCCTCGTCACCGTGCTGCTGCTGTTCGCCTTCGCGTTCCTCGGGCCGCTCGTCTCGCCGTGGGCCTACGACTACATCGACTACACGGCACTGTCGTCGCCCCCGACCGGCGCGCACTGGTTCGGCACCAACAACATCGGTCAGGACGTCTTCGCGCAGACCGCCCGCGGCATGCAGAAATCGCTGCTGATCGGCCTGCTCGTCGCCCTGTTCTCGACTGCGATCGCCGGGTTCCTCGGCGCGGTGGCCGGCTACTTCGGCGGCTGGGTCGACCGGGTCGTCATGATCTTCGTCGACCTGCTGCTCGTGCTGCCGTCGTTCCTCATCATCGCGATCCTGTCGCCGCGCCTCAAGCAGTTCGGCTGGCTGATCCTCGTCGCGCTGCTGGCCCTGTTCGGCTGGATGATCACGGCGCGAGTGGTGCGCTCGCTCACGCTCAGCATCAAGGAGCGGGAGTTCATCCGCGCCGCCCGCTACATGGGCATCGGCCACTTCACGATCATCACGCGGCACATCCTGCCGAACGTCGCGTCGTTCCTCGTCATCGACGCGACCATCGCGATCGGCGCCGCCGTGCTCACCGAGTCGGGGCTGTCGTACTTCGGCTTCGGCGTGCAGCCGCCCGACGTCTCGCTCGGCACGCTGATCGCCCAGAACCAGAACGTGGCGACGACCAAGCCCTGGCTCTTCTTCTTCGCCGCCGGCGCGCTGATCGTCTTCGCCCTCGCGAGCAACCTGCTCGGCGACGGCCTCCGAGACGCGCTCGACCCCACCTCGACGGCAGGCCGCACCGGTCGCCGTCGTCGCCTGCGCGCGGGCGGCCGAGGACGAGGAGGCGCCGCCCCCGTCGGGCGTGCCGCCGCGCTGTCCGAGGACGCGCCCGCCGCGCCCGGCGCGACCGTCCCCACCGCCGCGACCCGACCCACGGGGGAGACCCGATGACCCTCGCCGATCCCGTCGTCCCGACCCGCGCCTCCTCGGCTCCGGTGCTCGAGGTGCGCGACCTGCACGTCACGTTCCCGACGCCGGACGGGCCCGTCCGGGCCGTCCGCGGCATCGACCTCACCCTGCGCCGGGGAGAGGTGCTCGGCATCGTCGGCGAGTCCGGCTCGGGCAAGTCCGTGACGAGCACGGCGATCCTCGGCCTGCTGCCGTCGACCGCGCAGGTGACCGGGTCGATCCGGCTCGACGGCGAGGAGCTGCTCGGCAAGGGCGACAAGGCGATGTCGACCATCCGGGGCGCCCGCATCGCGATGGTGTTCCAGGACCCGCTGTCGGCCTTCACGCCCGTCTACACGGTGGGGCAGCAGATCGCCGAGACGGTGCTGATCCACCGCGGGGGCAGCAAGGCGGAGGCACGCGCCCGGGCCGTGGAGCTGCTCGGCCTCGTGGGGATCCCCGAGCCGGAGCGGCGCGTCGACTCGTTCCCGCACGAGTTCTCGGGCGGCATGCGCCAGCGCGCCATGATCGCCATGGCGATCGCCAACGACCCCGACGTCATCCTCGCCGACGAACCGACCACGGCCCTCGACGTGACGATCCAGGCACAGGTCATCTCGGTGCTGCGCACGGCCCAGCGCGAGACCGGGGCCGCCCTCGTCTTCGTCAGCCACGACCTCGGCGTCATCGCCGGCTTCGCCGACCGCATCGCCGTCATGTACGCGGGGCGGGTCGTCGAGACGGCCACGGCGGAAGATCTGTTCGCCCATCCGCGCATGCCGTACACGGTCGGCCTGATCGGCGCGCTGCCGCGCCTCGACCAGCGGAGCGACCAGCCGCTCGTGCCCATCCCCGGCACGCCGCCGTCGCTGCTGTCGCTCGCCTCCGGCTGCCCCTTCGCCGCCCGGTGCCCGCTCGTGCGCGACGACTGCCGTGCGGTGGAGCCGCCCCTCGAGCAGGCGCCGTCGGTCGAGGCAGGACACGCGGCTGCCTGCCTGCACTCGGACGAGCTGGTCGGCGAGGGCACCGAGCCCGAGGAGGTCTACGACCTGCCCGAGGCGCCGCGGTCGGCCCTGTCGCGCGTCGCCCGCGAGCAGCGCGAGCGCGTGCTGCACGTCGACGGGCTCGTCAAGACGTTCCCGATCACGAAGGGCGCGGTGTTCAAGCGCCGGGTCGGCACCGTCTGGGCCGTCGACGGCGTCGACCTCGACGTCCGCCGCGGCGAGACGCTCGGCCTCGTGGGGGAGTCGGGCTCCGGCAAGAGCACGACGCTGCACGAGATCATGGACCTGCGTCGGCCCGAGGCCGGCACCATCGAGCTGCTGGGGACCGACCTCTCGTCGGGCCGGCTCGACCGCTCGACGGTCGCGCGCCTCCGGAGCACCGTCTCGATGGTGTTCCAGGACCCGATGGCGAGCCTCGACCCCCGGCAGCCCGTGAGCGACATCGTCGCCGAGCCGCTGCGCGCGGCCGGGCGATCGTCCGACGAGATCGCACGTCGCGTGCCCGAGCTGATGCGGCTCGTCGGCCTCGAGCCGGCCGCCGCGACCCGCTACCCGCACGAGTTCTCGGGCGGCCAGCGCCAACGCATCTCGATCGCGCGGGCGCTCGCCGCCGACCCGGCCCTCGTCGTCCTCGACGAGCCCGTCTCCGCCCTCGACGTGTCGATCCAGGCGGGCGTGCTCAACCTGCTCGCCGAGCTCAAGGCGACGCTCGACCTGTCGTACCTGTTCGTGTCGCACGACCTGGCGGTGATCCGCCACGTCGCCGACCGCGTCAGCGTCATGTACCTCGGGCGCACGGTCGAGACCGGTCCGGTCGACGACGTCTTCGAGCACCCGCTGCACCCGTACACGCGCGCGCTGCTGTCGGCCGTGCCCGTGCCCGACCCGGTCGTCGAGCGGGCCCGGGAGCACATCCTGCTGCCCGGCGACCCGCCGAGCCCGACCGTGCAGCAGACCGGCTGCCGGTTCCGCAGTCGCTGCCCGCTGTTCGCGCTGCTGCCCGACGACAAGAAGCGGGCCTGCGTCGAGGACGTCCCCGCGATGCTGCCGCACGGCCGCGAGGGCGAGGACCACACGGCCGCGTGCCACTGGGCCGAGGAGGAGGTGCCGGCGTAGGTCTTAGCCCGCCGGCAGGCGCCCGACGAGCACCACGACCACGACGATCGCGAGGTTGAGGGCGACGGTCAGCCGGAACGAGGACTGGAACGACCGCTTGCGGTTCTTGTGCCGCAGCCGCCGCTGCGCCACGATCGCGCCCGGCCAGCCTCCGGCGAGGCCGAGCGTCAGCAGTGTGCGCTCGGGCACCCGACGAGCCCCGCGCCGGGCGGCCCGCTTGTCGAGCGCGTAGACGAGGACGGTCACGCCGTTGAGCGCGAGCAGCGCCGCGGCGACGGCCACGACGGCCCAGAGGGTCGTGGGGTCCGTCATGCTGGCCAGGTCGGTCACGGTGGCCAGGTCAGTCCCGGGCGATCGGCAGCAGCCGCGCCCCGGTGGCGAGCACCAGGTCGTCGGGTGCGATCTCGAGGTCGAGCCCGCGCCTCCCGGCGCTGACGAAGACGGTGGCGAAGGAGGCGGCGCTCGCGTCGACCACGGTCGCCAGCGCCGTGCGCTGGCCCACCGGGCTGATGCCGCCGACGACGTAGCCCGTGCGTCGCTCGGCCACGGCGGGGTCGGCGAGCCGGGCCTTCTTCGCGCCGAGGGCGGCGGCGAGGGCCTTGAGGTCGAGGCGGCGGGCGACGGGCACCACCGCGACGACGAGCTCGTCGTCGGCCGAGGCCACGAGCGTCTTGAAGACGCGGTCCTCCGACAGGCCGAGCTCGGCCGCCGCCTCCTCGCCGAAGTTCGTCGCGGTGTCGTGGTGCTCGTAGGCGTGCGCCGTGAACGGGATGCCCGCAGCGGTCAGCGCGACGGTCGCCGGGGTGCCGACGCCCCTGCCCGCGCCTGCGGCCGACGGGGTGCGCCCGCCGCTCACGACACGGCCCGGAAGATCACGACCGTGGGGGCCGAGACGAGCACCTCGTCGCCCGGCTCGAGGGGGTGCAGCTCGGCGGAGTCGTCGCTCGACCAGAGCGGCTCCCAGCCGGCGACGCCCTCGGCACGGGGGAGCGTGACGGCCGCCGCGGACTCGGCCCCGTGGACCAGCACGAGCACCGTGTTCGGCGCCTCGTGCTCAGGCGTCGAGCGGGCCACGTACTGCAGGGTGCGGACGCGCGGGTCCTCCCACTCGTCCTGGCGCATCTCGGCGCCGGACGCGTCGGCCCAGGTGATGTCGTTCGCGCTGAGGGTGCAGGCGCCCTCGACGCCGAAGCGCATCGGGCGGAGCGCGGGGTTCTCCCGGCGGATCCGCGCGAGCGCGGCCACGTCGTCGTGGATTCCCTGCTGCCAGGGCTGCGTCGCCCAGTCGACCCAGGTCAGCTCGCTGTCGGTGCAGTATCCGTTGTTGTTGCCGCGCTGGGTGCGGCCGCGCTCGTCGCCGGCCGTCAGCATGGGCACTCCCGGCGAGACGAAGAGGGTCCCCAGCAGGTTCCGCATCGAGCGGCGTCGCGCGTCGCTGATCCACGGGTTGTCGCTGTGGCCCTCGACGCCGTGGTTGAACGAGCGGTTGTCGTCGGTGCCGTCGCGGTTCTGCTCGCCGTTGCTCAGGTTGTGCTTGGCGTCGTGCGAGACGAGGTCGAGCAGGGTGAAGCCGTCGTGCGCGGTGACGAAGTTGAGCCCGGCGAGCGGCCCGCGGCCGTGGCTGAAGACGTTGCTCGACCCGCTGAGCTTCGAGGCGAAGCTGCCGACGCCGGTGGGGGGAGCGCCCTGCGCCCTGGCGGTCGCGACGTCGGTCAGCCAGAAGTCGCGGGCCCGGTTGCGGAACCGGTCGTTCCACTCGATCCACCCGTCGGGGAACGCGCCGGTCTGCCAGCCGCCGGCGCCGACGTCCCACGGCTCGGCGACCATCTTGACGCCCGCCAGGGCCGGGTCGGAGACGATGTCGTGCAGCAGCGGGTGCTCGGGGTCGAAGACGTGGCCCGCGTCGCGGCCGAGCGTCGCGGCGAGGTCGAAGCGGAAGCCGTCGATCTGCATCTCGTTCGCCCAGTAGCGGAGCGAGTCCAGCACGAGGCGGTGCGCGGCAGGGTGGCTCGTGTCGAGCGAGTTGCCGCAGCCGGTGACGTCGACGGGGCGGCCCTCGGAGTCGTGCCGGTAGTAGGCGGTCGAGTCGAGGCCGCGGAGGCTCGTGACGGGCCCGCCGTCCTCGCCCTCTTCTGCGGTGTGGTTGTAGACGACGTCGAGCCAGACCTCGATGCCCGCCTCGTGCAGCAGCCTGACCATGCCCTTGAACTCGCGCACGACGGCGGAGGCGCCCGCCAGCTGGGCGTCGCGGCTCGCGTACGCGGCGTGCGGCGCGAAATAGGACAGCGTGTTGTAGCCCCAGTAGTTCTCGAGGCCCTGCGCGACGAGGCGCTGCTCGTCGACGTGCTGGTGCACCGGCAGCAGCTGGACGGCGGTGACGCCGAGGCCCTTCAGGTAGGCGATCGTCGTGTCGGCGGCGAGCCCGGCGTAGGTGCCGCGCAGCTCGTCGGGGACGAACGGCGCGAGCCGGGTCAGGCCGCGGACGTGGGCCTCGTAGACGACCACCCGGTCGAGCGGGGTGCGCGGCTTCTCGACGCCGCCCCAGTCGAACGACTCGTCGATCACGGTGGTGCGGTGCTCGCCGCGGCCTGTCCGGCCGAGGCCGCGGGCATAGGGGTCGAGCAGGGCGGGCGGTCCGACGCCGTCGGCACGGGCCGTGTCGCCCGCCGGCCCGTCGGAGCGGTCGGCCCCGTCGACGCGGAGCCAGTAGCGCCGGCCCGGCGTCAGCGCCGCGTCGGCGGCGCTCCACACGTCGTGCTCGTCGCGGGTCAGGGGGACGACCCGGTCGTGCGGCGCGTCGTCGATCACGACCTCGAGGCGCTCGGCGGACGACGAGAAGACGCGGAGCGTCGGCCCGTCCGGCCCCTGGCGCACTCCGAGGTCGGCGAGGGGGTCGATGTCGGGCACGGGACCTACAGTAGATGAGGGCCGACACGGGCCCGCGACGAGGGTCGGCACGGCCCTCGCGCCGACCGAACGACCGACCGACAGGAGGCGCCCCGATGGTCGTCTACCTCGACCACGCGGCGACGACGCCGATGCACCCCGCGGCGATCGCCGCGTACGCCGCGGCCCTCGGCACGGTCGGCAACCCCTCGTCGATCCACTCCGCCGGCCAGGGCGCCAAACGGGTGCTCGAGGAGGCGCGCGAGCGCGTCGCCGCCTCCCTCGGCTGCGAGCCGATCGAGGTCGTCTTCACCTCCGGCGGCACCGAGTCCGTGAACCTCGGGGTCAAGGGCCTCTGGTGGGCGAGGCAGGCTGACCGGCCGCGCCCGCGCCTCCTCGTGCCCGCCGGCGAGCACCACGCCACGGTCGACGCCGTCGAGTGGCTCGAGCGGCACGACGGTGCCGTCGTGACCTGGCTGCCGCTCGACGAGCACGGCCGGCTGCGGGTCGACGCGCTCGCCGCGGCGCTCGACGAGCACGACGACGTCGCGCTGGTCAGCCTGCTCTGGGCCAACAACGAGGTCGGCACGCTGCAGCCCGTCGACGAGGTCGTCGCGCTCGCCGCCGCGCACGGCGTGCCGGTGCACTGCGACGCCGTGGCCGCGTACGGACAGGTGCCTGTCGACTTCCGCTCGAGCGGCCTCGCCGCCCTCAGCGTCAGCGCCCACAAGATCGGCGGTCCGATCGGCATCGGCGCCCTCGTGCTCGCGCGCACCGCGACCGTCGAGCCGCTGATCCACGGGGGCGGCCAGCAGCGCCAGGTGCGCTCGGGCACCCAGGACGGCCCGGCCGCGGTCGCGTTCGCCGTCGCCGCCGAGCAGCCGCACCGCGCGTACGAGCCGCTGCGCGACCGCCTCGTCGCGGGGGTGCAGGCCGCCGTCCCGTCGGCGGTGCTGCGGGGCGACTCGGTCGACCGCCTCCCCGGCAACGCGCACTTCACCTTCCCCGGGTGCGAGGGCGACTCGCTGCTGTTCCTCCTCGACGCGGCCGGCGTCGCCGTCTCGACCGGGTCCGCCTGCCAGGCCGGCATCCCGGAGGCGTCGCACGTCCTGCTCGCGATGGGCCTCACCGACGAGGAGGCGCGGGGCGCGCTGCGCATGACGGTCGGCCACACGAGCACGGAGGCCGACGTCGACGCGCTGCTCGCCGCCCTGCCGGACGCGGTCGCCCGCGCGACCCGCGCCGGCTACGCCGCGCACGCGCCCGCCTCCTTCGCGCGCTAGCCCGCCCCCGCGCCCCCGCGCCCCCGCGCCCCCGCGCCCCCGCGCGCTTGCGTCCGCGCGACTCGCGTGCGCCCGGTCGCTCGCCTACCTACGTCCGTCGCCCGCTCGCCCGGTGACTTGCCACTTCGCGGGCCCACCGGCGCACCAGAACCCCCGCGAAGTGGCAAGCAGCCCCCCTACGCGCCGCTGAACCGCGCGACCGCACAAGTGGGTTGCCGTTTCGCGGGGCCATTCTCGTCGTGGAGCCCCGCCAAGTGGCAAGGCCTCCCCCCGTAGCCACGCCCGATGGTTCCTCAACAGGCGGAGGTCGCGAGCATTCGTCCCGGGCGCGTCGTCGACGACTCGTTCGAGTTGGCGGTGCCTGCCAACATCGGGTGATGCGTCTGCCGAGCCCGCTCCCCGTTCCGTTCGACGAGCGCCCGTTCTCGGTCAAAGAGGCACTGCGGGCGGGAATCACGCCCGACCGTCTGCGGGCGTCCGACCTGGTGATCCCGCATCGCGGTGCCCGCGCCAGGGACGCACCAGACGGGGTGCGAGCGCGGGCCGAGGCCCTCGCGCCTCTGCTCGCCGCGGACGAGTTCTTCAGCCACACGACCGCGCTGGCGCTCTGGGGTCTCCCGCTCCCCGCCCGATGGGAGGACGGTCCCCTCCACGTCGCGGGCACGACGTCGCGGCAGCGCCGCCGTCGGGGCGTGATCGGCCACCGTCTCCTGCCGGGAACGCCTCGCTGGACGGTCGGCTCCCTCATGGTGGCGTCGCCCGTCGAGGCGTGGATCGAGTCGGCCGCGATGCTCGGCCTCGACGAGATCGTCCAGCTCGGAGACTCGCTCGCGGGTTCCTGGTCTACCGACCCGAGGGCACGTGGCATCGCCCTCGACGTTCTGGTCGACGCCTCGACAGCGGCTCGTCGGCGGCCAGGTCAGACCCGAGTGCGCCAGGCCTCGATGCTCGTCCGGGAACGTGTCGACTCCCCGCAGGAGACCCGGCTCCGCCTGCTCATCGTCCGTGCCGGTCTGCGGGAGCCGGAGGTGAACGTCAAGCGGAGGACGGCTGACGGCCTGTACCTCGGCAAGCCAGATCTCAGTTGGACGGTCGAGAAGGCGGCGGTCGACTTCGAGGGAGATGGTCATCGCACCGACAGGACGCAGTGGCAGCGGGACATCGATCGCAGGGAGAGGTTCGTGGACCACGGGTGGTCGTACCACCGGGTCACCGATCGTCATCTGCAGCACCCCCTCTCCGGTCAACTGCTCGCGCGTCTGCGACGCTCTCTCGAACGGTGACGACGGCATGCGCTCGCCTGCGGGAACGGACGGGACGAGAGGACCCGGCGACGAAGGCACGGGGCAGACTGTCGGGATGCAGATCTACTCGGCGTCGAACGCCGTCCGTGCTCGTCAGGTCGCCGGCGACGTCGTCGCGGTCGGGCTCGTCGTGGTGTTCGTGGCGCTCGGGCTCGCGGTCGCCGCCTTCGTCGGCGGCCTCGCCGAGCTGGGGCGCCAGATCGAGGAGGCGGGCGCCGGCTTCCAGGGGACGATGGACGACGCGTCGCGCGTCCTGGGCGGCATCCCGCTGCTGGGAGGCGCCGCGTCGGCACCGTTCGACGGGGCGGCCGGAGCCGGCCAGACGCTCGTCGACGCGGGCCGCCAGCAGCAGGACGACGTGGGGCGCGCCGCGCTCGTGGCCGGGCTGCTGGTCGGCGGGCTGCCGAGCATCGTGGTGCTGTGGGCCTGGCTGCGCGGGCGCGTCGCGTTCGTGCGCCGCGCCTCCTCGGTGCGGGGGCTGCTCACGCTGCCCGGAGGAGAGGACCTGCTCGCGCTGCGCGCCCTCACCGGTCGCGACGTGCGGGCGGCGCTCGCCGTGGCACCCGACCCCGTGGCCGGGTGGCGGTCCGGCGACCCGGCCGTGGTCCGCCGTCTCGCCGACGTCGCCCTCCGCGAGGCAGGCGTCGCGCGGCCCCGGGGCAGCGCGGACCGCTGAGCCCGACGCCGACGCCGACGCCGACGCTGACGCTGACACCCGACGCCCGATGCCCGACGCCCACAGCGGCGGCAGCCCCGACGCGCAGGCCCCGTGCGCCCCGGCCCGGTAAGCTCGACCACCATGATCGCACTGGACTTCTCTGAGCAGATTGCCGCCCTCCGGGCCACGTTCGAGGACATCCGGGCCGTGATCGGGCAAGACCGGCTCGTCGCCGAGATCGCCCAGCTCAGCGAGCAGGCGTCGGCGCCCGACCTCTGGGACGACACCGAGAACGCGCAGAAGGTCACCAGCGCGCTCAGCCACCGCCAGGCCGAGCTCGAGAAGCTCGAGACCACCGAGCAGCGCCTCGACGACCTCGGCGTGCTCGTCGAGATGGCCAACGACGGCGACGACCAGGAGTCAGCGGACGAGGCGCAGGCCGAGCTCAAGAGCCTGCAGAAGATGATGGACACGCTCGAGGTGCAGACGCTCCTCGACGGCGAGTACGACCCGCGGCCCGCGGTCATCACCATCCGTGCGGGGGCCGGCGGCGTCGACGCGGCCGACTTCGCCGAGATGCTGCTCCGCATGTACCTGCGCTACGCCGAGAAGCACGGCATGGCGGCCACGGTGATGGACACGAGCTACGCCGAAGAAGCCGGCATCAAGAGCGCCACCTTCGAGATCGACGCGCCCTACGCCTTCGGCACCCTCAGCGTCGAGGCCGGCACGCACCGTCTCGTCCGCATGAGCCCCTTCGGTGCGGCAGGCAAGCGCCAGACGAGCTTCGCCGCCGTCGAGGTCATCCCGCTGATGGAGGAGACGGAGGCGGTCGAGATCCCCGAGAACGACATCCGCGTCGACGTCTTCCGGTCCTCGGGCCCCGGCGGCCAGAGCGTCAACACGACCGACTCGGCCGTCCGCCTGACCCACATCCCGACCGGCACCGTCGTCTCGATGCAGAACGAGAAGAGCCAGATCCAGAACCGGGCCGCGGCGATGCGCGTGCTGCAGTCGCGCCTCCTGCTGTTGCAGAAGGAGGCGGAGAACGCGAAGAAGAAAGAGCTCGCCGGCAACATCACGGCCAGCTGGGGCGACCAGATCCGCAGCTACGTCCTCGCGCCGTACCAGATGGTGAAGGACCTGAGGAGCGAGCACGAGGTCAACAACCCGTCGAACGTGTTCGACGGCGACCTCGACGGCTTCATCTCCGCGGGCATCCGCTGGCGCAAGCGCGACGACGACTGAGCAGGGCGCGAACGAGGCGCGGGGGAGTCACGGAGGAGGCGCGGTGCGCGACGGCACCGCGCCTCCTCCGCGCCCTCCCAGCGCTTCCATAGGCCCGTTCGAGGGGCGAGTCGCGACCGCGATCGGAGCAGCCCGCGCTTAGGGTGATCCCCGTCATGATCCGTTTTGATGAAGTCACCAAGGTGTATTCCGGCAACCCCCGGCCGGCACTGAACTCGGTCACCCTCGAGATCCTCAAGGGCGAGTTCGTGTTCCTCGTCGGCGCCTCCGGCTCCGGCAAGTCCAGCTTCCTGCGACTCGTGCTCAAGGAGGAGAAGCCCTCGAAGGGCCAGATCCACGTGCTCGGGCAGAAGCTCGGCGTGCTCTCGAGCCGCAAGGTCCCGTACTTCCGCCGCAACCTCGGGGTGGTGTTCCAGGACTTCCGCCTGCTGCCGCAGAAGAGCGTGTTCGACAACGTCGCCTTCAGCCTGCAGGTGATCGGCAAGAGCAAGGGCTTCATCCAGGAGGCGGTGCCCGACGTCCTGAAGATGGTCGGCCTGGTGGGCAAGCAGCAGCGCCTGCCGCACGAGCTCTCGGGCGGCGAGCAGCAGCGCGTGGCCATCGCCCGCGCCATCGTCAACAAGCCCTCGATCCTGCTGGCCGACGAGCCCACGGGTAACCTCGACCCCTCGACCAGCGCGGGCATCATGACACTGCTCGAGCGGATCAACGCCGGCGGCACCACGGTCATCATGGCGACGCACGACGCCGGCATCGTCGACCAGATGCAGCGTCGGGTCATCGAGCTGAGCGCCGGCAACATCCTCCGCGACGAGCGCCACGGCGGCTACCAGACGCAGGCGGTGCCCATCCAGGCCATCGGTGTGGAAGACCTCAGCCTGAGGGGAGCGGACGAATGAGACTCGGACTCGTCCTCGGCGAGGTCGGCAGCGGCCTCCGGCGCAACGTCTCGATGGTCGTCGCGGTCGTGCTCGTCACGTTCATCTCGCTGACCTTCGTCGGCACCGCGGCCCTGCTCCAGCTGCAGATCAACCAGATGAAGGGCTACTGGTACGACAAGGCCCAGGTCGCCGTCTACCTCTGCACCGAGACCGACACGACCGGCAACTGCACGGGCGCCAAGGCCACGCAGGACCAGATCGACGGCGTCGAGGCCCAGCTCAGCAGCCAGGTGCTGGCGCCGTTCGTCGACCGGTCGTACTTCGAGACGCAGGACGAGGCCTACGCCCGCTTCACGACCCAGTTCGCGGACAGCCCCGCGACCGAGTTCGTGCAGCCGTCGTACCTCAACGAGACCTTCTGGGTGAACCTCAAGGACCCGACGCAGTCGGACGTCCTCACCGAGAGCCTCTCGAGCCTCGCCGGCGTGCAGAGCGTCGTCGACCAGCGCGGCTACCTCGACCCGATCTTCTCGGTCCTCAACGCCGCGAGCTACACGGCCATCGGCATCGCGGTGCTGATGCTCATCGCGGCGGTGCTGCTGATCGCCACCACCATCCGGCTCAGCGCCTTCAGCCGACGGCGGGAGCTCGGCATCATGCGGCTGGTGGGCGCGTCGAACAGGTTCATCCAGACGCCGTTCATCCTCGAGGGCGTGATCGCCGCGTTGGTGGGCTCGGTGCTGGCGGGCGGTGCCCTGATCGCGATCGTCAACTTCTTCGTCAAGGGCTACCTCGTGACGACCTTCGCCTCGACGCCGTTCATCGGGCTGCGCGAGACCGCGATCGTCGTGCCGGTGGTGGTCGTGATCGGCATCGCCCTGGCGGCGCTGTCGGCCAACGTCGCCATCAGGCGGTACCTCAAGGTCTAGCGACGCCGCGGCGTCGCGAGGCAGGTGCCTGCAGGAGGCGCGGTGCAGGTCAGCCTGCACCGCGCCTCCTTCGCTGCCTGGCTGTGTAGACTGACAGGCTGCCTGATCGCGGGCAGACCATCCCACGAACGACCGGAGGCAGAGCGTGGCGAAAGAACGCGGCGAGAAGGTCGTGGCCACCAACCGTCGGGCGCGCCACGACTACCTGATCGAGGACACCTACGAGGCCGGCATCGTGCTGAGCGGCACCGAGGTCAAGTCGCTGCGGCAGGGGCGGGCGTCGCTCGTCGACGGCTACGCCTTCGTCGACGCCGGCGAGGCCTGGCTCGACGCGGTGCACATCCCCGAGTACACCGAGGGCACGTGGAACAACCACGCGCCCCGGCGCAAGCGGAAGCTGCTGCTGCACAAGCAGCAGATCGTGAAGATCGGGCAGAAGACGAAGGAGGGCGGCTTCACCGTCATCCCCCTCAAGATCTACTTCAGCGACGGTCGGGCGAAGGTCGAGATCGCGGTCGCCAAGGGCAAGCGCGAGTACGACAAGCGGCAGACCCTGCGCGAGCGCACGGCGAACCGTGAGGCGCAGTCGGCGATGTCGGCCCGGAAGCACCTCGGCGAGTAGAGCGGACAGCGTCGGGCGAGTAGACTGGACCACAGCGACAACGGTTCTTCACAAGACAACAGAGTGTGACAACGGCCCCCTCATGGGGATGATCGGTTTCGACATCGCCTGTGTGCGAACGAGAAGCGGGCCGAGGATCCAGGGTTATCTCGTAAACGATCTCTGGAAAACAATAAGTGCCAATAACAAGCGCACTGACTTCGCTCTCGCTGCGTAAGCAGTAGAGCCACATGGAGTCCGTCAGTCTGGTGACCGCCTTCTAACCAGAGCCTGACGTCATCTAGAGGGCTTGCTGCGTGACTACGCCTGAGGGTCACGCGGGACTTCCACTCGGGCTGGGCCCGTCGACCTAGGAGCCAGTAGCGAAGGTCGGGGCCGAGCAGAACGTCTCATCTGGCTACGCCCGTAGAATGCGTGCAATCTCAGCGATGGACGGGGGTTCAATTCCCCCCATCTCCACCATCGGGTCGTCGTCACACTCTGTTCCGTCGTCGCGACGACGAAGGCCCCCTCCCGCATCGGGAGGGGGCCTTCGTCGTTCCGTGGGCGCACGGCCCGCGGCACACCGCAGGGCAGCCCGCAGGAGGCGCGGTGCCGGCACACGAGGAAGGCCCCCGACCGGTGTGGTCGGGGGCCTTCTCCGTGTGCGTGGTGCGGTGTCGCGTGCTGCAGCCTCGAGCTACTCCGAGTCGGAGCCCGTGACGGTCGCGAGCTTCGCGCGGCGACGAGCCGCGAACGCGAGACCGGCGCCGGCGAGGGTCAGGGCAGCGCCCAGGCCCAGCGCGAGACCCTGGTTGTCCGAACCCGTGTAGGCGAGGCCGCCCGGGGCGCGGACGGGGGTGACGGCAGCGGCGACCGCTGTGGCGGCGACGACGCTGAAGTCGACCGAGTTCGAGTCGCCGGAGATGCCGGTCAGGACGCCGTCGGCGTCGACCGTGAACGCGAAGGCGACGACGGTGAAGCTGCCGGCCTCGACGTTGCGGAGGGTGGTGGTCCAGTTGCCGGCCGCGTCGACGACGATGCTCTCGTCGGCGATGGCCTCCTCGAAGGGATCGGACGACTGAGGCGTCTGGCCCTTCGGGAAGACCACGTAGGCGATGTTGTCGCCCGGCGTGCCGGTGCCCGAGATGACGACGTCGGAGCCGACGATGACCTGGTCGGGGATCGGCGACGTGATGACCGGAGGGGTGAGCACGGTCGGGGTGACCGGGACGGCCGCGACGGCAGGCAAGATGAACGAGCGCGTGACGGTGTTGTCGAAGCCGCTGCCGCCGACGAAGCCGCTGACCGTGACGGTCTGCGCGACGGGGGCGGTGTCCGAGTAGGTGACGACGATCGAGAAGGTCGAGCCGCTGCCGAGGTTCTGGCGGCCGAGCTCACCGGTCGGGCCGTTCACGACGACCGTGGAGCCGACGGGCGCCGTGCCCGAGAACGTCACGGTGCGGCTCGCGGTCGTCGTGCCCGCGACGGGGGTGTCGAGTGCGACGACCTTGGCGGGAGCCGGAGCGACGACGGGCGCCGGGATCGAGAACGCACGGGTCACGGGGGTGATGCCGCTGCCGCCGAGGGTGCCGTTCACGGTGACCGACTGGGCCGCCGCCGACGTGTCGGCGTAGGTGTACGTGATCGCGTACGACGTGGCGTTGCCGAGGTTCTGGCGTCCGAGCTCGCCCGCGGCGTTGCTCACGACGACCGTCGAGCCCTCGGACGCGGTGCCCGAGAAGGTGACGGTGCGCGTGTCGAGCACCTGGCCCTCGGTCGGGGTCGCGACGGTGAGGAACTTCGAGATGGGGAGGCGGAAGGCCACCGTCTTGGCGTCCGAGAAGCCGCTGCCACCGGCGATGCCGTCGACGAAGACGCTCTGTCGCGAGGACGCGGTCTCCGCGTAGGCCGGCAGGTCGACCGTGAAGGCACCGGTGGTGCGGTCGGTCGTCGCCGAGCCGAGGAGGGTGGTGCGCGTCGTGTCGCTGAAGACACGGATGGACGAACCGGCGACGGCCGAGCCCACGATGTCCACGTCGCGGGAGGTCGTGGTCGACCCCTCCGCAGGACTCGTGACGACGAGGTCGCCGACGGCGGCGGAGGCGGCGGTGGAGGTGAGGAGGACCCCACCGAGGGCGAGCGAGAGCGCAGCCGGAACGGCGAGCGCGCGACGCCAAGAGAACTTGGTGATCACGTACCTGGTGCTTTCTGTAGGAGATGGAGCGACAGTGCTCATCGCCCTAGCCCAGCGCCGGGGGACATGCGTGGGGCACCCAGACGAGGCCCCTGTGGAGAGCCTAAGGAGATCCGGCCCGCATTTCCGGGTCCGTCGGGTGGTCCGCCGGATGGTCTCGGCCCTCGAACGGGTGACGAGCCGGGTGGTCCAGATGGGGGACACAGGACGGGCACGGCGAGTTCGCCGTGCCCGTCCGGTCGCCGCTCGGTCAGCGACGCTGGTGTCGACCGCCGCCCGTCCGGAGGCGCGCGACCGAGACCGCACCGATGCCGGCCACGAGGAGCATGGCCGCGATGCTCGCGAGCCAGGCGCTCTCCGAGCCCGTGAACGCGAGACCGGCGCGACCGGCCGGCGTGCTGCCGCCGTTCCCGACGCCGGGTGCCGTGCCTGCTCCCGGACCGGGCGCGACCGGCGTGACGGTGCCCGGCCCGACGGGGCCCGACCCCGGATCGACGGGCGGCGTCGAGGGATCGGTCGGCGCCGTCGGCACCGCTCCGGCCTCGACCGCGACGACGTCGGCCGCCGAGGTGACGAGCGTCCCGTCGGGCGCGGTCCCCGTGGCGCGGGCGGTCGTCGGCACGGTCCCGTCGCCGGCTGCGGCGGCGAGCACGTCGCGGTCCGTCACCGTCCGCGTGGCGGTGAAGGTCGCCGACCCGCCCGGGGCGAGGTCCGCGGACTCGGGGGTCAGCCCCTGAGCGTCAGGGTCCGCGACCGAGACGCCGGTGAGGCTCAGCGTGCCGTCGTTCCGGACCACGTAGCGGTACGTGACGACCTCGCCTGCGTCGGCCACGCCGTTGCCGTTGGTGTCGGTGAGCACGGCCGTCACCTCGATCGACAGGCCGGCGGTGCCGGGGGCGACCGGCGTCGGGATCGCGAGGGCGACCTCGGGTGACGTCACCGCGCCTCCTGCCGGGTCGGTGGCCGTGGCGACCGCCGCGGCGCCCAGGTCGGTGCCGGCGTCCACGTCGGCCTGCGTGACCACGTAGCTGCCGGTCACGGTGGCGGATGCTCCCGGTGCCAGCGACGCGGGCGGCGCCGTCGTGACGGGGGTGCGCGGCGCCGTCACGCCCAGGCCGGTCAGCGTCGCCGTGCCCGTGTTGGTCGAGGTGTACGTGTAGGTGATCGTCTCGCCTGCGTCGGCCGTGCCGTTGCCGTTCGCGTCGTCGAGCACGGCCGTGAGCTCGAGGTCGAGGCCGCCCACGGCAGCGAGCAGCGGCGTGCTGCCCGAGGCCGCGGGGCTGTCGATCGTGGTGCCCTCCGGAGTCGTGCCCGTCGCCGTGGCGGTGACCACGAGAGGGTCGCCCGCGTCGACGTCGGCCTGCGTGACGGTGCGGGGAGCGGACGTGAAGCGGACGGTGCCGTCGGGGGCGGCGGTCCCGTCGCCGACGCGCTCGGGCCGCAGCACGCCCGGGCCGGCGATGACGATGCCGGTCAGGCTCGTGTTGCCCGCGTTCGTCACGACGTACTCGTACGAGATGGTCTCGCCCGGGTCGGCCAGGCCGTTCCCGTTCGTGTCGTCGAGAACGGGCACGACGTCGACCGCCAGCGCGTCGTCGGCCGCGGCGGTGAGGGTCTGCACCGAGGCGGGCGCGGTGGTGAGCGGCCCGTCGACCCCCGTGGCGGAGGCGGTGGCCGTCTCCGTGACGGGGGCCGGGCTGTCGACGTCGGCCTGGGTGATCGTCGTCGTGGCCGTGTAGGTCACGGAGGCGCCCGGGGCGAGGGACGCCGGGTCGCCGCTCAGGACGACGACTCCGGTGCCGCGCGTCGGGGCGAGGGCGACGCCGGTGAGGGTGCTCGTGCCCGTGTTGGTGACCGTGTACGTGTAGGTGACGACATCGCCGAGATCGGCCAGCCCGTCGCCGTTCGCGTCGGTGGTCAGAGCCTGCTCGACGCCGAACTCGAGCAGGTCGGAGGCCGTGAGGAGGGGCGTCTCGGCGACCGAGGGGCCGCTGGCGGCCGTCAGCCCCGAGGGCGACGACCCCGTGGCGGAGGCGGTGTTGACGAGCGGGCCGCCGGCGTCGACGTCGGCCTGGGTCACCGGGCGGTCGGACGTGAAGGTGCGGGTGCCGCCCACCGCCAGGGCGACCCCGGTGGTGTCGACGGCCGGGGCGGATCCCGTGTCGACGGCGAGGCCGCCGAGGGGCGTCTCGCCCGTGTTGGTCACCGTGAAGCGGTAGCGGATCGTGTCGCCCGGGCCGGCGACACCGTCGCCGTCCGCGTCGATCAGCTCGGCGGTCTGGGTCAGGCCCACGGCGGGCTGCAGCTGGTCGAGCGGCGCGGTGGCCGTCGACGGGTCGCTGACGATCGGCGCCCCGTTGCCGGCGTCGACCGCGCGGGCGGTCGCCGTGTTCGTGAAGGTCGCGGTCTGCGCGTCGGCGGTGGTCACCGTGTGCCCGCCCGTGCAGACGGTCGTGGCTCCCGGCTGGCCGACAGGGGCGAGGGTCGTGGTCGGGCAGCTGAGGCCGTCCGCGAGGGCGTCGGCGATCGACAGGGCGTCGAGCCTGACGACGGAGGTGTTGCTGACGGTGAACGAGTAGTCGATGCGGTCGCCGACGGCGTATCCCTCGGTCGGCGTCGAGCTCGAGACGGACTTGACGACGTTGAGCGCGCCGAGCTCCTGCACCGACGAGACGGAGAGGTTGCGGATCAGGTGCACGTCGGTCGCGCCGCCCGTCGAGCCGAGGAAGCCGAGCTTGTAGGTGTCGGGGGCGGCGTCGGTCATCTGGTGCTCGAGCACGCGCAGGTAGCCGCGGCCGTCGTGGAAGTCGACGTCGACGGTGACGAGGGGGAGCGCGTCCGGGCTCAGGGTCACGCGGACGGAGTCGCGGCTGGTGTCGTCGGCGCCGGTGCCGCGCAGCGAGCCCGGCAACGTCGAGGCGAACCGGTCGCCGCCGGTGTTCGCACCCACCGTGCCGGCCAGCCAACAGTAGCCGGTGGTGCCGCTGCCGGGGCCGCGGAGCGACACGGCGTTCGGCACGAAGCCGGGGCCGACCTCGGGCGGGGTACAGGTCGCGTCGCGCAGTTCGGTGGGGTTCGCGTAGTTGCCGTAGGCGTCGAGGCCGATGCCGACGTAGCCGCCGACGACGCCGGGGTCGCCGTTGCGGTTGCCGTAGCCGAGCGAGCCGCCGTCGGCGCCCGTCATGGTGAGCTGCTCGCCGCCGTCGGTGAGGAAGAAGCCGATCCCGTCGCCTCCGTCGCCGCCGTCGGGGCCGTACTGCCACTGGTCGAACTCGACGACGAGGCCGCCGTTGCCGGGGATGGCCTGGTTGTAGACGACGCCGCCGCGACGGAAGCCGCTCTCGGCGTTCAGCTGGAGGAAGCCGGGGGTGCCGACCGCGGGCGACCCGCTCCGGTCGGAGCACTGCGACAGGTTGCTGCTGCCGGCCGGGGCCGCCGCGGTGGCCCCGGTGAGGCAGGCGTCGTTGAGGCCGCGCCAGGCCGGGTCGGCGATCGAGCTGCCGCTGAAGGACTCGGTCAGGAGGGGCGTGCCGGCGGCGTGGGCCGGCCCGGCGACGAGGAGGGCGGGGGAGACGGCGGCCGCGGCGACCGCGAACGCGACGAGCGTCCGAGTGAGCCGGCCACGGGGTGTCGTGACGCTGCGCATGGGGGTCCTGATCCGTGAGGGCCGGCCCAGGTGACAGGTCGGCGTCGACTTGAGTGATCTTCACACGGATCAGGGAGGCGCAACAGGGGCGAGGACCGCCGAATGGGCGCACGCTCGCAAACGGGCCAGGCATCCCCGGTGAGAGCCGTGCAGTCTCTGCAGGTGTATGACGGAACCTCCATGACGAACGCGCCCGACACCTCCTCCGTGCCCACCTCCTCCTCGTCGTCGGGGTACGACGAGCGTCAGAAGTGGCAGGCGTTCTGGGTCTGCGTGGGCGTCGCGGCGCTGACGATCCTCGACCTGTCGAAGGTCAACGTGGGCCTGCCGAGCATCGAGGCGTCGCTCGGTGCTGGCCCGACCGCGCTGCAGCTCATCGTCGCGGGCTACGCCCTCGCCTTCGGCCTGTCGCTCGTGCCGTCGGGCCGCCTGGGCGACCTCAAGTCGCGGCGCCTGATGTTCGTCATCGGCCTCAGCTCGTTCACCGTGGCCAGCGTGCTCTGCGCGATCGCTCCCACCGTCGAGCTCCTCGTCGCCGCGCGCATCCTGCAGGGCGTCGCCGCGGGGATCCAGATGCCGCAGGTGCTCGGCCTGATCCAGCAGCTGTTCCAGGGACGCGAGCGCGGCCGTGCCTTCGGCCTGTTCGGGGCGGTCATCGGCGTCTCGACCGCGTTCGGCCCCACGATCGGCGGCCTGTTGATCGCGGTGGGCGGCGCCCAGGACGGCTGGCGCCTCCTGTTCTGGATGAACGTGCCGCTCGGCATCGTCGCCATCGTCTTCGCCCTGAAGCTGCTGCCCCGCACCTCGACCGCCCCGAGCGGGCACAACGAGCTCGACCTCATGGGCATCGTGCTGCTCGGCCTGACGATCCTCACCCTGATGCTGCCGTTCGTGCTGACGACCGGTCAGGGCGACGACCCGCTGCGCTGGCTGTTCCTGATCGGGTTCGCCGGCTTCGGCGCCCTCTTCGTCTGGTGGGAGCAGCGCTACAAGGCCCGCGGCAAGTCGCCGGTGGTGCACTTCTCGCTGTTCTCGCTCGCGTCGTACCGCAACGGCACGCTCATCGCGACCGTGTACTTTTGCGCGCTGCCGGCGACGTTCCTGCTCACGACGCTCTTCCTGCAGCAGGGGCTCGGCCTCGAGCCCGTCTACGCCGGCATGGTGACCATCCCGTTCGCGCTGACCAGCGCTGTGGCCGCCTTCTACGGCGGGCGCATCGTCGAGAAGTACGGGCGCAGCCTCGTCGTGCTCGGCCTCGTGCTCGTGGGCGTCGGCTTCGTCGTGCTCTTGCTCGCCGCGACGCTCACCCCGCCCGAGTACACGCCGTGGGCGATGGCGGGCGGCATGCTCGTCGCCGGCACCGGCGGAGGCTTCGTCATCTCGCCGAACCAGACCCTGACCCTGGCGGAGGTGCCGGTCGAGATGGGCGGGGTCGCCGGCTCCATGGGCCAGGTCGGCCAGCGCGCCGGCACCGCCATCGGGACGGCCGCGGCGGTCTCGACCTTCTACTCGGTCATCGCCGGCCGCAGCGAGGGCTCGACCCTCGACATCTACCACGAGGCGTACCGCAGCGGGTTCCTGGTGACCATCGCCCTGGTGGCGGGAGCGCTCGTGCTGGCGCTGCTCGACCTGCGTGCACGCAAGCAGGGGCGGGTGGGCGAGGCGGCCGACGCCTCCTAGGGGAGACGTGGTCTGGCCCGGCCTGACCCGGCCCGAGGGCACGCGAGGCCACGAACCTGCGCGAAGGCGACAAAGCGACGCGATGTTCTGCGTCGCTTTCTCGTTCTCGCGTCGCTTCCCGGCGGCGTCGTGGGCGCTGGCGGGGACCAGGCGGCGGGGCCACGGCGGCTACGCGGCGGGGGACTCCGCGGCCGCGGCGTCGAGCCACGCGGTGATGTCGACGGCGAGCGTACGGGGCAGGTCGACGGCCGCGGGGTCGACGCGGGCGATCGTGCTCGTGTGGGCGGCGACGACGGAGGCGGCGGTGACGACGGACATGGGGGCTCCTCAGCGAGATGGTGCGGGACGGTCTGATTGGCGGGGCCGCCGCGGCCCGTCGAGGTGACGACGGACCGCGGGGCTCCTGGCGCGCTCGCCCGTCCTGCGACGGGACCCCTCCGGGGTGCGGCGACTGCCTGCGGCCAGTCAAGCCGAGAGGGTGTCTCGTCAGCGTCAACCGAAGGGACCGTCCTCAGCGGCCACGCCTACGCCGAGGGGATGAGACGCGTGCGACGGCGTCGAGTTGCCCCGGAACTCCGGCCGCCGCCGCCCGGGTAGCACTTCGGGGCAACTCGTCGCTCGGCGGGGGCGCGGGCGGGCGCGAGGCGGGCGGGCTCGCGGGAGGGTCAGGGGCGCGGCGCGGAGGGCTCCCGGACGATCGCGAGCACGTCGTCGTGCAGCAGGCCGTTCGTCGCGAGGGCGCTGCCGTGCCAGGGGCCCGGCTCACCGTCGGCGCTCGTGAACGTGCCGCCCGCCTCCTCGACGATCGGGATCAGCGCCGCCATGTCGTACGGCTCGAGGCCGAGCTCGCCCGCCACGTCGAGAGCGCCCTCGGCGACGAGGACGTACGACCAGAACTCGCCGTAGGCGCGCGTCCGCCAGACCTGGTCGGTCAGCGTGAGCAGCTGCTCGAGCCGGCCAGCTTCGCGCCAGTACTCGAGGCCGTTGTAGCTCAGCGACGCGTCGGCAAGATCACGGACGCCCGAGACGCGCAGGGCAGCGGCGCCGTGCTCGGACGAGAACGCCCCGCCGCCCGTGCTGGCCCACCAGCGGCGTCCGAGGGCCGGGGCGCTGACGACTCCGAGCACGGGGACACCGTCGACGACCAGCGAGATGAGGGTCGCCCAGACGGGGACGCCCCGGAGGAAGTTCGCCGTCCCGTCGATCGGGTCGACGATCCACTGGCGGCGGGGTGCTGCGTGGGCGGTGCCGGCTGCGGCGTCGTTCCCGGCTGCGTCGTTCACGGCTGCGTCGTCTCCGTACTCCTCGCCGTAGAAGGAGTCGCCGGGGCGCTCGGACTCGATCCCGGCCCGGATCGCCCGCTCGACGGCCTGGTCGGCGTCGGTGACGTGCGTGCGGTCGGGCTTCAGCGACACGTGCAGGTCGGCAGCACGGTAGCGCTCGGTGCTGATCGAGTCGGCCGCGTCGGCGAGCGTCAGCGCGAGCCGCAGGTCGGCCGCCCAGCGGGCGCCGCCGTCGGCGGCGCTCGTGTCGCTCGCAGCGGCGGCGTCGGCGGCGTCGGACGAGGAGGCGCGGGTCGGGTCGGTCACGCTGCCAGCGTACCGAGCGTGCCCGGCGGGCACCGCGCCTCCTCGTCTCTGCATTGCCCGTCGGTCACTTCGCGGGCGCGGGAATCGCAAAGCGAGAGTGATCCTGCCTCGTGCGTGCCGCCTCCGGCCAGGAACTGCCTCGGCGGCGGTGGATCACTCTCAAATGTGAGAAGACAGCCCGCACATGCCGACCAGGAGGCGACGCGGACCGCCGCAGAACAGGAGAATCCCGTTGTTAAAGGGTGCTGGGTCGGCATCTGCGGGTCCGACCTGGCACGGGGCTGCGGCTGGCGCGCGAGCAGCCAGCTAGCGCTGCGGCTGCTCGTCCGAACGGGCGTCCTCGTCGCGGGCGGCCTGCTCGCGGCCGCTGACCCCGCCCTTGGAGGCGAGCAGCGTCTGCAGCGAGGCGAGCCGCTCCCGCCCGACGTCGCCGAGCTCGCCGGCCTCGACGCGGTCGACGATCTCCCAGTCGTGCGCCTCGGCCAGCGGGATGCCGTCGCGCGACGGCTTGTCGGAGGGGCGGGCGTGCCGTGCGAACGACCGCAGGATGTTCTCGGGGTCGACGTGCCCGAGCCCGAACGAGCGGACGCCCGGGGTGTCGACGATCCAGCCGCCGCTCGGCACCTTGAACGAGACGGTCGACGACGACGTGTGCCGCCCCCGCCCGGTCACCGCGTTGACGACGCCGACCTCGCGCTGCGACCCCGTCAGGGCGTTGACGAGCGTCGACTTGCCGACGCCCGAGTGCCCCACGGTCACGGTGACGTGCCCGTCGAGCAGCTCGCGCAGCTCGTCGAGCACCGGCGACGGCGACACGTCGGGCAGCGGGTCGAACGACGTGGAGGTGGTCGTCACGATCCGCAGGTCGAGGCACGAGAAGTGGGCTGCGAACGGTGCGGGGTCGGCCAGGTCGGTCTTCGTGATGCAGAGGATCGGCTCGACCCCCGCGTCGAAGGCGGCGACCATGTAGCGGTCGACGAGCCGCGGGCGCGGCTCGGGGTCGGCCGCGGCGACGACGATCAGCATCTGGTCGGCGTTGGCGACGATCACGCGCTCGACGGCGTCGCTGTCGTCCGCGCTGCGGCGCAGCAGGGTGGTCCGCTCCTGCACCTTGACGATGCGGGCGAGCGACCCCTCCGCCCCGCTCGTGTCGCCGACGACGCCGACCCGGTCGCCCGTGACGACGCTCTTCTTGCCGAGCTCACGGGCGCGGGCGGTCGTGATCTCGCGCTCGTCGGGGGTGCCGGCGTCCATCAGCACGCCGTAGCGGCCGCGGTCGACGGTCCAGACGACCCCCTCCTCGGCGTCCGCGTAGGCCGGACGCTGCTTGGTGCGAGGCCGGTTGGCCTTCGGGTTCGGGCGCTGCCGCACCGAGCTCTCGTCGTACTGGCCCCAGGCCTCGTCCTCCACGGCGTCGTCGCCGTCGCTCCACCAGCTCACCGGGGGCCTACAGGAACCCGAGCAGGTCGATGTCGGCCGGGCGCTCGACGACGCGGCGGCCGAGCAGGTCGTCCCAGAGCTCGACGAACTGGGGCAGCGTCTTCGACACGACGCGGACGTCGTCGAGCTCGACACCGTCGACCGCGAGGCCGATGATCGCCGCGGCGTGCGCCATCCGGTGGTCGCCGTAGGTGCGCCACTGACCGGCGTGCAGGGGCGAGGGCTCGACGCGGAGGCCGTCGTCGAGCACGGTGACGAGGCCGCCGAGCGCCGAGATCTCGCTCGCGAGGGCCGCGAGGCGGTCGGTCTCGTGCCCGCGCAGGTGCCCGATGCCCGTGATGGTGCTGGGGCCGGACGCCAGGGCGGCCAGGGCGACGAGGGCAGGGGCCAGCTCGCCGCCGCGGGACAGGTCGACGTCGACGCCCGGCAGCGAGCCGCCGCCGACCAGGCCGTCGCCGCCGTCGACGGTCAGCACGCCGTCGACGAGCGAGACGGTCGCGCCCCAGAGCGGCAGCAGCTCGATCAGGTCGGCGCCGACCTGCGTCGTCTCGGCCGGCCAGTGCGAGATCGAGACGGTGCCGCCGGCGACGAGGGCCGCGACGAGGAAGGGCGCGGCGTTCGACAGGTCGGGCTCGATGGTCAGTTCGCGCCCGGCGATCGCCGTGGGCGGCACCTGCCACTCGCCGGGCTCGGGCGTCGCGACGGTCACGCCGCGCTGCGCGAGCGCGTCGATCGTCATCTCGATGTGCGGCGTGCTGGGCAGCACGTCGCCGGTGTGGCGGAGCGTCAGCCCGCGCGAGAAGCGCGGCGCCGACAGCAGCAGGCCGGACACGAACTGGCTGGAGGCGGACGCGTCGATCTCGACGTCGCCTCCTTCGACCTCGCCCGTGCCGTACAGGCTGAACGGCAGCGAGCCGCGACCGTCGTCCGAGACGTCGACGCCGAGGGCGCGCAGCGAGTCGAGGGTCGCGCGCATCGGCCGACGTCGCGCGGCCTCGTCGCCGTCGAAGGTGACCGGGCCGAGGGCGAGCGCCGCCACCGGGGGCAGGAACCGCATGAGGGTGCCGGCCAGGCCGCAGTCGACGGTAGCGCCGCCGGTGAGCTCGCCGGGCGTGACGACGAGGTCGGGGCCGAAGGGCTCGCCCGACTCGAGCTCGTCGATCGTCGTGCCGAGGGCCCGCAGCGCCGCGATCATCAAGGAGGTGTCGCGCGAGTGCAGGGGAGCCCGCAGCGTCGAGGGGGAGTCGGCCAGGGCCGAGAGCACCAGCTCGCGGTTGGTCAGCGACTTCGACCCGGGCAGCGACAGGGAGGCGCGGAGCGGGCCGGCGGCGCGCGGCGCGACCCAGCGCCCGTCGTCGACCGTGGGCGGAACGCCGCCGTCGTCGTAGGGAGAGAACTCGGGCCCGGAATACCTGTACACCTGCATCGGTTCACCAGGGTAATGCAGCGACGACCTGGAGGACACGTGCCCACAGCACTTGCACCGAGGCGGATCACCGTGGCCGAACTAGAATCGGCCGTGATGATCACCCCCGAGGGCGACGAGCCCACACCCGCGACCAGCGCGACCGCACCCGACCCCGTCGAGGCCGGCGTGGGCGTCGCCGAGGCGACCGTCGAGGCCGTGGCGGCCGTCGAGGCGTCGGACGAGGGCGAGCCCGACCTGCGCGCACTGTTCGAGGAACAGGCCCTGCCGTTCATGGACCAGCTCTACGCGGCGGCGATGCGCATGACGCGCAACCCGGCCGACGCCTCCGACCTCGTCCAGGAGACGTTCGTCAAGGCGTTCGCGGCGTTCCGGCAGTTCCAGCAGGGCACGAACCTGAAGGCCTGGCTGTACCGGATCCAGACCAACACGTTCATCAACACGTACCGCAAAAAGCAGCGCGACCCGTACCAGGGCACCATCGACGAGCTCGAGGACTGGCAGATGGGCGGCGCCGAGTCGGCGACCCGCACCTCCGGCTCCACCCGCTCGGCCGAGGCCGAGGCGATCGACCACCTCCCGGACAGCGCTGTCAAGGACGCCCTCCAGAAAGTGCCGGAAGACTTCCGCATGGCGGTCTACTTCGCGGACGTCGAGGGCTTCTCGTACCAGGAGATCGCCGACATCATGAAGACCCCCGTGGGCACGGTGATGAGCCGTCTGCACCGCGGCCGCCGACTCCTCCGGGGACTACTCGCCGACTACGCCCGTGACCGTGGGATCGCGGTGCCGGCCGGCACGACATCGAAGGGCAGCACCAAATGACCGACTGCGGTTGCGACAAGGCGAAGGCCGAGCTCGAGGAGTTCCTGCACGACGAGCTCTGCCGTGAGGACGCCGCCGACATCCGGGAGCACATGGCCACCTGCGCCGACTGCTCGGGTGAGCACAAGGTCGGCATCGTGCTGACGGAGGCGGTGCAGCGCGCCTGCAAGGAGACGGCCCCCGAGGACCTGCGCTCGACCGTGCTCGCACGGATCCGCGACCTGCAGGCCTCGCACTAGGCCGCGGAGCCCGTCCGGACCCTGGGCAGCTGGCCGGTCAGGCCAGCGTCGCGTCCTCGCGACGTGCCGCGTGCGCGACGACGTCGTCCCAGAGCAGCTGCAGGGAGGGGTCGCCCGCGTCGCCCGTGCGCTGGACGACCTTCGAGACGGCCGGCACGCAGAGCCGGAAGTCCGGCTCGCCGACGACCAGCACGAGCGGGTCGCTGCCGGTGCCGGAGCAGAGCCGGCCGCCGTACTCGCGGCGCACCGTCTCGAAGAAGTAGCAGGCGGCGCCGAGCGAGACCGCGTCGGGCACCCCGTCGACGTCGACGTCGCCCCGGTGGCGGGCGAGGACCGCGTCGAGCGAGCGGACGGAGCCCGGGCTGAAGTCGAGCGAGGCCACGTCGTCGCGGTGCCCGCCCTTCGCGACCGACTTGACGAAGCGGGCTGCCTCGTCGGCGACGTGTTGCTCGGGCGTCGAGTTCCGTGTGAAGAGACCCATGACGATCGACCCTATCGTCCGACGTCACAGGTCGTCGACCTGCGCTAGCGTCGTCGCATGACCGCCACGGTGGAGATCCTCGCCAGCCCGACGTCCGACGACCTCGACGACCTGGTGGCCCTCATCGGGCTGCTCGGCCACTCGCTCGACGCCGAGGTGCTCTCGGCCCGCCTGTCCCACCTGACCGCCGCCGCGGGCCACGAGACCTGGGTCGTGCGGGGCGACGACGGCCGCGTGGTCGCCGTCGCGGGGGCGCACGTGCGCTGGGCCTACAACGCCGACGCCCCGACCGCGCAGCTGCTGCTGCTGGTCGTCGGGGAGGCGGCCCGTCGAGACGGCACCGGCTCGCACCTCCTGCAGCACTTCGAGGAGTGGTCGCGCGGCCACGGAGCCCGCACGCTCGAGGCCGTCTCGGCCGCCGCCACCGACTCCGCCCACCGCTTCTACCGCAAGCGCGGCTACCACGAGGCCGGCGTCCGCTACTCGAAGCTCGTCTGACCCCTCGACACCGCCGCACCGCGAACGGCGACGGCCGCCCTCCTGCGGGAGGGCGGCCGTCCTCGTCGGTGCGGGGCGTGGACGCTAGAGCGTGAGCGCCGCCGCGATCAGCTCGGCCTGCTGGGCCGCGCTCGCCTTGGTCGAGCCCGCGGCCGGCGAGGCCGACGCGGGTCGCGAGGCGACCGCGATCCGGCGGTCGAGGTGCTTCTGCAGCTCGAGCACCACGAACGGCCAGGCGCCCTGGTTCTCCGGCTCCTCCTGGGCCCAGACGATCTCGGCCGAGGGGTAGCGCGACAGCACCTCGCGGATGCGGTCGAGAGGCAGCGGGTAGAGCTGCTCGAGGCGGACGAGCGCGATGTCGTCCTGCACGCCGCGCTTGTCGAGCTCGGCCGTGAGGTCGTAGTGGATCTTGCCCGAGTGCAGCACGATCCGCTTCGTCGCCGACGGGTCCTGGACGCGCGTGCAGTCGAGCACCGGCTCGAAGCGGCCGCTCGTGAACGCGTCGACGCCGCTCGTCGCGCCGCGGAGGCGCAGCATCGCCTTCGGCGTGAAGACGACCAGCGGGCGGCGGGGGCGCGCGTACGCCTGGCGGCGCAGCAGGTGGAAGTAGGAGGCGGGGGTCGAGGGACGTGCGATGGTCATGTTGTCCTCCGCGCACATCTGGAGGAACCGCTCCATCCGGGCCGACGAGTGGTCGGGCCCCTGCCCCTCGTAGCCGTGCGGCAGCAGCAGGACGACGCTCGAGCGCTGGCCCCACTTCTGCTCGGCACTCGAGATGAACTCGTCGATGATCGTCTGCGCGCCGTTGCTGAAGTCGCCGAACTGCGCCTCCCACATCACGAGCGCGTCGGCCCGCTCGACCGAGTAGCCGTACTCGAAGCCCATCGCCGCGTACTCGCTGAGCAGCGAGTCGTAGATCCAGAGGTTCGCCTGGTCGTCGGTGATGTTCTGCAGGGGCAGCCACTCCTGGCCGTTCTCCCGGTCGTGCAGCACCGAGTGGCGCTGCACGAAGGTGCCGCGGCGGCTGTCCTGGCCAGCGAGGCGCACCGGGGTGCCCTCGGTCAGGACCGAGCCCATCGCCAGCAGCTCGGCGAAGGCCCAGTCGATGCCGCCGTTCCGGCTCATGTCGACGCGCTTCTTGAGCAGCTGCGACAGCTTCGGGTGCACCGAGAAGCCCTCGGGCGGGTTGTCGTGCGCGTCGCCGATCGCGTGGATCAGGTCGAGGTCGACGCCCGTGCTCTCGGGCTCGCCCGAGGCGTCGTCCCGCTGCGACCGAGGTCGCTCGAGGTCGTCGACGTCGCCGCCGTCGTCGGTGATGACGGGCATCGAGCCGGTCTGGGCCGCGTGCGTCTCCTGGAAGGCACGCTCGAGGCGGTCCTGGAAGTCGCGGTGCGCGCCGTCGTACTCCTCCTGCGTGATGTCGCCGCGGCCGACGAGGGCCTCGGTGTAGAGGGTGCGGACGCTGCGCTTGGCCTCGATGAGGTTGTACATCAAGGGCTGCGTCATCGAGGGGTCGTCGCCCTCGTTGTGGCCGCGGCGGCGGTAGCAGATCAGGTCGACGACGACGTCGCGCTTGAACTGCTGGCGGTACGAGAACGCGAGCTCGGCGACCCGGGCCACGGCCTCGGGGTCGTCGCCGTTGACGTGGAACACCGGCGCCTGGATCGTCTTCGCCACGTCGGTCGAGTAGATCGACGAGCGCGACTCGGACGGCGGGGTCGTGAAGCCGACCTGGTTGTTGATCACCACGTGGATGGTCCCGCCGACGCGGTAGCCGCGCAGCATCGACATCTGCAGGGTCTCGACCACGACGCCCTGGCCGGCCATCGCCGCGTCGCCGTGGATGAGGATGGGGAGCGTGCCGAAGACGCCCTTCGGGCCTCGGTCTTGCTTGGCGCGCACGATGCCCTCGAGCACGCCGTCACCGGCCTCGAGGTGCGACGGGTTGGCGGCGATGTAGACGGGGATCGTCTCGCCCGTGGCGCTCGTGAACTCGCCCTCGGTGCCGAGGTGGTACTTCACGTCGCCCGAGCCCTGGACCGTCCTCGGGTCCTGCGTGCCCTCGAACTCGCGGAAGATCTGCCCGTAGGTCTTGCCGGCGATGTTGGTGAGGACGTTGAGGCGGCCACGGTGCGCCATCCCGATCGCCACCTCCTCGAGTTCCTCGCGGGCCGCCTGCTGGATGACGGTGTCGAGCAGGGCGATGGCGGACTCGCCGCCCTCGAGGCTGAAGCGCTTCTGGCCGACGTACTTCGTCTGCAGGAACGTCTCGAACGCCTCGGCCTCGTTGAGCTTCGCCAGGATGCGCATCTGCTCGTCGTGCGACGGCTTCACGTAGGGCACCTCGACGTGCTGCTGCACCCAGGCCCGCTGCGCGGGATCCTGGATGTGCATGTACTCGACGCCGATGGTGCGGCAGTACGAGTCGCGGAGGATGCCGAGGATGTCGCGCAGCAGCGCGGAGGTGTGGCCGCCGAGGCCGCCCGTGACGAACTCCCGGTCGAGGTCCCAGAAGGTCAGGCCGTGGCTCTCGATGGCGAGGTCGGGGTGGCTGCGCTGGCGGTACTGCAGCGGGTCGATGTCGGCCATGAGGTGGCCGCGGACCCGGTAGCTGTTGATGAGTTCTTGCACCCGGGCCGTCTTGCCCACGCGCTCGGCGAGGTTGACGTTGATGTCGGGGTTCCAGTGGATGGGCTCGTACGGGATGCGGAGGGCCGCGAAGATCTGCTCGTAGAAGCCGCGCTGGCCGATCAGCAGCTCGTTGACCTTCTTGAGGAACTCGCCCGAGCCGGCGCCCTGGATGACGCGGTGGTCGTAGGTGCTCGTGAGCGTGACCGTCTTGCCGATGCCGAGCTCGACGAGCGTCTTCGACGACGTGCCCTGGAACTCGGCGGGGTAGTCGAGCGCGCCGGCGCCGATGATCGATCCCGCGCCCTTCATCAGGCGAGGCACGCTGTGGACCGTGCCGATGCCGCCCGGGTTCGTCAACGAGATCGTGTTGCCCTGGAAGTCGGCCGCGGTCAGCTTGTTGTCGCGGGCGCGGCGGACGACGTCCTCATAGGCCGACAGGAAGTCGGCGAAGGTCATCTCGTCGGCCTTCTTGATCCCCGGGACCAGCAGGGCCCGCGTGCCGTCGGGCTTCGGGATGTCGATCGCGAGCCCGAGGTTGATGTGCGCCGGAGTGACGACCGAGGGCTTGCCGTCCACCTCGTCGTAGAAGACGTTCTGGCTCGGGAACTCCTTGAGGGCCTGGACGAGCGCCCAGCCGATGAGGTGCGTGAACGAGACCTTGCCGCCGCGGGCGCGCTTCAGGTGGTTGTTGATCACGATCCGGTTGTCGATCATCAGCTTCGCCGCGACGGTGCGCACGCTGGTGGCGGTCGGGACGCTCAGGCTCGCGTCCATGTTCGTGGCGAGCGACTTGGCCATGCCGCGGAGGGGAGCGACCTTCGCCTCGGGCTCCGGCGCGGGCTCGGCGCTGCTGCGGGGCTTCTCGGGGGCCTTGGCGGGCGACTCGGCCGGGATCGGCTTCTCCGACGGCTCGACGGAGGTGGTCTTGGCGGCCTTCTTGCCGGCGGGGGCGGCCGGGGCAGGCGCGGGCGCGGCGGGCTCGTTCTCACCGGGGGCGCCGGTCACCTCGTCGGGCACCTGCGCCTCGCCGCCGGACGCCTGGTCGGCGGCGGGTGCCTCGGCGGAGGCGGGGGCCTGTGCGGAGGCGGGGGCCTCGGCCGTCGTCGCGGCCTCGGAGCCGCTGGAGGGCGTGTAGGCCTCGAGGACGGGCCACCACGACTCGTCGACCGCGGACTTGTCGACCACCCACTTCTCGTAGAGCTCGTCGACCAGCCACTCGTTGGCCCCGAAGGCACCCTCGTCGGTCGTTCCCGTCACGTGGCTCGTCACAGCCGATCGCCCACTCTCCGTTGATCGTTCGATGTCACGGCGGGCAGCGGCGCCCGCCGAGGACCAGCTTAACAACGTCCGCCTGGCCGCGTCCCGACGACCCGCAGGGATTACCGTTGGCCCATGAGGTTCTACGAGACGACGCCGACCCACGACCTGACGTACTCCGACGTGTTCCTGGTGCCCAGCCGCTCGTCGGTGACGAGCAGGCTCGACGTCTCGCTGGCGCCGGGCGACGGCACGGGCGCGACCGTCCCGATCGTCTCGGCCAACATGAACTCCGTCACCGGCCCCCGCCTCGCGGCCACCCTCGCCCGGCGCGGCGGCCTCGGGGTCCTGCCGCAGGACATGCCGCTCCAGGAGCTGGACGCGGCCATCCGCTGGGTCAAGTCGCAGCCCGTCGAGTGGGACACCCCCTGGTCGCTCGACCCGGGGGAGACCGTGGCCACGGCCCTCACCCGCGTGCCCGCCGTCGAGGGGCACGGCATCGTGCTCCACGACGCCGACGGCGGGTTCCTCGGCTGCATCGCCGCCTCCCGGCTGGCCACCGCGCCGCGCGACGCCGTGCTGGGCGACCTGCTGCACGGCGCCCTCACCTCGCTCGACGCGGACGACGTCGACTCGCCTCGGGCCGCCTTCGACCGCATGGTCGCCGCCGAGATCGACTTCGCGCCCGTGCTGCGACACGGCCAGGTCGTCGGCACGGTGAGCCGCAAGAGCGCGCTCCGCTCCACGATCTACCAGCCGGCCCTCGACCGCGACGGCCGCCTCCGGGTCGCGGCCGCCGTCGGCATCAACGGCGACGTCGAGCAGAAGGCCCGGGCGCTCGCGGCGGCGGGCGTCGACGTGCTCGTGCTCGACACCGCGCACGGCGACCAGGACGGCATGGTCGCCGCGGTGAAGACAGTCGCCGCGGCGAAGCTCGGCCTGCCGATCGTCGCCGGCAACGTCGTCACCGAGGAGGCGGTGCGCCACCTCGTGGGCGCGGGCGCGGACGTGATCAAGGTCGGCGTCGGCCCCGGGGCGATGTGCACCACCCGGATGATGACCGCCGTGGGCCGCCCCCAGTTCTCCGCCGTCCTCGAGACGGCGGCGACAGCCCGGTCGCTCGGCGCGCACGTCTGGGCCGACGGAGGCGTCCGCTACCCGCGCGACGTCGCCCTCGCCCTCGCCGCGGGCGCGTCGTCGGTGATGATCGGCTCGTGGTTCGCCGGCACCGTGGAGGCGCCCGGCGAGCTGGCGACCGACGACCGCGGCCTCTACAAGGAGAGCTGGGGCATGGCGTCGACGAAGGCCGTCCAGGGCCGATTCGGCCGCCTCGACCCCTTCGAGCTCGCCCGCAAGACGCTCTTCGCCGAGGGCATCTCGTCGTCGCGCATCTACCTCGACCCGCTGCGGCCCGGCGTCGAGGACCTGCTCGACATGATCACCTCCGGCGTCCGCAGCTCGTTCACCTACGCGGGTGCGCGCACCCTGCCCGAGTTCGCCGAGCGGGCCCTCGTGGGCATCCAGTCGGCGGCGGGCTACGAGGAGGGCAAGGCGCTCCCCGTCAGCTGGTGACGAGGCTCCCTGGCCGCTCGTGACGAGATGGGGCCGACCGGTGACGGACGGGGCGTCCAGCGGCTAAGATTCCCTCTCTATGGATGACCCTCCGTCTCAGCCCGCTGCACCCTCCCACCATCCCGCTCCCTGGGGGGGTGCTCCGTCCTCGTGAACGAGTGGATCCTGCTCGCGATCGGCATCGTCCTCACGATCGGCACCGGCCTCTTCGTCGCCAGCGAGTTCTCGTTGGTCAACCTCGACCGTTCCGACCTCGAGGCCCGTCAGGCCAAGGGCGAGAAGGGGCTCGCGCCGACGATCGGCGCCCTCCGCATCACGTCGACGCACCTCTCCAGCGCCCAGCTCGGCATCACGCTCACGACGCTGCTGACCGGCTACACGATGGAGCCGGCGATCTCCCGGCTGCTCGCGCCGCCCCTCCTCGGGGTGGGCCTGCCCGAGCCCGTGGTCACGGTCGCGGGGCCTGTCGTCGCGATCGTCGTCGCGACCCTGCTCTCGATGATCGTCGGGGAGCTCGTGCCCAAGAACTTCGCGCTGGCGCTGCCGCTGCGGACGGCGAAGCTCGTGATCCCGTTCCAGGTCGGCTTCACGACGGTGTTCCGGCCCGCCGTCGCCCTGCTCAACAACACGGCGAACGCCATCCTGCGGGGTGTCGGCATCGAGCCCAAGGAGGAGCTGTCCGGCGCACGCACCGCCGAGGAGCTCTCGTCGCTCGTGCGCCGCTCGGCGTTCGAGGGCAGCCTCGACCTCGACACGGCGACCCTGCTGGCGCGCACCCTCGCGTTCAGCGACCACACGGCCTCCGACGTCATGACGCCGCGGCCGCGCCTCTCGACCGTCACGCGCACCGACTCGGCCGAGACCGTGCTGCAGCTGGCCCGGCGCACCGGCCTGTCGCGGTTCCCGGTGACCGACGACGGCATCGACGACGTGGTCGGCCTCGTCCACGTCAAGCAGGCCGTGTCCGTTCCGCGGGAGAAGCGGGCCGACGTCCCGGTCTCGGCCCTGCTCACCGACGCCGTGCGCGTCCCCGAGACCATGACGCTCGACAACCTCCTCGGCGAGGTCCGCGGCCGCGGCTACCAGATGGCCGTCGTCGTCGACGAGTACGGCGGCACGGCGGGCGTCGTCACCCTGGAGGACCTCATCGAGGAGCTCGTCGGCGAGGTGTCTGACGAGCACGACCGCAGCCGCGTCGACGTCGTCCGCTCGCGCAACTGGCTGACGTTCCCCGGGCTGCTGCGCCCCGACGAGCTGCTCGAGCGCGCGTCGGTCTCGGTGCCGGAGGACGGCCCCTGGGAGACCGTCGGCGGCTGGGTGATGAGCGAGCTCGGGCGCCTGCCCGTCGTCGGCGACGTCGTGGAGTCCGAGGCGGGCACGTTCCGCGTCGAGCGGCTCGACGGACGGCGCATCGACCGGATCAGGTTCACGCCGACGCCCGAGGACGAGGTCGTCGAGCAGCCCGAGCGCGGTGGTCGCTCGGAGCGCCCGGGCCGGGCGGAGCGGGCGGGCAGGTCGGACGCGCCGGCCTCGATGCGCGGCGTCGACGCCCGCCAGAAGGAGTCGGCCCGATGAGCGACTGGTGGGGCATCGTCTGGCTCGTGCTGCTGCTGATGGGCAACGCGTTCTTCGTGGCGGCGGAGTTCGCCGTCATCTCGGCGCGCCGGTCTCAGATCGAGCCCAAGGCCGAGGCCGGCAGCAGGGCGGCCAAGACCACCCTCTGGGCCATGGAGCACGCGACGATGATGCTGGCGACGACCCAGCTCGGCATCACGATCTGCTCCCTGCTCATCCTGAACGTCTCCGAGCCCTCCATCCACCACCTCCTCGAGGGCCCGCTCGGCCTGACCGGGCTCAGCGAGCAGCTGGTGAGCGTCGTCGGCTTCGTCATCACGTTGCTGCTGGTGTCCTTCCTCCACGTCGTGCTCGGCGAGATGGTGCCGAAGAACATCTCGTTCTCGCTGCCGGACAAGGCCGCGCTGTTGCTCGCACCGCCCCTGGTGGCCGTGGCGCGCCTCCTGCACGTCGTCGTGGTGTCGCTCAACTGGTCGGCCAACGCCGTCCTGCGGGCGTTCCGCGTCGAGCCGAAGGACGAGGCCGCCAGCGCCTACACGGTCGACGAGGTGGCCACGATCGTGGCGCAGTCGCAGCGGGAGGGCACCCTCCGCGACGGCAGCGGCACGCTCCAGGCGGCGTTCGAGTTCACCGAGAAGACGGTCGACGACGTGGCGGTGCCGATGTCGGGCCTCGTCACCCTGCCCGAGGACGCCACCCCGGGCGACGTCGAGCGGGCCGTCGCCCAGAACGGCTTCTCGCGCTACGTGCTCGTCGACGACGGCGGCGACCCGACGGGCTACCTGCACCTCAAGGACGTCATCGACCTCGACGAGGACGAGTTCGGCGACCCGGTGCCGCCCAAGCGCATCCGCCAGCTGATCTCGATCTACCAGGGCACCGACCTCGAGGACGCCCTCGCGACGATGCGCCGGAGCGGCGTGCACGTCGCCCGGTCGTTCGACGAGCGGGGCGACACCCGGGGCGTGCTGTTCCTCGAGGACATCCTCGAAGAGCTGATCGGCGAGGTGCAGGACGCGACCAGGCGGTCGTAGCCCGGCACGAACGGCGGCCGCGCCGACCCCGAGGGGTCGGCGCGGCCGTCGTCGTCCGCGGGGCTACGCGGTGCGGAACGGCGCCCGGAGGTACTGCTCGGGCCAGTAGTCCAGCTCGACGCCCAGCTCGGCCGCGGCGCGCAGCGGGAAGTGCGGGTCGCGGAGGAACTCGCGGGCCATCAGCACGACGTCCGCCCGGCCCTCGGCCACGACGGCCTGGGCCTGCTGCGCGGACACGATGAGGCCGACGGCCCCGGTCTCGACCTCGGCCGTCTCGCGCACGTGCTGAGCGAACGGCACCTGGTAGCCGAGCCCCACCGGGATCGTCACCCCGGCGACGAGCCCGCCGGTCGAGATGTCGAACAGGTCGGCGCCGGCGTCGCGCGACCAGGCGGCGACGGTGGCCGTCTCGTGCTCGTCCCAGCCGCCCTCGGCCCAGTCCGTGGCCGAGAAGCGGACGAGCAGCGGCAGGTCGTCGCCGACCTCGGCCCGCACGGCGCGGACGACGTCGACGAGGAGGCGCGCCCGGTTCTCGAGGGAGCCCCCGTACTCGTCGGTGCGCTCGTTGCTGAGCGGCGAGAGGAACTGGTGCAGCAGGTAGCCGTGGGCCGCGTGCAGCTCGATCAGCCCGAAGCCGGCCTCGACCGAGCGGCGGGCGGCGGCGCGGAACGCCTCCACGAGCCCGTCGATCTCGTCACGGGTCAGCTCCCGCGGCACGGCGTAGCCCTCGAAGGCGACCGCAGAGGGCGCGACCGTCGGCCAGCCGCCCTCGGCCTCGGGGACGGAGCCCTGGGCCTCGCTCCAGGGGCGGAACGTGGACGCCTTGCGCCCGGCGTGCGCGAGCTGGATGCCGGGGACCGAGCCCTGCGAGCGGACGAACGCGGTGATCGGCTTGAGTGCCTCGACCTGCTCGTCGTTCCAGATGCCGAGGTCCTGCGGCGAGATGCGGCCGTCGGGGGTGACCGACGCGGCCTCCGAGATCACGGCGCCGGCGCCTCCTCGGGCCAGCGAGCCGAGGTGCACGAGGTGCCAGTCGGTGGCGACGCCGTCCTCCTTCTCGGCCGAGTACTGGCACATGGGCGCGACCCAGAGCCGGTTGCGGAACGTCTGGCCGCGCAGCGTGACGGCGTCGAAGAGGCCGACGGGGGAGCCGCCCTGCGTCGAGGCGGGAGAGATGTCGGGGGTGGTCGAGGGTGCAGCGTCCGTCTGGGTCACGAGAGCGGTCATCGCCTTTCGGTGGGGTGGCCCGCGAGCCCCTCGACAAATCGTCGGAGCGGCTCGGGGCCGGTGAACAGGTGCCCGGTGATGCCGAGGGCCTGGGCGGCCTCGACGTTGTCGGACCTGTTGTCGATGAACACCGTGTCGGCTGCGGTTGTTCCGAGCTCGGCGAGCACGTGCCGGAAGATCGAGGCCGATGGCTTCAGGTCGTCGAGCTCGGCGCTGACGAACACCTGCTCGAACAGGTCGCCGAGGGGCGAGTGCCTGAAGGGCGAGGCGAAGTCCTGGCCCGCGTTCGAGAGGATCGCCAGGCGGGTGCCGCCGTCGGCCAGGTCGGCGATGACGTCGAGGGTGCCGGGCTCGGGCACGAACCACGACGGGAAGTCGGCTGCCCAGAGCTCGTGCACCCGGGTGCGCGACCAGTCGGCGCCGGTGTCGGCCTCGACGGCCCGCCAGTAGCCCGTGGCGGTGAGCCGGCCGTGGTCGAGGGCGTGCCGGTGGGTGCCGTAGCTGGCCCAGAGCGCGGCGGGCTCGACCCCGGCGAGTTCTTCGATGCGCCGACGCGAGGCGTCGTCGGGGAACCGGGAGATCACCTCGCCGTAGTCGAAGACGACGGTGCGGCCGGGGATCGAGATGCTCATCGACCCACCGTATCGGCGGCCCCGGCCGTCTCGGCTCGGGCGGGGGCCCGGACGCCGGCGTCGCGAGCCCGACTAGCGTCGGGGCGTGACCACCGACTCCCGCCCTGCCGATTCGCGCCCCGCCGATTCGCGCCCCGCCGATTCGCGCCCCGCCGATTCGCGCCCCGCCGATTCGCGCCCCGCCGACTCCCGCCTCACCGCCTGGACGCCCGCCGACGCCGCTGCCTGGATCGCCGTCCCGGCGGTCGACGACGACAAGTACAGCCGCGGCGTGCTCGGCGTCGTGACCGGCTCGACCGCGTACCCGGGGGCCGCGGTCCTCGGCGTGGAGGCCGCGCTGCACACCGGCGTCGGCATGCTCCGCTATCTCGGCCCGTCGCGCGCCTCGGACTTCGTGCTGCACCGACGGCCGGAGGCCGTGACGAGCCCCGGCCGGGTGCAGGCGTGGCTGCTCGGCTCGGGGGTGGACCCTGACCACCTCGACGACGAGACCGCGGAGGGGTTCGAGACGGCCGCCTCCTCGGGGCTGCCCCTCGTCCTCGACGCGGGTGCGCTCTCGCTGCGCGAGCGGGCGACGGGGCCGGTCGTGCTGACGCCGCACTTCCGCGAGCTGGCGCGGGCCTCGGGTCGGTCGGTCGACGAGGTCGCCGCCGACCCGGCCGAGGCCGCGGTGCGGGCGGCGGGGGAGTGGGGGTGCACGGTGCTCGTCAAGGGCCACCGCACGCACGTCGCCTCGCCCGGCGGCACCCGGCTCGTGGCCGAGAGCGCGCCGACCTGGCTCGCGACGGCCGGTGCGGGCGACGCGCTGGGCGGCGTGCTGGGCGCGCTCGTCGCCACCCACGCGGACGAGGCGCTCGCACGGGAGGACGCCCTGGCCCGCCTCGCGGCCACCGCCGCGGTCGTCCACGGCCTGGCCGCCGAGCGTGCGAGCGCCGGAGGGCCACTCACCGTGCTGGGCCTCGTCGACGCGCTGCCGGCGACGATCGCCGCCCTGCTGCGCGTCGGAGCAGGAGGGGCAGAGTCGCGTGGAGCCTATTCCGTCACGTGACGGATCACGGGACGGGCCGACGCTCCGTCACGTGACGGATCGGGGGACAGGTTGGCGCTCCGTCACGTGACGGATCAGCCTCAGGGAGAACACACCACACCTCCTCGCCGGTGGGAGGCGGCTGGACGACGTGCCCCCGCCGGGAGGGCGGCCCCGCCGGGAGGGCGGCCCCCGCCGAGAGGGCGGCCCCTAGGAGGCGGGGGTCGCCGAGACGAGGAACTCCACCGTGCCCGAGTCCTCGACCTGGACGAAGCCGAAGCTCGGCGCCTCGACTCCGTAGTCGCTGAAGGTCACCGGCACCGAGCCGCTGATCTGCACCCCGTCGCCCGAGAGCGCGGCCTGCAGCGAGACGGTGACGCTCTGCGTGACGCCGTGCATTGTCAGGTCGCCCGTCGCCTCGACGGTCTCGACGTCGCCGTCGGCGGGGACGCCGGCGTCGATGGGCTGGGTCAGCACGAAGGTCGCGGTCGGGTAGGTCGAGGCCTCCATGGCGTCGTCGCGGAAGTAGCCGTCGCGGTTGCCGCTGTCCGTGGCGATGCTCGCCACGTCGACGTCGATCGTGGCGGCCGTGACCGAGTCGCCCTCGACCGTCACGGTGCCGGTGACCTGGTCGGTCGTGCCGACGACGGTGACGTCGGTGCCGTTCAGCACCTCGTCGACGCGGTAGCCCGCGGTGCTGCCGTCGCCGACGGTCCAGGCGCCGCTGAGGTCGCTCGTGTCGATCGTCGTCGCGCCGGGCGTGACGGAGACGGTGGGGGCGGCCTCGGGCTCGCCGACGATCACGTCGCGGTAGAAGGCGGGGCCGGCGACCGCGGCGGTGACACCGAGGCCCACCACCACGACCGCTGCGACTCCGAGGACGATTCCGGTCTTCTTCTTCATGGTGTGTCTCCTGGGGTCGGCTCGGGTGCTGCTCGGGCTGGTCGGCACGGAGGAGGCGCCTGCCCAGGATGATGACGCGTCACCCTAGGACGGCGCTGGGAAGGTGCAGGCGCGGCAACCGCCCCTCGACCAGGGCAGATGCGAGCATCGTTCATCTCGATTCGGTAACGACGCCTCCTCGCCCTGGCGCGCGCCTCCTCTCGGCTATATGTTCCGAGAGCCAACAAATAGCCGACGCACCCTCGTCGGCCTCGAGCACTACAGCGAAGTACAGCTCGATCTGGACCGGTTCGACGACGAACCACGGCCACGACGCTCCCCACGCACCCGGAGGGAGCCGCGACCCGTCGCCCGGGCAGATCCCATCGGAAGGATCCGCACCATGACCACAGCACGCACGCTCTCCGTGGCGGCCCTGACGCTCGGCCTCGTGGCCGGCCTCGCGGCCTGCGCACCCGCCGGCTCCTCGGGCGGCTCCTCCGGCGGCGGGGACGACGCCGCCGGCACCGACTGCAACGTCGGCATCAGCATGCCGACGCGCAGCCTCGAGCGCTGGATCAACGACGGCGAGGGCCTCAAGGAGAAGCTCGAGGGCGACGACTGCACCGTCGACCTGCAATACGCCGACAACAAGACCGACCAGCAGATCAGCCAGATCCAGAACCAGGTCGCGGGAGGCGCGAAGATCCTCGTCGTCGCCGCGATCGACGGGCAGACCCTCGGCCCCGTGCTCGAGGACGCGGCCTCGCAGGACGTCACCGTCATCGCCTACGACCGCCTCATCAACGGCACCGAGGCGGTCGACTACTACGCGACGTTCGACAACTACAAGGTCGGCCAGCTGCAGGGCCAGTACATCGAGGAGCAGCTCGGCCTCGCCGACGGCGAGAAGGGCCCGTTCACGATGGAGCCCTTCGCGGGCAGCCCCGACGACAACAACGCCGGCTTCTTCTTCGCCGGCGCGTGGGACGTCCTGCAGCCCTACGTCGAGAGCGGCGTGCTGACCGTGCCGAGCGGCAAGGCACCGGCCGACGACGACGGCTGGAAGGCCATCGGCATCCTCGGCTGGGGCTCGGACGACGCCCAGGCCGAGATGGACAACCGCCTCCAGTCGTTCTACACGGGCGGCGACAAGGTCGACGTCGTTCTCTCGCCGAACGACAGCCTCGCGCTCGGCATCGAGGCCAGCCTCGACGCGGCCGGCTACCAGGCCGGCACGGACTGGCCGATCATCACCGGCCAGGACGCCGACGTCGCGAACGTCAAGGCGGTCCTCGCCGACCAGCAGTCGATGACGGTCTGGAAGGACACGCGTGAGCTCGGCACCCAGGTGCAGGCGATGATCGCCTCCATCGTCGCGGGCGAGGAGCCCGAGACGAACGACACCGAGACGTACGACAACGGCGTCAAGGTCGTGCCGGCGTACCTGCTCGACCCGGTGGTCGTGACGAAGGACGACGTGCAGTCCGTCCTCGTCGAGTCCGGCTTCGTCGACGCCGGCGACGTGGGTCTCTGACCCCACCACCCGGCAGCCGGCGGCGGTCCCCACGGGGCCGCCGCCGGCTCCGTCACCCCTGAACGGAACGAGGACCACATGGACGACGTCATCCTCCAGATGACCGACATCGTCAAGGAGTTCAGCGGCGTCCGCGCGCTCGACGGAGTCTCCGTCAGCGTGCGGCGCGGCGAGGTGCACGCGATCTGCGGCGAGAACGGCGCGGGCAAGTCGACGCTGATGAAGGTGCTGTCGGGCGTGTACCCGCACGGCAGCTTCGGCGGCGTGATCGAGCTCGACGGCCGGCCCGTCCGCTATTCGTCGATCAACGACAGCGAGCGCGACGGCGTGGTGATCATCCACCAGGAGCTCGCGCTCAGCCCGTTCCTCTCGATCGCCGAGAACATCTTCCTCGGCAACGAGGTGCAGCGCGGCGGCGTCATCGACTGGAACCGCACCAACCTGGAGGCGGCGGCCCTGCTCCAGAGGGTCGGCCTCGCCGAGAGCCCGGTCACCAAGGTGCTCGAGCTCGGCGTCGGCAAGCAGCAGCTCGTCGAGATCGCGAAGGCGCTCTCGAAGGAGGTGAAGCTGCTGATCCTGGACGAGCCGACGGCGGCGCTCAACGACGACGACTCGGCGCACCTGCTGGGCCTGATCGACCAGCTGCGCGACCAGGGCATCACGGCGATCATCATCAGCCACAAGCTCGGCGAGATCCGGGCGATCGCCGACACCGTCACGGTCATCCGAGACGGGAAGACGATCGAGGCGTTCGCGGTCGAGGACACCCCGGAGATCGAGACGCGCATCATCCGCGCCATGGTCGGTCGCCCGCTCGACAGCCAGTTCCCGCCGCGGGTGCCCGACATCGGCGCCGAGAAGCTGCGCGTCGAGAACTGGACCGTGCACCACCCGGTCGACGCCGACCGCGTGGTCGTCGACGACGCCTCCTTCACGGTGCGGGCCGGCGAGATCGTCGGCTTCGCGGGCCTGATGGGGGCAGGGCGCACCGAGCTCGCGATGAGCCTGTTCGGGCGCTCGTACGGCAGCGACATCTCGGGCCGCGTCTACAAGGACGGAGTCGAGATCCAGACGCGCACCGTCGGCGAGGCGATCAAGAACGGGATCGCCTACGTCACCGAGGACAGGAAGCGCTACGGCCTGAACCTGATCGGCAGCATCACGGTCAACGTCTCCGCGGCCGCGCTCGGCAAGCTCGCCCGGCTCGGCGTCATCGACCGCAACCGCGAGTACGCCGTGGCGGACGACTACCGCCGACAGATGAACATCAAGACCCCGTCGGTCTCGTCGGTCGTGGGCAACCTCTCCGGCGGCAACCAGCAGAAGGTCGTCCTGAGCAAGTGGATCTACTCGGGCCCCGACGTGCTCATCCTCGACGAGCCCACCCGGGGCATCGACGTCGGGGCGAAGTACGAGATCTACGGGATCATCGCCGAGATGGCCGCCCAGGGGAAGGCGGTCATCGTCATCTCGAGCGAGCTCCCCGAGCTGATCGGCCTGTCGGACCGCATCTACACCATCGCGGAGGGGCGGCTCACGGCCGAGCTCTCGCGCGCCGACGCCAGCCAGGAAGAGCTGATGCGCCACATGACCGCGACCAGGAACCTAGGAGCAGAAGCCTCGTGACCACCACCGCACCTCCTCGTCCGTCCGCACCGCCTCCTGCGTCCGGGCCGATGCCGGGCTCCAAGCGGCGCCTGCGCATCGACATGCGGCAGTACGGCATCCTCGCCGCGCTGCTCGTCATCGTGCTGCTGTTCCAGGTGCTGACCGAGGGCCGACTGCTCTACCCCGGCAACGTCAGCAACCTGATCCAGCAGAACGCCTACGTGCTGATCCTCGCGATCGGCATGGTGATCGTGATCATCGCCGGGCACATCGACCTCTCGGTCGGCTCGGTCGTCGCCACGGTGGGCGCCGTCGCCGCGCTGGCCATGAACGACTGGGGGCTTCCCTGGGGCGTGGCCGTCGCGCTGTCGCTGCTCGTCGGCGCGCTGATCGGGGCGTGGCAGGGCTTCTGGATCGCCTTCGTCGGCATCCCGGCGTTCATCGTCACGCTCGCCGGCATGCTGGTGTTCCGCGGCGTGGCCCTCGTGCTGCTCACCGGCGGCACCATCAGCGGCCTTCCCCGCGCCTTCAACTCGATCGGCTCGGGAACGCTGCCGACGACCGGCCAGCCCGACCTCTTCACGCTCGGCATCGGCCTGCTCGCCTCGGCGGGCCTCGTCGCCCAGCAGCTGCGCGCCCGGGCGAACCTGCGGCGCCTCGAGCTGCCCCGCGAGCGGGCGGTCTCGTTCGTGCTGAAGATCGCCATCGCCGTCGCCGCGATCATGTACCTCTGCTACCTGCTGGCCTACAACCGCGGGACGCCGATCATCCTGATCATCCTGGCGACGCTCGTGCTGCTGTACTCGTTCCTGCTCACGCGCACCGTCTTCGGCCGACACGTCTACGCCATGGGCGGCAACCTCTACGCGGCGATGATGTCGGGCGTGAAGACGAAGTGGGTCACCTTCGGCATCTTCGTCAACATGGGCCTGCTCGCCGGGCTCGCCGGCGTCGTCAGCACGGCCCGCGCCGGCAGTGCGGTCGCCTCGGCGGGCCAGAGCTTCGAGCTCGACGCGATCGCGGCCGTGTTCATCGGCGGCGCCGCCGTGCAGGGCGGCATCGGCACCGTCGTCGGGGCCGTGATCGGCGGCCTCGTGATGGGCGTGCTCAACCAGGGCCTGTCGATCCTCTCGGTCGACGCCGCGTGGCAGCAGGTCATCAAGGGGCTCGTGCTGTTGCTCGCCGTCGCGTTCGACGTGTACAGCAAGCGCCGGCGCCACTGAGGTCGGACGGGGGGCGCCGGCGGTCTCGACAGGGTCGCCGGCGCCTCAGCCCGAGACGCGGGCGAGGAACTCCCTCGCCCGCTCGGTGCGCGGCGACCCGAAGAGCTGGGCCGGCGGGCCCTGCTCGGCGATGCGGCCGGCGTCGAGGAACACCACCCGATCCGCGACGTCGCGGGCGAACGCCATCTCGTGGGTCGCCATCAGGATGGTGGTCCCCACCTCCTTGAGCGTGCGGACGAGGTCGAGCACCTCGCCCACGAGCTCGGGGTCGAGGGCGCTCGTCACCTCGTCGAGCAGCAGCACGGCGGGCCTCGGGGCGAGGGCCCGCGCGATCGCGACGCGCTGCTGCTGGCCGCCCGACAGGCGGTCGGGGTAGGCCCGGGCCTTGTCGCCGAGCCCGACGCGCTCGAGCAGCTCGAGGGCCCGCGCCTCGGCCTCGGCCCGGGGGCGCCGCAGCACGTGGCGGCTGGCCAGCGAGACGTTGTCGAGGACCGTGAGGTGCGGGAACAGGTTGTAGTGCTGGAACACGACGCCGATGCGGGCCCGGACGGCGTCGACCCGCACCCGCGGATCGGTGATGTCCTCGCCGCCGAGCACGATGCGCCCGTCGTCGACCTGCTCGAGCAGGTTCACCGTGCGCAGCAGCGTCGACTTGCCCGACCCGCTCGCGCCGATCAGGGCGACGACCTCGTCGCGGGCCACGTCGAGGTCGATGCCGTCGAGCACGGTGGTGCCGCCGAACGACTTGCGCACGCCCTCGAGGCGCAGGACGACCTCGGCGGACTGCGCCGCGCCTCCTGCGGTCGGGTCGGCCCCCGGCTCGCCGTGGCCGTGCCCGTGCCCGTGCCCGCGTGCCTGACCGTGGCCGTCGCTCTGCTCGTTCACACGACGCTCCCGGCTTGTTCACGACGACGGAGGCGGGCCGACAGCCAGTCGGTCAGCCAGACCGTCGGCAGGGCCAGCAGCACGAAGAGCAGCCCGGCGAGCACGTAGGGCGTGAAGTTCGCGGCCGTCGCGGTCTCGATCTGGGCGGCGCGCACGGCGTCGACGGCGCCGAGAACGGAGATGAGCCCCACGTCCTTCTGCATCGAGACGACGTCGTTCATCAGGGCCGGCGTGACCTTGCGGATCGCCTGGGGGAACACGACCAGCCGCAGCGTCGCGGCGTGGCTGAGGCCGAGCGAGCGGGCGGCCAGCCGTTGGGACGGGTGCACGGCGTCGAGCCCGGCGCGGATGACCTCGCTGACGTAGGCCGAGTAGGTGAGCACGAGCGCGACCGTGCCCCAGACCTCCGCGGGCAGGCGGGGGATGCCGAGGCCGAGCCCGGGCACCCCGAAGCCGACGAGGTAGAGCACGATGATCAGCGGCAGGCCGCGGAACAGGTCCGTGTAGCCGCGCACCAGGGCGCGCACCGGGAAGAAGACGGGGCCGCGCAGCGTGCGGAGGGCCGAGAGCAGGGTCGCGAGCACGGCGACGCCGACCAGCGCCACGACGAGCACCCGCACGTTCAGCCAGAGTCCCTCGAGCACCCGCGGCCAGGCGGCGACGAGGGTGGGGCCGTCGAAGAAGCTGAAGCGCACCCTGTCCCAGCCGGGCGTGCTCGTGACGGCCCACCAGGCCAGGGCCGCGAAGGCGATCGTGCTGACGGCGGCGATCGCGACCGAGCGCCCCGACTGCCGACGCCGGAAAGCGCGCCGGCCGAGCTCGAGGTCGCTGACGGGGTGGGCGTCGACCGCGAGCGCGGTGCGGGCTACGACAGCTCCGTCACGTCGTAGTCGGCCAGCCACTCCTGCTGCAGCTGGTCGAGGGTGCCGTCGGCGCGCAGGGCGTCGACCGCGTCGGTGACGTCGCCGGTGAGCGCGCTGCCGAGCGGGAGGACGATGCCGAGCTCGTCGCTCGCGCCGTCCTCGGCGGCGAGCTGGCCGAGCACGACGCCGCCCTCGACGAAGTAGGTGGCGGTCGGCACGTCGAGCACGATCGCGTCGACCTGGCCGGCCTCGAGCGCCGCCTTGGCGTCGTCGTTGGAGTTGTACGCCTGGACGCCCCCCTCGGGGTCGATGACCTTCTCCGCCGCGGTGAAGCTGGTCGTGCCGCTCTGGGCGCCGATGGCGAGGCCCTGCAGGTCGGTGACGCTCGTCGCGCCCTCGGCCGCGCTGCCGGGCAGGGTGACGACGGCCTGGCGCGTCTCGTAGTACGGCGACGAGAAGTCGACGGCCTTCGCGCGCTGCTCGGTGATCGAGAACTGCTGCAGGTTCAGGTCGAACGTCTTGGGGCCGGGCGCGATCGCCTCGTCGAAGGTCGAGCGCACCCAGACGACGTCGTCCTCGGCGTAGCCGAGCTGGTCGGCCACGGCGTACGCGAGCGCGGCCTCGAAGCCCTGGCCGGTGGTCGGGTCGTCGTCCTCGACCCACGGGCTGTAGGCCGGCTCGCCGGTCGCGACGGTCAGCTTGCCCTCGGTGACGAGGCCGTCGCCGGACCCGCCGGAGCCGGACGTGGGGGCGCAGGCCGACAGGGAGGCGACGGCGGCGACGACGGAGACGGCGGCGGCCGCGAGACGGGGACGGGTGCGGGGCATGAGGGGCAGGATATCCGTCCGCGGTCCCGCGCGGCGGCACCGAGGCCTCGTGTGACGCCGGACGGCTAGCCTTGCCCGCATGACCGTCGCCGCACCTCCTCGTGCACCCGGCGCGGACGGCGCCTCCCGCCGCCTGCCCGCACGCGTCGCGGCCCACCCGGCCGTGCTCTGGTCGGCGTTCGTGATCGTCCACCTCGTCGTCGGCCACGCGGCGCTCACCGGGCCGAACCAGCCGATGGGCGACGTGTGGAGCGTCTACCGCACCTGGATGCAGCAGGGCGTGGGAGGCGGCGACTGGGTGGGCGTGGACCGGCCGTGGGTCTACCCGCTGCTCGCCGCCGTGCCCATGCTGCTCGCCCGCGTCGGCGGCGACGCCCACTACGGCCAGGCCTGGCTGACGATCGTGCTGCTCCTGGACGCCGGCGCGTTCGCGGTGCTGACCGGCGGGCTGCGCGGGCGGCGGCACGTCGCACCGGCCTGGTGGTGGCTGCTGTTCCTGCTCGCGCTCGGGCCGATCGCCGTCGGGCGCATCGATGCGGTCACCGTGCCGTTCGCGATCGTCGGGCTGCTGCTGCTCTCGTCGCGGCCGACGGCCGCGTCCGTGCTGCTGACGGTCGCCGCGTGGATCAAGGTGTGGCCGGCCGCCCTCGTCGTCGCCGCCGTCGTGGCCCTGCGCGGCCGGGCCCGGCGCGACGTGGTCGTGGGCGCCGTCGCGACGACCGTCACCGTGGTCGCGATCTCGCTCGTGCTCGGCAGCGGGGCCACCGTGCTCGGCTTCGTGGGGGAGCAGGCCGGTCGCGGGCTGCAGGTCGAGTCGCCCACCGCCACCGCCTGGCTGTGGCGGGCCGCCGCCGGGATCCCGGGGGCGTTCGTCTACTACGACCACCAGATCCTCACGTACCAGGTCGAGGGCGACGGGGTGGGCACCGCGGCTCGCCTCACGACCGTGCTCATGGGGCTCGTCGTGCTGCTCGTGCTGCTGCTGGGGCTGCGCGCCGTGCGGAGGGGCGCGTCGGCCGTGAACCTGCTCGCGCCCCTGTCGCTGGCCTTCGTCACGGCCCTCATCGTCACGAACAAGGTCGGCTCGCCGCAGTTCGTCTCCTGGCTCGCGCCGCCGGTGGTGCTCTGGCTCGTGCTGGCGCGGCGCGGGGGCGCGGCGGCGGCGGGTGGGTCTGCTGCGGCCGGGCCTGCCCGTGCCGTGCCTGCCGCGGCGGTGCCGGCGGTGCTGGCCGTGGGGATCGCCGCGCTCACGCAGGTGATCTACCCGTGGGAGTACCAGGCCCTGCTCGGCGTCGAGCCGTGGATGCTCGTGCTCATCACCGTGCGGAACCTCGGCGAGGTGGCGCTGCTCGTCGTCGCGCTCGTGCAGCTGTGGCGCGTCGGGTCGTCGGCGCGGGCCGGGTCGTCTGGGCGGGCAGGGGATCCAGCTGAGGCAGCCAGAACGCTGCAGAACCCGACAGATCAGGCCGGGCGTGCCACGCCGCACCCGGATATCCACGTATAGGAGGCTCGCCGGTCGGCATTTCCGAGCTGCCGCCGCAAAGCGAGACGGATCCGCTCTCGCGAGTCACGTGGAGCAGGCAGAACTGGCCTCGGACGCCTGCATCCCTCTCAAATTACGGGTGTCCAGGGCGCAGGGTGCCGTCCCGGCCCTGACGGTGCGAGGATGACCGCATGATCGTCGCCTTCTCCGTGTCTCCCAGCGGCGGCTCGTCCGCCGGGTCCCTCGACCCCGAGGCGCACGGCGACTCGGTGCACGAGGCGGTGGCCGCGGCCGTCGCGGTCGTGCGCGCGTCCGGGCTGCCGAACCGCACCTCCTCGATGTTCACCGAGATCGAGGGGGAGTGGGACGAGGTCATGGACGTCGTCAAGCGAGCGACGGAGGCGGTCGGCCGCTACGGCACGCGCGTCTCGTTGGTGCTGAAGGCCGACATCCGCCCGGGCCGCACCGGCGAGCTCGACGGCAAGGTCGAGCGGCTCGAGCAGGCGCTGGGTCAGCACGCCTCGTGACGCTCGTCCCACCGGGGGTCGTGCTCCTCGTCGTGGGCCTGCTCGCCTACAGCGGCGTCTGGCGGAGCTGGTCGACGCACACGTTCCTGCACTGGCCGTTCGGCGTCGCGTGGGCGGGTCTCGGGATCATCGTGGCGGGGAGCGGCGGCATGATCGGCGTCGCGGGGAACGAGTCGGTCGGGGGAGTCCTCCAGCTCGTCGGGATGGGCGTGGGCCTCTTCGGCGTCGTCGGGGCCTTCATGCTGCCCCCGTTCCTCCTCCCGGCTTGGTATCGCCGAGCGATGGCGGCCGCGCGCCGGTGAGGGTCGGCCCGTGAGGGGGAGACCTGCTGGTGCGCGCGGTCGGGAGCAGACCCTCGGCCAGGGCCTGTCCTGGGCGGACAGCTCCTCGGGCGGACGACGAGACCCCCTGCCCTCGAGGAGGACAGGGGGTCGCGAGCGGCTCGACAGGCGTGCCACCGGGCGCGGGTCGCGTCAGCCGGTGAAGGAGGCGGTGGCCCGGACGGGCGTCGCGACCGGGGCGACGGCCGAGGGCGCAGCACCCGCGGCGGGAGCTGCCGGAGCAGGGGCCGCAGGGTCGGCCGTGACGACGAGGGCCGCCTGCAGGCGGAGCGCCGAGGTCGTGCCGAGGAGCGTCAGCGTGTAGTCGCCTCCCGCGGCGTCGGCGGGGACGACGAGGGTCCCGGTGACGGCGCCGTCAGCGTCGGCGACGAACGTGGTGTCGAGCGCGTTCCCGGTGCGGCCGGTGCCGTAGCCCGTCGAGACGGTCTCACCGGGCAGGAAGCCGGTGGCGGAGACGGCGACGCCCGTGGTGCGGAGGGCCGCGGCGGGGACGGTGCCGGGGGCGACCGTGAAGGTCGGGGTGGGCGTGAAGCGCGTGGTGACGCCGTCGACCGTGATGCTGGACACGGTCGCGGGGGTGCGCTCCGGGTAGCTGAGGAGGAACCCGTAGGCGCTGACGGTCGCGTCCGTGCCGGCGTAGTCCTCCTCGATCTGGTCGGCGGTCATCGCGCCGCCGTCCGAGGTGCCGAGACCGTAGGTGGCGTCTGCCTCCAGCCCCGTCGTGCCCGTGGCCGTGCTGAAGCGCAGGTCCGGGCCGTCGGTCTGGATGACGAAGCCGAACTTCGCCGTGCCGGTCGAGACGAAGTCGGCCTCGGCGATGAGCTCCGCGAGCGATGCGACGGGCACCGAGGCGCGGGTGCCGGTGAGCAGGTACGCACCGGTCGTGCCGTCGGTCGAGAGGCCGTCGGGGCCGAACGTGAAGGCGTCCTCCTTCGTGGTGGACTCGATGTCGGCCACCCACGTGCCCGCGGCCACCTGGCCGCCGAAGTCGTAGTCCTGGATCTGAGCGACGTCGTTGACGTACTGCGTGGTCGCGTCGGCGTCGGCGTCGGCGCCGGCGGCGGAGGCAGCGCCGGACGAGAGGAGGAGGGAGCTGCCGGCGGCGAGGGTCGCGACGGCGAGGGCGAGGGGCTTCGTGATCTTCACGGGGTCCGTTCGGGGGAGGAGTGGTCGGGGGTCTCGTCCTCCCGCGCCGCGGATCGGCACCGAGGTGGACGACCAGACACTAGGGCAGGGGAGCGGCCCGGCGGGCCGAGACGGAGACGTCGTGTCCGAATCGATACCGACGGGTACGCGATCGCTCGTCCGGCACCTCGCGGAAGAGGCGGGGCAGGTCGCGCCTGCTGCCCGTAGACTCGTCGCTCGGGTCCGTCCGGGGTCATCGAATCGATGCGATCGCGTGCGCGGGCCCGCAGCGCACGAGCTCGACGGCGAGCACCCTGCCCCACCGCATCCGCACCTCGCCCCTCGACCTGGAGGCAGCCGCCCGTGATCGTCCTCACCACCCGTCGCAAGACCCTCGCCCTGATCGCCCTCGCGCTCGGCGGGTTCGGCATCGGCTCGACCGAGTTCGTGGCCATGGGCCTGCTGCCGAACATCGCGCAGGACCTGCTGCCCGGCCTCTACGCGCGGTCGTCCGACGAGGGCATCGCCCAGGCGGGCTGGCTCGTCAGCGCCTACGCGCTCGGCGTCGTCGTCGGCGCCCCGACCATCGCGGCGATGTCGTCGCACCTGCCGAAGAAGAAGCTGCTGATGGGGCTCCTCGCCCTGTTCGTGGTCGGCACGGTGCTGTCGGCGGTGCTGCCGACGTTCGGCTGGGTGCTCGGGGCGCGCTTCTTCGCGGGCCTGCCCCACGGCGCCTACTTCGGCATCGCCTCCATCGTCGCGGCCACCATCATGGGCCCCGGCAACCGGGGCAAGGGCGTCGCCCTCGTGCTCAGCGGCCTGACGATCGCGAACGTCATCGGCGTCCCGTCCATCACGGCCCTCGGCCAGGCTCAGGGCTGGCGCGCCGCCTACCTCGCCGTCGCCGCGATCTTCGCGCTCACCTTCGTCGCCGTCGCGCTCGCCGTGCCGCGGATGGAGGGCGACTCGTCCGCCTCGATGCGCCGGGAGCTGAGCGCCTTCAAGAAGCCCCAGGTGTGGCTCGTCATGGGCATCGGCGCCATCGGCTTCGGCGGGTTCTTCGCCGTCTACAGCTACATCGCCAACGCGGTGACCGAGGGCGCGGGCGTCGACGAGAGCGTCGTGCCGTGGGTGCTCGTCGGGGTCGGCGTGGGCATGACCATCGGCAACGTGATCGGCGGCTGGGCCAGCGACAAGAACCTCAAGGCCGCGCTCACGGTCGGGTTCGTCGGGCTGATCACCGCACTCGTCGCGTACGCGCTGTCGGTCGACGGCATCGTGGGCATCTTCGTGACCACGTTCTTCCTCGGGCTCGTCAGCTCGATGATCGGGCCGTCGGTCCAGTCGCGCCTGATGGAGGTGGCCGGCGAGAGCCAGGTGATCGGCGCCGCGCTGAACCACTCGTCGATGAACCTCGGCAACAGCGCGGGCGCCTACCTCGGCGGGGCCGTCATCGCGGCGGGCTTCGGCTTCGCCGCCCCGGGCTGGGTCGGCGTGGCGCTGGCGCTCGTCGGCGTCGTGCTCACCGTGATCAGCTTCCGGCTGCAGAGGTCGGGCGACGCGCGTCAGGCCGCGCTCTGCGCCGCCGCCAGCGAGGCCGACCACAAGGAGGACACCGACACCGGGTCCGTCTTCGTGGTGCAGGGGCGCTAGCGGCCGACGACGACGGCCCGGCACCCTCGAGGGGGCCGGGCCGTCGTCACGTCGTGGCTAGAAGCTGGTCTGCGCCGGCATGTCGGTCTGCAGCAGGATGCCGTCCGTGATGGCTCGCTTCCGCAGGGCCACCTTGGTGCCGACGTCGTAGCCGGCCACGCGGTACTTCTCGCGGATGCGCTTGAGGTAGCTCTTCGCCGTCTCCTCGCTGATGCCGAGCTGGTAGGCGACGGCCTTGACCGGCTCGCCGCCGCCGTAGAGGGCCATGACGCGGCGCTCCTGCGCGCTGAGCTTCGGCACCCCGCCGATCTCGGCGGCGTTGAGCGCGAGGTCGAGCTCGGCCGAGATGTACGACTCGCCCTTGGCGGCGGCCCGGATCGCCTCGACGATCATCTCGGCGTCCTCGCTCTTGACGAGGTAGCCGAGCGCCCCGGCGGCGAGGGCCTCGCGGACGACGTTGGGCTCGGAGTAGGTGCTCATCAGCACGGTCTTCACGCCGGTCGTCTTCAGGGTGTTGATCTTGAGCGAGATCGGGATGTTGTCCTTGAGGTCGAGGTCGAGCAGCACGACGTCGACGGGGAACTCAGGGTGGGTGAGCAGCTCGGGCCAGGACGCGACGGCGGCGACCATGGAGATGTCGCTGGCCGCGCCCCGGATCCACTCGCTCAGGGCACCGAGGAGCATCTTGTGGTCGTCGACCAGGGCCAGACGGATGCGGTCGTCGGGAGTCGTCACGGGGCGGTCCTTCTTTCTGAGGAGGTGGTGTCCATGCTAGACGGACTGGTCGAGCTGCAGACAGCCCTGTCGCGTGCGGTCACGACTCGGCGGGGTTGTCGACGATGCAGTGGATGCGCAGCCGGAGGCTGGACTCGTGCGTCGAGGCCGAGTACTCGCCGACGCGCTCGAGGGCGCTCCACGTGGCGGGGGTGACCCGGTTGCGCCGGATGCCGGTGGTCGACACGACGATCGGGACCTCGACGCTGCGGCCGGCCAGGGAGGCGATGGACTGCGTGACGGCGGCCACGGGGCCGAGGGTCAGCGTGATCGCGGCGCTCGGCGCCCTGGTCTTGGAGTCGCCGAGGAGGAGCCACACGGCCTGCAGGAGCCCGTCGCGCTGCGGCGGCGCGAGCAGCCCGGCGAGCGACGACGGGTCGACGAGCGTCACCGAGCGCCCGAGGTACTCGGACTCGGTGACGGCGTGGTGCAGCCAGGTCTCGCGGCGGCCCTCGATGAGGTGCAGCCGCAGCTCGGTCGCGAGCGACGCGGCCTGCGAGGCAACCTTGGGTGCGAGGGGGAGCGGCACGTCGCCGCCGGCGACGCCGTCGAGCAGCTTCTCGGCGGCGAGGTCGAGGCGGGCGAGCTCGTCGCTCGCGAGCATCCCCACCGCGAAGCGGGGCTGCGAGACGTTGCTCTGGACGAGCACGCGGTCGAGCTCGACCTGCACCATCCGTCGGAACCGCTGCACCACCGAGACGGCGACGGCGCCCGGCAGCACGGCGAGCGCGACGATCGAGATCTGCTGGGGCACGGAGTCGGGGGTGAGGGGGGTCGACGCCACGACCATCGCGACGAAGCCGACCAGGAGGACGGCGACGGCGACGACGATCTCGCGGGCCGGTCTCAGCGTCACGACCGGCAGCAGGCCGAACCCGACGGCAACGCTGGCCGTCGCGTAGGCGCCGACGTCGTGCAGCGGCCAGATCGCGATGAAGTCGAGGGCGACGACGAGGACCATGATCCCGCCGATGACGGCGAAGACCCCGCCGGTGAGGCGCTCGCCCCGGATCGTGACGAGGGCGGCCGTGCCGACGAAGGCGGCGATGTAGAGCAGCCAGGCCACGAGCGCCGGCGCGACCATCGGGTAGTCGCTCAGGTGGTTGAGGAAGAAGACGAGGCCGTAGACGGCCTGCACGGCGGCGACCACGGCGGCGCCGAGCCCCAGGTAGCCGGTGCCGAGGGTCGCGCCGGCCGCTCGGGCCTGGCGCAGCGACCGTGCGCCGGTCGACCCGATCGGCAGGCCGCGGGCGGCCCGGCGACCGCGCTGCACCCCGAGGGTGTTCTCGTCGATGCTCATCGTGGCGCCTCCAGGACGACGGTGGTGCCGGAGCCCGGCGACGAGAAGAGCCGCGCGCTGCCGCCCACCTCGCGCAGGCGGCCGACGACGGACTCCTTGAAGCCGAGGCGCTCCTCGCTCACGCCGTTCAGCTCGAAGCCGACGCCGGCGTCGGTCACCATCGCGCGGACCATGGAGTCGTCGTGGATGATCGTCACGTGCGCCTCGGTGACGCCGGCGTGGCGCCGCACGTTCTCGAGGCACTCGGCGAGGGCGAGCAGGAACGCGTCGAGCACGTGCGTCGGCAGCAGCACCTGGCCGGTGCCGTGCCAGCTGACCTCGAGGCCCATTCGGCCGAAGCGCTGCTTGACCGACTCGAGCGTCTGCCCGAGGGGCGACTCCTCGACGGTCTCGAGGGTGTACTCGCCCGACGCCTGCGGCTGGGGCGTCCCGCCGAGGCGGAGGTGACGCAGCAGGCGCGCGTCCTCCGCCGCCTGCGCCTGGAGCGCCTCCGGGGTGACGCCCACGCCCGAGTGGGCGAGCAGCGTCAGGGTCGCGAGGACGGTGTCGTGCAGGAGGCGCGCGCCCTGCCGGCGCTGCGCCTCCGTCTCGCTCGCCTGGCGCTCCGCACGGTGCGCGTTGCCGATGCTGTAGATGCGACGGGCGGCGAGGGGGACGGCGCGGCCGAGCCAGACGCCGACCACGAAGACGAGGACCCAGCCGAGCACGACGGCCGCGACGGGGAAGGTGAGGACGGAGCCCGTGGCGAGCGAGACGCACGCGACGGAGACGGCGAACGCGACGACGGCGGTGACGACGCGGATGCGACTCGTGGACAGGACGAACGCGAACGACGCGTTGGCGCCTCCTGCGAGGGGGATGACCGCCGTCGCGACGGCGGCGTCGGCGGGTGCCCCGAACGGGAGCAGGGCCACGACCGTGGCGGCGAGGCCGGCGGCCATGCCGCCGAGCACGGCCCAGCGCGAGCCCGACCGGCCGACGACGACCAGGGCCGCGACGAGAGCGGCCACGAGCACGGCCACGAGGGCGAGGTGAGCCGGCTCGGTCACGCCCGGGAAGGCCAGGGCCACGAGCGACACCCCGGCGCAGGCGATGCCCAGGGTGCGCGTGGTGGAGCTCAGGAGCCGATCGCGTTCCTGGGCGAATATGTCCATGGTGATCCAACGGGTACGGACGACGTGATGCGTGTCTGTCGGGTGACAGCGACCCCTCATGTTTCCACATGTGCAGGCCCTGTGAGGCCCACGGGCGTGCGCGACGCGCCGAGGCCGCGCGGATCGCTCGTGTCGCGGGCAGGCGCGGAACGGGGGACGTGTCGGCCGTTCGGGGGACCCGTCAGGGGACGCCTCGACCGTGCGGGGAGCCGGGTCAGCTGGCCAGCAGGCGCCGGAGGTGGTGGCCGACCGCGTCGTCCTCGATGAGGAAGCCGTCGTGCCCGTACTCGCTGGTGATCACGACGGCCTCGCCGCCGTCGAGGCCGTTCGGCAGGTGCCGGGCGATCGCCTGCTGGTCACGGGCGGGGAAGAGCCGGTCGCTGTCGACCCCGAGCACGAGCGTGCGCGCCGTGACCCGCGCGAGCGCCTCCTCGACGCCGCCTCGGTCTCGGCCGACGTCGTGCGAGTTCATCGCCCCCAGCAGGGCGACGTAGCTGCCCGCGTCGAAGCGGCGCGTGAACTTCGCGCCGTGGAAGTCGAGCCAGCTCTCGACCTGGAACCGGCCGGGGCCGCCCAGGGGCGAGATGTCGCTCTGCCAGGCGCGCCCGAAGCGGGCCGCGAGCTCCTCCGGCGACCGGTAGTTGAGCAGGGCCATGCGGCGGGCGAGGGCCAGGCCGCGCCAGGGACCCTCGCCGTCGACGGCGTCGTAGAAGTCGCCGCCCGCGAAGGCCGCGTCCATCCGGATCGCCTCGGTCTGGACCGTGTTGAGGGCGATCTGGTCGGCGCTCGCCAGGGGCGGGGCCGCCAGCACGGCGAGCCGCTCGACCCGGTCGGGGTACGTCACGCCCCACTCGAGGGCGTGCATGCCGCCCATCGAGCCGCCGACGACGGCGGCCCACCGCTCGATGCCGAGCTCGTCCGAGAAGGCCGCCTGGGCGGCGACCTGGTCGCGGATCGTCAGGTGCGGGAAGCGCGAGCCCCACTCGACGGCGTCGGGGCCGAACGACGAGGGGCCGGTGCTGCCCTGGCAGCCGCCGAGCATGTTGGGGGCGACGACGAACCAGCGGTCGGTGTCGACGGCGAGGCCCGGGCCGACGACGCCGCCCCACCACCCCGCGGTCCGGTGGCCGGGGCCGGCCCGGCCGACGACGTGGCTGTCGCCCGTCAGTGCGTGCAGCAGCAGCACGGCGTTGTCGCGCGCGGGGGAGAGCTCGCCCCAGGTCTCGTAGGCGATGCGCACGCGGTCGAGGGCCGTGCCGCTCTCGAGGTCGAGCCGGTCGAGTGCCGTGAACGAGCGGTCTCCCGGGTCGTCCCCGTCGCGCCACGCGCCGGTGACGGGCGGGCGGGCCAGCATTGCGAGGCGGGTGCGCTCGCTGACGACGCTCGACGGGACGGTGTCCTCGGGGGTGCTCTGCCAGTCCATGTGCTGCCATCCTGCTCGACCCGAGGAGGCGCGGCCTGATTGTTACGTCCGCCGCGCCTCCCCGGTGCGACCTCAGGAGGTGCGCAGCGCCTCCTGCGTGACGGCGCGGGCGGCCGCGAAGCCGGCCTCGAGGTCGGCCTTCAGGTCGTCCACGTTCTCGAGGCCGACCGAGAGCCGGACGAGCCCGGGGGTCACGCCCGTCGTGAGCTGCTGCTCGGGGGTCAGCTGCGAGTGCGTCGTCGAGGCAGGGTGGATGACGAGGCTCCGCACGTCGCCGATGTTCGCGAGGTGGCTGAAGAGGCGCAGCCCGTCGACGAGGGCCCGGCCGGCGTCCACGCCGCCCTTGAGCTCGAACGACAGCACGGCGCCGACCCCTCGCGGCGCGTACTTGTTGGCGGCGGCGTACCAGGGGCTTGTCGGCAGCCCGGCGTACCAGACCGCGGCGACGTCGTCCCGGGCGTCGAGCCACTCGGCGATCTCCTGGGCGTTCTGGACGTGGCGCTCGATGCGGAGGCTCAGCGTCTCGATGCCCTGGATCAGCGAGAAGGCGCTGTCGGCGCTGTTCGAGGCGCCCAGGTCGCGGAGCAGCTGGACGCGGGCCTTGATGACGTAGGCGAGGGCGTCGCCCACCGCCTGCGTGTAGACGGCGCCGTGGTACGACGGGTCGGGCTGGGTGAGCCCGGGGAAGCGCTCGGCGTTCGCGCTCCACGGGAACCGCCCGCCGTCGACGATGAAGCCGCCGATCACGGTTCCGTGCCCGCCGAGGAACTTCGTGGCCGAGTGCACCACGACGTCGGCCCCGTGCTCGATCGGACGGATCAGGTACGGGGTCGCGATGGTGTTGTCGACGATCAGGGGCACGCCCTCGGCGTGCGCGACGCCCGCGACCTTCTCGATGTCGAGGACGTTGATCTTCGGGTTGCCGATCGTCTCGGCGAAGAAGAGCTTCGTGTTCGGGCGGACGGCTCGGCGCCACTCGTCGGCGTCGTCCTGGTCCTCGACGAAGGTGGTCTCGATGCCGAGCTTGGCGAGCGTGTAGCGGAACAGGTTGTACGTGCCGCCGTAGATCGACGACGACGAGACGATGTGGTCGCCTGCCTCGGCGAGGTTGAGCACCGCGAAGGTCGACGCTGCCTGGCCGGACGCCACGAGCAGCGCGCCGACGCCGCCCTCGAGCGCCGCGATGCGCTGCTCGACGACGTCGTGGGTGGGGTTCATGATGCGCGAGTAGATGTTGCCGTTCTCGGCGAGGGCGAAGAGGTCCTGCGCGTGCTGCGAGTCGCGGAACACGTACGAGGTCGTCTTGTAGATCGGCGTCGCCCTGGCGTGGGTCGTCGGGTCGGGTCGTGCCCCGGCGTGGATCTGCTGGGTCTCGAACTTCCAGTCGGGCGTCTCTGCGCTCACGGTGTGCTCCTCGTCCGGGTCGGGGGTGGTGCGGGTGCGAGCCACGGTACGGAGGCGCGGGGCGGGTGTCCACGACGGGGGACTCGGGGCGTAACGGGCGACGTCGGCCCGCCGCGCTAGCGTGGGCGGCGGCCGCAGGCAGCACGCGACGGTCATCACGGACGAGAACGAACGAACGAAGAGGGCGGCACATGGCGAAGCGGGCACTGGTCACGGGAGCGAGCTCGGGCATCGGCGCGGCGACGGTCCGGCTGTTCCGGGCACGGGGCTGGGACGTGCTCGCGGTCGCCCGACGCGAGGACCGCCTCCGGGCGCTCGCCGACGAGACCGGGGCGAGCTGGTTCCGGGCCGACGTCACGAGCGACGACGACGTCGCGGCCCTGAGCGCGCACGTCGACGAGACCGGCCCGCTGCACGTGCTCGTCAACAACGCCGGCGGCGCCTTCGGCCTCGACTCGGTCGAGCACGGCTCGGTCGACGACTGGCGACGCATGTTCGAGGTCAACGTGCTCGGCACGAAGCGCGCCGTGTCGGCGCTGCTGCCCGCGCTGCGGCGAGGGGCCGAGGAGGCGGGCGGCGCCGACGTCGTGACGGTCACCTCCATCGCGGGCCACGTCGCGTACGAGGGCGGCGGCGGCTACAACGCGTCGAAGTTCGCCGAGCACGCGCTCGTCGCGGTCCTCCGCCTCGAGCTCGCGGGGGAGCCGATCCGGGTGGTCGAGATCGCGCCGGGGATGGTGCACACCGAGGAGTTCTCGCTGGTCCGCTTCGGCGGCGACCAGGCGCGGGCCGACGCCGTCTACTCGGCGGTGGAGGCGCCGCTCGTCGCCGAGGACGTCGCGGAGGCGATCGTGCACTCGGTCGAGCTGCCGGCGCACGTGAACCTCGACCTCGTGACGATCAAGCCGGTCGCCCAGGCCGCCCCGTACAAGATCGCGAAGGGACCGCTCCGGGTCAGCCGCGACTGAGGCCGGCGCCCGCACCCGTCTCGGGGCCGGTGCCCACGTCGCGGTCGAGAACCGGGTCGGCGCCGTCCTCGCGTCCGACCGTGCGCAGCAGCTCGGCGAGGTCGCCCTCGACGAGCCCGCGGATGCGCTCGTCCCGCCCGTCGTCGTAGTCCGGCGCGGGCGACGCGGCCCAGCCGAGCCGGTCGACCACGGTGCTGCCGACGTCGTCCCAGGCGCGCGACCTGGCCGCCTCGACGACCCCGCCGACGAACGCGTCGTCGTCGCGCCTCCTGGTCAGCTCGGCGGCGAGCGCCTTGGCGGTCGCCTCGCGGAGCTTGAGCGCGCCGGCGTCGTCGGTGCGGTAGTCGAACTGGTGCCTCGACTGGCCGTAGGCGCGGCCGGTCTGGCGGCGCAGGCGCCGCACGCGGGCGGCCCCGGCGAGCTGCTGCTCGGCCAGGCGGGCCATGTCGTCGCGGACGACCTCGGTGGCCACGTCCTCGTCGAAGGGCAGCGCCTCCTGCAGCGCTCGCCGGATGACGTGGTTGGTCGCCGAGACCACGAGGGCCGAGCGGACGATCAGGAGCCCCTCGTCGACCGACCGCTCGAGGGCGGACCGCTCGGCGCGGCGGCGCTGGCCGGGACCGTGGGGCACGGGCAGCCTCCTGGGGGACGGGCGTCGCGAGCGACGAGCGGGGGTGGTCGCGCACCAGGCTAGCCACGGACGGCCGAGGCTGTGACAGGGCGGCGGAGGGCTGTCTACGGTGGCGTCATGACCGCCTCCCCGCGCGACGCCTCACCGGTGTCCGCCACCGCGCCTCCTCTGCTCCGTCGCCCCTTCGTGCGTCAGCACTGGGGCGGCCTGGCGTTCGCGCACTGGCGGGTGGAGCCCGAGCGGGTCGCGCCGCTGCTGCCGCCGGGCACCCGGCCCGACGTGCACGACGGCTCGACGTGGGTCGGGCTCATCCCGTTCCGTCTCTCGGGCAGCGCGTTCGGGCCGCTGCCCGCCGTGCCGTGGGCGGGCTCGTTCCTCGAGACGAACGTGCGGCTGTACTCGGTCGACGACCTCGGTCGCCGGGGCGTCGTGTTCCGCACCCTCGAGGCGCAGAAGCTGCTGCCGGTGCTGGGCGCGCAGGCCGGTCTCGGCCTGCCCTACCGCTGGGCGTCGATGTCGAGACGAGACCGAGGAGGCGTCGTCGAGTACGCGTCCCGCCGCCACGGCCCCGGAGCGCGGCCGTCCAGCCGCCTCTCCGTCCGCCCGCTCGCCGACGAGGTGGTCGGCGACCCCCTCGCGGACTTCCTCACCGGCCGGTGGGGAATGCACGTGGCCCGCGGCGGACGCACCCGCTACTGGCCGAACGAGCACGCGTCGTGGCCGCTGCGCCGCGCCGAGCTCGTCGACCTCGACGACGAGCTCGTCGCCGACTCGGGGCTGCCCGGGGTCACCGACCGCGCACCCGACTCGCTGCTCTGGTCGGACGGGGTCGACACGGTGTTCGCGCCTCCCGGCGGGCGGTGGGAGGTGGCCGGCCGGTGACGGGGCGCGGACGCCGACCCGTCGCGGGCCGGTCCCTGCGCGGGGCTGCCACAGGCTGACGCGTCGTGGTCAGTCGACGTTGTTGTCGGGGTGCAGGGCCTCGAGATCGATGTCGTGGTCGATGATCGCCTGGACGGCTTCCGGGCTGGCGTCGAGTGCCGCCGAGAGGTCCGCGACGGGGACATGGGCGTCGACGGCGTCCTCCAGGGCGGAGACGGCGGCCGCGGCCGCGTCGTGGATGTCCTCGGAAGGGCTGGCCAGGAACGCCTGGACCTCCTCGCGAGCGGCGTCGGCGAGGGATCCTTGCTCGTCGGTGAGCGCTGCCGCAGTGAGGTCGACGGAGGGCAGTGAGGGGGAGGAGTCGCTCATGAGGCTGATCCTAGAGCTCACCAGCCCGCAGGCGACGTCGCACGACGCGGATCGGCTCGCCGGGGCTCCTCAGGCGCCCGAGTCCCGACGCGCGACGGGCGTCGCCGAGTCCGGCCCGGCCCGGTACGGTTGCGGGATGGTCTCCTCACCCGACGCCCCGTCCGACCTCGACCCCTCGTCGGCCGGAGCGGCCTCCGTCGTGGTGGAGGACGACGTGGCCGGCGACCCCGACGCGGCTGCACCCGCGTCCTCCGGATCCGGGTCTGCGTCCGCCGCCTCGGGCGAGCGCGAGGTCCTCGGCTGGCTCGAGTTCGGCGAGGCCGCCCGGCACCTCGCCCGCGACGTCGTGGCCGCCGACTTCACGCCCGACGTGATCGTCGCCGTGGCGCGCGGCGGGCTCGTGCTCGCAGGCGCGATCTCGTACGCCCTCGACACGAAGATGTGCGGGTCGATCAACGTCGAGTTCTACACCGGCGTCGACGAGCGCCTGCCCGAGCCCGTCCTGCTGCCGCCGACCCTCGACGCCCCGGCGCTGGCCGGCAAGCGGGTGCTCGTCGTCGACGACGTCTCCGACTCCGGCCGCACCCTCGCCCTCGTCCGCGACCTGCTCGCCGAGGTCGCCTCCGAGGTGCGCACCGTGTGCCTCTACAGCAAGCCGCAGACCATCCTCGAGCCCGACTTCACCTGGAAGCGCACCTCCCAGTGGATCACCTTCCCCTGGAGCGCCCTGCCTCCCGTGACCCGCGACGCCGGACAGGGGGACGCCTCGTGAGCATCCACCTGGTGGGCGGCGGCTGGGCGCCCGACGAGCCCGGGCTGTACGACCTCTTCGTCGCCGAGGCGGCGGTCCGCGGCCGCGCGGTCGGGCGCGACGTCCCCCGTGTCGGCGTCCTCGTCGTCGTGGCCGACGACTCGCCCTCCGAGGAGTGGCGCACCGGTTTCCCCGCCCTCATCGCGTCGGGCGGCCGCTGCGAGGTCGTCACGACCGTCGTCGAGGCCGGCGACGTCTTCGACACCCGGGTGCTCAGCGACGTCGACGGCCTCGTCGTCGGCGGCGGGCTGACGCCGGCCTACCTCGAGGCCGTGGCTCCGCTGGTCGACCAGGTGCGCCTCCTCGTCAGCGACGGCCTGCCCTACGTCGGGTTCTCGGCCGGTGCCGCCATCGCCGCCGACCGGGCCCTGCTCGGCGGCTGGCTGATCGGCGACGTCCCCGTCTGCCCGCAGGACGCCGCGGAGGACCTCGACGAGGTCGAGCTCGGCGAGGGCCTCGGCCTCGTCGACCTCGCCGTCGACGTGCACGCCGCCCAGTGGGGCACGCTCACGCGCCTGGTCGCCGCGACCGAGGCCGGCATGGTCCGAGGAGGCGTCGCGATCGACGAGCACACCGCCCTCGTCGTCGGGGAGGGCGCCCTGACCGTGCTCGGCCGCGGAAGCGTCTGGCGCGTCGAGCCGCAGGTCGACGAGCAGGGCGACGTCGTCGGCGTCTCCGTCGGCTCGCTGGGCGCGGAGTGATCGCGCGCCCGCTCGCCGACCTGGTGCACCCGAGCTGGGCCGAGGCGCTCGCGCCCGTCGCGCCGCTCGTCGCCGACATGGGCGAGTACCTCCGCGCCGAGGTGCGCGCCGGTCGCGGCTACCTGCCCGCCGGCGAGGCCGTGCTCCGCGTCTTCACGACGCCGCTCGACGAGGTGAAGGTGCTCGTCGTCGGCCAGGATCCCTACCCGACGCCCGGCCACCCGATCGGGCTCTCGTTCGCCACTGCGCCCGACGTCCGGCCCGTGCCGCGCAGCCTCGCGAACATCTACCGTGAGCTGCACGACGACCTCGGCCACCCGCCCGTCGCGCACGGCGACCTCACCTCGTGGCAGCGCAACGGGGTCATGCTGCTCAACCGCGTGCTGACGGTACGTCCCGGCGAGGCCGGTTCGCACCGCGGCAAGGGCTGGGAGCCCGTGACCCAGCGCGCCGTCGAGGTGCTCGCGGCCCGCGGCGGACCGCTCGTGGGCCTGCTCTGGGGGCGTGACGCAGCCTCCCTGGTGCCGATGCTCGGCGAGGTGCCGACCGTGCAGTCCGCCCACCCGAGCCCGCTCTCGGCGTCGCGCGGCTTCTTCGGGTCGCGGCCGTTCAGCCGGGTCGACGAGCTGCTCGTGCAGCAGGGCGGCACGCCCGTCGACTGGCGCCTGCCCGACCAGCCCTGAGCTTGCCGGCGCGGTTCAGGAACCCTCGGGCCGCGAGTCCTGCGACGTGCATGGTCCAGGACTCGCGTTCCCCCGTCGCGCGATCCAGGACCGATCTTCCTGAATGAGGAGGCCGCGGCGTGCCAGAGTGGGGACGTGCTCGAGGAGGAATACCAGCAGAGGCGGCAGCTGCCGCGCCAGCTCCGTCCTGCGCCGACTCCTGAGCCCGAGTTCTCGTTCGAGATCAGGCCGCTCGAGTCCGCCGACCTGCCGTACGTCCGCGAGATCCACTCCCACTACGTCGCCAACTCGAGCGTGACCTTCGACGAGAAGGCGACGACCCTGGCCGAGTGGCGGCGCAAGGCGGCCGTCGGCCAGAAGCTCGGCATGCCGTTCCTCGTGGCGGTCAGCCCGGTCGGCGAGGTGCTGGGCTACGCCCACGCGACGCCGTGGGGCGGCAAGGCCGCGTACCGGTACACGGTCGAGACGTCGATCTTCCTCCGGGCGGCGGCGACCGGCCGTGGCCTCGGCCGGGCCCTGCTGGAGGCGCTGGTCGAGGCCTGCAGGGAGGCCGGCATCCGCGAGATGATCGCGGTCATCGCCGACGCCAAGGCTGAGGCCTCGATCGCCCTGCACGCCCGGCTCGGCTTCGTCGAGGTGGGCCGGATGGGCCGGGTCGGCTTCAAGTTCGGCCGCTGGCTCGGCACGGTCACGATGCAGAAGTCGCTGAAGAAGCGTCGCCGTCGCGACTCCGCGCCGCGCGCCTGAGGGCCGAGCGCCCTGCGCCTAGGCTCGGGTGCGTGTTCGAACTCCACCACCTCAGCGCCCAGGAGCAGTGGGACTGGCTCCGCCGCGGCGAGGTCACGCCCCGTGAGTTGACCGACCACTACCTGGCTCGCATCGAGCGGCTCGACTCCGGATCCGGCGGCGACGGCGGCGCCGCAGACGACGGAATCGGCGCGTTCGTCGCGGTCGGGGCCGACGCCGCACGGGACCGGGCCGACGAGCTCGGGCGCGCCGGGCGCAGCACCGCCCCGCTGTGGGGCCTGCCCCTGGCCGACAAGGACCTCACCGACCGCGCCGGCCTGCCGACCGGTCTCGGCTCGCGGCTCTCCCGCGGGCGCGTCGCCGAGCAGGACTCGGAGATCTCCGCGGTGCTGGGCGAGGCCGGCGCGGTCAGCCTCGGCAAGACGGCGACGCCCGAGTTCGGCCTCACCGGCTACACGGAGCCCGTCGTCGGTCCCGTCACGCGCAACCCCTGGCGGCGCGACCTCGGCGCGGGCGGCTCGAGCGGGGGAGCGGCGGCTGCGGTGGCCGCCGGCCTGCTGCCGTTCGCCCCCGGCTCGGACGGTGGCGGCTCGATCCGCATCCCTGCCGCCATGACCGGGCTCGTCGGCCTCAAGCCCTCCCGCGGCCGGGTGCCGGCCCAGTCGGGCATCACGAGCCTCGGCGGCCTCGCCGTCGGCGGCCCGATCGCCCGCACCGTCGCCGACGCCGCGATGCTGCTCGACGCCATGGTCTCGCCCGACGGCCGCGCGCCACGCGACCACTTCGCCCTGCGGGCGCCCGGCTCGCCCGACGGGGCGTGGCTCGGGACCGCCGTCCGCGGCGAGGGACGGTTCCAGCTCGGGGTGCTGACGGCCAGCCCGTGGGACGACGCGTACGACGTCCGGGTCGACCCGCGCCTCCTCGGGGTGCTGCGCGACACCGCCGACCAGCTCGACGTGCTGGGGCACGGCGTGGACGACGCGTCGCTGCCCGACTCGGGCCCGGGGTCCCCGGACTACGCGGCCCTGTTCCGGACGATCTGGCAGGCCGGCGCGGCGGGCATCCCGGCCGAGACCGACGCCGACTTCGCCCTGCTCGAGCCGATGACGGCGTGGCTCGTCCGCCGGGGCCGCGAGGTCGGCGCCCGCGAGCTGGGCGCCGCCCTCGCCGGCCTCAGCGCCTACGAGCAGAGCGTCATCACGGCCTTCGACCGCTTCGACGCCGTGCTGACGCCGTCGCTCGCCCTGCTGCCGCCGGCCCTCGGCTGGCACGACGCCGACGACCCCGAGCGGGCGTTCGAGCAGCAGTGCCTCGTGTCGCCGTTCACCTCGTTCGTCAACGTCGCGGGCCTGCCGGCGATCACGCTGCCGGTGGCCGAGGTCGACGGGCTGCCCGCGGGGGTCCAGCTGATCGGCCGACCGGGTCGCGAGGACGTGCTGCTCGCGATCGGCGCGCAGCTCGAGCGCCGGCTGCGCTGGCAGCGGCGGCACCCCGACTGCTGGTGAGGCGCGCCGTCAGGGCCCGTCGAGGGTCGGCACCGACGCGATGAGCCGCCTCGTGTAGTCGTGCTGCGGCCGCCCGAGCACGTCGGCGGTGGCGCCCTGCTCGACGATCCGGCCGCCCTGCAGCACGGCCACCCGGTCGCTCAGGTGCTGCACGAGTCCGACGTCGTGCGAGACGATGAGCAGCGACAGCCCGAGGTCGTCGCGCAGCTCGGCCAGCAGGGCGAGGATCTGCGCGCGCACGGTCACGTCGAGCGCGCTCATCGGCTCGTCGCCGACGAGCAGGTCGGGCCCGTGCACCACGGCGCGAGCGAGGGCGACGCGCTGTCGCTGGCCGCCGCTCAGCTCGTGCGGCCACAGGTCGACGCCCCGGGGGTCGAGCCCGACACGGTCGAGCACGTCGGCGACCATGCGCTCGTGGTCGCCCGGCACGTGCAGGAGGCGCAGCGGCTCGGCCACGACGTCGCCGATCCGCATGCGCGGGTCGAGCGAGCTGTACGGGTCCTGCAGCACGACGCCCGTGCGGCGGCGCAGCCAGCGGAGGCGCGACGCGCGGTCGGGCCGCACGTCCCGCCCGTCGAAGGTCACCGTGCCGGCCGTCGGCCGGTCGAGCGCGAGCAGGAGGCGCACCAGGGTCGACTTGCCCGAGCCGGACTCGCCGATCAGCGCGACGCTCTCGCCCCGCCCGACGTCGAGGTCGGCCTCGACGAGGGCGTGCCGCACGGGCCCGGGCTGGAACGGCGACCGGCGGGGCAGCGTGAAGGTGCGCGAGAGCCCGCGGCCGCGGAGCAGCGGCCCGGCGCCGGCGTCGGGTCCCGTGTCGGCTCCGCCGTCGTCGTGCTGTGCGAGCGAGTCGGTCACGGTGCCCTCCAGGTCGTCGCGCGCGTCGCCTCGACCAGGCCGCGCGTCACGGGGTGAGCAGGCGAGCGGAGGAGGCGGGCGACCGGCCCGCTCTCGACCACGCGTCCCCGGGACAGCACCGCCGCCTCCTCGGCGACCTGTGCCAGCACCGCGAGGTCGTGGGTCACGAACAGGAGCGAGGCGCCGCGCTCGTCGACCAGCCGGCGGAACAGCGCGAGCACCTCGGCCTGGGTCGTCACGTCGAGCGCGGTCGTCGGCTCGTCGGCGAGCAGCACGGCCGGACGCGCGATGAGCGCCGTCGCGATGACGGCGCGCTGGCGCTGACCGCCCGACAGCTGGTGCGGCCACGAGTCGGCGACCGACTCGTCGAGCCCGACCTCGGCCAGGGCCTCGACGGCACGGCGGCGCGCGTCGGTCCGCGACACGCGGCCGTGCAGGCGCAGCGGCTCGGCCACCTGACGCCCGATGGTCATGACGGGGTCGAGGGCCGTGCGCGGGTCCTGGAACACGGCGGCGATCGTCGCTCCCCGCAACGGGGCGAGCTGCCGGTCGGAGAGGCCGACGAGCTCCCGGCCGTCGAGGCGGATGCTGCCCGTCACGACGGCCTGCGGCGGCAGCAGGCCGAGGACGGCGAGCGTCGTCATCGACTTGCCCGAGCCGGACTCGCCGATCAGGCCGAGCCGGGCGCCGTCCGCGAGGTGCAGCGAGACGCCGTCGACGACGCGGTGCCCGTCGATCGTCACGGTCAGGTCGTCGACGTCGAGGCTCACGAGGTCACTCCGGGGGAGGCGGCGGGGGAGTCGGCAGCGGCAGGCGCGGCCGTGGGGGCGGCCGGGGCGCCGGGGTCCACGGACAGGGCGGCACGTCGCCCGCCGCTGCGGAGCCGCGGGTCGGCGGCGTCGCGCACCGCGTCGCCCAGCAGGTTGAGCGCCAGCACGGTCAGCGTGATCGCGAGCCCGGGCCAGACGATCGTCCACGGGTGCACGCCGAGGAACTTCTGCAGGTCGGCGAGGAGGCGCCCCCACGAGGCCGTCTCGGCCGACGCCCCGTAGCCGAGGAACGACAGGCCCGCCTCCGCGAGGATCGACGTCGCCATCGCGAGCGACAGCTGCACGACGAACACCGGGGCGATGTTCGGCAGCACGTGCCGCAGCAGCACCGTCGCGGTCCCGGCGCCCGACGCGCGGGCGGCGGTGACGTAGTCCTCCCGGGCGACCCGGCGGATCTCGCTGCGGGAGACGCGGGCGATCGTCACCCCGTAGCCGAGGCCGGCGGCGACCACGACGACCCCGAGCGACCCGCCGAACGCCGCGGCGAGGGCCATCGCGACGAGGATGGTGGGGAACGCGACGAGCACGTCGATCAGCACGGCGACCGACTCGCGCACGATGCGGGCGGTCAGCGAGCCGAGGGCGGCCAGGCCGAGCCCGACGACGAGCGCGAGGAGGCCGGCCGAGACGGCGACGACCACGGTGGTGCCGCTCGCGGCCATCACGTAGCTGGCGATGTCGCGGCCGACGGCGTCGGTGCCGAACAGGTGCGTCCCCGACGGGGGCAGCCAGGCCGAGTAGGGATCCGTGCGGAACGGGTCGGTCGGGGTCCAGACCCGGCTGACCGCCGCGGCGAGGGCGACGAGCGAGAGCCAGGCGACGGCTGCCGCGCCCTGGGGTCGGCGCAGCAGGGCGCGCACGAACGAGCCGCGCCTCATCGCTCGACCTCGCGCAGCCGGGGGTCGAGCCGACGGTGCGCGACGTCGACGAGCAGCCCGACGAACAGGACGATCGCGGTGAGCGTCATCAGCTCGCCCTGGACCTTGGTGAGGTCGCGGCGGCCGACGTCGGTGACGAGCATCCGTCCGAGACCGGGCAGCGTGAAGAGCTGCTCGACGACGACGGCGCCCACCACGAGACCGACGACCTGCAGGCCGAGCACGCTGACGACGCTGAGCATCACGTTCGGCAGGCCGTGCCGGAGCAGCGCGCGGTCGAGCGTCATGCCCTTGGCCGCGGCGGCGCGGACGTAGTCCTGGTCGAGCGCGCCGATCGCGGCCGACCGGGTGAAGCGCAGCAGCACCGCACCCTCGATGATGCCGATCGTGAGGGCAGGCAGCACGAGCGAGCGGAGCGCCCGCCCGGGGTCCTGCCAGCCGTCGAGGGGCCAGCCCTGGGTGGGCAGCCAGCCGAGCGTCACCGCGAACAGGGCGATGAGGAGCATGCCGAGCCACACGGCCGGCACCGCGGCGAGCAGCTGCGAGCCGACGCCGACGACGAGGCCGACGGGTCGGCGGTGCCGGGCGGCGGCCCAGACGCCGGCGGGCACTCCGATCAGGAGCCCGAAGACCAGCGAGAGCCCCGCCAGCGGCAGGGTCACGCCGAGCTTCTCCGCGATCTCGCCGGCGACGGGGCTGCCCGTCACGAGCGACTCGCCGAGGTCGAGCCGCAGCAGGCCGGCGGCCCAGTCGAGGTACTGCGCGACGATCGGCCGGTCGAGGCCCAGCTGCTCGCGCAGCGCCGCGACCTGGGCGGGCGAGCCCGTCGTGCCCGCGATCGCCTGCGCCACGTCGCCCGGCAGGAGGCGGAGCGTCACGAAGATCAGCACGCTCGCGACCACGAGCCCCAGGGCGAAGAGGGCCGTGCGTCCGAGCAGGAACCGGGTCACTCCGAGACGGCCAGCGCGGACAGGTCGAGGCGGGTGCTGGTGGACGACGTCGGGAAGCCCGTCACGCCGTCGCGCACGGCCGTCAGCGTCGTGGCGGTGTACAGCCACTCGGCCGGGGCGTCCTCCGAGACGATCCGGGCGGCCTCGGCGAGCTGCGAGGCGGCGACCTCGGGGTCGGTCGCGGCCAGCGACTCGGCGTACAGCTGCTGGACGGGAGCCGAGTCGTAGCCCCAGTAGTAGGTCGGGTCGGCCCAGTTCGAGAAGTCGTGGGTCTCGGCGTGGTTCACCATGCTCAGCTGGAAGTCGCGCGTGCCGCCGTCGGCGGGCGGCGCGAGCACGTCGTTCAGCCACGTCGTGAAGTCCACCTGCTGCACCGTCAGCGTGACGCCCACGTCGGCGAGCTGGGTGGTGAGCACGTCGCCGATCGCGGCGGGGTAGAAGTTCGCGTACTCGAGCGTGAGGTCGAGGTCGTCGGCGTGGCCCGCCTCGGCCAGGAGCTGCTTCGCCTGGTCGGGGTCGTAGGCGTCGACGTCCGTGAGGTCCTCGTAGCCGGGGTCGAGCTCGGGGATCGGGCCGCCCTGGTCGACGGCCGAGCCGCCGACGGCCGCGATCAGCGCGTCGTTGTCGACGGCCATCCGGATCGCCTGGCGCACCCGCGGGTCGGTGAAGGGGGCGACGGCGTTGTTGAAAGCGAGGGTGTACTTGTCGGTCGTCTGGCCCTTCTCGACCGTGATGCCGTCGACGCCGTCGAGCTGGGAGGCGAGGGTCGCGTCGACCGCCGTCTGCACGTCCAGGTCGCCCGAGAGGGTCGCGTTGATCGCGGCCGAGCCGTCCGTCACGTACCGGAACACGACCCCGGCGACGCCGGCCGCCTCGCCCCAGTAGTCGGCGTTCCGGTCGAGGCGCAGGTTGTCTCCCTGGGTCCACGAGGCGAGGGTGAAGGGCCCGGTGCCGTTGGCGGTGGTCGAGAGGTCGTTGGTCGCCGCCTGCTCGAGCACGAGCCCCGCACGGCCGGTCAGCGCGAACAGCAGGGCCGAGTCGGGCTGGGACAGCGTGAGCACGACGGTGTCGTCGGCGGGGGAGCTGATGTCGGCGACCGAGGCGAGGTCGGCGTGGCCCGCGAGCGACTCGTCGTCGGCGACCTGCTGCAGCGACCACACGACGTCGGCCGCGGTCATCGCGGCGCCGTCGTGGAACGTCACGCCGTCCTGCAGCGTGAACGTGTAGGTCAGGCCGTCCGCGCTGATCGTGTGCTCGCTCGCCAGCACGTCGACGATCTCGTTGTCCTGCGTGCGGCCGACGAGGCCCTGGTAGACGTTGTCGATCAGGACCTGGTCGAGGGCGATGCCGGAGGTGGTGCGGACGTCGAGGTCGGAGGGCTCGAGCACGAGGCCCACGGTCACGGTCGCGTCGGAGCCGCCGTTCGGGGCGTCGGAGCCGCCCGCGGTGCACCCGGCGAGCAGGGCGAGGGAGGCGGCGGCGGCGACCACGGGGACGAGGAGGCGGGAGGGGCGCATGGCGGTGGAGGTGCCTTTCGGGAGCGGTTCGGGTCGGCGTGCACCGTCGCTCGTGGCGACCTGCACGCTCCGGTCGAAGGAGGACCGTCGTCGCTTGTGGACGTCGGGCCACGGCTGGCACGTCGTCGCTGCCGGACTGACGCGCCGCCCCTCGCCCCCAGGTCGCTGCCGGACCCGTGGACGTCAGAGAATCTACTACACCGGGGTCGGCCCGGGACCGGGCCGCGCGTGCGCCCCGTGCGGCGGTGCCTGTGCACCTGCCGCGAGCGCAGGCCGTCGAGTGGCGGATGAGGCAAGCCTCACCTACATTGGGCGGGACATGTTCCTCGACTTCGCCGACCCGCCCCTCCCGTACGACGCGATCCGCGTCCTCTTCGCGGGCGACGCCTCCTCGGTCCCCACCCTGCGCGCCATGCTCGCGGCGCTGCCGATCTGCGCGAGGGGCCAGGTCTTCGTCGAGGTCGACACCGCGGCCCAGATCGAGGAGCTTCCGTCGCCCGGCCGCGTCACGGTCACCTGGCTCGCCCGCGACCGTCGCTCGGGTGCGCCCGGCAGCGGACTCTCCTGTGCACCCGGCGAGGCGCTCGAGCGCGCCGTCCGCGCATGGCTCGCCGAGATGTACGTCGACACGGACTCGCTGGCCGAGGCCGAGCACCTCATCTGGCTCGGGGGCCCCGAGGGCTTCGCGTGGGACCTCCGCCGCGACCTGCACGACACGGTCTCGCCCCACCAGGGCGTGTCCTCCGACCGGGGCGCGACCGCCGTCTGAGCGTGCGCCTCCTCGGCTCGTGGTCGACACCTGTCGTTCGACGTCGAGACGGCTCCTGACGACTTAGGTAAGGCATGCCTTAGGCTCAACTGGTGACGATCACCGCAGAGGCCCCGCCCGAGGCCCGCCCGAAGCCCGCCCACCGCCCGTACCGGGTGCGCGTCGCGGCCCTGCGGGCCCTGAGCCCGCACTTCGTCCGCGTGACCTTCACCGGCGACGACCTCGCCGACTTCGGCGTCGACGGCCTCGACCAGCGGATCAAGCTGGTGCTGCCCCTCGAGGCCACCGGCTACGACACGTTCCCGACCGACGACTGGTGGCCGTCATGGCGGGCGCTCCCCGCCCAGGAGCAGAACGCCTTCCGCACCTACACGGCCCGCGCCGTCCGACCCGATCTCCGCGAGGTCGACGTCGACTTCGTCAGCCACGGCGACCAGGGAGCCGCGGCGTCCTGGCTGGCCCGCACCCGTGTCGGCGACGAGGCCATGCTCATCGGGCCCGACGCGACGAGCGGGGTCACCGGCAGCGGCGTCGAGTGGGCGCCCGGCCACGCCTCGACCGTGATGATCGCCGGCGACGAGACCGCCGTGCCCGCCATCTCGTCCATCGTCGAGTCGCTGCCGGCCGACGCCCGGGGCTGCGTGTTCCTCGAGGTGCCGACCGCGGACGACGTGCTGCCGTTGGTCGCGCCGTCGGGCGTGACCGTGCACTGGTTGCCGCGCGCCGGCAGCGGGGCGTCAGCCGCCGACGCGGCAGCGGACGCCCGCGCCGACGCCGCCTACGGTGCTCCGCTGCAGACCGCCGTCCGAGCATGGACGGCCCGCTACGTGACCGCGTGGCACCGCGGCGTCGACCTCGAGGAGGTCGACATCGAGCACGAGATCCTCTGGGACGTCCCGCAGGGCGAGGCGCCGCACGGCGCCGCCTTGCAGGGAGAGCTCTACGCCTGGCTCGCGGGCGAGGCGGGCGCGATCAAGGCGCTGCGACGGTTCCTCGTGAGCGAGGTCGGCGTCGACCGCCGCCAGGTGGCGTTCATGGGCTACTGGCGGCTGGGGCGCGCCGAGATGTGACCCTCGGGCGGCGCCCGGCGCCGCCCTTCGGCCACGCCGCGGCGCCGCCGCTCAGACCTGGGGGTCGACCCCGACGATCTCGCTCGTGCGGTCCCAGAGCGCCTCGGCCAGCTGGTCGTCCTGCGCGTGCCGGTGCAGGCGGCCGTGCGGCTTCAGCTGGTCGAAGTAGGTGCCGTTCTCGACGCTCACCGAGCTCGGGCCCGACAGCTGGATCAGCGGCACGGCGCCGGCGTGTGCCGAGATGCCGTAGTTGCCGTTCGAGAGGACGTTCGCCATCCGCCACATCGGCGACGACGAGCCGAACGACGTCTTGACGATGCCGGGGTGGAACGAGAACGCCTCGAGGCCGGTGCGCCGGGCGAGCTCGCGGACGAACAGGATCGTCTCGATCTTGCTCGTGCCGTACTGGCGCCAGCCGCCGAGCCAGGGCCGCTTCGCCCAGTTCAGGTCGTCGAGCCGGACGCTGCCGAACAGGTTGGCCACGCTGGCCGTCGAGACGACCCGGCCCGAGCTCTCGAGCAGCCGGGGCAGCAGGAGGCGCGTCAGCAGGAACGGCGCCAGGTGGTTCGACTGCAGGATGCGCTCGTGCCCGTCGTGGCTGAGGCCGCGCTCGCTCACGAGGCCGCCCGCGTTGTTGGCCAGCACGTCGATGCGCGGGTACGCCTCGAGCAGCTCGTCCGCGAGACGGCGGACATCGTCGAGACGGTCGTAGTCGGCCAGGAAGGCGCGACCGCCGACCTGGTCGGCGACGGCGCGGGTGCGCTCGGCGTTGCGGCCGACCACGGCCACCTGCGCGCCTCCCGCGGCCAGCTCGATCGCCGCCTCCCGGCCGATGCCGCTGCTTGCTCCGGTGATGATCACGGTGCGGGTCATCGATAGCCGCCTTCCTCGAGGCCTGCCTCGATCTCGAACCTGTTCGTCAGCGGGTCGCTGCCGGCCAGGAAGTACAGGAACGGCATCAGCATGCCGTACTTCTGCCACTGCCTCACGTGGACGGCCTCGTGCTGCAGCACGCGGGGCCCGTCGTTGTCGCGGGTCAGGTAGACCCGTCCGACGCAGGTGCCCCCGCGCTTGAACGCCCAGCGGGGGAGGCCCCGGCAGACGATCAGGTCGCCGACGACGCGCACCCGACCGACGCTGAGCGGCACGCCGACGGCGAGTCCGACGGCGGTCGCCCAGGCGCAGCCGAGGCGCGAGATCGGCGAGTCGAGGAGGGGGTTCCTCACGGACGCCCGTAGGCGTCGAGCAGGCGCAGCCAGATCTCGCTCACCGTCGGGTACGCGGGGACGGCGTGCCACAGGCGGTCGATCGGCACCTCGCCGACCACGGCGATCGTGGCGGCCTGGAGCAGCTCGGCGACGTCCGGCCCGACGAAGGTCGCGCCCACGATGACCTTGCGGCTCTCGTCGACGACGATCCCGGCGTGGCCCTCGTAGTCGTCCGAGTGCAGGGCCGACCCGGCGACGCCGGCGAGGTCGTAGTCGACGACCTTCACGTCGATGCCGCGCTTCTCGGCAGCGTCAGCGGTGAGGCCGACGCTCGCGACCTCGGGGTCGGTGAAGGTGACCTGGGGCACGGCGGCGTCGTCGGCGGTGGCGACGTGCGCGCCCCACGGCTCGGTCTTCAGCTCGCGGCCGAAGGCACGGGCGGCGATGACCTCGCCGGCGGCGCGGGCCTGGTACTTGCCCTGGTGCGTCAGCAGCGCACGGTGGTTCACGTCGCCGACGCCGTAGAGCCAGTCGGTGCCGTGCACGAGCAGCGTGTCGTCGACCTGCAGCCAGTCGCCGGGCTCGATCCCGACGTTCTCGAGGCCGAGGTCGGAGGTGCGCGGCACGCGACCCGTCGCGACGAGGATCTCGTCGGCGATCACGACGCTGCCGTCGTCGAGGGTGACCTCGACGGTGTCGTGCTCGGTGCGGAGCACGGAGGCGGGGGACGAGCCGACGCGCACGTCGACGCCTCGCTCGCCCAGTGTCTTGCCGACCAGCTCGCCGGCGAAGGGCTCCTGGCCGCCGAGCAGGCCGCTGCGGGCGATGACCGTCACGGTCGAGCCGAGGCCCTGGTAGGCGGTGGCCATCTCGAGGGCGACGACGCCGCCTCCGACGATGACGAGGCTCTGGGGCACGGTCTGCGCGCTGGTCGCCTCGCGGCTCGTCCAGGGACGCGCCTCGGACAGGCCGGGCACGTCGGGGAGCAGAGCGGTGGAGCCGGTGGCCGCGACCACGGCGTGGCGGGCGGTGTGGACCGTGCCGTCGACCGTCACCTCCTTGACGCCGGTGATGGTCGCGTGGCCGCGGAGCAGGGCGATGCCCGCGCCCTCGACCCAGTCGGCCTGCCCCGAGTCGTCCCAGCCGCTCGTGAACGAGTCGCGTCGGCGCAGCACCGCGGCGACGTCGACGTCGCCGGTCACGGCCTGGGCGGCGCCGCCCACGGACTTCGCGGCCCGGATCACCGAGGTGGAGCGCAGCAGCGCCTTCGACGGCATGCAGGCCCAGTACGAGCACTCGCCGCCGATCAGCTCGGCCTCCACCAGGGCCACCTCCAGCCCGCTGCGGGTGGCGTAGTCCGCCACGTTCTCGCCGACCGCGCCGGCTCCGATCACGATGAGGTCATAAGTCGTCATGGGTCAGACGGTAGTCCCGAGGGCCTGTCACGCGCCGGGGGGAGTTCTCTGGGCGCACATGAACGGTCGCTGTACGATTTCTGAGTACTGCGTGACAGGTGGTGACGAGGGGGAGCCCGAGGCGTACGGTGCTGGAAACGGCGCAGACAGCGCCTGTAGCGAGGAGGTCACCATGGGACTCGACGACAAGATCAAGAACGCCGCTCAGGACATCGCCGGCAAGGCGAAGGAGGCCATCGGAGACCGCAAGGGCGATGACAGCCTCAAGGCCGAAGGTCAGAAGGACCAGGCCGGCGCGTCCGCCAAGAAGGTCGGCGAGGACGTCAAGGACGTCTTCAAGTAGGTCGATCCGCCTCGTTCTCGAGCCCGTCTCCCCTCAGGGGGAGGCGGGCTCCTGCGTGTTCCCGGGGCACGGGGCGTCCGGCCTCGTCGTCGTCCGTGCCGAGCGGGCGAGACGAGGAGGCGTCAGTCGCCCTCGTACTCTGCCGTCGTCCTCGAGAGGAACGCCTCCATGCCTCGACGCGCGTCGCCGGACTGCATGAGCCGCACGAGCTCCGGCTGCAGCCTCGCCTCCGCGGCGGCGTCGCCCTCGCGCACCGCGAGCCGGGCGTTCGCCAGCGTCGCCTGCACGGCCAGCGGTGCCTGGGCGGCGATGCGGCGGGCGAGCTCGAGGCCGCGGGCGCGGGCCTCGCCCTCGGGGACGACCTCCTGCACGAGCCCGATGCGCCGCGCCTCCTCGGCGTCGAACAGGTCGCCGGTGAGCATCCAGCGCATCGCGTCGCCCCAGCCGACCCGGCGGGGGAGCCGGATCGTGGCCCCGCCGAACGGCAGGATCGCGCGGCTCACCTCGATCTGACCGAAGCGGGTGCCGACCTCGGCCACGACGACGTCGCTCGCGAGGGCGAGCTCGACCCCGAGCGTGAGGCAGGTGCCCTGCACGGCGGCGACCACGGGCTTCGTGAGCTGGCGCCCCTCGACCTGCCACGGGTGCAGCCCGCCTTCGGGGACCACGTCGAGCCCGTCCTCGCCGACCGCCGGGGCGACGTCGCCGAGGTCGAGGCCCGCCGTGAAGTGCTCGCCGAGGCCGACGAGGAGGCCGACCCGCAGGTCGGGATCGCGGTCGAGCAGGCCGTAGGCGAGCGAGAGCTCGCGGAGCATCCGCAGGTCGGCCGCGTTCCGCTTCTCGGGGCGATCGAGGCCGATGACGAGCACGTGCCCGTCGCGCTCGACGGAGACGCGCGGCCGGTCGTCGCCCACCGCGTCGTCGCTCGCCGCGCCGTCGTTCATCGGGCCAGTGCCCCGACGACGCGGAGGATCGTGCCCATGTCGTCGGCCGCGGCGGCCGCGTCGACCGGGGCGAACGAGCACAGGCCCGCGCCGACGAGCGGGAAGCGCTCCTTGAGGGCAGTGATGGTCGCGATCAGCACGGCCGGGTCGAGGCCGAACGGCACCGGCTCGAGCAGCCCGTCGACGACGCCGGGGTCGAGCACGTCGAGGTCGACGTGCACGTACACCTCGGTCGCGCCGGTCGCGGCGACCGCCTCGACCACCTCCTCCGGGGTGAGGTCGAGCGACGACACCGTGCGCACGCGGCGGCTCTCGACCCAGGTGTCCTCAGCGTCGTCGTAGGTGCGGCACCCGGCCAGGACGATCCGGCCCGGCTCGAGACGCCTCGCGCCGGGGCCGGCCTCGAGGGCGCCGAGCTCGTCCGTGCCGTCGCCGGTGAGGGCCCGGAGGACCATCCCGCTGAAGGCGCCGCTCTCGCTGGTGCGGGGGCTGTGCAGGTCGGGGTGGGCGTCGAACCAGACGACGGCCGTGTCGGGTCCGAGGGCGTGCTGCACGGCGGCGTACTCGACGCCGCAGTCGCCGCCCACGACGAGGGCGGGCGACGCCTCGGCCTCGAGCTCGCGGCGGAGCGACGCGGCCACGGCCACGACCGACGAGAACCTGTGGACGCGGGTGCCGAGCGAGTCGCCGGCGCCGACCGGCACCTCGACCAGGGCGGTCGACTTCGCGGGCAGGTCGCCGAGCACGGCGTACGCCCCCTCGGCGAGCCGCATGGCCCTCGACGACGGAGAACCCTGCCACTGGGGGACCACGACGAACCTCATGCGCGTGAGTCTGGCACAGGGCGGTCCGCCGAGCGCCGGATCGCGTTCATCCCCAGGGCCTGCTCACCCGGGCCACGACGCGCTCGAGCGGCCCGCGGCCGAGGAACCGGCGCCAGAGGACGGCCCAGGCGATGGTGAGGACGACGGCCGCCACCAACCAGCCGAGGGGCAGGCCGTAGCGTCCGCCGTCGAGGCGGTAGAGCGTGAAGAGGGGAGCGGTCAGCACGAGGTGCGCCGAGTAGATGGTGAGCGGCTGGCTCCCGACGGCGGCGAGCGGTGAGAGGCCCGTGGCGACGGCTCGTCCGGCCGCCCAGGCCGGCCGGGTGGCGAGCAGCAGCAGGCCGACGACGGCGAGGGCCGTGCCGCCCGAGCCGACGATCTCCGCCGGTGCGCCCTCGTGAGCGGCCGGGTCGAGGGCAGGCCACGAGGAGGCGCCCGGCAGCCACCGGGACCCGTAGCCGACGACCGCCGCCACGACGCCCCCGACCAGCAGGACGACCGCCGTGCGCGGCCGCCGCAGGTCGCTCCGCGCGGCGACCAGGCCCACCAGCAGGAACGGCAGCCACACGAGCGCCGGGTACGAGCCGACGAGCAGGGCGTCCTGGGCGAGCCCCGCGACCCCTCCCGCGAGAGGGCTGCCGAGGGTCGTCACGGGCACCTGGTCGGCGAGCCACGGGGCGCCGACCGTGACGACCGCGGCCAGCGCGAGCAGCACGGGGCGCGGGGCGAAGAGGACGACGGCGAGCAGCGCGAACATCACGCCGTAGTAGGGGAGGATGACGAGCACGTACTCGTTCCAGGCCTGCAGCACGAGGCCGAGCAGCACGAGGATCGCCGCCCGGATCAGCACGGAGCCGACGACCGGGGCGCGGCCGCCTCGTGGCGTGGGGCGCGAGCCGCCCGACGAGAGGCCCAGCGAGATGCCGGCGAGGGTGGCGAACAGGATCGCCGACCGGCCGTCGAAGACCCGCTCGTCGAGCTCGGCCCGCGGCCACATGTGCGCGGCGAACATGCCGAGCACCGCCAGCCCCCGCGCGACGTCGACGGCGACGACGCGCGACGCCCCGCCGCCCGGCCGGTGCACGGCGGGAGGCGGGGCGAGGGAGCCGGAGGCGGTGGTCACGCGTCGAGGGCGCCCAGCTTCAGGGCGGCGAGGCGAGCGTCGACCTCGGTCTGCTGGTCGAGGTCCTCGAGGCCCTCGAACTGCGCGTCGAGGCTGGACGCCGCGAGCTCCTGCTGGCCGAGCACCTTGGCCTCCTCGCGTCGGACCTTGTCCTCGAAGCGGCCGATCTCGCTCGTCGGGTCGAGGACGTCCATGCTGCCGAGGGCGTCGGCGACCTGCGACTGGGCCGCCGCGGTCTTCGAGCGGGCGATCAGCTCGTTGCGCTTCGAGTCCAGCTGGTCCAGCTTCGAGCGCATCCCGGTGAGCCCGGCCTTGAGCTTGTCGACGACGACGGTCTGGGAGGCGATCGTCGGCTCCGCGTCCTTCGCCTCCTTCTCGGACGAGATCTGCTTGCCGAGGGCGACCTTCGCGAGCGCGTCGAACTTGTCGGCGTCGGCGGCGTTGCCGGCGGTGCGGAGCTGGTCCGCCTTGTTGCTCGCGGCCAGGGCCTTCCGCTCCCAGTCGGCGGCCGCGGCGACGTCCTCCGCGTGGTCCTGCTCGAGCAGCCGGAGGTTGCCGATGGTCTGCGCCACGGCCGACTCGGCCTCGGCGATGCTGTTGGTGTAGTCGCGCACCATCTGGTCGAGCATCAGGGCAGGGTCCTCCGCCTGGTCGAGCAGGGCGTTGATGTTGGCGCGGGTCAGCTGTGCGATCCGGCCGAAGATGGACTGCTTCGCCATGGTGGTGTCCTCTCGTGGGTGGTGCGTCGGTCCCGCCGGGCGGCGCCCGCCGGGAAGTCTCGTCGTGGTCGTGGTCGTGGTCGTGGTCGTCTGGGTCGTCGTCCGGCACGGGCGTCGGACCGGGTCAGAAGCGCCCGCCGCCGGAGCGACGTCCGCCGCCGCCCCCGCCGCCGCCGCCTCCGCCGAAGCCGCCCCCGCCGCCGCCGCCTCCGCCGAAGCCGCCCCCGCCGCTGCGCCCGCCGAAGCCGCCGAGGCCGCCGAGGCCGCCGCTGCCGAAGCCGCCCCGCCCGCCGCCTCCGCCGCCGAGCAGCCCGCCGAGGACGATCCCGGTGACGATGCCGCTCAGGTCGGCCCCGCCGCCTCGTCCTCCACCGCCGAACGGCACGCCCTGCTGGTACGACGACACCTCGGCCTGTGCCTCCGACGAGGCCGTGCCCGCGAGCTGCACCGCGAGGTGCGCCTCGCCGAGGGCTCGATCGCGGTCGGAGGTCGCGAGCGAGACGGACGTCGCGAGGTGCCGCTCGGCCTCGGAGAGGCGTGTGCGCGGCTGCGGGCCGACCGCGCCGCGTCGGGTCTCGATGAAGTCGCGGGCGGCGCTGATCTGGCTCCGGGCGGTGAGGAGCGCCTGGTCGAGTGCGGCCTGGGCCCGGCGGTCCTTCTCGACGGCGTCCCGGAGGGCGACGAGGGCGGCGTCGATGCGGACGTTCGCGGTGTCGAGGCCGGCCAGCACGGCGAGGGGGTCGTCGGTCTGCGTCTCGCCCAGGGCGACGGCGGCGCGGGCTGCGGCGACGGCGCCGGCGACGTCGACGCCCTCGGGCACGCGGTCGTCGGGGAGCGACTCGGCCGCGGCGACGTCGCGCCGGAGGTCGGCCGAGAGCGCGGCTATCGTCGTGCCCGCGGTGCGCAGGGCCTCCGCCGCCTTGTCGACGGAGCCGACGAGCTGGTCGACCTGGCCGAGCGACTGTCGTGCCGCACGCACGGACCCCACGGCCTCGCCGGTGTCACCTCGACCGATCGCCGCGGTCGCCCCGGCAGCGGACTCGTCCGCGAAGTCGAGGAGGCGGTCGGCCTGGTCCGGGGCGTCGGCGACCGTGGCCACGGCCCTGGCCGAGTACGTCTGCCGGAGCTGCGTCAGGAGCGATCGGGCACGGTGCACCGCCTCGCGTCGACCGGCGACCTCGCCGGGCAGCGCGGCGGCCTCGCGGGGAGCGCGCTCCTCGTCGGCGCGGAGGGCGTCGAAGGCCGCCGACTGCTCGTCGAGCGAGCGTCCGGCCTCGTCGCAGAGCTGCACGATGCGCTCGGTCCACTCGCGACGCTGCTCGGGCGAGTCGGGCACGGAGTCGTCCAGCCGCTGCTGCAGCTCGAAGGCCTCCCGTGCCTGCTCTCTCGCCGCGGTCAGCGCCGCGGCGAACGGGGCGACGGCATCGTCGCCGAACTGGGCCGCGGCGAAGCCGACCTCCTGGGCGCCGGCGGTCAGTTCGTCGTCGAGGGCGACGAGCAGGGCGGCTGCACGGCGATCCAGCTGGGCCTGCACCTCCTCCGCGGAGCGGAAGGCGCGTCGGCGGGCGCGGCCGCGGACGACGGCGAAGACGACTGCGCCGATCGCGGCGAGGACGACGAGCCCGACGAACGCCCAGAGCAGCCAGGAGAGGTCGGGCCCGGCGGCGTCCTGCCGGATGCCGTCCGCGAGGGCCACGGCGGCCCCGGCCCAGTCCGAGTCGCGCAGCTCGGGCTCGAGGACGTCCGACTGGAGGGACTCCTGCTGTCCGGCGGTGATCGTCGAGCTCGAGGAGACGGAGAGGTCGTAGACCCGGTCGTCGACCGCGACGCTGAGGAGGACGTCGTCCGTGCCGAGCTGGTTGCGCTCGGCCGTGGCGATGCCCCAGGCCGCGCTGTCGGCGGGGGACTCGAAGGAGTCGACGTAGACGACGAACAGGTCGATGCCGGCATCGGCCGAGAGCTGGTCGAGGCTGTCGGTGACCTGCGAGACCTCTGCCGTCGAGAGGACGCCCGCGTCGTCGAGCACGTAGGCGCCGTCGAGGTCGACCGGCGACGACGCCGCGGCCGGTGTCGCGCCGAGGCCGATCGCCCCCACGGCGAGCAGCGCGGCGACGCCGCCGGTGACGGCCCCCCGCGCCCCTCGTCGGTCTCGTCGACCCCTCGCGCTGACGGTCACGGTTCTCCCCTCGGTCCGGTGACTGGAGTTTAGCCACGGGCCCCCCGACGGGGGCCGGGCGGGCTGCTCGTGTGGACGGACGCGAGCCGTGCCCCACCGGGGAGGGAGCTCGGCGTGACGGGAGCTCAGCCGACGAAGAGCAGGACGACGGAGGCGACGGCACAGAGGGCGCCGACGCCGATCAGGATCCAGCCCACCGTGCGGAGGGCGCGGCCGTCCTCGTGCGGCGGGTCGAGCCTGGGCCGGGCCGGCCGCCACGGGTCGTAGTGCACCACCAGCTCGGTCTCGACCGGGGTGTCGACGGGGTGGTCGTCGAACTCGGTCTCGTGCAGCTCGCCCGAGGAGTCCATCCACCTCGCGGTGGCCGCGTGCGCCCAGTCCGGTGCGGGGATGACGACGGCGACCGTCTCTTCCCACCGACGAGAGCGCGAGCGCATGACGGTCCCGGCGAGCAGGAAGGGCGTGCCCACGATGAACCCGAACCAGCCGAAGAGCTCCACGACGGGGGAGATCACGGTGAGGGCGTCGGACACCCCCCGATCGTACTGTGGCCGGGCCGCGTGGTCCTGCCGCCCTAGACTCGTCCCGCCCCGACGACCCCGGAGACCTGCCGACCGTGACCCGCCCCGCCGCCCTCGAGCGCGTGCCCGCCCCGCTCCTCGCCGTCGCGGCCATCGTGTCGGTCCAGTTCGGCGCCGCCCTGGCCCGCACGCACTTCGACGCCCTCGGCCCGCTCGGCGCGGCGGCGCTCCGCCTGGGCTTCGGCGCCCTCGTCCTGCTGCTCGTGTTCCGGCCGCGCGTCGGCGGCTGGTCGCGACGCACCTGGCTCGGCGTCGTCCTGCTCGGCGTCGCCCTCGCCGGGATGAACCTGCTGATCTACCTGGCCATCGACGTGGTGCCCCTCGGCGTCGCGGTCACGCTCGAGTTCCTCGGCCCGCTCACGGTCGCCCTCGTGCAGACCCGCCGGTTCGTCGACGCGGCCTGGGCCGTCCTCGCGCTGACGGGGGTCGTCGTGCTCGGCCTCGACTCGAGCGGGGCCACCCCTCTGCTCGGCGTCGCGCTGGCACTCGGGGCGGGCGCTTTCTGGGCCGGCTACATCGTCGCCAACGCCAGCCTCGGCCGGGGCGACGACTCGCTCGGCGGCCTCGCCGTCGCGATGACGGTCGCCGCGGTGCTCGTGGTGCCGCTGGGGGCCGGGGACGCGGCCTCGGCCGTCTCGGCCGACCCGAGCCTCCTGCTCGTGTTCCTCGTCGTCGCGGTGCTCACGAGCGCCCTGCCGTACTCGCTCGAGATGGTGGCCCTGCGGCGGCTGCCGACGCGGGTGTTCGGAGTCCTGTCGAGCCTAGGCCCGGCGACGGCCGCGCTCGCGGGCCTCGTCGTGCTGGGGCAGGCCCTGGGGGCGCGCGAGCTCGTGGCCCTCGCCCTCGTGACGGCCGCGAGCGTCGGCGTCACGGCCACCGCGCGCCGGCCCCGTCGCGACGGGCCGCTCGTGGAGCCGCCGCCCACCTGACGTCGTACCCCTGCGATGCCCGTTCCCCCGACGGGTGGTGCGCGGGCGGTCCTGGACTGACGAGGAGGGGTCGTTGCCGGCTGTACCCCGTTCACGGGGCTTCGCGGCGGCTTCGCGGGGTACTCTCCGGAGACCGGCCCGATCCGAGGCTGGCTGACCTGAGGAGGACATCATGGGTGCTGTTCTTGAGAGGACGTCGCGAGCGGAGGTCGTGCCCCTGGGCGACGGCTTCCACCGGGTGTCCACCCCCACCGCCGGCGTCATCGGCTTCGTGCACGAGACCGAGGGCCGCTTCGAGGTCCTCCGTGGCCGCGTGCGATCGGCCACGCGCGCCGAGGGTGCGTACCGCACGCTCGACGTGGCCGTCATCGCGCTGACGTACAGCTGAGCCACGACGAGCGGTCGACCGCCGGCAACGGAGCCGGGGGCCGACCGCCCACCAGCACGACGAAGGCCCCGCACGAGCGGGGCCTTCGTCGTCGCCGGCCGGTCGGCCGAGGTGGTGCCCCCAGAAGGATTCGAACCTTCGCCCCTGCCTCCGGAGGGCAGTGCTCTATCCCCTGAGCTATGGGGGCCAGGGACGTCGACAAGGCTAGCAGCGATTGCACGTGGTCACGGACGCGGCGACCGGACGGGAGCAGGCTGGTCCTGTGACTCCTCCCGACTCCGCACCCGGCGCCTCCTCGTCCTCGTCCTCCTTCCGCGACCGCGTGAGGAGGGCGGCGTCGCCGAGCCCCGACGTTCGCGAGCTCGACGTCTCGTCCGCGCCTGCCGACCCGGTCGTATTGTTCCTCGAGTGGCTCGACGCCGCCGTCGCCGCCGACGTCGTCCAGCCGCACGCGTTCACGCTGTCGACGGCCTCGACGGCGTCGGGCCCCACGGCCCGCACGCTCCTCCTCAAGGACGTCGACGACGCCTTCTGGTTCACGTCGTCGGCGCTGAGCCCCAAGGGCCGCCAGATCGCCGAGGACGAGCGCGTCGCGCTCACCTTCTTCTGGGCGGCTCAGGGGCAGCAGGTCCGCGTCACCGGCTCGGCGGTCCCCGGCCCGCGCGACGTCGCGGAGCAGGACTTCCGCCACCGGCACCCCGACTCGCGTGCCGTCGCCGCCGCCGTGCCGCAGAGCACGGAGATCGACGACGTGCGGGCGGCCGACGAGGCGCTCGACCGTGCCCGCGCCCAGGTGGAGGCCGACGACGACCTCGTGCCCGACGACTGGACCGCGTACCGGGTGCTGCCGGTGTCGGTCGAGTTCTGGCAGGCCACGACGGGCCGCGACCAGGTGCGCGTGCGGTACGACCGGGTCGGCGACGACTGGCGCCGCGCCTCCCTCTGGCCGTAACTCCGCGACACACAGCTGGCCGGGGACGCGACCGCCGACGACCATGGAGCCATGACCTCCTCCCTCGTCCGCCCCGGGTCCGCTGCCGTCGTCGCCGCGCGCCCGATGCTGGCCGTGGTCGAGGTGACGGCACACCGGCCCCACGCTCCGCGGTACCACTCGTACGTCCAGACCCTGAACGAGCGCATCGTCGAGGACGCGACCGCGCTCGGCTGGGACGCCCGCCGCGTCGCCGCGGGCGACCTCGGCGCCGCCGAGCTCCTCCGCGTCACCGGCGGCGCCTCCGCGATCGTGATCGCGGGGGAGAGGACCTCGACCCGGTCACCTGGGGCGGACGCCGCGGCTACGAGGGCGAGGGTCGTCACGACGAGGAGGCGGACGCCGGCCAGATCGCCCTCGTGCGTCGTGCGCTCGTCCGGTCCACCCCCCTGCTCGGCATCTGCCGCGGGCACCAGGTGATCGACGTGGCGCTCGGCGGCACCCTCGTGCCCCACCTCGACGACGCCCACGGCGCCCACCGGGGCTCGGGAGCGGTCGAGAGCCTCATGGTCGACCACGACGTCGAGCTCGCCCCCGACAGCCGCGTCGCGGCGGCGCTCGGCGGCACCACGGCCCGTGTCCGCAGCGCGCACCACCAGGCCGTCGACCGTGTCGGCGAGGGCCTGCGGGTCGTCGCCCGTACGGCCGACGGCGGGATCGAGGCCGTGGAGCACGAGACCGCGCCGATCACGGGCGTGCAGTGGCACCCCGAAGACCGCGGCGCCGACCGGACGCACTTGCCGTTCCTCTTGTCCCTGCTGGCGGCCCAGGCCGCCGAGGTGTCCCGCGCCGCCTGACCGCCGCCTCCTGCTCACGGGCCTGACGACCGCGGCTCTGCCTGTCGTGGGCCGACCCGCCGGTCGCCCCACGCCCAGCCGGTAAGATCGACGACCGTGACTCCCGCCGAACTCTCCACGTCCCTGCTCGCCGTCGTCGACGGGGTGCTCCAGCGTCGAGGCGTTCCCGCCGACGTCGTCGTGACGCCCGCCGACGTCGTGCTCGAGCGGCCCCGCAACCGCGACCACGGCGACTGGACCACCAACGTGGCGATGAAGTTCGCCAAGCGGGTCGGCGCCTCGCCCCGCGACCTGGCGACCGAGATCGCGGCCGAGCTGGCCGAGGTCGACGGCGTGTCCGACGTCGACGTCGCCGGCCCCGGCTTCGTCAACGTGCGGCTCGACGCGGCCGCCGCGGGCCTGCTCGCGAGGACCATCGTCGAGCAGGGGGCCGACTTCGGCCGCGGCTCGTACTACGACGGCGTCACCATCGACCTGGAGTTCGTGTCGGCGAACCCCACGGGTCCGATCCACATGGGCGGCGTCCGCTGGGCGGCCGTCGGCGACAGCCTCGCCCGCGTCTTCGAGGCGCAGGGCGCCCGTGTCACCCGTGAGTACTACTTCAACGACCACGGCGGGCAGATCGACCGCTTCGCCCGCAGCCTGGTCGCGCGGGCGCTCGGCGAGCCGACCCCCGAGGACGGCTACGGCGGGCAGTACATCTCCGACATCGCCGACCGCGTCCTCGCGGCGACCGACGTCGACGTGCTCGCGCTGCCGCGCGACGAGGCGCAGGAGGCCTTCCGCGCCGCCGGGGTCGACTTCATGTTCGCCGACATCAAGCAGTCGCTGCACGACTTCGGCGTCGACTTCGACGTCTACTTCCACGAGAACGAGCTGCACGAGTCGAAGGCCGTCGAGCGTGCCGTCGCCCGGCTCCGCGAGCTCGGCCACATCTACGAGGCCGAGGGCGCGACCTGGCTGCGCACCACCGAGTTCGGCGACGACCGCGACCGGGTCGTCATCAAGACGGACGGCGAGGCGGCGTACATCGCGGGCGACCTCGCCTACTACCTCGACAAGCGCGAGCGCGGCTTCGAGCGCAACCTGATCATGCTCGGCGCCGACCACCACGGCTACGTCGGACGCATGATGGCGATGTGCGCCGCGTTCGGCGACGAGCCGGGCGTCAACCTCGAGATCCTCATCGGCCAGATGGTCAACCTGCTCCGCGACGGCGAGCCGATGCGCATGTCGAAGCGCGCCGGGACGGTCGTCACGATGGAGGACCTCGTCGACGCCGTCGGCATCGACGCCGGGCGCTACTCGCTCGTGCGCAGCCCGGTGAACAGCTCGATCGACATCGACCTCGACCTCTGGACGCGGCGCACCAACGACAACCCGGTCTTCTACGTCCAGTACGCGCACGCCCGCACGCGGTCCGTGGCGCGCAACGCCGAGGCCGCCGGCGTGACGCGCGAGGCGTTCGACGCCTCCCTCCTCGTCCACGAGACCGAGAGCGCCCTGCTCGGCGCGCTGGCCGAGCTGCCGCGCGTCGTCGTCCAGGCCGCCGAGCTCCGCGAGCCGCACCGCGTCGCGCGCTACGTCGAAGAACTGGCCGGCACGTACCACCGCTGGTACGACAGCTGCCGGGTGACCCCCCTCGGCGACGAGGAGGTGACCGACCTGCACCGCACACGCCTCTGGCTCAACGACGCGGCCGGGCAGGTCATCCGCAACGGCCTGGGCCTCCTCGGCGTCTCCGCCCCCGACCGGATGTGACGACGAGATGAGCGACGTCGACGACTTCTTCGCCGAGCGGGCCGTCCCGCGCCGCCGTGCCCGGGGCGCCGCCGCCGGCCTGTTCGTGCTGGTCGGCGTCCTGGTGGTGCTCGCGATCCTCGCGGTCGTCGCCGACGTCGTGACCCGCGGCCTGGTCGAGCAGCGCGCCGCAGCCGAGATCTCGACCGCGACCGGCCTGGACGACGTGGCCGTCGACGTCCACGGCACCTCCGTGCTCTGGCAGATCGCGCACGGCTCGCTCGACGACGTGACGCTGTCCTCGGGCGCGGCGGGCGACCCCGTCTCGTTCCGCCTCGACGTCAGCGACGTCCCCACCGACCTCGAGGGCACCTCCGGCGCGGTCACGGGCACGCTCTCGGCCGACTCCGCGACGGTGAGCTCGCTCGAGGGCGTCTCGTCCGCCGGCGCGACCGTGACGCTCGGCGACGGCGACGTGACCTACGCCCGCAGCTTCGACGTGCCCGTGCTCGGGGCGGTGCCCGTCGACGTGACGGCCACGCCCGCGATCGCCGACGACGGCCGTGCCCTCGACTTCACCCCGACGCGGGCGTCGCTGCCCGACACCTCGCTGTCGCTCGACCTGACGCCGTTCCTCGGCGACTTCGCCCAGCGCGTCTGCGTCGCCGAGCAGCTGCCCCCGGGCGTCGTGCTCACGTCGGTGGACGTCGAGCCGGGCCGGGTGCAGCTCGGCCTCCGGTCGGACGGGCTGCCCCTGACGTCCTCCGGCCTGGCCGCGAAGGGCAGCTGCAGCTGATGCCGGGGCACCGGTCGCCGCAGGGCTCCGTCACCGACGGCCGCTGTCGCTAGGCTCGTCGTCGTCCTGCCCCTCCCGATCCCCACCGAGGTCCCCGTGTCGCCCAACCCCCTCGCTCCCGACTGGCTCCTCGAGCCCGACGACGTCGACGCGCTCGACCGCTCGGTCTGGTCGCACGGCACCCTCCGCGGCGACGACGGCGTCGTCGCCGTCGCCGGCGTCCGGGCCACCGAGCTCGTCGCCCGTCACGGCAGTCCCCTCTACGTCGTCGACGAGGACGACTTCCGGGGGCGCGCCCGCGGCGCGAAGGAGGCGTTCGACCGGGAGCTCGGACGCGTCGGCACCAGCGCGATCGTCTACTACGCGGCCAAGGCCTTCCTGTCCGTCGAGGTGGCCCGCTGGGTCGCCGAGGCGGGCCTGCGCGTCGACATCTGCACCGGCGGCGAGTTCGCCGTCGCCGCGGCGGCCGGCGTCGAGCCCTCGCGCATGGCGTTCCACGGCAACAACAAGTCGCTGGCCGAGATCGACCGCACCGTCGCCGCGGGCATCGGCAACATCGTCGTCGACAACGCGGAGGAGGTGGTGCGGGTCGCCGAGGCCGCTGCCCGTCACGGCGTCGTCCAGTCCGTCCGCGTCCGCGTCAACAGCGGCGTGCACGCGTCGACCCACGACTACCTCGCGACGGCCCGCGAGGACCAGAAGTTCGGGATCACCCTCGCGGACGCACCGGCCGTGGTGGCGGACATCCGCAGCCGGCCGTCGCTGCGGCTCCTCGGCCTGCACTCCCACATCGGGTCGCAGATCTTCGGCTCGGACGGCTTCGGCGAGGCCGCGCGCCGGCTCCTGGCCCTCCACGCGGAGCTGCTCGTCGACGGTCCCGTCCCCGAGCTCAACCTCGGCGGCGGCTTCGGCATCGCCTACACGTCGGTCGACGACGCGCGCCCCCTCGACGAGCTCGCCGCGGCGCTGGCCGACATCGTCGCGGCCGAGTGCGCGCGGCTCGGCATCCCGCTGCCCGTGGTCGCCGTCGAGCCCGGCCGGGTGATCGCCGGGCCGTCCGGCACGACCCTCTACACGGTGGGCACGGTCAAGGACGTCGCGGTCACGGTCGACGAGCAGACCGGCGAGACCGCCGTCCGTCGCTACGTCAGCGTCGACGGCGGGATGAGCGACAACGCCCGGCCGGCCCTCTACGAGGCCGACTACTCGGCACGCGTGGTGAGCCGCGCCTCCTCGGCGGCCCCGGCCCTCGTCCGGGTCGCGGGCAAGCACTGCGAGAGCGGCGACCTCGTCGTGCTGGCCGAGTACCTCCCCGCCGACGTCGCGCCGGGCGACCTCCTCGGCGTGCCCGCGACGGGCGCGTACTGCTGGAGCCTCGCGAGCAACTACAACCACGTGGGGCGGCCCCCGGTCGTCGCGGTGCGCGACGGGGCCTCGCGGGTCATCGTCCGTGGTGAGACCGAGGCCGACCTGCTCGCCCGCGACGCCGGCCTCGACTGAGCCTCCCGGCGCACGTCTCCCGACCACCCCTGCCCCTCAGCTCACGGCGCCCCGACCGGGTCGCCTCCACAGAACGGAACACCATGGACGAATACCGCGACGTGAGGGTCGCCCTGCTGGGCGCCGGATCGGTCGGGTCGCAGGTGGCCCGCCTGCTCCTCGAGCACGCCGACGAGCTGGCGGGCCGTGCCGGCGCGGGCCTGCAGCTGGTCGGCATCGGCGTCCGCGACGTCGACGCGCCCCGCGACGTCGACCTGCCGCGCGAGCTGTTCACCACCGACCTCGAGTCGCTCATCCTCGGGGCCGACATCGTCGTCGAGCTCATGGGCGGGCTCGAGCCGGCCCGCCACCACGTGCTGCAGGCGCTGCTGTCCGGGGCCGACGTGGTCACGGGCAACAAGGCGCTGCTCGCGCACCACGGCCCCGAGCTCTTCGCGGCGGCCGAGCAGGTCGGTGCCCAGCTCTACTACGAGGCGGCCGTCGCCGGCGCCATCCCCATCATCCGACCGCTCCGCGACAGCCTCGCCGGCGACCGGATCCGCCGGATCATGGGCATCGTCAACGGCACGACCAACTTCATCCTCGACCGGATGGACACCGACGGCGACACGCTCGAGGACGCCCTGGCGACCGCGACGGCCCTCGGCTACGCCGAGGCCGACCCGACGGCCGACATCGAGGGCTACGACGCCGCGCAGAAGGCGGCCATCCTCGCCAGCCTCGCCTTCCACACGACGGTGCCGCTCTCGGCCGTGCACCGTGAGGGCATCACGTCCGTGACGCACGAGCAGGTGCAGGCTGCACGCAAGGCCGGCTACGTGGTCAAGATCCTGGCGATCTGCGAGCGGCTCACCGACTCCGACGGCGTGGACGGCGTGAGCGCTCGCGTGTACCCCGCGCTCGTCCCGCTCGACCACCCGCTGGCCGCCGTCCACGGGGCGAAGAACGCGGTGTTCGTCGAGGCCGAGGCCGCCGGCGACCTCATGTTCTACGGCGCGGGGGCCGGGGGAGTGGAGACCGCCTCTGCGGTGCTCGGCGACCTCGTGTCGGCCGCGCGCCGACACGTCGTCGGCGGCCCCGGCGTCGCCGAGTCGACCCAGGCCGACCTGGCCGTGCTGCCCATCGGCCACGTCGTCACCCGCTACCAGATCACCCTCGACGTCGCGGACCAGCCCGGCGTCCTCGCCGAGGTCGCGACGGTGCTCAGCCAGCACGGCGTCAGCGTGCACAGCGTCGAGCAGACCGGCGGGGTCGAACCCGGTGCGTCACGTGACGAGGAGGCGCCCCCCGCGACCGCTACCCTGATCATCGGCACCCACCGTGCCCGCGAGTCCGACCTCGCCGCCACGGTCGTCGCCCTCCGCAACACCGCGGTCGTGAACTCCGTCACGAGCGTCCTGAGAGTCGAAGGAGCCTGATGGCCCACCAGTGGCAGGGTGTCCTGCGCGAGTACGCCGACCGTCTCGACGTGACGGAGGCGACCCCGGTCGTCACCCTCGGCGAGGGCGGCACGCCCCTCATCCCGGCGCCGGCGCTGTCCGCGCGCACCGGGGCGAAGGTGTTCGTCAAGTACGAGGGCATGAACCCGACCGGCTCCTTCAAGGACCGCGGCATGACGATGGCCATCTCGAAGGCGGTCGAGCACGGGGCCAAGGCCGTCATCTGCGCGTCGACCGGCAACACGTCGGCGTCGGCCGCCGCCTACGCCGCGCACGCCGGCATCACCGCCGCGGTGCTCGTGCCCGAGGGCAAGATCGCCATGGGCAAGCTCAGCCAGGCCGTGGCCCACGACGGTCAGCTGATCCAGATCCAGGGCAACTTCGACGACTGCCTCGACATCGCGCGCGACCTGGCCGAGAACTACCCGGTGCACCTCGTGAACTCGGTCAACAACGACCGCATCGAGGGCCAGAAGACGGCCGCGTTCGAGGTCGTCGACGTGCTCGGCGACGCCCCCGACTTCCACTTCCTCCCCGTGGGCAACGCCGGCAACTACACGGCCTACACCCGCGGCTACCGCGAGGACGTCGAGGCCGGTCGGTCCACGCGCCTGCCGCGGATGTTCGGCTTCCAGGCCTCCGGCTCGGCGCCCATCGTGGCGGGCGAGGTCGTGAAGCACCCCGAGACCATCGCGAGCGCGATCCGCATCGGCAACCCCGCCTCCTGGCAGCTGGCCCTCGAGGCCCGCGACCTCACGAACGGCTGGTTCGGAGCGATCACCGACGAGGCGATCCTCGCCGCCCAGAAGATCCTGGCGGCCGAGGTCGGCGTCTTCGTCGAGCCGGCGTCGGCGATCAGCGTGGCGGGCCTGCTCGAGCGCTCCGACGCGGGCGTCGTCCCGGCGGGCGCGACGGTCGTCCTCACGGTCACCGGCCACGGCCTGAAGGACCCGCAGTGGGCCCTCCGTCGCGCCGACGGCTCCGAGGTCACGCCGACGGTCGTCGAGAGCGACACCTCGCGCGTCGCCGAGGTGCTCGGGCTCGTCCCGGCCTCTGCGTGACCGAGGCGTGCTGATGACCCGAGCGGGCGACGTGCGGTCGGTGCTGGTCCGGGTGCCGGCGACCTCGGCGAACCTCGGCCCCGGCTTCGACACGCTCGGGCTCGCCGTCTCGCTCTACGACGAGCTCGTGGTCACCACGACCACGGGCTCGGGCGTCGAGGTGCACGTCGAGGGCGTCGGGGCGGGCGAGGTCCCCACCGACGAGGGCAACCTCGTCGTGCAGGCGATCGCCGCGGCCTACGCCTCCGTCGGCCAGCCGCTGCCGGGTCTCCGGCTCGAGGCCCGCAACGTGATCCCGCACGGGCGGGGCCTCGGCTCGTCGGCCGCCGCCATCGTCTCCGGCGTCGTCGCGGCCAAGGGCCTGCTGGAGGGGGTGGTCGAGTTCTCCTCCGCCGACCTGCTGAGGGTCGCCACCGAGATGGAGGGCCACCCCGACAACGTCGCTCCGGCCCTCTTCGGCGGGCTCACCATCGCGTGGATGACGTCGTCCGGGCCCGCCCACAAGCGCCTCCTCGTGCACCGGGGCGTGTCTCCCGTCGTGTTCGTGCCGGAGTCGACCCTCTCGACGAAGCTCGCGCGCAGCCTCCAGCCCGCATCGGTGCCGCACGAGGACGCGACGTTCAACGTGTCCCGCTCCGCGCTGCTCGTGGCGGCGCTGATCCAGAGCCCCGAGCTGCTGCTCGCCGCCACGGAGGACAGGCTCCACCAGAGCTACCGGGCGAGTGCCATGCCCGAGACCGATGCGCTCATCACCATGCTGCGGGACGCCGGCCTGGCCGCCGTCGTGTCCGGTGCGGGCCCCTCGCTGCTGGTGCTCGGGAGCGACCCCGCGCAGCGCCTGTTCGCGGCGGATCTCGTGGCCGAGCACTCGCTGTCCGACTGGCGTGCCGTCATGCTCGCCGTCGACCTGCGGGGTGCTACAGTGAAGCCGCACCCGGTAGAGAATCAAGATCCCCTGGGCATCTAGCAGCACCTCCTCGGTTCTCGAGTAGGCGTGTCGAGTCCCCAGGCTCCCTGATCCCCCCGGGCCGCACATCCCGTAGTGCACATCTCGCAGCGTCCGTCCGCCTGTCTGGCGTACGTGCGCCGCACCTCCGTGAGCTCCTCTGCGCATCCCGCGCAGCGCGCATCCGCGCAGGGCCTGCCGACAGGGCAGACCCCAGGCCACGAGGTGTGACCAGCTCAGCCTCGCGGCTCTCGCGGGGGAGCGGAAGGAACCCAACACCAGTGTCAGACGTCGACATCCGCAACTCTGCGGACACCACCGCCGAACTCAGCGCCATGCGCCTCCCGCAGCTCCAGGCCCTCGCCTCCTCGCTCGGCATCAGCGGTCTCTCCAAGCTCCGCAAGGGCGACCTCGTCGCCGCGATCGCCGCCGTGCAGGCGCAGTCGACCGGGGGCAGCGCTGCCCCGGCCGAGACCGCCGCGCCCGTCGTCGAGCAGCCCGTGCTCGACGTGCCCGTCGAGGCGGTCGCCGACGCGCCCGTCGAGGTCGCCGCCGCCGAGCCGGCCGAGACCGCTCAGGTCGCCGTCGCCGACGAGGCGCCCGTCGCCCCGACCCGTGCCCGTCGCGGCTCGCGTCGCGCCACTTCCGCTGCCGGCGCCCCCGCTCAGCGCGGCGCCGGCGACCACGTCAACGGCGGAGAGTCGGGCGTCGAGCCCGTCCTCCAGGCCCCCGCCACGACTCCGGTCGAGGCTCCCGTCGCGCAGGCCGAGCAGGCCCCCGCGGCAGAGATCGTCACTCAGGAGGCGCCCGTCGCCGCCGAGCGTCCCTCGCGCAGCCGCCGTGGCTCGCGCCGCGCTTCCGACGCGACCGTCGCCGAGGCTCAGGCCGCGGCGCAGGGCGAGCAGCCCGCCGACACGACCACCGACCTCGACACGTCCGTCGACGACGCCGAGCGCGCCCAGGGCGACCAGGGCGCGAACGACCAGGGCCATGGAGACCAGGCGCAGGGCGACCAGTCCGGCCAGCAGGGCGGCGGCCGTCGCAGCCGCAGCCGTGGCCGCGGAGACCGCAAGAACGCCCAGTCCGGCCAGCAGGCCGCGGCCGGCGACCAGCAGCAGGACCGTCAGCAGCAGGGCGGCCAGAAGGCTGACCAGCAGCAGGACCGTCAGCAGCAGGGCGACCGCCAGCAGCAGGACCGTCAGCAGCAGGGCGGCCAGAAGGCCGACCAGCAGCAGGGCGACCGCCAGCAGCAGGACCGCCAGCAGGGCACCGGCCCGCAGCAGCAGGACGAGAACGGCCGACAGGGCCGTGGCCGTCAGCGTGACCGCAAGCGCGGCCGCGGCGTCCAGACCGACGAGTTCGAGCCCGAGATCTCCGAGGACGACGTCCTCATCCCCGTCGCCGGCATCCTCGACGTGCTCGAGAACTACGCCTTCGTGCGCACGACGGGCTACCTGCCCGGCGCCAGCGACGTCTACGTGTCGCTCGGCCAGGTCAAGAAGTACCACCTCCGCAAGGGCGACGCCGTCGTCGGCGCGATCCGCCAGCCGCGCGAGGGCGACCAGGGCCAGGGCCGCCAGAAGTACAACGCCATCGTCCGGATCGACTCGATCAACGGCCAGCCCGTCGAGGAGGCGGCCAAGCGCGTCGAGTTCGGCAAGCTCACGCCCCTCTACCCCCAGGAGCGACTGCGCCTCGAGACCGAGCAGCAGAAGCTCTCGACCCGCATCATCGACCTCGTGTCGCCCATCGGCAAGGGCCAGCGCGGCCTGATCGTCTCGCCGCCCAAGGCCGGCAAGACGCTCGTGCTGCAGGCGATCGCCAACGCCATCGCGGTGAACAACCCCGAGGTGCACCTCATGGTCGTCCTGGTGGACGAGCGTCCCGAAGAGGTCACCGACATGCAGCGCACGGTCAAGGGCGAGGTCATCGCCTCGACGTTCGACCGTCCCGCAGAGGACCACACGACGGTCGCCGAGCTCGCGATCGAGCGGGCGAAGCGCCTCGTCGAGCTGGGCCACGATGTCGTCGTGCTGCTCGACTCGATCACCCGTCTCGGCCGTGCCTACAACCTGTCCGCGCCGGCCTCCGGCCGCGTGCTGTCGGGCGGCGTGGACTCGTCGGCCCTCTACCCGCCGAAGCGCTTCTTCGGCGCCGCGCGCAACATCGAGAACGGCGGCTCGCTGACCATCCTGGCGACCGCGCTGGTCGAGACCGGCTCGAAGATGGACGAGGTGATCTTCGAGGAGTTCAAGGGCACCGGCAACATGGAGCTCCGCCTCTCGCGCCACCTCGCCGACAAGCGGATCTTCCCGGCCGTCGACGTCAACGCCTCCGGCACGCGTCGGGAAGAGATGCTGCTCAGCCCCGACGAGGTCAAGATCACGTGGCGCCTGCGCCGCGCCCTCGCTGGCCTCGAGCAGCAGAAGGCCCTCGAGATCGTCCTCGGCAACCTCAAGGAGACGCAGTCGAACGTGGAGTTCCTCGTGCAGATCCAGAAGTCGATGCCCGCGAACGGCCACGACGCCGGCCACAAAGACCACTGATGTTCGAGTCGGTGTCCGTGCTCCTCGCGGAGCACGACGACCTGCAGACGCAGCTCAGCGACCCCGCGGTGCACGCGGACGCCGCGCGCGCCAAGAAGATCAACCGCCGCTACGCCGAGCTCAGCCGCATCGTGGCTGCCTACTCGGCGTGGCAGCAGGCGGGCGACGACCTCGAGGCCGCACGGGAGCTCGCGAAGGAGGACGAGGCGTTCGCTGACGAGGTGCCCGCGCTCGAGCAGGGCCTCGACGAGTCCCAGGAGAAGCTGCGGCGCCTCCTGATCCCTCGTGACCCCGACGACGGCCGTGACGTGATCATGGAGATCAAGGGAGGCGAGGGAGGCGCGGAGAGCGCCCTCTTCGCCGCCGACCTCCTGCGCATGTACCTGCACTACGCCGAGGGCATGGGCTGGAAGTCCGAGATGATCCAGAGCGACGACAGCGACCTGGGCGGCTACAAGAACGTCCAGGTGGCCATCAAGTCGAACGCCACCGACCCGTCGCAGGGCGTCTGGGCCCACCTCAAGTACGAAGGAGGCGTGCACCGCGTCCAGCGCGTGCCCGCCACGGAGTCCCAGGGCCGCATCCACACCTCCACGACCGGGGTCCTCGTGTTCCCCGAGGTCGACGAGCCGGAGGAGGTCGACATCAACCAGAACGACCTCAAGATCGACGTCTACCGTTCGTCCGGTCCCGGGGGCCAGTCGGTCAACACGACCGACTCGGCCGTCCGCATCACCCACCTGCCCACGGGCATCGTGGTGGCGATGCAGAACGAGAAGAGCCAGCTGCAGAACCGAGAGGCCGGCATGCGCGTCCTGCGCGCACGCATCCTCGCGCGTCAGCAGGAGGAGCAGGCGGCGATCGCGTCGGACGCCCGCAAGAGCCAGATCCGGGGCATGGACAGGTCGGAGCGCATCCGCACCTACAACTTCCCGGAGAACCGCATCGCCGACCACCGCACCGGCTACAAGGCGTACAACCTGGACGCCGTGATGGACGGGGCCCTGCAGCCCGTCGTCGAGTCGTGCATCCAGGCCGACGAAGAGGCCCGGCTCGCCGAGATCGGCGACGCCGCGTCGTGACCGACGCCGTCGCCGACCTCGGGCACGCCCGCACGGTCGACTCCGCCCTCGCGGCGGGGTCGGCCGTGCTCGCGTCGTCCGGGGTGCCGACGCCGGACGTCGACGCGGAGCTGCTGCTCGCCCACGTGCTCGACCTCGGGCGGGGCGTGCTCCGCGCCCGGGTCGTCACCCGGTCCGCCCTGACGAGCGACGCCGTCGGGGCGTTCGCCGCCGCGATCGCACGGCGCGCCGCGCGGGAACCGCTCCAGCACATCACGGGCACTGCACCGTTCCGGTCGATGCAGCTGCACGTCGGGCCGGGCATCTTCGTGCCCCGGCCCGAGACCGAGGGGGTGGCGCAGCTGGCCGTCGACGCCCTGCGCGCCGCGGCCGAGCCCGCCCCGATCGCGGTCGACCTCGGCACGGGCAGCGGTGCCATCGCCCTGGCCATGGCCACGGAGGTGCCCCGATCGTCCGTCGTCGCGGTCGAGCTCTCGGCCGAGGCCGCCGTCTGGACCCGTCGCAACATCGCCGCGGTCGGCGCCGAGAACGTGCGCCTCGTCGAGGGCGACCTCGCGGACGCCCTGCCCGAGCTCGACGGCACCGTGTCCGTGGTCGCCTCGAACCCTCCGTACATCCCCGTCGGGATGGTGCCGCGCGATCCCGAGGTGCGCCTGCACGACCCCGCGCTCGCCCTCTACGGGGGAGCCGACGGCCTCGACGTCGTGCGCGACCTGTCGGCGACGGCCCTCCGCCTCCTGCGCTCCGGCGGTGTGCTCGTCATCGAGCACGGCGAGGCACAGGGAGGCGCCATCCGCGACCTGCTGGACGCCGACGGCTGGCGGTCGACGGTCACGCACCCCGACCTCACCGGTCGCGACCGTGCGACGACGGCGGTGCGCTGACGCCCTCTCCAGGTCGTCCGCACTATCATCGTCAGGTCATGGCCTCCCTCTACGACCTCTCCGTCGACTCCGAGCTCCTCGCCGGCATGCGTCGAGCACGCGGCGCCATCGGCCGGGGCGAGCTCGTGGTCCTGCCCACCGACACGGTCTACGGCGTGGCCGCCGACGCGTTCGACGCCGGCGCCGTGCAGAAGCTCCTCGACGCCAAGGGCCGGGGCCGCCAGTCGCCGCCTCCCGTCCTCATCAAGGGCCAGGAGACGCTCGCCGCGCTCACCTCGACGGTCCCCGAGGTCGTCAGGCCGCTGCTCGACGAGTTCTGGCCGGGGCCGCTCACGGTCATCTTCCGCGCGCAGGCGTCCCTCAGCTGGGACCTCGGCGACACCCGCGGCACCGTCGCCCTGCGCGTGCCGAGCCACCCGCTCACCCTCGAGCTGCTCGAGGAGACGGGGCCGCTCGCGGTCTCGAGCGCCAACCTCACCGGTCGCGCCGCAGCCGAGACGGCCCAGGCCGCCCTCGACATGCTGGGCGACTCGGTGTCGGTGTACCTCGACGCCGGCCCCGTGGGCAGCGGCTGGGAACGGCGGCCCGGCGCCAACACGGGCTCGACGATCGTCGACGCGACGGGTGCGTCCGACGGCGTCGTCCGCATCGTCCGGCACGGCGTCCTGCCCGACTCCGAGATCAGACGCGTCGTCGGGGCCGACGCCCTCGCGTGAGGTACTACCTCCTCGCGATGGTCATCGCGGCGGTCGTCAGCTTCGTGCTGTCCGTCGTCGTCTGGCGCCTCGGCCTCCGCTTCAAGCTCTACCCGACGATCCGCGAGCGAGACGTCCACAAGACGCCGACGCCCCGGCTCGGGGGAGTGGCGATGTGGGCGGGGGTCGTGGTCGCCCTCCTCGCGGCCTGGTTCGTCTTCCCCCTCATCTCCGGCGTCGACTACTTCCGCCTCGTGTTCGCGGACCCCGGCCCACCGCTGGCGATCCTGGGCGCGGCGACGATCATCGTCGTCATCGGCGTGGTCGACGACCTCTACGACCTCGACTGGATGACCAAGCTCGCCGGCCAGATCATCGCGGCGGGCGTCCTCGCGTGGCAGGGCGTCCAGCTGGTGTCCCTCCCGATCGGCGGCAGCCTCGCCATCGGCTCTCCCTACATGTCGCTGATCCTCACGATCCTGGCCATCGTCCTGGTGATGAACGCGGTCAACTTCATCGACGGCCTCGACGGGCTGGTCGCCGGGGTGACGATCATCGCGAACAGCGTGTTCTTCATCTACAGCTTCGTCATCTCGATCACCATCGGCCAGACCGAGTACTTCAACCTGGCTGCGCTGCTCACGGCCGTCCTCATCGGGGCCTGCCTCGGCTTCCTGCCGCTCAACTGGCATCCCGCTCGGCTCTTCATGGGCGACGCGGGCGCCCTGCTCACCGGCCTCGTCATGGCGACGAGCGCCATCTCGGTGACGGGTCAGATCGACCCGGCCACGATCTCGCGCTCCGCGCTGCTGCCGGCGTTCATCCCGATCCTGCTGCCGTTCGCCGTCCTGGTGGTGCCCCTCCTCGACTTCGGCCTCGCCGTGCTGCGTCGCGTGAGCGCGGGCAAGTCGCCGTTCACGGCCGACCGGAAGCACCTGCACCACCGCCTCCTCGACATGGGCCACTCGCACTTCCAGGCCGTGCTGATCTTCTACTCGTGGACCCTCGTCGTGTCGGTCGGCTGCCTGATGTTCCTCTTCGTCAAGCCCGCCTGGCTCGTCGGCCTCTTCCTCGGCGTCGGCCTGGTGGTCTGCGCCGCCCTGACCCTCGCACCGCTGAGCCGCAGGAAGCGCGTCGAGGTCGCCGTCCAGAGCACCCGCACCGCCGACCTCGCGGCGAGCGAGTCGGGACGCTTCGACCCGCTCGACGAGGCCGCCGGAGTCCTCGACCCGTCCGACACCGACACGGCGCAGGACGCCGTGGTGCCCGAACTGACACCCCCGGAGGAACGCCCATGAACGCCCGATCGATCTTCACCAAGATCCTCACCTACACGGGCTTCCTGGCCCTCGCGATCGCCGTGGTGGGAGGCGGTCTGGGCTACGCCCTCGCCGGGACGGACGGACTCTGGAGCGCGCTCGTCGGGGTGGCCCTCGCGGTCGTCTTCGCGGGCATCACCGCGGCGAGCATGCTCATCGCGATCCGGTTCCGCCTGGCGGCCTTCTTCGGGATCGTGATGGGCGCCTGGCTGCTCAAGCTCGTCATCTTCGTCGTCCTGCTGGTGCTCGTGAAGGACCAGCCGTTCGTGAACGACGTCGTGCTCTTCCTGGCGCTCGTCGTGTCGATCATCGGCACCCTCGCCATCGACGCCCTGGTGGTCGTCCGCGGTCGGCTGGGCAACGTCAGCGACGCGGTCCTGCCTCCCGCGCCGCAGGACTGACGGGTCCACGGACCACCACGACGAGGCCCCTCCCGGCCCGTGCGCGGCGGCGGCCGGGCCGTGTTCCTTGCAGGGCATGAAAAGACCGCCGCCGATTCGTGCCAGCGCCGAATACCTTGATAGAGTCATGACCGTTCCCCGGCCGCGATTCTCTGCGGGTTCGGATGACAACCCCACCAATCGTCGCGACACTTCAGGGTGCTCGCCCCGACACAGGAGATAGCGCTGATAGCGAACGCTGTGAACCTGCTCTCCGCTGCCGAGACCGGCCACGGAGACGGGGGATTCCACGCCCCGACTCTTGACGAGTTCTTCCCGTCCGCGATCTTCTTCGAAGGCACCCCCTTCGAGCTGAACCGCATCATGCTGGTCCGCCTCTTCGCGATCGCCGTCATGCTGCTGCTCTTCTGGCTCGCCCTCCGCAAGGGGCGCCTCGTGCCGTCCCGCGGCCAGAGCATCGCCGAGCTCGGCCTCGACTTCGTCCGCGTCCAGATCGTCGAGGAGATCCTGGGCGAGAAGCTCGGCCGGAAGTACCTGCCGCTCCTGGCCGCGATGTTCTTCGGCATCTTCGCGATGAACATCACGGGCATCGTGCCCGGGCTGAACATCGCCGGCACCTCCGTCGTCGCCATGCCGCTGCTGCTCGGCGTCGTCGCGTACGTCATGTTCATCTACGCGGGCTTCCGCGAGGTGGGCGGAGCGACCTTCTTCCGGAACGCGCTGTTCCCGGCCGGTGTGCCGTGGTACATGTACATCCTGTTGACGCCCATCGAGTTCATCAACATCTTCATCGTCCGGCCCATCTCGTTGGCCCTCCGACTGCTGCTGAACATGATGGTCGGCCACCTCCTCCTCGTGCTCTGCTTCGCCGCGACGCACTTCTTCTTCTTCAGCATGAGCGGCGGGTTCGTGGCGTTCGGCGCCCTGACCCTCATCGGCGGATTCGTCATGACCATCGTCGAGATGGCCGTCGCCGTGCTGCAGGCCTACGTCTTCACGCTCCTCGCCTCGGTCTACATCCAACAGGCCGCGTCGAACGAACACTGAGCGTCGAACGAACACTAAGAACGACGGGGCCCGTCGCCTGACGAGCCCCGCCCAACCGGAAGGAAACACAAGTGGACACCACCACGATCCTCGCTGAGATCAACGGCAACATCGCGACCGTCGGCTACGGCCTCGCAGCGATCGGCCCCGGCATCGGCATCGGCATCGTCGCGGGCAAGACCGTCGAGGCCATGGCACGTCAGCCCGAGCTGGCCGGCCGCCTCCAGGTCACGATGTTCCTCGGCATCGCGTTCACCGAGCTGCTGGGCTTCATCGGCCTCGCCGCCGGCTTCATCTTCTCCTGATCAGTTAGGACGACACACCGATGATCGAGACGATCCTCGCGGCCGAGGGCGGTGCTCCCGAAGGGGCTGCCGTCTTCTTCCCCGCCGATTACGACATCCTCTGGTCTCTCGTCGTCTTCGTGGTCATCGCCGCGTTCTTCGGGATCTTCGCGATCCCGAAGTTCCGCAAGATCCTCGACGAGCGTGCCGAGCGCATCGAAGGCGGCATCGCCCACGCCGAGGCCGCACAGGCCGAGGCGGCGAAGGCCCTCGACGAGTACAAGAAGCAGCTTGCCGACGCCCGTGCCGAGGCAGCTCGGATCCGTGAGGCCGCTCGTGCCGAGGGCGCCGAGATCCTCGCCGACCTCAAGCAGCAGGCACAGGCCGAGGCCGATCGCGTCACCGCGAACGCCCACGTCCAGATCGAGGCCGAGCGTGCGGCTGCCGTCGCGTCGCTCCGCGCCGAGGTGGGCTCGCTGGCCATCGACCTCGCGTCGGGCGTCATCGGCGAGTCCCTCGCGGACGACGCCAAGGCGTCTGCCGTGGTCGACCGGTTCCTGGCTGACCTCGAGGCGGACCAGAACACGAAGGCGGGCCGCTGACGATGGGCTCCATGTCCCGTGAGGCGCTCGGGTCGGCGAGGTCCACCCTCGCCGACCTCGGCGGTGCGGCGGACCTGACCACCGGCGAGCAGGTGCTCGACGCCGGTCGGGTCATCGGCGGCAACGTCCAGCTGCAGGCCTACTTCGCCGACCCCGCCGTCGACGCCGCCACCAAGAAGCAGCTCGTCGACCGCGTGTTCGGTGCCTTCACCGAGCCGGCGCGTGCGCTGGTGCTGTCCGTGGTCGGCCGACGTTGGTCCTCGAAGCGCGATCTCCTCGCGGGCATGGAGGAGATCGGCATCCGTGTCGTCGCCTCCACGATCCCCGACGGCAGCACGATCGCGAACGAGCTCTTCGCGTTCGACGCCGCCGTCCGTTCCGACTCCTCCCTCGAGCTCGCGATCGGCACCAAGCTGAGCGACCCCGAGGCGAAGGCCGGCCTCGTGCAGCGTCTCCTCGGCGGACGCGCGAGCGAGCAGACGATCACGATCGTCAGCCACCTCGTCCGTCAGCCTCGCGGCCGTCGGATCGGGGAGCTCCTCCGCACGGCAGCCGAGATCGTGTCCGACCAGTCGGACCAGCTCGTCGCCACCGTCACGACCGCGCGCGTCCTCGACGACGCGCACGCCGCCCGGCTCGAACAGGGTCTGTCCCGACAGTTCGGGCGTAGCCTCCGCGTCAACCAGGTCGTCGACCCCGCCGTGATCGGCGGGCTCCGCGTCCAGGTCGGCGACGAGGTCATCGACGGGACCGTCGCCACCAAGCTCAGCGCGCTCCGCCTCCAGCTCGCCGGCTAGGCACGCACCCCACACAGACTCGAGGCCCCCTGAAGCCTCGCTACGAATAGGAATCACAATGGCAGACATCAAGATCAGCCCCGATGAGATTCGCGATGCGCTGAAGGACTTCGTGTCGTCGTACGACCCGTCCAAGGCCTCGACGACCGAGGTCGGCTACGTCACGGACGCCGCTGACGGCATCGCGCACGTCCAGGGTCTCCCCGGCGTCATGGCCAACGAGCTCATCCGCTTCGCGGACGGCACGCAGGGCCTCGCCCAGAACCTCGACGAGGACGAGATCGGCACGATCGTGCTCGGCGAGTTCTCCGGCATCGAGGAGGGCATGGAGGTGACCCGCACCGGCGAGGTCCTCTCCGTCCCCGTCGGCGACGGCTTCCTCGGCCGCGTGGTCGACCCTCTCGGCGCACCCATCGACGGTCTCGGCGAGATCGCGAACGAGGGTCGTCGTGCCCTCGAGCTCCAGGCCCCCGGCGTCATGCAGCGCAAGTCGGTGCACGAGCCCATGCAGACCGGCATCAAGGCCATCGACGCCATGATCCCCGTCGGCCGTGGCCAGCGTCAGCTGATCATCGGCGACCGCCAGACCGGCAAGACGGCGATCGCGATCGACACGATCATCAACCAGAAGGCCAACTGGGACTCGGGCGACGTCAACAAGCAGGTCCGTTGCATCTACGTCGCCATCGGCCAGAAGGGCTCGACGATCGCGTCCGTGAAGGGCGCGCTGGAAGAGTCCGGCGCCATGGAGTACACGACGATCGTCGCCGCTCCGGCGTCCGACCCCGCGGGCTTCAAGTACCTGGCTCCCTACACCGGCTCGGCCATCGGCCAGCACTGGATGTACGGCGGCAAGCACGTCCTCATCATCTTCGACGACCTGTCGAAGCAGGCTGAGGCCTACCGTGCCGTGTCCCTGCTCCTCCGTCGCCCGCCGGGCCGCGAGGCCTACCCCGGCGACGTCTTCTACCTGCACTCGCGTCTGCTCGAGCGCTGCGCGAAGCTGTCGGACGAGCTCGGCGCCGGCTCGATGACCGGTCTCCCGATCATCGAGACCAAGGCGAACGACGTCTCGGCCTACATCCCGACCAACGTGATCTCGATCACCGACGGCCAGATCTTCCTGCAGTCCGACCTGTTCAACGCCAACCAGCGTCCTGCTGTCGACGTCGGCATCTCGGTCTCCCGAGTCGGCGGCGACGCACAGCTGAAGTCGATCAAGAAGGTCTCGGGAACGCTCAAGCTCGAGCTCGCCCAGTACCGCTCGCTCGAGGCCTTCGCGATGTTCGCGTCCGACCTCGACGCCGCGAGCCGTCGTCAGCTCGCTCGTGGTGCTCGCCTCACCGAGCTGCTCAAGCAGCCGCAGTACTCGCCGTACCCCGTCGAGGACCAGGTCGTCTCGATCTGGGCCGGAACGAACGGCAAGCTCGACGAGGTCCCCGTGCCCGACGTGCTCCGCTTCGAGCGCGAGCTGCTCGACTACCTCGGCCGCAACACCTCGGTGCTGTCGGACCTCCGTGAGAAGAACGTCCTGTCGGACGACATCGTCTCGGCGCTCGACGCCGGCGTCGACGCCTTCAAGCAGGAGTTCCAGACGGGTGAGGGCAAGCCCCTCGCCTCGGTCGGCTCCGAGCAGTTCGAGGCCACCGACGCCGCCGACGTCAACCAGGAGAAGATCGTCAAGGCCAAGCGCTGACGCGCTCGACCGACGATCACGACTGACGAGACAACAGGAGAGTCATGGGAGCCCAACTACGGGTCTACCGCCAGAGGATCCGCTCCGCGCAGACCACGAAGAAGGTCACGCGGGCGATGGAGCTCATCTCGGCCTCGCGCATCCAGAAGGCGCAGGCCAGGATGAAGGCCTCCGGGCCGTACTCGCGAGCCATCACGCGTGCGGTCTCGGCCGTGGCGACGTTCTCGGACGTCGACCACATCCTCACCACCGAGCCCGCGACCGTCGAGCGCGCCGCGGTCGTCGTGTTCACGTCCGACCGCGGCCTGAACGGAGCCTTCAGCTCGAACACGCTGAAGGAGGCCGAGCAGCTCGCCACGCTGCTGCGCGGCCAGGGCAAGGACGTCGTGTTCTACCTCGTCGGCCGCAAGGCGCAGAACTACTTCGCGTTCCGCAAGCGCGACTCGGAGCAGATCTGGACGGGCAACACCGACCAGCCCGAGTTCGCGACCGCGAAGGAGATCGGCGACGCTGTCGTGTCGAAGTTCCTCACCGACGCCTCCGAGGGCGGGGTCGACGAGATCCACATCGTCTACAACCGCTTCGTGAACATGGTCAGCCAGGTCCCCGAGGTCGTCCGGCTCCTTCCCCTCGAGGTCGTCGAGGGCGTCGAGGCACCTGCGGACGACGAGATCCTGCCGCTGTACGACTTCGAGCCCGACGCCATCGAGGTGCTCGACTCGCTCTTGCCGGTCTACATCGAGAGCCGCATCTTCAACGCGATGCTGCAGTCGGCGGCGTCCGAGCACGCTGCTCGCCAGAAGGCCATGAAGGCCGCCAGCGACAACGCGGACACCCTCATCCGGGACTTCACCCGCCTGGCGAACAACGCTCGCCAGGCCGAGATCACGCAGCAGATCTCCGAGATCGTGGGCGGCGCAGACGCCCTCAGCTCGGCCAAGTAGATCTGCCCCCCAGCATCACCATCCGAAGAGAGAGAAGCCATGACTGACACCGCAACCGCGCCGGTCGCGACCGAGTCGGCTCCCGGCGTCGGGCGAGTCGCCCGGGTCACGGGCCCCGTCGTCGACATCGAGTTCCCGCACGACGCCATCCCCGGCGTGTACAACGCGCTCCACACGACGATCACGATCGGCGACACGAGCAGCGAGCTGACCCTCGAGGTCGCCCAGCACCTCGGCGACGACCTGGTCCGCGCCATCGCCCTCAAGCCGACCGACGGCCTCGTCCGCGGCCAGGAGGTCACGGACACCGGCGCGCCGATCTCGGTCCCCGTCGGCGACGTCACCAAGGGCAAGGTCTTCAGCGTCACCGGCGAGATCCTCAACCTCGAGGGCAACGAGCAGGTGGAGATCACCGAGCGTTGGCCGATCCACCGCAAGCCCCCGGCCTTCGACCAGCTCGAGTCGAAGACCCAGCTCTTCGAGACCGGCATCAAGTCGATCGACCTCCTCACGCCCTACGTGCAGGGTGGCAAGATCGGTCTCTTCGGTGGTGCAGGCGTCGGCAAGACCGTCCTCATCCAGGAGATGATCCAGCGTGTCGCGCAGGACCACGGCGGCGTGTCCGTGTTCGCCGGCGTGGGCGAGCGCACCCGTGAGGGCAACGACCTGATCGCCGAGATGGACGAGGCCGGGGTGTTCGACAAGACCGCCCTCGTGTTCGGCCAGATGGACGAGCCGCCGGGGACGCGTCTCCGGGTCGCCCTGTCGGCGCTGACGATGGCGGAGTACTTCCGCGACGTGCAGAAGCAGGACGTCCTGCTCTTCATCGACAACATCTTCCGCTTCACGCAGGCCGGTTCCGAGGTCTCGACGCTCCTCGGTCGCATGCCGTCCGCGGTGGGCTACCAGCCGAACCTCGCGGACGAGATGGGCGTTCTCCAGGAGCGCATCACCTCGACGCGCGGTCACTCGATCACCTCGCTGCAGGCGATCTACGTGCCGGCCGACGACTACACCGACCCGGCGCCCGCCACGACGTTCGCGCACCTCGACGCCACCACCGAGCTGTCGCGTGAGATCGCGTCGCAGGGCCTCTACCCGGCGATCGACCCCCTGACCTCGACCAGCCGCATCCTCGACCCCCGCTACCTGGGCGAGGCGCACTACAACACGGCGATCCGCGTCAAGGCGATCCTGCAGAAGAACAAGGAACTCCAGGAGATCATCGCCATCCTCGGTGTCGACGAGCTCTCGGAGGAGGACAAGATCACCGTCGCGCGTGCGCGCCGGATCCAGCAGTTCCTCTCGCAGAACACGTACATGGCGAAGAAGTTCACCGGTGTCGAGGGCTCTACGGTCCCCCTCAAGGAGACCATCGAGTCCTTCACGGCGATCGCGGACGGCGAGTTCGACCACGTCGCGACGCAGGCCTTCTTCAACGTCGGGTCCATCTCCGACGTCGAAGAGAAGTGGGCTCAGATCCAGAAGGAGAACGGTTGATCGTGGCTGCTCTCACCGTGAGCGTCGTCTCGGCCGACCACGAGGTGTGGTCGGGCGAGGCGTCGTCCATCGTCGCCCGCACCGCCGAGGGCGAGATCGGGATCCTGCCGGGTCACGAGCCTCTCCTGGCGATCCTGGCCACGGGCAAGGTCCGCGTCCGCCTGACCGACGGCTCGACCGTCGAGGCGACCGCAGACGACGGGTTCCTGTCCGTCGAGAACGACACGGTCACGGTCGTCGCGCGCAACGCGCAGCTGGCCTGACACTCGTTCACACCTCCTCCTGATCCACCGTGCTGTTCCTGTTGCCCCCGTCCGAGACGAAACTCGACGGGGGCAACGGCATGTCCGGCCTCGACCTCGCGTCCCTGTCGTTCCCCCAGCTGAGCGAGGTCCGGCGTGACGTGACGGACCGCCTCCTGGCTCTCTCGTCCGATCGAGCAGCGATGATGTCCGGCCTCAAGCTCGGACCTCGTCTCGCCGACGAGGTCGACCGCAACAGGACGGTCGAGTCCTCACCGACGATGCCCGCCCTCGCGCGGTACACCGGGGTCCTGTTCGACCCTGTGGGGGTCGACGAGCTGGATGAGCCGGGCTGGCGCTGGGCCCACCGGCACGTCGCGGTCCACTCGGCGTTGTTCGGGCTCGTCCGGGCGGGGGACGCGATCCCCGCGTACCGGCTGTCCCACGACTCCCGTCTGCCTGCGGAGTCGCTCCGATCCACCTGGTCCGCGTCGGTGGCGTCCGTCCTGGCCGATGTCGTCGACTCGGGGGAGTTCGTCGTCGACCTCCGTTCCGAGGGCTACGTCACGCTCGGGCCTGCTCCGCGCCCCGGGTCGGTCTTCGTCCGTGTCGTGTCCGACGCGTCCGGTCGACGTCGAGCCCTCAACCACTTCAACAAGAAGTCGAAGGGGCTGCTCGTGCGTCGCCTCCTCCAGGACCGCCCCGAGCTCACCGGGCTGGACGACCTCCTCGCATGGGCACGGGAGGGCGGAATCGTCCTCGAGCCGTCGGCAGAGGGCGAGCTCGTGCTCGTGTCAGAGTCGCTGCTCGGGGCTGTCGGTCAGACGACCGGGACGGGCCCGATCCGGTAGACGATGCCCTCGTGGCGCAGCAGCCACTGCTTGGTGGGCACGCCCCGGCCGACCGTGTAGCCGGTGACGCCGCCCGTCCGACCGAGGACCCGGTGGCACGGGACGAGCAGCGGCAGGGGATTCGACGCGACGGCGCCCCCGACGGCTCGTCCGGCCTGCGGGCTCCCCACGGCGCCGCCGAGGCGCCCGTAGGTCGTGGTCAGCCCCCACGGGACCGCGACGAGCGCCGACCAGACGGACAGCTGGAACGCGGTGCCGATCGGCCGGACCGGGAGGTCGAACTGACGACGTCGGCCGTCGAAGTAGTCGTGCACCTGCCGTCGGGCGGCCTCGAGCAGGTCGTCCGGGTGCTCGACGAGCCCGTCGTGGGGCAGGCCTCGTCCGTCGTCGACGAGGACGCGTTCCACGGCGTCCCGTCGGCTCTGGATCTCGATCCGACCGACGGGGGAGTGGAGCCGCACGAAGCGCACGTCGCCCGGGTCGTCGTGCAGCCCCGACGCCAGGGGAGGGACGAGGGTGAGGTCGGGCATGGGGGCACGCTACGGAGGTGCTCCCGCGAGGTCGTGCTCGGAGGCGGCACCTGTGGAAAGGGCGAGCTCGACCGATCCTGGGGAGGGACCACGCGAGGAGGCGCGACGTGCGGAGGTGCTGGAGCGATCGACCGGTAGCGTTGTCGTGAGGCGTGACGCGCCTCCTCGACCACCCCCTCGTGAGGACACCGTGACGCGACCCGACCAGCACGACGGCGGGGAACTCGACGACGCCCTGCTCGACGACACCGTGCTCGTCGTCCGTCGGGCCTCGGCGTCGACGGTCCCGGATGACGACACGGTCGTGCGTCCCCGCGCCACGGCCCACGACGAGCGCCGCACGGCGTCGCCCGTTCCCCCGGCCCCGCCGTCTGCCCCGTCCGTGCAGGCCTCCCGTCGGGTGCACGCGCTCCGCGTGGGCGGGGAGACCCATCGACTCGAGGGCCCCGTCGTCGTCGGCCGACGACCGGCCGCCCCGCGTGTCCCGACCGGTCTCCCGATCGTCCTCGTCGTCGTGCCCTCGCCGACCGGCGAGGTCTCGGGCAGCCACGTCCGCGTCGAGCAGGTGGGCGCGACCGTCGTCGTCACCGACCTGCGCTCGACGAACGGCACGGTCGTGACGATGCCCGGACGCCTTCCCGTGACTCTCCGGCAGGGCGAGTCGTCCGTGGCGCTGGCAGGGACCATAGTGGACGTCGGCGACGGCAACCTCCTCGAGATCCTCCCGCCTCCCCGACCCTCAGCCCACGAAGGACCTCGCCCGTGACAGAGCTCGGCCGCCCCACGACCGCCCACCCCCTCGCCGCCTCCGCGACCGGCCTCTCGATCGACTGGGCGGGCGTGACCGACGTCGGCCTCCGTCGCGCGCACAACGAGGACAGCTACGTCGCCGAGGCGCCGGTCTTCGTCGTCGCGGACGGCATGGGCGGGCACAGCGCCGGCGACGTCGCGAGCGACGCGGTGGTGCGGCGCATCGCGGAGGCGGCGGTCCGGGACAGCCTGACCACGGACGAGCTCGAGGAGGCGCTGCGGCGTGCGACGGCGGACATCGCCGTGGCCGCGGCCGAGACCGAGCTCGGGGTCGGCACGACCGCCACCGGCGTGTTCCTCTCCGGCGAGGACGGCGAGGCCGAGTTCACGGTCTTCAACGTGGGGGACTCGCGGGTGTACCTCGTGGCCGACGGCGCCCTGCAGCAGATCACCGTCGACCACTCCGTCGTCCAGGAGATGGTCGACGCGGGCCTCCTCCGCGCGGAGGACGCCGAGTCCCACCCGGACAGCAACGTCATCACGAGGGCCGTCGGCTTCGACGTCGACCAGCGTCCCGACTACTGGCGCATCCCCGCCCGTGCCGGCCTCCGCCTCCTCGTCTGCTCGGACGGGCTGACCAAGGAGCTGTCCGGCTCCGACATCGAGCGTGTGCTCGCCGAGCAGCCGGAGTCGCACGCCGCGGCGTCGGCGCTCGTCCGTGCGGCCGTCGAGGCCGGCGGCCGCGACAACGTCACGGCCGTCGTGGTCGACGTCCGGGGTACAGCGACCGAGCTGCCCGAGGCCTAGCCGCGGCCGTCGTCCACAGGCGTCGAGGCGTTCTTCCTCCCCCGAAGTGGGGGCCCGTCGGTCGTCCCCCGTCCGAGCCGGACGGGGCACGGCCCCCGAGGGCCCGACCTACAATGGCGAGGGCCGACAGCGAGTCGGCGCGTCCTGCGCGGGCGCACGCCGGAGACAGCCGAGGAGGGTGACGTGGCACGACGACTGCCGTCCCCGCCGCCGGTGCTGCCCGGTTTCTCGCACGTCCACGTCCTCGGCTCCGGCGGCTTCGCCGACGTCTTCCTCTACGAGCAGAACATGCCGAGGCGCCAGGTAGCCGTCAAGGTGATGCTGACCGAGGTCGTCAACGACCAGGTCCGCCAGATGTTCCAGGCCGAGGCCAACCTCATGGCCCAGCTGAGCGCGCACCCGTCGATCCTCACCGTGTACCAGGCGAGCGTGTCGGCCGACGGCCGCCCGTACCTCGTCATGGAGCTCTGCTCGTCGTCGCTCAGCGAGCGCTACCGCCGAGACCGCATCCCGGTCGCCGACGTGCTGCGGATCGGCGTCAAGATCGGCAGCGCCGTCGAGACGGCTCACCGGCAGGGCGTGCTGCACCGCGACGTCAAGCCCTCGAACATCCTCATGACCGCCTACGGCCACCCCGTCCTGTCCGACTTCGGCATCGCCGCCTCGCTGAGCGAGAGCGAGCCGCAGGAGGCGGTGGGCATGTCGATCCCCTGGTCGGCGCCCGAGGTGCTCCTCGACGAGACGAACGGCACGATCGAGTCCGAGGTCTGGTCGCTGGGCGCGACCGTGTACTCGCTGCTCGCCGGCCGCAGCCCCTTCGAGATCCTGGGCAGCGACAAGAACGGCGCCTCCGACCTGATCGGCCGGATCGACAAGGCGAAGCTGGCCCCGACCGGCCGCACCGACGTCCCCGCGAGCCTCGAGCGCATCCTCGCCCGGGCGATGTCGAGGCGACCGGAGCAGCGGCAGGCCAGCGTCCTCGAGCTGCTGCGCGAGCTGCAGCAGGTCGAGTCCGAGCTCGGCGTGGGGCAGACCCCGATCGAGGTCGCGGTCGACGACTGGGCCCTCGCGACGGTGGCCGACCTCGAGGACAGGACGCGCCTCCGCGGTGCCGCCCCGGTGCAGTCGACCCGACGTCGTCGCCGACGCCGTCGGGTGACGGAGGCGCAGGCGGCGGCCGTCCACGGCTCGGGACTCGGGCACAGCAGGGCGGTGCCGCGCAGCACGGGCACTCGACCGGCACCCCGCAGCCGTCGTGCCCTCGTGCTCGTGTGGTCGCTCGTCGCCGCGGCCGTCGTCGCGATCGGCCTGGGCGCGACGGCCACGCTCGTCCTCGTGCGGGCCACGTCTACCGAGATCCCGCGCGTCACCGAGATCTCTGCCACGGCCGAGGGCTCGTCCGTCGTCTTCACCTGGAGCGACCCGGGCCTCCGCTCGGGCGACGCCTACATCATCTCGACGGGCTCGGACACGAGCCAGCAGACGTCCAACCGCTTCGTGGCCAGCGCCTCCGACACGGGTGAACAGCTCTGCATCACGGTGAGCGTCAACCGGGCCGGCCAGAGCGGCGAGCCGAGCGGCGAGCAGTGTGCCGTCGCCGGGGGCGGCGAGTGACGCGCCTCGGAGCCTGGGCCCGGTCACGACGGTCCGCCGTGGCGACCGGCGTGAGCGTGGTCGCGATCACGGCGCTCGTCGTCACCGTCGCCGTGGCCAGCACGGGCTACGAGGCCCAGCGCCTCGATCTCGACGACGGCACCGTCTGGGTCGCCAACGGCTCGCGCACGGCACTGGGCCGGGCGAACACCGACGTCGCCGAGCTGAACGCGGCGGTCAGGAGCACCGGAGGCGACCTGTCCGTCGCGCAGTCGTCCGACGCCGTCCTCATGGTCGACCGGAGCAGCGCCACCGTCGGCATCGTCGACCCGGCGACCTCCACGATCGGCGACAGCGTGCCCCTGCCGCCCGACTCGCCCGACGTCCTCCTGTCCGGTGACCGGGCCGTGGTCGTGTCGGGCGGCACGGGCGAGCTGTGGAGCCTGCCCGTCTCCGACCTGGCGACGTTCAGCGCGGAGGAGGACGCCGACCTCAGCCTCGGCGAGGACGCCGTCACGAGCGTCGCCCCGGACGGCACGGTCACCGTCTTCTCGGCCGCCAGCGGCGACGTGTCGCGCGTCGACGCGGGCGACGCCTTCGACGTCGACTCGACCCGCTCGACCTCCCTGACGGGCTCGGGCGAGCACCAGGTCACCAGCGTCGGCTCGCACTGGGCCGTGCTCGACGTCGAGACCGGGCGTCTCGTGGTGGACGGCGACGAGGTCGACCTCTCGGGCTCCGCCGCGGGCGGGCTCGCGCTCCAGCAGGCCTCCGACGAGGGCGACGGCGTCCTGGTGGCGACGAGCACGTCGCTCCTGCGGGTGCCCTTCGGCGGGGGCGAGCCGAGCGAGGTCGTCACGGACCAGGCGGGGCTGCCCGCACGGCCGGCGGTCGTCGGGACGTGCACGTACGCGGCGTGGTCCGGCGGCACCGCGTGGAGCGACTGCTCGCGGGCTCGGGGCGGCGTGATGCAGCTCGACGGCGTCCCGGGGGCGGCCGCCCTGGTCTTCGACGTCAACGGGCGCCGCGCCGTTCTCAGCGACCCGGTCGGAGGCAGCAGCTGGGCCGTGCAGAGCCGCGGCCAGCTGATCGACAACTGGGACGAGCTCCTCGACCGCGACGACGAGCAGCAAGAAGAGGAGAACGACACCACCGACGAGCCGCCCGAGCTGGACCCCGACCAGAAGCCCCCGGTGGCGATCGACGACGACCTCGGTGCTCGCCCGGGCCGGGCCAGCACCCTCTCGGTCCTGTTGAACGACTACGACCCGAACGGCGACCCCCTCGTCGTCGACCAGGTGTCGGACCTCGACCCGGCGATCGGGCGCCTCGACGTCGTGAACGACCGCCAGCAGGTGCTGCTCACCCTCACGGACGAGGCGACCGGGGCGTTCAGCTTCGAGTACACGATCAGCGACGGGCGCGGGGGGACCGCGACGGCGGCGGTGACCGTCACCGTGCGCGCTGCCGGCGAGAACAGCCCGCCGGCACAGGTGCGGCGCACCTCGGCCGACGTGTCGTCGTCGGGGCGCGTGACGACCTCCGTGCTCGGCGACTGGGTCGATCCCGACGGTGACGCGTTCTACCTGACCAGCGCCGTCGGCGGCGAGGGCGTCTCGTACAAGCCGTCGGGCGACGTCGTCTACCAGGACGCGGGTGCCGGCGCCACGACCCTGGACGTCGGCCTCGTCGTCTCGGACGGCCAGGTCGAGGGCCGGGGGAGCATGACGATCCGCGTCGCGGGGTCGTCGCCGCTCACCGCCGAGTCCTTCTCCGTGCAGGCCTACGCGGGCCAGCAGCTCACGGTGCGGCCCCTCCCGTACGCGAGCGGGGGCTCAGGCTCGATCCGGCTGAACAGCGTCCCGGCCAAGAACGGGTCGACCGTCACGCCGAGCTACGAGGCAGGCACGTTCCGGTTCGTCAGCGACGAGGTGCGTACCCACAACCTGGAGTACTCCGTCACCGACGGCGACCAGACCGCGACCGGCACCATCAGGGTCGACGTCCAGTCGCCGCCCGATCCGTCGAGCCCGCCGATCACGACGCCGAAGACGGTCTTCGTCGAGACCCTCAGCACGCAGACCCTCGACGTGGTGGCCACGGACCACGACCCCGCCGGCAACGTGCTGATGGTGACGTCCACGTCCGAGGTCCCGCTGGCGTCGGGAGTCCGCGTCGAGACGCTCGACCAGCGGTACCTGCGCCTGACCCTGGCCGCGCCCCTCGACGAGGGACCGGTCACCTTCACCTACACCGTCACGAACGGCCTGGCCTCGGCCGAGGGCGTGGTCACCGTCATCGAGACGCCGCGGCGTTCCCAGACGCAGCCGCCCGTCGCGACGGACGACCAGGTCACCGTGCGCGTCGGCGACGCGATCGACATCGACGTGCTGGCCAACGACGAACAGCCCGACGGCGACGAGATCACCCTCGTGCCCGACCTCGTGCAGGACGTCCCGACGGACGGCGGGCTGCTCTTCGCGTCCGGCTCGATCCTCCGGTACCTCGCCCCGACGACGCCCGGCAACGTCACCGCCGTCTACGCGGTGGAGGGGCGTGACGGTCAACGGGACACCGCCCAGGTCACCATCGCTGTGCGCGAGGCCGACGTGGCGACGAACAACCCGCCCGTGCCCCAGACGGTGACGGCCCGGGTCGTGGCGGGCGAGTCCGTCCGCGTGACCGTGCCCCTCGACGGCGTCGACCCCGACGGGGACAGCGTCGCGCTGCTCGGCGTCGGGACGAACCCGGAGAAGGGCAGCGTGACCAGCGTCGGGACGGACTCGATCGAGTACCAGGCCAACGGGACGAGCGCGGGGACGGACACCTTCACCTACACGGTCGTCGACGGCCTCGGCGCCCGGGCCAGCGGCAAGGTGCGGATCGGCATCTCGGCACGGGCCGACGGCTCCCGCAACCCGATCGCCGTGGCCGACGACGTGACGATGCGGCCGGGCGGCACGATCACCGTCCGCGTGCTCGACAACGACTCGGACCCCGACGGCGGAGCGCTGTCCGTGACCGGCGTCGAGGCCAACGACGCGGGCACGACGGCGGAGGTCGTCGACGGGACGATGATCGCGGTGCGGCCCCCTGCCGCCGAGGGGCAGTACGGGCTCGTCTACACGGTCGAGAACGAGCAGGGCGGCTCGAGCTCGAGCTTCGTGACGGTGAACGTCGACGCCGACGCGCCCCTGAACCACCCCGTCGTCGACGACACGGTGCTCGACCTCAGCGACATCGCGGGGCGGCAGTCGGTCGACGTCAACGTCCTGGCCAACGTCTTCTTCGCCGACGGCCCGGTCTCCGCGCTCGGCCTCGACCTCGAGCCCGGCTACGACACGACCTCGCAGATCACGCCGGACCGCCGCGTGCGGGTCACGATCACCGACTCCAGCCAGATCATCCCGTTCTCGGTGTCGCACCCGGACGACCCTGCCGTCCGCACCTACGCGTTCGTCCGCGTCCCCGGCTTCGACGACGCGCTCCCGCAGCTGGACAAGACCGGGCGTCCCCTCACCGTCGTCAGCGGCGACCGGCTGACGATCGACCTCACCCGGTACGTCATCGCCGCGGGCGGCAAGAGCATCCGCCTGACCGGCGAGGGGTCGGTCAGGGCGACGCACGCCGACGGCTCCGACCTCGTCGTCGGCCCGACCACCCTGGCCTACACGTCCGAGGACCTCTACTTCGGGACGGCGTCCGTCTCGTTCGAGGTGACCGACGGCTCCTCCGCCGACGACCCGTCCGGACGCACGGCGACGTTGGTCCTGCCCATCACGGTCACCCCGCGCGAGAACCAGCCGCCGACCTTCACCGGCACCTCGATCGACCTCGAGCCGGGGCAGTCGCGGACCCTCGACCTGCAGCGCCTCACCTCGTACCCGTACCCGGACGACCTCTCGGAGCTCCGCTGGAGCGCCGACGCCCAGGCGGTGCCCGGCTTCGCGGTCAGCGTCTCGGGCCGCGACATCACGATCACGGCCGACTCGGGCACGCCCAAGGGCACCACGCGGGCGCTGCCGGTGTCGGTGGCGGACGCGGTCACGACCGGCCAGGCCGGGGCCATCCGACTGGCCGTCGTCGGCTCGAGCAGGCCCCTGGCACAGCCCGCGGCCGACACGCAGGCGGTGCGTCGCGGCACCTCCGCCTCGATCGACGTGCTCGCGAACGACCAGGCGACGAACCCGTTCCCGGGCCAGCCGCTGCGCGTCGTCGACATCCGCGGGCTCGGCGGAGGCGGGCTGCCGGCGGGCGTCAGCGTCACGCCGAGCGCCGACAACCGCACGCTCGCCGTCTCGGTCGGGCAGTCCGCCCAGCCTGGCGACACCAACCTCCAGTACCGCGTGGCCGACGTGACGGGCGACCCCGACCGGTACGTGTGGGGCAACGTGACCATCTCCGTGCAGGACGTCCCGGACGCTGCGGCGGCACCGGTCCGAACGGGCGTCTTCACCGGCGGGCAGCTGACCCTGAGCTACGCCGCGCCCCAGGCGAACAACTCGCCCCTGACGCGCTTCCGCCTGACGGGCACCGGCAGCGCGGGCGGCTCGTACTCGAAGGACTGCGGACTCACCACGGTCTGCACGCTGACCGACCTCGACCCCGAGCAGACGTTCCGCTTCACGGTCGTCGCCACGAACGGCCTCGGCGACTCGGCTCCCAGCGCGGCCAGCCCCTCGTACAGCGCCGACTTCGTGCCGGCGGCGCCGACCGGCGTCACGGTGACGGCATCGTCCCCGCGTGTGCTCGACGTCTCGTGGAACGCCGTCCCCAAGCCCGCGAGGGGGACGTCCGTCCTCCCCGCCGGGGGATATGTCGTCGAGGTGAACGGCGTCGCTCAGCAGACGGTGTCTGGCCTCACGGCGTCCGTCCCAGACCTCGTCGCAGGCAGCAGCTACTCGATCAGCGTCTATGCCAAGAACCGGGCACAGGTCTCGAGCGACGCCGACTGGGCCCGCAGCGGCGCCGTCGCGGCCGTGGCTGTCGGGACGCCCGGACCGTTCGCCGCGACCGCGCAGGCGTCGAAGAACCAGGTCTCGGTCTCGTGGACGGCGCCCGACGCGGCGGGAGCCACGTCGCTCAGCTTCACCGTCTATCGCCAGCAAGGCGCGACAGGGGCCACCGGGTGCCGAGCTGCGGGCGAGCGCCTCGACGGCGTCTCGGGGACCAGCGTCGTCGACTCTGTTCCGGCAGGCAGCTACACGTACACGGTCGTCGCCTCCAACGGCGTCGACTGTTCCTCCGCGACGACGACCGCCGAGAGCGTCACGCCGCCGGGTGCGGCCTCGGCGTCAGTGACGGTCGAGGCCTACCAGGGCGACAGCCAGTACAAGGTGCAGGCGAAGGCTCTGCGTGCCAGCGGAACCGTCTCGACCTACCAGTACGACGTCAACGGCAGCGACAACTGGCGCGAAGTATCCGACGGGGACTTCATCGAGGTCGCGCGACCTGACGGCGTGAGCATGGACATCCGGGTCAGGGCTTGCGCCGGGACGTCTCGCCTCGAGTGTGGCGAAGCCTCTCCCTCCGTCAGCGTCACGCCCGAGAACACCCGGGTCGACGTGACGTCCTGTCAGGTCGGGCAGAAGCTGACTCTCAGTGCCGCTGCCGGAGGCGCTGCCATCGACTCGGTGGACATCAGATTCAAGGCCTCGCTCCTAGGTCAGTGGGGACCGCCGAGCTCCGTCACGTTCACGGATTCGCTCGTCGTGCCTCCGGGCAGCGCCTACGTCCAGGTGCGAGGCCAGGCCGGGCAGCACGCGGATGGTTCGTGGCGACCGGCCGGGGGCCTGCTAGAAGTCGAGGGACTCCAGTGCGACGCTGCCCTCTGACGCACGTCCGCACGACGTCGACCACCACCACGAGAGAGACGAACACCGCATGAGCATGACCCCCGAGCAGGCGACCTGGTTCTCCGAGATCTTCGGGCGCCTCGTCGCGAACGTCGACCAGGTCCTCCTGGGCAAGACGTTCGTCGTGCGGCTGTCGTTCACGGCGCTGCTCAGCGAGGGGCACCTCCTGCTCGAGGACTTCCCCGGCACGGGCAAGACGTCGCTCGCCCGCGCCATCGCCCAGAGCGTGCAGGGCACGAGCAACCGCGTCCAGTTCACGCCCGACCTGCTGCCCGGCGACATCACCGGCGTGAGCATCTACGACCAGAAGGCGGGGGAGTTCGAGTTCCACCGGGGCCCGATCTTCTCCAACATCGTCCTCGCCGACGAGATCAACCGGGCCAGCCCGAAGACCCAGTCGGCCCTGCTCGAGGTCATGGAGGAGAGCCGGGTCACGGTCGACGGCGTCAGCCACGACGTCGGCAGCCCCTTCATGGTGATCGCCACCCAGAACCCCGTCGAGCAGGCCGGCACGTACCGGCTGCCCGAGGCCCAGCTCGACCGGTTCATCATGAAGACGTCGATCGGGTACCCCGACCACGCGGCGACCGTCCGGATCCTCGATGGCTCCGCAACACGGGTCCACGAGGGCAGCCTCAGCCCCATCGTCCAGGCCGGGGTCGTCACCGAGATGGCGCAGCTCGCCCGGACCGTGCACGTCGAGTCGACCATCAGCGACTACGTCGCCCGCCTCGTCGAGGCGACCCGGACCGCCGAGGAGGTGCGGCTCGGCGTCAGCGTGCGAGGCGCCCTCGCCCTCGTCCGCACCGCCAAGACCTACGCCGCCTCCCAGGGGCGCCACTACGTCGTGCCGGACGACGTCAAGGCCCTCGCCGAGCCCGTGCTCGCCCACCGGCTGGTGCTCGACCCCGAGGCGGAGTTCGACGGCGTCACGCCGTCGAGCATCGTCAGCCAACTGCTGATCGAGACGCCGCCGCCCTCCGAGCGGATCGCCGTGTGAGCGACGCCGGACCAAGCAGCACCGACAGCCGCGTCCGTCGGGACCGCGACGCGTCCCGCGGCCGGACGCACACCCGCGGCGGCCGCACGCAGTCGCGGACGAGCTTCGACGGCGGTTTCGCGACGGGGACCCAGGGGCTCACGAACGCGCGCACCCGCATCGTGGGCGATCGTTCCGGACCCGTGGCCGACGCGCTCGTCCTCGCCGTGCGCCTCCTCCGCTCTGCCCGGGCGTGGCTGACCCGGGCGTTCCGGGCGGTCTCGGGCGTCGTGACGCCCGTCGGCTGGGCCGTGCTCGTCGTGGTGCCCGTCGGCTTCGTCGTCGGCTACCTGCTCGGCTGGCTCGAGCTCGTCGTGGTCGCCTGGGCCGCGGTCGTCGTGCTCGTCGTCGCCGGCCTGAGCCTGATCGGCCGCAACGCGTTCCGCGTGGCGCTCGACATCCCGCACGAGCGCGTCACGGTGGGGGAGCCCGCCTCGGGCAGCGTCGTCGTCGAGAACCCGACCCGTCGCCGCATCCTCGGCGTCTCCGTCGAGATCCCGGTCGGGGCGGGTCTCGCCGAGATCAGCCTGCCCGGCCTCCGTGGGGGCGACAGCGTCACCGAGACGTTCTCGGTCCCCACCCAGCGGCGCGGCGTCGTCCGGGTGGGCCCGGTCCGCACCGTCCGCGGCGACGCCGTGGGGCTGGTCCGGCGCGAGCTCGAGTGGACGGGCGTCACGGAGATGTTCGTCCATCCCCGCACCATCGGCATCCCGAGCACGAGCACGGGCCTCATCCGCGACCTCGAGGGCAACCCGACCCGCGACCTCTCGCCGAGCGACATCTCGTTCCACGCGCTCCGCGAGTACCAGCCGGGCGACGAGCGGCGCAACATCCACTGGAAGTCGACGGCGAAGACCGGCACCTACATGGTCCGACAGTTCGAGGAGAGCCGGCGCAGCCACATCGTCATCGCGCTCAGCCTGGCCACCGCCGACTTCGCCTCCGACGACGAGTTCGAGCTGGCCGTGAGCGTCGCGGGCTCGCTCGGGGCGCGGGCCGTGCGCGACGCCCGCGAGGTGAGCGTCGTCGTCAGCGAGCGCACGCCCGAGTTCGCCAAGCGCAAGACCCTCGAGATCCGGTCGCTGAGCACGCTGACCCGCACGCGCCTCCTCGACGACCTCGCGGTCGTGGAGCACGCGGAGTCGGCCCTCGGCATCGTCGACGTCGCCCGTGTGGCCGGCGACCGCGTCGCCGGCGTCTCCGTCGCGTTCCTCGTCGTCGGCAGCACCGCCACCCTCACCCAGCTGCGCTCGGCCGGCCTGCACTTCCCGGTCGGCGTCGAGGCGGTCGCCATCGTCTGCGATCCCGAGGCCGTGCCCGGGATGACACGGATCAGCGACCTGACGGTCCTCACCATCGGCTACCTCGAGGACCTGCAGAAGTCGCTCGCCCGGGCGGCCGCCACATGACCGGCGCGCAGGCTCCCGCCGCGTCCCGGCCGGGCGATCTCCGGACGCGCGTCCGCCGTCCTCGGCTGCGCGCCTCCTTCGTCCTGCTCGCGATCGGGCTGCACCTCGTGGCCCTGCTGGCGGCCGCGGCGGTCTTCTGGCCCGCCTACCAGAGCGCCGAGTTCGTCGTGCTGGCGCTGGTCACGGTGGCGGTCGGCGGCGTGGTCGCCGTCGCCGGGGCCGTGCTGCGGCTCTCGAGCTTCGGCGTGCTGGTGCTCACGGTCGCGGCGTACCTGCTGCTCGGCGTGCCGCTCGCCGTCCCGTCGCAGGCCCTGTGGGGCGTGGTGCCGACGCTCGGCGGCCTCGGCCAGCTCGTCACGGGCACCGCGCTCGCCTGGAAGCAGCTCGTCACGATCACCCTGCCGGTCGGCAGCTACGAGTCCCTGCTCGTGCCCGTGTTCGTCCTCTTGCTGCTGGCGTCCGTCGTGGGGCTGACGACGGCCCTGCGGTCGCGCCGGGCGGAGCTGGCGGCCCTCGGCCCCGTCGTCGTCTGGCTGGCCGGCATCGTCCTCGGCCCCGCAGAGGCCTTCTTCCCGGTGGTCTCGGGACTCACGGTGCTCGTCGTCTCGGTGGCCTGGGTGGTCTGGTGGCGCCTCCGTCGTCGCCGGCTCGCCGTCGAGGCCCTCGAGGGAGGCGCCGCGGGCGCACGGTCGCACGGACACGGCTCCGTCGCCGGGAGGGCCGTCGCCGGGACGGTCGTCACCCTCGTCGTCGCCGGCGCCGCCGCCGCGGGCGCGGTGGCCGTCGTCCCTCCCACCGCGGAGCGCACCGTCGCGCGGACCGTCGTCGTGCAGCCGTTCGACCCCCGCGACGTGGTCAGCCCGCTGACGAGGTTCCGCGTCTACGAGCAGGACCCGACGGTCGACGAGACGCTCTTCGAGGTCGAGGGGCTCGCGCCGGGCCAGCTGCTGCGCCTCGCGACGCTCGACACGTACGACGGCGTCGCGTACACGGTCGGCAGCGACGAGGTGACGAGCGAGTCCGGTTCCTTCGACCGGGTCCCCTCGGTGTTCGACCAGTCGGGGGTGTCCGGCCGACAGACCACCCTGGCCGTCACCGTCGACCGGTACAGCGGGGTCTGGCTGCCGACGGTCGGCGCGTTCGAGTCGATCGACTTCGGCGGCGCGACGGCGACCGACCGGCGGGACGCCTTCTTCTACAACGACACGAGCGGGACCGCCGCCGTCGTGGGCGGGCTCGAGGAGGGCGACCGCTACCGGCTGGAGGCGGTGCTGCCCGACCAGCCCGCCGAGGGCGAGCTGGAGGGCCTCACGCCCGGCTCGGCCCGGGTCCCGTCGCCCCGTGCCGTCCCCGACGAGCTGACCGACGCCGTGCAGGAGGCGGTGGAGGGCGTGCAGGGGCCGGGCGCCCGCCTGCAGGCCGTGCTCGACCTCCTCGCCGAGGAGGGCTACATCAGCCACGGCGTCGGGGCCGACGAGCCGATCAGCCTGTCGGGGCACGGGTCGGCGCGCATCGCCCAGCTCTTCACGGACCCGGTCATGGTCGGCGACGCCGAGCAGTACGCGACGGCCGCGGCCCTGATGGCCGACGAGCTCGGCTTCCCCTCGCGGGTGGTCATGGGCTTCGTGCCGGACGCCGACGAGCTCGCCGACGCGACGGGCCCGGTGCCGGTGCTCGGGGGAGACGTCACCGCGTGGATCGAGGTGGACACGGCCCAGGCGGGCTGGGTCGCGCTCGATCCCGTCCCGGCCGAGCGCCCCATCCCCGAGGACGTCGTGCAGGACCCGAGCGAGGTCTCGCGCCCCGAGTCGGTCGTCCAGCCGCCGCCTCAGGAGCCTCAGGTGCGCGACGACCAGACGCCGCCGCAGTCCGAGCAGGAGGACCCCGACACGGTGCCGGCCTGGCTGGCGGTGCTGCTCGTCGTCGTCCGGGTGATCGGCTGGACGGCGCTCGTCATCGGGGTGGTCGCGGCGCCGTTCCTCGCCGTCGTGGCGGTGAAGCTGCGCCGTCGCCGTGCCCGACGTCGTGCTCCCGACACCGTGAGGCGGATCACGGGCGGGTGGCGCGAGTTCGAGGACGCCGTCGTCGACCACGGCATCGAGACCCCTCGGTCGGGGACGCGGAGCGAGGTCGCCCAGGCGGTCGGCGGGGCCAGGCCGGCCGTGCTGGCTCGCGTCGCGGACCGGGCCGTCTTCGCCCCGACGCCGCCGCCGGCCGAGGACGCCGACCGCGTCTGGGCGGCCGTGGCCGAGATGCGCCGGTCGCTCGACGCCGACCTGACGCGGTGGCAGCGCGCCAAGGCGGCGGTCTCGCTCCGCTCGCTCCGTGGATACCATGGCGGGACACGTCCCGAGCGTTAGAGGTCCCGATGCACTGCCCCACCTGCGACAGCCCGCTGCCCGTCGGCGCCATGTTCTGCGGAGTGTGCGGTCGTGCCGTCACGAGCGCCGACGTCGCTGCGGCGGCCGCACGTCGCGACGAGGGCGCGGGCGCGGGCTCAGGAACGGGCGGGCAGGCCGAGCCGCCGGCGTGGCAGCTGCGCCAGCCGCCGCGGCCCACGACGTCGGGCGACGCGCCCTGGTGGGTCCGAGACCGCCGCGTCGAGCAGGAGCAGGTCGACCGGGCGCCCGCCGGGGCTGCAGCCGACGAGGCTGCCCCCGACCAGGATCGTGGGGACGAGCGCGCAGGGGGCGGGCAGCGCACGGTCGAGGCCGGAGCCGAGGAGGCGCCTCCCGCGTGGATCGTCCCGGCCCGGTCGGTCGCGACCACCGGTGCGGATGCTCCCCTCGTCGACCGTGAAGCGGCAGCCCGTGCGCGACAGGACGATCCGTCGCGCGCCGAGCCCGCGACCGAGTCGCCGTCCGAGGTCACGCGGCCGGCGGCACCGGCACCTCTGCCTGAGGAGTCCGTGGCCCCGGCAGCCGCTCCGTCGCCTGCGCCTGCGCCCGCGCCTCTGCGGACGCCGACGCCGTACGCCGACAACGGTCCGCGACCGACGTCGGCCCCCCTGTGGACGGCCTCGTTCTCCCGGCTGCCCTCCGAGGACGACGGCCAGGCCCCGGCCCCGCACGACGAGACGCCCCCCGTAGCCCGCCCGGCGGACGACGGCGTCGCAGACGAGGCAGCCGGCCAGGAGGCCGGGCGACCCGCCGGCGGTCGGCACGACGCCGCCCGTCCCGAGGGCGGCGCAGTCGTCCGCTCCTCGGCTGCGGCCGACCTGGACGATCCGGCTGACGGGCACGACAGCTCCGCCCCGGGAACGACCGAGACCCCGACGGCGCCGGACGGGACGCCGGGACCGACCGACCCTGCGGGGTCCGTCCCCGGGGCCGACGACAGCGAGGACGCCGTCGAGCCCGAGCCCGAGACGGCACCGCACTCCGGTCCCGGCGCATCCGAGCCCGGGCAGCCGTCCGCGGTCGGCCCCGTGCTGCCGGTGCCCCTCCGGGAACCGGCTCCCGCTCCCGACGCCGTGGCCGGCGACACGGCCCCGGTGGCCCCGCTGCCTCGGGCCGTCCCCGGCGCCTCCCCGGCTGTCGCGCCGGTGCCGGACGGCGACCCGGTCCCCCTTGTCGAGCCCGGTCAGCAGAAGGTCGTCGAGCACTGCACGCACTGCGGCGCGCTGCTCGACGAGGACGACATCTTCTGCCCCGAGTGCGGGGCCGTCGTGCAGTCGGTGGCGCTGTCCTTCACCGGACCGGTCGCTCCGCTGCCGCCCGAGTGGCGTCCCAGCGTTGCGGCACCGGCACCGGCACCCGCACCCGATCCTGAGGACGTCGTCGACGCGGGCGGCGAGGCGACTCCGGTCGTCGACGAGCCCCGTGCCGAGCTGCCGCCCGAGCGACAGGCCGCCCGGCCGACCGCTCCGACGTCCGAGCCGCCGGTCCAGCCCGGGGCGGTCCCCGGCCGCTGGGCAGGAGCGCCCGGAGGGGGCGGCGCCCCCGGTCTCCCCGACCTGCCGCCCATGCCGACGGCGGCACCGGCGTCGGCCTTGTCGGGGCTCCTCGCCGGCGACGCCCGCTCCCGCCTGGTCACGGACGACGACGTCGACGAGACCCGTCTCGTGAGGAGGGGCCCCGTCGGCACCGAGTACCTCTTCCAGTTCAGCACGGGCGAGAGCGTCACCGTCGACGGGTCCGGCCTGCTCGGACGGGCACCGACGCCGCAGCCGGGGGAGCGGTTCGACCACCTGGTCCGCATCGCCGACCCGGGCAAGTCCGTCTCGAAGACCCACCTCGAGTTCGGGCAGGAGCTCGGGGCCCTCTGGGTGAGCGACCGGTGGTCGGGCAACGGCACCGTCGTGCGTCCCCACGAGCAGCCCGCGCGACGTGTCGAGCCGGGCACGCGCGTGCGCGTGGCCCGCGGCACGCGCGTCGAGATCGGCGAGCAGTTCTTCATCGTGAGCTGATCTCCTGAGCTGATCCCTCCCCAGGCCGCTCTCCGAGCCGAGGTCCGACCTCGGGCCAGGGGACAGCTGCCACGCCGCCGGATCGCCGTGGTGGGCTGGCCTCGTGACCGTCCCCGACACCGCGACCACCTCCTCCTCGCCCGGCGTCGTCGTGCTGCCGTCCCCGTCGCCCGAGCCGTCGCGTCGGGCCCTGTCCGTCGCTGCCGTCTCGGTCGCGGGCCTGGCGGTCGGGGGTGCGGGCGCGGCCCGGGGCGATCTCGACCTCCTCGCCGTCCTCGTGGCCGGGGCGTCGGTGGCCTCGGCCCAGGGCCTCGTGGGCCTCGTCGGGCGACAGGCGGCCCGCGCCGCCCGAGACCGGTGGTCCGCGGCCCTCGACGAGACCGAGGCGGTCTGCGACGCCCGGATCGACTCGCGTCGTCGCTCCCTGCGGCACCTCTGGCCGACCTCGGCCGACCTCGTGGAGCGGCTCCGTCGAGGTGAGGCTGCACCGGTCGTCGGCGTGCGCTCGCTCGTCGTGCTCGGCAGCGGCCGGGTCGACAGCGGGATCGTCCTCGTGGGCGACACCGGCGCCGCCGTCGTGCGCCACGCCCGCACCGAGGCGCTCCGACGGCGCGTCGCCGAGCTGCCCGACGGTCCGCTCTGCGTCGACGCCGCCGGCGGGGTGCACGTACGGGGCCCGGAGCTGCTGGCCCGGTCCCTCGCGGGCGGCTACCGCGCCCAGCTACGGCACCGGGGCGCTCCGGACGGCCTCGTGACCTGGCAGCCGACGGAGGCCGACGGACACGGCGCCGCCGAGAGCCGAGCTGCCGAGGCTCGGTCAGGGCAGGGCGGAGGAGGCGGTGGCCCAGGGTCGTCCGCAGCCTGCGTCGTCGAGATCTCGAGCCACGGTGCCGTGGCCGTCGTCCGTCGCGACGGCACGGCCTGCTCGGTGCCCGTCACGCCGGCGTGGACGTCGGTGCTCGACGCCCCCGACGCCCCTGACGGACGGAGCCGTCAGCGGGTCACGCCTGAGGGGTCGTGAGCGCCCCGCTGAGTCGGAGCGAGCCGACGGGGACGCCCCCGCCGAGCACCTTCTCGAGGGTCGCGGAGGTGACGCGGTCGGCAGCGGCCTGTTCCACGACGCCCTGCTCGACGAGGAGGTGCAGGGCGACGAGGGTGCCGGCGCGGACGTTCCCGTCGAGCACCTTGACCGCGACCCCGACGCCGCCGGTGGTCCCCATCACCATGACGCCTTCGGCCCCGAGCTTGGCGAACACGCCGAGCTCGTCGATCGTGACCGTGTTGTCCCGTCCCGGGCCGTCGATCGCCCAGGCGTCGGCGAGCACCGAGCGGACGAGGTGCGCCGCGTCGGGGTCTCGGTCGTCGCGGACGTCGCCGGCCGACCCGGCCACCCGGCCGACGGCCCGCGCGAGGCCGGTGACCGTCGTGGCGAACACGGGAGCGCCGCAGCCGTCGGTCCCGGCGTGGTCGACGACCTCGCCGGTGAACTCGGCGACGGTCTCGCGCACGGCTGCCTGGAGGGGGTGGTCGATCGCGGTGTAGGTCGCCGCGTCCCAGCCCTGCTGGTCGCAGGCGAGGAGGAAGGCGGCGTGCTTGCCCGAGCAGTTCATGGCCGCGCGACGGGGCTCGTCGAGCAGGCGGGCGCTGCGGCGGTCGCCGGGCCAGTCGGCGGGACAGAGCAGGTCGTGCTCGTCGTGGTCGCCGCGCGCGAGCATCGCCTCGACGACCTCGAGGTGGGCGGGGGTGCCTGCGTGGCTGGCGGTCGAGAGCACCGCCTGCGGTCCCTGGAGGTCGACGCCGGCGCGCAGCACGGTGAGCGCCTGCAGCGGCTTGAGGCAGGAGCGGGGGTAGATCGAGGCCCCGACGTCGCCGACCGAGCGCAGCACGGCTCCGTCCGGATCGACGACGACCCCGGCGCCGAGGTGGCGGCTCTCCTCGAGGCCCGAACGGACGAGGACGGCGAGCTCGACGCTCCCGTCGGCGGTGAGGGGACGGCGCGGGTCGCCGGCGGAGGCGCTCAGGTGGGTCATGATGGGGAGTGTATCGACGCCCCGCCGAGGAGGATCCCGTGCTCGACCACCACTACGCCGTCGACCTCGCCTGGACGGGCGACCGGGGCGTCGGAACGACGTCGTACCGCAGCTACGGCCGCGACGCCACCGTGTCCGCCGCCGGCAAGCTGCACGACATCCAGGGGTCGGCCGACCGCACCTTCCACGGCGACGCCGATCGCTGGAACCCGGAGGAGCTGCTCCTCGCCGCCCTGGCCGAGTGCCACCTCCTCAGCTACCTGCACGTCGCGGCGTCCGCGGGCGTGGTCGTGGTCGCCTACCGGGACTCGGCCGAGGGCTCCATGACGCAGACCGCCGACGGGGGAGGTCGCTTCACGTCGGCCACGCTGCGGCCCGTCGTCACCGTGGCGGACGCGTCGATGGTCGAGCTCGCGGGCACGCTGCACGCCGAGGCCGCCCGCAAGTGCTTCATCGCCGCGTCGGTCGCGTTCCCCGTCGGCCACGAGCCCACGACCCTGGTGGCCGCAGCCTCCTGAACCGGGTCGACGTGCCTCGGCCGTTCAGCGGGCCCTGCGGCGGCGTGGGGCAGAATGACCTGACCCGGCGCCTCGCGACCCGGGCGGCTCCGTGCCGTCCCGGCTCCGCGCCGTCCCCGCCCCTCGACCGAGAGACTCCCATGCGCCGCTCCCTCTCCCTGCTCGCCGTCCCCGTCCTCGTGCTGGGCCTCGCCTCCTGCGCCTCCGAGGCCAGCACCGGCGACACCGCGACCTCCGCCCCGTCCTCCTCGTCGAGCGCCCCCTCCGACGTGCCCACCCGCGCGAGCGGCGAGGCGCAGGAGCCGCAGGCCGGATTCCCGACGGTCGAGCTCGACTCCGACGGCCGCCCGACCGTCACGCTCCCCGGCACGGAGGCGCCGACCGAGCTCCAGGTCGAGACGCTGATCAAGGGCGACGGCCCCGTCGTCGAGGACGGCGCCCAGGTCACCGTCCAGTACCAGGGCTCGCTCTGGAAGGACGGCACGGTCTTCGACGAGAGCTGGAAGCGCGGCGAGCCGACCACGTTCGGCACCGGCCAGGTCATCCCCGGCTTCGCCGCGGGCATCGTCGGCCAGACCGTCGGCTCGCAGACCGTCGTCGTCATCCCGCCGGCCGAGGGCTACGGCGAGGCAGGCGCTCCGCGGGCAGGCATCGCGGGCGACGACACGCTCGTCTTCGTGATCGACATCCTGGCCGCGAACTGACCGTGACCGCCGTCGGTCGCCGCGCGCGCCTCCTCGGCCTGGTCGGGGTGCCGCTCCTCGCGGTCGCCCTCGTCGGCTGCACGGACGACGCGGCGCCCGAGCCGTCGGCCACCACGCCCGGTGCCAGCCCTGCCGCGACCGCCTGCCTGGGCGGCGGCGCCGAGGCGGACTCGGTCGAGGTGTCGGGCGAGGTGGGGCAGAAGCCCGGCATCGCGTTGGCCGGCCCCCTCGGGGCGGCGACGAGCCAGCGGGCCGTGGTGTCGCAGGGCACGGGGCCGGAGACGAAGTCGGGCGACGTCGTGCAGGTGGCCGTGACGGTCTTCGACGCCACGACCGGCGCCGAGCTGAGCTCCGCCGGCTACGAGCGCGGCAGCGGCGAGCAGCTCACCATCAGCGCCGACTACTACGTGCCCGGGCTGGAGGCCGCGCTGCTCTGCAACCAGGCCGGCTCGCGTTCGGTCACGGTCGCCAGCGCGGCCGACATGCAGCCGGCCCAGACGGGCACCGCGCCGCCGAACGCGGCGGCCGTGATCGTCGTCGACACGTTCTCGATCGTGCCGACGCGCGCGACCGGCGTCGACCAGCCCGCGCAGCCGGGCTTCCCGGAGGTGACGCTCGCCGACGACGGCCGTCCGACGGTGACGATCCCCGACGCCGACCCGCCGGCCGAGCTGCAGGTCGAGGTGCTGAAGAAGGGCGACGGCGAGGTCGTCCCCGATCCCGCCAACGTCACCGTCCAGTACCAGGGCGTCAACTGGCGCGACGGGAAGGTCTTCGACGAGAGCTGGGGCAAGGGCACCCCGACCCCGTTCTCGACCGCCCAGGTCGTCCCGGGCTTCGCCGCGGCGATGATCGGCCAGACCGTCGGCTCGCAGGTGCTCGTCGTCGTCCCGCCCGCCGAGGGCTACGGCGACGGCGGACAGCCGAGCGCGGGCATCGAGGGCGGCGACACGCTCGTCTTCGTCATCGACGTCCTCGCCGTGGCCTGAGCGGCGCCTCCGCACGGCGCCGCGCGCGCCCCTAGGCTGACCGCATGCGTCGCGTCATCCTCCTCGGCTCCACCGGCTCCATCGGCGTGCAGGCGCTCGACGTGGTCGCCGCCCACCCCGATCTCTTCACCGTCGTCGGGCTGTCGGCCGGCTCGGACGCCGCCCAGCTCGCGGAGCAGGCAGCCCGCTTCGGCGTCGAGCACACTGCCCTCGGCACCGACGAGTCGGTGGCGCTCGTCTCCGACGTCGAGGCCGACGTCGTCGTGAACGGGATCACGGGCAGCGTCGGCCTCGCGCCGACGCTCGCCGTGCTCGACTCGGGCGCCACGCTGGCGCTGGCCAACAAGGAGAGCCTGATCGTCGGCGGCGACCTCGTGCGCGAGCGCGCGGCACCCGGGCAGATCGTGCCGGTCGACTCCGAGCACTCCGCCATCGCGCAGGCGCTCCGCTCCGGCGACCGCGGCGAGGTCCGTCGTCTCGTGCTCACCGCCTCCGGCGGGCCCTTCCGTGGCCGCACGCGCGCCTCCCTCGCCGACGTCACCCCGGCCGAGGCGCTCGCGCACCCCACGTGGGACATGGGCCGCGTCGTCACGACGAACTCGTCGACGCTCGTCAACAAGGGGCTCGAGGTGATCGAGGCGCACCTGCTCTTCGACGTCGACTACGACGACATCGACGTCACCGTCCACCCGCAGTCGATCGTGCACTCGATGGTCGAGTTCGTCGACGGGTCCACGATCGCCCAGGCGTCGCCGCCCGACATGCGACTGCCGATCTCGCTCGGGATGGCCTGGCCCCACCGCGTGCCGGGCGTCGGCGTGCCCCTCGACTGGACCACCGCCTCCACCTGGACCTTCGAGCCGCTCGACGACGAGGCGTTCCCGTCCGTGCTGCTCGCCAAGCAGGTCGGGCGGGCGGGCGCCACCTGGCCCGCGGTGTTCAATGCGGCGAACGAGCAGGCCGTCCACGCGTTCCACGACGGCAGGGTCGGCTACCTGGGCATCCTCGACACCGTGCGCGAGGTCGTCGACCGGCACACGGCGGGGCCGAGCACCCTCGAGGGCGTGCTCGAGGCCGAGCGCTGGGCCCGTGAGGCGGCCGACGCGCTGCTCGCCCGCAGCTAGCTTCTCCCGCCCCGGCCCGTCCCGCCGAGCGGGCGCCGGGCACACGGCCGAGCCGAGGAGGCGCGGGCCCCGGACCCTCACAGCGTCGCCATGGCCGGTGCGGGGCCGGCTCCCCGTCTCGGACGGCTACCCTTGCCCGGTGGAAACCGTCCTGCTCTACCTGCTCGGCATCGTCGTGATCGTCATCGGGCTCGCCGTCTCGATCGCGCTGCACGAGATCGGGCACCTCGTGCCGGCGAAGAAGTTCGGCGTGAAGGTCGGCCAGTACATGATCGGCTTCGGGCCGACGGTCTTCTCCCGTCGTCGCGGCGAGACCGAGTACGGCGTCAAGGCCCTGCCGCTCGGCGGCTACATCTCGATGTCGGGCATGTACCCGCCGGCGCGCGAGGGCCAGAAGGGCCGGACGGCGAGCACGGGCTTCTTCCAGACCCTCGTGCAGGACGCGCGCACCGCCAGCGCCGACACGATCGACCAGGGCGACGAGCACCGCACCTTCTACCGGCTGCCCGTCTACAAGCGGATCATCATCATGCTCGGCGGGCCGACGATGAACCTGCTCATCGCGATCGTGCTCTTCACGATCCTGCTCTGCGGCTTCGGCACGGCGCAGTCGAGCACCACCGTCGGCCTCGTCAACCAGTGCGTGCTGCCCGCCGGGTCGACCGAGACCGAGTGCCCGGCCGACGCGACGGCGGCGCCCGCCTTCGCGGCCGGCATGGAGAACGGCGACCGCATCGTGTCGATCGACGGCGTGGCGATGGCGGACGGCGACCAGGTGACGAGTGCGTTCCGCGCGGCCCCCGACCAGACGCTCAGCGTCGTGGTCGAGCGCGACGGCAGCGAGCAGACGCTCGAGGTCACCCCGGCGCTCTCCGCACGCCAGGTGGTCGACTCGGCGGGCGTGCCCGTCGTGGGCGACGACGGCGCCCCGGTCACCCAGGAGGTCGGCTTCGTCGGCATCGGCTTCGCGACGGTGACGGTGCAGCAGCCGGTCACGGCCGTGCTGCCGACCGTCGGCACGAACATCGGGCACGTCGCGAACGTCATCGTGCACCTGCCGCAGCGCATGGTCGCCGTCGCCCAGGCCGCGTTCGGCGGGGGAGAGCGCGACGCGAACGGCCCCGTCAGCGTCGTCGGGGTCGGTCGGATGGCGGGCGAGGTGGTCAGCCTCGACACCGTGCCGTTCATCGACCGGGCGGCGTTCCTCGTGAGCCTGCTCGCGAGCCTCAACGTCGCGCTGTTCGTCTTCAACCTCGTGCCGCTGATGCCCCTCGACGGCGGCCACGTCGCGGGCGCGCTGATCGAGGCGATCCGTCGGGGCTTCGCCAAGCTGTTCCGCCGTCCCGACCCGGGGCCCGTCGACACGGCGAAGGTCATCCCGCTCACGTTCGCGGTCGTGATCGTCCTCGGCGGCATGGGGCTGCTGCTCGCCTACGCCGACATCGTGAACCCGATCTCGCTGATCCGCTGACCCGCTCCGCAGCCGGCCCGCGGACGTCCTGACCTGCTGGCCCGCCGGGCGTCCTCGCCTCCGACATCGCGCGCCCAGCGCACGGGTCTACGATCGACCACGTGCCTGCAGTCAATCTCGGAATGCCGAAGGTCCCCGAAACCCTTGCCCCGCGACGCAAGTCGCGGCAGATCAAGGTCGGCAAGGTCCTCGTCGGAGGCGACGCTCCCGTGAGCGTCCAATCGATGACCACCACGCCCACCACGAACATCAACGCGACGCTCCAGCAGATCGCCGAGCTCACCGCCTCGGGCTGCGACATCGTGCGCGTCGCCGTGCCCACTCGCGACGACGCGGAGACGCTGCCGATCATCGCGAAGAAGAGCCAGATCCCGGTGATCGCCGACATCCACTTCCAGCCGAACTACGTGTTCCAGGCGATCGACGCCGGCTGCGCCGCAGTGCGCGTCAACCCCGGCAACATCCGCAAGTTCGACGACCAGGTCGGCAAGATCGCCGCCGCCGCCAAGGCCGCCGGCGTCTCGATCCGCATCGGCGTGAACGCCGGGTCGCTCGAGCCCAGCCTGCTGCAGAAGTACGGCAAGGCGACGCCGGAGGCGCTGGTCGAGTCCGCGGTGTGGGAGGCCTCCCTCTTCGAGGAGCACGACTTCCACGACTTCAAGATCTCGGTCAAGCACAACGACCCGGTCATCATGGTCAAGGCCTACCGTCAGCTCGCGGAGCGAGGCGACTGGCCCCTGCACCTCGGCGTGACCGAGGCCGGCCCCGAGTTCCAGGGCACCATCAAGTCGGCCACGGCCTTCGGCATCCTGCTCGGCGAGGGCATCGGCGACACCATCCGCGTGAGCCTCAGCGCGCCTCCTGCGCAGGAGGTCAAGGTCGGCCTGCAGATCCTCCAGTCGCTGAACCTGCGCGAGCGCAAGCTCGAGATCGTCAGCTGCCCCAGCTGCGGTCGTGCGCAGGTCGACGTGTACAAGCTCGCGAACGACGTCACCGACGGCCTCGAGGGCATGACGGTCCCGCTCCGCGTCGCGGTCATGGGCTGCGTCGTGAACGGTCCGGGCGAGGCCCGCGAGGCCGACCTCGGCGTCGCGTCCGGCAACGGCAAGGGCCAGATCTTCGTCAAGGGCGAGGTCATCAAGACCGTGCCCGAGTCCGAGATCGTCCAGACGCTGATCGACGAGGCGAACCGCCTCGCGGCCGAGATGCCCCCGGGCGAGGTCGGCTCGCCCCAGGTCCTGACGGTCTAGGGCCGATCGCGGGTCGGCCACCGACCCGACCGCCCCGAGGAGGCGCGGTGCAGGCTCCGGCCGCACCGCGCCTCCTCTGCGTCGCAGCCTGCCGCCGCCCTGACGTGCCGCGTCGGCGCTCGGGTCCCGCGGCCTCCCGCACCGTCGCCGCGCCCGTTCCCGTGCCTGCTCGCAGAGCCGGTGTGTCGCCGTGTGACGCGCCGATTGTGACCCGAGCCGCCCCGCCGTTCACGATGGACGGACGCACGGTCGTGGTGCCGGCAGCAGCAGCCGGCGACGTGCGTCGCACCGTCTGAGAGGAACGTCATGTCCGAGGCAACACCCCTGATCGAGGCCCCGAAGAAGAAGCGCGGCCGGCTGATCGCGATCGTCGTGGCGGCCGTCGTCGTGCTCGCCGCCGTGGGCGTCGGCATCGCCGTCGCGAACCGCGGCGGAGACGCCGTGCGCATCGGGGTCGTCGGCGCGAGCGACCCGTACTGGGCCACCTTCACGCAGGCCGCCGCCGACGAGGGCATCGACGTCGAGATCGTCGACTTCGCCAACTACGAGCAGCCGAACCCGGCTCTGACCGAGGACGAGCTCGACCTCAACCAGTTCCAGCACATCGTCTACCTGGCCCAGTACGACGTGTCGGCCGACGCGGACCTCGTGCCGATCGGCTCCACGGCGATCTACCCGCTGCCCCTCTACTCGCAGGAGCACACCTCGCTCGACCAGTTCAGCAAGGGCGACACCGTCGCCGTGCCCGACGACGCGAGCAACCTCGCCCGCTCGCTGCTCGTGCTGCAGTCGAACGGCCTGATCGAGCTGAAGGGCGGCGGGGACATCTTCTCCGGCCTCGACGACATCGACACCGAGGCCTCGACGGTCACGGTCTCGCCCGTCGCGGCCGACCTCGCCGCGACGTCGTTGCCGGACTTCGACGGCGCGATCATCAACAACGAGTACGCCACCAAGGCGGGGCTCTCGCCCGACACGATCATCGCGACGGACGACCCGAAGGACCCGGCGTCGCTGCCCTACGTCAACGTCTTCGCCGCTCGCGAGGGCGACGCGGACGACGAGACGTACCAGGAGCTCGTCCGGATCTACCAGGACACGAAGGCCGTCACCGACGGCGTCGTCGAGAACTCGGGCGGCACGGCCCTCACCACGAAGGTGCCCGTCGCCGACCTGCGCGAGTCGCTCGAGCAGACGAAGGAGCTCGTGGAGCAGAACGGCTGACGCCGCCTGCCCCCGCCCGGGTCCGACCCGCCCGCCACGACGGCGCGCGGGTCGGGCCCTTCCGACCGTGACGAGGAGACCATGCCCGCCATCACCCTGACCGACGTCGTCAAGACCTATCCGCCCCGCGAGAAGGGCGCAGCACCGCTGACGGCCGTCGACGGCGTCAGCCTCGAGATCGCCGACGGCGAGATCTTCGGGATCATCGGCTACTCCGGCGCCGGCAAGAGCACGCTGGTCCGCCTGATCAACGCCCTCGAGCCGACCACGAGCGGCCGGATCGAGATCGACGGCCGACCCGTGACCGGGCTGCGCGAGCGCGAACTGCGCGGGGTGCGCGCCGGCATCGGCATGATCTTCCAGCAGTTCAACCTGTTCTCGTCGAAGACGGTCTGGGGCAACGTCGAGTTCCCGCTCAAGGCGGCCGGCGTGCCGAAGGCAGACCACCAGCGGCGGATCAGCGAGCTGCTGCACTTCGTCGGCCTGGCCGACAAGGCCCACGCACGCCCGGACCAGCTGTCGGGCGGCCAGAAGCAGCGCGTCGGGATCGCCCGCGCCCTCGCGACGTCGCCGGGCGTGCTGCTCGCCGACGAGGCGACGAGCGCGCTCGACCCCGAGACCACGCAGGAGGTGCTGGCCCTGCTCCGGCGGGTCAACGCCGAGCTGGGCATCACCATCGTCGTCATCACGCACGAGATGGACGTCATCAAGTCGATCGCCGACCGCGTGGCCGTGATGGACCGTGGTCGGGTCGTCGAGATCGGGCGCACCTTCGAGGTCTTCTCGGCCCCGCGCGAGGCGTCCACGCGGCGCTTCGTGTCCACCGTCGTCGCCGGGTCGCCGCAGGGCGACGACCTCGCGGCGCTCCGTCGTCGCCACGACGGCCGTCTCGTGACCGTCCGCGTGTCCGAGGGCGGCGTCGACCAGCAGCAGGTCTTCGGCGTGCTCGCCCGCCATGACGTCCGCTTCGAGATCGTCTTCGGCGGCATCGACGAGATCGGCGGGCGCACCTTCGGCACCCTGACCCTGGCCCTGACGGGCGGCGACGGCGACGTCTCGGACGCCGTCGCCGAGCTCGGGGCCGCCGCGACCGAGCTCCCGGCCTCGCCCACGACCGAGGCCGCGCCCGACCGGCCGGCCCACGACGCGGAGGCACGCTGACCATGGACTCCCTGATCGACCTGCAGCCCCAGCTCTGGAAGGCGGCCTACGAGACCGTCTACATCGTCGCCTTGACCCTGCTCTTCGGCGGGCTCGGCGGGCTCCTCCTCGGGCTCGCCCTCTACCTCACCCGCGAGGGCGCCCTCTTCGCGAACCGCGTCGTCTTCGGCGTGCTCAACGTCGTCGTCAACGTGTTCCGGCCGATCCCGTTCATCATCTTCCTCGCTGCCGCGCAGCCCCTGGCCCGGGCTGTCGTGGGCACCGGCGTCGGCAACACCGCCATCATCTTCACCTTGTCGCTCGCGGCCTCGTTCGCGATCTCGCGGATCGTCGAGCAGAACCTGCTCACGGTGCAGCCGGGCGTGGTCGAGGCGGCAAGGGCAGCCGGCGCCGGTCCGTTCCGGATCATCGGCAGCATCGTGCTGCCCGAGGCGCTCGGCCCGCTTGTCCTCGGCTACACGTTCATCTTCGTCGCGCTCGTGGACATGTCGGCGGTCGCGGGCTACGTCGGCGGCGGGGGACTCGGCGCGTTCGCCCTGCTCTACGGCTACCGGCAGTTCGACCCCGTGGTCACGTGGGGCGCGGTGCTGCTCATCATCGTGCTGGTGCAGCTCGTGCAGTTCCTGGGCAACCACCTCGCGAGGAGGGCGCTCCGGCGGTGACGTCGGACGCCTCGGTTACAGTGGGCCGGGTGACCGACACCTCGACGACGCCCCCGCCTCCCGCCGCGGTCGGCACCCCGATCAGCCCCGCCGACCTCGAGCGTGCCGCCGGTGTCGTCGGTGCCGTGTCGCACGCGTTCTCGCGCAAGGTGGTGGGCCAGACCGGCCTCCGCGACACCCTGCTGATCGCGCTGATCACGGGCGGGCACGTGCTGCTCGAGAGCGTCCCCGGGCTGGCCAAGACGACCGCTGCGGCGACGCTCGCGCAGTCCGTGGAGGCGAGCTTCACCCGCATCCAGTGCACGCCCGACCTGTTGCCCAGCGACATCACCGGCACCCAGATCTACGACGCGCAGAAGTCGACCTTCGTGACGCAGCTCGGCCCCGTGCACTCGAACTTCGTGCTGCTCGACGAGATCAACCGCTCGAGCGCCAAGACCCAGAGCGCGATGCTCGAGGCGATGCAAGAAAGGCAGACGAGCATCGGCGGCACCGTCTACCCGCTGCCCAGGCCGTTCCTCGTGCTGGCCACGCAGAACCCGATCGAGCAAGAGGGCACGTACCAGCTGCCCGAGGCGCAGCTCGACCGGTTCCTCCTGAAAGAAGTGCTCGACTACCCGTCGCCCGCCGAGGAGGCCGAGGTCATCCGGCGCATCGAGGCCGGCGTCTACGACGAGCAGCAGGTCGATGTGCCGACCGGCGTCTCGCTCGAGGACGTCGTGTGGCTGCAAGAGCTGGCCAAGCGCGTGTACGTCGACGCGTCGATCGTCAACTACATCGTCCAGCTCATCTACGTGACGCGGCACCCGCAGCAGTACATCCCCGGCAGCCTCGCCGACTACGTCCAGTTCGGTGCGAGCCCGCGTGCCAGCATCGCGTTCATGCAGGCCGCGCGTGCCCTCGCCCTGCTGCACGGCCGCGACTACGTCATCCCGGAAGACGTGAAGCACCTGCGGCACGGCGTGCTGCGCCACCGTGTCATCCTCGGCTACGAGGCCACGGCCGACGACGTGGCCCCCGAGACGATCATCGACGCCGTCTTCGCCTCCGTGCAGACGCCCTGACGACCGTGGCGAGCCTCCTCCTCCGGGTGCGGACGAAGATGTCCCTGTTCGCGCACCGCCGCACCCTCGACCTGCTCGAGGGCGGCTGGGCGTCGGTCCACCACGGCCGCAGCCACGACTTCGACGACCTCCGGGCCTACGTGCCGGGCGACGAGGTGAAGGACATCGACTGGAAGGCCACCGCCCGTCACGGCGAGCCGCTGGTGAAGCGCTACGTCGCCAGCAGGAGGCGGTCGCTGGTCCTCGTCGTCGACACCGGTCGCAACATGGCCGCGACCGCCGCCAGCGGCGAGACAAAGAAGGACATCGCGATCATGGCGGCCGGCGCGCTGGGCTACATCGCGTCGCGCCACGGCGACGTCGTCTCGCTCGTCGCCGGCGACGAGGGCGGCACCGTCGCCCTCCCCGCCGGGGCGACGGAGGCGCACCTCGAGCGCCTCCTCCGCCAGGTCGACCGTCGGGTGTCGCTCGAGGCGCCCCGCAGCGACCTGCGGGGCGTCCTCGACTGGGTCGCCCGCGGCGTCCGCCGCCGGTCGATCCTCGTCGTGGTGACCGACGACGTCGTCGTCGACGCCGAGCTGGTGCGGCGCCTCCGACGGCTGCGCGCCCAGCACGAGATCGTCTGGGTCACGGTCGGCGACGCCGACCTCATGACGCGGTCCGGCCACGCCGGGGACGTCTACGACGTGCAGGAGGTCACGGCCCTCCCGGCGTACCTGCGCGAGAACGCGGCCCTGCGACGCGCCTTCGACGAGTCGTCCGAGCGGCGTGCGGACGACGCCGGCCGGCAGCTGCAGGCACTGGGCATCAGCAGCGAGCGGCTCTCGAGCCAGGCGGCCGTCGTGCCCGGGCTCTTCACGCTGATGGAGAAGCACCGCCGTGCTTGACGACAGGGGCTTCTTCGGGCCGTACCAGTACCCGCTCTGGGTCCTCTGGCTGGTGCTCGGGCTCGTCCTCCTGGGCCTCGTGGCGGCGTGGATCGTCTTCGTGCTGCGCTTCTCGGCGCGGCGGCTGCCCCCGTCGGCCCGCCGGGCGGCAGCAGCCGCGGTCGTCGACCTGCCGTCGGTCCGGCTCCGCTACCTCGGCCTGATCGACGAGGTGCAGGCCGCCTCCCGCGACGGCCGTCTCGGCGAGCGGGCGGTGCACAGCCGGCTCAGCCTCCTCCTCCGGTTCTTCGTCCACGAGACGGCAGGCGCCGACACGCACGTGATGACCCTCGCCGACCTGCGCGAGGCCGACCTGCCCCGCGTGGCCGACGCGGTCGAGCAGTGGTACCCGCCGGCCTTCGCCCAGCAGCACCCCGGCGACCCCGACCGGGCCGCCGAGACCGCGCGCGAGGTGGTGCGCTCGTGGTCCTGATCTGGTGGTGGGCCCTGCTGGCCGCCCTCGTCGTCGCCGGGCTCGGCGCCTGGCTCTGGCTCGTCCTGCGACGCCGCGAGCGCGCCCGACTGCGCCGCGCCGGCACCCCCGTCGCCCACAGCGAGCGCCTGACCGAGCTGCCGGTGTACCGCAGGCTCGTCACGCGCTACCGTGCGGCCCTCGTGGGCGCCCTCGTCCTCGTCATCGCCCTCGCCGGCCTCGGGGCCCTGCTGATCGCCCGGCCGGGCACGGTCCAGGTCGTCGAGCCTCCCTCCTACAAGCGCGACATCGTGCTCTGCCTCGACGTCTCGGGGTCGATGACCGAGGTCGACTCCCAGATCGTGTCGACCTTCGCCGAGCTCGCGTCGGGCCTCGACGGCGAGCGGATCGGGCTGACCCTCTTCGACAGCTCGTCCGTGCAGGCGTTCCCCCTGACCGACGACTACGACTTCGTGGCCGAGCAGCTGAGCCAGTACCGCGACTCCTTCGACAGCGCGGGGGAGGACGGCACGCGGTACTGGTCGGGCACCGACCTCGGGCAGGGCGCCTCCCTGATCGGCGACGGCCTCGCCTCCTGCGCCCTCAGCTTCGACGGGGGCAGCGAGAGCACCCGGCCGAAGTCGATCGTGCTCGCGACCGACAACTACGTGAACGGCGCGGCACTGCTGACACTCGACGACGCGGGGCAGCTCGCGACCGACCGCGGCATCCGGGTCTACGCGCTGAACCCCGCGGACTACTCCGACGACGCCGTCGCGGACGAGGTCGCCGGCGAGCTGCGCACCGTCGTCGAGTCGACCGGCGGCGCCTACTACGCGCTCGACGGCGCGACGACCGTGGCCGAGATCGTGCAGCGGATCGACGACCAGGAGGCGGGCCTCTTCACCGGGACGCGCCGCCTCGTCACGACCGACGCCCCGCAGGCCGCCGTCATCGTCGCGCTCCTGCTCGCCGCGGCCTCGTTCGTCCTGCTCTGGCGGGTGCGGCTGTGACCGCGGCGACGGCGGCCCTGCCCGCCGCGATCGTGCTGCAGCCCGTGCTCCCGTGGTGGCTGCTCGCCGTCATCGGCGTCGCGCTGCTCGGCTTCGTCGGGTGGCGGGTCGTCGCCGAGCGGGGCGACCGCCGCCTCCTGCGCAGCTGGCTCCGCCGTCTCGTGGTCGTGGCGCTGCTGCTCGTCGTCGCCGTGCGTCCCGGCGTGCCCGGCGGAAGCGCCCAGGCGTCGTCGGCGGCGCTCAACGTGTTCTTCGTCGTCGACACCACCTCCAGCATCGCGGCGGAGGACTGGGACGGCGACCGCCCGCGGCTCGAGGGCGTCCGGAGCGACGTCGACGCGATCGCCAGCGAGCTGGCCGGCGCCCGCTTCTCGCTCATCTCGTTCGACAGCACCGCCGTGCTCCGCACCCCGCTGACCGACGACGCCGCGGCCGTCGTGACCGCGGCCTCCGTGATGAACCAGGAGATCACCTACTACTCCAGCGGCAGCAGCATCACCGAGGCCTCCGACCTCCTGGCCGAGCGGCTGCAGGAGGCGCGCGAGGCCGACCCCGAGAGGGCGAACGTCGTCTACTACCTGGGCGACGGAGAACAGACGGCCGACGAGGCGCCCGGCTCGTTCGCGACGGCCGCGGCGGACGTCGACGGGGGAGCGGTGCTCGGCTACGGCACGGCCGCGGGCGGGCGGATGAAGGTCTTCGACGGGTACGGCGACGCGTATAGCAGCACCGAGTACATCAAGGACAGGACGCAGCCGGGCGAGCCCGACGCCCTCTCGGTGATCGACGAGGACGCGCTCCGGACCCTCGCCTCGCAGCTGGGCGTCGAGTACGTCCACCGCGAGGCCGGCACCGGGGTCGAGGCCGTCGTCGCCGACGCGCGGGACGGCGCGGTCGCCTCGGACGAAGGCCGTGCCGAGGCCGTCGTCGACCTGTACTGGATTGCCGCCGTCCCGCTGTTCCTGCTCGCCCTGGTCGAGGTGGCCGTCGTCGCCCGGGCCCTCGCCGAGATCCGCGTCCGGCCCCGGGCCGACCCCGCGCCCGGAAGGACGTCGTCGTGACCGACACCCTCGCCCCTCCCCCCGTCGACGACCGCGACCCGGCGACCGCCGCGGAGCCGAGCCTCGACCAGTACCGTCGTCGGCTCCGACGCCGGATGTTCCTCTGGTCGGCCCCGGTCGTGCTGGTCGTGCTGCTCGTGGCACTCAAGCTGCTCAGCCTCCCGCTCTTCGCGGGCCTGACGCAGCACGCCTACGACGGCCGGGCCTACGAGCGCGCCGCCTCCCTGACCGCGCCCCTGGGCGTCGCCAACGTGGTCGAGCCGTGGGTGCACCACTTCGACCGCGGCACGGCGTGGGCGAGGGTCGGGGTGCTCGACGTCGCACGGCAGGAGTTCGTCACCGCCCTCGACCTCGCGCCCGAGGGGGACGAGACGGTCTCGTGCGTCATCCGCACCGACCTCGTGCTCGTCATCGAGGCACAGGGGGACGCCGCGCTGCTCGAGCTGCGCTACGCCGACGCCGAGCAGCTCTACGAGCTGGGGCAGGCGACGATCGCCGAGGCTCCGAAGGGCTGCTTCCAGCCCCCGGACGACCCGCAGCAGCCCGACACGTCGCAGCCACTCGACGACGCCCAGGGCAGGCTGGGCGACAAGCAGCAGCAGGCCGAGGGCGGCGACCAGGGCGACCCCTCGGGAGGCGACGGCTCGGATCCCGGCCAGGGCGGCGGCAAGGACGAGGGCGACGCCGGCGCGGGCGGCACCGACCCGCTCGACCAGCTGCAGCAGCAGGGCGACGAGAGCCAGCAGGAGCGCCAGCAGGACACCGACCGCGAGCGGTACTACGAGCAGGCGCCGGGGGAGTACGACGGCAAGCCCTGGTGACCGTGACCGGGTCGAGCCTCGGCCCCTCGGGACGCGCCCCTATGCTGGGCGGGTGTCCACGCGCCTCTCCCAGCTCTTCGTCCGCACCCTCCGTGAAGATCCCTCCGACGCGGAGGTGACCAGCCACCGCCTCCTCGTCCGGGCCGGCTACATCCGCCGTCAAGCTCCCGGCGTCTTCGCCTGGCTGCCCCTGGGCCTCCGGGTCAAGGCCAAGATCGAGGCCGTCATCCGCGAGGAGATGACCGCCTCGGGTGCACAGGAGGTGCACTTCCCGGCCCTGCTGCCGCGTGAGCCCTACGAGGCCACCGGCCGCTGGACCGAGTACGGCGAGGGCATGTTCCGCCTGAAGGACCGCAAGGACGCCGACTACCTGCTCGCCCCCACGCACGAGGAGGCTTTCACGCTCCTGGTGAAGGACCTCTACTCGTCGTACAAGGACCTCCCGCTGACGTTGTTCCAGATCCAGGACAAGTACCGCGACGAGGCGCGGCCCCGTGCGGGCCTGCTGCGCGGACGCGAGTTCACGATGAAGGACGCCTACTCGTTCGACGCGACCGACGCCGGGCTCGACGCCAGCTACCAGCTGCAGCGCGAAGCGTACGAACGCATCTTCACGCGCCTCGGCCTCGAGTACGTCATCGTGCAGGCCGACGCCGGCGCGATGGGCGGCTCGCGCTCCGAGGAGTTCCTGCACCCGACCGAGGTCGGCGAGGACACCTTCGTCCGCTCAGCGGGCGGCTACGCGGCCAACGTCGAGGCCTTCACGACGACCGTCCCCGACGCCAGGGAGATCGAGGGGCAGCCCGCCCCGGTGATGCTCGACAAGGCCGTGACGCCGACCATCGCCTCCCTCGTCGACCAGCTGAACGCCTCTCACCCCCGCGACGACGGAAGGGACTGGACCGCGGCCGACACCCTGAAGAACGTCGTCGTGGCTCTCACTCACCTCGACGGCACGCGAGAGCTCGTCGTGGTCGGCCTGCCCGGCGACCGCGACGTCGACATGAAGCGCCTCGAGGTCGCCTTCGCGCCCGCAGAGGTCGAAGCGGCCGGCGACGCCGACTTCGCGAAGGTCCCCGGCCTCGTCAAGGGCTACATCGGTCCTGGAGGCGCGGGCTGGGGAGCCGGTGTCCGCTACGTCGTCGACCCTCGCGTCGTCGAGGGCAGCTCGTGGGTCACCGGCGCGAACATCGACGGCGTCCACGTCGCCGGTCTCGTCGCCGGCCGCGACTTCGAGCACGACGGCGTCGTCGAGGCCGCCCAGGTCCGCGAGGGCGACCCGGCTCCCGACGGCTCCGGCCCCATCGAGACAGCCCGCGGCATGGAGATCGGCCACGTGTTCCAGCTCGGCCGCAAGTACGCCGAGGCGCTCGGCCTCAAGGTCCTGGACGAGAACGGCAAGCAGGTCACCGTCACGATGGGCTCGTACGGCATCGGCGTGACGCGCATCCTCGCGGTCATCGCGGAGGCCAACAACGACGAGAAGGGTCTCGTGTGGCCCGCGAACGTCGCGCCGTTCGACGTGCACGTCGTCGCGACCGGCAAGGACCCGGTCGTCTTCGAGGTGGCCGAGGCGCTCACCGCCGAGCTCGAGGCGCACCGCCTCGACGTGCTCTACGACGACCGCCCGAAGGTCTCGCCCGGGGTCAAGTTCGGCGACGCCGAGCTCCTCGGCGTGCCGCAGATCGTGGTGGTCGGGCGCTCCGCCGGCGAGGGGATCGTCGAGTTGTGGGACCGCCGCACGGGCGAGCGCACGCCCGTCCCGGTGGCCGAGGCCGTCGCGGCCCTCTCGGCTCCGCGCGCCTCCTGACGTCGTCGGCCCGCGCCTCCTCGTGTCCCCACGGACGCGGGAGGCGCGGGCCGCGTCCGGTGCTCCGCCCCCGTCGCACTCGGGTACCGTAGGGGGATGCTGTGCGCGCCACCGTGCGCGCAGCCTGAAGATCTGAACAGTGGAGGCCCTCAGTGGACATCGACCTGAGCGTGCTGCGTCTCATGGAACGCGAGCGCGAGATCCCCTTCGAGGAACTCGTGGGCATCATCGAGCAGGCCATCCTCACGGCCTACCTCAAGCACACCGACCAGCCGGAGAGCCGCGTCCCGGCGGCGAGGGTCGAGCTCGACCGCAAGACCGGGCACGTGTCCGTGTTCGCCATCGAGCGCGACGAAGAAGGCGAGGTCGTCGGCGAGTCCGTCGACAGCCCGAGCGACTTCGGCCGCATCGCCGCCTTCGCGGCCAAGCAGGTGATCAACCAGCGCCTGCGCGACATCGGCGACGACAAGGTCCTCGGGCAGTTCAAGGGGCGCGAGGGCGACATCGTCGCCGGCGTCATCCAGCAGGGGCCCAACCCTCGCATGGTGCACGTCGACCTCGGCACGATCGAGGCGATCCTGCCCCCCGAGGAGCAGGTGCCCGGCGAGAAGTACGACCACGGCACGCGCATCCGTGTCTACGTGACCGGCGTCAGCAAGGGCACGAAGGGGCCGCAGATCACCGTCTCGCGGACGCACCCCTCGCTGGTCCGCAAGCTGTTCGCGCTCGAGGTCCCCGAGATCGCCAGCGGCGTCGTCGAGATCGTGTCCCTGGCCCGCGAGGCCGGGCACCGCACCAAGATCGCGGTGCGCGCGACCGAGCCCGGCGTCAACGCGAAGGGCGCGTGCATCGGCGAGATGGGCGCGCGGGTGCGGGCCGTGCAGACCGAGCTCGGCGACGAGAAGATCGACATCGTCGACTACTCGAGCGACCTGCCCGTCTTCGTCGCCAGCGCGCTGTCGCCGGCCAAGGTGTCGTCGTCCTTCGTCATCGACCAGGCGACGAAGGCCGTCCGGGCCCTGGTGCCCGACTACCAGCTGTCGCTCGCCATCGGCAAGGAGGGGCAGAACGCCCGTCTCGCCGCGAAGCTCACGGGCGCGCGCATCGACATCCAGCCCGATTCGATCCTCGAGGACGACTGACCGACCCTGATGCCGGGGGCGGGCGGCGCACCACGCCGTTCGCCCCCGGCGTCTCCCGTCCGCCCAGCCGAGGGGGTAGAGTGGTACCCGTAAGAACGTGCATCGGTACTCGAGCGCGCGCTCCACGGTCCTCACTCGTGAGGGTCGTCGCCCGTGACGGACGCCTGGTGGTCGACGAGACCGCCACGCTGCCCGGGCGGGGTGCGTGGTTGACGCCTTCGATGGACGCGTTCGAGTCGGCAGTGAAACGCAGGGCATTCCGCCGTGCGCTCCGCCTCGACTCCGAGCCCGACACCGAGCAGCTCCGCGACCACCTGATGCGGCTGCAGACCGATGTGCACACCCCGAGTTCCACCACGACCACTGGCCACGACAGAACAGGCTGACAGGCACATGGACAACTAATGAGCGGCTCGAAATGAGACCCGTCCAGAACTGACGGCTCCCTCCTGACCGGGAAGGGGCCCGAGACAGGAGAACTGTGGCTAAACCACGCGTACACGAGATCGCCAGCGAGCTGGGGATCGACAGCAAGACAGCACTAGAGAAGCTCAAGGAGATGGGCGAGTTCGTCAAGGGACCGTCCTCCAGCGTCGAGCCCCCCGTGGCCCGCAAGCTGCGCCAGGCGTTCGCCGGCGCCGCTGCCGCGCCGAAGGCCGGCGCCGCACCTGCGGCGAGCCCGAAGGCGTCGGCTCCCGCCGCCTCCTCCGCACCGAAGCCCGGCGGGCCCCGTCCCGCCGCGCCCAAGCCTCCCGTCGCCGAGCAGCCCGCTGCTCCCGTCGAGGCCCCGGCCGCCGCTGACGACACGGATGCGGCACCTGCCCCCGTCGCGCCGCTCACCGTCGCCGAGCGCCAGGCGAAGGCCGAGGCCGAGCGCGCCGCGGCCGCGGCCGCCAAGGAGTCGGGCACGGCTCCCGCCGAGTCCGATGCTCCCGCCGAGGCCGGCGCGTCCGCGCCGAAGCCCGGCGGTCCCCGCCCCGGCGCCCCCCGTCCCGGCAACAACCCCTTCGCCAGCAACCAGGGCATGGGCCGCCCGAGCGCGCCCCGTCCCGGCGGCTCCGGCGCCGCGACCAGCATGCCCCGCCCCGGCGGAGCAGCAGGGCCGCGCCCGATGGCTCCTCGCCCCGGTGCTCCTCGTCCGGGCGCTCCGCGTCCCGGCGTCGGCGCCAGCCCGCGCCCCAACGGCTTCGGCCAGCGCCCCGCGGGTGCCGGCGGTCGTCCCGGCGGTGCCGGCGGCGGCTTCCAGCGTCCCGGCGGCGGTGCTCCCGGCGCGGCCGGCGGCTTCCGTCCCGGCTTCGGCGCTCCCCGCCCTGCGGGCGGCGGCGGCGGTGGCCGTGGTCGCGGCCCCGGCGGCGGCACGGCCGGCGCGTTCGGTCGCGGCGGCGGCAAGAGCAAGGCACGCAAGTCGAAGCGGACCAAGAGGGCCGAGTTCGAGATGCGCTCCGCCCCGTCGCTGGGCGGCGTCAGCGTCCCCCGCGGCGACGGCAGCACGATCGTCCGTCTGCGTCGCGGCGCGTCCATCAGCGACTTCGCCGACAAGATCGACGCCAGCCCCGGCAACCTGGTGACCGTCCTCTTCCACCTGGGAGAGATGGCGACCGCCACCGAGTCGCTCGACGACGCCACGTTCCAGGTGCTCGGCGAAGAGCTCGGCTACCGCATCCTCGTCGTCTCTCCCGAGGACGAGGACAAGGAACTCCTCGAGGGCTTCGACATCGACCTCGAGCAGGAGCTCGAGGACGAGGACGAGGACGTGCTGCAGGTCCGTCCGCCCGTCGTCACGGTCATGGGCCACGTCGACCACGGAAAGACCCGACTGCTCGACGCGATCCGCAACGCCAACGTCGTCGCCGGCGAGGCGGGCGGCATCACGCAGCACATCGGTGCTTACCAGGTCTGGGCGCCCCACGAGGGCGTCGAGCGCGCCATCACCTTCATCGACACCCCGGGCCACGAGGCGTTCACCGCCATGCGTGCCCGTGGTGCGCAGGTCACCGACATCGCGATCCTCGTGGTCGCGGCGGACGACGGCATCATGCCGCAGACGGTCGAGGCGCTGAACCACGCCCAGGCTGCCAACGTGCCGATCGTCGTCGCGGTCAACAAGATCGACAAGGAGGGCGCGAACCCGGCCAAGGTGCGTCAGCAGCTGACCGAGTACGGCCTCGTCGCCGAGGAGTACGGCGGAGACGTGATGTTCGTCGACGTGTCCGCACGCGACAACAAGAACATCGACGCGCTGCTCGAGGCCGTCCTCCTCACAGCCGACGCCGGTCTCGACCTGCGGGCGAACCCGGACAAGGACGCTCGTGGAGTGGCCATCGAGGCACGCCTCGACAAGGGCCGCGGTGCCGTCGCGACCGTGCTCATCCAGTCGGGCACCCTGCGGGTGGGCGACGCGATCGTGGCGGGAACGGCCTACGGCCGTGTCCGCGCGATGATGGACGAGAACGGCGACACCGTCGACGAGGCCTTCCCGAGCCGTCCCGTGCTCGTGCAGGGACTCTCGAGCGTGCCTCGTGCCGGCGACACGTTCCTCGTCACCGAGGAGGACCGCACGGCCCGTCAGATCGCGGAGAAGCGCGAGGCCGTCGAGCGCAACGCGTCGCTGGCCAAGGCCCGCAAGCGCATCTCGCTCGAGGACTTCACCCGTGCTCTCGAAGAGGGCAAGGTCGAGGCGCTCAACATCATCATCAAGGGCGACGTGTCGGGTGCCGTCGAGGCACTCGAGGAGTCGTTGCTCAAGATCGAGGTGGACGACAGCGTGCAGCTGCGCATCATCCACCGCGGCGTGGGCGCCGTCACCGAGAGCGACGTCAACCTGGCGACCGTCGACAACGCGGTCATCATCGGGTTCAACGTCCGACCGGACACGAAGGCCCGCGAGCGTGCTGCCCGAGAGGGCGTCGACGTGCGCTTCTACTCGGTCATCTACGCCGCTCTCGAGGACATCGAGAACTCGCTCACGGGCATGCTCAAGCCCGAGTTCGAGGAGAAGCAGTCCGGTGTCGCCGAGATCCGCGAGATCTTCCGCTCGTCGAAGGTCGGCAACATCGCCGGTGTCATCGTGCGGTCGGGAACGATCACGCGGAACGCTCGTGCCCGTGTCATCCGCGAAGGCGTGGTGGTCGGCGACAACCTCGCCATCGACTCGCTGCGTCGCTTCAAGGACGACGTCACCGAGGTGCGGACGGACTTCGAGGCCGGAATCGGTCTGGGCAAGTTCAACGACATCCAGATCGGCGACGAGATCGAGACCATCGAGATGGTCGAGAAGCCGCGGGGCTGACGCCCGGCGACGCATCGTCAGAGGCCCCGCCACGACCACGGTCGGGGCGGGGCCTCACCCCTCTCGCCTGCGGGCGAACAGCAGAAGGAGCAACGAATGGTCGACGCACAGCGCGCCCGCAAGATGGCCGACCGCATCCACGAGATCGTGGCGCGGCGGCTGGAGCGCGGCATCAAGGACCCGCGCCTCGGGTTCGTCACCATCACCGACGTCAAGGTGACCGGTGACCTGCAGCACGCGTCCGTGTTCTACACGGTCTACGGCACGGACGAGGAGCGCGCCGACACCGGCGCCGCCCTCAAGTCCGCCACGGGCATGCTGCGCAGCGAGGTCGGCAAGAACATCACGGCACGGCTCACCCCGAGCCTCGAGTTCATCCTCGACGCCCTGCCCGAGAACGCGGCGTCCATCGACCGCCTCCTGCAGGAGGCGCGTCAGCGCGACCAGGACAGCCAGACCGTCGCCGCCACGGCCGAGTACGCCGGAGACGCCGATCCCTACGTCAAGCCCCGCGACGAGGACGACTACGACGACGAGGACGACGACCTCGACGACGACGACACCGACGAGGTCACTCCGGTCGTGGACGAGGCCGACGTCGAGTCGGGCGCCGTCGGCGACGGCACGGTGGAGCCGGACGGCTCCACGCGCTGACCCAGCTCGGCTGCCGGGCGCCTAGCTCGGCAGCGACCAGCCCTCGTCGGCCGATCCCGTGACCAGTCCGTCACGGAGGAGGCCGGCGAGGGCTCTGTCGCGCTGCTCGGCGTCGGGCCACACCCGGGCGACCTCGTCGCCCGTGACGGGCACGTCGCTCGCCCGGAGCTCGGCCATGACCAGCCCGCGCACCTGGCGGTCCGACCCGGCGAAGGCGGCCTGGCGGCGCAGGGGAGGGCCGGAGTGCTCGGGGCGGCCGGCCAGCACCCACGCGCACCGGTCGACGAGCGGGCAGTCGTCGCAGCGCGGCGACCGTGCCGTGCAGACGAGCGCGCCGAGCTCCATCACGGCGGCGCTGGCGACCCGGGCCTCGGCGACGTCGGTCGGGAGCTGCGACTCCATCGCCGGCAGGTCGCGGCGCGCGTTCGGCGCCCAGGGCTCGGCCAGGCCCTCGACCGCGCGGGCGAGCACCCGGCGGACGTTCGTGTCGACGACCGGGTGGCGGTGCCCGTAGGCGAAGACCGCGACCGCGCGTGCCGTGTAGTCGCCGACACCCGGCAGGGCGAGCAGCTCGGGCACGGTCTCGGGCACGACGCCGCCGTGCCGCTCGGTGATGACGACGGAGGCGGCGTGCAGGGCGAGCGCCCGGCGCGGGTACCCGAGGCGGTCCCACGCGCGCACCGCCTCCGAGGCGGGGGAGGCGGCGAGGTCCGACGGCGTCGGCCAGCGCTCCAGCCACTGCTCCAGCCGGGGGACGACCCGCACGACAGGTGTCTGCTGCAGCATGACCTCGCTGACGAGGGTGCCCCAGGCGGTGAAGCCGGGCCGACGCCAGGGCAGATCGCGCCCGTGCTCGCGGAACCACGACGAGACGGCGGGGGCGATGGTCACCGGACGATCCTACGGGCGCTCGGACCGCTGTCGGCGGCCCGGCCTAGTGTGACCGCATGACGACTCGTTGGGCCCCCGCCAAGAAGGACACGCTGCGCGCTCTCGCGACCGAGATCCTGCACAACTACTCGAGGGGCCGGGCGTTCGTCGCCGTCGACGGCCCCGCGGGTGCCGGTCAGTCGGCGTTCGCCGACGACCTCGCGGCCGCTCTCGTCGAGGCGGGCCACGCGGCCTTCCGGGCGTCGGTCGCCGACTTCGGCAGGCCCCGGCGCGACGGAGGCGCGGTCGCGGACGGCGAGCCCGCCCCGGTCGACGGGGCGCTCCTGCGCCGTGTCCTCGTGGAGCCGTTCCGGCTGGGCGGCAGCACCGCGTGGGTCCCCGCCGCGTTCGACAGCGCCTCGCAGCGCGAGGTCGAGCCGCGCTGGGTGACGGGTCCCGACGACGCCCTCCTCGTCGTCGACGGCGAGGCCCTCGGGCGCCCCGAGCTCGCCGGGCTCTGGAACTACACGGTCTGGGTCACCCCGGGCGGCGGCCGCGGCGGCCTGCGGGCCGTCGCCACGGCGGTCGTCGACGTCGCCGACCCCGAGCACCCGCGCCGCGTGTTCGACGACGCGTGCTGAGCGTCGGCCCGGGCACGGTGCGGTAGCGTCGTCGCGTGAACAGCGGCATCCTCCTCGTCGACAAGCCGCAGGGCATCACCAGCCACGACGTGGTCGCCCGCGTCCGCAGGGCCGCCGGCACCCGCAAGGTCGGCCACGCGGGCACGCTCGATCCCCTCGCCACCGGCCTCCTCGTCCTCGGCCTCAACTCGTCGACCAGGCTCCTCACGTTCCTCGTCGGGCTGGACAAGACGTACGAGGCGACCATCCGGCTGGGCGTCTCCACCGCCTCCGACGACTCCGAGGGCGAGATCACGGCCACCGCCGACGCGTCGGGCGTGTCCGACGCCGCGGTGGACGCCGGCGTCGCCGACCTCACCGGGCCCATCAGCCAGGTGCCGACCACGGTCAGCGCCATCAAGGTGGGCGGTCGACGTGCCTACGACCTGGCCCGTGAGGGCGTCGAGGTCGAGCTGGCGGCGCGTGACGTGGTCGTCTCCGAGTTCGTCGTGCTCGACCGCCGTGACACCGTCGTCGACGGGGTGGCCGTCCGCGACCTCGACGTCCGCGTCAGCTGCTCGTCGGGCACCTACGTGCGGGCCCTCGCCCGCGACCTCGGGGGCGCGCTGGGCGTCGGCGGGCACCTCACCGCGCTGCGGCGCACGCGGGTCGGCTCGTTCGACGTGGCCGACGCCGCGGTGCTCGAGGGCATCGAGGTCGCGCCGGCCCTCCTGGCTCCCTCGGCCGTCGCCTCCTCGTTGTTCCCCGTCTGGTCTATGACGGCCGACGAGGCGCTCGACCTCGGCCACGGCAAGCGGCCCACGACCGGCCGCGCCGACACCGAGGGCCCCGTGGCCGCGGTGACCGCCTCGGGCGACCTCGCCGGGCTGGTCTCGGTGCGCGGCGGCCGTGCCGTGCCCATCGTCAACTTCCCGACCGACGAGGTGCACACGTGATCGAGTGGTTCACCTGGGCCCAGGTGATCGTGGCCTGCGTCGCCGGGCTGGTCTGCCTCGTGGCCGGCTTCTCGGGCAAGCTGCCGAACGACATCACGGTCGGCGCCACGGCGCTCGTGCTGCTGCTGCTGCTCGTGCAGCTGGTGGTCGCGATCGTCGCGCCGTTCGCGGGCAACCCGCCGACGGGCAATGTCGTCGAGTTCTACATCTACCTCGTCTCGGCGATCCTGCTGCCGCCGCTCGCCGTCGTCTGGGCGCTCGTCGACCGCACCCGGTGGAGCAATCTCGTGCTCGCGGCGGCCGTCTTCGCTGTCGCGGTCATGGTCTACCGCATGCTGCAGATCTGGACCGTCCAGGTCGCGTGACGGCCGCCTCCTGCGTCCTGGCGCCGGTGCACAGGCGCGCGCCATATCCTTGTCGGTGATGGTCACTCAGAAGTCTTCTCGTGCGGTCGGCGTCGGCCGGGTCCTCATCGCGGTGTACGCGGTGCTCGCCCTGGCGGCGACCGGCCGGTCCGTGTTCCAGATCCTCGAGCAGTTCGACGAGGCGCCGCTCGCGTACACGCTGAGCGCCCTCGCCGCCGTCGTCTACATCGTCGCCACCGTCTCGTTGATCCGGCGCGGACGCACGTCGTACGCCGTCGCCTGGGCGACCATCTCGTTCGAGCTCGCCGGCGTGCTGATCGTCGGCCTGGTGACCGTGCTCGACCCGGAGCTGTTCCCGGACGACACCGTGTGGTCGTGGTTCGGGCGCGGCTACGGCTTCGTCCCCCTCGTCCTGCCGGTGCTGGGCATCCTCTGGCTGCTCCGCTCCCGGCCCGCCGTCGCCGCCGAGGCGGACGCCGCCGACCGGACGGAGTAGCTCCCGTGCAGTTCTGGGACGCCCTCGCCGACGTGCCCGCCGACCTCGGCCCGACCGCGGTGACGATCGGCAAGTTCGACGGTGTGCACGTGGGGCACCGCGCCGTGATCGACCTGCTCGAGCAGGTGGCGGCCGAGCGCGGCCTCACCTCGGCCGTCGTGACCTTCGACCGCCACCCCCTCGCCGTGCTGCGGCCGGGCTCGGTGCCGCGGTCGCTCGTCAGCAACCGGCAGAAGCGCGAGCTGCTCGAGGCCGCCGGGGTGGCGGCGACCCTCATGCTCACCTTCGACGACGAGCTCCGCAGCCTCACGCCTGCGCAGTTCGTCGACCGCATCCTCGTGGGCGCCCTGCACGCCCGCGTCGTCTTCGTCGGCGACGACTTCCGCTTCGGCGTCCGGGGCAGCGGCACGGTCGACACCCTGCGCGAGCTCGGCGCCGAGCGGGGGCTCGAGGTCGTGTCGATCGACGACGTCCGTCTCGGGGGCGGGCGCCGCGCCTCCTCGACCTGGATCCGGGAGCTGCTCGAGGCCGGCGACGTCAAGCGCGCCGGCGAGCTGCTCGGCCGGGAGCCGGCCGTCCGCGGGATCGTCGTGCACGGCGAGCAGCGCGGTCGCGAGCTCGGGTTCCCGACCGCCAACCTCGCGCCCGACAGCGAGGGCTACGTCCCGGCCGACGGCGTCTACGCGGCTCGGGTGCTGGTCGGCGACACGACGTATTCCGCCGCCGTCTCGGTGGGGCACAACCCGACCTTCGAGGGCGTGCCCGAGAAGCAGGTCGAGGCCCACCTGCTCGACGTCTCGATGGACCTCTACGGCCAGGAGCTGACGGTGATGTTCGTCGACTGGGTCCGCGGCAACGTGGCCTTCGAGGGCATCGACGCGCTGATCGAGCACATCCGGGCCGACGTCGTCCGCACGCGCGAGGTCCTCGGCCTGTCCTGAGACCGGCGGCGTACCGTCGTGTCCATGCCTGCTGAGAACGACCCGACGACGACCGCGCCCCCCGAGGCGCCCGTGGCCACCGACGTCACCCGCGACACGGACGAGGCGGTCTCGCGCCGCCGCGTGCTCGTCACCGGGGCCACCGGCTACATCGGAGGCCGCCTCACCCCGCGCCTGGTCGAGGCCGGAGCCGACGTCCGCGTGCTCGTCCGCTCGCCCGAAAAGCTCGTCGACGTGCCGTGGGCCGGCGACGTCGAGGTCGTCCAGGGCGACCTGACCGACCCCGAGTCCGTCCGCGTCGCGCTCGACGGCGTCGAGGTGGCGTACTACCTCGCCCACGCCATGGGCAGCAAGGGCGACTTCGAGCGGGCCGAGGCCGAGGCCGCCCACGTCTTCGCCGACGCCGCCCGCGACGCCGGGGTCGCCCGCATCGTGTACCTCGGGGGCCTGCACCCCGACGGGGAGCTGTCGAAGCACCTCCGGAGCCGCCGCGACGTCGGCGACGTGCTCCTGGCGAGCGGGGTGCCCACCGTGGCCCTCCAGGCCGGTGTCGTGATCGGGTCCGGCTCCGCGTCCTTCGAGATGATCCGCCACCTCACCGACGTCCTGCCCTACATGCCTGCGCCGAAGTGGGTCCGCAACCACATCCAGCCGATCGCCGTCCGCGACGTGCTGCACTACCTGATCGGCTCGGCCGACGTGCCTGCCGACGTCAACCGGACCTTCGACATCGGCGGGCCGGACGTCCTCCGGTACGGCCAGATGATGAACGGCTACGCGCTGGAGGCCGGCCTCGCGCAGCGCCCGATCGCCTCCCTGCCCGTCTTCACGCCCTGGCTCGCCTCACAGTGGGTGAACCTGGTCACGCCGATCCCGCGCGCCCTCGCGATCCCGATCATCGCCTCCCTGCAGTACGACTGCGTGGTGAGCGAGAGCGACATCGACGACGTCGTGCCGCCGCCCGCCGAAGGGCTCCTGCGCTACCGGGCCGCCGTGCGGCTGGCCCTGCAGCGCGAGAAGGACGGCGAGGTCGAGACGAGCTGGCAGGACTCGTCGGTCGCCGGCGCCCCCAGCGACCTGCTGCCGAGCGACCCCGACTGGTCGGGTCACACGGTCTACACCGACGACCGCGAGACCGACTCGACCGCGTCGCCGGAGGCGCTCTGGCGCGTCGTCGAGGGCATCGGCGGCGAGAACGGCTGGTATTCGTTCCCGCTCGCCTGGGCCGCGCGCGGCTGGATGGACCGGCTCGTCGGGGGAGTGGGGCTCCGTCGCGGGCGGCGCAGCGCGACGTCGCTCCGGGTGGGCGACGCGCTCGACTGGTGGCGCGTCGAGACGCTCGAGCGCGGCAGGCTGCTGCGGCTGCGTGCCGAGATGAAGGCGCCGGGCGGGGCGTGGCTCGAGATGCGCGTGACCCCGCGCGAGGGCGGCGGCTCGCACTACCGCCAGCGCGCCGTGTTCTTCCCGCACGGGCTCGGCGGCCGACTGTACTGGTTCGCCATCCTGCCGTTCCACGGGGTGATCTTCAGCGGCATGCTGCGCCGGATCACGGCGACCGCCGCACGGGACGCCTCGGGTTCTGGCTCTGGAACGGGCGACGCTGGTGCTGGTGCTGGTGCTGGTGCTGGTGCTGGTGCTGGTGCTGGTGCTGGCGTGAGCGCCCAGGCCGGCGCAGCCCGGCCGTGATCGCCGCGGCCCTCGTCGCGGTCACGCCGACGCCGCTCTACCCCGCCGACCCGGGGGCCGGGTCGCCGGTGCCCCTCTGGCTCGGCGTGGCCTTCGGCGTGCTCGTGGTGGTGGTGTCGTTCGTCGTGCTGCTGCCGAGCGTCCGGCACGCGCTCGACCGGGTCGCCGCCCGGCGGCCTCGCCGCTTCCGCCGCTGAGCCGCCGCGCGCGCCGCTCGCCTGTCGCGGACTGTGTCCGTCGGCCATCTGCATGGTCGGCCCTGAGCACCTCCGGCACGACCGCCTCCCGTGCACCCGGTCGTCTGAGTGCGGTCGGTGTCGGCGGGTTCCTGTGCCCCACGGCGGGTGGGCGCGGACCCGCCGTGGACGACGGGAACCCGCCGCAGCCTGCACCTACCCGCCGCCGCTGACGGTAGCCCGCCGCGGACGACGGGAACCCGCCGCTGCCTGCACCCAGCCGCCGTGCTCGCTGGTGATGCTCGCCGCGGGCCGGGGCGATCCGCCGGCCGCCCGGGTCGTGCGCAGCCCGCGAGCGGTACGCTTCCCCGAGACGACACGCCGGGGGCCGTCCGGCCCCTCGGCACATCGACACCACCCGGAGGTACCCATGGCGCACGGCGAGAGACTGGTCTTCGTCGGAGACAGCACGACGGCAGGCGGCGACTGGTCGGCCTGGTTCCCGGACGACGACGTCGTCGCCCTGGGCCGTGACGGCGACACCACGGCGAGCCTGACGGAGCGCCTCGACGAGGTCGTCGCGGCGCGTCCCGACTCAGTCGTGCTCCTCATCGGCAACGAGGACTTCACGGCCCGACGCACCGTCGAGCAGGTCGTCCGCGGCGTCGAGTCGCTCATGGTGACGATGCGCCGCGAGCTGCCCGGCACGCGCCTGCTGCTCCAGTCGATCCTGCCGCGCACCGCCGACCAGGCGCCGCGCATCCAGGACGCCAACCGGCACCTCCGCCAGTTCTCGTCGACGGTCCGGGCCCAGTGGCTCGACCTGTGGCCGGCACTGGCCGACGAGTCGGGCGAGGCTCTCCGCCCCGACTTCACCACCGACGGCGTGCACCTGAGCGACGAGGGCTACCGTGCCTGGGTCGCCGAGCTCCTGCCCGGGCTGGAGCGCCTCCGCGGTGAGCCGCCGATGAGCCGGCCGCTCACGGTGCTGCACGTCCCCTACGACATCGACTGAGGGCCGCCGCTCGGCCTCGACGCCCCCTCGACGACCCGTCGTCCCGGGGGCGTCGCCGCGTCCAGGGTGCGTCACGTCGCCCGTCGCTAGGCTCTCCCGGGCACGATCGTGCCCGACATCGACGAGAGGCGGCTCCGTGCCCACGCCCCAGGCCCCCGATTTCCTCCGCCCGGCCCTCGCGCCCGGCCTGCTCGGCGCCGTCGTGCTCACGGTGGGGGCTTTCCTGCTCGACTCCGGCACCTTCACCGTCGTGCGCTACGTGGTCGCCATCCTCGCCCTGATCATGGCGGTCTTCGCCTGGCGAGGGCGGGCCTGGTGGGCGGTCGCGCTGCTGGGCGCGATCGCGGTCCTCTGGAACCCGGTCGTCGTCGTGCCCCTCAGCGGTCAGCCCTGGGCCGCGATGCAGTTCGCTGCAGCGGTCGTCTTCATCGTCGCGGGCGTCCGCACCAAGGTGCCGAACTCCGAGGCGGGACGGGGCACCGGAGGCGGTCGTCCCGTCCGCGGACGCCGTCGCTGACACCCCTGCACACGGCCCGCTCCGCGGACCGCCAGCACCCCTGCACACGGCCCGCTCCGCGGACCGCCAGCACCCCTGCACACGGCCCGCTCCGCGGACCGCTAAATTGGGTGTCGACGTGCACGAGCCTGCCCGAGGCGAGCACAGGGAGTTGAGCCTAGATGGTCACCGAGATCACCGGAACGACGGAGAGTCCGCTCCTGACGCCCCGTCCCCGAGCCGGTGGTCTGGACCGCGACGACGTCGTGGTCCGCAAGGGGCAGTTCACGCTCCTCAACGGCCACCTCACCCCGCAGCAGTCGATGATCGAAGATCTGCTCTTCATCCGTCGGGTGCTCGACGAGGCCGAGGTCCCCTTCCTGCTGGTGCGGGGCAACGACGTCCGTCCCGTGATCGCCGTCGACACGGTCCACCGCGACGCCTTCGCCGAGGCGATGACCGGGGCGGCCGCGACCGAGCCCTTCTACGCCAAGCCCCCGAAGGGCCAGGCCGTGCTCGTGTCCGAGGGCGGCCTGCTCGACGAGGACGAGCGCATCTTCCGCCTCTACCGCCCGCGCGTCGAGCCCATCGGGCGCCTGCGCTACGGCGCCGGCACCGCGGTCCAGGTCGAGTTCTGGATCCTCACGGACGACCAGGTCCTCGTCCCGGTCGAGAACGCGCTCATGCGCACCGATCTGCCGCGCTCCGAGGCCGTGGAGGAGACCGTCGAGCGCTACGGCATGCAGTGGCCCACCCTCGCCCACATGTTCGACGACCACGCCACGGACATCACCTTCGACGTCGACATCGTCTTCTCGTGGGTCGACGGCAACTCCGTCGAGTACCAGCGCGCGCGAGCAGCCCGTGCGAACGGCCACGTGGTCGGCGAGGGCGACGACGCCCCCGCGCGGTTCCGTCAGATCGACGAGCTCAAGTACGCGCTCCGCTCGGTCTACATGTTCGCGCCGTGGGTGCGGAACATCTACATCGCGACCGACTCGCCCGTGCCCGAGTGGCTGGGCGACCACCCCCGGGTCCGCGTCGTCCGCAGCGAGGAGTTCTTCTCCGACCTCTCCTGGCTGCCGACCCACAACTCGCAGGCCGTCGAGTCGCAGCTGCACCACATCGAGGGCCTCAGCGAGCACTTCCTCTACTCGAACGACGACATGTTCTTCGGTCGCCCGGTCGCGCCGTCGATGTTCTTCTCGCCCGGCTCGGTGTCGAAGTTCATCGAGGCCGACACCCGCATCGGCCTCGGGCTGAACAACCCCGAGCGCAGCGGCTTCGAGAACGCCGCCCGGGTGAACCGCCGCCTGCTGCAGCAGCGCTTCGGGCGGGTCACGACGCGTCACCTCGAGCACACCGCCGCGCCGCTGCGTCGCAGCGTGCTGTTCGAGATGGAGCACGAGTTCGCCGACGACTTCGCCGCGACGGGCGCCAGCCCGTTCCGCGCGAAGGAGAACATCTCGGTCACCAACTCCCTCTACCACTACTACGCGCTGATGACCGGTCGGGCGATCCTGCAGGAGAACGCGAAGGCGGGCTACGTCGACACCACGATGGTCTCCGGTCTCGCGTCGCTGTCCGAGGTCCTGAAGAAGCGCTCGTTCGACTTCTTCTGCCTGAACGACGGCAGCTTCCCCGAGGTGACCGACGAGGAGCGCACCGACACGGTGACGGACTTCCTCGAGCGCTACTTCCCGTTCGCGGCGCCGTGGGAGCAGGCCGAGATGGACCGGGTCGCCCGCGAGGCCGCCGAGCAGGAGCGACGCACGCTGCGTGCCGACGGCCCGCAGGGCAGCATCGAGTCCTAGGAGGCGGATCGCGCGCCGGCAGGCCCGCCGACGTCGTCCCGGCGCCGGCCGCCGCCCCGGAGCTCGCCCGCCGCCGTGAACCGGGCGCCGGGCTCGTCCGAGAGCCCGGCGTCGATCCTGCTGCGCATCTCGTCGCTGATCGGCGGGAGCGCGTCCTGGGGGAACCACCGCGCCTCCGTGTTCTCGCCGTCGGCCGGGGCAGGCTCGCCCGAGACCCAGCGCAGGGCGAAGGTGTGGTCGAGGTAGCTCGCCTGGTCGCCGTTCGGGTAGGTGACGACCCCGGTCACCCCGACGGCCGCGAGACGGACGGGCTCGGCCGTCACGTCCGCCTCCTCGAGCACCTCGCGGGCGGCGGCGTCGGCAGGGTGCTCGCCCGGGTCGACGATGCCGGTGACCGGCGTCCACGCCCCGGTGTCCGAGCGACGGACCATGAGCACGTCGTCGCCTCTCGTCACCACGGCGGTGACGCCCGACAACCAGAGCGGGGCGGTGCCGACGGCCTCGCGGAGGGACAGGACGAAGTCGGGGGTGGCCATGCCGAGAGCCTAGCGACGCACCCGGCGGCCTCCCCGGGCCGCCGCCCTAGGCTGGCCCGGTGCACGAGGACCAGGTGAGGCGGGGCCGCGACGTGCGCGGCATCCGCGACATGGCGGGGGAGGCCCTGCTGCTCGGCGCGGGCGGACGCGCCATCCTGCTCCAGCTCGCGTGCCCGGGCGTCGGCCACGGCGTGGCCGAGCACAGCGACTTCGTCGACCGGCCCCTGCAGCGCCTGCACGGCACGATGACCTACCTCTACGCGATCGTCTACGGCAGCGACGAGGAGTCCGCGGCGGTGCGCCGTCTCGTGGACCGGGCGCACGAGCCGGTCCGGAGCGACGCCTCCTCGTCCGTGGCGTACGACGCACACGACCCGCAGCTGCAGCTCTGGGTCGCGGCGACGCTCTACGACTCGGCGATCGACCTGTACGAGCGCGTCTACGGACCCGTCGCGGCGTCCGAGGCCGTGTACCGCGACTACGAGTTGGTGGGGACCGCGCTGCAGCTGCCCCCGGGGGCCTGGCCCGCCGACCGGGAGACCTTCCGCGCCTGGTGGGACGAGCGTCTCGACGAGCTCGTCGTCGACGACGTCACGCGCGACGTGGCGCACCAGCTGCTGCACCCGCGGGCCGTGCCCCTGGCCCTGCGGCTCGCGATGCCGCTCGCCCGGCTCGTGACGACGGGGCTGCTGCCGGATCGCCTGCGCGAGGCGTTCCGGCTCCCGTGGGGGCCCGCCCGGGCCCGCGCGTTCGGCGCGGTGCTGCTGCTCTGCCGCCTCGTCGTGCCGCGGCTGCCGGCTCGCCTGCGGCACGTGCTCCGCGACCACTACCTGCGCCGGCTGCGCGCATACCTCGCCCGCGGCTGAGCCGGACGAGAGGGCCACCGAGCCGCCCGGGAGTGCCGGCGACCTGCGCCGGTCCCGCCGGTCGGCGTACCCCGACGAGTCTCGTCCGGGGTACGTCTCGTGGTAGACAAGTCACGCCCTCCCGCTGTCGGCCCCGTGCCGTGCCGCCCCGTGACGTCGTCGTCCGGTCGGGTGCACGCCGACGTGCACCCGGGCGAGCAGGAGGCGCGGACCGTTCGTCGAGGAGGACAACGCCCCCATGCCCCACCCGATCACCCCCGCCCCGGGACGACGTCAGGGTCGTTCCCCGTCCCCGTCCCCGTCCCCGTCGGGCTCCCGCCCGCACGGCCGTCGCGTCGCCGCGGCCCTCACCGCCCTCGCGGTCGCCGTCGGCGGAGGCGCCCTCACGGGCCTCGCCGCGGTGCCGGCCCAGGCCGCTCCCGCCCCGGGCGTCGGCGTCTCGGCCCCCGACACGGGCCGGTCGGCGCTCGTGAACCCCTTCGTCGGCACCGAGAGCGAGGGCAACGCGTTCCCGGGCGCGACGGCGCCGTTCGGCATGGTGCAGCTGAGCCCCGACAACACGGCCTCGTACGCCTCGACGTCGTACAGCAAGGACGCCGGCGAGGTCTGGGGCTTCAGCCACCAGCACGTCAACAGCGCCGGCTGCCCGGCCGCGGGGGAGGTGCTCGTCACCCCGAGCGCGGGCGACGCGCCCCTCACCGAGCGGACGGCCGTCGCGCTGAAGGACCAGGCGACCACCGAGCAGGCGTCCGCCGGGTACTACACGGCGCTCCTCGCCGACGACGTCGAGGTCGAGCTCACCGCGTCGACACGCGTCGGCGAGCACCGCTACACGTTCCCCGAGGGCGCCACGGGCTCCGTCTCGGTCAACGTGGGCCAGACCCTGCGAGATGCGGGCGCCAGCAGCGTCACGTGGGTCGACGACCGCACCGTCGAGGGCTGGGTCGACAACGGCGGCTTCTGCGGCGGGACCGACGACTCCGTGCGGTACTTCTTCAGCGCCGAGTTCGATCGTCCCGCCGCGACGCGCGGCACGTGGGGGACGGACGGCACCTTCGTGCCCGAGTCCGAGGCGAGCGCCGTCGACGTCGGCCTGAACGGCGCGGCCGCGACGTTCGACACGACGACCGACCGGACGGTCGAGCTGAGCGTCGGCGTCTCGTTCGTCGACCTCGACGGAGCCCGGGGCAACCGCGTCGCCGAGACCACCGTCGACGGCGAGCGTCTCGGCTTCGACGCCGTGCGCGCCTCGACCGCGGCGGAGTGGGACGACGCGCTCGGCCGCTTCGACGTGACGACGGAGACCGAGGAGCAGCTGCGGGTCTTCCACACCCAGCTCTACAAGAGCCTCCTCTCGCCGACCATCGGCAGCGACGTCGACGGCCGCTACCTCGGGATGGACCTGCAGCAGCACGTCGCCGACGGGTGGACCTACTACCAGCGCTTCTCCCTCTGGGACACCTACCGCACGCAGGCGACCCTGCACGCGCTGTTCGAGCACGACCGGGCGGAGGACGTGGTGCGGTCGATGCACCGCGCGAGGATCGAGGGCGGCTGGCTGCCCCGGTGGTCGCTCGGTGCGCTCGAGACCAACATCATGGCCGGCGACCCGGTGTCGCCCTGGTTGGCGGAGAACTTCGCCCTGGGCACGGTGCCCGACGACATCCACGACGAGCTCTGGGGATTCCTGACGGAGAACGCGACCACCGCGCCCCCGGCGGGCGTCGCCTCCGTGGGTCGCCAGAGCGCCGAGTTCTACCTCGAGAACGGGCACGTGCCCTGGTACGCCGAGAACGGCGGCGGCCTGGGCGGGCAGTTCGAGGAGTACCGCCACGGCGGCTCGGCGACGATGGAGTTCGCCCTCGCGGACGCCGCGATCGGCGCGGCCGCGCAGCGCCTCGGCAAGGACGACGAGGCGGCGCCGTTCCTCGAGCGGGGACGCAACTGGCGCACCCTGTGGAATCCCGACGTCGAGCTGACGGGCGGCTTCACCGGCATCGTCAACGCCGTCGGGCCCGACGGCGCCTTCAACTCCGCGCCCGAGCTCGCCGAGGTGCAGGAGTCCGGCTTCCACGAGGGCACGCCGTGGCACTACCAGTGGATGGCGCCGCAGGACGTCCCCGGCCTCGTCGACGCCATGGGCGGTCGTGAGGCGTTCCTCGCGCGCCTCGACCAGTACGTCGACCTGCCGGCCCTGCGCGCCGCGCCGGGCGTCTCGCCGGCGAGCTGGGCCGAGGGCGGCAGCGACTACTACTCGAGCATCGGCTACAACCCGGGCAACGAGCCCATGCTGATCGACCCGTGGCTCTACGACTTCGTCGGCGAGCCCGCGAAGGTCAACGACGTGCTGGCCGCCAACCTCAACCGGTTCCCGGACACGCCTGGCGGAGGCGTCGGCAACGACGACCTCGGCACCCTCTCGTCCTGGTACGTGCTGGCTTCGCTCGGCATGATGCCGGTCGAGCCCGGCTCGGGCATCATGGCCGTCAACGCGCCGCGGGTGCTGTCGGCGACGATCACGCTCGACGACGGCGCGCAGGTGTCGGTGTCCGCGCCCGCCGCCTCCGGCGACTCGCCCCGCTACGTCCGCGGCCTCAGCGTCGACGGCGTGCCGCAGACGCGCACCTGGTTCGACGCGACCGACCTGCAGGACGGCGCCGAGCTGGTCTTCGACCTCGCCTCGTCGCCCGAGGGCCTCACCTGGGGCACCGGGCCGGACGACGCCGTCCCGAGCGTGTCGGCCCCGGACCAGGCCGAGCTCTCCCTCGCCCCGATCGACGGGCAGACCGTGCCGGCCGAGGTGGGCCGCACGGTCGAGCTGCGGCTCGCCCGAGCGTCGCTGACCCCGGTGACGCCGGCCTTCCCGGCGTCGTCGGGCGTCACCCCGACGCCGGCCGTGCTGGCGACCGAGGCGACCGCGATGGAGGCGCAGGTCCAGTGGGACGACGGCGTCGCGGCCCCGGCCACGGTCGTCCCCGACGGCGACACCTGGCTGGTGACGACGACCCGGGCCTTCGACGTGGCCGGCGTCCGCACCGCGACGGTGACGGTGTCGAGCGCGGCGGACCTGCCGCCGTTCGCGCCCGTGCCGTTCGCCCCGGCCTCGCTCGCGGTGCCCGTGTCGGTCGAGGTCGCCCCGGTGCTGCCCGGCGACCCGCCGGGCGGCGGGGGCGACGGCGCCGGCCAGGGAGCAGGCACCGTGCCCGGGTCCCCGGGCGACGGGACCGCCTCCGACGGTCCGTCGTCGACCGTCGCCGACCGCGGGGCCCTCGCCTTCACGGGAGCCGGCCCCCTCGGAGCGCTCGTGGCGGCGGCGCTGACGGCGCTCCTCCTCGGTGCCCTGCTCGTGCGCCGGTCGTGGCGTGTGCGGCGGCTCAGCACGCGCTGATCGGCCCTGTCGGCTTGCGCTGACGACGACGCCGCCCCCGGGAGACCGGGGGCGGCGTCGTCGTTCGGCAGCCGTGCGGGCCGCGCGGGCTCAGAGGGTGTCGATCGGGCCCGTCAGCGCGAGGTCGCGCACGAGGGGCACGGGCGCCGTGTCGGTGCGGCGGTGCCGGGGCGCGGCGGGCTCGATGCGGACGCCGGCGACGGCGAGGCGCTCCGCCGTGGACTCGGCCGAGACCGGCTCGCCCACGGTGTCGTAGGTGCCCATCGGGACGACCGAGTGCACGACCGTGTCGCGGTACAGGTGCACGAGGTTGAACGACTGGGCGCCGTCGCGGCCGCGGGTGCCGCCGAGACGCGAGTTGAGGTCCTGGGTGTAGCAGGTGGCGGAGGCGACGCTCACGGGGACGCCCGCGAACATCGCCGTCGTCGAGTAGTGCAGGTGGCCGGCGATGATGGTGCGCACGTCGCTGCCCTCGATGACCTCGGCGAGCGAGGCCTGATCGCGCAGCTCGACGAGCACGCTCAGGTCCTGCACGGAGGGGACGGGCGGGTGGTGCATGGCGATGATCGTGCCGTCGGGGGCGGGCGTGCTCAGCTCCTCCGCCAGCCAGTCGAGCTGGGCGCCGGTCAGCTCGCCGTGGTGGTGCCCGGGCACGCTCGTGTCGAGCGTGATGACGCGCAGGCCGTTGACGTCGTAGACGAGGTCGACGGGGCGGTCGGAGGGGAGCTGCCCGAAGAGCTGCTCGCGGAACGCCCCGCGCTCGTCGTGGTTGCCCATCGCCCAGATGACCTGGGCGCCGAGTCGTTCGGCGGCCGGCTCGAGCAGTGCTCGGAGCTTGCGGTACGCCTCCGGCTCGCCCTTGTCGGTGAGGTCGCCCGTCAGCACGATGGCCTCGGGGCGGACGCCCGAGGCCTCGATCTCGCGGACGATCTGGCCGAGGCGGGCCTCGCTGTCGACGGCCCCGTAGAGGGGCCCGTCGCCTCCGACGAGGTGCGTGTCGCTGAGGTGCAGGACGAAGTGATCGGGCCGGGGGTGCTCGGCCGTCCGGAGATCCATGAGTGCTCTCATTCGATGTCACCGACGGGGGCCTCGGGATCGGGACCCTCGTTGTGTGTTCGACACCAGTCCATCATCCGGTAGCTCCGTGTGGGGTGAACGGACCTGCGTGTTCCGGTGAACGGTGGGCGAACTCAGGGCCGGGCCCGAGGCCGGGGGCGCAGGAGGCGCCTCCTCGGCTCTCGTGTCCGGCCCGGTGAGCGGATGGTGCGGTCGGTCAGGGCTTGAGGACGACCTTGATGCAGCCGTCCTCCTTCTTCTTGAAGAGCTCGTACATCTCCGGTGCGCGGTCGAGGGGCACCGGGTGCGTCGTGAGGTCCTCGGTGCCGAGCGGGTCGGCCGGGTCCTCGACGAGGGGCATCAGGGTGTCCATCCACTGGTGGACGTTGCACTGGCCCATGCGGATGGTGATCTGCTTGTCGAAGAGCGTGAGGAACGGCGTCGGGTCGGCGGTGCCGCCGTAGACGCCGCTGAGCGAGACGGTGCCGCCGCGGCGGACGACCTCGAAGGCGAGGTGCATGGCGCTGAGGCTGTCGACGCCGGCTTTCTGCATCAGGGCCTGGCCGACCTTGTCGGGCAGCGCCGCCGCGAACTTCTGCACCATGCTCACGCCGCCGTGGTCATGGGCCTCCATGCCGACCGCGTCGACGACCGAGTCGGGTCCGCGGTCGTCGGTCATGCCCTTGATGACGTCCGAGACGTCCTTGGTCAGGTCGAGCACCTCGACGCCGTGGCGCGCGGCCATGGCGCGGCGCTCGGGGACGGGGTCGACGCCGATGACGCGGAACCCCTTGTGCACGCCGATGCGCGCCGCGAACTGGCCGACCGGCCCGAGGCCGAGGACGACGAGGGTGCCCCCCTCGGGGACGTTCGCGTACTCGACGCCCTGCCACGCGGTGGGGAGGATGTCGCTGAGGAACAGGTAGCGCTCGTCGGGGAGGTCGTGGCCCACCTTGACGAGGTTGGCGTCGGCGAGCTTGATCTGCAGCTGCTCGGCCTGGCCGCCGGGCACCTGGCCGTAGAGCTTGGTGTAGCCGTACAGGGTCGCGCCCGAGCCGTACTCGGTGACCTGGGTCGTCTCGCACTGCGAGAACAGGCCGCGCTGGCACATGAAGCACTCGCGGCAGGCGATGACGAACGGGACGACGACCCGGTCGCCGACCTGGATGCGCGAGACAGCGGAGCCGACCGCGGTCACGACGCCCATGGTCTCGTGGCCGAGCACGTCGCCCTTGTCGAGGTACGGGTCGAAGACGTCGTACAGGTGCAGGTCGCTGCCGCAGATGGCGGCGGACGTGACCTTGATGACCGCGTCGGTCGGGTCGACGATGGTGGGGTCGGGCACCTCGGTGACGGCGACGTCGGCGATGGACTGGTAGGTGAGAGCCTTCATCCGTCCCGTCTACGCCGGGGGACCGGGAGCGCCCTGGACCGGGAGGGTACAAGCCGGGGGGACACGACGACGGCGGCCGCCCCGTGAGGGGACGACCGCCGTCGGACGATGCCGCGCGTGCGCGGGACCGGGTGCTACGCGTCGACCGCGACCTGGGTCGCGACGATGTTGACGACCTTGCGGCCGCCCTTGTTGCCGAACTCGACCGCGCCGGGGGCGAGGGCGAACAGGGTGTCGTCACCGCCGCGACCGACGTTGGCGCCGGGGTGGAAGTGGGTGCCGCGCTGGCGGACGATGATCTCGCCGGCGAGGACGACCTGGCCGCCGAAGCGCTTCACGCCGAGGCGCTGTGCGTTCGAGTCGCGGCCGTTACGAGTGGACGATGCGCCCTTTTTGTGTGCCATGTGGTGTCAGCTCCTGGGATGTCTTCGGCGTCGCGGTGCTACTTGGTGGTGATCGAGGTGATCTTGACGCGGGTCAGGTCGGCACGGAAGCCCATGCGACGCTTGTAGCCGGTCTTGTTCTTGTAGTTCTGGATGACGATCTTCGGGCCGCGGAGGTCGTTCAGGACCTCGCCCTCGACGGTGACCTTCGCGAGGTCGTCGCCGGTGAGGATCGTGTCGCCGTCGACGTGCAGGACGGGGACGAACGAGACGGTGTCGGATGCCGAGGCCTTGAGGCGGTCGACGGTCAGGATCGTCCCGACCTCGACCTTCTCCTGACGGCCGCCGGCGCGCACGATTGCGAATGCCATGGGAACTCCTGGGAAGATTGGGGTGTGACGTCCGGATCGCCGGACGACGTCGCGCTGCCGCTCGGGCAACTTGGATAGTCTTTCACAGATGTCACGACCGATCAAACTTCGACGCCCGCCGCAGTTCACGGCCGAGATCGTCGACGACGCCCGGGGACGCCTCGTGGACCTGCTGGCCGATCTGCACGCCCTCACGTCCGAGCACGGCGACGACATCGAGGTCTGGGGCTCCGCCGTCACGGCGGCGGGCTGGGAGATCGCGAGCCTCGGGCAGTGGCTGGCCCTCGAGGGGGAGGCGGTCCTGCTGCTGGGCGGCGCCTCCTACCCGGAGATCGCCGAGCACCAGGGCACCAGCGCGTCGGCGGTCCACGGCCGGGTCGGCCGGTCGCTGACGCTCGCCCCGTACGCCCAGGCCGCGGGGCCCGACGGAGCCACGACGCGGGTCACCGCCGAGGGGCTGGCGCAGGCTCGCGCCGAGTACGCCGCCGAGGCGGCGGCCGACCCGGCCTCGGCCGGCGACGGGCAGCAGGACACCGGAAGCGGCTCGTCGGGCGAGTCGCTCGCCGAGCGGCTGCCCGAGGTGCTCCGGGCCGGGGCCCTGCGCACCACCGGGATCGTCGACGCACTGCCGGGCTACCGCCGTTCGAGCGTGCTCTCGACCCTCTCGGTCCTGGCGCGGCAGGGCGTCATCGTGCGGACCGGCCACGGCGTCTACGCCCTGCCGCCCGCCGAGGGCGGGGTGGCAGCGGCGCAGACGCCGTAGGCCTGCGGGGCCCTCTCGATCAGCTTCCCGGGACGAGCCCGAGGGCGGCCTGCTCGGCGTCGTCGAGCATGCGCGACCGGGTCAGGAACCGGCGCCCCTCGGGCGACTCGACCGAGAAGCCGGCGCCCCGGCCCGCGACGACGTCGATCGTGAGGTGCGTCCACTTCCAGTACTCGAACTGGCTGCGCGACATGTACACCTCGATCGGGTCGAGACCGTCGACGTGCAGGTCGCCCAGGTGGACGTCGACCGCGCCGACCCTGAAGAAGCCCACCGGGTAGCACATCGGCGACGAGCCGTCGCAGCAGCCGCCTGACTGGTGGAACATCAGCGGACCGTGCTTGGCCGTGAGGTCGACGAGGAACGCCGCCGCCTCCGCGGAGACGTCGACCCGGGAGGGCGGGGTGACCGCCTCAGGTGCCGGGGCAGGGTCGGCGGGGCCGACTCGCGCCTCCTTCGCTGCCGTGTCCATCAGAAGAAGCCCATCGGGCCGTCCGCGTAGCTGACCAGCAGGTTCTTGGTCTGCTGGTAGTGGTCGAGCATCATCTTGTGGTTCTCGCGGCCGATGCCGGACTGCTTGTAGCCGCCGAACGCCGCCCCCGCGGGGTACTGGTGGTAGGTGTTCGACCAGACGCGGCCCGCCTGGATGTCGCGGCCGGCCCGGTAGAGCTGGGCGCCGTTGCGGCTCCACACGCCGGCGCCGAGGCCGTAGAGGGTGTCGTTGGCGAGCTTGATCGCGTCGTCGTAGTCCGAGAAGCTCGTGAGGCTGAGGACCGGGCCGAAGATCTCCTCCTGGAAGATGCGCATCGAGTTCCTGCCCTCGAAGATCGTCGGGTTGACGTAGTAGCCGTCGGTCAGGTCGCCGCCGAGGTCGGCGCGGTCGCCGCCGAGCAGCAGCGTCGCGCCCTCCTGCTTGCCGATGTCCATGTAGCTGAGGATCTTCTCGAGCTGGTCGTTCGAGGCCTGTGCGCCGATCATCGTGTCGAGCGACAGGGGGTCGCCCTGCTTGACCTTCTTCACCCGATCGATGCCGTCGGCCGTGAACTGGTCGTAGATCGACTGCTGCACGAGCGCCCGGGACGGGCAGGTGCAGACCTCGCCCGAGTTGAGGTTGAAGAACGAGAAGCCCTCGAGCGCCTTGTCGTAGAAGTCGTCCTGCTCGTCGGCGACGTCGGCGAAGAAGACGTTGGGGCTCTTGCCGCCGAGCTCGAGGGTGACGGGGATGAGGTTCTCGCTGGCCATCTGCATGATGAGCCGACCGGTGGTCGTCTCGCCGGTGAAGGCGATCTTGCGGATGTTCGGGTGGCTGGCCAGGGGAGCGCCGGCCTCGACGCCGAAGCCGTTGACGATGTTGAGCACGCCGGCGGGCAGCAGGTCCTTGATCAGGTCCATGAACACGTGGATCGACGCAGGGGTCTGCTCGGCCGGCTTCAGCACGACGCAGTTGCCCGCGGCGAGGGCAGGGGCGAGCTTCCACACCGCCATCAGCAGCGGGAAGTTCCAGGGGATGATCTGGCCCACCACGCCGAGCGGCTCGTGGAAGTGGTACGCGACGGTGTCGCCGTCGATCTCGCCGGTCGAGCCCTCCTGGGCGCGGATGGCGCCGGCGAAGTACCGGAAGTGGTCGATCGCCAGCGGCACGTCGGCGGCCAGCGACTCGCGGATCGGCTTGCCGTTGTCCCAGGTCTCGGCGACGGCCAGCATCTCGAGGTTCGCCTCCATCCGGTCGGCGATCTTGTTGAGGACGATCGAGCGCTCGGCGATGGTGGTGCGCTTCCAGGAGTCGAACGCTCGCCACGCCGCCTCGACGGCGCGGTCGACGTCCTGCGCGTTGCCCCGGGCGACCTCGGTGAAGGGCTTGCCGTTCACGGGGCTCGGGTTCTCGAAGTACTGCCCGCTCGCGGGGGCGACGTACTCGCCCCCGATGAAGTGGTCGTAACGGGCCGCGAACTGCACGGCGGCGCCCGGCTGGCCGGGCTGCGCGTAGGTGCTCGGGGGAGTGGTGACGGTCATGGCTGTCCCTTTCGACGACGGTGTCGGAGGCCACGGATCGCGCGGCCCGTGGGGTCAGGGTAGGTCGGCGGACGTTGCGTCCCGTTGCGCGTCTCGACCCGCTGCGGGACCCTCGACGACGCCCGCGACGAGACCCGCCCTGCGGGGCGACCGGGGCGGCAGCAGCCGCAGCAGCTCACGGCGGGCCGGCTCGTCGTCGGCGCCCTGGGCGGTGGCCACCCACTGCAGCAGCACGTCGACCGAGCCCGAGGTGCGAAGGGACTCCCCGAGGTGTCGTGCCAGGTCGCCGCGGAGGCGCTCGACGCCCGGGGCCGACGAGCCCGGCAGGAGCGGACCCGTCGCGGCGCGCAGGGCGGCACGGTGCGCTCCGCGGTCGAGCAGGTGGACGACCTCGTCGGCGTCCGTGGCCAGTCTCGCTGGCAGCCGGTACGGCCGCGACGTCGGCACGAGCGAGGGGGCGACCGCCTCGAGCACGTGGCGGAGCCGGACGAGCTCGGGCCGCAGCGTGCCGACCGCGCCGCGCTCGCCCCAGATCGCGTCGGCCAGCGCCTCGGCCGACCACCCCGCCGGCCGAGCGGCGAGCAGGAGGAGGAGCTCGGAGTGCCGGGCGCTCAGCGTCGTGGCGGTCCCGCCGGCGTGGAGCACCGCCTCGTCACGGCCGAGCACGTCGAGCCGCGGGGGTGCCGGCGTCGCCGGACCGGTCTGGCGGGCCCGCGGACGTCGGGCTGGGCGGGAACGATCGCGGGGGGCTGTGCCGGTGCCGGAGGCGGAGCCGGAGCTGGAGGCGGCGCCTGCGCCGGTGCCGACGCGGCGGGGAGACCGCGTCCTCGAGAGGGCGAGCTCCGCCTCCATCGCGGCGACCGTCGCGCGCAGCAGCGGCAGCGTCTGCTCGCCGGCGGCACGGTCGTCGCCGGTGATGTCGACCACGCCGATGAGGCGGCCGTCGGCGGGGTCGTGCACGGGGACGGCGGTGCAGCTCCACTCCTGGACGAGGTGGGAGAAGTGCTCGGGCCCCCTGACCTGCACGCCGCGGTCGAGTTCGAGGGCGGTGCCGGGCGCGGAGGTGCCGACCCTCGACTCGGCCCAGCCGGCCCCGGCGACGAAGAGCATCGACTCGGCCCGGCGTCGTGCCTCCCGGTCGCCCTCGACCCAGAGCAGGCGGCCGCGTTCGTCGCCGACGGCGACCAGCAGGCCGCTGCCCTCGACGTCGTCGAGCAAGAGGCGCTGGACGACCGGCAGCAGCAGCGCGAGCGGGTGCTCGCGACGCCACGAGGCCAGGTCGTCGTCGGGCAGCTCGAGCAGGGGGAGCGCGTCGGGATCGACGCGCTGGTCGGCGGCCCGCTGCCAGGACGCCGCGAGCAGGAGCCGGCGCGCGGCCCCGCGGGACGCGCGAGCGGTCGGCGGGTCGGGTCGCGCCGCTGCCATGTCGCCCCTCGTCGTCGAGCGGAGGCGTCGGCAGGGCCGTCGGGCCCGGCATCGTCGCCGTGGTGTCGGCAGCCTACGTCGCGGCCGCTCGCGGCGGAAGTGCCGCGGGTGCCGACCCGCGCGCCGGACTCTGCGTGCCCCGCGCGTCGCGCTGCGCCCCTGGCTGCGGGGTCGTGCTCGTGTCGGCAACTCCTGACGGGTGCGCCGCGGGTGGCGGCGCCTCTGCGCCGCCGCGCCCCGCGCGCAGCACGGACCAGGAGTCGCCGACGGGGGAACGCGCCGCGTCGGCAACTCCTGACAGGTGCTTCGCCGCGGGCGGTGTCGCCGGGCTACTGAGCGCTGCGCCGCGCAAGGAGCAGGAGTTGTCGACAGGGGATGCGTCGTGTCGGCAACTCCTGACCGGTGATCCGGGGCGGGCGCCCTGACGGGCTCGTCGAGTGCGGCGCGGAGCAGGGAGCAGGAGTTGTCGACAGGGGATGCGCCGTGTCGGCGACTCCTGACTGGTGCTGGCGGCAGGCGCCGCGGCGGGCGAGTCGAGCACGAGGCGGGGCAGGGAGCAGGAGTTGCCGACGCACGAGGCAGGGCAGAGAGCAGGAGTTGCCGACGGCCGCGGTGGGCGGCCGCGGACCGGGGGCAGGGGCAGGAGGTCAGCGGGCGCAGTCGATGCAGAGGCGGGCGGTGGGCCGGGCCTCGAGCCGCGCCTCGCCGATCCGCGCTGCACAGCGCGCGCAGCGGCCGAAGGTGCCGTCGGCGAGCCGGCCGAGCGCTGCCTCGGCGTCGACGGCGCGCTCGAGGGCCGAGCGGCGGACCGCGTCGAGCTGCGACCGTTCGTAGGCGATGGTCGAGCCCTCGGGGTCGTGCTCGTCGTCGACGTTGGCTCCCTCGCGGGCCTCGGCCACCGCCTCCATGTCGCGCAGCAGTCGCTCGGCCAGCGCGAGCGCCTCGTCGCGGGTCCGGCGCAGCTGCTCGGTCGGGTCGGTCACGCTACGAGCGGCGGCACCCGCTCGCCCTCGGGCGGCGCGGCCGGGGGAGTGCCGTCGCCGAACGGCCGCCCGCCGAGCTGCTCGCGACCGTGGTCGGTCAGCCAGCCCGACGGGTCGGGACCGGCCGGGACGATCCCCGTCGGGTTGATGTCGCTGTGCACGACGTAGTAGTGCGCCTTGATCTGGGCGAAGTCGATCGTGTCGCCGAAGCCGGGCGTCTGGAACAGGTCGCGGGCGTAGGCCCAGAGCACCGGCATCTCGGCCAGCTTCGAGCGGTTGCACTTGAAGTGGCCGTGGTAGACGGCGTCGAAGCGGGCGAGGGTGGTGAAGAGGCGGATGTCGGCCTCGGTGATCGTGTCCCCGACGAGGAACCGCTGCCCGGCGAGGCGCTCGGACAGCCAGTCGAGGCGCTCGAAGAGCGTGCGGTACGCCCGCTCGTAGCTCTTCTGCGAGCCGGCGAACCCGGCGCGGTAGACGCCGTTGTTGACGTCGCGGAACACGACGGCGTTCACCTCGTCGATCTCGCCGCGCAGGCGCTCGGGGTAGAGCTCGGGCGCCCCCTCGCGGTGGTGCTCGGTCCACTCGGTGGCGAAGTCGAGGGTGATCTGCGGGAAGTCGTTGGTGACCACCTTGCCGGTCGGCACGTCGACGATCGCGGGCACGGTGATGCCGCGGGCGTAGTCGGGGGTCCGGGCGAAGAACGCCTCCTGCAGCCGCTCGATGCCGAGCACGGGGTCGCGGCCGTCGGGGTCGAGGTCGAAGGTCCAGCTGCGGGCGTCGTGGGTCGGGCCGGGCAGGCCGAGCGAGATGGCGCCCTCGAGGCCGAGGAGGCGGCGCGAGATGACGGTGCGGTTGGCCCAGGGGCAGGCGCGGGCGGCGACGAGCCGGTAGCGGCCGGCCTCGACGGGCCAGCCGTCGACGGCGTCGCGCGTGATCCTGTCCTCGATGTAGTTCGTGTCGCGGGTGTACTCCTGGCCGGGCTCGACGTACGTGCCCTTCGCCTGCTGCTCGTCGCTCATGCCCGCCACCCTACGCAGAAGCGTCCGAGAGCCCCGCCGGGAGCCTCACGCGGACGCGTCCGAGAGGTCGGGCAGCTCGTGCCCCTCGGGGGCCGCTCCGGCCGCGCCCGCCGCCGCACGGCCCGCCTGCCAGTCGCGCCACATCGCCTTGAGGTCCCAGGCGGCCTCGGCCTCGAGCGAGATGCCGCGCTCGCCGGTGCGCCTGGTCCGCCCCTGGATCAGCAGCAGCTTCGTGCCGAACAGCAGCGGCCCCGACCTCGCCTGCGCCTCCTCGAAGAACGTCGCGTCGGCACAGCCCGTGCCGTCGTCGACGCTGATGAACACGACCCGTTTGCCGCTGCGCATCGGCGGTGTCTGGGTGGCGATCCGGATGCCCGCGACGAGCACGGTGGTGCCGTTCCAGTGGTCTCGCAGGTCGGCTGCCCGGACGACGCCGAGGTCGTCGAGCATCGGGCGGTAGCTCTCGATCACGTGCTCGCTGACCTCCATCGACAGGATGTCGAGCTCGTCGCCCACCCTGTCGCGCAGGCTCACGTCGGGGGTGCCGGTGGGCACCTCCGCCGAGTCGTCGACCGAGAAGTCGAGCTGGTTCTGCACGTCGGAGGCGCGTGGCCGTGCGGTGCGCTGCGTCAGCGACCGCACACGGGCGAGCACGTCGCCCCTCGTCCGCCCTGGGCCGGCCAGGGAGTCGAGCGCGCCGACCTGCGCCAACCGCTCGATCAGCCGCCGCGACGGCGTGGCCCGCTGCCAGAAGTCGGTGATCGACTCGTAGGGCCGGCCCACGACGACGCGGGCCAGCTCGGAGTCACTGATGCCGTGCACGTCGGAGAGCGACAGGCGGATGCCGAGGTCGCCCGGGCGGCTGGGCGCGATCGGCGTCGCCGGGGCGCGCACCCGCTCGACCCTGTAGACGTCGGTCGACGCGTTGACGTCGAGCGGCAGCACGGGCACGCCCATGCGTCGCGCCTCGGTCAGCAGCAGCCGTTTCGGGTACATCCCGGGGTCGTGGGTCAGCACCCCGGCGAGGAACTCCGCCGGGTAGTGGGTCTTGAGCCAGGCGGTCTGGTAGGTGGGCAGCGCGAACGCGGCGCCGTGGGCCTTGCAGAAGCCGAAGGAGCCGAACCCCTTGAGCACCGCCCAGATCTTGTCGACCTGGGCGTCGGTGAACCGCCTCCTGCCGTCGTCGTCGACGTTCCCGGTCGTGCGCCTGCGGAACTCGACCTCGAGGGCGTCGTCCTGGCCCTTGCCCATGTGCCGGCGGATCTCGTCGGCCTCGGCGAGCGAGACCTCCATCGTCGCCTCGAGGATGCGCAGCACGTGTTCGTGGTAGATCACCACGCCGTAGCTGTCGTCGAGGAACGGCGCGAAGCTCGGGTGCAGGTAGTCGGGCCGCTGGAACCCGTGCTTCGTGTCGAGGAACGGCGCGACCATGTTGCCCTTCATCGGGCCGGGGCGGAACAGCGAGATGTCGGCGATCAGGTCGCTGTAGCGGTCGGGCTGCATCTTGCCGATCAGCTCGCGCTGCCCGGGGCTCTCGATCTGGAACATGCCGAGGGTGTGGGTGGTGCGGATCGCCTCGAAGGTGGGCTCGTCGTCGTGCGGGATCTCGTCGAGCTCGACTCGCCCCTGCCGGTTGACGTAGGGGACGTCGACGGCGAGTCCGCCGGCCAGGGCGGCGCGGGCACCGTTCACCCGCTCGATCTCGTCGAGCGCGTACGCCATCGAGCTCTGCATCCGGACCCCGAGCACGTCGAGCTTCAGCAGGCCCGCGTCGTTCATGTCGTGCTTGTCGAACTGGCTCATCGGCAGCCCGATGCCGCTCGGCTGCACAGGAGTCGTGCTGAGCAGGTCGGAGTCGCCGAGGATCACCCCGCACGGGTGCATCGAGATGTGCCGGGGCAGCCGGTCGAGCCGCTCGGTCAGGTCGACGAGCAGGTCGATCTGGCCGTTCTGCCGGGCGAGGTCGGCGATGGCCCGCAGCTCGGGCTTCTCGGCCATGGCGGTGCGCAGGTCGCGGGCGTTCGACCGCCAGACGTTGTTCGCGACGAGGTCGATCTGGTCGTCGTCGAGCCCGAGGGCCTGGCCGGCGTCGCGCACCGCCCCCCGGCCGCGGTAGGTCGACTGCATCGACATGAGGGTGACCCGGTTGCTGCCGTAGCGGTCGAAGATCGCCCGGTAGATCTCGTGCCGCCTGGCCGACTCGACGTCGATGTCGATGTCGGGCAGCGTCTCGCGCTTGTTGCCCAGGAACCGCTCGAACAGCAGGTCGTGCTCGATCGGGTCGACGTTCGAGATGCGCAGCAGGTAGGTCACCAAGCTGCCCGCGCCCGACCCGCGAGCGGCGTTCCGCACCCGCATGTCGCGCATCAGCGCCGAGACGTCGGCCACGGTGAGGAAGTAGCTGGCGAAGCCGAAGCCCGTGATGATCCCCAGCTCGTAGCGCATCCGTTCGTCGACGGTGCGGCGCAGCGCCTGGTCGGCGTGGCCGAAGCGCTCGGTGACGCCCGCCTCGGCCCGGCGGAACAGCACCTGGTCGGGGTCGCCGTCGACGCCGATGGCGCTGAGCTCGGGCGTCTTCGGCCGGCGCCAGCGCAGGTCGGCGTCGGGGTCGAGGCGGCAGCGGTCGGCGAGTCGCTCGGTCTCGGCGAGCATCTCCTCAGCCGCGCGGCGAGGGCACGAGGAGGCGTCGGCGACGAGGGTCGCCAGCGCGCGCATCTCGTCGCCCGGCTTCAGCGACGCCTGCGCGTTCGGCTGAGGCGTGAACGCCCCCAGAGGGGCCAGGTGCCCCGCCGAGTCGAGCACGTCGGCCGTGACCGCGCCGTCGGGGTCGAGGTAGCGCACCGCGTTGGTCAGCACGGCGGGCACCCCGACGTGCTCGGCCAGCTCGAGCATGCGCGCCGCGTGCCGCACGCTGCGGCTCTCGCCCGGCTCGGTGAGGTGGCAGACGACCTCGACGGCCACGCCGCCGGGCAGCTCGCGCGCCCAGGCGGCGAGCGAGGCCGCCGCGGCCGTGTGCCGCCCCTCGGCGACCAGCCGGCCCACGTCGGAGTCGGGCCCGAGAAGCACCGTCGCGTCGGCGCCCTCGTCGCCGCGGAGGAACGCCCGCAGCCGTGACCGCGGGATCGTCGCGACGCTGTTCGCGCTGCCGCTCACCCGCCTCGTCGCCCGGCCGTGAGCGGCGCTGATCAACCGGCAGAGAGCCGCCCAGCCCGCCCCCGGACGCCCCTCGCCAGCCCCGTGCGCGAGCACCACGATCCGGTCGACCGAGGAGGCGCCCGCCCTGGTCCCGGCACCGGCGCCTGCCGACGTGCCCCCCGCCTCCTCGGCGCCGCCGCCCCCGCGGCCGCCCTCGTCGGCCGTGTCGTCGACGCAGCCGAGCTCGACGCCCACGATCGGGTCGATGCCCGCCGCCCGGCAGGCGCCGATGTGCCGGATCGCCCCGTAGAGGCCGTCGCGGTCGGTGATCGCCAGCGCGTCCGCGCCGTGGGCGGCGGCGTGCTCGACGAGCTGCGCCGGCGGCGTCGTGCCGTAGTGCGCGCTGAACGACGACGCCACGTGGAGGTGGGTGAAACGCATCGTGCTGCCTCGGTGCTTCTCTCGTCGGACCTCCCGGCCGAGGTCGGTTCGAACGTGTGTTCGACGAGTGTACGTCGCCCCGGTGGGTACGACGACCCCGGGCGGCGACCGCGCCCTGCTGTCATCATCGTCAGATGCCAGACCGACGAGCCGCCGCCCGGGACTCCGCCAGGACCGCCTCCCGGTGGACGCGGACCCTGCTGGCCCAGCCGCGCCTCCTCATGGCCGCGAAGGGGGCGCTCGCCGCGGCTCTCGCCTACTGGATCGCGCCCCACGTGCCCGGCGTGGCCGCCGAGTACCCCTACTACGCCCCGCTCGGGGCCGTGCTGGCGCTCTGGCCGACCGTGAAGACGTCGCTCAAGCAGGGGCTGCAGACGATCCTCGGCCTCGTGATCGGCGTGCTGCTCGCGACGACGGTGTTCGCCCTGCAGCAGGGGCAGCCAGGCGTGCTCGCCGTGGCGCTGGTCGTCGGGCTCGGCACGCTGATCGCGGGGATCCGCTGGCTCGGCGCGGGCCGCGACTGGGTGCTGACCGCCGGCCTCTTCGTGCTGCTGCTCGGCGGAGCGAACGCCGGGGACTACTCCACCGGCTACGTCGTGCAGATCGGCGTGGGCGTCGCCGTCGGCGTCCTCGTCAACCTCCTCCTGGTGCCGCCGCTCTACACCGGTCGTGCCGAGCAGCGGCTCCGCCTCGTGCAGGCCTCGCTCGCCGACCGTGCCGACGACGTCGCCAGCGTGTTCGAGGCCGACTGGCCGATCGAGGACGACGACTGGGAGCGCCGCGTGGCCGTGCTGCCGAGCACCCTGCGGCACGTCCGCGACAGCGTCGCGTACGCCGACGAGTCGCGTCGCCTCAACCCCCGCTGGCTGCTGCGCCGACGCGATCTCGGCTCCGAGTACGCCGACCTCGTCGTCTTCGAGCGGGTGGGGTTCCACCTGCAGGACCTCGCCGAGGTCTCCGGCATCCTCGGCCGCCGGATCGGCCGCAAGATCGGCATCGTCGACGACCTCGCTCCCGTCGTCGCCCGTGCCGTCCGCAGCGTCGGAGAGGTGATCAGGAGGCGCGGCGACGACGACCGGGACGCCTTCGTCACCGCCCGCCGCGACGTCGAGGAGCTCTGGCGGGCCATCGACACGCACCGCGAGCTGCCGACGGTCGCCACGAGCGGCGGCGTCTCGGTCGCCGTCTCGCTCGGACGGATCATCGCCGCGCTCGACCCCGATGACTCGACGGCTCCCCGCCCCGACGACGAGGCGGTCGGCGACCTCGACGGCGACGGCGACGTCGACGCCGACGACGCCGCCGCCGAGGTCGGCGGCACCACGAGCACCGGCCCCGTCGACGACCCCACGGCGCCACGCGACACCGCGCCGCGCGACAGCGAGCGACGCCAGGAGGCGCAGGGCCCGGCCGCCGACGGCCTGGCCGCAGACGACCAGCCCGCCGACGACCCGCCCGCCGACGGCGAGGCGGGGGACGCTGCCCGCGAACGCTGACGACGTCCGACGCCCGGGCGCAGTACGGTGGGGGAGGCATCGTCGCCGAACGCCCTGCCGTGCCCTGCGCCGGTCTCGCGGATGCGCCCACGGCGTGCCGCGACCCCGCCCCGGCCCGGCAGCCCGTACCCCTCGCACACCGAGCGGCGACCCGTCGCCGCCCTCACGGAAGCCGCACCTGTGACAGACACCACCACCCTCATCATCCTCGGAGCCTCGGGGGACCTGACCGAGCGCCTCCTCCTCCCCGGTCTCGCGAGCCTGCTGAAGAGCGACCGCGGGGTCGACGTGCAGCTGATCGGCACCGGCCGCAGCGAGCGCAGCCCCGAAGAATGGGACGACGTCGTCACGACCGCCTTCAACGGCGACGCGGGAAGCGACCTCGCCAAGAAGACGCTGGCGTCCAGCCAGTACATCCAGGGCGACCCGACCACGGTCGAGCACCTGAAGGCGCTCTTCGAGGCGTCCGAGGGCACGCCCGTCATGTACTTCGCGCTGCCCCCGGCCATCAGCACCAAGGTGATCCAGGCGCTCGCCGAGATCGACCTGCCCGACGGCCTCCGCCTCGCGCTCGAGAAGCCCTTCGGCTCCGACGAGGCGAGTGCCCGCGAGCTCAACGCCGAGCTGCTCAAGATCGTGCCGGAGGAGCGCATCCACCGCACCGACCACTTCCTCGGTCGCGCCACGGTGCTCAACATGATCGGCCTGCGCTTCGCCAACCGCCTCTTCGAGCCGGTCTGGAACAGCGAGAACATCGAGAAGGTCGAGATCTTCTACGACGAGGTCCTCGGCCTCGAGGGCCGCGCGCAGTACTACGACAAAGCCGGCGCGCTGATCGACATGATCCAGAGCCACCTGCTGCAGGTGCTCGCCGTCATCGCGATGGACGCACCGTCGAGCATCGACTCGGTCGAGCTGCGCAGCGAGATCGCCCGAGTGCTCCGCGCGACGTGGGTCAAGGGCGCCGACCCGATCGCCTCGAGCCGCCGCGCGCAGTACACGGCCGGCACCATCGACGGCAAGGACGTGCCCGCCTACGCCGACGAGGACGGCGTCGACGTCGAGCGCCAGACCGAGACGCTCGCCGAGGTCGAGTTCGAGGTCAAGACCCGTCGCTGGGCGGGCGTTCCGTTCATCCTCCGCTCGGGCAAGGGCATGACGAAGATCCGCAAGGAGGTGCTGATCACCTTCAAGCCGGTGCCCGCGCTCCCCGAGGGCCTCAACGGCTCGTCGACGCCCGATACGCTCCGCATCGAGATCAGCCCCGAGACGATGGAGCTCGGCGTCACGACCAACGGCTCGGGCAACCCCTTCGACCTCGAGAAGTCGACGATGTCGGTCACCCTGGGCAAGCCCGAGCTCACCCCCTACGGCGAGGTCCTCAGCGGCATCTTCCACGACGACCCGACGCTGTCGATCCGCGGTGACGTCGCGGAGCGCTGCTGGGCGATCGTCGCTCCGGTGATCGAGGCCTGGAAGGCCGGCGACGTGCCGCTCGACACCTACGCGGCCGGCTCGACCGGCCCGTCGGACTGGCCCGCCTGAGCCTCGACGCTCCTGCAGCCGACGGCCGCCCCGCTCCTCGAGCAGGGCGGCCGTCGTCGTCTCCGCCTCAGGCGGAGGAGGAGGCCCGGGCCTGGGACGGGCCCTGCTGCTGCGCCTTCGCGATGGCATCGGCAGCACGGACGAGGGCGAGGTGCGAGAGCGCCTGGGGCGTGTTCCCGACGTGCCTGCCGGTCGCGACCTCGATCTCCTCCGACAGCATCCCGACGTCGTTGCAGTAGCCCACGAGGCGGTCCATCAAGGCCACCGCGTCGACGACGCGGCCGGACGCCGCGTACTGCTCGGCCAGCCAGAACGAGCAGGTGAGGAACGGGTTCTCGGCGCCGCTCAGCCCGTCCACGCCGCTCTCGGTGCGGTACCGCCGCAGCAGGCCGTCGTGCAGCAGGTCCGCCTCGATCGCCGCGACGGTGCCGAGCATCCTCGGGTCGTCGGCGGCGACGAACCCGACCTGGGCGAGCTGCAGCAGCGACGCATCCACCTCCGACGTGCCGTAGTACTGCGTGAAGGTGCCGCGGTCGGCGTCCCAGCCCTTCGCCTCGATCTCGGTGCGCACCTCGTCGCGGAGCGCCCGCCACCGGTCGACGGGGCCGTCGAGGCCGAACTGCTCGACGCCCTGGATCGCCCGGTCGAGGGACGCCCAGATCATCGCCCGCGAGTGCGTGAAGTGCTGCAACTCGCCCCGGATCTCCCAGATGCCGTTGTCCGGCCGGGTCCAGTTGTCCTCGACGTACTGCACCAGGGCGCGCTGGAGCGGCCAGGAGTACTCGGTCTCCTCGACGCCGAGCAGCCGGGCCTCGTGCAGGGCGACCATCACCTCGCCGAAGATGTCGCCCTGGTACTGCTTGTAGGCGGCGTTGCCGATGCGGACGGGGGAGGCGCCGTCGTAGCCGGGCAGCTGGCCGAGCTCGCTCTCGTGCAGGTAGCGCTCGCCGGCCAGGCCGTACATGATCTGCACGTCGGCGGGGTCGCCGGCGATGGCCCGCAGCAGCCAGCCGCGCCACCGGTCGGCCTCCTCGGCGTAGCCGTGCAGGATGAGCGCCTGGAGGGTCATGGAGGCGTCGCGAAGCCAGACGTAGCGGTAGTCCCAGTTCCGTGAGCCGCCGAACTGCTCGGGCAGGCTCGTCGTCGCGGCCGCCACGATGCCGCCGGTGTCCTCGTTCGTGAGCGCGCGCAGGATGAGCAGCGACCGGTGCACCTCCCGTTCGTACACGGGGGGAGCGGTGCACCGGGCCGCCCACTGCTGCCACCACGTGACCGTCTCGTCGATCCGGGCCGTCACGTCGATCGCGGTGGGCGGCTCCCGGTGCGAGGGGTACCAGGTGAGGGTGTGGTCGACGGTCTCGCCGGCCGCGACGTCGAAGTCGGCCTCGTGGGTGTGGTCGGCGGCGGTGAGGCGCGGGCCCCGGACGACTACCGCGTCCGGCCCCGCCGTGGCGACCAGGGCGGTCCCGTCGGCTTCGGGCACCTGGCGCACCCAGGGGACGGCCGTGCCGTAGCCGAAGCGGATGGCGAGGTCGACGTGCATCGTGACCGTCCCGGAGACGCCGGTCACGCGCCGGACCACGTCGGCCCGTCGGTCGCCGTAGGGCATCAGGTCGGTGACCTCGACGACCCCGGTGGGCGTGGTCCAGGTCGTGACGAGCACGAAGGTCCCGTCGACGTAGCGCCGGGTCGACGTGGCGTCGGCGTCGCGGGGGGCGACCAGCCACCGGCCGGAGTCATGGTCGCCGAGCAGCGCGCCGAAGGTCGAGGCCGAGTCGAAGCGGGGCAGGCAGAGCCAGTCGATGCTGCCGTCGGTGCCCACGAGGCAGCCGGTGTGCAGATCGCCGATGAGCGCGTAGTTCTCGATGGCCAGGGGCATGGGCACATCCTGCCAGCGGTTGCTCGGATCCAGCCCGGCCCTGACGGGCGGGCCGGTGCGCAGCCCCGCCCCGCCCTGCCCCGCCGGCTCAGTTCAGCTCAGCGCTGCAGCGTCGGGTCGGGCCAGAGGGTCTCGACCTGCGGCTTGCTGCGGCGGGTGCGCGCCCACACGAAGAAGCCGACCAGGGTGAAGGCGCCGTAGAAGACGTACATGAGGCCCGAGGCGTAGTAGCCGGCGCTGAAGAGCAGGGGCGTGCCCACGAGGTCGACGGCGACCCAGATCAGCCAGAACTCGACCCAGCCCTTGGCCATGCCCCAGGTGGCGAGCAGCGAGCCCGTGAAGATCCAGGCGTCGGCCCACACGGGCTCGTACGAGCCCAGGGCGCTGAAGACGGGGGTGAGGACGGCGGTCCCGCCGAACAGGGCCACGACGAGCACGACCCGGTTCTTCGCGCCGGCCCAGCGAGGCTCGACAGGGGAGCTCGCGCCTCCGTCGCGGGAGCGGCTCCAGCGGTACCAGCCCCAGATCGACACCGCGATGAACATCACCTGGCGCCCTGCCTGGCCGAGGAGGTTCACCGGGTTCGGGGTGTCGAAGACGGCCCCGAGGAACACGGTGAACAGCAGGGCGTTGCCCACGATGCCGACCGGCCAGGCCCACACCTTGCGGCGCATGCCGCCGAGGGCGCTCAGCAGCCCGAAGACGTTGCCGATCACCTCGCGCCACAGGATCGTCTGGTCGCCCAGCACGAGCTGCGCGTCGAACAGCCAGCGGATCAGGGTCATCGTGTCCTCCTCGTCGGTGACGACGCCGGGCGTCGTCGGATCGGGGAGGCGCGACCACAGGCGCGATCGACGCTCGCTTCTCTCATCCAGACTTTACTGTCGGCTCCAGAATGGCCCTCGCAGGGCTGTCACTGGATCAGCCTCTCGGTGTCGAGAGGGTCGCGGGCTGTCACCGCCGGTACGGAATCACACCGTCCCCGAAGCACTCGTGAGAACGAGTCTCGCACCCCGGGCATTCCCGGGGGTCGCGGACGTCTCGCGGCGTCACGCGAACAGCTGCTGCTCGACCCGGTCGTCGAACACGCCGAGCAGCAGCCACGAGCCGTCGGTGCCGTCGCAGGCGAGGTCGAAGGTGCCGTCGACCCGGTGCGCCCCGTCGGTCAGCGGGAGCGCGTCGACCCGCCAGACCGGCAGCTCGAGCAGCGCCTCCCCGGAACCCCGGGGCGCCCTGGCCGCCGATCTCCACCACTCGCGTCGGGTGACCCACCGCTCTGGCGGGCTCACCACGCCGTACACGACCCCCCGCCAGACGAACCGCAACGGCGCCCCGCCCTCGGTCGTCTCGACCGGCACCGCTTCGTCGACCTTCATGCCGCCTCCTCGTTCGAACGTGTGTTCGACCACGAGTGTAGGTCGGGCCCCCGACATCGGCCAGGGGTCCCCGTCACCAGGGCAGCAGGCTCTCCTGCACGTGCCGCGCGACGCCTCCCGGCACCCCTGCCTCGTCAGCGAAGCCACGCCAGCCGGCGACCGCGTCGTGCACCTCCGCCACGATGTCCGAGGCGCCGGGGACGAGGTGGCGGTCGGCCAGGCGCATCACGTCCGCCTCGGCAGGGTCGCGCCACACGCCGTCGACCCCCATCAGGTGCTGGTACGTGAACCGGCCCGTCGGGTTGTGCGCGAACGTCACGTCGTACGCGGGCGCCAGCTCCCACGACGACGTCGCCGACCGGAGCAGGAACGACGTGTTCTTCGTGTGGTCGTCGTTGTTCGCCGCCAGCACGTTGAACACCATGCGCCGGAACGCCTGCGGCAGCGCCTCCCGCCCGACGACGCGGGTCGCCACGTCGAACAGCTGCCCGTAGTCGTGCACCTGCCGCTGACGGAAGTCGAGGTGCGCCGTGCCGCAGAGGGTCACCGTGTGCGCCTTGCCCGACGGCAGCCGGTCGAAGCGCCGGGTCATGAAGTGGGCCCTGTCGCCCTCCTCGAGCAGCCGGCACTCGGCCATGTCGATGCCGGCCGCCCCCGCCATCGCCGAGTACGCCAGCTCCACCCTGCCCGACGAGTCGCCCTGCCCGAGCTCCGAGTCGGCGCCCATGCCGTCGAGCTTCAGCAGCCAGTGCTCGAACCCCTCGGGAGCCGGCAGCTGGCCGGACCGGACCTCGCCGGTCTCGCGGTCCCACGCGACCACGGCCTTGGCCCGCGCCCCTCCTGCCGACGTCCCCACCTGGATCAGGGAGCGGACCGCCGACTCGGTCTCCCGGTCGTCCGAGAACTCGGCGTCGAGCACGCTCCGCGCACCCGCGACCAGGTCGCTCAGCTCGACCGCGCTCGCGGTCCGGTGACGCGGCCCCCGGGACGGCCGGAACTCGAGGGCGCCCATCGCCCGGTCCGCCATGTACGCCAGCCGGTCGAGCGGCGTCGCCGCCCCGCGCCCGACGCCCTGCCGCGCCAGCCACGCGTCGATCACGGCGTTCCCGAAGTCGTCGGGCAGCGCGTCCGCCAGCAACGCCGGGAGACGGTGGAACGTCGCCTCCGGCAGCTGCGGGAACACGTGCCGGCGCCGACGGACCGGCATGGTCAGCGGGGCGAGCTCGACGCCTCGCGCCGCCCACTCGGGGTAGTACTCGAACACGTACGCACCGAGCGCGGGGTCGAGGGCGACCGCGCCGACCCGCTCGCCCCAGGCCGTGACCTCGACCGCCTGGACCGGCACCCAGCTCACGACCCGCTGCTCCCGCGCGGTGCCCGTGGCCGGTACACGCGACGACGCGGGGCCGGGTCGGCCGACCGGAGGACGTCGATGGGGCTCACGGCGCTCGCCGGGGCCAGGGCGTCGAGGGCGTCCTCGGCGCCGAGGGCCCGCAGCACGCGGACCAGGGTCGAGAGCGTGCTCCCGCGGCCGTTCTCGAGCGACTGGAGGGTGCTGGTCGAGAGGTCGGCCCGGCGCGCCAACGAGATCTGGTCGAGCCCGGCGTCGAGTCGCGACGCCCGCACCTGGCTGCCGATCCGGGCCTCCCACTCGACGGTGGACCGCGCGGAGGGGTCAGGGAAGGGCTGATCCATCATGGTCCTCCTGTACGTGGATTTCCGATCATAAGAGCAATATCGCGTCCTGACAACCGGATTTCCCGTCATAGCAGGACCGCAACTCATCGTGACAGCTCAGGGCGTCCGGGCGGCGACGACCCCGGCCTCCGTCAGCTGGTCCCAGAGGCCGGCGCCATCCGGCGCGGACACCCAGGCGACATCGGTGCCCTGCGCGTGCTCCGACCGTGACCGCCCTCCGGCCAGCACGGCCTCGCTCGGCGACAGCTCGCGGATGGCCACCGCGGCCACGTTCTCGGGGTGGTCGTGCAGGAACCGGCCGTACAGCTCCTCGTCGTGCTGCCCGTCGTCGCCGACGAGAAGCCACCGCACCCGGGGGAACTCCTCCGCCAGCCGGTCGAGCGAGCCCTGCTTGTGGAGTCGACCGCTCCGAAAGAAGCGGTCGTGCGTGGGACCCCAGTCCGTGAGCAGCAGGGGCCCGCTGGGGTAGAGGTTCCGCGACAGGAACCGCGAGAGCGTGGGGGCGACGTTCCAGGCGCCCGTCGACAGGTAGACGACCGGGCAGCCTCCCGACGAGGCGTGCAGCCGTTCGTACAGGACGGCCATGCCGGGCACCGGCCGCCGAGCGTGCTCGTTGAGGACGAAGGTGTTCCACGCCGCGAGCAGGGGCCTCGGGAGCGACGTCACCATGACCGTGTCGTCGATGTCCGAGACGATGCCGAACCGTGCGTCGGGGTCGATCACCGCGACCGGCGCCTCCACCGGGAGGGAGCCCTCGGTCGTGATCGTCACGACGTGCCAGCCCGGCGCGAGGTCGGACTCGAGCCGTACGTCGAGGACGCCTCCGCGGTCGGTGGTCACCGTCTGCGTCCGTCCGCCGATGGTCACCTCGACGACCGCGTGCTCGACCGGCACGCTCGTGAAGCTGCGCCAGCCGCGGACGTTCGCGCGGTCGGCGCCGTCGAGGGTGCCGGTCCGCGTGAGCAGCACGCGCGACAGGACGCGGACCCACCCGCTCGAGCCGTAGCCCGTGTACGGCACGATCGTCGGACGCAGGCCGCGCTTGCGCGCCCGCTTCTCGCGGAACCGGTGCACGGAGTTCTCGATGCGCGCCGCCCGGTGCAGGAGGGGCTCGACAGCGGCCGGGGCCTGCTTTCGGATGTCGGGCATCCGGTCATCCTCGCACGGTCGACCGACCGTGCGCCCTCACTGCCTCACACGCGCAGCAGCAAGGAGGGGGAGTCGTTCGCGACCGAGCCGACGTCGGGGGAGACCTCGTGCACGACGAGCCGAGCGGCGATCTCGTCGGACAGCCCCGCGACGCCCTGCAGCAGGTCGTCGTCGCCCTCGGCCTCCGGGTCGAGCCAGTCGTCCATGACGTCGGCGCCGACGAGCACGGGCATCCGGTCGTGGACCGCCGCGAGCGGACCCGAGGAGGCGCGGGTCAGCACGGTCGTGGACAGCAGCCACCGGGACGGCGACCCGACCTCGGCGCCCGGGTCGCGCCACCACTCGTACAGCGCGGCGAACAGGAGCACCTCGTCGTCGGGGAGCCGCACGGCGACGGGACGCTTGCCCCCGTCGGGAAGCGCCTGCCACTCGTACCAGCCCGTCGCCGGCACGAGGGCCCGCCGCGAGGCCAGGGCCTCGCGGAACATCGGCTTCTCTGCGGCCGTCTCGGACCGTGCATTGAACACCGGGGGCCCGGCAGGACCGTCGGAGCCGGCCGGGACCAGGCCCCACCGAGCGGCGGCGAGGCGGCGCACGGGAGGCCCGCCCGCGTCGTCCCCGCGGGGCGCCGCGTCGATCAGCACCGTCACCGGGCGGGTCGGAGCGATGTTCCAGGAAGGGTCTGGGAGACTGTCGCCCGAGACGTCGACGTCGAACAAGGGCACCAGGTCGCTCGAGGCACGCGCCATCACGAATCGTCCGCACATGCGCACCATTCTCCCGGCTGCGACCGACATCGGTCGACGAGGTCGCCCTGACGCCCCCTCAGGGCCCTGACCCGCCGGTCACTGACCGCCCACCAGCACCGCACCGCACGCACCACGTCGCCCCGGCGACGCCGCACGAAGGAGAACCCCTTGCTCGTCACCGACGTCCACGACGCACTGCCCGGGGGTTCGTCGCTGCTCAGGAACGAGCCCGTGCAGGCTCGCAGCTCCGCACGGCTCACCGGCCTCCTCGACGCCGCCGCGGCGATCATCGACGAGATCGGCTACGAGCGCCTGACGACGGCGATGGTCGCCGAGCGGGCCGGCGCCTCCATCGGCACGGTCTACCGGTACTTCCCCGACCGCATCGCGGTCGTGGACGCCCTCGCCCTGCGCTGCGTGCAGCGCCTGACGAACCGGGTGGCCGACACCCTCGACGCCGACGGAGCGGCCGACTGGCGCGGCGCCGTCGACATCGTGATCGACTCCAAGGTCGAGCTCTACCGGAACGAGCCCGGCTTCCGGGCCATCCGCTTCAGCGACGCTCCCGACGCGGGCTCGCCGCAGGCCACCTCCTCGCTCAGCTCCTTCGCCGAGGCCGTGCTCGGGATGTTCGAGCAGCGCTTCGGAGTCGTCCGCGACGCCGACTCCGAGCTCGCCGTGCAGGTCGTGGTCGAGATCGGCGTCTCGCTCCTGGCGCGGGCGTTCCTCGCCGGCGGCGACGGCGACGCGCGCTTCGTGGACGAGTGCCGTCGCGTGTCGAAGTCCTACCTCGAGGCGCACCTCACCCTCGCCTGACTCGTCGCTGGCCCTTCCCCGTCCGTTCTGCGAAACAGAGGAGGCGGTGACGGCCCTCATCCGTCGTCGTGTGGTTCAGTGTCGGGACTGGCAAGTGTCGATTCGTGCTGCCCACGAGGAATGAGCCACCCATGATCGAGTTCACCTCGGTGACCAAGCAGTATCCCGACGGCACCCTCGCCGTCGACGACTTCAGCCTCGTCATCCCGTCGCGCGAGACCACCGTCTTCGTCGGGTCGAGCGGCTGCGGCAAGACCACCATCCTCCGCATGATCAACCGGATGGTCGACCCGACCAGCGGGTCGATCGAGATCGACGGCGACGAGATCGGCGGCCTCGAGCCCGTGGGCCTCCGCCGCAGCATCGGCTACGTGATGCAGAACTCGGGGCTGTTGCCGCACCGCCGGGTCGTCGACAACATCGCGACCGTCCCCGTGCTCAAGGGCGTCTCCAAGAAGGAGGCGCGGAGCCGGGCCCTGGACCTGATGGACACGGTCGGCCTCGACCGCTCGCTCGCCGAGCGCTGGCCGAGCCAGCTCAGCGGCGGCCAGCAGCAGCGAGTGGGCGTGGCCAGGGGCCTCGCCGTCGACCCGAACATCCTCCTGATGGACGAGCCCTTCGGCGCCGTCGACCCGCTCGTCCGGGCCGACCTGCAGCGTGAGCTCGTCCGGCTGCAGCGCGAGCTCGACAAGACGGTCGTGTTCGTCACGCACGACATCGACGAGGCCTTCCTGCTGGGCGACCAGGTCGTCATCCTCGAGAAGGGCGGCAAGATCGCCCAGAAGGGCTCGCCCGCCGAGATCCTCTCCGATCCGGCCAGCGACTTCGTGGCCGACTTCGTCGGCTCGAACCGGGGCAAGCGGGCGCTGCACATCGAGCAGACCGCCACCGGCCAGGTCGTCGTCGACGACGAGGGCCGCACGACCGGTGTGCTGACGGAACCCGCCACCGTGCCGCACGCGAGACCGGCGACCCCGAGCGAGGCCGGTGCCGTCCAGGCTCCGGGTGCCCCGGCGCAGGGTGGGCACGCGTCGTGAACTGGATCTGGTCGAACGCCGACTACATCTGGGACAAGACGCTGGTGCACCTCGCCCTCAGCGTGCCTCCGGTCGTCCTCGCCTTCGTCATCTCGCTGCCGATCGGCTGGCTCGCGAACCGCTACCGCGTGTCCCGCGGCATCCTCACGGTCGCCGGCCTGTTCTACGCGATCCCGTCGCTGCCCCTGTTCGTCGCCCTCCCCGCCCTCGTCGGCACGTCACTCCGCAGCCCCGTCAACATCGTGATCGGGCTGACGCTCTACGGGGTCGCACTGATGGTCCGCTCGGTCGCCGACGCCCTGGGCGCCGTCGAGGTCGACGTGCGCCAGTCGGCGACGGCCGTGGGCTACTCGAGCTGGCAGCGCTTCTGGCGCGTCGAGTTCCCCCTCGCGGGCCCCGTCATGCTCGCCGGCCTCCGGGTCGTGGTCGTCAGCACGGTCAGCCTCGCCACCGTCGGCGGCGTGCTGGGCGTCAACGGCCTCGGGCTGCTCTTCATCGACGGCTTCCAGCGGGACATCCCCGAGGAGATCCTCGCGGGAATCGTGATCACCATCGTCATGGCGCTCGTGCTCGACGGGCTGCTCGTGCTCCTCGGCCGCGTGCTGATGCCGTGGAGCCGTCCCGGCAGGCCGCGCCGCGCCTCCTCGAGGCGGTCGTCGACCCGCTCCTCCGAGACCGACGCCTCCTCGCCCCGGTCGCCTCGCCGAGAGGCGGTGCGCTCGTGAACTTCTTCACGGAGGCCTTCGCGTTCATCGGCGACGGCAGCAGCTGGGCCGGCCCGAACGGAATCCCCACCCGTCTCGGCGAGCACCTCTGGTACTCGGTCGTGGCGGTCGCTCTTGCGTCGATCGTCGCGATCCCCGTCGGCTTCGCCATCGGCCACACGGGTCGGGGGCGTGCGATCGCGGTCGCCGTCTCGGGGGGAGCCCGGGCGCTGCCCACCTTCGGCGTCATCACGCTCATCGCCGGCTGGGTCGGCATCGGCCTCACGGCCCCGATGATCTCGTTCGTCATCCTCGCGATCCCCTCGGTGCTCGCCGGTGCCTACGCGGGGTTCGAGGCCGTCGACCGCTCGACGGTCGACGCCGCCCGCGCCGTCGGCATGACCGAGTGGCAGATCGTCACGCGCGTCGAGGTGCCCCTCGGGCTGCCCCTGCTGATCGGCGGGATCCGCTCGGCCGTGCTGCAGGTCGTCGCGACGGCGACGCTCGCGACCATCGTCGGCTCCGGCGGCCTCGGCAGCTACATCATCACGGGCCTGCGGGCCAACGACTACGGCACGATGCTGGCCGGCTCGATCCTCGTGATCGCCCTCGCCGTGGCCCTCGAGGTCGTCTTCTCCGTCGTCCAGCGCCTCGTCGTCCCGACCGGCGTCACCGCAGGGCGCCCCACCGACTCCCGCGCGCGCGTCGCCCGACGCGCCCCGGGCACCGCAACACCCCTCCAGGAAGAAGGAACACAGTGAACGACACAGCGAAGAAAGGCCGGCTCACCGTTCTCGGCGCAGTCGCGATCGGGGCCGTGGTGGCCCTGGCAGGGTGCTCGTCGAGCGACCCCCTCAGCAGCGGCTCCGACGACACGGCGTCGTCCTCCGACGCCCTAGTGATCGGTTCGCAGCAGTACTACTCGAACAAGATCATCGCCGAGCTCTACGCCCAGGCGCTCGAGGACGGCGGCTACACGGTCGACCGTCAGTACGACATCGGCCAGCGCGAGGTGTACCTGCCCGAGCTCGAGAGCGGCAGCATCGACGTGTTCCCCGAGTACTCGGGCAACCTCCTGCAGTTCTACGACGCGGAGACGACGGCCAAGACGCCCGAGGAGGTGGAGTCGGCCCTCGCCGACGCGCTGCCCGACGGCCTCACCAGCCTCGCCGCCGCCGAGGCGACGGACCAGGACAGCTACAACGTGACGAAGGAGTTCTCCGAGGAGAACGGCATCACGAGCCTGGCCGACCTCAAGGACTACTCCGGCTCGATCGCCCTCGGCGCCCCGCCCGAGAACGTCGACCGTCCCTACGGCCCTCCCGGCCTGAAGAGCATCTACGGCGTCGACGTCACCTCGACCCCGATCGACGACGGAGGCGGCCCGCTGACGGCCAAGGCGCTGTCGGACGGCAGCGTCCAGATCGCCGACCTCTACTCGGCCAGCCCGCTGATCGTCGAGAACGACTTCGTCACCCTCGACGACCCCGAGAACATGATCCTGCCGCAGAACGTGGTGCCGATCGTCTCGGACAAGGTCGACCAGGGCGCCCAGGACATCATCGACGCGGTCGACGCGGCGCTGACCTCGGCCGACCTGCAGGAGATGAACTCGAAGAGCCAGACCGACAAGGAGTCCGAGGGCACCATCGCCAAGGACTTCCTCGAGAGCAAGGGGCTCGTCGGCTGACCAGCGATGAGCAGAGGAGGGGCCGGCACGCACGTGCCGGCCCCTCCGTCGTCAGACGGCGTCGTCGTCCGGGTGGGCCATGTGCTTCTCCTCGCGCCGGTGCACGAGCCGCTTGACGAGCAGCACGACCACGGCGAACGCGACCACGATGCCGACGAAGACGTAGCCGGCGCCGTGCAGGCGGTCGGCGAGCTCCCGGTAGCTGCCGGCGGCGGCAGCGCCCACCGACACGTACGCCGTCGCCCAGAGGAGGCAGGCCGGCGTGGTCCAGGCCAGGAAGGTGCGGTAGCGCATCGGGCTCGTGCCCACGGTCAGGGGGATGAGCGAGTGCAGCACGGGCAGGAAGCGCGAGACGAAGACGGCGATGCCGCCGCGTCGGGCGAGGTAGTTCTCGGCCCTGATCCAGTTGTGCTCGCCGAGGCGACGGCCGAGACGGCTGCGCCGGATGGCCGGGCCGAAGTGCCGCCCGAGCGCGAAGCCGATGCTCTCGCCGGTGAGGGCGCCGAGCACGAGGGCGACGACGAGCGACGCGAACTCGACCGGGCCGACCACCGCGGTCGCGGAGACCACGGCCACGGTGTCCCCGGGCACGAGCAGCCCGAGCAGCACGCTCGTCTCCAGCACCATGGCGAGCCCCGCGAGCAGGGTCCGGAGGAGCGGGTCGACCGACTGCACGAGGTCGAGGAGTCCTGTCAGCGCGTCGTCCACCAGGCCGATCCTATTCACCGCCGGCCGGGAAACCCTGGTCTCGCCGGTCGGGAGCCCGCTGGTCTAACAGGTCGGTCAGGACCTCGCCGGGAGCGGGCGGCGCAGGGCGTCGAGGCGGGCCCGCCACGTGGCGAGCCGGCCCGGCTGCTCCGCCGGGGACGGGCCGTCGACCCACCCGGAGACGATGCGGACGCCGTGCAGCGCACTGAGCGACCAGATCTCGGCGCCGTCGAGCTCCGCCGGCGTCGTCCGGTCGTGCAGCACGTCGACGCCGAGCACGGCGGCGAGGGTGAGCACGGTGCGCGAGGTCACCCCGGGCAGGCGGGGCAGGTCGTCCGCCGGCGTGCAGAGGGAGTCGCCGCGCCACCAGACCAGCGAGCTCCACGCGCCCTCGACGACGTGGCCCTCGGGGGAGAGGATCACCGCCTCCTCCGCTCCGCGAGAAGCGGCCTCCGATCGCAGGTCGCCGAGGGCGGCGAGATCGGGGCCCTTGACGAGGGGCGACCTACGCGGATCAAGGGCCGCGGTCGCCACCCGCACCGATCTCGTGCGGTCGGGAGCGGTCCGCAGTCGAGCGCGCAGCTCGGGTGCCCCAGCGGCGTCGCGGACGAGCTCGACGCGGGGGAACCAGGCGCCGTCCCGCGGCAGGCGGTCGACGACCGCGCCCCAGAAGGCCTCGACGTCGTCGTCGGCGACCAGGCCCGTGGCCGCCACGGACGACGTGAAGCGGTCGCGGTGCACGTCGAGGGCGCGGACGGCGCCGTCGAGCACGAGCCACGAGTCGGCGACGAGCACGTCGGGGGCCGACGCCGCGGGCTGCTCCGCCGTCGGTGCCGTCGGCTCTGCGGGCGGCGACGCGAGCTCGCCCCCGCGCCACAGGAGGGTCTCGCCGGGGCTCATACACTCAGGGTATGCGTCTCCCGGTCCATCGTCGTCCGCTCTCGTGGCGCGACCCGGAGGCCGTCGTCCTCGCCCTCGCCCGCACCGGCGACGTCGTCTGGACCGATGCGGGCCCCGGTGCCTCGTCGGGGCGCTCGGTCGTCGCCTGGGGCCCGGCGCTCACGGCGTCGGGTCCCGACGACCTGGCCGTCGCGTGGGCCGAGCTCCGTGCCGGCCTCGCCGATCCCCGAGGCGACGCCGATCCGCTCGGGCCCGCCGGCTGGCTCGGCTACGGCGTCGGGACCTGGCTCCTCGACCAGGACGCGACCGTGGGCGTGGGCCGGGGCGCGCCTCCCTCGGTCACGGCCGGGCTCGTGCCCGCCCCCGACGCCCCCGCGGACCTCGCGCTCCTGCTGACCGACCGCGCGCTGGTCTTCGACCACGGCGACAGGTCGGTGGAGGCGGTGGTCCTGGGCGACGACCGCTGGCTGTCGGCCGTCGCGGCGGCCTGGCGCGACGTCCCCGAGGGCGAACCCGGGCACCCGTCCGAGCCCACGGCACCGTCGCGCCCCGCCGTGCGCCAGCACGACGACGACGCCTACCTCGCGCTCGTCGAGCGCTGCCAGCAGGCCATCACGGCGGGCGACGCCTACGTGCTCTGCCTCACGACGAGGACCACGGTCGAGGGCGACGTGGACGACCTGGCCGTCTACCGGAGGCTGCGCCGGTCCTCTCCGGCTCCGCACGCCTCCTTCGTGCGGATCGGCCCGACGTCGGTGCTCGGGGCCTCGCCCGAGTCGTTCCTCCGGGTCGACGCGGAGGGGGCGGTCTCGTCGTCCCCGATCAAGGGGACCCGGCCGCGGTCGCCGGACGCGGCGCTCGACGCCCGCGCCGCCGCCGAGCTCGGCGCGGACGAGAAGGAGCTCGCGGAGAACCTGATGATCGTCGACCTCGTGCGCAACGACCTCACCCGCGTCGCGGCGCCCGGCACCGTCGCAGTGGCCGAGCTGTTCGCCGTGCGGTCCTACCGCCACGTGCACCAGCTGGTGAGCACGGTGACGGCCGTCCTGGCCCCGGGGCGCACCGCCCTCGACGTCGTGGAGACGGCCTTCCCCGCCGGCTCGATGACCGGCGCGCCGAAGCGCCGGGCCGTGCAGCTGCTCGCCGCGTGGGAGGGGCGGCCGCGCGGCGTCTACTCGGGCGTCGTGGGGCATCTCGGCCTGGACGGCTCCGCCTCGCTCGCCATGGCCATCCGGTCGATCGTCGTCGAGCGCGCGACGTCGCGACGGCCCGGCCGCGCGAGCGTCGGCGCCGGGGGAGGCATCACCGCATCGTCGGTGCCGTCCGTCGAGCTCGAGGAGGTGCGGCTGAAGTCTGCCGCCCTGCTGCGCGCCCTCGACGCGGTCGCGGCGGGCGCCTCCTCGGCTCCCGCCGTGCCGACGCAGCCCGTGCCCTGACGAGACGGTCGGCCCGCTACCCTGGACGACGGACCGCCCCGCGCGTGCGCCCCTCAGGGCGCCCTCGGGCTGCCCACCTCCCCACCGCAGCGATTGAGAGTCCCGTGGCCCACGAGCACGACACGACAGCGTCCGCCGACCAGGCGTCCACCACCCCGGCGTCCGAGACCCCGGCCCACGCCGAGGGCGAGACGGAGCGCGCCTACGACCCTGCTCGCCTGCAGCAGAAGTGGCAGGCGATCTGGGAGGAGGCGAAGCCCTTCGCCGTCGACCCGGACGACGTGCGGCCGCGCAAGTACATCCTCGACATGTTCCCGTACCCCTCGGGCGACTTGCACATGGGGCACGCCGAGCAGTACGCGCTCGGCGACATGGTCACGCGCTACTGGCGCCAGCAGGGCTTCAACGTGCTGCACCCGATCGGCTGGGACAGCTTCGGCCTGCCCGCCGAGAACGCCGCCATCAAGCGCGGGGTCGACCCCCGCGAGTGGACCTACGCGAACATCGAGCAGCAGAAGCAGAGCATGAAGCTCTACGCGCCGTCGTTCGACTGGGACCGCGTGCTGCACACGAGCGACCCCGAGTACTACAAGTGGAACCAGTGGCTGTTCCTGCAGATGTACGACAAGGGCCTCGCCTACCGCAAGGACAGCTGGGTCAACTGGGACCCGGTCGACCAGACCGTGCTCGCGAACGAGCAGGTCCTGGCCGACGGCACGTCCGACCGCTCGGGCGCCGTCGTCGTCAAGAAGAAGCTGACGCAGTGGTACTTCAAGATCACCGACTACGCCGACCGCCTGCTCGACGACCTCAACCAGCTCGAGGGCCACTGGCCGACCAAGGTGCTGAACATGCAGCGCAACTGGATCGGCCGGTCGATCGGTGCCGACGTGCACTTCGAGATCGAGGGCAGGGAGGAGCGGGTCACGGTCTTCACGACCCGTCCCGACACGCTCTGGGGCGCCACCTTCATGGTCGTCGCGCCCGACTCCGACCTCGCGGCCGAGCTCGTCGCCGACGCGACCGACGACGTCAAGGAGACCTTCGCCTCCTACCTGGTCGAGGTGCAGAAGGCGACCGAGATCGAGCGCCAGTCGAGCGAGCGCCCGAAGACCGGCGTGCCCCTCGGGCGCGTCGCGGTGAACCCGGTCACGGGCGACCCGATGCCCGTCTGGGCCGCGGACTACGTGCTCGCCGACTACGGCCACGGCGCCGTCATGGCCGTGCCCGCGCACGACCAGCGCGATCTCGACTTCGCCCGCAAGTACGACCTGCCGGTCCGCGTCGTCGTCGACACCAACGCGCCCGTCACGGGCGTCATCCCCAAGCTGCAGCTGGACGACGAGGGCCAGGCGATCCTGCCCGACGACCTGCCCGACCTCGACCCCGCGTCGACCGGCGTCGCCCTGACCGGCGAGGGCCGGTTGATGAACTCGGGGCCGCTCACCGGCCTGAGCAAGTCGAACGCGATCAAGCGCGTGATCGAGCTGCTCGAGCAGTCGGGTTCCGGCAAGGCCGCGAAGACCTACCGCCTCCGCGACTGGCTCATCTCGCGCCAGCGCTTCTGGGGAACGCCGATCCCGATCGTGCACGGCGCCGACGGCGTCGAGGTCCCCGTGCCCGTCGACCAGCTGCCCGTGCTGCTGCCCCCGACGGAGGGCCTCGACCTCAAGCCCAAGGGCAGCTCGCCCCTCGGCGCCGCGACCGACTGGGTGAACGTGCCCGACCCGCGCGACGGCTCGCCCGCGCGCCGCGACGCCGACACGATGGACACCTTCGTCGACAGCTCGTGGTACTTCCTCCGGTTCCTCGACCCGACCGACACCGAGCGGGCGTTCGACCCGGCCCAGGCGAGCAAGTGGGCCCCCGTCGACCAGTACGTGGGCGGCGTCGAGCACGCGATCCTGCACCTGCTCTACGCGCGCTTCATCACCAAGGTGCTCTTCGACCTCGGCCACGTCGACTTCACGGAGCCGTTCAGCGCCCTGCTGAACCAGGGCATGGTGCTGCAGGACGGCGCGAAGATGAGCAAGAGCAAGGGCAACGTCGTCAGCCTGTCCGACGAGATCACGAAGCACGGCGTCGACGCGATCCGCCTGACGATGGCCTTCGCCGGCCCGCCCGAGGACGACATCGACTGGGCCGACGTCTCGCCGGCAGGGTCCGCGAAGTTCCTCGCCCGGGCGTTCCGGCTAGCGACCGACGTCGACAGCCCGCGCGACGTGGTCTGGGCCGAGGGCGACCAGGCGCTGCGCCGGGTCACCCACCGGTTCCTCGCCGAGGCCCCGGGCCTCAGCGAGGCGTTCAAGTACAACGTCGTCGTCGCCCGCCTCATGGAGCTCGTCAACGCCGTCCGCAAGACGATCGACAGCGGCGCCGGCGCCGCCGACCCCGCGGTCCGCGAAGCGACGGAGACGGTGGCCCTCGGGCTCTCGCTCTTCGCGCCCTACACGGCGTCGGAGATGTGGGAGCTGCTCGGCTACGACGGCGTGGGTGTCGCCCACTTCGGCTGGCGCCGGGCCGACCCGACCCTGCTCGTCGAGACCAGCGTGACGGCCGTCGTGCAGGTGAACGGCAAGGTCCGCGACCGTCTCGAGGTCTCGCCCAAGATCGGGTCCGACGAGCTCGAGGCCTTGGCCCGCGACTCCGCGGCGGTGCAGCGCGCGGTCGGCGACAAGCAGATCGTGAACGTCGTCGTGCGTGCGCCGCGCCTCGTCGCCATCGCGGTGAAGTAGCGCACTCGCTCCTCCCCGTCGCCGACCGGCCGTCCTGGTTCCCCAGGGCGGCCGTCGTCGTCTGCGGGTGCCGAGCCGCTCCTCCTACCGTCGGGGGATGGTCGTCGACTTCCGCTCCGCGCCCGATCCGGCAGCCCCCCGCGGGCCGCGCTGGCGCCTCGGCGTCGGGGCCGTCGTCGTGCTCGTGCTGGCGGTGCTCGCGGTCACCGTCGCGGTCTCGGCGACGGCGACCCGAGGAGGCGCGGGCGAGACCGCGATCACGTCACGGCCGACGCCCGCCGACGGGTCGCCCGGGGCGGCCGGCCCGTCGGGGGAGCCCGCGGCGACCGGTTCGCCCGTCTTCGTGCACGTGCACGGCAGGGTCGCGCTGCCTGGTCTCTACGAGCTGCCGCCGGGGGCACGGGTCGTCGACGTCGTCGCGGCGGCGGGGGGCTTCGCCGACGACGCCGAGCAGGGCGCGGTCAACCTGGCTCGGCCCCTCGTCGACGGCGAGCAGCTGTACGTCCCGGCGGTGGGGGAGGCGGCGGACGGGCCTGGCGGCGGGGCCGGCGCGGCCGCGGCCGGCGGGACAGGCGCAGGTGCGGGCTCCGCGGTGGGCGGCGGCGCGTCCGGGCCGGGCGCGGCTCTCGTGGACCTCAACTCGGCCGACGCCGCAGCGCTCGAGACGCTCCCCGGAGTAGGGCCGGCGACCTCGGCGGCGATCCTCGAGTGGCGTCGGCAGAACGGCGCCTTCCGGTCGGTGGACGACCTGCTGGGCGTCAGCGGCATCGGGGAGAAGACCCTCGCGACGCTCTCCCCGTTGGTCACCGTGTGAGGGCCCCGACACAGGTCGACGTCCGCTGGGCGGCGCCGGCGGGGGCCTCGTGGGCCGTGCTCGTCGCGGTCCTGCCGAGGCCCGACCTGCACGTCGCGGTGAGCGTCCTGCTCCTCCTCGTCGGGGCCGCGGCCCTGGTCGTCGCCGTGGTGGCCAGACGACGCGGTCGACGAGCGTGGCCCTCGGCGTCGCGCGCGCCGTCGCCGACGCCGTCAGGGAGGTCGCAAGACCCGGGGTCGACCGGGTCCCGGGTCGTCCCTGCCGCGGCACTGGCCGCGCTCGTGGCCCTCGTCGCGGGGCTGGTGCTGGCAGGTGCGGCCGCACGGCAGCACGTGCGCTACCCGGAGGAGCTCGTCGCCCTGTCGGGTCGCTCCGCCGAGCTGCACGGCACGGCGACGGGCCGTCTGGCGGCGGGCACACGAGCCGTGCAGGTGACGGTCCGCGAGGCCGTCGTGGCCGACGAGGTCGTGTGGCGCGGCCGGGCGTCGTTCCTCCTCCTCGGGCCGCGGGTCGCGGAGGGGGCGACGGTCGAGGTGGGGCAGGGGGTGTCCGCCCGCGTCTCGGTCCTCCCGGTCGAGCCGGGCGACGACGTCGCCTTCGTCGCGGCCGTGCGCGGCCACGTCGTCCCCGGGGCGCCGCCGTCCGGGGCGGCGGGCCTCGCGGACTCGGTGCGCTCCGACTTCCGCGGCGTGACGGCGGAGCTCCCGGGCGACGGCGGCAGCCTCCTGCCCGGGCTCGCCGTCGGCGACACGTCCGCCGTCGACGACGAGCTCGACGAGGCCATGAAGGCGTCCTCGCTGTCGCACCTGACGGCCGTCTCCGGAGACACTAACGCAAAACCGGATGCGTACCTAAGACTCAGCAATGTCGGGCAGAGCCGAGCGGCCGCGAGCAAGCAGCAAGCAGCAAGCCGAATTTCGCTGGCATCGAGTGGGCGGGGTCGGGCACTTCGCATCGTGTCAGTTACCCCTGATGGGAGTGGCGGTGAAGGCCATTCCGTGAGCCTGGTCGATTGGGCTCGCGCCCGTCGGGCCCATGAGTTAAATTCAGGTTCTTAGAAGGATATCACCATATGTCAGGCCAGCCCAAGCATGGGTGGATCTCTTTGTGCCGCCCGGCGTGCGGCTGTCTCGTGCACCTGGCATCGGGGCATCCCACGGATCACGACGGGCTCAGCGGCGCGGCGTGTCCGGGAGCCGGTCACGCCGCTGAGATGCCACCGGTGTCGACGAAGTGGGCGTACCTGTGTCCAGAATGTGGCCAGCTGACCTACACGAACCTCCGCTCAGGCATCGTGTTCTCCCATAACCTCACCGGTCGCTCCGAGGTCTGTTGAAACTCTGGACGCTTTCTCGGCCCAATCGGTCTCGTGGTCGACGCGGTTCTCGTCCAAGAGCGAGCCACGCGGGGTCATCAGCCGCGCAGAAGGGGCATTCACCGGTGTTTTACGACGTGTCGAGCGCGAGTGTCCGAACCGTCGGTGGAGGACTCCCGGGCCTCGGCAAAGGAAGCTAGACGCCATTTCAAGCAAGAGTCGTGCAAGACTCTCGCAAGAGTGCTAGGTTCATCGCGTGAACGCAAACCAATCCCCGGAGGTTGCCCCAATGACCGTCTTCGTCCCCGTCCAGGTCCCCGAGCACCTTGTGCTCGATGTCTATCGATTCATCGCGGACCGCGACGGCACACCGGCCCTCAATGCATCTCCTAAAAACGATGAAGCGCGCGACTGGACCCTCGAGGAGCTCACCTTGCTGGCCGAGAGCGATGCGACCTCCGTCCAGCTCATGGCGAAGGTGCTCACGATCCTGCTCGAGGCTGCGCCGGACCCGCTGTCGATCGACGAGGTCGGCGCGAAAGTCGAGATGGAGGGGCTCACCGTCCAGAAGACATTCGGTGCAGCGAGCCGCTGGATGAAGAACCGCTTCGGTGGCGACATTCGCTGGCCGATCAACTGGAGCGGTGAGACGCACTGGTACCTCAACGAGCACAACGCCGCGATCTGGAAGCAGATCATCGGCTGACGCCTCCCAGCACAGCAGAACGCCCTCCCTGGAGTCACGGAGGGCGTTCTGCTGTGCGGGGCATCGATTCGAGGTGGCGCCGGCGAGGTTACCAGCCGAAAATCGATCTGGACGCAACGCCTGCCAGGACGTCCATGCCAAGAACCCTGACAAGATGAACGGCCTCTTTCCCTATCGTTCATCGCTGCTCGCTTCGGCAGGATTGCTCGCGGACGGCGCAGGGCCGAGCTTGCCGGCATCGCACCTCGATCAAGCCGGACGACGCTCAAGCTGCCGGGAGTCGCGATCGTAGACGTAATCGATGATCTCTCCGGACATGATCATGGCGACAGCTCGGTTGATGACATCGCGGGGCACGACGAACCACTCCGATGGGTCGTAGTCGCGCCCCTTCCGGTCGACTTGTGTGAGGTCAAGGCGAACGTCGGCGAATACCCGATGCAGCAGGGCCTCCAACGTCGATGCCTTGACGTTGTAAACGCGGTAGTCCGCGACAACTATGACCGGGGCCATCAGGTACGTCGGTGACGTTGAAGCACCTTTCAAGCGCTTCTCCACGCTGGTGGTCGAGAAGCCGATCTTGTACAGGTCTTTGAGATTCGCGATCAGTGGATCGGTGCTCATCGACTCCAGCACGTAGATGTGCCCGCTTTCGATGTCCGCGTCGAAGATGTCCTCTGGGCCGTGACCCGTGCGCGTCAGCACCTGCCCCTGCGCCTCATACATGCGGGTCTGAAGGCTCTTGTCGTACATAGCCGACTCAGTGCCGTTCTCGAACACAAGGCGCAGGCGCTGCTTCTTACGCGATTCGCCCCCGATCACCAGCTCGACCGTTTCGCCTACCTCAGCGACGAAGCACATGACCCCATTAATCACGAAGAACACGCCCTCGCGAATCAGGTCCATGCCCGTGAACGGCTTCAGCGTGAAAGTGCCGTCCTGCAACTCGACGTGTTTCGCCTTGAAGAGCGGCTCAAACTGTTCAAAATCCTTCGCCCGAACTCGCTGGGCGATCGAGTCGGCCGACTCGGGGCGCTTGACCACAGGCAGATCTGAGATGTCGAGTATTCCGGACTCGTCCGCCAGCAAGTCATCGAGGTCGCCCGCCTCCAGCAGGTCGTCGATGGACGCCGGCGCTGAGGCGGCCTCAAGCAGACCGAATTCGTCGAGGTGTGCCACTACCTCGGCCGCGGCGTCGTTGGCCTGGAACCCATCCAATCGTGCGCCAAGCTTTCGTTCAGCGATCTTGCGCGTCTGCGAGCTGGGCCGCCGCCCCTCGGTTCGCCTGAACTGCACGATCTCGAGGAAGGCGCGCTCCATGCGGTCCGATGCGGTGAGCTTCTTCGGTTTCTCCGGCGCGGTCAGCAGGTCGTCGTCCAGGATGTCGTCAAGGCTCAGCGGTGCCCTGGGCTCAAAGGTCCCGTTCTCGCTCATTCCACCACCGTCTCCGTTGCTGCCTTCTCCGCCTTGCGTTGCGTTGCGAGCTTTTGCAAGAAGAGCAAAGCCGTCCCCAACCGCTTCTCCGTTAAATCTTCAGACCTGATGTCCGGATTTTTGCCGTTCACCTGCTTCCAGGTCTTTATCTTCGGGAACAGCGCCAGGGCCTCCTCCTCGGAGAAGTCGATTCTCGTTGATGTGATCGTGTCTTGGATGAGGCGCAGCACCGAGGGCGTGACCGACTTTGATAGCACCTCAAATGCTCGCTGGAACGGGTTCACGGAGTCGATGAGGTTGATGTTCAGCTCGTCGATGTTTACGAACTTCTCGGCCATCTTGATGAAGCGCTTGTCGCCGACCTCGCGTACCTCGCCGTTTTTGACCACCGAGTCCACGACGACCTGCTGGCGCACCTCCTCGACCTGCTCCTCCGTTAGGTCGGGATACTTCTCCCGGATGATCTTGGGAATCAGCACCCTGTTAGTCGTCTCGGCGTCGATCGAGCCCGCGGCGGCCCGCGCAAAGGTGTCATCCTGGAGAATGGTCGCCTTGAGGTCATTCAGATCTGTCGAGACGATTTGCTTGACTCGATCGCTGGACGGCTCCCTAAAACCCTTGATCCTGAGTTCGCCCTGCTTCGCTGGCCCGCCGTCGTCGAACTTCTTCGTCTTGAAGTTGAAGTTTGGCGCAAGTACCTGTTCCATCAGCAGCGACGCCGTGATCGCCTTAAGCATGTTGTTGACAGACACTTTAACTTCGCCCTGCGAGGCGTCCGGCTCGGCAATGAGGTTTGTGAACTGCGCGTGTGACTTGCCCGGGCTGTCGCGGGTTACGCGCCCGATGATCTGGATGATTTCGGTGAGTGACGCTCGGTAGCCGACCGTCAGTGCGTGCTCCGCGAAGGGCCAATCAAAGCCTTCTTTCGCCATGCCCAGTGCGATGATGATATCGACCCCGTCACGCTCCTTTGAAGCGGTGTGGGACAGGTAGTGCAGAGTGTCGCCACGCTTCTTCTGGTCGGTGTCGTCGACGAGGTCCGCGACGCGCACGATCTCACCTGTGTCCTGTCGGCGGACGCTGATGAACCCCGATTCCGGGTCCGTCGACTCGACCTGGCCTATCGCATCGATGATCCGGCCGACCTCCTCGATCTTGTCCTTTGTGGACTCACCCGAGTTCACACTTGGAATGTGCACGATTGTCTTCTTGTCGAGGTCGAGCACCTCATGGATCGCGTCCGTGTACCGGCCCTGGTAGAAGTGATGTCCAATGCCCAGGGACCGCAGGTGCTCGTAGCCGTCGAGCTGGTCGTAGTAGTTGAACGTGACCGGCGTGAACTTCGCTTCATCCTCGGGCGACAGCACCGGCACCGAGTCCCCGCGGAAATACGAACCCGTCATGGCCACGATGTGGACGTCCGAGCCGCGCATCACGTCGCGAAGCAGCGCGCCCAGCCGCGAGGACTGCGTGTCCGCCGACACGTGGTGAAATTCGTCGATCGCGAGCACGGTCCCGTTGAACGACTCTGGGGCTAGCTTTTCAAAGGCGAAGCGGAGCGTCGCGTGCGTGCAGACCAGCACCGCGTCAGGCCCCTCGAGGAAGTCGATGAATGCGTCGACCTTCCCCGCAGACGAGCCTGCGTCGCAAAGGTTGTGCTCGTCCTTAATTTCCCAGTCCGCCCAGAAGCCGTTCTTCGTTAGGGCTGTCGATGCGAACGACGCTCCGATGGACCGCTCCGGAACCGCGACAATGACCTTCTTGCGGCCCTGGTTGTAGAGCTTGTCGAGCGCCACGAACATCAAGGCGCGCGACTTGCCCGACGCCGGCGGGGCCTTGACTAGCAAGTGCTGGGCTTGTCGGCGCTGGAAGACGCGCTGCTGCATTTCGCGCATGCCCAGTGCGTCGATATTCACTGACGCCTTGGTCTGACCGTAGTGCACGTCGACAACATTCACGGGCTTGTTGGTCGCGTTCACTTCACAGTCCTCGGGTCCTCTTTGCCGGGGCCTTCGTGGCCTGCTCAGCAGTCATACGCTCGTGCAGCGCGAACAGGTCTGACAGGCGCTGCTCATCAGACTCGTAGGGCTTCTTGGAGTAAACGGAATCGACCAGCGAGTCTATTGCGGCATGGGCGGCCCGGAGATCGTGCGGCATCTCGTCTGGGTCATAAAGTTCAGCGAGTGAACGTTCGCAGTGGTACTCGCGGACATCGAGCACACGTAGTGCGCTGACAGTGAGCATTTCCTGCATCGAGTCCGTAAGTTGTGGAACCGGGAAGTTATTATAAACGATAGTATTCGAGTACTGGTAGTTGATCCGCATGCGCCCCGATACGGCGTTTACCCAGGACATATGCATTTGAGACGTCAAGAGAGCGAAAAGCCAAGGTTTTGCGTTATAAATTGCAAATCCCTTGTTTGAGATTACTGTGTCGGCGTCTAGGTAGCCGATAGGAATATACTTACGCAGACCAGACGAGATGCTAGGGACCACTATGGACTCAGTGGGCTCATAACGGATCTCACCGAATCGGTGCGGAATGGAGGCGAGCTTTCGAGTCGCAGCACGCCCGCTTCCTTCTCGATGCTGTCTCACTCGATCGATTCGCTCTGCGATCCAAGGCACGCGACGAGCGGACTGCGCGTCCGAATTTTCGATCCAGAGCGCGAATCGATCTTCACCAGCAATGAATTCACTTGCTCCGAGGAACCGCCTCACATAGGCGCTCGCCTCCGGGGCATCTGCGATTAGTCGATTGCGCTCGGCATCGCTAAGTACCAGGCCGCCACCGTCGTTTGGCATGCTGCCGAACGACATAACAGGTATCGCTGACAATGGATTTCTCCTGGCTAAGACGAAGACGTTAGGGCTATCGGCGAGATATCCGTTGATATTTGTAGCAGTGATCCGAAACCCATCGTTGTAAATGTACTTCGGGTCGCTTCTAGCTGTTCTTAGGCCGATTACCGCGACAGTGACGTCCGCATTTCTCTTGGCATTGTTATCCCACTGGAAACCTGGATATGCAAAGCCAATTTCGATACCCGATGCGAAAATCATCGGAAACAGGAGACCAACATGCTCGCCCTGGGCAACAGTCTTGGTGGTCACAAATGCCAACTGGGCGCGCGTTCCTTTGATGTAATCGGTGCCTTTAACGAACCACAGTGATATGTAATTGAGATCTTTTGAGTATGGACGATCTTCAAATACGTACGCGTAATCTGCTTTTTGCTCGGGGGTCTGGCGCTTAGAACCATAGTAAGGTGGATTACTGATCAAAAAAATATCGGATTCGCCGTCGTTCGCACACACACGATTCCAGTCGACGCGCGCGGCGTTGCCAGCGTGAATTTGGCCTGTCTCCCTCAGGGGAATCAGGGGAATCGAAACACCGAACTTTTCCCGAAACTCACTATTCATTTGATGTTTGGCAATCCAGAGTGATAGCACGGCGACCTCCGCGGCAAAGTCATCTAACTCTATGCCGTAAAAGTTCTCGATACTGATTTTCGAGTCCGCCCACAGCACTTGATGCGTCGAACTCAACTCTGTAAGTCGCTCGAGAATGGCGTGCTCGAGCTTACGGAACTCTTTGTATGCAATGACTAGAAAATTGCCAGATCCGCAGGCGGGGTCAAAAATTTTGATCGCGGCGATCCTATTGAGCAGACGCATGAGGCGGCGCTCACTGTCGTAAGCAGCGTCGAGTTCGATCTTGAGCGCATCGAGGAACAAGGGCTCGATCGTCTTCAGGATATTCGGCACCGAGGTGTAATGCTGGCCCAGGTCACTGCGCCTGTCGGGCGTGACGACAGCCTGGAACATTGAGCCGAAGATGTCGGGGTTGATGTCGCGCCAGATGAGCGTGCCCGACGCGACGAGTTCGTCCCGCGCCTGCTTCGTGAAGCGCGGCACGACCTGACCGTCCTTCGCCGTGAACAGTCGGCCGTTTACGTAAGGGAAGTCGACGAGGTGCCTCGGCTTGTCTGCCGGATCTTCGGTGTCCAGAGCTGCGAACAGGTCGGTCAAGAACTCTGCGAGGTCCGAACCGTCGGACTGCGTCTGGGATGCGACCGCGTTCGTGAACTGGTTGTCCGCGAAGATGCCCGTGTCCTCGGCGAAGAAGCAGAACAGCAGGCGGGTGAAAAACACATTTAGCGAGTGGCGTCCGCGCTCTTCGTCGAAGATCCCGGGGTTGGCGTGGAGCAACTCGTCGAACAGCTTCCCCATGCGCTCGGCCGCCTTGACGTCCGCGTGAGACTCGGCAACATACTGCGCCTTTTCCATTCCGGCCCATGGCAAGAAGAAGGTAAAATGCTGGTCTATAGCGCCGATCGGGAATCCGATTGTCTCGTTTGTCTTGGTGTCGTGGGCGATGATGTCAACGTAATCGGTCGCTATGACGAAGCGCGTGCTGAAACGGACGATGGCTGGTGACGTCTTCAGTTCGTCGACGATGTGCAGCGGGTCGTTATTAGTTTCCTTGAAGTAAACGACGCCTTTCTGTGCAACTTCGGTCTTGGGATCGACGGCGACATTTAGCGAGCCGTTGCGCAGCCTCGTTACGTTGCCCTGGGGTTTCCCGAACGCGAGCAGCAGATCGAAGATGAACTCCCGGTCGTATGTGTCTCGGCTTGCGAGGGGAGCAACTCGCTCCTCGACCACCTTGAGGCTGAGTCTCGCCATGTCTTTGTCCTAATCTCGCGCGGGTGCGAGATCGCATCACCGTTAGATCGATCGACGCTTCCGGTCAGCGGCGGGTCAGATACATCCTAGCGAGGGGCGTTACCCTCTAGGGTGGTTGGGTTTGAAGTGCGGCTCAGTTCAAGAGCAACGCGTTTAGAGATCGACGGAAGCCTTTGCGGGACTTGGTCTGGATTGGCGCCGAGCCTTCATGGGGCTGAGATGCGCCTGGGTCCCTGCAGCATCACCCTCCTTTCAGCACAGGCAACAGGCCCCGCAGGACGTCATCCAGCAAACGCCGTTTTGCGTACCTCGCCATCAAATCAATCTGCTGATGCCCGTCGCGACGAAAAGCGAGCCCCGACTCTGAGAGAACGACTACGCCCTCGTTGCCTTCGCGAAACAAGACCCACAGAGGCAGATCCTGTGGCCGACCGGACGGCGCGAGTATGGACTGAACGCCGTCGAAAAGCGAGAGCCACGACGAATCATGTGGAGTTGAGCCCAGCATGCTGTTCCAGGAGATGGCTTGAATCTGATGCCTTTGATTCACCGTGCTGGCAAGGATTTGGGCAACCAATCGATATGTCAACGAGCGAGTCGTTGTCGCGGGAGTAGGGCCTGCTGCCCATCCGAACTTTGACTCGATTCGGTTGACCCAGGCGTGCGGATTGTCTTCGCTCAAGACCTTCGGCCAGCTAGTCCACTGTGTAGGACCGAGGCCCTCCACACCCCGGACCGGATGGAGCGTGACGTGCGGCATCCCGCCCGAGTCACGGGGAAGGTCGCGACTGACCCGCAATCGCCGGGAACCATCAGCGTAATCCTGGTCGATCCGCAAGGTGGAGTCCCGCCGGCAGAGTTCGCTGGCGATCCACCATGACTGAGCAATTGTCCAGCGCTGAGCGAGGTGCTGTCCGCCCTCTTCGTTCCCCATCCGTTAACTCTACGACAGCTAATTGGCACAACATCAGCACGGCTCCGACTCATCACGTCGTTCTCCGACGATCGACGCAGATGGCGAGCCGCCCTCTGAGCCGGGTCACAGATGGTCCGCTTCTGCCCGCCCCCACGGGGTACCCGTAGCGGAGGCTTGGTCCCAGATCGTCACGTACTCGTCCTCGACCTCATGCCAAAGTTCCGCACGCGCACTCTTGCAGTCAGAGAAGCGAAGGTGGTCTGGGGCGAGCACGACGAACTCGTGGGGGATAACCCGTCCGGCGCGGTCCTTTCGCTCTTCCGGATCTGGGAATCGCACCGCTAGGGTGTCCGCCCGCTGGGTGAACGTGAATCGCGCTCCATCCGAGCCGTTGAACGCCGCTTCGTACGCCTCGAGCGGATTCGCCAGCCCGCCACTGCGAAGGAACCGGAACCCCCAGGTTCGCCCTCGCGTGGCCCAGATGAAGTTCATTTTGGACTCTCGATGAGCGCGTCGTTCTCTACAGCGCGATTCAGGTCGAGGCGGAAGCCGATCAGAACAGCGGTGAGGAAGTCATGGCGGTCTGCTGCCTTCTCGTATGCATCCTGCAGCTTCTCGGTCCCGTGTTCGATGAGTGGGTCCGTGACGAACGGCACGAGCGCGGGAATCAGCTTGAGTTTGCCCGGAAGCTTTTCGGCGAGGGCGCTGAGGAACGAGATCGCGGTTCCGGCGTTCTTCATCAGTTCAGTTGCGACCTTCCCACCGTGGCGAAGCGCCTTCGCCCAGCGCAGCTGCCGCGAGAGCGGCAGCATCGCCGCGATCGGCAGCATCAGCGGCACCCCAATCTGCTGCCCGAAGTCGATCCTGCCCGGTTCGAACTTCCCCGAGGAAAGTAGAACGAAGTCCTCACCCAGTGAGAAGGCTTCCGGCTCTTCAGCGAATGCTGCGAGTTCCTCCCGTAAAAGCGTCATCTCCTGCCCGACCTTTTCAACCAGCAGGTCCCGGAACGCCGTCGCATCCGTATGTGGCAAGAGATCCGCTTTCGACAGCCCAAACATCCAGACGCGGGGGAACCGAACGAGCCGCTGACCGTCTGGTGCTAGCTCGGTGCGCACCCGTGACACGTGCGCGATGTAATTCGTGAGCAACGCTTTGAGGTAGCGCTCCTCCTCGCCTGCGTTGTCGACAAGTCGTTGCCCGTCGACGAGCAGCACAGCTACGTCGGATCCGACCAGCGCCCTGAAAGTTTCATTCCGACGGCCGAACTCCTCCTCCGTAGAAGGTTCCTCCTCGAACCACTCACCCGGGTAGTCGTGCCACACCAGACGCAGCTCCCCGGCTGCTGGCTTCTTGCCTTTCGACGCAGGATTGGGGCGCTGCTTGACCGAGAACACGTACTCCGTGGCCGAGAACCGGTTCGCAGCCGGCACCGCGCCGGTGTTCTTCATCCCGAGGTAGTTCTGATGCAGACGCAGGCCCTGTGCGGCCGTGTCCGCAGTGATCTTGTACAGACTCTTCTTGATGAAGGCTGGTTCTTGCGCGGCACCGTAGAACGACGAGAGCAGCACAGTCTTCCCACTGCCGGACTCGCCGAACACGGCGATCTGTTGTTCCCGAGCAACCTTCAACGGCTTCATGAGCCCAACGTAGAGGAAGTTCAAGCTGCGGCGATCGGCGTTTGCCCGCTGCGACTACGGCCTGACGGGAGGCGAGCGGGCCCATCTCGCAAAGGCCAGCGGCCTTCGGCGCCGTTGAGGCGGGGGTAAAGGAAGAATGCTGTAGACCGGGAGGCCAACCAGGGCCTGCCACATCGTCAAGATCTCAGATTCACGCGCCTAGGCGTCGAAACCCACGAATCGGGACCTTGCTTCCGTCCCAGGTCCAGTCGATTCCCTCGGCGAGGGGTTCTAATGCGAGCATCAGGTGGGCGGGACTTGCCTGTCGGTATTCCCAACCGTCATCTTCTTGAACGATGTCGCGGAGTCGCTGGACGAGCGTTTCCCTAGAGAGGGGCAACCTGGGGCGCCCCGCACGAGCCTCGTCCGTCTGCCACTTGTGATGCAAAGCAAACAGGAAGTCTGGAGTTAGAAAGTTCCACTGGAACTGGGCTCGATGCTGAGCCCAAAAGGCTTTGGCCTGCGCATGGGCAGGTTGTATGCCATCCCGGTACTCGTGGAGACGAGTGCAGGCCGCACGGGGCGCGATCCGGCTTCGGTGCACGGCAGAGTCTCCCGTCTGGGAGTCCTCCAGCGTCGCTGTGGGAGGTGCCCACCGTGAGTACCCGGCATCGGATTTCTCGCGGACGCAAGCAAGAATCGTGCTGCCTCCGAGTTCAAAGTGCTCAAAGAGAACGGTTCTTACTGGCACTGAGAACCGCTGGAGGTACTGGATGTTCTCCCGAGTTCGGCTGTCGAGTGCGCCGGCCACGATGACGAGATCCTGAGCCGCATTCACTTCCGCGGGCAAGGGCTTGCCGAAATGCGCTTCAAAGGCTGAGGCAAGCGCATCGCCTGGTCGGTAGATCGCGAATATGTTCGAAATTTCCTCGACTGTGAGGGTCTCTGCCCAGACGCCGTAATCGATGATCTGCGCTATGACGGTTCTTGAGGTTCGCTGACGCTTCAACTCGATGACCCAGATGCGGCCATGTTCATCGAGTGCGAGGAGGTCGACGTAGCCGTGCCCGCTCGTCTCAACCTGGCGCCCAATGATCATCAGATTCACGCCAAGCAGGGACGCGTCGGATTCCAGCAAAGCTTCGAGCATTTTCTCGCTCGCAATGACAGTTGCATGCACCTGAACGAGGGTGCCGGCGACTGCCTGAAACAGGATCACTTCCTTTTCAGTCATGGTTTGCAACCTCCTGCATTTTGAATGAAGGGCCGCCGAAGTGTGCCGCGACCGCGTCTGTGCGGCCGAAGAGCCTTCCCGTCAGTCCAACGCGCACGCCAATCGGAGCCTGGCGGTCCAGACCCGCCTGCGTCAGCGAACCTACCTAGGAACGCTAGCCGCCTTGAACTCTTTGGTAGCGACGCACGCGCGACCTCCGGCTCGCCTCGCTTAGCACGGAAAGGCCTGACCAAGGCGCATTTAGATGCTGTGCCTCTTAAGCTCGGTTGGATGGATCGCAAAACGATCCTGCTCAAGAATGAGCAGAATCGCACTCTGTCGAGAAAAGCGACTATTTACAGAGAGTTGCCAGGTTTCTTTGGATGCTAAAGCGGGTGGGCTCGGGTGTCCCCTCACCACTTGCCCCTGAGCATCTCCTTCGCGTCCTCGCTAATTCGGCGGAAATGATTTCGGGAATGATTTCCGCCGAATTAGCTCGCGCTCAGGTCTTGCGGCTTCAGACGAACTCGGCCGTCCACGGCGGCCGCACGGCGACGACGAGGGACCCCTCGGGGAGCCGCCTCGTAATCTGCCTGGCCTGGTTCTGGGTCACGCCGGCCACCGGCAGCGTCATCGGCTGATCGCTCGTCGCGGTGGCAGCTGCGGTCAGCTCCTCGAGCCGCTCGAGCTGGTGGTCACGTGCGACGAAGGCGCGCTCTCGCTCGTCGAACGACCACCCCGCAGCTCGCTCCAGGATCTCGCTCCGCGTGACCTTGTCGAGGTGCTGACGCCTCGGGTCTGTCGCCGGGTCCACCTGACGCTCGAGCGCATTCCGACGTGCTCGTCGGTCTGCTCGTCGCCGGTCCCAGAGGAGACCGACCTCGGCGACGTACTTCGCTGCCTTCCGGTTGGTCTTCTTCGGAGCCGACAGGCGTCCGAAGTGACTCTGGGGTGGCAGCTCCGGAAGCTCCTGCTGCGCCTTCCGCGTCTCGCGGTGGCCTCTGTTCTTGCTCTTGGGCATGGCGTCTCGCCTCCTCGCTCCATCGGTCTTGCAGGGTCGTCCTCGGTTCACACTCACGGGACCCGTGAGGGACATCGAACCGACCCCCGGGTCGGCACCGCCGACCTCATCGCCCCATCGCCTCAGAGCCTCACCACGACCCCCGCGAAGCGGCGTGGTGGCTCAGAGGTGGCAGTCCCTCCATCACTGCCTCACCGCCCCTCCTCGGGCGCTCTCGCAGGCGCAGAGCGCCGGTCCGCGCAAGCGGCGTCAGAGGCAGGCACGGCGGCGTCTCGCCGCGTCTGGTCTCGGCGGCCGGCAGGGCGCGTCAGCCGGTCGTGCAACGGGGGAGCGCAGCGGAGGAGAGGCAGGGCCGGAAAGCACTCGCAGGCGCCCCCGACGGGGCGACTGAGAGCCAGGAGCGCAGCGACGCAGTAAGGGCCTGAGGAGCGCCAGCGACGAGGGTGAGGAAGCCACGCAGACCGAGCGAAGCGAGAGGCTGTGGGGCGGACGAAGGGGTGTCGGCTGTGCCGACCTCAGAGCAAGATTCTGACGAGCGCAGCGATGGAAGAAACGCCGCTCTGAGCCACCCCCCCCTTATGCTCTTCGTCTCTCTCCCACGCATCCGGAGCTTCAGCGAGGGATCGTGGTCACAATGCAGTTGTGATCAGCGAATATGAGTTCTCTAACACCCTCTTTTCAAACACCGGAATCCGCAGGACCCGAAGGGCGGGGTTTGAAAAGTGGCACTCATATTCGTTGGAAAGTCGGGGTTTTGGTTTTCAAACGGCTCCGAAGGAGGTGGCTCAATTTGAAAACCTCGAGCGCAGCGAGGCAGAGGCTGCGACACGAAGTGGCTCAGGCTCTCTTCAAACCCTGACGCAGACGCGGGGACGCGGCTGCCTTCGGTCTCACACCTGCGCAGGACGGGGCGAAGCCGCGGCCTCCCTAGTTGCCGCTTCGGCCCCCTCTGAGACGCCGACGCAGGAGGTGTCGCAGGTCACCGGCAGCAGCCGCCCTGGCGGCTCTTGGGTGCCTTCCTTTTGCCCCATCTGGTCGCGACTGTGGAGCGACCAGGACCGCCTCAGAATCGGTAACTACCTCGGTCGTCAGACCGCGCCTCTGAGCCCCTCACACCGCTGCCACTCCGCCTCCTCATCGCCCCCTCTCCGCCTCCGCCTCGAGGCGCGCGCGAAGCCTCCTGGCCCTCTGCGCCGAGTAACGAAATCCGCCCCGGATCTCGTGACCACCGACGCCACAGAACTGGTCACCAGACCAGTCCCAGCTCCGCCCCGGGGGCGCCGTCACTCCGCATCCCGAGGGTGCCCTTCTGATCGGCCTCGACGCCCTCACACCCCTGTTGTTGCGATCGCCTCAGGGCGGCTGTTGCTCTCCCGAAGGGATCACCGGCCGCCCCGGTCGCTGCAACGTCACGGCGCTCTCGCTCCATCGGGCTCCTCGGCTCAAGTGGCGACTTGTCGCCGCGCCTGCTTGCGCGTCCATGCCGCCGGGGCGCAGCAGCGGGGGACGGCTGATGCTTCATCGCTCCGCGCGCCGAGCAGCCTCATCTCGATGCGGCCCTGGCCGCCGGTCGCGCCTCTGCTCTGTTTCGGCTCACTCCCTCGGCCGCCGGCTCGAGGGTGTCAGCGACCTGGTGGAAATCCCTTCAGCGGGGGCGGGGTCGCGGCCCGTCAGTTCCGCGATGTCGATGCTGCATGGGGTCGTCCTCTCGCACCCTCCGAGAAAGCATCTGGGGCGACTCAGCGAGGAGGAGCCAGCGAAGAGAGGCACGAACGAGAGCTGGACGACGATGCGCTGAGGCTGCTCCAGATGGTCTCTCGGCCGGCCCCTGATCGCGCTTCCATCGCGCCCCGCCTCCGCCCACTCTTGCCCTCCAGATCGGTCTCATCCGTCGTCTCGACGACGGGAATCTGTGGCCGTTTCGTGGTCACTCGGCGGTCACGAAGTGACCATCTGTGACCGGCTGCGGCCCGGAAGTGACCAGGAACTGGTCGCCCAGACGCTCCCGAGGCCCTAGCCGAGGGTTAGAGGGCCCTCAGGGGTGCTCTTCTGGGTCTCTGACCGGATCGTGGCCAGACACTGGCCCGGCCCTGGCCACGATCCGGTCGAAACAGCCACCGAGGCGGCTTCGGTCCCAAGAACACAGCCCTCCGTGGCCGCGATCGGGACACGATCGGGCCGGACACGGCCCGGGAGCAGCCCCGGAATGAGTCTCAGTGCCGGCGCGCGCAACGGTGTCAGCTGCGCCAGCCGGCCGCCTCAGCGTCGCGTCAGCGGCGCCGGAAAAAGAGAGACCCCCGCACCCGGTCAGGGTGAGGGGGTCATGTCACGAGCACAGCTCGAGGCGGCTCGTTGGTCAGTCGCAGAGGCAGCTGCCGTTGCTCGCCTTCTCCGTGAAGCAGGAGGGGCACTTCTCGCCAACCGGCCGGTCACGCCGCGTGCCGCCGCCGTCGCGGTGCCTGTTCTCGGGGTGAGTGACGCCCCACTGACCCTTCTTCCTGTCAGGCCAGCGCGGCAGCTCCGGCGCCGCCCGCCGCGCTTCTTCCTTGGAGGTGAACCCGCTGGTGTCGCCGTAGGCGATCCAAAGATCCGGTCCTTCTTCACGCCGGACAGCGCGGATGCCGTAGGCGTTGTGGGCGTGGAAGGACTGGATCCCGATGGCCTCGACGATGCCCGTGACGGTGGCGTGGTTCTCCCAGGGGATGTTTCCCAGGCGCATCGCCTCGTTCAGCGATGAGTAGATGGCGGGTTCTGTCACGTCGCGCTCCTTCGTGCCGAGAGGTCGGCCTCGATGCGACGGTACCTGGCTGGCCTCGAAAGAGAAGACCCCCGCCGCCCGGAAGGGCGACAGGGGTCTGATCAGGGAGCGGGTGGTGCTGCGGCGGCGTCCCCGCTCACGAGCTCGGCGGGATAGGTGTCCACGTGACGATGACGCGAGTCTCCTCGTGCCGTTCGACCGGCTTCGGGTCGTCGTCGAGGACGTGCGAGTCCTGCGACTCAGCCAAGCCTGGGGCCCAGCTCCATCCGTAGTGCGTGCCGGACGGGCCACGGGTCACGACGTACATGGAGCGGACCCACCCGTCGTCGTCGCCCTCCTCGACGAAGACCGTCTCGAAGCCCGCGATCTCGCCGCCCTCGTCGGTCAAGTCGAGGTAGCGGCCGTCCTGGCGGGGGTAGGCCGTCGACGACGAGTGGAGAGGCGCCCGGAGAGTTGCCGCCTCTCCAGCCTCGCGGTTGTCGGCGATGATCTTGCTGAGCTCCGCCGCGTCGAGCTCCTCGCACTCCTCGCGGGTCAGCTGCGGGCCGTTCACTGGGTCACCGCCGGGAGTACGACCTCCTGCATGCGGAGTTCCCTCAGGCAGGGTCGTGTCAGACATGGGCACCATCCTCTCCCGCGAGCTCGCCGGCGATGGCCTCGACGGTCACGGGGTCCTCTCGGCCGCGGCGGAGCGCGAGCACGAACCGCCTCGGGGTGGGCTCGATGAACGAGGTGACCGTCATCGTTCCGCGACCCGCGACCTCGACGGTGTCAAGGTAGGGCGTCGGGCGCCAGCCCGCGGGCTTCCGGAGGATGGTCTCGTCGTCGATCGGCGAGGACGGCGTGACGTCAGGCTGGATCTGGTCGGGCTCAGAAGTCTCAGACATGGGCGACCTCCTTGAAGACGAGCTCGTCGGCGAAGGCGTTGAGGTAGAGCTTCTCGCCGGGGATCTCGGTGGTGAATCGGACGACGAGCTCGCCGTTGCTCGGGTCGACGCTCTGGACGAAGCCCTGCGTCTCGGTCGTGATGCGAGGCCAGCCGAACAGGTGGCTCTCCTCGCGGACGTGAACGGGCATACCGACGAGCGCTTCGGCCTCAGCGATCTGTCGCTCGAGATCGCGGACGCGCCGCGGCTTCAGGAGGTGGGTGAGTTTCGCGATGAGTGCGTGCATGGTGGTGTCCTCGTTCTGTCGATCGCCGCGGTGGCGGCGGGAAGGTCTTGGGCGGCGGGGCGACGGCGCAGCGCGGCGCGCGCCTCAGGTGAGGGCGTAGATGCGGAGCCCCGGGCGCTCGACCGGAGTCCCGGTTCCGTCGCAGCCGAAGCAGTCGCGATCGCCCTCGATGTCCTCGACGACGCCGGAACCCCAGCAGTAGACGCAGCCACCGGGCATGTCCTCTTCGCCGTACTCGTCGGCGTCGAGCGACAGCGAGTTCTCGGACGGCTGAGCAGCAGCTGCGGCGACAGCCGATCGCGTGGCGACGTCGAGCAGGTCTTCGATGCGGGTCATGGTCGCTCCTCAGAGGGTCGGGACGCGAAGGTCACGGAGGTGAGCAGACGAGATCCTCTGCTTCACGAGTTGCCCGACGGCGGCTATGCCGCCGCTTCTGCCCGAGGGACCGTCACGTCGCCGGATAGGGTCGTCAGGTGAACAGACGCCGCACTGCCGCCTTGCTCTCCGTCGCCGCTGGCGTCGCACTCGCACTCGCTGGGTGCTCCAGCGGATCAGCCCCGGCTCCGGCGGTACAGACGCCCCCACCCGGAATGAGCGCTTCTGCGGAGTCCTACATCGGAGGCGGGTGGGCATCGACCCCGGTCCAAGACAGCGGCGCCTGCCAGCTCGCCGTCGATGCCTACTGCTGGACCGTCGAGGTCGGTGACACGAACGGCTGCGATAAGGGCTTCGCGTTCGCGTGGCAGATCGAGGATGCCTACGGTGACGTCACGGGCACGGGGCGTGAGCGAGTCTCGACGATGGGCGCCAACGAGTTCCAGGACGTCGGTTTCCGCATCGTCACCCTTCAGGGGTCGAGCAGCACCAGTGCCGTCACGATCACGAGCGCCGCCTGCATCTAGCTCGCCGGTGGCTCCTCCACAGGCACGATACCAACTCGCCCCGACGCGGCGGCCTGTGGAGACTTAGGGCCCGCCGCCTCGAGCCGCGAGAGCGTCGTCGCATGATCAGTGCGCCTGAGCTCCGCGACCGGTTCGAGTTCTTCGTCCTCCGCCGCGAGTGCGATCCGGACTCGGAGCTTGCAGAGGTCGCCGCCTACTGGTGCGCGCTGGGCGCGCTCGACGATCTGCTGGCGGAACGCATGTGACGCCGGCGAGGACCCCGCCTGCTTTGCGCGCAACTCGGCGCACTCTGGCGCCTGCCGACCTCTGCATATAGAGTCGTCTAGACGAACATATGGAGGCCGGGATGGCGATGACCAGCGTAGATGTCGACACCGAGCTGCTGACGGCTGCCAAGAGCATCCTCGGCGTGCGGACGACGAAGGACGCCATCAATCAGGCTCTCGGCGACATCGTCAAGAGGCAGCGTCAACTCGATGCCCTGGCCACGCTGAGCGACATCGAAGTCGACGTCGATCCGCGGGCTGACGGCCTCAGAGACGGCGACGCGTGAGCATCGGCCACCTGGGTCTGCAGCTCACGGAAGAAGACGAGTGGGCGGCGGCTTCGCGTCGGCCCCGCTTCATCATCGACAACTCGGCCTGGCAGCGCGTGGCAACCGAGCCGGCGGTCCGCGCAGCCATCGAGACGATCATCCAGATGACCGCGCCGGACGACATTCTCATCTGCCCGCCCGTTGCGGCCGAGTACGGCTACAGCGCTCGGAGCGCAAAGAACCATTCGGCGATCATGCTCACCCTGGCCAGCGCCTTCTCAGACTGCTCGATGCACCCGGAAGTGCGAGAGGTCGCGGGCATCCAGTCGGCCCTCTTCGCCGCGGGGATGGGCCGGGCAGCGGGAGCCACCGACATCCTCATCGCGGCGTACGCCGTCCTGAATCACGCCACCGTCGTGCACTACGACCGGGACTTCACACACATCGCACGGGCCTATCCCGACCTCAAGCAGCAGTGGGTTGTTGCCGAGGGCAGCCTCTGACCCGTTCCCAGCGGATGCCCGCGCGGAGCTGATGCCGGCCGCCGGCGGCAAGGCGAAGCCCCGCCGAGCACGTTGCACGGCGGGGCTTCGAGGGGTGGATGTGAAGCAGCCCGAGTTCGAGTCTCGGCTACTCCTTCTCGAGGCGCACAGTGGTCGTGGTGCCCATCAGGCTGGCCTTGTAGCTGACCTCGCCATCCTCGAAGGTGAAGTCCTTCGAGTCATCGGTCGAGGCGAGCATCGCCGAGTCGGTCGCGGCGGCATCGCGCGTCGACGTCCAGGTGTAGGGCGAAGCGTCGTCAGCGGGAGGCGTGAAGGTGCCGACCCAGAAGATCGACTCGGTGTCACCGCCGTCGCTGACCCAGTTGACGGTGATCGTGTCGCCGGTGATGACGGCGGCCTGGTACGCGTCATCGCTACCGGAGTTGGTCTGCTTCCACGTCCCGGCGAGGTCGGGCGCCGCAGCTGCTTCGGGAGTCGCCTCTGCAGAGGGTGCGCTGCTCGATCCGGCGTTCGAGTCAGCGTTGGACGAGTCAGGAGAGTCGGAGCCGCTGCAACCAGTGAGGCCGAGAGCTGCGACGAGGGCCACCGAGGCCAGCGAGATGAGGGGCTTGTTCATGATGAGGCTCATCCTGGCAGACCGTGACAGTTGCTCAGCCCTCGAGGCCAGCGCGACGGACAGGAGCGCAACTCGTAGGCTCGTCGCATGACGAACACCTGGCCGGCCATCCAGATCGCCCTGTCCACCGTCGTGCTCGTGTGCGCGGTGATCCTGATCGCTGGCGACAGCCAGCTGGTCGGCGCACTGATGGCGATCAGCTCCGTGGCCTCCATCGCCGTCGCCGAGCGGACCATCGTGGTGAATCGACGCACTGAGCAGCTGCGCGCAGCCCTCGAGGCGAGTGAAGTGTAGGTACCTACACCTCGGGCCCGACATGACAGAAGCCCCGCAGCCCTCCCTGGCTGCGGGGCTTCGTCATGGGCATGGCGGTGCGTGCATGCAGGCCCTACTCTCAGACCGTCGCGGCCGGGCCGCGCCAGCCACCGGTCGCCGAGAGGAACGACAGTGACCAGCCTGTACGAGCGCGACACGAGCGTCCCACCTGCAGAGATCGCGCCGTACCGATTGACGAAGACGCGTCCGGTCAAGCCAGCCAGTCTCACTGTCGCCGCGATCACGCCGGCGGATGTCCGGGACGGGATCTCGTACGACGAGCTGATGGTCACGTCGTCGATCTCGGTCGTCCCGGCGCACGTCGAGGTCGCCGCGGGGGAGTGATCGGGCACGTCGGTGGCAGAGCGATCGCCTACGGTCGATTCATGACCGAGCCCAAGAGCATGCACGTCTGGATGATCGACGGAAGGTCGCTCTGCGACCGGCGCGCGCACCCTGCGCCCGTCGTCGACCAGACCGACGAAGAACGTGAGGCGATCCGAGCGGAGTCGGCGGCCGCGCCGGCGTGCGGGGCGTGCCTCCTCGTCGCTGGCCGCATCCGCCGGGAGGCGGCCACGATCCTCCAGCGGCATCCTGTCGTCGAGCCGCAGCGAGCAAGCCAGGCCTGGCGCACACTTGAAGGCACGCGCTGGGCTGGCTACTTCGACCTTCGGGAGGTGGAGGCGAGCGCCGAGAGGCTGGACGCCAACGACTACTACGGACCCCTGAGCGGCAAGGCTGACCCCGCCTACACCTCCGAGCTGTCGAGGCACTGGGACTACCTCGTGGCGCGCGGCGCGGAGGAGAACGATCTGGGGTTCAAGGGCCCGGTCACGCGCTGAGGCGCACAGGTCCGTCTACTGCGGCGGCGGCCAGACGTCCGGCTCGGGCGCCGACCGAGCGATCAGCGCGCGGATCTCGGCGTCGTGTTGCACGGCCCACGCCACCGCGGAGTTGAACGACGACGCCGTGTGCAGCCAGGGCCTGCCGCCGGCGTCGTCGCGGCAATGCGCGTAGACGTCGAAGACGTAGCCGCCGCGGACGCCGCGGCTCTTGAGGTAGCCGAGCGGGGCGGCGGCGCCGACCCGGATTAGCCAGAGCCCCTGAGCGTCGGGGAAGGGCGGGATCGCGTACGGGTGCTCGAGGTGACGACGCTTCAGCACCGCTCGCACTGCGTCTCCCGATCCGCTCACTCCCACGACCGGGACATTAGGTCGATCCTCCGACGTTGGCCTCGGAGTCGCGGGCCGGGAGCTACTGAGCGGAGACCCGAGCGGGCGCGGCGGGCGTCGTGGTGCGGGCGAAGAACGCGATGAGGCTGGATGCGAGGCCGAGTGCGAAGAGCGACCATGTGATGGCGACCATGTTGTTGATCGCTCCGACGAAGAAGGCGATGTTGCTCTCGTTGTAGAACATCAGCTCCTGCTCCGACGCGAGGAGCGCCTGCGCCTCGGAGGCACGGAACGCGGTGATGGCCTCGACTCCCGGCACCGGCGTGTTCCCGACGATAGCGAAAGCGCCGAAGAACAAGAGCGCGAGAACGAGGAAGACGACGACGCGGTTGTTCACAGCAACACCGTAGGGCGATCTGTAGCTCTCAGAGGACTAGCAGAGCGGGTGAGTTCCGCTCACTCACACGACGGTAGTTTACGTCGACCCTTTGACGTTGACCTCAGAGCCCTTCTTTCCGACGATGAGGAGACGACCCCTCCGAAGCTCGCCGACGGCGACCAGAACAGCCCTCGCTTCGACGAGTGGCTCCTCGCACTCGGGCGCGCAACCTACGAGGCGGGACATCTCTCCCTCATGGCGTTCGACCTGTTACGCGTCCACTTCGACGCGGATGAGGACGACATGTACGACGACGCACTCGGCCGGCGGGTCTCGAAGCTCCGGGGATCGGCGAAGTCGCGGCCCGACTGGCCGGAGCTCGCCTCCTGGATCGACACGCTCGACGCGGCGCGCGAGCAGCGCAACGACCTGACGCATGCCCTACCGGTCCGGGACGGACTTCACCGTCGCAAGGGCAGCGACCCGTACTTCGTCCGCGACTTCTTCACGGTGAAGAGCCTCGAAGAGATTGCGGCAGCGTTCGACGCGGTGTCGCGCAAGGGGAACACGCTGCTCCACCGCGACGGCGGCACCCACGTCAGGGCCTGGATGCTGTCGGGCACGATGATGTGACCGAGTGTCGTCAGGCGAGCGCTTCGAGAGCCACCCACGCGGCCTGGAACTGTTCCGTGACGTCGATGCCCGCTCGAGCCGCCCGGGCGCCAGAGAGCCGCGGTCCCGCCTTGTGGGTCGCGTGGATCTCGGCGAACTCCTCGACGGTGATCTCGCGGGCCCAGTCGAGGTGGAACGTCTCGCGGTCGAAGCGGATGCAGACCGCGATGTCGAAGTTCATCGACGAGAATTGGAACAGGCGTTGGTCGCCGGCGGGAAGCTCACGCGCCTTGACCTGGATGCGGCGGCCGGCGGCGTCGACGAGGTCGATGGCCCGCGCGTTCGGGGTCTCAAGGGTGCCGCCGTAGACCTCGAGGGCGAGACGCTCACCCAGCTCGCCCAGGACCTGCTTGGTCCTGCCGAGACCGCGCCGCTTCAACTCGACCGCGATGGTGCCCAGCTCAGCGAGCATCGCCGCGCGCCTCGCCATGAGGTCCGACAAACTGACTTCGAGTGGCGCTTTAGCGCCAGGCCGATCGATGAACACGGATCCAGTGTGACCGCATTGAAGGGCGCCGAGCTGGTGAAACGAGAGGCAGCTGACCTCTTTCTGCCCTCGTTAGCAGCCTTCGGCGCGTCAAGGGCGAGGCGAGAAGGCTCGCAAGCTGGGGGAGTGGCGTCATTACGCATGGCGCCGGTACCTCGAACTCGTCGCACAACTAGTTTCGCGGCGCGTTCCACCACGCCCGTCACATTGCGCTGACGTAACCCCAATAGTCTGGGCTCATGAGCACCGCACATAGAGAACAGCTGCTGTTGGCGGGCAAAGATTTCGAGATCGCCAAGCAGTTTCGCTCCGTTGCTGAGGCAAAACTGAAACTGCGGCAAGAAGCAGCTGACCTTTACGTCGTAACCGATATGCCTGTACCGCCTTACACGGGCGAGGCGCTCAGCCGGGCCAGGCGCGAGTTCACCGAGTTGAATCGCATCTGTCTACGACACGCGGCTCGGCTTCTGGACGTCTCTCATCGTGCTGAGGGTCGTGAAAGCGACATGGAGTCCGCGGTAATGCTCTTCGACATCAGGACGCCCGCGGCCGGAACGCAAAGCCCGCTCTCTAACTAGGACACAACGGCTCGGACGAATAGGAATGAGAGCTAGTGGCGCGGGAGCGTCAGCTCAACGCGAGTACGACCGCCGGCGGGCAGCGGACGAGGACAAGGTCCGGGCTCGCTGGGGCCGTCTCGGCGGCCTCGCTGTCCGCCTGAGCGAGGAGCGGCAGAGCACCAAAGCCTGGTCGGTCGGCGCCGAGGGCGAGCGTCAGGTGGGCCGCGCACTCGACGCCATCGCGGGGGAGGGGCTTGCAGTCCTCCACGATCGTCGCATCCCGCGGAGCCGGGCGAACATCGACCACCTCGTCATCACCCAGCGCGGGGTCTTGGTCGTGGACGCGAAGCGGTACCGGGGGAGGCCGGGGCTCCGCAGCGAGGGTGGCCTCTTCAGGCCCGTCACGCGCATACTCACGGTGGGCGGGCGTGACCAGTCGAAGCTCGTCGCCGGCGTCCAGCGACAGGTCGAGATCGTCCGGAGCATCCTCGACGAGGGCGGCGCCGGCGGCGTGCCGGTCGCAGGAGCTCTCTGCTTCGTCGAGGCCGACTGGCCGATGTTCGGCGGCTCGTTCCAAGTGGCCGGCGTTCGCGTCCTGTGGCCACGGCTCCTGGCGAAGCACCTGCGCGATCCCCGTAGTGATCTCGGCGGATCGCGAGTGGGCGACGACCATGGTCCTGGTGTCGACGTCGCAGCTGTCACTGCGCTGCTCGAGGCGCGTCTTCCACCGGCGTGACGGCAGAAGCCCGAGAGGGAGCTCCTCTCGGGCTTCTGTTCTGCTGCGTGCGCGCGGTCGCTCACGCGGTCGCGGCTAGTGATCTGCCTGATGAGCCACCAGACGACGACCATCCACACCGCCGTCAAGGCGAAGCCGGCCCCGAACGGCGCCCAGTCACGGGCGACGAACACGGCACCCGTGACGAGGCTTATGAGGATGTAGATGCCGAGGATGATGAGACCTCGGCGGATGGCGTTGCGGATTTCCTAAATGTTCATGATGAACCCCTTCTTGTCGGTGTTGAGACAGGGGGTCGTTCCCCCACACACCTAAGGCATGCGGCGGATCCACTACCCCCCCAGATGCGTTCTCGGGGGCAGCTCTGCTGCTCCGTTGCGAACAGTGCTCACACCGTGCAACCACTTCGAGAACACCCGCTCCGCGGCCGCCCCACCGGGGCGTTCCAGCACTCCCGCAGGCGGGAACCCTCGCCCAGCTACCGCCTGCGCGGGACGATCGAGCCGACAATCCTGGGGCGGAAAAGGATGCGTCGCTCGTCGTCGGGAAAGGTCGCGAAGATCGCTGTGCAGTCGCGGCAGTCACAGATGACGCTGAACGGCGGGAACAGCCGCCGAACGTCGACCAGCGCCAGCCCTGGGTGCGCCCCCACGTAGGCGTTGATCGCCGCGGTCCTCTCGTGCGAGTTCGTCGGCTTCGTGCCCGTCAGCGGCGGCAAGCCGAGCTGCTCAGGTGTGGCACCCCTTTGCGCTGCCTCGCCCCGACGGAGGCGCTCGGCACGCTCTCGACGGTAGGCCTCAAGGCGCTCTTGCTTCTCGAAGGCCGCCTGCGCCTCCTGCGCGCGCAGCGCATGGAGCTCGGCTGCTTCACGGCGGAGCCTGCTCAGGTCGCCCTTGTCCTGCGGGACGATGCGGCGCAAGGTGCCCCCGCGGCGCGCGAGATACTCAACGACGTCGTGCACCCCCTGGAGACCCTTGTCAGGCGCGCACCAGTGGGACTCCGCCTGCGTCACGTCGAGCACGACTGTGCGAACGGCGCAGTAGTCGCTGGCGCGGCGGCGAAACAGCCACCGCAGGTCCGTCGGAGGGATCTCGGCCGTGCAGCAGGGACAACCGAACGTCGACGGGACTTTGGGCATCAACTCCCGCCAGACGGCAAAGGGCTCTGTGGCCCCGAGGCGAACTGCGGCGGCTGACGGTGCGGCGCTGGGCGCAAGCTCGACGCCGGAGGCCCACCAGGAGCACCGATTGCAGGAGATCGTCCTGCGGGGATCGACATCCCAGACGATGGACCGCGTATCGCACGCGTCGCAGACGTGCATTCCCCAGCGGATGGTCCCGGTCACAGTCGCCGGCGGTGTCGGGGCCCAGCGAAGCGGTCCCTTGAGGACGGCTGCAACGAAGGTGCCGAGGGGCATCTCGGCCGAGACCCGCGAGCGAACGGACACCGTGAGGTCCTTGGCATGTGGGTCAACGCGGAGGACCGGGACGCCCGGCAGGTGCTCGGTGCTCGCCCGGGCGGTCAGCCAGAAGCACTCGATGCCGTCTCGCTCGTACCGCGCCTGACGTTCGAGGTAGCGCTCCGCGTCCTGGGACGAGATCTGCACCTCGAAGGCAATCTGTCGACCGCCCTTCTCGACGAGCACGTCGGCGATCCAGGACCCGTGAGGAGCCCGCACCTCAGCCCTGGCCGTCCATCCGAGCGCTGCTGCCGCCTCGACGACGGCGGCCTTGACGTAGAGATGTTCTTTCGTCTCGCCCTTGTGCACGGGATGGGCGCGGCCCTTGTGCGCGAAGAACTGCGTGCCCAGCCGGGACGTCTTGACGACCGCCGTCGCCCCGCAGCTGAGCACGGGTCGCGGCCGGTGCTCCTTCAGGTCGAGCCAGTCGCCCGACGAGAGCATCGGCGCCAGCAACGATCGTTCGCCCAAGAACGCAGTCAACGGCACGGCAGGCCCCCTTCATGCGTTCGATGGCAACGACGTCTGGTGCCCTTGGCTAGGCGCTACTCCCCGTCGCACCTTCGAGCTTGTCGCTTCGAGGGCCTGCCATCTGGCCCCCGATAAGCCTCAATTATCGGGACTATCTCTCAAAGTTGGCTACCCGCAGCTGGTGAAGTAGGTTCGGCATGACACATGACGAGATAGCGCGAGGCGCGAGGGGCGGACAAGTGCTGGAGGTACTCATGCAACAACGAGGAGTTGGGCACGGTGGATTCCATACCGCGAGCCTCCGCCATGTAAATGGGTGCCTCGCGGAACCGGACTTGACGTACATCTACGACTGTGGGAGCAGGTCGGGTGCGATCGCCGGCCGAATCGATGAATACGTAGACGAACTTGTCGCGTCCAAGGTCCAGATTGTCGACTGGCTTATTCTCTCGCACTTGGATGCGGATCATGTCAGCGGCGTCCTGCATTTGTCTCAGAAGCTAGAAGATGAGCACATCCAGGTGCGCAAAATTCTGGTACCTATGCTTTCCCCCGAGCAGCAACTTATCTCCGCGGCTCATGCGAGCTCGGGGCAGCCGGCTGAAAGCTTGATCATCGACCTGATTATCGCGCCTGTGCGAACACTGGCTAACGCCTTTCCTGGGAGCGACGTCGTAGAACTGCCGCCCGCAAGCCCGGAGGATGAAGAGCCAGTCTCGGGGGAGACTGGTGACACGAAATCGATGCAAAGGATCGACGGGGGCGGGCAGGACGCCGTCAGCTGCGGGATCTGGGAATGCCAGGCATACGCCAATCCAGGCGTCGTTCGGGTAGCGGTGGATTTCTGGAACGACGTTCGATCGTTAGTCCTTAAGAACCCTCAAGCTAAGCTGAACGAAGCGTTGATTAGGCATTTAGTGACTACCCACCGCGCAGAGGTCGCGGACATCACTCGGACGCACCTAAAAGGCGATGGGACGAACCTGTCGTCGATCGTCCTATGGAGCGCTCCAAGAGACCTCGTAGAAGTGGATTGCTACGTCAGAGAGGGCTATCGCAGGAACCCAATCGGCTACGCACGCCTGCCTCACGGAGCGCATCAGTGGGCTCAACTCGATAGTAGGAGGTTCGGTGGCTGGCTCTCCACTGGCGATGCCAAATTGGATACCTCCTTGGCAGTTGACGCCATGATGAATGCTTTCGGTAAGAGTGACAAGAACCGCATTATGGTTGTCGCGGGACCACACCATGGCTCCAGCAACAATTCCAATGCTTACCTTTGGACAAAATTTGCCAATCCAACGATGGTTACTGCTCACGCTAAACAAGGATCAGTGCACCCTGCACCTGATTTCTCACTCGCCGTGAAAACGGCCTTCGGAAAGAGCGAGTTCATCGTCGAGGGTTCAGATGACGACATAGTGCTCCGTGTCAGAGTGTCGCCGCTATCTGCGGCCTCGTGAGGCCTGCTGGCCTAACGCGAGTACTCGGAGGGCCAAGTCGTCGTAGCCGGATGCCTCTTGCCCCTACTTACAAGCGTATAAAACTTCTAGGTGAGTTCTGACACTTAGGGGCCACATGACCCATCGGATATGGGGTTGACGCTGAAGCGAGACTCGCGAGGAAAATAAGGAAGCGCCCGAAGGTCAAGGTGCCATCTGGAATCACCCACTTGAGTGCTAAACCTTTACCGCCACTTATCGCTCTCAATGATGTCCGCAACAGCTGTTGGGTCCCCGCCGTCACGCAACCATGACCGAGGCGTTTTCCGTCCCTCCGCCACAAGGCTGCGCTGTCTGACAGACATGAATGCGCTGATTGAGATCCAGTCCCAGTGCTCGGTCAGGATGGGCAGGACGGTCTCGAGGTGGGGGATCAGCCGTCCGCGCGAGCCCAGACTGAACTGCCAGCGTGGGAACCGGAGTCTGCCTCGGATAGGGACGCCATGGATGCGCTGGTCGTGGGCCGCGTTCATGACCTCCTCTTCGGTCCAGCCGAGGAATTCGGTGACGGTATCCCCGGACCAAGTCTCCTGGTATGTCCTGAGCCATAGCTCCCCAGCGTTCTCTTCGAGCACCCCTCTCGCGACGTCCCTTTCAGACTCCTCGAGTTCGGCCTCTGTCATGGCGCCGGACTCGATGACGACTTTGCGTTCCTCGGCGGTCATGCCTGCTCCTCCGCCGCGCTTCTCGCGACGGAGGAAGTCTGTGAGGCCCTGAACGAGCCAGCGCCCGTCAATGCCGAGGTCGTTCACGGTGTCGACGAAGTCGGCAATAGCGTCATCGCTCGAATCGACGCGGAACTCTCTGTTCTTGTGGCCGCCGCCGCCTTGGGGGCGTGGAACAAAGTCAGCGGTGGAGTCGTGTTCGGTCATGAATTGGACTTTACGAGGGAGCGGAAGCACCGAGACGTAGGCAATTTCTGCCGCGACACCACGAGAAGCGAGAAACGACCGAACCATCATCGGATCGTCGCTCGTCGAGTTGTTCACTTTCGCTCGTAAACGAGAACGCTTGTTTCCTTGGAGGGATGAACGCATCTAACTTCGCCGTCTCTAGCCGGCTCCTGAAAACGGGTGGGTGCCCGCGCGTGTCGTGATGCTCGCTGCGGTTCATGACGGGCTCCTCCCCGTCCCCGAACCTCTGCAGGGTTGGGGGAGGCGGGTCTTTGCCTGTAGCGCGGCTGGCCCTCAACTGAGATGGCGTGCCAGAGGGAGAATCTCTGACACGCCTCCGGGGCTATGCGGCCTTAGAAAGGTCGACTGGACGATCTCTACTAGTCGAGGTAGTTCGACGAACGAGTCCCTTGTAGTTGGTCTTCATCGGATAAGGAACGCAGAGCTTTGCAGGGTCAGACCCGGAATACGATCCGTTCCTCCAGTCCTGCAACCCGTACTCGGCGATGAGCGGTTCCGGCACTGCCATCAGCGTTCCGGGGCGAACAGCGACGGCGCCTTTGTGCTCCCAGTCGTCGGAGTCCACGAGGTGTTCCCTGAGAAACGAGCTGAGCGACGTGAGGCTCTCGGCCTGACCACTCGGATTGACCGCGCGGAACCACTCCTTGTAGAGGTCATGAAGGAACCTGAACGGAACGAGATCCCACGCGAACTGCGGCTCAAACTCTTCCCAGAAGCCCTGCAAGGCGTTGTTGTTCCCGCGGTAGGCGTCGAGAGCATCTCGACAGACCTGCGGGTTTGACAGAGAGTCGTGCGTCATCTCGAGCGCTCGTCGCAGGACGTAGGCAAGGACCTCCGGTCGGGCCAGATAGTCGTCCTTGATGTACTTGCGCTCATCGTCGCCGAACCAATTTGTGAAAGGCACAAGCAGCAGTCGTCGGTAGAAGGATTCCGTGCGGTCCTTCGTGCGGGGGGTTGTTGAGTTGAGGCACTGGATCTCAAAGCCGTGCCAGCGAATGCTCACCGGCGTCTTGAACTTACGGTTCAGGAGGAAGGCATCGCCGGTCGTGAAGGCTTTCCAGTCTTCGATCTTGTCTGCGAAGGCACCGACCCCGTTCTCATCCACGAGGTTGACCCGAGCGTCCATCAGGGGCTCCATAACGAAGTCCCGCCCGAAGTCAGCGAACTTGACCGATGCGCACGCCTTGGCGCCCAACAGGTTCCGCAAGAACTGGATGAGTGTTCCCTTGCCGTTGTTTCCCCTCTCCGACATGAACCAGGCGGACTTGTTCCAGGGTGCGTTCGATCGAACGCAGGCGCTGATGATCTCCCAGAGGAGCTGCACGACCTCCTCGTCATCGCTGAGGGAAGCGAGCCAGGTGTCGAAGCTCCAGATCTGACCGTCCGGCATAGTGATGCGCGGGCTCGTAGCGGACGGGTCGTAGGGGTTGGGAATCTTCGAAAGGAACACCCAGCGGGATGAGAATTCGCGGAGCTCCTGTCGGGCATGATCGAAGACGCCGTTTCCGACGGGGATGAGGTGGGGCTCGATAGTCCGGCGCCTCACGGGAGCTGCGGTCTTGAGGCGTTCGATGACCGAACTGATGCCCTTCGACGTCAGGGACGGCTGCAGCTCACTCACAAGCTTCCTCAGAAGCTTCTCCGAGCGGTCGTAAATGCCCCGGTTCTCGCCTTCTTCCACGTACGTGGCCAGGTGAGTCATGTCCTCGGTTGCGCCCTCGGCGAGGTCGACAGCAATGATGCGGCGGCGAGCAAGAAGGACCTGCGCCACGGTGTGTTCGGTGAGTTTGCTGACCTTGACCAGCGGCGGGGACGACGAGTTTGCGTTCTTGCGAGCGATGTTCTCGATCGCGTACTCGCCGTTCACGCGGTCGAGAAGTGCATCGCGGATCTCCTGCAGCGTGACGCTGGGATCATGCGCGATTGCGGCCAGGTACCGGACGGTAGCGGCCTCCATGAGGGTGTCCGCGGATGTCGCACGGAACTTCTGACCAGGTACGGCCGAGCTCGCGGCGCGGAGGGGGTCCACCTCTCGTTCCGAGGGGTTAATCTGATCTGCAGAGCCGCCAACCTCCTCAGATGCCGCCTTGTCTTCGACAGGGCGGCTTTCTGCGTCGGTCATGTCCTAGTTCTCCCCGAGTGCGGATGAGAACGCGGCCAGAATGATCTGTCGCTGCTCCGGACGCATCGCGGGCGCTTTGGCGGCCGTGCGCCGGGCCCACTCCTGCAGGCTCGCTTCCGACGGCTGGATGGGTTCCGGTTCAACGAAGGCGTCAAGGTCGGACGTCCTGACGAAGATTCGGCCCTTCGCTTTGACCGCTTTCAAGCGGCCGTCCTTGATGTGGCGGCGAAGGGTCGAGACCCCATAGCCGCTCCGCGCGGAGGCTTCCGGCAGTGAAAGGCCGGGGGCGACCCCTGGGGTGTGCTGAGCGGCCTTAAGGGGTGTCGTTGTGAGAGTCATTGGTGGCTCCTTTAGAAGTGGGCCACAACGGCATCGGCCTATCGCTCTGAATCGAGAGCCAGCCACTGCTCCGATTCGCACCTTGGTCTCGACCTCGCGTGATGCATCGTCTCGAGACCAGGTCGCACGTCTATTCGTCCTCGACCTACCGGCCGGAGGAGATATCCCCGTTGCCGGGGCTGCACTTGTCTTTCGTCTCGAAGCCTGCCTACTTCGAGGTATATCCCCGTTGCCGGGGCCGCACTTTTCTTTCGCCTCGAAGCCTGCCTGCTTCGAGGTATATCCCCGTTGCCGGGGCCGCACTTTTCTTTCGTCTCGAAGCCTGCCTGCTTCGAGGTATATCCCCGTTGCCGGGGCCGCACTTTTCTTCGCTCTCGCACCTGCCGGTACGAGGGCCTAGATGTTCAGTTGTGTGCTCGGCGGTTACCGAGTTCTTCAAAGCTACAAACAACAGACGACAAAAAATGGGCAGGCTTGAAAAGATCGACGTCCCCAGTTCGGGGGAGCCCCTGTAGCTGCGTAACTCTGTAACCGCGGCCGCGGTGCGCGGGGTGCACGGCTTGCGAGGAGCGTCAGGCGAGGAAGAACTGCTCGCGTAGCTTCCGATGTGAGTCAGTTACAGAGTTACAAAGTTACGCAGCTACATCTACAGACTGATTTCGTCGGCAAGGCAGAGTCCAAGCGAGCAGAATGCTCATTCAGCAGGATGGCGTGTCGCCATGTGCTGCTATGCGAAGAATGATTAGGACCAGACAACCTCAACTCGATCCCAGTTGATCCCTTTGCGCCCTCGCCACCCCTTGCCGATCGGCTTGACGATGGGCGTCATAACGGCTCGGACTGTGCGTCTCTGTTCGGCGAGGGGCAATGAAGCCCAGCGATCCCGAATACCTCCGTCCGCCACGAGCGAGAGGACGAAAGGATCCATCTGTGTTAATCGTCCAAGTCGCGCTTGGGCGGCTTCAATCTTCGGCCGGACTCGGTTCTCCTGGTCGAGGACAAGGTCAAAACGGAGCCGCTGTGCTGCCTCCGCTCGGACCGAGTCGAGGTATTCCTCATAGCCCGCGATCTCCTGAAGCAGCGCTTCGCGTTCGATCTCGTTGCTGTCACTGCCGGCTTCGGCGCCGGCAAGAAAGTCTGGACGCTCGAGTCTCGCGAAGAGCAGCTCGCACACGGCTTCGTCGAGCAGTTCCTTGCGCATGGTCACGTGGAAGCCTTTTGTTCCGTCGGGCCCAGGACGACCAGGGACGCCAGCACAGACATAGGTCTTGTACGTAGCTCGCGGACGAGGTTCACCGTCCGCCCCGATAAGCCGCTGGCCAGCGTTTTGCCTTCCGACGCGCATCATGCCTCCGCAGACCGAGCAACGGGCGATGCCTGCTAAAAGGTGCTGGGCTGGCCAGTCATTGGTCCGCTTGCGTTCGGGCGGAGACATTAGAACCTGCAACTTCTGCCACGTCTCCAAATTAATGAGCGCCGGCCAAACCGCGTCAGCGACAACCGCCCCCTGATGCTCGCGCTTGCCCGCGTACGCCGCAGTCGACAGCATCTGCTTCACGGCTGGCGGTGTCCACCCATGATTTCTTCGGTGATCCACACGGCTAGGTCGTCGGGGCGGAACTCCCCGCTCGTTAAGGTCTCGAGCAATTGCGTAGAGAGAGTGCCCCTCGAGAATGCGCGCCGCGGCCTCGCGGACAATGTGGGCTTGATCGGGGTGCTCTTCGACGGCGAGCAGCTGTCGCGTCTGTGGGTCGTAGACCCTCAGGTACCCGTAGAGGTTCTTTCCGTGGGGTTTTCCCTGCTCTGCCGAAGCTCGAACACTACGTAGCAGCCGCTCGGAGGTCTTATCGGATTCGTACTCGGCGTCAACCGCATCTTCAAGGAGGCTCCTCCGATCGCGTGCGTTGCTGGGGTCGTAAAGCCGACCGTGAGTCGTGACCCAGATCCGGACTTTCCGCTGCTTGCAGAGGTCCACCAAGTCAACCCACTCCCCAACGCGACGCGATCCGCGGCTGGATTCCCAGATGGCGAGCACGTCCGCCCTGAAAGTGTCCTTCTCGAGATCGGCAATCAACCGTGAGAAGTCTTCGCGGTCCTTCTTCGCGAAGCGACTGGCGCTCCGATCGGTGTCTCGGTACGACGGTTCCGGGTGCATCTCCCAGCCCTGGCGCTCGATGGACTTGATGTTCTCATCGTGCTGCTGGTCAGGGCTTTTGCCTTCGTGCAGTCTGTCTCGTGAAACTCGAAGGTACTCACGAACGGTCAATGGCTCCATACTCACCCCTTTCTCTAACTATATCTGGGTCGAACTGCGCCGTCCTCGTCGCCCTCGTCGTGCTCGTCGGCGGCGCCCTCGGAGTGCCGCGGCTGGCGCGCCTCCTGCTCGCGGCGGTCCTGCTCCTCGCGTTCCTCGCGCTCGTCACCCCCGAGCCGAGCATCGTGCGGGCCTCGGTCATGGCCCTGGTCGTGCTCGGCCACCTCGCGGCGGGTCGGCCCGTGTCGGGGCTGCCCGTCGTCTCGCTCGCGGTCTCCGGGCTGCTCCTCGCCGACCCCTGGCTGGCCCGCGACCTCGGCTTCGCCCTGTCGGTGCTCGCCACGGCGGGACTCGTGGTGCTCGCGGCGCCCCTGTCCGACGCCTTCGCCCGGTTCCTGCCGCGCCCGGTGGCGGCCGTGCTGGCCGTGCCCGTCGCCGCGCAGCTCGCGTGCCAGCCGGTGCTGCTGCTCCTCGACCCCCGGGTGGCCGTGCACGGCGTCGTGGCGAACGTGCTGGCCGAGCCCGCGGCGCCCCTGGCTACCGTGGGCGGCCTCGTCGTGTGCGTCACCGCCTCCTGGGCTCCGGACTTCGCCGAGCTCGTCGCACGCGCCGCGTGGGTGCCGGCCACGTGGATCGGGGCCGTGGCGCGCTCCGTCGCGTCCTGGCCGTTCGCCCGGGCGGAGTGGCCCGACGGGCCCGTGGGCGTCGTGCTCCTGGCGGCCCTGACCGTCCTCGTCGCCGGGGCGGTGCTGGCCCGGCCGGGCGGGCGGCTGCGGCGGGTCGTCGTCGTCCTGCTCACGGGCGCGCTCGTGGTGGGCGCCGGCGTCGTGGCGGGCGTCCGCACGGGTGAGCGCAGCGCCGTCCCTGCCGACTGGGCGATCGCCCAGTGCGACGTCGGGCAGGGCGACGCGGTCCTCGTCCGGAGCGCGGGCCAGGTGGCCCTCGTCGACGTGGGCGACGACGAGGGCGCGCTCGGCGGCTGCCTCCGCCGGTTCGGGGTCGACCGGATCGACCTCCTCGTGCTCACGCACTTCGACACAGACCACGTCGGCGCCGTCGACGTGGTCACGGGACGAGTGGGTCGAGTCCTGGTGGGGCCGACGGCGAGCCCCGACGACGAGCGCGTCGTCGACGACCTGGCCGGCGGCGGCGCGGAGGTCGTCGAGGTCGCGGCCGGCGTGGGCGGAGTCCTCGGCGGGCTCGGCTGGTCGGTGCTCTGGCCGGTCCGGGCGGACGCGGCGGGCAACGACGCGAGCGTCGTCACCCTGTGGCGGCCCCTGCCCGGCTGTCGGACGGGCTGCCTGTCGCTCCTCGACCTCGGCGACCTCGCCGAGGCGCCGCAGCGTCGCCTCCTCTCGTCGTCGGGCGGCGCACTCTCGGGCGTCGACGTCGTGAAGGTGTCCCACCACGGATCCGCCGACCAGCACGCGGGGCTCTACGCGGCCGCCCGGGCCTCCGTCGGGCTCGTCGGCGTCGGTGCCGACAACAGCTACGGGCACCCGCGGCGCGAGGCCCTCGAGATGGTCGAGGAGGCGGGCGCCGAGGTCACGAGGACCGATCTCGACGGCGACGCCGCGGTCGTGGTCGACGACGCGGGCGGCGTGCGGCTCTGGCGCCGGCACGCCGCTGCGGGCCACGAGCCGTCCGCCGACCCGTCGGCCACGGCGGCCGCGGGGGTCCGGGCGCCGACGGCGTCGGGGGAGGCCGTTACGCTGGGATCCGGGCGCCCGAGGCGTCCTCGACCGAGGAGGACCGTGGCCGCGAGAACCACCGGCAAGACGACGAAGAAGGCGAGCGTCGCCGTCGACCAGGTCCCCTGGCACGCGATCCGCCCGGCGCCCGTCGTCCTCGTCAGCGGGCCTGAGCAGTTCCTCGCCGAGCGTGCCGTCCGGCAGCTCCGCGACCAGCTCGTCGCGGAGGACCCGAGCCTCGAGGTCCACGACCTCGAGGCCGACCATTACCAGCCCGGTGAGCTCATCACGCTCGCGAGCCCGTCCCTGTTCGCCGAGCCGCGCCTCCTGCGCGTGGTGTCGGTCGAGAAGTGCACCGACGCGTTCCTCGCCGAGACGCTCCGCTACCTCGAGTCGCCGGCCGACGACACCTACCTCGTGCTGCGGCACGGCGGGGGCGTGCGCGGCAAGAAGCTGCTCGACACGATCCGAGCGGGCGTCGGCGGCGGCGTCGAGGTCGTCTGCGCCGAGCTCAAGAAGGACACGGAGAAGCACGACTTCGCCGCGGGCGAGTTCCGGTCGGCGCGTCGACGCGTGTCGAGCGGCGCACTCCGCGCGCTCGTGACGGCCTTCTCCGACGACCTGGCCGAGCTCGCCAGCGCATGCCAGCAGCTGATCTCCGACGCGGCGGACGAGATCACGGAGGCGACGGTCGAGAAGTACTACGCCGGCAGGGTCGAGACGAACGCCTTCAAGGTCGCGGACGCGGCCATCGCGGGGCGCCAGGGCGAGGCGCTCGTGCTGCTGCGGCACGCCCTGTCGTCGGGTGCCGACCCGGTCCCCGTCGTGGCGGCCTTCGCGATGAAGATCCGCACCATGGCGAAGGTGCAGGGCGTCTACGGCCCGTCCGGCCAGCTCGCGTCGCGTCTCGGCATGGCGCCGTGGCAGGTCGAGCGTGCCCAGCGCGACGTCCGTGGCTGGAGCGAGGACGGCCTGGGCCGGTGCATCGAGCTGCTCGCCGAGACCGATGCCGCGGTCAAGGGCGCCCAGCGCGACGCGATCTACGCGCTCGAGCGGATGGTCACGACCGTGGCGACGCGGGGTGCCGTCGGGCGCTGACCGGCTGCCTGGCTCGCGGGTCCGTCATCCTGACGCCCCGGGGAACGTGAAGGGCCCCGTCTCGGTCGAGACGGGGCCCTTCGCAGCGAGCGCGATGCGCTCAGGGAGTCAGGCTCAGAGAGCGCCGACCTGCTTGGCGATCGACGACTTGCGGTTCGCGGCCTGGTTCTTGTGGATGACGCCCTTGCTGGCGGCCTTGTCGAGCTTCTTCGAGGCGAGGGCCAGCGACGCGGTCGCCTTGTCCTTGTCGCCGGCGACGATGGCCTCGCGCGCGGCGCGGACGGCGGTCTTCAGCTCGCTCTTGACGGCCTTGTTGCGGTCCTGGGCCTTCTTGTTGGTGCCGATGCGCTTGATCTGCGACTTGATGTTCGCCACGTTCGCTACTTCCTGTTTCGTGTGTCGTATGACTGGGCTGTCGGCACCAGGATGCGGCGCCGTGCCCGGGGGACGGTTCTGTGAGGTGGTGCTGCGAGCCGACCGGGAGGAGACGCGCTCTCCCCGGGCTGCCGCCGGTGGTGCCACCGGAGCGGCTCTCGGCTGCGTTCGCGATCCGTCACGTCAGACGTTCCGCGCAAGCCAACAGGCAACGTTACCAGCACGTCGCCCGACTCTCAATGATAGAGCGTCCCCGACGGGCGGTGGTGACCCGGCGGGAGGGCGTGTCGTCCGTAGTACGGTGCCGTCATGCCGTCGCTCGCCCCGCACATCGCGTCCGTCCCCGCCTCCGGGATCCGCCGGGTCTTCGAGCTCGCTGCCGGCCTGGACGACGTCGCGATGCTGGCCATCGGCGAGCCCGACGTGCCCGTGCCGCACCACGTCGGCGACGCGGCCCGCCGCGCCTGGTCGGAGGACCGCACGGGCTACACGCCGAACGGCGGCATCGCGCCCCTCCGCGAGGCCCTCGTGGCCAAGCTGGCGCGCGAGAACGACCTGCGCGTCGACGCGGAACAGGTCTGGGTCACGGTCGGGGCCACCCAGGCGCTCTACCAGGCCATGGGTCTCGTCCTCGCGTCGGGCGACGAGGTGCTCGTGCCCGACCCCGGCTACACGACGTTCTCGATGAACGCCCACATGCTCGACGCCGTCCCCGTGCCGTACGCGCTCTCGCCCGGCGACGGCTTCCTGCCCGACCTCGATCAGCTGGAGGCGGCCGTCACGGACCGCACGCGAGCCGTCGTCGTCAACTCGCCGTCCAACCCCCTCGGGGTCGTCTGGCCGCGTGAGGTGCTGCAGGGGCTGCTCGACCTGGCTGCTCGCCACGACCTCTGGGTGATCAGCGACGAGGTCTACGAGTACTTCACCTACGGGACGCCGCACGTGAGCATCGCCTCCCTCGACACCGACGACCGCGTCTTCACCGCGTTCTCGCTGAGCAAGACGTACGCCATGACCGGCGTTCGCGTCGGCTACCTGGTGACGCCACGCGGTCTCGCGCCGACGATGCGCACGGTCCAGGAGGCGATGATCAGCTGCGTCGCCGAGCCCGACCAGCACGCGGCCCTCGCCGCCGTCACCGGCGACCACGGGCCCGTGTCCGAGGCCCGCGAGCACTACCGCCGGAACCTCGAGCTCGCCACGGCCCTGCTCGCCGAGCGCGGCATCGCCCACCTCGACCCGCAGGGCGCCTTCTACCTCTGGATCGACGTGAGCCACGCGTCGCGGGGCGACGTCGCCGGCTGGGCCGAGCGCTTCCTGCTCGAGCAGCGGGTCGCCGTCGCCCCCGGCAGCGCCTTCGGCCGGTCCGGCGAGGGCTGGATCCGCATCTGCCTGGCCGCGGCTCCCGACGTGATCGAGCGCGGGCTCCGAGCCCTCCCCGCACCCGGCGCCTGACGGGGACGCCCCCGCATCGATCCGGGGGTCTGCCCCTTCAGGCGGGCTGCGCCTCCTTCGTAGGCTCGAGGCATGACGAACACCGCACCGACCACCCCGCCCGTCGCCGCGCACACCGTGGCCCCCGCCGCTCCCGGCGCCCCCGCGGCGACCGGCGGCCTGCACTCGCCGCTGAGCCTCACGAGCCTCGTGCTCGGGATCGCGTCGGTGGCGCTGAGCTTCACCTTCGTCGTGCCGATCGTGGGCGTCGTCCTCGGCGTCCTCGGTCGCCGACGCGAGCCCGAGGGCCGCACGATGGCGCTCATCGGCATCATCTCGTCGGGGGTGATGCTGCTCGGCAGCGTCGTCCTCCTCGTGGTGGGCCTGCTCGCCGCGGTGCCGATCGGCCTGCTCGGCCTGTTCCAGTACCTCAGCTGACGCCTGCTCGTCCGCTGGCGCCTGCCCCGTGTGGCCGCGCCTCGCGTCGGCAACTCCTGACGGGTGCGCCGAGAGCCGCCGGCAGCGCCGTCACGGCGACGGCGCGGCGCATGCAGCAGGAGTTGCCGACACGGTTCCCGAGCGCGACGTGGGAGAATCGAGGCGACAACCGCCCGCCACCCCCTGAGGACCGTGTGAGCCCCCTAGCAACCCGTGCACTCGAGCCGGCGAAGACCGCGCCCGAGCACATCCGCAACTTCTGCATCATCGCGCACATCGACCACGGCAAGTCGACCCTCGCCGATCGCATGCTGGGCATCACCGGCGTCGTCGAAGACCGGGCGATGCGCGCCCAGTACCTCGACCGCATGGACATCGAGCGCGAGCGCGGCATCACGATCAAGAGCCAGGCCGTGCGCATGCCCTGGGAGCGCGACGGCCAGACCTTCGCCCTCAACATGATCGACACGCCCGGCCACGTCGACTTCAGCTACGAGGTCAGCCGGTCGCTCGCCGCGTGCGAGGGCGCCATCCTCCTCGTCGATGCAGCGCAGGGCATCGAGGCCCAGACGCTGGCGAACCTCTACCTGGCGCTCGAGAACGACCTCGAGATCATCCCGGTCCTCAACAAGATCGACCTGCCGGCGGCCGACCCGGAGAAGTACGCGGCCGAGCTCGCGAGCCTCATCGGGGGCGACCCCGCCGACGTCCTGCGCGTCAGCGGCAAGACCGGCGTCGGCGTCACAGAGCTGCTCGACCGCGTCGTCGATCGCATCCCGTCGCCCACCGGCGACTTCGACGCCTCGCCGCGCGCGATGATCTTCGACTCCGTCTACGACAGCTACCGAGGCGTCGTGACGTACATCCGCATGATCGACGGCACCCTGCACCCGCGCGAGAAGGTGCAGATGATGTCGACGAAGTCGACGCACGAGATCCTCGAGATCGGTGTCTCCTCCCCGGAGCCGACGCCGAGCCAGGGCCTCTCGGTCGGCGAGGTCGGCTACCTGATCACGGGTGTGAAGGACGTGCGGCTCTCGAAGGTCGGCGACACCGTCACGACCTCTGCCAAGCCCGCCACGGAGGCGCTGGCCGGCTACGTCGAGCCTCTCCCGATGGTCTACTCGGGCCTGTACCCGATCGACGGCAGCGACTACCCCGACCTGCGCGAGGCCCTCGACAAGCTCAAGCTGTCCGACGCCGCCCTCGTCTACGAGCCCGAGACCAGCGTCGCGCTCGGCTTCGGCTTCCGCTGCGGGTTCCTCGGGCTGCTGCACCTCGAGATCATCACCGAACGTCTCGAGCGCGAGTTCGGCCTCGACCTCATCACGACCGCGCCGAGCGTCGTGTACGAGGTGACCACCGACGACAAGCAGACGGTGACCGTCACCAACCCGAGCGAGTTCCCCGGCGGCAAGATCGCCAGCGTGAGCGAGCCGATGGTCAAGGCGGCGATCCTCGCCCCGAAGGACTACGTCGGCGTCATCATGGAGCTCTGCCAGCAGCGCCGGGGCAACTTGCTCGGCATGGAGTACCTCGGCGAGGACCGCGTCGAGATCCGCTACGCGATGCCCCTCGGCGAGATCGTCTTCGACTTCTTCGACAGCCTCAAGTCGAAGACGGCCGGCTACGCGAGCCTCGACTACGAGCCCATCGGCGACCAGGAGGCCGACCTCGTCAAGGTCGACATCCTGCTCCAGGGCGAGCAGGTCGACGCGTTCAGCGCGATCGTCCACCGCGACAAGGCTTACGCGTACGGGGTCCTCATGACCGGCCGCCTCCGCGAGCTCATCCCGCGACAGCAGTTCGAGGTCCCGATCCAAGCGGCGATCGGCGCCCGGATCATCGCGCGCGAGAGCATCCGGGCCATGCGAAAGGACGTCCTCGCGAAGTGCTACGGCGGCGACATCAGCCGCAAGCGCAAGCTGCTCGAGAAGCAGAAGGAGGGCAAGAAGCGCATGAAGACCATCGGTCGCGTCGAGGTGCCCCAGGAGGCGTTCATCGCCGCCCTGAGCGGCGACACCGAGGCGAAGAAAGAGAAGAAGTAGCCGATGCGCCGGTCCACCCACGCCGAGACCCACACGACCTACGGCGAGGTCGGCGCGACACAGGCGCCCGACCTGATGCAGTACCCGCCGAAGGGCTTCCGCCCCGCCGAGTACCGCACGAGGGTCGGCCACGGCGACGCGCGCTTCGAGGCGGCGTGGATCGCCACGATGACCTGGAAGATCCAGGAGCGCAGCGGCATCGAGGTCCGCGTCGACTCGACGCCGCCGGTCGAGGAAGGCGGCTACCACCCCGTCACCTTCGATGACGACGGGGTCCCCGTCGACCCGGCGCACTGGGAGCAGGGCTGCGACGAGTCCCGCTTCGCTCCGGACGGCACGCCGTTCCTCACCGCCGGCACGACGGCGACCCTGTCGATCTCGGCCTACGGCCGCAGCGTGCAGGCGCCCGTCCGGGTCGTCTACGTCGTCGACGAGCCGAGGCGCAAGGGCTTCGCCTACGGCACCCTCGACGGCCACCCGGAGAGCGGCGAGGAGAGCTGGGTCGTCGACCAGACCGACGACGGCTCCGTCTGGCTCTCGATCCGTTCGTTCTCCCGCCCGAGCACCTGGCGCTGGAAGCTCGTCGAGCCCTTCATGAGACGTCAGCAGGCGATGTACACGCGTCGTTACCTGCGTGCCCTGATCCTCAGCGAGCCCGACGTCCCCGCCGAGGCGGACGTCGACCTCGAGGCCGCCGCCGAGGCCGCTCACGACGACGAGATCCGCGAGCCCGGCTCGCGCCGGTCGGGCGACTGACGGTGCCCGGAGCCCTTCCCCTCGGCGATCCCGCCCCCGTCGACGGCTCGCTGCCGGCCTCGGTCGTCGAGGGGGTCGCCGACCGCAACTTCGGCGTGTACCTGCACGTGCCCTTCTGCCGGGTCCGCTGCGGCTACTGCGACTTCAACACCTACACGGGCGACGAGCTGCGCGGCGCCCGGCGTGACGACTACGCGCAGGAGGCGGTGGACGAGGTGCGCCTCGCCGGTCGCGTCCTCGAGGGCGCCGGGCTGCCTCCCCGTCCGGTCTCGACCGTCTTCTTCGGCGGCGGCACGCCCACGATGCTGCCGCACTCCGACCTCGCCGCGATGCTCTCGTCGGTCGTCGACACCTGGGGGCTGGTCGACGGCGCCGAGGTGACGACGGAGGCGAACCCCGACTCGGTCGACGCCGACTACCTCGAAGCGCTGGCGGCCGCCGGCTTCACGCGCGTCAGCTTCGGGATGCAGTCCGCGGTGCCGAGCGTGCTCGCGACCCTCGAGCGGACGCACGACCCCGAGCGCGTCCCGCTGGTGGTGCAGTGGGCACGCGACGCCGGGCTCGACGTCAGCCTCGACCTCATCTACGGCACCCCCGGCGAGACGCTCGACGACTGGTCCCGGTCGCTCGACGTCGCGCTCGAGCAGCAGCCCGACCACCTGTCGGCCTACTCGCTGATCGTCGAGGACGGCACGAAGCTCGCCCGGCAGATCCGCCGCGGCGAGGTGGCCCAGCCCGACGACGACACCGCGGCCGACATGTACGAGCTCGCCGACGACCGGCTCGCCGCGGCGGGCTACGGCTGGTACGAGGTCAGCAACTGGGCTCGCGACGAGCAGCACCGCTCGCGGCACAACCTGTCGTACTGGCAGGGCCACGACTGGTGGGGAGTCGGCCCGGGCGCGCACAGCCACGTCGGCGGCGTCCGCTGGTGGAACGTGAAGCACCCGGCCGCCTACGGCCAGCGCATGGCCGCGGGGGAGTCCCCGGGGGCCGGCCGCGAGACCCTCGACGCCGAGACGCGCCGGGTCGAGCGGGTGCTGCTCGCGGTCCGGATGCGCGAGGGGCTGCCCACGTCCGACCTCGATCCCGAGGGCCGCGCGGCCGTGGCGGGACTGATCGCGGACGGCTGGGTCGAGGGCCGCGAGGCGCTGGCCGGTCGCGTCGTCCTCACGCGCACGGGGCGGCTCATGGCCGACGCGGTGGTCCGTCGGCTGCTCCCGGTCTGAGGGCCGACGCGACCCGAGTCCACGCCGGACGCGGTCTGGACGACGCGAGGCGCGCCTCCCGGGCGGGAGACGCGCCTCGACGAGCGTGCCGGCGGGCTACGCCTTGATGAACTCGATGCTCAACGGGTACTTGTAGTACTCGCCGCGGTTGGCGGCGAGGGCCGCGATGATCCCGAAGACGATCACGACGATCGCCGCGGCGAGCGTGATCAGCACGCCGATGCCGAGGAACGACGTGGCGCCTCCGATGACGTACGCGATGACCATCGTGATCTGGAAGTTCAGTGCGACGCGGCTGTGCTCGCGGACGAACGGGCCGCGGTCCTTGAGCACGAGGTAGCCGACCAGGGGCGCGACGAAGCTGAGCAGGATGCCGCCCACGTGGATCAGCGTGGCCCAGAGCTTCTCGTCCTCGGGGCGGAGGGGCTGCGGCGCCTGAGGCGCGCCGTAGCCGGGCTGCTGGCCGTAGCCGGGCTGACCGGGCTGCTGGCCGTAGCCGGGCTGGCCCTGACCGGGCTGCTGGCCCCAGCCGGAGCCCTGCGGGTCGTTCGGCTGGGAGGGAGGGGTGTCGGTCATCTGCTCACCTGTTCGTCGTCGTGGGCCCGACCGGGTCGAGGCGAACGGGCGCATCGCGGTGGTCGGTGCTGGCCGCCCGGCCGGACGAGGTGGTCCGGCGGGCGTCACGGCGAGCATAGGGCAGGAGGTGCGGGTCGAGTAGGCCTCGCGGGCCGCGTGACGTAGGATTGGCAGTCTGGCAGGACGAGTGCCAGCGAGCTCGGGTCGTCGTCGTGACGCGCCCCGCCGCCGGCCGTGCGAGAGGGAGGTGCGTCGTGGTCTCGGAACGTGGTCTCGAGGTGCTGCGCGTCATCGTGCACGACTACGTCGCGTCCCGCGAGCCCGTGGGCTCGAAGTCGATCGTCGAGCGTCACCACTTCGGCGTCTCGGCCGCCACGATCCGCAACGACATGGCGCTCCTCGAAGAAGAAGAGCTGATCGCGGCGCCGCACACCTCGTCGGGTCGGGTGCCGACCGACAAGGGCTACCGCCTCTTCGTCAACCACCTCGCCGACCTGCGTCCGCTGAGCAGCGCGCAGCGGCAGGCGATCGAGACGTTCCTCGGGGACTCGGCCGACCTCGACGAGGTCCTCGGCCGCACGGTCCGCCTCCTGTCCCAGCTGACGAACCAGGTGGCGCTGGTCCAGTACCCCTCGTTCTCGCGGGCTCGCGTGCGACACGTCGAGCTGGTCAGCCTGGCCGAGCGGCGCGTCATGACCGTGCTCATCACCGACACGGGCCAGGTCGAGCAGCGGCTCGTCGAGCTGCCCGTCGTCGTCGACGACGAGTTCCTCGCCGAGCTCCGGCGTGCGCTCAACGCGGCGGTGGGCGGCACCGAGCTGAGCGCGGCCGCCGCGCTGCTCGGCGACCTGCACGAGGGCTTCCGCCCGGAGCAGGCCGTCGTGGTCGGCGTCGTCGTCGCCAGCCTGGTCGAGCAGCTCGCCGCCGGGCGTCAGGAACGCCTCGTGATGGCCGGCGCGGCCAACCTCGTGCGCACCGGCGACGACTTCAGCGGCGACCTCTACCCCGTCCTCGAGGCGATCGAGCAGCAGGTGGCCCTGCTGCGTCTCTTCGGCGAGATGCAGCTCGACGCGGTCGACGTCGCCGCGAGCATCGGGCGGGAGAACGCCTCCTTCGGCCTCTCCCAGGCGTCCGTGCTCGCGAGCGGGTACACCTCGACGGGCAGCGAGGTCGCGCGCCTCGGCGTGCTCGGCCCGATGCGCATGGACTACTCGACCAACATGGCCGCCGTGCGTGCGGTGGCCCGCTACCTGTCGTCGCTGCTCTCCGAGCGCTGACGACCCGCACCTCCCCGGCCCTGCGCGACCGCGCCGTGCCCCCTGACCAGCCCCCACGAGACCACCCCCAGACACCAGAGGCAGACGAGAACAAGTGGCAGATCATTACGACGTGCTCGGAGTCGACCGGTCGGCGACGCCCGACGAGATCAAGAAGGCGTACCGCAGGCTCGCGCGCGAGCTGCACCCGGACGTCAACCCCAGCCCCGAGGCCTCCGAGCGCTTCAAGGACGTCACGCACGCCTACGACGTGCTGAGCGACCCGCAGCAGCGCGAGCGCTACGACCTCGGCCCGCAGGCCGGGTTCGGCGGCGGGGGCGGCGGCGCGGCGGGCTTCGGCGACATCTTCGACGCGTTCTTCGGAGGCGGCGGAGGCGGCGGCCAGCGACAGGGCCCGCGGTCGCGTCGCGAGCGCGGCCAGGACGCCCTGCTGCGCCTCGAGGTCGACCTCGAGGAGATCGTCTTCGGCACGACACGCGACATCGAGGTCGACACGGCCGTGCTCTGCGAGACCTGCAACGGGTCGTGCTGCGCGCCCGGCACCTCGCCCCAGACCTGCGACATCTGCCACGGCTCCGGCCAGATCCAGCGGACCGTCCGGTCGCTGCTCGGCAACGTCATGACGTCGAGCCCCTGCGGCACCTGCCGCGGCTACGGCACGGTCATCCCGAACCCGTGCCCCACCTGCCAGGGCCAGGGCCGGGTCCGCGCACGGCGCACCATCCCCATCGACATCCCGGCGGGCGTCGACACGGGCATCCGGCTGCAGCTGCCCAGCCAGGGCGAGGTCGGTCAGGCCGGCGGGCCCAACGGCGACCTCTACCTCGAGGTCAAGGTGCGCCACCACGACATCTACAGCCGCGACGGCGACGACCTGCTCGCGACGCTCGAGGTGCAGATGGCCGACGCCATCCTGGGCACCGAGACGACCCTGCACGCCCTCGACGGCGAGGTCGAGATCGAGCTCAAGGCCGGCACCCAGAGCGCCGACGTCATCACGATCCGTGACCGGGGCATCACGAAGCTCCGGGGCACCGGGCGGGGCGACCTGAAGATCGGCATCCAGGTCGTGACGCCGACCAAGCTCAGCCACAAGGAGCGAGAGCTCATCGAGAAGTTCGCCGCCGGACGCCGCTCGGCGGCGCCAGAGCTCTCCCAGTTCCAGCAGGGCCTGTTCGGCAAGCTCCGCGACCGGTTCCTGCACTTCTGATCGTGGCCCACTTCTACCTGGTCGACGACCTGACGGACGCGTCCGTCGGGAGCGCCGTCGTGGTCGAGGGGCAGGAGGCGCGGCACGCGGTCACGGTCAGCCGGGTCCGTGTCGGCGAGTCGCTCGCGCTCGGCGACGGGCGGGGCACGTCGGTGCGCGGCGAGGTCGTCGAGGCGACGGATTCGCGGCTGACGGTGGTCGCCGCCGAGGTGACGCGGGTCGAGCGACCGGGGACCCGGCTCGTGCTCGTCCAGGCGCTGGCCAAGGGCGACCGCGACGAGCTCGCCGTCCAGGCCGCGACCGAGCTGGGCGTCGACGAGGTCGTGCCGTGGTCCGCCGCCCGCAGCGTCTCGCGCTGGGAGGGCGCCAAGGTGGCCAAGGGCACCGCTCGGTGGCGCTCCATCACGCGGGAGGCGACGAAGCAGGCGATCAGGCCCTGGGCTCCGGTGGTCTCCGAGCTGTCGACGACGAAGCAGGTCGCGGCACGGGCCGCGGACGACACGGCACTCGTCCTCGTGCTCGAGCCGAGCGCCGTGCGGGCCCTGTCCGACGTCGTCGTCCAGGGCGGGGGAGGCGCGCCGTCGTCGGTCCTGGTGGTGGTCGGCCCCGAGGGCGGCATCTCGCCCTCGGAGCTCGAGCTGCTCGAGAGCGCGGGTGCCGTCCCGGTGCGGCTGGGCGACGCCGTGCTGCGCACCTCGACGGCGGGGCCCGCCGCCCTCGCGGTCCTGAGCGTGCGGCTGGGACGCTGGTAGGCGCCGGGCCGTCGTCGGGGGCCCTGTCGCCGTGCCGGCGGTGAGGGCCGGGCCGCCGGTGGGGGCCGTGACGGCGGCCGCGACTACCATGGGACACATGTCCGAGCCAGAGCCAGCACCGACCGAGGCGTCGGTCTTCAGCCGCATCATCTCGCGCGAGATCCCCGCCGACGTGGTCTTCGAGGACGACGCGGTGATCGCCTTCCGCGACATCGCGCCGCAGGCGCCGTTCCACGTGCTCGTCGTGCCCAAGACCTCTCGTCACCGCGACGTCGTCGAGCTCGCGGCCGCCGACCCGGCCCTGCTCGCCCACGTCGTGTCGACGGCCTCGGCGCTCGCCTCCGACCCGGACCTCCTCGGCGACGAGGTCGTGGCGGCCTCGGGCGGCACGGGCGAGTTCCGACTGATCTTCAACACCGGCGCCTCCGCCGGCCAGACCGTGTTCCACGTGCACGCCCATGTGCTCGCAGGCCCCCTCGAGGAAGGCTCCCTTGCCCACTAGCGAGACCCGCTCCACCGACCCTCAGCCCGCAGGCGAGGGCACCACGCGCGTCGATCTCACCGTCGACGGCGTCGCCATGGTCCAGCTGCTCGGTCCCCAGGACCGCCTGCTGCGCACCGTCGAGAAGCAGTACCCCGACGTGCGCGTGCTCGTGCGGGGCAACGAGGTCGCCCTCGAGGGCCCGACCGCGTCCGTCAGCCGCGCCCGGGTGCTCGTCGACGAGCTCGTCGGGCTCGTCCGCGGGGGCCACGACCTGGCGCCGGCCGAGGTCGAGACGTCCGCGAAGCTGCTCGACTCGGGAGCGGCGGCCCCCTCCGACGTCTTCGGCCAGCCCATCGTCTCGAGCCGCGGCAAGGCCGTGCGCGCGAAGACCCTCGGGCAGAAGCAGTACGTCGACGCCATCGACCAGCACACCATCACGTTCGGCATCGGCCCCGCAGGCACGGGCAAGACCTACCTGGCGATGGCGAAGGCCGTCCAGGCCCTGCAGCGCCGCGAGGTGCAGCGCATCATCCTCACGCGCCCCGCGGTCGAGGCGGGGGAGCGGCTCGGCTTCCTGCCCGGCACGCTGACCGACAAGATCGACCCGTACCTGCGCCCGCTCTACGACGCCCTGAACGAGATGACGGACCCGGAGATCGTGCCGAAGCTCCTGGCGGCCGGCACCGTCGAGGTCGCGCCCCTGGCGTACATGCGCGGCCGGACGCTGAACGACGCGTTCGTGGTGCTCGACGAGGCGCAGAACACGACGCCCGAGCAGATGAAGATGTTCCTCACGCGCCTCGGGTTCGGCTCGCGGATGGTCGTCACCGGCGACGTCACGCAGGTCGACCTGCCCACCGGGGCCAGCGGCCTCCAGCTCGTCACCCGGGTCCTCGACGACATCGACGACATCCACTTCGCCCGGCTGACCAGCGACGACGTGGTCCGCCACACCCTCGTCGGGCGGATCGTCGACGCCTACACGACCTACGACGCCGAGCGGCAGGCCCAGCGGGCCGAGCGGCAGGAGGCGGCGAGCACCTCCGCGCCGGCCGGCCCGGTCGGCGACGGCGCGAACCGGGCCGAGCGCCGGTCGTCCGCCAGCCGAGACCGGCTCCCGAAGAGAGGCACCCGATGAGCATCGAGGTCAACAACGAGTCCGGCCTCGAGGTCGACGAGGCGGCGATCCAGCGCCTGGCGACCTTCGCGCTCGACCAGATGCACGTGCACCCCGAGGCCGAGCTCGCGATCGTGTTCGTCGACGAGGCGGCGATGGAGCAGCTGCACGTCCAGTGGATGGACGAGCCGGGTCCCACCGACGTGCTCAGCTTCCCGATGGACGAGCTCCGTCCCGGCACCGAGGACGAGCCCACGCCGGCCGGCCTGCTCGGCGACATCGTGGTCTGCCCGCAGGTCGCGGTCGCCCAGGCGGCCACGGCTGGCCACAGCCCCCTCGACGAGATGCTGCTGCTGACCTGCCACGGCGTGCTGCACCTGCTCGGCTTCGACCACGCCGAGCCCGACGACGAACGCGAGATGTTCGGTCTCCAGCGCGAGATCCTCTCGGCGTTCGCCGGCGCCGACGAGACGCGGTGACGCCGTGATGGTCACCGTGTTCGTCATCGTGGCCGTCGTGCTCGTCGTCCTCGGGGGGCTGCTCGCGGCGGTCGACGCCGCGCTCGGCGTGCTGAGCCGGGGCGACCTGCTCGAGGAAGCAGAGTCGTCGCCCCGCAGCAGCTCCTCGCTCACCGCGGTCGCCGCCGACGTCGGAGCCCACGTCAACGCGGTCAACTTCACGCGGGTGGTCGCCGAGACGTCCGCTGCGGTCCTGGTCTCTCTCTCGTTCGCGTTCACTGTCGAGCACTGGTGGCTCGCACTGCTGTTGTCGGCGTTGATCATGACCCTCGTGTCGTTCGTGCTCGTCGGCTCGAGCCCGCGCAGCGTGGGCCGGGCGCACGCCCGAGGCCTCGTCGTCGCGAGCGCGGGCCTCGTCCGGGGCCTCCGTGTCGTGCTCGGACCGCTCGCCGACGCCCTCGTCGCGATCGGCAACAGGGTCACGCCGGGCCGGCCCCGCAGTGCGTCGTTCTCGTCGGAGGAGCAACTCCTCAGCATGGTCGACGAGGCCACCGAGCTCGACGTCCTCGAAGAAGACGACCGTGAGCTGATCCACTCGATCTTCGAGTTCAGCGACACGGTGGTCCGCGAGGTCATGGTGCCCCGCACCGACATGGTCACCATCGAGTCGACGGCTTCCGTCCGCTCGGCGATGAGCCTCTTCCTGGGACGCGGTGTCTCGAGGGTGCCCGTGGTCGGCCGCGACAGCGACGACGTGGTCGGCGTCGTCTACCTCCGCGACCTCGCACGGCGCCTGCACGAGCACGCCGGCGCCGACGACGCCGCGGTGGCCGACCTCGCACGCCCCGCGGTCTTCGTGCCCGAGTCGAAGAAGGCCGACGACGCGCTGCGACAGATGCAGCTCGACAAGAACCACCTCGCGATGGTCGTCGACGAGTACGGCGGCATCGCCGGCCTCGTCACCCTCGAGGACCTCATCGAAGAGCTCGTCGGCGACATCAGCGACGAGTACGACCGCACCGTCGCCGAGCACCGTGAGATCTCTCCGGGGGTCTACCGCGTCAGTGCACGGCTGGCCGTCGACGAGCTCGGCGACCTCTTCGGTATCGAGCTGGACGACGACGACGTCGACTCCGTCGGCGGCCTCCTCACGAAGCAGCTCGGGCGCTTGCCCGAGAAGGGCTCGACCGTCACCGTCTCCGGTCTCGTCCTCACGGCCGACCGCACGGAGGGGCGACGTCGCGACCTGCAGACGGTCCTCGTCCAGCGCGACCCCGCCCTGGTCTCCGCCCAGGCGGCCTTCACCGACCCCGACTCGATCCCCTCCCCGAGAGAAGCACCATGACGACCACCGGCGACGACTCCGTCCTGCCTCCCGTGCCGACCGCAGGCCCCGACCACCGTGCGGGCTTCGTCTCGTTCGTGGGGCGGCCGAACGTCGGCAAGTCGACCCTGACGAACGCGCTCGTCGGCGAGAAGGTGGCCATCACCTCCTCGAAGCCCCAGACGACCCGGCGGGCCATCCGCGGGATCGTGCACCACCCCGCGGGTCAGCTCGTGCTCGTGGACACGCCCGGCATGCACCGGCCCCGTACCCTGCTCGGCGAGCGCCTCAACGACGTGGTGCAGACGACTCTGGGCGACGTCGACGTGATCGGGCTCTGCATCCCGGCCGACGAGAAGATCGGTCCGGGCGACAAGTTCATCAACGAGCAGCTCGACGCGTTCCCGCGCGCCAAGAAGGTCGCCATCGTCACGAAGACGGACACGACCTCGCGGCCGGCCGTGGCGGAGCAGCTGCTCGCGGTGAGCCGGCTGCGCGACTGGGAGGCGATCATCCCGCTCTCCGCCCTCGGCGACGTGCAGCTCGACGTCCTCGCCGACGAGCTCATCAAGCTCATGCCGCTGTCGCCCGCGCTCTACCCGGCGGACGCCGTCACCGAGGAGGTCCTCGAGGACAGGGTCTCCGAGTACATCCGGGAGGCGGCGCTCGAGGGCGTGCAGGACGAACTGCCGCACTCCCTCGCGGTCACCATCGACGACATGGTCCAGCGCGACGACAAGGACATCCTCGAGATCTACGCGAACCTCTTCGTCGAGCGCGACAGCCAGAAGGCCATCGTGATCGGCAAGGGCGGCGCGAGGCTGCGCGAGGTCGGCGCGCGGGCACGGGCGCAGATCGAGCCGCTCGTCGGCCACCAGGTGTTCCTGTCGATCCGGGTCAAGGTCGCGAAGGACTGGCAGCGCGACCCGAAGCTGCTCGGCCGCCTGGGCTTCTGACCCCAGGGGCGCGTCTGTCCCTCCACAGGATGATCCGGGTCGGCCGGTGGTCGTCGGGACGTCCGCGGCTGACCCGCAGGGCCCCTCCGCGCCCTACGCTCGTCGGATGAGCTTCCGCCGCCTCGCGCCCTACCAGGTCGTCGTCGACGTCTCGGCGGCCCTCCTGCTCGGGTTCGTCTCGCTGCTGTTCCTCGAGGGCGACCTCGCGGGCGGCCTGGTCGTGCTCGGAATGGTCGTCGCCGCGGCGATCCGGCGCCTGTCCCCGTCGCTGGCGTTGACGATCGCCTGGGCCGTCGCCCTCGGCGAGATGGTCTCGCTGTCGACGCCGGGCGTCAGCAACCTCGCCATCTGCGCCGTGCTGTACTCGGTCGCCGCCTACGGCAGCGAACGAGCCAAGTGGGCTGGTCTCGGGTCGGTGGCCCTCGGCGCGATCTCGGGCACCTTCTACGTCTCGTTCGTGCAGACGTCGCTGTTCGGCATCGACTACAACGTCTACGGCGTCACCGACGTGGTCCGCATCTTCCTGCAGCTCGGCATCACGTTCCTCGGCTTCCTCGGTCTCCTCGGGCTGCCGTGGGCAGCGGGTCTGCTGACCCGGGCGAGGTCGACCGCGCGGGTGAGCCGCGAGGCGCAGCTCACGGCCGAGCGCGAGACGGCACGGGCCGAGGGCGACGCCGCCCGGGCCGAGCGCGAGGCGGCGCGGGCCGAGCGCGACATCGCCGTCGAGCAGGAGCGCAACCGGATCGCCCGGGACATGCACGACGTCGTCGCCCACTCGCTCGCCGTCGTGATCGCCCAGGCCGACGGCGCCCGCTACGCCGCGAGGGTCGATCCCACGAGCGTCGACGAGGCGCTCCAGACCATCGCGGGGACTGCCCGCGAGGCTCTCGGGGACGTCCGTGTGCTGCTGGGGCAGCTGCGGCACAGCCAGGGCGAGGCACCGCAGCCCGCGCTGGGCGACCTCGACCGCCTCCTCGACCAGATGCGAGGCTCTGGTCTGCAGATCGACCACCGCGTGCACGGGGAGCCCCAGCAGCTCGGCACCAACCGACAGCTCGCCGTGTTCCGCATCGCCCAGGAGTCGCTGACCAACGCGCTCCGGCACGGGGCGCGGGACGCTCCGGTCGAGCTGCTGTTCGACTGGCGCTACGACGCCCTCCACCTGGTGGTGTCCAACGTCGTGCGGCCGGTCACCGAGCCCGTCGACACGCGGGCGACGGGCGAGGTGCGCCGCGGCGGCCACGGTCTCGACGGCATGCGCGAGCGCGCCACGCTGGCCGGCGGGTCGCTCACGACCCAGGACGCCGACGGCCGGTTCGTCGTCCACGCCATCGTGCCGACGCTGGCGCTCACCCAAGAAGTAGGGATGATCCGATGACCACCACGATCCGTGTCGCCCTGGTCGACGACCAGGCGCTCTTCCGGGCCGGCATCAAGATGCTCGTCGGCTCTCAGCCCGACCTCGAGTTCGTCGGCGAGGCCAGCGACGGCGAGGAGGGGGTGGCGATGGTCGCCGAGGCGCGTCCTGACGTCGTCCTGATGGACATCCGGATGCCCGTGATGGACGGGATCGCCGCGACGAGCGCCGTCCTGGCCCAGGCCGAGGCGGCCGCCCGCCGCCCGCCGCGCATCATCGTGCTCACGACCTTCGACCTGGACGAGGCGGCGACCCGCGCGATCCGGGGAGGCGCGAGCGGCTTCGTCCTGAAGGACGCGGACCCCGAGTTCCTGCTCGCGGCGATCCGCACCGTCCACGCGGGCACCGCCGTGATCGCGGCCTCGGCCACGCGGGAGCTCTTCGAGCACTTCGACGGCCGCTCCTCCCGGGCGGCGTCGATCCCGCCCGCCTTCGGCACCCTGACCAGTCGCGAGCGGGACATCTTCGACCTCGCAGCCAGGGGGCTCAGCAACTCGGAGATCGCCGGGCGCGAGTTCCTCAGCGAGGCCACGGTCAAGACGCACATCAGCCGGGTGCTGTCGAAGCTGTCGCTGCGCGACCGCGTCCAGCTCGTCGTCTACGCGTACGAGCACGGGATCACCGAGTAGCGGCGGCCGACGGGGCTCGTCCGTCACGGACCGGGCTCGGGTGCTAGATTCGCCTCGTGCTGTTCGGTCTGCTCCTCCTTAGCTGCCGCGACGAGTCCTGACCCAGGCCTCCCTCGTCGCGGAGTTCGTCGTCGGCCGACACCATCCACGCGCTGAGGCCCCGTCGTCGGGGCAGAGAAGACCTGAGTCATGAAGAACGCACAGATCCCGTCGGGGATGCCGATCCACAAGTACCGCCCGTTCCACGAGCAGATCGCCGTCGACCTGCCCGACCGGACGTGGCCCTCGCGTCGCATCACCGAGGCCCCGCGCTGGTGCGCCGTCGACCTCCGCGACGGCAACCAGGCGCTCATCGACCCGATGAGCCCCGAGCGCAAGCGCATCATGTTCGACCTGCTCGTCGGCATGGGCTACAGGAGATCGAGGTCGGCTTCCCCAGCGCCTCGCAGACCGACTTCGACTTCGTCCGCAGCCTGATCGAGACGGGTGCGATCCCGGACGACGTGACGATCCAGGTGCTGACCCAGGCGCGCGAGCACCTGATCGCCCGCACGTACGAGGCCATCGCCGGTGCCAAGCAGGCGATCGTGCACCTCTACAACTCGACGAGCGTCCTGCAGCGGGACGTCGTCTTCCGCACCGACCGGCAAGGGATCGTCGACATCGCCCTCGAGGGCGTCCGGCTCTGCCGTGCGGCCGAGGCGACCATCCCCGAGACGGCCGTGTTCTACGAGTACTCGCCCGAGAGCTACACCGGCACAGAGCTCGACTTCGCCCTCGACATCTGCAACCAGGTCATCGAGGCCTTCGACGCGACGCCCGAGCGCCCCGTCATCGTCAACCTGCCGGCCACCGTCGAGATGGCGACCCCGAACGTGTACGCCGACTCGATCGAGTGGATGCACCGCAACCTCGCCCGCCGAGACAGCGTCGTCCTGTCGCTCCACCCGCACAACGACCGCGGCACGGGCATCGCCGCCGCTGAGCTGGGCTACCTGGCCGGTGCCGACCGCATCGAGGGCTGCCTCTTCGGCAACGGCGAGCGCACCGGGAACGTCGACCTCGTCGCGCTCGGGATCAACCTCTTCACGCAGGGCATCGACCCCCAGATCGACTTCAGCGACCTCGACAAGGTGAAGCGCACCGCCGAGCACTGCAACCAGCTGCCGGTTCCGGAGCGCAGCCCGTGGGCGGGCGACCTGGTCTACACGGCCTTCAGCGGCTCCCACCAGGACGCCATCAAGAAGGGCTTCGAGGCGATGGCCGCCGAGGCCGAGGCGACGGGGACGAGCGTCGACGACCTCGTCTGGGCGGTGCCGTACCTGCCGGTCGACCCGAAGGACCTGGGCCGGAGCTACGAGGCTGTCATCCGGGTCAACTCGCAGTCGGGCAAGGGCGGCGTCGCCTACCTGCTCAAGGCCGACCACGCGATCGACCTGCCGCGCAAGCTGCAGATCGAGTTCAGCGGGGTCGTCCAGGCGCGCACCGACGCCGAGGGCGGCGAGATGTCGAGCGCTCACATCTGGACGATCTTCCAGGACGAGTACCTGCCCGCTCCGATCGACGACGACAAGTGGGGCCGGTTCGAGCTGACGCGCACGGGGACGTCCAGCGACATGGGCGGCGTGACGTCGCTCGACGTCGACCTGCGCGTGGGCGACACGGTCGAGTCGACCTCCGGTCGGGGCAAGGGCCCGATCGACGCCTTCATCCAGGTCCTCGCCGACCACGGGGTGCGCGTCGAGCTCTACGACTACGTCGAGCACACCCTCAGCGCGGGCGGCGACGCCCAGGCCGCGGCCTACGTCGAGCTCGACGTCGACGGGACGCGCCTCTGGGGCGTGGGCATCGACGCCGACATCTCGACGGCGTCGCTCAAGGCCATCGTCTCCGCGGTGAACCGTGCCGTCCGCAGGACGACGACGGTGCGCGAGCTCGCCACCGCCTAGCCGCCGCGCGACTGCGGCAGCGGCCGCGGCAGCGGCAGCGGGCCGCCGCTCGGCCCGGCTGCAGCAGGCCGCAGGCTCCCTCGGCAGGCCGCCGATCGTGTCGGCAACTCCTGCAGCGTGCGCGGACGCGCGTGCGGATGACGCTGGCGCGCGGCAGTGCCGCCGCACCGGTCAGGAGTTGCCGACACGGGTCCCCACTGCCCGTCCGACCAGTCCCGCGGGTCCACGTAGCGCCGCCACGACCCGGTCCGGGCAGGCGTGCTCGACCTCCTGTCGGCAACTCCTGATGCACGACCGGCCGGGCCGGCGGTCGTCCTCGGCGCACGACAGCGCCGGCGCACCCGTCAGGAGTTGCCGACACGGAGCGCGCCGGTGCGGCGGCCAGCGTCGGCGCCGGCGCCGGCGCCGCAGCGCATGCCGGTCGGCGTCAGCGCGGTCGACGCCAGCGCGGCAGCCGGCTCAGGGCGCGCTGCTCGGGCAGGGTCCAGCCGAACCGCACGGCCAACAGCCGGATCACCAGGGTGACGGACGTCCCGATGATCGCGGAGAGCGCCACCGGCGCCCCGACCGAGACGAGCACGACGAGCACGACGGTCCCGGCGGCCGCGGCCACGGCGTAGAGCGACCCGACGTGCATCATCGCGATGGTCAGGTTCATCAACAGGTCTCGCAGCACCGAGCCCCCGACCGCGGAGATCACCCCCACGAACACGGCAGGGATCTCGGGCAGCCCGAGCGCCAGCGCCTTCGTCGAGCCGATCGCGCCGAACAGGCCGATGGTGAGGGCGTCCAGGGCGGTGATCAGCCCCGCGAGCCGGTGGAACAGGCGCTGCAGCGCCATCCCGACGAGGGCGGCGGCCACGGCCACGAGCAGGTACCAGTTGCTCGACATGGCGCGCGGCACCTGCCCGAGCAGCACGTCGCGCAGGATGCCGCCGCCGAGCCCGGTGGCGATGCCGATGATCGCGATCCCGAGCAGGTCGAGGCGTCTGTCCTTGAACTCGGAGGCGAACATGGCGCCCTGCAGGCTGCCGACCCCGACGGCGAGGAGGTCGGCCCACAGGGGGATGGCGAAGGCCGTGGCGTGCATCCTGCACTTGTACCACGCGTGGGATCATGGCCGAGTGCCTGTGTACCGAGATGAATGCGTGGTGCTGCGCACCCACAAGCTGGGTGAGGCGGACCGCATCCTCACCATGCTCAGCCGCCAGCACGGCAAGATCCGGGCCGTGGCCAAGGGGGTCCGACGCACCGGGTCGAAGTTCGGCTCGCGTCTCGAGCCGATGATGGTGGCGGACGTGCAGCTCTACGAAGGCCGATCGCTCGACGTGGTGACCCAGGCCGAGTCGCTGGGCTCCTACGGTGCCCTGATCGCCGCCGACTACGCGAGCTACACGGCCGGGAGCGTCATGGTCGAGACGGCCGACAAGCTGACAGACGCCGAGGCCGGCCTGCAGCAGTACCTCCTCCTCGTCGGCGCCCTGCGGTCGCTGAGCCGGCGGGAGCACGCCCCCCAGCTGACCCTCGACTCCTACCTGCTCCGCGCGCTCAGCATCGCCGGCTGGTCGCCGAGCTTCGGCGACTGCGCCGTGTCGGGCGCGCCGGGTCCGCACTCGGCGTTCGTGGTGCAGCTCGGGGGAGTCGTGGCCGACGAGCACGCGCCTCCGGGGGCTCCGCGACTCGCGCCTCCTGCGCTCGGGCTGCTCTCGGCGCTGCTGACCGGCGACTGGGAGGCGGCCGACGCGACCCCGGACGCGACCCGCAACCAGGCGAGCGGCGTCGTCGCCGCGTACACGCAGTGGCACCTCGAGCGCGGCCTCCGCTCGCTCCAGCACATCGACCGAGAGCCCGGCCGGGCACTGCCCGCCGCCGCCAGGGAAGGCACCCCGTGAAGAAGACCCACCGCGACGCCGTCGACTGGCGCCCCGTCGACTGGACGGGCCTTTACCCGCCCGAGCTGCCCCGGGGCGCCGTCCCCGAGCACGTCGCGATCGTCATGGACGGCAACGGGCGATGGGCGAACGCGCGGGGCCTGTCCCGTGTCGAGGGCCACAAGCAGGGCGAGGCCTCGCTGCTCGACGTCGTCGCGGGCGCCATCCAGCTCGGCGTGAAGCACCTCAGCGTCTACGCCTTCTCGACCGAGAACTGGAAGCGCTCGCCCGACGAGGTGAAGTTCCTCATGGGCTTCAACCGCGACGTCCTGCACCGGAGGCGCGACCAGCTGAACGCGTGGGGCGTGCGCGTCCGCTGGGCGGGCCGCAAGCCGCGCCTGTGGGGCTCCGTGATCAAGGAGCTGCAGTACGCCGAGGAGCTCACGCGCGACAACGACGTGCTGACCCTCACGATGTGCGTCAACTACGGCGGACGCACCGAGATCGCCGACGCCGTGCGCGCCATCGCCGAGGACGTGGCGGCGGGTCGCGTCAAGCCGTCGGGTGTCAGCGAGAAGCTCATCCAGCGGCACCTGTACGCGCCCGAGCTGCCCGACGTCGACCTCTTCGTCCGCAGCTCGGGCGAGCAGCGGACGAGCAACTTCCTGCTGTGGCAGTCGGCCTACGCGGAGATGGTGTTCCTCGACCGGCTCTGGCCCGACTTCACGAGGACCGACCTCTGGGAGGCGGTGGTCACGTACGCCAGGCGCTCTCGTCGCTTCGGCGGGGCCGTCGACGCGCCGACTCCGGCCGAGGCCGGTGGTACGGGAACGGGTCCGAGCACCGGCGGCACCAGCGCCTAGAACTGGATGTTCGCGCCCAGGAAGATCCGCTCGGCGGGCCAGAGGAACTGCAGGGTGAGGGGCCCGTCGGCGGGCCGGTGGAACCAGGCGTTGGCGAACACGGCCGACTCGCCCGGCAGCAGGTACCAGGTCGCCGCGTCCGCCGGGAAGGCCGACTCGAGCGACGTCGAGTAGCCGGCGTCCGTCAGCAGGTCCTGGCCGGCGAACACGTCCTGCTGGGCGAGGTCGTTGCCGTAGGCGGAGTAGTCGGCGCTCAGGTCGGTGAGGTCGAGACGGCGCTGGGAGTTGTTGGCCAGCACGTAGGCGGTGGCCTCGACGGTGGTTCCGGCGGGGTAGGGATCGCTGCCGTCGGGTCGCGCGTAGATGGAGGGCGCCGTGGTCGTCAGAGTGCCGACGCTGTAGACGTAGATCGTCAGGTCCTTGTAGTTGACCTGGTTGAGGAGCGTGCCGCCCGGTGCCAGCTCGTCGGGCGAGGCGCCGCTCGTCCCTCCGCCGGAGCCCGGCGCGCCCGTGACCTGGGGCTGGGGCGCCTGGGTGGCCGTGCCGCCCAGGCCCGAGCCGTCGTCGACACCGCCCTGGCCGACCGGCTGCAGGGTCGTGAGGTCGGGGAAGCAGGCGGTGAGGCCCACCAGCACGACGGCGGCGAGGCCGACGGCGGTCAGTCGTCTCTTCACGGAGCGGGCACCCTTCGTCTCGTCCGGTGAGCCTAGCTCGGGCCTGCGACGGCGCCCTGCGGCCCGACCGCCTCGAGGCCGTGCCGGTCCGGCAGCACCGCGGCCACTGCCTCCGTGAGGACGCGGATGCTGGGCACCCGCCGGGCCCCGCGGCGGTGCGCGACCGCGATCACCCGTGAAACGGACGGAGGCAGGGTGACGACCCGCACCTCCTCGGGGACCGCCGCCGACTGCAGCGACAGGCCCGGCAGCAGCGCGATCCCGAGGCCCGCCGCGACGAGGCCGAGCACGGCGAGCGCGTTGTCGGTCTCGAGGACGATGTCGGGCACGAAGTCGGCGGCGGCGCAGGTGGTGAGGAGGTGGCCGCGGCAGCGAGGGCAGCCGCCGATCCAGCGCTCGGCGTGCAGCGCCCCGAAGTCGTCGCCCTCCCCGAACGGGTGCGCGCGGGGCAGGACGAGCACGGTCCGGTCGACGAACAACGCGGCCTCGAGGAGCGAATCGGGCAGGATCTCGCGATCGGTCGCGGCCCGACCCGCGTGGCGGAACACGACCGCGGCGTCCACGGCCCCGTCGCGCAGCAGCGTCAGCGCCTCGGGCGGCTCCGCTTCGACGTAGTCGACCTGCAGTCCCGGGTGGCTGATGCGCAGCCCTGACAGGACGTCGGGCACGAGCGTCGAGGAGGCGCTCGGGAAGCCCGCGAGCCGCACCCGTCCCGAGGTCGCGCCGCCGAGGTGGTCGAGCTCCTGGCGCGCCGCGTCGAGGGCGGCCTGCACGTGGACGGCGTGCTCGGCCAGGCGCCGCCCGGCCTCGGTCAGCTCGACCCCGCGGCCCGCCCGCAGCAGGAGCGGGTGCCCCACCCGGGCCTCGGCCCGCCGCAGGTGCTGGCTGATCGCCGGCTGGCTGTAGCCCAGCTCGGCGGCGGCTGCGGTCACCGTGCCGGTGTCGGCGACGGCGCGCACGATGCGGAGGGTCAGCAGATCGAGGTCGTCGGTCATGCTCGAACCATAACGCCACGTTATGTGTGGCGTTGTCGTCCTGGTCTTGTCGTCGTGCGGCGCACGGCCCAGTCTGGGTCGATGCCCGACACGACCAGCATCCTCACCGTCCCGGAGGCGGCCTCGCGCTTCGCGAGCGGCACCGGGTACCTCGCCGCGTGCACCATGGGGCTGCCCCTGGACGAGACGCTCGCGGCCCAGCGCGACGACCTCGACCGCTGGTCCGCCGGCTCGCGCTCGCCCGTCGCCTACGGGGACGTCGTCGAGCAGGCCAGGGCCTCGTACGCGCGGCTGGTGGGCGTGCCCGTCACGAGCGTCGCCGTGGGCTCGCAGACCTCGGCCATGGTCTCCGTGGTCGCCGCGGCCGCGCCCGACGGCGCCGAGGTCGTCTGCGTCGACGGCGACTTCAGCTCGGTCGTCTACCCGTTCCTGCAGCAGGCGCACCGAGGCGTGACGGTGCGCAGCGTCCCGGTCGGCGAGCTCGCGGAGGAGGTCGGGCCCCGGACGTGGTGCGTGGCCTGGTCGGCCGTCCAGTCGGCCACCGGCGTCGTGGCCGACGACGCACGCATCCGCGCCGCGGCCGCCGCCCACGGCGTCCTCACCCTCTGCGACGTGACGCAGGCGGCCGGCGTGCTCCCTGTCGACGCCTCCACGTGGGACGTCTCGGTCGGGCACGCCTACAAGTGGCTCTGCTGCCCCCGGGGCGCGGCCTTCATGACCCTGTCCGAGCGTGCCCTGGCGGACCTGCGGCCCGTGCAGGCCGGCTGGTACGCGGGCGACTCGGTCTGGTCGTCCTGCTACGGGCCCGCGATGCACCTCGCCCACGACGCCCGGGCCTTCGACGTCTCGCCGGCCTGGCCGGCCTGGCCGGGCGCCGCGGCGGCCCTCGAGACGCTCGCCCGCCTCGACCCCGCCGAGACCTGGGCGCACGCCAGCGGACTCGGCGACGAGCTCTGCCGACGACTCGACCTGCCCGAGCAGCACCAGGCGATCGTCACGTGGACGGACGTCGACGGGCGGGCCGCGGACGCGATGGGGGAGGCGGGCCTCACGGTCTCCGCCCGGGCCGGTCGCGTGCGGGTCGCCTTCCACCTCTGGAACACGGCCGAGGACGTGGAGGCGGTCGTCGCCTCCCTGGGACGCTGACCCGGCTGGTCGAGGCGTCGAGCGTCGGGGCGTCGAGTCGTCCGGGCGTCGGGACTCGTCCGGGCGCCCGGCCGGAGCAGGCCGAGCCGCCCGCGCGGCTAGAGTTGCCGGGTACCTCGACCGCCGGGCCCCGAGCCCGGACCGATCCTCTGGAGCACACCCCGTGGCAGCACCCAACCGTCTCGATTCCGTCATCGCCCTGGCCAAGCGCCGCGGGTTCGTCTTCCAGTCGGGCGAGATCTACGGCGGGTCCCGGTCGGCCTGGGACTACGGGCCCCTCGGCGTCGCGCTCAAGGAGAACATCAAGCGCCAGTGGTGGCAGACCATGGTGCAGGGCCGCGACGACGTCGTCGGGCTCGACTCCGCCGTCATCCTGCCGCGCCAGGTGTGGGAGGCCTCCGGGCACGTCGAGGTCTTCAGCGACCCCCTGGTCGAGTCGCTGCACACCCACAAGCGCTATCGGGCCGACCACCTCCTCGAGGCGTACGAGGCCAAGCACGGCCACCCGCCCGAGAACGGCCTCGCCGACGTGCGCGACCCCGAGACCGGGCAGCCCGGGTCGTGGACCGAGCCGCAGAACTTCTCCGGCCTGCTCAAGACGTTCCTCGGGCCGGTCGACAACGAGCAGGGCATGGCGTACCTCCGGCCCGAGACGGCCCAGGGCATCTTCACCAACTTCGACAACATCCTGCAGTCGTCGCGGATCAAGCCGCCCTTCGGCATCGGCCAGATCGGCAAGAGCTTCCGCAACGAGATCACCCCCGGCAACTTCATCTTCCGCACGCGCGAGTTCGAGCAGATGGAGATGGAGTTCTTCGTCGAGCCCGGCAGCGACGAAGAGTGGCACCAGTACTGGATCGACGCCCGCTTCCAGTGGTACGTCGACCTCGGCATCGACCCCGAGAACCTCCGCCTCTACGAGCACGCCCCCGAGAAGCTCTCGCACTACTCGAAGCGCACCGTCGACATCGAGTACCGCTTCCGGTTCGCCGGCGGTGAGTTCGGTGAGCTCGAGGGCGTCGCGAACCGCACCGACTACGACCTCAGGACGCACGCCGCCGCCTCCGGCAAGGACCTGTCGTACTTCGACCAGGCCAAGAACGAGCGCTGGACGCCGTACGTCATCGAGCCCGCAGCCGGCCTCACCCGGTCGCTCATGGCCTTCCTCGTCGACGCGTACACCGAGGACGAGGCGCCCAACGCGAAGGGCGGCGTCGACAAGCGCACCGTCCTGAAGCTCGACCGTCGCCTGGCGCCGATCAAGGTCGCCGTCCTGCCCCTGAGCCGCAACGAGCAGCTGTCGCCGATGGCGCGCGGCCTCGCCGCGGACCTCCGCAAGTACTGGAACATCGACTTCGACGACGCCGGGGCGATCGGCCGTCGCTACCGTCGCCAGGACGAGATCGGCACGCCGTTCTGCGTCACGGTCGACTTCGACTCGCTCGAGGACGACGCGGTGACGGTCCGCGAGCGCGACACGATGGAGCAGCAGCGCATGCCCCTGTCGGCGCTGCGCGGGTACCTCGCGGAGCAGCTGCTCGGCGCGTAGCGCCCGTCCGGCCTGCCGGCCCGCCGGGCCCGTTCGGCCCGCCGGGCCCGTTCGGCCCGCCGGGCCCGTTCGGCCCGCCGGGCCCGTTCGGCGCGCCGGGCCCTTTCGGCCCGCCGGGTCTGTCCGGCCGTCCGGGCCGCCCATCCGGGCCTGGGCCCCGCCGCCGATCGCCGGTCGGCAACTCCTGACCTGTGCTCCGTCACCGTCGCACGCGACGGGGTCGCACGCGACTGCCCGTGCTCGTCGCAGGAGTTGCCGACGCTGGCTGCTCCGCGGCTCGCACGGCTCGCAGTCTGTACGACCGAGGTCCACGGGGAGGGGCTCGGGCTGCCGGTTCGCCGCCCGCAGTCGGCAACTCCTGATCGTGGGCGCCCGAGGGGCTGCGACGCCGCAGGTCTGTGCGCCGGGCGATGCGTTCCTCAGGAGTTGCCGACGTGCCCGGGCGCGGCCCGGGCTCGGGGCGCCTGCCGGCAGCGTCGCGGGTGCGTCCTCCCCGCCGCCGAGCGGTGGTCGTCTCGTCCACACGCTGGCCCTCGAGCCCCGCGCCGCGAGCATCCGGGCGACCATCCTCGGGGGATGACGACGATCCGAGAGCTGGTGTCCGCGGCCGGCGGGTTGCTGCACAAGCGCGACCTCGTGGGCCACGGGGCCACGGACCGACACCTCACGGCGGCGGTGCGGGCTCGCGAAGTCCGGCGTCCGAGGCGCGGGTGGTACTCGACCTGGCCGTCCACCGACCCGAGGTTCGTCGCCGCCGCGGTCGGGGGCAGGCTGACCGGGGCGGCCGCGCTCGCTCTCCTCGGTGCGTGGGCGTGGGATCGCCGTCCCCCCGAGGTCGTGGTCTCCGTGCCCCGCACCGCGTCGCGCCTGAGGCGCCGTCGCGGCGTGCGCGTCGTGTGGGACGGAGCAGACGTGATCGATCGGGGCGGCACCGCGACCGTCGACCCGCGCGACGCCCTTGCCCGCGCCGTGGTCGAGGCGTCCTCTTTCGAGGACGCGGTCGTCCTCGCAGACTGGGCCCGCTCCGTCGAGCTGATCACCGAGGCGGACGACCGAGAAGTCCTGGGGCGGCACCGGGCGGACGCGTCGGGGCTGGCCGACTGGAGCGACGTCGGCGCACAGAGCATCCTCGAGAGCGCGGCGGGCACGCGCCTGCGCCGGGCGGGCCGCGTGGTCGAGCGTCAGGTCGTCGTGGGGCCGCGGGGCGAGGCGGTCGACCACGTCGTCGACGGGACCGCATCGCTCGAGACGGACGGTCGCGAGCACCACGCCGACCACTTCGAGCGAGATCGACGGAAGGACCTCCTGACGATCGCGGCCGGATTCGTGCCGTGCCGGGTCAGCTACCGGCAGGTGCGCGAGGAGTGGGCGGCGGTGCAGGAGGCGGTGGACAGGCTGGTGGGGCTCGCCGGCGGCCCGCAGCCCTCCGGGCACCCCGAGGCGCGGCTGCCGCGCGTGCTGGGCGCGAGGGGCCAGCGCCGCTGGAGGCTGGGGCATGACCTGGGAATGCCTCGGACCCGCACCGACTTTGCCCTGTCGTGACCGACACGACCACCGCCTCCTCTTCCCCCGCCAGCTCCCCGATCAAGGTCGACGTCTGGAGCGACATCGCCTGCCCGTGGTGCTACATCGGCAAGCGGAAGTTCGAGGACGCGGCGGCGCGGTTCGACGGTGAGGTCGAGGTCGAGTACCACTCCTTCGAGCTGTCGCCCGACACCCCGGTCGACTTCGAGGGTGACGAGGTCGATTTCCTCGCGAAGCACAAGGGCATGCCGGCCGAGCAGGTGCGCGGCATGCTCGACCAGGTCACCGGCGTCGCCGCCGAGGTCGGGCTCGCCTACGACTTCGCGTCGCTGCACCACACGAACACGGTGAAGGCGCACCAGCTGCTGCACTTCGCCAAGGCGCGCGGGCTGCAGCTCGAGATGACCGAGCGGCTGCTGGCCGCCTACTTCGTCGAGGGCCGTCACGTGGGCCGCGTCGCCGACCTCGGCGACCTGGCCGCCGAGGTCGGCCTGGACCGCGCCGAGGTCGTCGCGGCCCTCGAGTCCGACCAGCACCTCGCCGACGTACGCGCCGACCAGCAGCAGGCGCAGGCGTTCGGCATCACGGGCGTGCCCTTCTTCGTGCTCGAGGGCAAGTACGGGATCTCGGGCGCCCAGGCGCCCGAGGCCTTCCTCGGCGCCCTGCAGCAGGTGCAGTCCGAGGTCGCCGCGGCGAGCGGCACCGCGTCCTCGCCGGGCGCGGCCGCGACCGGGACGGACACCGTCCGATGAGCCCGTTCGCCATGCTCGGCGACGCGGACGCTCTCGCGTGTGAAGGCGACGCGTGCCTGCTGCCGGCGGCGGTCGCCACCGTCCGTGCCCTGACCCCGGGCGCATCACCGGCCGAGGTCGGGCCCGAGTCGGACCCGGCCCCGGAGGCGGCGGTCAGTCGCTGATGTCCGCCACGGTCGCGGAGTACGCCTCGATGAGCTCGTCCGCCTCGACGAACGCGCTCAGGCCGTGCCCGCCGGCGCCCATGGCCACTCGACGCCCGACGATCCGTTCGTCGGCCACGACGGGCCAGGCGGTCGAGCTGCCGACGGGAGTGATGGTGCCGCGCTCGAAGCCAGTCGCGTCGAGGGCGACCTCGGCGGCAGGCATCGAGAGCTTGTTGACCCCGACGACGGTCCGCAGCTTGCGCCACGAGATCTGTCGATCGCCGGGGACGAGCGCGAACAGGAACGACCCGTCGTGCCGCTTCACCACGAGGCTCTTGACGACCGAGGCCGGGTCGACCCCCAGCAGGGCCGCCGCCGCCTCGAGGCTCTCCGCGGCCGGGCGCGCGACGATCTCGACGGCGAGGCCGCGTTCTGCGGCGTCGGCGAGGAGGCGCTGCGTGCCTCGCCCCTGCACGTCGTCTGGCCCTACGACGTCTTCCACTGGCGAACCGTCGGAGGCTGTCGGGGCAGGATCGCTCATGGGAGAATCGTACCGATGACCACCACCACCTTGCCTTCCCCGGCCTCTCGATCGGACCGATCGACGTGGCCTCGCCCGTCGTGCTCGCGCCGATGGCCGGCATCACCAACACGGCCTACCGTCGCCTGTGCCGCGAGCACGGGGCCGGGCTGTACGTCAGCGAGATGATCACGAGCCGCGCCCTCGTCGAGCGCACCCCCGAGTCGATGCGGCTGATCACGCACCACGAGAGCGAGACGCCCCGCAGCATCCAGCTCTACGGCGTCGAGCCGAACACCGTCGCGGAGGCGGTCACCATGCTGGTCGCCGAGGACCGCGCGGACCACATCGACCTCAACTTCGGCTGCCCCGTGGCGAAGGTGACGCGGCGCGGCGGGGGAGCGGCCCTCCCCTGGAAGATCGGGCTCTTCCGCGAGATCGTCGAACGAGCCGTGAAGGCCGCCGGCGACGTCCCCCTGACCGTGAAGATGCGCAAGGGGATCGACGATGAGCACCTCACCTACCTCGAGGCGGGCCGGGCGGCCGAGGGCGCGGGGGTCGCGAGCGTCGCGCTGCACGCCCGTACAGCCTCCGAGTACTACTCGGGCCAGGCCGACTGGTCGGCGATCGCGAAGCTGAAGCAGACGGTCACGAGCGTGCCCGTCCTCGGCAACGGCGACATCTGGTCCGCGGCCGACGCTCTCCGCATGGTCGACGAGACGGGCTGCGACGGCGTCGTCGTCGGCCGGGGCTGCCTCGGGCGCCCGTGGCTCTTCGGCGACCTCGCGGCCGCGTTCCGCGGCGAGGAGCAGAAGGCCGAGCCGGCCCTCGGCGAGGTGGCCGCGGCGTTCCGCCGGCACGCCGAGCTCCTGGTCGAGTTCTACGACGGCGACGAGCCGCACGCCTGCCGCGACATCCGCAAGCACGTCGCGTGGTACTTCAAGGGCTACCCCGTGGGCGGCGACACGCGTGCCGCCCTGGCGGCTGTCGAGTCCCTGCAGCAGATGGACGACCTGCTGGCGACGCTCGACGCCGCTCAGCCGTACCCCGGCGACGCGGCCGAGGGCCCGCGAGGCCGCGCCGGCAGCCCGAAGCGGCCATCGCTGCCCGACCGCTGGCTCGAGAGCCGTGAGCTCGACGAGGCGTTCCGCGGCGAGCTCGTGGCCGCCGAGCTGCACCACAGCGGGGGCTGAGGCGTGGCCTCCTCGACGTCCGCCAGTCCCACCTCCTCGATCTCATCCACCACAGCATCAGCGATCGCGGCCGAACTCGCCACAGCACCCGCACCCGTCAGCCTGAGAGGCCCCCGGTGACCACTGCCTCCCTGCACGGCGTCGGCGTCGACTACGCCCCCGCCGACTCCGAGCGCTGGCTGCCCGAGCAGCACTCGAACCGCCGGAGCGACTTCGCCCGCGACCGGGCACGCCTGCTGCACTCGAGCGCGCTCCGGCGCCTCGCCGCAAAGACGCAGGTGCTGAGCCCGACCGCGGGGCTCGACTTCGCCCGCAACCGCCTGACGCACTCGCTCGAGGTGGCGCAGGTCGGCCGCGAGCTCGCGACGAGCCTGGGCCTCGACCCCGACGTCGTCGACACCGCGTGCCTGGCCCACGACCTGGGCCACCCGCCCTTCGGGCACAACGGCGAGCGGGCGCTGAACGAGTGGTCCTCGTCCATCGGCGGCTTCGAGGGCAACGCCCAGACCCTGCGGCTGCTCACCCGCATCGAGCCGAAGGTCATCGACGCGACGGGTCGCAGCTTCGGCCTCAACCTGACCCGTGCCAGCCTCGACGCGAGCTGCAAGTACCCGTGGCCGGCGGCGCAGGGCGTCCCCGACCCCGGCGGGCGCATGAAGTTCGGCTTCTACGACGACGACACGGCCGCCTTCGCGTGGCTGCGGGCGGGCGCTCCGCGCCGTCGCCGCTGCATCGAGGCGCAGGTGATGGACCTCTCCGACGACATCGCCTACTCCGTGCACGACTTCGAGGACGCCGTGGTCAACGGCTACGTCGACGTGTCGAGCCTGGGGTCGCCCGACGGCCACGAGGCCCTCGTCACGGCCATGCACGCGTGGGTCGGCGGCGAGCTCAGCCGGGACGAGCTCGAGGAGGCCTTCGACCGCCTCCGCCGCCAGCCCTTCTGGCTCCGTTCCTACGACGGCGGCCGTCTCGACCAGGCCCGCCTGAAGAACCTGACCAGTCAGCTGATCGGCCGTTTCGCCGGCTCAGCGACGCAGTCCACGCGCGAGTCGTACGCCGAGCAGTCGCTCATCCGGTTCAGCGCGAGCATGGTCATCTCGCCCGACGTCATCGGCGAGATCGCGGTGCTCAAGGGCATCACGGCGGCCTTCGTGATGACGCAGGGCCACCGCCAGCCGATCTACGAGCGTCAGCGCGAGGTCCTGACGACCCTGTCCGACGCCCTCTGGGCGACGGGCGACTCCGAGCTCGACCCCGGCTTCCGTGCCGACTGGGCCGTCGCCGACGACGATGCCGGCAGGAGGCGCGTGGTCGTCGACCAGGTCGCCTCCCTGACCGACCAGAGCGCCGTCAGCTGGCACGACCGTCTCGTCGGCGCACGATGACCGGTCCTGTCAGCCGCCCCGTGACCCGGCCCGAGCTCCGAGGAGGGACCGCCCCGTGCCCGGCCTGATCAGACGCGACGACATCGACGAGGTGCGCTCGCGGACGAACATCGCCGACGTCGTCGGCGACCACGTCACGCTCAAGGGCGCCGGAGTCGGCTCGCTGAAGGGCCTCTGCCCGTTCCACGACGAGCGCAGCCCGAGCTTCCACGTGCGCCCCCAGGTCGGTCGGTACCACTGCTTCGGCTGCGGTGAGGACGGCGACGTCTACAGCTTCGTCATGAAGACCGACCACACGACGTTCCAGGAGGCGGTCGAGCGGCTGGCGAGCCGCATCGGCTTCACCCTGCGCTACGAGGACGGCGGCAAGGCGAGCGACCACGGCGGCCGCGCGCGCCTCATCGCCGCGAACGAGGCCGCGCGGGAGTTCTTCGCCCAGCACCTCACCGCCGCGGACGCGGACCCGGCCCGTCGGTTCCTCGGCGAGCGCGGTTTCGACCCTGCGGCGGCCGAGCGCTTCGGCGTGGGGTTCGCCCCCAAGTCGTTCGACGCCCTGCGCTCGCACCTCAAGGGCGTGGGCTTCGCCGACGAGGAGCTCGTGACGGCCGGGTTGCTGAGCCAGGGCGACCGCAGCCCCTACGACCGTTTCCGGGGCCGTCTCGTGTGGCCGATCCGCGACGTCACCGGGTCGACCATCGGCTTCGGGGCCAGGCGGCTCCTCGACGACGACAAGGGCCCGAAGTACCTGAACACGCCCGAGACGCCGCTCTACCACAAGTCGCAGGTGCTCTACGGGCTCGACCTCGCCCGCCGTGACATCGCGAAGGGCAAGCAGGTCGTCATCGTCGAGGGCTACACCGACGTGATGGCGTGCCACCTCGCGGGCGTGACGACCGCCGTCGCGACCTGCGGCACCTCCTTCGGCGTGGACCACATCAAGCTCCTGCGGCCGATGCTGGGCGAGAGCGCGGGGCACGACCTCTCGGCGCTCGGCCAGGTCGTCTTCACGTTCGATCCCGACGAGGCCGGCCAGAAGGCCGCGTCCCGGGCCTTCGCCGAGGAGCAGCGGTTCCAGACGCAGACGTTCGTCGCCCTCCCGCCCGAGGGCCTGGACCCCTGCGACCTGCGGCTCGCGAGGGGGGACGACGCCGTCCGGCGCATGATCGACACCCGTCGACCGATGTTCGAGTTCATGATCCAGCGCAGCGTCGTGGGGTTCGACCTCGAGACGGTCGAGGGCCGTGCGAGCGCGGTGCGGGCAGCTGCCCCGGCCGTCGCGTCCATCCGCGACAACTCGATCCGTCTCGGCTACGCGCGGTTCCTCGCAAAGGCGGTCGGAGAGGACACGGAGAGCGTCGTCGAGGTCGTGACGTCCGTGATGCGCCAGGCGCAGGCCGTCGCGGCGGCACCTCGTGCCCTGCCGGCCAACGCCTCCGAGGGGCGCCAGTCCATCACGAGCCTGCCGCCCCTGCCCGACGAGCCGGCTGGCCCCAGCCTCATGACGCTGCCCGGCGACCTGACGACCCGCACCGAGCGCGACGCGGTCATGGCGATGCTGCAGCACCCCGACGCCGTGGGCTTCGAGCTGATGAGGCGCGCGGTCCAGGCGCGTCTCGAGACCACTTCGCTGGCGGTGGTGCGCGACGCCATCGGCGCGAGCCTCGACAAGTTCGGCGAGGCCTCCTGGCTCGACGTCGTGCTGGACCAGACGCCCGCGCCGTTCGACGCCCTGGCGAAGGAGCTGGCGGTCGCGCCGATCCCGGAGCGCCAGGACAGGGAGATCACGACCTACTGCCGTGGCATCGTCGTGTCGATCGTCGAGCGGGACCTGATCAGGGAGAAGTCGGAGCTGATGGGCCGGTCGTTCCGCACGGACGTCAAGACCGACCCCGACAAGTGGCGTGAGATCCAGGTGCAGCTCGCCGCCCTCGAGGTCGAGCGGAGAGCGCTGACCGCCGAGCTGTGAGGGCCGAGGGCCGTGTGACGGCCGGCCGTGTGAGCGGCGTCGACACGTCATCGACGCGTCGTCGAGATGCCCCCGAGACGTCACCGAGACGCCATCGGACCACGTGGCAAACTTCGTTGCGAGTTTGTAAACGATCGCCTATCGGTTGCAGCCGAGAGCTGACTGTGTGCTACCAATAGCTACCCCCCGTGCACTGTCGCACCCACAGCTGCGGCCTCGGGGTCCCTGCACACAGAGAAAGAGGCAACCGGAATGACATCCGACTCCAGGCTCAACCGCCGCGTCCTCGCCGTCATGGGAGGAGCAGCCGCCACGGCTCTCGTCCTGGCCGGCTGCGCCTCCGGCGGCGACGCGGCCGACGACGCGCTCAACGGCATCAGCGTCGGCACCACCGACGTCATCACCTCGCTGGACCCGGCCGGGTCGTACGACAACGGCTCGTTCGCGGTGCAGAACCAGGTCTTCGGGTTCCTCATGAACTCGCCCTACGGCAGCCCGGACGTCGAGCCCGACCTCGCCGAGTCGGCCGAGTTCACCGACCCGACCACGTACACGGTCACCCTCAAGGACGGCCTGACGTTCGCCAACGGCAACGCGCTGACCTCGAGCGACGTCAAGTTCACCTTCGACCGTCAGCTGGCGATCGCGGACGACAACGGCCCCTCGTCGCTGCTCGGCAACCTCGCCAGCACCGAGGCTCCCGACGACAAGACCGTCGTCTTCACGCTGAAGGGCGCCGACCAGACCTGGCCCCAGATCCTGTCGAGCCCCGCCGGCCCCATCGTCGACGAGGACGTCTTCTCGGCGACCAGCCTGACCGCGCCGGACGACATCGTCGAGGGCAACGCCTTCTCCGGGCAGTACGCGATCACCGACTACTCCGAGAACGAGTCGATCCAGTACGCGGCCAACGAGTCCTACGACGGCGTGCTCGGCGCGGCGAAGACCGACTCGATCACGGCCACCTACTACACGGAGGAGACCGACCTCAAGCTCGCCGTGCAGGAGGGCGACGTCGACGTCGCCAACCGCAGCCTGAGCCCGACGGACCTCGCCGACCTGGCGAAGGACGACTCGCTGACCGTGCACAACGGCCCCGGCGGCGAGATCCGCTACATGGTCTTCAACTTCGACACGATGCCCTACGGCGCGACCCAGCCCGACGCCGACGCGGCGAAGTCCCTGGCCGTGCGCCAGGCCGTCGCGAGCGTCGTCGACCGCGAGGCCCTCGCCAAGGAGGTCTACAACGACACGTACACGCCGCTCTACTCGGTCGTGCCCGACGGCCTGACCGGTGCCACCAAGCCGCTCGAGTCGCTCTACGGCGACGGCCAGGGCGGCCCCGACGCCGACGCCGCGACCGCGGCGCTGTCGGCGGCCGGCGTGGACGTGCCCGTCCAGCTCGACCTGCAGTACAGCCCCGACCACTACGGCGCGTCGAGCGACGAGGAGTACGCCCTCATCAAGACGCAGCTCGAGGCGTCCGGCCTGTTCACCGTGAACCTGCAGTCGACCCTGTGGGACACCTACTCCACCGAGCGTCGCCAGGATGCCTACCCCGTCTACCAGCTCGGCTGGTTCCCCGACTTCTCGGACGCCGACAACTACCTGTCGCCGTTCTTCGTGAAGGACAACTTCGTCGGCAACCACTACGACTCGGCGGCCGTCCAGGCCCTCCTGTCGCAGGAGATCGCCGAGGAGGACGAGACGGCCCGTACGGCACTCATCGGCGACATCCAGGACGCCGTCGCGGCCGACCTGCCGACGCTGCCGCTCCTCCAGGGCACGCAGGTCGTCGTCTCAGCCAGCGACGTCCAGGGCGTCGACGACACGCTCGACCCGTCGTTCAAGTTCCGCTACGGAGCTCTCAGCCGCTAGTCGGCAGGACGACCGCCTCACGGCACGACGACGAGGGGTGCTCCGCCCACGGGCGGGGCACCCCTCGCGTCCGCCCCCGTTCCACCCAGAAAGGCACATCGACGTGACAGTGCTCACCGGCGACCAGATCGCCCCCGAGCGGCCCGCCCCCGCGGCCCCCCGACGACGCCGCGCAGGCGGCGGAGGCGGTGGTCTCGGACGCTACCTGGTGGTCAGGGCCGTCCTGATCATCCCCACCGTCTTCATCCTCGTCACGCTGGTGTTCTTCCTGATGCGCGTGGTCGGCAACCCGATCACCGCCTCGGTGGGCGACCGCCTGACGGAGGCGCAGCTCGCCGAGCGCCTCGCCGCGGCGGGCTATGACCGGCCGATCATCGTCCAGTACGTCGAGTACCTCGGGCAGATCGTGCGCCTCGACTTCGGCACGACCGCCACGGACAACCGCCAGATCAGCGACATCATCGTCACGTACGGCGCCGCGACCCTCGAGCTCGTGATCTACGCGCTCATCGTCGCGCTCGTGATCGGCATCCCGCTCGGCATGCTCGCCGCCTACCTCCGCGACCGCTGGCCCGACGCCGTGCTGCGCATCCTCGCGATCTTCGCCTACGCGACGCCCGTCTTCTTCGCGGGCCTGCTGCTGAAGCTCACCTTCTCCGTCTGGCTCGGCTGGCTGCCGCTGAGCGGGCGCGCCGACACCCGGATCGCGATCGCGCTCGGGCGCATCGAGAACCCGACGGGGATCTACATCCTGGACGCGCTGCGGCTCGGCAACTCGACGATCACGCTGAACGTCCTCAGCCACGCGGTGCTGCCCGCCCTCACGCTGGGCCTGCTCACGGCGGGCATCTTCCTCCGCCTGGTGCGGACGAACGTCATCGGCACGCTCGGCTCCGAGTACGTCGACGCCGCCCGTTCGCGTGGCGTCTCCGAGCTGCGTCTCGTGCGCAAGCACGCGCTCAAGCCGGCGCTGATCCCCATCATCACCGTGATGGGCCTGCAGATCGCCATGCTGCTCGGCGGCTCGGTGCTCACCGAGACGACCTTCGGCTGGCGCGGCCTCGGCTTCCAGCTGCAGCAGTACCTCTCGGCGCGCGACTTCGTCGCCGTGCAGGGCATCGTGGCCGTGCTCGCCGTCATCGTCGCCGTCACGAACTTCCTGGTCGACGTCATCGCGGCCCTCATCGACCCGAGAGTGAGGTACTGACCGTGTCGACCACCACCTCCGGCGTCCTGTCCGACCGGCACGAGCCCCTCTGGAAGCGCCTGCCGATCGTCGCCCACGTGCGCCGCTCGGTCGGCCTGCAGCGCGGCATGCTCGTCGCCGGGATCGTCATCTGCGTCGCGTTCGTCGTGCTCGCCGTCTTCGCCCCGCTCATCGCGCCCTACGGCTACGGCCAGCTCAGCGACGACGACGGCACGTTCGCGCGCCAGGCCGCCCCCTCGGCCCAGCACCTCTGGGGCACCACGGTCGGCGGCTACGACGTCTTCAGCCGCGTCGTCTGGGGCACCCGCACGGCGATCTCCGTCGTGGTCGTGGCGGTCGTGCTCTCGATCGTCCTCGGCGTCGTCCTCGGCCTCGTCTCCGGCTACCTCGGCGGCTGGGTCGACCGCGTGCTCGTCGTCGTGGCCGACGCCGTCTACGCGTTCCCCTCGCTGCTGCTCGCGATCGTCGTCTCGATCGTCATCAGCGGCGGCCAGTCGAGCCTCTGGGGCGGCATCCTCTCGGCGGGCATCTCGATCACCGTCGTGTTCGTGCCCCAGTACTTCCGGGTCGTCCGAGCCGAGGCCGTCCGGCTCAAGTCGGAGGCGTTCGTCGAGTCCGCCAAGGTCGTCGGCAGCAGCACGCCGCGCATCATGTTCAAGCACGTGCTCCGCAACGCGACCCGCAGCCTGCCGCTCATCCTCACGCTGAACGCGTCGGAGGCGATCCTCACCCTGGCCGCGCTCGGCTTCCTGGGCTTCGGCATCGGCCCGACGTCCGCCGCCGAGTGGGGCTACGACCTGAACCGCGCGCTCAGCGACACGGCGAGCGGCATCTGGTGGACGGGCGTGTTCCCCGGAGCGGCCATCGTCCTGATGGTGCTCGGCATCACCCTCGTGGGCGAGAGCCTCAACGACCTGGCCGACCCGCGCCTCCGGACGCGTCGCCGGGCCGGCCGCAGCAAGAAGGCAGGGCGCAGCGGCGCCGGCAGCACCACGACCACGACGGCCGCAGCGCCGGTCGAGCCGCAGGAGGCGACAGCATGACCACCGGACCGCTCGACCCGGGCGCACAGGCCGCCCAGCCCGTCCGCCACGCCGCCCACGACGTCGCCCGCGACGAGCGCGACGTGGCCGTCGGCATCACCGACCTCCGCGTGACGTTCGCGACCGACGGCGGCGACGTCGCGGCGGTCCGCGGCGTCACCCTCGACGTGCGAGCGGGCGAGGTGCTCGCCATCGTCGGCGAGTCCGGCAGCGGCAAGTCCGTGACGGCCAAGACGATCCTGCGCCTCCTGCCCGAGACGGCGGTCGCCTCCGGAGCCGTCGTGCTCTCGGGGAAGAACGTGCTCGAGATCGGCCGCGGCGCCGTGCGCGAGATGCGCGGGACCGAGGTCGCGATGGTCTTCCAGGAGCCGTCGACCGCGCTCAACCCCGTCTACACGGTGGGCTGGCAGATCGCCGAGGGCATCCGTGCCCACGGCAAGGTCGGCCGCAAGGAGGCGCGGGCGAGGGCCGTCGACATCCTGCGGAAGGTGGGCATCCCCGACCCCGAGACCCGCGTCGACTACTACCCGCACCAGTTCTCGGGCGGCCAGAAGCAGCGCGTCGTCATCGCCATGGCGCTCGTGCTGAACCCGTCGGTCATCGTCGCCGACGAGCCGACGACCGCGCTCGACGTGACCGTGCAGGCCGAGATCCTCGACCTGCTGCGCCGCTGCCGCGACGAGTTCGGCACCGCCATCGTGCTGATCACCCACAACATGGGCGTCGTGGCCGACCTGGCCGACCGGGTGGCCGTGATGTACCAGGGCGAGGTCGTCGAGCAGGCGACGTCGGAGGCGCTGTTCGCGTCCCCGCAGGACGACTACACCAAGCGTCTCCTCGGCAGCGTCCCCGTCCTCGAGCCGCGCGGCGCCCAGGTGCAGGCCGGTGAGGCCGACCGCGACGTCGTCGTGCGCGCCTCGGGCCTCGAGATCGAGTACCCGGGCCGCCTCGGCCGCGGCGGGTTCCGGGCCGTCAAGGGCGTCGACTTCTCGATCGCGAAGGGCGAGGTGCTCGGCCTCGTCGGCGAGAGCGGCTCGGGCAAGACCACCATCGGCCGTGCCATCGCCGGTCTGACCAAGGTGACCGGCGGCTCCCTCGAGGTGCTCGGCATCGAGATGAACGGCGTGCACGAGCGCGAGTTCAAGCCGCTGAGGGCCGACATCGGGTTCGTCTTCCAGGACCCGGCGTCGAGCTTCAACCCGCTGCTGACCATCGCCGAGTGCGTTGCCGAGCCCCTCATCGTGCACGGCCGCGCCGGCGACGCGGGCGCCGCGCGTCCGCGCGTCGACGAGCTGATGGAGGCGGTGCAGCTGCCCAAGGCGTTCGGGGACCGCTACCCGCACGAGCTCAGCGGCGGCCAGCGGCAGCGGGCCAGCCTCGCCCGGTCCCTGGCCCTCGAGCCGAGCCTCCTCATCGCCGACGAGCCCACGAGCGCCCTCGACGTCTCGGTGCAGGCACGCGTGCTCGAGCTCTTCCGCGAGCTGCAGGCCGACCTGGGCTTCGCGGCGCTGTTCATCAGCCACGACCTCGCCGTCGTGAACATGCTCGCCGACCGCATCGGCGTCCTGTACCACGGCGACCTCGTCGAGAGCGGGCCGAACGACCAGGTGCTCGGCGCTCCCGAGCACCCGTACACCCAGCGGCTGCTCGCCTCCCTGCCGGTGCCTGACCCGGCCGAGCAGGCGGCACGTCGTCGCCGTCTCGCCGAGCTCGACGCCCGCGCGGCGGCGGGCGAGGTAGCGTGACGCGGGTGAGCCCCGAACTCGACCTGGACCGCCCCGTCACGACGGACGACCTCTCGCTGACCTACCCGGCGCGTGCGGGCCACCCGGCGCTGCGGGCGGTGGACGGGGTCACCCTCGACATCCGGGTCGGCGAGATCGTCGCCGTGCTGGGGGAGAGTGGCTCCGGCAAGTCGACCTTGGCGCTGGCCGTCGCCGGCCTCGTCGGCAAGGGCCGTCCGCCGGAGGGCCGGCCGCAGATCAGCGGGGGAGCGGCGAGCGTCTTCGGCCTCGAGCTGACTCGGGCGAGCGCTCGACGTCGCGGCCGGCTGTCGTCGGTCGTCGGCTACCTCGCCCAGGACGACGGCGAGGCCCTGAGCCCCGACCTGACGGTCGGCGAGGCCATCGCCGAGCCGATCTACCTCCGCGACCGGCACTTCGACCGTCGCGAGGCGGGGCGCCTCGTGACGGCGCTGGTCGACGCGGTGCACCTTCCGCTAGGGACGATGCTCAAGCAGACCTGGGAGCTCAGCTCGGGACAGCGGCAGCGCGTGGCCCTGGCGCGGTCCCTCGTGCTCGAGCCGCGCCTCCTCGTGGCCGACGAGCCGGCGCGCGGCGTCGACGTGCTCGTGCGGCAGGCCGTGCTCGACGTCATCAAGAACCTGCACGCCGAGCGGCAGTTCTCGGCGATGGTCGTCACGTCGAGCGTGTCCGAGGCACGGGCGATCACCGACCGCGTGGCCGTCATGCGCGGCGGTCGCCTCGTCGGCCTCGGGCAGATCGACACCGTCCTCCGCGACGGGGTCGACCCCTACGTCAAGGTCCTCTCGACCACGACGCCGATCGACGTCATCAGGCCCGAAGAACGAGAGCGCGGCGAACGAGAGCGCGGCGACGGCCGTCGCGACGAGCGACGGCCGTGACCGCAGGAGGCGCGCGCGGCCACCGCGCAGCGGCCACCGAGGCCGCCGACCTGCCTCCGGAGCGCCGTCCTCGCCCTGGAGCCGTGAGCATCGGCCCGCGCGGCTCGGCGGTCTTCGAGGACGCCGTGCACGAGGCGGGCGTTCAGCTCGTCCCGCTCGGCCCCGACACTCGGGGCCTCATCTGGCTCTCGTACCGCGACGTGGCAGGCCTCGAGTCCGCCCTCGCGGCGCACCCCGGCATCGAGTGGGTGCAGCTGCCCTGGGCCGGGGTGGACGCGTTCTCCGGGGTGCTCGAGGCGCATCGCGACCGGCCCCTCCCGCTCTGGACGAGCGCGAAGGGCGCGTACGCCGAGCCGGTGGCCGAGCACGCTCTCGTGCTGCTCCTCTCGCTGTTGCGCGTCGTGCCCTCGCGGGTGCTGGCGTCGTCGTGGCAGACCGAGCAGCGGGGCATCTCGCTCTACGGCCGGCACGTCGTGATCGTCGGGGCCGGGGGCATCGCGCGCGAGCTGGTGCGCCTGCTGGCGCCCTTCGACGTGCGGGTGACGATCGTGCGCCGCACGGCGGACCCGGTCGAGGGCGTCGAGCGGACCGTGGGGGTCGACCTGCTCGACGAGGTGCTGCCCACCGCCGACGTCGTCGTGGTCGCGGCAGCCGCGACCCCCGGCACGGCCCGGCTCTTCGACGCTCGCCGGCTGGCCCTCCTCCCGTCCCGTGCCGTGTTCGTCAACGTCGCCCGGGGGAGCCTCGTCGACACCGATGCCCTCGTCGCCGCAGTGGGCGCCGACCGGCTCTGGGGCGTCGGGCTGGACGTCACCGACCCGGAGCCGCTGCCGGACGGCCACCCGCTCTGGGGCGACCCCCGCGTGATCGTGACGCCGCACCAGGCGGACACGCCGGAGATGACCGCGCCCCTGCTCGCCGGCCGCATCCGCCACAACGTGCGGGCCCTCGCAGGAGACGGGCACTTCGTCGGCGTCGTCGACCCGGTCGCCGGCTACTGAGCGGGCAGGCCGCCCTGGCCCCTCGGCCTCACCGTCGAGGAGGCGCGCGACGCGCCCGGCGGTCGCCTGGTGTTCAGAGACGGCTGCGACATGCGGTAGTGTTGTGTCCGCTGTCAGGGACTCCGGTCCAAGTCAGCTGCCATTCCTCGATAGCTCAATTGGCAGAGCAGCCGGCTGTTAACCGGCAGGTTGTTGGTTCGAGTCCAACTCGGGGAGCGAAGGCCCAGCGGCTCCACCCGCTGGGCCTTTTCTCTTGTGTGGTGATCGGTCAGCGTGGGTGCTCGGTCGGCGTGGGTGCTCAGTCAGTCGTCGAGGTGGTCGACGCCCGGCAGCCAGGTCTGGCCCGGCACGCCCCAGCCCGACTTCTTCACGCTCTTGGCCGCGGCCTTGTGCAGAGGATGCTCCAGGCGGTCGGCGTAGAGGACGCCGTCGAGATGGTCGTACTCGTGCTGGAAGATGCGGGCCAGCCAGCCGTGCGCCTCGATCTCGTACTCGTCGCCCTCGAGGTCCGTCGCGCGGAGCAGCACGCTCTCGGCCCGGCGCAGCGGGAACCGCTCGCCCGGGATCGAGAGGCACCCCTCCGATTCCTCGTCGTCGTCGAGGGGCTCGATGCCGAGCGGGCTCTGCCAGACCGTTGGGTTGATCGCGACGCCGCGCCAGGGCTCGCCGTCGTCGTCCACCCACGAGTACACGAAGAGACGGAGTCCTACCCCGACCTGCGGGCCGGCGAGGCCCACTCCGGGTGCGGCGTCCATCGTCTCGAACATGTCGGCGACGAGCGTGCGCAGGTCGTCGTCGACGACCTCCACCTCGGCGGCTCGGGCGTGGAGGACGGGTTCTCCCGTGATGGTGATGGGTCGTACGGCCATTCGCCCAGACTATCCAGCGCGCTGCCGCTACCGTGTCACCGTGAGCGCTGACCTCGGGGACCTGACCGCCCAGGTGTCGTTGACCCCCTACCAGGCGCTCGGGATCCCCATCGCCCTCGTCGGCGCGGTGTTCCTCTCGATCGGTGCGCAGCTGCAGAGCCGCGGTGTCGAGAAGGTCGAGCGTCGTCTCGGGGCGGCTCAGAGCGGCATGAGCGTGCGCCAGGTGGTCGCGCTCGTCGGCAGGCCGTCCTGGGTGGCCGGCACGCTCCTCCTGGGCCTGGCCGTCGTCTTCCAGCTCACCAGCCTCAACATCGCGCCCCTCCTCGTCGTGCAGCCCCTCGGTGCCGTGGCGCTCGTCGTCACCGCCGTCGTCAACGCCCGCGTGACCAAGCAGCGACTGAGCGCGAAGGTCAAACGTTCGATCGCGCTCTGCGTGGGCGGCATCGGGCTCTTCGCGACCGTCGCCGCGTTCGCCGCGACCGAGTCGCCGATCACGACCCGTCAGCTCGTGACGGTGCTCGTGCTGCTGCTCGTCGTGGGGGCCGTGCTGGCTGCGGCCTTCGTCGTGCTGCGCCACCGCCGCAACGTGCTCTTCTACGTCATCGGCGCGGGCGTCCTCTACGGCTTCGTCGCGACCCTCGCCAAGGTCGTGCTGAACCGGATCACGTCGGGCACCTTCGACTGGCTCGAGGTCGTCTGCATCGTCATGCTCGTCGCGGCCGCGGTGCTCGGCGGCTACTTCGTGCAGAACGCCTACTCGTCGGGGTCGCCCGACCTCGTCATCGCGGGCCTCACCGTCGTCGACCCGATCATCGCCGTGACCATCGGCATCGTCGTGCTCGGCGAGGCCGCGACGGCGCCGCCGATCGCCGCCGTGCTCTTCCTCGTCGCGGGTGCCGTCGCCGTCGCCGGCGTCTTCCAGCTCGCCAAGCACCAGCCGCAGAAGAAGAGGGTCAGCTGAGCTACCGTGGTCGACGCGGGTCGCCGGGCGTCCGGTTCTCCGGTCCGCTGACCCGCCCCCTCCTGCACCCGGGCCCGACCACCCCTCACGACAAGGACTGACCACGTGACCGACGCCCACGGACCGACCGATCCGAGCGACACCGCAGCCTGGGCCGACGCGCCGAGGCTGACCGTGCTGATCGCCGCCGACACGTTCCCGCCCGACGTCAACGGCGCCGCGAACTTCGCCGAGCGGCTGGCCGTCGGCATGGCGGCCCGCGGCCACGACGTGCACGTCCTGGCGCCCGCAGCCAGCCGGAAGCACGGCACGTTCCTCGAGCAGCACGCCGGCGTGACCCTGACGGTGCACCGGCTCTACTCGACGAGGTGGCCCCTCCACGACTGGCTGCGCTTCGCGACGCCGTGGCGGGCCGAGGCGAACGCCGAGCGGGTGATCCGCCAGATCCAGCCCGACGTCGTCCACATCCAGTCCCACATCGTGATCGGCCGTGCCGTGGTCCGGGTCGCGAACCGTCTCGGCATCCGGGCCGTGGCGACCAACCACTTCATGCCCGAGAACCTGCTCGAGCACACGGGGCTGCCGCACGCGCTGCGGGCCACCGCCGTCAAGATGGCCTGGGCCGACGCGAGCCGCACCTACCACCGCGTCGAGTCGATGACGACGCCGACCGACAAGGCGGCCCGGTTCCTCGAGAAGGCCATCGACGTCGAGGGCGTGCTCGCGGTCTCGTGCGGCATCGAGGCGTCGAACTACGCCGCCCGCGACGACCGGCCGGAGGGCAACCGCATCGTGTTCGTCGGACGCGTCACGGCCGAGAAGCAGATCGACGTGCTGCTGCGTGCCATGACGCTGATCGACCCGGCGCTCGAGAGCACGCTCACGATCGTGGGCGGAGGCGACCTGATGCGGCACCTGCAGCAGCTGAGCGTCGACCTCGGCCTCGCCGGGCGCGTCACCTTCGCCGGCTACCTCTCCGACGCCGAGCTGCGCCGCACCCTCACCGACGCGACCGTCTTCGCGATGCCGTCGATCGCCGAGCTGCAGAGCATCGCGAGCCTCGAGGCGATGGCCTCCGGCCTCCCGATCGTGGTCGCGGACGCGATGGCCCTTCCGCACCTCGTCGACGACGGCAGCAACGGCTGGTTGTTCCGCCCCGGCGACAGCGCCGACCTGGCCGACAAGCTGACACGGGTGCTCACGGCGTCCGACGACGAGTACCGGTCGATGCGGCGAGCCAGCCTCCGGATGATCGAGGGGCACGACATCGAGCGCACGCTGAACGTCTTCGAGGGCCTGTATCGTGGGCAGCCGGTGGCTCCCACCACCGACGTCGTCTCGTCCTGACATCGCCCGCGGGTGCCGGTCGGGCCGGCGACACGGGGCGGTAGCTCAGCCGGTTAGAGCAGTCGACTCATAATCGATCGGTCACGGGTTCAAGTCCCGTCCGCCCTACTTCCGAGCTGATGCCGGAGCCACGCCTGCCGGTCACGCCTCCCAGCCGTCCCGCTCGACCTTCTGGCAGCATGGCGGGATGTTCTTCAGCAGGAGCGTCGGCCCCGACGACGGTGACGACTCCCTCGCGTCCGTCGGCACCGAGCCGCGCATGGGCGTCGGGGCGCAGGTCTACGTGCTCGACTCCGACGAGGAGCCGACGTCGCCGTGGCCCTGGGGGCCGACAGGAGTCGTCATGCGGGCCGGCGGCTCGGCGTGGCAGGGCGTGTCGGCCATCGGTGGCTCGGCCCGGACGTGGTGGGTCGAGTTCGACTCGCCCCAGCTCGACCGCAACGGCGACGGGCCGGTGCAGAGTGCCCAGGTGGCCGAGCGCTTCCTCCGCCTCGCGCCTCCCATAGCGCCCCGCTGACCCCGCCCGCCCGCCGGTCCGCGCCCGCCGGTCCGCCCGGCCCCCGCTGACCCGCGCCCGCCGGTCCGCCCGACGCCGTTGACCCGTGCCCCGCTGACTCGCGCCCCGCTGACTCGCGCCCCGCTGACTCGCGCCCGACGGTCCGCCCGGCGCCCGCATTGCCGCGTGCCGCTCGCGGTCGGTCCCGTCTCGCGTCGGCAACTCCTGATCGGTGCCGCCGCGCCGCGGCGCGTGTCGCCTGCTTCGCGGCTGAGCGGTCCCGGATGCAGGAGTTGTCGACCGGTCAGGAGACGAGACGAGGGGACAGGGCGGGACAGGAGTGGGCAGGGCGCGTCATGACGGGACGCGACGATGAAGGCGGGAACGTGCGTCGCAGTCGCAGTCGCAGTCGCAGTCGCAGTCGCAGTCGCTGACGTGTCGTGTCGTGTCGGCAACTCCTGATCGGTGCCGCTGCGCCGCGGTGTCCGCCCTCTGTGGAGCAGCGGTGCGGACCCGGATGCAGGAGTTGCCGACCGACCGACCGACCGACCGATCGCCGGCCGGTCGACCGACCGGCCGGCGAGGCGGGACGACGAGTCGGCGAGGTCGGGAATGAACGCGGCAGCCCCGTCGTTCACCCAACTACATGCAGACGCATGAACTAGATCTGAGGTGAGACCATGCAGTTCGGAGTCTTCTCCGTCGGCGACATCACGGCCGACCCGACCACCGGCCGGGTGCCGACCGAGCACGAGCGAATCAAGGCGATGGTGACGATCGCCCAGAAAGTGGAGGAGGTGGGCCTCGACGTCTTCGCAGCCGGCGAGCACCACAACCCGCCGTTCGTGAACTCGAGCCCGACGACCCTGCTCGCCACGATCGCGGCGACGACCGAGCGCATCCAGCTGAGCACGGCGACGACGCTCATCACGACGAACGACCCGGTGAAGATCGCCGAGGACTTCGCGATGCTGCAGCACCTCGCCGACGGCCGGGTCGACCTCACCCTCGGCCGCGGCAACACGGGCCCGGTCTACCCCTGGTTCGGCAAGGACATCCGTCAGGGGATCAACCTGGCGATCGAGAACTACGCCCTGTTGCGACGCCTCTGGACCGAGGACGTCGTCGACTGGAAGGGCCACTTCCGCACGCCGCTCCAGGGCTTCACCGCGACGCCCCGTCCGCTCGACGGCGTCGCCCCGTTCGTCTGGCACGGCTCGATCCGCAGCCCGGAGATCGCCGAGCAGGCCGCGTACTACGGCGACGGATTCTTCGCCAACCACATCTTCTGGCCGGCCTCGCACACGAAGCAGATGGTCGAGCTTTACCGCAGCCGCTTCGAGCACCACGGCCACGGCCGCGCTGACCAGGCGATCGTCGGGCTCGGCGGGCAGGTCTTCATGGCCAAGAACTCGCAGGACGCGAAGCGCGCATTCCGTCCGTACTTCGACGAGGCCCCCGTCTACGGCCACGGTCCGAGCATGGAGGACTTCACCAGCCAGACGCCGCTCACCGTGGGCAGCCCGCAGGAGGTCATCGACCGCACGCTCGGCTTCCGCGAGTACGTCGGCGACTACCAGCGTCAGCTGTTCCTCATCGACCACGCCGGACTGCCCCTGCAGACCGTCCTCCAGCAGCTCGACATCCTCGGCGAGGAGGTCGTGCCCGTGCTCCGTCGCGAGTTCGCGTCCCGTCGTGCCGCGGGCGTCCCCGACGCGCCGACGCACGCCTCCCTCGTGTCCGCGGCCGCCGCCTCTGCCGCGACCTCGTCCGTCACGTCCTCGGTCACGGCCGACGCCGCGTCCGTCCCGAGCCTGTAGGAGGCGCCCCGTGAGCACCAGGAAGATCGTCGTCCTCTCGGCAGGGCTCGGCCAGCCCTCCTCCACCCGGCTCCTCGCCGACCGTCTCGCCGAGGCGAGCGCCCGGGCCCTGCTCGACCAGGGCTCACCCGCCGACTTCCGGGTCGTCGAGCTCCGGGACCACGCCCACGACGTGACCGACGCGATGCTGACGGGGTTCCCGTCCGAGGCGCTGGCCGACGTGCTGGCGGCCGTCGGCGCCGCGGACGGGGTCGTGGCCGTCACGCCGGTCTTCACCGGCTCCTACAGCGGCCTGTTCAAGTCGTTCTTCGACGTGCTCGACAACACGGCCCTGACCGGCACGCCCGTGCTGATCGGCGCGACGGCGGGCACGGCGCGGCACTCGCTCGTCCTCGACCACGAGCTGCGGCCGCTCTTCTCCTACCTGCGTGCCGTCGTCGTGCCCACCGGCGTCTTCGCCGCGGCGGAGGACTGGGGCGCCGGCGACTCGACGACCACGGGCCTGCCCGAGCGCGTGACGCGCGCGGCGGACGAGTTCGCCGCGCTGGTCTCCCTGCGGCACACCGAGCGTCGCGACCCGTTCGCCGACGTCGTCTCGTTCGAGGAGCAGCTGGGCCGCCTGGGCGTCCCGGACGACATCTGACCCGCGCACCGGGCCGAGCAGCCGCGGACCTCGCCGTGCCGCGGGGCGCGCGGCCCCGGACGGGTCGATGATGGTCACGCCCGGCGCGGCGACCCGCGCGCACCCCGAGGAGGACGCATGACCGACACCCGCAGCCCCGCCGACGAGCTCGCCCGGTTCCACGAGGCCAGGAGCGCCCGCGCCGTGAGCCCCCGCGGCCCCCTGGCGCTCGTCAACACCCAGTGGGTCGACTCTCCCCAGCCCGTCTGGGGCGTCGCCGGCACCTGGGCGCCGGCGCCCGACGGCCTCGCGGGGCTCCTCGTCACCGCGACCGCCGCCGACGGCGTGCAGGTGGACGGAGAGGTCGTGGACGGCACCGTGCTCGTCGCGGGCGACGACGCGGTGACGCCGAGCGCCGTGCGGTTCTCCGACGCCCTGACCGGGACCGTGATCGCGAACGACGACAGCTCGAGCTGGGGACTGCGCGTGTGGGACGCAGAGTCCGAGGGCATCCGTCGGTTCGGGTCGATCGACTCCTTCGAGCACGACCCCGCCTGGGTGGTGACGGCCGACTTCGTCCCGACCGAGGCAGGCGCGGAGGTGGACATCCGGCACCAGGCGGACCTCGACCTGAGCCGCCCGAAGCCCCTGCCCGGACTGATCCGGTTCTCGCTCGACGGCGTCGACCACGAGCTGGCCGCGTTCCCCAGCGGGTCCGGCGACCGCCTGCAGCTCGTGTTCGGCGACGCGACCAACGGCGAGAGCACCTACTCGGTCGGTCGCTTCCTGTTCCCGACCCCCGGCGACGACGGCACGATCGTGCTCGACTTCAACCAGGCCGTGCTGCCGCCCTGCGCGTTCTCGTACGCCTTCAACTGCCCGATCCCGCCGCCGCAGAACCGGCTGGCCGTGCCGATCGAGGCCGGCGAGAAGAACGTGCTCGACCGCGACGGCGCACTGCTGCACTGACGGCGTGGCCGGGCCCGACGGAGCGGCGAGGCTCCGGGGCCGCAGGCGCGTCCTGTCGGCCGGGGGTGGGATGATCGACGGATGTTCGTGCTCGCCCGTCGCCTCTCCGACGGCGACGTCGAGCTGACCACCTGGCGCCGTCCCGCCCCCGACCAGGCGCTGGTCCCGGCCGACGTCGAGGTCGTCGCCGACGTCGACCTGGTCGAGGCCGTCCGGAGGCGCGAGTCGGGCCCCGAGGGCACGGCAGGGCCCCGCTGGGTCTGGGACGACACCCCCCGGTGGTACCCGCGCCTCCTCGAGGCGGACGTCCGCGTGGCGCGCTGCGTCGACCTGCGGCTCTGCCACGCGCTGCTGCGGTCGGCCGTCGCGACGGCGGGGTCGGAGCTGCACGGGGCGCCCCGCGGCCCGTGGGACGTCCCCCAAGGCGTGGACGGCCCCCGCGACGGCCTCTTCGACGTGCTGCCCGAGTCGCTGCCCGACCCGGCAGGGGAGTTCCTCCGCCAGCGGGCGGCGATCGAGACGAGCCCGGAGCGGGCACGACTCGAGCTGCTGACGACCGCCGAGTCGACGGGCGCGCTGATCGCCGTCGAGATGCGGCACCACGGCGTCCCGTGGTCGGCCCGCGTGCACGACCGCGTCCTCAGCGAGGCCCTCGGACCACGGCCGGCCGCGGGGGAACGCCCGGCGCTGATGCGCACCGACCTCGACGAGGTGCGCAGCCGGCTCGACGCCCCCGACCTCAACCCCGACTCGCCCGCCGAGCTGGTGCGCGCGCTGAACTCGGCCGGCGTCCACGTCGCCTCGACGACCAAGTGGGAGCTCGAACGTCACGACCATCCCGCCGTCGAGCCCCTGCTGCGGTACAAGAGGCGGCAGCGACTGCTCGTCGCCAACGGCTGGGCCTGGCTGGACGCCTGGGTGCGTGACGGGCGCTTCCGGCCGGACTACGTGCCGGCCGGCAGCGTCACCGGCCGCTGGGCCACGAGCGGGGGAGGCGCCCTGCAGCTGCCGAGGGCGGTCCGGGCCGCCGTGGTGGCCGACCCGGGCTGGAAGCTCGTCGTCGCCGACGCCTCGCAGCTCGAGCCGCGCATCCTCACCGGCCTCTCCGGCGACCGCGCGATGGCGGCGGCGGGTCAGGGCGACCTCTACGAGGGCATCGTCGCGAGCGGCGCGGTGGCGAGCCGGGCCGAGGCCAAGGTCGCGATGCTCGGGGCGATGTACGGCGCGACCCAGGGCGAGAGCGGGCGTCTCGTGCCGCGGCTGGCACGCCGGTTCCCGCAGGCGATGGCCCTCGTCGAGACAGCTGCGCGCACCGGCGAGCAGGGCGGCGTCGTCCGCACCCTCCTCGGGCGGACCTCCCCGTCGCCCGGCGACGGCGCCGCGGACGAGCTCCCGCCCGAGATGCCCCGCGCCGAGGTCGGGCGCGACGCGCGGTCGTGGGGACGCTTCACCCGCAACTTCGTCGTCCAGGGCACGGCAGCGGAGTGGGCGCTCTGCTGGCTGGGCGCCTTCCGGCAGGCGCTGCACGACCGGTTCGGCGACCGGGGGGACGACGCCCCGCACCTCACGTTCTTCCTGCACGACGAGGTCGTCGTGCACGCGCCGGCGGACACGGCCGACGAGGTCGCGGTCCTCGTCGTCGAGGCGGCGGCGGCCGCGGGCCGGATGCTGTTCGGCGACGCTCCGGTGCGGTTCCCGCTGACCGTGGCCGTCGTCGACGACTACTCGCAGGCCAAGTAGGAGGCGGGGGCGGCTCCCGGGGGCGCTGCTGCCGCCTCCTCGTCGCCCGTCCCGCAGTCCCCGGCGGGGCAGGCCGGCCGATTGCCAGCCGTTGCACGGTTGTGACCTTCAGGCAGCACGTGTCATGATCGACCCAGCGGGCAGAGGTCCGCTCACAACCGAACACGCACGAGAGCACGCACACGGTCCACGTGTCCACAGGTCGATGGGGAAGTCGCACCTAACGGATGGAGGAATCGTGGCTGCTGCAACGGCTAGGGGAGTGCTCTTCGTGCACTCGTCCCCTCGTGCACTGTGCCCGCATGTCGAGTGGGCGGTCGGTCGAGCCCTCGGGCACGCCGTGAACTTCGCCTGGGTGGCGCAGCCGGTGCTCTCGGGCGCCCAGCGCACCGAGTTCTCCTGGCAGGGCGACGAGGGTGCCGGCGCGCGCATCGCCTCTGCCCTGCGCGGCTGGGAACACCTGCGCTACGAGGTGACCGAAGATCCGGGCGTCGAGAACGACGGCGGGCGCTGGATGCACACGCCCGACCTCGGGGTGTTCTTCGCGCAGACCGACACGGCGGGCAACACCGTCGTGCCCGAGGACCGGATCCGCTACGCCATGGACATCGCCGGCTCGAACGCGCTCGAGCTGCACCGCGAGCTGCGGCTCGCCCTCGGCCAGGCCTGGGACGACGAGCTCGAGCCTTTCCGCTACAGCGGCGAGGGCAACCCCGTCGTCTGGCTGCACAAGGTCGGCTGACCTCGACGCACCCGCACGACGCGACGAAGGCCGGTGGCCCCGAGGGGACACCGGCCTTCGTCGTGCCCGGCGCGGAGGCGCGGGCAGGGTGGATCAGACGGAGCGGAACGCGACGACAGCGTTGTGCCCGCCGAAGCCGAACGAGTTGCTGACCGCGACGATCTCGCCGTCGGGCAGCCGGCGGGGCTCGCCGACGACGACGTCGAGGTCGATCTCGTCGTCCATCTGGGTGACGTTGATCGTCGGGGGAGCGAGGCGCTCGTGCAGCGCCTTCACCGTGAAGAGGGCCTCGATGGCGCCGGCACCGCCGAGCAGGTGCCCGGTCGACGCCTTGGTCGCCGAGACGATCAGCTTCGAGGTGTGGTCGCCGAAGACCCGCTTGATCGCGTGGTACTCGGCGATGTCGCCGACCGGCGTGCTGGTCGCGTGCGCGTTGACGTGCACGACCTGGTCGCGCTCGACGCCGGCGTTCTCGAGCGTCGCGATGACCGCGCGGGCGGCACCGGTGCCCTCGGGGTCGGGGGCGGTGATGTGGTACGAGTCGCTCGTGACCGCTCCGCCGATCAGCTCGGCGTAGATGCGGGCGCCGCGGGCGAGCGCGTGCTCCTCGGTCTCGAGGACGAGCGCCGCGCCTCCTTCGCCGAGGACGAAGCCGTCCCGGGTGACGTCGTACGGACGGGAGGCGGTGGCCGGGTCGTCGTTCCGCTTCGAGAGCGCCTGCATGGCCGCGAACGAGGCGAGGGGCATCGGGTGGATGGCCGCCTCGGAGCCGCCGGCGACGGCGATGTCGGCGAGGCCGGACTGGAGGTGGTCGTAGGCCATGGCGATCGACTCGGTGCTGGAGGCGCAGGCCGAGACGACCGTGCGGGCGCCGGCGCGCGCGCCGAGGCTCATCGAGATCGCGGCGGCGGGGCCGTTGGGCATCAGCATCGGCACGGTCATCGGCAGGACACGACGCGGGCCCTTCTCGCGGAGGGTGTCCCACGCGTCGAGCAGCGTCCACACGCCGCCGATGCCGGTGGCCCAGTCGACGATGAAGCGCTCGGGGACGACCTCGGGCGAGCCGGCGTCGGCCCAGGCCTCGCGCGCGGCGGTGAGGGCGAACTGGCTGGACGGGTCGAGGCGCTTGGTCTCGCGGCGGTCGAGCACGTCGGCCGACGGCACCTTGGCCTGGCCGGCGATGGTGACGGGCAGCTCGTACTTGGCGACCCACTCCTGCTCGAGGGTCGTGATGCCGGAATCGCCCGCGAGGAGCGCGTTCCAGCTGTCGACGGCGGTGCCGCCGAGGGGGGAGGTGCCACCGAGGCCGGTGACGACGATCTTCTTGGTCATGACGATTCTCCTGGAGAGACGGTGCGTCCCTCGGCAGGCGCGGAGCCCACGAGGGGGGACGGAGAGGCCCGGTCACCCCGAGGGGAGACCGGGCCGTCGACGTCTAGTCCTGTGCCTTGGTGATGAAGGTGACGGCGTCGCCGACGGTCTTGAGGTTCTTGACCTCTTCGTCGGGGATCTTCACGTCGAACTTCTCCTCGGCGTTGACCACGATGGTCATCATCGAGATCGAGTCGATGTCCAGGTCGTCGGTGAACGACTTGTCCATCTCGACGGTGTCGGTCGCGATGCCCGTCTCGTCGTTGACGAGCTCGGCCAGGCCGGCGAGGACTTCTTCGGTGGACAGTGCCATGGTGTGTTCTCCTTGAGGGGGTGTCGTGGTGACCGGGGTAAAGCCTATACAGGGCGGCGGCGGCGAGCCGTCGCGGCGCGCTACGGGAGGACGACCACCTGGGCGCCGAACACGAGCCCCGCACCGAAGCCGATCTGCAGCGACAGGCCGCCGCTGAGCTCGGGGTTCTCCTCGAGGAGGCGGTGGGTCGCGAGCGGGATGCTGGCGGCGGACGTGTTGCCGGTGGTCGCGATGTCGCGCGCGATGACGACCGTGTCCGGCAGGCCGAGCTGCTTGGCGAACTCGTCGACGATGCGCATGTTGGCCTGGTGCGGCACGAACGCGGCGAGTTGGTCGCTCGTGACGCCGGCCTGCTCGAGGGCCTGCTTCGCGACCTTCACCATCTCCCACACGGCCCAGCGGAAGACGGTCTGGCCCTCCTGGCGCAGGGTCGGCCAGGCGACCTCGCCGGCACCGGCGCGGTACTCCTGCATCGTGTTCGTCATGCGGATGGCGTCCCACTTCGAGCCGTCGCTGCCCCAGACGGTGGGGGCGATGCCGGGGGTGTCGCTCGCGCCGACGACCGCCGCGCCCGCCCCGTCGCCGAGGAGGAACGAGATGGTGCGGTCGGTCGGGTCGATGAAGTCGCTGAGCTTCTCGGCCCCGACGACGAGCACGTACTCGGCGAGACCGGACTTCACGAAGGAGTCGGCCTGCGCGATGCCGTAGGCGTAGCCGGCGCAGGCGGCCGAGATGTCGTAGGCGGCGGCGGGGTTCGCGCCGATCTTCTCGGCGAGCAGCGAGGCGACCGAGGGGGTGGCGACGCCGCCGCTGATGGTGGAGACGAGCACGACGCCGATCTGGTCGGGACGGATGCCGGCCTTGGCGATCGCCTCGTTCGCCGCGGCCTCGGCGAGGTCGACGACGTGCACCTCGGACGACGCCCGCACGCGCGTCACGACGCCGGTGCGCTGCTGGATCCACTCGTCGCTGGAGTCGATCGGCTCGACGATGTCGGCGTTCGGCACGACCTGGTCGCCCCGGGCGGCGCCGATCGCGAGGATGCGCGTGTACTCGGCGCCGTGCTGCTGCTTGAGCTGGGGGGTGGTCATTCTGCTCCCTCGAGGAGGTCGACGGCGGCCTGCAGGTCGTCGGGGGTCTTCACGGCGACGGAGGGGACTCCGCGCAGCGCGCGCTTGGCGAGGCCCGTCAGGGCGCCCGCAGGGGCGAGCTCGACGATGCCGGTGACGCCGGCGTCGGCGAACGAGGTCATGACGGCGTCCCACCGGACGGGCGACGACACCTGGCCGACGAGCAGCTCGACGAAGCGGCTGCCGGAGTCGACGGCGCTGCCGTCGTGGTTCGTCCAGAGCCGCAGGGTCGGGTCCGCGGCGGTGACCGAGGAGGCGGCGGCGCGGAGGCGCTCGACGGCCGGCTCCATGAAGCGCGTGTGGAACGCCCCGGCGACCTGCAGCGGCACGACCCGGCTCTTGGCGGGCGGCTCTGCGGCGAGTGCGGCGAGGGCCGTCAGCTCGCCTGCTACCACGACCTGCCCGCCGCCGTTGTGGTTGGCAGCGGTGAGCCCGAGGGCCTCGAGGCGGGCGGCGAGCTCGGCCTCGTCCCCGCCCAGGACGGCGCTCATGCCCGTCTCGACCTGCGACGCGGCCTCGGCCATGGCGCGACCGCGCTCGGCGACCAGGCGGACGGCGTCGTGGTCGGTCAGCACGCCGGCGACCGCCGCCGCGGTGAACTCGCCGACGGAGTGGCCGGCCACGCCGCCCACCCGGCTGCGGTCGACGCGGGAGAAGACGGCACGGGCCGTGAGCAGCCCGGCGGCGACGATGAGAGGCTGGGCCACCGCGGTGTCGCGGATGGTGTCGGCGTCGGACGTCGTCCCGTGGGCGACGAGGTCCATCCCGGCCGAATCCGACAGCGACTCGAGGAAGTCGCGCTGGGCGCCGTCCTCCAGCCAGGGCTCGAGGAATCCGGGGGACTGGGAGCCCTGTCCGGGCGCTACGACGACGATCACCGGTCCATCATGCCAACGACCTGCCCCTGCCGTGTGGAGCAACCCGACCAAAGATCGCCGTGGACACTGTGGATCACCACAGCCGCGGCCACAGCGGTCAGCGTCGTCGGGGCGTCTGGCCGTCGGTGTCGGCGATCGACCCGAGGATCAGCGCCGACTGCAGCACGATGGCCTCCCGCGAGCCGGTGGCGTCCCAGCCGATCACGTCCGAGACGCGCTTGAGGCGGTAGCGGACCGTGTTGGGGTGCACGAACAGCTCGCGGGCCGTTGCCTCGAGCGACCGGCCGTTGTCGAGGTAGCACCACAGGGTCGTGAGCAGCTCGGTCGAGTGCGTCTTCAGCGGCTTGTAGATGCGGTTGACGAGGGTCGAGCGGGCGAGGGGATCGCCGGCGAGGGCGCGCTCGGGGAGCAGGTCGTCGGCGAGCACCGGACGAGGCGCGTTCCGCCACGACCGTGCGACGGCGAACCCGGCGAGGGCCGCCTTGGCGCTCTGCGCCGCCTCGACGAGGCTCGGCACCTCGTGGCCGAGCACGAGGTGCCCGTCGCCGAAGCCGGGCTCGAGGGCCGAGGCGATGTCGGTGAACGGTGGCTGCGAGGTGGACTCGCCGTTCTCGTCGGTCTCCTGCTCGGCCCGGCCGATTACCAGCACCAGCCGGCTGCCCTGCACGCCGATCAGGACGTCGGCGTCGAGGTGCCGAGCCGTGCGGCGGAGCTGGTCGACGTCGAGCATGCGCGGGGCCGTGCCGACGAGCACGGACACCTCGCCGTGGCCGTGCCAACCGAGCGCGGCGATGCGGCTCGGCAGCTCGTCGTCGTACTCGCCCCGCAGGATCGAGTCGACCACGAGGGCCTCGAGCCGGGCGTCCCAGAGGCCACGCGCCTCGGCGGCCCGGGCGTAGACGTCCGCCGAGGCGAACGCGATCTCCCTCGAGTACAGGAGGATCGCCTCCCGCAGGCTGTCGTCGCCGTCCTTGACCCTCTCCTCGACGACCTCGACCGTGACCCGGATGAGCTGGAGGGTCTGCTGGAGGCTGATCGAGCGCAGCAGCTCCCGCGGTGCCGCGCCGAACACGTCGGCGGCGATCCACGGCGTCGACCGAGGGTCGTCGAACCAGCTGATGAAGGAGGTGATGCCCGCCTGGGCGACGAGGCCCACCGCCGAACGGCGGCCGGGCGGCATGTCGCCGTACCAGGGAAGCGTCTCCTCAAGCCGCTTGATGGTCGCCGTCGACAACTCCCCGGACACCGTCCGCAGCCACGCGAGCGTTCGCTCCTTCGTGGCCGCGGACGGCTCCATCGGCGAGGCCGGGACCCGCTCGGCGCTCACGCGGTCGTCAGCTCTCCCCGCCGGCGGTGCCGCTGGTGCCGGCCGTCACGTCGTGCAGCTGGTAGCGGTCGATCGCCTGCTGGACGACGCTGCGGTCGACGTCGCCGCGACGCGCGAGCGCCTGCAGCGTGCGGACCACCATGGAGGGGCCGTCGATCTTGAAGAACCGACGAGCAGCCGCACGGGTGTCCGAGAAGCCGAAGCCGTCGGCGCCGAGCGTCAGGTAGTCGCCGGGCACGTACTCGCGGATCTGGTCGGGCACGGCCGCCATGAAGTCGGACGTCGCGATGACAGGACCCTCGGAGCCCTGGAGCTTCTCGGTGACGTAGGGCGTGCGGGGCTCGGCGCTCGGGTTGAGGAAGTTGTGCTCCTCGGCCTCGAGACCGTCGCGGCGCAGCTCGTTCCACGAGGTGACGCTCCAGACGTCGGCGGCCACGTTCCAGTCGTCGGCGAGCAGCTGCTGGGCCTCGAGGGCCCAGCGCACGCCGACGCCCGAGGCGAGCAGCTGGGCACGAGGGCCCAGGTTCTCGGCGGACCTCAGCTTGTAGATGCCGCGCACGACGCCGTCGACGTCGAGGTCGTCCGGCTCGACGGGCTGCTGCATCGGCTCGTTGTAGACGGTGATGTAGAACATGACGTTCGGGTCGTCGTGCGACGGGGTGCCGTCGTCGTTCTTCCCGTACATGCGGTCCATGCCCGCCTTGACGATGTGCCCGAGCTCGTAGCCGTACGCCGGGTCGTACGAGACGACGGCGGGGTTCGTCGAGGCGAGCAGCAGCGAGTGGCCGTCCGCGTGCTGCAGGCCCTCGCCGGTCAGCGTCGTGCGGCCCGCCGTGGCGCCGATGATGAACCCGCGGGCCATCTGGTCGCCCGCGGCCCACATGGCGTCGCCGGTGCGCTGGAAGCCGAACATCGAGTAGAAGACGTAGACCGGGATGAGCGGCTCGCCCTGCGTCGAGTACGACGTGCCCACGGCGGTGAAGGCCGCGAAGGCGCCGGCCTCGTTGATGCCGACGTGCAGGAGCTGGCCCTGGGGGCTCTCCTTGTAGGCCAGCAGCAGCTCGCGGTCGACGGACGTGTAGTGCTGTCCGTTGGGGTTGTAGATCTTCGACGTCGGGAAGTACGCGTCCATGCCGAAGGTGCGGGCCTCGTCCGGGATGATCGGGACGATGCGGTGGCCGAAGTCGGGGGAGCGGAGCAGGTCCTTGAGCAGACGGGCGAAGGCCATCGTGGTGGCCACCTCCTGCTTGCCCGACCCCTTGCGGACGACGTCGTAGGACTTCGCCTCGGGCACCGCGATCTCGGTGTACTTGCTGCGGCGCTCGGGCACGTAGCCGCCGAGGGCGCGTCGGCGCTCGTGCAGGTACTGGATCGCCTCGTCGCCGTCGCCCGGGTGGTAGTAGGGCGGCAGGTACGGGTCCTCGTCGAGCTGCGCGTCGCTGATCGGGATGCGCATCTCGTCGCGGAACTGCTTGAGGTTGTCGAGGGTGAGCTTCTTCATCTGGTGGGTCGCGTTGCGGCCCTCGAAGGCCGGGCCGAGGCCGTAGCCCTTGACGGTCTTCGCGAGGATGACCGTGGGCTGGCCCTTGTGCTCGCTGGCGGCCTTGAAGGCCGCGTAGACCTTCTTGTAGTCGTGGCCGCCGCGCTTGAGGTTCCAGACCTGGTCGTCGGTGAAGTCCTTCACGAGCTCGAGGGCGCGCGGGTCGCGGCCGAAGAAGTTCTCGCGGACGTACGCGCCGCTCTCGGCCTTGTAGGTCTGGAAGTCGCCGTCGGGCGTCGTGTTCATCAGGTTGAGCAGGGCGCCCTCGGTGTCACGGGCGAGCAGGTCGTCCCACTCGCGGCCCCAGACGACCTTGATGACGTTCCAGCCGGCGCCGCGGAAGAAGCTCTCGAGCTCCTGGATGATCTTGCCGTTGCCACGGACCGGGCCGTCGAGGCGCTGCAGGTTGCAGTTGATGACGAAGTTGAGGTTGTCGAGCCCCTCGTTGGCCGCCACCTGGAGCTGGCCGCGGCTCTCGACCTCGTCCATCTCGCCGTCTCCGAGGAACGCCCAGACCTGCTGGTCCGACGCGTCCTTGATGCCGCGGTTGGTGAGGTACTTGGCCACCTGTGCCTGGTAGATCGCGTTGATCGGCCCGAGGCCCATCGACACGGTCGGGAACTGCCAGAACTGCGGCATGAGCCGGGGGTGCGGGTACGAGCTGAGGCCGCCGGTGTGGTGCGACTTCTCCTGGCGGAAGCCGTCGAGCTGGTCGGTGCCGAGACGGCCCTCGAGGAACGCGCGGGCGTACATGCCCGGGGAGGCGTGGCCCTGGAAGAAGACCTGGTCGCCGCCGCCCGCGTGGTCCTGGCCGCGGAAGAAGTGGTTGTAGCCGACCTCGTAGAGGGCGGCCGACGAGGCGTAGGTCGAGATGTGGCCGCCGACCGAGACGCCCGGACGCTGGGCCCGGTGCACCGTGACGGCCGCGTTCCAGCGGACCCAGCGGCGGTAGCGACGCTCGAGTTCTTCGTCGCCGGGGAACTCCGGCTCGTCCTCGGGGGCGATGGTGTTCACGTAGTCGGTCTTCGGGACCATCGGCACGCCGAGGTGCAGCTCGCTCGAGCGAGACAGCAGGCTCTTCATGATCTGACGTGCGCGTTCGTGGCCCTGCGCCGCGACGAGGGAGTCGAGGGACTCCCTCCACTCGGCGGTCTCCTCGGGATCCTGGTCGGTCGTGTCGACCGTGTACGGATCCTGATCGTTTACCGTCACCCTTGACCTCTATCACTCGTGTGTGGTGGACAACAGCCGCCGCCCCACGGGGGCGCACGGCGGTCAGCTCGACGCGGCTCGGGTCCCGGGTCGTCGTCGCGCACTGACCTGGCGAGTCTAGTTGGCTCGGCCGACGGAGGCTCGGCACGCCCTGGGAGAACGTCCTCGCGCGCGGCCGTCTGGGGCGTAACATCGCTCCTCGTGTTGACGTCGGTCGCCCGGACCGGCGCGGAAGGAACGTGCTCATGGCGCTGGAGAACGACATCCAGGCTCCCGACTTCGATCTGCCGAACCAGTTCGGCGAGCACGTGCGCCTGGCGGACTACCGCGGCGTGCGCCCCGTCGCCCTCGTCTTCTTCCCGCTGGCCTTCTCCAGCACCTGCACCGCCGAGCTCTGCACCCTCCGCGACAACCTGGCGATGTTCCAGGACGCCCGCGTCGAGCTGATCGGCATCTCGGTCGACTCGAAGGCGACCCTGCGGGCCTTCGCCGAGGAGGAGGGCTACGACTTCACCCTCCTGGCCGACTTCTGGCCGCACGGCGAGGTGTCGAAGGAGTACGGCGTGTTCCTCGACCACAAGGGCTTCGCCACCCGCGCGACGTTCCTCATCGACGTCGACGGAATCATCCGCGAGCACTTCCTCACCGAGCCCGGCCAGGCGCGCTCGCTGGCCGACTACCGCGCCGCGCTCGACCAGCTCACGTCCGTCCCGGCCTGACTCGCCGTCAGGGCTGGCCCGCCGGAGGCGTCGGCCGGGTCTGCTTCGCGATAACCTGTCTCCTGCTCGCCCGGCCCGACCGGCGCGAGGGCCTTTAGCTCAGTTGGTAGAGCGCCACGTTTACACCGTGGATGTCATCGGTTCGAGCCCGGTAGGGCCCACCATCGCAGCGCGGCCCGACCTCTGCGCCACGACCCACCCCGGACGTCACGACCCGGCGACCCAGCGCAGTCCGTCATGGTCGCTTGCGAGTCGGCGAACGGCTCCGTCGCGGAGTCCTCGACGTCGTCTCGAGCCCTTGCCCGTGTACGGAGAACGAGTGCCGACGCCCGGTCGTCCTGCGGAGAAGGCCGAGAGAGCCGCGGGGTACAGCCGCATCCCCATCTTTGGGGACACGCGACCCCTTACCGCTCTGGCGACCCGTGGGTACCGTCACCTCATCGGCACCGTGCCGACCTTCGCGAGTCCTTCCCCGACCGGCACCATCGGGGCTCCCGAGGGGTTACCCGAGAGACCTCCCGACATGTCCCGAACGATCAGCCGCGCCCGCTGGACGCGCCGTGCCCGCTGGGCAGCCCTGCCCGTCGCCGTGATCGCCTCCGGCGCGATCATCTCGACCGCCTCGTACTCGGCGTTCTCCGCCACCACGTCGAACCCCACCAGCAACTGGTCGACCGGCACCGTCCAGCTCTCGGACGACGACTCCGACGTCGCCCTGTTCTCGGCTTCCGGCCTGAAGCCCGGCGACACGGGGAGCAAGTGCATCACGGTCACGTCGAAGGGCACCCTGCCGTCGGCGGTCAGGCTCTACGGCACCTCGGCCACGACGACGAACTCGCTCTCGTCCTACCTCGACCTGCGCATCGTGCAGGGCACCGGCGGATCGAGCGCGTCGTGCGACGGGTTCACGCCCGCGACCCAGGACTCCCAGGTCTGGTCGGGCACGCTCGCGGACTTCGCGAGCCAGCGCACCGGCTACGCGACCGGCTCGCCGACCTGGTCGCCGTCGGGCACCGCCCCCGAGTCGCGCTCGTTCCAGTTCACCTACACGTTGAGCTCGGCCACCCCGAACACCGGGCAGGACTCCCGTGCCGCGATCGCCTTCACCTGGGAGGCCCAGACCCGCTGACCGGTGGGCGACCCCGGTCGACCACTCGGAGCGTGAGTCCCCTCATGACCACGACCACCACGCCGCAGGACGGCCGCACGGCCTTCTCCTTCTGGGGTGCCCTCTGCGTCGCGACATGTGCGCGGGTGGTCCTCACGACGGCCGTGTGCCTCCTGCTCTGGGCAGCGGTGCCGGCCCTCTGGGGCTGGTCGCCCACCACCGTCGTGTCGGGGTCGATGGCGCCGAGGATCGTCGCGGGCGACGTGGTGGTGGCGATGCCGCTGGACGCCGACCTGCTCGTCCCCGGCCAGGTCCTGCTCGTGGACGACCCCGACCGACCCGGCGAGCTCCGGCTGCACCGGCTGGTCGAGACCACCGACGACGGGCTCCGGCTGCAGGGCGACGCCAACGCGTCGGCCGACTCGAGCCCGGTCCCTGTCGAGGACGTCCACGGCGTGGGCGTCCTGCGGGTGCCCGCGGTCGGCTCCCCGATGCTCTGGCACGGCGGCGACCGCGTGGCCGGCGGCCTGCTGGCGTCGCTGGTCGTGCTGGCGCTGATCGCCCTGACCCGGCTCGAGCCGAGGGGCGACGAGGAGGTGGTCGACCCGCTCGGTCCCTCCCGTCACCGTGCGCGGGCCCCCGTGACGACCCGGACCTGGGCGGCCAGGGTGTCGGGGACGGTGCTCGCCGTCGTCGGCGGCGTGGCCGTGTTGATGCTCGTGGTCGGCTCGAGCCACTCCGCCTTCGCGGGCACGACCTCGACGGCGAGCAGCCTCGCGACGTCACGCTTCGCCTGCCTCGATCGCCCGGTGGCCGCACAGGCGCACTTCGCGTACCAGTACAACGACGGCGTCGGGACGTCGCTGCGGGACAGCAGCGGCAACGGGCGGACGGGCACGCTCACCCAGGGGGCGGTGATCCAGAGCGGGAGCTGTGCGTCGGGCGCGAGCCCGTGGCTGACGCTGGACGGAGTGACCAGTCAGGTCACGACGTCCGAGAGGCTGAGGGCGCCTCAGGTCTTCTCGATCGAGACGTGGTTCCGGACGACGACGACAGCCGGGGGAAGCTCGTGGGCTTCGGCAACAGCCAGGCCGGGGCCTCGACCCAGTACGACCGGCACCTCTACCTCACGGACCGCGGCACGCTCGTCTTCGGCGTGTACAGCGGCCAGCAGTACACCATGTCGAGCACCGCCTCCTACGCCGACGGGGCGTGGCACCTCGCCACCGTCACGCTCGACGGGTCGGGCATGGTCCTCTACGTGGACGGGGCGCAGGTGGCGTCGTCGCCGCAGAACGCGGCGGAGGACTTCCTCGGCTGGTGGCGCATCGGCTACGACACGGTGGGGGGAGTCTGGCCCGAGACGCCGTCGAGCCCGCACTACCGAGGCGACCTCGAGAACACCTCGGTCTACGACGTCGCCCTGTCGGCCGCCGACGTGGCCGCCCACCACGCCGCGGGCCGCTGAGCGGGCCCCGACGGCGCACCGTCACGGTCGGGTGTCTGAGGATCTCGTGCACGTGGCGGTAACGTGGCGTGCCTCGGGGGAGGGAAGCCATGGACGCATCGAGCGAGCCACGCGATCGGGGCGAGGAGACGCACGCCGCTTCGCAGGGACGCACGCTGCGGTCGACGTTCATCGGGCGTGGTGCTGGCCAAGGCGTGCTGCTCGGCGCAGTCGCGGCCCCGCTCGGCATGCTCATCGCGCTCGGGTCAGGCGCGGACGCCGATCTCTCGCAGCTGGCCCAGAACTCGTTGACGCCCGTGTTCGTCGTCGTCGCCGCCCTGGCCGGCACGGTCGTCGGCCCCGCGGTGGGAGTCCTCGCCAGCCTGGCCTGCCTGGTCGTGCGCGAATCGGTCGAGGGCCGCCAGCTCGGTGTCCGGACGGCCGCCGTGGCAGCTGTCGGGGGCGTGGTGGCCGGCGCATGCGCGGGCATCCTCGCCCTCGTCCTCAGCGCGGTGGTCGGGCCGGCGACGGGGTTCGTCGTGGTCGCGACGCTGCTGGGGGCCCTGTCGGCCGGGCGGACCGAACGAGTGTGGACTCGCCGTCAGAGCTGACCACGTCCGAAGTCGGTCTTCCGGTGCGCCGGGGGCGCGGGGCCGGGTCGTCGATCACGACCCGGCGCACCCGCGCGACGACGACGCCCCTAGCGGCGCGCGGCGCTGCGGCGTCCCGAGACGGCGACCCAGATCGCGAGGACCACGATCGCGCCGATGATCGAGCCGATGATGCCGGCGGGCTGGAAGAAGCCGTCGGTCGGGTCGTTCTGGAACAGCAGGAAGCCGAGGAACCCGCCGACGAACGAGCCGATGACGCCGAGGAGGATCGTCATGGCGATCGAGAGGCTCTGACGACCCGGGACCACCGCTCGCGCGATGAACCCCGCGATGAGGCCGATGACGAGCAGGCTGATGATGAGACCGATCATGGTGTTCTCCTTCCGGGAGAGGTGCGCGACGGGCACCGTCGGTGCCGTGGAGCCGCGCAGCTCAGCAGACCACCCCTGGAGGTGTGGCGGCACACCCCTCGGGGTGGGATGGTGACGTCATGCCCCTCGCCCCGCCCCGCTCGATCACCGTCGCCCTGGTCGACGACTACGACGTCGTCCTCGCCGGCCTCGCCCACATGTTCGACCAGTACCGCGACCGGGTCGTCGTCGCCGAGATCGACGCCACGACGGCGCTGTCGGACCAGGTCGACGTCGTCCTCTACGACTCCTTCGCCCAGCCCGAGTCCGACCACCACGAGCTCGCCGAGCTCGTCTCGAACCCCGCGGCCGGCAAGGTGGTCGTCTACACCTGGAACTTCCACCCCGAGCTGGTGGAGGCGGCCCTCGCGCAGGGCGTGCACGGGTACCTGTCGAAGACCCTCACGGCACGCGAGCTCGTGGAGGCACTCGAGGCGGTGCACGGAGGCGAGCAGGTCGTCAGCGACGTCCGGGGCCGCGCGCCGAGCGCCCCCGGCCTCGACTGGCCCGGCCGCCGCGAGGGCATCACCGACCGCGAGTCAGAGATCCTGGCCCTCATCACGCAGGGCAAGAGCAACGCCGAGGTCGCGGCCCTGACCTACCTCAGCCCGAACACCGTCAAGTCGTACATCCGGTCGGTCTACCGGCGGATCGGCGCGACGAGTCGCACCCAGGCGGTGCTCTGGGGCGTGCAGAACGGCTTCCGGCCGGACCACCACCGGATCGACCACTGGCTCGGCGGTCCGTAGGGGGCTCGGCCACCGCCTCCGTCGGGCACGGTGCGCCTCCTCCGCCCCTGCCTCCGGGCGTGGTCTGCTGGGCGCATGCCTGACACGAGCGAGCTGACCACGTACCTGCCCTGGGCGGTCGCCGCCGTCCTCCTCATCGTGCTGATCGTCCTCGTGGTGCTGCTGCGTCGGCGGGCGACGGCGGCGCAGGAGGCGCTGCGGACCCGCGAGGACGCGCACCGGAAGGCGCTCGACGAGGCCACGGCCGAACGCGAGCGGGCCGCCCGCGACGCCGCCGAGGCCCACGCCCGTGAGCTCGAGCAGGTCGAGGCACGGCGGGTCGACGCCGAGACGTCCGCCCAGCAGAGCCGCGCCCTCGTCGCGGCCGGGGCGAAGTGGGAGGAGACCTCCCGCCGCATGGTGCTCGACGCGGTCACCGACCTCGGCCTCGACGGCGCCCTCGTGACGAACCTCGTCTTCGTCCCCGTCGACGCGACGCGCAGCCGGCGCTTCGTCGCGCAGGTCGACCACGTCCTGCTGCTGCCGACGGTCGCCCTCGTGATCGAGAACAAGGGGTGGAAGGGCGTCGTGCTCGACGGCGTGCACCCCCGGGACGCCGGCTCCTCGTTCGCGACGCTCCTCGGCGACCTCGAGCTGGAGCCGCCCTTCGCGGTCCAGGTCAAGCGCGACTCGCTCACCTCGCTCGAGCTGCGCACGCACGACCAGGGCCACGCCCCCCGCAAGCAGGTCCGGCGCCAGGCGCAGCGCATCTCCGACCTCGTCCGGGCCGAGACCCACCGCAAGCCGTGGTTCGACACCGCCGTGCTCTACTCCCACCCCGACGCCGACGTCCATGCGGACCCTCGAGCCGACGACGAGGGCGTGAGCACCGTGGTCATCGCCAGCCAGGCGCAGCTCCGCGCCCACCTCGAGGAGCTCGTCCGGCGCCGTCGGCCCGGCCCCGACAGCCCCCGCATCGACGAGCTCTCCGCCCTCTTCGCCGGTCTCGGGGCCGAGGTGACCTCGTTCGGCAAGCCGCTCGACCGTGCGGCGGCGACGGCGGCGACGGCGGCGGGCCCGGCGGGCCCGGTACGCCAGCCCTACGACGTCGAGTCCTCGCCGGCGCAGGCGTAGCTCCCGTCGGTCGCCGCTCCTCCTGCAGCCGCTGCACGTCGGCGACCTCGACGGCCTGGCGCACCGGCTCGACCACCTGGCCGAGCTCGGCGTCACCTGCCTGTGGCTGGCGCCCTTCTACCCGTCGCCCCAGCGCGACAACGGCTACGACATCGAGGACTACTACGGGGTCGACCCCCGCTACGGCCACCTCGGCGACCTCGTCGAGGTCGTGCGCACCGCACACGACCGGGGCATGCGCGTCATCGTCGACCTGGTGGTCAACCACACGTCCGACCGGCACCCCTGGTTCCGGGAGGCGCGCAGCAGCCCCGAGAACCGGTACCGCCGGTTCTACCAGTGGCGCGACGACGTCCCCGAGGACGCCCCGGAGAGCATGTTCCCCGACGTCGAGGACGGCGTCTGGCGCTTCGACGACGAGGCGGGCCAGTACTACAAGCACTCCTTCTACCGGCACCAGCCGGACCTCGCCACCGACGACCCGGTCGTCCGGGAGGAGATCGCGAAGGTGATCGGCTTCTGGCTGCAGCTCGGCATCGACGGGTTCCGGGTCGACGCCGTTCCGCACCTGATCGAGGGCGACGACGGCCCCGAGCACGACTTCCTGCGCACGCTGCGGCGCTTCGTCTCCCGACGCAGCGGGCACGGCGTGCTGCTCGGCGAGGTCAACCTGCCCTACGACGAGCAGCTCGCGTTCTTCGGCGGCGAGGACGGCGACGAGCTCACCATGCAGTTCGACTTCGTCGGCAACCAAGCGCTGTACCTGTCGCTCGCGCGACAGGACGCGACCCCGCTGCGGGAGGCGCTCGAGGCTCGACCTGCCCTGGCCCGCGGCAACCAGTGGGGCAACTTCGTCCGCAACCACGACGAGCTCACCCTCGACCAGCTGAGCGAGTCCGAGCGGGGCGAGGTCTTCGCGGCGTTCGCGCCGGAGGAGGGCCAGCGCATCCACGGCCGCGGCATCACGCGCCGCCTGCCGACGATGCTGGAGGGCGACCCCCGCCGCGTCCGCATGGTCTACAGCCTCCTGTTCTCGCTGCCCGGCTCGCCGGTGCTCTACTACGGCGAGGAGATAGGCATGGGCGAGGACTCCCGGGTCGAGGGCAGCCGCGGCGCCGTCCGCACGCCCATGCAGTGGACCGCGGAGGCGAACGGCGGCTTCTCGGCAGCCGCGGCCGACGACCTCGTGTCGGCGGTGGTCACGGGCGGCAACGCTCCGGAGCACGTCAACGTCTCCCAGCAGCGGCACGATCCCGACTCGCTGCTCGCCTTCGTCTCGCAGCTGACCCGCGCCTACCGGGCGGCGCCCGAGATCGGCTGGGGAGAGTTGTCCGTCCTCCGGCAGCCGCACGCCTGCGTGCTCGCGCACAGCGTGGACAGCGAGCTCGGGCTGCTCGTCGCGGCGCACAACTTCGCCCCGGACGGCCGGACGTTCCGCGTCGAGCTCGAGGGCACGACCGACGAGTGGCAGGTGGTCGACGTCCTGGCCGGGGACGGTGCGGCCCGGCCCCTCGACGACGGCGGCATCGAGATCGAGCTCGAGGGCTACGGCCACCGCTGGCTGCGCGTCGTGCGCCCGGGGGAGAAGCGCCTCCTCTGACGCCGGGCTGCCGCGTCGGGCCTACTGGACCGACGCGGTCAGTCGTGCCACGTTGTCGAGCACCTGCAGGCCCGCGGGGCGGGACAGCCAGCCCTCGAGGGTGATCTCGCGCGACTTGCGGCGGTAGTCGTCCTCGATGAGGCGGACCTCGTCGACGAACGACTTGCCGTGCACCATCAGCGACACCTCGAAGTTGAGGCTGAACGAGCGCATGTCCATGTTGCTCGAGCCGATCACCGCGACGGTGTCGTCGACCGTGAAGTGCTTCGAGTGCAGCACGATCGGGCGCTCGTAGAGGAAGATGCGGACGCCGGCCCGCAGCAGCGTCTCGTAGTACGAGCGCTGCGCGTGGTAGACCATGAACTGGTCGGCCACCTCGCAGGCGAAGAGCTGCACCTCGACGCCGCGCTCGGCGGCCGTCGTGATCGCGTAGAGCATCGAGTCGTCGGGCACGAAGTAGGGGCTCGCGATGATCAGCCTCTCCTGCGCGCCGTACACGAGCGCGTTGAACAGGCGCAGGTTGTTCTCGCCGTCGAAGCCCGGCCCGCTCGGCACGACCTGGCACTCGAGGCTGTCGGGCCCCTGGCGCTGCTCGATCAGGGGCTCGGCCTCGGCGTCGGTGGGCAGCTCGTCTGTCTCGCTGTACCAGTCGGTGATGAAGAGGGCGTTGAGGCCGACGGCGGCCGGGCCCTCGAGCCGCACCATGAGGTCCTTCCACTGCAGCCCACGCTTGATGTTGCCGCGCTTGTTGTAGCTGGGGTCCGTCATGTTCTGCGAACCCGTGAAGGCGACGTCGCCGTCGATCACGACGATCTTGCGGTGGTTCCGCAGGTCGGGTCGGCGCCACGCCCCCTTGAACGGCCGGAAGGGCAGCATCTCCTCGAACCGGATGCCCGAGTCGCGGAGCCACTGGCGGGTGACGCGGCCCTGTGGGTTCCGCATCGTGGCCCAGTGGTCGTAGAGCACCCGGACGGCGACGCCGCGCGCGTGCGCCCGCTCGAGGGCCTCGAAGAACAGGAAGGTCGACTCGTCACGGGTGAGGATGTAGAACTCGACGTGGACGTACCGCTCGGCCTTGTCGACGGCCGCGGCCATGGCGGCGATCGACTCGGCGTAGTCGGGCAGCAGGGTCGCCGTGTTGCCGGGCAGCAGCGGCATGGCGCCGAGCGTGCGGTTGAGGGTCACGACCGTGCCGAACCACGGCGGGCGGGGGTTCGTCACGGCGTGCACGTCGTCGATGCCCTTGGTCGCGTCGAGGATGCGGTCGTTGATCTCGCGCTGCTTGTCGCGGCGGTCCTGGGGCAGCTTCGAGCTGCCGAGCAGGCCGAAGAGCACGCTGCCGGGGATCGGCGACACGAAGATCGCCAGCAGCCAGGCCATCGCGGAGCTGGGGCGTCGGTTGCGGGGCACGGCCACCACGGCCACGATCCGGATGAGGATGTCGACGACCAAGATCACCGTCGGGAAGTGCTTGAAGATCCTGCGCCACGTCATGCGTCGATCTTGTCAGCCCGGGAGTCGGCTCGTCGCTGCCGTTCGCCCGGAGGACATGCACATTGCACTATCGACCGCAGAGTGCAATCATCTCCCGTGGGCACCTGCCCTCCGGCGACGTCGCCGCACCGCGCACCGACGACCGAGAGGAGGCGCCCCGTGAGCACCGAGACCGTCGCGGCTGTCAGCAAGGCCGCGCTCCGCCGCCTCCGGACCCGCTCCGAGCTCGTGGGTGCGGCCCGCCGGCTCACCGCCGAGCACGGGCTCGCCGGATTCACGATCGAGCAGCTCTGCGACGAGGTCGGCATCTCCCGGCGCACGTTCTTCAACCACTTCGCGTCCAAGGACGACGTGGTCGTCGGCGTGGGGCTGGACGACGACGAGGACGAGGCGCTCGAGGACTACGCGTCCTCACGACACGACCCGCGCCTCCCCGTCTTCTCGACGACGCTCGACGACCTCGCGGCGCTCGTCGTGCAGCGTGTCGAGCACGTCGGCCTCACCCGCGAGCGGGCCGCCGAGTTCAAGGCGGCGCTCGACCGCGAGCCGCGGCTGCTGCAGGCGATGCTGACGCAGGGCGACGAGCAGCAGCGTCGTGTCGCGGCCGCCGTCGCATCGCACGAGGGCGTCCCCGACGACGACCCGCGCATCGGCGTCGTCGTGGCGATCGCCGGTGCGCTGGTGCAGCGCGCCATGACCCGCTTCTTCTTCGACGAGGGCCCGCCGGGCCTCCGCTTCGACCACGTCCTCCGTGACCAGCTCGCCCTCGCCCGCGCGCTGTTCTCCGCCGCACCGCCCCTCGACCAGGAAGCACGCTGACACGACCATGACCACCACCACCGCGAAGACGGCCGACGCGCCGTTCCTCCTCACCCAGAGGCGGATCTGGATCATCTTCGGCGCCCTCATCTCGGGCATGCTCCTCTCGAGCCTCGACCAGACCATCGTCTCGACCGCCATGCCGACGATCGTCGGCGAGCTGGGCGGCGTCGAGCACCAGGCCTGGATCACCACGGCCTACCTGCTCGCGACCACGATCGTGATGCCGATCTACGGCAAGTTCGGCGACGTCCTCGGGCGGCGGAACCTCTTCCTGGCGGCGATCGCGATCTTCACTCTCGCGAGCATCGGCTGCGCGTTCGCGACGGACTTCTGGGCGTTCGTCGTCTTCCGGGCGATCCAGGGCCTCGGCGGCGGCGGGCTGATGATCCTGTCGCAGGCGATCATCGCGGACATCGTCCCTGCCTCGGAGCGAGGCAAGTACCTCGGCCCGCTCGGAGCCGTGTTCGGCCTGTCGGCGATCGGCGGCCCGCTGCTCGGCGGCTTCTTCGTCGACCACCTCACCTGGCAGTGGGCGTTCTACATCAACGTGCCCGTCGGCATCGCCGCGTTCGTCATCGCCTGGATGGCGCTGACCCTGCCGAGCAAGAGGGCCACGAGACGCGTCGACTGGCTCGGCGTCGTGCTGTTGTCGGCCGCCACGACCTGCCTCATCTTCTTCACCGAGTTCGGCGGCCAGGCAGACCACGGCTGGGGCGCGCCCGAGACGTGGCTGTGGGGGGCGGGCGTGCTCGTCGCCGTCAGCGCGTTCGTGCTCGTCGAGTCGCGCGCCGAGGACCCGATCATCCCGTTGTCCTTCTTCCGCAACCGCGTGTTCGTCCTGGCGACGGCCGTCGGCTTCGTGCTCGGCATCGGCATGTTCTCGGCGATCGCGTTCGTCCCGACGTTCCTGCAGATGTCGTCGGGCGCCTCCGCGGCCGTGTCCGGGCTGCTGCTGCTGCCGATGATGGCCGGCCTGATCGGCACCTCGATCCTCTCGGGCAACCTGATCACCAAGACGGGGCGCTACCGGGTCTTCCCCATCGTCGGCACGCTGCTGACGGGCGTCGCGATGGCCCTGTTCACCACCCTGACGGCAGACACGCCCCTGTGGCTGATCTGTGTCTTCCTGCTGATCTTCGGCGCCGGTCTCGGCCTCATCATGCAGGTCGTGGTGCTGGTGGTGCAGAACTCCGTCGACGCCGCGAACGTCGGGACGGCGACGAGCACGAACAACTACTTCCGCGAAGTGGGCGCCGCCCTGGGCGTCGCGATCTTCGGCGCGCTGTTCACGAGCCGCCTCACCGAGAACCTCACGAGCGTCTTCACCGGTGCCGGCGCGTCGACCGGCGACGCCGCCCAGGCGACCGCGACGCTCGACCCCGCTGCGCTGAACGAGCTGCCCGAGGCGATCCGCCGACAGGTCGTCGAGGGGTACGCCGACGCCCTGGCGCCGGTGTTCGCCTACCTCATCCCCTTCATCGCGATCGCCTTCGTGCTGGCGCTGTTCCTGCCCCAGATCGCGCTCAGCGACGTCGCCGGCATGGTCGCCCGCGGCGAGGCGGTCTCCGGCGACGAGGCGGAACAGCTCGAGAAGGAGGCGCGCGGCCGGTCCACGGGCGCGGTCGCCGAGGCGGCCACCGCGTCGGCCGTCGCGGCGGGAGCGCCGTCGACGGCGGTCGGCGACGCCCCCCGGGGAGCGTCGGCGGCGGGACCGCGGACGAGCACGCGGAGGCCGGGGGAGCGCACGGCGAGGCGGACCGCCGCCCCTGAGCGCCCCTCGGCGGAGGGCGACCGCCGGCAGCGGCGCCCTCTGCCGGGGCCGGCATCACGAGATGTCCCGGTCGCACCGGCGAGTCCGCCGGGTGTGGGCCCCGGGCGGACGTACGATCCGATCATGAGCGAGAGCACCGGCACGACGGAGTGGGACATCGACGTGTTCCCCGTCGAGTCGCCGCCCTCGCCTCGGGGAGCCCGCACAGCCGTCCCGGCTCCTCCAGCAGCCGACCCCACCACGTCGCCCGCACCCGCGACGCACGAGCAGGAGCACCGCCCCGTGACACCCGTCCTCGCACCCGAGGCCCCCGCAGCACCGTCCGACGTCCTCGTCACCCGCCGCGATCCGCGACCGGTCTCGGTGCCCTCGCACCGGGCCGAGACCACGGACGACGTCGTGCCCACCGACCCGACGGAGCCGCGACCGGCGAGCGTCGCCCGCCACTCGGTCGAGACGTCGGCCATCACCCTGCCCGTGTTCGCCCCGGACGTCGACCCCTCGCTGCCGCAGCCGCCCGATCGACTCACCCTCGACGACGACGTCCTCGTGCGGATGGTCGAGCGTCGTCTCGACGACACGGCGACCGTCGACCTGATGGCGGTCGTGCAGGCCCAGCTCCAGGCGCGTCGCGTCGAGGCGGCCCGCTTCGCCTCCTGGGCCCGCGAGATGGACCGCGTCGGCACCGACGAGGCCGCCGACGCCCTCGAGCGCACCCGGCTCCGCTTCACCGGCGTCATCGACGTCGTGCTGCCGATCGACCTCGACGAGGTCCACGGCGACGACGCCGTCGACGAGGAGCCCGAGGCGACGCCCCGAGCGACCACCGACGTGCAGTCGTCCGGCCCGGCTGCGACCCCCCCGCAGGCCTCGGGCGCACCGAGCGGCGTGTCCGTGCCCGCACCTGCTCCGACCCCCGCACCTGCGCCGACCCTCGCGCCTGCTGCCCTCCCCGAGCCGGCCCTCACGATCGACCGGGCCCACGAGGTCGAGCGGTCCGCTCGTCAGGCGCCGCGCCTCCTGGTCGTGGCCGGCCTCGGCTTCGCGGCCCTCGTCGTCCTCGCCGCGGTCGTGCTCGCCCTGGTCGCCCCCGAGCTGCTCGCCTCCGCCGTGCTCGCCACGGTGGCGGTCCCCGTCGCGGGCGGCCTCGGTGCGGCCGCCGCGCTGGTCGCCGTGGTGCACGGTCCGGCCGACGCCGAGCGCGTCGCCGTCCGCGGGCCCGTCGCCGTCGTCGCGGGCATCGTCGTGTCCGCCGTCCTCGGCTACGGCGTCCTGGTGACCTTGCCGGCGTCGCTCGCCTGGCAGGGCTGGCTCGTCCGGCTCGTCGGGTTCACGGGCATGACGCCGGGGGTCGCCGCCGTCGCCGCGCTCCTCGTCGCCGCCGCGGCCGCCTTCGTGGTCGCCGTGCTCGCGACGGGCCTGCGGCCGACCTCCCGCCGCTAGGCTGAGGGGGTGTCCACCCTCGCCTCCGTCAACGCCGTCGTCGAACGTCTCTGGCCCCTCTCGGGCGCCGAGTCGTGGGATCATCCCGGCATCGTGGTGGGTGACCCCGACCAGCCCGTGACCCACGTCCGGCTCGCGGTCGACGCGGTCCTCGAGGTCGTGGACGAGGCCGTCGACATCGGTGCCGACCTCCTGCTCGTGCACCACCCCCTCCTCTTCCGCGGCGCGACAACGATGGCCGAGGACACGACCAAGGGGGCCGTCGTCTCGCGCCTCGTGCGGGCGGGCTGCGCGCTGATCGCCGCCCACACCAACGCGGACGTCGTCGAGACCGGCACGTCGCGCGTCCTCGCGCACCAGCTCGGCCTCGTCGACCAGCGGCCGATCACCGAGGGGGCGACGAGCTCGACCGGCCTCGGAGTGACGGGCCGCCTGCCTCGGCCCATGAGCCTCGTGTCGTTCGCGCGCCAGCTCGGCGAGCTCCTGCCGCCCACCGCCGCGGGCATCCGCGTGGCCGGTGACGCCGAGCGCGTCGTCGAGACCGTGGCGCTCTGCGCGGGTGCCGGCGACTCCCTGCTCGACCACCCCGACGTCCGTACAGCCGACGTCTACCTCACGAGCGACCTGCGCCACCACCCCGCGAGCGACGCCCGCGACCTGATGCTCCTCGGCCGGGGCCCCGCGCTCGTCGACGTCTCGCACTGGGCTAGCGAGTGGCTCTGGCTCGACACGGCTGCCGCGCAGCTGCGCGAGGCCCTCCACGACGTCGAGGTCACCCTGAGCGACCTGCGCACCGACCCCTGGGACTTCACGGTCGTGCAGTAGCCCACCCCCACCTCCTGCGCTCTCGTCCTCGACACGGACGCCGCACCACGAACGCCGCACCACCACCGCCGCACCACGACCACGAAGCAGGCACCATGGCCCTCCAAGCAAGCCCCGCCGACCAGGCTCTCCTCCTCGACCTCCAGGCGCTCGACACGGCGATCCAGCAGCTCGCCCACCGGGCGGCGAACCTGCCCGAGATCGCCGTGCTCGCCACGATCGACGGCGATGCCTCGCGCCTCCGCAGCCGCCTCTCGTCGGAGCAGGGCGCCTGGGAGGACGCGCAGACCGAGCTGACGCGCATCGAGTCCGACGTGGCCGTGGTGGTCGCCCGTGCCGAGCGCGATCGCACGCGGCTGGCGTCGTCCTCGTCCGTCAAGGACGTCGCGGCGCTCGAGGGTGAGCTCGTCGCCCTCGCCCGTCGGCAGAGCGACCTGGAGGACGCGCAGCTCGAGGTCATGGACCGGGTCGAGTCGCTCGGCGCCGTCGCCGCGCTGACGAAGTCCGAGCTCGACCAGATCGAGACCCGTCGTGCCGAGGCGGCCGAGGGCCGCGACGCCGGGCTCGGCAGGCTCGAGGTCGAGCGGCGCGAGGTCGAGGCCGACCGAGCCGCCATCGCCGAGAAGGTGCCGGCCGAGCTGCTCGCCCTGTACGAGCGTCAGCGGGCCCGCTACGGCGTGGGCGCGTCGCTCCTCCGCGGCGGGGTCTCCAGCGCGAGCGGCGTGACGCTCACCGGCAGCGACCTCGCAGCGGTGCGGTCCGCCTCCGCCTACGACGTCGTGCTCTGCCCCGACAGCGACGCGATCCTCGTGCGCACGGGCGAGTCGGGCATCTGACCGTCCCGTCGTGACGGGCGGGTGACGCCCGCTAGCATGGTCGACGCGGATGGGTCGGCAAGACGGTCGCGTCACCGCGGGGTCCGCCCCGCGGTGCCGAGGAACGTCCGGGCTCCACAGAGCAGGGCGGTGGGCAACACCCACCCGGGGCGACCCGCGAGACAGTGCAACAGAGAGAAGACCGCCACGGTCGTCGCCGAGAGGCGGCGCCGGGGTAAGGGTGAAACGGCGGTGTAAGAGACCACCAGCGGTTCGGGTGACCGACCGGCTATGTAAACCTCGCCCGGAGCAAGGTCAGACAGAGGACGCCGAGGCTGCTCGCCGAGTCCTCGGGTAGACCGCTAGAGGGCTGCGGCGACGCAGTCCCGAGAGAGATGGCCGTCCATGGTGCTCACGCACCGGGACAGAACCCGGCGTATCAGCCGGCCCATCCGCCTCAGCCGTGCACGCGGCTGACACACGACGAGAGGGACCCTGGTCCAGGAGGCGCGCCTCCCGACCCAGGGTCCCTCTCGTCGTGCCGCCTGCTGCGTCCGCCGGACCGCCTAGGCAGCCGGGCGGGAGCCCGCGGCGAGGGCAGCCGCGCCCATGATGCCCGCGTTGTTGCGCAGCACAGCCGGCACGATCTCGGCGCGGAGGTCGAGCAGCGGCAGGAACTCCTCGTGGTGCTTCGACACCCCTCCGCCGACGATGATGCGCCGCGGGTAGAGCAGCGCCTCGAGGTGCGAGTAGTACTTCTGCAGGCGCTTGGCCCAGTGCTTCCAGCTGATGTCGTCGCGCTCCTTGGCGGCGTACGAGGCCTTCGTCTCGTAGTCCTTGCCGCCGATCTCGAGGTGGCCGAGCTCGGCGTTGACGATCAGCACGCCGTCGTTGATCAGGGCGGTGCCGATGCCCGTGCCGAGCGTCGTCATGATCACCAGGCCGGGGACGTCCTTCGCGGCGCCGTAGCGGGTCTCGGCGTAGCCGGCGGCGTCGGCGTCGTTGACGAAGTGGATCGACCGGCCCAGCGTCTTCTCGAAGAGCGCCTCGGCCTCGAAGCCGATCCACTTCTTCGACACGTTCGCGGCCGAGAGGGTCCTGCCGTCCATGATGGCGGCGGGGAAGCAGACGCCCACGGGGATCGTGTCGTCGTCGAGGCCGAGTTCGTCGACGATCTGCTTCACCACCGCCACGATGGCGTCGGGCTCGCCGCCCTCCGGCGTCGGCTTCTTGATGCGGTCGGTGAGGAGCTCGCCCGACTCGACGTCGACGATCGCCCCCTTGATGCCGGTGCCGCCGATGTCGATGCCGACTGCTCTCTGTGCCACGGGTCGTCCTTCTTCCTGGTGCTCGTCGTCAACTGAGGGTGAGGACGTCGGCACCGCGTTCGGTGACGACGAGGGTGTGCTCGAACTGGGCCGTGAGCGACTTGTCACGGGTGGTGACGGTCCAGCCGTCCGCCCAGATGTCCGCCTCGACACTGCCGAGGGTGAGCATGGGCTCGATGGTGAAGACCATCCCGGGCACCATGACGTCGTCGAACTGCGGGGCGTCGTAGTGGGGGATCACGAGGCCGGAGTGGAAGGCGCGGCCGACGCCGTGGCCGGTGTAGTCGCGCACCACCCCGTAGCCGAAGCGGGCGGCGTACGACTGGATGGCCCGGCCGATCACGTTGACCTCGCGGCCCGGGGCGACGGCCGCGATGCCGCGTCGCAGGGCCTCGCGCGTGCGCTCGACCAGGTCCACGGTCTCCTGGGCCGCGTCCCCGACCAGCACCGTGCGGTTGAGGTCGCCGTGCACCCCGTCCTTGAACGCGGTGATGTCGATGTTGACCAGGTCGCCCTCGTCGAGCACGGTGTCGTCGGGGATGCCGTGGCAGATGACCTCGTTGACCGACGTGCAGACCGACTTCGGGAACCCCCGGTAGCCGAGCGTCGACGGGTAGGCGTCGTGGGCCACGAGGAACGCGTGGGCGACCCGGTCGAGCTCGTCCGTCGTCACGCCGGGGCGGATCGCGGCCTCGACGGCGTCGATCGCCTGCGAGGCGATCCGGCCGCTCGCGCGGATCAGCTCGATCGTCGGGGCGTCGTACACGTCGCCGCCGGTGTACGGAGCGGGGCCCGCCTTGCCGACGTACTCGGGTCGGGCGATGGACGAGGGGACCGGGCGGAGTGGCGAGACCCGGCCCGGGGTCAGTGATCCGTCGAGGTCCCGGGGCATGCCGTCCAGCTTAGGGGGAGGGCGGCTGCCCGGGGGCCCGCGCCCCTGTCGCGCCCCGATCGGGGGATTGGTCGGACCGGGGTACATCTGGCAGTCTCCCCGGGGGACGACGAGACGAGGGAACGCACGTGGGACGCACTTGGAGGACGACAGCCGTCGTGGCGCTGGCGACGGCCGTCGCGGCGGTCGGGGCCGTGATGGCGCCGTCAGCACCGGCACAGGCCGCCGACGGGGCGATGATCGTCCCGGCCACCGGGAGGATCACCGGCACGGTCGGCAGCCACTGTGGGCTGAACGACACGCACTCGGGCACGGACATCGCCCGCCTGCAGGGCGGCCCGGTCGTCGCCGCCGCCGCCGGGAAGGTGCTCTCGGTGGTGCAGTCGACCGCGACGAGCGGCTACGGCACCCAGGTCGTCCTCCAGCACTCCGACGGGTACACGACCCGCTACGCGCACCTCGTCGTCAACTCGACGACGGTCGCGGTCGGGCAGTCGGTCGCACGCGGCCAGACGCTCGGCTCGATGGGGTCGACCGGCGCCTCGACCGGGGTGCACCTGCACTTCGAGATCCGCATCGGCAACGCCGTGCAGGACGGCGTCAACGGGTACTTCACCTGCGGGCGGAACGTCACGCAGGGCACGGCCATCGGCTGGTCGTTCCCCGGCCTCGCCGAGGACTCGCCGGACCGCGATCGCGACGGCGTGCCGAACTCGACGGACGCGTGCCCGGACACGGCGGGCTTCGCGCTCTACGCGGGCTGCGGGCTGCCACGGACGGCGAACACGACCGACTTCGACGGCAACGGCCGCGCCGACGTCTTCTACGGCAACCCGAACGGCCAGTGGTGGGCCTCCGACGGAGGCGTGTCCAACTGGCGCAGCCTCGCCCACGGGCACGTCGACACCAGCCTGTTCCAGTTCGCGGACTTCGACGGCGACGGGAAGAGCGACGTCTTCTGGCCTGCGCCGGACGGCTCCTGGCGGGTCTCCTGGGGCGGCGTGACGTCCTGGACGAGGATCAACGGCGCAGCGGAGGCCAAGGGCGAAGAGCTCCAGCTCGGCGACTTCGACGGCGACGGCCGTGCCGACGTCCTCTGGGCGAACTCGTCGCTGCAGACCTGGCAGGTCTCCTACGGCGGGACCTCCCCGTGGACGACGACCGCCGTCGAGGTCCCGAACACGGACATCCGGGTGGCCGACATGGACGGCGACGGGCGGGACGACGTGTTCTGGGCCCACCCCACCGGCGCCTGGTGGGCAGCGTCCGGAGCTGCCGTCCCGTGGCGGGTCCTCGCGTCGGCCGGCGTCCCGATGGCCGAGATGGACCTCGCCGACCTCGACGGCGACGGTCGTGCCGACGTCTTCTGGGCCAACCGCGCCGACGGCCGCTGGTACGTCTCCAGCGCCGGCGTCTCGTCGTGGAGCAGCCGGGTGTACGCGGGCGTCCCGCCGGAGCGGCTGCAGCTCGGCGACCTCGACGGCGATCGTCGCGCGGACGTGCACTACGCCGACACGCGGGCAGGAGGGTGGCTGTCGTCCCCCGGGGCGGTCTCGTCCTGGCAGCGGCTGGCGACCTCGGATGCCGACCCGCGCCTCCTCGTGGTCGGCTGACGACCGCGGCGGCTGCGGTCTTCCCGCGGCGCCCGGCCCGCCCCTAGAGTACGAACGAGGCCCCAAGGAGGGGCGGACACGGGGGACGGACATGACCGACGCGACCAGCACGAGCAGCAGCACGGGGAAGTCCCGTGCCACCAAGACCATCGCGGTCGGCGTGATCGCCGTCGCCGCCGTCCTCGCGTCGGCCCTGGCCGGGCCGGCCGGCTCCGCGGCCGCGGCGGGCGGCTACGACTACAGCCCCGGCGAGCCGATGATCATGAACAACGGCGGCACGATCGACGGGGGCTACGACCAGGTCTGCTCCGGGGGCTACGCCATCAGCGGCGACTCCGGGTTCTTCCTCCTGGGGGCGAACTGTGCGACCGTGACCGCCTTCCAGGTGCGCAACAACCAGGGCGTCTTCGCGAACTACCTCGCATCGCCTGCGTCGCTGCGAGACGGGTCCTCCGCCCTGTACGAGATGGTGCCCGGCGACGACGCCCACCAGATGGTGGCGGACCCCCTCACCGGAGAACAGCCCGGCGACGGACGGATCGTCGGCTTCATGCCGACCGTCCAGCAACGTCCCGGCATGCTCGTCGGGAAGATGGGGGTCGGCACAGGGTGGACCGAAGGCGCCATCACGGGCGTCGTCGGGGACCTCCTCTGCACGACGATGGAGGTCGCCCCGGGCGATCTGGGCGGCCCGGTCTGGCGCCTCGACGAGAACGGCCTCCGCGCGCTCGGCACGATCCGCGGACGGGACTCCTCCGGACACGGCTGCTACCGCCCGATCCAGGAGACGCTCTACGAGTACGGTGCGAACCTGCCCGTCTTCGGACCCGACCAGGGCAGGCCCACCTGGGGCACCTGGGCACCGGGCATGCCCTACCTCGGCGGCACGACGTCGGCCGGCCGGGCCTTCACCATCACCATCCCGACCCGCGCCGACTGGACCCCGTGACGCCCCCGCCCGCCCGGCGGTAGCCTCGCCCCATGACGACTGAGTTCTGGTTCAACACCCGCACGCACGAGGTCGAGGAGGGCAAGGTGTCGCCCGCCGTCGACCGGGCCGGCCCCTACGCCACCCGTGACGAGGCGGCAGCGGCCATCCGGACGATCCAGGAGCGGAACGCCCGCCTCGACGCCGAGGACGCGGCCGACGACTGACGGATCCGGGGCCGGCGTGACCGTGGCCGACGGACGCGTCCACTAGCCTCGACGCAGAGCAGAAAGGCTGTCGATGGACAAGCAGAGGGACTTCGTCCTCCGGACGATCGAAGAACGCGGCATCAAGTTCATCAGGCTCTGGTTCACGGACGTGATCGGCACCCTGAAGTCGGTGGCCATCGCCCCGGCCGAGGTCGAGGGCGCGTTCGCCGAGGGGATCGGCTTCGACGGCTCCGCGATCGAGGGACTCACCCGGTCGTACGAGGCCGACGTGCTCGCGCAGCCCGACCCCACCACCTTCCAGATCCTGCCGTGGCGCGGCGAGATCGACCCGACGGCCCGCATGTTCTGCGACATCACGACGCCCGACGGGCAGCCGGCCGTCGCCGACCCGCGGAACGTCCTCAAGCGCACGCTCGCGCGGGCCGGCGAACGCGGCTTCACGTTCTACACGCACCCCGAGGTCGAGTTCTACCTCCTGAAGGACGCGCAGGGCGGTCCCGACGGGCCGCAGCCCGTCGACTCGGCCGGCTACTTCGACAACGTGCCCGGCGGCACGGCCCACGACTTCCGCCGCCGCTCGGTCCGCATGCTCGAAGATCTCGGGATCTCAGTCGAGTTCAGCCACCACGAGGCGGGACCCGGCCAGAACGAGATCGACCTGCGCTACGCCGACGCCCTGACGACCGCGGACAACATCATGACGTTCCGCACCGTCATCAAGGAGGTGGCGATCGAGCAGGGCGTGTACGCCACGTTCATGCCCAAGCCCTTCAGTCAGCACCCCGGCTCGGGGATGCACACGCACATGTCGCTCTTCGAGGGCGACGGCAACGCCTTCTACGAGGCCGGCGCCGAGTACCAGCTCTCCCGCATCGGCCGGCAGTTCATCGCGGGCCTCCTGCGACACGCGCCCGAGATCACGGCGGTGACGAACCAGTTCGTCAACAGCTACAAGCGCCTGTGGGGCGGCGACGAGGCGCCCAGCTTCGTGACCTGGGGCCACAACAACCGCTCGGCTCTCGTGCGCGTGCCGCTGTACAAGCCCAACAAAGGCAACTCGAGCCGCGTCGAGTACCGCGCCATCGACTCCGCCGCGAACCCGTACCTCGCCTTCTCGCTCATGCTCGCCGCGGGCCTCAAGGGCATCGAGGAGGGCTACGAGCTCCCCGCCGAGGCCGAGGACAACGTCTGGGGCATGAGCGACGCCGAGCGTCGCGCGCTCGGCTACAAGCAGCTGCCCGCCAGCCTCGACCACGCCCTCTCGATCATGGAGGACAGCGAGCTGGTCGCTGAGACGCTCGGCGAGCAGGTCTTCAACTACGTGCTGCTGAACAAGCGGCAGGAGTGGAAGTCGTACCGAGCCCAGGTGACGCCGTTCGAGCTGCGCTCCAACCTCGAGATCCTCTAGCGGACCGGCTCCACCATGCCTCGAGCAGCGACGGCGCTGTCCGACCTGGCGCGGCTCGGGTTCGCCGAGCTCGGCACCGCACGCGAGCGGCTGGACCGCCTCGTCGAGGCGACCCCGTCGCTCGCGTCGGCCGTCGCCTCCTTCGCCCGCAGCCCTGATCCCGACCAGGCCCTGTTCCACCTCGAGCGTCTGCTCGAGCGATCGCCCGACGGCGTCGCCGCGTTGCTCGAGGCACGCGCGGGAGAGCGCCTGCTGCGCCTGCTCGGGTCGTCGTCCGGCCTCGCCGAGTTCCTGGTGCGCCGGCCGGCCGAGCTCGAGCTGCTGCTGCAGCCCGCACCCGTTCCCCGCAGTCGCGACGACTACGTGGACGACCTCGTGTCGCGCGTCGCCGGGCTGGTCGACGAGGAGGCGCGGGTCGCCCTCCGCGTCGGCTACCGCCGTCACCTCGTGCAGATCGCCGGCTGGGACCTCGACCGGCCCGACCCGGTCGAGGCGCTCCCCGTCGTCGCCGCTGCCCTCGCCGACCTGGCCGGTGCAGCGCTGCACGCCGCCCTCGACGTGGCCCGGCGCGAGGTGCCGTTCCCCGGGGACGACGTGGCGCGCACCCGTCTCGCGGTGATCGGGATGGGCAAGGCAGGGGCACGCGAGCTGAACTACCTCAGCGACGTCGACGTCGTCTGGGTCGCCGAGGGCGCCGACGGCCTCGAGAACGGGCGGGCGGTCGAGATCGGCACCCGGCTGGCGGTGCACACGGTCCGGGCGATAACGGACCTCGCGCTCGAGCCGGAGCTCTGGGAGGTCGATTCGAACCTGCGGCCGGAGGGCAAGGACGGCGCCCTCGTCCGCACCCTCGAGTCGCACGTCGCCTACTACGAGCGCTGGGCGAAGGGCTGGGAGTTCCAGGCGCTGCTCAAGGCGCGTCCGCTCGCGGGGGACGTCGACCTCGGCGACCGGTACTCCGAGCGCATCGCGCCGTTCGTGTGGTCGGCCGCCCAGCGCGAGGCCTTCGTCGAGTCCGTGCAGGCCATGCGCGAGCGCGTCACCGACCTCCTGCCGGCCGACGAGGTCGACCGGCAGCTGAAGCTGGGGCCCGGCGGGCTCCGCGACGTCGAGTTCACGATCCAGCTGCTCCAGCTCGTCCACGGCCAGGCGGACGACGGCGTGCGGCAGCGGTCGACGCTGGAGGCGCTGGCCGCCCTCGCGCGGCGGGGCTACGTGGGGCGCGCCGAGGCCGCCGAGTTCGACCGCGACTACCGGGTGCTGCGCGTGCTCGAGCACCGCGTGCAGCTGGCGCACCTGCGCCGGACCCACCTGATGCCGACGGACGAGAACGCGCTCCGGGTGCTCGCGCGCGCCTCCGGGCTGAGCTCCTCGGGCACGGGCCTCGTCGAGGCGTGGCGCGAGGTGAAGCGGCGCGTGCGCACCCTGCACGAGCGCCTCTTCTACCGGCCCCTGCTCTCGGCGGTCGCGGCCCGTCCCGAGGAGGACCTCGCGCTCAGCAGCGACCAGGCCGCCGCCCGGCTGGCCGCGATCGGCTTCTCGGACCCGCGCGGCGCCCTCGGGCACATCGCCGCCCTGACCGGGGGAGTCTCACGACGAGCGAGCATCCAGCGGCACCTGCTGCCCGCCATGCTGCAGTGGTTCGCCGACGGGACCGACCCCGACCTCGGCCTCCTCGCCTTCCGCAGGCTCAGCGACGGGCTCGGCGAGTCGTACTGGTTCCTCCGGATGCTGCGCGACTCGTCGGGGGCCGCCCACCGGCTCACGACCGTGCTGTCGTCGTCGACGTTCGTCGCCGACCTGCTCGACCGGTCCCCGGAGGCGGCGGCCTGGTTCGAGTCCGACGCCGAGCTCCGACCACGGACGCTCGCCAGCCTGCTCGACGAGACGAGCGCCACCGTGGCACGGCACGAGTCGAAGGAGGGGGCTGCCGGCGTGCTGCGGCAGGCTCGGCGCCGCGAGGTCCTCCGGCTGGCCATCTCGGGGATCCTCGGCCTCGTCACGATCGACCAGCTGGCGCAGGGGCTCACGGACGTCACGACCGCGACCATCACGGGCGCCCTCGCCCTGGCCCGTCGAGACGTGCCCGACGTCGAGATGGCGGTGGTCGCCATGGGCCGCTACGGCGGCCGCGAACTCGGGTTCGGGTCCGACGCCGACGTCCTCTTCGTCCACCGGGGGGCCGAGGGCGACGACACCTCGCAGCGCCGGGCTGCCGGCGTGGTCGCCGAGATGGGCCGCCTCACCTCGGACGCCCTCGTGCCGCTCGACCTCGACACGGGCCTGCGTCCCGAGGGCGGGAACGGACCCGTGACGAGGTCCCTCGCCTCCTACCGGGCCTACTACGCACGGTGGTCGCTCACGTGGGAGGCCCAGTCGTTGCTCCGAGCCCGTGTCGTGGCGGGCGACGCGGGCCTGGGGGCCGAGTTCACCGCGCTGGCCGACGAGGTCCGCTACCCGGTGTCCCTCTCGGACCAGGAGGTGCGCGAGGTCAAGCGCATCAAGGCGCGGGTCGAGGCGGAGCGCCTCCCCAAGGGCGCCGAGCCGTCCCGTCACCTCAAGCTCGGCCGTGGCTCCCTGAGCGACGTGGAGTGGTTCGTGCAGCTGTTGCAGCTCCGGCACGCGCACGACGTGCCCGGTCTCCGCACGACCTCGACGTTGACCGCCCTCCAGGCGGCGGCCGCCGCGGGGCTGGTCGCCGTCGACGACGCGGCCAAGCTGCACGACGCCTGGCTGATGGCGTCCCGCGCCCGTTCCGCCGTCGTCCTCTGGACCTCGCGCACCTCGGACGTCCTGCCCACCGACCGCCGACAGCTCGAGGGCGTCGCCCGCCTGATGGAGTACCCGCCGGGGTCGGCCACGCGCCTCGAGGAGGACTACCTCGCGGTGACCCGTCGCGCACGCGCGGTGTTCGAGCGGGGCTTCTACGGCCTGGACGAGGCGCCGGAGCCTACCGCCTGACCGCGACGGGCGCGACCGGCGTCGCGGTCGCGAGGTGCGACACGCCCGGGATGCACTCACCCGGGGGGTGACGCCCGAATTGGTCACGGGTGATTTTGCCGTACCCCGAAAAGGGGGTGCGTACCCCGGTCGAGATGTCTGTCGTGTTTCGGACGCGTGACCGTCCCGCACGCACGGCCCCGCAGTGCCATGGGCATTCCTCACCTCCCGCCGCACGGGCCGAGTCTGCGCGGGACTCTCGGAATCCGACCGCGATCAGGCTTTTCTCCCGGTTTTTTCGTGGGCTCGAGAGGGCACGTGGGGGCCGAGTCGGATGGGGCATGCCGCGCCTCCGGCAGGCAGCCGGCTCTGTCGGCATTTCGTGCGACACCGATGGGAGGACACGGTCGTACCCCGCCTCGCAGGGCCGAGGCGCCGAACGGGTGGTCGGTTGTGAGTCCCCTCCGAACCGCCGCAAGATTGCACCGACCCGACAGACCCCTTTCCTCGAAGACGCGGAATCGTCCTTTTCCCATCCCCGTGAGGCGGCCCTCGTGTTGACTTTCATCCTCCAGATCCGATCCATGGCAGGCGGCCACGCCGAGCTGTACCTGTTCGCGGTCTACTCGGCCTTCATCTGGATCCTGTGGATCATCAAGGTGCTGCTCTCGCGGCGGTACCGCCCCTTCACGGGGGAGTTCTCCGGCTCCACGAGCGTCGTCGTCCCGGTGGTCGACGAGCCCCTGGACCTGTTCCGCGACGTCATCGGCCGCATGGTCGAGCAGCAGCCGGGCGAGATCATCGTGGTCATCAACGGCAAGCCGAACCCGGAGCTGGCGGCCGTCTGCGACGAGTACGCCCCTCTCGTCCGCTGGGTGCACACCCCCATCCCCGGCAAGCGCAACGCCGTCATGATCGGCACCGAGCTCAGCCGCGGCGACATCACCGTGCTGGTCGACTCCGACACGGTGTGGACGCCGGGGACGCTCTCCGAGCTCGTCCGCCCCTTCGCCCACGAGAACGTCGGCGGCGTCACCACGCGTCAGCGCATCCTGGAGCCCGAGCGCAGCTGGATCACCCGCTGGGCCGACTGGCTCGAGAACTCGCGTGCGCTCTACTCGATGCCCGCGCAGAGCGTCCTGGGACAGATCGGCTGCCTCCCCGGCCGGACGATCGCCTTCCGCCGCGAGATCCTCGTGCGGGTGATGGACCGCTTCATGACGGAGAAGTTCATGGGCGTCTTCCTCGAGGTCAGCGACGACCGCACCCTCACGAACCTCACCCTCAAGGAGGGGTACCGCACCGTGTACCAGCACACGAGCCTCGTCTACACGGACGCCCCGCTCGAAGTGAAGAAGCTGTTCAAGCAGCAGCTCCGTTGGGCCCGCGGGAGCCAGTACAACACGTTCCGGATGATGCCGTGGATGCTCGGGCACGCTCCGATGCTCGCGTTCTTCTTCGCGATGGACATCATCCTGCCCTTCCTCCTGATGGGCGTCATCGGCGGCTGGATCTACCGGGGCATCACCGGCCAGGGCGTCAACCTGTACCGCGGCATCCTGGCCGAGTACGGGGTCTCCACCGGGCTGGTCAGCATCGTGGTGCTGATGGTGCTGTCGTCCGTGCTCAGCATGGCGATCCGACAGATGCGACACCTGGCCGAGAAGCCCTCGGACTTCATCCGCCTGCCCGTCTTCATCATCGTGTCGACCTTCTTCCTCATGCCTATCCGCGTCATCGGGTTCTTCCGCATGGGGCACGCCAGCGGCTGGGGGACCCGTGCAGGCGCCTACGCCGGCGGAGCCGCGGACGACGCGGCCCAGCAGATGGCCCACCAGGCCACCGGCGACGACTCGCTGCGGGTGCTGGAGCGCGAGTTCGACGACGAGGCCGATCCCGGCGTCGACGCCCTCTTCGACCTCGGCGGTTCCTCGACCCCCGCCGGCCCCACGTCGGACGCGACCACCGTCCGACGCGACGACACCGGCGTGGTCCTGGTGCGCAGCCACCGCGCCGAGACGGCCGTCGAGACCGCGCCGTCGCCCCAGGACGACGCCTTGACGACCTCGTCGGCGACCGCCTTCGCCGCGGCCACGGCCCCCGTGGCCGCCGTCGCGCCTCCTCGTCGTCGCCTCAACCCCAAAGCCGGCTTCCCGTACCTGATCGGTGCCGTCATCATCGCCCTGGAGGTGTGGTTCATTGTCTGAGTCCCCGCAGACCTTCGTCGCCCCGCTGCACGTGCAGTCGGGAGCCTGGTGGGCCTCGTCCCACGGGAACGCCCGCCGGACGGCCCTCGGCGCCACCGCGACCGTCGTCCTGTTGGCCATGATCTCGTGGCTCATCTGGATATCGCCGACGGACAACCCCGTCCGGACCGCCGTGCAGGAGGCGGTCGGCACGTCCCCTGCCCAGGTCACCACCCTGAAGGAGGACCGCTCGGCCCTGCTCGACCAGCTCGTCGCGGCCAAGCGGCAGCTCGCCGCGAGCAAGACGGAGCTGGCGGACGTACAGCAGCAGGCCTGGACGTCCGAGGGGCAGCTCACCGACGCACAGGCTCGCCTCGCGTCGGCGCAGGACGCCCTCCGTGACGCCCAGGCCGCGACCGGCGGCGGCTCGTCGGCCGGCGGCGGCAACGGAGGCTCCGGGGCCGTGGCCACCGGGCCCAAGGGCGGCAGTGGCTCCGGCAACGGCTCCGGCTCCGGCAACGGCAACGGCCCGGGCGGGGCCGGGACGACCGGCCCCGTGCCGATCACCGCTCCCTCCCTCGCGGACATCGTCTCGCCCGAGTCGCGCTACTTCGGCCTCTACACGACCCAGTCGCCCTTCAGCTGGTCCGAGTTCGACGACGTGAGCACGAAGATCGGCGCGCAGCCGAACATGTCGGGCTACTTCCAGGGCTTCGACCAGGAGTTCAACGCCACGGCGGTGAACCGTTCGTGGGCCAAGGGCGACCTCCCGTTCCTCACCTGGGAGTCCCGACCGATCGCCGCCGGCAACGAGGCGGTCGTCGACCCGGACTACGAGCTGAGCAAGATCATCGAGGGCGACTTCGACGCGTACCTCACACGCTGGGCCGACGCGCTCGTGGCCAACGGCCTGCCGATGGCCATCCGCCTCGACCACGAGATGAACGGCAACTGGTACCCGTGGGCCGAGGGCGTGAACGGGAACGAGAAGACCGAGTACGTGCAGATGTGGAGGCACGTGCACGACCTCTTCGAGGCACGCGGCGCGAACGAGCTCGTCGCCTGGGTCTGGGCCCCCACCAGGGTCGAGGGCGTGCCCACCAAGAACAGGGGCGTCGAGTACACGGCGAGCCTCTACCCCGGTGACGACTACGTCGACTGGGTGGGCATGACCGGCTACCTCCGGAACAGCCCGGAGACGCCCCAGACCGGCGACTTCCAGGGCACCTTCGGCAAGACGCTGGCGCAGCTGCGGCAGATCACGACGAAGCCCATCATCCTCGCCGAGATGGGCGCGGCCGAGCTCGGCACGACGAAGGACGCCCAGAAGCCGAAGTGGATCGACTCGCTCTTCAGCGAGCTCGCCAAGCCGGAGAACGACGACATCCTCGGGTTCTCCTGGTTCAACCTCACGGCCACGACCGTGTCCAGCGGCTCGTACCTCACGAACGACTGGCGGATCGTCTCCCGGCAGGACTCCCTCGACGCCTTCCGCCGCGGCATCGCCCGCACCGACACCGACTTCGCCCTGAGGACGCTGCCGTGACCACGGCCGACGACTCGCGGCTCCCGTCCCTCCCCACCCCCTCCGCCCCACTGACTGCAGCACCCCAGATCGCGAGGAGCGCATCATGAGCAAGAACACCAGCCCGGCCGACGGCGCCGGCACCGACCCCCAGTCCGTCGACGCCGCGGTGACGTCCGCCTCGACGAAGCCCCGCATCAGCGTCATCGGCACCGGCTACCTCGGGGCGACCCACGCCGCCGCCATGGCCGAGATGGGCTTCGACGTCATCGGCGTCGACACGGACCCCTCGAAGGTCGAGGCGCTCAGCCAGGGCCGAGTCCCCTTCTTCGAGCCGGGACTGCCCGAGCTGATCCTCCGCCACGTCGAGTCCGGTCGTCTGCTCTTCACGACGGACATCGCCGAGGCCGTCGCCCTCTCCGACGTGCACTTCATCTGCGTCGGCACGCCGCAGCGCCGGGGGAGCCACGCCGCGAACCTGAGCTACGTCGAGGAGGCCACCCGCAAGGTAGCCGAGTCGCTCAGCCACGACGGCCTGATCGTGGGCAAGTCGACCGTGCCGGTCGGCACCGCGGCCCGCCTCCGGGAGATCGTGGCCGGCGTGCTGCCTGCGGGGGTGTCGGCCGACGTCGTGTGGAACCCGGAGTTCCTCCGCGAGGGCCACGCCGTCGAGGACACCCTGCGTCCCGACCGCATCGTCTTCGGCGGCACCGACGTCCGCAGCGAGGCGATCCTCCGCGAGGTCTACGCCGACCCGATATCGACGGGCACGCCCGTCATCTCGTGCGACCTGCCGACGGCCGAGCTCGTCAAGGTCAGCGCGAACGCGTTCCTGGCGACGAAGATCTCGTTCATCAACGCGATCAGCGAGCTCTGCGAGGCCGCCGGGGCGAACGTCTCGACGCTCGCGGACGCCCTCGGCTTCGACGACAGGATCGGCCGCAAGTTCCTCAACGCCGGCCTGGGCTTCGGGGGCGGCTGCCTGCCGAAGGACATCCGTGCGCTGATGTTCCGCGCCAACGAGCTGGGCGCCCACCGTGCCGTCGGTCTCATGCAGCAGGTCGACGAGATCAACATGGCCCAGCGCCAGCGGGTCATCGACCAGGCCATCGACGCGTGCGGCGGGTCGGTCCTGAACCGGCGCATCGCCGTGCTCGGCGCCGCGTTCAAGCCGCACACGGACGACGTCCGCGACTCGCCGGCCCTGAACGTGGCGGCGGCGCTGCACCTGCGCGGAGCCCAGGTGCTGGTGGTGGACCCGGAGGCGACCCAGACCGCCCAGCGCAGCTTCCCGACCCTGTCGTTCGCCGACAGCATCGAGGAGGCGGTCTCGGACGCCGACGCCGTGCTGCTGCTGACGGAGTGGCCCGAGTTCGTCAGCGCGGAGCCCTCGGCCCTCGCCGAGCTCGCGGCCAACCCCGTCGTGATCGACGCGCGGAACGTGCTCGACGCCGAGGTCTGGTCGAGCGGCGGCTGGGAGGTGCGACCCCTCGGCGGTCGTCGCACCCCGGCTCAGCGACGCGTCCTCACCGGGAGCAGCCTCCCCGCCTGACGCCGGCCGACGACGCGAGGAGGCCCGCACCCCGAGGGGTGCGGGCCTCCTCGCGTCCGGCAGCCACGACGGCGGACGGGGCGCGACCGTCTCGGTCACGCCCCGTCCGGTCTCGCCTAGACGCCGAAGTAGAGCTCGAACTCGAAGGGGTGCGGGCGCTGAGCCATCGGCAGGATCTCCTTCTCGCGCTTGTACGCGATCCAGGTCTCGATCAGGTCCTCGGTGAACACGTTGCCCTTGGTGAGGAACGCGTGGTCGGCCTCGAGCGCGTCGAGGGCGCCGTCGAGCGACGCGGGCACCTGGGGGATGCCCTTCGCTTCCTCGGGGGCAGCTCGTAGAGGTCCTTGTCGACGGGCTCGTGCGGCTCGATGCGGTTCTGGATGCCGTCGAGGCCCGCCATCAGCTGCGCGGCGAACGCGAGGTAGGGGTTCGACGCGGCGTCGGGGACGCGGAACTCGATCCGCTTGGCCTTGGGGTTCGTGCCCGTGATGGGGATGCGAATGGCCGCCGAGCGGTTGCCCGCCGAGTAGACCAGGTTGACGGGGGCCTCGAAGCCGGGGATCAGGCGGTGGTACGAGTTGATCGAGGGGTTCGTGAAGGCGAGCACGGCGGGTGCGTGCTTCAGCAGGCCGCCGATGTACCAGCGAGCGAGGTCGGAGAGCCCGCCGTAGCCGTTCTCGTCGTAGAACAGGGGCTTGCCGTCGCTCCAGAGCGACTGGTGGGTGTGCATGCCCGAGCCGTTGTCGCCGAAGAGCGGCTTGGGCATGAAGGTCGCGACCTTGCCCCACTGCTCGGCGGTGTTCTTGACGATGTACTTGAACTTCAGGATGTCGTCGGCCGCGTGGACCATCGTGTCGAACTTGTAGTTGATCTCCTGCTGGCCGCCGGTGCCCACCTCGTGGTGGGCGCGCTCGAGCTCGAGGCCCGAGTCGATCAGCTTGAGGCTGATGTCGTCGCGGAGGTCAGCCGTCTTGTCGACCGGGCTGACCGGGAAGTAGCCGCCCTTGTAGGCGGTCTTGTTGGCGAGGTTGCCGCCCTCCTCGACACGGCCCGTGTTCCAGGCGCCCTCCTCGCTGTCGACGCTGTAGAAGCTGGCGTTCTGCTTCACCTCGTAGCGGACGTCGTCGAAGATGTAGAACTCGGCCTCGGGGGCGAAGAACGCCGTGTCGGCGATGCCGGTGGAGGCGAGGTACTTCTCGGCCTTCTTGGCCACCTGGCGCGGGTCGCGGCTGTAGAGCTCGCCGTTGCGCGGGTTGAAGATGTCGAACACGAGCACCAGGGTGCGCTCGGCGCGGAAGGGGTCGACGTAGCCCGTGGTGACGTCGGGGATGAGCTGCATGTCCGACTCGTGGATCGACGCGAAGCCGCGGATGGAGGACCCGTCGAAGAGCTGGCCGACGGAGAAGAACTCTTCGTCGACGGTGGACGCGGGGATGTTGAAGTGCTGCTGGACGCCGGGCAGGTCCGTGAACCGGATGTCGAGGAACTTGACGTCGGTGTCCGTGATGAACTTCAGCACCTCGGAAGAATCGGTGAACATCTAGGTGTCTCTCCAATGGGCTCAGATCGGTCAGACTGCCGGACGCAGCCTTCGACGACGTTATGGCGGGGCCGTTTCGTCGCGGTGTCCCCATTGTTTCAGAGATGTTACGGGTGCCGCGTCGGTAGGCTCGGCGGCATGCACGACGACCGATCCCGTCCTCCGTCCGACCCTGTCGACGGCGGTGCGGCGCCACGGCAGGACTGGCCGGGCCAGCGCCTCGGCCTGCCGCGCACGGGCCCGCGCTCGATCGCCCGCCTCGGTCGCCGGATCGCCGGGGTGACGATCGACTGGGCGCTCGCGTACGTCGTCGCGTTCGCCTTCTTCGACGGCCAGGGGCTCGCCATCACGGTCGTCTTCAGCGTCGTCCAGATCCTCTTCCTGGTCACCCTCGGCGGCACCGTCGGCCACCTGGTCCTCGGCATGCGCCTCGTCCCGATGGCAGGTGGCCGGACCGGCCTCTGGCGCCCGGTCGTCCGGACGCTGCTGCTCGCGGTCGTCATCCCCGCGGTGGTCTGGGACCAAGACCAGAGGGGCCTGCACGACCGCGTGGCGGGGACGGTGCTCGTCCGCGTCTGACCGCGACGCACGGACGGAGGCGCCCGTCCCCTCGAGGGGGACGGGCGCCTCCGTCCGTCGCTGGCCCGATCAGCGGGTCGCGTCGATCGTCAGCGCGGTCGTCCGGCACGCACCTTGAACGGGTCGACTCCCTTGGGGATCGGCAGGCCGTTCTTGCCCAGCGACTGGAGGCGGTTGCTCACGGCGAGCACCTCGTTCCGGTTCAGCGACGACTTGATCTTGTTCATGCGGCCGGCGATCTTGTGCAGCGGCACGGACTCGGCGTCGGGGCCGACGTGCAGCACCGTGATGGGGACGTTGGGCAGGATGCGCGCCACCTTGCGGCGCTCCTCGTCGACGAGCTTCTTGGTCTGCGCGACCGAGCCCTCGCCGATCAGCACGACGCCGCCCTTGCCGACGGCGCGGTAGACGGCTGCCTGGGAACGGCCCTGGACCGCGACGGGCATCTCGGCGGCGCGCCACGAACGACGGAGGCCGCTCTTCATGACGGCGCCCACGGCGCCGGGCTGCCCCTCGATCTGCGAGTAGGCGGCCCTCTCGGCCTTGCGGCCGAGGACGATCAGCAGCAGCAGGACGCCGAGCATCAGGCCGACCACGATGTAGAGCACGAGCGCCAGCACGTTGCCCGCCGAGAGGAAGAGACCTGCGAGGACGCCGGCGGCGACCGGCAGCAGCAGCGCCAGCAGCATCAGCGGCAGCGCCGACTTGTCGACGCGGCGGGTCATCTTGAACACCTGCCACATCTGCTTGAAGCGGCCCGGTTCCTTGGGCGGCTTCGGGGACGTGTTCTCCGGTGACGTGCGTCGTGCCATGCAGACCAGGATACGGGGTCGCGAGCCGCCGTGGGTCCTCCCCGGGGGCTCGCCGTCGTCGGTCGTCCCCGACCGGGTCGAGGAGGGACTCGTCCGCCCCTCAGAGACCAGCACGATGACCCCATGGTCACCTCCTCACTCGGTCCCTACGAGCTCGCGCCGGGGTCTTCCTGGCCCCCCGGTCCGGGCGGCGCCGTCGAGGGCACCGCGCCCGACGGCGGCCGGGTGGTGCTGCGCCGCTCCTCGCCGGCCCTCGTCGCGGCGGCGAGCTCGTCGCCGCACCCGCACCTCCTCCGCCCGGTCGACGTGCTGGTCGACGACGAGGGCGCCCTCGTGGTCGTGACGGACGAGCCGGGCGGGGAACGACTCGACCGGTGGGCTCGGCGCCGCGGCACCCTGTCCGCAGGGGAAGCCGTCACGGTCCTGCTGCCCGTGCTCTCCACGGTCGCCCACCTGGCCCGGCGGGGGACGGTGCTGGGCGGCATCGGCCTCGCGGACGTCGTGCTCGACGACCGGGGCGCCCCGGTCCTCGTCGGCGGCAGGACCGCCCAGCCCGGTGCGACGCCGCCCGCGACGGCGACCGAGGGGGCCCGGGCCCTCGTCGAGGCCGTGGCTCGTGAGCTGTCTCCTCGCGACCGGGCCCGGTTGCTGGGCCCGGAGGGTGCCGAGACCTGCCTGGACGAGCTCGTCGAGCGGGTCCACGACCTTGCTCCTCCCGTCGCGTTGCCGACCGTCGTGCCGAGCACGGACCTCGAGGCGGCGGTGGTCGCCTGGCGACCACCGCCGGGGGACCCGCCGCGGTCCGGGTGGACCAGCGTCCTGCCCGAGTCCGCGCTCCTCGACGGCGTCGCGGACTGGTGGGAGACGGTCACGGTCGTGCCGATCGTCGACCGGCTGCGGGCGGTCAGGCCACGCTCCTGGGTCCTGGCCGGCCTCGTGGCAGTCTCTCTCGTGGTGGGGGCAGCCGTGGTGCCGCGGGGCGACGGTTCTGACGTCGGGCGGTCCGACCCGGCTCAGCCCGCGGCGACGTCCCCTGCCGATCGGGGGTCCGGCGCGGCCGCGTCGGCGCCCGGCCCGGTCACCGGCGTCCCCGTCCCGGACCGTGCCTCCGACGAGCCCGTGAGCACGGAGGAGGCGGCGGTCCGGGGCGACGACCCGGTCGCGGCGGCCGCGGTCCTGCTCCGAGCCCGGGTCGCGTGCGTCCGCGAACCGTCGACGTCGTGCCTCGCGGCCGTCGACCAGGCAGGGTCGCCTGTGGCGGCGGGAGACTCCCGGACGATGGCCGACCTCGCCTCGGCAGGCGACCTGGTCCTGCCCACGGTCGTCGAGGCGGAGGTGCAACGGCTGGGTGAGACCGTCCTCCTCGCCTGCCGCACGGCGAACGACGAACCGGCCTCGGTCCTCGTGGTGAGGACCGAGGCCGGCTGGCGTCTCAGGGAAGTGACGCGCCGCTGACGCGCGCGATCACGGGGGCGTGGTCAGATGCCCAGGACCCCGGCGAAGTCGCCGGCCTCGAGGCGGGTCTTGACCGCCACGAGGAACCGGGCGGCGTCAGCACCGTCGACGATGCGGTGGTCGTACGAAAGGGCCAGGTAGACCATCGAGCGGACGGCGATCGCGTCGGCGCCGTCCACGGAGACGACCACGGGACGCTTCACGACCACGCCGGTGCCCAGGATCGCGACCTGGGGGAGGAACACCACGGGAGTGTCGAACAGGGCGCCCCGCGAGCCAGTGTTCGTCACCGTGAAGGTGCCGCCGGCCAGCTCGTCGGGCTTCAGCTTGTTGTCGCGCGTGCGCTGCGCCAGGTCCGCGATCTGAGCGGCGATGCCGGCCAGGTCGAGGTCGGACGCGTCCTTGATGACGGGCGTGAGCAGACCGCGCTCCGTGTCGACGGCCATGCTGACGTTCTCGTGGTCCGGGTAGACGATCGAGTCGCCGTCGACGGTGGCGTTCAGCTTCGGGTGCGCCTTGAGCGCCTCGGCGGCCGCGAGCGTGAAGAACGGCAGGAACGACAGCTTGTTGCCGGTCTTCTCGAGGAACGCCGCCTTGTTCGCGTCACGGAACGTCGCGACGGCCGTGACGTCGACCTCGACCACGCTCGTCAGCTGGGCCATCGCCTGCATCGACTGGACGGCGCGCTCGGCGACGACCTTGCGCAGACGCGTCATGGGCACGGTCGTGCCGCGCAGCGGCGAGACCTCCACGGGCGCCGACGCCGGGGTCGACGTCGTGGCCGCCGAGCTGGCGGCCTCGACGGCGGCGAGGACGTCCTCCTTGCGGATGCGGCCGCCGACGCCGCTCCCGGTCAGGGTCGAGATGTCGATGCCCTTCTCGTTCGCGAGCTTCCGGACCAGCGGCGTGACGTAGCCGGTCGGAGCCGACGACGAATCGGCCGAGGCCGCCGGGGCAGCAGCTGCGGGTGCGGCGGCTGCCGGGGCAGCAGCTGCGGGTGCGGCGGCTGCCGGGGCAGCAGCTGCAGGAGCAGCCGCCGGGGCGGGAGCTGCTGCTGCGGGCGGCGCTGCCGCCGCGGGGGCCGCTGCGGCAGCGGGGGCGGTGGCGGGGACGGCCGGTGCCTGGTCGGCAGGCTGCTCGGCCGCCGGCGCCGGGTCGACGTCGTCGGCCGGTGCGGGGGCGTCGGCGTCCGACTCCTCTCCGGGGGCCGGAGCAGCCGAGGACGCGACGACGGCGTCGTCCGCCTCGTCCTGGCCGTTGTCCGCCGGGCTCTCGGCCTGCGAGGCCTCCTCGGCGGGAGCGTCGTCGGAGGAGTCGCCGCCCTGGGCGCTGCCGTCGCCGATGCGGACCAGCGCGGTCCCGACCTCGACGGTCTCGTCCTCGGGTACGAGGATCTCCTCGATGACGCCGGCGACGGGGGAGGGGATCTCCGTGTCGACCTTGTCGGTCGAGACCTCGAGCAGGGGCTCGTCGACCTCGACCCGGTCGCCGACGTTCTTCAGCCAGCGGGTGACCGTGCCCTCGGTGACACTCTCTCCGAGTGCCGGGAGGTTGACGGATTCGCTCATGCGGGGGACTCCTTCGAAGACATCGTGTGTCTGTGTGATCGGGTGGTGCGGAAGTGTGCGGGTGGTGCGGGGGAACGGAGCTGCGACTACATCGCGTGGAGCGGCTTGCCGGCCAGGGCCAGCATCGCCTCTCCGAGGGCTTCGTTCTGGGTCGGGTGAGCGTGCACGAGAGGCGCGACGTCCTCCGGGTAGGCCTCCCAGTTGACGGCCAGCTGGGCCTCGCCGATGAGCTCGCCCACGCGGGCGCCGATCATGTGGACCCCGACGACCGGACCGTCGACGACGCGGACGACCTTGACGGAGCCGCTGGTGCCGATGATGTGGCTCTTGCCGTTGCCGGCGAGGTTGTAGTCGTAGCTCGTCACCTTGTCGGCTCCGTGCTTCTCCGCCGCCTTGGCCTCCGTCAGGCCCACGGACGCGACCTCGGGGTCGGAGTAGGTGACCTTCGGGATGTTGGTGTCCTCGATGACCTGCGGCGCCAGGCCTGCGATCTCCTCGGCGACGAAGATGCCCTGCTGGAAGCTGCGGTGCGCGAGCTGCAGGCCGGGCACGATGTCGCCGATCGCGAACACGCCGGGGACGCTGGTGTGCAGTCGCTCGTCGGTGATGACGAAGCCGCGGTCGATGGTGACGCCCACCTCCTCGAAGCCGAGTCCCTGGGTCGACGGGCCGCGCCCCACGGCCACCAGCAGCAGGTCGGCCTCGATCGTCTTGCCGTCCTCGAGGGTCACGACGACGCCGTCGTCGCTCTGCGTCACGCCCTTGAACCGCACGCCGAGCGAGAAGCCGATGCCGCGCTTGCGGAACGCGCGCTCGAACTGCTTCGAGATCGACTCCTCCTCGTTGGGGACGAGGTGGGGGAGGGCCTCGACGATCGTCACGTCGGAGCCGAAGGACTTCCAGACGCTCGCGAACTCGACGCCGATCACGCCGCCGCCGAGGATGGCGACCCTAGCCGGCACGTGGTCGAGGGCCAGGGCGGCCTCGCTCGTGATGACCTTGCCGCCGATCTCGAGGCCCGGGAGGCTGCGCGAGTAGGACCCCGTCGCCAGGACGACGTTCTTGGCCGTCAGCGTGGTCTCGCCCACCTGGACGGTCGTGGGGGAGGTCAGGCGACCCTCGCCCTCGACGACGGTGATGCCGCGTGCCTTCACGAGGCCCTGGAGGCCCTTGTACTTGCTGGCGACGACTCCCTCACGGTAGGCCGTCACGGCGGGGACGTCGATGCCGTGGAAGTCGGTCGACACCCCGTACTTCGCGGACTCCCGCGAGACGTCGGCGACCTCGGCGGAGTGCAGCAGCGCCTTGGTCGGGATGCAGCCCCGGTGGAGGCAGGTTCCGCCGAGCTTGTCCTTCTCGACCAGCGCGACGCTCAGCCCCAGCTCGGTGGCCCGCAGGGCTGCGGCGTAGCCGCCGCTGCCGCCGCCGAGCACCACCAGGTCAAAATTCTGTTCCGACACCCAGCAACTCCCTCGTGCGTTCGGAGGTTCCCGAGGCGGGGGAGGCGCCGTCGTGGTGACGTCGGCGTCGCGTCCGCGTCCACCTCGGTGAGGAGGAGGCGGCGTCGCCCGGGGGACCGATCTCGGCGGGTCGCTCCCGCCTCCTCGACCCTACTACGCGGCCGAAAAGTCGCGGGCCAGCTCTAGCAGCGTTCTCACGGAAACGCCGGTCGAGCCCTTGCCCGTGTATCCCCAGCCGCCGCCCTTGTTGTTGGAGGGGCCCGCGATGTCGAGGTGAGCCCAGGGCAGCGGCGTTCCCGTGCCCTCCTTCTCGCCCACGAACTCGTTCAGGAACACGCCCGCGAGCAGCATGCCGGCCGCGGTGTTGCCCGGCGTGGCGTTGACGAGGTCGGCCACGTCGGACTTGAGCCTGCTGCGGAGCTCGCCCGGCAGCGGCATGCGCCACGCGGCCTCGCCGGCGCGGTCTGCGAGCTCGACCACTCGGCTCGCGAGGTCGTCGTTGCCCATGACCCCGACGGTGCGGGTGCCGAGCGCGACGACCTGGGCGCCGGTCAGGGTCGCGACGTCCACGATCGCGTCGGGCTGCTCCTCGCTGGCCGCGACCAGGCCGTCGGCCATGACGAGGCGGCCCTCGGCGTCGGTGTTCGTCACCTCGACGGTGGTTCCGCCACGGATCGTGAGGACGTCGTCGGGCCGGATGGCCGTGCCGCTCGGCATGTTCTCGGCGACGCAGAGCCAGGCCGTGAGGCGGACGGGCAGCTCGAGCCGCGCCGCGGCGACGACGACGGCGAGGACGGTGGCGGCGCCCGTCATGTCGTCCTTCATGCCCAGCATGCTGCCCGCGGGCTTGAGCGAGAGCCCGCCCGTGTCGTACGTGATGCCCTTGCCGACGAGCGCCAGGTGCTTCGGCGCGCCCTCCGGCGAGTAGACGACCTTGACGAGACGAGGCCCGCGGCTGGACCCCTGGCCGACGCCGAGGATGCCGCCGAACCCGCCCTCCCGCAGCTCGTCCTCGGCGAGGACGGTCACGTCGAGGGGCAGGTCGGCGGCCAGCTCGACGGCGTGGTCGGCGAGGGCCTGCGGGAACATCTGCTGCGGGGGGGTGTTGGCGAGGTCCCGGACGGTGTGGACGGCCTGGGCGACCACGGTGGCCTGCTGCACCGTCGCCTCCTCGACGTCGAGGTCGGTCGCGAGCACCAGGGTGCGGGCGTGGCGGCGCGACTCGGAGGCCGACGACCCGCGGAACGCGTCGAACTCGTAGGAGGCGAGGGCCGCGCCCTCGAGGACCGCCAGCGCCTCCGCCTCGGTCGAGACGGGGAGGTGGAGCACGACTCGGTCGACGCCGGTCAGCTGGCGGACGGCGGCGCCGGCCGCGTAGCGCAGGGCCTCGGCGTCGACGACGTCGCCGAGCCCCACGAGGGCCGTCACGGTCGCGGCACCCGTGCCCGGCAGCTTCACGAGCTCGTCGCGCGCGCCGCTGATCCCGAGCGCACGCAGGTCGGACGGCAGGCCGGGCACGTCGCCGGTGACCGAGGGGCCGTCGGCCCCCGTGACGACGCCGACGACGAGGACGTCGGCCTCGACCTCGGCTGCAGGTGAACGGGTGGTGGACAGGAAGAGCTCGGTCATCCCTCGATCGTAGCCACCGCGGGTGTTCGCTCTCGGCACGTCGCCGGAGGCGACCGGTGCCGGGCGGGTTGCCTAGCATTGACGACATGCACGACCCCGCCGGACTCTACGACCTCGCTCCCGACGCCTCCGACGTGCCCGAGGGGCTCCCGCTCGTGGCGGGCCTGACGGGCTCCTCCGACGCGGGGGGCGCGGTGGGGCAGCTCGCCGAGTTCCTCGTGGGCGAGCTCGACCACTCGATGGTCGCCTCCTTCGACGCCGACGAGCTCCTCGACTACCGCGCCCGTCGCCCCGTCTTCACGTTCGACCAGGACCACATCTCGGAGGTCGCCACGGCGACCCTCTCGCTCCGGTTGATGAAGGACGACATCGGACAGCCCTTCCTCCTGTTGTCCGGCTTCGAACCCGACTTCCAGTGGCAGCGCTTCACTTCTGCCGTCGTCGACCTCGTGCGTCGCTACCGGGTGTCGACGACCACGTGGGTCCACTCGATCCCCATGCCGGTGCCCCACACGCGTCCGATCGGGGTCACGGTCAGCGGCAACCGGTCCGACCTCGTCGAGTCCCTGTCGGTGTGGCGGCCCGTGACCCAGGCGCCCGCGAACGCGCTGCACCTCGTCGAGCAGCGGCTCGGAGACTCCGGTCACCCCACCGCGGGCTTCGTCCTCCTCGTGCCGCACTACCTGGCCGACACCGAGTTCCCGGACGCCGCCGTCGCGGCGCTCTCGAGCATCAGCGCGGCGACGGGGCTGATCTTCCCCACTGACCGGCTCCGCTCGGAGGGACGAGACTTCCTCGCCAAGGTCGACGAGCAGGTGCAGGGCAACCACGAGCTGTCGCGACTCGTCTCCACGCTCGAGGAACGTCACGACACCTACATGGAGGGGAACCCGCTCCCCTCGCCGCTCACGGACCAGGACGGCCAGGTCCCCTCCGCGGACGTCCTCGCCGCCGAGCTCGAGCGCTTCCTCGCCGGCCGGCGCAGCGACGACGAGGCCTGACCCGCCATCGGTCCACCCTCGTCGAGCACGGCCAGGCGTCGAGGGCGCACGACGCCAGCTAGGGTCGTCGGGTGAACTCGTCGCGCGCCTGGCTCGTCTGGGGCGCCGCCGTCGTGGCCTACGTCGTCGCCGTCCTGCAGCGGTCCTCGCTCGGCGTCTCCGGGGTCGAGGCCCAGCACATCTTCGGCATCTCCGCGTCGACGCTGTCGACCCTGGCCGTCGTGCAGCTGATCGTCTACGCGGGCCTGCAGATCCCCGTGGGCGTGCTGCTCGACCGGGTCGGCCCGCGTGCCCTCATCGTCGCGGGCGGGGTCCTGCTCGTCGTCGGGCAGTCGGTGGTCGCGCTCGCGCCCCCGCACATCGGCGTCGCCATCGTCGGGCGCGTCCTCGTGGGCGCGGGCGACGCGATGACGTTCATCAGCGTCATCCGCCTGCTCCCCGCCTGGTTCCGAGGGCCGATCCTGCCCCAGATCTCGCAGTGGACCGGCAACGTCGGCCAGCTCGGCCAGGTGCTCTCGGCCGTGCCCCTGTCGATCGTGCTGCACGGCAGCGGCTGGCAGCCGGCCTTCCTCGGCGCGGCGGGCCTCTCCGTCGTGGCCGTCGCCCTCGTCGTCGTGGTCGTGCGGGACTCCCCGCTCGGACGCCCCGCCGAGTCGGCCGGGACGACCTGGCGTGACGCCGGTCGTCAGCTCGGGGAGAGCATCCGACGACCCGGCACGCGCCTCGGCTTCTGGTCGCACTTCGTGACGCAGTCGTCCGGGACGGTCTTCAGCCTGCTCTGGGGAGTGCCGTTCCTCGTCGGGGCGCTCGGCTTCACGGCGACGCAGGCATCCGGCATGCTCACGCTGCTCGTGGCCTCCGGCGTCGTGGCCGGCCCGGTCCTCGGCCTGCTGACGGCCCGTTTCCCGCTCCGGCGCTCGAATCTCGTCCTCGGCATCGTCTCGGCCCTGGGGATCACGTGGACCGTCCTGCTGGCCTGGCCGGGGCAGCCCCCGCAGTGGCTCGCGTTCGTCCTCGTCGTGGTGCTCGGCGTCGGGGGCCCCGGCAGCCTCATCGGCTTCGACTTCGCCCGGTCGTTCAACCCGATGCGCAGCCTCGGCGTGGCCAACGGCATCGTCAACGTCGGGGGCTTCCTGGCGAGCTTCGTGATGATGTTCCTCATCGGCGTCGTGCTCGACCAGCTCGACGCCGCACGGGTGGCCGGCGGGGCGCCGAGCGACCTCTTCTCGTTCGAGTCGTTCCGCGTGGCGTTCCTGGTCCAGTACGTGGTCGTCGGCGGAGGCGTCGTCTGCCTCGTCCTGGAGCGCCGACGCACGCGGCGCCTCCTTCACCTCGAGGAGGGAATCCAGGTGGCCCCCCTGTGGGTTGCACTGAACAGGAGATGGCAGAGCCGTCGTCGGCGGAGTTCCTGACGCCGGTGGCAGCCCGTGGTCGGCGGTGCCGACCAGACGTGCAATAATCGGAGTCGGACCCGTTCATGTCCCGTGCAGGTGCTCGACTCTCGTCGGCGCGCTCAGCCATGGGGACTTGACATGGGTCCTAGTACTGCCCGAAAGACCCAGTGCAGATGAAGTGGAAGGTGTTCGCATGGCTACTCGCAGCAAGGCGACCACGGTCGTCGACGAGACCGTGACCGACGGCGTGGTGCTCGAGACCGAGCCCGCGACGACCGAGGAGGCGCCCGCGGCGCCCAAGAAGGCCCCCGCCAAGCGGGCGCCTGCCAAGAAGGCGACGGCTGCGAAGGCGCCCGCCGCCAAGAAGGCCGCACCCGCGAAGGCGACCAAGGCCGCCGAGCCCGAGGGCGACGACGAGACCGAGCCCGTCGACGCCGACGCGCCCGATGCCGACGCGGACGGCGAGGGCGGCAAGCCCACGACCCCCGAGGTGCTGCCCGCGGGGGCCCTCGTCATCTCGCAGGACGACGACGACGAGATGCCCGTCTACTCGACGACGATCACCGGCGCCACGGCCGACCCGGTCAAGGACTACCTGAAGCAGATCGGCAAGGTCGCCCTGCTGAACGCCGCAGAGGAGGTCGAGCTCGCGATGCGCATCGAGGCCGGTCTCTTCGCCGAGGACAAGCTCTCCCACAGCACGGGCCTCAGCAAGGAGCTCGAGCGCGAGCTCCGCTGGGTGTCGCGCGACGGCCAGCGGGCCAAGAGCCACCTCCTCGGGGCCAACCTGCGACTCGTCGTCAGCCTCGCGAAGCGCTACACCGGCCGGGGCATGCAGTTCCTCGACCTCATCCAGGAGGGGAACCTGGGCCTCATCCGTGCGGTCGAGAAGTTCGACTACACCAAGGGCTTCAAGTTCTCGACCTACGCCACCTGGTGGATCCGCCAGGCCATCACGCGCGCCATGGCCGACCAGGCCCGCACCATCCGCATCCCCGTGCACATGGTCGAGGTCATCAACAAGCTCGCCCGCGTCCAGCGCCAGATGCTGCAGGACCTCGGCCGCGAGCCCACGCCCGAAGAACTGAGCCGCGAGCTCGACATGACGCCCGAGAAGGTCGTCGAGGTCCAGAAGTACGGGCGTGAGCCCATCTCGCTGCACACCCCCCTCGGCGAGGACGGCGACAGCGAGTTCGGCGACCTCATCGAGGACACGGAGGCGGTCGTCCCGGCCGACGCCGTGGGCTTCACCATGCTCCAGAAGCAGCTCGAGTCGCTCCTCGACAGCCTGTCCGAGCGCGAAGCCGGCGTCATCCGCATGCGCTTCGGCCTCGGCGACGGCATGCCGAAGACGCTCGACCAGATCGGCGACACGTTCGGCGTGACCCGAGAGCGGATCCGCCAGATCGAGTCCAAGACGATGGCCAAGCTCCGCCACCCGTCCCGGTCGCAGTCGCTCCGCGACTACCTCGAGTAGGCCCGTGCGATACCTCGTGCCCGTCCTCGCGGGCCGGCTCGTCCGTGCGGTCGCCCGCCTCCGCGGCGGCGGCTCGGCCTACCCGGGCCGCACCGTCCTCGCGCTGGCGCCCGACTTCCTCACCCACGTCTCGTCGCAGTTCGAGCAGGGCGTCGTCTTCGTCCTCGGCTCGAACGGCAAGTCGACGACCACGATGATGCTGACCGAGACGCTGCGGGCCCACGGCCTCCGCGTCTTCACGAACCCCACCGGTGCCAACCTCCCGCAGGGCATCGCCTCGGCGTTCCTCCGCGAGGTGACGCCGTTCGGCCGCGTGAAGCACGACATCGGCGTGATCGAGGTCGACGAGGCCTTCGCGGTCGAGCTGACCCGGTCGCTGCACCCGTCGACCGTGCTCATGCTCAACGTGCAGGTCGACCAGCTCTACCGCTTCTTCGAGACCGAGCGCGTCGGCACGATGATGACCGACACCGCGGCCCTGGCGACGCGTGCCGTCGTGACGAACCGTGACGACCAGCACCTGGCGCCCTACGAGGCGAGGCCCGGCCAGACGGTCACGCGCTTCGGCGCCGCCCCCGACGTCGTGGCCGCCGCGCCCAACGGGCTGCAGAACGCGAACGACTTCTCCCGCGAGGCGGACTCCACCCGTCCCGTCGAGGCCGAGGTCGTCGCGATGGACGGTGACCGTGCGCGCATCCGCGTCGGCGAGACCACCGTCGACGTGCGGCTCCCCGCTCGCGGGCTGCACTACGCCGTCGACGCGGCGGCGGCGCTGCAGACCGCGTCGGTCGTCCTCGGAAAGCCCGTCGACCAGGAGGCGGTGGCTCGTGCCTTCGACACGATGAAGCCGGCCTACGGGCGGGGCGAGCGCATGTCGCTCGGCGCCGACGAGGCCGAGTTCATCATGTTCAAGAACGCTGCCAGCCTGCAGCTGAACCTCGACGCGCTGCCGCAGGGCGCCGAGCAGGTCATGCTCGCGATCGACGAGGGCACGCCCGACATCTCGTGGATCTACGACATCGACTTCTCGCGCCTCGACCACGTCGACGTCCTGGCGGGCGCCAAGGCCTGGCAGCTCGCCCTGCGCCTCGAGCACGAGGGGATCCCCGTGCACGTGATCGAGGAGGACATCGCGAAGGCGATCAAGCTCATGCGTGCGCTGCCCTCGCCCACCGACCACACGAAGCACTTCGTGACCAACTACGAGCAGATGATGCTGGCCCGTCGCATCCTCGGACACCCCGACCTGGAGAAGACCGCGTGAGCGCCGACACCCTCCGCCTCGTCCACCTCTACCCCGAGCAGCTCGGGGTCAGCGGCGATCGGGGCAACGTCACGACGCTGGTGGCCCGTGCGCGGCGCGCCGGCCTCGAGACCGAGGTCGTCGAGTACCGGATCGGCGACGACGTGCCCACCGTGGCCGACGTCGTCCTCCTCGGGCACGGGCCGCTCTCGGGGGTGCGCTCGGTGAGCGCCGACGCCCAGCGCCTCCTCCCGGCCCTCGAGGGCTTCGCCGCGTCGGGCGTCCCCGTCATCGGGGTCGGCGGCGGCATGGAGCTGCTGACCCGGGGCGTCGTCACCGAGCAGGGCGAGACCGTGCCCGGCATCGGGTTCTTCGACGCCACGGTCCGTCGCGGTGCCCCGCGCCGGACGAACTACTTCCAGGTGACCACGACCTACGGTGGCGACGAGCTGACCCTCTTCGGCTTCGAGGACCACGCCGCCCACCTCGAGCTCGGTGCCGGCGTCGAGGCCTTCGGTCGTGTGGTGCACGGCGGGGGCAACGGGACCGACGGCGCCGAGGGCGTCGTGCGCGGCGCCTCCTTCGGGACGCAGCTCAAGGGGCCGCTGCTGCCCCTCAACCCGGCTCTGAGCGACCGGGTGCTCCGCGCGGCGCTGACGCGTCGCAGCATCTCGTACCACGCGGGGGAGGCACACGCGAAGCTCGACGAGTACGCCGAGCAGTCGCAGCGCGTCATCCGCGAGAACCTCGAACGGTCGTTCAAGGCCATGTGACCGGGTGTCCGTGGCCTGACACCGACGAAGGGCCCGCATCCGTGAGGATGCGGGCCCTTCGCCGTGCCGCCGGGGTGCTGGTCCCCGGACGGCCTCGTGGTCGTCGAGCTCAGTGCTCGTGGAGCTTGGAGCTCTCGTCCAGCCACTCGACGGCGGTGGGCTGGAGCTTGTCCTTGACCTTGGCACCGTGGTGCGCGCAGAACAGCAGCTCGCCGCTGGCCATGGTCACGCGGACGTAGGCCTGGGCCCCGCAGCTGTCGCATCGGTCGGCGGCGGAGAGCTGGTAGCGGGAGCCGAGCTCGTCGACGGCGGTGTGGTCGGTGGCCATCTGAGTCATGTGATGCTCCTCCTGACGGTGGTGCTGCGGATGTGAAGACCTCATCAAAACACGCGCTCCCGGGTATCGGGTGCGATCCGAGCCGATTTCGCTCATCGCGTAGTGACGGAGGGGGGCGAGCGCCTCCCGGGACTGTCCGCGGGCGCTCGTAGGATGGAACCAGACCCCTGCCTCCGGAATTCCCGCCGGTCGGCTCTGCCTCGCGTCAGGAGAACACCATCGCCACGTCGGACTACTCGGCTCGCCACCTCTCGGTCCTCGAGGGGCTGGAGGCCGTCCGCAAGCGTCCCGGCATGTACATCGGGTCGACCGACTCGCGGGGCCTCATGCACTGCCTGTGGGAGATCATCGACAACTCGGTCGACGAGGCACTCGGCGGGCACGGCGACGCCATCGACGTCGTCCTGCACGCGGACGACAGCGTCGAGGTGCGCGACACGGCCCGCGGGATCCCCGTCGACATCGAGCCCAAGACGGGGCTGACGGGCGTCGAGGTCGTCTTCACCAAGCTGCACGCGGGCGGCAAGTTCGGCGGCGGCTCCTACGCCTCGTCGGGCGGCCTGCACGGCGTCGGGGCGTCCGTGGTCAACGCGCTGTCCGAGCGGCTCGACGTCGAGGTCGACCGTGGCGGCAAGACGTGGGCCATGTCGTTCCGCCGGGGCGAGCCCGGCACGTTCGCCGACGACGGCGCGCCCACCCCGGACGCGCCGTTCACGCCTTTCGTCTCGGGCAGCGTGCTGCGCGAGGTGGGCAAGGTGAAGCGCGGCGTGACCGGCACGCGCATCCGGTACTGGGCCGACCGCCAGATCTTCACCCGTGGCGCGTCCTTCCAGCCCGACGAGCTGTCCGGGCGCGCGCGTCAGACGGCGTTCCTCATCCCCGGGCTCACGCTCCGCATCCGCGACGAGCGGCCCGGGTCGCTCACCGACGGGGGCTTCCCCCACGAGAGCACGTACCGCTTCGACGGCGGCATCAGCGAGTTCGTCGAGTTCCTCGCCCCCGACGCCCCGGTCACCGACACCTGGCGCATGACGGGCACGGGCACGTACACGGAGACGGTGCCCGTCCTGACCGAGGGCGGCGCGATGGTCGCCACCGAGCTCGAGCGCGAGTGCGAGGTCGACATCGCCCTCCGGTGGGGCGGCGGCTACGAGACGGTCCTCCGCAGCTACGTGAACATCATCGCGACCCCGAAGGGCGGCTCGCACCAGACGGGCTTCGAGGCGGGGCTGCTCAAGTTCATGCGCCAGCAGGTCGAGCTCGCGGCACGGCGGTTGAAGGTCGGCACCGACAAGATCGAGAAGGACGACGTGATGGCGGGCCTGACCGTCGTGCTCACGGTCCGCCTCCCGGAGCCGCAGTTCGAGGGCCAGACGAAGGAGATCCTCGGGACGCCCGCCGTCCGGGCGATCGTCGCCAACGTCGTCCAGACGCGCTTCGCCGAGCTCTTCGCGTCCGCCCGCCGCGAGGACAAGGCCCAGACGGCTCTCGTGCTCGACAAGGTCGTCTCCGAGATGAAGTCGCGCATCGCGGCGCGTGCCCACAAGGAGACGCAGCGGCGCAAGAACGCCCTCGAGAACTCGTCCCTGCCGGCGAAGCTCGTCGACTGCCGGTCGAACGACGTCGGCAACAGCGAGCTCTTCATCGTCGAGGGCGACTCGGCACTGGGCACGGCGAAGCTCGCCCGAAACAGCGAGTACCAGGCGCTGCTGCCGATCCGGGGCAAGATCCTCAACGTGCAGAAGGCGTCGGTCAGCGACATGCTCTCGAACGTCGAGTGCGCCTCGATCATCCAGGTGCTGGGAGCAGGGTCGGGCCGCTCGTTCGACATCGACGCCGCTCGGTACGGCAAGGTCATCATCATGAGCGACGCCGACGTCGACGGGGCTCACATCCGCACGTTGCTCCTCACGTTGTTCTTCCGCTACATGCGCCCGATGATCGAGCAGGGTCGCGTCTTCGCAGCCGTGCCGCCCCTGCACCGGGTCGTCGTCATCAACCCCGGCAGCAAGCCGAACGAGACGATCTACACCTACTCCGAGAAAGAGCTGCAGACGCTCCTCGCGAAGCTGCGTCGCTCGAACAAGAAGTTCCAGGACCCGATCCAGCGCTACAAGGGCCTGGGCGAGATGGACGCCGAGCAGCTCGCGACGACGACGATGGACCGTTCCGGGCGCATGCTGCGCCGGGTGCGGGTCGACGACGCCGAGGCAGCGGCCCGGGTCTTCGAGCTCCTCATGGGCAACGAGGTCGCACCGCGCAAGGAGTTCATCATCGACGGCGCCGGCCTGAGCCGGGAGCGCATCGACGTCTGACCCACGCTGACCGCCCGTGCGGCCAGACCGCCCGCCGGGCCGGACCCGCGGTCTGGCCACCCCGCGGGGCCGGCCACCCGCCGGCGGGCCGGACGGAAGGAATCGCCTCACTCGGGCTCGGTGCCCGCGGGCGCTCCCGTCGCGGCGTCGGTGACGTGCGCCAGCGATGCGCCCACCGCGGCGACGACCGCCTCCAGGGGCGTGCCGGACGCGTCGCGACGCACGAGCGTCTCGGGGAGCGACCGGACGCCTCCGTCGACCGCCACCGCTCGGGCCGGGGCGGGCCCCACCCAGGCGAGCGAGAGCTCCGACTCGCCCTTGAGCAGCGCGTGTGACCGGACGCCCCCGGTGGCGCGGCCCTTGGCCGGGAACTCGGAGAAGGCGCTGATCTTGGCACGGCCGGGGTCGGTGCCCTCGAGCGCGCCGGCGGCGGACGAGATGGTGGCGACCACCGCCTCCTGCCCCTCGGGGACGGCGCCGAAGAAGACGACGCGGGCGTCCGGTGCGACCGAGACTCCCGCGACGCCGCCGCCGGCGGGCCCCTGGGGACGCACCGACGACGCCGGGAACCGCAGCAGCTGCGTGCTCGACGTCACGAAGACGAGCTCGTCGTCGTCGGCGCCCTGGGCCGCCCCGACGACGGAGTCGCCCTTCTTGAGCGTGATCACCGGGAACTCGGGCTTGGGCGGGTACTGCCCCGTCGCCACGCGCTTCACGACGCCCCGGGCGGTGCCGAGGGCGATCGGGCGGTCGGCCGTCAGCGAGACGAGCGCGAGCACCCGCTCGGACCTGTCGGCGAGGCCGAGGTAGTCGCGCACGGGGACGCCCGCTCCGAGCTGCACCGAGGTGGGCGGCACCGCCGGCAGGTCGACCGGCGTGAACCGGAGCAGCCGCCCCGTCGTCGTCACCGCCCCGATCTCGGCACGAGTCGTCGTGTCGATCGACGACAGCACGGCGTCGTGCGCGGTCCGACGCGACGGGGGAGCGGGCGTGGCCGCCGACGGGTCCTGGTGGTCGACGCGCAGGAGGCGCCCCGTCGTCGACAGGAACACCCGCGTGGGCGTGTCGGCGATCTCGAGCACCGGGGCGTTCTTGCCGCGGCCCTGCTTCGCGATGCTCGGGGCAGCCTCCGTGAGGAGGGTGCGGCGTGGCGTCCCGAACTGCTCGGCGATGTCGGCGAGCTCGCTCGAGACGAGCGCCCGGAGCCGGGCAGGGTCGCCGAGCAGCGCCTGCAGCTCGGCGATCGCGGCGCGGAGTTCGTCGCGCTCGGTCTCGAGCTCGACGCGGCTGAACTTGGTGAGGCGCCGCAGCTGCAGGTCGAGGATGTACTCGGCCTGGATCTCGCTCAGGTCGAAGACCTCGCGGAGGCGGGCCCGGGCGGCGGCCGTGTCGTCGCTCGAGCGGATCACCTGGATGACCTCGTCGATGTCGAGGATGGCGATCAGGAGCCCCTCGACCAGGTGGAGGCGCGCCTCCTTCTTGCCGAGGCGGTGCCGGGTGCGACGGGTCACGACCTCGACACGGTGGCCGACGTAGACCTCGAGCATCTCCTTGAGGCCGAGGGTCCGCGGCTGGCCCTCGACGAGCGCCACCGCGTTGATGCTGAAGCCGTCCTCGAGGGGGGTGTAGCGATAGAGCTGCTCGAGCACGGCCTCCGGGCTGAAGCCCGTCTTGATGCCGATGACGAGGCGCAGGCCGTGGGTGCGGTCCGTCAGGTCGGTGACGTCGGTGATCCCTGTGAGCTTCTTCGCCTGGACGCCGTCCTTGATCTTCTCGATCACCTTCTCGGGGCCGACGAGGTACGGCAGCTCGGTCACGACGAGGCCGGACTTGCGCGCCGTGATGCTCTCGACCTGCACGCGCGCGCGGGTCTTGAACGACCCGCGTCCGGTCGCGTAGGCGTCGCGGACCCCGGCGAGGCCGGAGATGGTGCCGCCGGTCGGCAGGTCGGGCCCGGGCACGAAGGCCATCAGGTCGTCGAGGCTCGCGTCGGGGTGGTCGATCAGGTGGCGGGCGGCGCCGACCACCTCGACGAGGTTGTGCGGGGCCATGTTGGTCGCCATGCCGACGGCGATGCCGCTCGCGCCGTTCACGAGCAGGTTCGGGAACGCCGCGGGGAGCACCTCGGGCTGCATGAGCTGGTTGTCGTAGTTGGGCACGAAGTCGACGACGTCCTCGTCGAGGCTGCGGGTCATCGCGAGCGACGCCTCGGCGAGCCGGGCCTCCGTGTACCGCGGCGCGGCCGGCCCGTCGTCGAGCGAGCCGAAGTTGCCGTGCCCGTCGATCAGCGGGACGCGCATCGTGAACGACTGGGCCTGGCGGACCATTGCGTCGTAGATGGCCGTGTCGCCGTGCGGGTGCAGCTTGCCCATCACCTCGCCGACGACGCGCGCGCTCTTGACGTGGCCCCGGTCGGGGCGTAGCCCCATCTCGGACATCTGGTAGAGGATGCGTCGCTGCACCGGCTTGAGGCCGTCCCGGGCGTCGGGCAGGGCCCGCGAGTAGATGACCGAGTAGGCGTACTCGAGGAACGACCCCTGCATCTCGAGCGAGACGTCGATGTCCTCGATGCGCTCTCCGGAGTCGGTCGGGCCGGTCGTGTTCTCGGTCGTCGTCATGCACTTCTCTGGGGCAGGAGGTGCGGGAGGCACCTGGGCGGGTGGTCGTCGACGCGAGGAGGCGGCAGCGGCGGGAGGGCGGTCCGCTCGCGGACCCGCTGTGCCAGACTGGTGCCGATGACGACCATCGTACCGGCGCGTCCCCCCGGCGCGGTGAGCCTGGCCGACGTCCTGCCGTCCGTCCTCGCCGCACTGACCGGCGGCGTCGGGGCCCTTCCGCTCCCTCCCGCCCGCTCGGCCGTCGTCCTGCTCGTCGACGGGCTCGGCTCGGCCGCCCTCGGGGCCCGTCGTGGCCACGCTCGTCACCTGGCGGGCGCCTCCGGCAGCCTCTTCTCCGGCTTCCCGACGACCACCGCCTCCGCCCTCACGACCTTCACGACCGGCCGCCTGCCGGGCGAGCACGGCCTGGTCGGCTACTCGGTGCTGGACGCCGACCGTGACCGCGTCGTCAAGCAGCTGTCCGGCTGGGACGCCGGCATGCGGCCCGACACGTGGCAGCTCAGCGGCACGGTGTTCGAGGACGCCGCCGTCCAGGGAGTCCGCAGCGCGGCCGTCGGCCCTGCGCGCTACGCCCGGTCAGGGTTGACGGAGGCGATCCTGCGCGGCGCGGCCTACGAGGCGGCCGAGTCGATCGCGGACAGGTTCCGTCGCGCGCGCGACCTCGTCGCCGCCCCCGGGGGCACGATCGTCTACCTCTACGTGCCCGAGCTCGACATGATCGCGCACCGCCTCGGCTGGCAGAGCGACGAGTGGACGGCCGCCCTCGAGGAGGTGGACGGCGAGGTGGGCAGGCTCGCCGCCTCCCTGGGGCCCGACGAGGGACTCCTCGTGACGGCCGACCACGGCCTGCTCGACGTCGGAGAGAAGGGGCGCATCGTCTTCGGGCACCGCGCCGCTCTCGTGGACGGGGTGCGTCACGTGGCTGGCGAGCCCCGGTGCCTGCAGCTGCACTTCGAGCCGGACGCGTCGGAGGCGGTCCGCGCCGCCACCCTGGACGCCTGGCGCGCGGCGGAGTCGGACCGCGCCTGGGTCGTCACCCGCGACGAGGCGGTGCAGGCCGGGTGGTTCGGCTCCGTCGATCCCGTCGTGGCGCCCCGCATCGGGGACGTCCTGGTCGCCGCCCGGAAGGGCGTCGTCTGGTACGACGGCAGGGCCTCGGGAGGACAGGCAGGGTCGATGATCGGCCAACACGGTTCGTGGTCGGGCGACGAGACGCAGGTGCCGCTGCGACGATTCGGCGCCTTCGCTCGCTGAGCCGCAGGCACGTCGTCCGCGCGGGGCGTCAGGCGGGGTCGTCGTCCGAGCGGGCCCCGAAGACGATCTCGTCCCAGCTCGGCATGGACGCGCGGCCGCGCGCTTTCTTCGGACCGCCCTGCCCGGGCACGACGCCGTCCGGTCCGGGCATCGGGCGTCGACCGCCGCGGACCTGGCCCACGGTGCGCGGTCGCTGCCCGCCGTCGCCCTGTGCCGAGGGGGGACCAGGGAGGAGGGGCTGCGGCGTCGTCTCGCCCTCGGGCAGGTCGAAGTCGTCGAGGGGCACGTCGATGACCCGGATGGAGCTGGTGGAGAGTTCGTCTCGCGAGGAGTCGTCCGAGAAGCGCGCCGCCTCGCGCTCGCCTCGCCGTCGACGGAGGGCCTCGAGCAGGTCGGCGGTCTGGGCGTGCGGGTCGCCGGCTGCGGCGTCGGGGTCGCGGTTCGTCGCCGCGAGGGAGGCGGGGGAGCGGACGTCCTGCCGCGCGACCGCTGCGGGGCGGTCCGGACGGTGCTCGTCCGGGGCCGCGTCGTCCAGGTGCCCGTCCTCGGGCTCGACGAGGAACGCGCCGCTGTCGAAGCGGCCCGTCACGGGCTCGTCGTCTGCGGGGCGGAGACCGACGGCCCGGAGACGCGGGACGAGGGGGCCGACGTCGGCCGAGTGCTGCGAGAGGGTGCGGGCGTCGCCCGCGTGCGGGACGAGGGAGAGGGCCTTGGGGTCGAAGCGCCAGGTGGCGTCTCGCGACACCTCCTGCGTCACGTACGAGACGGAGACGAGCCAGCCGTGCTCGGCGTCCTTGTAGCTGGTCCAGTGACGATCGGTCGCGGCGGCGGTGTCGAGACGCGACTCGATGACGCCCCCGAACGAGGACGAGTCGCCGTCGGGCTGCACGTCGGAGGCGACCGTGACGGCGACGCCGAGGGCGGTGCCCAGGGCGTGCGACCTCTCGGCGAGGACCGGGCCCTCGAAGCGCCGCACGTAGGCGAGGTCCGCTCCCGTGCGCTCCGCCGCCTGCTCGGGCGAGAGCCCGGAGCGGATGAGCGACTGGATCTCGCGCGGCGGCGCCTTCCGCTCGACCGGGGTGCTGTCGGGGGCCGCTGCGCGCAGCTGCGACCTCAGCGACGGGGTGACGGGGAGCCGGTACTCGGCACCGCCGTCGGCGGCGACGACGAGCGCTCCGCTCTCGACCCCGATGACCCTCAGATCCTGCATCTCGCACGCCTTTCCACCGTCGTGTCCTGGCCAGAAGCGTCCCACGTCAGAGGCGTGTTCCCGGGAATGGAACGGGCGTGCCGCGAGTTCATCCAGAGCGGCTGAGAGGCCCCTTCGGCGGGTTTGCTATTCGACAACTAGTGATGCAAACTGTGCCCGCCGAATTCGGTACACGAACTTCGGTACACGAACTATTGAAGAACTGGATGGGCATGGCCACCGACTACGACGCACCTCGCAAGAACGACGACGACGGCTCGGAGTCGATCGAGGGGCTCAAGGAGCGCACCCCCGACAAGACCACCGGGGTGATCGACGACGACGCGGACAACCCGGGCTCGTTCGAGCTCGCCGGCCAGGATCTCTCCGACCTCGACCTCGACGTCGTCGTCCTGCCCCCGCAGGTCGACGAGTTCACGTGCGTCGAGTGCTTCCTCGTGAAGCACCGCTCGCAGCTCGACCACGAGACCAAGCTGGGCGCTATCTGCCGGGAGTGCGCTGCCTGAGCGACTCCAGGAGACGGACGACGTCGTCGGGTCGTCTCGTCGACACCAACCAGTAGGGTGCGGGATCCGTCTCGTCGGTGAGGGTGATCCTCACCACCGGCTTCACCCAGCCACGGAAGAGGGTCCAGGCTCGCGCGTCGAGCCTGGGCCCTCTCTGCTGTGTGGCCTCGGCTCCCGAGAATCCCCGCACCTCTCCGATCTCGTGCGGGAAGAGACGGGCGCGCCCGGCGGAGAACCCCTCGTCGTCGATGCGGAGCACCGGCGAGGTGAAGACGAGGGCGAGCACCGTCGCCGCGTAGAAGAGGACCGCCACGACGACCCCGACGAGCTGGTCGATGGGCAGGAAGACGAGCAGCGTCGCGGGGACGACCAGGGCGGTCGCGACGAAGACGGTGGCCGGCGGCGTGAGCCGTTCGCGGTACGGGTTCATGGGTCCATTCGACCAGACTTCTGCACTAGCCTCGACACGTGACCCCGACCCTCGACGTCCTCTTCACGGCCGACCGAGCCGGCGCCTCCTCGTCCCCGGACGACCTGGCACCGCGGTACGCGCACCCCGGCGACGCGGGAGCGGACCTGCTCTCGTCCGAGGCGCTCGTCCTCCGGGCGGGCCACCGGGCCCTGGTCGGCACCGGCGTGTCGATCGCCCTGCCCGAGGGCCACGCGGCCTTCGTCGTCCCGCGCAGCGGCCTGGCGGCCAAGCACGGAATCACCGTCGTGAACAGCCCGGGCACGGTCGACGCCGGCTACCGCGGCGAGATCAAGGTCACGCTCCTGAACACCGACCTCGAGTCGGACCACCAGATCGAGGTGGGCGACAAGATCGCCCAGCTCGTCGTCGTGCCCGTCGCCCGGGCCGTCTTCGTCCCCGTCGACGAGCTGCCCGAGAGCAGCCGGGGCACGGGCGGCTTCGGCTCGACGGGCTACGCACACACCACCGGAGGCACCGCATCATGAGGAAGTCGAAGCGCGAGGCGCAGCAGCTGGCCGAGATCGAGGTCGAGACCGCCGACCTGGCCGACGTCGAGGTCGACATCGAGGCCCTGGACGACGCCGAGGTCGAGGTCTTCGACGACTCGAAGTCCGCGCCCGCGGACCGGGCCGACGAGGGCCCGCTCGACGAGACCGAGGCCAATCCCGTCCGTCCGTACGTCGACCTGGGCGGCGTGAAGATCGTCCCGCGCGACGGACTGCACCTGCGGCTCGAGGTCGAGGAGGGCAGCAAGCGCGTCGTCGCGGTCGGCCTCGACTTCGCGAAGTCGACGCTGCAGGTGCAGCCCTTCGCGGCTCCCCGCACGACGGGCCTCTGGAACGAGATCCGCGAGCAGATCAGCGAGCAGATCCAGAAGCAGGGCGGGACGACGACCGAGGTCGACGGCCCGTTCGGTCCCGAGGTCCGCGCCGAGATCCCGCTGATGGGCGGCGACCCCGGCAGCACGCGCCTGGCGAGGTTCATCGGCGTCGACGGCCCGCGCTGGTTCCTCCGCGGCGTGATCGCGGGAGACGCCACCGTCGACGACGAGGCCGCCGCGAAGATCGAGGAGCTGTTCCGCAGCATCGTCGTCGTCCGGGGCACCACCCCGATGCCTCCTCGCGAGCTCATCCCGCTCAGCATGCCGAAGCCGAGCGCTGTCGACGCGTCCGCGGGCGCCGCCGACGAGGCCTGACCCTCGTGCAGAGCGACGGGGCGGCGGCCCGGCCCGACGACGAGCGACCCGGGCCCGGCGACGAGTCGCCCCTCGACGACCCGCGCGTCTCGCTGGCCGCCCAGCTGCGCACGGCCGCCCAGAAGGCCGGCATCGGGCAGGTCGCACCCGGTGAGGTGCCCACCGCCTCCGCTCTCCTCACGGCCATCGGCGGGGTCCGCGGCCTGGCCGAGTCGATCGTGCCCGGGCTGGGCTTCGTGGTCGTGTACACGATCACCGGCGAGCTTCTGCCGTCGGTGCTGATCCCCGTCGCCCTCGCCGTTGTGTTCGTCGTCTCCCGGGCCGTGCAGCGCGGTCCGGTAGCGCAGGCACTCGCCGGCGTTCTCGGCGTCGCGCTGTCGGCCGGGATCGCCCTGCTGAGCGGTCGGGCCGAGGGCAACTTCGTCCCCGGCATCGTCATCAACGCGATCTCGCTCCTGGCGATGGTCGTCAGCATCGCCGTGCGCTGGCCCCTGGTCGGCATCATCGTCGGCCTCCTGACCAACGAGGGAGGCGCCTGGCGGCAGGACCGCGCCAAGCGCCGCGTCCTCGTGCTGGTCACCTGGCTGTGGGCAGGGCTGTTCGCGGCTCGCCTCGCGGTCCAGCTCCCGCTCCTGCTGAGCGGGCAGATCACCGCGCTCGCCACCCTCAAGCTCCTCATGGGCGTGCCCCTCTACGCCGGCCTCCTCTGGGTCACGTGGCTGCTCGTCCGGACCGTCTACCGCGGTCGTGCCTCCGGCGACGACGCCGTCGACGCGCAGGGCACCGTCAGCTAGCCCACCGCCTCCGGTGCTAGGTTTGTCTCGACATCAAGACAGTTCGACGACATGCGCCCGCACTCCGTCGACGACTTAGGCTGACCTCGCTGGTGCGGTCCCTCGTCGTCGGGTCATGATGAGGGCGAAGTCCAGCAAGGGAGACGGCACGTGTCTGCAATCAACAGCTTCAGCTCGAAAGACGTCCTGACGGTCGGCGGCACCGACTACGAGGTCTACCGCATCGACGCGGTGGACGGCTCGCAGAAGTTGCCGTTCAGCCTCAAGGTCCTGCTCGAGAACCTGCTCCGCACCGAGGACGGCGCGAACGTCACGGGCGACCAGATCCGCGCACTCGGCTCGTGGCAGCCGACCGCCGAGCCCGACACCGAGATCCAGTTCTCGCCGGCGCGCGTCGTCATGCAGGACTTCACGGGGGTGCCCTGCATCGTCGACCTCGCCACCATGCGCGAGGCGGTCTCGGCCCTCGGCGGCGACCCCACCAAGATCAACCCCCTCGCCCCGGCCGAGCTCGTGATCGACCACTCGGTCATCGCCGACCTGTTCGGCTCGGCCGACGCGCTCGAGCGCAACGTCGACATCGAGTACGAGCGCAACGGCGAGCGGTACCAGTTCCTCCGCTGGGGACAGACGGCCTTCGACGACTTCAAGGTCGTGCCGCCGGGGACGGGCATCGTGCACCAGGTCAACATCGAGTACCTGGCTCGCGTCACGTACAGCCGCGAGGTCGGCGGGGTCCTGCAGGCCTACCCCGACACCCTGGTCGGCACCGACTCGCACACGACGATGGTCAACGGCCTCGGCGTGCTCGGCTGGGGCGTGGGCGGCATCGAGGCCGAGGCGGCCATGCTCGGCCAGCCCGTCTCCATGCTCATCCCCAAGGTCGTGGGCTTCAAGCTCAGCGGCTCGATCCCCACCGGCGTCACCGCCACGGACGTGGTGCTGACCATCACGCAGCAGCTGCGTGCGCACGGCGTGGTCGGCAAGTTCGTCGAGTTCTACGGCGACGGCGTCGCGGAGGTCCCGCTGGCCAACCGCGCCACGATCGGCAACATGAGCCCGGAGTTCGGGTCGACGGCCGCGATCTTCCCCATCGACGACGTCACCCTCGACTACCTCCGCCTCACCGGTCGGTCCGACGAGCAGATCGAGCTCGTCGAGGAGTACGCGAAGCTGCAGGGCCTCTGGCACGACCCTTCGGTCGAGCCCGTCTTCAGCGAGTACCTCGAGCTGGACCTCGCGACAGTCGTCCCCTCCATCGCCGGCCCCAAGCGTCCCCAGGACCGCATCGAGCTGACGAACGCGAAGAGCCAGTTCGGGGTCGACCTCGACGCCTACGCGACGACGGACCACTCCATGGTCGACGAGGCGATCGAGGGCACGTTCCCGGCCTCGGACCCCGTCGGCTTCACGGCCCAGGACGAAGAGTCGTCCCACGCGCACTCGCACACGTCGCACGCCCCCTCGACGGTGTCGAAGCCGACGCAGGTCGCGCTCGACGACGGCTCGTCGTTCACGCTCGACCACGGCGCAGTCGCCATCGCCGCCATCACGTCCTGCACCAACACGTCGAACCCCTCGGTGATGCTCGCGGCCGGCTTGCTCGCCCGCAACGCCAGCAAGAAGGGCCTGAAGGCCAAGCCGTGGGTCAAGACGACCCTGGCGCCCGGCTCCAAGGTCGTCACCGACTACTACGAGAAGGCCGGTCTCACCAGCTACCTCGAGGACCTGGGCTTCTACACCGTCGGCTACGGCTGCACGACCTGCATCGGCAACTCGGGCCCGCTGCTGGACGAGATCTCGACCGCAGTCCAGGACAACGACCTCGCCGTCACGGCGGTCCTCTCGGGCAACCGCAACTTCGAGGGCCGCATCAACCCCGACGTCAAGATGAACTACCTGGCGAGCCCGCCGCTGGTCATCGCCTACGCACTGGCCGGGTCGATGAACTTCGACTTCGAGGCCGACGCGCTCGGCACGTCGCCCGACGGCAGCGACGTCTACCTGCGCGACATCTGGCCCGACGCGGCCGAGGTGCAGTCGACCATCGACTCGTCGATCGACACCGACATGTTCACGCACGAGTACGCCGGCGTCTTCGACGGCGACGAGCGCTGGCGGTCGCTGCCGACGCCCACGGGCGCGACCTTCGAGTGGGACCCGGAGTCGACGTACGTCCGGAAGCCCCCGTACTTCGAGGGCATGACGCTCGAGACGACCCCGGTGACGGACATCGTCGGGGCGCGCGTCCTCGCCAAGCTCGGCGACTCGGTCACGACCGACCACATCAGCCCCGCCGGCTCGATCAAGTCGGACAGCCCTGCCGGTCACTACCTGGCCGAGCACGGCGTCGACCGCAAGGACTTCAACTCCTACGGGTCGCGTCGCGGCAACCACGAGATCATGATCCGCGGCACCTTCGCGAACATCCGACTTCGGAACCAGCTGCTGGACGGGGTCGAGGGCGGCTACACGCGCGACTTCACCCAGGCCGACGCCCCGCAGTCGTTCATCTACGACGCCAGTGCGCGCTACCAGGAGCAGGGCACGCCCCTCGTCATCCTCGGCGGCAAGGAGTACGGCTCCGGCTCCTCGCGTGACTGGGCGGCGAAGGGCACGAGCCTCCTGGGGGTCAAGGCGGTCATCACCGAGAGCTTCGAGCGCATCCACCGTTCGAACCTGATCGGCATGGGCGTCGTCCCGCTGCAGTTCCCGGAGGGCGAGACCTGGGAGTCCCTGGGGCTCGACGGCACCGAGTCCATCAGCATCCACGGGCTCGAGCAGCTGAACGAGGGCACGACGCCCAAGACCGTGCACGTGACCGCCGAGCCGACCGAGCACTCGGCGGACGGCGCCCGCACGATCGAGTTCGACGCCGTCGTCCGGATCGACACGCCGGGCGAGGCGGACTACTACCGCAACGGCGGCATCCTGCAGTACGTCCTCCGCAGCCTGGTCTAGCCGCACCCCGAGGCCCTCGATGTCGTGTCCGCACGGCGCCGGGGGCCTCCCGGCGTTCCCCGCGGTCCGCGCCTAAACTGAGGATCGCCGCCTCCGGGCTGCCGGAAAGGAAATCCCGATGAGCATCCTCGAGACGATCAGTGGTCCCCGCGACCTCGATCACCTCACCGACCAGCAGATGATCGCGCTGGCCGCCGAGATCCGCCGCTTCCTCGTGACCGAGGTGTCCAAGACCGGCGGGCACCTGGGGCCCAACCTCGGCGTCGTCGAGCTGACGCTGGCCATGCACCGGGTCTTCGAGTCGCCGCACGACGCCTTCGTCTTCGACACCGGCCACCAGTCGTACGTGCACAAGCTCGTCACCGGTCGGCAGGACTTCAGCGGGCTGCGGCTGCGCGGCGGCCTGGCGGGCTACCCGCAGCGCTCCGAGTCGGAGCACGACATCGTCGAGAGCTCCCACGCCTCCAGCAGCCTCTCGTGGGCCGACGGGATCTCCCGGGCGTTCCAGCTCACGGGGCAGTCGGACCGCCACGTCGTCGCGGTGGTGGGCGACGGTGCCCTCACCGGCGGCATGACGTGGGAGGCCCTGAACAACATCAGCGACGACAACGGTCGCCGGCTGATCATCGTGGTCAACGACAACGGCCGCTCGTACGCCCCGACGATCGGCGGCATGGCGCGGTTCCTCAACACCGTCCGCACCCGCAGCACGTACCGCGACATGCACCGCGGCTCCGAGGCCGTGTTCGACCACCTGGGGCACCCCGGGCGGGCGCTCTACCGCGGCGTGCGGGGCGGCCTGCACGGTTTCCTCAGCCGGTTCACGAACAACGAGGCCCTCTACTCGAACCTCGACGTCAAGTACCTCGGCCCGGTCGACGGCCACGACCAGAAGGCGATGGAGGAGGCGCTCACCCAGGCGAAGGACTACGGCGCCCCCGTCATCGTCCACGCGATCACGGAGAAGGGCCGCGGCTACGACCCGGCTCGCGCCGACGTCGCCGACCAGTTCCACGCGGTCGGCCAGATCGACCCCGAGACGGGGGAGCCTCTCGAGACGACCAACGCCCCCTCGTGGACGAGCGTCTTCGCGGACGAGATCGTCTCGATCGCCGAGCGCGACGAGACCGTCGTCGGCATCACGGCCGCCATGCTCCGGCCCGTCGGCCTGCACAAGCTCGCCGAGCGCTTCCCGAGCCGTGTCCTCGACGTCGGGATCGCGGAGCAGCACGCCGTGACGAGCGCGGCCGGCCTGGCCTTCGGAGGCCTGCACCCGGTCGTGGCCCTCTACGCCACCTTCGTCAACCGCGCCTTCGACCAGGTGCTCATGGACGTCGGCCTGCACCGGGCGGGCGTGACGTTCGTCCTCGACCGGGCCGGCGTCACCGGCCCCGACGGGCCCAGCCACCACGGCATGTGGGACCTGGCTCTGCTCCAGATCGTCCCGCACATCCGCCTCGCCGCCCCGCGAGACGCCTCGCGCCTGCGCGAGGAGCTCCGGGAGGCCGTCGCCGTGACCGACGCGCCGACGGTGGTGCGCTTCTCGAAGGGCAGCGTCGGCACGGAGCACGAGGCCGAGTCGCGCCTCCCGGACGGCGTCGACGTCCTCGCGAGCGACGAGCGGCGCGACGTGCTGCTGGTCTGCGTGGGTCCGATGGCCACCGTCGGCCTGGACGTCGCCGAGCGCCTCGCGGCGCAGGGGATCGGGGCGACCGTCGTCGACCCGCGCTGGGTCGTCCCCGTGCCGCGGTCGATCATCGAGCTCGCCGCGGAGCACCGGCTGGTCGTCACCATCGAGGACGGCGTCCGCGTCGGCGGGATCGGCACCCGAGTCCGTCAGGACCTGCGCGAGGCCGGCGTCGACACCGCGCTCACCGAGCTCGGGCTCCCCGACGAGTTCCTGCAGCACGGTTCTCGCGCCGAGATCCTCGAGGAGGCGGGCCTCACCCCTCAGCACATCGCGCGGGACGTGGTGGCCCAGGTCCTCGGCAGCAAGATCCCCGTGGCCCGCCCGCTCGACGACGCCTCGGTGCGCGGGGTGGACGCGCAACAGGACTAGGGCGTGCGTGCACCGCACGGTGCACGACGAGGGAGGGCCCCGACGACCAGGTCGTCGGGGCCCTCCCTCGTGACGGGACGAGCGGCTCCTCGGCGGACGCCGGGACGCTCGGCTCAGGCCGGGACGCGCACCGTGTGCTCCGGGCCGACCACGAGGGGGTCGTGGAACGCGCGTCCCCGCACCCGCTCGGAGGCTCCGACCCGGTCGAGGTAGGGCGTCACGCCGCCCATCTGGAACGGCCAGCCCGCGCCCAGGACGAGACAGAGGTCGATGTCCTCGGCCGCCGCTACCACCCCGTCGTCGAGCATCCGGCCCACCTCGTCGGCGAGGCCGTCCTCGATGCGGCGCCGCAGCTCGTCGTCCGTGAGGGGAGTGCCCTCGCCGGCGACGAGGGCGACGGCCTTCTTGTCGAAGCCCTTGCGGCGCCCCTTGGCGTCGCGCTCGAAGACGCGGCCGTGATCGGCGAGCCGGTGCAGGCCGTCGCTGGCGAAGAAGCGCTCGGGGAACGCCGCGTGGTGCGTGTCGAGCACGTGCGCCCCGACGGTGAGGCCGACGAGCTCGAGCAGCTCGAACGGAGTCATCGGGAGGCCGAACGGCGCGGTGGCCCGCTCGACCGTCTCGAAGGGGGTGCCCGTCTCGACGGCGTGCATGGCCTCGCCGAGCAGCTTGGCCAGGATGCGGTTCACGACGAAGCCGGGGGTGTCAGCGGTGATGACGGCGTTCTTCCGCAGGGCGGCTGCCGTCACCATCGCCGTGCTGAGGGTCGCCTCGTCGGTCGCCGGGGCCTTCACGACCTCGATCAACGGCATGACCGCGACCGGGTTGAAGAAGTGGAAGCCGACGAGCCGCTCGGGGTGCGCGAGGCGGGCCCCGATCTGCTCGACGCTGAGCGAGGAGGTGTTCGTCGCCAGCACCGTCGTCTCCGAGACGACGGCCTCGACGTTCGCGAAGACCTCCTGCTTGACGCCCAGTTCCTCGAAGACGGCCTCGATGACCCAGTCCGCGTCGGCGAAGTCGGCGAGGTCGGTCGTGCCGGTCACCAGGGCGGTGAGGCGGTTCGACTCGTCGCCCGAGATGCGGCCCTTCTCGGCCAGCTGCAGGATCTCGCCGCGGATGCGCTCGACGCCGGCGTCGACGCGGGCCTGGTCGATGTCGGTGATGACCACCGGGACCTGCAGGCGCCGGACGAAGAGCAGCGCGAACTGGCTGGCCATGAGGCCTGCGCCCACCACCCCGACCTTGCCGACCTTGCGCGCCACGTCGGGGGAGGGGGCACCGGCAGGCTTCTTCGCCCGCTTCTGCACCAGGTCGAACGCGTACATGCTGGCGTGGAACTGGTCACCGGACACGAGCTCGGCCAGGGCCTCGTCCTCGGCGGCGAACCCCGTCGCCCGGTCGGTGTTCCGCGCTGCCTCCAGCAGGTCGAGGGCGACCCAGGGCGACCGTGCCACCGTGCCGATCCGCGACTCGAGCGACTTGCGGGCGATCGAGATCGCCGCGCCCCACTTGACGGCGCGCTCGATCTTGCCGGGCACGTTCGGCCGGGCGACCTTCGTGCGACCCGCCACGACGCCGTCGGCCCAGCGGATCGAGTCCTCGAGGAACGCGGCCGGGCCGAACTCGACGTCGACGATGCCGAGCTCGAGGGCCTGCGCGGCCTTGAGCGTGCGGTTGTTCTTGAGCGGGTTCTCGAGGACGACCTTGAGCGCGTTCTCGATCCCGATGAGGTTCGGCAGCAGCCAGGCGCCGCCCCACGCGGGGACGATGCCGAGGAACACCTCGGGCAGGGCGATGGCCGCCGCGGACGAGTCGACCGTGCGGTAGTCGGCGTGCAGGGCTATCTCGAGCCCGCCTCCCAGGGCCAGGCCGTTCACGAAGACGAACGTCGGGACCCCGGCGTCGTGCAGCTTGCCGAGGGTCGAGTGGCCGAGGCGAGCCAGCTCGCGGGCCACGTCGCGGCTCGGGATCTGGCTGACCTTGCTGAGGTCGGCGCCGGCGGCCAGGAAGTAGGGCTTGCCGGTGACCGCGATGGCCTGGACCTCGCCGCGGGAGGCGCGGGCCCGGAGGCCGTCCAGGGTCGCGGACAGCTCGACGAGGGTCGCGGGCCCCAGCGTGCTCGGCCGCTTGTGGTCGCGGCCGTTGTCGAGCGTGACGAGGGCGAGGACGCCGCCCGAGGGCAGCGGCACGTCCCGGACGAACGAGTGCGTCACCACCTCGTCGGCGCTGAGGGCGGTGAGCTGGTCGACTGCGCTGCTCACGATCGAGCCGCCTTCCGTGAGTAGTGGGGGTTCTCCCAGATGACGCTGCCGCCCTGGCCGAGGCCGACGCACATGGCCGTGAGCCCGTAGCGGACCTCGGGGTGCTGCTCGAACTGGCGGGCCAGCTGGATCATCAGGCGGACGCCCGACGACGCGAGCGGGTGGCCCACGGCGATGGCGCCGCCCCAGGGGTTGACGCGAGGGTCGTCGTCGTCGATGCCGAAGTGGTCGAGCAGCGAGAGGACCTGCACGGCGAAGGCCTCGTTCAGCTCGAACAGGCCGATGTCGTCGATCGTCAGCCCCGCCTTGCGCAGGGCCTTCTCCGTCGAGGGCACCGGGCCGATGCCCATGATCTCGGGCTCGACCCCGGCGTAGGCGAAGCTGACGAGGCGCATCTTGACGCCGAGGCCGAGCTCGTCGGCGGCTCCTCGGGAGGCGAGCAGGCTGACGGTCGCACCGTCGTTCAGCCCCGACGAGTTGCCGGCGGTGACCCGCCCGTGGGGGCGGAACGGCGTCCGCAGCCCGGCCAGCCCCTCCATCGTGGTCTCGGGCCGTGGCGCCTCGTCGCGCGTGGCCAGGCCCCAGCCCTCGGGCGTCTGCACCGCGACCGGCACGAGGTCGGGCTGGATGTGGCCCGCGTCGTAGGCGGCGGCGAGCTTCTGCTGCGACCGCAGGGCGAAGCGGTCGGAGCGCTCCTTGGTGAGCTGCGGGAACCGGTCGTGGATCCGCTCGGCGGTCGAGCCCATGTTCAGGGCGTCGCCGCTGACCAGCTTCTCCGTGAGGAACCGGGGGTTGGGATCGGCCGCGAAGCCCATCGGGTGCCGGCCCATGTGCTCGACGCCGCCCGCGAGGACGACGTCGTAGGCGCCGAACGCGACGCCGCCGGCGAGGGTCGTGACGCTCGTCATGGCACCGGCGCACATGCGGTCGATCGCGAAGCCGGGCACCGAGCGGGGCAGCCCCGCCAGGAGGGCCGTGGTGCGACCGAGGGTCAGGCCCTGGTCGCCCTGCTGAGTCGTGGCGGCGATCGCGACGTCGTCGACGCGGTCGAGGGGGAGCGAGGGGTTGCGCTCGAGAAGGCCCTTCATGGCCTTCACGACGAGGTCGTCGGCCCTCGTTCCCCAGTACATGCCTTTTTCTCCGGCCCTGCCGAACGGGGTGCGTACCCCGTCGACGAAGACCACGTCTGTCGTGTCGGCCACAGTGCCTCCAGTGCTCGGAACTGCTCCGATCCTAGGGAGGGGCCTGATGCCGGGAGAATCCTTCGCGGATTGCTACGAAGCGTCGGCGGGGTCGCTCTCGGGTTCTTGGTGGGCGTCGACAAAGGCCTCGGCCAGTCGCTCGGCGACGGCGTCGACCTGCCACGGGCGCGCGCCGAGCTCGACGAGGGCCGCCGCCAGCGTCTCGGTGTCGAACGGGATCGGCGGCTCCCAGCAGAGGCGCCGCAGCAGCTCGGGCGTGAGCAGGTTCTCGACGGGCAGGTCGAGTCCCTCGGCGATCTCGGCCACCGCGGGGCGTGCGTGCCGGAGGCGCGCGTCGGCCATCGGGTTCTTGTCGGCCCAGCTGCGAGGAGGCGGCAGGGTGTCGCCCGCCGGCCCGCGGGAGGAAGGCAGGTCACGGGTCGCCATGCCGCGCTCGATCGCGGCCCACCAGCGATCGAGCTCGCTGCGGCTGGCGCGTCCGACGAACTCCTTCACGCCGGCGAGGGCGCGCTTGTCCGCGGGCTGGGCCTTCGTGGCGGCCACGAGCGACTGGTCGGGCACGAGCCGGCCGGCGGCCGTGTCGACCTGGCGGGCGTAGTCGTCCCGGGCGTGCCAGAGCTCGCGGGCGACGGCGAGCGAGCGAGCCCCGCGGACGGTGTGCAGGCCGGTCAGGCGGCGCCAGGGCTCGGCCTTGGCGGGCTTGGCCTCCCGTGCCACCGTGGCCGCGAACTCCTGGCGGGCGATGTCGAGCTTGCCGTCGCGCTCGAGCAGCTCGGCCATCGCGTCGCGGAGGTCGACGAGGAGCTCGACGTCGAGGGCGGCGTAGACGAGCCAGCTCTGCGGCAGGGGCCGCGTCGACCAGTCGGCGGCCGAGTGCTCCTTGGCGAGGTGGACCCCGAGCAGCTGCTCGACCACGGCGCCGAGGCCGACCTTGGGCAGGCCCGCCAGACGGGCGCCGAGCTCGGTGTCGAAGACGAGGTCGGGGTCGAGCCCGACCTCGCGCAGGCACGCGAGATCTTGGCTCGCGGCGTGCAGCACCCACTCCTCGTGGCCGATGACGGCCTGCAGCTCGTCGAACGAGCCGATGGCCGGGGGGTCGAAGAGGAACACGCCGCTGCCTTGCCGGAACACCTGGATGAGGTAGGCGCGCTGCGAGTACCGGTAGCCGGAGGCGCGCTCGGCGTCGATCGAGACCGGTCCGTGCCCCGCGGCGATCGCCTCCACGGCCTCGAGGTAGGCCTCGCGGTCGGCGATGACGTGCACCTCGCCGTGCACCGAGTCGGCGGTCGCGGCGCGCGGGACGATCGTCGCCGGGGCGACCGTGACTGCGGGGGAGGAGGTCGACGACTCGTCGACCGGGGATGGCTCGGGTGTGGGGGCGCTCATGTCTCCGTCGTTCCGGGGGGTCAGTCGCGGCCCACGCGACGCGACGCGAGGAGCGTGACGCCCTCGACGGTCGGCGGCAGGCCCGCGAGGGTGCAGATCAGCTCGCTCCACGCGGCGACGTGGGGGGCGAGGTCGGTGCTGGTGGGGGTCCACGAGGCGCGCAGCTCGAGCTGGGCCCCGTCGCCCTGGGCGGCGAGCTCGCCGTAGCCGGACGAGAGCACCTTCGTGGCGGTGCCCGAGGCGGAGTGCCGGGAGGCGCCTCCTGCGTCGAGCGAGTCGACCAGCCAGGACCACGCGACGTCCGCGACGAAGGGATCGAGGGCGAGGTCGGTCTCGAGCGGGGCCTGCGCGAAGCAGACGACGCGGAAGACGCCGCCCCACGCCTCGGGCGCGCTCTCGTCGTACAGCAGGACGAAGCGTCCGGTGCCGAGCTCGGCGTCGGCCCGCCCGGACGCGCCCACCACGTCGCCGGCGAGGGCGAGGGCGTGCGGGGCGAGGCCGCCGGGGGCGGGGATCTCGGACACGGCGAGGTCGTCGCGCGAGAGAGCCTCGCGGACGGCGGCCGACGCGGCGGCGAACGCGGCCGGGACCGGCGGCGAGGAGGTGTCGGACACCTCAGCAGACTAGGCTCCCACCCGGCTCACAGCCGAGCGGCACGCCGCAGGTGCCCCTCCGCACGTGCCCCCGTCGCTCCGCCCCGTCCGCCCGGAGGTCTCGATGTCCCGTCACCCACGCACACGCCCTCGCCGCACGCCGGCAGCCCTGGCCGGCCTCGTCGTGTCCGTCTCCGTCGGCGGCACCGTGGTCGCGGCGTCGCTCGCCCTGGCGGCGGGTGCGGTCACCATGGCGCGGAAGGTCGTCACGCCGGCGCGGCGCCGCCCTGACGACGTCCGGGTGCTCGGGCACGACCCCGTGGCAGCGACGGTGACCCTCGCGGCGAACGCCGACACGCGCCTCCCGGGCCGCTACAGCTTCTGGTTCGACCACGGGAGGGGGCACGCCCGCCTCGGCGAGGTCGTGCGGGAGGAGCGGGGCCGCGTCGTGCGCCGTGTCGAGGCCGTCGACGTGGGCGACCTGGCCACGGCGCGCGCCGGACGGATCGGCGGCTGGCTGTGGCGGTCGCCGCGCGACGCCGGGCTGACGGTCGAGGACGTCGAGGTCGGGACCCCGGTCGGACCGGCGCCGGCGTGGCTCGTGCCGGGTCCGGACGGCACGGACGGGCCGTGGATGATCGGCGTGCACGGGCGCGGCGTGACCCGGGCCGAGACCGTGCGCGCGGCGCCGGTCTTCCATCGTGCGGGGCTCACCTCGCTGCTCGTGTCGTATCGCAACGACACCGAGGCACCCCGGTCGGCCGACGGCCGGTACGCGCTCGGCGACGCGGAGTGGACCGACGTCGAGGCCGCCATGAGCTGGGCCGTCGACCACGGCGCGACGTCGATCGTGCTGATGGGCTGGTCGATGGGCGGCGCCACCGTGCTGCAGGCCGTGACCCGTGCCGAGCACCGCGACCGCGTGGCCGGGGTCGTGCTCGAGTCGCCCGTGGTCGACTGGCGCACCACCCTCCGCTACCAGGGGACGGCCATGCGCGTGCCGCGGGTCGTGCAGGAGCTGGCGATGCGCCTCCTGCAGTCCCCTCGGGCGTCACGGCTGAGCGGCCGGTCCGAGCCGCTCGACCTCGATCGTCTCGACCTGGTCGAGCGGGCCGGCGAGCTGCGCGTCCCCGTGCTGGTGCTGCACAGCGACGACGACGGCTTCGTGCCGTCGACGGCCTCGCACGCCCTCGCCGCCGCCCGTCCGGACATCGTGCAGCTCGAGGTGTTCGAGGTCGCCCGGCACACGAAGATCTGGAACTACGACCCCGAGCGCTTCGAGGCGGTCATCGCCGAGTGGCTGGGCCGTCTTCCACGAGCCAGCGTGCGTAAAGGGCGCTCTGGTCGTCCATCATCAGCTGGCTGAGGGAGAGCCGCGACGGGTCGAACCGCTCCCGGCCGAAGACGGGCAACCCGCTCCCGATGACGACGGGCGAGGTGGAGAGGCAGAGCTCGTCGACGAGGCCGTCGTGCAGCAGCTGCCCGGCCAGCGAGGGGCCGCCCTCGCAGACGAGCGAGCGCAGGCCGTGGCCGCGGAGGCGGTCGACCAGGGTCGCAGGAGCCACCACGCCGTGGTCGTCGTCGACGACGAGGACGGTCGCGCGGTCCGCGACGTCGGCGCCGAGGGTCTCCGTGACGCGGTCGACCGCCGCGGCCGGGCAGACGACGACGACGCGGTCGGCGCGCTCCGGGTCCATCCGGTGTCCGCTGAGGTCGCCGCTGGCCGTCAGCACCACGAGCTGGGCTGACCGGGGCACCCGGTAGCCCTCGGCGCGGACGCTCGCGGCGCCGACGAGCACCCCGTCGGCGAGGTCGCGGATGGCGGCCAGCACGGCACGGTCGTCGGCGTTGCTCAGCGTGTCGGAGGTGCCGTCCTCGCCCGCCGCGTCGCCGCTGACGGCCGCGATCAGGTTGAGGCGCAGCCAGTCGGCCGCAGGAGGCGCGTAGAGCTCCCGCAGACGCGCCCGCCCCTCGTCGGTGCCTGCCTCCACGACCGTGCCTGCCTCGACGACAGGGGCCGCCTCGACGAGCGCGCCGGTGCCCGCACCCCGCGCAGCAGCCGGGTGCAGCACCCGCAGGGTCACGCCGCCGACTTCTCTCTGACCTGGCGCTTGGCCCGGGCGAGCAGCGCCGTCATGCCCCGCACGCGGAGCGGGCTGACCGCCACGCCGAGGCCGATCGTCTGCGGGTAGTCGTCGGGGACGTCCTCGAGCACCTCGCGCACCGACAGGCCGCTCAGCCCCTGGGCGAGGATCGAGGCGAAGCCGCGGGTCGTCGGCGCCTCGCGAGGAGCCGTCGCGTGCATCGTCACGACGTCGTCGGACACCTCGACGAAGATGAACACGGGCGACTGGCACTCCTCCACGCGCTCGAGCAGGTCAGGGTGGCCCTCGTACTCCGCGGGCAGCGACGGCAGCTCGTCCGAGAACTCGAGCAGCAGCTGCAGCCGGTCCTTCACGTCGAGGGCGAGGAAGTCCTCACGGGTCTCCGCCAGGACGCGGGGGAGCGCCCCGGGCTCGGAGGCCGACACGGCGCTCAGCGCCCCGGGACCGTGCCGGGCTCCACGCCCTGCACGATCGGCACGCGCACCGCGCTGCCCCACTCGGTCCACGAGCCGTCGTAGTTGCGGACGTTCTCGAACCCCATCAGGTGGTGCAGCACGAACCACGTGTGGCTCGACCGCTCGCCGATGCGGCAGTAGGCGACGACGTCGTCCCCGTCGGAGAGGCCGGCTCCGTCGCGGTAGATCGCGTCGAGCTCGCCGAGGCTGCGGAAACGGCCGTCCTCGGCCGCCGCCTTGCCCCACGGCACGTTCTGGGCCGAGGGGATGTGGCCGGCGCGCAGCGCGCCCTCCTCGGGGTAGGCCGGCGCGGTGGTCCGCTCGCCCGAGTACTCCTCGGGGGAGCGGACGTCGATCAGGGGCGAGCCGAGGTGCGCGAGCACGTCGTCCTTGTAGGCGCGGATGCGGCTGTCGTCGCGCTCGACGACGGGGTAGTCGGTGGCGACCGGCTCGGGGGCGTCGGTCGTGTACCCACGGCCCTCCGCCTCCCAGGCGGCTCGTCCGCCGTCGAGCAGGCGCACGTCGTCGTGGCCGAAGAGGGAGAAGACCCACAGGGCGTAGGCGGCCCACCAGTTGTTCTTGTCGCCGTAGATCACGACGGTGCTGTCGCGGGAGATCCCGCTGCGGGACATCAGGGCGGCGAACGCCTCACCGTCGACGTAGTCGCGCTGCACGGGGTCGTTGAGGTCGAGGTGCCAGTCGATCTTGACGGCGCCCGCGATGTGGCCGGTGTCCCAGAGCAGCACGTCCTCGTCGGACTCGACGACGACGAGGCCGGGCGTGCCCAGGTTCTGTTGCAGCCAGTCGGTGCTGACGAGGCGCTCGGGGTGGGCGTACTCGCTGAACCGTGCGGACGTGTCGTGCTCGACGACCATTGCTGTACCTCCTGGGTCTGCCCCGAGGGGCTGGGCGGTGTCGTGGGGGCGGCGGATAGGATCGCCGCGCGGCCCCGTCGAGGCTACGCACCCACGGTGTGCCCCGGCCGGGTCCCTCTGACTCTGACACAGATCGCGTCCCGGACATTCCCGCGGGCGCCCGTCCCGACGCCTGCGAGGTCGCACCGATGTCCACCGATCCCCTCCGCACCGTCGTGTCGCTCGTCGACCGGGCCCCGACCATCACGGGCGCCGAGATCGTGGCCGAGCTCGTCCCGCCGCGGCAGTTCGCCGAGGCCTCGCTCGAGAACTACCGGCCCGACGACGCGTTCCCCTCCCAGGCGGAGGCCGTCGAGGCCGTCGCCTCCTTCTGGGCCGCGGCCGAGCGCCCGGCCCGGCGAGGGCTGTTCCGACGTCGCCCGGAGACGCAGGAGGCGCCTCCCGGCCTGTACCTCGACGGCGGCTTCGGCGTCGGCAAGACGCACCTGCTGGCCGCGGCGTACAACCGCGCGGCAGGCCGTCGCTACTTCGGCACGTTCATCGAGTACACGGCCCTCGTCGGCGCGGTCGGCTACGCGGGGGCGGCGAAGCAGCTCGAGGGCGCGGCGCTCGTCTGCATCGACGAGTTCGAGCTGGACGACCCGGGCGACACGATGATGATGACCCGCCTGCTCGGCGACCTCGCGGACGCGGGCACGCGCATCGCGGCGACCTCGAACACGCCGCCCGGCGCCCTCGGCGAGGGGCGCTTCGCCGCCGCCGACTTCCTCCGCGAGATCCAGGGGCTCTCGGACCGGTTCCGCACCCTCCGCATCGACGGGAACGACTACCGGCGCCGCGAGGTCGAGGCGCGGGCGCACGTCGTGGACGACCTGGACGCGGCCGTCGCCGCGGTCGGGGGCACCGCCTCCCTCGACGACTTCGGGGCTGCCGTGCAGCACCTGTCGACCGTGCACCCCAGCCGCTACGTCAAGCTCATCGGCGGCCTCGACGCCGTCGGGCTGCGCGACGTCACGCCCCTCACGAGCCAGACCGACGCCCTGCGCTTCGTCGCCTTCGTCGACCGCCTCTACGACGCGCAGGTGCGCGTGCTCGCGACCGGGACGCCCCTCGACGAGGTGTTCAGCGACGAGATGCTCGCCGGCGGCTACCGCAAGAAGTACCTGCGCGCGACGTCGCGGCTCGTCGCGCTGACCTCCTCCTAGCCCTCTCCGAGCAGTTCCGGGGCGTCGTCCCTGCTGCCGGGGAGGCTCGGGAAACGCGTTGTTCACACGGGGCCGGATCCTGTTACATCGCCGAAACACGGGTGCACACGGTCCGAAACGAGGCGCCGCGACACTGGGGACCGCACCGCCCGAGCCCCGTGCTCACAGCCCGCTCACCCTCGCGGACGGGTCGGGACCGGTGCGCCCCTGGCTCCCGAACTCGAGAGGTACCACCCATGGATCAAGGCAACACCGCGTTCATGCTGATCTGCGCAGCACTCGTGCTGCTCATGACGCCCGGACTGGCGTTCTTCTACGGCGGCCTCGTCAAGGCCAAGAGCGTCATCAGCATGATGATGCTCAGCTTCGGCGCGATGGGCCTGATCGGCGTGCTGTGGGTGCTCTACGGCTACGCGATCGCGTTCGGCAACCCGACCTCGATCCCCGGCGGCTCCGATGCCTTCGTCGGCATCCAGGGCTGGTTCGGCATCGACACCGCGTCGCTCGGCCTCGACAGCGCCTTCCAGGACAGCCTCGCCCCGTCCGGCGACTACCCGACCATCGCCTTCGCCGCCTTCCAGGCGACCTTCGCGATCATCACCGTCGCGCTCATCTCGGGCGCCATCGCGGACCGTGCCAAGTTCGGCGCGTGGATGATCTTCGCCGGCGTCTGGGCCACCGTCGTGTACTTCCCCGTCGCGAGCTGGGTCTTCAACTTCACCACCGACGACGACGGCAACGTGGTCGGCGGCTGGATCGCCGCCATGGGCGTCATCGACTTCGCGGGCGGCACGGCCGTCCACATCAACGCCGGTGCTGCCGCGCTCGCCCTCGCGCTCGTGCTCGGCAAGCGCGTCGGCTTCGCCAAGGGCGCCGACAAGCCGCACAACCCGCCCTTCGTGCTGCTGGGAGCCGGGCTGCTCTGGTTCGGCTGGTTCGGCTTCAACGCCGGCTCGGAGCTCGCCGCCGACGGCGTCGCGGCCCTCGCGTTCCTCAACACGATCGCCGCCCCTGCCGCCGCCGTGCTCGGCTGGCTCGTCGTCGAGAAGCTCAAGGACGGCAAGGCCACGTCGGTCGGCGCCGCCTCGGGCGCCGTCGCCGGACTCGTGGCCATCACCCCGGCCTGCGCCGCGCTGACGCCCGGCTGGGCGGTCGTGCTCGGCGTCGTCGCCGGCGCCGTCTGCGCCCTCGCCATCGACCTCAAGTTCAAGCTCGGCTTCGACGACTCCCTCGACGTCGTCGGCATCCACCTCGTCGGCGGCCTGCTCGGAACGCTCTACCTGGGCATCTTCGCCAACGACACCGGCCTCATCTTCTCCGGCACCTTCACGCAGCTCGGCATCCAGGCGCTCTCGGCCGTCGCCGTCATGCTCTACTCGTTCGTGCTCGCCTTCGTCATCGGCTTCGTGATCGAGAAGACCATCGGCTTCCGCGTGAAGAACGAGGACGAGGTGGCCGGCATCGACCTCGCCCTGCACGGCGAGGAGGGCTACGTGCTCGAGAACGCGCGCGCCTAGCGCCCCGCCTCACCGCACCTCCCAGGCGGCCCCGGTCCTCGCGACCGGGGCCGCTCTGCGTGCCCGGGCGTCTGCTGGACGGGTCACGTGGAACCTCGACGCGTCGCTACACCCCTAATTCGGCGCTACACCCTCAGAACGCGGGGTGTAGCGCGGAACTGGCGGTGTAGCTCGCGCAGGCACGGGGGGAGGCGAGTGCCTGGCCGCGACGCTCAGCCGGGTCACGGAAGCGCGGCCGGGAACGACGAAGGCCCCCGATCTCTCGGGGGCCTTCTCTGTGTGAGCGATACTGGGATCGAACCAGCGACCTCTTCCGTGTCAGGGAAGCGCGCTACCGCTGCGCCAATCGCTCATGCTTGTTCAGTTGTCATCGTCTCGGGAGACGAATCGATCATAGACCCAGAGGGTGGTCCATGGAGGTGGAGACGGGATTTGAACCCGCGTGAACGGCTTTGCAGGCCGGTGCCTCGCCTCTCGGCCACTCCACCAGATGAGATACTCCCAGAGGGAGCCACCATCGGTGGACTCCCTCTGGTGAGCTTTACACTCGAGCGGATGACGAGATTCGAACTCGCGACCCTCACCTTGGCAAGGTGATGCGCTACCACTGCGCCACATCCGCATTTCGTTTCGCATTACTGCGATGTTTCTTTCGTTTCGCATCGCTGCGAACAAGAAGAACACTACCCAGACCCCGGACAGAAAACAAATCGAGAGATGTTCGTGTCTTGGTCGCCTCCTCGACTCCTCGCCAGGGGCGCAGCCGGCCTCCTCGAATGGCGCCGGGGTCACAAGATCCACTAGTATCGACGAGTCCCGCTCAGGGGCGATTGGCGCAGTTGGTAGCGCGCTTCCTTCACACGGAAGAGGTCATCGGTTCGAGCCCGGTATCGCCCACAGGAAAAGCCCCGGTCCGCCGGGGATTTTGTTTTGTCCGGTACGTTCTTGCGATCCTAGACCGCGCCCATGGACACGTTTTGGACACAAGACCGGCTGATGCACCTCCGCGCGCCCATCAAGGCAGCGTCTCTAGGAGTTCGGCGGCGTCCTTCGGCGGGGACGGAGCGAGTGGGGTGCATCACGAGCGAGTTGGACTCCGCCCCGAGCGGGGTGCGGTTGCCACCAGGCCTGGCCGGCAACTCGCTCGGGATCTAGCTCGCGACCGCGCACTCTGCTGCGGGAGGAACGGTTGCTCCCGAGGTCGCCCTCGCCAGTACGGTGACCCCATGGAGCTGCTCGTGGTGCTCGGCATTGTCACCGCTGTTTTCTCGGCTTGGTACGGAGTAAGGACCTACCGTCCGAAGCGCCACCGGCTGCGCTCGAGAGGCCCCGCCCTGCGGCGTTGAAGGGACAAGGCCCAAGGCGGGTGTCAGCCGTGGACAGAGCCTCGGGCGCCGGTTCAGTTGAAGAGATCGAAGCTAAGCAGGCGTATGCCAAGCGCGGCGTTGAAGCCCGGAAGCCGGTCACCGAAGCCTGGATCGACCATGCCCTCCCCGAGATCGACTTACGCTCGCTCGCCTCGCGGCGGCTCCGGATCGTGGGTGTGGCCAACTATCTGCGCGATCGTGAGCGCTCGCTCTTCGGCGGGGTCGAGTACCGCCTGGTGCGTGAACCCGAGAATGTCTACGACGCGAACGCAGTCGCCGTGTTCGGGCAAGAGCGAAAGGTCGGTTACCTCAGCGCGGCAAAGGCTGCGAGCCTGGCACCGCTTCTCGACAGGCTGGGCGAGGCTGCCTTCGCCGTGAGCGGGTGTGGTGTCACCGAAGCGAGCGCGCGTCTCTGGGTCGACTTGCCACGGGTGCCTGAGCTGCGCAAGTTCCACCGGTGAGTCTCTCCGGGTCGGAGCGTGGCCTGAAACTGGCCAAACCACGGCTCGCATCACCAGGGGGAGGGCGTTCCATCGTTCAGCGTTCACTCTCGTGAGCGCTCGACTGGGATGGTGCGCGTGCGTGACGTGGCGGACCAGGGATTCGATGTCCTCGCCGACACATCCGGCGGAAGAGGTGTCGAGTCGGGCCGCGCCCTACGAATCACCGGGTGCTCTCGGCGTGGGCAGTTCGCCATTCCCTGCAGGCCTGAGAAGCGCTGCGATTCCTGACGCCTGGGCGCCCGGGGCGAGAGCAGCGACGACTTCGTCGAGGTCAGTGTCGAACAGGTCAGCGTAGACGTCGAGAGTCATCGAGGCCGCGGCGTGGCCGAGCATCCGCTGCAGGACCTTGACGTTCGCACCAGCCTGGACAGCGAGAGACGCGGCGGTGTGGCGTAAGTCGTGCGGCACGAGGGTGGGAAAGGGCTTGTCGTAAGGGGCCGCTCCCTGTGCTGCCCGCACCGCTGCTGCGAAGTCGCGGGAACGCCACGTGTTGGCCCGAAGGGGCCCCCCACGGGCTGCGCGAAAAACAAGACCGTCAGAGCTTCTACCCTGAACGCTGCTTGCCAGGGGCGCCCGCAGGAAATGAGCCAGGGGCACGCTTCGAGCCTTTCCGTTCTTCGGGGGTCCTTCCACGAGCTTCCCTTTGACCTCGGTCACGGATGCTCTGACACGCACACGGCCAGCGTCGAGGTCGAGGTCTCGGACGCGAAGCGCCGCGGCCTCCCCGAAACGGAGCCCGGAGTAGGCCAGGAAGCTCACCAGGAGTGCTTGTCGACCTGCGTGGGATACCAGATGCGCGACCTGTTCGGCAGTGAGATAGGCATTGTCGCGACGTACCTGCTCTGGCAGTTTTATCCCTACGACGGGATTCGATGCCAGGGCCTTGCTCGAGACCGCGAGGGCCAGGCTGCCCCGGAGCACGCCGACTGCTTTCTCGATGGTTGCGGCACTGACCCCTTGCTGGTGGAGTTCTTCTACCCAGGCCTTGACCCCGTCCTGGTCGATGCGACCAACGGGACGGTTCGCCCACGTCGGCAAGACCCAGGTCCGTGCGGTACTCGTCCGCGACGCTGCTGTGGTGGGTCTGATGGTGGCGGTTCGGTTGATGTAGGTCTCGACGAAGTGGCCGGCGAGCTTCCTCTGGGCCGACGCAGGAATATGACTTCCCATCGCGAGGCGGTTCGCGTTGTCGAGCGCCCATTTCTCGGCGGCCTTGAGAGTCGTGAACCCTCGCTGGCGAGTGGACCTGTTGTCAAGGTTTCGGTAGCGGACCTCGTAGCGGACCTCGCCCTTACTGGTCACGTACTTCTTGGGTGGAGCCATCTCAGCGGGCACCCATGAGCTCGTCGAGCAGGCGGACTGGGCGCGGCGCGGGGGAGTCGTCGGTAGGCACCAGGTTGGCCGGCAGGTAGTCAAGCAAGTCGACCTCCCTGTACCGGACCGAGGACCCGAACTTCAGGAAAGCCGGGCCGCGTCTCTCGTAACGCTGCTGAGCGAGGGCCGCGGTCGTCGTGCCGAGGAGAGTAGCGACGTCGGGCGCTCCGTAGAGGCGGACGACGGGGGACTGTGATGACTTCATGCTGGGTCCATGCGCGGCATGCTTCGAATGCTCGAGATGCGCATCCTCGAGGCTCAGCAGTGCTCACCCGCAACCTCTAGCAAACGATCCCTTACACCCCCAGACCTTTCTCACCGCGGGAGCCCGAATGAATGGGTTGGGGGTTCGAGTCCCTCCAGGGGCACCACAGCCCGCGACTTCTGCCCAGTCGCGAGTTGGGTAGCATCTTCATCCCACGCTTATCCCGCGAAAACTTGCCGGAACACCTATGGTTCTGTCTCGGCCACCCGCTTCGCCTCCGTTCCTCTCAACACCGGCGCGATTCTCAGTCAACGGCCGAGCGGGGCTGGTCATCCGGCCACTCCCAGCATGAGGCGTCACGACCGGGCGACGGCTACATCGAGCCCTCGAGGAGTGGTCGGGAACCGCTCGAGCATCTCCACCAGTTCGCCGGCGGAGACGTTGGCACCGAAGGTCTCGGCGTGGGGTTCGAGTTCGATGCTGTCGTGCAGCGAACCGGCCAGGACGGGGTCGAAGCCCCACGCGTCGACGAGAGCCGAGGCCACGGCGACGGCGTGCGGATCGTCTCCGGCGACCGCGATCGCTTTGCGGTCCGCAGCACCCACGGGCCTGGGGCCTTCGTCGAGGTCGTGGTATCCCATGTGGTTGAAGGCCTTGACGACCGTCGAGTCATGCAGATGACGTTGTACGAGCTCGCTGGTCGAGGTGCGGGGGTCGCCGAGATCGTCACGGATACCGTCGACCTCCCACCAGTAGTTCATGGCGTCGATCACGACTTTTCCGTGCAGTGCGTCGGCAGGGACGGTGCCCAGCCGTCCGAGCGGCAGCGCGAGGATGACGACGTCTGCCGCGTCCACGGCGTCGGCTGCGCGAGCAGGCTCCGCGCCGGGAGAGACGACGGCGAGGATCAGGCGGATCCTCTCGGGGTCACCGGATCCCGCGACGAGAACCCGGTGCCCCGCCGCCACGGCCAGCCGGGCCAGGACGGTGCCGAGCTTGCCGGCACCGAGGATCGCGATGGTCGAGGTCGTCACGCGGTCACGACCGAGGGGCGGGCCGGCATCTCGGCCAGGAGCTCTCGGACCCGGGGGATGACCGTCGTGCCGTAGAGCTCGACCGATCGGAGGCGGTCCTTGATCGACTGCGTGCCGGAGGTGTAGATCATGTCGAAACGGCCGACACCCATGTCATGGATGGTTCGGGACATCTTCTGGGCGACCGTCTCGGCCGAGCCGACGTACATCGACCCGGACGCCACCTCGCGGTCGAACTCGCTCCGTGTCACCGGCGGCCAGCCGCGCAGAGCGCCGATGCGATCGCGGACGACCTTGAAGTGCGGGTACCAGGCCTCCAGCGCCTCCTCGTCGGTGTCGGCGACGAACCCGGGCGAGTGCATGCCGACGGGGTGAGCCGTCGTGCCGAACTCCTCGGCGGCACGGCGGTAGAGATCGAGGTACGGGGCGAATCGCTGCGGCTGCCCTCCGATGATGGCCAACATGAGCGGGAAGCCGTACTTCGCCGTCCGCACGACCGACTGCGGCGACCCGCCGACGCCGACCCAGGTCGAGAGGCCGTGCTCGGTCTTCGGGAAGACGTCCGCGTCGGTCAGCGGCGCCCGGGTCGTCCCGGACCAGGTGACCGGCTCTTCGGTCAGCAGGCGCGAGAACAGTTCGATCTTCTCCTCGAAGAGGACCTCGTAGTCGGCCATGTCGTACCCGAAGAGGGGGAACGACTCGGTGAACGAACCACGCCCGAGGATCACCTCGGCTCGCCCACCGGAGAGGGCATCCACGGTCGCGAATCGCTGGAAGACGCGCACGGGGTCGTCGGAGCTGAGCACTGTCACCCCGGAACCGAGGCGGATGCGACGGGTCGCCGTCGCGAGCCCGGCGAGCACGGTCTCGGGTGACGAGACCGAGTACTCGGGTCGGTGATGCTCACCCACCGTGAACACGTCCACGCCGAGCTCGTCGGCCATGACGGCCTCATCGACGAGCTGCCGGATGGAGCGGGCGTGACTGACCGGCGCACCGGTCTCGTCGGAGGGGACGTCCCCGAAGGTGTCGAGGCCGAAGTCGATGTCGATCATGATTCCTCAATTCATTGACACGTCAACCATGTGGTTGACGTGTCAATGATCTGCCGCTACGGTCGAGAAGTCAACAAGGAGGCGCGATGAAAAACGAAGACGACGCACCAGCACGACGGAGATCGCCTAACGCGGCCGAACTGGCGATCTGGCGCGACTACGTCGAGACCTCCGAACAGGTCAAACGCACCCTGACGACCGCGTTCCACGACACGTCAGGGATCTCACCCGGCGACTACGCGGTCATGCTTGCCCTCAGTGAGGCGGCCGAGAAGACGCTCCGGTCATCCGATGTCGCCGATGTCGTGGGGTGGGAGCGGAGCCGCCTGTCGCACCACCTGCGCCGCATGGAAGAACGCGGCCTCATCACCCGAGGGCTCGTAGGCGGCGACGCCCGCGGCGCCGCCGTGACCCTGACCGACATCGGCTCCCGGATCTTCCGCAGCTCATCGGCGTCTCACCTGCGGCTGGTCCGCGAGATCTTCATCGACGCGTTCACTTCGGCTCAGCTGGTCGAGATGCGCACCCTGACCGAGACCCTGCACCAGCACCTCGATACCGTCCGTGGCGACACCCTTCGATGACCCGAGCCGGGCCGGCTGAAGGAAAGCCACCTAGGACACGGAGAGCGTGTTCAGAGAGTCGCCTGCAGTCGATGCGCCAGGACGGGGCGACCTGGGCGGCAGTGCTGCCAGCCGCTATCGCTGCCGACTCGACATCTTCGAAGTGTCGAGAATTGAGCTCGCTAGTCGCGCAAACGCCGACCGGGCCTGGTGTTCGAATCGACGCCAGTCCACTTCCCCTTTCTTTGGTCGCTACTTTATATTGAGTCTAAGCTTCGACGTGGTCTACCGCTCACGGAAGGTCGTTACCTCATGAAAGAAGACACGCGCATGCTGCAGCAGCCCTCCGCCACCCCGCGCTTGAAGATGCGCTTCCCTTGGCTGCAGACGGCCACCGCCGTGAGCGCCGCGACACTCGGAATCGTCGTGACGCTTCTCGCTGCCGCGAACTTCTTCCCCGCGTCCTCCAACATCTTTACGCTCGCCGGCACCTACGTCTGGGCAAGCGCAGCCCCACACCTGGTCCTCGTCAGCTTGGTCGCCGCGCTGCTGACGATCCCGCTGTGGCGGGCGCGGCGACGGCCCGTGCTCCGCGGCATCGCGTCCGGGGCTGCGGTGCTCGCCCTGGCCGCCTCGACCTTCATCACCGGTTCGTTGGCCATGGCCGCCACCTCCAACGGCGGATCCCTGGATCTTGTTCAGGCCGTCTCGCTCTCGACGCCGACGGGGCCTCCGACCGAGGTCACCACCTACGTCACCGCCGGCGGCGAGCCGTTGGAGGCGCGTGTGTACGAGCCCGAGGGCGGCGCTGCGGGCGCGCCGGTGATGATGTACGTCCACGGTGGCGGTTGGGAGACGGGTTCGGCAGAGGAGTCCGAGTCCACGGTCCAGCACTGGGCGGCGGAGGGCTGGTACGTCGTCAGCGTCAACTACCGCCTCTCGAGCACGCAACAGCCGACGTGGGACAAGGCACCGGCCGATCTTGCGTGCGCTCTCACCTGGACCGACCGTCATGCCGCCGAGGCCGGCGCTGACAACGACCGGCTCACTGTGATGGGCGACTCCGCCGGTGGCCACCTGGCTGTTCTTCTCGGCTGGTCCGCCGCTGACGGCGCCGCGGCGTCCACGTGCGCCGATCAGGGTGACGTTCCTGTGCCCGACGCGATCGTGGCGAGCTACCCCGCGATCGACGTCCAGTACAACTACGACCACGGCGTCGCCCCGGTTCCGGGGATCGATCCTCAGGAGTTCACGCACCTCTTCCTCGGTGGCACGCCAGCCGAGTTCCCGGACCGCCTGCGGGCCATCTCCCCGCTGACCTACCTCAGTGCGAACACTCCGTCGACCCTGGTGTTGCAGCCTGACCGGGATGACTTCATCCCGGCCGAGGGCAACTACCGCTCGATCAAGACCGCCCAGCAGGCGGGTGTCGACGCGAGGATCGTCTCCGTCCCCTTCGCGTGGCACGCCTTCGACGCCCTTCAGGGTGGTCTCGGCGGGCAGGTGAAGAACAGTGTCACCAAGACCTGGTTGGAGCAGCGCGACCTCGCACCCCAGCAGTAGGGGCGGACTTGCAGTCTCGAGCAGAACCCCCCGGGCAGGGTGTCCCGTTGTTCAACGATGCGTCGCGCGTCACCCCTTGTTGCGAGGGCAGGGTCCGCGCCTAGCTTGCTGAGACCTGTCAGGGCATAGGTGCACGCGCATCTTCGAGGTACGGTGCGGACGCAGACTAGATCCCGCTGCCATCGGTGGGGCGCCTGGTTGTCTCCAGGCGACCCACTGGGATGGGATATCTAGGCCATAGACTCGAGCTTGGCTTTCAGCGCAGCGTGGACCACTCACGGGATTTCCTATGCGGCTGAGACTCACGAGGGCTACCTGATGTGGGGTTCTGCTCCCGCGGGTTTGAGAGCACCGCTGACGATGAAACGTGTCGAGCCTGCTGACTTTCTCGTCCTCTCCAAGGTCAAGGACGACAAGGAGATCGTGGTCACGGCCCGGGTCCGGGGAAAGCGGGTGACCGTGTTCCTTCCAGATCCCGTTTTCGAAGCTTTGGAACTGGCCTGGAAACGCGTCAACGTTCCATCCTGATTCCGCGCAGCAAAAGGCCCCCCGGGGGCTATCACCGGAGGGCCTTCTGCGTGTGTGGAGCTAGGAAGCGAGGTTGAGACCCTTCAGCCAGTTCACGACGATGCTGCTGCGGGTTTGGCCGCCGACACTGCCCGGCAGGCTGTCGAAGCCGTGGTAGCCGAAGGGGACGCGCGCGACCGTGACGTCGACCCCGGCCTGACGTGCCTTGTCAGCCACGGCGTAGTTGCCTGCTGCGGGGATGAAGTCATCGCGCTCGGGCTCGACGATGAGGGTCGGCGGGGTCTTGTCCGAGACGTACGTAAGCGGGGAGACCGCCTCGAGTCGCTCGGGCTGCTCCGCCGGGGAGCCGCCGAGGAAGTCCCGGATGAACTCCTCCGGGTCGACTCCGAGAGGCGCGGTCCCGTTCTCGCACGTGTACGTCAGGTCGGCGACCGGGTAGGAGGCGATGACGGCGTCGGGGACGGGCACGTCTCCGAGCTCAGGGCACGAGGACGCGGCGGCGCCGTCGGCGGCGGACCAGCCGAGGAGCATGGCCAGGTGCCCGCCGGCAGAGTCGCCGATGACGGTGAGCTTGTCGGTGTCGGCACCCGCGGCGGCAGCCTGCTGCCCGGTCCAGGCCAGGCCGCAGGCGACGTCCGCGGGGGCCTTGTCCCAGGTCGGGTCGGTGGCGTCGGAGAGGCGGTAGTCGATGTTGACGACGTAGAAGCCCTTGCTGGCGAAGGAGCGGGCGATCTGGTCGGAGCCTTCCGCGGAGCCCATGTACCAGGCGCCGCCGTGGATGTACATCAGCACCGGAGCACCCTCGGCACCACCCTCGGGCTCGAAGACGCGCGCCTGCTGCTGCTCACCGTCGACGGTGACGTAAGCCGTGACCTCATCCGGCCCCTCGGGCGACGATGAGAGGGTCAACGCCTGCGCGAGGTTGACCGAGCCGCCGTTGTCGGACGCGGCCATGACCATGATCCCGGTGATGACGGTCGAGGAGACGAGTGCGATGACCACCAGGCCCGAGGCAACGCCCCGCAGCACAGGGCGGCGCCTCGCCCGCCAGAGCGGGATGCACAGCAGAGCCGCGATCACGCTCAGCACGACGAACTGGGGGCCGAAGAACGACCACGCGAAGGCCGATGCCAGGGTCCCGAGGAACTCACCCGGCCCGAACGCGGTCCCGAGTGCGAGGAGGGCGATGATCCCTCCAATGATCGCCGCGACGACAGCGGCAGCGGTGCGCGCCTTGGCGAACCGCGCCGGATGGGCGCCGGTGCCGCCTTGGTGCTCTCGTGCCGATCGTGGTGCTGCGTCGTGCTCGTGCATGTTCCTGGTGCCTCTCGATCAGTCTGCGGGGTGGGTGGTGCCGGCCCGATGGTGGTGCCAGCAGGTGGTGTGGGTGCTGGTGCGCTGCGGTCAGGGTGCGAGGTTGCGTTCCGCGAGCCAGTTCGTCGTCACGGTCGTCTTGATCTGGCCGCCGATGCTGTCGCGGGTGGCGTCGAAGCCGTGCCATGCGAACGGGACCTGGGCGATCGTGGCGTCGACGCCTGCGTCCTGGGCCTCCTCGATGACCTCGTCGTTGCCCTCGGCGGGGATGAAGTCGTCCCTCTCGGGCTGGAGGACGAGAGTCGACGGGGTGTCTGCGCCGAGGTAGGTGGAGGGCGAGACCGCGCGGGCACGGTCGGGGAACTCCGCCGGTGCCCCGCCGAGGAAGAACCGCGTGAACTCCTGCGGGTTGTAGGCGGCCAGGGGCGCTGCGCCGTCCTCGTAGGTGTACTCGATGTTGCTCACGGGGTAGCCGGCCACGACAGCGTCGGGAACGGGCACGTCGCCGAGCTCGGGGCAGGTGGAGGCGGCGCTCCCGGCGGCGGCGGACCAACCGAGGAGCATGGCCAGGTGCCCACCGGCGGAGTCGCCCATGACGGTCAGCTTGCTGGTGTCCGCGCCGACCTTCTCCGCCAGCTGGTCCGTCCAGGTAAGTGCGCACGCGACGTCGGCCGGGGCCTTGTCCCACGTCGCGTTCTCGGCGTCTGCGAGGCGGTAGTCGACGTTGACGACGTACCAGCCCTCGTCAGCCCACCGCTGGGCCATGCTGTCCGACTCCTCGGCGGTGCCGATGTACCAGCCACCACCGTGGATGTACATCATCACCGGCGCCCCTTCCGGGCCACCCGCTGGCTCGTAGATCCGGGCCTGTTGGGGCTGCCCGTCGGCGGTAGCGTAGGTCGTGATCTCGGTCGGGGTCACGGGCGGGTTCGTCGTCGCCAACGACTGGGCCAGGTTGACGGACCCACCGTTCTCCGTCGCAGCGTTCACCAGCGACGCGGTGATGGCAGTCGAGGCGACGAGCGCCACGGCCACCAGCCCGGAGGCGATGCCCCGGAGCACAGGGCGCCGCCTGGCCCGCCAGAGAGGAATGCAGAGAAGAGCTGCCACGACGCTGACGATCACGAGGTGAGGCGCGAAGCTCGCCCAGGCCATCGTGCCGCCGAGCGTCACAATGTTCGTCGCCGCGGGAACGAGGTTCCCCGCCGCGAGCAGCACCACCAACCCAGCGAGGACCGCCGCGACGACGGCCGCGAGAGTCCACACCCACCGGAACCGTCGGGACCGGTCAGCGCCGACCCCCGGCGCCCGGGATTCCTGGGACTTGGTCGACTGCTCGTGCGCGTTCATGATGCCCTTCGTCGTTGAGCGATTCGCTCGACAACGAGACTACGTCCAATCGTAGACGGCGTCTACCTATGGACGACTAGGATCAGATCATGAACTCTTCAGTTCCCCCTCAAGGTCGTCGCGAGATGTTGAAGGCACGCTCGCGGCGCTCGATCCTCGACGCCGCGACGGCACTGGTCATCGAGCGCGGAGGCCCCACGTTCACCGTCGAAGAGCTCGCTGAGCGAGCCGACGTCTCACGGGCGACGGTGTTCAACTACTTCCCCTCGGTCTCAGACGTGCTCGTGACCGCGAGCGTCGAGCAGTTCGAGAACGCCTGGGCGACCTTCGACGAGGCCACGTCAGCGGCACCGGCAACTGACGGATCGCGTGCGGCCGTGTTCAACGAGGTGTCGCAGTCTCTCCGGGCGACGAACATGCCCGACGTGATCCTGTCCGTTGGAGCAGTCGTCGGGCGAGGCGACCAAGCATCACCCCGCCACGAAGCCCTCCTCCGGCAGATCATGGACCGGACCTCACTGCACATGGCCGAGCACGTCTCTGCCCGCTACCCCAGCTGGAGTCGACTCGAAGTGGATCTGCTTATCGGCTCACTAATGAGCGGCGTCACAGTCGCCTCCAGCCACTGGCTCCTGAATCAAGGCGGAGACCTGAGCCAGGAGGCCCGTGTCGATTGGCTTCGGACGCTTGATAGCGCCATCGAGGGCGCACGGTCCGGATATGGCAACAACGGCAGGCCCACATGAGAACCTTCTGAACACATCGACCAAGCAACGCCGTGTCATTCAGCCCTGGTTGCTTCGATCTTCAACCTCACTACGCTGACTCCAGCCGATCAGGTCGCGCGGAGGCATCCCATGCAAGGCCCCTTGGAGGTCCAAGAGCTTGTCCGCACGGTCGCGAACAGGGACGTCTACGGCTTGCGGACCGGCTGCAGCTGAGTGGCCAGACCTCGAGGCCTGTGCCTGACGGCCACCTAGGTCGAAAGGGCTGCGAGGAACGTGCGAAGAACGTGCGCCGCCGCCGCCCAGTCGACCTCATCGTCGACGAGCCACTGCGACTCGATTCCCTCGATGCCCCCGAGGAGCACGGTCGCCACGGCGAGAGCATCGATGTCAGCGCGGATCTCACCCGCACTGACAGCGCGTCGGATCATCGACTCGTATTCGTTCCGAATGCGTCCGTGTCTTTCTCGAACCCAGTCGCGGGCCGGATGCAGGGGGTCCGCTGCTTCGGCAACGAGTCGGTGATAGAGGGCGATCACCTCCCTATCCGCATAGACCTTCGGCAGCAGGGCGGACAGATCCGAGACGTAGTCCGCCAACGTTCTGTATCTGTCCAAGTCCGCGAAGTGCAGAGCCTGATTGAGCTCCGCGTCGCGCTCTTCGAGGACCGCGAGAAGGAGCTTCTGCTTCGAGGAGTAGTAGTAAAGCAAATTCTGCCGGGACAGCCCCGCCGCTAAGGCGACGTCGTTCAGAGAGCCGGAGTTGTAGCCGTCGCGGGCGAACACGCTGACGGCCGCGCGCACGATCCGGGCCCGAGGTCGTTCTTGCACACCTTCCATCCTAGGCTCATACTTGCACCTGACTTACTGGTAAGAAAAATTGACCGACGGGATGAGTTCATGACGATGAAATCGGCGAAGAGCCCGGGCCACTCGCTCGGTGACGTGACCATCAGCGAGTTGCGCGTCGATGCTCGTGACACGCCTCGAGGAATCGATTCGAAGGCCCCCGAGTTCTCTTGGCAACTGAACTCGTCCCGAACGGGCGTTCTCCAGACCGGTTGGCAGGTGCAGGTCCGTCGGGAGGGCTCGACCGACGTTCTGTGGGACTCGGGTGAGAACGACGGCGAACACCCGTTCGGCCATTCCTACAGCGGGTCGCTCCTGCGCTCATCCACGACCTATTGCTGGCGCGTCCGCATCCGCGATGAGGGGGCTTCCTGGTCCGAGTGGTCGAGCGAGGGGATCTTCGAAACTGGAATCCTGGACGCCTCCGAGTGGGCCGGAGAGTGGGTCACTGCGCAAGATGACACCGCCGGTGCCCTCTATCTGCGGGGATCGGCGTCGCTTCCGGAGAAGATCGATCGTGCGCGCCTCTATGTCAGCTCACTTGGCTGGCACCGCCTTTTCGTCAATGGCGTCGACCATACGGGTCCTGCGCTCGTTCCTCGCTTCACGCCCTTCGGGAAGGAGATCGAGTACCAGATGTACGACGTCACCGAATCCCTGCGTCCTGGTGAAAATATCGTGGCGATCGCCGTGGGAGACGGGCGGTATCGGGGTCGGCTGGGGTTCTTCGACCGGCGGAACACCTTCGGGCACACTCTCGCAGCGATGGCACAGCTCGTCGTTCAGTCGGAAGACCGGTCGTTCACCTTCGTCTCCGACGCATCCTGGGCGGGTGGTTCCGGCCGCATCACTGAGACCGACCCGAAACACGGCGAGCGTGCGGACCTTCGCGTCGCGGAAGAGGACTGGTCATCGGCATCCAATACGCCGCACCGCCTTTCTCCTGTTCGAGTCCTCCCTGCACCTCCCGCGCAGTTGATCGCGGAACAAGTTGAGCGCGTGACCGACGTGGCGAGGTTCCGACCTCGGGTGTGGCGATCTCCTCAAGGTGCCCAGCTTGTCGATCTCGGCCAGAACATCGCCGGCATCGTCCGTCTCAGGGTCGCGGGTCCAGCCGGCAGGACCGTTCGCATGACGTTCAGCGAGGTGCTCGACCCTGACGGCGAGCTCGATGTTGAATGGATCCTGACCAATCCCAAGAAACCGTGGCAGCAGCGCGATGAAGTTGTACTCGACGGTTCTGAGCAGTGGTGGCAACCGTGGTTCACCATTCACGGGTTCCGCTACGTCCAGATCGACGGCCTCGATGGTGATCTGTCGGCGGACGACGTAGAAGGGATAGCTCTGTCGACCGACGTCGAGACGGCTGGCTCGTTCGCAGCGTCCGATGAGCGCCTGGGGCAGCTCTGGCAGAACGTTCTCTGGTCGACACGGTCGAACTTCGTCGACACGGCCACGGACTGCCCCACTCGTGAGAGATCGGGATGGACGGGCGACATCCAGGTGTTCGCGCCGACCGCAACCGGCGTCGTGGATAGCCAGGCATTCCTTCGACGCTACCTTCGTAGCGTCTCTATAGAGCAGCGGCCCAACGGAAACATCCCGCCTTGGATACCGAGCGAGCGGACTGGCGACGCAAGTTTCATCACTCACCTCGTCTCGGAAGTCCTGGGCAACTCCGTAGGCTGGGGGGACGTCGCCGTCCTCACTCCCTGGGATCTCTACCGGTACTACGGAGACACCGCAACGCTGGAGCGGCAGTACCGATCGATGCAATTGTGGGTCCGCAGACTGGCGCGTGCAGCGCGCCGCCGTGGAGCGTCGCGCTGGCTAGCTCGCCGTTTCGGTAAGCACGAGCAGTACATCCTCGACAGTGGTTTCCATTGGGGCGAATGGCTGCGACCCGGTGAAGGGTTCGCTCTGCTCGACGGCACGCTGCACGGTGCGGCCCTGGCGACCGCGTACTTCGAACGATCTTCTCGGACCCTCTCGGCCGTCGCGCGAGTTCTTGGGCGTGACCACGACCGCATTCGATACCTCGAACTAGCCGATCGCGTGCGCGCTGCTTGGCGGGCGGCCTTCGTGCACGACGGCGGCGGTCGCATCGGCGAGGACAAGCAGGACGACTACGTGCGGGCATTGGCGTTCGGACTCCTGACCGAGGACGAAAGGACGCGAGCCGCAGACAGATTGGAGGTGCTGATCCGTGACGCAGACACCCACCTCGCCACGGGGTTCCTTTCCACCCCTCTCCTGCTTTCCGCTCTTCGAGAAAATGGTCGTGCAGACCTAGCGATGCAACTTCTACTCCAGACGACGACGCCGTCCTGGTTGGGGCAGGTGGAGCGTGGCGCTACGACCATCTGGGAGACGTGGGACGGGGGATACGAGGAGGCTGGTCGCGCCAGGGCCAGCCACAATCACTATGCGTTCGGTACTGTCGCAGGTTGGCTTCGAGAAGAACTGGCCGGCATCGCCCCCGCATCTCCTGGATACCGACACATACACATCGAGCCCCTCATTACGGAGCATCTTGACTGGGTGGAAGCTTCGGTCCGCACCCCCTATGGAGAGGTCCGATCCCGCTGGGAAGGGAGTCAGGATTCCGGTCGTATCGACGTGGTGATCCCGGCCGGAACAACTGCGGAGATCGTGACGCCCGACGGCTCCGTGATCCTTGCGGGATCAGGCCGTCTCGCCGTCACGTGGCCAGCGTCCAGCACGGGATGATCAGTACTGGGTTCCCGGAAATGACCCCGCCGGTCAGCCGGTGCACTTCGTCATCGGGCACTCGGCCGAGGCCGGCCCTGTTCGACGGTAGGAAGTACTCCTTGAGTCGTGGGACGCGGTTACGAACGGACGACTAACAGCGCCGCAGGAGATCGCGACTTGCCCGTGGAGGTGCTCTCGTTCGCATCGCTCGTTCAGAGAACATGCCACCTTTCTCGCGAGGCTCGGAACTAGACGTCCTCCGCCTCACGGCTGTTAACGTCCTCCGCCTCACGGCTGTTAGCGGCTACACCGGCGAAGCGCTGTGCCAGGGAGCCCGCTCTCGCTGCCCGCGAACCGCGAGCACCGCGCTGGGCCCACGGGCTAGCTACGGCTTGAGGTCGAGGGGCATACGGCCATAGATGGTCTGAAGCCAAAGGCTGGTCAGCACCCCTGCGACGTCCGACTCGGGAATGAACGGGTCCTCGCCCACGAATACCGAAGAGATAACCCGCTCGTTCATCAGATTCAGTGCGATTGCGAGATTCCGAGCATCGAGCCCCGGTGCGGCAACTCCACGCAGCCGCTCACAGGCGATCGCCTCGGTGGTGTAGCGGACCCAAGCGGTCATGGAAGAGGACCACAGCTCGTCTATCTGGGCATTGTGCAGACGTGCAGTCAGGGTTGCAACGGCTACTGCCCGATGGGAGGCGAAGACCTCGACATAAGCATCGATCACACGTCTCCAGGCCGCTTCAGGGTCTGGTTCGAATGCACGTGGAAGCATGGCAACTCGCTCTTCGGCCTCATTGAGGACCCTGTGGAGGAGCGCGAGCAGCACATCGTCTTTCAGCGAGAAGTAGAAGTAGAACGCCGACCGAGACAGGCCAGCGCTCGAAGCGAGATCCTCGACTGACAACAAGGCAAATGGTCGCTCCTGCATCAAGCGTTCTGCTCCGAGGAGGATCGCCTCTTCTCGCTCGTCGCCCGAGGGTCGCGTTTTCCTGCGCCCGCGTTGTGCCATGCCTGGACAATACCAACCGGTGCCTTTGGACACGGTGTCGACTTTTTCGACGCGACGTCTAAACTGGCCGTCATGATCGAGCACTACGACGTGTTGATTGTCGGTGGCGGCCTAAGTGGCGTCGGGGCTGCCAGTCACCTGCAGCGGGACAGACCGGGAACGAGCCTGTTGATCCTCGAGTCGCGAGGATCGATCGGCGGGACTTGGGACCTGTTCCGCTATCCAGGCGTCCGATCCGATTCGGACATGTTCACGCTCGGTTACTCATTTCGCCCCTGGACGGACGGTGCGGCCATCGCAGACGGTGAGTCCATACGCGCGTACATCCGCGACACGGTCCGGGACGAGGATCTCGGACCTCGGATTCGTACCAACCACCGAGTCATCGCGGCCGAATGGTCATCGAGCGAGGCTGTCTGGACCGTGAAGGTGCTGCTGACCGGAGAAGGTGACTACGTAGCGGAGTCGGCGGGCGCCGCCGAGAGCAACCGAACCGTGACCTTTACCTGCTCATTCCTTTTCGTATGCTCCGGCTACTACCGGTACGACCAGGGCTATTCGCCTGTCATTGATGGCCTCGAAGATTTTGCGGGCACCGTGGTTCACCCTCAGCATTGGCCAACTGATCTTGATTACGTCGACAAACGAGTCGTCGTCATCGGCAGCGGAGCGACCGCTGTGACTCTCGTGCCGTCCATGGCTGCGGCCGCGAAGCACGTCACCATGCTCCAGCGCTCTCCGACCTACATGGCGCCGGTTCCGAGAGGCGATCGCCTTGCGGACGGACTCCGAGGGCGGCTTCCCGTCCGCGCGGCGTACAGCATCGTCCGGGTCAAGAACATCGCATACTCGATGGCGACGTACCACCTCAGCCGTCGGTGGCCGGAACTCATGAAGTCCATTCTGCGCAAGGCCGCCGTCGCCAACCTGCCCGCAGGCTTCGCCGTCGACACTCATCTAGGGCCGAATTACCAGCCGTGGGATCAGCGTCTTTGCGCAATCCCCGACGGTGACCTGTACGCAGCGATCACCAGCGGCGCCGCCGACATCGTGACGGATAGCATCGACCGAGTCACTGAGAACGGCCTCCAGCTTGCGTCCGGCGCCCATCTGGATGCCGATGTCATCGTCACCGCGACCGGGCTGAATCTACTTATCTTCGGAGGCGTCGAGCTCACAGTGGACGAGCGTCCCATCGATGTCAGTAAGACACTTGCCTACAAGGGCATGATGCTGGAGGGAGTGCCGAACTTCGCCTTCACGATCGGCTACACGAACGCGTCGTGGACTCTCAAAGCGGATTTGGTCGCTCGCTATGTCGGCCGGATCCTGCGGCGCATGGATCGCCGCAACGAGGTCACGGTCATTCCTCGGGCGCCGTCCGCTGTCCGCGAGGGGCTGGTCGGTCCGCTTCTCGACCTACAGGCCGGCTACATCCAGAGGAGCATCGACCTAGCGCCCAAGCAGGGAAGGCGCCCTCCGTGGCGGCTCCGACAAAACTATCTTCGGGACTTTCTTCTGCTTCGGGTGGGCAAGCTGGGCGACGACGTTCGCTTCGGCCGCCGGGACGGCACCGATGCGACGTCTCGCGTGCATGCCATTCGGGACGCCGACGCTCTTTCGGGCGTCTCCTACCTGTACGCGGGCGGACTTCGTCTACGACATCGGGTAAGTGGAGAGGGTCGCCCACTTGTACTTCTGCACGGGATCGGACAAAGTCTGGAGGATTGGAACGAGCAGCACGACCGGCTCTCGTCCAGTCATCGTGTCGTCAGCCTCGACCTTCCCGGCTTTGCGTACTCTGAGCGACCCGGGTCCCCTGTCACGTTGGAGGAGCTGGCGGGCGTTCTGCCGGCCTTCCTCGACGCCCTCGGCATCAGGGGCGCCGTGGACGTAGTCGGCAATTCGCTCGGAGGTGCCGTGGCGATGTTCTTCGCCGCGACGAACCCGAGCAGGGTATCGTCGCTGGTCCTCGTCGACAGCGCCGGATTCGGCAAAGAGGTGGCGATGGCCCTGCGCCTCCTGGCGGTCAGGCCCCTCGGCTCGCTTCTCGTCAGGCCTTCAGCCGGCAGTTCCGACCGTATGCTTCGATCCATTTTCCACGATCAGACACTTGTGACGCCCGAGCGCATCTCGCGCGCCCTCTCCCTGGCGCAACGCCCCACGCACGCGGCTACCGTTCTGGACGTAGCTCAAGACCTGGGTACCATCTTCGGCGTGCGACGCGCGTGGCGTGAACCGCTTCTGCGCACGATCGCTCAGCTCGACTTCCCCCTACTCGTCGTGTGGGGCAACGAGGATCGAGTGCTTCCCTCGCGGCAGCTACGAGCAGCTATCGCTTCTCTCCCCCGTGCGAAGACACACGTCTTCGCCGAGACGGGACACATGCCGCAGATCGAGCGCCCGGACGAGTTCGCGTCACTCGTCAGGACCTTCTTGAGAGAGAACGCAGCTACCACCCGTCATGAAGGAGCGACCGCATGAGACGCTATGTATTTGCTGGAGGCAAGGCAATCCTCACGGGCGCAGCCAGTGGGATCGGCGAAGCACTTGCGCGACATCTTGGTTCTCGGGGGAGCAACCTCGTCCTGGTCGACCGGGATGCAGATGGACTGACGCGCGTTGCTCGCGATCTGAGGTCCAAGCATCCAGGAATCTCCGTGACCACGGTCATCGCTGATCTGTCGGATCGGGAAGGCACGGACCGGACCGGCGCAGAATTGGCGTCCCATCACCCGGACACGACTCTGTTGATCAATTGCGCAGGAGTGGCCCTCGGCGGCACATTCGATCAGGTGAGCCTTCCGGACTTCCGTTGGCTGTTCGACATCAACTTTCACTCCGCTGTGACCCTCACTCATCACATCTTGCCGGCGCTTCAACGGAATCGGGGCTCGCATTTGGTCAATGTGTCAAGCGTCTACGGGCTGGTCGCGCCCCCGGGCCAAGCTGCCTACGCTTCCAGTAAGTTCGCGCTGCGCGGCTTCACCGAATCACTTCGGGCCGAAGCAGAAGCATGGGACATGGGAGTGTCCTGCATCCACCCTGGGGGGATCAAGACCGCGATCGCGTCGAACGCTCGGGTCGGTGGCCAACTGTCGGCGGCTGAAGCCAAGAAGAGCGTCGACAACATCAACCGCTCGCTCACGATCTCACCGTCGGACGCAGCGGAGGTCATTCTTCGCGGTATCGAACGGCGAAAGCCACGGGTGCTCATCGGCGTCAGCGCCCGCCTCCCCGACGTGATGGCCCGTATTGCGCCGGCGAACTACATGAAGTTGCTCCGCCACTTCGTGAATTGACCGTTCAGGCATCGCGCGCCGACATGTCCACTACGTGGAGGATCTTTCCGCGGGGTGCAAGCGAATCCCGGTTCTTCTCGAGCTCACTCGTGATCGGAGGGGTTGCTCACCTCGCTCCGTCCGACTTGTTCGGTCGATCGCCTGCTCCCACCAGAGTCGCATCCTCGCTGTCCCAGCGCGGACGCCACCCTGACCGGGCCCAGCTGTCAGCCTGACTGGACGACAAGAAGCAGTAGTTCTTCATCCTGCACCCAGCAAGCGCGTGGAGGCGCGGGCCGACTCTTCACCGGAGTTCGAAACGGAACGGTGTCACGGGATTGCCCACGCCGTTCACCAGGGGCACGTCGTAGTAGCCGGTCCAGGCAAAACTCACGACGGACCCTGGCGGGAACGATCCGGACACGGCGAGCCGGTCACCCTCGACGCGAACGCCGGTGAAGGAGATGCTCCGGCCCGACGGTGAGCGTACATCGAGGGGAACAGCTCCTCGCCCTAGCCGTAGCCCGTCCGCCTCGGCGAACCGCATCTCCATGCCGTCACGTGTACGCCGGCTAGACAGGAACCGCGGAGGGCTGCCGTGAACGCTCTGACCGTAGACATGGTCGCGGGCGAGGAGCGCGAGACGTTCACCGATCGACTCCTTCCGCTTCGGGTGGATGTCCCACCGCAGGCCGGCATCGGATGAGCTCGCCATCCATGTAGCTGGCACCGTGTCTGCCACGATCTGCTGCTGGCGTCGGAGCTCCGGGAAGGCCTCGCCCGTCGCGCCCAACCATTCGCCGAACGGTGCAAGTTGTGCGAAGAGGAAAGGGATCTCTTCTCGCCAGAGGTCTCGCCAGCACCTGATCATCGAGCCGAAGACATCCGCGTAGATCTCGGGGTGGGGCGCATCGGATTCGCCCTGGTACCAGATCACTCCGCGCGTTGTATACGGAGCGATGCGCCTCAGCATGACCTCGTACAGGCCTGCAGGGCGCCACGGGTGGAGGGGGCCGACGGTGAACTCTGTGAGTCGCCGGCCCGCGAGTGCGACTAGTGCTTTCTGAGCCAGGCGGGGCAGCCCTGGGGCAAGGAGCAGGGTCAACACCGACAAGCGCAGCGGGTCGGTCACGGCGTTGGCCGGATCGGCTCGGTACTCAGCTGAATCCTGGTCGACATCTAGGCCCTCGAGGACCGTGCGGTGCTCCTCGAGCCAGATATGTCCTTCGCCCGCGTCGAGGCATTGCTCACTCATCCACGCGCACGCGGGAGTGCCGCCCCAGTTGCATCCCACGACCCCGACCGGGACGCCGAGGGACGCCTGCACCTGTGCGGCGAAGTAGTAGCCCACTGCTGAGAAGTACGGGAGGTCCTCGGGAGTGCTGGTGCGCCAGAACCCGAAGCGCGAGTAGTCGTACTCCTCCAGCTGGCCCTCATACGAGGTCCTGGGGGAGTCGAAGTAGCGGATGTCGGAGTGGGCGGGCCGGTTCAGCACATCACGCCGATCGGCATCGAAGGCGAGGAAGTACTCCATGTTCGATTGCCCCCCTGCGATCCAGACCTCACCGATCGCCACATCGATGAACTCGATGCGCGTGAGCTCGTCGGCGAGGATGAGGCGGAGGTCACGGTCTGCCTCGTGTGGTGGCAGCGAGGTTGACCACGTCCCGTCCGAGGCGACAGTCGTCAGCACGGACTCGTCACCCGCCAATCGGATCTCCACCGTGCTGCCCGGTCGCCCGGTCCCCCAGATCGCGATCTCCTTCTGCCGTTGGAGCACCATGTGGTCTCCGAACGGCATGCCTGCCTCCAATAAGGCCTTCTGCAGGTTGTCTCCGTCCATTGGCTCTCCTTCGGCTCTGCGCTTCGAGCAAAACGCCGCGTTCGGCTCTCCGACATTCTGTTTCAACAATCGGGATGCTATACGAGAGAATGAAATCACTTGACGGGTTTGCCGAGACTCGTTCGGCGGGCGCGCGTCGCGGCTCGCTCGACACCGAAGGAGTTGCACATGGCCCGAATGATCGACTGCCCGTTCTCGCTGCTTTCCCGGCGGAGCCGACGCGGGACGCCGCGGCCAACGGGGGAGATGTGCTGAACTCCGATCGCGTCTTCGAGCTAATCGTCCCCCTCGTGCGTGGGACGGCACGGCGTCGGCGGCAGGCGCGCCGAGAATCCTTCTCGACAGAGACGATTCCTCCCTGCGCGAACGTGTTCCTGGGTGACAGCCTCACAGAGCTCGCGCCTCTCGATGAGCTCTTCCCTGGTCTTCCGATCGTGAACCGCGGGATCGGCTGGGATACAAGCGCAGATGTCCTCGAGCGCGTGGACGAGGCAGTGGACGATCCCGCGGTCGTCTCGGTGTTGATCGGCACCAACGACCTTCACACGAGTCGGAGCCTGAAAGACCCGCGCGGCATCGTCATCCGCGTCGAGGCCATCGTCGACCGCCTCCGTGACGTGGCACCCAGCACCCGTGTCCTGGTCAACGGTCTTCTTCCCCGCACCGCTCTTTACGCCACTCGCCTACTGGCGCTCAACGCGCAGTACTGCGACATTGCCGAGAGAACTGGGAGCACGTACGTCGACGCATGGCCCGCCCTGGCGAACTCGGACGGAGCGCTGCGCAAGGAGTTCACGACTGACAACCTCCACCTGACGCCCGCCGGGTACGCCGCGTGGGGTGGCGTCCTCAGGCCCCTACTGACAGCGGCCATGGAGTGAATGCGGACTGACCTCGGGCTGGATCCCATCCGCCCAGCGAGGTGACGCCTCGTGACTTAGGCGAAGTCCCGTTGTAGGGCGAGTGCGGACGGCCGCCTTCAGGCGGGCGGCAGTCGCTCGCTGCTGCCACTCCTCGTCGCCGGAGCTTTCGCTGGCACAATTCCACTCATGCGTATAGCATCCCGACTATTGGGATCGGGGGGCTTTGCCCCTCGGCTCGGGATGTATCGCACGGCACACCCCCAGACAAGGAGAACCGGAACCATGACGGAAATGACGAAGGCGTCGAGGATCGACCGCCCGTCCTTCATCAGCGCCGGCGAACCGTCGACATCCGATGCGCCGGCGGTGTACTTCCGGAAGGAGTTCGTGGTCGAGCCGGGACTTCTCGGTGCCACGCTCAAGATCACGGCCCTTGGCATCGTCGTACCTTCGATCAACGGGGTTCGGATAGGCGATGAGGTCCTGGCTCCCGGTTGGACGTCATACGCGAACCGGCTCCTGGTCAGCCGCCATGACATCACCGGATCCGTGCACGAGGGCCCCAACGCGTTGGGTGCGGTCGTCGGAGAGGGCTGGGCAGCTGGCCCACTCACGTGGGAGTTGAAGCGCGGGATCTGGTCTGACCGCCCGGCGCTCTGGGTGAGTCTCGAACTGGCCTACGCAGACCGCACCGTGGTGGTCGGCTCCGACAACTCGTTCCGCATCGGAAGCGGAGCGGTTCGCGCGAACGGTATCTACGCGGGTGAGGACCACGACGCCCGTCTCGAGCCAGACGGCTGGAACTCGCCCGGTTTCGACGACACTGAATGGAAGTTTGCGCAGTCGTTCGATTGGGACCTCGCAACGCTCGAAGAGGACGTGCCGCCACCCATCCGCCGCATCGAGGAGCTTGCGCCGGCAGCGATCACCACCAGTCCGACCGGTGCGACCATCGTCGACTTCGGACAGGTCCTCTCGGGATGGGTCCGTCTGACGGTGTCCGGCGAATCGGGAACGACGGTGACGCTCCGCCACGCTGAGCTGCTCACGCCTGAGGGTGAGCTGGAATTCGAGACGCTCCGACTCGCGGCGGCGACCGACAGATACACCCTGCGAGGTGGTGCAGAGGAATCCTGGCAGCCCGAGTTCACATTCCACGGCTTCCGATACGTCCAGGTCGACGGCTGGCCGGGGACGTTATCGGAGGATGCGCTGCGGGCAGTCGTCATCCACAGCGACATGGAGCGCACCGGTTGGTTCGAGACTTCGGATCCCCTCGTGACCAAGCTCCACGAGAACACCGTCTGGTCGATGCGTGGCAACTTCATCGGCGTCCCGACCGACTGCCCGCAGCGCGACGAACGGCTGGGATGGACAGGCGACATCAACGCGTTCGCTCCCACCGCCACATACCTCTACGACGTCCGCGGCGTCCTCGGTTCGTGGTTGAAGGACCTCGCAATCGAACAGGAGCATGCCGGAACCGTCCCCTGGATCGTTCCGACCGTCTTAGCCGCACCGTCCTCGGCGACGGCTCTGTGGAGCGACGTCGCCGTGAGCCTCCCTTGGGCCCTCTTCCAGGAGTACGGCGACCTGGACATCCTGCGAACGAGCTACCTGTCCATGACGGCGTTCATCGACGAGGTAGAAGGCGCACTCGATGACAAGGGGCTCTGGGGTTCCGGCTTCCAGTTCGGCGACTGGCTCGACCCCGACGCGCCGTCCAACAACCCCTCTGACGGTAAGACCGACCGCTACCTGGTCGCATCGGCGTACCTCGTCAAGACGACCCGGGAGATGGCGTCCACTGCGGGCTTGCTCGGTGAGCTGGAGGACGAGCAGCGGTTCCAGGCCCTGCAGGAGCGGGTCACGAGGGCGTTCTGCCGAGAGTTCGTCGCCGAGTCGGGCCGTCTCGTCAATGAGACCGCAACTGCTTATGCTCTGGCTATAACCTTCGGCATATTGGATCGCGAGCAAACGCGCCGAGCGGGAGATCGTCTCGCGGAGATCGTCGCGAAGTCTGGATTCCGTATCGCGACCGGATTCGCCGGCACCCCTCTCCTGACCGATGCTCTGACTCTCACTGACCATCTCGACGAGGCCTACCTGCTGCTCCGACAGACCGAGTCCCCCTCGTTCCTTTACCCCATCACGATGGGGGCCACCACGATCTGGGAACGATGGGATGCCGTCCTACCGGATGGGTCGCTGAACTCGACAGGAATGACGTCGCTCAATCACTACGCCCTAGGCGCCGTCGCGGACTGGTTGCACCGCGTCGTCGGCGGCCTCCAACGGACCGAACCCGGTTGGCGGCACTTCAGAGTCGCCCCCCAGCCTGGTGGCGAGTTGACCTGGGCGAGGACGGCGCACGAGACCCCGCACGGGCGCGCGCAGATCGAGTGGAGGGTCGAGGGCGGCGAAGTCTCGGTCGACTTGACGGTTCCGGCCGGGACCCAGGCAACGGTCCAGCTCCCACTACACCCCGAAGGTCTGACCGAGGAGGTCGGCCCCGGGACACACACGTGGAGGTACTTGGACACGAGCGGCTACGGCGAACGCTTCGTGCTCTCCATGGACACTCCTCTAGGACGTATCAAGAAGGACAACCCGGACGTCTGGCAGGCGATCCTCGAGGTCATCACGAATCACTACCCAGGGATCCCGGTCGAGGCGGCGGGCCCGCAGATCGACGGCCTCTCGATCGCGCAGACCATGAAAGTCCTGCCTGGTGGCCTTCCCGGCGTAGAAGAGGCGCTCAAGGCCGTGCTCGACGCAGGCAATAGCGCAGCCCACGCAGGTTGACTCCCCGCGCCACTCGACTTTGCCCTCTGCCTGACAACGGAGGCACCACCTCACATCGCACGCTTGCCGGATCCCCGGTCGCTTCAAAGGAGAAGACATGAACCAAAAGACGCCTCGGAGTGTGCCGGGCCCGTGGCGAGTCGGTGTGATCGCGGGGATGGCGTCTTATATCGATGCCGCGGCCATCGTGGGCTTCAGCACCGCAATGGTGATCTACCAGGACGCTCTCGGCCTCACTCCTGAGCAAGTCGGGCTCGCGTCCGGCGCCCTAACTCTCGGCATCGCTGTCGGCGCCGTCATCGGCGGGCGACTCGGTGATCGGTTCGGACGCCGTCCTGTGTTCACCGCCACCATGATCGCGATCGTCATCGGAGCGGTCGCCCTCGTCCTCGCCGACTCATTCTCATTGGTGGTCGTCGGGGCAATTCTCCTCGGTGTCGCAACTGGGGCTGACCTCCCCGTGTCCCTGTCGACGATCTCGGAAGCCGCCGACGATTCCAACCGTGGGAAGATTCTCAGCTTCTCCAACCTGCTATGGCTCGTCGGGTCCGTCGCCTCCGCTGCGATCGGCGTGGGGGTCGGAGGATTGGGTCGCCTCGGCGGTCAGGTGCTCTTCACCCACATCGCCGTGGTGGCCACTGTCGTGATGATCGCGCGGATCGGCGTGCCAGAGTCGGAGACCTGGAAGGCCGCTCGAGAAGAACGTCGAACCGGCAAGTCCACCGTCCGGGCGACGCGTTCTGGAGTGCGCGAGCTTCTCCGGCAGCCATACCTGGCGCCGTTCCTCGGCCTCGTCGTCTTCTACGGCTTCACGAACCTTGCCGCGAACACCGGCGGTCAGTTCGGCACCTACCTCCTCGTCAACTTCGCAGGTGCCGACATCCCGACCGCGACTCTGGTCGGTCTTCCCGTCCTGCCACTAGCCGTCATCGGCATCATCTGGTTCATGAAGATCGCAGACTCACCCAAGAGGTTCACGTACTTCACGGTCGGGGCGGTCCTCTGGATCGTCGGCCTGATGATCCCGGTCGTCTTCGGCTATTCTCTCCTCACCTCACTCATCGCTGGAATCGTTATCGTCGGCGGATCCGTTTTCGCGTTCGAGGCCATTATGAAGATCTGGACGCAAGAGCAGTTCCCGACACTGCTGCGCACGACTGCGCAGGGTGCGATCATCTCGGTCGCACGACTACTCGCCGCGATCCTCGCTGCGGTCACCCCCTCGATCGCCAACGCGGGGGGACCGTCGCTCCTCTACGGTCTGCTGGCTCTCTTCGCCGCGATCGGTGTGATCACGGCTTATGCGGTTTTCAAGACCCGCGACAGGCACAGCGAGTTCAACACCGAGGCCGCCCCGAAGGCTCTGCAACGGACATGATGCGCACGAACGCTTGCTGGCTACGCCGCGGCACTCGTTGACTGTCAGCGCCGGCATCGCGTCACGACCCATATCGGTGGCAGTCCATAGACAGGTCTACGACGAAGGAGTGGAGCATGAGGAGCACGGAACAGGACGCGACTCGACAGGTCGCGGATCTACCGAGCGGGGTCACCGGGTGGGAGAGGACGTCGTGACCCCAAACCCCTTCCACGCACGTGCTGCCGTCGAGTACGACCTCACGCCGAATGGTGAGGACCTCAACCGATACGCCTGGCATCCGTTCGTCGATGGATGGACCGTCGCGAAGGCCGGAGTCGCGCCGATCGCCGTCGAGGTTCCCCACGATGCGATGATCTCGGAGGCCCGCCAGCCGGACGCTCCCAGCGGCTACAACGGGGCGTACTTCCCGGGCGGGCTATATGTCTACCGCAAGCGGTGGACCATGAGCGGCGTCGAGCCCGATGAGCGCATAGTCCTGCGCTTTGAGGGCATTTCGCGGGTGTCCACCGTCACCGTCAACGGCATCCGACTCGGTGGCTCCTCGAACGCCTACCGCGAGCTCGAGATCGACATCACCGACGTTCTGCGACTCGGTGACGAGAACGAGATCGAGGTCGTAGCCGACACGAGGGAGCAGCCCAGCGGCCGCTGGTACCTCGGCTCCGGTCTGCACCGGCCGATCTCGCTTCAAGCGCGCAACCCCATCTCGCTCGGGACGCACGGAGTGCGGATACAGACCACTAGCATTGGCAGCCCGGCGACGGTCGAGGTTGATATCGCTTTCGCCAATGTCGAGCGCGAGGGAGTCCGCATCGACGTGGTGATCACCGACACCGAGGGCGAGGGCGAGGTTGCACACGCGCACACCACGACCGACGGCACCTCGTCCAGACTCACGCTCGCAGTGCCCCGACCGAGGCTGTGGTCGGCCGAAAAACCCCATCTCTACCACTGCCGAGTCACGCTGCGCACGGGCGACCGCATCGTCGACGCGCAAGAACACCGGATCGGGCTCCGGATCATCAGCGTGGACGCTCACCACGGGCTTCGCGTCAACGACATCCCGGTCCTCCTGCGTGGGGCGAACATCCACCACGACAACGGGATCATCGGCTCTGTCGCCCTTCCCGCCGCCGAGATCCGCCGCGCAACGCTCCTCAAGCAGAACGGCTTCAACGCTATCCGCAGCGCCCACAATCCGCTGTCGCGCGCGATGATCGACGCCTGCGACGAGGTTGGCCTCTACGTCATCGACGAGACGACCGACGTCTGGTGGAACCCGAAGACGGCCTTCGATGACTCGAGCCGGTTCATGGACGACTGGCACGCGGATCTCGAGGCGCTGGTCCTCCGCGACCGTAACCGGGCGAGCGTCATCATGATCTCCATCAGCAACGAGAACAGCGAGACGACCTCGCGCGCCGGGATAGAACTTGCCCGCACCATGCGGAACCTCGTCCACGCGTTGGACGGAACGCGGCCCGTCACAGCTGGTGTCAACTTGACCATCAACGCGCTCGGCAAGAGGGGCGCCGAACCACCCGTCAAGGGCGGGGATGTACCGAGCCCGATGAGTAGCACCGCGTTCAACGTCTTCATGCACTTCGCCGGACCTGTGATGAAAGCAGTCGCCGTGACTCCCGCCGCCGACCACGCCACGCGCGGGATCTTCGACGTCCTGGACGTCGCGGGATACAACTACGGCGCCAATCGGTGGCGGAGGGACGCGAAGGCGCACCCCGCCCGCATCGTCCTCGGAACGGAGGAGAAGCCGGGAGACATCGCGGCGGTGTGGGCCCTCGTCGAGACCCTGCCCAACGTCATAGGCGACTTCGTCTGGGCTGGATGGGACTACATGGGTGAGACGGGCATCGGCCACTGGACGTACGGGACCCGGTTCTCCTGGCTCATGAAGGCGTACCCGCATCTCACCAGCGGGTCCGGCTCGCTCGACATCACCGGTGTGCCCGGAGCAGTAGCGCTGCTCTCTCAAGCAGCGTGGGGCACCGAACAGAGGCCCCAGATTGCGGTTCGCCCTCTCGATATCTCCGGGAAGAGCGTCGCGAAGGCAGCCTGGCGCGCAAGCGACGCGATCACCAGCTGGTCCTGGCAGGGCCGCGACGGTGAACGGGCCCACGTCGAGGTCTACTCCTGCTCAGAGGAGGTCGACTTGTTGCTGAACGGTGAGAAGATCGGCACGCGCAAAGCGGGTGCTGAACACGGGTTCATGGCACGCTTCCAGATCCCCTACCGCCCCGGAGAGCTAGTTGCGATAGGGCGAACCCCCGGCGTTCGTCCCCTCGAAGGCCAACTGCGATCCGCGCAAGGCCCGCTCCGGCTCGTGCTTAGCGTTGATCGCACCGCATTCACCGCAGACGGCGGTGACCTCGCATACGTGAACATCGAGATCGCGGACGCGGACGGCATCGTGGAATCGCTCGCCGACGATCTCGTCACCGTCTCGATCGACGGTCCCGCGACGCTCGCCGGATTCGGGAGCGGCGCGCCGGCGACAGAGGAGTCCTTCGCTGACGATCGCCATCGGACGTACTACGGCCGCGCTCTGGCCGTCCTCCGCGCGACGCGGGACCCCGGGTTCGTCACCCTGACGGCGACCTCTCGACGCCACGGCAGCGCATCGACCGAGATCCGCTTCTTCTGACGGGCGATCTCGATGGTGTCGTGCAGTACCTATCACGGTACGGACCCGTCCCAGGAGTAGCTGCGCGCCCGTGAAGCCGCAACTACACGTGAGTCATCGCCGGTATCGGCCGCGGAAGCGAGATCCGCCACCGGAGGGATCAACCTGACCCGTGCGAGCCCCGGATCAACGATCATGGGCCTAGGACCGCACATTCGGACCCTGCCGACACGGTCGTGCTGTGACCGCCCCGGGCCTGGAGGAGTTCGAGCTAGTGGAGGCGACTGTCCGCTCCGAGTAGCCGCCGAGGTAGCCGATCGATCCATTCCCGTACTTCGTCCCCGACGGCTCCATGCTGTGCCCGATCCACCACAACGGCCCAGCTGGGGGTGGAGGCGCAGCTCTTCGCTTGCGCTGTTACCGACCAGTGAGTCGTCTACCACACGCCTCCCTCGCGTTTCGAGACCTCCCTCTTGGCAGCCGGGCGCAGCGCCCCGAAGGAGAGGCAGACAGCGGTCCATTCCAAGGGCTTGACGGTTGACGATGACATCGCCGTCGTCGGTTTCAACAGCATCGGCATGCGCTCCTTCAGCCTCAGCCTCGAGGTCGCCCTTGGGGAGGGGCGGGCACCTGGAGCTGATCGACGAGGCGGAAGCCCTGAGAATCAGGTGCGCATCTGGTCCTACGTGCACACTCGACGTGGGCCAGCTCCGAGGGGCACATCGGACATCACGCGCGCGTCACGTAGTCCAGCACTTGGAGGACGTGACGGTAGGGCGCGCCGACTGCCCGTGTCATCCCGAGTTCGCAGGTCCGGTTGACGGATGCGTGTACACCGGCATCCGCGCGTCGGACCTCCTCGGCTTCAGGCCGCGTCGCCGATGCAGTGAGCTCCGGATGCAGCATGCCTCGGTCACCGGCGAACGCGCAGCACCCCCACTCCTCAGGTACCAGCACATCCTCCGCAGCTGCGGCCGCGACCCGCGCGAGAGCGTCGTCGATGCCGAGTCTCTTGGAGGAGCAGGTGGGATGCAGAGCGAGCGAGGGAACCTTGGTCGCCACCGGAAGACGAGGCAGGACGGTCTCATCGACGAAGGCGACCGCGTCGATGACGCGGATGCCGAGCTCTCCAGCCCCTTCGAGGAGTACCTGAAGTCCCTCCGTGCAGGACGACGCGTCGCAGACGACGGGCACGGCACCGCCGCGGGTCGCCCGTACCAGGGAGGTAAGGACCCTGTCCTTCATCTCGGCATAGCCCGCGGTGAGGCCCTTCGACTTCCAGGGAGTCCCGCAGCACAAGGACGGGAGATCGTCCGGAGTCGAGATGACGACTCCTGCGCGCTCAGTCAGGTTCCTGAAGGACTCGCCCACACCACCACCGTCGGAGCCGAACATCGTCGTTGTGCAGCTCGAGAAGTACACGGCGACGGGGTCATCGCCGGTGATGACCGGTCGACGCCGACCGCCGCCCGGTAGCTCAGCTGAGTACTGCGGAACGACGTCGTGACTGACGATGGCTCTGGCCGCGGTGGTGGCGAGGGTCGGAAGGCCGGAAGGCACCTTCTTCGCGACGGTCAGCGCAAGGCCTCCCGCACGGCTGACGGTGTCCCAGTTCTTGGCCAGCGCCTTCCAGCCGCCCTGACTGATCGCATCGGCGCTCTCGGCGCGGAGGCGGCGAACGAGATCTCCCGTGTTGATGAGCACGGGACAGGCCGTCTGGCACATCCCATCCACAGCACAGGTCTGAACAGCGTCGTACTCGTACTCCTCTTCCAAGATGCCCAGAAGCACCGCATCACCCGCGACTTTCGCCCGGGCCATCTCGCGGCGAAGCACGATGCGCTCACGCGGTGTGGTCGTGATGTCCTTGCTCGGACAGACCGGTTCGCAGTAGCCGCACTCGACGCATCTGTCGACCTCTCCCTCGACTGTCGGGGTGACCTTGAGGTCGCGGACATGCGAATCCGGATCATCGTTGAGCAGGACGCCGGGGTTCAGAGCGCCCCGAGGGTCGACGAGCGCCTTCAGCTCGACCATGACCTCATAGAGCTCATCCCCGTACTGGCGCCGGACGAAAGGCGCCATGATCCTCCCCGTCCCGTGCTCCGCCTTCAACGTCCCGCCCTGGGCGAGCACGAGGGACACCATCTCCTCCGTGAACGCCTCATAGCGCTGGAGGGACACCGGGTCGTCGAAGCGCTCGTTGAGCATGAAGTGGAGGTTGCCGTCCTTCGCGTGCCCGAAGATCACGCTGTCCTCATAGCCGAAGTCGTCGAACAACCGAGTCAGAGCTACACAGGTGCTGAACAGGTTGTGGAGCGGCACAGCGATGTCCTCCAGGAGGGCCGTGGTTCCCGACGGCCGGGCGCCGGCCACCAGCGTATAGAGGCCCTTCCTGATGTGCCAGAGCTGAGCTCGGCGGACAGGATCGGTGCTCAGGACACCGTCCGAGGTGATCGGCAGCGTCGCCAAGACTTCGGCTGCCTGCGCGAGCCGGACCGTGAGCGCGCTAGCTGAGTCCTCTTGGAACTCGACCAGGAGGGCAGCGTGCTCGACGACGTCCAGGGCGAGCAGGTCGGCGGTCGCCTCCGGATCGCGCTGGGCGACGCGCAGGCTCGTCGCGTCGAGGAGCTCGATGGTCGCGAACCCGCTCGCCACGAGCACGGGCAACGACGCGGTCGCGGCAGCGAGGTCCGGGAACACGAGCAGACCGGTTGCGACCGAAGAGTGCACCGGGACGGTCCGGAACACCGCCTCCGCGACGAAGGCCAGCGTGCCTTCGCTGCCGATGACCAAGTGCGTCAGCAGATCGACCGCCCGGTCGTGATCCAGAAAGGAGTTCAGGCCATAGCCCATCGTGTTCTTGATCGCGTAGAGAGCGCGGATCGACTCGATCGAGCGCGGATTCGAGCGCACCCGGTCGCGGAGCCGCAGGAGTCCGGCCGCGATGTCCGGCTCGTATCGGTGCAGCTGTTCATCGGAGTCCGAGACAGAACTGTCCACGATGGTTCCGCTCGGGAGGACGAGGACGGCGGACTGCAGTGTCTGATACGCGTTGTCCGTGATTCCGCAGGACATCCCGCTGGAGTTGTTGGCGATGACACCGCCGATGGTGCAGGCGATCTCGCTCGCGGGATCAGGCCCGAGCTTGCGCTTGAATCGGGCGAGTCTCGAGTTGACAGCCCGGACGGTCGCACCGGGGCCCGTCCTCACCTGTGCGCCACCGTCGAGGATCTCGATGGTGCGGAAGTGTTGGCGAGTGTCCAGCAGTACCCCTGAGGAGCCCGCCTGGCCGCTGAGACTCGTTCCGCCGGAACGGAAGGTCACGGGCACTCCGTGACGACCGGTGGCTGCGAGCACTGCGGCTACCTCCTGAGCGGAGCGGGGGGTGACGACCGCTTTCGGGACGAGCTGGTAGTGCGAAGCGTCGTGCGCGGCTGCCAGGCGGTCGGTCGCCCGGACGCCCACGGCGCCGGGAGCGGCCGTCTCGAGATCAGCCAGAAGGGCGCCTGAGACGGGAGCGAGCGTGGTCGACCGGTCAGTGTGACTCACGGGATACCTCCGACCCGCGCGAGCCTCGGAGGAAGTCGAGGTCGGCACCGGTATCGGCCTGCAGAACATGGTCGACGTAGAGCCGCTCCCATCCGCTGCGCGGGTTCGCGTACGCCTGCACGGTCCTTTCGTCGGGAGTGCGTGAGGCAAGTTCTTCAGTCGGGACTTCGAGTTCGAGACGGCCTGCGCGGACGTCGAGGAGGATGCTGTCTCCCGTGCGCACGAGGGACAGGGGGCCACCGGCGGCGGCCTCTGGGGTGACGTGGAGGACGACGGTGCCGTATGCGGTCCCGCTCATCCGCCCATCGCAGATACGCACCATGTCGCGGACGCCCTGCTCGAGGAGCTTCTTGGGTAGCGGCATGTTCGACACTTCGGGCATCCCCGGGTAGCCCTTCGGGCCGCAGCCGCGCAGCACCATTATCGAGTTCTCGTCGATGTCGAGGTCGGGGTCGTCGATCCGGGCATGGAAATCCTCGATGCTGTGGAAGACCACGGCGGGTCCGCGGTGTTTGAGCAGGCGGGGAGACGCCGCGGCTGGCTTGATGATCGCGCCGCCCGGCGCCAGGCTGCCCCGCAGTACCGAGATGCCGGCACGGGGGATGAGCGGCGCGTCCCGTGGCACGATCACGTCCGCGTCCCAAACGCGCGCCTCGTCGAGATACTCGACGAGCGGTCGCCCCGTGACCGTCAGAGCGTCGGGATCCAGCAGATCGCGCACCTCCCGCAGTACCGCGAGGAACCCTCCCGCGCGGTGGAGGTCGTCCATGAGGTAGCGTCCCGCCGGTTGCAGGTTGACCAACAACGGCACCTCGGCGCCGATGCGGTCAAAGTCGTCGATGGTGAGGTCGAGGCCCAGGCGCCCGGCGATGGCGAGCAGGTGTACTACAGCGTTGGTCGATCCTCCGATGGCAGCGAGGGCCACGATCGCATTGTGGAAGCTGCCCTTGGTCAAGAACGTGCTGGGGCGGCGGTCCTCTCGGACGAGCTCCACGGCGAGGCGCCCGGTCTCGTGGGCCGCCTCGAGCAGGCGGCTGTCCGGCGCGGGCGTCCCGGCGAGGCCCGGCATGATCGTTCCCAGGGCCTCGGCCACGAGCGCCATCGTGGACGCCGTGCCCATCGTGTTGCAGTGTCCGCGGCTCCGGATCATCGAAGACTCCGATCTCAGGAAGTCCTTCGCGCCGATCTCTCCGGCGCGCACCTCCTCGCTGAGTCGCCAGACGTCAGTGCCGCAGCCCAGATCCTGACCGCGGAACGTCCCGGTGATCATCGGACCGCCAGGAACGACGACAGCCGGGAGGTCGACCGAAGCCGCTGCCATCAGGAGAGAGGGGATCGTCTTGTCGCAACCGCCGAGGAGGACGACGCCGTCGATGGGATTCGCCCGGAACATCTCCTCGGTGGCCATCGCGGCCATGTTCCTCCAGAGCATCGCCGTTGGCCGGACCTGCGTCTCTCCGAGTGAGACGACGGGCAGGTTCAGTGGGATGCCACCGGCTTCGTAGACGCCGTTCTTCACAGCTTGAGCGACCTCATCTAGATGCGAGTTGCACGGGGTGAGGTCGGACGCGGTGTTCGCGATGGCGATCTGCGGTCGACCCTCGAAGGCGCTGGCGGGCGTTCCGCGCCGCATCCACGCACGGTGGATGTAAGCGTTCCGGTCATCCCCGCTGTACCAGTCTGAGCTTCGGAGTCGAGACACCATTGTTTTACCAACTTTCGGAATGACTGTTTATCTGTTCGAAACAGTGGCTAGCATAGCTCTCGACAGGAGGGAGCATCGGGTGAGGACGACGTCGACGCTTGGTGGACGCTCGAGCAGTCTGCACGGGGAGGAGGCGTCGTGACACCCCGCATTCGCGCCCGGGCAGCGTCGTTGAACCGTCACCGGCTGGGAGAGGGGCCCGTGTGGGACGCGGCGCGCAACCGGCTCCTCTGGGTCGACATCGACGCGGGCGAAGTCCTCCTGGGAACACTTGGTATCGATGGTTCCATCAAGACGACGGATCGGCTCGCCTTCGCAGGCACTGTCGGCGCGGTCGCTGTGGCTGCGAATGGTGACCTGATCATCGCCGGCGCTGAAGAGCTGCTGACGCGCCACCGCGACGGCACTACCGAGAACGGGCCTCGCATCTTGCCCCCCGACAGCGATCGGCGCCTCAACGATGCTGCGGCTGATCCCGTCGGCCGCCTGCTCGTCGGCTCCTTGAGCCTCCTGCCGGCTGGCTCGACAACCGAGACGCTATCCGTCGTCGATCACGACGGCTCAGTCCGTGTCCTCGATGCGGATCTCACTCTCTCGAACGGGCTCGGCTGGACCGCGGACGGTTCCCGCATGTACAGCGTCGACACCCTTCGCCGCCGGATCAGTGTGCGCGACTATGAACCGATGACGGGTTACGCCGGATTGCGTTCGAATTTCGTCGAGCTCCAGGACGGATATCCGGACGGATTGACCCTCGACGCCGAGGACCACGTCTGGGTGGCCGTATGGGGCAAGGGAGAGGTGCACCGCTACTCGCCGGCGGGCGAGCTCGTCGCAGTGGTCGACGTGCCCGCGCCTCACACGTCCAGCGTCGCGTTCGCCGGTCCGCTCCTGGACACCCTCTGCATCACCACGGCCACACAGGACCTCGACGAGTCAACCCTCGCCCGGTTCCCCGATTCCGGACGGATCTTCACCGTCGTGCCGGGGCCGCTCGGAGTGCCGCAACCTCTCTGGGGCGGTTTCGACCGCCCCGATCCCACCATCGACTCTTAAGGACACTCCCATGAAATTGCTCCGCATCGGCCCTGCCGGTTCCGAGAAGCCCGCCGCTCTGGCCGACGAGGACTCATATATCGACGTCTCCGACGTTGTCCATGACTTCGATGAGAGCTTCTTCGGCTCAGGAGGTCTCGAGCGCTTGCAGCCGGTCGTCGATGAGCGTCGTGCAGCGGGTGCCGTACTGCCCCTGGAGGGGGTCCGTGTCGGCGCCCCCATCGCTCGGCCGCACCAGATCCTCTGTATCGGCTTGAACTACAGCGACCACGCCGCAGAGACCGGTCAGGCGGTTCCTACGGAGCCCATCCTCTTCACCAAGTCGCCCAACACCATCGTCGGGCCGGTCGACGACGTCCGCATACCCCGTGGTTCGACCAAGCCCGACTGGGAGGTGGAGTTGGGCATCGTAATCGGCACGCGCACCAGCTACCTCGATTCCGTGGAGGACGCGCGGGACGCGATCGCCGGGTTCGTCACAGTCAACGACGTCAGCGAGCGCGCCTTCCAGCTCGAGCGCGGCGGCCAGTGGAGCAAGGGCAAGTCGGCCGAGACCTTCAACCCCACGGGGCCCTGGCTCGTCACCCCCGATGAGATCGACGACGTACTGTCGCTCGACATGTGGCTGGACGTCAACGGTGTTCGCAGGCAGACCGGTTCGACCTCGACGATGATCTTCGATCCGTACTTCATCGTCCATCACCTCAGCCAGTTCCTGGTCCTCGAGCCAGGCGACCTGATCAACACAGGCACACCTCCGGGCGTCGGCATGGGCTTTACGCCCGCCACCTGGTTGCAGCCCGGAGACGTGATGGAGCTCGGCATCCAGGGACTTGGCCGTCAGCGGCAGAACGTGCTCGCACCGCGATGAGGGCCTTCGTCATAACGGCTCCCGGCGAGGCCGGTATCCAGGACGTCATGCCTCCGATCGCGGCCCCTGGCGACGTCGTCGTCGATGTCCAACGAGCTGGCGTCTGTGGAACCGACATCGAGCTCTTCTCCGGGGAGATGCAGTACCTCGTCGATGGTGTGACCACCTTCCCGATCCGCATCGGGCACGAATGGATGGGCACCGTCGTGGCAGTGGGCGACGGCGTCGAACGACGCTGGATCGGCCGCCGTGTAACGGGTGACACCATGCTCGGTTGCGGGGTCTGCCACAGGTGCCGCCGCGGCCAGCAGTGGGTGTGCGAATTCCGCGGCGAGCTCGGTGTACGCGATGGACAACCCGGCGCACTCGCCGAGCAAGTCAGCGTACCGGTGAGCTCCCTGCGTGAGCTGCCGGACACCGTCGACGACGTCCTCGGCGCCCTGGTCGAGCCGGGAGGCAACGCGTTGCGGGCAGTTCAGGCGGCGGCGCTGCAGCGTGGAGACCGCGCACTCGTCCTCGGCCCCGGCACGATCGGTCTCCTCGTGGCGATGTTCGCCCGCGCGGCCGGAGCTGAGGTCCATCTCATGGGCCGTAGTGAACGCTCCTTAAGTTTCGCGCGCAGCCTTGGCTTCGACGGGGTGTGGGCGGAGGACGAGCTTCCGGAGATGGCGTGGGACGCCGTCATCGATTCTTCGAACGCGGCTCAGCTCCCGGCACGAGCCCTGGACCTCGTCGAGCCGGGCAAGCGTGTGGTCTACGTCGGACTCGCGGGAAGCCCTAGCCTGCTCGACACCCGCACGCTCGCCCTCAAGGACGTCACCGCTGTCGGGATACTCAGTGCTTCCCCGGGCTGACGGGGACTATCGAGGCTTTTGCGAACGGAGCCGTCGATCCGAGTCCGCTCGTGGCGGCGACCGTGGACCTCGCCGAGCTCGCCCCGGTCCTTCGCGGGGAACGCCCGCCCGGGGCAGGCCCAGGCCCCAAGATCCAGGTCGGCCTCGATGCCGCGACGCTGAACAAGGAGAGCTGACCGATGAGAACCGCCGTTATCACAGGAGGAGCCCGAGGGCTCGGAGCTGCCACCGCTGATCGCCTCCGGCGGGACGGGGTCACCGTCGTGACCCTCGACCTCGCCGGCGACGTCGACCACCATGTCGACATCACCGACGAGGAGGCGCTCACCGACGTTGCCCAGCGCATTGGAGGCATCGACATCCTCATCAACTCCGCCGGAATCGTGGGGCCTGGCGTGCCGCTCGTGGCGACCGCGGCGGACGACTGGCGTCAGGTCCTCGAGGTCAATGTCCTAGGCACCGTCGCAACGATGCGCGCTTTCGTCCCCGGCATGGTCGAGCGCGGCTGGGGCCGCGTGGTCAACTTCGCGAGCATGGCCGGCAAGGACGGCAATCCGAATCTGTCCATCTACTCCGCGTCCAAGGGTGCGGTCATCGCCCTGACCAAATCAGCCGGCAAGGAGCTCGCCACTACCGGGGTGCTCGTGAACGCCGTCGCACCAGCCGTCATCGCGACTCCGATGAACGCCGAGACCGCTCCAGACGCGCTAGCGCACATCACGAGCTTGATCCCCATGAAGCGGACCGGCCGGCCGGAGGAGGTTGCCGAACTCGTCGCCTGGCTCGCCTCGGACAAGGTGTCGTTCTCGACCGGCGCCATCTACGACATCAGCGGTGGACGCGCAACCTATTGACCGGGCATCGCCTCAGCTGCGGGATCCGAGCCGTTCATCCATGATGGCTCGGATGCCGGCCCGCTGCGCGACGAGTTCCTCGAGCGGCATGCGGAAGGCCAGAGCGCTGATGCTGACGGCGCCGATCGCGCGCAGCCCGTCGGTAGGCCGCACAGGCAGCGCGATGCAGTTGATGCCGAGCTCGTTCTCCTGGTCGTCCACTGCGTAACCGCGCTCGCGCGTCATCCGCAACTCCTCCCACAATGCGGGGACTGAAGTGATCGTGCGGTCGGTTCGGCGCGGCAACTCATCAGTGCCGAATCGCTCAGCGAGCTCTGCCTCGGAGCCGACCTCGAGGCTGAGAAGCATCTTCCCGACCCCTGTGCGGTACGCCGGGTTGCGTCCCCCGATCTCGGATGTGAGGCGGACGGACCCCGCTGGCGCGTCCACCTTCGCCCGGTATACGACCTCGTTGCGGTCGAGCACCGCGTAGTGGACGGTTTCGCCGTACCGGTTCGCGAGCTCCTGCAGCACCGGTTCGATCCGAAGCCCCTCTGGGCGGCCGGCGTGATTGCGGAACGCGAGGCGCAGGTACTCGTCTCCCAAGACGTAGACGCCACGGGACATCAGCTCGGCGAAGCCAGCCCGTCGCAGGACGGCGAGAGCGCGGTGCACGGTCGACTTCGAGCTCTTCAGGCGCTGCGCCATCTCGTCCAACGTGATGCCGGAGGGGTGATCGGCAAGCTCGGACAGGACCGCCAGGACCCGTTCTGCTCCTACGATCCGATCGCTTGACTCGCCCATGTCCGCCGTCCCACTCCACGGAACGTACTTCCGTTCCCATCGATACCTTAACCGCCAACGCCGGGCAACCGTGCCCGATGCCATCAGGGGGAGAAGCTGCTGACGGAGAACCGGAACAGGCCGCGAGAGAGCACGGCCCCTGCTCGTGAGCCGCCGCCCGCCGCCGGCTTCAGCCTCGAAGGAGACTGATCCTCGCGCCACCGACGCGCGTGACCGGCAAATTCTGTAGACGCTCGTCTCCATTGAGGATACGGCCAGAGGTGACAGTCCCTGCCCGCACGACAAGTTCCTCGACCTCGTCCACCTCGCAGCCACCGGGTGTCCAGAAGTCCAGTATCAGACCTTGACCGACCGCGACCACGGTGTTGTCGGTCCGGCCCATGATGAGAGCGAATGGTCGCTTCTCGCCGGGCGTGGGAAGGAGCGTCCCCGGGGTGGTCTCATCCGGTACCGGCAGATCTCCCTCGGGCATCACCACCCCCGCGTCCAAGGCGAGGTGCCGGAAGAGCGGCAGGGCCGCCCGGGCGATGACACGCACGTCCCCTACCGTCACCTCCATCGCGTCCATTCCTGGATCGAGGACGACAGCGGCCAGGCGACCGCCGACTCGCGCCTCCAGGATCTCGGCCTCGAGGCCTGTCAGGTAGCCCAACGTCGAGGCGAGCTGACCGTGCGGGTTCGAGTCGTCGATCCCGAACACAGACCAACCGACGGCGCCGTATGTCCCCACAGCCCTGACGAGCTCCCCCGCGCTCGGCCGGCATTCGGGAACGAAGAAGGGGTGCCCGTCTCCCGCGTACGTCTGCATGACCGCATCTGCGTCGGGGATGTAGATGTCGGGAGCCAATAGGGCGAGCTCCGGCGCAGCCGCTCGCCAGACGTCGAGCACGCGCGCTGCCGGTCCGCCGGACGGGTACTGCCCTGGTTCCTCCATCCCGGGCTGCGGGCCAAGCCAAGCATTGGCGAACATCGGGATGTCAAGGAACTCGCGTCCGTGAGATGCAAGGCGGTCGACGTAGCTCCCGATGCTCCAGGCCATGAAGACCTCGTCGGCGGCCGAGCCAACTCCGATCACATCGGACCACGTCCCTTTCCGCGGGGACCCCTGCGCCTTCCACAGGCGACGCGCGAGCGTGTCAGATTGGGCGGATTGCAGATGTGCGAGGAGGGCCCCTGGCACCTCAGCCTTCCATGCGGCTTCGGCCTGTGGGGAGCGATCTCGGCCGTCTCCGAGTATGCCGGCTTCGTTCTCCACCTGGATCATGGCGACCACGCCGGAATGGTCTACCTGCGCGACATGCTGCACCAGCTTTGCAAACGCCCTCTTCTCCGCTGACAGCAGCCCTGGGCTGAACGCAGTCAGTACCGGTACGGGTGTCGCGCCTTCGTAGCTCATGGGCGGACGGCCCGCGGGATCGATCCGGGCACGCGGGAACCGCTCGACGTCCGCCCGCACCCATCGTGGAGCGTAGGTAGATGTCGCGTTCTTCCACGAGCCGAACCAGAGCAGCACGAGTGCAAGGCCCAGCTCGTCCGCTTTCGCGAGCATGGTGTCCAGGAGAGACGCGTCGAAGGTCCCCTCGGTGGACTCGAACTGCGCCCAGCTCACCGGAGCGATCACCATGTTCGCGTTGACCGCCCGTGCGTGCGCAAACGAAGCCGCAATTGCCTCGGGCGACGAAGATGATGAGTTGTGCACCTGACCGCCAAGCAACAATCGATGATCCCCTGCACGGCTCAGCTCCCAGACGTGTTCTCTGGTCAGATTCCAATGATTTGGGCGTGCGGTTCCGGGCATGGCTGCCTTCCTGATGGTCCGCGTCGATGTCATTGACGGGAGTCGTGGCGGCGTCGTCGTTGGCGTCGACCACGACCGCTTATTTCGCTTATTGAAACACTATGACGTATAACTGAACAGCGCGCCTCACAACATGCTGTAGGTGAGCTCCTACGGCAAGGGGGTGGGCTTGCGGCCAGCGGGACGGACGGCCCAGAGCAGTACGGCTGCGTAATGGCGGCTCACTGGATGCCGGCCGTTGCGCCAGATCGGGGCCCGCTCGAAGGCTCGCCTCAGTCCCGGATCGGAGACAGCGCATGACACGAATACTCATCGTCGGGGCTGGTGCGACGGGCGGCGCCTTCGGCACTCTGCTGCAAGAGGCTGGTCGGGATGTGACGTACCTGGTGCGCTCCCGCCGAGCAGAGGTGTTGCGGCAGGGCGGACTTCGATTCATCTCCCCGACGGGTGATCGCACTCACCGGGTGCGCGCGCTCGTAGCGGGGGCAACGGACGAGCAGTTCGATCTGGTCCTCGTGACGGTGAAAGCCGCGGCATTGCAACGTGCCATAGTCGAGGTTCAGCCCCATGTCGGGGCAGACGGGCGTGTGATCCCTGTCCTGAACGGCATGGCCCAGATCGATGTTCTCGAGAGCTACTTCCCAGGACGCGTGCTAGGGGGCTCCGTCAAGATCGTAGCCACGCTCGACGGGGAAGTTGTGCGGCAGCTGACGGGACTGGCGGCTCTGACGATCGGTCCCCTGAATGGTGCGTCGATGCCACGGTCGATCGTGGAAGTCCTGGACGTGCCGGGTTCGCAGTTGACCATCTCGGTCGACATCATCGGGGTGCTCTGGGAGAAGTGGGCGTTCATCGTCGCAGGAAACGTTATCGCCTGCCTGTTCCGAAACGCGGTCGGACGGGTGCTCGAGGTGGGCGGTCTCCCGTGGATTCTTGAAGCCATCGGAGAGGCCGAAAAGGTGTCGGAAGCAGCCGGATACCCGATCTCTGCTCCAGCTCACGACCAATGCCTGGCGATCTTGACCGAACACGGTTCCTCGTTCACCACTTCCCTATATCGCGATCTCGTCGGTGGTCTCCCGACCGAGGCGGAGCACCTTCTCGGCGACTTCGCGCGGCGTGCGCGCGACCTCGGCGTCCCCGTGCCTCTCCTTGAGCTCACCCTTGTGCAGATTCGAGCGGGGGCGGCGAATTCTTGAATGCGCAACCGCCGGAGCTGCGGTCTTTCACGGCCTACCTTTCGAAGCATCGGCCGTCGTCCGAAAGAGCGTTGATGCGGATCTGGTCCTCTCGAGAAGGCGGTCGACGGAATGGATCGCGAGTCCTGTCTGAGGTAGCGTAATTCTTACTGTTGCAACATGCTTTCGGTGAACGGAATAATGCTGCCGCCAGCGGCTCTTCACGACGACGATCGGTGCCTTGATGACGATTCACCTCGACTCGGGGCTGTCCGCTTCCCTGGTAGTCAACTCAATTGCCTCCTCCGAGCCGCAAGGCGCCGAGTAATGGAGGACGCGACCGTGGACGCGCCACCATGGGGTAAGCGTCGTTCCGTCATCCGCGTCGTCTGGGACGCCATCGGGGCGCGGATGCTCGCTTTGCCGAAGCCCACCAATCGCTACAGGCTCATGCAGAACACGCGTATCCCCATGCGCGACGGCGTTGTGCTGCTCGCAGATGTCCTTGTGCCTCTCGGTGATTCGAAGGGGACGGTCTTGTTCCGTTCGCCATACGGGTGGTCGCCCCTCATCGCTGGTCTCACCGCGAGCATGTATGCGCGGCATGGCTACACGGTCGTCCTCGCGCGTTGCCGGGGCACATTCGGCTCAGGAGGCAGCTTTGAGCCGCTGGTGAACGAGGCGGCGGATGGTGCGGACACCGTTGCTTGGCTGCGGCGGCAACCTTGGTTCACTGGGACGTTCGCCACCGCCGGAGGCTCATATCTGGGATGCGCGCAGTTCGCCATCCTGACGGACCCGCCGCCGGAGCTCGTTACCAGCATCATCCAATGCACCGCTTTCGACCTCGGGCGCCAGATTCATCGCGGGGGTGCCCTCGCCTTAGATACCTGGTTCGGGTGGACGCTGGCCGTGCTGCGTCAGGAATCGGGTTTCGCACGCGCGTCCATCAAGGCTCGACGGGCGAGAGAGCAAGACAAACGCCATGAACGTGCCCTTCCGCTGTTGGAAGGGGCTGGGACTGCCTTTGGCCAGCGGGCGCCGTGGTATCAGGAATGGATACGGCGGCGAGAGATGGACGATCCTTACTGGAGGGCGTATGACTTCAGTGCGGCGCTGCACCGCATCGAGATCCCCGTCCTCGTTCAGGTCGGATGGCAGGACGTGTTCCTCGATCAGGGTGTCCAGACGGTCGAACGCCTCCAGGAGCGGGGCGCCGACGTCGCGATGACTGCAGGCCCGTGGACCCACAAGAGCGCCCCCCTCGAAGGTGGCTACACGGTGAAGGAGACTCTGCAGTGGCTAGACCAGCACTTCACGTCGACAAGTCGCCGACGCTCGTCACCCGTCCGAGCGTTCGTGGGCGGGGCTGAGAAATGGATCAGTCTCCCTTCCTGGCCGCCAGCGTCGAAGGAAGTCGTCCTCTATCCGCATGCGACGGGCGCTCTTCTCCCTGACCTACCCGTCGAGGGAGCGACAGTTGAGTTCACGTATCGACCCGATGACCCGACTCCGTCTCTGGGCGGACCTCTGAACGGGCCGAATGCCGGCCGTATCGACGATTCAGCGCTGGCCGACCGTGATGACGTCCTGACCTTCACCGGCGCGCCGCTGGAAGCGCCCCTCAGCATCATCGGATCGCCGCGAGTCGAGCTCACTCAGGGACTCTCAAACCCGTACGCAGACGTCTTCGCTCGTCTTTCCGTGGTGGATCGGGCAGGACGCTCCCGCAACCTGACGGAAGGCTTCGTCCGACTCGACCCGGACAGGATTTCTGGAGCCGTCGGCTTGAAGCTCGATCCGACGGCGCATGAGTTCCAGAAGGGTGAGCGTATCCGCCTCGTTCTCGCCGGTGGCAGCTTTCCGCGCTGGGAACGCAACATCGGCACGGAGGAGAACCCGGCTACGTCGGCTGATCTCGCCCCGTCCAGGCGGATCATCGACCTGCGGCGATCCCGCCTCATCCTTCCCACGACGCCCACCCGGTGACCCCTGAAGGGGAAGCCGTAAGTTACCTCGTCGACGAGCCCTCTATGCCGCCGATGCAGGATTCCTAGTAGACAGACACCGTCGAGGTCTCTGCCTTCAGCCGCGGGGGCGAGGCAGGAGACGCTCCAGTTGCGTTACGTGGGCAGGGGTCAGCTCTTCCAGCGAGTGAGCGCCGAGAAGTTTCATGGTCCGGACGATCTGGTCCGAAAGAATTTTGATGGTGCGGTCTACACCTTCTCGACCGCCAGCCATGAGCCCGTAGAGGTAGGCCCGTCCGATCAGCGTGGACTTTGCTCCGAGCGCGATCGAGGACACGATGTCGGCGCCGTTCATGATGCCGGTGTCGACCAGGATTTCGGTGTCGTTTCCCACCTCGCGCACGACCTCGGGGAGAAGGTGGAAGGGGATGGGTGCGCGATCGAGCTGTCGCCCACCGTGGTTGGACAGCACGATCCCGTCGACGCCGAGGGCGGTGAACTTCTTGGCGTCCTCGACGCTCTGCACGCCCTTGACTGCGAGCTTGCCCGGCCAGAGGCCTCGGATCACTTCGAGGTCCTCGAAGCTGATGGTCGGGTCCATGGCCAGGTCGAGGAGGTCACCGACGGTGCCCCCTGTGGAGCTCAAGGAAGCGAACTCGAGCTTGGAGGTGGTGAGGAAGTCGTACCACCACCACGGGCGAGGGAGTGCGTCCAGGACCGTGCCGATGGTGAGCTGCGGCGGAATGGAGAAGCCGTTGCGCTTGTCCCTGAGGCGCGCCCCTGCGACGGGGGTGTCGACGGTGAAGAACAGTGTCTCGTACCCGGCGGCTGCCGCTCGTTCGACGAGACCGTAAGAGATCTCACGCTGGCGCATGACGTACAGCTGGAACCAGTTCCGCCCGTTCGGGTTGACCTCCTTCACCGTCTCGATCGAGGTCGTCCCCAGTGTGGAGAGGGTGAACGGGATGCCGGCAGCACCAGCTGCCCCAGCGCCGGCGATCTCCCCTTCGGTCTGCATGAGCCGCGTGAAGCCAGTGGGGGCGATCGCGAAGGGCATGGCCGACTTCTCACCGAAGATGGTCGCGGTCGTGTCTACAGCTGCCACGTCCCGAAGTACCTGCGGGTGGAACTCGACGTCCTCGAAAGCCTGACGTGCACGGGCGATCGAGATCTCACCCTCCGCCGAGCCGTCGGTGTAGTCGAACGCCGCCTTGGGTGTGCGTTTCTTGGCGATGGCGCGAAGGTCCTCGATCGTGAGGGCCGCGTCGAGGCGTCGCTTGCGACCATCGAGTTCGGGCTTCTTGAAGCTCATGTACTCGAGGAGCTCGACGGGCTTGGGGAACTGACGCTGCACCATGTGCTGCCAGCCTTTCGTGGTCAGAGGGAAGGGCAGTAGATCAGGAAGAGGACGACTCAGGCAGGTAGCGCGTAGGCGGGAACGCCTGCGCGACGAGAGCGCGGAGCGATTCCAGAGAACCAGTGACGATCCTCTGCGCGCGGGCTTGGATGAGGATGTTGCCGATGGCTGTGGCCTCGGTGGGTCCGGCGAGGACTGTCAGACCGGTTCGGTTGGCCGTCAGCTGACAGAGGAGTGCGTTCTCTGATCCGCCGCCGACGATGTGCACTGCCTCGACGTGCTGGCCGGAGAGCGTGGTCGCCTGGCGGAGAGTCGTGGCGTAGGCCTCGGCCAGGGACTCGAGGATCGACCTGACGAACTCGGCACGGGTGGCAGGGGGCGTGGCCGTGTGCTCCGCGCACCACTCCGCGATGCGAGAGGGAATGTCCCCGGGGTCGATGAAACGTTCGTCCGAGGCGTCGAATGTCGTCACGGGCTCCCGTACCGCGGCTGCTTCCGCGATCAATGTCGGCAGCGAGATGCGGTCTCCGCTCTGGGCTTCCCACGTGCGGATGGACTCGGACAGCAGCCACAGCCCGGACACGTTCTTCAGGAACCGGGTCCTGCCGTCGACTCCGCCTGCGTTGGTGAAGTTGGCTGTCCGTGCCTCAGGCGTGAGGACGGGGCTGCTGAGTTCGACCCCGACGAGGGACCAGGTGCCGCTGCGGATGTAGGCGACCTCGTCAGATGTCGAGGGGATGGCAACGACAGCGGATGCTGTGTCGTGGGAGCCCACGGCGACTACCTCGATCGAGGTCGGTGCCCGCAGCTCGGCTGCGACCGTCGGCAGGAGCGAACCGAGACGCGTGCCCGGTTCGATCAGCGGAGCGAGGATGCTCCCGGGGAAGTCGAGGCGGCTCAGGAGGTCGGTGTCCCAGGTCCTCGTGCGGGGATCCAGCAACCCTGTGGTCGATGCGTTCGTGACCTCGGTGGCTGCGATCCCGGTGAGCCAGTAGCCCACGAGATCAGGCACGAGGAGCGCCTGGTCCGCGGGTCGAAAACCATCACGACAGCGGGGAGTATCCGTGCCGGTAAGCATCAGAGACGTCGCACTGCGGGCTGGTGTGTCCGTGGGCACTGTCTCCAACGTGCTGAATCGACCGGACAAGGTTAGCGAGACGGCCACTCTCCGGGTGCTGACTGCCATCAACGAACTTGGATTCGTCCGGAACGACGCAGCACGACAACTCCGCGCGGGTAGAAGCCGCACCATCGGACTCATCGTTCTCGACTCGGGTAACCCGTTCTTCGCCGATCTCGCACGCGGGGCACAGGCTCGAGCTACCGAAGCTGGGCTGGTGATCATGGTCGCCAGTACCGATGGTGACGCTGACAGGGAGCACGCTTATCTCGACCTTTTTGAGGAACAGCGCGCCTTCGGCGTCCTCATCTCACCGCACGACGTCGATCCTGGTCGCCTAGAACAGTTGCGAAGCCACGGTGTGCCGTACGTCCTCGTCGACAAGGGAGCCAACGAGCCTGCCGTTTCATCTGTGACGGTCGACGACGTCGCGGGCGGCCGGCTCGCAGTCCAGCACCTCCTGAGACTGGGCCATCGACGCATCGCAGTCGTAGGCGGAGCCGAATCGATCAGTCAAGTGGCGGATCGTCTCCTTGGAGCGCGCCAGTCCATCGCTCAGGTGCCGGGAGCGAGCCTCGAGGAGATTGCTACGGCTGAGTTGTCCGTTCTGGCAGGACGCGAAGCCGGTCGCGATGTCGCTGCCCGTCTTAGGGCAGATCGTCCTCACGCCGTGTTCTGCGTCAACGACCTGCTTGCCGTTGGCATGCTGCAGGCGTTCTCGTTGCTCGGTGACGTCCGTGTCCCGGAAGACATTGCCTTGATCGGCTATGACGACATCGCGTTCGCGGCCTCCACTGTTGTTCCCCTTTCGAGCATCCGCCAACCCAGCGCTCTGATCGGCGCCACAGCTGTGGATCTGCTCCTGGCAGAGGGACCTAAGCACGTTCTGTTCCAGCCCGAATTGGTCGTTCGGGCATCCACGGTGCGTGGCGCTCCCTAGCGCTCCGAGCATGTGCCGGGTCCGCGTCGGGCTGGATGCGTCGGTTGAGCCACAGGCATCTAGAGGCCATAGGAGTTCCGCGGGCACATCACCGTGCTCCTCGACAAACCTAACGACGACGTCGCCCGCGTGTGGGACACCGAGTGCGTCGTCGCAGACGGCTTGTCCAGGAAGGATCTCATGGACCAGAGGATGGACAAACCTCTCTTACGCGTCACGGCGCCACGGTCCAACTTCGCTGCCCGGCTCGCCCCGGCGGACTCACCTCCTGGGTGGTTAGCCAAAGACCCGTAAGTGTTTGATCTCCTGACATGACACCTCCACCCTGGGTCTCAACGAATCGGGCGTTGCGAGGATTAGCTTCTTGCGCTTGTCCCTTCTGGGGCGTATGCGCACATGGCTGCAGTGACGTCGACCTCCTGCTGCAGAGACAGGTCTAGGTAGTGATTGCGCATCGTTTGCGGACTCTTGTGCCTCGCAAACTTTGTTGCCGCGAGTTCTCCGTCGGTGAGGGCGACCTGGGTGTCATCGTCGACCTCCCCGAGCCCGTGCCGACGGCCGACGGCGTGGTCGTCCGTGTCGCCGCGACCGGGGTCTGCCGCAGTGACCGGCACGTCTGGAAGGGGCACGACGACTCCGTGCACCTGCCGCACGTACCCGGTCACGAGTTCGCCGGCGTCGTCACGGCTGTGGGCCCGGGCGTCACCCGGGTCTCGGTCGGCGACCGGGTCACCGCCCCCTTCGTCTTCGCCTGCGGCACGTGCGACGAGTGCCGAGCAGGCGCGACCCAGGTGTGCGCGCGACAGGAGCAGCCGGGCTTCACCCTGCCCGGCTCGTGGGCCGAGTCCGTGGTCGTGCCGCACGCGGACGTCAACGTGATCGCCCTGCCGGACGCCGTCGGATTCGAGGCCGCGGCCGCGCTCGGCTGCCGTTTCGGGACGGCGTACCACGCGCTCCACGACCGGGCCAGGGTCCGGCAGGGCGAGCAGGTGGCCGTCTTCGGCTGCGGCGGGGTCGGCCTGTCAGCGATCGCGGTGGCCGTCGCCGCCGTCCAGGTGGGGCTCCTCCTCGACGACGAAGCCGCCCCCGTGATCGGGATGGGCCGAGTGATCGCCGACGAGCTCGAGCTGCTGGGCAGCCACGGCATCTCGGTCGGCGAGTACGCCGCGATGATCGCCGACGTCGTCGCGGGCCGGCTGCGGCCCGAGGAGTCGATCGGCCTGACGATCGGCTTCGGCGACCTGCCCGGCGCCCTCGCCGCCATGGACCGTCCGGCGAGCACCGCCGGCATGACGGTGGCCGTGTTCTGACGATCCGGAACTGAGCGGCCTCTCGGGCGCACGCCGGGACGGCCTCCACAGGACCTCGCCCCACGACCAGGGCAAGATGGACCCACAGAGCTCGTCCGCGGGGACGAGCCGACGTCGACCCAGGAGGAGACCGCGGTGCCGCGACTGACGATGGACGAGCTCACGGGCTGGATCGACGAGTTCCACTCGTCCGAGCAGGTCGACGCCGCCGCACCGCAGGCCGTGGACACGTCGTGGGACGAGACCACGGTCGACACCGGGCTCGTCGTCCTGCGTCTCGAGACGTCCGGGACCGAGGTGTACCTGCGTCGCAAGATCGGTGGGTCGCCCGAGTGGACGGTCACGTTCGAGGCCCGCGAGCACGCCGCCGAGGCGACGTCCGCGCAGGTCACGGCGCTGGCGGCCGAGGTGAGCGCCGTCGCACGGCTCTGTTCGTTCCTCAGCGAGCGCACCGCCGAGCACGCCCGGCTCCGGTCGGGATGACCGAGGGCCGTCTCCCGCACCCGGCGGACAGGCGAGGAGCGCAGACCGCTCAGGCCGTGACGCGCTCCCAGCCGCCGTCCTCGGCGACGCGCACCGCGCCTCCTTCGCGGAACGCCTCGAGCCAGCCGCCCATCGGCCACTCGCCCCACCGCTCGGCGAACCGTCGGCCGTTGCGGAGGATGTCGTCGAGGTGCTGCCAGGGCGGCGACGTCGTGGGGTGCCACTGGTGGTAGGCGTGCGCACCGCCGACCCACACGAGCGGCAGGCCCAGCGACCGCGCGGTGAAGGCGAAGTCGGTGTCCTCGCCGCCGTAGCCCTCGTAGCCGGGCTCGAAGCCGCCCGTCCGCGCCCAGGTGTCGGCCGCGAGGGCGAACGACAGCGACCAGAACAGCGGGTACTGGTCGTGCCCGGCGACGACCGTCTCGCCGGCCTCGGGCGAGGGGCGCGCCGCGTGCGGCCGCGTCGCGGCGTCGAGCGAGTCGTCGTCCATGCCCACGTGACCCTCGGGCAGGTACGTCACCGGGCCGCAGAGCAACGCATGAGGGTGCGCCGACGCGGCGGCCTCGTAGCGGGCGACCAGGTCGGGGCCGGGCACGCAGTCCGCGTCGAGGAACACCACGAGCGACGCGCCGAGGGCGATCGCCCGCTCGGCACCCGCGTTCCTGCCGGCCGCGAGGCGCAGGCCGTCGGGCCCTGGCGGCACGTGCAGCACGTGGGCGTCCGCCAGCTCCGGGAGCGCGGGCGCCGGCGTCTCGTCGAGCCAGACGACGACGTGGGGCACCGACGGCCGGAGGCGCGCCAGGGCCCCGCGCTGCGGCAGGAGGTGGTCGAGACGCGCGGCCGAGCAGAGGGTGACCGCGACCGTCGAGCCGGTCGGCGCGGGGTGCCGCCCCGTCACCGTGCGACCTCGGCGATCACCGCGGCCGCGCGGGCAGCGGCACCGTCGACCTGCCACAGCGACCAGTCAGGGTCGAGCGCACGCGCCCGGTCGAGCAGGTCGGTCCACGCCTCAGGCGCGGGCCAGCCGTGGTCGGCACGGCCGCGATCGGGAACGACGGCGAGCCCGCGCTCGTCGAGGAGGCGCCCTGTCGTCCACTGCTCGTCGAAGGGCCTGTCCTGGGGAACGACCACCGCACGGGCACCGGCGGCCGCGAGGTCGGCGACGCTGTTCTGGCCGGCGGCCGAGACGACTACCTCGGCCCCGACGAGGAGCGGCCAGGGGTCGTCGACCCAGCTGTCGGCCGAGGCGCCGAGCACGGACCAGCGCCAGGCAGGCGTGGCCCCGGAGGCCTCGGCGACGCGCTGCGCGAGGCCCTCGCGACCCTCGGCGCCGCCGCCGGCCAGGACCAGGACCGTGCCGGGGGCCGGTGAGCCGGGGCCGTCGACCCGGCCGTCGTGCCGGGAGATCCCGCCGACGAGCCGGACCCTGTCCCGGACGTGGTCGAGAGCGGCCGAGACGTGCAGTCCCTCCGCCCAGGGCGCGAGGACCCGGTCCGCCGCGTCCCAGCCGAGGGCGTGCGGGGCGTCCGTGCGGTCGCCGGGCTGGGCGACGACGACGGGCGGCACCCCGAGCAGGCGGACGAGCAGCGTGACCTCGACGGAGACGTCGACGACGAACGCCCGGGGCCGGGCGTGCGCGATCCAGGCCGCGACGGCGGCGAGGCGGCCGGCGTGGCCGTCATGGTGCAGCGGCGCCCAGTGCAGCAGCCCGCGCACCGTCGGGTCGGTGCCCGCCTCGGGGTCGCCGGGGGCCCGCGTCGTGCCGTCGGGCGCGACGACGTCGTGGTCGTCCCGGGGGAGCTGCAGCCAGGTCGTCGCCTCGGGCAGGACGGCCGGGGCGGCGAGGGAGCTGAAGACGACCACGTCGGCGTCGAGGTGCGGCCGCACCGCCAGCAGTCGCGTCAGGTGGCCGGCGCCGTGGTGGTGCACGTACCAGCCGACGAGAGGACGCGCCGTCACGCGACGGCCTCCGGGGCGAGCAGGGCCCTGGCCCTCCCGGCACCGGTGAGGTGACCGGCGACGAGGGCCTCGTGCACCTCCTCGACCACCTCGGCACGGCGGTGCAGCGAGAAGCGGGCCACCGCGTCGGCCCGCACCCTGCGGCGGAAGCCCGGCGTCGTGGAGGCCTCGGCCGCGAGGCCAGCCGCGAGGTGCGCGAGCCCGGCCACGTCGTCCCGCGGGACGAGACCTGCCCCGATGCTCGAACCGACGACCTCGGGGACGCCGCCGGTCGCGAAGGAGGCGACGGGCGTGCCGGTCGACAGCGCCTCCGCGATGACGAGCCCGAACGGCTCCTCCCAGCAGGGAGTGACGAGGGCGCAGGCCGACCGGCCGACGAGGTCGGCGAGCTCGGGCTGCCGCAGCGGCCCCACGTGCTCGGCGTCCGCCCCCAGCAGGGGCACGACCATCGACTCGTGGTAGTCCACGTCGCCGACCCGCCCGGCGAGCACGATGCGCCTGCCGGCGAGGCGCGCGGCCTCGATCGCGAGGTGCGGTCCCTTCTCGGGGACGATCCGCCCGGTCCAGACCAGGTCGTCGCCGCCGGGGCCGAGGGGCCAGAGGTCGGTGTCCACCGCGTTCGGGAGCACGCGCGCCTCGACGCCCTCGGCCCGCCAGACGGCCGCGGTGTGCTCGCTCACGGCGAGGAACGCGCTGCGCGGCTCGACGCCGGCCCGGTGGTGCTCGAGCAGGTCGGGCAGCGTCGGGGTGTGCAGGGTCGAGACGACGGGCACGCCGAGCTCGCCAGCCCGCGAGAGCACGTGGCCGCTGAGGGAGTGGTTCTCGACGACGTCGATCTCGTCGGCGTGGTCGCGGATCCAGTCGAGGGCGCGGTGCAGCGCCGGCACGGCCACCTCGAGGTAGCCGTCGGGGTAGGTCGAGTCGGTGGCGTCGGCCGGGTCGTCCCAGTGCACGGCGGGCAGGGCGAACTCGGGGGGGCCGCCGAGCAGGTGGTCGCTGCCCTCGACGGCGCAGAGCAGCACCTGGTGGCCACGCGAGCGGAGGACGCGCACCTGGTGCCACACGCTCGACTCCAGGCCGCCCGCGTGGGGCTCGGCGATCGGGTAGCGAAGGGGGGCGACGACGACGATGCGGCGCGGGCGCGGAGCCGTGCGCGCGGGCTCGGCGAGCGCGGCCGACCGGGAGGCGGCGCCCGTCTCGCACACGGCCGTCACGAGACCAGCTCCGAGGGTCGGGCGGTCGAGGTGGGCTCGGCGGCGCCGGGCGCGCGACGGGCCGAGGCCGCGACGACGGAGCGCTCGTACGCGTCGAGGTGCGCCTGCGCGATCTCGTCGCGCTGGGCCCGTCGCTGCTCGCGGCGCTCCGCCACGAGAGCCCGTCGCGCTGCCGAGCCGGGCCGTGCGGGTGCGTCTCCGCGCGCCCGCACGAGCGAGGAGACGGCGGCCGCCAGCTGACCGGCGTCGCCGGCGTCGAAGGACGCGGTGTCCACGGCGGCGGGGTGCTGGTCGGCGACGTGGCCGACCCGCGGCGCCGCGACGGGGACGCCGAGGTCCCAGCTGAGCTCGACCCAGCCGGAGTGGGTCCCGTGCGAGTACGGCAGCACGACGACGTCGAGGTCGGCCAGCGCCTCCGCGAGCTCGTCGTCGTCCAGCCGCGGGTGGACGACCAGCGACACGTCGAGGTGACCGGGGGCGTCCGCGACGAGGGCCTGCACCTCGGCGAGCGCCGCGGCGTCGCGGACGCGCTCGTTGACGTCGACCCGCACGACGACGGGCCGACCGGCCTCGGCCAGGAGCCCGGCGGCCGCGATCAGGGTCGCGACGGAGCCCGGTCCGTCGACGTTGGGACGCAGGTCGCGCAGGCTGACGCCGACGACGACCTCGTCGTGCGAGGTGCCGGTCGGCGCGACCGAGTCGAGGGGGAGGAGGTGCGGGTGCGGCACGACGACGGGCCGGCGCCCGAAGGTGCGCTCGACCTCGTCCGCGGCCCCCGCCGTCAGCGTGAGCAGCTCGTCGGACTCGGCGACCAGCAGGCCCAGGTGGGCGAGGTGCGGCGCCTGGTCCGCCAGCTGCGGGTTCACGAGGTCGTGCACGGTGTGGACGATCGGCAGCCGTGCGGCACGGGCGGCGTCGACGACGCGGCGGAGGTGCTCGAGGTCGTACGACTCGGTGCCGAAGTGCACGTGCAGCACGTCGACCTGGGCGGCGTGCTCGGCGATCCAGCCGGCGTCGAGCACGACGGGCGGCCACCAGCGGGCGGGCTCGGCGGGGTCGGGCAGCGGGTCGGCGAGACGGACCACGACCCGGGCGACGGCGGAGTCGTCGGCCGGCTCGAGGTGGCGGACGTAGGGGTGGCCGGCGGGCACGGACGCGACGCGCAGGGCGTCGCGGGCGGGCGGCGGGGTGTCGATCATCGGGCCTCCTCGGCTCAGTCGGGGCGCGACGGTCGGGCAGACCGTCGGGAGGTGAGCCGGGGCGACTCGGGGACCCTGGGGAGACCGGGGGCCCGGTTCGCGTCGAGGGAGGGGGCCGATGGGAGCGGCCTTCCTGCACCATAGCCGGAGAAGGGCCTCTGTGCCCGGTGACGCAGAGTGGCCCTCACGGGGCGCCATCCAGCACGATGGGGTCGTCGCGTCTGCCACCTGCGGGACGCCACGGAGAGGCACCATGACCCAGCACACCCCGGCCGTCGACGGCCGCACCCGGCACTACGGGCATTTCTACGGTCTCGGCGAGCCCGAGGGCGACGGTCCCGTGGCCGTCGTGATCGGCAACTGCCAGGCCGAGTCGCTCCGGGTCGCGCTCGACGGGGGCGGCCTCCGCACCGTCCGGACACCTGCTGTTCACGAGCTCGTCACCGCAGACCTGCCGCACCTGGACCGCTGGCTGGCCCGTGCCTCCGTGCTGGTCTCCCAGCCGGTGCGCGACGACTACCACGACCTCCCGCTCGGCACGCGGCAGCTGACCGGCCGGCTCGGCGCCGGGGCACGCGTCGTCGCCGTGCCCGTCGTCCGCTTCGCGGGCCTCTACCCGACGTCGGCGATCGTCCGGCCGCCGAACGACCCGTCGCTGGTGCCGCCGCTGGTCGACTACCACGACCTCGTCGTGCTGGCCGAGGCGGCCGCCCGGCGTGACGGCACGACGCCCCCGGTCCCACGGCTGGACGCCGAGTCGGTCCGGTCGGTCGCCGCGCTCTCGCTGCACGAGCTGCGGAAGCGCGAGGAGGCGCACGACGCGGTGGTCGCGTCCGACCTGTTCGACGACCCGTCGTTCGCGCAGATGCGCACCCTCAACCACCCGGGCAACCCCGTGTGGACGGCGCTCGCGTCCCGCGTCCGCGATCGCCTGGGGCTGCCCGAGCACGTCGTCGACCCGGGACGGCAGCTGCTCGACAGCGTCCACGCGCCGCGGCTGCAGGCGGTCGTCGACGCCTTCGGGCTCGACGACGAGGCCACCGACCACTGGATCGTCGAGGGCACCCGGGTACCCCGCGAGGAGGTCCGGGAGGCGCATCTCCGGTGGTACGAGCGCGAGCCGCAGGTCGTCGACGCCGGCCTCGCCCGCCACGCCGACTCCCTGGCGCTGCTGGGGCTCGCGTGAACGCCGGGCTGCCGGGCGTACCGGACGTGCATGCCGTGCCAGCCCTCGTCGTGACCGACGACCCGCAGCACGGCGTGACGGTCCTCGCCCGGCGCGTCGCCGACGCGGTCGCCCGCCGCACGGGTCGGGACCTCGCGGTCTCCCCGTCCGACCTGACCGGGCCCAGGCCGCCCGCCTCGGCCCACGTGCACTTCACCGACCGGCTGTGGGCGACGTCGCCCGAGGACGCCGCGGACCGCCTCGTCGACCTCGCCGGCCGTGTCGCCCTGACGGTCACCCTGCACGACCTGCCGCAGCCGTCCGACGGCGAGCGGAACCTCGTCCGGCGTGGCGACTGCTACCGGCGCGTGGTCGAGGCCGCGGCGGGCACGGTCGTCAACAGCGAGCACGAGGCGCTGTTGCTCGCCGAGTTCACGACCGACGGGGTGCGACCCGGCGTCGTCCCGCTCCCCGTGGACCTCGCCCCGCCGCTGACCGGACGGCCCGCGGCCGACGGCACCGCCGCCGTCATCGGCTTCGTCTACCCCGGCAAGGGCCATGCGGAACTCGTCGACGCCGTCGCCAGGCTGCGGGCCCGCGGGGACGACGCGGCCGGGTCGCTGCGCGTCACCGCGCTCGGCCGTGCCAGCGCGGGGCACGAGGCCGAGACCGACCAGCTCGTGTCGGACGCCGCCTCCCTCGGGGTCGTCCTCGACGTGACCGGGTACCTCGACGACGCGGTGCTCCTCGACCGCTGCCGCCGCGCCTCCGTGCCGGTCGCCGTGCACCGGCACGTCTCGGCGTCGGGGTCGATCGCGACCTGGATCGGCGCCGGGCGACGCCCGATCGTGCCGGACACGCGGTACTCCCGCGAGATGGCGGCGCTCCGGCCCGGCACCCTCACCCTGATCGACGACGATCCCGACGCCCTCGCGGAGGCCGTCGCGCGGGCCGTCGCCGACCCGGGGTCCACCTGGCTGGCTCCCGACGCCCGGACGGCGCCCGACATCGACGACGTCGCGGCGGCGTACCTCGCGTGGTGGGCCGGACGCGAGCGGCCCGGCCGCGACCAGGCCGGCCGCGAGCGCACGGGAGCCACGTCGTGACCGACGAGCGACGAGACGAGGAGGCGCCCGCCCGGTCCCCGAGGCAGCGCAGGGGAGTCCCGGGCAACCGCTGGGACCTGCTCGACGGCTTCGTGCCCGACCCGCTGCCGACCGTCTCCGTGGTCGTGGCCCACTACCGCCAGCAGGCCGAGCTGGACCGGACCCTCGCCGCCCTCGCGCGGCAGGACCACCCGGCCGAGCTGCTCGAGGTCGTCGTGGTCGACGACGGCTCGCCCGAGGCGCCCCGGGTGCCGGCCGGCGTGCGGCTGGTCGTCCAGGCCGACGAAGGCTTCCGGCTCTCCGCGGCGCGCAACCTCGGGGTGCGCTCGTCGACGGGCGAGGTGCTCTGCTTCCTCGACGCCGACACGGCGCCCGAGCCCGGCTGGGTGACGGCCATGTCGAGGCTGCCCGCCCTCGCGCCGGAGGCCGTCGTCGTCGGCACGAGGCGCCACGCCGACTTCGGCGGCGTCGCCGTCGACGCCCCTGTCGAGCAGGAGGGGCCACGGCACGAACTGCCCGCCCCGCGCTGGCTCGACGACGCCTACCGCGCCAGCCGCGACCTGCTCGACGCCGACGACCGCTCGTACCGGCACGTCATCGGCGCCGTGCTCGCGTGCTCCCGCTCGTTCCTCGAGACCGTCGGCGGCTTCGACGAGGACTTCACGACCTACGGCGGAGAGGACTGGGAGTGGGCCTGGCGTGCCTGGCGCGGGGGCGCGCTGCTCGCCCACGAACCGGCTGCCGTCGCCTGGCACGACGGCCCGGACTGGGCCGGCCGCGACTCGGTCGACCGCCAGCGGCAGAAGAACGGCGAGACGCTCGTGCTCAGCGGGCTCGTCCCCGTCGAGGGCTCGCGGCCGCGAGGGCTCCGGGGGGCGACCCCCGACGTGCTGGTGCGGCTCGCCGCGGCGCCCTCGGCGGGCACCGCCTGGCTCTGCGTCGACACCGTCCTGGCCGCGCTGCCCGGCTCCGTCGTCGTGGTGCCCGACGAGCACCTGTCCGTCTTCGCCGCCGACGCGCGCGTCGTCGGCGCCTCGGACGAGGTGGCCGCCAGGGCGACGCGCACGGCGCGGGTGACCGTCGACCTGCCGGCCCCAGTGCGCGTCCGGGACGCTGCCCCCCTGCTCGAGGCGGTCTGCTCGGTCGGCGTCGGGGCCCTCGGCACCGTCGAGGTCACGGAGGAGGCGACGGGCGACGGGCCGGACGGCACACCCGACGAAGGAGGCGGCGCCCCGGTCCTGCGCATCCGCTCGAGCCGCGCCGACGCCCGCGCCCGGCTCCACGGCACCGAGGAGTTCTTCGAGACCCGCCGCGTCGCGGCGACCTGGTGCGAGCGCGTCGAGGGCGAGCCCTCGCTCGCGGCCTACCTGGGCGGCTGGGGCTGACCCAGGCAGGCAAGACCGGGGCGGGCTGACCCGGGGCGTCGACGCCCCGCGGCCGCAGGCCCGCGCGCCATCGACCGTTCACCCGCGCTCCACCCGGCGCCCCCCGGACCGACGCCGGGCTTGCCTACCGTGCACGCAGGCCGACCGACGCCCCTCCGCGAGCTGATCCCCAGAACGCGACCGGCGGCCGAGCACCAGGAGGACCCACCCGTGATCGACAAGCGACACCTCGCCGCCGCCGCCGCCCTCGGCGCCCTCGCCCTCGGCCTGACCGGCTGCTCGGCCTCCGCCGACGCGTCCGACACGGCAGGCGCCTCCGGCACCGACGCCGCCACCGCGACCAGCGCCGCCGACCTGGGCGGCATGGACGCCCTCGTCGCCGCCGCCGAGGCGGAGGGCGAGCTCAACGTCATCGCCCTGCCCGACACCTGGGCCAACTACGGGAAGATCATCGACGCCTTCGAGGCCGAGTACGACATCACGGTCAACTCGGACAGCCCCGACGTGTCGAGCGCCGAGGAGATCACCGCCGCGCAGAACCTGAAGGGGCAGGACGGCGCCCCCGACGTCTTCGACCTCGGCTCGGCCGTCGCGCTGGCGAACACCGACCAGTTCGCGCCCTACAAGGTGACGACGTGGGACGACATCGCCGACGACCACAAGGACGCCGACGGCACCTGGGTCTACGACTACACGGGCCTGATGTCGGTCGGCTACGACGCGGACGCCGTCCCCGAGCCCACCAGCCTCGACGACCTGCTCGGCGACGACTACAAGGGAAAGATCGCGATCAACGGCGACCCGACCCAGGCGGGCGCCGCCGCGGCCGCCGTCCAGTGGGCCGCCCTGCAGGACGGCGGCAGCGCCGACGACGTCCAGCCGGGCATCGACTTCTTCGGTCAGCTGGCCGACGCCGGCAACTTCCTGCCGACCGACCCGACCCCGGCGACGATCGCCTCGGGCGAGACGCCGGTCGTCTTCGACTGGAGCTACAACAACCTCGCCGCCGCGGCCGACGCGGGCGGCCGTGACTGGAAGACCGCCGTGCTGCCCGGCACGGCCCTCGCCAGCTACTACAACCAGGCGATCAACGTCGCCGCGCCGCACCCGGCCGCCGCGCGCCTGTGGCAGGAGTTCATCATGGGCGACACGGCGCAGAACCTGTACCTCGCCGCCGGCGCCTACCCCGTCCGCCTGGCCGCGATGGTCGAGGCCGGCACCGTCGACCAGGACGCCCTGGACGCCGTCGGCGAGCAGCCCGAGGACACCGTGCAGCTGACGAGCGAGCAGACCGAGGCCGCCTCGGCCCTGCTCGCGCAGTCGTGGGCCGCGGCGATCGGCTGATCGTGACCACCCTGGCGGAGACCGTCCCCCAGGCCTCCGTCACCCCGGACGGCGTCGTGCCCACGAGGGCCCGGCGCCGTCCCGCGGCGTGGTGGGGGCTCACGCCGTTCGTGCTGTACGTCCTGGCGTTCCTCCTGCTGCCGTGCCTGCTCGCGCTCGGCACAGGCCTCGTCGACGGCGACGGCCGGCCCACGCTGTCGAACCTGACGGCGCTCGGCGACCCCGTCGTGCTCCGCACCTTCGCCAGCTCGTTCCTCGTCTCGGGCGTGACGGCCGTCGGGGGAGCGGTCGTCGGCGCCGTCGTCTGCTGGGGCCTCACCGCCCTGCGCCCCGACGGGCTGGTCCGCAGCCTCGTGGACGGCGCCGCCAGCGTGCTCGCCCAGTTCGGCGGCGTGATGCTCGCCTTCGCGTTCACCGCGACGATCGGCATCCAGGGCGTCGTCACGCAGCTGCTCCTGACGCGAGCGGGCGTCGACATCTTCGCGGGCGGGGCGTGGATCTACGAGGTACCCGGTCTCCTGCTTCCCTACCTGTACTTCCAGGTGCCGCTGATGGTCATCACCTTCATGCCCGCGGTCACCGGCCTCAAGCCCCAGTGGCAGGAGGCGGTCGCCACCCTGGGCGGGACGTCCCGCCAGCACCTGCTGCGCGTCGTCGTCCCGGTGCTGGCGCCCGCCTTCGCCGGCAGCCTGCTCCTCCTCTTCGCCAACGCGTTCTCGTCGTACGCGACCGCCGCGGCCCTGATCAGCCAGGGCTCGCAGATCGTGCCGCTGCAGATCCGCGCCGCCCTCGTCAGCGAGACCGTGCTCGGCCGCGAGAACGTGGCCGGCGTGCTCGCCCTCGGGATGGTGCTCGTGATGGTCGTGCTCATGGTCGGCTACTCCCTGTTGCAGCGCCGCACCGACCGGTGGACGCGATGAGCGCGGTCGGCCGCCGCACGACCCGCGGCAGCGGCCCCGGCGCCGCCTCGCCCGCCGCCCGTCGCGCGGCCCTCGTCGTCATCGGCCTGGTCTTCGCCGTGCCGATCGCCGCCATGGTCGCGTTCTCGCTGCGGAGCGCCGACGGCACCGGCCACGACCTCGGCCACTGGCTCGCCCTGGCCGACCCGGAGAACGGCCGCGCCTACCGGAACCTCGTCGAGGGCGTGACGAACAGCCTCGTGCTCGCGGTCGTGACCGCCGTGCTCGTCCTCGTGATGCTCGTGCCCGCGATGGTGCTGGTCCACCTGCGGTACCCGCGGCTGTCGCGCGTGCTCGAGTTCGTCTGCCTGGTGCCGATCACGGTCCCGGCGATCGTGCTCGTCGTCGGGCTCGCGCCGGTGTACTCGGTCGTGGCCCGCCTCCTCGGCTCGGGGGCCTGGACCCTCGCCCTCGCCTACGGGGTCACCGTGCTGCCCTACGCCTACCGGGCCGTGCAGTCGGACCTCGCGGCGACCGATCTGCGGACCCTGACCGAGGCGTCGCGGACGCTCGGCTCGAGTTGGCTCTCGACCCTCGCGCTGGTCGTCGTGCCGAGCCTCCGTCGCGGGCTGCTCGCCGCGGCCTTCATCACCGTCGCCGTCGTCCTCGGCGAGTACACGATCTCCTCCCTGCTGAACCGCGTCACCCTCCAGACCTCGCTCGTGCAGATCAGCCGCAGCGACCCGTTCGCCGCCGTGATCGTGGCCCTGCTCGCGCTCGCCTTCGCGTTCGTGCTCCTCGTCGTGATGGGCCGGGTCGGCTCGATCGGCACGGCGCGTCCCGCCGCTCCCTCCTCCACCTCCCGGAAGGCCCTCTCGTGACCGCCACCCTGCCCGAGCGGCCCGCCGCCGCCTCCGCGACGTCGACCGCTCCTGTGGGCGCCGCCGTCGCCTTCCGCTCCGTGGTGAAGGAGTACGCGGGACACCGCGCGCTCACCGGGTTCGACCTCGACCTCGGCGCGGGCGAGCTGGTCGCGCTGCTGGGCCCGTCGGGCTGCGGCAAGACCACGGCGCTCCGCAGCCTGGCCGGCCTGGAGCCCGTGACGAGCGGGTCCGTCTCGATCGACGGCCGCGACGTGGTCGGCGTCCCCACGCACCGCCGGGACGTCGGCATGGTGTTCCAGGCGTACTCGCTGTTCCCGCACCTGACGGTGCAGCAGAACGTCGAGTTCGGCCTGCGGATGCGGCGCGTGGGCCGGGCTGAGCGGGCGACGCGCGCCGGCGAGATGCTCGACCTCGTCGGGCTCGGCGCCCTCGGCGCCCGGTACGCGCACCAGCTGTCGGGCGGCCAGCAGCAGCGCGTCGCGCTCGCCCGCGCGCTCGTCACCCGGCCGCGCGTGCTGCTGCTCGACGAGCCGCTGAGCGCCCTCGACGCCAAGGTGCGCGTCCAGCTCCGCGACGAGATCCGGCGCATCCAGCGTGAGCTCTCGATCACCACGCTGTTCGTCACCCACGACCAGGAGGAGGCTCTGGCGGTCGCCGACCGGGTGGCCGTCATGCGCGCCGGCGGGATCGAGCAGATCGGCGCGCCCGAGGAGCTCTACGCGACGCCGGCGACGCAGTTCGTCGCCGAGTTCGTCGGGACGAGCAACCGGCTTCGCTCGGAGGTCGTCTCGGGGCGGGTCCGTCTGCCCGGGGGAGAGGTGCCGGCCGTCGGCGTCTGCGCGGACGGCCCGGTCTGGGCCTACGTCCGGCCGGAGGACGTGGTCTTCGCCGACCGGGGCCTCGCCGGCACGGTCGAGCAGGTGTCGTTCCGCGGGGCCACCGTGCGCACCGTCGTGCGGACGGCGGGCGACGTGCTGATCGCCCTCGACCACCGGGCCGACCGGCGTCGCGCCGTGGGCGACGGCGTCTGCCTCGCGATCACGGCACAGGCGGTCGCCGTCGCGGCGATCGACTGACGCTGCGGCCGAGGCGGGCACGTCCGAGGGCAGGGCCGCGGCGGTCGGGCCGCCGCGGCGAGCCCGCTAGTCGTCGTGCTTCTTCGTCTTCTTCGTGGCGATGGCGTCCCGCTCGCCGCGCAGCGACTGTACGGTCTCCGGGTCGAGGAAGTCGATGAAGGGGTTCGGCTGGCCCGTCTTGTCGGCGACGACCTGCGTGTAGGCCGAGGCGGCCTGGCGCACCTTCTCCGTGGCCCGCCCGGCGCGCTTGGCGCTGACGGGACGGTCGCTCATCACCTCGCCGTGGTGCTCGAGGGCCTTGACGAGGGACTTGAGGGCTGCGTCGATCTTCTTGCTCACGGGGGCATTGTGTCGCACGGAGGTTAACGCGCAAGTCGACGTCCCCCGGTCGGCGGTCGACGTCCCCCGCCCACGACACATGTCGATCTCCTCACGACGGACGAACGAGATGCTCCCCGAGGACGACGCGCCGTCGGGTCCGCTGCTCGTAGCGTCGAGCCGACGCTGACCCCACGGCGTCGGGGGGAGGTCGTCGTGACCGGTGCACGATACGTCGCGGGCAGCCGCGCAGGAGGCGCCGACCGCCTCCTCGAGGCCGGTCGCGACCTCGTCGCGTTCGGCGTGCAGCAGGCGCTCTCGTGCGCGTTCGCCGTGGCCGTGCTCGCGGGCCTCGCCCTGACGAGCGTCGTCGACGTCGGGCTGCCGCGCTACGACGCGATGCTGGTCTGGTGCGTGCTCGTGCAGGTCGTCTTCGTCGCGACCCGGCTCGAGACCCGTGACGAGCTCGTCGTGATCTGCCTGTTCCACCTGCTCGGCCTCGGTCTCGAGGTGTTCAAGGTGGCGGTCGGGTCGTGGTCGTACCCCGAGCCCGGCGTGCTGCGGATCGGCGACGTCCCGCTCTACAGCGGCTTCATGTACGCGGCGGTGGGCAGCTACGTCTGCCAGGCCTGGCGGCGTCTCGACCTGCGGGTCGACCGGCTGCGGATGCTGCCGACCCTCGCCCTCGCGGTCGCCTTCTACGTCAACTTCTTCACGAACCACCGGTTCGTCGACCTGCGCTGGGCGCTGCTCGGCGTGGCCGTCGTGCTGCTGGGACGCAAGGGGGTCACGTTCCGGGTGCGGAGCCGAGACCGGAGGATGCCCCTGCTCGTCGCCTTCGCCCTGATCGGCTTCTTCATCTGGATCGCCGAGAACGCCGCGACCCTGATGGGCGCCTGGACCTACGCCTCGCAGGCCGACGGCTGGTCGATCGTGCACCCCAGCAAGATCGGGTCGTGGATGGTGCTCGTCGTCTTCAGCTTCACGCTCGTGCTGTGGCTGAAGCAGCGCCGAGCAGGCTGACCACGGCGTCGAGCAGGGCGCGCGCCGTGTCCGCCTTGGTGCCGCTCGACTCGCCGACGACCGCGCCCTCCCGGCCGAGCAGGACCGCGACGGACTCGTCCCGGCCGAAGCCCTCGGCCCAGCCGACCTGGTTGAGCACGAGCAGGTCGGCGGGCTTCCGCGCGAGCTTGCGGCGGCCCAGGGCGATCAGGTCGTCGCGTCCGGTCGAGGTCTCGGCGGCGAAGCCCACGACGACCTGGCCCGTCCGGCGCCGTGCCACGAGGCCGGCCAGCACGTCGACGGTCCGCACCAGGTCGAGGGTGAGTCGGTCGCCCGCGTCGTCCTTCTTCAGCTTGGCGTCGGCGACGGAGGCGGGCGTCCAGTCCGCGACCGCGGCCGCCATCACGACGACGTCGGCCTCCTCGGCCGCCGCCGTCGTGGCGACGTCGAGCTCGGCCGCGGTGCCGGCGGTCCGCACCTCGACGCCCGCCAGCTGCGCGACCGCAGCCGCGACCTCGTCGTCGACGTGGGCCGCGACGAAGACCACACGGGCGCCACGGGCCGTGGCCTCGCGGGCGACGGCGAGGCCCTGCTTGCCGCTCGAGCGGTTGCCGAGCCAGCGCACCGGGTCGAGGGGCTCGCGAGTCCCGCCGGCGGTGACGACGACGACGCGGCCGGCGAGGTCGCGACCGGCCCGGTCACGGCGTCGCGCCTCCTCGGCCCGGCCCGCGACGACCGCGAGCGCCTCGTCGACGATCACGTCGGGCTCGCTCAGGCGCCCGGGGCCGCTGTCGCCGCCGGTCAGCGGGCCGTCGTCGGGACCGACCACGACGACGCCCCGAGCACGGAGCAGCGCCACGTTGTCGGCGGTCGAGGCCGCCCGCCACATCTGCGTGTGCATGGCCGGCGCGACGACGAGCGGCGCCGTGCTCGCGAGGACGGTCGTGCCCAGCAGGTCGTCGCTCAGCCCGTGCGCGAGCTTCGCGAGGGTGTGCGCGGTCGCCGGCGCCACGACGATCAGGTCGGCCTGCTGGCCCAGGGCGACGTGGCGGACCTGCGCGACGTCGTCGAAGACCGAGGTGTGCACGGGGTTGCGGCTGATCGCCTCGAGGGTGGGGGCGCCCACGAACCGGAGGGCCGCCTCCGTGGGGACGACGTGCACGTCGTGGCCCCGGAGGACGAGCTCGCGCACCACGGACACGGCCTTGTAGGCGGCGATGCCCCCGCAGATGCCGACGACGACGGTCAGGCGTCGGACACCCGCGCCGGCGTCGTCGTCTGCTGCTGCTGTCGCGACGGTGTCGGCAGTGCTGTCGGTCACGGTGGTGCCCCTGTCGGTCGGCCGCCGAGCTGGTGCCCGTCGGCGGGTAGCGTTGCAGCCACCACGATGCCGCATCCCGACGGATCGTGGCGGAGGAGGCAGCACCGTGTGCACCGTCGTCGTGTCCGTCGCCCCCGGGGCCAAGTGGCCGGTGGTGTTCCTCGGGCTCCGCGACGAATCGGCCGACCGCCCCTGGGATCCTCCTGCCGCCTGGTGGCCCGAGCTCGGCGACCGCGTCGAGGGCCTGCACGACCGCGAGGCCGGGGGAGCCTGGCTGGCCACGGCGACCGGGCCGGCCCGCGCCTCCGTCGTCCTCAACCGGCGGGAGCAGCCGCCCGTCCCCGAGGGGGGCTGGCGCACCCGCGGGGCGCTGCCGCTCGAGGCGGCCTCGGCCGGCCGGCTGCCCCGCGGGCGTCCCGCGACCCGCACCTTCAACCTCCTCTCGGCCGACGCCTCCGGAGCCGTCCACACGAGCTGGGACGGCGACCGGCTCGCGAGCGTGCCGCTCTCGCCGGGCGTGCACGTCCTCACGCACGGTGCGCCCGACGACGACCAGGTGGCCCGGGTGGCGCGCTGGCTGCCCCGGTTCCGCGGCGTCGCCGCACCGGTGGGCCCGCTCCCCGAGCGGGACGAGGGCAGCTGGCGGCCGTGGCTCGACCTCCTGCGCGAGAGCAGCGCGCTCCCGTTGTCCGACGAGGAGGCGCTGGTCCGGGCCGACCTGCTGGGGGGCACCTGGTTCGGCTCGCTCTCGCTCAGCCTCGTGGCGCTGTCCGCCGACCGCGTCGCCCACGAGCACCTGCGGCTCGACGCCGGCTGGGGCGTCGACCTGCCGGGCGCCCTCGCCGCCCGCTGACGCTGCCGCGAGCACCCTCTCCGACGTCACGAGACGACACGGGGAATCAGCGCCGCGCCTGCGCGGTTAGGGTCGGAGGCCCGGCAGACCCGGGCAGCTCATCGACCAGGAAGACCACCCGTGACGTTCTCGACTCCTCGCCTCTCCCGCACGACCCGGATCCTCGCCGTCGGCGTCGCCTCCGCCGCAGCCCTGCTGCTGACGGCGTGCGCGCCCGCCTCGACCGACGACGTCGTCTCGCAGACCGGGAGCGCCACCGCGGACACCAGTGCGGCGAAGAGCCTCTCCGACATCCAGGACGCCGGCGTGCTCGTCGTCGGCACCGAGGGCACCTACCAGCCCTTCACGTACCACGAGGGCGGCTCGGGAGCCCTGACCGGCTACGACGTCGACGTGGCCACCGCCGTCGCCGAGAAGCTCGGCGTCGACGTGGAGTTCGAGGAGACCCAGTTCGACGCGCTGCTCGCCGGGCTCGACGCCGGGCGCTTCGACGTCGTCGCGAACCAGATCTCGATCACCGACGAGCGCGAGGCGACCTTCGACTTCTCGACGCCGTACACGGTCAGCCGCGGCGTCGTCGTGACGGCCGCCGACGACACCTCCATCACGTCGCTCGCCGACCTCGCGGGCAAGACGACCGCGCAGTCGCAGTCGAGCAACTTCTACGACACCGCCAAGGACGCCGGCGCCGACGTCCAGGTCGTCGAGGGCTGGGCCCAGTCGGTCGCGCTCGTAGAGCAGGGGCGCATCGACGCCACCGTCAACGACGAGCTCACCTTCCTCGACTATGTGAAGACCAACCCCGAGCAGGCGGCGGCGATCAAGATCGCGGCGACGACCGACGACGTGTCGCGCTCGGCGCTCGTGACGACCAAGGGCAGCGACGACCTCGTGCAGGCGATGGACGACGCCCTGGCCGAGCTGGCGGCCGACGGCACGCTGGCTCAGATCTCCTCCACGTACTTCGGCCAGGACGTCAGCGAGTAACGTGCAGTCCTCACTCGACCTCTTCGGCCGGGCGTTCTGGCCGATCGCGTCGGGTGCCCTGGTCGCCTCGATCCCGCTGGCCCTCGCCTCCATGGCGATCGGCCTGGTCATCGCCCTCGTCGTGGCGATGATGCGGTTGTCGGGGCGCGCCTGGCTGTCCGGGCTGGCGCGGTTCTACACGTCGGTCATCCGGGGCACGCCCCTGCTCGTGCAGCTGTTCGTCGTGTTCTACGGGCTGCCGTCGATCGGCGTCCGGCTCGATCCGTGGCCGAGCGCGATCATCGCGTTCTCGCTCAACGTCGGCGGCTACGCGGCCGAGGTGATCCGGGCGGCCATCCTCTCGGTGCCCAAGGGCCAGTGGGAGGCGGCCCACACCATCGGCATGTCGCGCGCCCTGGCGCTGCGGCGCATCATCCTGCCGCAGGCGGCGCGCGTCTCGGTGCCCCCGCTGTCGAACACGTTCATCAGCCTCGTCAAGGACACCTCGCTCGCCAGCGTCATCCTCGTCGTCGAGCTGTTCCGGCAGGCGCAGCAGATCGCGACCGTGTCGAACCAGTTCCTGCTGATCTACCTCGAGGCGGCCCTGATCTACTGGGTCATCTGCCTCGTGCTGTCGTTCGGGCAGGACGCCCTCGAGAAGAGACTGGACCGACATGTCGCCCGCTGACCCGCCCCTGTCCGGCGCCTCCTCCCGGCCCGGTCGCCCCGGCCAGGCGGCCGAGCTCGTCCTCCGCGTCGAGGGCCTCCGCAAGTCGTTCGGCGCGACCGAGGTGCTCAAGGGCATCGACCTCGAGGTGCGACGCGGCCGCGTGGTCGCGATCATCGGCCCGTCCGGCTCGGGCAAGACCACCGTGCTGCGGTCCCTGAACAGCCTCGAGGTCCCCGACGGCGGACGGGCGACCCTGTCCGACGGGCGGGTCGTCGACTTCGGCGGCAAGGTCGCCAAGCGCGACCTGCTCGCCCTCCGCGACCGGTCGTCGATGGTGTTCCAGCACTTCAACCTGTTCCCGCACCTGACCGTGCTGCAGAACGTGGTCGAGGGGCCGATCCGCGTCCAGGGCCGCGACCCCGAGGAGGCGCGGGCCGAGGCACGCGAGCTGCTCACGCGGGTGGGCCTCGCCTCCCGCGTCGACGCCTGGCCGGTCGAGCTGTCGGGCGGCCAGCAGCAGCGGGTCGGCATCGTCCGCGCCCTGGCCCTCCGGCCGGAGCTGCTGCTCTTCGACGAGCCCACCAGCGCCCTCGACCCCGAGCTCGTCGGCGACGTCCTCACCGTCGTCAAGGAGCTCGCCGACGAGGGCTGGACGATGGTCGTCGTCACGCACGAGCTCGAGTTCGCTCGCCGGGTCGCCGACGAGGTCGTCTTCATGGACGACGGCGTCGTGGTCGAGCGCGGCGCGCCCGCCGAGGTGCTGAACCGCCCCCGCGAGCCGCGCACGCAGCAGTTCCTCCGCCGCGTGCTCAAGCCCCTCGACGACTGACCTCGCCTCAGCCGAACAGGCGTGAGCTCGCGATGCGCGCGCCCTCGCCGAGCGCGGCGAGCTTCGCCACGGCGATCTGCGGGTGGATCCGCCCGCCGAGGCCGCAGTCCGTCGAGGCGACGACCCGCTCGGGCCCGACGACCGACGCGAACGCCTCGATGCGGTCGGCGACGAGCTCGGGGTGCTCGACCACGTTCGTCGCGTGGCTCACGATGCCCGGGATGATCTTCTTGTGCGCCGGCAGGTCGAGGTCCCGCCAGACCTTCCACTCGTGCTCGTGCCGCACGTTGGCCGCCTCGAACGAGTAGGCACCGGCGGTGATCTCGAGCATGAGGTCCGCGATGTGCCGGAACTCGATGTCCGTGGTGTGCGGTCCGTGCCAGCTGCCCCAACAGAGGTGGAACCGGATCTGGTCCTCGGGCAGGCCGCGCAGGGCGTGGTTCAGCGCCTCGACCCGGATGCGCGTGAAGGCGCGGTAGTCCGTGACGCTCGGCTCGGGGACGATCTGGTCCCAGTTCTCGGCGATCGAGGGGTCGTCGATCTGCACGGTGAGTCCGGCCTCGACGATCGCCGTGTACTCCTCCCGAAGTACCTCGGCCCAGGCCCAGATGTGCTCCTCCTCGGTCGCGTAGAAGTCGTTCGCGATGCGCGCGCCGCTGCCGGGCGACAGCGACGTGATGAAGCCCGACGACGGGTCGGCGCCGGTCGCGGCGAGCCCCGCCTTCAGGTTGGCGATGTCGGAGGCGATGGCCGACTGACCCACGTACGCAAGCGGACCCGTCGTGCTGGGGAACGCCGTCGCGGTCGTGCCGGTGCTGATGCCCGAGGTCGGGTCCTGGTAGGCGTCGGCGAAGATCGTCCAGTCGCGACGGTCGGGGAACGACGTCAGCCGCACGTTCCCGGGCGACGAGCGCACCGGCTCCTGCGAGAAGATGTCCGCGCCCGTGACCGACAGGCCCGAGACCCGCTGGAACGAGTACGACCACCACGCGCCGTAGTCGACCGCGCTCGTCATCGCCTTGCCGTACTCGCCGTCGCCGACGACGGTGATGCCGAGGTCCTGCTGGCGGCGCACGAGGTCGATCACCGCGGCGGTCAGCAGCTCGTCGAACTCGGGCGTGCGCTCGAGCGTGAGGCCGTCGTCGGCCAGGCGGCGGGCGTCGTTGGCCGCGATGAGCTCGGGCGTGCGGGGCAGGCTGCCCGCGTGGCTGGTCTCGATCCTCTGGTTCGTCATGTCCCGATGGTGGACCCGGCCCTCCTCGCTGTCACGTGCTGCGTCATGCGCCGTCACGATGGCGCAGGAGGCCGCGGCGGCGGAACAGGACGGGCACGCTGATCGTTGCCCCCGTCGGCCGTCGGCCGCCGACCGCCGACCGGCCCTGGCTACGATCGTCGGGAAGGGACACCGTGACTCAGACACAGCAGCAGACTCAGACACCGCAACAGACCACCGCCGGCCCCGCCCGCCCCCTCGACGACGTCGAGGTCGAGCGACTCCGCGCCGACTTCCCGATCCTCGCGCAGCAGGTCTCGGGCGAGCCCCTGGCCTACCTCGACTCCGGCGCGACGGCGCAGCGCCCGCGCTCCGTGCTCGACGCCGAGCGCCGGTTCCTCGAGACCGACAACTCGGCCGTGCACCGCGGCGCGCACACCCTCGCCGCCCTCGCGACCGAGTCGTTCGAGGAGGCGCGCGAGACCGTCGCGCGCTTCGTGGGCGCCGCCTCCCACGAGGTCGTCTGGACGGCGAACGCGACCGACGCGATCAACCTGGTGGCGCACGGCTTCACGGCCGCGACCCTCGGCCGCGGCGGCGAGTCCGCCCGCCGCTTCGCGCTCCGCCCGGGCGACGAGATCGTCGTGACCGAGGCCGAGCACCACGCGAACCTCGTGCCCTGGCAAGAGGTGGCGGCCACCACGGGCGCGGTCCTGCGTGTCGTGCCGGTCGACGACGACGGCGTCTGGACGCTCGACGACGCCCGTGCCGTCGTCGGCGAGCGCACGCGGGTGCTCGCCTTCGCCCACGTGTCGAACGTGACCGGGCTGGTGGCGCCCGTCGAGCAGCTGGTCGAGCTCGCCCACGGGGTCGGCGCGCTGGTCGTGCTCGACGCCTGCCAGTCGGTGCCCCACCGCCCCGTCGACTTCCGTGCCCTCGGCGTCGACTTCGCGGCGTTCAGCAGCCACAAGATGCTCGGGCCCACCGGCATCGGCGTCCTCGTCGGCCGCGGGGAGCTGCTCGACGCCCTGCCCCCGTTCCGCACCGGCGGCTCCGTGATCACCACCGTGACGCTCGAGTCCGCCGAGTACCTGCCCGCGCCCCAGCGCTTCGAGGCCGGCACGCAGCCGGTCTCGCAGGCCGTCGCCCTCGCCGAGGCCGTCCGCTACCTCGAGGCCGTCGGCCTCGAGCGCATCCGCGACCACGAGGAGGCGCTGGCAGAGCAGCTGGTGGTCGGCCTGTCCGCGCTCCCAGGGGTCCGCGTCGTCGGCCCGCCCGCCGGCGTGCCGCGCTCGGGCCTCGCCAGCTTCGTCGTCGACGGCGTGCACGCGCACGACGTCGGCCAGTACCTCGACGCCGAGGGGATCGCGGTGCGCGTCGGCCACCACTGCGCGCAGCCGCTGCACCGGCGGCTGGGCGTGACGGCGACGACGCGGGCGAGCACCTACCTGTACACGACCGCCGCCGAGGTCGACCGTCTGGTCGCCGGCGTCGCCGGGGTCCGCGGCTACTTCGGGGCGGAGGACGCCCGATGAGCGCCTCCCTCGACTCGCTCTACCAGCAGGTGATCCTCGACCACGCGAAGGCGCGGCACGGCGACGGCGAGCTCACGGGCGCCGACGCCGAGCACTTCGAGCGGAACCCCACCTGCGGCGACGAGATCACGGTGCGGGTCCGGCTCGAGCCGGGCACCGACCGCGTGGCAGACCTGCGATGGCAGGGCGCGGGCTGCAGCATCTCGATGGCGTCGGCGTCGGTCCTCTCCGGTCTCGCGCCCGGCCGGACGCTGCCCGAGCTCGCGGCGCTGGTCGGCGAGTTCCGCGCGATGATGCGGTCCCGCGGCGCGGGAGAGCCCGACGACGAGGTCCTCGGCGACGCCGTCGCGCTGCACGGCGTCTCGAAGGTCGTCATGCGCGTCAAGTGCGGCATGCTCGCCTGGGTCGCCGCCGAGGCCTGCGGCGAGGAGCTCTCGGCTCGGTGACCCGCGAGGGCACCCCGGTGCGCCAGTCCGGGGTTCATCCCTGAGGTGCAGGTGCCCGGGCGAGTCGCCGCACTAGTGTCGGCCCATGGAACCTCGGGGGAGCGAGCGGCCGACGACGCCCTGGCCGGCACTGATCGACCAGGCGCGGCATTACCCGTCGCCGCACAACTCGCAGCCGATCGTCGTGCAGCCGACGTCCGCGACGACGGCGACCGTCTGGTACGACCTCGACCGGGGCCTGCCCGCCGAGTCGTTCGGCATCCCGTTCGCCCACGTCTGCGGCGGGGTGTTCCTCGCCGGCCTCGCGATCGTCGCCCGCGCCCAGGGCTTCGTCGTCCGTGAGGCGCTCGACCTCGCGCCGATGGACTTCGGCGGGGAGGTCCGGCTGCACCGCCTGGCCGAGGTCGTCCTCGAGCTGCACGAGGCGACCGACGCCGACCGCGCCGCCCGCGACGCCTTCCTCGCCCGGCAGACGTCGCGCCGCCCCTACGACGCGACGACCGTGGACGAGGAGGTGCTGGCCGGCGCCCGAGCGATCGCCGCCTCCCACGGCCACCTCCTCCGCAGCACGACCGACGCCGCGACGGTCGACGACGTCGTCCGCATCAACCAGGAGACGCTCTTCGACGACCTGCAGGACGACGACGTGCACGCCGAGATCATGACCTGGCTGCGCTTCTCGGCGAGGGAGGCCGCGGAGACCGGCGACGGCCTGAGCGCCGAGACCATGTTGATGCCGGGGCCGGTGCTCCGGTTCGCCATGGGCCACCGCGGGCTCTGGACGGCGCCGGTCGTCGGCGACGCCGTCAGGCGGGTCTACCTCGGCACCATGAAGGGCGTCCGCCAGCTCGCCTGGCTCGAAGGCCCGTTCGCGAGCCCCGCCGACCACGTCGAGGCAGGCCGGGCGTTCCTCGAGGTGTGGCTCGAGCTGTCGCGGCACGGCGTGGCCCTGCACCCGTTCGGCACCGTCATCACCAACCCGCGGTCGCACACCGCGTTCGTCCGCGCCGTCGACGTCGACGAGCAGGACGGGCGCATGGCCTGGATGCTGTTCCGGCTGGGGCGGAGCGCTGCGCCGCCCGTGGCCCACCGCCGCCCGGCCGCCGCGATGACGATCGGGGCGGGGGAGGGACGATGAAGCGGCTCGTGGTCTTCACGCTCCTCCGGGTCGTCGACGGCCTCGTCAAGCTCGCGATGCCCCGGGTCGAGACGCACCGTCTCCTGCTCGTCCCCGGCATCGAGCCGCTCCGCTGGCGGCTCGGGCGCTGGCGCGCCTGGCGCACGATGGAGCGAGCGGCACGGTCGGTGCCTGCCTACCGGGCGTTCCTGCGGGAGCACGGGCAGGGCCGTCGCCTCGACACCCGTGACGGGGTCGAGGCCGCTTTCGCCCGACTGCCCGAGATGGACAAGGAGTCGTACGTCAAGCGCTGGAGCATCGCCGAGCGCTGCCTCGGCGGCCGCCTGCCTCGTCGAGGGGTGGTCGTCGACGAGTCGTCGGGCAGCTCTGGCGTGCCGACGAGCTGGGTGCGCGGCCCCGACGAGCGCCAGGCCACGCGACAGCTGCTGCAGCTCGGGTTCGCGCGCACGTCGGCCGAGCTGCCGCACCCGCCGTTCGTGCTCAACGCGTTCTCGCTGGGCGCCTGGGCCACCGGCATGAACGTCACCGCCTCCCTCACCGAGTCGACGATGATCAAGTCGATCGGACCGGACCCGGACAAGATCATCCAGACGATGCGCGAGTTCGGCACCGGGTTCACCTACGTCATCCTCAGCTACCCGCCGTTCCTCAAGGGCCTCTTCGAGGACGACCGGCTCGACTGGTCGCAGTACACGATCGTCGCCGCGTTCGGGGGCGAGGGCATCAGCGAGAACATGCGGGGGCACATCCTGAAGTACGCACGGGCGGTCCTCGGCTCGTACGGGGCGAGCGACCTCGAGATCAACCTCGGCATCGAGACCGAGTTCACCGCGGCCCTCCGCCGCGCGATCGCCGACGACCCCGACCTCGCGGCCCGGCTCACGCGGCAGCAGGAGTACGGCGTGCTGCCGATGATCTTCCAGTTCAACCCCTTCGGCTACCTGATCGAGACGAACGAGGCCGGCGAGCTCGTCGTCACGATCGCCCGCGCCGAGAACATCAGCCCCCGCATCCGCTACAACATCCACGACCGGGGACACGTCACCCGGATGCGCGACGTCCTGCCGGTGCTGCGCGAGAAGGGACTGTCGGCGGTCGTCACCGAGAAGTTCCTCGACCTGCCGCTGCTGTTCCACTACGGCCGGAGCGACCTCTCGGTCGACTACAACGGCGCCGTCGTCGCGCCCGACGCTCTCCGGGACGTGCTCCAGGGCGACCCGGCCCTGCTGCAGGCCGTCGAGAACCACCGGCTCATCGCCTTCGAGGACGCGATGGGCGACCGTCAGCTGCACATCGCGCTGCAGCTCTCGCCCCACGCCGGCGACGTCGACACCGGCCCGTGGCGGGACGTCGTCGTGGGCGGCCTGAGACGCCTCAACCTCGACTTCTCGAACGCGGTCCGCACCGCGGCGCCCGCGACCCTCCCGACCGTCGCCTTCTACGCGCACAGGACGGGCCCCTTCGCCCACGACGGCGCGAAGCTGAAGAACGAGTACGTCTGGCAGCTCGGCCCCGGCGAGGTCGACCAGCACGACCTCGACCTGGGCTGGACGGCGCCGAGGGAGGCGTGACCGGCGGCGGGTGCCACTGCCGGCGGCACTAAACTGGCGCGCGTCCCCTCGATCGTCAGGAGCCCTCCACCGTGTCAGACCAGCCTGCCCCCGCCGCCCTCGCCGCCGCGCCCGTGACCGTCGAGGCGACCGAGACCACGACGGGGCTCGAGCTGTTCACGGACAAGGGCGTCGTCGCGATGCGCGTCGGCGGCGAGCTCCGCGACCTCGCGTCCGAGCTGCACGCGGGCGACGTCGCCGAGGCCGTCACGATCGGTTCGCCCGACGGCCTGGCCGTGCTCCGCCACTCGGCGGCGCACGTCATGGCGCAGGCCGTGCAGGGCATCAACCCTGAGGCGAAGCTCGGCATCGGCCCGCCCGTCACCGACGGCTTCTACTACGACTTCGACGTCGCCGAGCCCTTCACCCCCGACGACCTCAAGTCGATCGAGAAGGGCATGGAGCGGATCATCCGCCAGGGCCAGCGCTTCCGCCGCCGCGTCGTCACCGAGGCCGAGGCCCGCGCCGAGCTCGCCGGCGAGCCCTACAAGCTCGAGCTGATCGGCCTCAAGGGCGGCTCGGCCGACGAGATCGGCGACGACGGCGAGTCCGTCGAGGTCGGCGGCGCCGAGCTGACCATCTACGACAACGTCGACCCGAAGAGCGGCGACGTGCTCTGGTCCGACCTCTGCCGCGGTCCGCACGTGCCCACCACCCGCGTCCTCGGCAACGCCACGAAGCTGATGCGCGTCGCCGCCGCCTACTGGCGCGGCTCCGAGAAGAACCCGCAGCTGCAGCGCATCTACGGCACAGCCTGGCCGACGAAGGACGAACTGCGCGAGTACCAGGCCCGGCTCGAGGAGGCGGCGAAGCGCGACCACCGCAAGCTCGGCGTCGAGCTCGACCTCTTCTCGTTCCCGGACGAGATCGGCTCCGGCCTCGCGATCTTCCACCCGAAGGGCGGCATCATCCGTCGCGAGATGGAGGACTACTCGCGCCGACGCCACGAGGCCGCCGGCTACGACTTCGTGTACACGCCGCACATCACGAAGGCGAGCCTGTTCGAGACCTCAGGCCACCTCGGCTGGTACAAGGACGGCATGTTCCCGGCCATGAAGCTCGACGAGGCCAGGAACGACGAGGGCGAGGTCACCCGCCAGGGCGCCGACTACTACCTCAAGCCGATGAACTGCCCCATGCACATCCTCGCGTACCGCTCGCAGCCGCGGTCGTACCGCGACCTGCCGATGCGCCTCTTCGAGTTCGGCACCGTCTACCGCAACGAGAAGTCGGGCGTCATCCACGGCCTCACCCGCGTGCGGGGCATGACCCAGGACGACGCGCACATCTTCACCACGCGCGAGAAGATGAAGGAGGAGCTGACCGGCACCCTGAACTTCGTCCTGTCCCTGCTCCGTGACTACGGCCTGACCGACTTCTACCTCGAGCTCTCGACGAAGGACCCGGTGAAGTACGTCGGCGACGACGACATCTGGGACACCGCGACGCAGACCCTCCGCGAGGTCGCCGAGGAGTCCGGCCTCGAGCTCGTCCCCGACCCGGGCGGAGCCGCGTTCTACGGCCCCAAGATCTCGGTGCAGGCCCGCGACGCCATCGGCCGCACCTGGCAGATGTCGACCGTCCAGCTCGACTTCAACCTGCCCGAGCGCTTCGAGCTCGAGTACGCGGCCGCGGACGGCACGCGACAGCGTCCGGTCATGATCCACCGTGCGCTGTTCGGCACCATCGAGCGCTTCTTCGGCGTCCTCACCGAGCACTACGCCGGGGCGTTCCCCGTGTGGCTGTCCCCGGTCCAGGTCGTGGCGATCCCCGTGGCCGACGAGTACGGCGACTACCTCGACGACGTGGTGCGCCAGCTGCGCGAGAAGGGCGTCCGCGCCCAGGTCGACCACGGCGACGACCGGTTCCCCAAGAAGATCCGCACGCACACGAAGTCCAAGGTGCCCTTCCAGCTCATCGCGGGCGAGGAGGACCGCGCGGCCGGCGCCGTGAGCTTCCGCTACCGCGACGGCTCCCAGGAGAACGGCGTGCCCGTCGCCGACGCCGTGGCCAAGATCCTCGAGGCGATCGAGACGAAGGCCCAGGTCTGACCGTGGGGGCGGGCGCCGACGAGCTGCCGGCCGACGTCGACCCGGACGGCGACGGGCCGGCGCGCGCCGAGTCGGCCGACGACTTCGCGTCGGCGCCCGACGCGTTCCAGCGCCTCTGGACGCCGCACCGTGCCGTGTACGTCAGCCGCGGCCAGGGCGCCCACGACGACGCGTGCCCGTTCTGCGCCGCGCCCTCGCGCAGCGACGAGGAAGCGCTGATCGTCGCCCGGGGACAGCACGCCTTCGTGCTGCTGAACCTGTACCCGTACAACCCCGGCCACCTGCTGGTCTGCCCCTACCGGCACATCTCGACCTACGACCTGGCCACGCCCGACGAGGTCGCCGAGATCGGTGCCCTGACCCAGACCGCCATGCGCGTCGTCCGCGAGGTGTCGCACGCCCAGGGCTTCAACATGGGCATGAACCAGGGGTCGGTCGGCGGCGCCGGCATCGCCGAGCACCTGCACCAGCACGTGGTGCCGCGCTACGGCGGCGACTCGAACTTCTTCCCGATCATCGCCCAGACCAAGGCCGTCACGCAGCTGCTCGGCGACGTCCGCGATGCGCTGGCGGCCGCCTGGCCCGCCGGGGGAGACCAGGCCACTCGGTGACGAGCGGCACATCGGCGACGCACACCCCCGGGCAGCGCCTAAACTGAGGGCATCATGAGCGACAGCACCCCCACCTCCGTCCCGTCCGCCGGCAGCACCACCGGATCGGACCGCGTCAAGCGCGGTCTCGCCGAGATGCTCAAGGGCGGCGTCATCATGGACGTCGTCAACGTCGAGCAGGCGAAGATCGCCGAAGAGGCGGGCGCCGTCGCGGTCATGGCCCTCGAGCGCGTGCCCGCCGACATCCGATCGCAGGGCGGCGTCGCCCGCATGAGCGACCCCGACATGATCGACGAGATCATCGCGGCCGTCTCCATCCCCGTCATGGCGAAGGCGCGCATCGGCCACTTCGTCGAGGCACAGATCCTCCAGACGCTCGGCGTCGACTACATCGACGAGTCCGAGGTGCTCAGCCCCGCCGACTACGTCAACCACATCGACAAGTGGAACTTCACGGTCCCCTTCGTCTGCGGTGCGACGAACCTCGGCGAGGCGCTCCGTCGCATCACCGAGGGTGCCGCGATGATCCGCTCCAAGGGCGAGGCCGGCACCGGCGACGTGTCCGAGGCGACCAAGCACATCCGCACCATCTCGAAGGAGATCGCGCAGCTGCAGGGGCTCAAGACGGACGAGCTGTACGTGGCCGCGAAAGAACTGCAGGCGCCGTACGAGCTCGTCAAGGAGATCGCGGAGACCGGCAAGCTGCCCGTCGTCCTCTTCACCGCCGGCGGCGTCGCGACGCCCGCCGACGCGGCGCTGATGATGCAGCTGGGCGCCGACGGCGTCTTCGTGGGCTCCGGCATCTTCAAGTCGGGCAACCCCGCCGAGCGGGCCGCCGCGATCGTCAAGGCCACGACGTTCTTCGACGACCCGCAGGTCGTCGCCGACGCGTCGCGCGGCCTCGGCGAGGCCATGGTCGGCATCAACGTGCCCGACCTGCCCGCGCCGCACCGCCTCGCCGAGCGTGGCTGGTAGCCGACACGAGGAGGCGGCGGCCCCGCGGGTCGGGGTCCTCGCCCTCCAGGGCGACTTCCGTGAGCACCTCGCGGTCCTGACCGCCCTCGGAGCGGTCGCCGTCCCGGTGCGCAGGCCCGACGAGCTCGCGGCGGTGTCGGGTCTCGTGATCCCCGGCGGCGAGTCCACGGTGATGGACAAGCTCAGCCGCACCTTCGGCATGGCCGAGCCGCTGCGCGCGGCCGTCGACGCAGGCCTGCCTGTCTACGGCACCTGTGCCGGGCTGATCATGCTGGCCGACCGCGTCGTCGACGGGCCGGCCAGCCAGCACCTGACGGGGCAGCGCACGATCGGCGGGCTCGACGTCGCCGTGCGCCGCAACGCCTTCGGCGGCCAGAACGAGTCCTTCGAGACCGATCTCCTCGTCCCCGTCGTCGGCGTCCCGCCCGTGCACGCCGTCTTCATCCGGGCGCCCGTGGTCGCCGAGGTCGGCCCGCTCGCCACCGCGATCGGCGTGCTCGACGACGGCCGCGTCGTCGCCGTCGAGCAGGGCAACCTGCTCGGCACGTCCTTCCACCCCGAGGTGACCGGTGAGCTCCGCTTCCACGCGCGGTTCCTCGACAAGGCGCGCGCCTGGTCCTCGCGCTGACGCGCCTGCTCGTCCTGCGCCCTGCCCCGTCCTGACCCGTCGCTGCCGCCCCGGCGGCGGGCCTGCCGGTAGGATGGTCCGGATCGTCAACCGGAAGTGAGGAGCACCGTGTCCGGGCATTCCAAGTGGGCCACGACCAAGCACAAGAAGGCCGTCATCGACAGCCGTCGCGCCAAGTCGTTCGCCAAGCTCATCAAGAACATCGAGGTCGCGGCCAAGCAGGGCGGGGCCGACATGTCCGGCAACCCGACGCTCGTCGACGCCGTCCAGAAGGCCAAGAAGACCTCGGTCCCCAACGACAACATCGACCGTGCCGTCAAGCGCGGCGCGGGCCTCAGCGGCGAGTCCGTCGACTACCAGACCATCGTCTACGAGGGCTACGGCCCCAACGGCGTCGCCCTGCTGATCGAGTGCCTCACCGACAACAAGAACCGCGCGGCGGCGAACGTCCGCACGGTCATGTCGCGCAACGGGGGCACCATGGCCGACCCGGGCAGCGTCGCCTACAACTTCAGCCGCAAGGGCGTCATCGCCGTCATGAAGACCGGCGAGCTCAGCGAGGACGACGTGCTGGCGGCCGTGCTCGACGCCGGCGCCGAAGAGGTCACCGACCGTGGCGAGGGCTTCGAGATCGTGACCGAGCCGTCCGACCTGGTGCCCGCGCGCACGGCGCTCCAGGAGGCGGGCATCGACTACGACTCCGCCGACGTCGAGTTCGTCCCCGGCCTCAAGATCGAGGTCGACCTCGAGACCGCCCGCAAGGTGTTCCGCCTCGTCGACGCGCTCGACGACGACGACGACGTGCAGAACGTCTACGCCAACTACGACGTCCCCGCCGACGTGCAGGCCGCGCTCGACGACGACGACGACTGAGCCGCCGAGGTGACCCTGCGGGTGCTCGGCATCGACCCCGGCCTGACCCGCTGCGGGGTCGGGGTCGTCGAGGTCGACGCGACCCGCCGGGCCACCCTCGTGGCGGTGACCGTGATCCGGTCGCCGGCCGACATGCCGCTCGAGCAGCGCCTCCTCACGATCGGGCGCGGCATCGAGCAGCTGGTCGACGAGCACCGTCCCGACGCGATGGCCATCGAGCGCGTCTTCGCGCAGAACAACCTGTCCACCGTGATGGGCACCGCCCAGGTGAGCGGACTGGCGCTGCGCGCCGCCGCCGAGCGCTCCGTCCCCGTGGCCATGCACACCCCGTCCGAGGTCAAGGCGGCCGTGACCGGCTACGGCTCGGCGGACAAGGCCCAGGTCGGTGCCATGGTCGCCCGCCTGCTCGGCCTCGCCGAAGCGCCGAAGCCGGCCGACGCCGCCGACGCCCTCGCGCTGGCGATCTGCCACGCGTGGCGTCGCGGCGGCCTCCCCTCGGCACCGGCCGGCGGCGGTCTCACGACCGCGCAGAAGGCGTGGCGCGAGGCGGAGAAGTCGGCCCGGACTCCTAGGCTGGGCAGATGATCTCGAGCGTCCGCGGCACCGTGCTGTCCGCCTCCGGAACCAGCGTCGTCGTCGAGGTCGGGGGAGTGGGCCTCCGGGTCGGAGTGACGCCCCAGCTCGCCCTCACGGCGGCGGTCGGCACGACGCTCCAGCTGTTCACGACGCTGATCGTACGAGAAGACGACCTCTCGCTCTTCGGCTTCGCCGAGCTCGAAGAACTCGAGGTGTTCGATCTGCTGCGGAGCGTCACCGGCGTCGGCCCGAAATCGGCACAGGGCGTGCTCGCCACGCTCAGCCCGTCGCAGGTCGCGCACGCGGTCGCCGACGACGACGACGCGCCTTTCCGACGCGTGTCCGGCATCGGGCCCAAGACCGCGAAGCTGATCGTCCTCTCGTTGGCGGGCAAGCTCGACGTCCGGGCTGTCGCGCCCACCGTGACCGCCGCCTCCTCGACCTCGGCCGACGTCCTCACGGCCCTCGTCGGGCTGGGCTGGTCCGAGAAGGAGGCGCAGGCCGCCGTCGACTCGGTGGTCGCCGACCGCGGGCCCGACGTCGCCGTCTCCGTGCCGTCGCTGCTGCGCGCCGCCCTCGGCCACCTCGGCCCTCAGAAGTCACTGGGCGCACGCGCGTGACCGACGCCGACCTCACCCGACCCGTCGTCGAGTCCGAGGCGGAGCTCGCCTTCGAGGGAGCGCTCCGCCCCACCTCGCTCGACGAGTTCGTCGGCCAGAAGAAGGTGCGCGGACAGCTCGAGCTGCTGCTCAAGGCGGCGTCGATGCAGGGGCGGACCCCCGACCACATCCTCATGGCGGGTCCTCCCGGGCTCGGCAAGACCACCCTCGCGATGATCGTGGCGCACGAGAGCGGGCGGCCGCTCCGGATGTCGTCCGGACCGGCCATCCAACACGCGGGCGACCTCGCCGCCGTGCTGTCGGCCCTCGTCCCCGGCGAGGTGCTCTTCATCGACGAGATCCACCGCATGGCGCGCTCCGCGGAAGAGATGCTGTACCTCGCCATGGAGGACTACCGGATCGACATCATGGTCGGCAAGGGCGCCGGCGCGACGAGCATCCCGCTCGAGCTGTCGCCCTTCACGCTCGTCGGCGCCACCACGCGGAGCGGCATGCTGCCGAACCCCCTCCGCGACCGGTTCGGCTTCACGGCCAACCTCGAGTTCTACGACGCCGACGAGCTCACCGAGGTGCTCCGCCGCGCCGCCTCCCTGCTCGGCATCCCCGTCGACGGCGACGCCCTGGCCGAGATCGCCGGTCGGTGCCGCGGCACGCCGCGCATCGCGAACCGCTTGCTCCGTCGCGTCCGCGACTACTCGCTGGTCCACGGACGGGACGCCGACCTGGCGACGGTGCGGGACGCCCTGGCGCTCTACGACGTCGACGACCTCGGCCTCGACCGGCTCGACCGCGAGGTCCTGTCGACCGTGCTCACGAGATTCGGCGGCGGCCCCGTCGGGCTCGGCACGCTCGCCGTGTCGGTCGGAGAAGAGGCGGACACGATCGAGTCCGTCGTCGAGCCGTTCCTCGTCCGCATCGGCCTGCTGATCCGCACCCCCCGGGGCCGTGTGGCGACGCCGGAGGCCTGGCGGCACTTCGGGCTCCAGCGCCCGTCAGGGGCGCTGTTCGGCGATGAACTATGATCGCCGCTAGGCCTGTCGGCGCGAGGCACCCTCACCACCGCCCGCGCCGCCCATCCCCACGAGCTTCGAAAGGCAGTTCCTCATGGACGCCACAACAATCATCATGGTCCTCCTCCTGGTGGTCCTCGTCTTCTTCATGTTCCGCAACAAGCGCAAGCGCGACGCGCAGCAGGCGACGCTGCAGTCGAAGATGGTCCCCGGCGTCGAGGTGATGCTGAGCTTCGGCGTCTACGGCACGCTCGTGTCGATCGACGACGAGGCCAACATCGCCGAGGTCGAGGTCTCGCCCGGCACCGTCCTGCGCGTGCACCGCCAGACCCTGGGCCGCGTCGTCGAGCCCGTCGTCGCCGACGACGCCGTGGTCACCGACTCCGACGAGCTCGACGCCCGCCCGGCCGACGACCTGATCGTCGACGACGCCACGACCGCCGACCGCACGTCGCCCGCCTACGGCGAGCGGGTCGACGAGACGCGCCTCGACTCCACCACCGACACGGACAAGCCGAACAAGGCCTGACCCGCCGACAGCCGGGGCCCACTCGTGAGCCCCGGCCCAGACGACGGCGCGCGCCCCTCGGGGCGCGCGCTCCCATGAGAAAGCAGAACCTCCGTGGCACGTTCGACGCCGGTCAAGAAGGCAATTCGTTCCCTGACGTGGTTGCTCGTCATCATCGCCGGCCTCGCCGCGCTGAACGGCACCGCCACCGCCCTCAACGACTCGGGTCGTGACGGCTGGTGGGACGGCGCGAGCTGGGTCCCCGAGCTGGCGCTCGACCTGCAGGGCGGCACGCAGATCACCCTCGCCGCGCAGCTCGACGACGGCCAGTCCGTGTCCAGCCAGCAGCTCGACCAGGCCGTGACGATCATCCGCCAGCGCATCGACAGCGCCGGCGTCTCCGAGTCGGAGATCACCCGCCAGGGCGCGCAGAACATCGTCGTGTCGATCCCCGGTCGGCCCGACAACGAGACGCTCGAGCGCATCGAGGCCTCGGCCAAGCTGACCTTCCGGCCCGTGCTCTACACCGAGGCCGTGAGCAACGCCGCGGTGGGCGGCGACGCCGACGCCACGGCGAGCCCCTCGGCGACGCCCTACACGCCGAACCCCGATCTCAACTCGACCCCGACGGCCTCGCCGACGAACGCCTCCGACCTGAACTGGATCACGGAGCAGCTCGCCGACGAGTACACGAACTACCAGTGCGCCGCCGACAACGACCTGTCGACCGCTCGCGACGACGAGCCGCTCGTCACCTGCTCGACCGACGGCACCGCCAAGTTCATCCTCGGCCCGGTCGAGGTGCAGGGCAGCGACATCAGCGACGCCACCAACGGCCTCGCCACCGACTCGCAGGGCAACTCGACGAACACGTGGGCCGTCAACCTCGAGTTCGACCGTCAGGGCACCGACCGGTTCAGCGACGTCACGTCACGGCTGGTGGCCCTCCAGGCCCCGCAGAACCAGTTCGCGGTGACGCTCGACAACCAGGTGATCACGGCCCCGTCCGCGAACGCCGCCATCACCGACGGCAAGGCCCAGATCACGGGCTCGTTCACGCAGGACACCTCGAAGACCCTGGCCGACCAGCTCAAGTTCGGCGCCCTGCCGATCAGCTTCTCCGTGCAGAGCAACGAGAACATCACCGCGACCCTCGGCCAGACCCAGCTGGTGAGCGGCCTGATCGCCGGCCTCATCGGCCTGATCCTCGTCGTGATCTACTCCCTGATCCAGTACCGTGCGCTCGCCTTCGTCACCGTCCTGTCGTTGATGATCGCCGCGCTGCTCACGTACCTCGTCATCGCGATCCTGTCCTGGCGAGAGGGCTACCGGCTCTCCCTCGCCGGCGTGACGGGGTTGATCGTGGCGATCGGCATCACGGCTGACTCGTTCATCGTCTACTTCGAGCGCATCCGCGACGAGCTGCGTGACGGGCGCATCCTCGAGAGCGCCGTCGAGTCCGGCTGGAAGCGCGCGATCCGCACGATCGTCGCCTCCGACACCGTGAACTTCCTCGCCGCCATCACCTTGTTCATCCTCGCGGTGGGCAACGTCAAGGGCTTCGCCCTCACGCTCGGGATCACGACGGTGATCGACCTGATCGTCGTCGCCCTCTTCACGCACCCGATGCTGCAGCTGATCGCTCGCACGCGGTTCTTCGGCGAGGGCCACGCGTTCAGCGGGCTGAACCCGAAGGCCCTCGGCGCCGTGTACCGCGGTCGGGCCCAGTTCCGCACCCCCGTCCCCACGGGGGCCCGCAAGGGCGCGGGCGGCCGAGAGGCGGCCAAGCGCCAGACCATCGCCGAACGCAAGGCGGCAGAGAGCACGAGCACCCGAGTCGACGACTCTGCCCGCGGTGAAGGGAAGGACAGCTGATGGCCAGCTTCTCCAAGTTCGGCAACGACCTCTACACAGGGGCTCGTTCCTACGACATCGTGGGCCGCCGGCGCACGTGGTACATCATCGCCGCGGTCGTCATCGTGATCTGCGCGACGGTGCCGTTCCTCCGGGGCGGCTACCACTTCGGCATCGAGTTCACCGGCGGCTCCGAGTTCCAGGTGGCCCAGCCCGCCGAGCTCGACCAGGACGTCGCGACGCAGACGGTCGAGGACGTCGCCCCGGGCTCGAACCCCCGGGTCACCCAGGTCGGCAGCGACACCATCCGCGTGCAGACGTCGCAGCTCGAGGCGACGCAGACGAACGACGTGGCCGACGCCCTCGCGACGGCCTACGACGTTCCCGCTGAGCGGGTCACCTCCTCGTTCATCGGCGCCTCCTGGGGTGCCGACATCACGGGCCAGGCCATCAAGGGCCTCGTGATCTTCCTCATCCTCGCGGCCATCGGCATGACGCTCTACTTCCGCACCTGGAAGATGTCGCTCGCCGCCATGACGGCGCTGCTGCACGACCTCGTGCTCACCGCCGGCATCTACGGCATCGTCGGCTTCGAGGTCACGCCCGCCGCGGTCATCGGCTTCCTCACCATCCTCGGCTACTCCCTCTACGACACCGTCGTGGTCTTCGACAAGATCCGCGAGAACACCGCGGAGGACGGCGAGGGCTCCCGGCGCACCTTCGGCCAGTCGATCAACCTCGCGATCAACCAGACGCTGGTCCGGTCGATCAACACGTCGGTCGTCGCCCTGCTCCCCGTCGCCGCGATCCTCTTCATCGGTGCGTTCGTCCTCGGCGCCGGCACGCTCCGAGACATCTCGCTCGCCCTCTTCATCGGCATCCTGGTGGGCACCTACTCGACGATCTTCATCGCGTCGCCGCTCTACGCGACGCTCCGGATCGGCGAGTCCGACATCAAGAAGCGCGACGACCGCAAGCGCGCCGATCGTGCGCGTGACGCCGACGCCGCGGCGGCCTCGGTGATCGCGTCGTGAGCGCGCCCCTGGGCGGAGGTCCCGCCTCCTCGATGCCTGAGGTGACCGCGCAGGAGGCGGTGGCCCTCGTGGGCGGCGGCGCCTACCTCCTCGACGTGCGCGAGCAGTCGGAGTGGGACGAGGGCCACGCGTCGCGGGCCGTGCTCCTGCCGCTCTCCGAGCTGGGCGAGCGGGTGGACGAGGTCCCCACGGACCGGGACGTGCTCGTCGTCTGCCACTCGGGCATGCGCTCGATGCGGGCCACCGCCGCGCTCCGTCGCGCCGGCCTGCGGGCCGTGAACGTGGAGGGCGGCATGCTCGCCTGGCGCGACGCGGACGGCGACGTCGTCAGCGACGGCGACGCTCGCCCGACGGTCGACTGACCGGGAGCGAGTAGCGTTGTCCCGACTCGTGCACGACCCGATGCCCGTTCCCGGAGGCGCGTCACCGTGCGCGAGCGACGACGAGGAGGCGCGGTCGTGACCGAGATCACCACGAGGGAGACACCCCCCGGTCCCGAGCAGGGCGGCACGGCGTCGCTCCGCACCCTGCTGCCGAGGCTCTTCTCCCGCAGCCAGCCCGCCGGCGCCGTCGACCGCCTCGTCAAGACGGTCCGGATGCACCATCCGAAGGCCGACCTCGTCGTCATCGAGCGTGCCTACACGGTCGCCGAGAAGGCGCACCGTGGCCAGCTCCGCAAGAGCGGCGAGCCCTACATCACGCACCCGGTTGCCGTCGCGCAGATCCTCGCCGACCTCGGCATCGGCTCGAAGACGATCGCCGCTGCGCTGCTCCACGACACCGTGGAGGACACCGACTACACGCTCGACATGCTGCAGCGCGACTTCGGCGACGAGATCGCCATGCTCGTCGACGGGGTGACGAAGCTCGACAAGCTGAAGTACGGCGACAGCGCCCAGGCCGAGACCGTGCGCAAGATGGTCGTCGCGATGTCGAAGGACATCAGGGTGCTCGTGATCAAGCTCGCCGACCGGCTGCACAACGCCCGCACGTGGGGCTTCGTCGAGTCGTCGTCGGCGACGCGCAAGGCGACCGAGACGCTCGAGATCTACGCCCCCCTCGCTCACCGGCTGGGCATCCAGGCCATCAAGTGGGAGCTGGAGGACCTGAGCTTCGCCGTCCTCCACCCGAAGCTCTACGTCGAGATCGACAACCTCGTCAAGCAGCGCACGCCGCAGCGCGAGCAGTTCGTCCAGAACGTCATCAACGCGGTCAAGTCCGATCTCAAGTCGACGAAGATCCGCGGCGAGGTGGTCGGTCGGCCGAAGCAGTACTACTCGATCTACCAGAAGATGATCGTGCGGGGTCGCGAGTTCGACGAGATCTACGACCTCGTCGGCATCCGCGTGCTCGTCACGTCGCTGCGCGACTGCTACGCCGTGCTCGGCTCGATCCACGCCCGCTGGAACCCGATCCCCGGTCGCTTCAAGGACTACATCGCGACGCCCAAGTTCAACCTGTACCAGTCGCTCCACACGACGGTCATCGGCCCCAAGGGGCGACCGGTCGAGATCCAGATCCGCACGCACGAGATGCACCAGCGGGCCGAGTTCGGCGTCGCAGCCCACTGGAAGTACAAGCAGAGGATGAACGGCGGTCGTGACGACACGGCCACCGGCGCCCGTACCGAGACCGACATGGCGTGGCTGGCGCACATCTCCGACTGGCAGGCCGAGACCGCCGACCCAGGGGAGTTCCTCGACAGCCTCCGCTTCGAGATCGGCGCGAAGGAGGTCTACGTCTTCACGCCCCAGGGCAAGGTCATCGGCCTCCCCTCGGGAGCGACGCCCGTCGACTTCGCCTACGCCGTGCACACCGAGGTCGGGCACCGCACGATGGGTGCCAAGGTCAACGGCCGTCTCATCCCGCTCGAGAGCGTGCTCAACAGCGGCGACGTCGTCGAGGTCTTCACCTCGAAGAACCCCGACTCCGGTCCCAGCCAGGACTGGCTCGGCTTCGTCAAGAGCCCGCGTGCCCGGAACAAGATCCGGCAGTGGTTCACGAAGGAGCGCCGCGACGAGGCGATCGAGCAGGGCAAGGACGCGATCGCCCGTGCGATGCGCAAGCAGAACCTGCCGCTGCAGAAGCTGATGAACCAGGACAGCATCTCCGAGGTGGCGTCCCAGCTCCGCTACGACGACGTCTCGAGCCTCTACGCCGCCGTCGGCGAGGGCCACCTGTCGACCCAGTCGGTCATCGAGAAGGTGCTCGCCTCCGTCCAGCAGCAGACCGAGGTCGAGGGGGAGTACGAGTTCCCGAGCAAGGGCGTGTCCCGTCCCCTCCGCAACAGCGACTCGGGCGTCCTCGTCCGCGGCGCGCCCGACATCCTCGTGAAGCTCGCGAAGTGCTGCACGCCCGTCCCCGGCGACCAGGTCGTCGGGTTCGTGACGCGTGGGCAGGGCGTCAGCGTGCACCAGGCCACCTGCCACAACGTGCAGGGCCTCATGCAGGAGCCCGAGCGGATGATCGAGGTCGAGTGGGCCCCGTCGTCGAAGAGCGTCTTCCTGGTCCAGATCCAGATCGAGGCCCTCGACCGCGCGGGCCTGCTGTCCGACGTCACGCGAGTGCTGTCCGAGCACCACGTGAACATCCTCTCGGCCAACGTGTCCACCTCGGACGAGCGCCTGGCGATCAGCCGCTTCGTCTTCGAGATGGGCGACACGACGCACCTCGACCGTGTGCTCAACGCCGTGCGTCGGATCGACGCCGTCTACGACGTCTACCGGGTCAGCGCCGGCTGAGCCGGGGCGTCCGGCACGGGCCCCGCACGGCGGGCCCGCGAGGAGCGCGGATGCCGCACCACGGGGATCAGACCACTAGGGGGTCCACGAGCGTCCGCAGTCGGTCCGCCGCCCGCCGTCGGCCCGGCAGGCGGCCGTGTCGTCGCACGAGGCCGGTGACCCGACGCGGATCGACGCGGTGCTCGACGAGCAGGGTGCGCGCGAGGCGCTCCGCCTCGACCGACCAGTCGTCGGCCCGGAGCAGGTCGAGGACGGTGCGGGTCGGGGTCGTCACCCGGACGCGCCCGACCTGCGAGATCTCGTCGGCGTCGATGAGGACCTCGCCCACCGCGACGTCGGGCCTGTCGTCGTGGTGACGTGCCCACGACGGCACCACCGCCTCCAGCCTGCGGGGAGCCCCGGCCCGTGCTCCCCAGATCCAGGCGGCCGTGCCCCGTGCCGCCACGACCACCGTGCCGAGGCGGTCGGCCAGGGCCTCCGCCCGCCGCCACGCGTCGTCGGGATCGGCGATCGACGCCCAGCTGTCGGCCACCCGGCAGACCTCGCCGTCGAGCGCCGCGGCCTGCAGCTCGACCTCGGGAAGGTCACGAGCGGTCAGGAGTCTGGGCAGGGCGGGAGACACCGCCCCAGCATGGCCGCCGAGGCCCAGGACGACGAACCGCCCGCCGCCTCCTGTGGAGAACGGCGGGCGGTCAGGACCCGGGGGAGGCGTGGGTCAGGACCCGAGGGCGTCCAGCCAGACGCGACGAGCGTCGAGGGCCTCGCGCGCCTCTTTCACCTTGCGGGCGTCGCCGCCGGCCTCGGCCTCGGCGAGCTCGTCCTCGAGCTTGGTGATCGCGTCCTGCAGCTGGCTCGCGAGCCCTTCGGACCGGGCCTTGCGCTCGGGGTTGTTCTTCTCCCAGTGCGTCTCGTCGAGCTGACGGACGTGCGACTCGACCTTGCGCAGCCTGTCCTCGACGGGTCGGACCTGGTCGCGCGGCACACGGCCGATCTCGTCCCAGCGGAGCTGGATCGTGGTGAGCGCCTCTCGTGCCGACACGCGGTCGTCGTTCGTGAGGATCTTCTCGGCGTCGTCGAGCAGGGCGAGCTTGGCCGTGAGGTTGTCCGCGTACTCGGCGTCGTCCTGCGCGACGATCTCGCCCTTGGCGGCGTAGAGCACGTCGCCGGCGCGCTTGAAGCGGGCCCAGAGCGCGTCGTCGTACTTCTTGCCCGCACGACCGGCGCGCTTCCAGTCGTCGAGCAGACGCCGGTACTCGGGGATGCCGTCGGCGCCCTTGCTCGCGAGGGCGTCGGCGGACTCGACGAGCGCCTGCTTGCGCTGGCGCGCCTCGCGGTGCGTGGCGTCGAGGTCGGCGTAGAACGCCTTGCGGTGCTGGTCGATGGTCGAGCGAGCCGTACGGAACCGCTTCCAGAGGTCGTTGCCCTCGCCCTTGGGGATCCGGGGGCCTTCGGTCTGGTGCTTCTGCCAGCGGGCGAAGATGTCGTCGACGGAGGCGGTGACCTGCTTCCACTGCACGCGCGCGGGGTCCTGCGCGGCGAGGGCCTCGGCCTCCGCGACCAGGGAGGATCGGTAGGCGACGGCCTCGACCAGCGCCTCCTGCGCCTCGGCGCTCTGCTTCTCGGTCAGCTCGCCCACCGTGCTGTCGAGGGCGTCGACGCGGGTGCGGAGCGCGGCGAGGTCACCGACGGCGCTCGGCTCGACGAGCAGCTGCTTCAGGTGCGCGACCGTCTTGGTCACGTCCGACGCCGAGGCGCCCCGCTTGACCCGCTGCTCGAGCAGGGTGACCTGCCCGTTCAGCTCGGTGTACTTGCGCTCGTAGTAGGCGAGGGCCTCGGCGGGCGTGGCGTCGGGGTACTGCCCCACAGCCCGCTCGCCGTCGCCCTCGCGCACGTAGACGGTTCCGTCGTCGTCGACGCGGCCCCAGGGTGCCTGATCGTCAGTAGCCACTGTCATCCCTTGCTGGAGGTGCTCGTCGCGGAGCCCAGGACGGGCCCCGGCGATGGGTGCCCAGCCTATTGCACGAGCAGGGACGCCCGCCTACTCCAGCGTCAGGGACGTGATCGTGGTCGGCACGACCGGGGCGCCGTCGTTCGGGACCTCGGCGGTGGACGGGGTCAGGCCCGCGTCCGTGATGTTCGCCGTGAGCTGGTCGAGGCCGCTCGTGACCCGGCCGACGACGGTGTAGCCGCCCGTCGACGCGTCGAGGTAGGTGTCCCCGTAGGTGACGAAGAACTGGGTCGACTGCGAGTCCGGCTCGGCGCCCCTCGCCATCGCGATGGTGCCGGTCGGGTAGAGGCCGTCGGCCGGCACGTTCTCGAGGGGCCCGAAGGTGAAGCCCGCGTCGCCCGTGCCGTCGCCGTTCGCCGAGCCGCACTGGATGAACTTCGCCGTCTCGGCGTCGCTCATCCGGTGGCAGGTCGTGTCGGTGTAGAAGCCCTGCTGCGCGAGGTCGATGATCACCGAGGCGGCCTGGGGCGCCGTGGCCCCGTCGAGCTCGACGCCGAGCTGGACGTCGTCGTTGAGGTCGAGCTGCCCCGTCCAGGTGCGTCCCTCGGCGATGTCGGCGCTGGGGACGTCCCCGGTCGCCGACGCCGACTCCGAGGGGGAGGGGCTGGCGGAGGCGGTGGCCTCGTCGGCGCTGCCGTCCGTGTTCCACACCACCTGGGTGACGACCGCGAGGCCGACCACGACCACGACGCCGACGGCGGCGAGGAGGTTGTCCCGGCGACGACGGCGCACCTGCGTCTCGTGCACCCGCTGGCGGGCCGTGTACGCCCTCAGCCGGTCGCGTGCCTCACGGTCCTGGTTCCTGCTCGGTGCCACGTGTCCTCCATGCCGGTGATGTCCCGGACGACTGTATCCGAGCCGCCGGTCGGTGTCGGAGGCCCGGTCTACCATTGGTCCTCATGAGCCCGCTCCCGCAGAGCTCGACCCCCCTCGCGGTCCGCATGCGCCCCACCAGCCTCGACGAGGTCGCCGGTCAGCGACACCTCCTCCGGCCCGGCTCCCCGCTCGTCACCCTGGCGAGCGACACCACCGGCGAGCAGGGCGCCGTCTCCGTCATCCTCTGGGGCCCGCCCGGCACCGGCAAGACCACGCTCGCGCAGGCGATCGCCCACACGTCGGGGCGGCAGTTCATCGAGCTCTCGGCGGTGACGGCCGGTGTGAAGGACGTCCGGCAGGTGATGGAGAAGGCGCTGACGAACCGCGACCTCTACGGCACGACGACCGTCCTGTTCCTCGACGAGATCCACCGCTTCACGAAGGCGCAGCAGGACGCGCTGCTGCCGGGAGTCGAGAACGGCTGGGTGATCCTCATCGCGGCGACGACCGAGAACCCGTCGTTCTCCGTCATCACGCCGCTGCTCTCCCGGTCGCTGTTGCTCACGCTCGAGCAGCTGAGCGACGACGACCTCGGAGACCTCGTCCGGCGGGCGGTCGTCGACCCCCGCGGCCTGGCCGACAGGGTCGTGCTGGACGACGAGGCGCTGGCGACGATCGTCCGCCTCGCGTCCGGAGACGCCCGTCGGGCGCTGACCGCCCTCGAGGCCTCGGCCCACTCCGCCGCCGCGACCGCCGAGGAGGCGCGCGGAGCCCGTCCTGACGACCCGTCCGCCGACGCCGACGCCGACTACGACCCCGACGCCGAGTACGACGACCCGGACGACGCCGACGACCGGCCGGTGATCACGGCCGAGACGGTGGCCCAGTCGGTCGACCGGGCGCTGCTCCGCTACGACCGCAACGGCGACGAGCACTACGACGTCATCAGCGCCTTCATCAAGTCGGTCCGCGGCTCCGACGTCGACGCCGCGCTGCACTACCTCGCCCGGATGATCGAGGCCGGCGAGGATCCTCGCTTCATCTGCCGTCGCATCATCGTGTCCGCCGGCGAGGACATCGGCATGGCCGACCCGAACGCCCTCACGGTCGCCGTCTCGGCGGCCACCGCCGTGCAGATGATCGGCATGCCGGAGGGGCGCATCCCGATGGCCGAGGCCGTCGTCTACCTGGCGACCGCACCGAAGTCGAACCGTTCCTACAGCGCCCTCGACGCCGCGATCGCCGACGTCCGTGCCGGTGCGGCCGGCCCGGTGCCCAAGCACCTCCGCGACGCGCACTACCCGGGTGCGAAGCGCCTCGGCCACGGCAAGGGCTACAAGTACTCGCACGACTCCGAGTTCGGGGTCGTCGAGCAGCAGTACCTGCCTGACGAGCTCGTCGGTCGCACGTACTACGACCCGACGGCCAACGGCAACGAGCGCGACGTCGCCGCCCGGCTCGAGAAGCTGCGTCGGATCACCCGCGGCGGCTGATGCCGGACGAGAGGCCGTCAGCTGGTCGGCGACACGCGCCCAGGTCGGGGTCGCCCGCCAGACCGTGCTCCTGTATGCTCGGGGGGTTGCCTGCACTCGGGCGTCGACGCGCGGCTGCTGATGACGACCCGACCAAGGTGGTCCGACCTGTAGCCGGTCTCCACCGCGGCGATCATCCCTCTTGTTAGGCCCGTCGGCGCTCACGCGCCTGGCTGGCGGAACATCACCACCGACAAGATCTCGATAGGAACACGCATGTCCACCAAGTCCCGCACCCGGAGCAAGACGCGTCTCTCGCGTGCTCTCGGCATCGCCCTCACCCCGAAGGCCGCCCGCTACCTCGAGAAGCGTCCCTACGCTCCCGGCGAGCACGGCCGCACCAAGCGCAAGACCGACAGCGACTACGCCGTCCGTCTCCGCGAGAAGCAGCGCCTGCGTGCCCAGTACGGCATCCGCGAGGCCCAGCTCAAGATCGTCTTCAACGAGGCGCGCAAGGCCTCAGGCCTGACCGGTGAGAACCTGGTCGAGCTGCTCGAGACGCGTCTCGACGCCCTCGTCCTGCGTGCCGGCTTCGCCCGCACCACGGCGCAGGCTCGCCAGATGGTCGTGCACCGTCACATCCTCGTCGACGGCAAGCTCGTCGACCGCCCCTCGTTCCGCGTCAAGCCCGGCCAGATGATCCACGTCAAGGCCAAGAGCGAGACGACCGAGCCCTTCCAGGTCGCCGCGGCCGGCGGCCACGTCGACCTGCTGCCCAAGACCCCGGGCTACCTCGAGGTCGAGATCGACAAGCTGCAGGCTCGCCTCGTGCGTCGTCCGAAGCGTGCCGAGGTCCCCGTGACCTGCGAGGTCCAGCTGGTCGTCGAGTACTACGCAGCCCGCTAGTACCACCCGCACCGCTTCTGAGGGAGCGCTCCACGTCACGTGGGGCGCTCCCTCGGTCGTTCCCGACTGAGCTCCTCCCTCCGCCGTTCCCGGCGGACGACGACGACGAAGTAGGCTGACGTGTCGTCCCGTGTGCTCGTCACGGGACACGTCGTGAGGAGCACCCGTGAAGAACCTGGTCCTGCTGTCCGTCGGAGTCGCGCTCGGCCTCGTCGGTGCGCACCTCCTCAACTCGACCCCGCGTGGCCGCCGGTTCTTCGGCGAGCTCGACGGCGGACTCGACCACTTCCGCGCCGCGGTGGTCGACGGGTACCGCTCCCGCGACGCCGAGCTCCGTGCCGCGGACCCGAGCGACGACGTCGAGCCCACGGCAGGGCCGGCCGGCACCATCAACGCGAGCTGACCGCGCGAGGCGCCCGCCGCCTCCTCGTCAGCAGCCCCACCGACCGACCCCCTCCCTCAGGAGAACCATGCAGACCGCCGAGATCCGCCGCCGTTGGCTCGACTACTTCGGGGAGCGCGGGCACACCGTCGTCCCGTCCGCCTCGCTGGTCAGCGACGACCCGTCGCTGCTCTTCACCGTGGCCGGCATGGTGCCGTTCATCCCGTACCTGACCGGTCTCGTGCCGACCCCGTACGCGCGCGCGACGAGCGTGCAGAAGTGCATCCGCACCAACGACATCGAGGAGGTCGGCAAGACCCCCCGGCACGGCACGTTCTTCCAGATGAACGGCAACTTCTCGTTCGGCGACTACTTCAAGGAGGAGGCCATCGGCTACGCCTGGGAGCTGCTGACCTCGAGCGAGGCCGACGGCGGCCTCGCGTTCTCGCCCGACGACCTCTGGGTCACCGTCTACGAGGAGGACGACGAGGCGATCGCCCTCTGGAAGAAGGTGGCGGGCCTCCCCGACGAGCGCATCCAGCGCCTCGGCAAGGACACCAACTACTGGCACACCGGCCAGCCCGGCCCCGCGGGCCCGTGCTCCGAGATCTTCTTCGATCGCGGCCCGGCCTACGGCGCCGACGGAGGCCCCGCCACGGACGACGACCGCTACGTCGAGATCTGGAACCTGGTGTTCATGCAGTACCAGATCGAGAACGTCCGGTCGAAGGTCGATTTCGACATCGTCCGCGAGCTGCCGAACAAGAACATCGACACCGGCATGGGCCTGGAACGTGTCGCGTTCCTCAAGCAGGGCGTCGACAACATGTACGAGATCGACCAGGTCCGTCCCGTGCTCGACGCCGCCTCCGAGCTGTCCGGGCGCCGCTACGGCGCCGTCCACGACGACGACGTGCGGATGCGCGTCATCGCCGACCACGTCCGCAGCGCCCTGATGCTCATGAGCGACGGCGTCCGGCCGTCCAACGAGGGCCGCGGCTACATCCTGCGCCGCCTGCTGCGGCGCTCGGTCCGATCGATGCGCCTCCTGGGCGTCGAGGGCACCACCTTCCCGGTCCTGTTCGCAGCGTCCCGCGACGCGATGAAGTCGGCCTACCCCGAGGTCGAGCGCGACTGGGACAGGATCTCGGGCCTCGCCTTCGCCGAGGAGGAGACGTTCCTCCGCACCCTGGCCGCCGGCACGAGCATCCTCGACATCGCCGTCGAGGACACCAAGGACGCGGCAGGGGCAGGCACCCAGCCCCGCCTGGCCGGCGACACGGCCTTCCTGCTGCACGACACCTTCGGGTTCCCGATCGACCTCACCCTCGAGATCGCCGAGGAGAGCGGCCTCACGGTCGACCGTGAGGCGTTCGACCGGCTCATGAGCGAGCAGCGCGCCCGCGCCAAGGCCGACGCCAAGTCGCGCAAGGTGGCCCTCGCCGACCTGAGCGTCTACAGCGCCTTCCGTGCGCAGGGCGAGACCGTGTTCACCGGGTACGACGTGCTCGACACCGAGACGCGCGTGCTCGGCCTCATCGTCGACGGCGCCAGCGTCGACCGCGCCGTCGCGGGCGACATCGCCGAGGTGATCCTCGCCGAGACGTCGCTGTACGCCGAGTCGGGCGGCCAGGACGCCGACGCCGGCAGCATCGTCGGCACGGGCTTCGACCTCGAGGTCCTCGACGTCCAGAAGCCGGTCAAGGGCCTGGTCAGCCACCGTGTCCAGGTGCGCTCGGGAGAGGTCGGCGTCGGCGACGCCGCCACCAGCGTCGTCGACCCTGCCTACCGCCGCGGCGCCACGCAGGCCCACTCGGCGACGCACCTCGTGCACGCCGCGCTCAGGGAGGTGCTCGGACCGGAGGCGCACCAGGCCGGTTCGTACAACAAGGCCGGCTACCTCCGCCTCGACTTCAACTGGAGCCAGGCGCTCAGCCCGGCCACCCGCAGCGAGGTCGAGGAGGTCGCGAACGCGGCCGTGCGCGAGGACCTCGCCGTCACCACCCGCGTGCTGCCCCTCGACGAGGCCCGGTCGATGGGCGCGATGGCGCTCTTCGGCGAGAAGTACGGCGAGACGGTCCGGATGGTCGACATCGGCGGCCCGTGGTCGCGGGAGCTGTGCGCAGGTACCCACGTCGCCACGAGCGCCCAGATCGGCCTCATCAACCTCGTCAGCGAGACCTCCGTCGGCTCCACGAACCGTCGGGTGGAGTCGCTCGTCGGCCTCGACGCGTTCCGCGACTTCGCCGCGGAGCGGGCCATCGTCTCGCAGCTGACGTCCTCGCTCCGGACGCCGCGCGAGCAGCTCCCGGAGCGCATCGGCGACCTGGTGTCCAGCCTGCGCGCGGCCGAGAAGAAGATCGCGGAGTTCGAATCGGCGCAGCTGTCGCTGCGCGTCCCCGCGCTCGTCGAGCAGGCAGCTGCCGTCGGGTCCCTCACCGTCGTCGCCGAGTCGGTGGGCACGGTCAAGACGACCGACGAGCTGCGGTCGCTCGTCCTGTCGGTGCGCGAGCGCCTCGGCAGCGACTCCGCCTCGGTGGTCGCGCTGGCGGCCGACGTCGCCGGCAAGCCCGCCGTCATCGTCGCCACGACGGCCCCCGCCCGCTCGGCCGGCGTCAAGGCGGGTCAGCTCGCCCGCACGGCGGCGGGGATCCTCGGCGGAGGCGGCGGCGGGAAGGACGACCTGGCGCAGGGCGGCGGATCCGACGTCACCGCGATCACGACGGCGCTCACGGGCATCGTCGCCGCGCTGCGGTCCTGAGCGCCGCGTGAGGACGGGAGTGCGCCTAGGCGTCGACGTGGGGAAGGCCCGCATCGGCGTCGCCCGCACCGATCCGTCGGGCATGATCGCGACGCCCGTCGAGACGGTGCCGCGGGCGGCGTCGGGGTCGGCTGACGTCGACGCCATCCTCGGCCACGTGTCGGAGCTCGACGCCCTGGAGGTGGTGGTCGGCCTCCCGCTGTCGCTGTCGGGCGGCGACACGGCGTCCACCGGCGACGCCCGCGACTTCGCGGCGGCCATCGCGGCCCGGTGTCCTGTTCCCGTGCGGCTGGTGGACGAGCGGCTGTCGACGGTGAGTGCGCAGACTGCACTTCGCGCTTCAGGGCGCAAGGGCAAGAGACAACGATCCGTCATCGATCAAGTCGCCGCTGTTATCATCGTCCAGCACGCGCTCGAGCTCGAGCGGTCGAGCGGTCTCCCGCCCGGCCATCTCGTGAGCGCCCCGGTCGTCGACGACGGCGCCGGAGACCGACCCGACACCGACGAAAGACGATGACGCGTGGCCGACGATCCGAACTGGGACGACATCTTCTCCTCCCAGCCCCCCACCGAGGCGAAGGACGACGCCGGTCGACCTCCCGCCGCAGCACCGAGCACCCGCAAGGCGACGCGCGAGCAGGAGAAGGCCCCTCGTCGAGCTGAGCGCCGTGCCGCCCGCGACGACGGCGGCCACCGTCCCCGTCGCAGCCGCAAGGGCGGCATCGTCCTCCTCGTCATCGCCCTCGTCGTCGTGGGAGGCGGCACCGCCGGCGTCGTCGCCGCGTGGGGCGCGGTCGCGCCCCTCGTCGCGAAGCTCGGGGGAACGACGCGCCCGAGGACTACCCGGGCGCCGGCAACGGGACCGAGGTCTCGTTCGCGATCACGAGCGGCGAGAACGGCTCGGACATCGCCACGAACCTCTTCGACAGCGGCGTCACTGCCAGCTTCGAGTCGGTCTACGCGATGCTCGTCGCCGACACCACCCTCACCTTCCAGCCCGGCACGTACACGCTCCAGCAGGAGATGAGCGCGACGTCGGCGGTCAGCGCCCTGCAGGACAGCGCGAACCGGGTTACCGACAAGCTCGTGATCCCCGAGGGCACCGCCGTCGCCGACGTCTACAGCCTCATCTCGTCGGCGACCGAGATCCCCGAGGCCGACGTCCAGGCCGCGGCGGCCGACGTGGCCTCCTTCGGCCTCCCTGCCGAGGCCACCTCCCTCGAGGGCTGGTTGTTCCCCGCGACGTACGAGCTCGATCCCGGGCTCGACGCGCACGGCTACCTGCAGCTCCTCGTCGACACGATGAAGCAGCGACTGGTCGACGCCGGCGTCGCACCGGCCGACCAGCAGCACGTCATCGTCTTCGCCTCGCTGATCCAGCGCGAGGCCGGTCTCGCGGACGACTACCCGAAGGTCGCGCGCGTCTTCCAGAACCGCCTCGACGACGGCATGCTCCTGCAGTCCGACGCGACCGTCGCCTACGGCACCGGCAACACCCACCGGGTCACGACGACCGACGAGGAGCGCGGTGACGAGTCGAACCCGTACAACACGTACCAGCACCTCGGCCTGCCGGTCGGGCCCATCTCCAACCCGGGAGACCTCGCGATCAACGCGGCCATCGCGCCGGCGGACGGCACGTGGCTGTACTTCGTGACGACGAACCTCGACACGGGCGAGACGACGTTCTCGACGACGCTGGCCGAGCACGAGGCCGCCGTGAAGGTGTGGCAGGCGTGGATGCGGGAGCACCCCGAGTACCAGTGACCCCCTCGACCGACACGAACGCCGCGGGCGCGGCACCGCTCGACCGCCCCGTGGCGATGATCGGCCCGATGGGCGCGGGCAAGTCCAGCATCGGCAAGAAGCTCTCCCGGCGCCTCGGCGTGGGGTTCCTCGACACCGATCGCCTGCTCGTGCAACGGCACGGCCCCGTGGCCGACATCTTCTCCCGTGACGGCGAGCCGCGCTTCCGCGAGCTGGAGCGCGATGTCGTCGCCGAGGCGCTCGCCTCGACCGGCGTGGTCTCGCTCGGAGGAGGCGCGGTGCTCGACCCGCTCACCCGGGAGCGCCTCCGGAGCGCCTCCGTGGTCCTCCTCACGGTGACGCCCGAGGCGGTGGCGGATCGGCTCGCGGGCTCGAGCCGTCCCTTGCTCGCCGAGGGCGGGATGGACGCCTGGCGGGCCATCGCGCTCGAGCGCGAGCCGGTCTACCGCAGCCTGGCCGACGTGGTCGTCGACACGTCGAGACGCCCCGTCTCCCACGTCGTCGACGACGTGGTCGCCTGGCTCGCCGCCGCCGCTGCCGCTGCCGCTGCCGCTGCCGGCTCACCCGACCTCCCGCACCACCGACAGGAAGACGACGCATGACCGACGAGACGACCGACGTCACCACCATCCGCGTCGAGGGCGAGGCCCCCTACGACGTCCTCGTCGGCCACGGGGTCCGCTCGCGCATCCCCGCCCTGCTCGGACCGCAGACGAAGAAGGTCCTGATCGTGCACGCGCCGACGCTCGGGCGCAAGGCGAACGAGCTGCGCGACGCGCTGGTCGAGGCCGGCCTCGAGGCCCTCATCGCCGAGGTCCCCGACTCGGAGGACGCCAAGCGCGTCGAGGTGGCGGCGTTCTGTTGGCAGGTGCTGGGCCAGGCCGACTTCACCCGGACCGACGCGGTGATCGGCCTCGGCGGGGGAGCCGTGACCGATCTCGCCGGCTTCGTCGCCGCGACCTGGCTCCGAGGCGTACAGCTCGTCCAGGTGCCGACGACCGTGCTCGGCATGGTCGACGCGAGCGTCGGCGGCAAGACCGGCATCAACACCGCCGAGGGCAAGAACCTCGTGGGCGCCTTCTGGGCCCCGACGGCCGTGGTGGCCGACCTCGACATGCTCGACACGCTGAGCCGCAACGAGATCCTCGCGGGCTTCGCCGAGGTCGTGAAGGCCGGCTTCATCGCCGAGCCCGAGATCCTCGACATCGTCGAGGCCGACGTCGACCGTGCCGTCGACCCGACGACCCCCGAGTTCCGACGGGTCGTCGAGCTGTCGATCGCCCTCAAGGCACGGGTCGTCGGCCAGGACTTCACCGAGCAGGGCCTCCGGGAGATCCTCAACTACGGGCACACGCTCGGCCACGCCGTCGAGCACGCCGAGCGCTACCAGTGGCGGCACGGGGCCGCGGTGTCGGTCGGGATGGTCTTCGCCGCCGAGCTCGGCCGGCTGACCGGGCGTCTGTCCGACGACGCCGTCGACCGCCACCGGCGCATCCTCGAGTCGCTGACCCTGCCGACGAGCTACCCCCTCGGCCGCTGGAACACGCTCCTCGCCACGATGCAGCGCGACAAGAAGGCCCGAGCCGGCATGCTCCGGTTCATCGTGCTCGACGACATCGGCAAGCCGACGGTCGTCACCGGCCCCGACTCGAGCCTGCTCTTCGCGGCGTACCAGGAGATCGGCTCCTGAGGGCTCGCGGCCCGTCCGCTACACTCGAACCCGGCCAGATCCGGCCCCACCCACCTCACTCCGATCGGACCTCGCACGCATGGCGACCACCAACGACATCAAGAACGGCGCCGTCCTCGACCTGGACGGCCAGCTCTGGAACGTGATCGAGTTCCAGCACGTGAAGCCGGGCAAGGGCGGCGCCTTCGTCCGCACCAAGATGAAGAACGTGCGCTCGGGCAAGGTCGTCGACAAGACCTTCAACGCCGGCACCAAGATCGAGTTCGCCAACGTCGACCGCCGCGAGTACACGTACCTCTACGCCGAGGCCGACGGGTACGTGTTCATGGACACCACGGACTACGACCAGATCAACGTGCCCGCCACCATCGTCGGCGACGCGAAGAACTTCATGCTCGAGAACCAGAACGTCCAGATGGCGCTGCACGACGGCAACCCGCTCTACATCGAGCTCCCCGCCTCCGTCGTCCTCGAGGTCACCTACACCGAGCCCGGCCTGCAGGGCGACCGCTCCACCGGCGGCACGAAGGCGGCCACCGTCGAGACCGGCTACGAGATCCAGGTCCCGCTGTTCCTCGAGACCGGCACCAAGGTCAAGGTCGACACGCGCGACGGCGGCTACCTCGGCCGCGTCAACGAGTAGTCGGCGGCCACCCGCACAGTGAGCGCACGCACCAAGGCGCGCAAGCGCGCCCTCGACGTCCTGTACGTCGCCGACATCCGCCAGATCAGCATGACCGACGCCCTGGCCGCCGAGACGGCACGGGCCCGTCAGGAGCCAGAGCGGAACTCCAGCTGGGGCTACGCCCGCGACCTCGTCCAGGGCGTCATCGACCACCAGGGCGAGATCGACGAGCTGATCGAGACGTACGCCCAGGGCTGGACGATGGCCCGCATGCCGACGCTCGACCGGGGCATCCTCCGGATCGGCGTCTTCGAGCTGCTGCACAACGACGAGGTCCCCGACCACGTGGCGATCAGCGAGGCGGTCGAGCTGGCCCAGTCGCTCAGCACGGACGACTCGGCTCCCTTCGTGAACGGGTTGCTCGGGCGCATCGCCACGAGCGGCTAGGCTCGGTGCCGGCGACGGGCACCCTCCACGGGGGGCGGCCGAGCCGGCACCACCACCACCGACGTCCTTTAAGTTCCGTCCCGAGAGGCGGGGAAGGAGGTCCGATTGAGCACACGCACCGTGCTGAGTCAGGCTGACATCACGCGCGCCCTGACGCGCATCTCCCACGAGGTCCTGGAGTCGAACCGGGGTCCGGACGGCCTCGTCGTGCTGGGCATCCCCACGCGAGGCGTCGTCCTCGCCGAGCGCATCGGCGCCCAGCTCTCGTCGATCTCCGGCGTCGCGGTCCCGACCGGCTCCGTCGACGTGACCATGTACCGCGACGACCTGCGCCGCAACCCGACGCGGGCCAGCCAGCCCACGCGCCTGCCCGACGGCGGCATCGACGGCGCGACCGTGGTGCTCGTCGACGACGTGCTCTACTCCGGCCGGACCATCCGTGCCGCCCTCGACGCCCTCAGCGCGCTGGGACGCCCCCGGGCCGTCCGCCTCGCCGTGCTCGTCGACCGGGGCCACCGCGAGCTGCCGATCCGCGCCGACTTCGTCGGCAAGAACCTGCCCACGTCGGCGGCCGAGCGCATCTTCGTGCGGCTGCACGGCGTCGACGACGACGAGCTCGTCGCCATCGAGGGCGGTGCCGACGCGTGAAGCACCTCCTCAGCACCGCCGACCTCGGTCGCGACGACGCCGTGCGCATCCTCGACGTCGCGGAGGACATGGCCGACGTCTCGACCCGTCAGGTCAAGAAGCTGCCGACCCTGCGCGGCACGACCGTGGTGAACCTCTTCTACGAGGACAGCACCCGCACCCGCATCTCGTTCGAGGCGGCGGCCAAGCGCCTCAGCGCCGACGTCATCAACTTCGCCGCCAAGGGATCGAGCGTCTCGAAGGGCGAGTCCCTCAAGGACACCGCCCAGACGCTGGCCGCGATGGGCGCCGACGGCATCGTCATCCGGCACCCGGCGTCCGGGGCTCCCCGTGTCCTCGCGGACAGCGGCTGGGTCGACGCCGGGATCGTCAACGCGGGCGACGGCACGCACGAGCACCCGACGCAGGCCCTGCTCGACGCCTTCACGATGCGTCGTCGGGTGCACGGCGACGCGAGCCGCGGCCGCGACCTCGACGGCCTCGAGGTGCTGATCGTCGGCGACATCCTGCACTCGCGGGTCGCGCGGTCCAACGCGTGGCTGCTGCGGACCCTCGGGGCCCACGTGACGGTGGTGGCGCCTCCCACGCTCCTGCCGGTCGACGTCAGCCGCCTGGGCGTCGACGTGCACTACGACCTCGACGAGGCGATCGCCCGGGTGCAGCCCGACGTCGTCATGATGCTGCGCATCCAGCAGGAGCGCATGGCCGAGGCGTTCTTCCCCAACGCCCGCGAGTACGCCCGTTCCTGGGGCCTCGGGGCGGCACGCTTCCGGTCCCTGCCGCCCGCGGCGCTCGTCATGCACCCGGGCCCGATGAACCGCGGCCTCGAGATCGGCGACGACGCCGCCGACTCGCCCCGCTCGACCGTGCGCGAGCAGGTCGGCAACGGCGTGGCCGTGCGGATGGCCGTGCTCTACCTCACACTCGCCGGCGACCGGGAGGACTCCCTGTGACCACCACCCACCTGCTCCGCGCCGTCGAGACCGTCGACGGCACCCGCACCGACGTCCTCGTGCGCGACGGGGTCGTCGTCGAGCTCGGCTCAGGCCTCAGCGCCCCGGGGGCCGAGGTGATCGACGCCGACGGCCTGCTCGCGCTGCCCGGCCTCGTCGACCTGCACACGCACCTCCGCGAGCCGGGCGGCGAGGGGGCCGAGACGGTCCTCACCGGGTCCCGCGCGGCCGCCGCCGGCGGGTTCACCGCCGTCAACGCCATGGCCAACTCGTCGCCGGTCGCCGACACCGCGGGCGTCGTCGAGCAGGTGCAGGCCCTCGGCGAGCGAGCGGGCTACGTCACGGTCCGGCCGATCGGAGCCGTCACCCAGGGCCTCGAGGGCCGCCGGCTCTCCGAGATCGGCGCCATGGCCCGGTCCCGCGCGGCCGTCCGCGTCTTCTCCGACGACGGCCACTGCGTCTCCGACCCCCTGCTGATGCGCCGCGCGCTCGAGTACGTCAAGGGCTTCGGGGGAGTCGTCGCCCAGCACGCGCAAGAACCTCGCCTCACCGAGGGGGCCCAGATGAACGAGGGCGCCCTGTCGGCCGAGCTCGGCCTCGGCGGCTGGCCCGCCGTCGCCGAGGAGTCGATCATCGCCCGCGACGTCCTGCTCGCCGACCACGTCGGCGCCCGCCTGCACGTCTGCCACGTCTCGACCGCGGGCAGCGTCGAGGTCGTGCGCTGGGCCAAGGCGCGGGGCATCGACGTGACCGCCGAGGTCACTCCGCACCACCTCCTCCTCACCGAGGACCTGGTCTCGAGCTACGACTCGCGCTACAAGGTCAACCCGCCGCTCCGCCGGGCGGAGGACGTGGAGGCGCTGCGGGCGGCCCTCGCCGACGGCACGATCGACATCGTCGCCACCGACCACGCCCCGCACACCTCGGAGGCGAAGCACTGCGAGTGGGACGCCGCCGCGAACGGCATGGTCGGCCTCGAGAGCGCCCTCTCCGTCGTGCACCGGACGATGGTCGAGACGGGCCTGATCGGCTGGGCGGACGTGGCCCGCGTGCTGTCGGTCGAACCGGCGCGCATCGGGCAGGTGGAGGGGCACGGACGACCGCTGGCCGTCGGGGAGCCCGCCGAGCTCACCCTCTACGATCGAGGGGTGAGCAGGACCTTCGGCACCGAGCACCTGGCGGGCCGCAGCCGCAACTCGCCCTTCCTCGGGCACACGCTGCCCGGGCAGGTCGTCGCGACGCTGCACCAGGGCTACGCCACCGTCCGTGACGGCGTCGTCGTCGACGAGCGCGAGATCGCCGACCGCGCCGCACGGGTGGCCGCGGCGGCCGTGCTGGCCGCCCCCGAGCCCGCGGGTGCCCCGTGAACCGCTGGGTGATCGGCGCGGGCATCCTCGTCCTGCTCGTGTTCGTCGTCCTCCTCATGGTCCGCTCCTGGCGCGCCCGAGGTCGACGACAGGCGGACATCGCCCTGCCCGAGACGGCACCCGACGCGCTGTCGCCGGCGCTCGTCGAGCACGACGGGTTCTACGTCGCGACGACCCGGGCGGGCGACCCGCTCGACCGGATCGTGGTCGGCGGGCTCGGCTTCCGGGGCAGGGCCGTCATCTCGGTGCACCGGGAGGGCGTGCGCCTCGAGATCGCGGGCGAGCCCGCGAAGCTGGTCCGCGCCTCCTCGATCCGCGACGTCGGCCGCGCGACCTGGACCATCGACCGCGTGGTCGAGACCGACGGGCTCGTGCTCGTCGCCTGGAGCCTCGGCGACACCGACGTCGACACCTACCTGCGCGTCACGGACGACCCCCGCCCGCTCGTCGACGCCGTCCGCACCATCACGACCTCGGCCCCCACGGCCGGCACCACCACAGGAGAGCAGACCATTGACTGACGCGTCCACCACCACCCGGGCCGTCCTGGTGCTCGAAGACGGGACCCGCTACGCCGGCCGCGCCTACGGCGCCGTCGGGCGGACGCTCGGGGAGACCGTCTTCGCCACCGGCATGACCGGCTACCAGGAGACCCTCACCGACCCGTCCTACGCGGGGCAGATCGTCGTCATGACGGCCCCGCACATCGGCAACACGGGCGTGAACGACGAAGACCCCGAGTCACGTCGCATCTGGGTCTCGGGCTTCGTCGTCCGCGACGCCAGCCGCGTCGTCTCGAACCACCGTGCCCAGGGCAGCCTCGACGACCAGCTCGTCGCCGACGGCGTCGTGGGCATCCGCGGCATCGACACCCGCGCGCTGACCCGCCGCCTCCGCGACGTCGGCTCGATGCGCGGCGGCGTCTTCAGCGGACCCGACGCCGAGCTCGGCGACGACGAGCAGCTCGCCCTCGTGCGCGGCTCGGCCGACATGCGCGGCCTCAGCCTCTCGAGCCAGGTCTCGACCGTCGAGCCCTACGTGCTCGAGGCCGAGGGCGAGCTCGTCGGCTCCGTCGCGGTGCTCGACCTGGGAGTCAAGACGTCGACGCTGCGCTACCTCGCCCAGCGCGGCTTCCGCGTGCACGTCCTCCCGCAGGACACGACGCCGGAGCAGCTCCGCGCCCTCGCGCCCGACGCGCTCTTCTTCTCGAACGGCCCCGGCGACCCCGCGGCCAGCGACGCCCAGGTCGAGCTGCTGCGCGGCGCCCTCCGCGACGGCCTGCCCTACTTCGGCATCTGCTTCGGCAACCAGCTGTTCGGCCGGGCCCTCGGCTTCGACACGTACAAGCTGCCCTTCGGGCACCGCGGCATCAACCAGCCGGTGCTCGACAAGACGACCGGCAAGGTCGAGATCACGAGCCAGAACCACGGCTTCGCGGTCGACGCCCCCGTCGAGGGCGTGCTCGACTCGCCCGCCGGCTTCGGCCGCGTCGAGGTCAGCCACTTCAGCCTCAACGACAACGTCGTCGAGGGCCTCCGCGCCCTCGACATCCCGGCCTTCTCGGTGCAGTACCACCCCGAGGCGGCGGCCGGGCCCCACGACAGCAACCACCTCTTCGACCGCTTCCGCGAGGCGGTCGTGGCCCGCAAGTCCGGCCAGCCCGTCGACTTCGGCTCCGACCTCGAAAGAAGCAACTGATGCCCAAGCGCGCAGACATCAACTCGGTCCTCGTCATCGGCTCCGGGCCGATCGTCATCGGCCAGGCGGCCGAGTTCGACTACTCGGGCACCCAGGCGTGCCGCGTCCTCCGCGAGGAGGGGGTGCGCGTCATCCTCGTGAACCCGAACCCGGCCACGATCATGACCGACCCCGACTTCGCCGACGCCACCTACGTCGAGCCCATCACGTCCGAGGTCCTCGAGGCGATCATCGTCAAGGAGCGACCCGACGCGATCCTGCCGACCCTCGGCGGCCAGACGGCGCTCAACGCCGCCATCGCGCTCGACGAGGAGGGCATCCTCGCCAAGCACGGCGTCGAGCTGATCGGCGCCAAGGTCGAGGCGATCCAGAAGGGCGAAGATCGCCAGCTCTTCAAGGAGCTGGTGCTCGAGTCGGGCGCCGACGTCGCGAAGTCGTACATCGCGCACACCGTCGAGGAGGCGGTCGACTTCGCCGAGGACCTCGGCTACCCGCTCGTCATCCGTCCGTCGTTCACGATGGGCGGCCTCGGCTCGGGCTTCGCGTACACGCGCGACGAGCTCGTCCGCATGGTCACCGACGGCCTCCACCAGAGCCCCACCACCGAGGTCCTGCTCGAGGAGAGCATCCTGGGCTGGAAGGAGTACGAGCTCGAGATGATGCGCGACACGGCCGACAACACGGTCGTCGTCTGCTCGATCGAGAACGTCGACCCGGTCGGCGTGCACACGGGCGACTCGATCACGGTGGCCCCCGCGCTCACGCTCACCGACCGCGAGTACCAGAACCTCCGCGACATCTCGATCGACATCATCCGCCGCGTGGGCGTCGACACCGGAGGCTGCAACATCCAGTTCGCCATCGACCCTGCCGACGGCCGTGTCATCGTCATCGAGATGAACCCGCGCGTCTCGCGCTCCAGCGCGCTGGCGTCGAAGGCGACGGGCTTCCCGATCGCCAAGATCGCCGCGAAGCTGGCCCTCGGGTACCGCCTGGACGAGATCCCGAACGACATCACGAAGGTGACGCCCGCCTCCTTCGAGCCCACCCTCGACTACGTCGTCGTCAAGGTGCCCCGGTTCGCCTTCGAGAAGTTCCCCGCGGCCGACACGACCCTCAGCACGACGATGAAGAGCGTCGGCGAGGCGATGGCCATCGGCCGCAACTTCGCCCAGGCGCTGCAGAAGTCGCTGCGCTCGCTCGAGAAGCGCGGGTCGAGCTTCCACTGGGAGGGCGAGCCCGGCGACCGGGAGGCGCTGCTCGCGCTGGCGCACACGCCCACCGACGGCCGCATCGTCACCGTCCAGCAGGCCCTCCGTGCCGGCGCCACGGCCGAGCAGGTCTTCGACTCGACCGCCATCGACCCCTGGTTCATCGACCAGGTCGTCCTCATCAACGAGGTCGCCGACGAGATCGCCGCCGCGGCCAAGCTCGATGCCGAGCTGTTCGCGCACGCCAAGGACCACGGCTTCAGCGACGTCCAGATCGGCCAGCTGCGCGGGCTCGGCGAGCAGGAGGTGCGCGAGCTGCGCTGGTCGCTCGGCGTGCGACCCGTGTTCAAGACGGTCGACACCTGCGCGGGGGAGTTCCCCGCGCTGACCCCGTACCACTACTCGAGCTACGACCTCGAGACGGAGGTCGCCCCGAGCGACCGCCGCAAGGTGGTCATCCTCGGCTCGGGCCCGAACCGCATCGGCCAGGGCGTCGAGTTCGACTACTCGTGCGTGCACGCCAGCTTCGCCCTGAGCGACGCGGGCTACGAGACGATCATGGTCAACTGCAACCCCGAGACGGTCTCGACCGACTACGACACGAGCGACCGGCTCTACTTCGAGCCGCTCACCCTCGAGGACGTCCTCGAGGTCGTGCACGCCGAGTCCGTCAGCGGCGAGCTCGTCGGCGTCGTCGTGCAGCTCGGCGGCCAGACCGCCCTCGGCCTCGCCAAGGGCCTCGAGGCGGCCGGCGTCCCGATCCTCGGCACCTCGCCCGACGCCATCGACTCCGCCGAGGAGAGAGGGCTGTTCTCCGCGATCCTCGACGAGGCCGGCCTGCTGGCCCCGCGCAACGGCACCGCGACCGACTACGAGACCGCCGTCGCCGTCGCCGAGGAGATCGGCTACCCCGTGCTCGTCCGCCCCTCGTACGTGCTCGGCGGCCGCGGCATGGAGATCGTCTACGACAGCCCCTCCCTCGCCGACTACTTCGTCCGCGTGAGCGACCAGGCGATCATCGGACCGGACGCGCCCCTGCTCGTCGACCGGTTCCTGGACGACGCGGTGGAGATCGACGTCGACGCCCTCTACGACGGCACCGAGCTCTACGTCGGCGGCGTCATGGAGCACATCGAGGAGGCGGGCATCCACTCGGGCGACTCGAGCTGCACCCTGCCTCCGGTGACCCTCGGCAAGGGCGAGATCGACCGCGTCCGCGAGGCCACGCTCGCCATCGCGGAGGGCATCGGCGTCCGCGGCCTGCTCAACGTGCAGTTCGCGATCGCGGCCGGCGTCCTCTACGTGATCGAGGCGAACCCCCGGGCGAGCCGCACGGTGCCGTTCGTCTCGAAGGCGCTCGGCATCCCGCTCGCCAAGGCGGCGTCGCTCGTCATGGTCGGCCAGGGCATCCGCGAGCTCGTCGAGAGCGGGCTGCTGCCCTCCCAGGACGGCTCGGACGTGCCGCTCGACTCCCCGATCTCCGTCAAGGAGGCGGTGCTCCCCTTCAAGCGGTTCCGCACGAAGGAGGGCCAGGTCGTCGACAGCGTCCTCAGCCCCGAGATGCGCTCCACCGGCGAGGTCATGGGCATCGACCGGGACTTCCCCCGCGCCTTCGCGAAGAGCCAGACGGCGGCGTACGGCGGGCTGCCCACGACGGGCACCGTCTTCGTCAGCGTCGCCGACCGTGACAAGCGCGCCATCGTGCTGCCCGTCCTGCGCCTCCAGCAGCTCGGCTTCCGCGTGCTCGCGACCGAGGGCACGGCGACCGTGCTCATCCGCAACGGGATCGCGGCCGAGATCGTCGGCAAGTACAGCGCCGGCGGCGAGAGCGTCGTCGACCTGATCAACCGCGACGAGGTCGACATCGTGATCAACACGCCGAGCGGCTCGAGCGCCCGCGCGGACGGCTACGAGATCCGCGCCGCCACCGTCGCGGCCGACAAGGCCCTCTTCACCACGATCGCGCAGCTCGGCGCGGCGGTGGCCTCGATCGAGGCCATCCACACTCCGTTCGAGGTCACGAGCCTGCAGGACTACGGTCTGGCGCGGGCGGCACGGCGGTGACGGGCGCCTCCGTCGCCGCTGCCGTCCCGGCCGCCTCCTTCGGCGCCCGCCTCGCCGACGTCCTCGAGACGACCGGGGGCCTCTGCGTCGGCATCGACCCGCACGCGTGGCTCCTCGACGAGTGGGGGCTGCCGACCAGCGCGGCCGGCGCGCGCGAGCTCGGCCTGCGCGCGGTCGAGGCGACCGCCGGGTCGGCCGGGGTGGTGAAGCCCCAGGTGGCCTTCTTCGAGCGCTGGGGCTCGGCCGGCTTCGCCGCGCTCGAGGACGTCCTCGCGGCCGCCAGGCACGCCGGGCTGATCGTGATCGGCGACGCCAAGCGCGGCGACGTCGGCAGCACGATGGACGGCTACGCCGAGGCCTGGTTCGCCCCCGACTCGCCCCTCCGGGTCGACGCCCTCACGGTGTCCCCGTACCTCGGCTTCGACTCGCTCCGCAGCACGATCGACCGGGCCCGTCAGGTCGGCGCGGGCGTCTTCGTCCTCGCCGCGACCTCCAACCCGGAGGCGCGGGCCGGGCAGACCGCGAGCGTCGCCGGCCCCGACGGCACGTCACGGACCCTGGCGGCAGGTATCGTCGACCAGGTGCGAGACGACGACCAGGCAGCGGGGGAGACCCGACTCGGCTCCGTGGGCCTCGTGCTCGGGGCGACCGTCGACCTCGCGTCGTACGGCATCGACACGGCGGCGCTGACCGGCGTCCCCGTCCTCGCGCCCGGCTTCGGCCACCAGGGGGCTCGCGTCTCCGACCTGGCGGCCCTCTACGGCGCGGCGGCGCGCACCGTCCTCGTCTCGACCTCCCGGGGCGTCCTCGCCGCCGGCCCCGACGGCATGGCCGCGGCCGTCCGCGACGCCGCGGAGGAGGTGCGCTCGTGCCTCGCATGACCCCGCCGCCGGTCGACCGTGCTGCCGCCGCCCGTGCTGCGGTCGCTGCACGTCGTGCCCGCGCAGCCGTCAAGGCGTCCGTCGCCGAACGGCGGCGCACCGCGCTCGACGTCGCCGAGGCCGCCTGGGCCGGCGAGCCGACGGCCCCCGAGGCGACGCTGCGCGTCCGCGAGCTCCTCACGAGCATCCCCGGCATCGGGCCCACCCGGGTCGCCCGCATCATGACCGACCTCGGCATCGCCGAGTCGAAGCGCGTCGGCGGCCTCGGGGTCCGGCAGCGTCGCATCCTCGGCGACTGGCTCGCCGTCCGTGAGGCCCGGGGACGCGTGCGGTCGCGACTCGTCGTCCTCGCCGGCCCCACGGCCGTCGGCAAGGGCACCGTCTCGACCCACATCCGCGAGAACTACCCCGACGTGCACCTCTCCATCTCGGCGACCACCAGGGCCCCGCGTCCCGGCGAGGTCGACGGCGTGCACTACTACTTCGTCGACGACGCCGAGTTCGACCGGATGATCCGCGAGCGCGAGCTGCTCGAGTGGGCCACCGTGCACAACTCGTACCGCTACGGCACGCCGAGGCCCCCGATCGACGCCGCGCTGCAGGCCGGGCGGAGCGTCCTGCTCGAGATCGATCTCCAAGGTGCGCGACTCGTCCGCACGGCGATGCCCGAGGCCGTCCTCGTCTTCCTCCTGCCGCCCACCTGGGACGAGCTGGTCCGCCGGCTGATCGGCCGGGGCACGGAGGACGCGGCCGAGCAGCAGCGTCGGCTCGAGACCGCGAAGGTCGAGCTGGCCGCCCAGGACGAGTTCGACGTGAAGGTCGTGAACCACGACGTGCCCGAAGCAGCCCGCGAGGTCGTAGAATTGATGACTGCGCCCGAGGACGCACGCCCGCGGGCGTGACTCGCGCCCCGATCTCTGCACCTGCCGGTGCCTGACAGAACCCCACAACGAGGAGTGACCATGGCCGACAAGAACAAGGGCATCATCGATCCGCCCATCGACGAGCTGCTCTCGAAGGTCGAGTCGAAGTACGCGCTCGTCATCTTCGCGTCCAAGCGCGCACGTCAGATCAACGACTACTACGCCGACCTGCACGAGGGCAGCCTCTTCGACAACGTCGGTCCGCTCGTCGACAGCACCATCGACGACAAGCCCCTCTCCGTCGCGATGCACGAGATCAACGAGGACAAGCTCGAGGCGAAGCCCCTGCCCGCCGCCGCGGAGTAGTCGCCGCACGGCCGCCCGTGGTCGTCTGACGTCAGCGTCATCCGACGTACTCGTCGTCCGACGTCACTGTCGGCGGCCGGCCGTAGCATCGAACGAGGCCCCCGGGGAGACCGTCCCGCGGGGCCTCGCCGCGTCCGACGACGCCCGACGCCCTCACCCCCCGATCTCGACCCCGACCCCGACCCCGGAGCCCCTGTGACCTCTTCCGACGTGACACCCGACAGCACCGCGACCGCGCCGACGAGCCTCCGGCTCTTCACCTCGGAGTCGGTCACCGAGGGCCACCCCGACAAGATCTGCGACCAGATCTCCGACGGCATCCTCGACGCGCTGCTCGCGGTCGACCCGCAGAGCCGGGTCGCCGTCGAGACGATGGTGACGACCGGGCTCGTCCACGTCGCGGGCGAGGTCACGACCAAGGGCTACGTCGACATCCCGACGATCGTCCGCGACCTCATCGTCGGCATCGGCTACGACTCGTCGGCCGTCAGCTTCGACGGCCGCACCTGCGGCGTCGAGGTGTCCATCGGCGCCCAGTCGCCCGACATCGCCCAGGGCGTCGACACGGCGCTGGAGGCGCGGGGCGGCACCTCGGACGACGCCCTCGACCGCCAGGGCGCCGGCGACCAGGGCATCATGTTCGGGTACGCCACCAACGAGACGCCGCAGTACATGCCCCTGCCGGTGTGGCTGGCCCACCGGCTGGCGGAGCGGCTGGCGCACGTCCGCAAGAGCGGCGAGCTCGACTACCTCCGGCCCGACGGCAAGACCCAGGTCACCGTCGGCTACGACGGCGTGGTCCCGCGCACGGTCGACACGGTCGTCGTCTCCACCCAGCACTCGCCGAGCGTCTCGACCGAGCAGCTCGAGGCCGACGTGATCGCCCACGTCGTGCGACCGGTGCTCGACGAGGCAGGGCTCGACTCGACGGGTACGCGCTTCATCATCAACCCCACGGGGCGCTTCGAGATCGGCGGCCCGCAGGGCGACGCCGGCCTCACCGGCCGCAAGATCATCGTGGACACCTACGGCGGCGCGAGCCGCCACGGGGGCGGCGCGTTCTCGGGCAAGGACCCGTCGAAGGTCGACCGCTCGGCCGCCTACGCCATGCGCTGGGTCGCCAAGAACGCCGTCGCGGCAGGCCTGGCCGACCGCATCGAGCTGCAGGTCGCCTACGCCATCGGCCGGGCGGCTCCCGTCGGGCTCTACGTCGAGACCTTCGGCACCGGCCACGTGGCCGACGAGGTCATCATCGACGCCGTCCGACAGGTCTTCGACCTGCGCCCCGCGGCCATCATCCGTGACCTCGACCTGCTGCGGCCGATCTACGCGGCGACGTCGACCTACGGCCACTTCGGCCGCGAGCTGCCCGAGTTCACCTGGGAGGCCCTCGACCGCGTCGATGCGCTCCGGGCCGCCGCCGGTCTCTGACCCAGCTGCCGTGAGCGTGCCCGTCGCGAGCGAGCGGCCGTCGCCGCGCGCCGTGGCGCGGGTGCTGGTCGAGTCGCCGCTGCCGCAGCTCGACCGGCTCTTCGACTACGCCGTCCCGGCGCACCTGCGCGATGACGTCGTGCCCGGCATCCGGGTCAAAGTCCCGCTCCGGTCGGCCGGGCGCATCGCGGACGGGTTCGTGGTCGAGGTCGTCGAGTCGTCGGCGCACGGGGGCGAGCTGAGCGAGGTCGAGGCGATCGTCTCGACCGCCTCCGTCCTCGCACCCGAGGTGTACGCGCTGGCCAGGACAGTGGCCGACCGAGCGGGCGGCTCCGCGAGCGACGTGCTGCGCCTGGCCGTGCCGCCCCGCCAGGCGAGGGTCGAGAAGCAGGTGCTCGCGGCCGCGACGGCCGCCGCCGAGTCGGGCGAGACGGTCGCGCACCCCGTCGTCGTCGCCACTGAGGTGACGGGCTACGGGTCCGGCCAGCTGGCGGGCATCGTCGCCGCCCGCGGCCGGGCCGCCGTCGACGCCGTCCCCCTGCTCGACGAGTTGCCCGACGGCTCCTGGGTCGGCCGGTGGGCCGTCACGGTCGCCCAGCTGGCGACGGTGGCCCTGGCCGCGGGCGAGAACGCGATCGTCGCGGTGCCCGACCACCGTGACGAGGACCAGGTCCTGCGCGCCCTGGCGGCCCTGCTGCCCACCGAGAGCGTGGTCCGGCTCGACTCGAAGCAGTCGAACGCCGACCGCTACCGGTCGGTGCTGCGGGCCAGGGGCGGTCAGCCGCTCGTCCTCGTCGGCAACCGGTCCGTGCTCCTCGCGCCGTCGGCGCGTCTCGGCCTGATCGTCGTCTTCGACGACGGCGACCCCCTGATGGGCGAGCCGTTGAGCCCGTACGTGCACGCGCGGGACACCGCGCTGGTGCGGCAGTCCCAGCAGCAGACCGCGCTCGTGTTCCTCGGCCACGCGCGGAGCACCGACGTGCAGCGACTCGTCGAGATCGGCTTCCTCGCCGAGGTCCGTCCCGACCCCCGCTACCAGCCCCACGTCGTGCCCACGTCCCAGCAGGCGGCCCAGGACGGCTTCGCCGCCCAGGCACGGATCCCCTCGACGGCCTGGACGGCGGCGCGGGCCGCGGTCGAGGACGGTCCGGTGCTGGTCCAGGTGGCCCACCCCGGTTACTCTCCGCGCCTGGCCTGCACGGAGTGCGGCGACACGGCACGGTGCACGCGCTGCGGCGGGCCGCTCGTCCAGCGGGCGCAGGGCGCCCAGCCGGCCTGCTCGTGGTGCGGCGCCCTCGCCGTGGGCTGGCGCTGCTCGACCTGCGAGGGCACGCAGATGAAGTCGGTCGGCACGGGGGCGTCCCGCACGGCCGACGAGCTCGGCAAGGCCTTCCCGGGGGTGCGCGTGATCGTGTCCGACGGCTCCCGCCAGGTGACGCACGTCGACTCCGAGCCCGCGATCGTCGTCGCGACGCGGGGCGCCGAGCCGATCCCGCCCGGTGGCTACCGTGCCGTCCTGCTGCTCGACGGCGAGCGGATGCTCGCGAGGGAGAGCCTGCGGGTGGCCGAGGACTGCCTCCGTTGGTGGGCGAACGCGGCGGCCCTCGCGGCGCGGCGCGCGCCGATCGTGCTGGTCGGCGTCGGCGGGGCGATCGCCTCCTCCCTCGCGACCTGGGAGCTGGCTCGCTACGCGTCCGGCGAGCTGGCCGACCGGCGTGAGCTGCGGTTCCCGCCGGCCGTCCGCGTCGCGACCGTGACGGGCGGCGTCGAGACCGTCGCCCGTGCCCTCGACGAGCTGCCCGAGGGCGTCCGGAAGGAGACGCTGGGCCCGGTCGACGTGCCCGACGCCGGCGTCCGCGCGATCGTGCGCTTCGACTACGCCAGCGGGCACGACGTCGCGCAGGTGCTGCGGTCCCAGGTCATCCGCGCCGCGACGGAGCGCCGCAAGGCGATCGGCTCCCGTCGTGGCCGGGGGCTGCCTACACTCAGGGTGCGGTTCGACGACGTCGAGCCGTTCACCGACTGACCTCCAGGAACCCCTTGCGCCTCGTCTTCGCCGGCAGCCCGTCGGCCGCCGTCCCGTCCCTCACCGCCCTCGCCGCGAGCGAGCACGAGGTGGTCGCCGTCGTCACCCGCGACGACACGCCCCAGGGCCGTCGCCGTGTCCTCACCGCGACCCCGGTCGCCCTCGAAGCCGAGCGCCTCGGGCTTCCGGTCGTCAAGACCCGGCGCATCACCGACGAGGTCGCCGAGTGGATCGCCGCCCTCGACGCCGACCTCGGGGTCGTGGTCGCCTTCGGCGCCCTCCTCAAGGAGCCGGTCCTGTCCGCGCCCCGGCTCGGCTGGGTCAACCTGCACTTCTCCCTGCTGCCTCGCTGGCGCGGGGCGGCCCCGGTGCAGCGGTCGCTCATGGCCGGTGACGAGCGCACGGGCGCCGTGGTGTTCCAGCTCGTGCCCGAGCTCGACGCCGGCGACCTGCTGGGCACCCTCGAACGTGCCCTCGACGGCACGGAGACCGCCGGCGACCTGCTCGACGAGCTCGCGGCCACCGGTGCGGACCTCCTCGGCGACGTCGTCGACCGGCTCGCCTCGGGCACGGCCGAGGCGGTCGCCCAGGTCGGCGAGGTGACCCTCGCGCCCAAGCTCGTCCTGGGCGACGGCGCGCTCGACCTCACGCTCCCGGCGACCCAGGTGGTCGACCGCTGGCGGGGCACCACGCCCGAGCCCGGCGCCCACCTGCCGTTCGGCGACGCCCGGCTCAAGGTGCTCGAGCTCCGTGCCGTGGTCGCGGGCGCAGACGACTCGGACGGCGCGGCCACGGGCGGCGGGTCGCTAGCGCCGGGGCGGATGTCGCTCCGGGGCCGCCGCCTCCTCGTCGGCACGGGCACGGCACCGCTCGAGCTGGTCCGCGTCCAGCCGCCCGGCAAGAAGCCGATGGTCGGGGCCGACTGGAGCCGCGGGCTGCCGTCTGTCGACGACGTGCTGCTGACGCAGCCGGCCGCGACGACGGGCGGCGACACGACGACCATGAGCACCACGACCGACGAGGAGGCCCCCGCGTGAGCCGCGTCCAGCCCGCCCGCCAGGTCGCCCTCGACGTGCTCCGCGCCGTCGCCGACGACGACGCCTACGCCAACCTGCTCCTGCCCGCCCGCATCGCCCGCGCCGGCCTCGACGCTCAGGACGCCGCCCTCGCGACCGAGCTCACCTACGGCACGCTCCGCATGTCGGGCTACTACGACCGCGTCGTCGCTCTCGCCGCCCGGCGCCCGGCCGACGCGATCGACCCGGCCCTGCTCGACGTGCTCCGGCTCGGGGTCCACCAGCTGCTCTCGACGCGGGTGGCCGCGCACGCCGCGGTCGACGAGTCGGTCGAGCTCGCGCGCCAGGTCGGCAGCCGCGCCGGCACCGGCTTCGTCAACGGCGTCCTCCGGACGGTCGGTCGCTCCACACCCGACGAGTGGCGCGAGCACGTGCTCGCCGCCGCGACGAGCGACGACGACCGGCTCGCCGCCGAGTGGTCGCACCCGGTGTGGGTCATCCGTGCCCTGCGCCGCTCGCTCGCCGCGGAGGGCCGCCAGGACGAGCTCGTCGACCTGCTGGCCGCCGACAACGTGCCCCCGCGGGTCAGCCTCGTCGCCCTGCCCGGGCTGGCAGAGCCGTCCGAGCTCGGCGGCGACGACGCGCTGCTCTCGCCGCTGGCGCGGGTCAGCGCCGGGGGAGACCCTGCCCAGCAGCCCGTGGTCCGCTCGGGCCGAGCCCGCGTCCAGGACGAGGGCTCGCAGCTCGCCGCACTGCTGCTGAGCCGCCACCACGACGCCGCCCCCGGCGAGCGGTGGCTCGACATGTGCGCGGGTCCCGGCGGCAAGGCGGCCCTGCTCGCCGCCGAGGCGGCCAGGGTCGGTGCGCACCTCGTCGCCAACGAGCTCGTCCCGGCCCGCGTCGGGCTCGTCCGCCAGGCCCTCGCGGCCGTCCCCGGGGACGTCGACGTCCGCGAGGGCGACGCCGTCCGCTTCGGCGTCGACGAGCCTGGCGGCTACCAGCGCATCCTGCTCGACGCGCCGTGCACCGGCCTCGGCGCCCTCCGCCGTCGTCCCGAGGCGCGCTGGCGCAAGCAGCCCGGCGACGTGGGCGAGCTCACCCGCCTCCAGGCCGACCTCCTCGCCAGCGCCCTCGACGCGCTCGCGCCGGGCGGCCTGCTCGCCTACGTCACGTGCTCGCCGCACCTCGCCGAGACCCGGGCGATCGTCGAGTCCGGGCTGCGTCGCCGCGACGACGTCGAGCTGCTCGACGGCCCCGAGGCCGTCGCGCGGGTCGCCGTGGGCGAGGTCGACCTCGCCTCCGGGCCCTACGTCCAGCTGTGGCCCCACCGCCAGGGCACGGACGCCATGTTCGTCGCCCTCGTGCAGAAGAAGGCCTGACGCAGAACTGGTCTGACGCAGGAAAGCACTGACGCAGGCGAGGCCCTGAGGCCGAGGAGGCGCATCGCCGGTACGATCGTCCGGTGTCCGTCCGCATCAGCCCCAGCATCCTCTCGGCCGACTTCGCCAACCTCGAGCGCGACCTCGCCCGCATCTCCGACGCCGACCTCGTCCACGTCGACGTGATGGACGGGCACTTCGTGCCGAACCTCACCCTCGGCCTGCCGGTGGTCGAGCGTCTCCAGCAGGTCAGCCCGGTGCCGCTCGACGTGCACCTCATGGTCGAGGACGCCGACCGCTGGGCCCCGCGCTACGCCGAGCTAGGCGCCTTCTCCGTGACGTTCTCGGCCGAGGCCGCGGCCGACCCGGTGGCGACCGCGCGGGCGATCCGCAGCACCGGGGCGCGTGCGTCGATCGCGGTCAAGCCCGGCACCGACCTCGAGCCCTACCTGCAGACCCTCGACCAGTGGGACATGATCCTGGTGATGACGGTCGAGCCCGGCTTCGGCGGCCAGTCGTTCATGCCCGAGACGATGCCGAAGCTGGCTCGCGCGCGCGAGGCGGTGCGCGCCTCCGGCCTGGACGTCTGGCTCGAGGTCGACGGCGGCATCGGGCTCGACACGATCGTGACGGCCGTCGAGAACGGTGCCGACACGGTCGTCGCGGGCTCGGCCGTCTACGGCGGCGAGCCTGCCGAGCGCATCGCCGCGCTGAGGGCGGCCGCGGCGACGGTAGCCTTGTCGTCGTGAAGTCCTTCGACCAGCTGTTCTCCGAGCTCAGCGACAAGGCCCGTGACCGTCCCGAGGGCAGCGGCACCGTCGCCGAGCTCGACGCCGGGGTCCACCAGATCGGCAAGAAGATCGTCGAGGAGGCGGCCGAGGTGTGGATGGCCGCCGAGTACGAGGGCGACGTCGCCACGGCAGAGGAGATCTCGCAGCTGATCTACCACGTGCAGGTGCTCATGATCGCCAAGGGCCTGACCCCCGACGACGTGTGGCGACATCTCTGAGCCCGTCCCCACCACCTCACGACGTGACGCCGCCGACCGGCGGCCCCAGAACGGACAGCTCCCCACCATGCTCCGCGTAGCAGTGCCCAACAAGGGCTCCCTCAGCGAGACCGCCAGCCAGATGCTCCACGAGGCGGGCTACCAGGGTCGCCGCGACCCGAAGTCGCTCTACCAGGCCGACGAGCGCAACGGCGTCGAGTTCTTCTACCTCCGGCCCCGCGACATCGCGACCTACGTCGGCCAGGGCGCGCTCGACGTCGGCATCACCGGCCGCGACCTGCTGCTCGACTCCGGGTCGACCGCCGGCGAGATCGCGCCCCTCGACTTCGCCTCCTCCACCTTCCGCTTCGCCGGCCCGGCCGGTCGCTTCCGCGAGCTGGCCGACCTCGAGGGCCTCCGGGTCGCGACGAGCTACGTCGGCCTGGTCGGCGCGTTCCTCCGCGACGCCGGAGTCACGGCCCAGCTCGTGGGCCTCGACGGGGCGGTCGAGAGCGCTGTCAAGCTCGGCGTGGCCGACGCGATCGCCGACGTCGTCGAGACGGGCACGACCCTCCGCGCCGCCGGGCTCGAGGTCTTCGGGCCGGTCATCCTGCAGTCGACCGCCGTGCTGATCGCCTCCGACGCGCAGGCCGCGGGCATCGACGTGCTGCACCGCCGCCTCCAGGGAGTCCTCGTCGCGCGACGCTACGTGATGATGGACTACGACGTGCCGGTGTCGGCCCTCGACGCGGCGACCGCCGTCACGCCGGGCATGGAGTCGCCGACCGTGGCGCCCCTGCACGACGCCGACTGGGCCGCCGTCCGCGTGATGGTGCCGCGCGGCGACACCAACCAGGTGATGGACGCCCTGTACGACCTGGGCGCCCGGGCCATCCTCGTGAGCCCGATCCACGCCGCGAGGCTCTGACCGTGACGGCCGCCGACCCGTCACTCGCGGTCCGTGTCGTCCCCTGCCTCGACGTCGCCGCCGGGCGCGTCGTCAAGGGCGTCAACTTCCTCGACCTGCGCGACGCGGGCGACCCCGTCGAGCTCGCCCGCACCTACTACGAGCAGGGCGCCGACGAGATCACGTTCCTCGACGTCACCGCGACGGTCGACGACCGCGCGACCACCTACGACGTCGTGCGGGCGACCGCCGAGCAGGTCTTCATCCCGCTGACCGTCGGCGGGGGAGTCCGCTCGACCGACGACGTCGCGCGACTCCAGGCGGCGGGCGCGGACAAGATCGGCGTCAACAGCGCGGCGATCGCCCGCCCCGCGCTCGTCGGTGAGATCGCCGACCGCTTCGGCGCCCAGTGCGTCGTGCTCTCCCTCGACGTCAAGCGATCGGCCCGGATGCCCTCCGGCTTCGTCGTGACGACCCACGGCGGCCGCACCGAGACGGACATCGACGCCGTGGCCTGGGCACGCGAGGCCATCGAGCGCGGCGCGGGCGAGCTGCTCGTCAACAGCATCGACGCCGACGGCACGAAGCAGGGGTTCGACCTCGAGCTCGTGGCGCTGATGCGGTCGAACAGCCGCGTCCCGGTCATCGCCTCCGGCGGGGCCGGCGCCCTCGAGCACTTCGCGCCCGCCGTGGCCGCCGGCGCCGACGCCGTCCTCGCCGCCTCCGTGTTCCACAACCGCGAGCTGACGGTCGGAGACGTGAAGCGCGAGCTGGCGGCCTCCGGCGCCGTCGTCCGATGACACCGGGAGTCCCCATGACCGACCAGACAGCGCCCGAGCAGCCCCTGACCCGTGACACCGTCGAGCCGGTCGTGGCGCGCGCCCGCTTCGACGCGAGCGGGCTGCTGCCCGCGATCATCCAGGACGCCGTCTCGCGCGACGTGCTGATGATGGGCTGGATGGACGAGGAGGCGCTGCGTCGCACCCTGACCGAGGGCCGGGTGACCTTCTGGTCACGCTCGAGGCAGGAGTACTGGCGCAAGGGCGACACCTCCGGCCACGCCCAGTTCGTCCGGGCCGCTGCGCTCGACTGCGACGACGACGCGCTGCTCGTGACCGTCGAGCAGATCGGGGCCGCCTGCCACACGGGCGCCCACTCGTGCTTCGACGTCGACCCGCTCAGGCCGGCCACCGCCTCCTCGACGGACGCGGGCACCGACCGCGCTCGGTCCGACGGCGCGGGGGACGCCGATCGTGGCTGACCGCTCGTCGACCACGCGTGCGGCCTTCGACGCCCTGCTCGACGGCCATCGGGTGATCCCGGTGGTCCGTGACCTCTTCGCCGACGGCGAGACGCCGGTGGGCATCTACCGCAAGCTCGCCGCCGGCCGTCCGGGCACCTTCCTCCTCGAGTCGGCCGGACAGGGCGGCATCTGGTCGCGCTGGTCGTTCGTCGGCGTCTCGTCCTTCGGCGTCCTCACGACGCACGAGGGCGAGGTGCGGTGGCTCGCGCACGGGCTCGACGCCGAGCGGGCCCTCGGGGGTGCGACCGGTCGTCCGCTCGAGGTCCTCTCCGCCCTGCACGAGCGCTGGGCGACACCGCGCATCCCCGACCTCCCGCCGCTCACGGGCGGCCTGGTCGGCTTCGTCGGCTGGGAGGCGGTCCGCGAGCTGGAGCACCTCCCCGACGTGCCTCCCGCCGACTTCACCGTCCCGTCGCAGGCGCTCAGCTTCGTCTCCGAGCTCGTCGCGCTCGACCACCGCACCGGAGCCGTCATGCTGATCGCGACGGTGCTCAACGACGGTGCCGACGACGCCGACTCGCTCTGGGCCGACGCCCAGGCGCATCTCGACGGGCTGCAGTCGGGCCTGGCGGCGCCGAGCGACGCCTTCCTCTCCGACGTCGACCTGGGCGTCCAGCCGTCGCCCGTCGACCGCACGCCGCGGACTGACTACGCCGAGGCGATCGAGCGCTCGAAGCAGTTCATCGTCGACGGCGACGTGTTCCAGGTCGTCGTCTCGCAGCGCTTCGACCACGAGCTGACCGCCGACGCCCTCGACGTCTACCGGGTGCTGCGGACCTTGAACCCGAGCCCGTACATGTACCTGGTCAGCCTCGAGGACGCGACGGGCGAGCCGTACCAGATCGTCGGCTCGTCTCCGGAGGCGCTGGTCAAGGTCGACGGACGGCGCGCCTTCACCCACCCCATCGCCGGGTCGGCCCCCCGGGGCGCGACGCCCGAGGAGGACGGCGTGCACGCCGAGCGGCTGCTCGGCGACGAGAAGGAGCGGGCCGAGCACCTCATGCTCGTCGACCTGGCGCGCAACGACCTGCTCAAGGTCTGCACGCCCGGCACCGTCGAGGTGACCGAGTTCATGCAGGTCGAGCGCTTCAGCCACATCATGCACCTCGTCTCGAGCGTCGAGGGCGACCTCGCCCCCGGGCGGAACGCCATCGACGCGTTCCGCGCGACGTTCCCCGCGGGCACGCTCTCGGGCGCGCCGAAGCCGCGGGCCCTCGAGATCATCGACGAGCTCGAGCCGGCTCAGCGCGGCGTGTACGGGGGAGTCGTCGGCTACTTCGACTTCGCCGGCTCCGCCGACGTCGCGATCGCGATCCGCACGGTCCTCCTGCAGGGCGGCGTCGCCAGGGTCCAGGCCGGTGCGGGCCTGGTCGCCGACAGCGACCCCGACGCCGAGGCGCAGGAGGCGCGCAACAAGGCCGCGGCCCCCCTCCGCGCCGTCGCCGTGGCCAACGCCATGACGAGGCTCCGCTGATGGGGCCGCGGCGGCTCAAGCTCGTCACGATCCTCGTCGGGGTCCTCCTCGCCGGTGTTGGCCTCCTCACCTGGACGCAGCCCTGGTTCCGCGTCGTGGTCGCGTCCCCGCAGGGCGGGCAGCTCGACCTGACCGCGGCCGGCGACGTCGCCGGATCGCCCGTCTCCGCCCTCTCCCTGGCCGCCCTGGCCCTCGTGGGCGCCCTCACGATCGCGGGGCGTGTCTTCCGCGTCGTCCTCGGCCTGCTGCAGGTCGCGCTCGGCGCCAGCATCGCCGTGACGGCGGGCACCGCCCTCGCCGACCCGGTCCGCGCCTCCGGCAGCGTCGTCACCGACGCGACCGGGGTCGACGGCCAGGAGAGCCTGCGCGCGCTCGTCTCGTCGACGTCGGCCACCCCGTGGCCCTGGCTCGCGCTCGTCGTCGGCGTGCTCGCCGCGCTGCTCGGCGTGGCGATCGTCGTCACCTCGGGGGCGTGGCCGAAGGCCGGGCGCAAGTACACCGCCACCCGGCTCGTGCCTGCCGACCCGTCGAGCGACCCGAGCGCGACGTGGGACAGCCTCTCGGTCGGCGACGACCCCACCGATCCCGACGAGCCCGCCGCGCCGGTCGACGACGCCGGGCCCCGTCCGGGCGCCGGCGACCGACCCAGCCGGTAGACTCACCCCGTACCGCACTGATCCGAGGAGCACCGTGAGCCAGCAGATGACGAAAGCCGCCGAGACCGAGACCGCCGACGACCTCGGCCACGGCAACTCCCCGGCGGCCTGGACGGCCGTCGTGATCATGCTGGTCGCCTTCTCGATCGGCACGGTCGCCTTCTTCTTCGCCGTCGTCTGGGTCGTCTGGGCCTCCGCGGCGCTCCTGCTCGTCGGCCTCGTCGTGGGCCTCGTGCTCAAGCGCGCTGGCTACGGCGTCGGCGGCCACCGCTACGTGCCGAAGGCGCACAACTAGGTGCTCGACGACCTGTACGCGGGCGCGCTGGCCGATGCCGACGCCCGCCGCGAGTCCCTGCCCTTCGCCGCCGTCGAGGCGGCCGCGCTCGACCGCGCCCCGGCGCTCGACGCCCGGGCAGCACTCGCTCCTGCGGCCGGAGTCAAGATCATCGCCGAGGTCAAGCGCGCGAGCCCCTCGCGAGGCGACCTGCACGCCATCCCTGATCCCGCCTCCTTGGCGCTGTCGTACGCGACCGGGGGAGCGAGCGCCATCAGCGTCCTCACCGAGGGGCGCAAGTTCAAGGGCAGCCTCGCCGATCTCGAGGCCGTGCGCGCCGCCGTCGACGTGCCCGTGCTCCGCAAGGACTTCATCGCCGACCCGTACCAGGTCCTCGAGGCCCGCGCCGCGGGTGCCGACCTGGTGCTGCTCATCGTCGCCGGTCTCGAGCAGGCCCGCCTGGTCGAGCTGCACGACCTCGTGCGCGAGCTCGGCATGACGGCGCTCGTCGAGACGCACTCGGCCGACGAGGTCGCCCGCGGCCTCGACGCCGGTGCCGAGGTGCTCGGCGTGAACGCCCGCGACCTCTCGACGTTCGAGCTCGACCCCGACCTGTTCGGCCGCCTGGCCGACTCGATCCCCGCCGGCGTCACCCGTGTCGCCGAGTCCGCCGTCATGTCGCCCGCCGACGTGGCGCACTACCGTCGCGCCGGCGCCGACGTCGTGCTCGTGGGCGAGGCCCTCGTCACGCACGGCGACCCCGTCGACGCGCTCACCCGCTTCCTGGAGGTCTGACCGTGGCACTTCGAGACGAGACCGGGCCGTACTTCGGCTCCTTCGGCGGGCGCTTCGTCCCCGAGTCGCTGGTCGCGGCGCTGGACGAGCTCGACGCCGCCTACAAGGCGGCCGCCGTCGACCCCGAGTTCCAGGCCGAGTTGGCCGCCCTGCACGCGACCTACACGGGCCGCCCGTCGATCGTGACCGAGGTGCCGCGCTTCGCCGAGCACGCCGGCGGCGCGCGCATCCTGCTCAAGCGCGAAGACCTGAACCACACCGGCTCGCACAAGATCAACAACGTGCTCGGCCAGGCGCTCCTCGCCCGCAAGCTCGGCAAGACCCGACTGATCGCCGAGACCGGCGCGGGTCAGCACGGCGTCGCCACCGCGACCGCCGCCGCCCTCTTCGGCATGTCCTGCGTCGTCTACATGGGCCAGGTCGACACCGAGCGCCAGGCGCTCAACGTCGCCCGCATGCGCCTGCTCGGGGCCGAGGTCGTCTCGGTCACGACCGGCTCGCGCACCCTGAAGGACGCGATCAACGACGCCATGCGCGACTGGGTGGCGAGCGTCGACACGACCCACTACGTGCTCGGCACGGTCGCTGGCCCGCACCCGTTCCCCGCCATGGTGCGCGACTTCCACAAGATCATCGGCGAGGAGGCGCGCGAGCAGGTGCTCGCCCTCACGGGTCGGCTGCCGGATGCCGTCACGGCCTGCGTGGGCGGCGGCTCGAACGCGATGGGCATATTCCACGCGTTCCTCGACGACCCCTCGGTCGAGCTCTGGGGCTACGAGGCGGGCGGCGACGGCGTCGAGACGGGTCGCCACGCGGCGTCGATCACGCTGGGCCGCATCGGCAACCTCCAGGGCACGAAGTCTTACCTCATGCAAGATGAGGACGGCCAGACGCTCGAGAGCCACTCCATCTCGGCCGGCCTCGACTACCCGAGCGTCGGCCCCGAGCACGCCTGGCTCGCCGAGAGCGGTCGCGCTCACTACGAGCCCGTCACCGACGCCGAGGCCATGGCCGCCTTCAAGCTGCTCACGCAGACGGAGGGCATCCTGCCCGCGATCGAGACGGCGCACGCCCTGGCCGGGACCATCAAGCTCGGTCAGCGCCACCCTGACTGGACGATCCTCGTGTCGATGAGCGGCCGCGGCGACAAGGACGTGGCGACCGCGAGTCGTTACTTCGGGGTCCTCGACGAGGAGGCGCAGCAGCTGTGACCGACACCACCTCCGCCCCGAAGACCGGCAGCAAGGTCGCGACGGCCATCCGTGCCCGCCGCGACGCGGGCACCGGCGCCCTGATCGGCTACCTGCCTGTCGGCTTCCCCGACCTCGCGACGAGCATCGACGCCGCGGTCACCCTGGCCGAGAACGGCGTCGACGTCATCGAGCTGGGCCTGCCCTACTCGGATCCCGTGATGGACGGGCCGGTCATCCAGGCCGCGACCCAGCGCGCCCTCGCCGAGGGCTTCCGGGTCCGCGACGTCTTCACCGCCGTCCGCGAGATCACGTCGCGCACCGCCGCCCCGGTCGTCGTCATGACCTACTGGAACCCGGTCGAGCAGTACGGCGTCCGGCGCTTCGCCGACGACCTGGCCGCGGCCGGGGGAGCAGGGCTCATCACGCCCGACCTCATCCCCGACGAGGCCGCCGACTGGCTCGACGCCTCCGAGGCCACCGGTCTGGACCGCGTCTTCCTCGCGGCGCCCTCCTCGAGCGACGACCGCCTCCGTCAGTCCGTCGAGCGCAGCCGCGGCTTCGTCTACACGGTCTCGACGATGGGCATCACCGGCGCACGGACCGACGTCGACGCCGCAGCGCACACGCTCGTCGACCGGCTGCGGGCCGCGGGCGTCGAGCACGCCTGCGTCGGCCTCGGCATCTCGACCGCGCAGCAGGTCCGCGAGGTGCTGGAGTACGCCGACGGGGCCATCGTCGGCTCCGCGTTCGTCCGGGCTCTCGCCGACGGCGGGCTGTCCCGCCTCGCCGAGGTCGCGGCCGACCTGTCGAGCGGCACCGCCGTCCGTCCCTGACGTCCGACGCTGACGACGGCCCACGCTAGAGTCGTTCCTCGTCGGCCCGCCGGCGTCCCGTAGTCCCCCCTGAAAGGCGCCCCGAACGTGTTCGTTCCCCTGAGCATCCCGAGCCCGTCCGTCGACTGGCAGTACTTCGACCTGACGAACTGGATCAACTCGACGTTCGGCGCCGCGCTGCCCGGGTCCCTCCGCATCCACGCCTACGCGATCTGCATCCTCGTGGGGATCGTCGCCGCGGTCCTCCTCACGAACAAGCGCCTCATCGATCGTGGTGCCGAGCGCTGGGTCGTCATCGACGTCGCGATCTTCGCCGTCCCGCTGGGGATCATCGGAGGCCGGTTCTTCCACGTCGTCACCCACCCCGCCGACTACTTCGCCGGGCAGGAGTGGTGGCGGGCCTTCGCCGTCTGGGAGGGCGGGCTCGCCATCTACGGTGCCCTGCTCTTCGGTGCCCTCGGCGTCTGGCTCGGCTGCCGCGCCTCCGGCCTGCGCTTCTCCGTGTTCGCCGACGCGCTCGCGCCCGGGCTGCTCGTCGCCCAGGCCTTCGGCCGTCTCGGCAACTGGTTCAACCACGAGCTGTTCGGCCTGCCGACCGACCTGCCCTGGGGCCTCGAGATCGAGTCGACCAACCCCGCCTACCCGGTCGGCCTGCCCGAGGGCACGCTGTTCCACCCCACCTTCCTGTACGAGATCATCTGGATGCTGGCGGGCGTCGCCGTCCTCCTGCTGATCGAGCGCAGGACGCCGATGCAGTGGGGCCGCGCCCTGGCGTTCTACCTGGTCTGGTACGGGATCGGCCGCTCGGTCTTCGAGTCCATCCGCACCGACCCGAGCCTCCTGTTCTTCGGCATCCGCACCAACGTCTGGGCTTCCTTCGCCGCCATCGTCCTCGGCGTGGCCATCTGGGTCATCGCGAACCGTCGCCACACCGGGCTGCTGCCCGGCCCCTACGTGCCGGGCCGCGCGCCGTCCGACCGTGCCGCTGAGGTAGACTCGCGCGACACGTACACGGAGGACGACGAACCCGAGTTGGTCACCGTGGCATCATCGGACGACAACACCGAGACCACGCCACGCTCCTGAGCCCGACAGGCACCGTCAGCACCGACGACACGACCTGCTCCCTCAGGGGCACCCTCCGCGACGAGCACCGCCTCACGACTGCCACAAGCAGCCACGGGAAGTCACGCTGCGCCGCACCCGGGCCCGCCACCACCGCCCGGACAGCACCTGCCGACGACGACCGCCTCCGCGGCGTCGTCTCGACGACGGGCCGACGACGTCCCGACCCCCATCGGATCTCCCCGTGAGGACGGATCACATGGCGCTCACGCCAGTTCACCAGCAGTTCAGCACCGTTCCCGCTGCTGCGGGCCTGTACGACCCGCGCAACGAGAAGGACGCCTGCGGCCTGGCCATGGTCGCCACCCTCCGCGGGACCCCGGGCCACGACATCGTCGACGCCGCGCTCGGCGCCCTCCGCAACCTCGAGCACCGCGGTGCCATCGGCTCCGACGCGGGCACGGGCGACGGGGCCGGCATCCTCTGCCAGGTCCCCGACGCGTTCCTCCGCGCCGTCGTCGACTTCGAGCTGCCCGAGGCGGGGCAGTACGCGGTCGGCATCGCCTTCCTGCCCACCGACGAGCAGGAGCGCGCCGAGCTGAAGACCGGCGTCGAGCGGATCGCGAACCTCGAGCAGCTCGACGTGCTCGGCTGGCGCGAGGTGCCCGTGCGCCCCGACGAGCTCGGGTCCCTCGCCCGCGGCGCGATGCCGGCCTTCGAGCAGCTCTTCGTCCGCAGCCGTCGTCACGGAGCCGACGGCGAGCTGCTCTCGGGCGTAGCGCTCGACCGCCAGGCCTACCGTCTGCGCAAGCGCTCCGAGTCGAAGCTCGGTGCGTACTTCACCTCGCTCGGCAGCCGCACCATGGTCTACAAGGGCATGGTCACGACGCTGCAGCTCGAGCCCTTCTACCCCGACCTCAGCGACGAGCGCTTCGCCTCGAAGCTGGCCGTCGTGCACTCCCGGTACTCCACGAACACGTTCCCGTCCTGGCCGCTCGCGCAGCCGTTCCGCATGATCGCGCACAACGGCGAGATCAACACGGTCCGGGGCAACCGCAACTGGATGCGGGCGCGTCAGTCACAGCTCGAGTCCGAGCTCCTCGGCGACCTCAAGCCGCTGCTCCCGGTGGTCAGCCCCGGCGCCAGCGACTCCGCGTCGTTCGACGAGGTGGTCGAGCTGCTGAGCCTCACCGGTCGCTCGCTGCCGCACGCCATCATGATGATGGTCCCCGAGGCGTGGGAGAACCAGGTCGACATCGACCCGACCCTGCGCGACTTCTACGAGTACCACTCGATGATCATGGAGGCGTGGGACGGCCCCGCGGCCATCACCTTCACCGACGGCAGCCTCGTGGGCGCCACCCTCGACCGCAACGGCCTGCGCCCCGGCCGCTACCTGGTCACGGACGACGGCCTCGTCGTCCTCGCCAGCGAGATCGGCGTGCTGCCCGACATCGACCCCGCCAAGATCGTCCGCAAGGGCCGACTGCGCCCGGGCAAGATGTTCCTCGTCGACACCGAGGCCGGCCGCCTGATCGAGGACGACGAGATCAAGCGGGACCTCGCGACCTCCGAGCCCTTCGGCGAGTGGCTGGCCGAGGGCCGCATCCGGCTCTCCGAGCTCCCCGAGCGCGAGCACATCGTGCACACGCCGGCCTCCGTCATCCGTCGCCAGCGCACTTTCGGCTACACGGAAGAAGAAGTGCGCATCCTCCTCACGCCGATGGCGAAGACCGGGGCGGAGCCCCTCGGCGCCATGGGCAGCGACACGCCGATCGCGGTGCTGTCCGAGCGTCCGCGCCTCCTCTTCGACTACTTCACGCAGCAGTTCGCGCAGGTGACCAACCCGCCGCTCGACTCGATCCGCGAGCAGGTCGTCACGTCGCTCTCGCTCGGTCTCGGCCCGGAGCGCAACCTGCTCTCGGCCACCCCGGAGCACGCGCGTCAGGTCGTGCTCGACTTCCCCGTGATCGACAACGACGAGCTCGCGAAGATCCAGCACATCGACCCCAGCCCCGGGTCGCGCGTCACCTCGACGATCCGCGGCCTGTACCGGGCCGACAAGGGGCCGCGCGCGCTCGAGAAGCGCATCGCGGCCATGTGCAACGAGGTCGACGACGCCATCGAGGCCGGGGCCGAGTTCATCGTGCTCTCCGACCGCGACTCGAACCAGGACTTCGCGCCCGTCCCGTCCCTCCTCATGCTCGCCGCGGTCCACCACCACCTGATCCGCACCGAGAAGCGGATGTCGGTCGGCCTGATCGTCGAGGCCGGCGACGTCCGCGAGGTGCACCACGTCGCCACCCTGATCGGCTACGGCGCGTCCGCGATCAACCCGTACCTCGCCATGGAGACCTGCGAGAACCTCGTCCGGTCGGGAATGATCACCGGAATCTCGCCGGAGGACGCCGTCCACAACCTGATCAAGGCGCTCGGCAAGGGCGTGCTCAAGATCATGTCCAAGATGGGCATCTCGACCGTGTCGAGCTACGCCGCCGCCCAGGCCTTCGAGGCCGTCGGCCTCAGCCAGGAGTTCGTCGACACCTACTTCACCGGCACGTCGAGCGTGCTCGGCGGGGTGGGCATCGACGTCGTCGCGGCCGAGAACAAGCAGCGCCACACCAGCGCGTACCCGACCGACGGGTCCGTCGTCGCGCACGAGCGCCTCGCGACCGGGGGCGAGTACCAGTGGCGCCGCGAGGGCCCGCGGCACCTGTTCAACCCCGACACCGTCTTCCGCCTGCAGCACGCCACGCGCACGCGCCGGTACGACATCTTCCGCGAGTACACGAAGCTCGTCGACGACCAGTCGGAGGACCTGATGACCCTCCGCGGGCTCTTCTCCTTCCGAGAGGGCCTGCGTCAGCCGGTGCCGCTCGACGAGGTCGAGCCGATCGAGTCGATCGTCAAGCGGTTCTCGACCGGCGCGATGAGCTACGGCTCCATCTCGAAGGAGGCGCACGAGACCCTCGCGATCGCCATGAACCGCCTGGGCGGCAAGTCCAACACGGGCGAGGGCGGCGAGGACGTCGACCGGCTGCTGGACCCCGAGCGCCGCAGCGCCGTCAAGCAGGTCGCGTCGGGGCGCTTCGGCGTCACGAGCATGTACCTCACCCACGCCACCGACATCCAGCTCAAGATGGCCCAGGGCGCCAAGCCCGGCGAGGGCGGGCAGCTGCCCCCGACGAAGGTCTACCCGTGGGTGGCACGCACCCGGCACGCGACGCCGGGCGTCGGGCTGATCAGCCCGCCGCCGCACCACGACATCTACTCGATCGAAGATCTGAAGCAGCTCATCTTCGACGTCAAGCGCGCCAACCCGACGGCCCGGGTGCACGTCAAGCTCGTGAGCCAGTCGGGCATCGGCGCGGTCGCCGCGGGCGTGACGAAGGCCCTCGCCGACGTGGTCCTCGTCTCGGGCCACGACGGCGGCACGGGCGCCAGCCCCCTGAACTCGCTCAAGCACGCCGGCACCCCGTGGGAGATCGGCCTCGCCGAGACCCAGCAGACGCTGATGCTCAACGGCATGCGCGACCGTGTCGTCGTGCAGGTCGACGGCCAGATGAAGACGGGCCGCGACGTCGTGATCGCCGCGCTGCTCGGCGGCGAGGAGTTCGGCTTCGCGACGGCCCCGCTGATCGTCGAGGGCTGCATCATGATGCGCGTCTGCCACCTCGACACCTGCCCCGTGGGTGTCGCGACGCAGAACCCCGAGCTCCGGGCGCGGTTCTCGGGCAAGCCCGAGTTCGTCGTCAACTTCTTCGAGTTCCTGGCGCAGGAGGTGCGCGAGATCCTCGCCTCCCTCGGCTTCCGCAGCCTCGACGAGGCCGTCGGCCGCACGGACGCGCTCGACGTCGACCGTGCGCTCGACCACTGGAAGGCGTCCGGTCTCGACCTGTCGCCCGTGCTGGTCGGACCGCAGTTCGACGAGGACGAGCCTCGCCGCAACCGTCGGCAGCAGGACCACGACCTCGAGTCGCACTTCGACGTCGAGCTGATCGCCCGCAGCGCCGACGCGCTCGAGAACGGCGGCAAGGTGGCGATCTCGCTGCCCATCCGCAACACCGAGCGCGCCGTCGGCACGATGCTCGGCCACGAGGTGACCGTCCGCCACGGCGAGCACGGCCTCCCCGAGGGCAGCATCGACGTCACGCTGACCGGCTCCGCCGGCCAGTCGCTCGGCGCCTTCCTGCCGGCCGGCATCACCCTGCGGCTCGAGGGCGACAGCAACGACTACGTCGGCAAGGGCCTCTCCGGCGGCATCGTCGTCGTGCGCCCGTCGCGCGAGAGCACCTTCGTGGCCGAGGAGAACGTCATCGCCGGCAACGTGATCGGCTACGGCGCGACCCAGGGAAGCCTGTTCATCCGCGGCATCGTGGGCGAGCGGTTCCTGGTCCGCAACTCGGGTGCCAGCGCCGTCGTCGAGGGCGTGGGCGACCACGCGCTCGAGTACATGACCGGCGGGCTCGCCGTCATCCTCGGCGACACGGGCCGCAACCTGGGCGCGGGCATGTCCGGCGGCACGGCCTACGTGCACCGGCTCCGCAGCGAGCGGGTCAACGCCGAGTCCCTCGCGTCGGGCGAGCTCGAGCTGCACCCGCTCGGCAGCGCTGACGTCGAGATCCTCTCCGACCTCCTGTCGCGGCACCTCGCCGAGACGGGCTCGCCCGTCGCCGAGCGCCTGCTCGCCGACGTCGACGCCTCGGCGTCCGAGTTCGTCAAGGTCCTGCCGCGTGACTACGCCGCCGTCCTCGCCACCCGGCAGACGGCCGTCGACGAGGGTCTCGACCCCGATGGCGACGAAGCCTGGAAGCGAATCCTGGAGGTGACCGGTGGCTGATCCGAAGGGGTTCCTCAAGACCCAGAAGCGCGAGCTCCCGAAGCGTCGTCCCGTGTCCGTGCGACTGATGGACTACAAGGAGGTGTACGAGCAGCAGGAGAGCGGCGAGCTGCGCCGACAGGCGGGCCGCTGCATGGACTGCGGCGTGCCCTTCTGCCACCAGGGCTGCCCGCTCGGCAACCTCATCCCCGAGTGGAACGACCTCATGTGGCGCGGCGAGGGCCGCCAGGCCAGCGAGCGGCTGCACGCGACCAACAACTTCCCCGAGTTCACGGGCCGCCTGTGCCCCGCGCCCTGCGAGGCCTCCTGCGTGCTGGGCATCAACCAGCCGCCGGTGACCATCAAGCAGGTCGAGGTCAGCATCATCGACCAGGCGTTCCAGCAGGGCTGGGTCACGCCGCACCCCCCGGAGCGCCTCACGGGCAAGACCGTGGCCGTCGTCGGGTCCGGCCCGGCCGGCCTCGCGGCCGCGCAGCAGCTGACGCGCGCGGGCCACACCGTCGCCGTCTACGAGCGCGACGACCGCATCGGCGGCCTCCTCCGCTACGGCATCCCGGACTTCAAGATGGAGAAGAAGCAGATCGAGCAGCGGCTCGCCCAGATGCGGGCCGAGGGCACGCGCTTCCGCGCCGGAGTCGAGATCGGCCGCGACATCGCCTGGGACGACCTCCGGGCACGCTACGACGCCGTCGTGGTGGCCACGGGCTCCACCGTTCCGCGCGACCTCGACATCCCGGGCCGCGACCTCTCGGGGGTCCACTTCGCCATGGAGTACCTGGTGCAGCAGAACCGCACCGGCGCCGGCGACCGGGTCGACGACCAGATCACGGCCGAGGGCAAGCACGTCGTCGTCCTCGGCGGCGGCGACACGGGAGCCGACTGCATCGGCACGGCGCACCGTCAGGGCGCCCTGTCCGTGACGAACCTCGCGATCGGCCAGCAGCCCCCGGAGGAGCGGACCGAGTCCCAGCCCTGGCCCACCTTCCCGACCCTGTTCGAGGTCGCCAGCGCGCACGAGGAGGGCGGCGAGCGGATGTACCTCGCCTCCACCGTCGAGTTCCTCCGCAACGAGGTCGGCGAGGTCCGCGCCGTCCGTGTGGCAGAGACGGAGTACCTCGACGGCCGTCGGGTGCCGAAGGCGGGCACCGAGCGCGAGATCCCCGCGGACCTCGTCCTCCTCGCCCTCGGCTTCACGGGGCCGGAGCGCGACGCGATCGAGCAGCAGCTGCGCGTGCCGTTCGACTCCCGGGGCAACCTCGACCGCGGGGGCGACTACCAGACCTCCGAGCCCGGCGTGTTCGTCACGGGCGACGCGGGGCGCGGCCAGTCCCTCATCGTCTGGGCCATCGCCGAGGGCCGCGCGGCGGCCTCGGCCGTGGACGCGTGGCTCGAGGGCGAGACGATCCTGCCGTTCCCGGTGAAGCCCACGGATCGCGCCATTTCGGTCTGACCCGACTCGAGTCGGGAATAAGGTGGTGGGACGGGTCCTCAGCCGTCCCACCCCCCTACCTACAGTAAGGAACACATGAGACGCGCAAAGATCGTCGCCACCCTCGGGCCGGCGACGTCGAGCTATGACGACATCCGGGCCATCATCGACGCCGGCGTCGACGTGGCCAGGATGAACCTCAGCCACGGCAGCTACGACGTGCACGAGTCCGTCTACGCCAACGTGCGCCAGGCCGCGGCGGACGCCGAGCGTCCCGTCGCCGTGCTCGTCGACCTGCAGGGCCCGAAGATCCGCCTCGGCAAGTTCTCCGACGGTCCGCACGACCTCGCGGTCGGCGACGTCTTCAAGATCACGACCGACGACATCCTCGGTACGAAGGAGATCTGCGGCACGACCTTCAAGGGCCTGCCCGGCGACGTCGCCGTGGGCGACCCGCTGCTGATCGACGACGGCCGCGTCAAGCTGCGCGTGCTCGAGACCGACGGCACGACCGTGACGACCGAGGTCGTCGTGGCGGGCACGGTCTCGAACAACAAGGGCATCAACCTGCCCGGCGTCGCCGTCAGCGTCCCCGCCCTGTCCGAGAAAGACGAGGCGGACCTCCGTTGGGGCCTGGCCCTCGGCGCCGACTTCATCGCGCTCTCGTTCGTCCGCGACGCCGACGACGTCACCCGCGTGCACGAGATCATGGCCGAGGAGGGGCGTCGTCTGCCCGTCATCGCCAAGATCGAGAAGCCGCAGGCCGTCGACAACCTCGAGGCCATCATCGACGCGTTCGACGGCATCATGGTGGCCCGTGGCGACCTCGGCGTCGAGCTGCCCCTCGAGGCCGTCCCCATCGTGCAGAAGCACGCTGTCGAGCTGTCCCGCCGCATGGCCAAGCCGGTCATCGTCGCGACGCAGATGCTCGAGTCGATGATCTCCAGCCCGATCCCGACGCGCGCCGAGACCAGCGACGTGGCGAACGCCGTCCTCGACGGTGCCGACGCGGTCATGCTCAGCGGCGAGACGAGCGTGGGCGAGTACCCCGTCGTCACGGTGCAGACCATGGCCCGCATCGTCGCCTCCACCGAAGAACACGGCCTCGAGCGCATCCCGCCGCTCGGCACGAAGCCCCGCACCCAGGGCGGCGCCATCACCCTCGCGGCGGCCGACGTCGCCGAGTTCGTCCAGGCGCGCTACCTCTGCGTCTTCACGGAGTCGGGCGACTCCGTGCGTCGCATGTCGCGCCTCCGCCACTCGATCCCGATCCTGGCCTTCACGCCCAACGAGGCGACGCGTCGCCGCATGGCGCTCAGCTGGGGCGTCCAGTCGTTCCTCGTCGAGAACGTGACCCACACGGACGCCATGTTCGAGCAGGTCGACGACATCCTGCTGGGCAACGCGCTCGCCCTCTCGGGCGAGAAGGTCATCGTCATCGCCGGCTCTCCTCCCGGCATCGCGGGGTCGACGAACGACCTCCGCGTGCACCGCGTGGGCGACGCGCACGGCGAGGCCGCACCGGCCTACGCCAGCACGAGCTGACAGCGCGACAGCAGCACGACACCGGCACGGCCGGGTCGCCTCCGCGGAGGTGGCCCGGCCGTCGTCGTTCTGGGACCCGTTCCTGCCGAGACCCGCAGGGCCCGCGCACGCCCTCGCGCGCGCAGCGGGATGCGCCGCCCGCCCTCAGACTGCGGGCGTAGCCTCCCGGCATGTCCGTCGGCCCCTCGCACCCTCGTTGCTTCGTCGTCGGAGGCTCCCTGTGGGTCGTGCCGAGCGGCACGGGTCACGACGTCGCCACGACTCGGCGCAGCCGCGCAGGCACCGTGCCAGCCGACGGAGCCCGGTCCGCCCTCACGGACGCCTGGACGGTGACCGGGGGAGTGACCGGAGGCTTCTTCATGGGGACCGTGGCCGGTGCCGTCTGGCACGTTCAGGGTCTCGGCGACCTCGCGGCGTTCGTCCTCTCGGGTGCCGCCGTCGGCGCCGTGCTCGCCGTGGGCACCAAGCGGCTCTTCGCTGACTTCAGCGAACCTGCCACGGGCCGCGCACCGAGGGACGAGTCGGAGCGTGACCTGCCGGCAGTCCGCGTGCCGTGGGACGTCGCGAACGCGGCTCCGGACGACGCCGACGGTGACGAGCTCGCGCTGTGGTCCCTGCGCGCAGAGCGTTGGCGCCTGGCCCGGGCGGCCGCGGAGGACCGAACCTCCAGGGCCGACGCCGACGCGGACGACGGGGGAGCCGAGGCAGAGGCGGAGTACCGAGAAGCCGCGGCGGACTGGGAGCCGGTCGCGCGCCTTCTGGGGCTGCCCTTGCCCCTGCCGCTCTGACCGTGGCGTCGCCGCCGCGTCCACGGCGACACCCTTCCGGCGTCGACAACTCCGGATGCGTGCGCGGGGGCGTCCGCCTGCGGCCCCCGTGCGCGACCGCGCCGCTGCACCCGTCAGGAGTTGACGACCTGGCTCACTCGGCCCTCCGGACGACCCTCCGCGCCCGGGCCCGCCGCCGGGGCTCAGCTTCACCGACCCGGCGTCGGCAACTCCTGACTCGTGCGCGGGGGCGCGTGCCGGAGGCTCCGACGCGCAACAGGGACAGCACAGTCGGCAGGAGTCACCGCCACGAGCTCCGTAGCGTCCGGACCGAGTCCGGCGCTGGTCCGGACGTCGCAGCTCCGTCACGAGGGGCCGCGGGCACGAAGAAGCCCCGATCTGCCGGAGCAGATCGGGGCTTCGATTTCGGAGACGATCAGATCGTCACCATCGGCGTCTCGAGGACGCCGCCGAGTCAGATGACGCGGATGTTCTCGGCCTGGAGGCCCTTGTTGCCCTGAGCCGTGTCGAACTCGACCTTCTGGTTCTCCTCCAGGTTGCGGTAGCCGTCGCCGGCGATCGCGGAGAAGTGCGCGAAGACGTCAGTGGATCCGTCGTCGGGGGTGATGAAGCCGAAGCCCTTTTCGGAGTTGAACCACTTAACGGTACCTGTTGCCATTTTTCTTGTTCCTTCAATCAGAGTTGTCGATCTCGATTTCGAGATCGCTCGTCGCGGTGCCTTTTTGTCCGCTCCCTCTGAGAACGACGCCCCCTGGCCGGGATTCCGAGGAATCTCGACCTGGCACGTCGCGAGATACAAATGCGTAACACAACAACCAGTCCCACCAGCGTAGTGCACGAGCGGCCCGGGTCAACCGTTTCGACGCAGGAAGTCGAGATCGTCTCGATCCCGCGACCTGTGGACGGACGCTCGCTCAGCGCGCGCGGCGCGGGTCAGGTGGGGGAGTCGTCGACCGTGCCGGATGTGGGACTCGAACCCACACGCCCTCTCGGACAGAGCATTTTGAGTGCCCCGCGTCTGCCATTCCGCCAATCCGGCTCACGACGACCGAGGCGAGAATACCGTAGGCTCTGCTTCGTGAGTGACCAGGAAGCAACACCAGCAGCACCCCGTCGCGTCGTCGTCGCAGAGGATGAGTCCCTCATCCGCCTCGACATCGTCGAGATCCTCCGCGACAACGGATTCGAGGTGGTGGGCGAGGCCGGAGACGGCGAGACCGCCGTCGCCCTCGCGACCGAGCTGCGACCCGACCTCGTCATCATGGACGTCAAGATGCCGAAGCTCGACGGCATCTCCGCGGCAGAGACGCTGAGCAAGAACCACATCGCCCCCGTCGTGCTCCTGACGGCGTTCAGCCAGAAAGAGCTCGTCGAGCGGGCCAGCGAGGCCGGCGCCCTGGCCTACGTCGTGAAGCCCTTCACGCCCAACGACCTCCTGCCTGCGATCGAGATCGCCCTCTCGCGCTACACGCAGATCATCACCCTCGAGGCCGAGGTCGCCGACCTGGTCGAGCGCTTCGAGACCCGCAAGCTCGTCGACCGGGCCAAGGGCCTGCTCAACGAGAAGATGGGCCTCACCGAGCCGGAGGCGTTCCGCTGGATCCAGAAGGCGTCCATGGATCGCCGCCTCACGATGCACGACGTCGCCCAGGCGATCATCGAGCAGCTGAGCGTCAAGAAGTAGCGAGCCCGTTCGCGACGAGAGGCCCGTCCCCCTGGTGGGGCGGGCCTCTCGTCGTGCGGCCACGTCCCGGGAACCTGCCGGGAGGCGCCGGTCGAGGGAGTCAGCCGCGGGCGTCCGTCAAGTAGTTCGTGATGCGCACCGTCGACAACAGGCGTCCGTCGTCGTCCGTCATGACGACCTGGTGCGTCGCGAGGGTGCGGCCGAGGTGGACCGCAGTGCAGGTGCCCGTCACCCAGCCGGTCGTGGCCGACCGGCTGTGGCTGGCGTTCAGCTCGATCCCCATCGCGAGGCGACCTGCCCCGGCGTGGACGTTCGCCGCCACGGAGCCGAGGGTCTCGGCCAGGACGACGTGCGCCCCGCCGTGCAGGATGCCGACCGGCTGGGTGTTGCCCTCGACGGGCATCCGGCCGACGGCGCGCTCCGCGCTCATCTCGAGGATCTCGATGCCCATCCTCTCGGCGAGGGCGCCGACGCCGCGGCGCCGGAAGAGCTCGACCGCGTCGTCGCTGAGCGCGGCGTCGGGACGCACGGTCCGCTCGGCGTCGTTGGACGAGGAGGAGGTGGTCGCGTCGGTCATGGTGCTCCGGATCCGCTGTCGGGGGCGCCCGCTAGGCTGACGGGGTGTCGGACGAAACGAAGCCTACCCTCCTGGTCATCGACGGCCATTCCCTGGCGTTCCGGGCGTTCTACGCCCTGCCCGTCGACAGTTTCGTGAACCGGGAGGGGCAGCACACCAACGCGATCCACGGGTTCATCTCGATGCTGCTCAGCCTCCTCAAGAACGAGAAGCCGACCCATCTCGCGGTCGCCTTCGACATCTCCCGGTTCTCGTTCCGCACGCGTGAGTACCCCGAGTACAAGGGCACGCGCTCGGAGACGCCCGTCGAGTTCGTGGGGCAGATCCCGCTCCTGCAGGAGGCCCTCCACGCCATGGGCATCACCACCATCACGAAAGAGGACTTCGAGGCCGACGACATCCTCGCGACCCTCGCCGTCCGGGGTCGCGACGACGGCTACCGCGTCCTCGTCGTCTCCGGTGACCGCGACGCCATCCAGATGGTCAACGACGACGTGACGCTGCTCTACCCCTCGGCCCGTGGGGTGAGCGAGCTCACCCGCTACGACCGCGACAAGGTGTTCGAGCGGTACGGCATCGAACCGCACCAGTACCCCGAGATCGCGGCTCTCGTCGGCGAGACCAGCGACAACCTGATCGGCATCGACAAGGTCGGCGAGAAGACCGCGGTCAAGTGGATCACCCAGTTCGGCAGCCTCGACGAGGTCATCGCCCACGCCGACGACATCAAGGGCGTCGTGGGCGGCAACCTGCGCGAGCAGAAAGAGCGCGCGATCCGCAACCGGCGCCTCAACCGCCTCGTGACCGACGTCGAGCTGCCCGTGGCGCCCGGCGACCTCGAGCGCCGCCCCGTCGACTCCGACGCCGTGCGCGAGCTCTTCGACAAGCTCCAGTTCCGCACGCTCCTCGACCGCGTGCTCACCCTCGCCGACGCGAGCGGCGCCGCGCCCGACGCCTCGGGAGAGGGGGCCGTCGTCGCGGCCCCGGCGGGCCTGCCCGTCGTCCGGACCCTGATCGACGAGGAACTGGCGTTCTGGTTGAAGAAGCACGCATCCGACCCGGCGTCGCCGGTCGGGCTCAGCGTCGAGTACGGCGCCGAAGGCGTCGTGGGCCTGGGCATCTCGTCGCACGACGAATCGGCCTACGTGCCGTGGGCCACGGGCCGCGGCGACTACGTGGCCCTCGAGGCCTGGCTCGACGCCGACTCGCCCAAGGTCCTGCACGACGCCAAGCGGGCGTACAAGGCCTTGTCCAAGGCCGGTCTCGCGCTCACCGGCATCGCCGGCGACACGCGGGTCGCGGCGTGGCTGCTCAGGCCGGGCCGCACCTCCTTCGCCCTGACCGACCTCGTCTACGAGCAGCTCGGCGAGACCCTCCCCGTCGCCGACCCGAACCAGCTCGTCCCGGCCGACGAGCAGGTGAGCGTCGCGACGGAGGCCTGGTACACGCTGCGGCTCGCCGAGTCGTTCCACGAGTCCCTCGACGAGGGCTCTCGTGCGGTCCTCACCGACCTCGAGCTGCCCCTCGTCCCCGTGCTCGGCGACATGGAGCTCACGGGCGTCGCGGCCGACCACCCGGTGCTGGCCGAGCTCTCCACGCGCCTCGGCGAGACGGCGGCGGGTCTCGCGACGGACGCGTTCGCCGAGATCGGCCGCGAGGTCAACCTCGGCTCGCCGAAGCAGCTGCAGGAGGTCCTCTTCGAGCAGCTCGAGATGCCCAAGACCAGGGCGACCAAGACCGGCTACTCGACCGACGCCGCGTCCCTCGCCGACCTGCAGGAGAAGCACCCGCACCCGTTCCTCGGTCTCTTGCTGCAGCACCGCGACGCGACCAAGCTGCGGCAGATCATCGACACGCTCGACAAGTCGATCGCCGACGACGGCCGCATCCACACGACGTACGACCAGACCGGCACCACCACCGGCCGCATCTCGTCCGTCGACCCGAACCTCCAGAACATCCCGGTCAAAGCCGCGGTCGGCCGCGAGATCAGGGCGGCCTTCGTGCACGGCCCCGAGTACGAGACGCTCCTCACGGCCGACTACTCGCAGATCGAGATGCGCATCATGGCCCACCTGTCCGGCGACGCCGGCCTGATCGAGGCGTTCAACGCGGGAGAAGACCTGCACCGCTTCGTCGGCGCCCGCATCTTCGGGGTCGAGCCGGAGGACGTCAGCCCGGCCATGCGCACCAAGGTCAAGGCGATGTCGTACGGCCTCGCCTACGGCCTCAGCGCGTTCGGCCTGTCGAAGCAGCTGCGGATCGAGAGCTCCGAGGCGAAGCAGCTGATGACCGACTACTTCGAGCGCTTCGGCGCGGTGAGGGAGTACCTGCGCAACGTCGTCGAGAAGGCGCGTGAAGACGGCTACACCGAGACGATCTTCGGTCGCCGGCGCCCCTTCGCCGACCTCAAGTCGCCCAACCGGGTCCTGCGCGAGAACGCCGAGCGCGCTGCGCTCAACGCGCCCATCCAGGGCTCGGCCGCCGACATCATGAAGCGGGCCATGCTCGGCGTCCGCAGCGAGCTCGACGAGCGCGAGATGGCCAGCCGCGTGCTGCTGCAGGTCCACGACGAGATGATCGTCGAGGTCGCGCCGGGCGAGGTCGACGACGTCCGCGACATCGTCAGCCGCCGCATGAGCGGGGCCGCCGAGCTCCGCGTGCCGCTCGACGTCAGCGTGGGCCTCGGCAACAGCTGGGACGCTGCGGCTCACTAGCGGCAGGTCTTCGGCGCACCAGGGCCGGCACCGCGACGTCACGTCGACGACGTCGGGGGTCGTGATGTCGCTCTCGTCCCCCGAAACGGGCACAAGCGGGGGCGACACGCGCGTCTGACTTGACCAAGGGACGCGAACGGACTTATATAAACCCGGAACAACATCTGTTCCTGCTCTGCCTGCCCCAGCTGTCCACCCCCGCTCTCCCCGCTCGGCCTCACCGCCCCGCGAGCCGCACGACTGACGACGGAGTCTCCGCGCATGTACGCTCCCGAGCGCCACCAGCAGATCCTGGACTCGGCGCGCACGCGTGGCCGCGTCGAGGTGGCCGGTCTGGCCCGTGAGCTGTCCGTGACGCCGGAGACGGTGCGCCGCGACCTGACGGCGCTCGAGCGGCGCGGGGTCCTGCGGCGCGTGCACGGCGGGGCCATCGCCGTCGAGCGCCTCGGCATCGAGCCGCACGTCGCCGACCGCGAGGGCTCGGCCGCCGGCGAGAAGGAGCGGATCGCCCGGGCAGCCCTCGACGAGCTGCCCGACGGCGGGTCGATCATCGTCGACGCCGGCACGACGACCGTCCGGTTCGCCGAGCTGCTGCCGACGGACCGCGAGCTCACCGTCGTGACGCATTCGCTGCCCGTCGCGAACGTGCTCGTCGCCCGGCCCAACGTGACCCTCCACCTCCTCGGCGGGGTCGTCCGCGGTCGCACCCTGGCCGCCGTGGGGGAGTGGACCCGTACGCAGATCGCCGAGGTCTTCGCCGACGTCGCGTTCATGGGCACGAACGGGCTCTCGGCCGAGCGGGGCCTCACCACGCCCGACCTCGCCGAGGCGCGGGTCAAGAAGGCCCTGATGGCGGCGTCTCGGCGCACCGTCATCCTCACCGACCACTCGAAGTTCGGCCGCGAGGACTTCGCCCGTGTGGCCCCGCTCTCCGAGGTCGACACGGTCATCACCGACACGGGCGTCGACGCCGACCTCGCCGACGACGTCGAGCGCTCCGGGCCCCGGGTGGTGATCGTGTGATCGTCACCGTGACCCTCAACCCGAGCCTCGACCGCACCGTCGAGGTCAGCCGCCTGGACCGCGGCGACGTCGTCCGCACCGGCGCGCCGCTCCTCGAGCCGGCGGGCAAGGGCGTCAACGTCGCCCGCGCCCTGACCGCCCACGGGGTCCGCAGTGTGGCCGTGCTCCCGGTCGGCGGACGCGAGGGCGCCGAGCTGAGCGCCCTGCTCGACGCGGCCGGCGTGAGCGCGCGGTACGTGCCCGTCTCGGGCCGCACCCGGTCGAACCTGACGGTCGCCGAGCCCGGCGGCACGGTGACCAAGCTGAACGAGCCCGGTCTCGCGCTGAGCCACGACGACCTGACCGCGATCACGGCCGTCGTCCGGGCGACGGCGGAGGACGCCACCTGGATCGTCGTGTCCGGCAGCCTGCCGCCCGAGATCAGCACGGCGACGTTCGCCCGCTTCGTCGACGACGTGCGCCGGACCGGCGCCAAGCTCGCCGTCGACACGAGCGGCGACGCCCTGTCCGCGGCGGTCGAGGCCCGGCCCGACCTGCTGAAGCCGAACCTCGCGGAACTCGCCGAGTTGGCGGGCCGCTCGCTCGACACGCTGGGCGACGTCGTGGCGGCCGCCGAGGCCGTCCGCGTCTCCGGCGTCGGCACCGTGCTCGTCAGCCTCGGGGCAGAGGGCGCCGTCCTCGTCGGCCCCGACGGCGTCGTCGTCGGCACGTCCCACGTCGCCGTCCCGCGCAGCACCGTCGGCGCGGGCGACAGCTTCCTCGCGGGCTACCTCGCGAGCGAGACCGCAGGAGGCGCCCCCCGCGACGCCCTCCTCGCCGCCCTGACCTGGGGTGCCGCCGCCACGAGGCTGCCCGGCACCACGGTCCCGGCGCCCTCCGACCTCGACGCCTCCGAGGCGTCGCTCCTGGCGCAGCCCGACCTGACGAGCCCGCTCGTCGGGGACGCGGCCGCCGCCTCCTCGATCCCCACCCGACGCACCACGTCCTTGCCCACCACCCTCACCGAGACTCACCACTGAGTACGAAGGAGTACCGCCCCTCATGTCCGAATTCACCCCCACGGTCACCGGAACGGGAGTCCGCGCGCGCGTCCAGCGCTTCGGCGGCTTCCTGGCCGGCATGGTCATGCCGAACATCGGCGCGTTCATCGCCTGGGGCCTCATCACGGCCCTCTTCATCCCCACGGGCTGGACGCCCAACGAGACCGTCGCGTCGCTCGTCGACCCGATCATCCTGTACCTGCTCCCGATCCTGATCGCCTACACCGGTGGCCGCATGGTCCACGGCCAGCGCGGCGCCGTCATCGCCTCGATCGCCGTGATGGGCGTCATCGTGGCGACCGACAAGCCGCAGTTCCTCGGCGCGATGATCGTCGGCCCGCTGGCCGCTCTGCTGCTCAAGCAGTTCGACCGTGCGCTCGACGGCCGCATCAAGTCCGGCTTCGAGATGCTCGTCAACAACTTCTCGCTCGGCATCTTCGGCGGGGCCATGGCGATCGGCGCCTACTTCGGCATCGCACCGCTCACCTCGGGCCTGACCACGATCCTCGGCAACGGGGTCGACTTCCTCGTCGAGCGCGGCCTGCTGCCTCTGGCGTCCCTGCTGATCGAGCCGGCGAAGATCCTGTTCCTCAACAACGCCATCAACCAGGGCGTGCTCACGCCCCTCGGCATCGACCAGGCTGCCGAGTCCGGCAAGTCCATCCTGTTCATGCTCGAGTCGAACCCCGGCCCGGGCCTCGGCATCCTGCTCGCGTTCCTCTTCTTCGGACCTCGTGCCATCCGTCCGTCGGCTCCCGCCGCGATCATCGTCCAGTTCTTCGGCGGCATCCACGAGATCTACTTCCCGTACGTGCTGATGAAGCCGATCCTGCTGATCGGCGCCGTGCTCGGCGGCGCGACCGGCGTCGGCTTCTTCCTGTTGACGGGGGTCGGCCTGGTCGCCAGCCCCTCGCCCGGCAGCATCATCGCCTACGCCCTCGTCGCCGCCCCCGGCGACTTCCCGGTCATCCTGGTGGGCATCCTGTTGTCCGCCGCCGTCTCGTTCGTGGTCTGCTCGTTCCTCATGGGCTTCGGCCGCAAGGAGAAGCGCGAGGCCGCCGCCGAGGACGACGCCGCCCAGGCGCAGGCACTCGCCGACGCCCAGGCCGCCACGGCCGCCAACAAGGCGACCAGCAAGGGCACGGCCGCGCCCTCAGCGTCCAACTGATTGACTCGGGGGGGTCGGCTCCGGCCGGCCCCCCACCCTGAGAAACAAGGAGACTGACATGGCAACCCTCGACGGTTCCTCCATCAAGAAGCTCATCGTCGCGTGCGACGCGGGCATGGGCAGCAGCGTCATGCTGGCCTCGACCCTCAAGAAGCAGCTCAAGAAGAGCGGCGTGACCGTCGAGCACTCGCCCGTCGCCGACATCCCGGCCGACGCCGACGTCGTCGTGACGCAGAACAACCTCGCCGAGCGGGCGCGCGGCGTCGTGCCGAACATCCCCGTCGTCCCGTTCCAGCTGTTCATGGGCGACCCCTCGGTCGCCAAGGTGGTCAAGGCCATCCAGGACGGCACGACGGTCGAGGTCTGACGATGGCCGACCAGCAGGCACCCGAGCTGACGTCGCTCCTCGCGGAGTCGTCTATCCGGCTCGACGAGAAGGCCGCGAGCCGCGACGAGGCCATCCGCGCCGCGGGCCAGGCGCTCATCGAGGCCGGGGCGATCGACGAGACCTACGTCGACGCCATGTTCGAGCGCGAGAACTCCGTGTCGACCTACGTCGGCGAGGGCGTCGCGATCCCGCACGGCACTCTCGCCGGCAAGGGCTCGGTGAAGAAGGACGCGCTCGTCGTGCTCCGCTTCCCGACCCCGGTCGACTGGGACGGCAACGAGGTCTCGGTCGCCGTCGGCATCGCCGCGGCGGGCAACGGCCACATCGCCATCCTGAGCCAGCTCGCCAGCATCCTGATGGACCCCGACTCCGCCGCCGCGCTGCGCGGGGCCACGACGACGTCGGAGGTCTACGAGCTGCTCGCGTCGACCGACGACGACGAGTGACGGGCGCCTCGGTCTCCTCGTGAGAGCAGCGAAGTGGTGGGCCCCGGGCGACGTGCGTCTCGATGACGTGGCGACGCCCGGGGCCTCTCGCGGTGAGCTCCTCCTCCGCGTCGACAACTGCTCCGCCTGCGGGACCGACCTCAAGATCCTCCGGTCGGGACACCCCCACATGACCGGCCCGCAGGTGATGGGCCACGAGGTCGCCGGCACGGTCGTCGAGGTCGGCGACGACGTCGACGGCTGGTCCGTCGGCGACCGCGTCCAGGTCATCGCGGCCGTGCCGTGCGGCACCTGCGACGTCTGCCGGGCCGGCCGGCCCAGCGTCTGCCCCCGCCAGACGAGCATCGGCTACCAGTACGCCGGCGGGTTCGCCGAGTTCATGGTCGTCCCCGCGGCCGTCCTCGCCGTCGGCGGAGTCAACCGCGTCCCCGACCACGTCTCGTCCGAGGAGGCGTCGCTCGTCGAGCCCCTCGCGTGTGTCCTCAACGGCCAGGAGCTCGCGCGGGTCGGCGAGGGAGACAGCGTCCTCGTCATCGGCTCGGGTCCGATCGGCTGCATGCACGTGCGCCTCGCCCGCGCCAGGGGAGCGCGACAGGTGATCCTGGTGGACGCGAACCCGGACCGCCTCGCGCGGGCTGCCGCCCTCGTCCGCCCGGACCTCGCCCTCGCGGTGGAGGCGGGAGCAGACGGACGCCAGGTCGTCCTCGACCAGGTCCGCGCCGCCTCCGGCGGTCTGGGGGTCGACGTCGTCATCACTGCCGCCGCGTCACGGCCGGCCCAGGAACAGGCTCTCGCACTCCTCGCGCCCGGCGGCCGCCTCAGCCTCTTCGGCGGCCTCGCCCGGGACGACTCGCAGATCAGCATCGACTCGAACCTCGTGCACTACCGTGAGCTGACGATCGTGGGCGTGAACGGGTCGAGCCCGGCGCACAACCGCGAGGCGCTACGGCTCATCGCCTCGGGCGAGGTCGTGGTGGGCGACCTGATCACCCACCGTTTCCCCCTCGACCGCCTGCACGACGCCCTCGAGGCCATCGCCAGCGGCGAGGCCATCAAGGTCACGATCGAGCCCCACCGCGACGATCGACCGACCACCCACGACTGACATGTCCCGGGCCCCGGCCCGCACCCCGACCAGACCGGTCTCGACCAAGGAGAAGAAATGCCAGAACGCACCGTCACCATCGCCTCGAGCGTCGGCCTGCACGCCCGCCCCGCCTCGCTCTTCAGCCAGGCCGCCGGCAAGAGCGGCGCCAAGGTCACGCTGACCTCGCCCGCCGGCAAGACCGTCAACGCCGCCAGCATCCTCGGCGTCCTCTCGCTGGGCATCGGCCACGGCGACGAGGTCGTCCTCGCCACCGACGGCGACAACGCCGACGCGGCCCTCGACGAGCTGGCCACGCTGCTCGAGACGGACCTCGACGCCGAGTAGCACCCGTCCGTCCCACGGGGCGTCGCGTCGGCCGAGGTCGAAGCGACGCCCCGTCGTCGTGTGGGTAGCCTCGGACCATGACCGAGCCCACGACGCCTCCCGTCCGCCCGCAGACGCCGATCGACGGCATCGCCGAGCGCTGGGTCGACCAGCTCGTCGACCTCGACCCCACCACCGCGACGTGGATCGGGCGCGAGGGGCGCACGGGCGAGTACGGCGACTACTCGCCGGCGGGCCACGAGCGCCACGTCGAGGCGGTCCGCCGCGTGCTCGCCGAGCTCGACGCCGTGGAGCCCGTCGACGACGTCGACCGCGTCACCCAGGACGACCTCGGGGCCGAGCTCCGCCTCGACCTCGAGTACGCCGAGCAGCGTCTGCAGCTGCGCGACCTCAACGTCATCGCCTCGCCGATCCAGGCGATCCGCGAGGTCTACGACCTGATGCCCACCGAGACGGAAGGCGACTGGGCCGACGTGGCGTCGCGACTCAGCCGCGTCGACCAGGCACTCGAACAGCTGGTCGAGACGTTCCGTCAGGGCATCGCCGAGGGCGTGGTCCCGGCGCGGCGCCAGGTGGAGGCGGTGGCCGAGCAGTGCGCCCGGATCGGCTCCCCGGACGGCTTCTTCGCTGAGCTCGCCGCGTCCGCCCGACTGGCCGACGGCACCGCCCCCTCGTCGGCGCTCGCCTCCGATCTCGCGAGGGGCGCCTCCTCGGCGGGGGAGGGCTATCTCGAAGCCCGGCGGTTCCTGCTCGACGAGCTGTTGCCCGCGGCCGCCGTCCAGGACGGCGTCGGCCGCGACGCCTACGCCCTGCACTCGAGGCGGTTCCTCGGGGCAACCGTCGACCTCGACGAGACGTACGAGTGGGGCCTCGACGAGCTCGCCCGCATGACGAGCGAGCAGGAGGCGGTGGCGCGCGAGATCGAACCGGGCGCGGACGTGGCGCGGGCGATCGCCGCCCTCGACGCCGACCCCGCGCGACAGCTCGAGGGCACGGAGGCGCTGCAGCAGTGGATGCAGCAGCTCAGCGACCGCGCCGTGGCCGAGCTCTCCGGCACGCACTTCGACGTGCCGGAGCCGGTCCGTCGCCTCGAGTGCCGCATCGCGCCCACGAAGGACGGCGGCATCTACTACACGAGCCCCAGCGACGACTTCTCCCGACCGGGACGCATGTGGTGGTCGGTGCCCGAGGGCGTCACCCGCTTCGGCACCTGGCGCGAGACGACGACCGTGTTCCACGAGGGCGTGCCGGGGCACCACCTCCAGCTCGGCCAGGCGGTCTACAACAGCGCCCTGCTGAACACCTGGCGCCGCCAGCTCGCGGGCACGTCGGGGCACGCCGAGGGCTGGGCCCTCTACGCGGAGAGGCTGATGGACGAGCTCGGCTGGCTCTCCGACCCGGGCGACCGCCTCGGCATGCTCGACGGGCAGCGGATGCGCGCCGCCAGGGTGGTGCTGGACATCGGCGTGCACCTCGGCAAGACGTTCCCCGGCTCGACCGAGCCGTGGAGCCACGAGACCGCCCTGACGTTCATGCGCGCCAACGTCAACATGGACGACGAGTTCGTCCGCTTCGAGGTCGACCGCTACCTCGGCTGGCCGGGCCAGGCCCCCTCGTACAAGGTCGGACAGCGCATCTGGGAGGACCTGCGGGCCCAGCGGGCTCGGCGCGAGGGAGACGACTTCGACCTCCGCGCGTTCCACCGCGAGGCACTGCAGCTCGGCGGCGTCGGGCTCGACACGCTGCGGCGCGCAGTGCTCTCCTGATCGTTGCCCGTCGGGGCGACGCGCAGGTAGTATGTACCAGCGCTATCTGCGCCGATCTGTCCGCACGCCGCGGTCGACACCCCCGAGAAGGCCCAGCCCTCTGGACGACCACGGCCCGATACATGCTTTCACTGGAGCACTAACTACATGACAACCGTAACGACCAAGGCACCCAAGCAGGTCGCCATCAACGACATCGGATCCGCTGATGACTTCCTGGCCGCGGTCGAGAAGACCCTGAAGTTCTTCAACGACGGCGACCTCATCGAGGGCACCGTCGTCAAGATCGACCGCGACGAGGTCCTCCTCGACGTCGGCTACAAGACCGAGGGCGTCATCCCCTCGCGCGAGCTGTCGATCAAGCACGACGTCGACCCCACCGAGGTCGTCGAGGTCGGCGACACCGTCGAGGCCCTCGTCCTCCAGAAGGAGGACAAGGAAGGCCGTCTGATCCTGTCCAAGAAGCGCGCTCAGTACGAGCGTGCCTGGGGCGACGTGGAGAAGATCAAGGACGCCGACGGCGTCGTCACCGGAACGGTCATCGAGGTCGTCAAGGGCGGCCTCATCGTCGACATCGGCCTCCGTGGCTTCCTGCCCGCGTCGCTCATCGAGCTGCGCCGCGTCCGCGACCTCACGCCCTACCTGGGCCAGGAGATCGAGGCGAAGATCCTCGAGCTCGACAAGAACCGCAACAACGTGGTCCTGTCGCGCCGTGCGCTCCTCGAGCAGACGCAGTCCGAGAGCCGCACCACGTTCCTCAACAACCTCCACAAGGGCCAGGTCCGCAAGGGCATCGTCTCCTCGATCGTCAACTTCGGCGCGTTCGTCGACCTCGGCGGCGTGGACGGCCTCGTGCACGTCTCCGAGCTCAGCTGGAAGCACATCGAGCACGCCAGCGAGGTCGTCGAGGTCGGTCAGGAAGTCACCGTCGAGATCCTCGAGGTCGACCTCGACCGTGAGCGCGTGTCGCTCTCGCTCAAGGCGACGCAGGAGGACCCGTGGCAGGTCTTCGCCCGCACCCACGCGATCGGACAGGTCGCGCCGGGCAAGGTCACGAAGCTCGTCCCCTTCGGCGCGTTCGTCCGCGTCGCGGACGGCATCGAGGGCCTCGTGCACATCTCCGAGCTGTCGGCGAAGCACGTCGAGCTGGCCGAGCAGGTCGTCGCCGTCGGCGACGAGGTGTTCGTCAAGGTCATCGACATCGACCTCGACCGTCGCCGCATCTCGCTGAGCCTCAAGCAGGCCAACGAGGGCGTGGACCCCGAGGGCACCGAGTTCGACCCGGCGCTCTACGGCATGCTCACCGAGTACGACGACCAGGGCAACTACAAGTACCCCGAGGGCTTCGACCCGGAGACGAACGAGTGGCGCGAGGGCTTCGACTCGCAGCGCGAGAAGTGGGAGCAGGACTACGCTGCCGCCCAGGCTCGCTGGGAGGCGCACAAGAAGCAGGTCGCTGCGTCGCTCACCGAAGAGGCCTCCTTCGAGGCTCCCTCGGGCTCGACCTTCTCGAGCGAGACCGCCGGTGCCGGCACCCTCGCCGACGACGAGTCGCTCGCCGCACTGCGCGAGAAGCTGTCCAGCAGCAACTAGTCACACCTCGGACGGCGCCTCGGCACTGACCACGTCGAACGGCGGTCCCCTCCTCGAGGGGGCCGCCGTTCGGCGTTCCGGGGCCGCCCGGTCGCAGGTAGCCTCGAGGCATGTTCGTCTGTGGCCTGACCGGGGGCATCGCCGCCGGCAAGAGCGTCGTGTCCCGCCGTCTCGCCGAGCGGGGCGCGGCTCACGTCGACGCCGACCAGCTCGCCCGAGAGGTGGTGGCGCCGGGCACGCCCGGTCTCGAAGCGATCAGGCGGCGCTTCGGCGACGACGTGCTCACGCCCTCGGGCGAGCTCGACAGACCAGCCCTCGGCGCCCTGGTCTTCTCCGACCCGGCGGCCCGACGCGACCTCGAGGCGATCACCCACCCGGCTGTCCGCGAGCTCTCCCGCCGGCGCATGGAGGAGGCGGTGGCCGACGACCCCGCGAGGGTGGTCGTGTACGACGTCCCCCTCCTGGTCGAGACGCGCGGGGCAGCCGAGTTCGACGTCGTCGTGGTCGTCCACGCCCCCCGCGAGGTCCGGCTCGCGCGCCTGGTCGAGCTCCGGGGGATGACCCCTGAGGAGGCGGTCCGCCGCGTCGACGCCCAGGCCGACGACGAGGCGCGCCTCGCCGTCGCCGACCTCGTGGTCGACTCCTCGATCTCGCTGGAGGCGACCCTAGCGAGGGCGGACGAGGTCGCGGAGGTGCTGCGTTCGCTGTCAGCGGCGAAGGCGGCGGGCCCCTCGGGGCCGAGTGTCAGTGGTCGCTCCTAGACTCGGAGGCATGGAACCGACCCGCAGTGTCCGCCCCTTCGAAGTAGTCAGCGAGTACGAGCCGAGCGGCGACCAGCCGGCCGCCATCGCCGAGCTCGCGGGGCGCATCAACGCGGGCGAGACCGACGTCGTGCTCCTCGGTGCGACCGGCACCGGGAAGTCCGCGACGACTGCGTGGCTCGTCGAGCAGGTCCAGCGCCCGACCCTCGTCCTGGCCCACAACAAGACCCTCGCGGCGCAGCTGGCCAACGAGTTCCGCGAGATGTTCCCGCACAACGCCGTCGAGTACTTCGTGTCTTACTACGACTACTACCAGCCCGAGGCGTACGTCCCACAGACCGACACCTTCATCGAGAAGGACAGCTCGATCAACGCCGAGGTCGAGCGACTGCGGCACTCGACGACCAACTCGTTGCTCAGCCGTCGCGACGTCATCGTCGTCTCGACGGTGTCCTGCATCTACGGCCTCGGCACGCCCGAGGGTTACATGCAGGCGATGATCGCCCTGCAGGTCGGCATGAAGATCGACCGCGAGACGCTGATCCGGCGCTTCGTCTCGATGCAGTACCAGCGCAACGACATCGACTTCTCCCGCGGCAACTTCCGGGTGCGCGGCGACACCATCGAGATCATCCCGATGTACGAAGAGCTCGCCATCCGAATCGAGATGTTCGGCGACGAGATCGAGGCGCTCTATGCGCTGCACCCCCTCACGGGCGACGTGGTCCGCACCATGGACGCGGTGTCGGTCTTCCCCGGCTCCCACTACGTCGCGGGCACCGACGTCATGCACCGTGCCATCGGCACGATCAAAGAAGAGCTCGCCACCCGCCTCGACGAGCTCGACAAGCAGGGCAAGCTGCTCGAGTCGCAGCGCCTCCGCATGCGCACGACCTTCGACCTCGAGATGATGGAGCAGATCGGCTTCTGCAACGGCATCGAGAACTACTCGGCTCACATCGACGGCCGTGGTCCGGGCGAGGCCCCGCACTGCCTCCTCGACTACTTCGCCGACGACTTCCTCGTCGTCATCGACGAGTCCCACGTGACGGTCCCGCAGATCGGGGCGATGTACGAGGGCGACGCCTCCCGGAAGCGCACGCTCGTCGACCACGGCTTCCGGCTGCCGAGTGCCCTCGACAACCGCCCGCTCAAGTTCGAGGAGTTCCTCGGCAGGGTGGGGCAGAAGGTCTATCTGTCGGCGACCCCGGGCAAGTACGAGCTCGGCATCACCGACAGCGTGGTCGAGCAGATCATCCGCCCGACGGGCCTCGTCGACCCGCAGATCGTCGTCAAGCCGTCCGAGGGCCAGATCGACGACCTGCTCGACGAGATCCGGGTCCGCGTCGAGAAGGACGAGCGTGTGCTCGTCACGACGCTGACGAAGAAGATGGCCGAAGAGCTGACCGACTTCCTCACCGAGGCCGGCGTCCGGGTCCGGTACCTGCACTCCGACGTCGACACGCTGCGACGGGTCGAGCTGCTGACCGAGCTGCGTCAGGGCGTCTACGACGTCCTCGTCGGCATCAACCTCCTCCGCGAGGGCCTCGACCTGCCCGAGGTGTCGCTGGTCGCCATCCTCGACGCCGACAAGGAGGGGTTCCTGCGGTCGTCGACGTCGCTCATCCAGACCATCGGACGCGCGGCGCGCAACGTCTCCGGCGAGGTGCACATGTACGCCGACGTCATGACCGACTCGATGCGCAACGCGCTCGAAGAGACGGACCGCCGGCGCGAGAAGCAGGTCGCCTACAACCTCGAGCGCGGCATCGACCCGCAACCGCTCCGCAAGAAGATCGCCGACATCACCGAGGTCCTGGCTCGCGAGGGCGCGGACACGGCCGAGCTGCTGGCCGGCCGCCAGGGCGGCAAGCGCGCCCCGACCCCCAACCTGCGCCGAGAGGGCAAGGCGGCGAACGCCGCCAACGGACTCGAGTCGATCATCGCCGACCTCAACGACCAGATGCTCCAGGCCGCCGCCGAGCTGAAGTTCGAGCTCGCCGGGCGCCTCCGCGACGAGGTCGCCGACCTCAAGCGAGACCTGCGCCAGATGGAGGCGGCCGGCCATGCCCGCTGATCACCGCCTCCGCGTCGTCGTGACCGGGGCCACCGCGGGGCTGGGCTACTTCGCGGCCGAGCGCCTCGCCGCTCTCGGCCACCAGGTCGTGCTGGCGGCCCGGAGCCCCGAGCGGGCCGTCCGTGCTGCCGACGCCGTGCGCGACCGCGTCCCCGGCGCCGACGTGTCCACCGTCGACCTCGACCTCGCCGACCTGTCCTCGGTTCGGTCCGGCGCGGACGCGCTCACGGCTGCCGGGGGAGTGGACGCCCTGCTCGCGAACGCGGGGGTCGTCGGCTCGCGCCGGCGTCAGACGACAGCCGACGGGTTCGAGCTGCAGTTCGGCACGAACCACCTCGGGCACTTCGCGCTCGTCTCGCACCTGCTGCCGGCGCTCTCCGAGTCTCCTCGAGGTCGCGTCGTCCACCTCGGCAGCATCAGCCACCGCTTCGTCCGCCTCGACCTCGACGACCCCATGATGGTCTCGAGCTACTCGGGCGCGGTCGCCTACGCACGGTCGAAGCTCGCGGTCATGACGTTCGGCCTCGAGCTCGACCGGCGCCTCCGGGCCGCCGGTTCGTCGGTGTCGAGCGTGATCGCCCACCCGGGCCTCTCGTTCGAGTCGCTGAGCGACCCGCGGCCGCCCGTCGTCGAGCCTCGTCGGCCGCCCGCCGTCGTGACCTCGGCCATGCACGCGTTCTCGCAGGGCAAGGAGGCAGGGGCCGAGCCGCTCGTCCACGCGACCGTCGACCCCGGGGTGCAGGGCGGGGAATACTGGGGCCCCTCCGGGTGGTTCCAGCTGACCGGCCCGCCTGCCGTCGTCCCGACGAAGAAGCACGCGCGCGACCGCGCCTCCGCGGAACGGCTCTGGGCCGTCTCTGCCGAGCTCACCCACACAGACCCCGTCCTCTAGCGCGCGGACGCTCCTCCTGGTGCCGTCAGCCGGCCGATGTTCCTGTCGGCCGACCTCGATGTCAGGGGCTTCCGTAGAATGGTAAGAGTGTCAATCTCACCCGTAGAAGGTTCCTCCGTGCTCAGCGTGCGGGGTGCCCGAGTCCACAACCTCGACAACGTCGACCTCGAGATCCCGCGCGACTCGATGGTCGTCTTCACCGGCCTCTCCGGATCGGGCAAGTCGTCCCTCGCGTTCGACACGATCTTCGCCGAGGGCCAACGCCGCTACGTCGAGTCGCTCTCCGCCTATGCGCGGCAGTTCCTCGGGCAGGTCGACCGACCCGACGTCGACTTCATCGAGGGCCTCAGCCCGGCCGTCTCGATCGACCAGAAGTCGACGAACCGCAACCCGCGCTCGACGGTCGGCACGATCACCGAGATCTACGACTACATGCGCCTGCTCTGGGCCCGCATCGGGATCGCGCACTGCGCCGTGTGCGGCGAGGTGATCAGCCGCCAGACCGTGCAGCAGATCGCCGACCAGCTGATGACGCTCGAGACCGGGACGCGCTTCCAGGTGCTCAGCCCCGTCGTGTCCCAGAAGAAGGGCGAGTTCGTCGACCTCTTCGCCGAGCTCGCGTCGAGCGGCTACTCCCGTGCGATCGTCGACGGCGAGCAGGTCCAGCTCAGCTCGCCTCCGAAGCTGAAGAAGCAGGTCAAGCACGACATCTCGGTCGTCGTCGACCGTCTCGTCGCCTCCGACGAGGGCCTCACGCGCCTGACCGACTCGCTCGAGACCGCCCTGCGCCTCACCGACGGCTTGGTCACGGTCGACTTCGTCGACACGGACGCCGGTGCCGCCGGCAAGTACCGCACCTTCTCCGAGAAGCTCTCGTGCCCGAACGGCCACCCGGTGCAGCTCACGGAGGTCGAGCCCCGTACCTTCTCGTTCAACGCCCCGTTCGGCGCCTGCCCCGAGTGCTCCGGCCTCGGGACGCGCATGTCGGTCGACACCGACCTCGTGCTCGGCGACCCCGACCTGAGCCTGGCTGAGGGCGTCATCCTGCCCTGGACGAACTCGGGCAAGGGCCTCTACAACTACTTCCAGAAGCTGCTCGAGGGGCTCGCGGCTGATCTCGACTTCAGTCTCAAGACCCCGTGGAGCGAGCTGCCGGCCCGCATCCAGCAGGCCGTCCTGCAGGGCAACGACTTCGAGGTGACGGTGAAGTGGAAGAACCGCTTCGGCCGTGAGATGAAGTACTCGACCGGGTTCGAGGGCGTGATGCCCTACATCGAGCGCAAGTACGCCGAGGCCGAGACCGACACGCAGCGCCAGCGCTATTCCGAGTACCTCCGCGAGATCCCGTGCTCCGTCTGTGGCGGCAAGCGGTTGAAGCCCGAGGTGCTCGCGGTCACGGTGGCCGAGCAGAGCATCGCCGACGTCGCCGAGCTCAGCCTCACCGACGCGTTCGCGTTCATGAACGGGCTCACGCTGACGACCCGTGAGGCGCGGATCGCCGCGCAGGTGCTCCGCGAGATCCGCGTCCGCCTCGAGTTCCTGCTCGAGGTGGGGCTCACCTACCTGTCCCTCAGCCGCGCCGCGGGCTCGCTCTCCGGAGGCGAGGCACAGCGGATCCGGCTGGCGACCCAGATCGGCTCGGGCCTGACGGGCGTGCTGTACGTGCTCGACGAGCCGAGCATCGGTCTGCACCAGCGCGACAACCGACGTCTGATCGACACCCTCGTCAAGCTCCGCGACCTCGGCAACACGCTCATCGTCGTCGAGCACGACGAGGACACGATCAAGACCGCCGACTGGGTGGTCGACATCGGACCGGGCGCCGGCGTCAACGGCGGCAAGGTGGTCCACTCGGGCAGCTACGAAGACCTGCTGACCAACACCGAGTCCTACACCGGCGACTACCTCGCCGGTCGCCGCTCGATCGCCACGCCGACCACGCGTCGCCCGGTCGACCGCGACCGTGTGGTCTCCGTCGTGGGCGCGAAGGCGAACAACCTGCGCGACGTCACCGTCGACTTCCCGCTCGGCGTCTTCGTCGCGGTGACCGGAGTCAGCGGCTCGGGCAAGTCGTCCCTCGTCAACGACATCCTCTACAAGGTGATGGCCAACAAGTTGAACGGTGCTCGCCAGATCCCCGGCCGGCACCTGCGCGTCACCGGTCTCGAGCACCTCGACAAGGTCGTGCACGTCGACCAGGCGCCGATCGGTCGGACGCCTCGCTCGAACCCCGCGACGTACACCGGCGTCTTCGACCGGATCCGCAACCTGTTCGCCGAGACCGTCGACGCGAAGGCCCGTGGCTACCTGCCGGGGCGGTTCAGCTTCAACGTCAAGGGCGGTCGCTGCGAGAACTGCGCGGGCGACGGCACGATCAAGATCGAGATGAACTTCCTGCCCGACGTCTACGTCGCGTGCGAGGTCTGCGGGGGCGCGCGGTACAACCGCGACACCCTGGCGGTCCAGTACAAGGGCAAGAACATCTCCGAGGTGCTCGACATGCCGATCAGCGAGGCGGCCGACTTCTTCGAGCCCATCTCGGCGATCTCGCGCTTCATGAAGACGCTGGTGGACGTCGGCCTCGGCTACGTGCGCCTCGGCCAGAGCGCGACCACCTTGAGCGGCGGAGAGGCGCAGCGCGTCAAGCTGGCGACCGAGCTGCAGAAGCGCTCGAACGGGCGCAGCATCTACGTGCTCGACGAGCCCACGACGGGCCTGCACTTCGAGGACGTCCGCAAGCTGCTGCTCGTGCTCGACGGCCTCGTCGACAAGGGCAACACCGTCATCACCATCGAGCACAACCTCGACGTGATCAAGTCGGCCGACTGGCTGATCGACATGGGCCCCGAGGGCGGCGCCGGGGGAGGCACGGTCCTCGCCACGGGAACTCCCGAGCACCTCGCCACCGTGCCGGAGAGCCACACCGGCGTCTTCCTCGCCGAGATCCTCGAATCGGGTCACGCTGCGCCCGGCCCGGCCGCGGCCAAGAAGAAGAAGGTCGCGACGACGACGGGCAGCCGACGTCGGGAGCCTGTCGAGGCTCGATGAGCAACACGGTCTCCTGGCGGCCGCCGGCGCGTGAGATCCCGACCGACCCCGGGGTCTACCGCTGGCGCGACGAGCGCGGCCGCGTCCTCTACGTCGGCAAGGCGAAGAACCTGCGTGCCCGACTGAGCAACTACTTCGCCCCGCTGCCGACCCTGCACGAGCGCACCCGACGCATGGTCCTCACGGCGCGCAGCGTGGAGTGGACGGTCGTCGGCAGCGACATCGAGGCTCTCCAGCTCGAGTACACGTGGATCAAGGAGTTCGACCCGCCCTTCAACGTCAAGTTCCGCGACGACAAGACGTACCCGTTCATGGCGGTCACCCTCGGCGACGAGGCTCCCCGGGTCATGGTCACGCGCAACCCGCGCATCAAGGGCGCGAAGTACTTCGGGCCGTACCCGAAGATCTGGGCCGTGCACGACACGATCGACCAGATGATCAAGGTCTTCCCGATCCGCACCTGCTCCGACAGCAGCTACAAGAAGGCGATGGAGACCGGCAAGCCGTGCTTCCCGGGCCAGATCGGTCGCTGCGGCGGGCCCTGCTCGCACAAGGTGTCGATCGACGAGCACCGCGCGATCGTCGACGAGTTCGTCAAGTTCATGGGCAGCTACGACAAGAAGGTCATCGCCGACAAGCAGAAGGCCATGAAGACGGCCGCGCTCGAGCAGCGCTACGAGGACGCGGCGCGCTACCGCGACCAGGTGCAGGCGCTCGAGGCCGTCCTCGACAAGTCCGCCGTGGTGCTCCGCGACTCCGTCGACCTCGACCTCTACGCCCTCGTCGAGGACGAGCTGGCGGCTGCCGTGCAGCTCTTCACCGTCCGTGGCGGCCGCATCCGAGGCTCCCGGGGCTGGGTCGTCGACAAGGAGATCGACATCACCTCGGGCGAGCTCGTCGAGCAGGTGCTGCAGGGTCGGTACACCGCCGGCTCCGAGGTGCCGCGCGAGATCGTCGTGACGACGGTGCCCGACGACAACGACGCCCTCGAGGCCGTCCTGAGCGAGATCCGGGGGAGGGGCAAGGTGCAGGTCCGCACCGCGCAGCGTGGCGAGAAGGCCGCGCTCATGCAGACGGCGACCCTGAACGCGCAGCAGTCGTTGATGCTCTACAAGACACGTCGCAGCGCCGACTTCGCGACGCGGTCCACTGCCCTGGCCGACATCCAGGAGGCGCTGGGCATGACGGAGGCGCCCCTCCGGATGGAGTGCTACGACGTCTCGCACCTGTCCGGGACCAACATCGTCGCCTCGATGGTCGTCTTCGAGGACGGCCTGCCCCGCAAGGACCAGTACCGGCGCTTCAACATCCCCCAGTCGACCGACGACACGGAGTCGATCTACCAGACGCTCAGCAGGCGGCTCTCGCGCCTCGACGACGAGCTCGCCCCGGTCACCGAGGTCGGCGAGGAGCGCAAGCGCTTCGCCTACCGGCCGAACCTGCTGATCGTCGACGGGGGCCAGCCCCAGGTCGCCGCCGCCCGGCGGGCGCTCGACGACGCCGGGGTGACCGACATCGCGCTCTGCGGGATCGCCAAGCGGCTCGAGGAGATCTGGCTGCCCGACGACGACTTCCCCGTCATCCTGCCGCGCAACTCCGACGCGCTCTTCCTGATCCAGCGGATCCGCGACGAGGCCCACCGGTTCGCGATCACGCACCAGCGACAGCGTCGGAAGCGCGACATCACGACCCAGCTGGCCGAGATCCCCGGCCTCGGGCCGTCGCGTGTCGCACGCCTGCTGAAGCACTTCGGCTCGGTGAAGCGGCTCAAGCAGGCCACGCCGGACGAGATCTCGTCGATCCGGGGCATCGGCCCGACGCTCGCCGCGGCCGTCGTCGGTCAGCTCGGGTCCGCAGAGGCCGGAGACGTCGAGCTCGACACCGACACCGACGCCGACGCTGCGGTCGACACCCCGAGCGAGGCCGACGGCGCCCGCGCCCCCGCCTAGACTCGATCCGCCCGTCCCGCACCGACCCGCCACCAGCGAAGGCCCCGCCACCATGAGCGACGCACACGAGCAGCAAGAGGTCATGATCGTCACCGGGATGTCCGGTGCCGGCCGTTCGACGGTCGGCAACGCCCTGGAAGACCTGGGCTGGTACGTGGTCGACAACCTGCCCGCCCAGATGCTGCGGCCCCTCCTCGACCTCGCCGAGCGCGCCGGCGACTCGCTGCCGAAGATCGCCGCGGTGGTGGACGTCCGAGGCGGTCGCCTCTTCTCCGAGGCGCAGGAGGCGGTGCGCACGCTCCGCGAGAGCATGCCGAGCAAGGTCCGCGTCCTGTTCCTCGACGCCACCGACGCTGCCCTCGTGCGCCGGTTCGAGCAGGTCCGTCGACCGCACCCGCTGCAGGGGGACGGCACGCTGCTCGACGGCATCGTCGCCGAGCGCTCCCGGATGGAGGAGCTGCGCGAGACGAGCGACGTCATCATCGACACCTCCGAGCTCAACATCCACCAGCTCGCGACCACAATCACCGAGAAGTTCGCCGAGTCCGAGCGGGCCGGGGTGCAGGTCACGGTGCTGAGCTTCGGCTTCAAGTACGGGCTGCCCGCGGACGCCGACATGGTGGGCGACGCCCGGTTCCTGCCGAACCCGTTCTGGGTCCCCGAGCTCCGCTCGCAGACCGGCCTGGACGAGCCCGTGACGAGCTACGTGATGGCCCAGAGCGGGGCCCACGACTTCGTCCGGGCCTTCGGCGCCGCCTGCGAGCCCGTTCTCGCCGGCTACCAGCGCGAGAACAAGAGACACGCTACGATCGCCATCGGCTGCACGGGCGGGAAGCACCGATCCGTCACCCTGGTCGGCGAGCTGGCGGCGCATCTGCGCGGGCTCCCCGGGGTGGCCGTCGCCGTGAAGCACCGCGACCTGGGCCGGGAGTGACCCGGGGGTCGCACGGGCGCGCCCTCCGGCTGCGCGGGGCCGTGCCCCGCACGCCCGACAACGACTGATGAAAGAGGAACGACCAGTGGCACAGACCGCCGACGTCAAAGAAGAACTCGCCCGCGTCGAGGTGAGCAGGACGACGGTCCGGGCCGCCGAGGTCGCGACCATCCTGCGGTTCGCCGGCGGGCTGCACGTCATCTCGGGCCGCATCGCCGTCGAGGCCGAGCTCGACAGCCCGGTGATCGCCCGCCGTGTCCGCAAGGACCTGGCCGAGCTGTACGGCGCGCGCAGCGACGTGTCCGTCGTGTCCGCGTCGGGGACGCGACGAACCACCCAGTACCTCGTGCGCGTCCACGAGGCCGGCGAGACCCTGGCCCGCCAGACGGGTCTGATGGACGCCCGCCGTCGTCCGGTCCGCGGGCTGCCGAACCGGCTCACGACCGGGTCGCGCGACGACCTGGCGGCGATCTGGCGCGGTGCCTTCCTGGCCCAGGGCACCTTGACCGACCCCGGCCGGTCCGCCTCGCTCGAGGTCGTCTGCCCGGGCAACGAGTCGGCCATGGCGCTCGTCGGCGCGGCCGGGCGGCTCGGCATCGCCGCCAAGGCCCGTGAGGTCCGCGGCGTCCACCGGGTGCTGGTCCGTGAGGGCGAGGCGATCAGCGCGATGCTGACGGTCATGGGCGCGCTCAAGAGCGTGAGCGAATGGGAGGAGATGCGCCAGCGTCGCGAGGTCCGGGCGACGGCCAACCGGCTCGTGAACTTCGACGACGCGAACCTGCGACGCAGCGCGCAGGCCGCCGTCGCCGCGTGCGCCCGGGTGGAGCGGGCCATGGAGCTGCTCGGCGAGGACATCCCCGACCACCTCAAGTACGCCGGCGACCTCCGCCTGGCGCACCGGGACGCGAGCCTCGACGAGCTCGGCCACCACGCCGACCCGCCCATGACGAAGGACGCCGTCGCCGGGCGGATCCGCCGCCTCCTGGCCATGGCCGACAAGAAGGCGTCCGACCTCGGCCTGCCCGGCACCGAGGCCAGCCTGCCGTCCGACCTCGACCTCGACTGACACCTCCGACGCGGGTGACGCTCCCGGAGTCACGGAGGCGGTCGACTGGTACTGTCGTAGACGGACGCGAAGCCCGGTCGCCCCGGCCGGATCGTGAGCCACGGGCCTGGTCGCCCGCCCCCTCCACGCGTCCCCGCGACGCCTGATCAACAGGAGTTCCCTTGACCGTCAAGATCGGCATCAACGGCTTCGGTCGCATCGGCCGCAACTACTTCCGCGCGGCGCTCGCCAAGGGCACCGACATCGAGATCGTCGCCGTCAACGACCTCACCGACAACGCCGCCCTCGCGCACCTGCTCAAGTTCGACTCCATCACGGGTCGTCTCGACGCCACGGTCGAGCTCGACGGCGACTCGATCGTCGTCGACGGCAAGCCGATCAAGGTCCTGGCCGAGCGCGACCCCGCCAACCTGCCCTGGGGCGAGCTGGGCGTCGACATCGTCGTCGAGTCGACCGGCTTCTTCACGAAGGCGGAGGACGCGCAGAAGCACATCGACGCCGGCGCGAAGAAGGTCCTCATCTCGGCGCCCGCCACCGGCGACGACGCCACGATCGTCCTCGGCGTCAACGAGGGCATCTACGACCCCGCCAACCACCACATCATCTCGAACGCGTCGTGCACCACGAACAGCCTCGCGCCCCTGATGAAGGTCTTCCTCGACAACTTCGGCGTCGAGCGCGGCCTCATGACGACGGTGCACGCCTACACGGCCGACCAGAACCTGCAGGACGGCCCCCACAAGGACCCGCGTCGTGCCCGCGCCGCCGCGGTCAACATCGTCCCCACCTCGACCGGTGCCGCCAAGGCCATCGGCCTCGTCATCCCCGAGCTGTCGGGCAAGCTCGACGGCTACGCGCTGCGCGTCCCGGTGCCGACCGGCTCGATCACCGACGTCACCCTGCAGACGAGCACCCCCGTCACGGTCGAGCAGATCAACGCGGCCTACAAGGCCGCGGCCGAGGGCGACCTCAAGGGCATCCTCCTCTACTCGGAGGACCCGCTGGTCTCGTCCGACATCACGACCGACCCGCACTCGTCGATCTACGACTCGGGCCTCACGAAGGTCATCGGCAACATGGTCAAGATCACGTCCTGGTACGACAACGAGTGGGGCTACTCCAACCGTCTCGTCGACCTGACGAAGTACGTCGCCGACCGCCTGTAGGCGTCCGCACCACGATCGACCCGGGAGGCGGTCAGGCCCTCGGCCTGGCCGCCTCCTCGTCTCTCCACCGAACCACTCCACAGAATCGAGTCCCATGACCCTCCGAACCCTCGAGTCGCTCGGCTCGACGTCGGGAAAGCGCGTGATCGTCCGCTGCGACCTGAACGTCCCGTTGAAGGACGGCGCCATCACCGACGACGGCCGCGTCCGCGCCTCCGTCGGCACCCTGCAGACGCTCGTGGCCGACGGCGCCCGCGTGGTCGTCATCTCGCACCTCGGCCGTCCCGACGGCCAGCCCGTCGACGAGTTCAGCCTGCGCCCCGTGGCGGCCCGCCTCGGCGAGCTCCTCGACGCCGACGTCGCGTTCGTTCCCTCCACCGTCGGCAGCGAGGCCGAGGAGGCGGTGGCCGGCCTGGCCGACGGCCAGGTGGCCGTCCTCGAGAACCTCAGGTTCAGCCCTGCCGAGACCTCGAAGGACGCCGACGAGCGTCGCGCCTTCGCCGAGCAGCTCGCCGCGCACGGCGACCTGTTCGTCTCGGACGGCTTCGGTGTGGTGCACCGCGAACAGGCCAGCGTCTACGAGCTGCCGCAGCTCCTCCCGAGCGCGGCCGGCACGCTCATCGAGACCGAGCTCTCCGTCCTGGAGAAGCTCACCGAGACGCCTGAGCGCCCCTACACGGTGGTGCTCGGCGGCTCGAAGGTGTCGGACAAGCTCGGCGTCATCGAGCACCTGCTGCCCCGGGTCGACTCGCTCCTGGTCGGCGGCGGCATGCTCTTCACGTTCCTGGCCGCACAGGGCCACGCCGTCGGCGGCAGCCTCCTCGAGAAGGACCAGCTCGACCGGGTGAGGGGTTACCTCGCCGACGCAGACGAGCGCGGCGTCCAGATCGTCCTGCCCACCGACGTCGTCGTCGCCTCGGCCTTCTCGGCCGACGCCGAGCACGCGGTGGTCCCCGCGGACGGCATCGAGACCTCCGACCTCGGGGACGGGGCGATCGGCCTCGACATCGGACCGGACACGGCGACCCGCTTCGCGGAGATCGTCGCCGCCTCGAAGACCGTGTTCTGGAACGGGCCCATGGGCGTGTTCGAGTTCGACGCCTTCGCCCACGGCACGAAGACCGTCGCCGAGGCGCTCACGCGCGTCGACGGCCTGGGCGTCGTCGGGGGAGGGGACTCGGCCGCGGCCGTCCGTGCCCTCGGCTTCGACGACGACCAGTTCGGCCACATCTCCACCGGTGGTGGAGCCAGCCTCGAGTTCCTCGAGGGCAAACGACTCCCCGGACTGGAGGTCCTCGGATGGTGACCACGCGCACGCCCCTCATCGCCGGCAACTGGAAGATGAACCTCGACCACCTGCAGGCCATCGCCTTCGTGCAGAAGCTGGCCTGGAGCCTGAAGGACGCGAAGCACGACCACTCCTCCGTCGAGGCAGCCGTCTTCCCGCCCTTCACCGACCTGCGCAGCGTGCAGACCCTGCTCGACGCGGACGGGCTCTCGCTCGTCCTCGGCGCACAGGACCTCTCGGCGCACGACAGCGGCGCCTACACCGGCGAGGTCTCCGGCGCCTCCCTGGCGAAGCTCGACGTGCACTACGTCCTCGTGGGCCACTCCGAGCGCCGCACCCTGCACGCGGAGGACGACACGGTCGTCGCGACCAAGGTCGCGGCGGCGCACCGCAACGGGCTCGTCCCCGTCATCTGCGTCGGCGAGACCGCGGACGACCTCGAGACGCACGGGCCGAGCGCCGTCCCGGTCGCCCAGCTCCGTGCCTCCCTGGCCGAGGTCCCCGCCACGGCCGAGATCGTGGTCGCCTACGAGCCCGTCTGGGCGATCGGCTCGGGCAAGGCGGCGACCGCCGACCAGGCCGAGCAGGTCTGCGCAGCGCTCCGTGAGGCCCTCGTCGAGCTCGTCGGGGCCGACCGCGCCGCGGCGACCCGCATCCTCTACGGCGGGTCGGTGAAGTCGACGAACATCGCCTCGTTCCTGCGCGAGCCGAACGTCGACGGTGCGCTCGTCGGCGGTGCGAGCCTCGACGTGGACGAGTTCGCCCGCATCGTGCGCTTCGAGTCACACGTCGGCGTCTGACGCGGACCGACAGACGGGTCCCTCTCCCGCCCGCGGGTGAGGGACCCGTCGCCGCCTGCGGCAGTTATACTCGTCAACGGTCTCACCGCATCGAAAGGTCCCCCTTGGAAATTCTGCAGGTCATCCTGCAGGTGCTGCTCGGCATCACGAGCCTCCTGCTGACCCTCCTCATCTTGCTGCACCGCGGTCGCGGCGGCGGCCTGTCCGACATGTTCGGCGGCGGTGTCACGAGCAACCTCGGTGCATCCGGGGTCGCCGAGCGCAACCTGAACCGCATCACCGTGTTCCTCGGGCTCGTCTGGATCACGTGCATCGTGGTCCTCGGCCTCATCACGAAGTTCTCGGCGGTCAGCTGATGGCCTCCGGAGGCAGCGCCATCCGTGGCTCGCGCGTCGGTGCCGGCCCCATGGGCGAGCAGGACCGCGGGTACCACGCCGAGCGCGTGACCATCTCGTACTGGGACGCCCTGGGCAACGAGGTCGTCCGCCACTTCGCCGCGAACGTGCCTGACGAAGAGATCCCCGAGACGGTCGATTCCCCGTCCAGCGGCCTCCCCGCCGGACGCGACAAGGCCAACCCGCCGACCGTCGCCAAGCTCGAGCCGTACAAGACGCACCTCGCGTACGTGAAGGAGCGGCGCTCCGAGGAGGAGGCGGCCCAGCTCCTGGAGGAGGCGCTGCAGCAGCTGCGCGTCCGCCGAGGCAAGGCCTAGCCAGACCGACCGCGGCCGGTCGTCACGGCCCGCCCACGAGAGAAGCCCCGCAGCTCGGCTGCGGGGCTTCTCTCGTGTCGAGGCCCGGTCCGGCGACGGACCGGGCCCACGGATCAGTAGGTCGAGGCGATCAGGTTCTCGGGGACCTCGGACGCGGCGTCGCTGTCCACGAAGAACACCGTGCGCTTACGGCCTTTGACCCCCGCCACGGGGACCTGGTCGGCACCGGCACCGGCGAGGGCGAGGCCCAGCGACGACGCCTTCTCCGCGCCGGCGAGGATCATCCACACGCGCTGCGAGTTGTTGATCACCGGCAGGCTCAGCGTGAGACGGACGGGCGGCGGCTTGGGGGAGTCGTCCACCGTCAGCACGGTCGGTCCGCTCATCCGCACCTGGGGCGCGTCCGGGAAGAGGGACGCGACGTGGCCGTCGGGGCCCACGCCGAGCAGGGTGATGTCGAAGCGAGGCGCCTCGTCGTCGCCCTGGGCGTGCTCGAGGAGCTCGGCCCGGTACGCGACCGCGGCGGCCTCGACGTCGGCGAACTCGCCCACGGCGCCGAAGCGGTGCACGTTCTGCGACTCGACACCGATGTGCCCGAGCAGGTCGATCTCGGCCTGACGGTCGTTGCGGTCGGCGTCGCCGCTCTCGACCCAGCGCTCGTCGGCCCACCAGAACGAGACCTTCGACCAGTCGACGCTGTCCCGCGCCGGAGAGGCGTTGATCGCGGCGAGCACGACCGTGCTCACCGACCCGCCGCTGACGACGACCGAGGCGTAGTTCTGCTCCTCCAGCACGTCGATGATCTTGGTGATGAAGCGCGCGGCGACCGAGGCGCCCAGCGATTCCTTGTCGGGGTGAACCAGCACCCGGCGTTCGTTGCTCACTGTGTCAGTCTGCCTTAGTTCTCGACGGGCTCGGCCAGCTGGCGGACACCCTGCTTCACGACCTCGCCGAAGAGGTCGTCGGGGTCGAGTCTACGGAGTTCCTCCGCGAGGCAGTCGCGCAGCGACCGGCGTGGCAACGAGAGGTCGTGGGTGGGCTGGTCGGGCTGCGTCAACGTGGCGACGTCGACGACGGCTCGCTCCAGCACGATCGGCCCGGACGGCCGGACGAGCCGGACCCCGTGGATGCCGCTCGACCCGTTGCCCCGCGTCAGCTCGTTCACGACGGGCACCTGGAGCTGCAGCCGCAGCCACGCGGCCAGCAGGAGCGTCGACGGAGAGTCGGGGGCGCCGTCGACGCGCACCTCGGTGACGGGCTCGTAGGGCGGCTGGTCGAGGACGGCGGCGAGCTGCGTGCGCCAGAGCGTGAGGCGCGTCCAGGCGAAGTCGGTGTCGCCCGGCTGGTAGGTCTCGGCGAGGTCGACGATGCTCTGACGCGGGTTCGGCTGGCTCGCCGCGTCGGTGATGCGGCGCTGGGCGATGCGCCCGAGAGCCGACTCGGCGACGACCTCCGGAGCTCGACCGGGCCACCAGACGACGACGGGGGCGTCAGGCAGCAGGAGACCGGTGACCAGCCCCTCCTCGTCGCTCGCGGTGTCGCCGTAGGCGCGCAGCAGGATGACCTCGCTCGCGCCGGCGTCGCCGCCGACCCGGATCTGGGCGTCGAGCCGAGGCTCCTCGTCGTCGCCGCCCGGAGCGGTCGACACGACGATGACGCGCATGGGGTGCTCTCGGGAAGCGTCGTTGGCGGCCTCGATGGCCTCTTCCTCTTCTCCGTGGCTCGTCGAGATGATGAGGGTGAGGACGCGCCCGAGGGCGACGACTCCGCCCTCCTCGCGGATGGTGACGAGCGTCTTCTGCACTCGGCTGATGGTGCTGGCGGGCAGATCGACGATCACGGGCGTCTCCAGGTACGGCCGTCGCGGGCCATGAGTTCATCGGCGGACTGGGGGCCCCACGTGCCGGGGCGGTACTGCTCGGGCTGGCCCTGCGTCGCCCAGAACTCCTCGATCGGATCGAGGATCTTCCAGGAGAGCTCGACCTCCTCGTGACGCGGGAACAGGGGCGGATCGCCCAGCAGCACGTCGAGGATGAGCCGTTCGTAGGCCTCGGGGCTCGCCTCGGTGAAGGCGTGGCCGTAGCCGAAGTCCATCGTGACGTCGCGCACCTGGGTGCCGATCCCGGGGACCTTCGAGCCGAAGCGGAGGGTGACGCCCTCGTCGGGCTGCACGCGGATGACGAGGGCGTTCTGGCCGAGCGAGGTCTGCGTGCCGAAGATGTTCTCGGGCACCTGCTTGAACACCACGGCGATCTCGGTCACGCGGCGCCCCAGGCGCTTGCCGGCCCGGAGGTAGAAGGGCACGCCGGCCCAGCGGCGCGTCGCGATCTCGAGCTTCACCGCGGCGAAGGTCTCGGTGACGCTCTCCGGGTTCATGCCCTCCTCGTCGAGGAACCCGAGCACCTTCTCGCCGCCCTGCCAGCCTCCCGAGTACTGGCCACGGGCGGTTCCCGCGGCGATGTCCTCGGGGATCCGGACCGCGGAGAGGACCTTCTCCTTCTCGGCACGGAGGTGCGGCGCGGCGAACGTGACCGGCTCCTCCATGGCCGTAAGGGCCAGGAGCTGGAGGAGGTGGTTCTGGATGACGTCGCGAGCGGCACCGATGCCGTCGTAGTAGCCCGCGCGGCCGCCGACGCCGATGTCCTCGGCCATCGTGATCTGCACGTGGTCGACGTAGTTCGAGTTCCAGAGGGGCTCGTACATCTGGTTGGCGAACCGGAGGGTCAGGAGGTTCTGGACCGTCTCCTTGCCCAGGTAGTGGTCGATGCGGAAGACGGAGTCGGGCTCGAAGACGCTCTCGACCACGGCGTTCAGCTCGCGGGCGGTCTTGAGGTCGCTGCCGAAGGGCTTCTCGATCACCACGCGACGCCACGCACCGTCCTTCTCCTCGGCCAGGCCGCTGCTGCGCAGCTGCTCGGTGACCATCGGGAAGGCCTTGGGCGGGATCGAGAGGTAGAAGGCGTGGTTGCCCATCGTGCCGCGCTCTCGGTCGAGCTCCTCGATCGTGTCCTTCAGGCGCGTGAACGAGTCAGCGTCGTCGAAGGTGCCCTGCACGAAGCGGAAGCCCTCCTTCAGCTGGCGCCAGACGTCTTCGTCGAAGGGGGTGCGGGCGTGCTGCTTGACGGCCTCGTAGACGACCTGCTCGAAGTCCTGGCCCTCGAACTCGCGGCGGGCGAACCCGACGAGCGCGAACCCGGGGGGCAGGAGGCCGCGGTGGGCGAGGTCGTACACGGCCGGCATGAGCTTCTTGCGCGACAGGTCGCCGGTGACGCCGAAGATGATGAGGCCGCTCGGGCCGGCGATCCGGTTCAGGCGTCGATCGGAGGGCAGCCGCAGCGGGTTGTGCTCCGGCGTGATCTCGACTGGTGACATCGTGGTGGTTCCTTCAGGGTCGTTCTCTCGGGCACGGTCGCGCGGCACGTGGCCGTCCGACCACGGCGAAGGGGCCGGCGTCCTCACGGACGCCGGCCCCCTCACGCTCAGCGGACTGCGGCGAGCAGTGCGGGCAGTGCGCCCGCCACGTCGTCGACGGTCAGCCGGAGCACGGGGCGACCGTGGTCGGCCAGCACGGTCGCGTCGCCGGCGGCCTGCGCCTGGACGAGCTGTCCGAACGTGAACGGGCTCTCCGGGATCTCCAGGTCGGTGGACGCCGTCTGGGTGATCTGGAGGAACACTCCGTTGGCGGGTCCGCCCTTGTGGTACTGGCCCGTGGAGTGCAGGAAGCGGGGCCCCCACCCGAAGGTGACGGGTCGCTTCGTGCGCGCCGCGAGCACGTCGCGGAGCTCCTCGAGCTGCGGGTAGGCAACCCGGTCGGCATAGGCCTGGATCGACAGGTAACCGTCGTCGGTCAGCGCCGACAGGAGGGCCGACACGGCCGACTCGAGCGAGTCTCCGAGCTCGACGCCGCCGACCTCGCGGACCTCGACGCCCTCGGCGGTGAACGCCGGGGGAGTCGGGGCCGGACGGTCGTCGAGCAGCGCACGCGTCGCGACCTTCGCCGACTCGACGTCGGGCTGATCGAACGGGTTGATGTCGAGCAGGCGCCCGGCCACGGCGACGGCGTACTCCCAGACCATGATCTGACCGCCGAGCGAACCGGAGATCTCGACCTCGCCGGGGGCGACCTCACGGGTCTCCGCCGCGTTGGCGACCAGGCGCACGACCTGCACGTCGTGCAGGCCCAGGCTGATCTCCGGAGCGTCCGTGCCGAGCACGACGGGGAGGAGGCCGCGGCCCTGCTTGCCCGTGGACTCGGCGATCAGCTGCTCGGCCCAGTCGGGGAACCCGATGATGTGGGTGCCGTCGGCGACGATCGCGATCTTGTCGCGCAGGGGCGAGGTGCCCGCGAGGACCGCGCCCAGCACGAGGCCGGGGTTGTCCGCGCTGTCCTGCGAGAGCTCGACCGTGACCGCGTCCGCCTCGGCGAGCAGCTCGCGGATGTCGGCGCCGGCGAGGCCGGACGGCACGAGGCCGAAGGCCGACAGCGCCGAGTAGCGGCCGCCGATGGCGGGGTCGGCGTTGAAGACGCGGTAGCCGGCCTCCCGGGCCTGGCCGTCGAGGGGCGAGCCCGGGTCGGTGACGACCACGATGCGCTCGACCGGGTCGATGCCGGCGTCGCGGAAGGCCTTCTCGAAGGTCTTGCGCTGGCTGGCGGTCTCGACCGTGGACCCGGACTTCGACGACACGACGAGCACGGTCCGCTCGAGGCGGTCGTGGAGGGCCGTGAGGACCTGCCCGGGCTCCGTGGCGTCGAGCACGGTCAGCTCGACGCCGTAGGTGCGCGTGATCACCTCGGGAGCCAGCGACGAACCGCCCATGCCCGCGAGCACGACATGGTCGACGCCCTTGGCGGCGAGCTCCTCCCGGAGCGCGTCGATCTCGTCGAGGAGGGGCGTGGAGACCACGACGGCCTCGGTCCAGCCGAGACGCTTGGCCGACTCCTCCTCGGCGTCCGGGCCCCAGAGGGTCGGGTTCTGAGCCGTGATGCCGGAGGCGACGAGGTCGCTGACCAGCTGGGGCACGACGGTCTCGACGGCGGTGGCCGCGTCGCCGCTCGCGGCGATCGTGATGGTCACTTGGCGTCCTCCGCGGTGGGCTTCGAGGACTCGAGGGCTGCGGTGACGGTGTCGAGCAGCTCGTTCCAGGAGACGATGAACTTCTCCACGCCCTCCTTCTCGAGCAGCTCGGTGACCTCGTCGTACGAGACGCCCTGGGCCGCGATCGCGTCCATGACCTCGTTGGCGGAGGCGTAGGAGCCGCTGATCGAGTCGCCACGGACCTCGCCGTGGTCGAACGTGGCCTCGAGGGTCTTCTCGGGCATCGTGTTCACGACGTCGGCGGCGACGAGCTCGACCACGTAGGTCGTGTCGAGGACGGCAGGGTCCTTGACGCCGGTGGAGGCCCACAGGGGACGCTGCTTGTTGGCGCCAGCAGCGAGCAGGCCCTTCGCGCGCTCAGTGTCGAAGGCCTGGACGTAGGCCTCGTAGGCGAGCTGGGCGTTCGCGACGCCCGCCTTGCCCTTGAGGGCCTTGGCCTCGTCGGTACCGACGGCCTCGAGGCGCTTGTCGATCTCGCTGTCGACGCGCGACACGAAGAACGACGCGACGGAGTGGATCTCGCTGATGTCGATGCCCGCGGCCTTGGCCTGCTCGAGACCGGTGAGGTAGGCGTTGATGACCGCGCGGTAGCGCTCGAGGCTGAAGATCAGGGTGACGTTGACGCTGATGCCCTTGGCGATCACGGCGGTGATGGCCTCGAGGCCCTCGACCGTCGCGGGGATCTTGATGAGCGCGTTGGGACGACCCACCTTGGCGGCGAGCTTGACGGCCTGGTCGATGGTGCCCTGCGCGTCGTGCGCGAGGCCCGGCTCGACCTCGATCGACACGCGGCCGTCGAAGCCCTTCGTGTCGTCGTAGATGCCGCGGAAGATGTCGCAGGCGCGGGTGACGTCGTCGGTCGTGATCTCGAAGACCGCGTCGGTGACGCTCACGCCGGTCTTGGCGAGCAGCGCGACCTGGTCGTCGTAGGCCTCGCCCTTGGCGAGGGCCGACGCGAAGATGGTCGGGTTCGTGGTGACGCCCACGACGTTGCGCTCGGCGATCAGCTTCTCGAGGCCGCCGGCGTTGATGCGCTCACGCGAGAGGTCGTCGAGCCAGATGCTGACGCCCGCGGCGGAGAGCTGTGCGGTGTTGGTGTCGGTCATGTCGTTCTCTTCTTTCTTGCCGGCGCTCAGAGAGCGGCCAGCGAGTCCTTGACGGCGGCCACGGCGGCTTCGGTGGTGATGCCGAACTCGCGGTAGAGCGTCTTGTAGTCGGCGGAGGCGCCGAAGTGCTCGATGGAGATGCTGCGTCCGGCGTCGCCGACGATGCCGCGCCACGGGAGCGCGACGCCTGCCTCGATCGAGACGCGGGCCTTGACGGCGGCCGGGAGGACCGCCTCCTTGTACTCGGCGCTCTGCTCGTCGAACCACTCGAGGCTGGGAGCCGACACGACGCGGGCGTTGATGCCCTCGCCGCGCAGGACCTCACGGGCCTCGACGGCGATCTGCACCTCGGAGCCCGTGGCGATCAGGATCACGTCGGGCGTGCCGCCGGGAGCCTCGGCGAGGACGTAGGCGCCCTTCGCGACGTTCTTCGCCGACGCGAAGACGTCGCCCTCGGCGTCGCCGTCGCCGCGCTCGAAGACGGGCAGGTTCTGACGGCTGAGCGCCAGGCCGGCCGGGCCGTCGAAGCGGTCGAGGATGGTCTTCCAGGCCCAGGCGGTCTCGTTGGCGTCGGCGGGGCGCACCACGGCGAAGTCGGGGATCGCGCGGAGGGCGGCGAGCTGCTCGACCGGCTGGTGCGTGGGGCCGTCCTCGCCGAGCGCGACGGAGTCGTGGGTCCACACGTACGTGACCGGCGACTTCATCAGCGCGGCCAGACGCACGGCGGGTCGCATGTAGTCGCTGAAGATGAGGAACGTGCCGCCGAACACTCGCGTGTTGCCGTGCAGGGCGATGCCGTTCATGATCGAGCCCATGGCGTGCTCGCGGATGCCGAAGTGCAGCACGCGACCGTAGGGGTTGCCCTGCCACTCGTGCGTCGACCACTCGGTCGGCACGAAGGAACCGCCGCCGTTGATGGTCGTGAGGTTCGACTCGGCGAGGTCGGCGGAGCCGCCCCAGAACTCGGGGACGACGCCGGCGATGGCGTTGATGACCTTGCCGGAGGCGGCTCGGGTCGAGACCTCCTTGTCGGCCGGGAAGACCGGCAGCGCCTCGTCGAGGCCCTCGGGCAACTCGCCCTTGAGGACGCGGTCGAGGAGGGTCTTCTTGTCGGGGTTGGCCGACGCCCACTCGTCGAACGACGTGCGCCACTCGGCGTGCTGTGCCTGGCCGCGCTCGACGGCCTTGCGGGTGTGCTCGAGGACCTCGGGGTCGACGTCAAAGGTCTTCTCGGGGTCGAAGCCGAGCACCTCCTTGAGGCCCGCCAGCTCTTCGGCGCCGAGCGCCGAGCCGTGGATCTTGCCGGAGTTCTGCTTCTTGGGCGAGGGCCAGCCGATGATCGTCTTGAGGATGATCAGCGAGGGCTTGCTCGTCTCGGCCTTGGCGGCCTCGATCGCGTCGTTGAGGGCGGCGACGTCCTCGACGTACTCGCCCGTCTTCTTCCAGTCGACGACCTGGACCTGCCAGTCGTACGCCTCGTAGCGCGCGTGGACGTCCTCGGTGAAGGCGATGTTGGTGTCGTCCTCGATCGAGATCTGGTTGGAGTCGTAGATCACGACGAGGTTGCCGAGCTGCTGGTGACCGGCGAGCGAGGACGCCTCGCTGGTGACGCCCTCCTGCAGGTCGCCGTCGCCGGCGATGACGTAGACGAAGTGGTCGAACGGCGAGGTGCCGACGGCGGCCTCGGGGTCGAACAGGCCGCGCTCGAAGCGGGCGGCGTAGGCCATGCCCACGGCGGAGGCGAGCCCCTGGCCGAGGGGACCGGTGGTGATCTCGACGCCGTCGGTGTGGCCGTACTCGGGGTGGCCGGGCGTCTTCGAGCCCCAGGTGCGCAGCGCCTTGAGGTCGTCGAGCTCGAGGCCGTAGCCGCCGAGGTAGAACTGGACGTACTGGGTCAGCGAGCTGTGCCCGACCGAGAGGACGAAGCGGTCGCGGCCGATCCACTCGCTGTCGCTGGGGTCACGACGCATGACCTTCTGGAAGAGGAGGTACGCGGCGGGCGCGAGGCTCATCGCCGTCCCCGGGTGGCCGTTCCCGACCTTCTCGACCGAGTCGGCCGCGAGGACGCGGACCGTGTCGACGGCCTTGTTGTCAATGGATTCCCACTGCAGATCTGCCACTTGGAGATGACCCTTCTTGTTGCGAACTGCGCGGGGTCGATTCGCTCCCGCGCTGACATGCGCCTGCCGAGACGTCGTCGGCTGCGGCCGCTCGGGCACGGACCGGAGGTCGCGCGACAGGGAGCCGATGGTTCGATGTCGAGGATTCCGTCGCCGTGCGGGCGTGCGACTGGCAAGCACCTGCAAGTATAGGGACGAAAGGGCTCGCTCCGCCCGCAGGGAGCGGTCCGTTACGCCGTCAGCGTCGCCGGTCATCGCCTAGACTCGCTGGTTCGCCTAGACTCTCCGCGCCGAACCGTACATCTCGTCAGAGGGACCCATGACCGCAGCCATCGACACCCGCCCCACCACCGGACCCCGGGGCATCCGTCGCAAGGCTGGCGCCTACGTCGCGCTCACGAAGCCCCGCGTGATGGAGCTGCTGCTCGTCACCACGGCCCCGACCATGTTCCTCGCCCAGGGCGGCGTCCCGAACCTCTGGCTCGTCGCGGCCACCCTCATCGGCGGGGCGCTCAGCGCCGGCTCGGCCTCCGCGTTCAACTGCTACATCGACCGCGACATCGACCGCATCATGAAGCGGACGCAGGGCCGGCCGCTCGTCACCGGAGAGGTGACCGACCGGGAGGCGCTGGCGTTCTCCTGGATCGTGGGCCTCGCCTCCATCGTCTGGCTGGCCCTCACGGTCAACCTCCTCTCGGCCGCCCTGTCGCTCGGCGCGATCCTCTTCTACGTGCTCGTCTACACGCTGTGGCTCAAGCGCCGCACGCCCCAGAACATCGTCTGGGGCGGCATCGCCGGGTGCATGCCCGTCCTGATCGGCTGGGCCGCCGTCACGAACGACCTCAGCTGGCCTCCGGTCATCCTCTTCATGGTGATCTTCCTCTGGACGCCGCCGCACTACTGGCCTCTGTCGATGAAGTACCGGGACGACTACGCCGCCGCGTCGGTGCCCATGCTCGCCGTCGTCCGCGGCCGGTCGTCCGTCGGCCTCCAGGTGATCCTCTACGCGTGGGCCACCGTCGCGTGCTCGCTGCTGCTCGTCCCCGTCGCCCACATGGGCGTGCTCTACACGGTCGTCGCCCTGGCGAGCGGCACCTGGTTCGTGTGGGAGTCGCACCGCCTGTACAGCCGTGCGATCCAGCACGTCGCCGAGGTCCGTCCGATGCGCGTGTTCCACAGCTCCATCACCTACCTGACGCTGCTCTTCATCGCCGTCGGCATCGATCCGCTGCTGCCGTTCTGAGGCGTCCGGTGAGCGCCGGCGCCGAGGACGTCCTCGACTGGACCGTCCGTGAGGGGCGACCCGACGACGTCGACGCCCTCGCCGACCTGAAGCTCGCCGCCCTCGAGCCCGACCTGAGGCGGGCAGGCGTCTGGCGTCCGCCGTACAACCGTGCGCGCTTCGAGCGCGAGTTCGTGCCGACCGAGACCCGCGTGGTCGAGGTCGGGGGCGCCTCCTCGGCTGCCTCGCGGTGCACCCGGAGGGCGACGACGTCTGGCTGCGCCATTTCTACCTGGCCGAGGAGGCGCGGGGCCGGGGAATCGGCACGCGCCTGCTCCGGGAGGCGCTCGCCTCGCTCGGGTCGCGGCCCGTGCTGCTGGACGTGCTGACGGGCAGCCGGGCGGCGCGCCTGTACCTCCGGCACGGCTTCGTCCCGGTCGAGGACGACGGCGTCGACGTGATCATGCGGCGGGACGCGCCGGACGGGCCCGACGCATCGGACGCGCTCGAGGCTCCGGCCGACCGGCCCGCTCAGACGCGGACGGACTCCGCGGAGTCGACGGTCAGCTGAGCCTCGGACGGGCTCTGGTCCTCACGCAGGGAGAGGACGAGCGCGGTCGTCGCAGCCACCAAGAGCGCCGCCAGCACCATGTGCGAGCCGACGAGGAGCGGCGGCAGGCCCGTCCGCGCCTGGGCGATGCCCACCGCGATCTGGACGAGCTCGACGCCGAGGAGGGCGAGGGGGAACCGGCGCGGGAGACCCGTCCGGAGGGTCCAGACGACGACCGCGAGGGTCAGCGCGAGGGTGGCGTAGGCGGGCCAGCTGTGCACGTGGTCCATCACGGCCGGGTCGAGGCCGTTGCGGGGAGTGGCGGCGTCGCCGGCGTGCGGTCCGGAGCCGGTGGTGAGGACGCCCACGACCACGGTCAGGAGGACGACGCCGGACAGGACGTGGACGAGCCTGGCGTAGGCCGGGGGAGTCGCCGCGTGGTGACCCCGCGGGCCGCGGAGCACCCGCCAGACGAGGACCGTGGACAGGGCGACCAGCGCGATCGAGACGAGGAAGTGCGCCCCGACGATGTACGGGTTCAGGCCCGTCAGGACGGTGATGCCGCCCAGCACGGCCTGGAGCGGGATGCTCATCCCCTGGGCGAAGGTGAGCCAGAACAGCTCACGACGCTGCTTGCGCATGCGGAGGACGAAGAGGAAGGCCAGCACGACGACTGCCGTGAGGACGAAGGTGAGGAGGCGGTTGCCGAACTCGATCACCCCGTGGATCCCCATCTCGGGCGTGCTGACGAACGAGTCGGCGGTGCAGCGAGGCCACGTCGGGCAGCCGAGGCCGGACCCGGTCAGCCGCACCGCGCCTCCGGTGCCGATCAGCAGGACCTGGCAGACCAGCGAGGCCCAGGCGATGAACCGGACGCGGCGGTCGGTCGTCGTCGGCAGCCACCGCCAGAGGCGCGTCACGGGTCCGGGCCGGGTCACCTGTGCGTTGCTCACGAGTTGCTGCCTTTCGTCACATCCGCCGCTCTGCCCTGTAGAGTCGATGAGTTCAGGGACACACCCGACACGAGCGTCGACGACGACGCCCGAGGGCCGTGGGATCCGCAGAAGCGGTACGCGGACCTCACATCAGTCTAAGCAACGCTGGCTCCGCCTCCGCTCCACGCAGGCAGCCGTCGGAGCTCGACCGGGAGTCCGTCTCGCAGCGCGAGCAGCTGGGCCCCCATCCGACGGGGAATGGTCACGACCCGACCCACGTTCGGCCCAGCAGAGAAAGAGGTAGTCATGTCAGACGTGTTGATCGACCGACCAGAGCTCGAGAGCCTGGGGCAGTACGAGTTCGGCTGGTCCGACTCCGACGCAGCGGGCGCCTCCGCGCGCCGTGGAGTGTCGCCCGAGGTGGTGACCGACATCTCGGCGCTGAAGAGCGAACCGGAGTGGATGCTCAAGAACCGGCTCAAGGGCCTGGCGCTCTTCGAGCGGAAGCCCATGCCGACCTGGGGCGCCGACCTCTCCGGCATCGACTTCGACAACATCAAGTACTTCGTCCGCTCCACCGAGAAGCAGGCGACGACGTGGGAGGAACTCCCCGACGACATCAAGAACACGTACGAGAAGCTCGGCATCCCCGAGGCGGAGCGCAACCGCCTCGTCGCGGGCGTCGCCGCCCAGTACGAGTCCGAGGTCGTCTACCACCAGATCCGCGAGGACCTGGAGGAGCAGGGCGTCATCTTCATGGACACCGACACGGCCCTCCGCGAGCACCCCGAGATCTTCCAGGAGTACTTCGGCACGGTGATCCCGGCCGGCGACAACAAGTTCGCCGCCTTGAACACGGCCGTCTGGTCGGGCGGCTCGTTCGTCTACGTGCCGAAGGGCGTCCGGGTCGAGATCCCGCTGCAGGCCTACTTCCGCATCAACACCGAGAACATGGGCCAGTTCGAGCGGACGCTGATCATCGCCGACGAGGGCAGCTACGTCCACTACATCGAGGGCTGCACGGCGCCGATCTACAAGAGCGACTCGCTGCACTCGGCCGTCGTCGAGATCATCGTGAAGAAGAACGCCCGCGTTCGGTACACCACGATCCAGAACTGGTCGAACAACGTCTACAACCTGGTGACCAAGCGCGCCATCGCCCACGAGGGCGCGACCATGGAGTGGATCGACGGCAACATCGGCTCCAAGGTGACGATGAAGTACCCCTCGATCTACCTCGTCGGCGAGCACGCCAAGGGCGAGACCCTGTCCGTCGCCTTCGCGGGTCCCGGCCAGCACCAGGACGCCGGCGCGAAGATGATCCACATGGCGCCCTACACGACGTCGTCGATCGTCTCCAAGTCGATCGCCCGGGGCGGCGGCCGCGCCGGGTACCGCGGTGAGGTCCGCGTCGACGACGCGGCACACCACTCCGCCAACACGGTGCGCTGCGACGCGCTGCTGGTCGACACCATCTCGCGGTCCGACACCTACCCGGCGATCGACATCCGCGTCGACGACGTGCAGCTCGGCCACGAGGCGACGGTGTCCCGGGTCAGCGAGGAACAGCTCTTCTACCTCATGTCGCGAGGCATGGCGGAGGACGAGGCAATGGCCATGATCGTGCGCGGGTTCATCGAGCCGATCGCCCGGGAGCTGCCGATGGAGTACGCCCTCGAGCTCAACAAGCTCATCGAGATGAGCATGGAAGGATCAGTCGGCTAGATGTCCGCCGCAGCACCCACCACCACAGACACCGCGCCCGAGGGCGTCCAGCACGGCGCAGGGGCGCACAGCGACGGCGGATGGGGCCTCGTGCCCGTCCAGACCCGTTCTGGCCGCTTCCGCTCCACCGACCCTGCAGCCTTCGCGGCCGTCACCGGCCGCGAGGTCGACTGGAAGCTCAGTCCCGTCGACCGCCTCCGCCCGCTCATCGACGGACCGCTCGACGGCTCGCCGTACGCGTACCTCGCCCGGGAGACCGGCGGGGCGGCCGTCGAGTGGCTCGACCGGGCCGACGCCCGCGTGGGGCGTGCCGGCGCGCCGGAGGACAAGGCCTCGGCGAACGCCTGGGCCTCGACCGAGAAGGTCCTCGTCGTGACCCTGACCGGCGACGAGCCGTCCACGGTCACGATCGGTCGGAGCGGCCTCGACCGCGAGCCGCGTGCCGGCCACACCGTCATCCACGCGACCGCGAACACCCGCTCGCTGGTCGTGCTCCGCAACACGGGCTCGGCGCAGCTGGTCGAGAACGTCGAGATCGTCGTCGACGACGGGGCGCACCTGACCGTCGTCAGCCTGCAGGAGTGGGACGACGACGCGATCCACCTGGCGAGCCACTTCGCGACCATCGGTCGCGACGCCCAGCTCAAGCACTTCGTCGTCTCGCTCGGCGGCTCGATCGTGCGCGTCAATCCCTCGGCCCATCTGGCCGGGCAGGGCTCGGACACCGAGCTCTACGGCGTCTACTTCGCCGACGCGGGCCAGCACCTCGAGCAGCAGGTCTACGTGCACCACGACGCCCCCAACAGCCGCAGCCGCGTCAACTACAAGGGCGCGCTGCAGGGCGTGGGCGCCCGCACGGTCTGGATCGGCGACGTGTTGATCGCCCGCACCGCACCCGGGACCGACAGCTACGAGCAGAACCGCAACCTCGTCCTCAGCGAGGGCACGCGGGCTGACTCGATCCCGAACCTGGAGATCGAGACGGGCGACATCGCCGGGGCCGGCCACGCCAGCGCCACCGGTCGGTTCGACGACGAGCACCTCTTCTACCTGCAGTCGCGCGGCATCTCGGAGCACGAGGCACGTCGGCTCGTCGTCCTCGGGTTCCTCAGCGAGGTCGTGCAGAAGATCGGCGAGCCCGAGCTGCAGGAACGTCTCATCGACGCACTCGAGGTCGAGCTCACCGCAGGTGAGGGCCTCCCGACGGCAGGCGGCGCCGCCTGATGGCCGGGGTCAAGGTCTGCGGCGTCGACGACGTCACGCCGGCCCAGGCGATGCGCGTCGTCGTCGACGGAGTCGCCGTCGCCGTCGTCAAGGACAGCTCGGGCGACATCCACGCGATCGGCGACACCTGCACCCACGGCGACATCTCGCTCTCCGAGGGCTTCGTCGAGGACGACACGCTCGAGTGCTGGGCGCACGGCTCCAAGTTCGAGCTGACGTCCGGCAAGCCGCTCACACTCCCTGCCTACGAACCCGTACCGGTCTTCCGTGTCACCGTCGTCGACGGTGACGTGTACGTCGACACCACCGCGTCGTCCGCCGACGTCGCACAGTAAGGAAAAGAACGCATGTCCACTCTCGAGATCCGCGACCTCAAGGTCAGCATCGACACCGACCAGGGCGTCAAGCCCATCCTCAAGGGCGTCGACCTCACCATCAACGAGGGCGAGATCCACGCCGTCATGGGCCCGAACGGCTCCGGCAAGTCCACCCTCGCCTACACGATCGCCGGTCACCCCCGCTACAACGTCGACGGCGGCAGCATCCTGCTCGACGGTCGCGAGGTCCTCGACATGTCGGTCGACGAGCGAGCCAAGGCCGGTCTCTTCCTGGCCATGCAGTACCCGGTCGAGATCCCCGGCGTGACGGTCGCGAACTTCCTGCGCACCGCCAAGACCGCCCTGGACGGCGAGGCTCCCGCGATCCGTACCTGGATCAAGGACCTCCGCACCCACATGAGCGACCTCAAGATGGACGCCTCGTTCGCCGAGCGCAACGTCAACGAGGGCTTCTCGGGCGGCGAGAAGAAGCGTCACGAGATCATGCAGCTCGAGCTGCTGAAACCGAAGTTCGCCGTGCTCGACGAGACCGATTCCGGTCTCGACGTCGACGCCCTCAAGATCGTCTCCGAGGGCGTCAACCGCGCCAAGGCCAACACGGGCCTCGGCCTGCTGATGATCACGCACTACACGCGGATCCTCCGGTACATCAAGCCCGACTTCGTCCACGTCTTCGTCGACGGCCACGTCGCCGAGCAGGGCGGCCCCGAGCTGGCCGACCGTCTCGAGGACGAGGGCTACGACCGCTACGTGTCCGCTGCGGCCGCCGCGGCGGCCGCGACGACGCCGGCGGTCAGCTGACCATGGCCGTCGCCCTCGCCCCGGAGAAGTTCGACGCCACGATCGAGGCTCTCAAGGAGGTCGTCGACCCCGAGCTCGGGGTCAACATCGTCGACCTCGGCCTCATCTACGACCTCGCCATGGACGAGGAGCACGAGAACGCCCTCATCATCAGCATGACGTTGACGTCGGCTGGCTGCCCGCTCACCGACGTGATCGAGGCCGACACGGCCAACGCCCTCGACGGCGTGGTCGACGCCTTCCGCATCAACTGGGTGTGGATGCCGCCGTGGGGCCCCGACCGGATCACCGACGACGGCCGCGACATGATGCGTGCCATCGGCTTCTCGATCTGATCCACCCCGCACACGAAGGACGCCCCCGGTCGATGACCGGGGGCGTCCTTCGTGTGCGCGCCCGCTGAGCGAGCGGCGCTCCTACTTGCCGAGACGCCCGAGCGCGCGCCAGGCGAGCGGCAGGGCCGACGCGGCGATCAGCCACTTCGCGACCCCGCCCACGATGAACGGGTACACGCCGAGCGCCAGGACGCTGCCGAGCGACGCGTCGATGCCGAGCGAGTTCAGCACGACCGCCATGTAGGGGAGTCCCGTGGCGAACGGGATCAGGCTGGCGAGGAAGAACGCGGCGGCGGACAGGGCCCACTTCTTGTCCCAGTCGCGCTGCGAGAGCCAGCCGATGACGAGCGCTGCCGGGACGAAGCCGAGGATGAAGCCGAAGCTCGGACGCAGCACGCTGAGCGGACCGCCGGAGAACTCGGCGAAGATCGGCAGCCCGGCGACGCCGAGGACGAGGTACGTGAGCATCGACAGGGCGCCGCGTCGGGCCCCCAGCGTGGCGCCGACGAGCATCACGGCCAGGGTCTGACCGGTGATCGGCACGGGCCACATGGGCACCTGCACCTGCGCGAGGGCCGACGTGAAGGCGACCCCGCCGAGCACCAGGGCGACGTCGGTGGCCCAGCTGCGGGCCACCAGCCGGTCGGCGAGGACCGGCCGCGAGATCGATGCGGCGGTGTCAGTCATGCAAGTCTCCTAGTATGGGTAGGTTGATCGGCCGAGCGGCTGGTCGGCAGCGCAGTGCTGCGACCCCTCTCCACGCGACGTCCTCATCCTAGAGGCGGCCCCACGCCGGGCCCCGTTGTGGACATCTCCCCAATCGATTGGACTTCTGCTGTGCTTTCCGTGCACGATCTCGAGATCCGCGTCGGCGCGCGTCTGCTCATGGCCGACGTGAGCTTCCGCGTCGACAAGGGCGACAAGATCGGTCTGGTCGGCCGCAACGGCGCCGGCAAGACCACCATGACCAAGACGCTCGCCGGCGAGACCCTCCCGACGGGCGGCAAGATCGACCGTCACGGCGAGATCGGCTACCTGCCGCAGGACCCTCGCAGCGGCAACCCGGAAGACCTCGCCCGCACGAGGATCCTCGACGCCCGCGGGCTCGGGCAGCTGCTGCTGGGCATCCAGGAGGCGACCCTCGCGATGGGCGATCCCGACCCGGACGTCGCAGCGCGGGCCATGAAGCGGTACGGCGACCTCGACGACCAGTTCAACGCCCTCGGGGGCTACGCCGCCGAGGCCGAGGCCGCCTCCATCGCCAGCAACCTGAGCCTGCCCGACCGCATCCTCGACCAGCCCCTCTCGACGCTGTCGGGCGGTCAGCGCCGACGCATCGAGCTCGCGCGCATCCTGTTCTCGGCCGCGGACACGATGATCCTCGACGAGCCCACCAACCACCTCGACGCCGACAGCGTCGTGTGGCTGCGCGAGTACCTCAAGACCTACCAGGGCGGCGTCATCGTGATCAGCCACGACATCGAGCTGGTCGAGGAGGTCGTGAACCGCGTCTTCTACCTCGACGCCAACCGCCAGGCCATCGACATCTACAACATGGGCTGGCGCAACTACCAGCGCCAGCGCGCCGCCGACGAGGAACGTCGCAAGAAGGAGCGCAGCAACGCCGAGAAGCAGGCGTCGGCGCTGCAGAAGCAGGCCGCGCGCTTCGGTGCGAAGGCCTCGAAGGCCGCCGCGGCCCACCAGATGGTCGCCCGAGCCGAGAAGCTGCTCTCCGGCCTCGAGGAGGTCCGCGCCGTCGACCGCGTCGCCAAGCTGCGGTTCCCCACCCCGGTCGCCTGCGGCAAGACGCCCCTGATGGCCTCGAACCTGTCGAAGAGCTACGGCTCGCTCGAGATCTTCACCGCCGTCGACCTCGCCATCGACCGGGGCTCGAAGGTCGTCATCCTCGGCCTGAACGGTGCCGGCAAGACCACCCTGCTGCGCATCCTGGCGAGCGTCGACGAGCCCGACACCGGCCAGCTGGAACCCGGGCACGGCCTGCGCGTGGGCTACTACGCCCAGGAGCACGAGACGATCGACGTCAAGCGCAGCGTCCTCGAGAACATGGTGTCGTCCTCGCCGAACATCACCGAGATGGAGGCGCGGCGCGTGCTCGGCTCGTTCCTGTTCACGGGAGACGACTCGGCCAAGCCTGCCGGTGTGCTCTCCGGTGGAGAGAAGACCCGCCTCGCGCTGGCGATGATCGTCGTCTCGGGCGCGAACGTGCTGCTGCTCGACGAGCCCACGAACAACCTCGACCCCGCCAGCCGCCTCGAGATCCTCGACGCCCTGGCGAACTACGAGGGCGCCGTCGTGCTCGTGAGCCACGACGAGGGCGCCGTCGAGGCGCTGAACCCCGAGCGCGTCCTCATCATGCCCGAGGGAACCGAGGACCACTGGACCCCGGACTACTCCGACTTGATCAACCTGGCCTGAGACCGTCCGGCGTCACCGGGGGCGTCCGCCCCGACGCCGACCGGGCGCTGACGACCTCAGCGCCCGGCGGCGTCGAGCAGCTCGTCTTCCTCTTCGTGATCCGCACGGGGACGCGACGCACGCCGACGCTCGCGCTCGGCCGCTTCCTCCGGGGTCTCGTCGTCGGCGGCGTCCAGCAGCTTGTTCCGCCTCTCTTGCCGGAACACGTAGAACAGGAACCCGAACGCGCCGACCGCGAACATGATCCACTGCACGAAGTACGACAGGTTGAGGCCGGTGTCGATCTCCGGCGCGCTGGCCTTCACGGGAGCGGTCGCGGGGGTCGGGTCCTCTGAGGCGAGCAGGCCGTAGCTCGCGTCGTAGATCTGGCCGTCGACCCGCTTCTGCACCTCGCTGAGCTGGATCGTGGCGATCTGGTTCGTGCCGGGGACGCCGGTCCGGTCGCCGAGCGCGGGCTCGCCCGGCTTGAGCCGTGCGGTCACGGTGACCTCGCCGGTCGGCGGGGCGGGGACGACGTCGGGAGCGTCCTGGTCGTTCCCGGTCGGGACCCAGCCGCGGTCGATCACGAAGACGTCGCCGCCGCTCACCTGGAACGGCACGAGCACGTCGAAGCCGGGCTGGCCGTTCAGGGGGCGGTTGCGGACGAGCAGCTCCTCGTCGACGAGGTAGCGACCGGTCATCGAGACGGGCTGCCACTCGAGGGCGGGGTCGTACGAGCCCAGCTCGGGCACCGCCTCCTGCAGGGGGATCGGAGCGGCGTCGTACCGCTGCTCGAGCTGGTGGACGACCGCCATCTTCTCTTCGTGACGACTCCACTGCCAATGGGCGAGGAGGCCGCAGATGACCGCGAAGACCACCACGACGGCGAGGTAGCCCAGCCACTTGGAGGCGGTGGCCGGGCGAGCCTCCGACGCCTGCGGGGCGCTCAACGCGCCTCCTGCTCGACCCGGTCGACCGTCTCGCCCGCAGGCGTCAGGACGACCGGGAAGTCACGGGCCCGGAGGAACTCGGCGAGGTAGCCGACGTGCTCGTCGCAGGCGGACCAGACCTTGACGCGTTCGAGGCCGTGGATCTTGGGGTTGCGCCAGTTGACCGCGTGCACGGCGGCTGCAGTGCACCCTGACCGGGAGCACTGCACGTCGCCAGGGCCCTGCTGCCCGAGGCCGAGCATCACCGGGGCACTCCGTCCGAGCCGACGACGGGGTCGTCGTCCGGGTCGTGGGGGGCCGGGGGAGTCCACGGCTGCTGAGGCCCCCGGTAGACCTCGAGGCCCCCGGGCCGCTCGACGTCCTGACCGCTCTCGTGGCCGACGTTGGCCAGCACCACGGCCACGTACGGGATGACGACGGCACCGAAGACGGGGATGAGCGTCCACCAGCTGAGCGGGATGACGAAGCAGAAGATGATGCAGACGATGCGGATGCCCGTGGCCAGCAGGTACCGACGCATGCGGGCATGGCGATCGTCGGCGGGCGACGGGGGGAGCGTGGTGATCGGGGTGGATGTCTTCATGGCCTCACGGGCTCGGGACGCCGAGGGTCGGCGGTTGACTAGATCGTAATCCCGGCGTCCGACAGTAGGCTGGCACGCGGTCCACGGACCCGAGCACCCCTGACGCCCACACCGAGGAGCACCATCATGACCACCCCCCGCACCGTCCTCGTCACCGGCGGCAACCGAGGGATCGGCTTCGCGATCGCCGAGGAGTTCGTCGCCCAGGGCCACCGCGTCGCCGTCACCGCACGCAGCGGCCAGGGCCCCGAGGGCAGCTTCACGGTCGTCGCCGACGTGACCGACGCCGCGAGCGTCGACGCCGCCTTCACCGCCGTCGAGGCCGAGCTCGGCCCGGTCGAGGTCGTCGTCGCCAACGCGGGCATCACGAAGGACGGCCTGCTCATGCGCATGACCGAGGAGGACTTCACCTCGGTCGTCGACACGAACCTCGGCGGGGCGTTCCGCGTCGTCAAGCGCGCTTCCAAGGGCATGCTCAAGGCCCGGTTCGGTCGCATCGTCCTGGTCTCGAGCGTCGTCGGCCTGCTCGGCGGCGCCGGCCAGGCGAACTACTCGGCGTCGAAGGCGGCCCTGGTGGGCTTCGCGCGGTCGTTGACGAGGGAGGTGGGCGCCCGCGGCATCACCGCCAACGTCGTCGCCCCGGGGTTCGTGGAGACCGACATGACGGCCGTCCTGCCCGACGAGCAGCAGGCCGACTACAAGAAGAGCATCCCCGCGCGACGCTTCGGCACGGCCTCGGAGGTCGCCAAGGCGATCGCGTGGCTCGCGAGCGACGACGCCGGCTACATCTCCGGCGCGGTCGTGCCGGTCGACGGCGGCCTCGGGATGGGCCACTAGGGCCACAGCGGCCTCACTGCACCGCGACGTCGCCGAGCGACGCGTCGCCAGGCCCGGGCCCAGGCCCGGACCGCCTGCTCAGCCGCGGAGGCCGAGCAGCGGCAGGACCTGCGACAGGTCGCAGTGCGTCACGACCAGGTCCGCGTGGTCGCGCACCCGGGGCTTGGCGTTGAACGCCACCGAGAGCGCCGCGGCGTCCATCATCAGCAGGTCGTTCGCCCCGTCGCCGACCGCGACCGTGTGGGCAGGGGCGACCCTCGCCTCCTCGGCCCACTCGCGGAGTGCGGCGGCCTTGCCCGCGGCGTCGACGACCGGACCGTCGACCCGCCCGGTCAGGGCGCCGTCGACGACCTCGAGCCGGTTGGCGCGCCAGAAGTCGAGCCCGAGGCTCTCCGCGATCGGGTCGAGCACCTCGTGGAACCCGCCCGAGACGACGCCGATCACGCTGCCGTGGGCGTGCAGGCCGGCGACCAGCTCGGGCACGCCGGCCGTGAGGCGGATCCGGGACGCGGCCTCGGCGAACACCGTCGAGGGCAGCCCCGCCAGGGTCGCGACGCGCGCGTGCAGGCTCTCGGCGAAGTCGAGTTCGCCGGCCATCGCGCGCTCGGTGATGGCGGCGACCTCGTCCCGCGCACCTGCGGCGTCGGCGAGGAGCTCGATGACCTCGTCCTCGATGAGCGTGGAGTCGACGTCGAGGACGGTCAGGAAGCGGGGCACGCGATCACCCTAGTGTCCGGCCGCCGGACGGCCGGACGGCGCCGTCATCCTTCGTCACGAGGTGGACGAGGCGGCGGCGCCGTCGGCGGCGGGACAGGGGCTACTGGTCGACGCGGACGCCCTTGCCGACGACCGTGATGCCCGAGGGCGTCACCGTGAAGCCCCTGGCGCGGTCAGCCTCGGCGTCGACGCCGACGGAGGCCCCCTCGGCGATGACCACGTCCTTGTCGAGGATGGCCCTGTTCACGGTCGCGTTCGGCCCGATGTGGGCCCGCTCGAAGACGATCGAGTCGACGACGCGCGAGCCGGAGTCGAGGGTGCACCACGGACCGAGGACGCTGCGCTCGACGTGCGCGCCGGAGAGGAGCGATCCGAGCGAGACCACCGAGTCGATGGTCGTGCCGAGGTTGCCCAGTCCGTCGCGGACGAACTTGGCCGGCGGGGAGTTGAGCTGCTGGCTGAAGATCGGCCAGTCGGTGTTGTAGAGGTTGAAGATCGGCAGGGCCGAGATCAGGTCGCGGTGCGCGTCGTAGAACGAGTCGATGGTGCCGACGTCGCGCCAGTAGTAGCGGTCGCGCTCGGTCGAGCCGGGCACCTCGTTGCGGTTCAGGTCGTAGACGGCAGCGTCGCCGCGGGACACGAAGTCGGGGACGATGTCGCCGCCCATGTCGTGGTCCGAGTCGGCCTTCTCGCCGTCGCGGAGCACCGCGTCGATGAGCACGTCGGCGTCGAACACGTAGTTGCCCATGGACGCGAGGATCTCGTCGGGGGAGTCGGGCAGTCCCGTGGCATCCTTCGGCTTCTCCAGGAACCGGCCGATGCGCGTCGGGTCGTCGGGGTCCACCTCGATGACGCCGAACTGGTCGGCCAGCGAGATCGGCTGGCGGATGGCCGCGACGGTGACGCCGGCGCCCGAGGCGATGTGCGCCTCCACCATCTGCTCGAAGTCCATCCGGTAGACGTGGTCCGCGCCGACCACGACGACGATGTCGGGCTTCTCGTCGCGGAGCAGGTTGAGGCTCTGGAGGATGGCGTCGGCACTGCCGGCGAACCAGCGCTTGCCGAGGCGCTGCTGTGCGGGCACGGAGGCGACGTACGCGCCGAGCAGCCCCTCGATCGACCAGGTCTGCGAGACGTGGCGGTCGAGGCTGTGCGACTTGTACTGCGTCAGCACGACGATCTGACGCAGGCCCGAGTTGATGAGGTTCGAGAGCGCGAAGTCGATGAGGCGGTAGTTGCCGCCGAACGGGACGGCGGGCTTCGCCCGGTCAGCGGTCAGGGGCATGAGGCGCTTGCCCTCGCCCCCGGCCAGGACGATGCCGAAGATCTTCTTTGATGCCATGGGGCCAGAATGGCACGTTTCTCCGGTGCACGACTACGGTGATGCTCGTGCGAGTCGATGTCATCACCAAGGAATATCCGCCGAACGTCTACGGAGGCGCCGGCGTCCACGTCGTCGAGCTCGCGAAGGCGCTGAGGCAGTCGATCGAGGTGCAGGTCCGGGCCTTCGGCGACGTGGACCCCGAGCCCGACACGACGGGCTACCCGGACCTGGCCGAGCTCGCCCAGGTCAACGGTGCGCTCCGCACCCTCGGCACCGACGTCCGCATCGCCCAGGACGTGGCGGGCGCCGACATCGTGCACAGCCACACCTGGTACGCGAACGCGGCCGGCCAGCTCGCCCAGATGCTGCACGACGTGCCGCACGTGCTCACGGCGCACAGCCTCGAGCCGCTCCGCCCCTGGAAGGCCGAGCAGCTCGGCGGCGGCTACCGCGTGTCGAGCTGGATCGAGCGCCAGGCCTACGAGACGGCCGATGCCGTGATCGCCGTCAGCGAGGGGATGCGCCGCGACATCCTGCGCTCCTACCCCGGCATCGACGAGCAGAAGGTCAGCGTCGTCTACAACGGCATCGACCTCGAGGCGTGGCAGCGCGTCGACGACGCCGACCTGGTGCGCGAGCTCGGCATCGACCCCGATCGCCCCTCGGTCGTCTTCGTCGGGCGCATCACCCGCCAGAAGGGCCTGCCGTACCTGCTGCGCGCGGCCAAGCTGCTGCCCGCGGACGTCCAGCTGGTGCTCTGCGCCGGCGCACCCGACACCCCCGAGATCATGGCGGAGGTGAGCGGCCTGGTCCGCGAACTGCAGGAGGAGCGGACCGGCGTCGTCTGGATCGAGAAGATCCTGCCTCGTCACCAGCTCAGCGCCGTCCTCAGCGCCGCCACGACCTTCGTCTGCCCGTCCGTCTACGAGCCGCTCGGCATCGTCAACCTCGAGGCCATGGCCTGTGGCGTGCCTGTGGTCGGGTCGGACACCGGCGGGATCCCCGAGGTCGTGGCCGACGGCCTCACCGGCCGCATCGTCCCGCTCGAGCAGGCGCAGGACGGCACGGGGACTCCACTCGACCCCGACCAGTTCGTCGCCGACCTCGCTCGCATCCTCACCGAGGTCGTCTCCGACCCGGCGCTCGCCCGGTTGATGGGGCGGGCGGGCCGGATGCGCGCCGAGAGCGAGTTCTCCTGGACGCGGATCGCTGACCGCACCCTCCAGGTCTACGGCTCCCTGCGTCGATAGGCTGTCGAGCATGCCTACCGTCCTGCAGCTGACCGATGTCTCCCTCGTCCGCGGCGGCGTCCCCGTCGTCGACTCGCTGACCTGGACCGTCGACTCGGACGAGCGGTGGATCGTGCTGGGGCCGAACGGCGCCGGGAAGTCCTCCCTCCTCCAGGTGGCGGCGGCACAGACTCACCCGAGCTCCGGCACCGCCGAGGTGCTCGGCGGCGACCTGGGCTCCGTCGACCTCTTCGACCTCCGCCCGCGCATCGGCTTCGCCTCGACGACGATCGCCCGGCGCATCCCGGCCAAGGAGAAGGTCGTCGACGTCGTCCTCACCGCCGCCTACTCGGTCACCGGCCGCTGGAACGAGGAGTACGAGGGCGTCGACGTGCGTCGTGCCCACCGCGTGCTCGACGAGTGGAGCCTCGACCACCTGTCGGAGCGCACCTTCGGCGAGCTGAGCGACGGTGAGCAGAAGCGCGTCCAGATCGCGCGTGCGGTCATGACCGACCCCGAGCTCCTGCTGCTCGACGAGCCGGCCGCGAGCCTCGACCTCGGGGCCCGAGAAGAGCTGCTGCGGATGCTGTCCGGCTACGCGCAGTCCGAGGGCGCCCCCGCCATCGTCATGGTCACCCACCACGTCGAGGAGATCCCGCGCGGCTTCACGCACGCGCTCCTCCTCGACCACGGCTCCGTCGTGGCCGCCGGCCCGATCGACGAGGTCGTGACGGCCGAGACCCTCGGCGCCACCTTCGGCGTCGAGCTCGAGGTCACCTCGGAGGGCGGCCGCTACACGGCTCGCGCCGCCCGCTGACGGGTCCACGTCGCCGGACGGTTCGTTCCTCGGATCGGGGCCGCGCGTCTGGTATCGTTGACAGCTGGTCCTGCGCATGCGTGCGCAGCGCCTCCTCGAACTTCACACCACCATCCACCGCTAGACCTAGGACTCTCATGAAGACCGACATCCACCCCGAGTACAAGCAGATCGTCTTCCGCGACCTCGCATCGGGCGCCACGTTCCTCACGCGCTCCACGACGACGAGCGACAAGACCATCGAGCTGGACGGGGAGACCTACCCGGTCATCGACGTCGAGATCTCGTCCGAGTCGCACCCGTTCTACACGGGCAAGCAGCGCATCCTCGACTCGGCCGGTCGCGTCGAGAAGTTCAACTCGCGCTACAAGAACTTCGGCAAGTAGGCAGCACCTACCAGGGCACGTGCCCTGGTCACCGCGAGAGGCGGTCCACTTCGGTGGACCGCCTCTCGTCGTCTGCGCGGGCGCCGCGGGAGGCGGCCAGGCCGTCTGAACTCAGGAGGCGGCCAGGCCGTCCGACTCAGGAGGCGGGCAGCGAGCGGTGCGGCCACTCGCCGGACGTCGTGAACGTCGGGTCCTTGCGGCGCATGTACTCCTGGAACGACGCCGCCTGGGTCGAGCACCAGCCGACCTGCAGGTCGTGCAGGTCGGTGGTCGGCACGTCGAGCTGGTCGGGGTACCGCTTGGCCATCGCCTGGGCGACGCGACCCGCAGCCACGGCGTCCGCACCGGCGTCGTGCGCGTCGTCGAGGACCACGCCGTAGACGCCGGCGGCGGCCTCGAGGGTGCGCTTGCCCTTGCGGAAGCGGTCGACGGCCTTGTCGATGACGAGCGGATCGACGACGCAGCCGATCTCGCCGACCTCGCCGAGGGGCTCGATGCCGTGCCGACGCGCCTCGCGGTCGAGGAGGGTCAGGTCGTAGGGCGCGTTGTAGACGACGAGCGGCACGCCACGGGCGAAGACCGCCCTGACCGCGGCGACGATCTCGGCCACGACCTCGGCGGCGGGCCGCCCCTCGGCCCGCGCGCGCTCCGTCGAGATGCCGTGCACGGCGCTGGCCTGCTCGGGGATCTCGACGCCGGGGTCGGCCAGCCACTCGCCGTGCGCGACCGTCGCGCCCGTCGCGTCGATGAGGCCGACGTGAGCCGTGACGATCCGGGCCGTCTCGACGTCGATGCCGGTCGTCTCCAGGTCGAACACGCCGAGTGCCTTCCACCACGCCGACGGCAGGTCACCCGCCGCAGCGGGGGAGTCGAGGACAGGAGTGGACGGCACGGTCTCGGCAGGGTCGGTCTGGCTCACCCTCAGAGCCTAGGAGGCGCCGCCGACAGCAGCCGGCGCGGGGGGCACGTCGCCGACGTGCAGCCAGAAGAACTGCTGCGTGCCGAGCGTGATGGTGACCTTGCCCTCGTCGTCGAACGACGGGAACTGGGCCCCGCCGAAGAGGTCGAAGAGCGTCCGGCCCGCGAGGTGCGGTGCCGTGACGGTGACGGCGGACGGGTTGTGCGCGAACGAGAACACGCAGAGGACGTCCTCGGCGGAGGCGCCGAACTGGGTGCCCTCGCCCTCGTACGACCGGACGAACGCGAGCACCGACTCCTGGTCCGTCTCGGCCACCTCGAGGGTGCCGAGCCCGAACACCGGGTGCGCCTTGCGAACGTGGATGACGTTCCGCACCCAGTGCAGCAGCGACCGCGACTGGGCCAGCTGGCTCTCGACGTTGACCAGGTTGTAGTTGAAGACGAGCGACTGCACGACGGGCAGGAACAGCTTGCCCGGGTCGGCCGTCGAGAAGCCGGCGTTGCGGTCGGGCGTCCACTGCATCGGCGTGCGCGACGAGTCGCGGTCGGGCAGCCAGATGTTGTCGCCCATGCCGATCTCGTCGCCGTAGTACAGGAACGGGCTGCCGGGCAGCGCGAACAGCAGGGCGTGGACGAGCTCGAGCTCCGCCCGGGAGTTGTCGAGCAGGGGAGCGAGGCGGCGGCGGATGCCGATGTTCGAGCGCATCCGCGGGTCGTAGGCGTACCAGCCGTACATCGCCTGGCGGTACTCCTCGCTCACCATCTCGAGCGTCAGCTCGTCGTGGTTGCGGAGGAAGACGGCCCAGGCGGCGCCCGGCGGCACCTCGGTGGTCTCGGAGAGGATGCGCTTCAGCTCGGAGCCGTTCTGCGCCCTCAGCGAGTAGAAGATGCGGGGCATGACCGGGAAGTCGAAGGCCATGTGGCACTCGGGCTCTTCCTCGGTGCCGAAGAAGGCGGCCGTCTCGGCGGGCCACTGGTTCGCCTCGGCGATGAGCACGCGGCCGGGGAACTCGTCGTCGACCATGCGACGGAGCCGCTTGATGAACTCGTGGGTGGCGGGCTCGCCCTCGCCGTTGCCCTCCTCCGTCTCGAAGAGGTAGGGGATGGCGTCGAGCCGCAGGCCGTCGACGCCCAGGTCGAGCCAGTGCCGGACGACGTCGAAGACGGCCTCCTGAACGGCCGGGTTCTCGAAGTTCAGATCGGGCTGGTGCGAGAAGAAGCGGTGGAAGAAGAACTGGCGGCGCACGGGGTCGAAGGTCCAGTTCGACTCTTCCGTGTCGACGAAGATGACGCGGATGTTCGAGTACTCCTCGTCGGTGTCGCGCCAGACGTAGAAGTCGCCGTAGGGGCCCTCGGGGTCCTCGCGGGACTGCTGGAACCACTCGTGCTGGTCCGACGTGTGGTTGAGCACCATGTCGATGACGATGCGCATGTTGCGCTCGTGCGACTTCGTCACGAGGTCGCGGAACTCGTCGAGGGTGCCGAACTCCGGCAGGATCGCCTTGTAGTCGGCGATGTCGTAGCCGCCGTCGCGCAGGGGCGACTGGAAGAACGGCGGGAGCCACAGGGCGTCGACCCCGAGCCACTGCAGGTAGTCGAGCCGCGAGAGCAGCCCCTGGAGGTCGCCGGCGCCGTCGCCGTTGCTGTCGACGAACGAGCGGACCATCACCTCGTAGAACACGGCACGTCGGTGCCATGCGGGATCGAGGGTCAGACCGGGCTGCTGGATGGGGGCAGTGAAGCTCACCCGGCCAACTCTAGGACGGCCGACGGCCGAGCGCGCGCGTTCCGCCAGGACCGCCTCCGTAGACTCGGCCCGTGATCGTCAGAGAGCCCCGTGTCCCGTCGCCGTACCGGCGCCTCCTCGAGTCCGTCGCGGTGCGCGAGGACGTCGTCCGTGTCGCTGGCAGCGACACCGCGTGGTGGACCTACGACACGCCGGGCACCGACGACGACAGCCCGGTCGTGCTCGCGGTGCACGGCTTCCGTGGCGACCACCACGGCCTCGAGCCGGTCGTCGCCCACCTCACGGGCGTGCGGGTCGTCATGCCCGACCTGCCGGGCTTCGGCGAGTCGACGCCTCTCGTGGGCGAGCACAGCGTCGCCGCCTACGCCGCCTGGTTGACCGCGTTCGCGGCCGCCGTCGGGATCGACGAGTCGGTCGTCGTGCTCGGGCACTCGTTCGGGTCGATCGTCGCCTCCGCCGCCCTCGCGGACGGGCTCCGCGCCTCCCGGCTCGTGCTCGTCAACCCGATCGCCGCGCCGGCGCTCTCCGGTCCTCGTGGCGTCGTGACCCGCCTCGCCGTCTTCTACTACTGGGCCGGGGCTGCCCTCCCCGAGGCCGCGGGGCTGTCCGTGCTGCAGAACGCGGCTGTCGTGCGGTTCACGAGCCTCGCGATGGTCAAGAGCCGCGACGGGGCCCTCCGGCGGTGGATCCACGACCAGCACGACTCGTACTTCTCTCGCTTCGCGGACCGGCGCGTCGTGCTCGACGCGTTCCGCGCCTCCGTGTCGAGCGACGTCAGCAGCTACGCGGCGCGCGTGGCCGTGCCGACGCTGCTGATCGCGGCCGACCGCGACGACATCACGGCGCTGCCCGCCCAGCACGAGCTGCGGGCGCTGTTCCCCGACGCGCGTCTCACCGTGATCGACGGCGTGGGGCACCTGATCCACTACGAGAAGCCGCAGGAGGCGGCCGCCGCGATCCAGGGGTTCGTCGCGTGAGGGTCGCGATCGACTGCCGCTACGTCCGCACGGGGCGGCACGACGGCATCAGCCGGTTCACCGCCGGCGTCGTCGGCGCTCTCGCCGAGCTCGCCCGCGGTGACGACGAGGTGGAGCTGACGATGCTCGTCTCCGACCTGCGCCAGCTCGACAAGCTGCCCGACCTGCCGCACCTGCTCGTCAGCGACCCGACGAGCCCGCGCGAGCCGCTCGTCGCGCTGCAGGTCGCGGCGGCCCGCCCCGACGTCGTGTGGTCGCCCATGCAGACGATGGGCTCGTGGGGGCGCCGCCACCGGCTCGTGCTGACCCTGCACGACCTCATCTACTACACGAACCGCACGCCGCCGCCCGAGTTCGCCCTGCCGCTGCGCCTGCTCTGGCGGCTCTACCACCTGGCCTGGTGGCCCCAGCGGATGTTGCTCGACCGAGCCGACGCGGTCGTCACCGTCAGCCGGACGACCCGCGACGAGATGACCCGTCACCGGCTCACACGGCGCCCCGTCACCGTCGTCTCGAACGCGGCCGACCCGGTCGCCGACGCACGGCCCCGCACGGCGCCCGAGCACCGCGACCTCGTCTACATGGGGTCGTTCATGCCCTACAAGAACGTGGCCGCGCTCGCCAGGGCGCTGCCCCTGCTCGACGGACATCGACTGCACCTGATGAGCCGCGTGTCCGACCGGGAACGCGCCTCCCTGACGGCCCTCGCCCCTGCGGGCTCGCTGGTGTTCCACGACGGGGCGAGCGACGAGGAGTACCGCGACGTGCTGCTGGGCGCCACCGCCGTCGTGACGGCGAGCCGGGCGGAGGGCTTCGGCATCCCGCTCGTCGAGGGCATGGCCCTCGGCACTCCCGCCGTCGTCAGCGACATCCCCATCTTCCGCGAGATCGGCGGCGACGCGGCCCTGTACTTCGACCCGGAGTCGCCCTCGTCGATCGCGGCGGCGGTGCGCCGTCTCGAGGGGGAGTGGGCGGCACGGTCGGCCGCGTCGGTGCAGCAGGCGGCCCGCTTCAGCTGGGCGGCCTCGGCCGAGGTGCTGCTCGAGCTGCTCCGGACGACCGGCGGTGCGCCGCGCCGCCGGAGCAGGCGCAGCCGCAGCCGCAGCGACTAGTCGGCGGCGGGGCGCTCGAGTGCGTTCTGCCAGCCGAGGGAGGACGTGCCGGCGCGCTCGGACTCGACCTCGATCGGGTCGTCGAACTCGCGGAGCACCAGGGCGCCGTCGAGCAGCTCGAACGAGTGGACGGAGCCGTTGCGGATGGGCGTCCCGAGGTGCAGGACGTCGTCGCCCGCGACGTGCGTCACCACGGCGCGGATGACGGCACCGTGCGTCGCGACGACGACGCGGCCGGCCGCACCACCGTCGTCCACGTCGCCGGCAGAGCGGGCGATCTCGACCAGGGCCGGCAGCACCCGGGCCAGGAGCTCGCGACGGCCCTCGCGACCCGGGACAGGCGTGCCGGCGGGGAAGCGCCGTTCGACCTCGCTGCCGGTCAGGCCCTCGGCGTCGCCGTAGCGGCGCTCGGCGACGGCCGGGACGAGCTCCGGCGCGGGCAGCCCGAGCCGGGCGGCGATGATCGAGCCGGTCTCGGCGGCGCGCGACAGGGGGCTCGCGACGACCCGGTCGAACGACCGGCGGGCGAGCAGGTCTCCCGCCTCGGCGGCCTGGGCACGCCCGAGGTCGTTCAGCGGGATGTCGGTCGCGCCCTGGATGCGGCGGGCGCGGTTCCAGTCGGTCTCGCCGTGGCGGACGAGGTAGAGCAGGGTCATCGTGCTCCTCCGGCAGGGCCTGTCGCCGCCGCGGTGCGGGCCGCCGGCACGAGGCGCTCGGCCAGGGCGGCCAGGGTCTCGGTCGTCCCGGCGTCGATCTTCACGGCGGCCCGCGAGTCGCCCTTCGTCTCGCCCCGGTTGACGATCACCACGGGGAGCCTGCGGCGCGTGGCCTGGTCGAGCAGCCGGATGCCGGAGTTGACGACGAGCGACGACCCCACGACCAGCAGCGCCTCGGCGCCGACGACGAGCGACCGGGCCTCGGCGAAGCGCTCGACGGGCACGAACTCCCCGAAGAAGACGACGTCCGGCTTCAGCATGCCGCCGCAGACGGTGCACGCGGGGACGACGAAGGCGTCGATGTCGTCGACCTCGACGTCGCCGTCCGGGGCGAGGCGGACGCTCTCGGGCTCGTCGATCCAGGGGTTGTCGCCGGCGAGGCGGGCGGCGACGGTGTCGCGGGCGAACGACTGGCCACAGGTGAGGCAGAGCACGCGGTCGACGGTGCCGTGCAGGTCGACCACGCGTCGCGACCCCGCGCGCTCGTGCAGCGCGTCGACGTTCTGGGTGACGACGCCGTTGACGACCCCGGCGCGCTCGAGCTCGGCGAGGGCCCGGTGCCCGCCGTTGGGCGCGGACGCCCGGAACGTCTTCCAGCCGACGTGGCTCCCCGCCCAGTAGCGCTTGCGGTACCGCTCGCTGGAGAGGAACTGCTGGAAGGTCATGGGGTTGCGCGGAGGCGCCCCGGCTCCCCGGTAGTCGGGGATGCCGGAGTCGGTGCTGATGCCGGCACCGGTGAGCACCGCGACGCGACGGCCGGCCAGGACCGCGACCGCGGCCTCGAGGGCGTCGCCGACGGTGGCCGAGGAGGCGCGAGCCGGCCCGGCGGGGCCGGCTGCGGCCGGCGGCGTGGCCGGGTCAGTCACGGTGGGGCCTCCTTCGGGGCGGTCGACCTCCGGATCGGGTCGACGTCAGCCTAAACGGCGAGGCCTGGCGATTCGTTCCCCGGACGTTAGCCTGGACCTCGTCCCTGCCCCCTCGTCCTCCCGCGTCGCCTCCCGCCTCGTCGCCGACCGGACGTCCTGCCCTGGAGCGCCGTGCGCATCACCCGCATCACCGACCTCGACCGCCCCGACCTCGCGGACTACGCCCGGCTGACCGACGTGGCGCTGCGTCGCGTCTCGGAGCCCGAGGGAGGGCTCTACATCGCCGAGTCGAGCAAGGTGATCGAGCGCGCGCTCCGTGCCGGGCACGTGCCCCGCTCGGTGCTGATGACCGAGCGCTGGCTGGCCGACGTGGAGCCCCTGGTCGCGCACCTCGACGGCGAGATCTTCGTCGGCGACGCGGCCCTGCTCGAGACGCTGACCGGCTACCACCTGCACCGGGGCGCCCTGGCGGCGATGCACCGCCCCGAGCTGCCCAGCGTCGAGTCGCTCCTCGAGGGCGCGCGACGGGTCGTCGTGCTGGAGGACATCGTCGACCACACGAACGTGGGCGCCATCTTCCGGGCGGTCGCCGGGCTCGGCGCGGACGCCGTGCTCGTCACTCCCCGGTGCGCCGACCCGCTGTACCGGCGCAGCGTCCGCGTCAGCATGGGCACCGTGCTCCAGGTGCCGTGGACGCGCCTCCCGGAGTGGCCCCTCGGCGCCGAGCTGCTCCGCGCCGCGGGCTTCGAGGTCGCGGCCCTCGCCCTCGCCGACGACGCCGTGCCCCTCGACGAGTACGCCGCCTCCGCCCCCGAGCGCGTCGCCCTGCTGCTCGGCACCGAGGGGGACGGCCTCAGCCGGGACGCCCTCCGCGCCGCCGACCGGGTCGTGACGATCCCCATGCTGCACGGCGTCGACAGCCTCAACGTCGCCGCCGCCTCCGCCGTGGCCCTGTGGGCGCTGCGGGTCCCGCCCGCCGCCGGCGAGGCGACGCCCGAGGCCGGGGGAGCGTCGCCCTCGTGACGCGGGGCGCCGTCCTCAGACGTCGTCGGGCCGCCGTGGCCGCCGTCGTGGTGCTCGTGCTCGCCGTGGGCACGTACCTGCCCCTCACGTTGCTCGGCCCGCTGGCGCCTGCCGCGGCCGCCGCGTCGACCTGGGAGGCGCCCGCCCAGCCGGGCGCGCAGCTCGCGTTCCCGGCGTACGGGGCCACGGCCGTCGAGGCCCTCGGCTTCGATGAGAGCCTGACGACGAGCGGCGACGCGCAGCCTCGGCCGATCGCGAGCATCAGCAAGGTGGTGACCGCCCTCGTCGTCCTCGACGCGAAGCCCCTGGACGGGGGCGACGGGCCGTCGATCACCCTCTCGGCCGCCGACGCGGCCCTCTACGACACGTACCGCGCCGTCGACGGGAAGGTCGTGCCGATGACGGCGGGCTCCGTCCTCACCGAACGGCAGGTGCTCGAGGTGACCCTGATCGAGTCGGCGAACAACTACGCGACCACGCTGGCCCGGTGGGCCTTCGGGTCGGACGCCGCCTTCGTGTCCGCGGCGGCCGCCTGGCTCGCCGAGAACGACCTCGCCGCGACCACCATCGTCGAGCCGACCGGGCTGTCGCCGCAGAACACGAGCACGGCGACCGACCTCGTCGCCCTCGGCGCCCTCGCCCTCGCCGACCCCGACGTCGCGGCCGTCGTCGGCACCGACGAGACGACGATCCCCGGCGTGGGGGTCATCGACAACTCGAACGAGCTGCTCGGCCTCGACGGCGTCAAGGGGATCAAGACCGGCACGCTCGACGAGGCCGGCGCCTGCCTGCTCTTCGCGGCCGACTTCACGGTGGCCGACCGGACCGTGACGGTCGTCGGCGTCGTCCTGGGCGGCGTCGACCACGACGCGCTCGACGCCGACGTGCAGCGCCTGCTGCAGAGCGTGACGGGCAAGTTCCAGACCATCACGCTGACGAGCCGCGACGACGTCTGGGCCCGCTACGACCTGCCGTGGGGCGCGTCGGCCCAGGCGGTGGCGGCCGAGGACGCCGACCTGCTCGTCTGGGGCGACAAGACGATCACCTCCGCCCTGCAGACCGACGAGGTCGGACCGGACGACGCCGGCGACGAGGTGGGCACCGTCCGCTTCGACGTCGGCGGCGAGGAGATCGACGTGCCGCTGGTGCTCGACGCGACGATCCCGGAGCCCGGCGCGTGGTGGCGGCTGACGCACCCGCAGGACGTCCTCGGCGGACGCGGCTGACGCCTCATCGTCGGGGCCACGCGCCCCGCCGCGGCCGCGCCCGCCGCTACGACGGCGGCTGCTCGTCGCGGTAGATGACCGTCACCGCGTCGGGTCGCTTCGCCTGGCGCCCGTCGCCGGACGACTGGTGCCGGAGGCGGCGGACGACCCAGGGCACCAGGTACTCGCGCGCCCAGCCCATGTCCTCCGAGCGCGCCTGGCGCCACGGACGACGCTCGAGGGGCTCGGGCCGCCAGGGCTCGAGGTCGTTCTCGACGGCGAGGGCGCCGAGCACGGCCCGGGCGATCGTGTGGTGGCCGAGCGGGCTGAAGTGCAGCCGGTCGGGGGCCCACATGCGGGAGTCGGACAGCTGGCGGAGGGCCCACATGTCGGCGACCACGGCGTCGTGCTTGAGCGCGATCGCGTGGACGTGCTCGTTGTAGATGGCGACCTTGCCGCGGAGCCGCCCGAGCACCGGGGTCAGCCCGATGTCCGGGCCCGTGAAGACGACCACCGTCGCGCCCTGGGAGCCCAGCTTCTCGACCAGGGCGTCGAAGCCGGCGGCGACCTGGTCGGGGTCGGTCCCGGGGCGGATGATGTCGTTGCCGCCGGCCGAGACGGAGATCAGGTCGGGCCGGAGCGACAGGGCGGCGTCGGCCTGCTCGTCGGCGATCTGCGCCAGCAGGCGCCCCCTGACGGCGAGGTTGGCGTAGGCGAAGTCGTCGGCCGACGAGCCCAGGACCTCGGCGACGCGGTCGGCCCAGCCGCGGTGACCGCCGGGCGCACGCTCCTCCGGGTCGCCGATCCCCTCCGTGAACGAGTCGCCGATCGCGACGTACCGGGACCAGGGGTGCAGCTGAGTCATGGCCTCCACGTTACCGCCGGGTGCCGACGTGGCTACCCTCGGTGCATGACCGACGGCGCCCGACCTGCCACCGCCTCCTCGTGGTCGCCCTCGGCGCTGCTTCCGGACGACCTGCTCGCTCGGTTCCGCGAGCGTGCCGCCGGTCACGACCGGGACGGCTCGTTCCCGCACGACGACCTCGCCGAGCTGCGCGAGCGGGGCTACCTGACCGTCTTCGTGCCCGAGGGCGAAGGAGGCGCGGGCCTGGGACTCGAGCAGGTCGCGGCCCTGCAGTCCCGCCTCGCGGCCGCCGCTCCCGCCACCGCCCTCGCGGTCGGGATGCACCTCGTCTGGACCGGCTGCGCCGCCGTGCTGCGCGCCCGGGGCGACCGGTCGCTCGACCTCGTGCTCGCGGACGCCGCCGCCGGGGAGGTGTTCGCCTTCGGGGTGAGCGAGCCGGGCAACGACCTCGTCCTCTTCGACTCGGTCACCCGCGCCGAGCCCACGGGGGACGGCGGCTGGCGCTTCACCGGCACGAAGACGGCGACCTCGCTCTCGCCGGTCTGGACCCGGCTGGGCGTCTTCGGCCGTGACGACACGGACCCCGCGGCGCCGGTGCTCGTGCACGGCTTCGTGCACCGCGACCAGCCGGGCTGGACCTCGCTCGGCGACTGGGACACGATCGGCATGCGGGCGACCGAGAGCCACAGCACCCGGCTCGACGGCGTCGAGGTGCCGGCCTCGCGCATCGTCCGGCAGCTGCCGGTCGGATCGAGCGCCGACCCGCTCGTGTTCGGCGTCTTCGCGGTCTTCGAGACGCTCGTCGCCGCCGTCTACCGCGGGATCGCCCGGCGAGCGGTCGAGCTCGCCGTCGAGTCCGCGTCCGGACGGACCTCGCGCCGGACGGGCGAGTCGCTCGCCCTCGAACCGATCGTCCGCTGGCGGGTCGCCGACGCCCGCCTGGTGCTCGACGGCCTCGAGCCGCAGGTCGACTCGCTGGCCCGTGACGTCGACCGGCTCGTCGACCACGGCGCCGACTGGTCGCCGCTCCTCGTCGGCCTCAAGACCCGTGTGACGGAGGCGGCGCGGGCCGTCGTCGACCAGGCCGTCGCGGTCGCCGGAGGCGGGTCGTACCGGGCGTCGTCGGAGCTCGGGCGGCTGCAGCGCGACGTGCTCGCCGGGCGGTTCCACCCGTCGAGCACCGACTCGGCGCACGCGACGATCGCGGCGCGCCTGCTCGGGCCGGCGGAGCAGTAGCCGCGGCGAGGGCGCCCGCGGCCCGTGCCGGACGGCGATGTCGGCGGTCCGTGTGAGGATCACCGAGTGAGCAAACAGGACGGCAGCGGGCGACTCGTCACCGCGGACCCCACCGACGACGTGTCGGCGCCCATCCTGCACGTCGACATGGACGCGTTCTTCGCCTCGGTCGAGCTGCTCGACCGCCCCGACCTCGTCGGCAAGCCGGTCGTCATCGGCCACCGGTCCGACCGCTCGGTCGTCACGGCCGCGACGTACGAGGCACGCAAGTTCGGCGTCAACTCCGCGATGCCGATGGCGATCGCGCTCCGGCGGTGCCCGCAGGCGATCGTGCTCGAGCCGCACGGCGAGAAGTACCGGTACTGGTCGTCGGTCGTGATGTCGATGTTCGACGACGTGACGCCGCTCGTCGAGCGCCTCGGCATCGACGAGGCGTTCCTCGACGTGTCCGGGGCGATCCGGCTCATGGGCCCGCCGTGGCGGATCGCGACCGAGCTGCGGCGCCGCGTGCACGCCGAGACGGGGCTGCGCTGCAGCATCGGGGCCGCGTCCACGAAGTTCGTCGCGAAGCTGGCCTCCAGCGTCTCCAAGCCCGACGGCCTCCTCGTCGTCCCGCACGACCGCACGATCGAGTTCCTCCACCCGCGGCCGATCAGCGCCCTCTGGGGCGTGGGCGGCAAGACGGAGGAGGTCCTCACGAACCTCGGGCTGCGCACGGTCGGCGACGTCGCCACGGCCTCGCTCGACACCCTCGTCCGCGCGGTCGGCCCGGCCGCGGGCGCGAAGCTGCACGACCTCGCCTGGGCACGCGACCCACGCCGGGTGCACACCGAGACGGTCGAGAAGAGCGTCGGCCACGAGATGACCTTCTCGACCGACGTCGTCGACCCCGACGTCATCCGGCGCGAGTTGCTGCGGCTCAGCGACAAGGTCGGGGCACGCCTCCGCGCGGCCGGTCTCAGCGGCCGCACCGTGGTGCTCAAGCTGCGCACGACCGACTTCGTCACGATCACGCGGTCGCGCACCCTCGCAGAGCCGACCGACCTCGGACGCCGCATCTACGACGAAGTGCGCTCGGTCTACGAGGCGACGGGCAAGCAGCACGAGCGCATCCGGCTCGTCGGCGTGCGCGTCGAGCAGCTGGGCACGGGCGACGACGGCGGGCTGTCGCTCGGCCTGTGGGACGACGACGCCGAGTGGCGCGGAGCCGAGTCGACGGTGGACGCCCTGCGGGCGCGTTTCGGGGCGGCCGCGCCGACGCCGGCGTCGCTGCTGCGCGGCGGCGACGATTCCCGACGTCGATCGCGACACGACCGCGGCCAGCCCGGCGACAGCCAGCTCGGTCGTGACCGACCGGGCGTCGGCGGCAGGTAAGATCGGTCCAAGTGAGCACAGCGAACGAGCACGACCCGGCCGGGGGCGACCAGTCCGGCGCCGGCGTACCGGTCGGCGTCGACGACCAGCTCGATCTGGGCGAGGTCGGTGCCACGGCCGGCAACTCGGCCGCCGAGCACCTCTCACCGGCGTTCCCCGAGCGGGCAGCCTGGGGCACGGCGAGCAAGCTGCGCGCCTGGCAGGCGGAGGCACTCGAGCAGTACTTCGCGACGTCCCCCCAGGACTTCCTGGCCGCGGCCACGCCCGGCGCCGGCAAGACCACGTTCGCACTGCGGCTCGCCACCGAGCTGCTCTCGCGGGGCGAGGTCGACAGGGTCGTGGTCGTCGCCCCGACCGAGCACCTGAAACGACAGTGGGCCGACGCGGCCGACCGCGTGAACCTGAGGCTCGACCCCATGTTCAAGAACGCCGACGTCTCGTTCGGCCGGCACTACCACGGGGTCGCCGTCACCTACGCCCAGGTCGGCATGAACCCGAAGGTGCACGCCGACCTGACGGCTGCCGGCCGCACGCTCGTCATCCTCGACGAGGTGCACCACGGCGGCGACGCGCTCAGCTGGGGCGACGGCATCCGCGAGGCCTACGGTCGGGCCACCCGCCGGCTCTCGCTCACGGGGACGCCGTTCCGATCGGACACGGCCCCGATCCCCTTCGTCACCTACGCCCTCGACGAGCAGGGCATCCGCACCTCCCGGTCCGACTACTCGTACGGCTACGGGCGTGCTCTGGCCGACGGCGTCGTGCGTCCGGTGCTGTTCATGGCCTACGCCGGGCAGATGCGCTGGCGCACCCGCATGGGCGACGAGATGAGCGCGACCCTAGGCGAGGCGGTCACCAAGGACATCACGGCCCAGGCCTGGCGGACGGCCCTGTCGCCGCAGGGCGACTGGATCCCCGCCGTCCTGTCGGCGGCCGACACCCGCCTGACCGAGGTCCGTCGCGGGGTCCCCGACGCCGGGGGACTCGTCATCGCCACCGACCACACGGCGGCCCGGCAGTACGCCGCCGTGCTGCAGAAGCTGACGGGGGAACGACCGACGGTCGTCCTGTCGGACGAGAAGGCCGCCTCCGACCGGATCCAGGCCTTCTCGGACGGCGACGGCCGCTGGATGGTCGCGGTGCGGATGGTGTCCGAGGGCGTCGACGTGCCGCGCCTCGCCGTCGGCGTGTACGCCACCTCGGCCTCGACGCCCCTGTTCTTCGCACAGGCAGTGGGTCGCTTCGTGCGGGCGAGGCGCCGGGGCGAGACCGCCTCGATCTTCCTGCCGAGCGTGCCCAGCCTCATGGCCCTCGCGGGGCAGCTCGAGCTCGAGCGCGACCACGCGCTCGACCGGCCGGAGAACGCCGACGACGGCATCTTCGCGCCCGAGGAAGACATGATGGCGGCCGCGAACCGCGAGGAGAAGGCGTCGAGCCTGCTCGACCAGCAGCCCTTCGAGGCGCTCGACTCGCAGGCCTCGTTCGACCGCGTCCTCTTCGACGGCGGCGAGTTCGGCACCGGCGGCGAGATCGGCAGCCTCGAGGAACTCGACTTCATCGGCATCCCGGGTCTGCTCGAGCCCGACCAGGTGCGCGACCTGCTGCGACAGCGCCAGGCCAAGCAGGCCACCCGGTCGCGCAAGACCGGCATGCCGACCGTGGCCACGCCCGTCGCCGACGCGCGCCCGCTCTACCAGACGATCAAGGAACAGCGACAAGAGCTGAGTCGGCTGGTGTCGATCTGGTCGAGGGTGTCGAACGAGCCCCACGGGATCATCCACGCCGATCTTCGTCGCGTCAGCGGCGGCCCCTCCGTGGCCCAGGCGAGCACCGAGCAGATCCAGAAGCGCATCGACGTGCTGCGGGGCCGGATCGGCAACCGCACCTAGGCCGCGCGCCTAGCGTGGGAGGGGTGCAGACCTTCCTCCCGTACCCCGACTTCGTCGAGAGCGCGCGGGTGCTCGACCAGGCCAGGCTCGGCAAGCAACGCGTCGAGGCCCTCCAGGTGCTCCGGGCCGTCACGCTGCCCGGCTACGGGTGGCAGTCCCACCCCGCGATCGCGATGTGGCGTGGCCACCGCACCGCGCTGACGGCCTACGCCCTCGCGATCACCGACGAGTGGATCGCCCAGGGGCACTCCGACACGGTGCGGCCGCAGGTGCTGGAGTTCGCCCCCGCGCTCGGCGACGCCGCGCTCGGCGTCCACCGCGACCGCGACGCAGGACACGCGTCGGCGGCCGTCTCGGTCACCGACGACCTGCCGAGCTGGCTCGGCGACGATGCCGTGCACCGGAGCCACCGGTCGAAGCTCGTGCAGAAGGAGCCCGAGTGGTACCGCGGCAGGTTCCCGGGCGTGCCGGACGACCTCGACTACGTCTGGCCGGGCGCCGATGCCGGGATGCTCGCGCCCACGGACGACGCGGCGCTCTCCTCGACCCGGCGTGCCTGGGTGGTGCGCCCCGGGGACGAGCGGACCGGTGATGACTGGCGACGGGCGGGCGTGGTCACCATCTCCGAGTCGTCGCCCAGGGGCCGGACGACGCCCGCGTGGACCGCGCAGCGCGAGGCCTTCGCCCACCTCGGCGAGGGGGAGCTCGTGGCGGTGCCGGACGCCGGACAAGGGTCGTTCTCACTCGGCCGCCTGGTCGGCGACGCCGTGTCGGCCCAGGACGACGACCGGGCGCCCGTGCTGCTCCGCCGGGTGGAGTGGGAGGGCCAGGAGGTGCGGCGGCAGGATCTGCCCGACCCGGCTCTCGCGCAGGACACGCGCAGCCTGTTCCCCCTCGCGCTCGCCTGACCGTCCGGACCCCCTCACGGCCCGTCGTCCGGGCACGCTGGCGGTCGCGACGCTCCCGGTACGATCGGGTCATGCTCGACCGTGCCTCCGATGACCGCTGGTTCGTCCGCCGGGCGCCGGACGGCGCGGTCATGGCGGTCGTCGAGGCCTTCGGCACCGGCTGGCGGCTGCGTCGCTGGTCGTTCGTCGAGTCCGAGCAGGAGGCCCTCGGGGTCTACACGTCGGCCGAGCTCGCCGAGACCGCCTGGTGGCGGCATCTCGACCGGGGACGGGGTCAGCGCACGGCGAGCACCTCGGAGAGCCGCAGGCGGCTCGGCGAGGACTGAGGCCGTGGGCACCTGTCGCGCTCGGTCGTGATCACCGAGCGGGGGTCGGGGGGAGCCACCACGCCGTCGGACGTGCAGGTGAGGACCGCCCGCACGGCGTAGCGGCGAGCCTCGGAGAGGCCGGTGAGCGCGTCTCGCCACGCCCGGTCGGACGCCGAGTCGACCACGGGCCCGGGACTCTCGAGCACGAACACGACGGCGGCGACCCCGAACTCGCTCGCGACCTCGTCGAGGGCGTCGCCCCAGCGCTCGACGGCGAGGCGGTCCGGACGCTCGGGGATGCCCTCGAGGGGAACCACCATGGGCAGCTGGACCTGGTCGGCGTCGAGGAACAGCGTCCAGAGCTGCCGACGCACGGCGACCGGCACCAGGCTCGCGACCCGGGCGATCAGCTCGTCGTCGGAGACGACGGGCCGGTGCGGGTCGGCGGCGGGCGAGGACGGGGAGGCGGGGGTGACGGTCATGGGACCAGCGTCGTCTCCCGGAACCCGCCTCCTGCGGTCGTCCACAGGCGGGCCCGGCGTCGCGTCCGCCGGGCCCGCCTGGGGAGGGACCACCGCTGCCGCACCTCGGGACCCTGGGGCGGGCGACGCGTCAGCGGGCCCGCTCGGCCGTCGCCGCCTCCTGTGCCGGGGCTCCGCCGGACAAGGCCCTCAGCGCACGTCGCAGCACCGTGCTGGACGTGCTCATCGTGTAGGGGAAGTACACGACCTCGACCCCGACCTCGGCGAACTCGCGCTCGAGCCGGAGGCCCTTCTCGGTGCCGCGCCAGTCGTCGCCCTTGAAGAAGACGTCGAACCGCAGCTCGCGCCAGACGTCGAGCTTGTCGGGCACCGTCTCGGCGTACGCCGTGTCGACCACGTCGATGTGGTCGACGATCTCGAGCCGCTCCGCCAGGGGCACGACGGGCGTGATGCCCTTCGTCAGGGCGAGCATCTCGTCGGACACGACCCCGGCGATCAGGTGGTCGCAGTGCTGGCGCGCGTGCCGCAGCAGGTTGAGGTGCCCGATGTGGAACAGGTCGAAGGCGCCGGCGGCGTAGCCGACCCGACCGGCGCCTCCGGGGCGGGCGGTCAGGGGATCGAGCAGGTCGGTGGACGAGGTCACGGGGTCACGCTCCGGGGACGAGGGGCCGACTCGGCGAGCACGACCAGGGTGAAGAAGGCCACGAACGCGCTGCTGGAGTCGACCAGCCCGCTCTCGACGACGCTCCTGATGACGATGAAGACGAAGGCGGGCAGCACGGCGCCGAACCCGACGACGCGGAGGCTGGCGCGGCCGGCCGTGGCGAGGCCGACGACGACCCAGATCGCGAGCAGCCCCGCACCGACGACGCCGGCCTGCGCGAGCGCCGAGATCCAGCTGCTGTCGAGGACCTGCTCGGCCCAGTACTGACCGGCGACGGGGACCTGCTTGACGGTGAGGCCCGAGCCGATCCACCGGGCCCAGGTGCCCGGGTCGGTCTGCAGCACCGTGTTCCAGGCGATGGTGCGCGAGTTCAGGGTGGCGATGCTCGCGGAGTCGCCCCCGCGCTCGATGACCCGGGCGAGGACGTCGGTGCTCGCGAGGAACGCGACGGCGAGGGGCACGGCGACCGCGACGACGACCGCGACCGTGGGCCGGACACGGCGCGCCGCCACGACGGCCACGGCCACGGCAACGAGGACCGCGAGGAACGCGGCCCGCGAGCCCGTCGTGACGAAGAGGCCGGTCAGGACGACCAGCAGCGCGAGCGACCCCACGGTCGCCTTCTGGACCAGGAGGCGGTGGACCACGCCGATCAGCGGCAGGCCGAGCAACAACGCGATCTCGTTCGGGCTCAGGGCCGGCAGGGTCCCTGCGAGGCGGCCCCCGGCCAGGTAGATCTGCAGGCCGGAGAGCGCCGAGACGGCCCCGACGATGCCGAGGGCGAGCAGCAGCGACCGGACGACGACGCGCGGCTCGCTGCGGTGGACGACGGCGACGATCGTCGCCGCGACCATCAGCACGCGGATCACGAGCACGGTCGTCGACGTCGTCAGCCCGGCCGAGACGCCCCCGACGAAGGCGATCCCGAGGTAGGCGAGCAGGAACGCCACGGCGACGGGCCCGACGCGGTTCGCGAGGTGACGGCCGTCACGACCGGCGGGCGCTCCCGTGAGGGCGAGCACCAGCGCCACCGCGGCGAGCAACGCCTTGGCGACGACGACCGGGTCGAGGCCGCCCTCGTAGATGACGCCCGTGCGCCAGGGGACCACGGACGCCACGAGCACCGTCATGACGACCGCCGGACGGACCAGGTGGCGCGCGGCCGGCAGGTCGTCGTGCAGCGCGGTCGCGACACGCCACGGCGTCGTGCGCGGCGAGGCCGCGGGCACGACGACGGGACCGGAGGCGATCCGCGCGGGGGAGGACACGGTCACTCGCCGTCGGACGGACGCGGGTCGGAGCCGTCGGCGGCGGCGTCGCGGTCAGCGTCCGGAGCGTCATCCTGTCCACGGGCCGGGCGTGCAGGACGGCGAGGGACGATCCGGCCCTTGCCGCGGGGCTTGCGCGCGGACTTCGAGGTCGGCGCCACGGCGGGCGCCGTCGCCTCGTCGGCCCCGGCCCCCGCGTCGGCCTCGGACTCGGCCGGCACCGTGGACTGGTCCCCAGGTGCGACGGGAGCCACGGCCGTCTCGGCGACCGGCGCCTCGGCGGCAGGCTCGGGCGTCGTGAACGGGTCGCGGACGAGGTCGGCGATGCTCGTCGAGCCCTCAGCCCGCGAGGGGGACGAGGCGGACGCCTCGGACGACGAGACCGTCCCGGACGGCACGCCCGGAGAGGACGACACGGGCGCCGACGACCGCACGTGGACGGCCGGGGCGTGGCCCGAGCCCGAGCGGTCGACACGGCGGAAGTCCTCGTCGCGCCAGGTGGCGCGCAGCAGCACCCGGCGCCAGCGGGGCACGCCCGCGAGCACGACGCCGATCGGCTCGACGTCGAGGCTCATCAGCTCCGCGGTCAGGCTGCGGAGGGACTCCAGGCGGGTCGCCCCGGCACGGACGACGAGCACCACCTCGTCCGACTCGGCCGTCACGGTCCGCAGGGCGAAGGGGTGCGAGTCCGAGGCCGACTGCACGACGGTCACGTCGTAGGTGCCGCGCAGGTCCGCGAAGAACCGCCCGACGCCCGACCGGACGAAGGACCGGGTGGAGGCGCCGACGACGTCGGGGACCGGCACGCGGTCGTAGCCGGCGAGGTCCGCCTCCGTCAGCTCCGGGAGAGCGCTGTCGGGGACCGTCGAGGGCCGCGACACGGTGCGGGTGTCGAAGTCGGACTGCAGCAGGGCGCAGGTCGAGCCGAGCTCCACCACGGCGCGTGCGAGGCCACCGTCGACGCCGGCCGCCTCCGACACCGTGTCGGTGCGGGCGAGCAGCAGCACGCGGGGCAGCTCGCCGCCACGCAGGGCGCGGAGGTTCTGCACGGTCTCGCGGAGCGCCGTGCGGGTGGCCGCCAAGGCGCCGCGCCCGTCGGGGTCGTCCGAGCTGCGCACGACGGCGGGCAGCTGGCCGACCACCGGCAGGCCGGTCGCGCGACGGACGTCGTCGACCGTGCTGACGCGGGGACGCGTCCGGGCGAGGACGATCGCGAGAGCGACACCGACGCCGAGGCCGACCAGCAGGCCCAGCAGCCCGAGGACGACCGTGCTCGGGCCCGTCGACGTCGTCGGGACGGGCGCAGGCGCGGTCAGGTCGAGGGAGATCGTCTGCCCGTCGGCACCGTCGGTGGACTCGATCTGGTCGACCGTGTCCGACAGGCGCCCCGCGACGGTGTCCGCGAGCTGGGCGGCGCCGGTGGCCGTGACGTCGGTGGCCGAGACGAGGAGCACCACCGTGTCGACGGGGTTCGTCACGGTCACGCGGTCGCCCAGGTCGGCGAGCGAGACGCCCTGGGCCTGGGCGACCGGCCCGAGCACCTGGGCGCTCGTGCCGAGCTGCGCGTACGACGAGACCTGGCGCAGGGCGAAGGCCGAGCGCTCGTCGAGGTTCGAGCCGGGCGCGTCGGCCCGGACGAAGACCGTGGCCTGGGCCGTGTAGGAGGCGGGGGCCAGCTGCGAGAGGCCCACCCCGGCGGCGAGGCCGAGGACGACGGCCAGGACGACGACGAGGACGTGCTGGGCGACGTAGCGGAGGTAGTCCCCGAGGTCGAGGCGGTCGTCGACGACGACGGCGCGGGCGGTGCTGGTCATGAGGTCCTCATCGGGTCGGTGCGGAGCTCGCGGAACCACTTGGGGAGGGCGAGCAGCAGGTAGGCGGCGTTGGCCGCGAAGAGCAGGAGGTAGGCCACGGTGAACGCGCCGGGCCAGGCGAGCAGGACGAAGACGAGGCACATCAGGCCGTAGTCGGTCGGCACGACCGCCAGCGAGTAGAGGGCACCGGTCTGGCGGCGGACGAGCACGGGCGAGCCCGCGGCGACCGACTCGGCCCGGCGCAGCTGCTCCGTGAGGACGATCGCGAAGAAGGCGACCGTCGCGACGACCTGGTAGGCGAGGGGCAGCGCGAGGACGGCCTCTCGTCCCTCGGGCTCGCGGACCCACGACGCGAAGACTGCGAGGTGCAGCACTGCGATCTTCGTCGCGTCGATCACGTGGTCGAGCCACTCGCCGGCCGGGCTGCCCCCGCCGCGGAGACGGGCGAGCTGCCCGTCGGCCGAGTCGAGGGCGTAGCCGACGACGAGCAGCAGGGGCACGAGCACGGCGGGCAGCCAGCCGGCCGGAACCGTGGCCAGGACGGCGATGCCGGCGAAGGTGGCGAGGGCGCTGACCGCCGTCACCTGGTTCGGCGTCGCCCGGAGCACGTGCGCGGCGGCGGCGGCCCACCGGCCGAGGCGGCGGTTCACGAACCGCGAGTAGGCGGGTGCGCCGCTCGACGACTTCTGGGCCGACGCCAGCGCGGCCAGTGCTGCACGGAACTCGTGCGGCACGGGTGTGCGCGACGGGGCCGAGGAGGCGGTCGTCGCCTCGGGGCGCACCGGCGCCCCCGCCAGCCGCGTCACGAGGCCACCGCCAGGTCCTGGCCGTGCTCGCGGAGCAGCTCACGGGAGACGACGGCACCGATGCGGCGGCGCATCTTCTCGGGCGTGTAGCGCTCCTGGTAGGCCGCCTGGGCACGACGGCCCGCGGCGGCGAGGGTGTCGACGTCGAGGCCGGCGAACAGGTCGGCGAGGGCGTCGACGTCGCGACGGTCGAAGAGCCAGCCCGTCTCGCCGTCGACGACGACCTCCTCCGGGCCCCCGCTGCGGCTGGCGACGACCGGGCGGCCCTCGCTGAACGCCTCGAGGGCCACGAGGCCGAAGCCCTCGAGGGTGTCGGTGGGCAGCACGATGGCGTCCGCGTCGCGGACGTACGGGGTGGCGTCCTCGACCTGACCGACGACCGTGACGGTCTCGGGCCGGGACACGATGGCCTGGACGAGGGCAGGGACGTCGACGCCGGCCCCGACGGCGGGCGGGCCGCCGAGGACGACGAGCTGGCCGGGGCAGCCCGCCGCGTTCCAGGCCGTCAGGAGGGTGCTGTGCCCCTTGTGGGAGTTCCAGCGGCTGGCCATCAGGTAGTGGGGGAGGCGGTGCTCCGGTGCCGCGACCAGGTCGGGCGACCGTCGCGGGACGCCGTTGTGCACGACGACGGCACGGTCGTCGCCGTCGAGGCCGGAACTGCCGAGGACCGAGCGGGACACGGCCACGAGGGCGGTGCAGGCACGGGCCAGGGGCCGGAGGCCCTTGCGGTCCGTGTCGCCCCACGGCTCCTGCAGGTGGCCGACGACGTGCTGCACGCCGGCCAGGCGCGCGAGGGGGGCGACGACGAGGCAGGCGCTCGTCGCGCAGTAGACGAGGTCGAAGTGCCGGCCGGCGAGCCGCGCCGCGGTCCGGGCGGCGTCCCGCGCGAGGCGGGCGAGGCCGACCGGGCCGAGGTGCGACCGTCGGAGGATCGGCAGCGCCGTGCGCTCGACGCGGGCGCCGAGCTCACGGAGCTGCGGCCCCAACGGGCCCACGGCCACGTCGGACGGCAGCCACACGGTCACGTCGAGGTCGTCGCGGGCGGCGAGCTCGCCGACGACCTCGAGGACGATGCGGTCCGAGCCGTACAGCTCGTCGGACGAGTGCACGACGAGGACCTTGCTGCGGCGACCGCCCGGGAGGCGCGGGGGCGCCTCCGGGAGGTCGGCCGCGTCGAGCAGCCACTGCTCGGCCCGCCGGGCCCCGGGTGCAGCGTCCGCGTCGGCGGGCGCTGCCCCGGGCGCCCCCGCGCCCCGGCCGGTCGTTCTGGTGGTGTCGAGGGTCATGGGTCAGTTGCCTGCCTTCGTGATGGTCAGGTCGTCCCACGAGGAGACGACGGGTGCGTTGGTGGCGGAGGCCGACAGGTAGGAGTGGAAGCCCACCCGTCCCGCGGCCTGGAGGCCCGCCGTGGAGTCGGTCGCGGTCTTGGCCCACGCCGTCGGCTCGGTGCCGCCGGCGGCCCAGACCTTCGCCCGGACGGTCGTCGGCGACGTGCCGGTGACCTCGAGGGCGACGGCGATCTTCTGTCCGGCGACGTAGGTCAGGCCGGGCACGACGCTCTCGGTGCCGAGGACCGTCTGCGTGCCGTCCGCCGCCTGCCGGAACAGCGCGACGGCGACGGCGCCGTTGGCGCGGAACGTGACCTTGGCGCGGTAGTCGCCCTGGCCCGTCACGCCCCGGCCGATGACCGACGCGTAGACGCCTGCCCCGGTCGGCACCTTGTCGAGGGCAACGGTGACGCGGGTGGCCGCGTCGGTGGCCTGCACGCCGTTCAGGTAGATCTGCGGCCCCGACCCGGCGGCCGCCATCTTGATCAGCCCGGCGCCCTGCGCGGTCGAGAACGACGAGACCGCGTTGGGGGTCGTCCACGCGCCTCCGATGTCCGCCGAGCCCCAGCCGCCCGTCGTCTGGCGCTCGAAGGCGTCGGCGGCGTAGGCGGTGGTGGCAGGCGGGGTCACGACCGGGGGAGTGACGACCACGGGGGCGGTCACGGTCACCGGCACGGTGGTGCTGGCGGTCGCGCCGTCGTCGTCGGTCACCGTGAGGACGACCTGGTACGTGCCCGCCGCGGAGTAGGCGTGCTGCACGGTCGCGCCGGTGCCGACCTGGCCGTCCCCGAAGTCCCACGCCCAGGAGGCGACGGTCCCGTCGGTGTCGGACGAGGCGCTGCCGTCGAGCGAGGCGGCCAGGTCGACCGAGGTGCTCGTGGCCGACGCCGTGGGGGCGACGTTCGCCGGGGCCGGCGGCGGGGTGACGACCCCGGTGCCGGCGTCGTGGTGAGCCGCCACCTGGGCTGCGGTGAGGGCCGTCGGGTAGACCGACACCTCGTCGATCGACCCGGCCACGTACGAGCTCGAGGAGCCCCACGTGACGTCGCCGCCGACGTGCCAGCGACCGTTGTAGCCCTGAGCGCCGGTCTGCGCGTTCGTGCCCACGGCGACGCCGTCGACGTAGAGGACCATGCCGGCGCTCGACTGCGTCGCCACGACCTGGTGCCAGGCACCGTCGTTGTAGGCGCGGTCGGTCGTGATCGTGTTCGCCTGGCCCGTCCAGGTGCCGAACACGAGGTGTCCGTCGTCCTGCAGGTAGACGTGGCGGTCGTAGTTGCCCGAGAGCCCCTGTGCCGAGTCGCCGTAGCCGATCAGCTTCCCGCCGACGGTGGACGTCGTCGAGAACCAGAGCTCGGTGCTGTAGGTGCTGGGCGCCTGCGCGTCCTGCACCTGGACGACCTGGCCCTGCTGTCCGTCGAAGCCGAAGGCGGAGCCGGTGCTGCCGAGGGCGCCTGCGACGCCCTTGGTGACGCCGCCCGTGATCAGGCCGGGCGCGGGGGAGGCCGTCGTCGAACGGGCGGTGCTGCCGGAGCCGGTGTCGTCGAGGCGCCAGTACAGCGACGGCTCGTCGGTGGTGACGGCCTTGCCGTAGGCGTCGGTCGGCGGAGCAGGGACGGTCGAGGTGCGACCGGACGCGACCCAGTGGCCGTCCACCTGCGCGGCGCTGAGGACGGTCGGGTAGACCGCCACGTCCGCGACGTCGCCCGTGAACCAGTCGCTGCCGGCGTTCGGCCAGCCGCCGTTCGAGTCGCCGCCCACGCGCCAGAAGCCCTTGTAGGCCTGGGCGCTGGTCACGTCGCCTCGCGAGGCGACCTTGACGCCGTCGATCGACAGGCTCATGCCCGACGAGCCGAGGCTCGCCGTGGCGAGGTGCCACGTCCCGTCGTTGAGACCGGGCGAGCTCGAGACGGTCGCCGTGCCTCCGGGGTAGACCCCGAACGTGACGCGTCCCTCGCCGTCAATGTAGACGTGCCGGTCGTAGCTCGACGAGTTGCCCGTCTGACGGTCGCCGAACCCGACGATCTTGCCGCCGGACGTGCTCGTCGTGCGGAACCACGACTCGACCGTGAACGTCTGCGGACCGTCGACCGGCGAGTTCGCCGATGCCGTCGAGCCCTGCTGCCCCTGGAACGAGGCGGCCGTCGTGCTGACCGGGCCTCCTGCGCCCCGCTGGACAGCATCGGTCGTGGTGGCGTCGGAGAAGCCGACGTGGTCGTAGACGGCGGTGCCGGAGGGCTCGCCGAACGTCCACAGGCTGGTGGCGCCGTCGGCGGCCACCGCCTTCTCGTACGGGTCGCCGGCCGACGACGAGACCGTGACGGAGTCGGAGCGCGACCCGGTGAAGGTGTTGCCGGCGGCGTCCGTCACCGACACGCGGTACGTGTGGCTGCTGCCGGCCGCGAGGCCGGCGTCGACGAAGCCGAGGGTCGGGAGGCGCCAGAAGCGCGAGTCCGCCACCTGCGTCGCGATCGGGGTCGTGCCCGAGTCGCGGAAGAGGCTGTAGGTCAGGCTGCCGTCGTCGTAGTCCCACGTCGTGGGGAACGACACGCGGACGCTGCCCGACGCGAGCGAGAGGCCCGTGGGCTTCATCGGCGCGTACTGGGGGGCGACCTTGTTCGGCGCCGTGTCGCGCGTGGCGAACGTGGCGAGGCCCTGCTGTGCCTTGCCGTTCACCTGCGTGAACTCTCCGCCCATGACGAGGTACTTGGCCGTGCTCGACGACGCGCCGAGCGACCAGCCGCCCTGGTACTGCTTCGTGTACGAGCCGGAGTTCACGAGTGGGTACCACGGCAGCTGGGTCGGGGTGGCCTGGCCGGAGTAGATGCTGCCGACGCTCGGACCTCCCTGGTCGGTGCCGGTCGCGGCGATCGTGTTGGCGGTCGCGCGCTTCCAGACGGACGGCGACTGCTCGGCGAACGCACCGACCGAGGTGCAGTCGTGCGAGTGCGAGACCGCGTAGGCGACCTGGCCGATGACGGCCGTGCCGTAGCTCGCGCCGTAGCAGTTGTCGAGCCAGACGAGGGCACCGGTGTCGAAGCGGGCCGCGAAGCGCCCGTCGAACCAGTGGCCGCCCTCGCCGTTGCCGGTGGCGTAGATGACGCCGTCGACGACGGTCATGTCGGTCACCCAGGAACGGTTGGATCCCTGCTGCGCCGAGATGGGCTTGGCCTCGAAGGGCTGGATCGCGCCGACCGAGCCGTCGACCGCGCCGATGCCGACGATCGGCTGGCCGCCGATGGTCTGGAAGCGGCCGCCGATGACGACGCGGCTGTCGTCGGGTGCCGCCACGACGGCCTGGGTGATGTTGTCCGTGCCGGGGTTCCACGCGGTGAGCGCGCCGGTCGCGGTCGTGAAGGCGGCCGCGTTGGCGCGGGCCTTCGAGCTCGCGGTGCCGAACGAGCCGACGACGTAGACGGTCGTGGCGGTCGGGGCGATGCCCCACACGGACCCGGAGATGGAGGCCGAGAACGACGTCTTCAGGGCACCCGTCGAGACGGTGAAGGCCGCGATCTTGCTCTTGGCGACGCCGCCCACGGTCGAGAAGTCGCCGCCGACGTAGAGGGTCGCGCCGTCGGGCGAGACCTCGACGGAACGGCCCTGCGCGCTGAGGTTCGGGTTCCAGGGCAGGATCGCGCCCGTGCGGACGTCGAACGCCATGGCGTTGTTGCGGGTGACCGAGTTCTGCCCCTCGGCGCTGCCGGAGGGCCGGGCAGCCGTGAAGGCGCCGACCGCGTAGGCCGTGGTGCCGACGACCGCGGTGCTCCAGACGACGCCGTTGATCTGCGGCGTCGGGAGGACGTCGGAGCTGACGGTGGTCGTGCTGGCGGCGGCGGCGCTGCCGGCCGGGGAGCTGCTGGTGTAGGCACCGGTGACGGTCATGCCGGGGGCGGCAGCCGTCGCCGCCGAGGCGGCCGTGGGCGCCCAGGCGAGGCCCCCGGCCACGAGGGCCGTCAGGGCGAGGACGCCGACGGCCGAGCGGGCCGTTCGACGAGGGGTGGGGGTCATGGTCGTGTCTCTCCGGTCAGGGTCTCGGGCGAGCGGTCTGCTCGTCCGCGGTCGGGTGCGGGTCGGGTCGTGAGGGCGAGGGGGCGGCCGTCGGGGTCGGACGTGGGGGGAGGAGGTTCGAGGTCGGCGGGACGGGGGCGGCCCGGCACGGCGGCCGCGTCGCCGAGGCTGGTCACCACGCGCCGCACGAGCAGCCCGCCGAGCACGCTGCCGGCGCAGAGCGCGAACGGCACCGCGGCGGGGGGAGCGCCGACGCCGAGGACGGCGACGGCGGCCGCTAGCGAGAAGAACGAGTCGGCGACGCGCACGGCGAGCACGCGGGCCTGACCGCCCCGGACGGCCGCGAGCGACCCGTACGGGGTGACGGCTGCGACGCTCACCGCGTACGCGGCCCAGCCGGCGACCGCGAGGGTGTCGAGCGGCCGGCCCGCGACCAGCTCGCCCGCGACGGGCGCCAGCAGCACCGCGACCGCACCGACGGCGAGGGCGCCGACGAGCAGCCGCAGCACCGCGCGGTCGGCCCGACGCACGAGAGTCCGGGTCGGCACGGCGTGGGCCACGGCGAAGGTCGCGAAGAGGTAGGTCGACAGGCCGCCGACGAGCAGCAGGACGGGCGCCACGAACACGCGGGCCGCCTCGAGGTCGCCCGTCGCCACCGTCCCGACGAACAGGACGACGAGGAGGCGCGTCACGGTCAGCAGGGACGGGCGCACGACGGCCTGTGCGGCGCGGAGCGACCCGTAGGCGGCGACGATCCGCACCCCGCTGTGGCCGGTGGCCCAGCTCGGCGAGGCCGTCGCCGCCCGTCGGGGGCCAGCGAGCGCGAGGGCGGTCACGAGGGCGACGGACTGCCCTGCGCCGAGCGCGGCGAGCGGCAGCAGCAGCCCGGTGGCACCACCGACCGCGAGCAGGCCGGCCGTGCCGAGCAGCGCGCCGAGGCCGGTGAGGTCGACGACGACGAGCCGCCAGAAGCGCAGCTGCGCCATCAGGAGGCGTCGCGCGACCTCCTCGGCGGCGAAGGCGCCCGCGGCCAGGGCGAAGAGGGCGGCCTCGGCCGGCGCGAGCGCGCCGGAGGCGCCGATCACGACGCCCGCGACCGCCGGCGCGGCGACGCACCAGACGGCAGCCCAGGCCAGGAGCCCGCGGCGGACGTCCGCAGAGCCCCGGTCGAGCACGGTCAGGGAGTCGCCGACGAAGCCGCTCGCCAGGGCCGCGAAGACGACGACCACGCCGTAGAGCACCGCGTAGACGCCCCAGTCGGACGGAGCGAGCAGCCGGACGGCCACGATCTGGCCGGCGAGGCCGAGCAGCGCCTGGGTGCCCTGGCCGCCGACGGCGCCGAGCACGTCGACCCTCCGGCGCGGTCGGGGCCGGGCTGAGGGGGCGGTGTCGCCGGGACGGATCGCGTCCTGTGTCGTGGCGGTCATCGGGGCAGGCTCCCCGTGAAGGTGGCCGGCGCGTGGACGCCGTCCAGGTCGAGGTAGAGCGTGGCCTGGTCGCGGCGGTCCTCCGGGACGACGAAGGCGTACCGGGCGGTGACGTCGGCACCCGCGGTGACGACGCTGTCGAGGTCGGCCACGTCGACGTCGTCGTACAGCGGTGCGGAGGGGACGGCGTCGCTGCCCGCGCGCAGGCTCGGGACGACCGACGTGAGGTCGACGTCCGCGTCGGTGCCGTTGTGCACCGTGACGGCGAAGACCACGTAGGGAGCCCCCGTGACCACGCCGGCGCCGGTCGCGGTCACCGTGCCCTGGTCGACCGCCTCCGAGGTGACGGTGAGGCCGTCGGGGTAGTCCACCGACTCGGCGAACGGCACCGCGTCGGCCTGCACCCGGTCCTCGGGGGCCTCGGCCCCGTCCCGCTCGACGGCAGGTGCGCCGGTCTCGGTCGTGACGTACGCGGGGGCGTCGATGCCTCCTCCGCTGGCCGTGGCCTCGTTCGACCCGGTCGTGACGACGACGGCCACCACGACGGCGGCGGCCAGCACGACGACGCCGGCTCCGGACAGCAGCAGGGTGCGGCGGCGCATCAGTAGGCCCCGTCGTGACGGAGGAGCACGCGGACCGTGCGCCACATGATCACGAGGTCGGCGGTGAGCGACCAGTTCTCGACGTAGTAGAGGTCGAGGCGGACGCTGTCCTCCCAGCTGAGGTCGCTGCGGCCGTTGATCTGCCACATGCCGGTCAGGCCGGGCTTGATGTAGAGCCGGCGGTGCACGTGGCGCTCGTAGTCGGCGACCTCCCGGGGGAGGGGCGGCCGGGGGCCGACGACGCTCATGTCGCCGCGGACGATGTTCCAGAGCTGGGGCAGCTCGTCGAGCGACCACTTCCGCAGCAGGCGTCCGACGCGGGTCACGCGGGGGTCGTGGCGCATCTTGAACAGCGGGCCCGCGCCCTCGTCCGCCGTGCCGAGCGAGCCGAGCAGCTGCTCGGCGTCGACGACCATCGACCGGAACTTCAGCATCTCGAAGGTGCGGCCGTCCCGGCCCACCCTGCGCTGTCGGAACAGCACCGGCCCGGCGCTGTCGAGCCGGACGACGAGGGCGAGGACCAGGAGGAGCGGCGCGAGCACCACGAGGGCGCCCCCGGCCAGGACGAGGTCGGACACCCGCTTCATCGCGTGGCGCGGTCCGTCGAACTCGGGCAGCTCGACGTGCATCAGGGGAAGTCCCTCGACGGGACGGAAGTGGATGCGGGGGCCGGCGACGTTGGTCAGCCGGGACGCGAGGACGAGCTCGGTGGCGCGGCCCTCGAGGGACCAGCCGAGGTCGCGGAGCCAGTCGCGGCCGCGGCCCGCGTCCCCGGCGACGATCACGCTCTCGGCGCTCAGGCGCCAGACGGCACGCGGCACGTCGTCGAGGCCCGCGACGACGGGGACGACGCGGTCGCCGACGACGACGCCGGAGCCGTCACGGTCGCCGTCGGTCAGAGCTGCCCCGACGACGTCGTAGACGGCGCCGCTCGTCGCGTCGATGCGGTCGACGACGTAGGCGACGTCCTCGCGGCTGCCGACGACGACGGCACGGGAGAGGAAGTGGCCGGCGCCGCGCTGGGCCTCGAGCCACCGGCGCATGCCCCACCGGCCGAGCACGAGGCCCGCGCCGCCCGCGGGCAGCGCGACGAGGAAGTACTCCTGGCCGCCGACGTGCCCTGCGACCGAGAACCCGACGGCGACGACGACGAAGGCGAGGACGCTGGCGCTGCCCACGCGCTTGTACTCGAGGACGCCGCTGCCGACGACGGCGAGGTCACGGCTGCGGTAGAGGGCCAGGGCGGCGGTCCAGACGACCGCCACGACGAGGGGGAGCCAGAGCGCCCCGAGGACGCCGTCCACGACCGCCGAGGCCGAGCCGGCGCCCTGGTCCACCAGGTCGTCGAGCACGTCGACGACCGCGGCCGCGACCACACTGACGGCGACGACCGCCGTGTCGACGACCCGGAGGCGGCGTCGGTAGCGCAGCGCCCACCGGGCGCCGGTGAGCGTCTCGGCGGCGGGCTCGGCGAGGGGGGCAGACGTCCGCGCGGGATGCGCGGATCCGGCCACAGGCTCGGCGGCGACGACGGGCGCGGGGGCGGCGGCCGAGGGCACGAGCAGGTCGACGGGCTCGGCCGACCCGTCGAGGACGGGACGCACGGACGCGGAGGAGGAGGACCCGGCGGGGCGGCCGGAGGGCAGGAGGGTACGGAGGGACGACGGGCTGCTGGGCATGGGGGGACTCGTGCTCGGGTAGGCGACGAATGACACCGGCGCCGATTCGGGCGGCGACGGGCAACGGAACGGCCGTCCGGTCGGGATTCGGGTCCGTCCGGACGACGGGGGTCGACGGCTCGTCTGCCGGCAGCCGCGGGTACGGCAGGACGGCGACGGACGTCGCTGGGCGTCGCCGACGACGGGTGATCGTCGGCAGGGCCCGTTCGGGTGGGTGGAGCGGTTCGGGTGGAGCAGTTCGGGTGTGGCTCTCCGGGGCGGTGGGTGCCGCTGCCGGTGACTCGACTCTAAGGTGGGGGACCCCCCGGGAGGGGACCCCCCGTTCGGGGGTTCCCCTGCCCCCCGCACGCGGGACATCGCGCCGCGTCACCCCGGGCGAGTCGCGCCCGCGGCGACGCCCGCCGAGTGACCAGGACGCACCGCCCCTGTTCCCCGCCGCGAGGTGCCCCCACGGGGCGACACCTCGTCACGAAGGGTTATGACCTGGTCAAGGTCGCTTTGGGACCTGGTGCCGACCCGGCGGGGACGGGCGCCGATCGATGACTTCACGGCGACAGCTGTCGTGCAGACCGGGTGACGCGCACCCTCGCCCCGCAAGCGGGGGACGACGAACGGCAGGTGTCGCCGCCTGCCGTTCACCCTGCGTCTAGCCCGTGTTAATCACCCCCCGGGCGATGTGTCACGGGCGTGTCACGAAGCCCTTCTCGACCATCCAGTCGAAGGCGACGTCGGCGGGCTCCTCGCCCTCCACGTCGACGCGGCGGTTCAGGGTGCGGAGCTCGTCGTCCGTGAGCGCCGGCGAGATCTGCTCGTAGACCGCGGCCAGCTGGGGGTAGGTCGCCAGCACGTCGTCGGTCAGCACCGGGGCGACGTTGTAGGCAGGGAAGAACCCCTGGTCGTCCTCCAGCACGGTCAGGTCGAGGGAGTCGATGCGCCCGTCGGTCGTGAAGACCTCGCCGAAGTTGCACCGGCCGCGGTCGGTGGCCTCGTAGACGGTGCCCGTGTCGAGGATGCTCACGTTGCTCGTCGGCACCCCGTCCGCCGCGCCGAGCTCGAGGCCGTAGCGCTCGAGCATGGGGGCGAAGCCGTCCGCCCGCGAGTTGAACTCCGCCTCGACGCAGAACGTCCGCTGGTCGACGGGGAGGGCCGCGATCTGCGACAGCGTGGCGACGTCGCCCAGCTCGGCCACCGCCTCCGACCGGACCGCCATCGCGTAGGTGTTGTTGAGCGGTGCGGGCTCGAGCCAGACGAGGCCGTTGGCCTCGTCGGCGTTGCGCACGGCCTCGTACTGCTCCTGCTTGTCGGGGATGCCCGCCGCCTCTCCGAGGTAGGTGAGCCAGGCGGTGCCCGTGTACTCGTAGGTCATGTCGGCGCCGCCGTCGAGCATGAGCTGGCGGACGGCGACGCTGCCCGGCACGTTGGTCATGTCGGTGACCTCGAAGCCCGCGGCCTGGGCCGCGAGCACGGCGATCTTGCCGAGGATGAGCTGCTCCGTGAAGTTCTTGGCCGTGACCGTGATCGCGGCGTCGTCCGGGAGGTCGTCGATCGCCTCGATCGAGCCGGGCGCCACGGCGGGCACGAAGGCGGTCGCGGGCTGCAGCCCGCAGCCCGTCAGGAGGGCCGCGGACGAGGCGGCGACCACTCCCAGCAGGGAGGCGCGGCGGAGCGCCCGCAGGCGGGGTCGTCGGTCGTCGGTGGGGGTCATCGGAGGCCCTTCGGTCGGGCGACGTGCTCGACCACGCGGCCGAGCCAGTCGATGAGCAGCGCGAGGAGGGCGACGAGCAGGGCGCCCGAGACGAGCACCTTCGGCAGGAACAGGTTGACGCCGGTCGTGATGAGGAGCCCGAGACCGCCGGCGCCGATGAAGGTCGCCAGGGCCGCCGAGCCCACGAGCAGCACGAGGGCCGTGCGGATGCCGGAGAGCATGACGGGAACGGCGAGCGGCAGCTCCACGCGGAACAGGACCGAGACGGCCGACATCCCCATGCCGCGTCCCGCCTCGACGAGGCGGGCGTCGACGCTCTGCAGGCCGATCATGGTGTTCCGCAGCACGGGCAGGGCCGCGTACAGCACGAGGGCGATCACGGCGGTCCAGAACGAGAACCCGAGCCACAGGGCGAGCAGCACGATCAGGCCGACCGCGGGGGCCGCCTGCCCGAAGTTGGCGAGCACGAGCACGGGGCCGGCTGCACGCCGGAACGGGCGGCGGGTGAGGAGGACGCCCAGCGGCACGGCCAGGACGAGCACGATGGCGGCCGACGCGAAGGTCAGCGCCAGGTGCTCGCCCGTGTAGGTGACCAGCGCGGACGGGTTGAGGGTCGTGCGCTCGGCGGTCGTGAGGTCGGCGGTCGAGAGCCAGACGCAGAACGCGGCGAACACCACGGCGACGGCCGCCGGCTGGACGACGAGGCCGAGCCACGACGGCCGGGCGCGCCGGGGGCGGCCAGCGGACGAGGAGGCGGCGGGCACGTCCGCGACGGCGGTCACGGACGCTCCCCGGCCGGGCGTGCGCCGTCGGCGACGCGGTCGCCCCCGGCCGGGCCTGCGCCGTCGGCGACGCGGTCGCCCTCGGCCTCGGTGCTCTCGGCAGGGTCGCCCTGAGCGGCGAGCTGCGCGTCGTGCGGCTGCCCGACGACGGGCAGGGGGCCCGTGTTCGTGCCGACCGGGGCGCCCTCGAGCGCCACGGCGGCGGCCTTGCGCGCCCGGGTGATGGCCTCCATGACGACCTCGACCGTGATGACGCCGACGAAGGCGTCGCGTCGACCGGTGACCAGCGCGGCGCCGGCGCTCGAGACGAGCATCGTGTCGAGGGCGTCGTTGAGGGTGGCCCCGCTGCCGATCACGGGCAGCTGGGGATCCGTCCCGTCGGGCACGACGTCGAGGCGCGAGAGCTGCCGCAGCGACGGCCAGCGGGCGGGGCGGCCGCGGTCGTCGACGACGACGGCGTGCTCGTGCCCGGCGGCCTCGACGCGGGCGGCCACCTCGCGGCCGGACTCGCCGGCCTTGGCGACCACCGCCTCCGCCAGGTCGACGTCGCGCACCCGGGTGAGCGTCAGCTGCTTGAGCCCCGCGCCGGAGCCGATGAAGTTCTCGACGAACTCGTTCGCGGGCTCGGCGAGGATGCGCTCCGGGGTGTCGTACTGCACGATGTGGGCGCCCTCGGAGAAGACCACGATCCAGTCGCCGAGCTTGACGGCCTCGTCGAAGTCGTGCGTGACGATGACGATCGTCTTCTGCAGCTCGTGCTGGATGTTGATCAGCTCGTCCTGCAGGCGCTGGCGCGTGATCGGGTCGACGGCGCCGAACGGCTCGTCCATGAGCAGCACGGGCGGGTCGGCGGCGAGGGCCCGAGCCACGCCGACGCGCTGCTGCTGGCCGCCCGACAGCTCGCGGGGGAACCGGTCGCGGTAGGTCACCGGGTCGAGCGAGACGAGCTCGAGCAGCTCGTCGACACGGGCCGTGATGCGGTCCTTGGACCAGCCGAGCATCTTGGGGACGATCGCGATGTTGGCCGCCACCGTCATGTGCGGGAACAACCCTCCGGCCTGGATCACGTAGCCGATGCGGCGACGCAGCTCGTCGCCGTCGATGTCGGTGACGTCGTCGTCGCCGAGCACGACCCGGCCCTCGGTGGGCTCGATCAGGCGGTTGATCATCTTGAGGGTCGTGGTCTTGCCGCAGCCGGAGGGGCCGACCAGCATGACGATCTTGCCCGCGGGGATCTCGAGGGTGATGCCGTCGACGGCGGGGGCCGCCTGTCCCGGATAGCGCTTCGTGACCTGGTCGAGCAGGATGCTTCGGCCCGACGCCTCCGTCGCGGACGAGGAGGCGGTGGGGGAGTCAGTTCTGGACACGGATGCCTCTCGAGATGGTCAGGCGGCCGAGGCCGACGAGCAGGAGGTCGAGCACGAGGGCGAGGACGACGACGCCGACCACCCCGGTGACCACGGAGGCGAGCGCGTTCGCGCCGCCGGCTCGGGACAGGCCCGAGAAGATGAAGCCGCCGAGGCCGGGCCCCAGCGAGTAGGCGGCGACGGCGGCGATGCCCATCACCATCTGCGCGCTGACGCGCACGCCGGTGAGGATGATCGGCCAGGCCAGCGGCAGCTGGACCTGCACGAGGGTGCGGAGGCTCCCCATCCCGATGCCCCGCGCGGACTCGACCAGAGCCGGGTCGACCTGGGTCAGGCCCACCACGGCGTTCCGCAGCACGGGCAGGGTCGCGAAGAAGGTGACGACGACCACCGCGGGCACGACCCCGAAGCCGAGCGGCACGATCAGGAGGCCGACGACGGCGAAGGAGGGGAGGGTCAGGCCGATGGCCGAGACGCCGTTCGCCACCGCGGTGAGGGCGGGCACCCGGTACACGAGCGCGGCCAGGACGACGGCGATCACCACCGCGAGCACGAGGCACTGGACCACCAGGGAGAAGTGCTGCCACGAGGCGAACCAGATCTGGTCCCACCGCCCCGTCACGTAGTCCCACGCCATCTGATCCCCGTTCCTCGTCACTCGCTCGTCGACCCGTCCGCACGAACGCCCGGCCTGGACCGGGCGTTCGGCGTCCACCATAACGAGGACACGCCGGGTCCTGTCCAGGCGACCGGTGTCGTTCGGGCTGCTCGGGCACGCCCGTCGTTACCTGCCCGAGGACACGGAACCCCCGGTCAGGCAGTGGGTCGGCGGGCAGGGAGCACAGGAGTGTAACGATCGTGAGCAGAACGCAGGAGGCGCGGTGCAGGACATGCCTGCACCGCGCCTCCTGCGGACTCCCCGTCAGGCCGAGGCCACCCTCGCGGACGCCTTGTGACGGGCTCCGTGGTGCTCGTCCGGCAGCCGGTCGCCGCGGCCGAAGAGCTTCTGGCGGAGGGTGCCCGGCTCGTACTCGGTCGGGTACACGCCGCGAGCCTGCAGCACGGGGATGACGTGCTCGACGATGTCCTCGAAGGTGCCGGGGGTGATGGCGTAGGCGAGGTTGAACCCGTCCACGTCCGTCTCGGCGACCCACTCCTGCAGCTGGTCGGCGATCTGCTCGCCTGACCCGACGATGCGGGGGCCGAGCCCGCCGATGCCCGCCGCCTCCGCGATGTCGCGGATGGTCCACTCCTTGCCGCTGTCGCCGGCCTGCGCCTGGAAGTTCGCGAGCGCCGACTGGATCGCGTTGCTCTCCACGTCGCCCACCGGGTCGTCGAGCGAGTACGTCGACAGGTCGACGCCCATCCAGCCCGACATCAGGGTCAGCGCGCCCTCGTGCGACGCGTACCGCTGGTACTCCGCGTGCTTCGCCTCGGCGGCCTCGGGCGTCGCGTCGGTGATGATCGTCAGCAGCGTGTAGATGCGGGCGGAGTACCGGTCGCGGCCCGCCTCCTCGAGGGCGTCGCGCAGCTTCGTGACGGTCGCGGCCAGGCGCTCCTTCGTGGGGGCGGCGACGAAGATCGACTCGGCGTTGCCGGCGGCGAAGCGGATGCCACGCGGCGAGGCGCCCGCCTGGTAGATCACCGGCGTCCGCTGCGGGCTCGGCTCGGAGACGTGGATGCCCGGCACCTTGTACCAGGTGCCCTCGTGCCCGATCTCGTGCACCTTCGTCGGGTCGGTGAAGACGCCGGTCTCGCGGTCGCGGACGACGGCGTCGTCCTCCCACGAGCCCTCCCACAGCTTGTAGAGCACCTCGAGGTATTCGTCGGCCTGGTCGTAGCGGTCGTCGTGGTCGAGCTGGTCGTCGGCTCCCATGTTGCGGGCGGCGCTGGGGAGGTAGCCGGTGACGACGTTCCAGCCCACACGGCCGTCGGTGAGGTGGTCGAGGGTCGACATGCGCCGCGCGAACGGCACGGGGTGCTCGTAGGCGGTGCCGGCCGTGATCCCGAAGCCGAGGTGCTCGGTCGCCGCCGCCATGGCCGAGACGAGCAGGATCGGGTCGCCGACCGGCGTCTGCGTGCCGTTGCGGAGCGCCGCGTCGTGGTTGCCGCCGTAGACGTCGTAGGTGCCGAGCACGTCCGCGATGAACAGGCCGTCGAAGCGACCGGCCTCGAGGAGGCGCGCGAGGGACGTCCAGTAGCTCAGCTTCGTGTAGTCGGGCGAGCGGTCGTCGGGGTGCCGCCAGAGGCCGGGGGACTGGTGCCCCACGCAGTTCATGTCGAAGGCGTTGAACCGGATGCGTCGAGTCATCGGGCCATCGTCGTCGTGCACCGTCGCGGGCGCCACGGGCCTGCAACACAGCGTCACACGCGACGCCTAGTCTTGGTCGGTGACCCGCCCTGCCCCGACCCGCCGAGACTCGCCCCGCCCTCATCGTGCCCGGCTCGGACGGGACGTCGTCGTCCTGGGCGTCATCGCCTTCTTCGTCATGGTCGGCTTCGGGGTCGTCGTGCCCGTGCTCCCCGTCTACGCGGCGAGCTTCGGCGTCGGCTACGTCGCCGTCGGCGCGGTCCTCTCGGCCTTCGCCCTGATGCGCCTCGTGGCGAGCCCGTTCGTCGGGCGCATGATCGACGTCGCGGGCGAGCGCGTCGTGCTCTCGGTCGGCATCGGCATCGTGGCCGTGTCGAGCGGCCTGGCGGGCCTCGCGCACGACTACGTGCAGCTGCTGCTGCTGCGCGGGGTCGGCGGCATCGGCTCGGCGATGTTCACGATCTCGGCGATGACCCTGCTGCTCGCCTCGACGACCCCGGACCGCCGCGCCCGGTCGATCGGCTTCTACCAGGGCGGGTTCCTCGTCGGGGGCATGGCCGGGCCCGCGCTCGGCGGCCTCCTCGCGACCGTCTCGCTCACCGCGCCGTTCTTCTTCTACGCGGGCACGCTCGCGGTCGCAGGCATCGTCGGCATCCTGCTGCTCAGCCCGCCGCGCCGCGGCGACGCGGCGGCCGCCGCCTCGGCCGCGGAGCCGACGAGGCCCCTCGCCGACGTGCTGCGCGACGTGCGGTTCCGGGCGGCGTGCGTGGCGAGCTTCGCCCAGGGCTGGTCGTCCCTGGGCGTCCGCAGCGCGCTGGTGCCGGTGCTGGTCGTCGAGGTGCTGCTCCAGCCGACCTCGTGGACGGGTGTCCTGTTCGCCGTCGCCGCGGTGGCGCAGACGATCGCGCTCGCGCCGGCGTCCCGCTTCGTCGACACCGTGGGCCGGCGACCCGCCGTGATCGGCTCGTTCGCGGTGGCTGCTGTGTCGTTGGCTGCCGTCCCGTTCGCCCCCGGACTCGTGACCCTCGGCGCGCTGCTGGCCGTCTACGGCGTCGCGACGGCGTTCATGGGCACGGCCCCGGCCGCCCTCGTCGGCGACGCGGCGGGCGCTCGGGGCGGTCGCCCGGTGGCGATCTTCTCGATGTGCTCGGACGTCGGGGCGATCGCGGGGCCCTTGGTCGCGGGGCTGCTCGTCGACGTCGCCTCGTTCGAGGTGGCCTTCGGCACGGCGGCGGCGCTGCTCGCGGTCAGCGCGGTCGTCGCGATCCGGCTGCCGCGCGGCGTGCCGGTGCCGCAGCCGTAGCCGTAGCCGAAGTGATAGCCGGAGCGCGGGGTCGAAGCGCCGGCTGGCCTGGCAGCTTCAGCCGCCGAGTCCGACATCTCGCGGACGCGGTGAGGATGCGCGATCGCGCTTGAGGGTCGTTCATCGGGACACCTGCCCCGGCCGTTCTTGGTCGGTTGAGACCAAGTAGCTCCTGGCCTGCGGATTCGCGTATGCCTGTCCCGCAAAAATGCCCGGTGACGGGGGTCTAAACGCTACAGTCGTCGGATGCTCATCGGATACGCCCGGGTCTCGACCTCGGGACAAGATCTCGCAGCACAGCGCGATGGTCTCGCAGCACTGGGTGTTGACGATCAACACGTGCATGTTGACCACGGCCTCTCGGGGACGACTCGAGCTCGGCCGGGCCTTCGCGAAGCTCTCGCTGCGTGCCGCGCCGGCGACGTCCTAGTGGTGACGAAGCTCGACCGTCTGGCTCGATCGCTGCGAGACGCGACGGACATTGCCGACGAGCTGACGACGAAGGGTGTCGCGCTGAATCTCGGGGGAGCGGTCTACGACCCCACCGACCCCGTGGGCCGGCTGCTGTTCAACGTCCTCGGGATGGTGGCCGAGTTCGAGGCGGACCTGATCCGTGCCCGGACTCGTGAGGGCATGGCGATCGCGAAGGCGGCCGGCAAACTCCGCGGCCGAAAGCCCAAGCTCACCGCCTCGCAGGAGAAGCACCTCGTCCAGCTGCACCGAACCGGTGAGCACACGACGAGCGAGATCGCGGAGCTCTTCGGCGTCGCACGCTCAACTGTCTACCGGGCCATCCAGAGAGCCGAGCAAGCGTAGATGTCGGAGTCGGAGCGGCCCCTACCGGAACGCCCTAGAGGCCGCGCGCGCCGTGGACCGCAGCCCCGGACGCGTGCCGAGCGCGCCCGGCGGCGCCGGGACCGCGCCAATAGTGGGGCGCCCGACTGGTGGCCTCGGCCGCTGCTCTGGCTCTGGCGATGGCTGGCCCGCCCCGTCCTGCGTTTCTTGGAGGCTGTTGTGGGGAATCTCTAGCAGGCCAGTAGCCGTCGACTAAACGCTTCGTTTTCGCGGGCCACCACGGGGGTGTTGCTTCAGCCTGATGACCTAGGTCCAGAGGGAAGTGGAGTGATTCCCCGCCAATCGGGTCTCACCGGTCCAGATCTCGAAAGTAGGCGTCGACGTCCGCCGATGAGCATGACCATGTGACATCAAACGCTCTCGTCAGCTCATCGATAAGGCCCCCCGACTCACCGGGGACGTTGTCATCGAAGATGCCGTTCTCCATGCGAATTGAGGAGTCGGGGTTTTCAATGAATGCGAAAGGCAGCTCGAGGAGGTAGCTCACGTATTTCCCTGCACCATTTACCTCTTTTAGCGCGAGGACTTTGAGCCCTGCATTCTCGCCTATGCCTATGGTTCCCACGATGCCGCGAGAATCCCATCGAGAGAGTTCAGGGACGCGCTCGTCTACTTCCGGGCGCTGACGCACAAACTGGCGGAGACCGCGCCAAAAGGCAGACATGGCGAAATCCTACGGCTATCCCGTTCGTGATCCTTGCGCGCTCTCGGTGGTCTTTCGTGTGAGCGGGGTGTGCACACGTCATGTCGCTATGAGCTTTCCGGACAGACGAAGAGATCGAAGTGGATGTCCCGTTAGACGGGTCGATCCCCGATCGGGCGCTGACAGTGCGCTTCCCCGGATGAACTGTGGGCCGGAATTAGATGCCACCGTTTCGATTGTCGATGGCTTAACGAAGAGCCATGCGCGCGCGAGTAACGACTCCGAACTGTGCCAGGTCTCTCGCGGTCCTCGTCGCCGACGCTGACCCTCGTCGACAAAAGGCATGATGGGCCCATGTCGAAGCGAGCAAGCCGACCGTCCCCGGACAATCCGACGTCTGGCGTCACGAGGAGAGCTGTGACGAAGGGCCGTTTTGCGGTGCGGCCGGGGACGTTCAACCTCGCTGGACAGTTCTTCACCCCGGACGGTGGTCGACTCGAGAAAGCGGCCGCGGATGTCGATGCGGCGGAGGTTCGGACGTTCGTTCGGCGTGGTGCCACCGTGGCGTTCGAGGGGTGTGGATGCGGTGGCGGTGGATGCACGCCCGCCTGGCCGAGTCCAATCGACGTCAGTGCGGCGGCCGCCGCAGCTGCGCCCGTCTTCATGAGGAGGCAAGGGACTCCGACATGGGCAGACGTCTGGGCCATGGAAGGAACGCGCGTCGTCTTTCTCCACGGTGACGTCACCTGGGGTTCCCTGCTCGAGTGAGATGGGTGGCAGGACGGCGCGTAGTGCCGACAAGCATGCCTGCAAACGAAGTGATCGCAAGCGTCCCGATAGCCGATCGTTTGGTGAGACGGACCTAGACCTGGGACGGAGATTACTTTCAAGCAATGGGTCTATCCGTTTCGGTCATCTTCGCTGTGAGTATTGTCCTTCTCGTGATCGGCCTAGCTGTGCAATACGTCGGGCTCCGCAAGGGTATTAGGGAGCACGGCTACGGAAACGCGCGTGTCTTCGGCCGGCCCATGCGGCCTTGGTCGATCTGGGCGTTGATCATCATTGCGATTGATCTCGTCTGGATTTTTGGCGCCTTATCCACGCTTTGAGCCGAGACCGATCATTCCGAAGCGTCCCCCTGTCTCGATAGCCGATCGGCCACCGGCCGGATTCTCGCGTTGCAGTCCCTCGGGTGGATGTTCTCCCGATGGTGGAGTCCTGCCACGTCAGGCGACGGCGTGCGTGGCGCCTCCGACGACGACGCCGATCAGGGTGGACCATCCGACGATGGCGAGTCCCTGCCAGAACAGCACCCGCGCCTTGCTCACGCCGGAGCTGGCGAGCATGGTGGCGGTGAACTGGGTGGGCAGCAGAAGGGGGCCGAGCAGGCTCACGCCGGGAACGCCGTAGCGGACGAGCGCGTTCTGGAACTTCGCCTTGCGGGCGGACTTCCTGCCGCTCTCGTCGACTTCCTCGGACTCGGCGGCCGGTTCTGCCGCGGCCAGTGCGGCTCCTCCTCCGGTGGGGACCCCGACGACGGCCTCGCGCCGGCTCGCCGCCGCCCGGCGGCGTCGTGCGACGACGGCCGACCGCGCTTTCGAGCTGGTTGTCACCAGCACGAAGACGCACAAGAAGTTGCCGATGGCGCCTGCGGTGATGGCGACGGCGGGGTGCAGGCCGCCGACGATGCCGATGGCTGCGGCCCCCTCGCCCTCGATGAACGGGACCGCGCCGGCGAGGGCGACGATGAGAGGCTGCAGGATCTCGGGCATCTGCGCCACCAGCTCCTGGAATCGTGCGATCAGGTCCATGAGGGTCGCTCCTGTCGGTCTCGGAAGGGGCCTGGTCGACCTCTTCGCTGTAGTGCCCAGTCCACCGCAGGGGCGATGTCACCGGCAGTGTCAGGCCGTCACCGGGGTGGGGGTGATGTACCCGTCAGACCCGTGACTTCTGTCACGGACCTAGGGTGGGGCCATGACCGCCAAGGCCGATGCCCGCACCGTCGAGGCAGCATCGTCCCCGCCGGTCGTCGGAAGTACGGCACGTGCCGTCACTGCGACCTGGTGGTACACCGTGGTTGCGCTCGTGCTCTTCGAACTGACCGTCGTGCTGGTCTGGGCCGCGACGCTCCTGCAGGCGCGCCTCGACCGAGGTACCGTCCTCGCCGTCCTGGTCGGCGGTCTCGTCTGGGTGCTCTCCACGGCTCCTCTTCTGCGCGCCTATCGGCACGGCGGAGCAGACGCCTCGACTCTCGACCGGCGCAGCGCCCTCGTGCCCCTGGTCGTCGCCGCCGCCTACGGCGTCACGGGGTGGTGGCTGTCCGGACTCTGGGTGCTGCTGATCCTGCCTCTCGCCCAGTCCCTGCAGCTCCTCCATTGGCCCCGATTCGTGCGGGCACGCATCGTGTTGGCCGTCACGGCCCTGTTGGCGGGCGTGTTGGTCGTCGACGTCAACACGGCCTTCTCCGAACCACCCCTGTCAGCTCAGGAAGACCCGTACGTCGCAGGTGTCTTCTCGGTTCTGCTGCCTCTGACGACGGTGCTGTCCCTGTGGTGGTGGGACGTGCTGATCACACTCGACCGTGCTCGCGTCTCCGAGGCTCGGCTCGCCGCGACCCAAGAGCGACTCGCCGTCGCCACCGACGTCCACGATCTCCAGGGACACCACCTGCAGGTCATCGCCCTGCAGCTCGAACTCGCCGAGAGACTGCTTCCGGACGACCGCGACGCGGCCCTGGGGCAGCTGAGAGCCGCACGCCTCAGCGTCGACGAGGCCCGGCAGGGCACCCGCGATCTCGCGACCCGGTTCCGCACCGTCCCCCTTGCCGACGAACTCGCCAACGCTCGTGACCTGCTGCGCGCCGCCGGCCTCACAGTCGAGGCGGTCATCGACGTCGATGCCGACACGGCCCCGGCCTCGGTCTTCGGACCCGTCATCCGGGAGACGACCACCAACGTCCTCCGACACGGCGGTGGAAGGCGCGCCCGCCTGGCCCTCACGAGGCTCGACGACGGGTGGCGGTACGAGATCAGCAACGACGTCCCCGCACCCCTGCTTCCCGTGACGGCACCGTCACTCGATGGCGCTGAGGCACCTCCTGAGCGCATGCGGCAGGGCACCGGGCTCGAGGGCACGGCCAGGCGCGCGGGAGATGTCGGCGGATCGATGGAAGTCCTCGCGGGGGAGGACGACTTCATCGTGATCGTGACCGTTCCCGCAGATGCCGACGCGGGCGGGCTCCGATGAGCATCGACATGACTTCTGACGTCACTGTGGAGGGAATCTCCCGGCCCATCCGGGTCCTCCTCGCCGACGACGAAGCAATGATCCGCTCGGCGCTGGCCGCCCTGTTGCGCCTCGAGGGCGACATCGAGGTCATCGCCGAGTGCTCCGACGGCGAACAAGCCGTCGCCGCGGCAGAACGCCTGCACCCGGACATCTGCTTGCTCGATCTCGAGATGCCCGGCCTCGACGGAGTCCAGGTCGCCGAGCGGCTCCGACGCACCATCACCGCTCGCTGCGTGGTCGTCACCCGACACGCCCGCCCCGGCGTGCTCCGCCGCGCACTCACCGCGGGAGTAGCTGGCTTCCTGCCGAAGAGCCGCGACGCGAAGGAAGTCGCAGAAGTCATCCGCCGGGTCGCCGCGGGAGCACGCTACGTGGACCCCGAGATCGCGGCCGACGCGCTGAGCGACGAACGATGCCCCCTCACCGATCGCGAACGGGACGTGCTGAGGGTCGGCCGTCAGGGCCAGACGACCGCTCAGATCGCTCGCGAGCTCTCTCTCGCGCCCGGCACCGTGCGCAACCACGTCTCGGCCGTCCTCACGAAGCTGTCCGTGTCGACTCGGCAGCAGGCAGTACTGATGGCTCTCGAGCGAGGATGGATCTAGCCGTGACGCCGAACGATGCCCACGCAACTTGACGTTCCCCTATTATCGTGAATTTCGTGTCGTAGAGCCCATGTCGCCCGCCCGATAGCGGATCCGTCAGCGGGACCCAGTGTTCTCGGTGCTGCTCGTCCGCTGCGGTGTGTTCATGCGGAGGTTTCGGCGAGGCTCACGCCGGGGAGGGATCGCGCTGCCATGCACGCGCGCTGGCCCCCAGAAGTTGAGGACAATGTCGATGATCGTGCCGGCGGCAGCTGCGATGTTGAAGAACAGGACGGCGTACCAGTTCTTCTGTGACGGGCACGGTTCGGACATGGTGCTCCTCTCGACGCTGAGCCACGCAGGTTGTGCGGCGCACATCTGCGTACACGAAACGTGCTCGACTGACCCCGTCCAGTAGGCGATCTGCCACTGAGCCGGGACCTGGTTCATCTGCGGCGAGACGATCTTCGCGAGAAGAAGGCGACGAGCCAAGCGAAGAGACAGATCGCCGCGAGGGCCATGACGATGACGCCGACGATGACTGCGATGTGCCATCCCGTGAGGTTTCCCAGCATCGTTCCAAGCTATCGACCTCGTGGCGAACCGCAAGCGGAGATCGCAGCCAGTGACTTCCCTCCGGAGGCCCGATAGCCGATCCTTCACCGAGATTCATCCCGGCCTGACCTCGCGAGGTGGCTGAGCGACCAGCACGGCGTTGACCTCTCGCTAGCCAGCCTTGCTAGGTACCAGTACCCAGCGACGCTGAGTGGCAAACGCGGAGGTGTCGTCATGCCCAGGCAAGAGATCGCGATGCTCAAGGGCACCCTGGAGGGCATCGTCCTCCAGCCGCTCGTCGACCACCCGGCTCACGGGTACGAGATCACGACGTGGCTCCGCGAGCAGGGCTTCGTCGACATCGCAGAGGGCACTGTGTACGCGCTCCTCGTGCGCATCGACCAGCGCGGCTTCGTCGACGTCGAGAAGGTCCCGTCCGGGAAGGGGCCGCCGCGCAAGGTGTTCACCCCGAAGGCCGCTGGCCGCGACCAGCTCGACGACTCCTGGACGGCCTGGACGTTCCTCGCCGACCGCCTCCAGCACCTCAAGGACCGAACCGACCTCACCGACCTCACGAACGGACAGGATCTCCGACCTCACCACCGAGCTCATCGGCGACAAGAAGCGCGGGAAGGCGCACGAGAACCGCACCACGGCGACGCCGACCAGGTCGCCCTGACGCACGCGTTCCCCGCTGAACGAGGGGAGTGCACCGGCACGGTGAGGCCGCCAGGCCGGGTGCGTCGAGGCGGGTCAGGGGCCCGGACAGCGACGAAGGAGGCGCGCCCCGGTCACCCGGGACGCGCCTCCTTCGATCGGACGCTCGCGCTACTTCTTCGCCGCGCCGGTCTTCGTCGCGGGCTTCGCCGCGCTCTTGGCCTCGGTCGCGGGGTCCGACTTCGGCTGGACGACCGGCGTCACCTTGAGGAACCCGGCACGCGGGTCATTCAGGCCGACGAGCGGCGTCTGGTCACGGCCGCCGACGAAGTTCGTGATCCAGCCGGTGAGGATGCGCCACTTGCGGTTCAACGTGGGCATCGCGTACAGGTGGTACCCGCGGTGCGCGAGCCAGGCGGGCACGTTCGTGACGGACACGCCCTTGAGCACTCCCGCGCCCTTGCCGATGCCGTAGCTCGCCACGGTGCCGAGCGACTCGTGACGGTACTCGGAGGCCGGGGCGCCCGAGAGCGCCGCGATCACGTTGTCCGCGACGGTGACCGCCTGGCGCACGGCGTTCTGCGCGTTCGGCGGGTAGTAGGCGGGCTGCTTCTCGGCGAGCAGGTTCGGCACCTGCGCGACGTCGCCCAGCGCCCAAACGCCGTCGAGCTTCTCGCCCTGCTCGGTCTCGACCTGCAGGGTGGCGCTGACGTTGACGTGGCCCTTCGGGCCGAGCGGCAGGCCGAGGTCGGCGACCACGGGGTTGGGCTTGACGCCCGCCGTCCAGACGATGGTGCCCGCGGGGATCGTCTCGCCGTCGCTGAGGACGACGTCGCCGTCGACGCACGAGGGCATCGTGGTGCCGAGGCGCACGTCGATGCCGCGGCCGCGGAGGTGGCCCAGAGTCCACTTCGAGAGCTCGGGGCCGACCTCGGGCGCGACGCGGTCGAGCGCCTCGACCAGGACGAACCGCAGCTCGTCGCGCGACAGGCTCGGGAACTGGTCCACGGCCGCCTTGGCGGCGTCGTCCAGCTCGGCCATCGCCTCGACGCCGGTGTAGCCGCCGCCGACGAAGACCACGGTGAGCAGCTTGCGACGCGTGGCGGCGTCGGTCACCGACGCGGCCTCGGAGATGTTGCCGAGGATGCGGTCGCGGACGTACTGCGCCTCCTCCACGCTCTTGAAGCCGACGCCGTTCTCGGCGAGGCCGGGCGTCGGGAACGTGCGCGTGACGGCGCCGAGGGCGACGACGAGCTGGTCGTAGGCCAGCACCTGCTCACGACCGTCGGCCGTGGTGACGGTGACCTTCTTCGCGGCCGAGTCGAGGCCCGTGACCCCGGCCTCGATCACGGACGTCTTGCGCAGTGCCTTCCGGAGCTGCACGGTCACGTCGCGCGGGGCGATGTGCCCGCCCGCGACCTCCGGCAGGAACGGCTGGTACGTGTAGTACGGCGACTGGTCGACCAGCGTGATGCTGGCGCTCTGCGGCGGCCGGCGCTTCTGGAGCTCGAGTGCGGCGGTGAGTCCGGCGGAACCGCCGCCGAGGATGATGATTCGCTGTGTCATGGATGTGTTCCTCCCTGCGACGACCGTACTCTGCGGGCAGCGCACGGGTCGAGCCGCCGGGCCGGGCTCGGCGATGCCCGGCCAGGACCACGGCCGGGTCCGACGTGGCCCGCCGGCACGACGACGCCCCGGCCTCGAGGAGGCGCGGGGCGTCGTGCGGGGAAGTGCGACCTGGCTGCGTCAGCGGTCGGAGGGGACGTCCGAGTCGGTGTACGAGCCGTCGGCCTCGCCGTCGTGGGGGCCGGCGGTCGTGCCGCCGTCCTCCGGGATGTCGCTGTCGACGTACGAGCCGTCCGACTCGCTCGACGTCGTGCTGTCGTGCGTGACGTGCGTGTCGCCGTCGACGTGGCCCTCGTGGTGCTCGTGGTGCTCGCTGTGCGAGGTGTGCTCGTGCTGCTCGTCGGTGCCGTGGTGCTCGGTGCCCATGGGGTGCCTCCGTGTTCGTCGTGGCGGTCGGCGTCCTCGCCGCCCGTGCGGCTCACAGTAGACGGACGCCGCGCCGCGTGGGTCAGAACCCCTCGTTCTCCCGGGTGACGTAGGGCGTCTCGAGCCGGTCGAGCTCGTCGTCGGTCAGCCAGAGGTCGGCGGAGGCGACGGCGTCGTCCAGGTGCTGCATCTTGGTCGCGCCGACGATCGGGGCGGAGACGACCTCCTGCTGGCGCACCCACGCGAGGGCGACCTGGGCGCGCGACACGCCCCGCTCCTCCGCCACCTCCGCCACGGCCGCGGCGACGCGACGGTCGCCGTCCTCCTGCTGCTTGTAGAGGGTCTGGCCGAAGCGGTCCGTCTCGGTGCGCGCGGTCGTGGCGTCCCAGTCGCGGGTCAGCTTGCCGCGCGCGAGCGGCGACCAGGGGACCACGCCGACGCCCTGGTCGAGGCAGAGCGGGTGCATCTCCCGCTCCTCCTCGCGCTGCACCAGGCTGTACTGGTCCTGCATCGAGACGAAGCGGGTCCAGCCGCCGAGGTCGGCCGTGTGCTGCGCCTTCGCGAACTGCCAGGCCCACATGCTCGACGCGCCGATGTACCGGGCCTTGCCCGAGCGCACGACGTCGTGCAGCGCCTCCATCGTCTCCTCGATCGGCGTCTCCGGGTCCCAGCGGTGGATCTGGTAGAGGTCGACGTGGTCGGTCCCGAGCCGACGCAGGCTGTCGTCGATGGCGCTCATGACGTGCGCCCGCGAGAGCCCGGCGCCGTTCGGCCCGTCGTTCATCCGGCCGTTGACCTTGGTCGCGATGACGACCTCGTCCCGCCGGGCGAAGTCGGCGAGCGCGCGGCCGACGATCTCCTCGCTCGTGCCGTCGCTGTAGACGTCGGCGGTGTCGAACGTCGTGATGCCCTGCTCGAGGGCCCGACGGATGAAGGGCCGCGAGGCCTCCTCGTCGAGGGTCCACTCGTGGGTGCCCCTGCCCGGCACGCCGAAGCTCATGCAGCCGAGGATGACGGTCGAGACCCGCAGGCCGCTCGTGCCGAGTCTGGTGTGCTCCATGGTGTTCGTCCTCTCGTCCGGCCCGCGCTCATGCGGGCCCTCACTCGTCGCCGCCGAGACTAGGCCGATCCCGGGCCGGACGGAGGCGCGGGCCGACGCCCGGAGGTCAGGGCCGGCCGCGCAGCACGCCGGCCAGGTGCGCCGTCGCGCGCCGCGCCTCCCTCGTCCAGGGCGCGCCGACGAAGACGTGGAACGCCCCGCGGTAGACGCGCAGCTCGCCACGTCCGTCGACCCGGGCGAGGCGACGGGCCAGCTCCTTCGCGTCGGCGACGAACAGGTCGCGGTCGCCCTGGTAGGTGAAGACGGGCGGGAGCCCCGCCAGGTCGCCGAACAGGGGACTGACCAGCGGGTCGCGCCGGTCGCGGTCGCCGGCCCACCAGGCTCCGGCGGCGACGAGGCCGTCGCGTCCCAGCATGGGGTCGAGGTCGGCGAGCCACGGCACCGCGGGATCGCTCAGGGTCGCGTCGAGCCAGGGCGAGACGAGCAACACCGAGGAGGCGGCGGGCCGGCCCGTGTCGCGGTGCCGCATCGCCTGGGCGAGGGCGAGCGCGCCGCCGGCCGAGTCGCCGCCGAGGTGCACGACGTCGGCTCCCTCGGCACGGAGGCCGTCGTGCACGGCGTCGAGCAGCCGCACCGCGTCGGCGACGTCGTGCTCGGGCGCGAGCCCGTAAAGGGGGACTGTGACCGTCACGCCGGAGGCGCGGACCAGCCGGGCGAGCAGGGCCCAGTGGGTGCGCAGCGCCGGGTACACGTAGGCCCCGCCGCACGTCCAGATCAGGTGCGCCCCGGTCGCTCCCCGGCGCGGAGTGATCCGGACGACGCGCTGCCCCTCGACGGTCGTCTCCGTCACGACGGCGACGCGGTGCAGCCCCCGGGGGAACGGCGCCGCCTCCGGGCCGCGCTTCGCCATCTCGCGCCGCACGCTCTCCTCGCTGCGCGTCGTGCGGGGGAACAGGTACAGCAGCGAGCGCGTGGCGGCCATGAGGAACGACATGAGCCGACCCTACGGCTCCCGTCGCGCTCGACGACGGACACGTTGGCAAGAAGAAAGGCCCCGCCGGAGCGGGGCCTTTCTTCTGACACTGTCTCAACCAATGTCTCGATCTCACGATCGGTGTCCGAGGGGGGACTTGAACCCCCACGCCCTATACGGGCACTAGCACCTCAAGCTAGCGCGTCTGCCATTTCCGCCACCCGGACTGGATGGTGCCTGCCGAAGCCGACCACGAAACACTAGCACGGCCGCGGAGGCACTCCTGACCACGGGCAGGAGGCGGTCGCCGGGTACCGTGGACGGCATGACGACGAGCGCATCGCAGCCGGACCACCACGACCTCGACGAGACGGCCGTCATCGCGCGCGACCTGATCCGCTTCGACACCTCCAACTACGGCGGCGGCCGGTCCGAGGGCGAGGCCGACGCCGCCGAGTACGTCGCCGAGGCCCTGCGGGCCCTCGACCTCGAGCCGCAGCTGTTCGAGTCCGAGCCGGGTCGCGTCAGCGTCGTCGCCCGGGTCGAGGGCGCCGACCGCGCCAAGCCCGGCCTCGTCGTGCACGGCCACCTCGACGTCGTGCCCGCCGACCCGGCGAACTGGTCGGTCGACCCGTTCGCGGGCGTGGTGAGGGACGACATGCTCTGGGGCCGCGGCGCCGTGGACATGAAGAACATGGACGCGATGATGCTGACGTCGCTCGGCGACATCATCCGCTCCGGCGAGCGCCCCGCCCGCGACCTCGTCGTCGGCTTCTTCGCCGACGAGGAGGCCGGGGGAGTGCTGGGTTCGCACTTCCTGGTGAAGGAGCACCCCGAGCTCTTCGCGGGGGCCACCGAGGCCATCAGCGAGGTGGGGGGCTACTCGACCTACATCGACGGGCGTCGCTCGTACCTGCTGCAGACGGGCGAGAAGGCGCTGATCTGGATCACCCTCCGCACGCGCGGCACCGCGGGCCACGGCTCCCAGATGATCAAGGCGAACGCGGTGACGCGGCTCGCGGAGGCCGTCGCCGCGCTCGGCCGTCAGGAGTGGCCGATCGCCCTCACCGAGACGACGACGGCGCTGCTCCGCGAGGTCGCGCGCATCCTCGACGTCGACGTCACGCAGACCGCGCCGGACGAGCTCGTGCTGCACACCGGCACGGCCCAGGGCTTCATCCGCGGCTCGCTCCGCACGACGACGAACCCGACGATGCTGACGGCGGGCTACAAGCACAACGTGGTCCCCGACACGGCGGAGGCGCGGGTCGACATCCGCTGCATGCCCGGCCAGGAGGAGGCGGTCCTCGCCCAGGTGCGCGAGCTCGTCGGCGACGACGTCGAGATCGAGACCGTCCACACCGACATCGGGCTCGAGACGCCGTTCTCCGGCGACCTCGTCGAGACGATCACGGCCACCCTGCAGCGGCACGACCCGGGGGCGCCCGTGCTGCCGTACCTGCTGTCGGGCGGCACCGACAACAAGGCGCTGAGCCTGCTGGGGATCGCCGGCTACGGCTTCGCGCCGCTGCGCCTGGGGGAGGACATGGACTTCCCGGCCATGTTCCACGGTGTCGACGAGCGGGTACCGCTCGACGCACTAGCCTTTGGCAGTCGCGTCCTCCGGGACCTCCTGGCGACCTACTGACACCCCCACCAGAAGGGCACCCCGCGTGGAGCATCTCCTCCAGGCACTCCTGCTCGGCCTCGTCCAGGGCCTGACGGAGTTCCTCCCCATCTCGTCGAGCGCGCACCTGCGCCTCGTCGGCCTGTTCTTCTCCGATCCCGACGCAGCCGCCGCCTTCGACCCGGGCGCGACGTTCACCGCCATCACGCAGCTGGGCACCGAGCTGGCCGTCGTCATCTACTTCTGGGGCGACATCAAGCGGATCGTCACGCAGTGGTTCCGAGGGATGACCGGGAAGATCCCCCGCACCGACCCCGACGTCCGGATGGGCTGGCTCGTCATCATCGGCACGGTCCCGATCGTGCTGGTGGGGTACTTCGCGCAGGAGTACATCCGCACCGTCTTCCGGTCGCTCTGGATCGTCGCGATCGTGCTGATCGTCTTCGGCGTCCTGCTCGGCCTCGCCGACCGGCTCGGCAAGAAGACGGCCCGCTTCGACGAGATGACCTACGGCCACGGCATCGCCGTCGGCGTCGCCCAGGTGCTCGCGCTCTTCCCCGGCGTCTCCCGTTCGGGCGCGACGACCACTGCCGCGCTGAGCCTCGGCTACACGCGCCCCGCAGCGGCGCGGTTCTCGTTCCTCCTCGCCGTGCCCGCGGTGTTCGGCAGCGGTCTCTTCGAGCTGGTCCAGAGCTTCAGCGAGCCCGGCCCCTACTCGCTCGGCGAGACCCTGGCCGCGACGGTCGTGGCGTTCGTCGTCGGGTTCGTCGTGATCGCCTTCTTCATGAACTACATCTCGAAGCGCAGCTTCCTGCCCTTCGTCGTGTACCGCATCCTGCTCGGCGGCGTCCTGCTGGTCCTGCTCGGCACGGGCGTGGTGGCGGCATGAGGTCCTGGAACGCGCCTGCCGTGCCGAGCCTGCCGGGCGACGGGCCGCTGCCGTCCCTTTGGGACACGGCGACCGCCTCCTTCGTCACGACCCGTCCGGTCGACGGCGCCGCCACGCTGTACGTCTGCGGCATCACGCCCTACGACGCGACGCACCTCGGGCACGCCAGCACGTACCTCGCCTTCGACTCGCTCGTGCGCGTCTGGCGCGACGCGGGCCTCCGGGTGACCTACGCGCAGAACACGACCGACGTCGACGACCCGCTGCTCGAGCGCGCCACGGCGACGGGCGTCGACTGGCGGGCCCTCGCCGCGTCGCAGACCGACCTCTTCCGCTCGGACATGGAGCACCTCGCCGTCGTCCCGCCGGAGCACTACGTCGCGGTGACCGACGTCGTGGGCGACGTGGCGGACGTCGTCGCGGGCCTGATCGACTCGGGCGTCGCCTACCGGGTCGAGACCCCGGGCTCCGAGGCAGGCGACGACGTCTACTTCGACGTCCGGGGCGCCGAGCGCGACACCTCGTGGCACCTCGGCCTCGAGAGCCGCTACGACGCGCCGACCATGGCCCGCTTCTTCGCCGAGCGCGGGGGAGACCCCGACCGCGCCGGAAAGCGCGACCCGCTCGACCCGCTGCTCTGGCGTGCGGCCCGTGCCGACGAGCCGTCCTGGCCGTCGTCGGTGGGCCCTGGCCGGCCCGGCTGGCACATCGAGTGCACCGTCATCGCCGAGCAGCACCTCGGCGCGACGGCCACCGTGGCCGGGGGCGGCAGCGACCTCGTGTTCCCGCACCACGAGATGAGCACCGCCCACGCGACGTCGATCACCGGCGAGCCGTCGGCCCGCCAGTGGGCCCACAGCGGGATGGTCGCCTACCAGGGCGAGAAGATGAGCAAGTCGCTCGGCAACCTCGTCAAGGTGAGCGAGCTCGTCTCCGCCGGCCGGGACGCCCGTGCCGTCCGCCTCGCGATCACCGCGCACCATTGGCGGTCCGACTGGGAGTGGCTCGACGACGACCTCGCCGACGCCGAGTCGCGTCTCGAGCGCTGGACTGCCTGGGCGCACGGCGTCGGCCCGCAGGAGGCGGGGGCAGAGACGACCCCGCTGCTCGCGCTCCTGCGCGCCGCCCTCGCCGACGACCTCGACACGCCCCGCGCGATCCGGGCCGTGGACGACCACGTCGCAGCCGGTCGACCCGCGACGGCCGTCGACGTCGACGCGGTGGCCGCCCTGCTGGGGATCGACCTCCGACGCTGAGCCGTGCGGACTCCGTCGCCGTCGGCGTGGTCCTTGTCGTCACTGACGGAACCTCACGACACACGGTCCCTGACATACTGAACGGGATGTCTGCCCCCGACTGCCCCGCCGACGGGGACGAGACCGTCTGGCGACGTGGCGTCCTGACCCGCCGCCAGGCCAGGGGCGACGTCTGGCTCGCGGCCGGCCTGCTCGGCCTCGGCCTCGTCACCCTCTGGCTCGCCTCGCTCGCCGTCGAGGGCTCGGAGCTCGAGGCCGCCGCGCCGCCCGAGGCGATCGGCTGGCTCCTCGCCCTGTGCGCCCCGACGGTGCTCCGACGACGCGCACCGGTGGCCGTCATGGTGGTCGTGAGCGCGGTCTTCATCCTCAGCCAGCTGCGTGGGTACCCCGACTCGACGACCCCCTCGATCGTCGAGTTCCTCGTCATCTACACGGCCAACGCCTGGGCGCGGTCGCGGCGGGCCGCCCTGGTCGGCAGCGCGGTCGTCACGGCCGCCATGCTCGTCTGGCTCGGCGTCGCCGTGCTCGGCCCGCTCCAGCAGGGCGGCCCGATGCTCAGCTCCACCGTCGCTGCCGTCGTCTACTCGTTCGTCCTCAACCTGCTGTTCTTCGTCGCGGCCGTCTGGTTCGGCCGGTCGTCCCGGGTCTCCGCCGCCCGCCGCCGCGCCCTCGAGCGCGCCGGGGTCGATCTTCGTGCCGCCCAGGAGCTCGTGGCCGACCGCGCGATCGGCGAGGAGCGCGCACGCATCGCCCGCGAGCTGCACGACGTCGTCGCGCACCACGTCGCCGTGATCGCCATCCAGGCAGGTGCGGCGCGACGCACGCTCCACCAGCCCGAGATCGCGAGCGGCGCGCTCGGCGCCGTCGAGTCCACGGCGCGCACCGCCATCGACGAGCTGGAGCGGATGCTCACCGTGCTGCGCGCCCAGGACGACGCCCCGCACGACGGCCCGACCGGGCTCGCCGCCCTCCCGCAGCTCGTGGCCGACACCCGCCGGCTCGGCCTCGACGTCCGGTTCAGCACCCACGGCGAGCGCTTCGACGTGCCCGACAGCGTCGGCGTCACCCTGTTCCGGGTCGTCCAGGAGGCGCTGACCAACACCCTGAAGCACGCCTCGGCCGGCGTCGCCGACGTCCGCCTGCGATACCGCGACCGCGCCGTCGAGGTCGAGGTGACCGACGACGGAGTGGGCGGAGGCGCCTCCTCGTCGACGCAGCAGCACGGCTCGGCCGGTTCGGGCCTCGGTCAGCGCGGGATGCGCGAGCGGGTCGACCTGCACGGCGGCGAGCTGCACGTCGGCCCGCACGCCAAGGGCGGCTACCGGGTGCGGGCCGTGCTGCCCGCCGTCCGCACGGCGACCGTCGCCGCCCCCGAGGACCCCGCCCGGCCCCGCACTCGAGAGGCACCCGCACGATGACCGTCGACGCCCGTGCCCCCCTCGCTGCCGACGCCGGCCCCGACGCCACGCGCCCGGTCAGGGTCCTCCTCGCCGACGACCAGGACCTCGTCCGCGCCGGCTTCCGGATCATCCTCGAGACCGCTCCCGACGTCGTCGTCGTGGGCGAGGCCCGGGACGGCCTCGAGGCCGTGGCGCTGGCCGCCTCGACGTCTCCGGACGTGATGGTGATGGACGTCGAGATGCCCGGCATCGACGGCCTGGAGGCCACGCGTCGCCTCCTCGAGGCCGCGGCGCCCGGCGGCCCGGCCGTGCTGGTGCTCACGACCTTCGGGCGCGGCGAGTACCTGTTCCGCGCGCTCCGGGCCGGGGCCAGCGGCTTCCTGCTCAAGACGTCCAGCCCGGAGGAGCTGATCGAGGCGATCGCCGTCGTGCACCGCGGCGACGCGCTGCTCGCCCCCGAGCTGACCCGTCGGGTCGTCGCGGCCGCCATCGCCGAGGCCGTCGTGCCCGCGATCGTTCCGAGCCCCCGGCTCGCTGCGCTCACCGACCGCGAGCGCGAGGTGCTCGACCGCATGGCCACGGGCTGCTCGAACGCCGAGATCGCGCGTGACCTGTTCCTCGGCGAGGCCACCGTCAAGACGCACGTGTCCAACGTGCTCACGAAGCTCAGCCTGCGCGACCGCACGGCCGCCGTCGTCTTCGCCTACGAGAACGGGGTCGTCGTCCCCGGCGACGGACCCCGCTAGGGCGACGACTCCGCCGCCACCTGCAGCAGGCCCGGGTCAGGGGCCGGGGTCAGGGGGCAGGCGGCAGGCGCGGGTCGTCCGGGCCCTTGCCGTCGTTCCGACGCAGGTAGCGCTCGAACTCCTCCGCGATCGCCTCGCCGCTCGCCTCGGGCGAGTCGACCGTGTCGCGCGCCTGCTCGAGCTGCTCGATGTAGCCGGCCATGTCGTCGTCGTCGGAGGCGAGCGCGTCGATGCCCTGCTCCCACGCGGCGGACTCGGCCTCGAGGTCGCCCCGGGGGATGCTGACGCCCGCGACCTCGTCGAGCTTCTCGATCAGCGCGAGGGTCGCCTTGGGGGAGGGCGAGGCGTGCACGTAGTGCGGCACCTGCGCCCAGATCGACAGGGTCGGGACACCCGCGGACTCCACCGCGTCTCCGAGCACGGACAGGATGCCGACGGGGCCCTCGTAGGTGCTGCGCTCCAGGCTCAGCTCGCCCCGCACCTCCTCGTTGTCGCTGCTGACGAAGACCGAGATGGGCCGTGTGTGCGGCACGTCGGCGAGCATCGCGCCGAGGAACACGACGGCCGAGACGTCGTGCACGTCGATCAGGTCGACCACCTCGGCCGCGAAGCCGCGCCAGCTGCGCGAGGGCTCGGCGCCGAGCAGCACGAAGACGTCCGGGGCGTCGCCCGCGGGGCCGCCGGCGGGCGTCGAGGCCACCTCGGGGGAGGCGTGCAGCTGGATCCGGGGCCACACCAGCGCGCGGACCCCGTCGTCGTCGTACCCGACCTGGGGGCGGTTGAACTGGTAGTCGATGTACCGCTCTCCGTCGAGCTCGGCGACCGGCTCGAGCGCGAGGGTGTCGACGATGCTGCGGGCGACCCCGCTGGCCGCCTCGCCGGCGTCGTTCCAGCCCTCGAACGCCACGACCAGGAGGCGGCCCGTCGCGAACGACGGCGTGCCGCTCACCGCCGACCCCTCGGTCGTCGTCTCGTCGGGCACTGCGTCTTCACCGGGCACGGGATCCTCACCGGCCGGGCACGGTCCCCGGCGTCTAGCCCTCCACGATAGCCGCCCGGCACCGTCGAGGAGGCGGCAGCGCGGCGGCCCTGACCGCTCCCGTAGACTCGTGCCCCGTGACCGACTCCCTGCCTGCCGCCGTCCTCTGGGATATGGACGGAACCCTCGTCGACACCGAGCCGTACTGGTTCGACTCCCAGGTCGACCTCGTCGCCTCCTTCGGGGGCACCTGGACCAAGGCCGAGGGCGACACCCTGATCGGCTCGGGCCTCTGGCACTCGGCCGCCGTCCTGCAGCGGCACGGCGTCGACCTGCCCGCGGACGAGATCATCGACCGGCTGACCACCGACGTGCTGACGCGCTGCGCCGAGCACGTGCCGTGGCGCCCGGGAGCCCGCGAGCTCCTCGCCGAGCTGCGGGCCGCCGGCGTCCCGACCGCGCTCGTCACGATGTCGATCCGTCGGATGGCCCAGTTCATGGTCGACGCCATCGGTGACGACTCGTTCGACGCCGTCGTCGCCGGCGACGAGGTCGAGCACAGCAAGCCGCACCCCGAGGCGTACCTGCGCGGTGCCGAGCTGCTCGGCGTGGACGTCGCCGACTGCGTCGCCATCGAGGACAGCGTCCCGGGCCTCACCTCGGCGATGGCCGCCGGCGCCGTCGCGCTGGGCGTCGAGCACGCGGCGCCGCTCGCCGACGACTCCGGCTACGTCCGCCGGGACACGCTCGTCGGCGTCGGCCTGGCTGACCTGCGCGAGATGCACGCCGCGGGCCGACGCTCCCGCGACGCGCGCACCTCCGACTCCTGACCCCCCGGCGCCGCGTGCGCCGCCCCTCCCGCACCGCGGCCCCGATCCGGGCCCGACAGAGAGCAGCACCCACCATGAGCGCCACCCGCCGACAGTCCGGCCCGTTCCTCGAGGGCGACAAGGTCCAGCTCACCGGCCCCAAGGGCAAGATGAACACCGTTGTGCTGACCCCCGGCGCCGTGTTCCACACGCACCGCGGGATGATCGCCCACGACGACCTCGTCGGCCTCCCCGACGGATCGGTCGTCGCGAGCACGACCGGAGACGAGTACCTCGCCCTCCGCCCCCTGCTGAGCGACTTCGTCATGTCCATGCCCCGCGGCGCGGCCATCGTCTACCCGAAGGACGCCGCCCAGATCGTCGCCTTCGCCGACATCTTCCCCGGTGCCACGGTCGTCGAGGCCGGCGTCGGGTCGGGCGCCCTGTCGCTGTGGCTGCTCCGCGCGATCGGTCCGGAGGGGCGCCTCGCGTCGTTCGAGCGCCGCCAGGAGTTCGCCGACGTCGCCCAGGGCAACGTCGTGAGCTTCTTCGGCGCCGAGCCGCAGAACTGGACGGTGACCGTCGGCGACCTCGTCGAGGAGCTCGCCGCCGTCGTCCCCGACGGCACCGCGGACCGGGTCGTCCTCGACATGCTGGCCCCGTGGGAGTGCGTCGACGAGACGGCCGCCGCCCTCACGCCCGGCGGGCTCGTGATCTGCTACGTCGCCACGGCGACCCAGCTCTCGCGCGTCGCCGAGGCCCTCCGCGCCTCCGGCCAGTTCACCGAGCCCGACGCCTCAGAGACGCTCGTCCGGGGCTGGCACGTCGAGGGCCTGGCAGTCCGCCCGGACCACCGCATGATCGGGCACACGGGCTTCCTGATCACCGCCCGTCGCCTCGCACCGGGTGCGGTGCTGCCCCAGCTCAAGCGCCGCCCGTCGAAGTCCGACTACTCGGACGAGGACGTCGAGCTGTGGACCCCCGGCGCGCTCGGCGAGCGGTCGGCGAGCGACAAGAAGCTCCGCAAGACCGCGAGGCAGGCGCGCTCGGCGGCCGACAGCGCCGTCGCCGCGACCGACAGCCTCGCCGAGGCCGACGGCGACGGCCGGGCCGACGCGCCGCACTAAGCTGTCCTCCGCATCACCAGCGACCCGCCAGTCGCGGCCCCCGGCCGCAGCCCAGGAAAGAGCCTCCGTGCGCAAGATCCCCGCCCTCGTCGTGACCGTCGGCCTGCTGGCCTCGCTGACCGCGTGCGCGACGACCCCCGCTCCGGGCTCCGCCGGGTGCCCTCCCACGGGCGACGCCGCCTCGGTCGTCACCGCCACCGGCGCCTTCGGCGAGAAGCCCGACGCCCAGGTGCCGAGCCCGATCGTCACGACCGAGACGCAGGTCTCGACCCTGATCGAGGGCACCGGCGACCGCATCCTCGACGGCACCCCGGTCATCATCGACTACACCCTCTACGACGGCACCACCGGCGCCGAGGTCGAGGACTCGGGCTACGACGGCAGCCTCAACGCGCCCATCACCGTCGGCGGCAGCGCCCTGGCTCCGCTCGCCTCCGCCCTCGAGTGCTCACGCGTGGGTTCGCGCGTCGCGGTCGCCATCAAGGCCTCCGAGCTGTCGGCGTCGGTCAACGGCGGCGCCGGTGCCGCCGACGACGCCCCCGACGCGGCGTACGTCGCGATCGTCGACATCCGCCAGTCCTTCCTCGCCAAGGCGAACGGCCGTCCCGTGCTCGGCGCGCAGGGCATGCCCGCCGTCGTCCGCGCCCCGGGCGGCGCCCCCGGCGTGACGGTCCCCGCGTCGGAGGCCCCCACGTCGCCCGAGTCGCACCTCGTGCTCGACGGCTCCGGCCGCGAGCTCGCCGCGGACGACACCGCCGTCGTGCAGTTCACCGCCGTGACGTGGGCCTCGCCGTCGACCGTAGCGACCTCGTCGTGGACCGACGGCGGGTCGGCCACGTCGCTGCCGCTCGCGGACGAGCAGATCCCCGCCCCGATCCGCGACGCGCTCGTGGGCACGCCGATCGGCTCGCAGGTCATGGTCGTCGTGCCCGCCGACGAGACGGCCGGCGTCCCCCAGCCGCTCGTCTACGTCTTCGACGTCCTGGGCGCCCTCTGACCCGCCGTCCCATGTGGCCCCGCCGCCCCGTCCTCGGGGCCGCGGGGCTCGCGGGCGTGTCCTAGGATCGACCCGTGGCAGCCGTCCGCGCTCCGCGCATCCCCGTCGAGGAACGCCTCTTCAGCCTCGTCCTCGCCCTCCTCGCGACCGATGCGGGCCTGACGAAGACCGAGGTGCTCTCCACCGTCCAGGGCTACCGCCAGAAGTACGTCGCCGGCGGCGACAACGCGGCCCTCGAGCGGCAGTTCGAGCGCGACAAGGACGACATCCGCGAGCTCGGGGTGCCCCTCGAGACCGTCGACGACCCTGCCGCGGCCGGTGACAACCACCTCCTGCGCTACCGCATCCTCCGCGGCGACTACGAGCTCCCCGTCGACATCTCCTTCTCGCCGGAGGAGACGGCGCTCCTCACGCTCGCGGGCATGGTGTGGCGCGAGGGCACCCTCTCGGCCGAGTCCCGCCGCGCGCTGCTCAAGCTGCGGTCCCTGGGAGGCGCGACGAGCGTCCCCGAGCTCGCCTACGCTCCGCGGGTCCGCAGTCGCGACGCCGCCTTCGAGCCGCTGCGCACCGCCCTGGACCGCGGCGTCGTCGTGCGCTTCGACTACCTCAAGCCGGGGGAGGCTGCGCCCCGTCGTCGAGAGGTGGCGCCCTTCGCGCTGGTCCAGCACCAGGGCCGGTGGATGGTGTCCGTCGTCGAGCCCGACACGTCGTCCCGCAAGAACTTCCTGCTGTCGCGCATCGTGGGCCCGGTGACCGTCACGACGAAGGCGTTCGCGCGTCCCGCCGACGCCACCGCCGACTCCGCGCTGGAGGGCCTCGACCGGTTGTGGGAGCAGAACACGGCCGCCGTCCGGGCCGCTCCGCACTCGGACGCTCGCACGCGTCTCGGCGCACGACGCGGCACCGTGCAGGGCGACGACGACGTGCTGCTGGTTCACTACAGCGACCGCCAGGTCCTGGCCGAGGAACTGACGTCGTTCGGGCCCGAGGTCGTCGTGCTCTCGCCCGACGACCTGCGCGACCTGGTGGCGTCGCGCCTCCGCGACCTCGCTGCGGACCACGCGGTCGACGCCGCCCCGGGCCGCGCCTCCCCGGGCTCCGGTGCCGCCACGAGCGAGGGAGCCGCCTCGTGACCGACCGCCGTCCCGCCCTGCACGCGACCGACAAGCTCGCGTTCCTGCTCTCGCTCGTGCCCTGGCTGATCGACCACGAGCGCGTCAGCGTGGCCGAGGCCGCCGCGCACTTCGGCGTGGGCGTGACCGACATCCGGCGTGCCGTCGAGCTCATCGCCGTCTCGGGCATCCCGGGAGACACCGCCCAGTACCAGCACGCCGACCTCTTCGACATCGCGTGGGACGACTTCGAGCAGAACGACGTCATCGTCCTGACCAACCTCGTGGCCATCGACGACACGCCCCGTTTCTCTGCCCGCGAGGCAGCCGCGCTGATCGCCGGCCTCCAGTACCTGTCGTCGCTCCCCGAGAACGCGGATCGCGGGGCCGTCGCCTCTCTGATGTCGAAGCTGTCGCGCGGCGCCTCGGGCGAGCCGAGCCAGGTGGCCGTGGCGCAGGAGGGCACGAACGAGGTGCTCGCCCTCGTCCGCGACGCCGTCGAGCGCGGGGTGCAGCTCGAGTTCGACTACGCCGGCGTCCGAGGGCAGGTCGAACGGCGCCGTGTCGACCCCCTCCGGGTGGAGTCGCTCGACGCCGACTGGTACCTGCGCGGCTGGGACCACCTGAGGGAGGCGCTCCGGACGTTCCGTCTGGACCGCATCGCGTCGCCTGCCCTCACCGACGCGCGCATCACGCACCGCGCCTCCGACCTGTCGCTGCCCGACTCCCTCTTCGAGGGCTCGCCGGACGACCTCGACGTCGTCGTCGAGATCGACGCGGCGGCGGCGCCGCTCCTGGACGACTACCGCCCCTCCGACGTCGAGGACGCGGGGGAGGGGCGCACCCGCCTCACCCTCCGGGTCGGCCACGTAGGCACCGTCGCCCGTCTCGTCAGCGGGCTCCCCGGCCGCGCTCGCGTCGTCGCGCCCGACGAGGCCCGTCTCGCCGTCGCGAGCTGGGCCGCCGAGGCCGCCGCCCGGTACGACGCCTGAGTCGCCCGGCCGCCGGGCCGGTCGGGTCGCTCGACGTGGGCCCGACGACCAGGTCCCGTCACAGGCTGCGGGTTACACTGGGGACTCCCCTTCCCGCTAGGAGACACCCCTCATGCTCGGAAACCTCACCGGCTGGCACCTGATCATCATCCTGGCGATCATCCTGCTGCTGTTCGGCGCCCCCAAGCTGCCCGCCCTCGCGAAGAGCATCGCCCAGTCGATGCGCATCTTCAAGAACGAGATCGGCGACGACAAGAAGAGCGGCGACGACGACGTCACCCGCCACGCGGCGACCGACAGCACCCTGCGCCGTGACGCCGACGTCCCGACCGTCCGCCCCACCAGCGGCGACGATCACCTGAAGAACTGACGCGTGGCCACGACGACGACTCGTGGCACCGACGAGGGCGACCAGGCACCCCGGGGCTCGCGGAAGCGCTCGGCCGACGGGCGGATGTCCCTGGGCGCGCACCTCGTCGAGCTGCGCAAGCGCCTCTTCCGCTCCGCGCTGGCACTGATCCTCGCGAGCGTCGCGGGCTGGTTCGTCTCCCAGTACGTCCTCGACTTCCTGCGGCAGCCGGTCCTCGTGCTGGCGGGGGGCAACGCGAGCGAAGCGGTCCTCAACTACGCCCAGATCACGAGCAGCTTCGACCTGCGGATGCAGATCGCCGTCACCGTCGGCGTCATCCTCAGCAGCCCCGTCTGGCTCTACCAGGTCTGGGCCTTCATCGTCCCTGCTCTCGTGCGCCGCGAGAAGCTCTACGCGGTCGGGTTCATCGGCTCGGCCATCCCGCTCTTCCTGCTCGGCTGCCTCAGCGGCGTCTACGTCCTGCCGAACATCGTGCGGGTGCTCACGGGCTTCGTCTCCGAGCAGGACGCTGCGATCATCGACGCGAAGCAGTACTTCGACTTCGTCCTCAAGCTCGTCCTCGCCTGCGGCATCGCCTTCGTCCTGCCGGTCTTCCTCGTGCTCCTCAACTTCGTCGGCGTCATCAGCGCCGGGGCCATCATCAAGGGCTGGCGCGTCGCCATCCTGCTGATCGCCGTCTTCACCGCCATCGCGACGCCCGCGGCCGACGTCTTCTCGATGTTCCTGCTGGCGGTCCCGATGGTGTTCCTCTACTTCGTCGCCGCCGGCGTCGCCTGGATCCACGACCGCGGCGTCGCCAGGCGCGCCGCGGCACTCGACGCCGAACTCGCCGGAGGGTGACCCCATGACCAGCAGCGACCTCAGCCCGGCCGCCCGCTTCGCCGCCTCGAAGAACCGCGTCCGCACCCCGCAGCTTCAGTCGTTCCGGTCGCGGCTCGGCTTCGCGCTCGACCCGTTCCAGGAGGCGGCCTGCGCCTCCGTCGAGGAGGGCTCGAGCGTCCTCGTCGCCGCGCCCACCGGCGCCGGCAAGACCCTGGTCGCCGAGTTCGCCATCCACCTCGCGATGCAGCACCCCCGCGACAAGGTCTTCTACACCGCGCCGATGAAGGCGCTGAGCAACCAGAAGTTCCAGGAGCTGGTGGCCGAGTACGGTGCGTCCGAGGTCGGCCTCCTCACGGGCGACACCAACGTCAACTCCCGCGCCCGCATCGTCGTGATGACGACCGAGGTGCTCCGCAACATGATCTACGCGGGCTCCGAGATGCTCGACGACCTCCGCTACGTCGTGCTCGACGAGGTGCACTTCCTGGCCGACCGCTTCCGCGGCGCCGTGTGGGAAGAAGTGATCATCCACCTCCCGCTCGACGTGCGCCTCATCTCGCTCAGCGCCACCGTGTCGAACGCCGAGGAGTTCGGCGACTGGCTGCAGACCGTGCGCGGCGGCACCGACGTGATCGTCTCCGAGGACCGACCGGTGCCCCTCGACCAGCACGTCCTCGTCGGCGGCAAGTTCCTCGACCTGTTCGACTCGAGCGGGCAGGCGGCGACCAACCGCGTCAACCCCGAGCTGCTGCGGGCCACGTCGCTGTCGAGACGAGGAGGCGGCAGCCGGCGCGAGCGCGGCGGTCGCGACGGCTTCTCGGGTCGCGGCCCGCGCGGACACGTCGTGCCGCCGACGCAGCACGCCCAGGGGCGCCTCGACCGCTGGAAGATCGTCGAGATGCTCGACGACCAGAACCTGCTCCCGGCCATCTTCTTCGTCTTCAGCCGCGTCGGCTGCGACCAGGCCGTCAAACAGGTGCTGCGGTCGGGCATCCGTCTCACCACGGCCGACCAGCGCCAGGAGATCCGCGAGATCGTCGAGGCCCGGTGCCGCACGCTCCGTGACGAGGACCTCGCCGTGCTCGGCTACTGGCAGTGGCTCGACGGCCTCGAGCGCGGGGTCGCCGCGCACCACGCCGGCCTGCTGCCCGCCTTCAAGGAGGTGGTCGAAGAACTGTTCCAGAAGAAGCTCGTCAAGGTCGTCTTCGCCACCGAGACCCTGGCTCTCGGCATCAACATGCCCGCGCGCACGGTCGTGCTCGAGAAGCTCGAGAAGTTCAACGGCGAGGCCCGCGTGCCGATCACGCCGGGCGAGTACACCCAGCTGACCGGCCGCGCAGGCCGACGGGGGATCGACGTCGAGGGCCACTCCCTCATCCAGTGGCAGCAGGGCCTCGACCCGCAGGCGGTCGCGAGCCTCGCCTCCCGGCGCACCTACCCGATGAACTCCAGCTTCCGCCCGACCTACAACATGGCGGTCAACCTGATCGAGCAGTTCGGCCGGTCGCGCACCCGTGAGGTGCTCGAGACGTCGTTCGCGCAGTTCCAGGCCGACCGCGCCGTCGTCGACCTCGCCCGCAAGGTCCGCACGCAGCAGGAGAGCCTCGACGGCTACGCCCGCAGCATGCAGTGCCACCTCGGCGACTTCGGCGAGTACACCACCATCCGCCGCGAGCTCGGCGACCTCGAGAAGCAGGGCGCGGCGCGAGCCGACGCGCAGTCGCGGGCCGAGCACGACAAGCGCCAGCGGCACCTCGCCGACCTGCGCCGTCGCCTCCGCCAGCACCCCTGCCACGCCTGCCCCGAGCGCGAGCAGCACGCCCGCTGGTCGGAGCGCTGGTGGAAGCTCAAGAAGCAGACCGACCAGCTGTCCGCCCAGATCCGGGGGCGCACCGGCGCCGTCGCCAAGGTCTTCGACCGGGTCACCGACGTGCTGCTCGACCGTGGCTACCTCGAGCCCGCGTCGCCGCGCTCGTCGACGTCCGGCGCGGCCGCACCCGGCTCGTCGAGGCGTGGAGGCGACCGCACGGCCGAGGTCGCGGTCACGTCGACCGGGCGCACCCTCCGCCGCATCTACGGCGACCGTGACCTGCTCGTCGCCGAGAGCCTGCGGCTCGGGCTCTGGGACGCGCTCGACGTGCCCTCGATGGCGGCCATGGCCGCTACCCTCGTCTACGAGCCCCGCCGCGACGAGGGCCAGCTCAGCGAGCGGTTCCTGCCGCGCGGCGCGTACCGCGAGGCGCTCGACGAGACGCAGAAGCTCTGGGCCGAGCTCGACGACCTCGAGCAGGAACACCGTCTGCCCGGCAGCAACCCGCCGGCTCCTGGCTTGGCGCTGGCAATGCACCGGTGGGCCAGGGGAGCGGACCTCGACTCCGTCCTCGAGGACGCCGAGCTCGCCGCGGGCGACTTCGTCCGCTGGACGAAGCAGACCATCGACCTGCTCGACCAGCTGTCCGTCGTGGCCGACCTGCCGGTCGGGCCGATCGCCCGCCGGGCGCTCGACGCCGTCCGGCGCGGCATCGTCTCCTACTCGGCGGTGTGAGGCGGGGCTCGACGGTCCGAGCCGGCTCTGCAGCGTCGCCCGAGACCCGCAGGAGGTGCGCCCCGCCTCCCAGCCTCGCCCCCGTAGGATCGCACGGTGCCCCTCCGCGTGACCGACTTCCGCCTGCCGCTCTGGGTGGCCGTCCTCGTGGCGGCCGGGGCCGGGGTCGTCCTCGACGCGGGCTTCCCCGACGGTGACGTGTGGCCCCTCGCCTTCGTCGGGATCGCCCTCGTGCTGGTGTGCCTGCGCGGTCGGCGGGCCGGGGGAGCGTTCCTCGTGGGCCTCGTCGCCGGCCTCTCGTTCTACCTCGTCCACATCTTCTGGGCGACCCTCTACCTCGGGCTGCTGCCGTGGGCCGCGCTCTCGACCCTCGAGGCCCTCTTCTTCGGCGGCGGGGCCGTGCTCATCGCCCTCGCCTACCGCTGGGTGCCCCGCATCTGGCCCGGACTCGTCGGCCAGGCCGTCGTCGTCCCGGTCGTCGTCGCCGGCCTCTGGACCCTCCGCGAGTTCGTCGCGGGCAACTGGCCCTACGGCGGGTTCGCGTGGGGCCGCATGGCGCTCAGCCAGTCGCAGAGCCCGTTCGCCGGGCTCGTGGCGTGGGTGGGCATCTCGGGGCTGAGCTTCCTCATGGTCGCCCTCGTGGCGGCCCTGATCCAGCTCGCCCTCATGGTCACGCTGCCGCGCGCGACCCGGCTGCTGGCAGGCGCGATCGCCGTCGTCGCCGTGCTCGCGGTCCCCGCCTGGCCCACGTCGTCGAGCGGCACCGCCCGCATCGCCGGCGTGCAGGGCAACGGTCCGGCCGGCTACTTCGACGAGCGGGAGCAGGGCGACCTGCTCAACTCCCAGGTGCTCGCGATGAGCGGCCTCCAGCCCGGCGACGACCTCGACCTCGTCGTCTGGCCCGAGGGCGGCAGCGACCGCGACCCCACCCGCGACGCCTACGGCCGCTACGTCTTCGACGCCATCACGACGGGCTACGACGCGCCCCTGCTGTCGGGCGTCATCACGCAGAGCGACGACGGCGACACCGTCTGGAACTCCTCGATCCTCTGGGACGACGGCGAGGTGCGGGGGCAGTACGACAAGAAGCACCCGATCCCGTTCGGCGAGTACGTGCCCGACCGCTCCTTCTGGCGGCCCTTCGCACCCGACCTGATCGACCTCATCGCGCGCGACTACACGCCCGGCACGCGACCGGAGGCGATGACGATCGGCGACTTCACCGCCGGCATCTCGATCTGCTTCGACATCGTCGACGACCAGCTCGTCACGAACATGATGCGCGACGGCGCCCAGGTGATCATCGCGCAGACCAACAACGCCGACTTCGGCGACACCGACGAGAACGCCCAGCAGCTGGCGATCGCCCGGCTGCGGGCCATCGAGACGGCGCGCCCGGTCGTCAACGTGTCGACCATCGCCTCCAGCCGGGTCATCGACGCGCGGGGAGACATCGTCGCCGGCGTCCAGGACTTCACGGCCGGCACCATGGTGCACACGGTCGACCTCGGCACCGGGACGACCCCCGCGGTCGTCGACAGCCGGGCGATCGAGCTCTTCGTCTCGTTCCTCGGGCTCGCCCTGCTGGTCCTCTCGCGGGTGCTGATCGGCGGCCGCCGGAGCCGGCGCCGGCGCCTCCTCACCTCGGCTCCGTGGGCCGAGCTCACCACGCCGCGGCTGGCCGCCGAGAAGCCCGTGGCACTCGAGGACGAACTCGACGACCCCGGCCAGTTCGACTCGGTACGGCGCGGCCGCCGCCGCTGACGAAGCCACGGGACGCACGTCGTCACGGCAGGCAGGCCGTCACGGCAGGCAGGCCGTCACGGCAGGCAGGCCGTCACGGCAGGCAGGCCGTCACGGCGGGCCCCGGGACGCACATCGGCCCCGGCGTCGTGACGACGACCGGGGCCGATGGTGGGGGAGCGGGTCGGGAGCTCAGGCTCCGATGGCCTGCTTGCCGCGACGCGCGCGGAGGAACGTCAGACGCTCCTCGAGAAGCTCCTCGAGCTCCTCACGGCTGCGACGCTCCAACAGCATGTCCCAGTGGCTCCTGGGAACCTTGACGTCTCCGGCCTCGATCTCGACGGGCTTGCCGTCCGCGGCGAGCAGACGACCCTCCCGGCCGCTCTTGGGCGACTGCCAGATGTCGGGGATCTCCGCGTCTGCCGCGAAGACCATGTCGAACTCCGTGCCGTCAGCCGTCTGGTAGACGGCACGCTTCCGGGGTGAGAACTCCACGCCCTCTTCGCTCTGCAGGCTCTGACTGCCGAGCCGCATGCCACGCAAACTGCGATCTGCCATTGTGTGGTCTCCTCTCGCGTTGCAATCTCCCGTTGTAACGTCAGGTCGGGTCCGCCTGTTTCATCCGAGACGGATTCACAGTCCGCTCACAGTGCCCTGGCAGTGGCCGCCCGCACCTCGGCGAGGGCGAGATCGGCCCGGTCGGACACGAGTCCGTGCACACCTAGGGCGAGCAGACGGCGCATGGCGACGGGGTCGTTGACGGTCCACACGTGGGTCTCGACGCCGATCGCCTCGAGGTCGCGGACCCGGCGACGGGTGACGACGCGGAGCGGTCCCTGGCGCTCGGGCACCTGGACGGCCCCGCAGCCGCGCAGCGCACGGGCCATCAGCCGACGCCGAAGCGACGTCACGGGCACGGCGCCGAGGGCGACCACGGCGACCACGCCCCAGGACGACGCCGACGTGGCGACGCCGGGGAGCCCGGCCAGCACCCGCCATCGGATGCGCTGGTCGAACGAGGTGAGCAGCACGCGGTGCTCGGCCCGCGCCCGACGCACCGCGTCGATGGTCGGGCCCACGGCCTCGGCGACCTTCACGTCGACGTTGAAGCGGGTCTCGGGGAACGCGTCCAGCGCCTCCTCGAGGGTCGGCATCTCGTAGCCGCCCTCGAGCCGGACCAGCCGGACCTCGGCCAGGGTGAGGTCGCGCACCGACACGTCACGGCCCGCGACCCGCGAGAGGTCAGGGTCATGGCTCACGACGGCGACGCCGTCGCGCGTGGCGTGCACGTCGGTCTCGACGTAGAGCACCCCCGCCACGATCGCCTGCAGGAACGACGCCGTCGTGTTCTCGGGCACGTCGAGTGCCAGGCCTCGATGCGCCAGCACCCGCGGCGTCGGCGCGTCGAACCAGTCGGAGGCGCGGGCCGGCTCCACTAGGGAGCGGCCGGGGGAGCCGTGGGCGGCACGTCCGTGCTGCCGTCCGAGGCACCCGTCGTGTCCGAGGCGCCCGTCGCCCCGTCGGATCCCGGCAGGTCGCCCGAGCCGGGGCGGGTGACGGTCGGGAAGCCCAGGTCGGGCTCGCTGCCGAGGTCGACGGTGGTCGCGAGGTCGGGCGTCTGCTCGGTGTCGGACACCTTCGTCGTGCCGCGGTCGACCCAGCCGGGCGCCGACGGGTCCTTCGGGGCGAAGAAGCCCGAGCCGATGCCCTTGAGCGCCTCGGTCAGCTCGCTCGGGATGATCCAGAGCTTGTTCGCCGAGCCCTCGGCGAGCTTCGGCAGCGTCTGGAGGTACTGGTAGGCGAGCAGCTTCGGGTCGGGGTCGCCGAGGTGGATGGCGTTGAAGACGGTGTCGATGGCCTCGGCCTCGCCCTGCGCCCGAAGCACCTGTGCCCGGGCCTCGCCCTCGGCGCGGAGGATGGCGGACTGGCGCGAGCCCTCGGCCTCGAGGATCTGCGACTGCTTCGTGCCCTCGGCGGTGAGGATGGCGGCGCGGCGGTTGCGCTCGGCGCGCATCTGCTGCTCCATCGAGTCCTGGATGGACAGGGGCGGGTCGATCGCCTTGAGCTCGACGCGTCCGACGCGGATGCCCCACTTGCCGGTGGCCTCGTCGAGGACGATGCGGAGCTGGCCGTTGATGTTGTCCCGGCTCGTGAGGGCCTCCTCGAGGTTGAGACCGCCGACGACGTTGCGGAGGGTCGTCGTGGTCAGCTGCTCGACGGCACCGAGGTAGTTGGCGATCTCGTAGGTCGCCGCCCGGGCGTCCGTCACCTGGAAGTACACGACCGTGTCGATGGAGACGACCAGGTTGTCCTCGGTGATGACAGGCTGCGGCGGGAACGAGACGACCTGCTCGCGCATGTCGATCAGCGGCCGGACCCGGTCGATGAAGGGGACGAGCAGGTTCAGCCCCGGCATGAGGGTCTTGTGGTACTTGCCGAGGCGCTCGACGACGCCGGCGCTGGCCTGCGGGATGATCCGCACGGCTCGGAACAGCACGACGAGCACGAAGACGACGACGATCGCGACGACGACGACGGTCACGATGGTGGTGGGGTCCATGGTCAGTCCCTTCAGGCGGGGACGACCAGGGCGGTCGACCCCTCGATGGCGGTGACGACGACCGGCGCGCCGGTGTCGAGGACGATGCCGGCCGAGGCCGGGGGAGGAGGGAGGAGGCGGGCCGTCCAGGTCTCGCCGTTGGCGAGCTTCACCTGGCCGCCGTCGACGCCGATGGGGACGACGACGGTGCCGCGGATCCCCATGAGCGCCGCCAGGTTGCTCGGCGTCGGGTCTCCGCCCTTGCCGAGCGCTCGGAGCAGGGGAGGCCGGACGGTGAAGAGCAACAGGACGGCGATCAGCCCGGCGACGAGGATCTGCAGCCACCAGGGCGCACCGAACAGACCGGCCAGCAGGCCGCCCGCACTGCCGATCGCCAGCATGAGGAAGGTCAGCTCGAGGGTCGTGACCTCGACCACGACGAACACGAGGAGCAGCCCGATCCAGATCAGCCACGCCCACTGGGTCACGACGTCCACGTCAGCCTCCTTCGCCTCGCGTGCGGTCGACTCGCTGTGTCGCCGACGCACCGTGTCCTCGACGGTATCAGGGGCGACCGACAGCCGGACGGGGACCGATAGTCTCGAGACGGTCCGTCGCGACCCGCCGTACGCCCCCACGACAGTCTGGAGCCCACCGTGTCCAACCCCCTCGCCGCAGGATCCCTCACCGGCAAGCGCGCCCTCGTCACCGGCTCGTCCCGGGGCATCGGCGCCGACACGGTCGGCTACCTCGCTGAGGCCGGCGCCCGCGTGGTCGTCAACTACCGCAACAAGGAGAAGCGCGCGCTCCAGCTCGTCGGCAAGATCGAGGCCGCGGGCGGCGAGGCGATCGCCGTCGGCGCCGACCTCACCGACGCCGAGAGCCTGGACGCCATGTTCGCGCAGGTCCGCGACGCGTTCGGCGGCCTCGACGTCCTCGTCATGAACGCCTCCGGCGGCATGGAGACGGGCATGGCCGAGGACTACGCGCTCAAGCTCAACCGCGACGCGCAGGTCGCCCTGCTCACGGCGGCCCTGCCGCTGATGGCGCCCGGCTCGCGCGTCGTCTTCGTCACGAGCCACCAGGCGCACTTCATCCGCACGACCGAGACGATGCCCGAGTACCTGCCCGTCGCCCTCAGCAAGCGCGCGGGGGAGGACGCCCTGCGCGAGATGCTGCCGCAGCTCGAGGCCGCCGGCGTCGAGTTCGTCGTCGTCTCGGGCGACATGATCGAGGGCACGATCACCGCGACGCTGCTCGAGCGCTCGAACCCGGGCGCGATCTCGTCGCGGAAGGAGAGCGCCGGCAAGCTGTACAACGTCGCCGAGTTCGCCGCCGAGGTGGCCTCGGCGGCGGTCGACCCGATCCCCGCCGACCACACGCGCTACGTGGGCGACACGAGCGACTTCGCCCCGCTGGTCTGAGACGGGGCACCTCGTGACCGAGCGCGTCGTCCGTCCGACCTCCCGCCTCCTCGTCCTCGACGAGGCGGACCGGATCTTGCTCATGATGACCAGGGCGCCCGACACGAGCGGCACCGCCCGCTGGGTGACGCCGGGCGGGGGAGTCGACCCGGGCGAGGACCACGTCGCCGCGGCGATCCGGGAGCTCCGTGAAGAGACCGGTCAGGTCGTCACCGATCCTGGTCCGGTCGTCCGGGTCGACGACTTCGAGGTCGAGTGGGACGACGCCGACCACACCCACGGCCATGCCGAGTGGTTCGTCGTGCGCCTGCCGCACTTCGAGGTGGCCGACGACGGGTGGACCGACGACGAGCGCGTCGACATCAACGAGTCGCGGTGGTGGACGCTCGACGAGCTCGAGTCCACCGCCGAGCCGGTCGAGCCAGCCGACCTGACGTCCCTGCTCCGCGACGTGCTCCCACGAGGCTGAGACGCCTCCGCTCGAACCTGACAGGTGCGCTGATAATGCACATTATGTCAGCTTGACGATCCGTACCCCCTGCTCCCTGCTGCCCGACAGCCTCCCGGTGTTCAGTCGCCCCATGCCCGACGACGAGACCCCCGACGACGCCCACCTCCGACCCGACGGCGTCGACGACGCGACCATCACCGCCCTCGGCAAGCTCTCCGAGGCGCTCGAGGTCGTGGAGCACGCCCGAGGCCTGCTCTACGGCTTCCACCGGCTCACCGGCAAGGCAGACCTGGCGCTCGGGGAGGCGGTCGACCTGCTCCGCGAGGCCGGCCACGACGAGCACGCCGACGCCCTCGAGCGCGACCTGGTCGGGCGCAACGTCGTCGAGGGCCGCTGGACGTTCCAGATCGTCGAGGACTACGACGACACCTACTGGTCCGAGTTCCGGCGCAGCGAGAAGACCGTGCGCGACGCCCTCGCGGGCGGCAGACGGCACGTCTTCGAGTCCGAGATGAAGGAGGAGCGGCGCAGCCCCGGTCGGCGACACCACGAGGCGCGCCCCGCCGAGCAGCACGGCTCCCCCGGCGACGACTCCCGCTGACCGCACTGAGGCTCCTGGGAACTGCCCCCGGCGGGCCGAGGCCCGACCGGCCACCTGCCAGGATGGCGAGATGACCCCGCCACCCGTCGACCGGCCCCGCATCGAGGCGGCCGTCACCGAGATCCTCGCGGCGATCGGCGAGGACGACACGCGCGAAGGCCTCCGCGCGACGCCCCGACGCGTCGCCGAGGCGTACGCCGAGTTCTTCGCCGGCCTCGAGGTCGACGCCGCCGAGCTCGTCCGCTCGTCGGCCGTCGCCTCCGATCCCGAGAAGCTCGGCGAGCTGGTGGTGGTCCGCGGCATGGCGCTCCGGTCCGTCTGCGAGCACCACCTCCTGCCCTTCGTCGGCCAGGCGCACGTGGCCTACGTGCCGAGCGAACGGATCGTCGGCCTCGGCACCGTGCCTCGCGTCGTGGACGCCCTGGCCTCGCGGCCCCAGCTGCAGGAGCGCCTCGGCGAGGAGATCGCCGACGCCTTCGTCGAGGGCCTCTCCCCCGCCGGCGTCCTCGTCGTCCTCGACGCCGTGCACGGCTGCGTCACGACGCGCGGTCCTCGCCAGGTCGGCAGCTCGACGGTCACCGTCGCGAGCCGCGGAGCCCTCGCCGAGCCCGCGGCCCGGGCCGAGGCGATCGCCCTCATCACTTCGGGTGACGACCGTGCCTGAGACCTCGCTCCCGGTCTTCGTCGCTCCCCCGCTGCGCCTGCCGGTGCGCACGATCGGCCGCCGCACCTTCGACTTCTCCCGACAGGTGGCCGTGATGGCCGTCGTCAACCGCACCCCCGACTCCTTCTTCGACCAGGGCCGCACTTTCGCGCTCGACGCCGCCGTGCAGGCGGCCGTCGCCGCGGCCGAGGCGGGGGCCGACTGGGTCGACATCGGGGGCGTCCCCTTCGCGCCGGGCCCCGAGCTGTCGGCGGCCGACGAGCTCGACCGGGTGCTGCCGGTCGTCCAGGCCCTCGCCGCCGTGTCCGACGTCGTCATCTCGGTCGACACGTTCCGGCCGGAGGTCGCCGCCGCCGTGATCGAGGCCGGGGCAGGGGTCGTCAACGACACCACCGGGCTGCACGACCCGCGCCTCGCCGACGTCGTCGCCGACAGCGGTGCGACCCTGGTCGTCACGCACAGCCTCGCCGCCCCGCGGCGACCGCACCCGCGGCCGCACTACGACGACGTCGCCCGCGAGGTCACCGACCTGCTCGCGCGCCGCGTCGACGTCGCCCTCGCCCACGGCGTCCAGGAGGACCAGATCATCGTCGACCCCGGCCACGACCTCAACAAGACCACCGTGCACACCCTGGAGCTGACCCGCCGTCTCGGCGAGGTGGCCGCGCTCGGGCACCCCGTGCTCGCGGCCGTCTCGAACAAGGACTTCGTCGGCGAGGCCCTCGACCGCGCCAAGCCCGACCGCCTTGCCGGCTCCCTGGCGGCCGCTGTCGCCAGCGTGTTCCTCGGCGCCCGCATCGTGCGGATGCACGACGCCCGCGCCTCCGTCGACGCCGCCCGCATGGTCGAGGCGATCCTCGGCTGGCGACGACCCGTGCACGCCGTGCACAACGTCTCGTGACCGGCTCGGACGGCTCGCGTCTCGTCCGCGTGGTCCCCGGCGGCCCCGAGGAGGCGTCCCTCACCGACGCGGACCTGCTGGCGACTCTCTCCCCCGCGACCGCAGCCGCCCGTGCCTCCGCGTCAACTTCGTGACGACCCTCGACGGCGCCTCCACCTCGGACGGCGTGTCCGGCTCGCTCGGCGGGCCGGCCGACGGCCGGGTCTTCGACCTCCTGAGGCGCGTCACCGACGTCGTCGTGGTCGGCGCCGGAACCGTCCGCGACGAGGGCTACGGCGCGATGCGGCTGAGCGAGGACGCGGCGACCTGGCGTGAGCAGGCCGGTCTCGCTCCGCAGCCGGTCTTCGCCCTCGTCTCGGGATCGCTCCGGCTCGACCCCGAGTCGACGGTCTTCACGGAGGCGCCGGTGCGGCCGCTCGTCCTGACCACCGACCGGGCCGACCCCGGAGCACGTCGGGCGCTCGAGCGCGTCGCGGACGTCGTGGCCTGCGGCGACGAGCGCGTCGACCCGCACCTCCTGCGCGGCGCCCTGGTCGAGCGCGGCCTGACGCAGATGCACTGCGAGGGCGGCCCTCGTCTCTTCGGCGACCTGGTGCGGGCCGACGCCGTCGACGAGCTGTTCCTCACCCTCGCTCCGCTGCTCGAGGGCGGCCACGGACTGCGGGTCAGCCAAGGATCCGACGGTGACGACTCGAGCCCGCTGCGGCGCATGCGGCTCGCCCACGTGCTGCGCGACGGCGACGAGCTGCTCACCTGGTACGTGCGCGACCGGGCGCAGACCGCCTGACACGAGCAGGGGAACGGCACCGAGATCGGCTCCGCTCCCCCGCCCGACGTGCGTCGCACCTCCTCGCGTCAGCCCTGTGGGGCCGCCTTTCCCTCGCCGAACCCGCCCTCGATCAGCTCGACGAGGTCGTCGACCGCCTGCTGCGCATCCGGCCCGGTGGCCATCAGCGACACGGTCGACCCGATGCCGAGACCCAGGCCCATGATGCGGAGCAGGCTCTTCGCGTCGACGCCGTTCACCGTGACGTCGGCCTGGAACCGGGAGGCGTGGGTCACCAGCTCCGCGGCCGGTCGGGCGTGCAGGCCCGACGCGTTCACGAGCACGGCGGAGCGCTCGACCGCGTCGCCGCCGCGCAGCTCGCGCTCGTCGGCGTGGGGGTCCGCGACGCCCGTCGCGCTGCGGGCCGCCTCGGCGACCTGGGCCAGCGAACCGCCGGTCTCGGCCGCGACGGCCGCGGCCACTGCCCCCTCCACGATCGGCGCGTCCACGATGACGACGCGCTCGCGATCCGCGTCGTCGAGGAAGTCGACCGCCGTCTCCGAGGTGAGCACCGCGGAGCCGAGGTCGCAGAGCACCACGACTCCCCCGCCGCCGTCGGCGGTGCCGAGCGCGGCGGAGACGGCGTCGAAGCTCGTGCCGATGCCGCCCTCGTCGGTGCCGCCCGCGGCGACCAGGGTCGTGGTGGGCGCCATCTGTCGGGCGAGCTCGACCGTGCCCTCGGCGATCTTCGAGCTGTGGGAGACGACGACGATGCCGACGGAGGCCATGGTCACGCCTCCCCGGAGGTCGTGGTCGCGGCTGCCGCGACGTCGTCGGCGGCGTCCGCGGCGGCGGCCAGGATGAGCGCGGACGACTGCGCGCCCGGGTCCCGGTGGCCGACCGCTCGTTCGCCGAGGTAGCTCGCTCGTCCCTTGCGGGCGACGAGCGGCTCGGTCGACTCGGCACCGGCAGCTGCGGCGTCGGCCGCTGCACGCAGGACCGCCCCGGGCTCGTCGCCCTCGTCCGCGGCGGCCCGCGCCGCGTCCGTCGCCGGAGTCCAGGCGTCGATCATCGTCTTGTCGCCGACCTCCGCCTTGCCCCGGAGGACGGCGCCGTCGCGAGCCGCGGCCACGAAGGCCGCGACGGCAGCGGAGTCGAGCTCCGTCGCGTCGCCGAGGGCGCCCGCCCCCTTGAGGAAGGCGGTGCCGAGCAGGGGCCCGGAGGCGCCTCCCACGGTCGAGATGAGGGTCGTCGCGACCATCTTGAGCAGGGCGCCGGGCGTGGCGTCGTCCGGCTGCGCGGCGAGCTTCGCGCGGACGGCCGAGAAGCCCCGCTCGAGGTTCTCGCCGTGGTCGCCGTCGCCGATCTCGCGGTCGAGCTCGACGAGCGCCGAGCGGTTCTCGCTGACGGTGTCGGCCGCGCGCTCGACGAAGCGGCGGGCCCAGGTGGAGTCCAGTGTCATGTCGTCCTTCTCTCGGGTGTCTGGTCTGGTGGCGGCGGGAGGGTCAGCGGCCGTGCCGCAGGGCAGCGGTCTCGACGGGCGCGTCCCACAGCTCGGTCAGCTCGTCGTCCAGCCTGGTCACGGTGATCGACATGCCCTGCATCTCGAGCGACGTGACGTAGTTGCCGACGAGGGTCCGTGCGACCTCCACGCCCTTCTCGGCCAGCACCTCCGCGGCACGCCGGAACGCGATGTAGAGCTCGACGAGCGGCGTGCCGCCCATCCCGTTGACGAACAGCAGGACGCGATCGCCGGAGGCGGTGCCCAGGTCGTCGAGGACGGCGTCGAGCAGGCGGTCCACGATCCGGTCGACCGGCTCGAGCGGCACGCGCTCGCGACCGGGTTCGCCGTGGATGCCGATGCCGATCTCGATCTCGTCGTCGGCGAGCGTGAAGCTAGGCTCTCCGGCGTGTGGCACGACGCCAGCGGCGAGGGCGACGCCCATCGTCCTGGTCGCGGCGTTCGTGCGGCGGGCCACCTCGGCGACCTGCTCGAGGGAGTCACCGCGCTCGGCCGCGGCCCCGGCGGTCTTCTCGACGACGACCGTGCCCGCGACGCCGCGTCGGCCGGCCGTGTAGAGGGAGTCCTTAACGGCGACGTCGTCGTCGACGAGCACCGACGCCACGGTGATGCCCTCGGCCTCGGCCAGGTCGGCCGCGGTCTCGAAGTTGAGCACGTCGCCGGTGTAGTTCTTGACGATGAAGAGGACGCCCGCTCCCCCGTCGACGGCCTGGGTAGCGGCGACGATCGGATCGGGCGTCGGCGAGGTGAACACCGGGCCCGGAACTGCGGCACTGAGCATGCCGTGGCCGACGAAGCCGGCGTGCAGGGGCTCGTGGCCGCTGCCTCCGCCGCTGACGATCGCGACCTTGCCCGCCACGGGCGCGTCGGCCCGGCGCACGAAGGTGGGGTCGTGCGAGACGACCAGCAGGTCAGGGTGGGCGGCGCCCATGCCGGCCACCGCCTCCTCGACGACGTCCTTCGGATCGTTGATGAGCTTCTTCATCGAAGTCCTTCCCTGGGTGCGGGCGCGGTGCTCGGACGGCACCGTCGCGCCTCGAAGCTACTCCGGCCGGGGCTGGTGCAGGCGGGGCGCGCGACGCCGTGCCTGCACATATGTGCATCCGTGGTGATTCGAGTGGCGGCCAGGGTGCGGCCCGGGTCTATGGTGATGCCACACGCTCACCGCGGAGGTGCACAGTCGCCCTCCGCCCGACGACTAAGGAAGGTCGACGTGGACCTGGGAACGATTTTTCTCTCTGAGCTGGTGGGCACCGCCATGCTCCTCACCCTCGGTGGCGGCGTGGTCGCCAACGTGGCCCTCACGAAGTCGAAGGGCTTCAACGGCGGCACCCTGATGGTCAACTTCGGCTGGGGCCTCGCGGTCTTCGCCGGCATCGCGGTCTCGTACAAGTCGGGCGCGCACCTCAACCCCGCGGTCAGCATCGCGCAGCTGATCCTCGGCAACATCGACTTCCCGCAGTTCCTCGTCTACGTCGCGGCGCAGATGGTCGGAGCGATCATCGGTGCGGTCATCGTCTGGCTGGCCTACAAGAACCACTTCGACGAGGAGCCCGACCCGGCCTCGAAGCTCGGCGTGTTCTCGACCGGTCCGGCCATCCGCAACTACGGCTGGAACCTCGTGACGGAGATCATCGGCACCTTCGTGCTGGTGTTCGTCATCATCGCCTTCACCAACGGCAGCGCCGCACCGGTCGACCTCGGCGGCCTCGGCGGCCTGGCCGTCGGCCTCCTGGTGGTCGGCATCGGCGCCTCCCTCGGCGGCCCGACCGGCTACGCCATCAACCCGGCCCGTGACCTCGGCCCGCGCATCGCCCACGCCCTGCTGCCCATCAAGGGCAAGGGCTCCAGCGACTGGTCCTACGCCTGGGTGCCCGTCGTGGGCCCCCTCGTCGGCGGGTCGCTCGCAGCGCTCCTGTCGTACCCGCTCCTCCCCCTCATCAACGGCTAGCAGGCCGGCCACACCCGTTCCACGACTGCACCACGGGGACACCCGGGACACGCTCCGGCCACGGCCGGGGCGTGTCCCCCCTGCCCGGTGCACACCATCAACGACGAAGGAGAACCACCCGTGAGCGACGACTACATCCTGGCGATCGACCAGGGCACCACCAGCACCCGCGCCATCATCTTCGACCACTCCGGCTCGATCGTCTCGACCGGCCAGAAGGAGCACGAGCAGATCTTCCCGCGCGCCGGCTGGGTCGAGCACGACCCCGCCGAGATCTGGGAGAACACCCGTGAGGTCATCGGCCAGGCCCTGTCCCGTGCCGACATCACGCGCCACAACATCAAGGCCGTGGGCATCACCAACCAGCGCGAGACCGCCGTCGTCTGGGACAAGACCACCGGCAAGGCCGTCTACAACGCCATCGTCTGGCAGGACACCCGCACCCAGTCGATCGTCGACCGCCTCGCGGCCGACGGCGGCGTCGAGCGCTTCAAGCCCGTCGTGGGCCTGCCGCTCGCGACCTACTTCTCCGGCACCAAGGTCGTCTGGATCCTCGAGAACGTCGAGGGCGCTCGCGAGAAGGCCGAGGCCGGCGACCTGCTGTTCGGCACGACCGACACCTGGGTCCTCTGGAACCTCACCGGCGGCACCGACGGCGGCGTGCACGTCACCGACGTCACCAACGCCTCGCGCACCCTCTTCATGGACCTGGAGACGCTCGAGTGGCGCGACGACATCCTCGAGGCCTTCGACGTGCCCCGTTCGATGCTCCCCGAGATCAAGAGCTCGTCCGAGGTCTACGGCACGGTCGAGGCCTCCAGCCTCCTCCGCGAGGTCCCCATCGCCGGCATCCTGGGCGACCAGCAGGCCGCGACGTTCGGCCAGGCCGCTTTCGACCAGGGCGAGTCGAAGAACACCTACGGCACCGGCAACTTCCTGATCTTCAACACGGGCGAGGAGATCGTCCACTCGAAGAACGGCCTGCTCACGACGCTGGGCTACAAGCTCGGCGACGCGGCGCCGCACTACGCACTCGAGGGCTCGATCGCCGTCACCGGCTCGCTGATCCAGTGGCTGCGCGACAACCTCGGCATCATCGGCTCCGCCCCCGAGGTCGAGGAGCTCGCCAAGAGCGTCGAGGACAACGGCGGCGTCTACTTCGTCCCCGCGTTCTCCGGCCTGTTCGCTCCCTACTGGCGCTCGGACGCCCGTGGTGCCCTCGTGGGCCTCACGCGCTACGTCAACAAGGGCCACATCGCCCGTGCCGCCCTCGAGGCGACGGCGTTCCAGACGCGCGAGGTGCTCGACGCGGTCAACGCCGACTCGGGCGTCGACCTGACCGAGCTCAAGGTCGACGGCGGCATGACCGGCAACGACGCGCTGATGCAGTTCCAGGCCGACATCCTGAACGTGCCCGTGGTGCGTCCGGTCGTCGCCGAGACCACCGCGCTGGGCGCCGCCTACGCGGCCGGCCTCGCGGTCGGCTTCTGGGAGACGCTCGACGACCTGCGCTCGAACTGGCAGGAGGACAAGCGCTGGACGCCCAACATCGAGGCCGACGAGCGCGACCGCACTCTCCGCCTCTGGAAGAAGGCCGTCACGAAGACCTTCGACTGGGTCGACGAGGACGTCAACTGACGCCAGCCCCCTCTGAGGCGACACGCTGACGCCGACCTCCCTGAGGTGGCAGCACGAGGGCCCGTTCCGTCTGGAACGGGCCCTCCGTCGTGCCCGGGACGACCGCCTCCTCGGGACCTCTGCAGGCGGCCCCGCTGGAGGCGGTCAGCACGACTCAGCGCCGCGTGGCGGCCACCCAGTCGGCCAGCTTGCGGGAGGCGGCGCCCGAGTCGATCGCCTCGGCGGCGACCAGGAGCTGCTCGCGGAACCGGGCGAGGATCGGCCGGTCGCGCTGGCTCGGGTCCTGGGCGAGGCGGTACGAGACGAGCCCCGCCGCGGCGTTGAGCAGGACGATGTCGCGGACGGGACCGGCCTCCCCGTCGAGGACACGACGAGCAACGCCGGCGTTGTGCTCGGCGTCGCCGCCGACCAGGTCAGAGGTGGAGGCCCGCGGGATGCCCAGCTCGAGGGGGTCGAGGTCGTGCTCGGTCACCGAGCCGGCCGACACCTCCCAGATGTGGCTGTGGCCCGTGGTCGTGAGCTCGTCGAGCCCGTCGTCGCCCCGGAACACCAGCGCCGTCGCCCCGCGGGTCTGGAAGACGCCGACGATGAGGGCGACCTTCTCGGGCGACGCGACGCCGACCGCGCTGGCCTCGGGACGCGCCGGGTTGACGAGCGGGCCGAGGAAGTTGAACACGGTGGGCACGCCGATCTCGCGCCGCACGGCCGCGGCGTGGCCGAAGCCCGGGTGGAACGCCGCGGCGAAGGCGAAGGTGAGACCCACCTCGCCGAGCACCTCGGCGACCCGGTCGGCACCGAGCCCCAGGTCGATGCCGAGGGCCGCCAGCACGTCCGACGACCCCGACGACGAGCTGGCGGCGCGGTTGCCGTGCTTGATGACGGGGACGCCGGTCGACGCGACGACGACGGACGCCATCGTCGACACGTTCACCGTGCCGAACCGGTCGCCGCCCGTGCCCACGATGTCGACGGCCATGGAGTCGACGGGCAGCGGCACCGCGTGGGCCAGCACGGCGTCACGGAAGCCGACGATCTCGTCGACGGTCTCGCCCTTGGCACGGAGGGCCACGAGGAACGCGCCGAGCTGGGCCGGGGTCGCCTCCCCCACCATGACGCGCTCCATCGCCCAGGTCGCCTCGCTGATCGAGAGGTCGTGCCCGGAGAGCAGCTGGTCGATGAGGAAGGGCCAGGTCAGGTCGTGGATCATGCCGCCAAGGCTATCGGCGCACAGGGTGGCCCATCACATAGCTCGTCGTCAACGCAAAATCCACCACCCGGGGTTTCCTGCGCAAACCCTGGGCCGGTTACCAGGCATAATGGTCCTCGTGACAAGTACCTCTCTCTCGAGACCTTCTGCAGGACCGGTCGTGAACCGGCCGAGCACGGTTGCCGTGGGCACCATCGTGTGGCTCGGCAGCGAGGTCATGTTCTTCGCCGGCCTCTTCGCGATCTACTTCACGCTACGCAGCACCTCCCCGGGGCTGTGGGCTGCCGAGACCGCCAAGCTCGACGTGCCGTTCGCCCTGACGAACACGATCATGCTCGTGCTCTCGTCGGTCACCTGCCAGTTCGGCGTCTTCGCCGCCGAGCGCATGCAGGCACGACGCACCGGCAAGCTGTTCCAGGTCGGCTCGTGGGGAATGGTCGAGTGGTTCTTCCTCACCTACTCCATGGGCGCCGCGTTCATCTGCCTCCAGGTCTTCGAGTACGCCCACCTCATCTCCGAGCACGTCACCCTCAGCTCGAGCGCCTACGGCTCGGCCTTCTACATGACGACCGGCTTCCACGGGGCCCACGTCATCGGCGGGCTCATCGCGTTCCTGCTCACGATCGGCCGCGCCTTCGCCGTCAAGAACTTCGGTCACAAGGAGGCGACGACCGCCATCGTCGTCTCGTACTACTGGCACTTCGTCGACGTGGTGTGGATCGGCCTCTTCATGGTCGTCTACGTCCTCAAATAGGCATTGGATCCCTCGCACAGCATGTTCCTCAAAAGCTCAGCAGCCACGTCCTCTCCCGAGGGCCGCACGCCCAAGCGCCGCCCGGCCAAGACCGGTCGCCGCAGCCCCCTGGCCACGGCCTCGCTCCTCCTGGTCGGCCTGCTGACCACCGGCGGTGCGTACGCCCTCTTCTCGTCGACGGCCACCGCCGACGAGAGCACCACCTCCGCCGCCTCGCAGCAGAGCATCGACGAGGGCCAGAAGCTCTTCGCCTCCAACTGCGCGACCTGCCACGGCCTCGCCGCCGACGGCACGGGCGAGGGCCCCAGCCTCATCGGCGTCGGCGCCGCCTCGGTCGACTTCCAGGTCGGCACCGGCCGGATGCCCATGGCGGCCAACGGCCCCCAGGCAGAAGAGAAGCCCACGCAGTTCACCGACGACCAGGTCTACGACCTCGCCGCCTATGTCGCGTCGCTGGCCCCCGGCCCCGCGATCCCCGACGAGGAGTACCTGCAGGCCGACGGCGACACCACCAACGGTGCCGAGCTGTTCCGCATCAACTGCGCCATGTGCCACAACGTCGCCGGTGCAGGAGGCGCCCTCACCGAGGGCAAGTACGCCCCCGCTCTCGACGGCGTCAGCGGTGCGCACATCTACGAGGCCATGCTCACCGGCCCGCAGAACATGCCCGTCTTCAACGACCTCAACCTGTCCCCCCAGGACAAGGCCGACGTCATCACCTACCTCAAGTACCTGGAGAACAACCCGTCGCCCGGCGGGTTCGAGCTCGGGAGCCTCGGCCCCGTCGCCGAGGGCCTCTTCATCTGGATCTTCGGCCTCGGCGCGATCGTCGCCGTGACCATCTGGCTCACCGCACGGTCCAACTGACCCGCGACTCTCCCGCACTCCACGAAAGGCAAGAAACCATGGCACAGCACGACGACGAGGCCCCGATCGCGGGCTCGGCTGTCGAGAAGCATGAGCCTCGACAGGTGTCGGCCGGAACGGCCGTCGTCACGACGGACGTCTTCGAGAACCCGGGTGAGCCGCCCCACCGCGACCGGGTCACGGACATCGACCCCAAGGCCGAGAAGAAGGCCGAGCGACAGGTCAGCATCTGGTTCTTCCTCTCGATCGTCGGCAGCATCGGCGCCATCGGCGCCTACGTGGCGTTCCCGATCACATCGGGCGACTCGGGTTCCGTCCGCCTGAACAACCTCTTCCTCGGCCTCGGCATCGCCCTGGGCCTGATCTCCGTGGGGATCGGCGCCGTCCACTGGTCGAAGACGCTGATGCCGGCCCGTGAGATCACGGAGATGCGCCACAGCACCCGTGGCACCGACGAGACCCGCGAGAAGGCCGTCGAGGTCTTCGCCCTGGGCAACCAGGAGTCGGGCTTCGGCCGCCGTGCGTTGATCCGCAACAGCCTCATCGGCGCCCTCGTCGCCACTCCCCTGCCGGCCGTCGTGATCTTCCGCGACCTGGCCCCGGCAGAGGACCCCAACGAGGTCCTCCGTCACACCCTCTGGGAAGACGGCATGCACCTCACCCGCGACCCTGACGGCTCGCGCATCAGAGCGTCCGACGTGACCCTGGGCTCGGTGTTCCACGTGATCCCCGAGAACCTGAACGAGTCGGAGCACCTCCTCGAGGAGAAGGCGAAGGCAGCCGTGCTGCTCATGCGCCTGAAGCCCGAGGACCTCAACATCCCTGAAGGCCGCGAGGGATGGCAGTACGACGGCATCGTCGCGTACTCCAAGATCTGCACGCACGTCGGGTGCCCCGTGGCACTCTACGAGCAGCAGACACACCACCTGCTCTGCCCCTGCCACCAGTCGACCTTCGACGTGACGAACAACTGCGAAGTGATCTTCGGACCGGCCAAGCGGCCCCTCCCGCAGCTGCCCATCGCCGTGGACTCCGACGGGTACCTCGTCGCGCAGAGCGACTTCCACGAACCTGTGGGCCCTAGCTTCTGGGAGCGCGAAAAGTGATCACCACCACACCGGCACCGAGCACGGAGACGACTCCGTCCGAGGGCTCGAACACCACCACCACGGCACCGGCCTTCGCGCCGACCAAGACGAACAAGATCTTCGGCGCGGCGGCGAACTACGTCGACGAGCGCACCAGCATGTCGGGCCTGGTCCGCGAGGTGGGTCGCAAGATCTTCCCGGACCACTGGTCGTTCATGCTCGGCGAGGTCGCGCTGTACTCGTTCGTCGTGATCTTGCTCTCAGGCACGTTCCTGACGTTCTTCTTCCAGCCGTCGATGGCCGAGGTCAACTACAACGGCTCGTACGTGCCGCTCAAGGGCCTCAACATGTCGGCCGCCATGGCGTCGACGCTCGACATCTCGTTCGACATCCGCGGCGGTCTCCTGTTCCGCCAGATCCACCACTGGGCCGCGCTGCTCTTCGTGGCGTCGATCATGCTGCACATGCTGCGCGTGTACTTCACCGGCGCGTTCCGCAAGCCCCGCGAGATCAACTGGGTCGTCGGCTTCACCCTCTGGGTCCTCGCCATGGCCGAGGGCTTCACCGGCTACTCGCTCCCCGACGACCTCCTCTCCGGCAACGGTGCGCGGATCATCGACGGCATGGTCAAGGGCATCCCCGTGATCGGCGTCTGGATCTCGTACCTGCTGTTCGGCGGAGAGTTCCCCGGCACCGACATGGTGGGTCGCTTCTACTCCCTGCACATCATGCTGCTGCCGGCCCTGCTGATCGCCCTCCTCGGCGTCCACCTCCTGCTGCTGATCATCAACAAGCACACGCAGTGGGCAGGCCCCGGCAAGACCAACGAGAACGTCGTCGGCGTCCCCGTCATGCCGGTCTTCGCCGCCAAGGCCGGTGGGTTCTTCTTCATCGTCTTCGGCGTCCTGGTGCTCATCGCGTCGCTCTTCACGATCAACCCGATCTGGAACTACGGGCCCTACGACCCGTCGCCGGTGTCCGCGGGAACGCAGCCGGACTGGTACATCGGCTTCGCCGACGGTGCTCTGCGACTCGTCCCGCCGGGCTGGGAGTTCCTCTTCTTCGGATACACGGTCTCGATGAACATCCTGGCGCCGATCGCCGTCCTAGTGATCTTCATCCTCGCGGTGCTGCTGTACCCGTTCCTCGAGGCGTGGGTGACCGGCGACAAGCGCGAGCACCACATCCTCGACCGTCCGCGGAACGCTCCGACCCGTACGGCGATCGGTGCCGCCGGCATCGTCGTCTACGCAGCTCTCTGGGCTGCGGCGAGCTCGGACATCATGGCGACGCACTTCAGGCTCTCGCTGAACTTCGTGATCCACTCGGTCCAGGCCGTGTTGATCATCGGACCGTTCCTCGCCTTCTGGATCACCAAGCGCGTCTGCCTGGCTCTCCAGAAGAAGGACCGCGAGATCGCCCTCCACGGCTACGAGTCGGGTCGGATCGTCCGCCTCCCCGGTGGCGAGTACGTCGAGGTCCACGAGCAGCTCGACGAGTACGAGCGCTGGCGTCTGCTCAACTTCAACGAGTACGAGCCGCTCATGATCCGTCCGAACGCGAACGGGCAGATCACTCCCCTGCAGCGCGTCCGCGCGTCGGTGTCGACCTTCTTCTTCGAGGACCGGATCGCACCGGTCAAGCGCTCGGAGATCGAGGCCTCGCACCACGACGAGCACTGACCCACCTGCACCACCCGGAGGGCCCGACCGCAGCAGCGGTCGGGCCCTCCGCCGTTCACTCCGCTCCCCCGTCTCCCTGCACCTCGTGCCTCATCTGCCGGAGATGTCGGCTGCCCGTCGCCCGGCCGAGCGCGGGTGCAAGGCGTTCCCGAGGCCCTTGGCGAGTTCCCGTAGCCCTCGGCGGGTTCCCGTAGCCCTCGGCGGGTTCCCGTAGCCCTCGGCGGGTTCCCGTAGCCCTCGGCGGGTTCCCGTAGCCCTCGGCGGGTTCCCGTAGCCCTCGGCGGGCCACCGTGGACCCGACGGCAGCGACAGCAACCCGCCCCACCCTCTCCCCACGCCTCCGGACTCATCCACTCCCCCGCGGCCACACGCAAGCCTGACAGCGCGCACCTCCCCCTCCTCCGGGTTTCCGTGCCCGTGGACGGGCTCCAGAAGCCCAGGCGAGTTCGCAGTGCCCCTGGGCGGGGCTCTCCGTGCCCTTAAGCGGGGTCTCGTGCCTCGGTGCGGGGTCCCGGAGCCCTCGGCGGGCCGGAGCTGACCCGCCACCAGTGACAGCCACCCGCCTACTCTGCTCCAAGACGTGCAACGCGCTCGCGCATTCCACGATGGACGGACGGGAGGCAGCAAGCGTCTACGACTGCTTCGCCGCGGTGCCACTCTGGTCCGGCGTGCCACTCTGGTCCGGCGTGCCACTCTGGTCCGGCGTGCCACTCTGGTCCGGCGTGCCACTCTGGTCCGGCGTGCCACTCTGGTCCGGCGTGCCACTCTGGTCCGGCGTGCCACTCTGGTCCGGCGTGCCACTCTGGTCCGGCGTGCCACTCCGGCCCGGCGTGCCTACTCCGGTGCAGCGGGCTCCCGGAGGCCACGGCGGGTCCGCACGGACCCGCCGGCGGCTACACAGCAACCCGCCGACTCCACGCGCATGAGCCAGCTGATCCAGCTGCGGCCAGAAGCTGACCGACGCACGTCGGAGCCCGTGAAGAGGGCGGAATGGGACAAGTCAGCGGCGGGCCCCGGGTCAATGCGTCCCTATCGCGTCAGGGAGAGCACGAAGGGGCTCGTCGGTGCGGCTCGGCCGCCGCTGAGACCGAGGTCGCACCACCCGCTTCAGGCCCGCAACGACAGATGCCGCCCACCCCTGAGGGTGAGCGGCATCCGAACGGACCGAGAGGTCAGTGGGCGAAGTTGCCCCGGTAGTACTCGTAGACCCAGCCGACGAGGGCGACGGCCACGAGGGCGCCACCGATGTAGATGATCCACATGCCGACAGCGAGGGCCAGGAAGATCAGGCCGCACGAGAAGGCGAGCAGGATGGGCCACCACGACCAGGGGCTGAAGTGCCCGAGCTCGGGGTCGCCGTCGTCGATGTTCGCGTCAGGACGATCCTCGGCGAGCTCGCCGCCCTGGGCCGCGTGCGAGCGTCCCATGTAGAAGGCGAGGAACACGCCCAGGGCGCCGGCCAGGCCGATGCCCATGGTGCCGGCCCATTCCACCTTGCCCGTGTCGATGAGGCTCCAGATGACGTACACGGCGTCCATCAGGAAGAAGAAGATCGCGAGGATCCAGAACAGGGTCGCGTTGGTTCTCATCGGACTACTTCACCTCGTTGCTGGATGCGTCGTACGTGGGGGCCTCGGGTGCGTCCTTGACCGGACCGATGCCGACCGGGATGCCGGCCTCCGGGTGGTTGAGGTCGAACGCCGGCGACTCCGAGCGGATGCGCGGGATGGACGTGAAGTTGTGGCGGGGCGGCGGGCACGAGGTGGCCCACTCGAGCGAGCGGGAGTAGCCCCACGGGTCGTTGACCTCGACCTTGGGCGCCCGACGCGCGGTGATGTAGACGTTGTAGAGGAACGGCAGGATCGAGACGCCGAGCAGCATGGCGCCGATCGTCGACAGCTGGTTCATCCACGTGAAGTGGTCCTCGGCCTGGTACGTGGCGTAGCGACGGGGCATGCCCATGACGCCGAGCCAGTGCTGGATGAGGAACGTCGTGTGGAAGCCGATGAACAGCATCCAGAAGTGGATCTTGCCGAGACGCTCGTTGAGCATCTTGCCCGTCCACTTCGGCCACCAGAAGTAGAAGCCGGAGAACATCGCGAAGACGACCGTGCCGAACACCACGTAGTGGAAGTGAGCCACGACGAAGTAAGTGTCGGAGACGTGGAAGTCGAGCGGCGGCGACGCCAGGATGACGCCGGTGAGCCCACCGAAGGTGAAGGTCACCAGGAAGCCGATCGCCCAGAGCATCGGGGTCTCGAACGTGACCGAGCCGCGCCACATCGTGCCGATCCAGTTGAAGATCTTCACGCCCGTCGGGACCGCGATGAGCATCGTCATCAGCGAGAAGAACGGCAGGAGGACCGAGCCGGTGACGTACATGTGGTGCGCCCACACCGTGACGGACAGGGCCGCGATCGAGATCGTCGCGTACACGAGCGTCTTGTACCCGAAGATCGGCTTGCGGCTGAAGACCGGGAAGACCTCGGAGACGATGCCGAAGAACGGCAGCGCGATGATGTACACCTCAGGGTGACCGAAGAACCAGAAGAGGTGCTGCCACAGGATGGCGCCTCCGTTGGCGGGGTTGAAGACCTGTGCGTCGAACACCCGGTCGAACCCGAGCCCGAACAGCGCGGCGGCCAGGACGGGGAACGCCATGATCACGAGGATCGAGGTGATCAGCGTGTTCCAGGTGAAGATCGGCATGCGCCACATCGTCATGCCGGGGGCGCGCATGGTCACGATCGTGGTGATGAAGTTGACCGAGCCCAGGATCGTGCTGAAGCCGGTCATGCCGAGCCCGAAGACCCACAAGTTCCCGCCGAGCCCTGGTGAGAACGTCGTGTCCGACAGCGGCGCGTAGGCGAACCAGCCGAAGGAGGCGGCACCCTGGGGGGTGAGGAAGCCGGCGACCGCGATCAGCGAGCCGAAGAGGTACAGCCAGAAGGCGAAGCCGTTCAGCCGCGGGAAGGCGACGTCGGGCGCACCGATCTGGAGGGGCATGAGCGCGTTGGCGAAGCCCGAGAACAGCGGCGTCGCGAACATGAGCAGCATGATCGTGCCGTGCATGGTGAACAGCTGGTTGTACTGCTCTTTCGTCTGCACGATCTCGAGCCCGGGGGCGAAGAGCTGCGCGCGGATCAGCAGCGCCATGACGCCGCCGAGGCAGAAGAAGAGGAACGACGCGATCAGGTACATGTACCCGATGGTCTTGTGGTCGGTCGACGTCAACCACGTGACGACGACGTTGCCCTTGCGGCCGACCTTCGAGGCGCCGAAGTTCTGACCGGAGGAGGTGCCGCCTGTGGTGGGGCGGGTGGCGGTGGCTGTCATCGAACCCGTGCCTTTACTTCTCGTCCGAACCGGCGGCGACGGGCGCCTCGTTGTTCGGCTGGTTGGTGTTGGTGTTGTACTGGTCGCCCAGGAGGCCGGTGTTGCCCTCGTCGGCGAGCGTGTCGAGGTAGTCCTCGTACTCGCCCTCGGAGACGACCTTGACGTTGAACAGCATCAGGGAGTGGTACTCGCCGCAGAGCTCGGCGCACTTGCCCGTGAACGTGCCCTCTTTCTCGGGCGTGAAGTACATGTAGTTGGTCTTGCCGGGGATCGTGTCCTTCTTGTAGAGGAAGTCGACGATCCAGAAGGAGTGGGCGACGTCGCGCGACTTGAGGTCGATCTGCACGGTCTTGCCCACGGGGAGGTACAGAACGGGGAGCTGGTCCTGGTCGACCTCGCCGTCGGGCAGCTCCTGGGCCTGGATGCCCTGGTAGTAGACGCTGTCGTCTTCCTGCTGCTGGTCGATGTAGTTGAAGTCCCAGGCCCAGCGCTTCGCGTAGACGTCGATCTTCACGTCGGGGTTCGCGGTCGGCTCCTCGATGGCGGCCTGGTCGCGGGCGGTGAAGGCGAAGAAGCCCAGCACGAGGATGAGCGGCACGACCGTGTAGAAGATCTCGATCGGCATGTTGTAGCGCAGCTGCACGGGGAGGCCGGTCTGGCCCTTGCGACGCCGGTAGGCGATGCAGGTCCAGATGATGAGGCCCCAGACGATGAGGCCGACGATCAGCAGGACGATCCACGACGTGACCCACAGGCCGATGATGCTGTCGACGTGGTTGGTGGTGCCCGCGGTGGTGGGGAGCCAGCCCTGGAGCTGCTCGGGCGTACATCCCGCGAGGACGAGGGCCATGACGGCGGCCACGGGGATGGCGGCCCAACGAAGACGGCGGTTAGAACGCACTGTTACCTCTCGGATGACACGACAGCTTGGGGTCTTCCCAGTCTAGGACGGGACTTCCCTAGCCTACTCGCAGGTTGACCGGGCCTCTGCACGCGGCCCCGCCGAGTCGTTCGAGCACGAGCCACCTGGACGCACGAGAGGGACCGCCTCTCGGCGGTCCCTCTCGTGTGGTGACCGGTCAGGAGCGCCCGGGAGGCGCCTCCTGCGTCAGTGGAAGCTGTCGCCGCAGGCGCAGCTGCCCTGGGCGTTCGGGTTGTCGATGGTGAAGCCCTGCTTCTGGATCGTGTCCTCGAAGTCGATGGCCGCGCCGTCGAGATAGGGCACGCTCATCTTGTCGACGACGACTTCGACACCGTCGAAGTCGACCGTGGCGTCGTTCTCGAGGAGGCGCTCGTCGAAGTAGAGCTGGTAGATGAGGCCGGAGCAGCCACCGGGCTGGACGGCCACGCGGAGGCGGAGGTCGTCACGCCCCTCCTGAGTCAGGAGGCTCTTCACCTTGTCGGCGGCGGTCGCGGTGATCGTGACGCCGTGGGCGGTCGTCGTGTCGCCGGCGGCCGTCTCGACGGCGGGGGTCGCGGTGTCGGTCATGGAGCCTCCTCGGGTCGGTGCGCAGGGGCACTCGTCGTTGACCAGTGTAAGCAGCCCGTGCCGGGATTTGTTCCCGGCGACCAGGGCCGACGAGGCCGACGGCGCACGGGCGCCGTCGACCCCGTCGTGCCTCAGCTCCGTGCGTCGAGGCGGGCGATCAGCACGGCCTCGCTGAGCACGGCACGGTGCAGCACGCCGAGGTGCTGCGACTCGTTCGGGCTGTGCGCGCGCGTGTCGGGGTCCTCCACGCCCGTGACGAGGATCTGGGCCTCGGGGAACGTCCGGACGAGGTCCGCGATGAACGGGATCGATCCGCCGATGCCGATCTGCAGGGGCGCCTCCCCCCAGGCCTCGGTCATGGCCGCCGTGGCCTCGGCGAGGGCCCAGCCGCTGGTGTCGACGAGGAACGGGTCGCCCTGGTCGACGTCGTCGATCTCGACGTGCGCGCCGAAGGGGGCGTGCTCTCGGAGGTGCGCCTCGATGGCTGCGTAGGCCTCGGACGCGGCCTGCCCCGGAGCGATGCGCGCGCTGATCCGGACGGACACCTCGGGCGACAGGGTGTTCGACGCGTTCGCGACGCTCGGCGCGTCGATGCCCGTCACCGTGATCGACGGCTGCGACCAGACGCGGCTGAGCAGCGGACCGGTGCCGATCGGCGTCACGCCCTCGAGCAGCCCGGCCTCCTCGCGCAGCTGCTGCTCGCTCTGCTCGGGGTGCTCGGCCTCGCGGCTGTGCAGCCCGGCGACGGCGACGCTGCCCGCATCGTCGTGCAGCGTGGCGAGCAGCTTCACCATCGCGAGCATCGCGTCCGGGACCGCGCCGCCGACCATCCCCGAGTGGGACGCGTGCGCCAGGGTGCGGACGGTGAGCCGGAACGTCACGTTGCCGCGGAGCCCCACGGTGATGGCGGGGACGGTCGTGCTCCAGTTGCCCGAGTCGGCGACGACGATGACGTCGGCCGCGAGGTCGTCCCGGTGCTGGCGGAGGAAGTCGGCGAACGAGCGGGAGCCGAACTCCTCTTCACCCTCGATGAACACCGCGACGCCGACGCCCAGGTCGTCGCCGAGCACCTCGCGGACGGCCCGCAGCGCCGCCACGTGGGTCATCACGCCGGCCTTGTCGTCGGAGGCGCCCCGCCCGTAGAGGCGATCGCCCTTGACGGTGGGCTCGAACGGAGGCGAGTCCCAGTCGGCGTCGTCGCCCTGGGGCTGCACGTCGTGGTGGGCGTAGAGGAGGACCGTCGGCTTGCCGTCGCGCGCGGGGCGCCGGGCGAGCACGGCCGGCTGGCCGAGGGCGCCGGTGTCGCCGATCGGCGCACGACTCACCTGCACGGTCTCGAAGAGGCCCGTGCCCCGCACGAGCTCGGCGACGGCCTCGGCGCTGGCGGCGACGTGCGCGGGGTCGAAGGCGTCCCACGAGACGGACGGGATGCGGACCAGGCCGCCGAGGTCGGCGACTGCGGCGGGGAAGCCGCCCTGCACCGCCTCCGCGAGTTCGCTGACAGTACGAGGATCGGTCGGGGTCACGGGGTGCTGCGAGTCGGTCATGCAGGTAATCTTAGGAACTCGTTCAACCCCCGAGGACTCTCCGTGGCCAAGGCACCTGACAAGACCATCACGACGACCGTCGACGAGACCGAGTCGCCGACGACCGGCAAGGGACGGCCGACGCCGACCCGTCGCGAACGCGAGGCCGCCAACCAGCGCCCGCTCGTGGCCACCGGCAAGGAGGCGCAGAAGGCCCAGCGCGCCCGTCTCGCCGAGCAGCGGGAGCGCCAGCGCGTCGGGCTCGCCAACGGCGAGGAGAAGTTCCTCCCCGAGCGCGACAAGGGCGTGCAGCGCAAGTTCATCCGCGACTACGTCGACGCTCGCTACAGCGTCGGCGAGGCGATGATCCCGGTCATGGTGCTCGTCATCGTCATGAGCATCGTCCAGAACGTCGCGGTCCAGACGACGACGCTGTTCGTCCTGTGGGGCTTCTTCATCCTCGCCGTCGCCGACTGCCTGCTCGCCGGCCAGCGCGTCTCGTCGCAGCTGCGCGCGAAGTTCGGCGACGACGGCCTCCAGAAGGGCAACCGCTGGTACACCGCGATGCGCGCCATGCAGATGAAGCCGATGCGGCTGCCGAAGCCGCAGGTCAAGCGGCGCGAGTTCCCCACGCTGTAGCCAGGCCGCACGACGGAGCCCCCGACCACGTGGTCGGGGGCTCCTTCGTGTCGGACGCGCCTCTCGGGCTGCCGAGACCGGTCACGCCGCTCGGCGGAGGGCGCGCAGCCCCCGGTTGACCTTCCGGGCCCAGAGCGGCCCCTCGTAGAGGAACGCCGTGTAGCCCTGCACGAGGGTCGCCCCGGCGTCGAGGCGCGACTGCACGTCGGCGGCGCTCGTCACGCCCCCGACGGACACGACGCACGTCTCGTCGGGAAGCACCGAGCGCAGCACCCGGAGCACCTCGAGCGACCGGGCCGCGAGCGGGGCCCCGGAGAGACCGCCGGCCCCCGCGGCCTCCACGACCGCGGGCGACGTCCGCAGCCCCGAACGGGACAGGGTCGTGTTCGTCGCGATCACTCCCCCGAGGCCGATCTCGGTGACGAGCTCGGCGATGTGGCGGATGCCGTCGTCGTCGAGGTCAGGAGCGATCTTGACGAGCACGGGGGTGTCGCCCGCGGCGGCGTGGACGGCGCGCAGCAGCGGCGACAGCTTGTCGAGCTCCTGCAGGCCGCGGAGGCCGGGCGTGTTGGGCGAGCTGACGTTGACGGCCAGGTAGTCGGCCAGCGGGGCGAGCAGGCGCGTGCTCACGAGGTAGTCGGCGACCGCGTCGTCCACCTCGACGACACGGCTCTTGCCGATGTTGACGCCGATCACGGGCCGGACGGCCGCACGGCGCGCAGCGGTCAGCTCGCCGGCCGCCTGCGCCGCGCCTCCGTTGTTGAAGCCCATGCGGTTGACGACCGCCAGGTCGGGCACCAGACGGAAGAGCCGAGGTCGCTCGTTGCCCGGCTGGGCCCTGGCCGTGACGGTGCCGACCTCGACGTGGCCGAAGCCGAGCGCCCCGAGACCGGCGATGCCTGTCGCGTCCTTGTCGAAGCCTGCGGCGACGCCGAACGGCGAGTCGAAACGGAGGCCCAGCGCCTCGACGGCGAGCGACGGGTGGGGCGCCGTGAGCCGGCGCACGAGCGGCGCCAGGCCGACCCGCGGGACGGCACGGATGACCCGGGACGCGAGGTGGTGCGCGTCCTCGGGGTCCATCTTGGAGAGCACCAGGTCGAACAGGACCCGGTAGGCGGTCCTCACTCGTCGACCGATCGCGGTGCACGCACGCGGTCACGGTGCTCGTCGCGGAGCTGCGTGATCGACGACTCGAAGTCCTCGAGGGAGTCGAAGGCCTGGTAGACGCTCGCGAAGCGCAGGTAGGCGACCTCGTCGAGCTCGCGCAGGGGCGGCAGGATCGCGAGGCCGATGTCGTTCGCCTCGATCTGCGACGTGCCCGACGCACGCACCGCCTCCTCGACCTTCTGCGCCAGGACGGCCAGGTCGCCGTCGGTGACGGGACGGCCCTGGCAGGCCTTGCGGACGCCGGAGATGATCTTCTCCCGGCTGAAGGGCTCGAGCACGCCGTTGCGCTTGACGACGTTGAGGCTTGCCGTCTCGGTCGTGCTGAAGCGACGACCGCAGTTCGGGCACTGGCGCCGCCGACGGATCGAGGTGCCGTCGTCGCTCGTGCGGGAGTCGACGACGCGGGAATCGGGGTGGCGACAGAAAGGACAGAACATGGTGCCCTCAGCGTACTGGGGCTCCGCACCCCGCCCCCTCGACGCCCCGGGCGGGACACGCTCGCACACGCCTCGCACGGACGCCGTCGGGACGACCGATCAGGGCTTGTGGAGACGCGCCGCGACGGCCTCGCCGTGGGCGGGCAGCAGCTCGGCCCGCGACAGGGCGACCAACCTGTCGGCGACCTCGGCCAGGGCGTCGTGCTCGTAGCGCACGATCTGCTGCGGCCGCAGGAACGTGTACGCGCCGAGTCCCGACGAGAACCGCGACTGGCCGCCCGTGGGCAGGACGTGGTTCGAGCCGGCGAGGTAGTCGCCCAGGCTCACGGGGGTGCTCGGGCCCACGAAGACCGCGCCGGCGCTCGTGATGCCCGCGAGCACCCCTTCGTCGTCGCGCGTCTGGATCTCGAGGTGCTCGGGCCCGTAGGCGTTGCTGAAGTCGACGGCGGCCGACAGGTCGTCGACGAGCACGAGGGCCGACTGGCGGCCGTCGAGGGCGGTCTGGACGCGGGTCGCGCTCAGCGTCCGCGGGACGAGCCGCACGAGCTCGTCGCGGACCCGGTCGGCGAGCTCCGCCGAGGTGGTCACGAGGACGGCGGCGGCCTCCTCGTCGTGCTCGGCCTGGCTGATCAGGTCGACGGCGACGAGCGTCGGGTCGGCCGAGTCGTCGGCGATGACGAGGATCTCGGTGGCGCCCGCCACGGCGTCGATGCCGACGCGTCCGCGGACGAGCTGCTTCGCGGCGGCCACGTAGTTGTTGCCGGGGCCGGTGATGACCTGGACCGGCTCGAGCCCGATCTCGGGCACTCCGTAGGCGAGGGCCGCGATGGCGCCCGCACCGCCCATGACGTAGACCTCGTCGATGCCGAGGAGGCCCGCCGCGCCCAGGATGACGGGGTGGACGGCGCCGCCGAAGTCGCGCTGCCCGGGTGAGACGAGCGCGACCGAGCCGACCCCGGCCACCAGGGCCGGCACGACGTTCATGACGACGCTCGACGGGTAGACGGCCTTGCCGCCGGGGACGTACACGCCCGCCCGGGCGACCGGCTGCCAGCGCTGCTCGATGAGCGCCCCGGGGGCCGGGACGGTCGTGGAGCCCGCGGGCACCTGGGCCCTGCTGGCCTCGGTGACGCGGGCGATCGACTCGACCAGCGCCGCCTTCACCAGGGGGTCGAGCTCGTGGACGGCACGGGCGATCGCAGCCGCCTCGACGCGGAACACGTCGGTGCGGACGCCGTCGAAGCGCTCCGCCTGGTCGCGCAGGGCGTCCGCACCGCGCTCGCGCACGGCCTGGACGATCTGGGCCGCGGCGCCGGAGGCGGCGGCGACGTCGACGTGCGACCGGGGCACGAGGCCCAGCAGGTCGGCGTGGGTAGGCTTGAGGCCCCGGAGGTCTGTGGTCTGGATCATGGCCCGTCGAGCCTAGCCCGAGCCGTCACGGCGCGGACACGCCCGCCCCCGGGAGCAGAGCACAGGAGGCGCCCACCGTCATGCCCGACACCACCGCACCAGCCGCCACGGCTGCACAGTCCGACCCCGCCGACCTCGCCGCGTTCAAGGCCGGCTTCCGCCGCCATGCCGCGGGCGTCGCCATCGTCACCGCCCGGGACTCGGACGGCCGGCCCGTCGGCTTCACCGCGACCTCGCTGGCCTCGCTCGCGGCCGTCCCGCCGCTCGCCACCTTCAACATGGCGCGCACCGCCAGCTCGTGGCGGGCGATCGAGGAGACCGAACACGTGGTGATCCACCTGCTCGGCCTCCGCAACCAGGGCCTCGCGCGCCGCATGGCCGGCCCCGCCGCCGAGCGGTTCGCGGGCGACCACTGGAGCGAGGGGCCGCACGGCCTCCCGTTGCTCCACGACGTCACCGCCTGGATGACCGGCCGCATCGTCGAGCGAGTGCACGTGCACGGCAACGCCGTCGTCGTCGTGCAGGTCGAGGACGGCGGCACAGGAGCAGACGACGACGCGTTGCTGTACCACGACCGCCGCTGGCTCCGGCCCGTGCACCTCGAGGCGTAGACGAGCAGGACGTCCACGCACGACGGCCCCACGGACTCGAGTCCGTGGGGCCGTCGTGCGTGCGGAGACGCCTGCGCGTCAGACGAGGCAGCCCGGCCCGAGCAAGCTCTTGAGCTCGCCGTACAGGTCGGCGGTCACGTCGACCGGCATGGGGATCTCGAACGAGCGGGCGACGTCGCCCTTGACGAGCCGGAGCCGCACCTCGGTGCCGCCGGTGTGCCTGCCGAGCACCGCCGCGAGCTCCGTGACGGTGTCGGTCGTGGCGCGGTGCTCGGGGATCTGCAGCACCAACGGGCCCTGCGACGCACCGACGCCGAGGTCGGGCATGAACATGCTCGCCGCGTGCATGTTCATGCCGTCGTCGCGGACGCTGACGCGCCCCTTCAGCACGATGATCGAGTCGCCGACGAGCGACGGCCCGAACTCCTGGTAGGTCTTGCCCAGGAACATCGCCGAGATCTCGCCGCCGAAGTCCTCGACCGTGACGATGCCGTACGGATTGCCCGAGTTGCGGGCGACCCGGTGCTGGACGCTCGTGATGAGGCCGGCGATCGTGACCGTCTCGCCGTCGATCGCGGTCGGCTCGCTCGACAGGATGTCGGTCACCGTCGTGCTCGCGTGCTTCGCGAGCGGCAGCTCGAGCCCGGCCAGCGGGTGGTCGCTCACGTAGAGGCCCAGCATGTCGCGCTCGAACGCCAGCTTGTCCCGCTTCGACCACTCGGGTCGCTCGGGCACGTGCTGGACGTCCTGTGGCTCGTCCCAGAGGGAGTCGAAGTCGAAGCCGACCTGGCCGTGGGCCTCGGCGCGCTTCTCGTTGACGGCGGCCTCGACCGCCGACTCGTGGATCTCGACCAGGGCCCGGCGGGTCGAGCCCAGGCTGTCGAACGCCCCGGCCTTCACCAGCGACTCGACCGTGCGCTTGTTGGCGACGGGGAGCGGGACCTTGCGCAGGAAGTCGTGGAAGGAGGCGAAGGCTCCTTCTTTCTGGCGGGCGGCGATCACGTGGTCGACGACGTTGAACCCCACGTTCCGGACCGCGCCCATGCCGAAGCGGATGTCGTCGCCGACCGCCGCGAAGAAGCCGATCGACTCGTTGACGTCCGGCGGGAGGACCGTGATGCCCATGCGGCGGCACTCGTTGAGGTAGAGCCCGAGCTTGTCCCGCGAGTCGCCGGTGCTCGTGAGCAACGCGGCCATGTACTCGGCCGGGTAGTGGGCCTTGAGGTAGGCGGTCCAGTACGACACGACGCCGTAGGCGGCGGAGTGCGCCTTGTTGAAGGCGTAGTCCGAGAAGGGCAGGAGGATGTCCCAGAGCATCTTGACGGCGTCCGGCGAGAAGCCGTTGTCGAACATGCCCTGCTCGAAGCCCGCGTACTGCTTGTCGAGCTCGGACTTCTTCTTCTTGCCCATGGCACGACGGAGGATGTCGGCCTGGCCGAGCGAGAACCCGGCGACCTTCTGCGCGATGGCCATCACCTGCTCCTGGTAGATGATCAGGCCGTAGCTCGTCGACAGGATCTCCTTCAGGGGCTCCTCGAGCTCGGGGTGGATCGGCGTGATCTCCTGGATGCCGTTCTTCCGCAGGGCGTAGTTCGTGTGGGAGTTCGCCCCCATGGGCCCGGGGCGGTACAGCGCGATGACGGCCGAGATGTCCTCGAAGTTGTCGGGCTTCATCAGCCGCAGGAGGCCGCGCATGGGCCCGCCGTCGAGCTGGAAGACGCCCAGCGTGTCACCGCGGCCGAGCAGCTCGTAGGCCGCCCGGTCGTCGAGCTCGAGGTCTTCGAGGACGAGGTCGAAACCGCGGTTGGTGCGGATGTTGTCGAGGGCGTCGTTGATGATCGTCAGGTTGCGGAGACCCAGGAAGTCCATCTTGATCAGCCCGAGCGACTCGCAGGCGGGGTAGTCGAACTGCGTGACGATCTGGCCGTCCTGCTCGCGCTTCATGATCGGGATGATGTCGATCAGGGGGTCGCTCGACATGATGACGCCGGCCGCGTGCACGCCCCACTGGCGCTTGAGGCCCTCCAGGCCGAGAGCCGTGTCGAAGACCGTCCTCGCCTCGGGATCGGTCTCGACGACCGTCCGGATGTCTCCCGCCTCCTTGTAGCGCTCGTGGGCCTTGTCGAAGATGCCCGTGAGCGGGATGTCCTTGCCCATGACCGCGGGCGGCATGGCCTTCGTGAGCTTCTCGCCCATCCCGAAGGGGAAGCCGAGCACGCGCGAGCTGTCTTTCAGGGCCTGCTTGGCCTTGATGGTGCCGTAGGTGACGATCTGGGCGACGCGCTCGTCGCCGTACTTCTCCGTCACGTACTGGATGACCTCGCCGCGGCGACGGTCGTCGAAGTCGACGTCGAAGTCGGGCATCGAGACACGGTCGGGGTTGAGGAATCGCTCGAAGATGAGGCCGTGGCGGAGCGGGTCGAGGTCGGTGATGCGCATCGCGTAGGCGGCCATGGACCCGGCGCCGGAGCCGCGTCCCGGACCGACGCGGATGCCGTTCTCCTTCGACCAGTTGATGAAGTCGGCGACGACGAGGAAGTAGCCGGGGAAGCCCATGCCGGTGATGACGCCGATCTCGTACTCGGCCTGCTTGCGGACGTCGGAGGGGATGCCCTCCGGGTACCGGTAGACCAGGCCCTTCTCCACCTCCTTGATGAACCACGTCTCCTCCGTCTCGCCCTCGGGCACGGGGTAGCGCGGCATGTAGTTGGCCGAGGTGTTGAACTGGACGTCGCAGCGCTCGGCGATGAGCAGGGTGTTGTCGCAGGCCTCGGGGTGGTCACGGAAGAGGTGCCGCATCTGCTGGGCGGACTTCAGGTAGAACTCGTCGGCGTCGAACTTGAACCGGTTCGGGTCGTTGAGGGTCGAGCCCGACTGGACGCAGAGCAGCGCTGCGTGGCTCGTGGCGTCGTGCTCGTGCGTGTAGTGCAGGTCGTTGGTGGCCACGAGGGGCAGGCCCAGGTCTTTCGCGAGGCGGAGGAGGTCGCCCATGATCTGGCGCTCGATGCCGAGGCCGTGGTCCATGATCTCGGCGAAGTAGTTCTCGGCGCCGAAGATGTCGCGGAAGTCCGCCGCGGCCTTGACCGCCTCGTCGTACTGGCCGAGTCGGAGGCGCGTCTGCACCTCGCCGGACGGGCAGCCCGTCGTGGCGATGAGGCCGTCCGAGTACTGCGACAGCAGCTCGCGGTCCATGCGCGGCTTGAAGTAGTAGCCCTCGAGGGACGCGCGCGACGACAGCCGGAAGAGGTTGTGCATGCCCGCCGTGCTCTGCGAGAGCAACGTCATGTGCGTGTACGCACCGGCCCCGGAGACGTCGTCGCGGCCGCCGTCGCCCCAGCGGATGCGGGTCTTGTCGCCCCGGTGCGTGCCCGGCGTGATGTAGGCCTCGGTGCCGATGATGGGCTTGACCCCGGCGTCGGTCGCGGTCTTCCAGAAGTCGTAGGCGCCGAACACGTTGCCGTGGTCGGTGACCGCGACGGCGGGCATGCCCTGGGCGGCGGCCTCCGCGATCAGCGGCTTGACCCGGGCCGCACCGTCGAGCATCGAGTACTCGCTATGGACGTGCAGGTGGACGAAGGAATCTTTCGAGGCCACGCGGCTCCTCGTCTGTGGTTTGACGGTTCTGTGGTGGATCTGCGGTTCTGTGGTGGATCTGCGGTTCTGTGGTGGTGTGCCGGTTCAGCGGCAGGTGGACAGCCTAGGCCGCACGGAGGACATCGAGCGCGTGCTGCAGGTCGTCCGGGTACGTCGACCGGTAGACGACCGGCTCGCCCGTCCCGGGGTGGCGGAAGCCGAGTTGGACGGCGTGCAGCCACTGCCGGCCGAGGCCGAGGGCAGCGGACAGCGTCGGGTCGGCCCCGTAGGTCGCGTCGCCCACGCAGGGGTGGCGCTGGGCGGCCATGTGGACGCGGATCTGGTGCGTGCGACCGGTCTCGAGGTGGATCTCGAGCAGCGAGGCCGAGCGGAACGCCTCGACCGTCTCGTAGTGCGTCACGGAGGGCTTGCCGTCCACGACCACGGCGAACTTCCAGTCCGACGACGGGTGACGACCGATCGGGGCGTCGATGGTGCCGGTGAGCGGGTCGGGGTGGCCCTGCACGACCGCGTTGTAGATCTTCTCCACCGTCCGCTCGCGGAAGGCGTCCTTGAGCTGTGCGTAGGCGCGCTCGGACTTCGCCACGACCATGAGGCCGCTGGTGCCGACGTCGAGGCGGTGCACGATGCCCGCGCGCTCGGCAGCCCCCGACGTGGCGACCTGGAACCCGGCCGCCGCGAGGCCGCCGAGCACCGTGGGCCCGGTCCAGCCGACCGAGGGGTGCGCGGCGACGCCGACGGGCTTGTCGACGACGACGATCTCGTCGTCGTCGTGCACGATGCCCAGGCCGGGCACGTCGAGCGGCACGACGGTCGGTGCCTCGCGGGGTGCCCAGGTGACCTCGAGCCAGGCGCCGGCCTCGAGCCGGTCGGACTTGCCCACCGGGCGACCGTCGACGGCCACTCCCCCGGTGGTGGCCACCTCGGCGGCGAAGGTGCGGCTGAAGCCGAGCAGCTTGGCCAGTGCGGCGTCGACCCGCTCGCCGGCGAGTCCGTCGGGCACGGGCAGTTTGCGGGACTCGGTCACGGGTGCTCCGTCGGTCGGGTCGAAGGAGGCGCCCCGTCGGCGCCGGCGTCGGTCACGGGCCCCGCAGCGGTCGTCTCGTCGGCGGCCTGGTCGCTCGCCGCGTCACGCACCGCGCTCGCCTTCGTGGTCCGGGTGCCGTCGAGGTTGACGCCGAGCAGGGTCAGCAGCAACAGGAGGCCCATGCTCGACACGATGAAGATGTCCGCCACGTTGAAGATCGCCGGCAGCAGCGACGGGAAGTACAGGAAGTCGATCACGTGCCCCTGCCCGAAGGAGGGCTCGCGGGTCAGACGGTCGGTCAGGTTGCCGAGCGTGCCTCCCAGGAGCATGCCGAGCATGATCGCCCAGGCCCGGGACCGGATGCGCCGTGCGAAGACGACGATGGCGACCACGACGGCCGAGGCCGCGATCGAGAAGATCCAGGTCGTGCCGCTGGCCAGGGAGAAGGCCGCACCGGGGTTCCGCACGAAGTGCAGCTGGAAGAACTCGCCCACGACGTCGACGCTCTCGCCCTCGACCAGGCGGGTGGTCACGAGGTGCTTCGACACCTGGTCGAGCACGTAGGCCGTGACAGCGACGAAGGCCAGCGCCGCGATGATGCGGACGCTGACCTTCGTCGGAGGAGTGCTCTGCGTCAAGACCTTAGTTGGAGCCGAAGCCCTGAGCGCTGGCGGGAGCGAAGCCGCTCGCGGACTGCTGCTCGCCGGACTCGGCCTCGAGGTCGCGGAGCTGGCCCTCGATGTAGCCCTTGAGCTTCTGGCGGTAGTCGCGCTCGAACGTGCGGAGGTCGTCGATGCGACGCTCCAGGCCGGTGCGCTCGGTCGCGAGCTGCTCGAGCACCTCGCGGCGCTTGGTCTCGGCCTCGGCCACGACCTCGCGGGAGCGAGCCTCGGCCTCGGTGACGACGTCGCGCTGCTTGGCCTCGGCCTCGGCCACGAGACGAGCCGACGTCGACTGCCCCTCGGCGATCAGGGCGTCGCGCTTCTCGACGCCCTCACGGACGTGCTCCTCGTGCAGACGACGAGCGAGCTGCAGGAGGCTGTTGGTGCTCTCGGTGTCGTCCTGGCTGGGTCCGGCGTAGGCCGGGACCGGGGCGACCGCCGCGGCGGCGACCGGCTCGGGTGCTGCCTCGGGCTCGGGTGCGACCTCGACAGGAGCCGGGACCGACGCGGGCGCCGGCTCGGAGACCGGGGCGGGCTCGGACTCGGGCGCCGGGGCGGAGGCCGGGGCCTGCGCCGAGGCGGGGGCCTGGGCCGATGCCGGGGCGCTGGCGGCGACCGGGGCGGGGACGGCGGAGCCACCCGCCGACTCGGCGGTGGTCAGCCGCTGGCGCAGCTCGTCGTTCTCCTGGCCGAGTCGTCGCAGCTCTGCGACGACCTCGTCGAGGAAGTCGTCGACCTCGTCCTGGTCGTAGCCCTCGCGGAACTTCGTCGGCTGGAACCGCTTGTTGACTACGTCTTCAGGCGTCAAAGCCATTGCCGTCACCTCGTGCATCTGTGGGATCACGTGATCGTGATCGTGGTCTGTGTCGTTCGACTACACCGTAGCGAACACTGGCCCCTGAGGGCAGCGGGGGCGCGGTTGCCCTATCAGCAGCCTACCCTCTCGCCGCGCGGAGAGAGGCCAGGCCGGACGTCATGCTAAGCGGAGCCCGCTGGCGACGCCCATGAGGATGACGACGGCGAGCATGATGATGCTCCACCCGAAATCGAGGGCCACCGACCCCAGCCGCACGGGCGGGAGGACACGGCGGACGGCCTTGATGGGCGGGTCGGTGACCGTGTAGGCGATCTCGGCCAGCACCAGGACGGGCCCCCGCGGGCGCCAGCCCCGACTGAAGGACTGTGCCAGGTCGAGGACGAATCGCCCCCACATCAACAGGAAGAACAGGAGGAGCGCGTAGTACGCGATCGAGGCGATCAGGAACGTCATCGGGGTGTCATCAGCTCACACTGGTCGGCGTGGTCGAGCCACGGAGAGGAGTCGGGGCGTCGGGACGCCGCCGCTCAGGACTGCGCGAAGAAGGACGCCTCGATGTCGGACTCTACCTCGGCCTGCTCGCCGCTCACCGCGATGTGGGCCGGGGACAGGAGGAAGACTTTGTTCGTGACGCGCTCGATCTTGCCGAAGAGGCCCTGCGACAGGCCGCTGGCGAAGTCGACGAGGCGACGCGCGTCGGCCTCCGTCATCTGCGACAGGTTGATGATGACGGGGATGCCGTCCCGGAAGCTCTCGGCGATCGCCTGGGCGTCCTTGTACTCGCGGGGGTGGACGGTGAGGATCTCGTTCATGTCGTGGGGCACCGTGTTCTTCGAGGTGGAGGAGGTCGAGCTGCGACGCAGGGGCGTCACGGGGGCGCGTGTCGCGGCGGGGGCAGGTGCCGGCGCGGGGACGGGGGCGACCGGGGAGGCGTGTGCCGCCGCGGAGGACTGGCGAGCGGCCGGCTGAGCGGCCTGGGCAGGCTGCTGGCGCTGTTCCTGCCGCTGCTCCTGCTCGTCGTACTCGAGTTCTTCGTCGGCGAGGCCCAGGTAGACCATCGTCTTTCGCAGGGGGTTGGCCATGGGGTGTCCTCCGGGTCGTGGGGCGTTGTGTCCGAGGTTAACGAGCTTCGGGCCTCGAACCCGTGATTGCGGTGCCGATGCGGAGGTGTGTCGCTCCCTCGGCGATCGCGTCGGCGAAGTCGTGCGACATGCCGGCGGAGATCGCGTCGGCGCCGGGAGCCGTCCGACGGACCGCATCGGAGACCCGACGGAGGCGCGCGAAGGCCGGCCGCGCCGGCTCGCCGAGCGGCGCCACGGCCATCACTCCCCTGAGGCGGACGCCGGGCACGTGCAGCAGCCGCTCGACGAGGCGCTCGACCTCGGACACGGGGACGCCGCCCCGGCCCTCCTGGCCGTCGAGGGACACCTGCACGAAGCCGTCCACGACGTGGCCGTCGTCGACCCCGAGGGCGTCGACGACGCTGTCCCGGTCAAGCGAGTGCACGGCCGAGACGTAGCGCCGCGCCTGCCGTGCCTTCTTCGACTGGAGCTGGCCCACGAAGTGCCACCGGAGGCCCTCGAGGTCGGCGGTGTCGGCCGACTTGGCCTGCGCCTCCTGGTGTCGGTTCTCCGCGACGTCGCGCACGCCCAGGGCGTGCAGCTCACGGACCAGCGACGCCGGGTGGAACTTCGTGACGACGATGGTCGTCACCTCGTCGGCCTGGCGTCCGGCGGCCCTGACCGCGTCGTCGACGCCGGAGGCGACCCGGGCGAGACGCTCGCCGAGGTCGCCTCCGAGGTCGAGACCGTCGGTCACGCGCTACTTGAGGAAGTCGGGCACGTCGAGGTCGTCGTCGCCGCCGTCGAAGGCAGGGTCGACGGCCTGCGTGGCCGCGTGGTCGTCGGGTCGGCGCCACGACGGGGTGTCGTGCGACGCGCCGCTGTCGGCGATGGCCGAGACGCCCGCCGTCGACGCCGCGGCCGGGGCCGCGTCGGACTCGACGAAGCTCGAGCGTCGGTCCTTGGTCTTGGCCGTGGGCTCGCCGCCGTCGAAGCCGGCGGCGATGACGGTCACCCGCACCTCGTCGCCGAGGGTGTCGTCGATCACCGCGCCGAAGATGATGTTGGCCTCGGAGTGGACGGCCTCCTGCACCAGGCGCGCGGCGTCGTTGATCTCGAAGATGCCGAGGTTCGAGCCGCCCTGGATCGACAGGAGGACGCCGTGGGCGCCGTCGATGCTCGCCTCGAGCAGCGGCGACGCTACGGCGAGCTCCGCGGCCTTGATGGCCCGGTCGGCCCCTCGCGACGAGCCGATCCCCATCAGGGCCGAGCCTGCGCCCTGCATGACCGACTTGACGTCGGCGAAGTCGAGGTTGATGAGGCCGGGGGTCGTGATCAGGTCCGTGATGCCCTGGACGCCGGCGAGGAGCACCTGGTCGGCGGTGCCGAAGGCCTCTACCATCGAGATGCCGCGCTCGGAGATCTCGAGGAGGCGGTCGTTGGGGACCACGATGAGGGTGTCGACCTCGTCCTTGAGCTGGGCCACGCCCGCCTCGGCCTGGGCCTGGCGGCGCTTGCCCTCGAAGCCGAAGGGCTTCGTGACGACGCCGATGGTCAGCGCACCGATCGACTTCGCGATGCGGGCCACGACCGGCGCGCCGCCGGTGCCCGTGCCGCCGCCCTCGCCTGCGGTGACGAAGACCATGTCGGCGCCGGCCAGCGCCTCCTCGATCTCCTCTGCGTGGTCCTCGGCGGCGCGGCGGCCGACCTCGGGATCGGCACCGGCGCCGAGGCCGCGCGTCAGCTCGCGGCCGACGTCGAGCTTGACGTCGGCGTCGCTGAGGAGCAGTGCCTGAGCGTCGGTGTTGATGGCGATGAACTCGACTCCGCGGAGACCGAGCTCGATCATGCGGTTGACGGCGTTGACGCCACCGCCGCCGACACCGACGACCTTGATCACGGCTAGGTAGTTATGGTTCGTTGTCACGTCCGGGCCTCCGCTGAAACCTTAACTCGGAAGTTGAAGGTTAAGGTTGTACATGGTATGTAAGTGCTGCAGTCACAAGTTAGGTGCCGCCGCGAGACGCACGGTCCAGCCGGGCAGGCGTGTCGCGAACGAACGGCGTGTCACCGGGTCCGGATGATGCCGTTGTCCGGTGCGGACACGTCGAACTCGACGGACGCGGCCGGGTCGCGCCTCGCCTGGTCGGCGATGAGCCCCGAGAGCACCTGCGCCTTCTCGGCCGAGTCGTCCGCGCTGCCCCAGACCACGCGTTCCCCCGTCGTCAGGGACAGCGTGACGTCGTCGGCGGTCGAGGCGGTCGCGGAGTCCACGGTCGCCCTGAGCGCCTGAGGGAGGGCGAGCAGGACCTCGGCGGTCGACCGGAAGGCCGTGTCGTCCAACGGGGCGCCGCCCACGTCGACGAGCGGGACGCCCTCCTGGCGAGCGTCGAGGTGCTGCACGACGACGCCGGCGGGGTCGACGAGGTCGAAGCCGTCACCGGAGGGCACCGTCGCGATCGGCTGACGCTCGGTCACCCGGATGACGAGGGTGTGCGGCGGAGCCGTCTCCGTGACGTAGCTCGCGATGAGGGGGAACTGCTCGAGCTCGGTCGTGATCCGCGAGAAGTCGATCCGTGCCAGGGGGGTGCCGAGCTGGCCCGAGACGGCGGCCTGCACCGACGCGGCGTCGACCCGGTCCGTCCCCTCCACCTCGATCTGCTCGAGCGAGAGGAGCGGTGAGAAGACGGCGATCCCGACCGAGGCCGCGAGCGACAGGGCGACGGCCGCGGCGGTCACCCACGCGGCTCGGCGGTGGCGTGACCGCCTCGTGAACCGCCGGACCTCGGTCCGCTCCGTGCGCCGCCGCTCCCCCGACGCACGGCGCGCGGCACGGCGCGCCTCGGCAGCACGACGACGAGCCTCGTCCGCGCCCCCCTCGGGCTCGATGCGCGGGGTCACGGTGCGCGGCGCCTCCCCGGCGTCCGACGCGGCCCCCTCGGGCCGACCGGTCGACGACGCTCCCCCACGGGACACGACGCCCGACAGGCCCGATGCGAGGCGGGAGGCGACACCGGACACGGTGCCCGGCCCCGTCGGCACCGACACCGGTCCCGTGGACGTGTCGTCCGGGGTCCCGGCCGCTCCGTCGGGCTCGGGCCGGACACGACGAGGCCGTGCCGCCGCCAACCGGTCGCGCAGGGACGACGGACGTGCCGCCTCCTCGGGCTCCGGAGCCCCGTCGGAGCCAGGGGCGGACGGGTCGAAGCCCTCGGGCCGCCTCACGGGCGCCGCCCGCCGGTCGACGCGGGTCGACGCGTGGTCACTCTCCGGACTCCTCCGCGGTCGACGCGTCCGGCGCCGACGCGGCGTCGAGCGAGCCGAGCAGCTGGGGGACGATGCGGTAGACGTCACCGCAGCCGAGGGTGATCACGAAGTCTCCGTCGCGCGCGACGGCCGCCGTACGGTCGGCGGCGGCCTGCCAGTCCGCGACGAACTCGACCCGCGACGGGTCGGAGAAGCGCTCGGACACGAGGGCGCCGGTGACCCCGGGCTCCGGGTCCTCGCGGGCGCCGTAGACGTCGAGCACGATCGTGTGGTCGGCGAGGCGCTCGTAGGTCTCGGCGAACTCCCCCGCCATCATCCGGGTCCGGCTGTAGAGGTGGGGCTGGTGCACCGCGATGAGGCGTCCGTCGCCGACGACGGACCGGGCGGCCTGCAGGGCGGCCGCGACCTCGGTGGGGTGGTGGGCGTAGTCGTCGTAGACGCTCACGCCGCGGACCGTGCCGTGCAGCTCGAACCGGCGCTCCGTGCCGCCGAAGGTCTCGAGGCCGGCGATCGCCGCCTCGGGCTCCACGCCCAGTCCGACGAGCACGGCGAACGCCCCCGCGGCGTTGACGGCGTTGTGGTGCCCGGGGACGCGGAGCTGGACGGGCCAGCTCGAGCCGTCGTGGTGCAGCGTGAAGGCCACGGGGCCCGAGGAGGCGACGTCGGTCAGGCGGACGTCCGCGGACTCGTGCTCTCCGAAGGTCACCACGTGCGGGTGCGTGAGCGCACCCGTGACGCGACGCGCCCCGGCGTCGTCGGACGACACGACGACGAGCTCGCGGGCCGCGGAGGCGAACTCGACGAAGGCGGCGTCGAAGGCCTCGTGCGAACCGTAGTGGTCGAGGTGGTCGGCGTCGACGTTCGTGATGAGCGCGACCGACGTGTCGTAGAGCAGGAACGAGCCGTCCGACTCGTCCGCCTCGACGACGAACAGGTCGTCGGAGCCGCCCTGCGCGGACACGCCGAGCGACTGGATGACGCCGCCGTTGACGAAGCTCGGGTCGTGGCCCGCCGCGAGCAGCGCCGTGACGAGCATGCCGGTCGAGGTCGTCTTGCCGTGGGCGCCGGCGACCGAGACGAGGCGGTGCTGCCCGATCAGCCAGGCCAGCGCCTGCGACCGGTGCAGCACGGGGAGGCCCTGCTCGAGGGCGAGCCGGTACTCGGGGTTGTCCTGCCAGAGGGCGCCCGTGACGACGAGCGTGTCGGCGTCGCCGACGTTCGCCGCGTCGTGGCCGATGGCGATCTCGGCGCCGAGCTCGCGGAGGGCGGCCACCCCGGCCGTCTCGCGGATGTCGGAGCCCGACACGGTGTGGCCCGCGGCGAGGAACACGCGCGCGATGCCGCTCATCCCGGAGCCGCCGATGCCGACGAAGTGGACCCGGCCGAGCTCGGCGGGGATCTGCTGCTGGAGGTCGGGCTTGATCATGGGCGCTCGGGGCTCGCCTTCTCGGTCTGGGCGTCGGTGCGGTCGGTGCGGTCGGTGCGGCGGGTGCCCGCGGTCCGGGACGAGGCGTGCCGCTGCGTGCGGGCCGGCGCGTCGCGGTCAGCACGGGAGGGAGCCTCGCGGACGGCGTCACGGACCAGCTCGACCGTGCGGTCGGTCCCGTCCAGCACGCCGACGGTTCCGGCCCGGACGGCCATCTCGGCGATGGCCGCGCGGTCCTGCAGGAGGCGCACGAGCGTGGAGCGCACCCAGTCGGGCGTGAAGTCGGCGTCCGCGACGAGCAGCGCCCCGCCGGCGGCCACGACGCCGGTGGCGTTGTGCCGCTGCTCGCCGTTGCCGACGGGGTAGGGCACGAGCACGGAGGGCAGGCCGAGGGCTGTCAGCTCGCTGACCGTCGCCGACCCGGCGCGGGAGACGACGAGGTCGGCCGCGGACAGCGCCAGGTCCATCCGGTCGCAGTAGGGCAGGAGGTGGTGGTCGGCCAGGTCGGTCGAGCGCAGCTCGGACTTCTGGCCCGTCACGTGCAGGATCTGCCAGCCGGCGCCGAGCACGCTCGTCGCGGACCGGGCGATGGTCTCGTTGAGGCGGCGGGCGCCCGACGATCCCCCGGTGACCAGCAACGTCGGCTTGCGGGGGTCCAGGCCGAACTCGACCAGCGCCTCCTGCCGGCTCTCGCGTCGGTCGAGCTGCTCGATCTCTCGGCGGAGGGGCATGCCGACCTGACGGCCGTGCCGGAGCCGCGTCGACCGGTGGACCACGCCGACGTGCCGCGTGAACCACGACCCGAGCACGTTCGCGATGCCCGGCTTGGCGTTCGCTTCGTGCACGACCAGAGGGACGTGCGAGCGCCAGGCCGCGACGTAGGCAGGTGCCGACGCGTAGCCGCCGAAGCCCACGACGACGTCGACGTCGTGCCGGGCGAGCAGCTCGCGGACGCCGGCGACGGCTCCGCGGAGTGCCGAGGGGAACCGGAGCGCGGCGCGGGAGGGGCGGCGCGGGAACGGCAGGCGGGGCACGGTGAGCAGCTCGTAGCCGCGCAGCGGGACGAGCCGGGCCTCGAGGCCCTCGGCTGTGCCGAGGACCAGGACGGTCGCGTCGGGCTCGGTGTCGCGGATCCGGTCGGCCACCGCGAGCAGGGGGTTCACGTGACCGGCGGTGCCGCCGCCGGCGAGGAGGTACGTCGTCACCGGAGAGACCCTACCCGCTGACGCGGAGCACCTCGGCCGGCCAGGGGCTCCTCCGGCTGACGGGCGAACGAGAGCACGACGCCGATCGCCACGAGGGTCACGATGAGCGCCGAGCCGCCCGCGGAGATCAGCGGCAGGGGCACCCCGAGCACCGGGAGCAGCCCGAGGACGACCGCGACGTTGATCAGCGCCTGACCGATGATCCAGGCGGTGACGGCACCGGTGACGACCCGGACGAACGGGTCGTTCGTGCGTCGGATGATCTTGACGAAGCCGACGGCGAGCACGACGAAGAGCGCCAGCACGACGATCGCGCCGATCAGCCCGAGCTCCTCGCCGATGATCGCGAAGATGAAGTCGTTGTCGGCCTCGGGCAGCCAGGACCACTTCGACTTGGAGTTGCCGAGGCCGACCCCGAAGAGGCCGCCGGAGGCGAGCGCCCAGGTGCCGTGCAGCGTCTGCCAACAGGCGGCCTGGTAGTCGCTGGAGTCCGTGCAGCCGGACATCCAGGCGGCGATGCGCTCGTTGCGCGAAGCAGAGCCGGAGGCGATCAACGGGATGGCCGCCGCGAGGAAGAGCACGGGCACGGCGAGGTACCGGAGGCGGACGCCGGCGAACCAGACCGCCGCGAAGACGAGGAGGAGCATGACCATCGTCGTGCCCAGGTCGCCGCCCAGCACGACGAGGCCAACGGCGACGCCGACGACGGGCACGAGCGGGATGGCGAGGTGCTTCCAGTCGTCGAGCAGGTCGCGCTTGACGCTGAGGATCATGCCCAGCCAGATCGCCAGGGCGAGCTTCACCGCCTCGGAGGGCTGCGCGGTGAAGGACCCGAGGTCGATCCAGTTGCGGTTGCCGCCGATCTCGTAGCCGAGGGGGGTGAACACCAGCAGCTGGAGCACGACCGTGACGAGCAGGATCTGCCAGGCCCAGCGCTTCCAGAACGAGACGGGCACGCGGGAGGCGATGAGCATCAACGGGACGCCGATGGCCGCGTAGACGCCCTGTCGCGCGAAGGCGCCGAAGAAGGACGTGTGCCGCGAGGCGATGTACTGCTCGACGGACGACGACGACAGGACCATCACGAGCCCCAGCACGACCATGAACAGCGTCGTGCCGAGGATCAGGAAGAACGAGCCTGTCTCGGCGGCGAAGAGCTTCTTGACCGCCACCACGGCCGCGGCCTGCCTGCCGTCGTGCGGCGTGGCACTGGTGCCGTCGTCGTCCCGCGGGCGGGTCGACTCAGTCGGCCGGCGACGCGGGAGGCTGGTGGGCTTGGTGGCCATCAGCGTCACCTCCCAGGTGGTGTGCGACCGCGGCGGCGAATGCCCTGCCGCGCGCGGTGTAGTCGGTGAACTGGTCGAAGGACGCCGCCGCGGGGGCGAGGAGGACGGTGTCGCCCGGCCTCGCCGCGGCCGCCGCCAGGCGGACCGCCGTCGGCATCACCCGCTCAGTGTCGGTCTCGTCGACCTCGAAGACGGGCAGCTCGGGGGCGTGTCGCCGGAAGGCCTCCCGCAGGCCCTCCCGGTCGACGCCGATCAGCACGGCGGCGGCGAGGCCCTCGGCCGCGTCGCGGACGAGGGGCTCGGGGTCGACGCCCTTGAACGTGCCGCCCACGATCCACACGACGGAGGGGAACGAGCCGAGCGACGCGTGTGCCGCGTGGGGGTTCGTGGCCTTCGAGTCGTCGACCCAGACGACGCCGCCCGACTCGGCCACCACCTCCGTGCGGTGGTGGTCGACCCGGAACGCGAGGAGGGCCTCACGGACCGCGGCCGGGTCGACGTCGACGGCCCGGACCAGCGCGGCGGCGGCCAGCACGTCCTCGACGAGGTGGTCGGCCGCGAGGCCGGCCGTCTCGAGCTCGGCCGTCGTCGCCAGCTCGAGGGCACGGTGGCGCCGCTCGGCGAGGAAGGCCCGGTCGACGAGCACGCCGCCGTCCTCGCCGCTCACGACCCCGAAGTCGCTCGGGCCGGGCGCGGAGAGCCCGAAGCCGACGGCCCGGCAGCCCTCGGCCACGTCGGCCTGCTCGACCATGTGGAGGGTGGCCGCGTCGGCCTTGTTGTACACGCACGCGGTGACGGTGTTCTCGTACACGCGGGCCTTGGCGTCGCGGTAGGCCTCGACCGAGCCGTGCCACTCGAGGTGGTCGGACTGCAGGTTGAGGCAGACGGACGCCCGGGGCCGGAGGGCGCCGGTGCCCTCGACGGGCAGCCAGTGCAGCTGGTGGCTGGAGAGCTCGACCACGAGCACGTCCAGCCCCTCGGGATCGCGGACGGCGTCGAGGACCGGCACGCCGATGTTGCCGACGGCTGCGGCACGCCGCCCGCCGGCCAGGGCCATGGCCGTCGCGAGCTGCGTCGTCGTCGTCTTGCCGTTCGTGCCGGTGACGAGCAGCCACTCGGCGACCGTCGCCGTCTTGTCGCGGAGGCGCCAGGCCAGCTCGACGTCCCCCCAGACGGCGGCGGTCGACTCGACCGCGCGCACGGCGAGGGGGTGGTGGGGCGCGAAGCCCGGCGACAGGACGACGAGCTCGGGATCGAACTCGACGACGCTCGGCGGGAGGTCGGCCATGGCGGGGTCGAGGACGAGCTCGGCGCCGATCAGGCCCAGCAGCTCGGCTCGGTCGTCGTCGACGCTCGGGGCGAGCACGACGACCCGGGCGCCCAGCTCGGTCAGGGTGTCGGCGACGGAGAACCCCGTGACGCCGAGGCCGAGGACCAGCACGCGGAGGCCCGACCAGTCGGCGTGCCAGCTCGTCAGGCCGTCGAGCCGCGCCGCGAGGACGGGGTCGGAGGCGGAGTTCGTCATGAGGTGCGCGAGATCCACTCGAGGTAGAACACGCCCACGCCAGCAGCCACGAAGAGCCCCGCGATGATCCAGAAGCGCACGACGACGGTGACCTCGGCCCAGCCCTTCAGCTCGAAGTGGTGGTGCAAGGGGCTCATCAGGAAGATCCGCTTGCCGTGCGTGATCTTGAAGTACGCCCGTTGCAGGATGACCGAGCCGGTGACGACGATGAACAGGCCGCCGATGAGCACGAGGAGCAGCTCGGTGCGGCTGAGGATCGCGAGAGCCGCGAGTGCGCCGCCGAGGCCGAGCGAGCCCGTGTCGCCGAGGAAGATCTGCGCCGGCGAGGTGTTCCACCAGAGGAACCCGATCAGGCCGCCGCAGATGGCCGCGGCCACCACGGCCAGGTCGAGCGGGTTGGCGACCGTGTAGCAGGCCGACCGGGTCGACTCGTCGAGCCGAGTGCTGAAGCAGGACTGGTTGAACTGCCAGAACCCGATGAAGATGTAGGAGGCGATGGCCAAGATCGACGCCCCGGTCGCGAGGCCGTCCAGTCCGTCGGCCACGTTCACGCCGTTCGACGTGCTGACCGTGATGAGGACGACCCAGATCAGGAAGAGCCCGCCCCCCGCGATCGTGCCGAAGAACATGAAGTCGAGCCACGAGATGTCGCGCACGCCGCTGATCATCGTCGAGGCGGGCGTGAGGCCGTTCTCGTTGGGGAACGAGAGCGCGAGGACGGCGAACACCGCGCCGACCACCACCTGCCCCGCGATCTTCGCCCAGCCGCCGAGGCCGAGGCTCCGCTGGTTGCGCACCTTGAGGAAGTCGTCGAGGAACCCGACGGCGCCGAGCCCGACCATCATGAAGAGGACGAGAAGGCCGCTGTTGGTGAGCTCGTCACGAGCGACGAGGTGTCCGACGAAGTAGCCGAGGACGGTGCCGATGATCAGCACGATGCCGCCCATGGTCGCCGTGCCGCGCTTGGTGTGGTGCGACTGCGGACCGTCGTCGCGGATGAACTGACCCCAGCCGAGGCGGTGGAACAGCCGGATGAAGAGCGGCGTCATCAGGAGCGTGAAGACGAGCGAGACGGCGCCCGCGATGAGGAGCGCGATCACGAGGACACCCCCGCGAGGCGGTCGCCGAGGTGGCGGAGACCGGCCGACTTCGACGACTTCACGAGCACGACGTCGCCGTCGCGCAGCGTCCGACGGAGCAGGTCGTAGGCCTCGTCGACGGTGTCGACGAGGACGGACTCGCCGTCCCACGAGCCCTCGAGGCCCGCGGCGACGTGGATGTGCCGGGCCTCGTGGCCGACGACCACCAGCTGTCCGACGTTGAGCCGGACGACGAGGCGCCCGACGCGGTCGTGCTCCTCGCGGGCGAGGTCGCCGAGCTCGGCCATCTCGCCGAGGACGGCGATCGAACGACCGCCGGGGGGCACGATCTGCACCAGGGTCTTGAGGGCCGCGGCGACGGAGTCGGGGCTCGCGTTGTACGCGTCGTTGACGACGGTGACGCCGTCGCCTCCGTCGAGCACCTCCATGCGCCAGCGCTCGGCGCGGGCGACGCCCTCGAGCACGGTGACGGCGCGGTCGAGGTCGAGGCCCCACTCCCCCGCCACCGTCAGGGCGGCGAGGGCGTTCATGACGTGGTGCTCGCCCAGGATGCGCAGCCGGACGGGGCGCGAGGTCCCGTCGTGCTCGAGCACGAAGGAGGTGCCCTCACGGGTGACCTCGAGGTCGGACGCCCGGTAGGCGGCCGAGTCGGTCAGGCCGAAGCCGACGACGCGGGCGGCGGTGTCGGCCGCCATGCCGGCGACGCGGTCGTCGTCGACGTTGAGCACGGCGGTCGCCGTAGGGGGCAGGTCGGTCACCATCTCGGCCTTGGCCGCGCGGGTGCCCTCGATGCCGCCGAACCCGCCGGCGTGCGCGAGGCCCACCTTGAGGACGACGCCGGTGTCGGGTCGGGCGATCGCGACCAGGCGGGCGATCTCGCCCGGGCCGGAGGCGCCCATCTCGACGACGAGGAACTCGGTGTCGAGATCGACGCGCAGCATCGAGATCGGTGCCCCGACGTGGTTGTTGAACGAGCCCTCGGGCGCGACGGTCGGTCCGACGTCGGACAGCACGGCCCGGAGCATGTTCTTCGTGCTCGTCTTGCCGTTCGAGCCGGTCACGCCCACGACGCGCAGCCGCCCGCCGCGACGGACGCGCTCGACGACCCCCGCGGCGAGGCGGGACAGGGCGTCGACGCCGTCGTCGACGACGACCACGGGGACGGCCAGGTCGAGCGGACGCTCGGCGACGACGACCGCGGCACCGGAGGCGACGGCCGCGTCGGCGAAGAGGTGCCCGTCGGTCTCGTCGCCGCGGAGGGCGAAGAAGACGGAGCCGGAGGTCACGAGCCGGGAGTCGGTCTCGACCGACCCACCGACGACCTGGTCGGCGTCGGGACCGGCCTCGGGGAGGTGCAGGGCACCTCCGGCGATCTCGGCCAGCTCGGCCAACGTGAGCGCGATCACTCGGCCCACCCGGCCTCTCGGAGCGCGGCACGCGCCTCGTCGCGAGCGGAGTACGGGGTCCGCTCGCCGCGGATGTCGCGGTAGTCCTGGTGGCCCGGGCCGGCCCAGAGGATGGAGTCGCCCTCGCCGGCCAGGCCGACGGCGGTGCGGATGGCCGCCTCGGGCGGGCTGACCTCGTGGATCTCGTGCTCGGGGTACGCCTCGCGGGCCGCGCCGACGAGGGTGGCGCGGATCTCGGCAGGGTCCTCGAAGCGGGGGTGGTGGTCGGTGACGACGAGGATGTCGGAGCCCTCGGCGGCGACGCGGGCCATGTCGCCGCGCTTGGTCTTGTCGCGGTCGCCGTCGGCGCCGAACAACATGATGACCTTGCCGGGGGTGAACCGGCGGACGGCCGCGAGGGTGGTGAGGAAGGCGTCGGGGCTGTGCCCGAAGTCGACGTAGACGCTCGGGCCGCGATCGCCCGAGACGCGCTCGGTGCGCCCCGGCAGGTAGGCGACGATGCCGCCCTCGGCCTCGAGGGCCTGCGAGATCGCGCCGAGCTCGAAGCCGGCCTCGACCAGCATGACGATCGCCAGGGCGGCGTTCGCGACCATGTGCCACCCGATGAGCGGCACCCGGGTGACGAGCTCGCGGTTCTCCGGGCCGGTGAGCCGGAACTCGGTCCAGGCGGCCTGCTCGTCGAGGATCTCGACCCGCCAGTCGGCCTCGACGTCGGGGAGGATCGTGATCGTCGTCAGCGGCACCCGCGCGTTGTCGACGACGCGGTGCCCGTACGGCGAGTCGAGCGAGATGACGGCGCGCTTCGCCCGGTCGGGCTGGAAGAGCGGCAGCTTCGCCTGGAAGTACTCCTCCATGTCGGCGTAGTCGTCGAGGTGGTCGTGGCTGAGGTTCGTGAACGCCGCGACGTCGAAGACCAGGCCGTCGACGCGGTTGCGGCTCAGCGCCTGCGCGCTGACCTCGACGGCCACCGCACGCACCTCGCTCTCGCGCATGCGGGCCAGCAGGGCGTGCATCTCGCTCGCTTCGGGCGTGGTCAAGCGGCTGACGACCGTGAGGTCGCCGATGTGGCGCTCGGCCGTGCTGCTGAGGCCGGTCACGAGCCCGAGCTGGCGGAGGACGCCCTCGAGCAGGTAGGAGGTGCTGGTCTTGCCGTTCGTGCCGGTGACGGCGAACAGGAGGGGCGAGTCGTCGCCGCCGGTGCGGTAGATCCACGCCGAGACGTCGCCGAGGGCCGCGCGGGGCGAGTCGACGAGCACCACGGGCAGTCCGCTCTCGCGGGCGATCTCGAGGCCCGCGGCGTCGGTCAGCAGCGCGACGGCGCCGCCCTCACGCGCCTGCGCGGCGAACTCGGCACCGTGCCGATGCTCGCCGGGGACGCCCACGTACAGGTCGCCGGGGTGGAGGTCCGCCGTGCTCAGCGTGACTCCGGTGACCTCGACGCCGTCGAGGGAACCCTCGTGCTCGAGACCGAACTCGCTGACCAGCTGGGCGAGTGACCTCGCCGACGGATGTTCCGGTCGAAGGACCGGGGGATCCGGGCGCTCAATGAATCCTCTTCTCTCACCAGGTCTGGGGGATGGCCGGCGCGGGCTCCGTCGACGGAGGGACGCGGTACATCTCGAGGACCTGGGACATGATCTTGTTGAAGGTCGGCGCCGCAGCGGCCGACGTCTTCATGGTACTGGGCTTGGTGAAGCTCACGACGACGACGTACTTCGGGTCCTCGGCCGGTGCGATGCCCGCGACGGACACGACGCGGTCGGAACCGTATCCCGTGCCGTCGGCGCGGGCCATCTCGGCGGTGCCGGTCTTGGCTGCGACCCGGTAGCCGGGGATGGTCAGCGCGTCCTTCTGCTCGCCGGCCGAGACGACGCTCTCGAGCATGTTCACCGTCGTGTCGGCGGCGTACGGCGACACCACGGTCGTGCCCTCGACGGCGGGGGCCGGCGTGACCGTCCCGTCGGCGGCCGTGCAGCCCTCGACGAGCTGGGACGGGAGCCGCACGCCGTGGTTGCCGAGGGTCTGGAAGATGCTGGCCACGTGCAGCGCCGTCGTCGAGACGCCCTGGCCGAACATCGTGTTGATGCTGGTCTGCTGGTCCCACGAGCTCGCGCTGCGGACGCCCTGCGTCGGCTCGCCGAGGAACCCGACGGCCGTGGGCTCGTTCAGGCCGAACTTGACCATGTAGTCGTACCGCGCCTGAGCGCTGAGGTTCTGGCCGAGCAGCGAGATGCCGACGTTGGAGGAGTCGCGCAGGATCCCGGTCAGCGTGAGCCGCTCGGTCGGGTGGAAGCTCGCGTCGTGGATCTCGCCGCCCCACGGGAACGAGCGGGAGTAGGGCACGGTCGCCTGGCTCGTCGGCGTGGCCTTGCCGGAGTCGAGCAGCATGGCCGCGGTCATCGCCTTGAAGGTCGAGCCCGGCTCGTAGGAGGCGGTGAAGGCCTTCGAGCCCAGGTCGCCGACGTCCTTCGTCAGGTTCACGTCGTTGGGGTCGACCGTGGGCCAGTCGGCCACGGCGAGCAGCTTGCCCGTCGCCACCTCCTGGACCACGGCGGTGGCCGACTCGGCCCCGATGGCCTGGCCCTGCTCGGCGATCGCCTGCTGCGTCATGTACTGCAGGTCCTTGTCGACGGTGAGCTGCAGGGTGCCGCCGGCCACCGCCTCCTTCGTGGTCACGGTGCTGCCCGGGAGCTGCACGCCGTCGGCGCCGCGCTCGTAGGTCTCGCTGCCGTTCGTGCCGGCGAGGCAGGAGTCGGCCGTGCGCTCGAGCCCCGCCTGCGGCCCGTCCGTGCCGACGAAGCCCGTCAGGTTGCCCGCCACCGAGCCGTTCGGGTAGGTGCGGGCGGACTGACGCTCGAAGTAGAGCCAGGACACGCCGCTGTTCTTGAGGTCGCGGACGGCGCGGAACGCGTCGACGTCGACGCCCTTGACGAGGAACGCGAAGTTGGCCTCGGGGTCGCGGGTGAGCGCCTCCTCCATCGTCGCCGCGGAGCCGCCGGTGATCGTCGCCACCTCGTCGAGGACCTGGTCGACGGTCATGGCGACCTTGGTCTTCTCGCCGTCCGCGTCCGTCTTCGTCACGGTGACGTCGGAGGCGAAGGCGGGCGCGGCGGTGATGTTGTAGCGCGTGACGCTGCCGGCGAGCACTGTGCCGTCGTTCGCGGTGATGTCACCCCGGTCGCCGTACGTCACCTGCTGGATCTCGCGCTTGTTCTGCGACTGCGCGTTGAGCTCCGCGGCCTGGACGAGCTGGATGTCGGCCAGGCGGACGACGAACACGCCGACCAGCGCGATCACCACGGCCATGGCCAGCGTCGCGCGGAGCCGGCGGCTGCGAGGGGCTGTGTTCACGAAGGTGTCCTCACCGCGGCAGGTCGTGTGGCACCGGCCGCTGTCGTCGTCAGGTGCGCCGCGGAGGGCGCACCGCTAGCGGGTCCGGGGAGCCGCGAGCTGGTCAGGGTCAGACGCTACCGACGGGGTGCCGGTTCCCGCGGTCGCCGCGCCCGTCGTGGCGGAGTCGGCCGGGAGCGTGCCCTGCGCGGTGGCGTCGCTCGACGCCGCCTGGTCCGCCGTGTCGGTGGTCGCCGTGTCGGGTGCGACCGTCGCGAGGGGCACGCCGTCGAGCAGGGTGTTCGGGATCAGGTTGTCCGTGCCGTCCGCCGTGCCGTCGGCCGGGGCAGGGTCGCCGTGCACCGCGCCCGTCGTCGGGTCGAGGTAGACCGGGTTCGAGTTGCGGACCATGCCGAGCTGCTCGGCGTTGTTCGCGAGGTTCTGCGGCGACGAGAGCACGTCGAGCTGCTCGGAGTACTTCTGCTGGTCGCGCGTCAGCTCGGTCTTCTCGGCCTGCAGGTCGGAGATCGTGTACGCGCCGTCGCTGAGGGCGATGCTGATCGCCAGCTGCGTCAGGAGCAGGACGAACAAGGAGGCGGTGGCCACGAGCGCGTACGCGATCCGCGGCCGCGCGCGACGCTGTGCCCGGCTCGTGACGATCTCGACCGGTGCCCGGCGAGGCTCGTGCGAGGGGCGGCGCTGCGGGATCGGGTCGATCGCGGCGTTGCTCATGCTGTTCTCCGGATTCGTTCGGCTGCGCGCAGTCGCACGGGCTTGGCTCGGGGGTTCAGGTCGATCTCGTCGGCGGAGGCGAGCTCGGCGCCGCGGACGAGGAGGCGGTAGCCGGGCCGGTGCTCGGGCAGCTCGACCGGGAGGCCCTGGGGCGCCGTCGAGGTGGTCCGGGCCGCGAGCTCGCGCTTGACGAAGCGGTCCTCGAGCGACTGGTACGCGAGCACGACCACGCGACCCTCGACGGCGATGCGGTCGAGGGCGGCGGGGACGGCCGCCTCGAGCGAGGCCAGCTCGCCGTTCACCTCGATGCGCAGGGCCTGGAAGACGCGCTTGGCGGGGTGGCCCGCGCGCTGCAGGGCCATCGGCGTGGCGGCGATGAGGAGGTCGACGAGCTCGCCGCTGCGACGGAGCGGCGCCTCGGCGCGGTGCTCCACGATGCGGCGGGCGTACCGCGGGCTGAGCTTCTCCTCGCCGTACTGGTAGAAGATGCGTCGCAGCTCGGACTCGGGGTACTCGGCGAGGATCGTCTCGGCCGTGACCGGGGAGGTCGGGTCCATCCGCATGTCGAGCGGTGCGTCCTTGGAGTACGAGAAGCCCCGCTCGACCCGGTCGAGCTGGAGGGACGAGACGCCCAGGTCGAACAGGACGCCCTGCACCTCGTCGATGCCCAGCTCGTCGAGGGCGTCGGCCACGCCGTCGTAGCGCGTGTGCACCAGTCGGGCGCGCTCGCCGAACGGTCGCAGGCGCTCACCGGCGATCGCGAGCGCCTCGGTGTCGCGGTCGAGGCCGACGACGGTGAGGTCGGGGAACCGTTCGAGCATCGCGGCCGCGTGGCCGCCCATGCCGAGCGTCGCGTCGACCGCGACGGCGCCCGGGCGCGAGATCGCCGGGGCGAGGAGCTCGAGCGTGCGCTCGAGGAGGACGGGGGTGTGGATCTGATCTGCCATGGCTGACCTGGGCCTGGATCCCGGGCCCTGATCCCCATCCATCTCGACCTGGCACCGGGGAAGGTGCGCCAGGGCGGACGGCTGGGAGTCAGGGCCGAGGAGCTAGAAGAGCCCGGGGATCACCTCCTCCGTGGTGTTCGCGAACGCGGCCTCCTGGGCCTCGTAGTAGGTGTTCCACGCGTCCGTGGCCCAGATCTCGGCGCGGTTGCCCGCGCCGATGACCGTGAGGTCGCGGCCCAGGCCCGCGTAGTCCCGCAGCGGGGACGGGATCGTGACGCGGTTCTGCTTGTCGGGGACGTCGTCGCTGGCACCGGAGAGGAACAGGCGCATGTAGTCGCGCCCCTCCTTGCTCGTGATCGGCGCCTGCCGGATGCGCGCGTGCATGTCCTCGAACTCGGCCTGGCTGAACACGTAGACGCAGCGCTCCTGACCGCGCGTCATGACGAGGCCGGAGGCCAGCTCGTCACGGAACTTCGCGGGGAGGATGATGCGGCCCTTCTCGTCGAGCTTGGGCGAGTAGGTGCCGAGGAACATGCGCCTCGCCCCCCTTCGCCCCGCACCCCGTTCGTGGCACGTGCCTCCACTTTACTCCACAATCCCCCACCCGGATAGGCGACATGGGGGCGAAGGCGTCCCCGCACCTCCCGGATCCGCTCCAGTTCGGGGGTCACGGCGGTGGAGGAGAAGGGAGGGACGAGGCAGCCGGACTTCACCAGACGGGCCGGGGACGCGTGCAGACACCGGCAGGAACCCCGGGTGGAGGCGCGAGGACGCCCGGGCGCACGAGAAAGGGGCCGGCCCGGAGGCCGACCCCTGAGGTCGTGGTGCGAAGTGGAGGACTAGGAGCGGTCGCCGTCCTGGCGGCGCTCCCAGCGGTCGTTGAGGCGGTCCATCATGCTGCCGCTGCGCGCGGGGCGCGAGGTCGACGGGCGAGCAGAACCGGGAGCGGACGACGCCGCGGAGGGACGGGCCTGCGAGCCACGACGAGGAGGCGCCATCGCGAAGACGGCACCGGCCACGAGGAGCACGAAGCCCGCCACGCCGACGAGGGGACCCACGGGAGGGGTCCGGATGATGACCCCGGTGACGATCACCGCGATGCCGACGAGAGCCGCGAGCACGCCGATGACGACCATCGTGTAGTTCGGGCGCCCACGGCGCCCGCCGACCGTCGCCACGAAGTCGGAGTCGTTGCTGTAGAGGCTCCGCTCCATCTCTTCGAGGAGTCGTTGCTCCTGTTCGGAAAGTGGCATCTCTTTGTTCCCTTCGAGCACAGGCCCCGCGGCCTCGGGATCACCGCGTGTGGATACGGGCGAGTGTATGCCCGGGCGCTGTGGCTAGGCTAGGCAGCGTGGCTGAGAGTACGCGGTTAGTGGACGTCGTTCAAGAGCGCATCGATCGGTTCCTCGACGACCGCCGACCGGCCCTCCGGGGCATCGCCGACGACCTCTCCCCCTTCGCCGGTTTCTCCAGCGACCTGCTCCGCGGCGGCAAGCGCTTCCGGGCCCTGTTCTGCTACTGGGGCTGGCAGTCCGTCGCCGGCCGTGACGCCGGGTTCGACCCGCTCGGGACGACGGTCGACCAGCGGTCCCTCGACGCCGTGATGACCGCCTCCGTCGGGCTCGAGTTCTTCCACGCGGCCGCGCTCGTGCACGACGACATCATGGACAACTCCGACACCCGTCGAGGGCGCCCGGCAGCGCACCGCCGGTTCGAGGCCCTGCACCGCGAGGGCGGGTGGCTCGGCTCCGCGTCCGGCTTCGGCACGTCGGCGGCCCTGCTCATGGGCGACCTCCTCCTCGCGTGGAGCGACGAGCAGATCAGCGAGGCCCTCGACGCCCTCGAGTCCCGGGGCGCCGCCCTCTCGGCTCGGCGCGAGTTCAACCGCATGCGCACCGAGGTCACCGTGGGCCAGTACCTCGACATCCTCGAGGAGAACGCCTGGCGCAGCGTGCCCGACGTCGACCTGCTGCCCCGGGCCCAGAGGGTCATCGTCTACAAGTCCGCGAAGTACAGCGTCGAGGCACCGCTCACCATCGGGGCAGCAATGGCCGGCGGCTCCGAGTCGGAGCTCGAGTCGCTGCGGCGGTTCGGCCTCCCCCTCGGCATCGCCTACCAGCTCCGGGACGACCTGCTGGGCGTCTTCGGCGACCCCGAGGTGACCGGCAAGCCCGCCGGCGACGACCTCCGCGAGGGCAAGCGCACCGTTCTCGTGGCGACGGCCCGCCGCGCCCTGCCGCCGAGCTCCGTCCGCCTGCTCGACGAGCTGCTGGGCGATCCCGACCTCGACGACGACCAGATCGGCGTCCTGCAGGCGACGCTGAGGGAGTCGGGGGCCGTGGAGGCTGTGGAGCAGTCGATCACCGACCAGGTCGAGCGCGCCGTGACGGCGCTCGACGGGGCGGACCTGGCGCCCTCGGCTCGGGCGCAGCTCACACGGCTCGCCGACACGGTGACGAAGCGCACGTACTAGCGCCGGGGCCTCCGGCCTCCTGTCGTCCCCGGGCTGTCGGGAGACGACTCAGAGGAGGCTCTGCGCCACCCGGCGGACCTCGGCCTTGCGCCCCGCGCGCAGCGCCTGGACCGGGGAGACGCCGAGGCTGTCCTCGACCGAGAGCATCCAGTCGAGCGCCTCGTCGTCCGTGAACCCGTTGTCCGCGAGGACCGTGGCGGTGCCCCGGAGCTCGTGCATGGGCTCGCCGTCGACCAGGAACACCGCCGGGGTGACGACGACGCCGTCCACCCGCGTGGAGATCAGGACGTGGTCCTCGAAGAGCCGGTGGACACGGCTGACGCTGAGGCCGAGCATCTCGACGAGATCCGGCACCGTCAGCCACTCGGTGTCCTCGAACCAGGGCTGCTGAGAGAGATCGGTCACGGGTCCACCTTGCCACGGTCCGACGCCGCCCTGTGCCGTGCCTCGTCGCTCTCGTCACACAGGCCACACCAGCCGCATCCGTCACACCAGCCACATCGACCACGCTGGTAGCACGGGCCACTGTGATTGACACGGGTCTCCACCTGTGCCAACTTGGCACCACGAGACACGCCGTCGCGGATCAGGTTGTCGACGTGTCGGACGCCACGACCCGAGGATCACCTCCATGAACGACAGCAGCTCGGACCGCGCCCTCGACCTCGACGGGACCCCCGACGCACCCCGCGCCACACGGCTGCCCGGTGCCGCCTTCGGCCGCGGGGCACTCGACGCCGACGGACGGGGGGCTCGTTCGCGGGCCGCTCGGTCCATGCTCCAGACGGTGCCCATCATGCTCGTCGGCTCCATGGCGCTCAGCCTCGGCATGACCGGCCCCGTCGCGTCGGTCGCCCACGACCAGCAGCCCACGAAGAAGCCCCACGCCGCCCCGCGCCCGATCGCGCTCCCGCCGACGGCAGCCGCTCCGGCCCCGGAGACGGCGGCCGCGACGGTCGACGTGGCCGCGGCGTCCAGGACGGTCCTCGCGCCGTCGACCTACACCGTCGTCCCGGGCGACACGGTCGCCAGCATCGCCGCGTCCTTCGGGCTCAGCACCGCCTCCGTGCTCGCGCTCAACGGGCTCAGCTGGAAGTCGACCATCTTCCCCGGCCAGACGCTCAGCCTCGTCGCGTCCTCGCCCGCGCCCGCGCCGGCGGCGCCGACCAGCGCGCCCCGGGCCGCCGCGGCCGGCAGCTACACCATCGCGCGCGGAGACACGCTCAGCTCCATCGCCGGCGCGCACGGGGTGAGCACCGCCTCCCTGCTCGGGGCGAACGGCCTCAGCTGGTCGAGCATCATCTACCCGGGCCAGGTGCTCTCCCTGCCCGGCGGGGCCTCCACGGCCTCGGCGCCGGCAGCCCAGAGGGCCTCCGCCCCCGCCCCCGCCCCCGCGGCGACCGGCGGCCACGTCATCAGGAGCGGCGAGACCATCGCGTCCATCGCGAGGCAGACCGGCACGACGGTCCAGGCGCTCCTCGCGGCCAACGGGCTGAGCATGACGAGCACGATCTACGCGGGCCGCACCCTCGTCGTCCCCGGCGCCTCGTCGTCTGCCCCTGCCGCGGCCCCCACGACGGTCGCGGCCACCACCTCCGTCGCCCCGCTGACGACGGGCACCACGCTCACCGCCGAGCAGCAGCAGAACGCCCGCGTGATCATCCGCGTCGGACGTGAGCTCGGCGTGGGCGACCAGGCCATCGTCATCGCCCTGGCCGCGGCCGCGCAGGAGTCGAGCCTCAAGAACATCCACCACGGCGACCGCGACTCGCTCGGCCTGTTCCAGCAGCGTCCGAGCACGGGCTGGGGCACCCCCGCGCAGCTCACGGACGCCGCGCACGCGACGAAGCTCTTCTTCGGCGGACGGACGAACCCGAACGTCGGCAAGACCCGCGGCCTGCTCGACGTCCGGGGCTGGTCCTCGATGTCGCTGACGGACGCCGCCCAGGCGGTCCAGCTCTCGGCCCACCCCACGGCCTACGCCAAGTGGGAGGCACCGGCACGCACGTGGCTCAGCACCCTGGGCTGAGCCGTCCGCGCCACCACCGCGGCGACGTCGGCGGCGCCCTCGTTCGACACTCGTCGGTGAGCCTCGTCGGCCACCGGCGCGTCGACTCGTAAGATCGCCTCGATGAGCGCGAACCAGACTGACCCGATGATCGGCCGGCTCATCGACGACCGGTACCAGGTCCGCTCGCGCATCGCCCGAGGCGGCATGGCCACCGTGTACCTGGCCACCGACCTCCGGCTCGAGCGTCGGGTCGCGATCAAGATCATGCACGGCCACCTGGCGGACGACGCCTCCTTCAAGGAGCGCTTCATCCAGGAGGCGCGCTCGGCAGCGAGGCTCGCCCACCCCAACGTCGTCAACGTCTTCGACCAGGGCCAGGACGACGACAGCGCCTACCTCGTCATGGAGTACCTGCCCGGCATCACGCTGCGCGAGCTGCTGCAGGACCACAAGGTCCTCACGAGCGAGCAGGCCATGGACATCCTGGAGGCGGTGCTCGCCGGCCTCGCCGCCGCACACCGGGCCGGCATCGTGCACCGCGATCTCAAGCCCGAGAACGTCCTGCTCGCCGACGACGGCCGGATCAAGATCGGCGACTTCGGCCTCGCCCGCGCCGCGACCGCGAACACGGCGACCGGCGCTGCCCTCCTCGGCACGATCGCCTACCTCTCCCCCGAGCTCGTCACCCGCGGCGTGGCCGACACCCGCAGCGACATCTACGCGCTCGGCATCATGCTCTACGAGATGCTCACCGGCGAGCAGCCCTACAAGGGCGAGCAGCCGATGCAGATCGCGTACCAGCACGCGAACGACACGGTCCCCGCGCCCAGCTCGGCGAACCCGTCGGTCCCTGCCGAGCTCGACGAGCTCGTCCTGTGGGCCACGGCACGCGACCCGGAGCACCGCCCCCGCGACGCCCGGGCGATGCTCGACCAGCTGATCGACGTCCAGCGCGTCCTCGCCGACCCGTCCGGCGCTCCCCTCGGCCGCACCATGGTGCTGCCCCCGGCCTCCGCGACGATGGTCCTGCCCCGCGGCGGCACCGGCGAGACGCAGGCGCTCCCCAAGGCACGCCACCGCACCGGACCGGTGGGACCGGCGGCCGTCGACACGGTCGCCGAGCTCGGCGACGTGGCCCGGAGACGGCGTCGACGCGGCTTCGCGTGGATCGCTCTCGTCCTCGTGCTCGCCGTGCTCGGCGGCAGCGCGGGCTGGTGGTTCGGCGCGGGCCCGGGCAGCCAGGTGGCCGTCCCCGACGTGGCCGGCCAGGACCCCGCCGCCGCCGCGTCCGTCCTCGAGGCGGCCGAGTTCGTCGTCGCCGAGCAGAACGCGGCCGACTTCTCGGTCGAGGTCCCGACCGGGCAGGTGATCGGGACGGACCCCGGTCCGTCCTCGCGCCTCCAGAAGGGCTCGACCGTCACGCTGGTCGTCTCGCAGGGCCCGCAGCCGCTCGACCTGCCCGCCGTGGTGGGACAGACCGAGGACTCGGCCCGCGCCTCCTTGTCGTCCTTCGCCGTCCAGGACAGCACGACCCAGTTCGACGCCGCCGACCCCGGCACGGTGCTCGCCGTCTCGGGGGTCGACTCCGCGGGCGCGGCCGTCGACCTCGCCGGCGCGGCCCAGTACGGCGAGCAGCAGCCCGTCACGCTGACCGTCTCGCTCGGCCCCGTCCCGGACGTGGTCGGCCAGTCGGTCGAGGACGCCCAGGCGACGCTCCAGGGGGTGGGCCTCACGGGCGTCGAGGCCGGCACGGAGTTCAGCGACGACGTCGACGAGGGCGCCGTGATCCGTGCCGACCAGCAGCAGGACGGCCCGATCCGCCCCGGAGCCTCCCTCGACCTCGTCGTCTCGGGGGGACCTCCGCCCGTCACCGTCCCCGACGTCACCGGCAAGACCATCGACGAGGCCACGGCCCAGCTGCAGGCCCTCGGCCTGCGGGTCAGCTACGACCGGTGCACGAACTTCACCTGCGCGTTCTTCGACTGGGAGGCGAGCCTCACCGTCGTCTCGACGGACCCCGTCCCGGGAGCCACCGCGTCCCGGGGATCGACGGTCAGGCTCTCCTACCGCGTCGAGTGACCACCGCGCGCCCGGCCTGGACCGCGCGCCGTCACGAAGGGCCTGCCTCCTGTGGGAGGCAGGCCCTTCGTGACGGCCGTTCGGTGGGCCGAGGAGGCGCGGCCTAGTTGGCCGCCAGCTCCTCCGCGACGAGGAACGCGAGCTCGAGCGACTGCATGTGGTTCAGCCGCGGGTCGCAGAGCGACTCGTACCGAGTCGCGAGCGTGGCCTCGTCGATGTGCTCGGAGCCGCCCAGGCACTCGGTCACGTCGTCGCCGGTCAGCTCGATGTGGATGCCGCCGGGGTGGGTGCCCGCCGCGCGGTGCGCCTCGAAGAAGCCCTTGACCTCGTCCATGATCTCCTCGAAGCGGCGGGTCTTGTAGCCCGTCGGCGTCGTGAGGCCGTTGCCGTGCATCGGGTCGCTGACCCAGAGCGGCGTCGCGTCGGCGCCCTTGATCGCCTCGAGCAGCGGCGGCAGCGACTCGCGGATCTTGCCGGCGCCCATGCGCGTGATGAACGTCAGGCGGCCGGGCTCGCGGTCGGGGTCGAGCACGTCGATGAGGCGCAGCATGTCGTCCGGCGTCGTCGACGGGCCGAGCTTGACGCCGATGGGGTTGCGGACCCGCGAGAGGAAGTCGACGTGGGCGCCGTCGAGGTCGCGGGTGCGCTCGCCGATCCAGACGAAGTGCGACGACAGGACGTAGGGGTCGCCCGTGCGCGAGTCGATCCGGGTCATCGGCCGCTCGTAGTCCATCAGCAGGCCCTCGTGGCTGGTGTAGAACTCGACGCGCTTGAGCTCGTCGAAGTCCGCACCGGCCGCCTCCATGAAGCGGATGGCCTTGTCGATCTCCTTCGCGAGGTGCTCGTAAGCGGCGTTGGCGGGGTTCGACGCGAAGCCGCGGTTCCAGCTGTGCACCTGGCGGAGGTCGGCGAAGCCGCCCTGCGTGAACGCGCGGATCAGGTTGATCGTCGACGCGGAGGTGTGGTACCCCTTCACGAGCCGGGCCGGGTCGGCCCGTCGGGACTCGGGCGTGAAGTCGTAGCCGTTGACGATGTCGCCCCGGTAGGCGGGGAGGGTCACTCCGTCACGGGTCTCGGAGTCGCTCGAGCGGGGCTTCGCGAACTGGCCCGCCATGCGGCCCATCTTGATGACCGGGACGGAGGCGCCGTACGTGAGCACCACAGCCATCTGCAGGATGGTCTTGACGCGGTCGCGGATCTGGTCGGCGGTGGCGCCGGCGAACGTCTCGGCGCAGTCGCCGCCCTGCAGCAGGAACGCGTCGCCGCGGGCCGCCGCGGCCAGCCGGTCGCGGAGGGTGTCGACCTCGCCCGCGAAGACGAGGGGCGGCAGCGCGGCGATCTCGGCGGACGCGGCCTGGACCGCGGAGGGGTCGGGCCAGGCGGGCTGCTGCTTGATCGGGAGCGTGCGCCAGTAGTCGAGTCCGTCGATCACGTCGGTGGTGGAGGCGTCGGTGACGACGCCCGCGGACGGTTCGGCGATGGGGACCACGGTCTTCCTTGCAGCTAGGACGGGCCAGGGACCGATCGATCCCGGCGGTCGAGCCTACCGCGCGGAGGCGACGCGCTTCTCCTTGACCGACGAGGCGTAGACGTCGGCGTACTCCTGGCCGCTCAGGGCACCGAGCTCGTACATGATCTCGTCGGTGATGGACCGGAGGATGAACCGGTCGCCCTCCATGCCCTCGAAGCGGCTGAAGTCGAGGGGCTCGCCGAAGACGATGCCGACCCGGCGGATCTTGGGGATCTTCGTGCCGGTCTTCATGACCTTCTCGGTGTCGATCATGGCGACGGGCACGACGGGGACGTGCCCCTCGAGGATCATGCGCGCGACGCCCGTGCGGCCGCGGTAGAGCTTGCCGTCGGGGCTGCGGGTGCCCTCGGGGTAGATGCCCAGCTGTTCGCCGCGGCCCAGGACCGACAGGCCCGTCGCGAGCGACGCCTCCGAGGCCTTGCCGCCCGAGCGGTCGATCGACAGCTGGCCGGTGGCGGTGAAGAAGAGGCGCATGGCCCAGCCCTTGAGGCCCGACCCGGTGAAGTAGTCGCTCTTGGCCAGGAACGAGATGCGGCGCTCGAGCGCGAGCGGCAGGAAGATCGAGTCGACGAACGACAGGTGGTTGCTGGCGAAGATGACGGCCCCGGACGCCGGGACGTTCTCGAGCCCGCGGACCCAAGGACGGAACACCGTGAGCACGAGGGGGCTCGCCACCATCGTCTTCAAGAACCAGTAGAGCATCGGGGCCCCTCCCTCTTCGGCGGTCGGAGTCTAGCGAGTGGACGCGTGCAGCCGGGCGAGGTCGGCGGCGCCGACGACGCCGGCGTCGTTGACCAGCTCGGCGATGACGAAGTCGGGCTCCGGGTGGAACCCGCGGGCCGGCAGGTGCTCGTGGAACGCCTTGCGGACGGGGGCGAGGAGGAGCTCGCCCGACTGCGCGACTCCCCCGCCGAAGACGAAGACCTGCGGGTCGAGGATGGCGGCGAGCGAGGCCGCGGCCTGGCCGAGCCAGGTGCCCAGCTGGCGGAGCGCCTCGAGGGCACCGGCGTCGCCGGCCTGCATCAGCGCGGCCACGTCGTGGCCCGTGAGCTCGCCCTTCTCGGCACGCACCGCCGCCAGCGCCGACCCGACGCCGCCGAGGTCGGCCACCTCGCCCGCCATGCGCAGCAGGGCGCGTCCGGAGCCGTACTGCTCGATGCAGCCGCGGGCGCCGCAGCCACAGGGCAGACCGTCGGGGACGATGCGCATGTGGCCGAGCTCGCCGCCGGTGCCGAAGCCGCCGCGGAGCAGGCGGTCCTGGGCGACGACGGCGCCGCCGACGCCCGTGCCGATGGTGAGCATGGTCATGTCGCTCGCGAGGCGGCCGGCGCCGAACCGGAACTCGGCCCAGCCCGCGGCGTTCGCGTCGTTGTCGATGGTGATGTGCAGGTCGAGCTGCTCGGACAGCCGGGCCCTGAGCGGCTCGTTCCGCCACGGGATGTTCGGCGTGTAGTAGACGACCGACTGCGAGGCGTCGATGAAGCCGGGGGCCGCGACCCCTGCGGCCACGACGTCGGGGTGACGCGCCTGGAGGCCCTTCACCATCGCGACGACGGCGTCGACGATGGCACCGGCGTCGCCGGCGGGGGTGGGGACTCGCTCTTCGGCGACGATCTCGCCCAGCTCGGTGACGACGCCGCCCGCGATCTTCGTCCCGCCGATGTCAATGCCTATTGCCTGCACGAGCGACGAGTCTATCCTCGGGCCGTCTGCTGTCGTTCCACGACGCCCGCAGGTCGTCCCGGGACGGACGGAGGGGGCCCCGCTAAGATCGTCGGACCCTGCCGGTGCCGAAGGAGCTGCCGTGAACGAACACACCGTCCCCCTCGTGGTCCCTGCCGACCCGACCGCCAACGCGACAGACCTGCTCGTGGAGCGGGCGGCGGCGACGCCGAACGAGCCGTTGTTCTCCGTGCCCGACGGCACGGGAGGCTGGACCGACGTCACCGCCGCCGAGTTCGCCGCCCGGGTGCGCGAGGTCGCCAAGGGCCTCATCGCCGCCGGCATCCAGCCCGGCGACGTGGTGGGCCTGATGAGCCGCACCCGCTACGAGTGGACGCTCGTCGACTTCGCGGTCTGGTTCGCCGGAGCGCTGCTCGTGCCCGTCTACGAGACGTCGTCGCCGAGCCAGGTGCACTGGAACCTCAGCGACTCGGGCGCCGTGGCCGTGATCGTCGAGACGCCGGACCACTTCGCCCGCTTCGACGAGGTGCACCCCGAGCTGCCGGACGTCGCCCACGTCTGGCAGATCGACCTCGGCGACCTCGAGAAGCTGGCGCGCTCCGGGCGGGGCGTGTCGGACGACGAGCTCGAGCGCCGCCGCACGCTGGCGAACGGGGACGACCTCGCGACCATCATCTACACGTCGGGCACCACGGGCCGCCCCAAGGGCTGCATGCTGACGCACGCCAACTTCGTCGAGACCAGCCGCAACGCCGCGGTGGCCATGGGCGACGTCGTGGCGCCGGGCTCGTCGACCCTGCTGTTCATCACGACGGCCCACGTCTTCGCCCGCTTCATCGCGGTGATGTCGGTGCACGCCGGGGTCAAGGTGGGCCACCAGGCCGACACCAAGCAGCTCCTGCCGTCGCTCGCCTCCTTCCGCCCCTCGTTCCTGCTCGCGGTGCCGCGGGTGTTCGAGAAGGTCTACAACTCCGCTGAGCAGAAGGCCGAGGCCTCGGGCAAGGGCGGCATCTTCCGCCAGGCCGTCGCGGTGGCCATCGCGCACTCCAAGGCCCTCGACGAGGGAACGGTGCCCGTCGGCCTGCGCCTCCGCTTCGCCCTCTTCGACCGGCTCGTGTACCGCAAGCTGAAGAAGGCGATGGGCGGGAACATCCGCTACGCCGTCTCGGGCTCGGCCCCGCTCGGCACCCGCCTCGGGCACTTCTTCCGCAGCCTCGACATCCGCATCCTCGAGGGCTACGGCCTGACGGAGACCACGGCCCCGGCCTCGGTCAACCTCGTGTCGCGGTTCAAGATCGGGACCGTCGGGCCGGCGCTGCCGGGCGTCTCGCTGCGGATCGACGACGACGGCGAGGTCCTGGTCAAGGGCGAGAACGTCTTCGCGGGCTACTGGAGGAACGAGGAGGAGACGGCCGCGGTCATGCAGGACGGCTGGTTCCGCACCGGCGACCTCGGCAGCCTCGACGCCGACGGCTACCTCACCATCACGGGCCGCAAGAAGGAGATCATCGTCACCGCCGGGGGCAAGAACGTCGCCCCGGCTGTGCTCGAGGACCCGATCCGCGCGAACCCCCTCGTCGCCCAGGTCGTCGTGGTGGGCGACCAGCGCCCGTTCATCTCGGCGCTCGTCACCCTCGACACCGAGATGCTGCCGGTCTGGCTCAACAACGCGGGCGAGGCCGCGGACATGCCGCTCGCCGAGGCTGCCGAGCACCCGGCCGTGCTGGCCGAGGTGCAGAGGGCGGTCGACCTCGCGAACGAGACGGTCTCCCGAGCGGAGTCGATCCGCAAGTTCGTCGTGCTGCCGATCGAGCTGACCGAGGCCAGCGGGCATCTGACGCCGAAGATGAGCGTCAAGCGCGCCGTCGTGGTCGAGGACTTCGCGGGCCAGATCGCGGACCTCTACTCCGTCTACCCCAACACGGAGTCGGTCAGGACCGTCTCGTCCGCCGACAAGCCAGAGCCGACCGCCTGACCGTGCGCGGCACCCGTGCCGGCGGCGCCCAGGGCGCCGCCGGTCGAGGTCAGGTCAGGCCCGCCACCAGTCGCTGGCCCGGATCTGCCGCAGGGCGTCGCGCCGGGTCTCGGTCTCGAGGGTCATGACGTAGAGGGTGCCGGCGAGGTGGTCCGTCTCGTGCTGGAGCGCCTGCGCCATGAGCCCGTCGCCCTCGAGCACCACCGGCTCGCCGTCGAGGTCGATGCCCTCGACGCGGGCCCGGGACCAGCGCGGGGTCGGGAACCAGAAGCCCGGCACGGAGAGGCAGCCCTCCTCCACCAGCTCCTTCTCGCCCGAGAGCTCGGTGATCTCGGGGTTCAGGACGTAGCCGACCTCGCCGTCGACGTTGTAGCTGAAGGCCCGCAGGCCGACTCCGATCTGGGGCGCGGCCACGCCGGCGCGACCGGGCTCGCGCACGGTGTCGAGGAGATCGTCGACGAGCGAGGCCAGTCGGGCGTCGCCCACGCGGACGGGGTCGGAGGGCGACCGGAGCACCGGGTCGCCGAAGAGTCGGATGGGGCGGACGCTCACGACGAGCACCTCCTGGGGAAGGAACGGGGACGGGGCTCGGAGCCACCGGAGACGAAGGAGCCTGCCGGGATCGCCCGTCGGGCGACGTGGCGTGCAGGTGCTTCAAGAATAGTGACGGTATCGTCGTCGTCGTGCATGTACTCAGCGTCAGTTCTCTCAAAGGCGGCGTCGGCAAGACGACCGTGACGCTCGGACTCACGTCGGCGGCCTTCGCCAAGGGCCTCCGGACCCTGGTGGTCGACCTCGACCCGCAGTCCGACGTCTCGACCGGCCTCGACATCACCGTCGCGGGGCACCTCAACGTCGCCGACGTCCTGGCCTCACCGAAGGAGAAGACGGTCCGTGCCGCGATCGCCCCCAGCGGCTGGACGAAGGGCCGCACGGGCAAGATCGACGTCATGATCGGCAGCCCCTCGGCCATCAACTTCGACGGCCCGCACCCGTCGATCCGCGACATCTGGAAGCTCGAGGAGGCGCTCGCCAACGTCGAGGCCGACTACGACCTCGTCCTCATCGACTGCGCCCCCTCCCTGAACGCCCTGACGCGCACCGCCTGGGCCGCCTCCGACCGCGTCACCGTGGTCACCGAGCCCGGTCTCTTCAGCGTCGCCGCGGCGGACCGTGCCCTGCGGGCGATCGAGGAGATCCGCCGCGGACTCTCCCCTCGCCTGCAGCCGCTGGGCATCATCGTCAACCGTGCCCGCGTCCAGTCGATCGAGCACCAGTTCCGCATCAAGGAGCTCCGCGACATGTTCGGGCCCCTCGTGCTGAGCCCGCAGCTGCCCGAGCGCACGTCGCTGCAGCAGGCGCAGGGCGCCGCGAAGCCCCTGCACGTCTGGCCGGGCGAGAGCGCACAGGAGATGGCCCGCAACTTCGACCAGCTGCTCGAGCGCATCATGCGCACGGCGAAGATCGGCGACTACGCCGAACCCGCCGCGCGCTGAGGTCAGTCGCCCCTCTTCACGCCGACTGACGCACGCCGGCTGGCGTTCGCCGACTGGCGTTCGCCCTCGACGTTCCCCCTGCTGGACCCGCAGCGAGCCGCAGCGCTCCTGAGGTCGTGACGAACCCGTGGGCAGATCAGGGGATGCAGCTGCATCGGGGCGCCACGTCGCTCACGCGGCGGTCGCCGCCCGGGTCGCGCGGGCCGCGCTCCGGTGGACGCTGACCGTGTCGGGTCAGCTGGCGCGGTCGCCTCGACGGGCGGCCAGCTCGTCGGAAGGATCGGCCGCGGGAGTGCTGTCGAGCTCGACGAGGCTCGTCTCGACCTCGCGCAGGACCTTGCCGACGGCGATGCCGAAGACGCCCTGACCGCGGCTCACGAGGTCGATGACCTCGTCGTCAGACGTGCAGAGGTAGACGCTGGCGCCGTCGCTCATGAGCGTGGTCTGCGCCAGGTCGCTGACCCCCGCCTCCCTCAGCTGGTTCACGGCGGTGCGGATCTGCTGGAGCGAGATGCCGGTGTCGAGCAGCCGCTTGACGAGCTTGAGCACGAGGATGTCGCGGAAGCCGTAGAGCCGCTGCGAGCCCGAGCCGGCGGCGCTGCGGATGGTGGGCTCGACGAGGCCGGTCCGGGCCCAGTAGTCGAGCTGGCGGTAGCTGATGCCCGCGGCGCGGGCGGCGACGGTGCCTCGGTAGCCGCTGTCGGCGTCGAGCTCGGGCATGCCGTCCGTGAAGAGCAGGCCCCGCTCGTAGCGGGATCCCTCAGGGGAACCTGACTCGTTCATGCAGTTGCCTTCCACGTCGTGATCTGACCCGAAACATTCAACACCGGGTTGATGGTTCGACCTGGTCCCACGGTACCCACATCGAGGTCTCGTCGAGGCGACATCCGCGTCGAGGAGTCGGCGTGTCGAGGATATTCGTCGCCGGCCCCGGCGTCTACGTGTCGAGGCGGTCGAGGGCCGAGCGGATGAGGGAGGTGCGGACGACCTCGAGCTGCCCGGCGAGCTCTCGCGAGAGCTCGGCGACCCTCGCCCGACCGGCCGGGTCGCGACGACGCGCGACCGAGGCGAGCGCGCTCTCGATGAGGCTGAGCTCGCGCTCGGCGGCCGCCCGGAAGCTGCGCAGATGACGGGGCTCGATGCCCGAGCGGCCGAGCTCGACCAGCGCGGCCAGGACTGCCAAGGGCTCGTCTCCGTAGGTCTCGGACGGCGAGATCAGCGACGACGCGATCGCGTCGTCGAGCAGGGCCGAGGAGGCGCCCGTCTCGCGGAGCAGGTCGGCACGGGAGAACCGGCGCACGGTCGAGAGCATCGACACCGGAGCCGAACCGGTCGGGAGGGTGGACGGTCGTCCGGCGTCGAGGTCGTCGAGGTGCTGACGGATGACCTTGAGGGGCAGGTAGTGGTCCCGCTGCAGGCCGAGGATGAAGCGCAGGCGCTCGACGTCGGCCGACGAGAACTTCCGGTAGCCCGACGCGGTGCGCACGGGAGTGACCAGCTGACGTTCTTCGAGGAAGCGCAGCTTGCTGTTGCTCAGGTCGGGGAACTCGGGCTTGAGACGCGCCAGGACCTGCCCGATCGTCAACAGGTCGGCCGACCCGGTCGGCGACGACCGGGCGGCGGCGGAGCCGGGCACTACTGGAGGGCCAGGTTGGCCAGGTCGACGCGCGAGGCGTAGAAGGTGAGGCGGAACTTGCCGACCTGCACCTCGGCGCCGTCGCTGAGCAGGGCCTCGTCGATGCGGACGCCGTCGAAGTACGTGCCGTTGAGCGACCCGAGGTCGTTGACCGTGAAGGTCGTGCCCGACCGCCGGAACTCGGCGTGCTTGCGGCTGACCGTGACGTCGTCGAGGAAGATGCCCGCGTCGGGGTGCCGACCGGCCACCGTGACGTCGGAGTCGAGGAGGAACCGGGCGCCGATGTTCGGGCCCCGTCGGACGACGAGGAGGGCGGAACCGGAGGGGAGCGCGGCGACCGCCTCGCCCTCGTCGGACGTGGCACCGCCCTGGAGCGCAGCGAGCTGCGCCTGGTACTCCTCGTTGAAGCTGAGGGTGGTGTCGACCTCGCGAGAGGACCCGGGGACGCCCTGCGCAGGGGTGTGCGCCGTGTGTGCGCCGGGGCTGCCCTGGTCGGGGCGGTGCTCGTCGGGCACGTGGTGAACGGGCTCTGCCATCGTGGACCTCCTTCGGGTGACCAGCGTATCGGATCGGCAGCGCCCGACGGCAACGCTTTTGCGTACGGACCACCCCGAGGCGGACGGACGTCCACCGAAGGGAGGACACGGCCCACGGCTGTCGGCGGCCCCTCCGAGAACTCACGACCACCTCCTCGGCAGTTCATAGGGGATCGATTGGCGGACCTCGTTCCATGGTCCTCATCACCTCGACCACAGCCTCAGGAGGCACCCCATGAACGACCGCGAGAGCGACGCCGACCACACCGCTGACCAGCCGACGCCCGCGACGACGCCGACCCCGAACGCGACGCCGAGCCCGAGCTCGACGGACCGGGCTCCGGCAGAGGCCCGCACGCTCCCCCACGTGACGGGATCCTCGGACGCACGATTCGTGTCCGCCGCCGCGGAGGACCCGGCCGCGACGCAGGGCGGCACGGCCGCGTCCGGCCCCTCCCTCCCCTCGGCCTTCGGCCCCCGCCCTCCTCGTCGTCGCCGCCCCGCCCGCTGGGCCCTCGTGACCGGCGCTGCCGCCGTCCTCGTGCTCGGCGTCGGCGGGGCGAGCGTGGGCGCCTGGTCGCTCGGCCACTCCGTCGGCCTCGCCGCCGCGGAGGCGCACCAGCAGACCTACCAGCTCTCGCCCCCGCAGCTGCCCTCGCAGGGCTCGCCGTTCGGCAGCTCGGACGGCTCGTCCTCGGGGGGCCAGCTGCTCCCCGGCCAGGCGCAGGGCGGCACGGGCAGCACCGGCGGCACGGGCGCCTCCGAGTCGTCCGCCACGGCAGCGACCGCGGACGAGACGAAGGGCGTCGTGACGATCGTCAGCACCCTGGACTACGACTCGTCGCACGAGTCGGCCGGCACCGGGATGGTCATGACGGCGGACGGGCTGGTGCTCACGAACAACCACGTGGTGCAGGGCGCGACGAGCATCGAGGTCACCGACGAGACGACCGGGCAGGCCTACACCGCGAAGGTCGTCGGCACCGACGCCACGAACGACGTCGCCGTGCTGCAGCTCGAGGACGCGAGCGGGCTGACGCCCGTGGACTTCGACGCCTCGGGCGACGTGGCCACCGGCGACGCCGTGCACTCGACGGGCAACGCCGGCGGCACCGGGGACCTGGTCACGGCCGAGGGCACGGTGCTCGCGACCGACCAGGCGATCTCGGTCGCCAGCGAGACGGGCAGCGGCACGGAGTCGCTGTCGGGCCTGATCGAGCTGCAGTCGGACGTCGTCTCGGGCGACTCCGGCGGGCCGCTGCGCGACGCCGACGGCGAGGTCGTCGGGATCGTGACCGCCGCCTCCTCGGGCGCCGCTCCGATCACCGGCTACGCCATCCCGATCTCGCACGCGCTGTCGATCGCGAAGCAGATCGTCGCGGGTCAGGGCAGCTCGACGATCCAGATCGGGCTCCCCGCGTTCCTCGGCGCCCAGATCTCGAGCACGGCGACGGGCACCGGGGCAGGCGTCGCGATCGCCGGCACCGTCGAGGGCAGCGCCGCCGAGTCGGCCGGCCTCGTCGCGGGCGACACCGTCACCGCCCTCGACGGCACCCCCGTGGCGGACGCCTCGGCCCTGACCGCGGCAGTCCAGGCGCACGACGCCGGCGACCAGGTGCAGCTCACCTGGACCGACGTGACCGGCACGAGCCACACCGCGACGGTCACGCTCGGCGAGGGCCCCGCAGCCTGACCCTCACCCGTGCTGAGGCCCTTCCTCCCCGTCCGGAGGGAGGGCCTCCGTGCCGTCAGCCGAGCAGGTCGAGGAGGCGCCGGGGACCGACGACGGTGCCGCCCGCGGCCCGCACACGGTCGGCCAGGCCACGATCGGCCGTCACGACGACGACCCGGGGCGTCGCTCCGGCATCGGCGGCCGCAGCGACGCGCTGCTCGACCTCGAGGACGATCGCGTCGTCGCCCTCGCCCGGGGCGCGTCGCACCGTGAGCCCGTCGACGTCGGGGGCTCGCCGGGCCTCGCCCTCGAGCACGACCGTCGTCGTCGGCCACCAGGACGTCGCGGCACCGGGGCCCTCGGGCGGGGCGTCCGACAGGAGCCGGGCGGGGAGGCCGACCGCGAGCGCGTCGGCCAGGGACCCGAGGAGGCGGGCGGCGCCTCCTGCGCGGTCCCGCCACCAGCCGTCGGGCCGCGACCCCACGACGTTCGCCCCGTCGACGACCAGGTGCACGTCGTCGTCGAGCTGGGCGCGGAGGCCGGGCCAGGACGCCGCGAGCCCCGGGTGCAGCGGGAGGACATCGAGCTCGGCTCGAGGGACCCAGCGCAGCTCGAGGCTCTCGGCGTCGGAGATGACGGGGTCGAAGTCGCGCGTGACGGCCGCGACGACGGTCGTGTACGACCAGAAGCCCAGGTCGAGGACCGACTCGGACCGCAGTCGCAACGCGTCGGCGGGGACGGCGGCCTCCTCGCCTGCCTCGCGGAGGGCTCCGGCCACGGCGGTCTCGTCGAAGTCGCGCGCGCCCCCCGGCAGGCCCCAGGTGCCGCCGAAGTGGCTCCACTCGACGCGGTGCTGGAGGAGCACCCGGTCTTCGGCGTCGACGGCGAGCAGGCCGGCAGCCCCGGCACGGCCCCAGAACCGTCGGCCGTCGGGGCTCTCGACCCAGCCGTCGGCGGGTCCGTGGACGGTCACGAGCGCTGGGACAGGACGACGAGGCCCGCCACCGTGCCGAGCACCGCCAGGGCCCCGAGCACGAGGCCGACGATCGCGAGGACGAGCCCCGAGCGCAACGGGCCGCGAGAGCGCAGCGCCCGGCTGCGTCGGAGGCCGAGCACGCCGTAGACGAGGGCGCCGAGGGAGAAGACCACGTTGAGGGCCGGGATGGGCGCCGCGAAGGCCAGCACGCCCGCCGCGACGGACAGGAACGCCGCGATCGGGCGGTCGGAGGCGGGGCGGGGTTCGGCGTCGCGCGTCATCGCTGGTGCTCCTCGGGTCGGTGCCCCAAGGTTACCGGCCGCCGCTCCGAGGACGACGTGACACCCAACCGGCGGGCCGGGGACTCCGAACGAGGACAGGGGGCTGGCCCGGAACCCGATGTCGGGCCAGCCCTCCTCTCGTGCTGCTGCCGACTCGCCTCGCGTCTGCCGTCACTGCTGCTGGACGGAGAAGACGTTCCCTGCGGGGTCGTGGAACCAGGCGATGTCGGGGCCGTGGCCCGAGGCGCGCCCGCGGACGACCTCGTCCTCGCCCGCCCAGGGCCCGCCCGGGTCGGGGCTGAGTCCCCGCTCGGCCAGTCCTGCCAGGGCGGCGTCGAGGTCGTCGACGACGAGGTTCAGGACGGTGAAGCCGGCCGGGCGGTGGTCGTCCTTGCCGTAGACCAGGACGGTCGCGGCGCTGCCGGGCAGCTCGAGCTGCAGCATGCTGCCGTCCATCAGGGGCGTGACCGACAGTCCGAGCACCTCGCCCCAGAACTCGGCCGCCGCCGGGACGTCGTCGACGCTGAAGCCGCTGTAGGCGCTGACGGGCTCGAACACGGGGGCCTCCTCGATCGGGACACCAGTGTGCTCCACGAGGCGTGCGGCAGGGAAGGGCCTGCCGAGCTCCTCCGGCGATCCGGCGATCCGGCTCAGACGAAGCGGACGGCCTGCTGGAGGCGCTCCCTGATCTCGAACACGTCGGAGAGCGCCGTCCGGTCGCCGAGCTCCGGACCGTGCCGGAGCACCTGCGCGAGGAGCGACCGGCGGAGCACCCAGGTGCTCCCCCGTCGCCCGCGGCCGACCTGCTCGAGCGCCGTGGGCAGGTCGTCGTCGGGCACGACGATCAGCTGGTGGGTGAACGACACCCGGGTCTCGCGCCGGACGGCGCGGGCCTGCCTCGTCACGTCGCGGACCGGCTGCTCGTCGAGGGGGATGCCGGGGCCGACGAGGTCGCCCTTGGAGACTGTGACCTCGCTCCCCCAGTCGGACGACTGCACGGCGAAGAGGCCGGAGGGGCCGAGCACGATGTGGTCGAGCTTCCCGTCGGGGCCGGCGTCGACGTCGCTCCAGATGGTGAAGCCGATGCCGAGCCCGGTGACGATCGCGACCGTCGCCTCCTCGGCCAGGGCGTCGGCGAGCACGTGCCGGATCTCCGGGGGCGCGCTCCGCACGAGAGCCTCGTCGTAGGGGTCGTCGAGGGGGACGCCGCGGCCGACCCACTCGCGCATCAGCGACAGGTAGCGCTCACGGTTGGCGCCGCCGGGGTGGCCGTGCACCCGGGCCCTCGGACGGGAGTCGGTGCGCTGGGGATCGCGGGGCGGCGGGGCCCAGCCGGGCGTGGGCGTGCCTGCGTGCGGGGACGCAGAGCCCGCGCCCGCGGACGCCGACGACGACGGGCGCCGACGGTCGTAGGCGGCCCGCGCCTCCGGCGTGCCGACGAGCTCCCAGGCGAGCTGCAGGTCGCGGAACGCCGACGCGCTGCCGCCGAGGTCGGGGTGCGTCTCGCGGGCGAGGCGGCGGTAGGCACGTCGCAGGTCGTCGTCGGACGCCGTGGAGGGGACGCCGAGCACCTCGTAGGCGGTGGCGGAGGCAGGACTGGGCGTCACCCCGCAACGATATCGGGCCGCGGCTGGGCGGCGCGTCGGCATCGGCGTCGGCGTGCACGGGACACGGAGGCGGCCCGCCTACCGTGCACGGCACACGTCCCCCACGAGAGGAAGCACCGCATGCCCGTTCCCGTCCGCACCGTCATGAGCCCCGCCCGCTACGTCCAGGGCAAGGACGCGATCACCCGCCTCGGCGAGTTCGTCGCGCCGATCGGGAGCCGACCCCTCGTCGTCTCGGACGACGTCGTCTGGGGCCTCGTCGAGGAGGCGGTGGGCACGAGCTTCGCCGCCGAGTCGCTGCGGGTCGAGCGCGTCCCGTTCGGCAGGTTCGCGACGCCGGCCGCGATCGACGAGCTGGCCGAGTCGATCCGGTCGTCGGACGCGGACGTCGTCGTGGCGATCGGCGGCGGCAGCGCCATCGACGCAGCCAAGGCCGCCGGCCACGCCACCGGCATCCGCTGGGTCAGCGTGCCGACCGTCGCCTCGACCGATGCGCCGACCTCGGCCCTGGCCGTCGTCTACACGGACGAGGGCGAGTTCATCGAGTACCGGTTCTTCCCGCGGAACCCCGACCTCGTGCTGATCGACACGCAGCTCGTCGCGAACGCCCCCGTGCAGTTCCTGGTGGCGGGGATCGGCGACGCGCTCGCCACCTGGATCGAGGCCCGCGCGTCGGCGAAGGCCGCCGCGACCACGATGGCCGGCGGACTCGCGACCCAGGCGGGCACCGCCCTGGCCGAGCTGTCGTGGCGCATCATCCACGAGAACGCCTTCTCCGCCCTCGACGCCGTCCGCGACGGGATCGTCACGCCGGCGCTCGAGTCGCTCGTCGAGGCGAACACGCTGCTCTCCGGCCTCGGCTTCGAGTCGGGCGGCCTCGCCGCCGCGCACGCGATCCACAACGGCCTGACCGCCGCCCCGCAGACGCACGGCCTGACCCACGGCCAGAAGGTCAACATCGGCTCGCTGACCCAGCTCGTGCTCGAGGGGGCGCCCCGCGCCGAGATCGAGGACTTCGTCGAGTTCACGACCCGGGTGGGCCTGCCGAACACGCTCACCGAGATCGGGCTCAGCACGGACGACACCGAGGAGCTCGAGGCGGTGGCCGCGGCCGCCACCGTCGAGTCGGAGACCATCCACTCGATGCCGTTCCCGGTGACCGCCGCCGACGTGGTCGCGGCCCTCACCTCGATCGAGCGCCTCTCGCGGTCGATCCGGGCCGACAAGGGCCTGCCCGAGCCGGTGAAGTACGAGGCCGCGCACTAGCGGCACCTCCGGCACCGACACCGCAGAGGGTCCGTCCACGATCGTGGACGGACCCTCTGCGGTGTCGGTGGTCAGGCGCGCGCGGAGGCCCGGCTCGCTCGCCAGGCGCGCCAGCGCAGCCGGAGGCGGTGGGCGAGCCGGCGGACGGCCTGGGTGACGCGGTGAGCGGCCGGGAATTCGGTCCCGAGGACGGCGACCCCGACGAAGACGATCAACCAGCCGGGACCGGGCAGCGGGACGAGCACCAGGCCGACGGCGATCACGACCACGCCCGCCAGCGCCACGCCCACCTTGTAGGCCACGCGGAGGCGGGGGTAGCCGTCGAGCTTCGCCCGCCCGGCACGCCAGCGAGCTCGCGCCCGGGCGGTCCGGCCGAGACCCTCCTCGGGGGCACCCGGAGTCGTCGCACCGTGGGGAGCGCCGTCGTCGTGCGGGCCGGCGGCGGGCCGGGACGGGGCCACGGCGGTCTCGGAGGTCATGCGGAGAACCTAGGCGGCTCCCCTGGCAGACCGCGCCGTGGCGCCTGCCAGGCACCTGGGCGCCGCTCGTTCCTGGGAACGAGGAGGCCGGGCGGGCGTACCCAGGACGAAGGGGCCCCGCCTGCGGGGACCGTCACGACCATGAGCGCCGCACCGCTGCGGCACGAGGAGGACCCATGAAGACGAGGACCATCGGAGACGTCACCGTGAGTGCGATCGGCCTGGGCGGCATGCCCTTGTCGATCGAGGGACGGCCGGACGAGAAGCAGGCGATCGCCACGATCCACGCCGCTCTCGAGCAGGGCATCACCCTGATCGACACCGCCGACGCCTACCACCAGCCCGGCACCCACGAGGTCGGGTACAACGAGTCGTTGATCGCCCGGGCGCTCGAGAGCTTCCACGGCGACACGTCGGACGTGCTCGTCGCGACGAAGGGCGGCCACCTCCGACCGGAGGCAGGAGCCTGGGCACAGAACGGTGACCCGGCCTACCTCAAGGAGGCGGCGCGCGCGTCCGCCCAGCGCCTCGGCGTCGAGACCATCGGCCTCTACCAGTTCCACCGCCCCGACCCGGCCGTGCCGTACGCCGACTCGGTGGGCGCCCTGGCGGAGCTGCTGGACGAGGGAGTCATCCGCATGGCCGGCATCTCGAACGCGACCGTCGACCAGATCCGCGAGGCGAACGACGTCCTCGACGGGCGCCTGGTCTCCGTGCAGAACCAGTACTCCCCCGCGTTCCGCTCGAGCACCGAGGAGCTCGTGCTGTGCGACGAGATGGGCATCGCGTTCCTGCCGTGGAGCCCGCTGGGCGGCATCACGAACGCCGCCGACCTCGGCACGAAGCACGCCGTCTTCGCCGAGATCGCGAACGCCCGTCGGATCTCGCCCCAGGTGCTGACCCTCGCGTGGGAGCTGCACGCGTCCGAGCTGGTCATCCCCATCCCCGGGTCGACTCGTCCGCAGACGATCATGAACTCGGCGACCGCCGCGACGATCAAGCTGTCCGCCGACGAGGTGCAGAGGCTGGACGCAGCCGCCGACGCAGCATGAGCTGACGGGCGCCTCCGGGCGACGGCACGGGCGAGCGGGCGACGACGACGGTCAGTGGTACGGATTCCGCATCGGGATCAGCTGCGGGCCCTCGCCCGGCACGTCGAACCCCTCGGGAAGGTCGGTCGCCGTGACCTGTCCCGGCAGCCGCGGGGCCGGGTCGAACCCGCCCGGAGTGCGGCGCACCTGGCCGCGAAGGCTCAGCGGGCCGCGTCGGAGCCTCTCGTCGAGGCCCCTCGCCCAGGTGGCCACGGCCAGGTCGTCGAGGGGCGTCTCGCCCTCGCGCTGCCACACGAGCACGACCGAGCGGGCCCGCACGTCGCTCGCCTGGTCGCGGACGACGCGCTCGAGGGAGGCGACGTCGCGACCGTAGGGCAGCCGGGGCAGGCCCCTCAGCCGGATCAGGTTCGCACAGGGGTACTCGCCGCGGTCGAAGAACGCGACGTAGACGAGGTCTTCGTCGCAGGGCTCGTCGCAGACGACGCTCGCCCACTGCGCGAGGGCGGACTCGGAGGAGCTGACGGGCAGGGGCGGGACGGTGCGGTCTGTGGTGGTCATGGGGACCACCGTGCCGCAGCGGGCGTCCCCGCTCGACCCGCGCCTCCTCGACTGTGGACGGTGCCGCGACCCGTCGTCCCTGGGGAGGGAACATGCCCCTGAGGCTCGGGGAGGACGGGCCGTCGGAACGGTCGCCCGGGCACACTGGGGCCATGGCTGCTCACGAGAACCCCCGTGTCACGTTCCCCGACGGACGCACCGCCCCCGCCCTCGGGCTCGGGACCTGGGAGCTCGGCGACGACCCCCGACGACGCGACGCCGAGCTGGCGGCCCTCCGCGAGGGACTCGACCTCGGCATGACCCTGGTCGACACGGCGGAGATGTACGGGCGCGGCGCCTCCGAGCGACTCGTCGCCCAGGCGATCACGGGTCGGCGCGACGAGGTGTTCCTGGTGAGCAAGGTGCTCCCCTCGAACGCGAGCCGTCGGGGAACGGTCGGGGCGTGCCACGCCAGCCTCGCCCGCCTCGGCACCGACCGGCTCGACCTCTACCTGCTGCACTGGCGCGGCGGCCACCCGCTCGAGGACACGGTGGAGGCGATGGAGGCGCTCGTCGCCGAGGGCGCGATCGGCGGCTGGGGCGTCAGCAACTTCGACGTCGACGACCTCGACGACCTCGCCCGGGCCACCGGCGGCTCGTCCTCGCCCCAGACCGACCAGGTGCTCTACAACCTCGCGCGCCGGGGGCCGGAGCACGACCTGCTGCCGCGCCTGCGCGAGTCGGGGACGCCGCTGATGGCGTACTCGCCCGTCGACCACGGTGAGCTCCTCGACCATCCGGTGGTCACCTCCGTCGCTGCCGACCTCGGCGTGACGCCCGCCCAGCTCGCGATCGCCTGGGTGCTCCGGCTGGCGCCCGACGTGCTGCTCGCCGTCAAGGCCGGCAGCGTCGACCACGTGCGCGAGGACGCTGCAGCCCTCGCCGTCGACCTCGACGACCAGGCCTTCGCGCAGCTCGAGCGCGCGTTCCCGGCCCCGACCGGGCCCGTGCCGCTCGAGGTGCACTGAGGTGTCGGCACTCCGCGAGTTCGGCTCGGGCGTCGCGGTCCTCGGCCGGGGGCTGCGGCTCTGGGGCACGTCGCCGCGGCTGATGCTGCTCGGTGCCGTGCCCGCCCTGATCGTCGGCGCCGTCTTCGTCGCCCTGCTCGTGCTGGTGAACGGGCACGCGGACGACCTGGCCGTCCTGGCGACGCCGTTCGCCGACCGGTGGCCGGAGTGGGGCCGCGTGCTCGTCAGGGCAGGCGTCGGCGTGGCGGTCGCCCTGCTGGCCGTGCTGCTCGCCGTGGTGACCTTCACCGCCGTGACGTTGCTCGTCGGCGATCCCTTCTACGAGCGCATCTGGCGGCACGTGGAACAGCGCGAGGGGGACGCACCGGCCGACGTCGACCAGGGGTTCTGGCGCGGCGTGCTGCGGAGCGTCGGCGACTCCGTCCGCCTGCTGCTCGCCACCGCGGCGTTCGGCATCTGCCTGTTCGTCGGCGGCTTCGTCCCGGTCGTCGGGCAGACCCTCGTGCCCGTGCTCGGCGCGCTGACCGGCGGCTGGTTCCTGGCCGTCGAGCTGACCGGGTTCGCCCTCGACGCCCGTGGGCGGTCGCTGCGGCAGCGGCGGGCGGCCCTGGCGGCGAACCGCTGGCGGACCCTGGGCTTCGGCACGGCCACCTGGCTGTCGTTCTTCGTCCCCCTCGGGGCCGTCGTCGTGATGCCCGCCGCGGTCGCCGGCGCGACCCTGCTGGCGCGCGACGCCGCGGACGCGCAGGACGCCCTGGCGCGTGACGCCCAGGTGCGACAGGGTGGTGAGGAGGCGCTGCCGCCACCATCCAGTCGAAGGAGACCGAATGAAGATCGACAAGGCCGAGGTCATCGTCACCAGCCCTGACCGCAACTTCGTCACGCTGAAGCTGACCACCGACGAGGGGGTCACCGGTCTCGGCGACGCCACCCTGAACGGCCGCGAGCTCGCGGTCGTCGCCTACCTCAGCGAGCACGTCGTGCCGCTCCTGATCGGCCGGGACCCCGGTCGCATCGAGGACACCTGGCAGTTCCTCTACCGCAGCGCCTACTGGCGCCGCGGCCCCGTCACGATGGCCGCCATCGCCGCCGTCGACGTCGCCCTCTGGGACATCAAGGCGAAGGTCGCCGGCATGCCGCTCTACCAGCTGCTCGGCGGTGCCTCCCGCACCGGCCTGCTCACCTACGGCCACGCCTCCGGCAAGGACCTGGACGAGCTCTTCGACAGCGTGCGCGACCACCAGGAGCAGGGCTACAAGGCGATCCGCGTGCAGACCGGCGTGCCCGGGCTGAAGTCGATCTACGGCATCGCCTCGAACGCCACCTTCGACGCCAACACCGGCGTGCGCTACGACCACGAGCCCGCCCAGCGCGGCGCCCTGCCGAACGAGGAGGACTGGGACACCCGCTCGTACCTGCGGCACGTCCCGACCGTCTTCGAGGCCGTGCGGAACGAGTTCGGGCCCGAGATCCCGCTGCTCCACGACGGACACCACCGCATGACGCCGATCCAGGCGGCCTCGCTCGGCAAGAGCCTCGAGCCCTACGACCTGTTCTGGCTCGAGGACGTGACGCCGGCCGAGAACCCCGAGGCGCTGCGGCTCGTCCGCCAGCACACGACGACGCCCCTGGCGATCGGCGAGATCTTCAACACGGTGTGGGACTACCAGCAGATCATCCGCGAGCAGCTGATCGACTACGTGCGGAGCGCCGTCACCCACACCGGCGGCATCACGCACCTGCGCAAGGTGCTCGACTACGCGGCGCAGTACCAGATCAAGTCGGGCATGCACGGGCCGACCGACATCTCGCCCGTGGGCATGGCCGCCGCCATGCACCTCGGCCTCGCGATCCACAACTTCGGCATCCAGGAGTACATGAAGCACGGCGAGAAGACCGACTCGGTGTTCGAGCAGAGCTTCACCTTCACGGACGGGATGCTGCACCCCGGCGAGAATCCGGGCATCGGGGTCGAGCTCGACGTCGACGAGGCCGGCAAGTACCCGTACGAGCAGGCGTACCTGCCCTACAACCGGCTCGCCGACGGGACGGTGCACGACTGGTGACTCGTCCCTCGTCACCAGCCGCGCACCGCCCTGGGGCAGCGCTCGTCTGCGGCAGCTCCTTCGTCGCCGCCGCGGTGCACGACTGGGGACTCGTCCCTCGATGCTGAGCTGAGGAGGCGGCGGGCAGGTCAGTCGCCGCGGTAGGCGGCCTCGAGGTCGGCGACGACCAGGCGGCTCATGCCCATCATCGCCTCCATCGCGCGGGAGGCGCCGGCCGGGTCGGACCCGCCGACGGTCCGCTGCATGGCGCTCGGCACGATCTGCCACCAGAAGCCCCAGCGATCACGGACCCAGCCGCACCGCCCCTCCTGGCCGCCGTGCGAGGCGAGGGCGTCCCAGATCCGGTCCAGCTCCTCCTGGTCGTCGACCGGGACGGAGAGCGAGACGGCCTCGTTGGGGACGAAGCCGGGGCCGCCGTTCAGGCCCTGGAAGCCCTGGCCGTCGAGGTCGAACTCGACGACGAGCGCCTGGCCGGCCAGGGCCGGGTCGGGGAAGTCGTCCGGGTACCGGGACACGTGCGAGATGTGGGAGACCGGGAACAGCGAGACGTAGAACGTCGCGGCCGCCTCGGCCTCGCCGTCGAACCACAGGACTGGGGTGATGCGGGGCACGGGGCGCCTCCTCGGCTCGGTCGGGCCGACGACGGTGTCGGCGCGTTCGGCAGACGCTACCGCGCCCGGCCCCCGGCCGCGAGGGTCAGCCGATCAGGGTCTCGATCGGGCCGCGGACGAAGTAGACCAGGAAGCCGACGGCGACGATCCAGAGCAACGGGCTGATCTCGCGCGCCTTGCCCGAGAACGCGCGGACGATCACCCACGTGACGAAGCCGACGCCGATGCCGTTGGCGATCGAGTAGGTCAGCGGCATGACGATGATCGTCAGGAACACGGGCAGGGCGACGCTGAAGTCGGTCCAGTCGATGTCCTTGATCTGCGAGACCATCAGCGCGCCGACGATGACGAGCGCCGCGGCGGCGACCTCGAGCGGCACGACCTGGGTCAGCGGCGTGAAGAACATGGCGAGGATGAAGAGCAGCCCGGTGACGACCGAGGCGAAGCCGGTGCGGGCTCCCTCGCCGATGCCTGAGGCCGACTCGACGAAGACGGTGTTCGACGACGAGCTCGTCGCGCCGCCGGCGACCGCGCCGATGCCCTCGACGACGAGCGCCGACTTCAGGCGGGGGAACGTGCCGTCGGGCGAGGCGACGTCGGCGGCCTTCGCGAGGCCGGTCATCGTCCCCATGGCGTCGAAGAAGTTCGTGAAGACGAGGGTGAAGACGAGCATGACGGCCGACAGCCAGCCGATGCGCGCGAAGGCGCCGAGGCTGACGTCGCCGATCAGCGACAGGTCGGGCAGCGCGACGATCTGCGTCGGCAGCACCGGAGCGTTGAGGTTCCAGTCGTCGAGGTTCTGGCCGTTCGAGGTGGGCACCTGGAAGATCGCCTGCAGGACGATCGCGACGACCGTCGAGGCGACGATGCCGATGAAGATCGCGCCGCGGACGCGACGGGCCATGAGGACGCCGATGACGACGAGGCCGATGACGAAGGTGATGGTCGGCAGGGTGCTGATCGACCCGCCGTCGCCGAGCTGCACCGGGGGCGACGCGTTCCCGCTCGTCCGGACGAAGCCCGAGTCGACGAGGCCGATGAACGCGATGAAGAGGCCGATGCCGACCGTGATCGCGGTCTTGAGGGCCGCGGGCACCGCGCTGAAGATCATGCTGCGGAGGCCCGTCACGGCGAGGATGGTGATGACGAGGCCGTTGATGACGACGAGGCCCATCGCCTCGGGCCAGGTCACGTCCTGCACGACCGTGACCGCCAGGAACGAGTTGATGCCGAGGCCCGCGGCGAAGGCGAACGGGAGGCGGGCGACGGTGCCGAAGAGGATGGTCATGACGCCGGCGGTGAGAGCGGTGACCGCTCCGACCTGGCTGTTCTGCAGCCAGCCGCCGAGCACGTCCTTCGCGGCCTGGTCCTCGCTGAAGCCTCCGAGGATCAACGGGTTGAGGATCACGATGTAGGCCATCGTCACGAAGGTGACGACGCCGCCGCGGATCTCGCGGGCCCAGCTCGAGCCGCGACCGCTGATCTCGAAGTAGCGGTCGAGGGCACCGGCCACGCCGGGGCGGCGGGCGTCGGTGGACACGGGGGTGGTCATGGTGGCTCCCGAGGAGTAGGGCGGCGAGGAGGGCGCGCGACTCTGGGCGCTCTCTCAGCTTACGACGCCGAGGAGCCCCGCCCGGCCTGTCCGGGCACATCGACCTCGATCGTCGCGGCGGCGATGCCGGCGACGAGCGCGTCGGCCCCGAGCGCGCCGTCGGCCGAGCCGACGACGTCGGTGAGCGGCAGCACGAGGGGCACGCGACGCCCGTCGACGACGACCCACGTGCGGAGGGACCCCGGGCCGGCCGCCGCCTCCGGCGTCGCGGTCGCCAGCTCGTCGAGCCACTCGCACTCGGTCTCGATCCAGCGGGTGTGCACGGACGGCTCGACGCCGTCCGCTCCCCCGCCGTCCGTCCCCGTCTCGGCGTCGGCGACGACGCCCGTGAAGGCCGGGTCGTCGACGAGGAGGCGGTGGAAGCGCGCGGTCGTCGCGGGCCCGTCGACGACGAGGCCGCCCAGGGCGCGCCGCGCGCGGCTCAGGGCCGCCGCGCGGTCCCGGCCCGTCACGACCACCGTCAGGAGGAGCGGGTCACGGCCCGCCGGGACGGCCGAGCCCGCGACCACGCCCGAGTCGACCCGGACGCCCGGTCCGCCCGGCAGCTCGAGGCGGGCCACCGGGGCTGGTGCCGGCAGGAACCCGCGACCGGGGTCCTCCGCCGTGACGCGGAACGAGATCGTGTGGCCACGGCTCTCGGGCACGTCCGCGAGGTCGAGCCCGAGCCCTCCCGCCACCAGCAGCTGCTGCCGCACCAGGTCGACGCCCGTGGCCTGCTCGGTGGCGACGTGCTCGAGCGGCAGGGCGGTGCCCACCTCGAGGAACGAGACCTGGCCTGCCCGTGACACGAGGAACTCGACGGTGCCGGCGCCGCGGTACGAGACCGCCGAGCCGAGGGCGACGGAGGTGGAGGTGACGACCTCGAGCTGCTCGTCGGTCAGGTGCGGCGCCGGCGCCTCGCCGACGAGCTTCTGGTGTCGGCGCTGCACCGAGCACTCGCGGGTGCCGACCACCACGACCCGCCCCTCGCCGTCGCCCAGCAACTGGGCCTCGACGTGGCGCGGCCGGTCGAGGTACTGCTCGACGAAGACTTCTCCGCGGCCGAAGACGGCGGCCGACTCGCGCACGGCGGAGTCGAGCAGGTCGGCGACCTCGTCGAGCCGGCGGGCGACTCGGAGGCCGAGGCCACCGCCTCCGTGGGCCGCCTTGAGCGCGATCGGCAGCCCGTGCCGCTGGGCGAACGCGACCGCCTCGTCCGCCGACGCGATCGGCTCGGAGGTGCCGACGACGAGGGGCGCGCCGACCGAGTCCGCGAGGGCACGCGCCGACACCTTGTCGCCGAGCAGCTCCATCGTCTCGGGGTCGGGACCGACCCAGGTGAGGCCCGCGGCGAGCACGCGGCGTGCGAACTCGGCGTTCTCGCTCAGGGGGCCGCAGCCGGGGTGCACGGCATTGGCCCCGCTGCGCTCGGCGACGTCGAGTAGCGCCTGCATGTCACGGTAGGCGTCGGTGCCGGGCAGCTCGTCGAGCGCCCAGGCCTCGTCGGCGGCCCGCACGTGCAGGGCATCGACGTCGTCGGGGGCGAACACCGCGACGGAGGTCAGGTCGAGGTCAGCGGCGGCCCGCGCGACGCGCACCGCCACGAGCCCGCGCTCGGCGATCAGGAGCTTCCTCACTGCTCGACGCCCCGCTCGTCGGCGGCGCGCTCGTCGACCCGCGCGTCGCGCCTGCCGCCGCGTCGACCCGCGCCGAGGTCGGGCCCGGGCACGACGCGGAACCGCACGCTCGCCCCGACGGGCACCTGTGCGGCACGGTCGAGCTGGTCGCCGACGACGCACGCGACGACGGGGTAGCCGCCGGTGACGGGGTGGTCGGCCATGAAGAGGACGGGCTGGCCGTCGGGCGGCACCTGCAGGGCGCCCGAGACGGTCGCCTCGCTCGGCAGCTCGTGCTCGACCGCACGTTCGAGGGGGTGCTCACCCGCCAGGCGGAGCCCGATCCGGTTCGACTGCGCCGTGACCGTGAACCGCTGGCCCGTGAGGCGCTCGAGCGCCTCGGCGGTGAACCAGTCGTCCCGCGGGCCGAGCACGACGTCGAGCAGGGTGACCTCGTCGGGCGCGGACACCGAGCGTTGTGCGTCGTGGGCCGCCGCGGCGACGCTCTCGGACCAGGCTCGTCCGACGCCGAGCTCGTCGCCGGCGGCCAGCCGGCCGGGGCCGATGCGCGCCAGGACGTCGCCGGACGCGCTGTCGAGCACGCTCTCGGCCACCCAGCCGCCGCGGACGGCGAGGTACGAGTAGACACCCCGAGGAGGCGCCCCCACGACGAGCACCTCGCCGTCGTCGAGCGCGAACGCGGCCCCCGGGAGGGCGTGGCGGACGCCGCTCGCGCCGTGCACGGTCAACGGGACGGGCGCGCCCGCCACGGCGAGCACGAGGTCGCCGCGAGCCGTCGCCTCCAGCCCGCCGTAGGCCAGCTCGAGCGCGGCCGAGCCCGTCGCGGCGCCCACCAGGCGGTTGGCCTCGCGGAGCGCACGGTGGTCCATGGCACCCGAGCGCGAGACGCCGAGGCCCGAGCGGCCGGGCCGCCCCAGGTCCTCGAGGATGCTGAAGGGGCCAGGCGCCGAGACGACGAGCGCACGGTCGGGGCGCGGGCGGTCGACGGGCGGCGGCGCCACGGGCGCGGGGTCGGCGGACACCGGCTCGGCGGGCGAGGGCGAGGGCGCGGGTCGGGACGACGCGGGCGCGGGCTCCTCGAACTCCGGCGTCGCCGCCTCCTCGACTGCGGGGGGACCCTCCGTGACGTCGACGAAACGGACGCGCATCCCCGGCTGCAGCAGCGCCGGGACGCGCTCGGCGAGGTCCCAGAGGGCGACGTCGGTGCGCCCGAGCAGCTGCCAGCCGCCCGGGCTCTCGCGCGGGTACACCCCGGTGAACTCCCCCGCCATGGCGACCGCTCCCGCGGGCACCGAGGTGCGGGGCGTCGCGCGGCGAGGGACGGCGAGGGACGGGTCGCCGCCCGTGAGGTAGGCGAAGCCCGGCGCGAAGCCCGTGAAGGCCACGGTGTAGGTCGCGCCGGCGTGGCGGTCGACGACCTCGTCGACGCTCAGGCCGCTGAGGCGGGCGACCTCGGCCAGGTCCTCGCCGTCGTAGCGGACGGGGATCTCGACGAGGCGGCCCTGCGTGGCGGCGTCGCGCGACGTCGGCAGCGACCGCAGGACGCTCATCAGGGAGGCGATGGGCAGCAGCGTGGGGAGGAACCGCACCGCGACGCTCCGCGCGGCCGGCACGACGTCGAGGATGCCCGCGACGGGCTGCGCGAGCAAGGCGCCGAAGAGGGCCAGCGACTCGTCGAGCCCGTCGGTCTCGATGAGCACGCCGTCCGTGCCGAGAGGCAGCACCCGGAGGTGGGCGAGCGCGGCTCCGAGATCGACCTCGTGGCCGGTCACCGGGCGGTCGTCCCGGGGTCGAGCGGCGTCGCGGGGGTGCCGACCGCCTGCGGGACGGTGACGAACGGGCGGAGGACGACCCCTGCCTCCTCGAGGGCACCGCGCACCCCGACGGCGATCGCGACGGCGTCCGGGCTGTCGCCGTGGACGCAGACCGTGTCGGCCCGCAGCTCGACGACGGTGCCGTCGACGGAGCGCACCGTGCCGGTCTCGACCAGCTGGAGGACGCGGTCGCGGACCTCGCCGGCGTCGTGCAGCACGGCCCCGGGTCGGCTGCGGGGCACGAGCGCGCCGGTCGCGTCGTAGGCGCGGTCGGCGAAGGCCTCGGCGACGACGTGGAGGCCCTCGTCCTCAGCCCGGCGGAGGAACGCGGAGCCGGCGAGCCCGACGACGGGCAGGGACGGGTCGACCCGCAGGATGCCCTCGACCACGGCGCCCGCGTGGACGGCGCCGCGGCCGTCGGCGTCCGCGACGACGGAGTAGAGGGCACCGTGCGGCTTGACGTAGCGGACGGCCCCGCCGACCGCCCGGGACAGGCCCGTCAGCCCACCGATCTGCCAGACGACGTCCGCGACGAGCTCGTCGTGCGACGCCTCGACGTAGCGGCGGCCGAAGCCGACGAGGTCGCGGTACGAGACGTGCGCCCCGACGACGACCCCGCGACGGTGGGCCGCGTCGACGACGCGCAGCAGGCCGGCCGGGTCGCCCGCGTGGAACCCGCAGGCGACGTTCGCGCTCGTCACGACGTCGAGCAGGGCGTCGTCGTCGCCGAGCGTCCACCGGCCGAAGCCCTCGCCGAGGTCGGCGTTGAGGTCGATCGCGGTCATGCGGCGCCTCCCCTCGGCGGTCGTCGTGCGGCTGTCGTGCGGTGGTCGGCTCGTGGGCCGATCGTCCACGGTACCGGGCCGGGGCGGGGAGGACGCCGGGCAGGAGGCGCAGCGACACCCCCGAGGACGCGCGGCCGCCGTGCGGGCGGGTCGGCTAGGAGGCGCGGCGCACGGCGAGCGCGCTCGCCACGAGCGGCACCTGCAGCGGCAGGCGGACGACGGTGACGACCCGTCGGGCCGTCCCGGCGCGGCTGCTCCGGAGCGACCGCAGCGCCATCGACACGTTCGCCGGGAACACGGCGACGAAGAGCGCGGCCGCGAGGGCGCCGCCCGCCCGTCGCGTCGCCGTCGAGAGCAGGGCGCCGGCCACGACGACCTCGGCGACCCCGGAGCTCGTCGTCCACAGGCGGGCCGGGCCGGGCATGCTGCGGGGCACGACCGCGTCGTAGGCGCTCGGGCGCACCAGGTGGAGCACGCCGGAGACGCCGCAGGCGGCCGCGAGGAGGAGGGCCGTGCGGCGGACGGAGGCGGTGCGGGCGTGGCGGGTGCGTCGGGTGCTCATGTGGTCCATCCTGCTCGCCCGCGCCTCCTCGACGGGCCCGACCCGGCCGAGGGGAGGTCAGACGGCGCGGCGGACGCCCCGGCTCATGATCGCCGAGGTGAGCGCCTCGACCGGCTCGCGCGGTGCGGCGGGGTTCGCGACCAGCACGTAGTCGACGTCTCCGAGGTCGGGCAGCGAGAAGCGGTCGCTGACCTTGACGAGGTCGGTGGGGATGAGCGAGAAGGGGAACACGGCGACGCCCATGCCCGCCCGCACCGCCGCGAGCACGCCGTTCACGTCGCGGGTGTTGCAGGTGATGCGCCAGGTGCGCCCGCTCGCCTCGAGGGCGCCGATCGCGAGCTGGCGGCTGAGGCTCGGCGCCTGGTAGGCGATCAGGGGCACCGGCCGGCCCGGCTCGACCTGCAGCTTCTCCTGGCCGATCCAGACCATCGTGTCGCCGGCGACCCGACGGCCCTCGTCGGACTCGCCCGCCGTCTGCTTCACGAAGATGAGATCGAGGTGGCCGGAGGCGAGCCGTCGTCGCAGAGGACCGCTCTGGTTCACCGTCAGCTCGAGGTCGACGTCGGGGTGCAGCTGCCGGAAGTGCCGGAGGATGCGCGGCAGCTGCGTGATGGCGAGGTCGTCCGCGGCCCCGAAGCGCAGGCGGCCGCGCATCGCCGAGCCGCTGAACCAGCTCTCGGCCGCCGAGTGCGCCGCGAGGATCGTGCGGGCGAAGCCGGCCATCGCGTCGCCGTTGTCGGTGAGGCGCACGTCACGGGTGTCCCGCACCACGAGGGTGCGGCCCGCCGCCTTCTCGAGCCGGCCGACGTGCTGGCTCACCGTCGGCTGGCTGATGCCGAGACGGAGGCCTGCGGCCGTGAAGCTGCGCGTCTCCGCGACGGCGAGGAACGTCGTCAGCAGGGCAGGGTCGAACACGGCTAGGCCTCCTCCTGTCGCGTCATTCGAAGATCGCATGACAGTGATTCACACCATAGGGGGTCCGAATGACGTCGGCGGCCTTACCGTCGAGGGACGAGGAGGCGCGGCTCACCACCGCGAGGCCCCTCGCCCCCTCCCCCGGCGGCCGCGACCGCCCCGGGCCGCCCACCAGCGCAGGAACGCCGATGTCCTCTCCGTCCACCGCCAGCACCCCCGTCGTCGACCCCGCCGTCTCCTTCCCCGCCACCGCCCCGTTGCCCGTCGCGACGCAGCGCCCGCCGTGGCGGCACACCTTCATCGCGCTCAGCGTGCCGAACTTCCGGCTCTGGACGGTCGGCAACTTCGTGGCGATGACCGCCGGCTGGATGCAGCGCATCGCCCAGGACTGGCTCGTGCTCGAGCTGACCGGCAGCGCGACCGCCGTGGGCGTGACCGTGGCGATGCAGTTCGCGCCGATGCTCTTCTTCGGCCTGCTCGGCGGCGTGCTCGTCGACCGGTTCTCGAAGCGGGCGCTGATGGTCGTCACCCAGAGCGTCTTCGCGGTGCTGAGCATCGGGCTCGCCGTGCTGACCCTGACCGGCGTCGTCGAGGCCTGGCACGTCTTCGCCATCGCCTTCGCGACCGGCCTGGTGACCGTGGTCGACAACCCGGCCCGCCAGGTGATCGTGAGCGAGCTCGTCGGCCAGCGCCACCTCCGCAACGCGATCAGCGTCAACTCGAGCGTGTTCCAGCTCGGCGGCATGATCGGCCCCGCGGTCAGCGGCGTGCTGCTGCTCGCGGTCGGCGCGGGGTGGGCGTTCGCCGTGAACGGGGTCGCCTGCCTGCTCGTGGTCGGCATGCTCGGCCTGCTCCGCACCTCCCAGATGACCCGCACCGCGCCTGCTCCCCGCTCGCGGGGCCAGCTGCGTGAGGGCCTCGCGTACGCCCGGGCGAAGCCGACCATCCTCGTGCCGGTCGTGCTCGTCGCCTCCTACGCCGTCTTCGGCCTGACGATGCCCGTGCTGCTCGCGTCGTACGCCGACGAGGTCTTCGACGTGGGCGCCGGCGGCTACGGGCTCTTCAACTCGATGATCGCGGTGGGCGCCCTCACGGGGGCTCTGCTGTCGACCCGGCGGGCCACGATCCGGCTGCGGACGCTCGTCGTGGGCCTGCTCGTCACCGGCCTGCTGCAGGCGGGCGCCGGGGTCGTCGGCGGTGCCGCCGGCGTCGTGCCGTTCGCCCTGGTGCTCGTCTCGGTCGGGCTGGCGTCGCTGCTGTTCCTCACGTCGGCGAACCAGCTGGTGCAGCTGTCGAGCAACATCGGCATCCGCGGGCGGGTGATGTCGCTCTACGTTCTCGTGCTGCTCGGCGGCCAGGCCGTCGGCGGACCGCTGATGGGCGGGATCGTCGAGCTGCTCGGCACGCCGACGGCCATGGTGATCTCGGGCGGCGTGCCCGCGGTCGTCGCGGGCGTGACGGCGCTCGTGCTCGCGCGGCGGGGACAGCTCACGCTGCAGATGCGCGTGCGGCGGCACCTGCCCGTGGTCGAGATCGCCTCGCGCTAGGCGCAGTCGCGGCTCAGACGGCGGCGCTGCGACCGGGCGAGCCGAAGCGGATCGACACGTCCACACGCCACGCCTTGGGCTCGCCGGCCACGTGGGTGGTGCCGACGAAGCGCAGGCGCTCCCCCGCCGCGAGGCTGAGCTGCCCGTGCACGTCGAGCGACTCCCCGAGCCAGAACGAGATCTCGTGCTCGTCGAGCAGGTCGTCGTCGACCGTGACGCCGAAGCTGGCGCCGTCGAACTTGAGGGGCACGTCACGGAACTCGAGCCGCGGGGCGTCGTCCGACCAGTCGGCCACCTCGGCCACCCGGGCCGCGACGATGGTCGCATCGACCACCCCGTCCGAGCCCATCGTCACCGAGGATGCGCGCAGGTCGACCCCGAGGTCGTCGCCGTCGATCCGGAAGCGGTTCTCCACGGGTCCCACGCTAGCGGCGCCTCCTCGTCCCGTCACCTGTGATCTCGCTCGATCTCGGGCGGAATGCAAGGGGCGGTGCATGCGTTGGCATCGAACATGACGAAGCGCATCGGGTTCCTCTCGTTCGGCCACTACCAGGACGTGCCCGGCTCCCGCACGCCCACCGCCCGGGAGGCGCTGGTCCAGTCGATCGAGCTGGCGGTCGCCGCCGAGGAGATCGGCATCGACAGCGCGTCGGTGCGCGTCCACCACTTCGCGAAGCAGCTGGCCAGCCCGTTCCCGTTGCTGGCCGCCATGGCCGCACGCACGAGCCGCATCGAGCTCGGCACCGGCATCATCGACATGCGCTACGAGAACCCGCTCTCGATGGCCGAGCAGGCCGCGGCCGCCGACCTGATCAGCGCGGGACGACTGCAACTCGGTGTGAGCCGGGGATCACCGGAGACGTCGCTCCGCGGCTACGAGGCGTTCGGCCACGTGCCGGAGGACGGCGAGTCCGACGCCGACATGGCCCGCCGCCACACCGAGCTGTTCCGCCGCGCGATCGACGGCGACGCGGTCGCCCAGAGCGACCCGCGGATGACCGGCTGGTCGAGCCCGCTCGCGATCGAGCCGCGGTCGCCCGGTCTCGGCGAGCGCATCTGGTGGGGCTCCGGCACCCGGGCGACCGCGCAGTGGACCGGCGAGCAGGGCATGAACCTGATGAGCAGCACCCTGCTCACCGAGGACACCGGCGTGCCGTTCGACGAGCTGCAGGCCGAGCAGATCGCGGTGTTCCGCGCGGCGTGGGCCGCGGCGGGCCACGCTCGCGAGCCGCGCGTCGCCGTCAGCCGCAGCGTCATCCCGATCACGACCGACGAGGACGTCCGGTACTTCGGCGTCCGCGCCCAGGCCGACTCGCGGGACCAGGTCGGCATGCTCGACGGCGTCCAGTCGCGCTTCGGCAAGAGCTACGTCGGCGAGCCCGACGTCATCGCCCGCCAGCTGGCCGACGACGCGGCGGTGCAGGCGGCCGACACCGTGCACCTGACCGTTCCGAACCAGCTCGGCGTCGACTACAACGCCCGGCTGCTGCGGACCGTGGCCGAGCACGTCGCTCCGGCGATCGGGTGGGCGCCGGCGTTCGGTCGCGCGACCAGCGCCTCGTAGGGGCGACCACCGCCTCCTCGTCCTGCCGTCTGGCAGGCGGGCCGCGCCTCCTCGTCCCGTCGCCGCCTCGCGGCCTGTAGACATGTCTGCATGAACACGGACCTCGACGAGGCGGCCCTCCGCACGTACCGCAGCACCCAGACCGAGCCCGACGACTTCGACGACTTCTGGCGCCGGACCCTCGCCGAGGCACGCGAGCACGACCTCGACGTCCAGGCCGAGCCGGTCGACACCGGGCTCACGACGGTCGACGTGCTCGACGTGTCGTTCCGCGGGGCCGACGGCCAGCGCGTGCGGGCCTGGCTGCGGGTGCCGGCCGGCGCCGCCGCCTCGGGCGAGCTGCTGCCGACGGTCGTCGAGTTCGTCGGCTACGGCGGCGGTCGCGGGCACGCCCAGCAGAACCTGTTCTGGGCCTCGGCCAGCTTCGCGCACCTGCAGATGGACACGCGCGGCCAGGGCTCGCTCTGGAGCACCGGCGACACCGGCGACTCCGGGGGCTCGGGCCCGGCCGCCGACGGCGTGATGACCCGCGGGATCGACAGCCCCGAGAGCTACTACTACCGCCGCGTCTACACCGACGGCGTCCGGGCCGTCGAGGCCGCCCGGTCGCTCGACGTCGTCGACGCCGACCGCGTCGCCGTGCTGGGCACCAGCCAGGGAGGCGGCATCACGCTGGCCGTCGCCGGTCTCGTCGAGGGGCTGGTCGCCGCGGTGCCGCGGGTGCCGTTCCTCTGCGACTTCCGCCGCGCCTCCGTCATCACCGACAGCGACCCGTACAAGCAGATCGGCCGCTACCTCGCCGTGCACCGCCACCGCGCCGAGCAGGTGCACGAGGTGCTGTCGTACTTCGACGGGGTCAACTTCGCGAAGCGGGCCACGGCGCCCGCGCTGTTCTCGACGGCGCTGATGGACGCGACCTGCCCGCCGTCGACAGTGTTCGGCGCGTTCCACGCCTACGGCGGCGACGCGGACATCACCGTGTGGCCGTACAACGGGCACGAGGGCGGCGGGGTCGAGGACGACCTCGAGGCGCTCGCGATGCTGCGCGGGGCGTTCGGGCTGTAGTCCCGGAGCCGGCGGGTCGCCGTCGCTCGCGGCGGGTCCTTGTCGCGCGTGGCGGGTCCCCGTGCCCGACGGCGGGTGGGCGCTGACCCGCCGCGGACGACGGGAACCCGCCAGCACGGCCTGCGACACCACGGAGGGGCCGAGCAGCACGCGGCTGCTCGGCCCCAGGGGTGCTACGGACCTGGGTCAGCCGATCGGCGTCGGGTCGAGCGGCAGCGGCGGCACCGGCAGCGAGCCGCGGATCTGGTTCTGCGCCTGGCACTGGCTCGTACAGTTCGTGGCGCCGGCGCTGAGCTCGATCGCGTCCTCGCCCAGCACTCCCCCGAGGCGGCCGCCCGACTGGACGACCCACTTCGTGACGGTGCCGGTCTGCAGGGTCTTCGTCGCGACCTGGGGGCTGTCCTTGCCGAGCAGCATCTGGTGCGCTCCGGCACCCGAGGTGACGGGGTCGACGCCGTCGCCGAAGTTGACCTTGCCCGTGTACTGGTTGACGAAGTAGAACAGACCGGCGCCGAGGGTGTGCGTGAACTCGACGGGCGCGCCGAACTCCGACTCCATCTGGAAGATGCCGCCCTGGGCGCCGTCCTTCGCCTGGATCTTGAACTTGCCGCCGGCGGTGCTGAAGAGCACGACGAGGGTGTCGTCCTTCACCTCGAGGCTCTTGATCGTCGCGCCCGCGAGCTGGGCCGGCGTGAGGGTCGGCACCTTGGAGGCGAACACGACGGTCGGCCCCGTCACCATCCGCTGCGTGTCCGGCGCGCCGGTCAGCGTGTAGTCGTAGACGCCCAGGGTGGCGACGTCGATGTCGAAGCCGTTGTTGACGCCCCGCACGGCGATGCGGCCGGTGGGGACGATGCCGCCGACCTTGACGCTCTTGCCGGGCGCGGGGTCGTAGGTCGTGCTTCCGATCGTGACGCGGTAGTCGCCGCCCGCGCTGGTCTTGCCGGAGGCGCTGGCCGGGCTGGCCGAGAGAGCCAGCGACCCGGCGACGACCGCCGCGACGAGCACCGCCGAGCGGAGCTGACGGGCCGTGCGGCCGAGAGATGTGGTGGTGGTCATGGCGGGCTCCTCGTGGAGGGGTGGGCGACCCGTCCCCCGGGCCTGCGACCACTCTCGCCGGGGCCGCCGCACGACACCATCGGACCTTGGTACTAGTACCCGTTGTCCCTCGCCCACAGGGCGGCGCTCGTGCGGTCGGCGACGCCGATCCGACGGAAGACGCTGCCGACGTGCGCCTTGACCGTGCGCTCGCTGATGCCGAGCTCGGTGCCGATCTGCTTGTTCGCGAGGCCGCGGCCGAGCAGGCGGAGCACGTCGGCCTCCCGGCCGGAGACGAGCGGCACCGGCCCGGGATCGGGGAAGGTGCGGGCGTCGCCGGCGTGCGCGTCGGGTCGTCCGGCGTCGACCTGTCCGGCAGCAGCGCCCTGGCCGCACGCGGGTCGAGGGGCACGCCGCCCGCCGCCGCCGCCCGAACGCCGGCCACGACGGTCGCGGGCTCGGCGTCCTTGAGCAGGTAGCCGACGGCCCCGGCGGCCAGCGCCTCCCTGACCGAGGAAGCGTCGGGCACGGACGTCAGGACCACGACGTGCACGCTCGGGTCGGCCGCCACGACGCGGCGGGTCGCCTCCACGCCGCCGATGCCGGGCATGGAGAGGTCCATGAGCACGACGTCCGGCCGGTGCAGGACGGCCGCGGCCACTCCTCGTTCGCCGTCCGCCGCCTCCTCGACCACCTCGACACCGTCGGCCTGGTCGACGAGCGAGCGGAGTCCCTGGCGCACCAGCGGGTGGTCGTCGACGACGAGGACGCGGATCACGACGGTGCTCCGCGGCCGCCCGTGGCCGTGGCCACCGCCGACGCCGACGCCGGCAGGGTGAGGCGCCACCGCGTGCCCCGGCCGGGCGCGGTCTGCAGGTCGAGGCCCGCGCCTCCTGCGCCGGCGACGTCGGCGAGCACCCGCAGGCCGAAGTGGTCGGGCTCGGGGCGGGTCAGCAGCTCGGGGTCGAAGCCCGCGCCGTCGTCAGCCACCGTGACGACGACACCGCCCTCGGCAGCACGGTCCGCGGTGACCGACACGACGGAGGCGCGGGCGTGGGCCACGACGTTGGCCAGGCACTCCTGCACCACCCGGAACACCAGCCGCTGCCCCTCGTCGTCGAGCGCCGAGGCCGCGTCGGCGTCGAGCACGACGGCGACGCCGCGCGACCGCACGCCCGCCGCGAGGTCGTCGAGCGCCGGCCCGATGCCCGCCCGCACGAGGTTCGGCGGGTAGATGTCGACGAGCAGCGAGCGCAGGCCGCCGACGCTGCCGCGCAGTGCCCCCGCCACCCGGTCGAGCCCGTCGGCCGTGGTCTCGTCGCCGCGCGCCCGGGCCGAGCCGGACTCGGCCGAGACCGCGAGCGAGGCGCCCACGAGATCTTGCACCACTCCGTCGTGCAGCGCCCCCGCGATGCGCCGTCGTTCGTCGGCGCTCGCGTCGAGGGCGCGCTCGAGCAGCGCCTCACGCTGCACCCTGGCCCGGTCGAGCGCCCGCAGCAGCTGCCGCAGCACCGGGAGCAAGAGCAGCACGACGAGCACGATGCTGCCGATCGTGATGCCCGCGAACCCGGCGAACAGCTGGCCGCTGCGCTGCAGCACCTCGTCGTAGCGGAAGTACACCTCGAAGAGCAGCGTCTGCCCGCCCGGCGTCTCGACGGCTCGGTAGGCCTCGAGCAGCTTGCCGCGGTCGCGCTCGTACTCGTTCTCGGGGGCGGTCAGGTCGCTGACCTCGGCCTCGACGCTGCTCTCGTCCCCGGCTCCGGCGAGCGCCTCGAGGTCGTCCTCGTCGAGCTCGAACCGGCGGTCGATCAGCGCGGGCTCGTCCGACCAGACGACGCGGCCCGTGTCGTCCCAGATCTTGACGCGGACGATGCTCGAGCTGAGGACGTGGTCGCGGACCTCGTCGTCCATCGCACGCCGCGCCTCCTCGTCGCCCTCGACCAGCGCGTCGGTGAGCGCCGGCTCGACGATCGCGTCGGCGATGCGGTCGGCCCGGTCGGCGGCGTCGCGGACCGACTCGGCCTCGGCAAGGCTGCGGGCGGCGATGACGGCCGCGACCGCGACCGCCACGATGACGAGCACGGAGACGACGGCGACCCAGACGACGACGCCGGCGGGGCGGGGATCGGCGGCGGAGGCGGGCGTGCGGTCGGCGGGCCTGGCGACGGTCGTCCAGCGCGGGACGGCGCCGCTGCCGCCCTCCCCCCGAGGTGTGCTCATCTGCACATCTTCGCCGATCTGGGTCGCCGCGGAACACGCGCCGGGCCCGCGTCGTTGACTGGGGGCATGAAGTCGATCACCTACACCGAGACCGGTCCGTCGTCCGTCCTGCACCTCGTCGAGCGCGAGGTGCCCGAGCCGGGGGCAGGCGAGGTGCGCGTGCGCGTCGTCGCGTCGGGCGTGAACCCCACCGACTGGAAGTCGCGCACGGGCGAGACGAGCGGGGGCGACGTGCCGTTCCCCGTGATCGTGCCGAACCAGGACGGCGCGGGCGTCGTGGACGCCGTCGGCGAGGGCGTGGACGACCTCGAGGTCGGCGATCGGGTCTGGTCGTTCATCTCGGCGAACGGGCACGCGACCGGCACCGCCCAGGAGCACACGGTGCTGCCGCGAGCGCGCGTCGTTCCCCTGCCCGAGGGAGCCTCGTTCGACCTGGGCGCGAGCCTCGGAGTGCCCGCCATGACCGCGCACCGCGCGTTGACCGTGCACGAGGACGGGCCCTCTCGGCTCTCCCCCGGCGCCCTCGACGGCATGACCGTGCTCGTCTCGGGCGGCGCCGGGGCCGTCGGGCACGCCGCGATCCAGCTCGCCGCCTGGGCGGGCGCGACGGTGATCACGACCATCTCGGGCGACGAGAAGGCCGCCCTCGCCCGAGCCGCCGGGGCGCACCACGTCGTCAACTACAAGGAGCAGGACGCGGCCGCCGAGATCCGGCGCATCGCGCCCGACGGCGTGCAGATCGTCGTCGAGGTGTCCATCCGGCAGAACGCGGAGCTGGTCGCGGCCGTCGTCTCGACTCGCGCCTCCGTCGCGATCTACGCCAACGACGGCGGCGACACGGTCGAGCTGCCGCTCCGGGCGAACATGGGCACCAACACGCGCTACCAGTTCGTGCTGCTCTACACGGTGGGCGAGGAAGCGCTGCAGGCGGCTGCCGAGGACGTCACCGCGGCCGTCCGCGACGGCGCCTTGCCGGTCGGCGAGGAGGCGGGGCTGCCCCTGCACCGGTACTCGCTCGAGCAGACGGCCGAGGCCCACGACGCCGTCGAGGGCGGGGTCACGGGCAAGGTGCTGATCGACGTCGCGCAGGGCTGAGGCGGATTCTGGCTCGTTTCGGCCCTGGCTCTCGCTCGCACGATTCAGGAACGTTGCGCCGCCTCCTCCTGGATCGTGCACGGATCAGGACCAGATGTCTCCCCGTTGCGCGGATCAGGCTGAAAGTTCCTGAACGGGGAGGGGCAGAGCAGGGCGGAGGGGGCGGGCTAGGCTCGCCGGATGCCTGACCCCGTTCCGCTCAGCCCCGTCCAGGCCGAGGCCCTGCGTGTGGGCACGGCTCCTCCGCTGGAGGAGTTGCGGCACGGCGTCTGGTCGCTGACCTCGCCGGCCACCTCCCCGGTCGCGGACGCCTCGTACGGCTACCTCGTCGAGGGCTCGGACGGCCGGCTGACGCTGATCGACCCGGGCTGGCCCTCCCCCCACGCCGTCGACCGGCTCGAGGCCGCCCTGCACGAGCTCGACCACGAACTGGACGATGTCGACCTGGTCGTGGCCACCCACCTGCACGTCGACCACCTGGGGGCGGCCGACGCCGTCCGCCGCGCGACGGGTGCACGCGTCGCGATGCACCCCGCCGAGCAGCGTGCGCTCGCCGGCCGTGCCGCCGACGCGGTCGCCGCGGACGCGGACATCGCGCGCTGGCAGGTGCCGGCCGAGGCGCAGGAGGCGCTGGTCGCCTCGTGGGGCTCGGGCCGCCTCCTCGTCGACGTCGTCCCCGACCTGCTGCTCGACGACGGCGACGAGCTGCCGGTCGCGGGGCGCCGCCTGCGCGCGGTGCACACGCCCGGCCACACCTCGGGTCACCTCTGCCTGGTCGAGCCCGAGCAGCGGCTGATCTTCACGGGCGACCACGTGCTGCCGACGATCAACCCGGGGATCGGCCTCGGGGGCCGCACCGCCGCCAACCCGCTCGACGACGTGCTCGCGTCGCTGGCTCGCGTCGTCGAGCTCGACCGGTCGGGGGCCGACGCGCTCGAGGTCTGCCCCGGCCACGGGTACCGGTTCGTGGGGCTCACCGAGCGGGCGGAGGCGCTCGTCGCCCACCGCGAGGAGCGCACCCGCGACGCGGTGACCGCCCTCGACGGGCTGCTCGGCGCCGGCGCCGGCGACAGCGGTCACGCGAGCCGTCGCGGCTCGAGCTCGGCACCGTCGGTGTGGCAGGTCGCCGAGGCCATGACGGGCTGGCGCGGAGGGCTCCGGTCGATGACCGGCCTCCCGCTCGCCTCGGCCCTGGCGCAGACCGAGTGGCACCTGCGTGCGGCGGGTCGCGCCGCCGATCTCGCTCGCTGACCCGCGGCCGCGCAGCCGCCGCCGCCGCCGCCCCACCCGACCGCGCCGCGAGCGTGCGCGACACTGCACCGCGTTTCGTACACGGCACCGCGTCCAGACCTGGTGCAGTGCACGAAACGCGGTGCAGTGCCTCCGCGCCGCTCGGCGAGCAGACTCGGGCCATGACGCCGCCACGCACCACGAGCCCGTCCGTCGACGACGCGGCAGCCGCTGCCCCCGTGCCCACCGCCGCCCACCCCGTCGCGCCGATGCTCGCGAAGGCGGTCGCGACCGTGCCCGACGCGGACAGCGTCGAGGGCGGCCTCTCGTACGAGCCGAAGTGGGACGGCTTCCGCGGCCTCGTCTACTGGGACGGCGAGCAGCTCGAGCTCGGCAGCCGCGGCTCGAAGTCGCTGACGCGGTACTTCCCCGAGCTCGTCGAGGCCCTCGGCGAGCGCCTGCCCGGGCCCTGCGTGCTCGACGGCGAGATCGTCCTGCGCCGCGGCGACCACGGCGGCGAACGCCTCGACTGGGACGCTCTGTCGCAGCGGATCCACCCGGCGGCCTCGCGTGTGGCCAAGCTCTCGGTCGAGACCCCCGCCTCCTTCGTGGCCTTCGACCTGCTCGCGGAGGGCGAGGAGAGCCTGCTCGACCGGCCCTTCGGCGAGCGCCGTGCCGCGCTCGAGCGCCTGCTCGACGGGGCGGCTGCTCCCCTGCACCTCAGCCGGGCGACGACCGACGCCGACGTCGCCCGTCGGTGGCTCGTCGAGTTCGAGGGCGCGGGGCTCGACGGCGTCGTGGCCAAGCCGCTCGCCGCCTCCTACCTGCCCGGCAAGCGGACGATGCTCAAGGTCAAGCACCACCGCACGGCCGACTGCGTGGTGCTCGGCTACCGCGTGCACAAGAGCGGCCGGGGCGTGGGGTCGTTGCTGCTGGGGCTGTACGACTCCGAGGGCGAACTGCGGAACGTGGGAGGCGCCTCCGCGTTCTCGGACGCCCGTCGCCTCGAGCTCGTCGACGAGCTGGCCGACCTGGTACGGCACGACGACGACGGAGGCGTCGCGCACGCCGAGACGGACCGCAGCCGGTTCTCGTCGGGCAAGGACGTCTCGTACGTGCCGCTCCGCCCCGAGCGCGTCGTGGAGGTGCGCTACGACCAGATGGAGGGCGAGCGGTTCCGGCACACGGTGCAGGTGCAGCGCTGGCGCGAGGACCGCGAGGCCGTCTCGTGCGGCTTCGACCAGCTCGAGGTGCCGGCGGCGTACGACCTCGGCGAGGTGCTGGTCCGCCCCTGACCCGGCCGCGCCTCCTACGGCTGCTTCTTGGCCCTGCTGGGCTGGACGCGGGGCGGTTCCCCCGGCATCTTCGGGAAGTCGGGCGGGAAAGGCAGCTCGCCGAGTCCTGCCTCGACGTCGCGCTCCCACCACGAGAGCAGCTCGTCCACGGTGCCGGGCTCGTCGTGCATCCGCTCCCACGGGTCGCCGGTGGCGGCGAGGCGGTCCGGCACGGTGAGGACGGTGAACGCCGACGGGTCGACGCCGTCGAGCTCGCCCCAGTCGAGGGGCGTGGACACGGAGGCGGTGGCGAGAGCCCGAGGAGACCAGGCGCCCGCCATGGTGCGGTCGCGGTTCGCCTGGTTGTAGTCGACGAAGATCCGCTGCCCGCGCTCCTCCTTCCACCAGTTCGTGGTGACCGTCTCGGGCAGGCGTCGCTCGAGTTCGCGAGCGGCCGCGATGACGGCGTGCCGCACGTCGAGGAACTCGCGGGTCGGCTCGACGGGGGCGAACACGTGCAGGCCGCGGTTGCCGCTCGTCTTGACGAAAGCGGTGAGGCCCGCGTCGGCCAGCACGCGGCGGAGCTCGTGCGCGACCGGCACCGCGTCGGCGACGTCGGTGCCGGGCTGGGGGTCGAGGTCGATGCGGAGCTGGTCGGGCAGGTCGCTGGCGTCGGCCCGGGACGCCCAGGGGTGGAACACCACCGTGTTCATCTGCGCGGCCCAGACGGCGGCGGCGGGCTCGTCGATGACGAGCTGGGGGTGCGAACGGCCGCTGGGGTAGGTCACCTCGACGCTGCGGACGTAGTCGGGGGCGCCCTTCGGCGGGTTCTTCGAGAAGTAGTCGTCGCCGTCGACCCCGGCGGGGAACCGCTGCAGCGACACGGGTCGGCCGCCGTTCGCGCGGACGAAGGCGTCGCCCACGGTCGCGAGGTACCGGGCGAGGTCGAGCTTCGTGATCCCCAGGTCGGGCCAGAGCACCCGCCCCGGGCTCGAGATCCTGACCTCGCGGTCGCCCACCTGCAGCATCGTCGCCTCGCTCGCCATGCCTCACCGTATGCCCGAGGGCGGCGGGCGGGCCGGGGCACGCTCGCGAGGAACCGCGTTCCGAACCATGAACCGCGTTTTATCGCGGTTCATGGTTCGGAACGCGGTTCACGGAGAGACGGGCGGCGGGAGGGGCGCGGAGCCTGCGGGCCACGGCGAGTACGCTCGGGCAGTGACCTCACCCCTCCGCATCGCGCTCGTCTCGCTCCACACCTCGCCGGGGGCCGAGCCGGGATCGGGCGACGTCGGCGGCATGAACGTCGTCGTGCGCAACCAGGCGGAGGCGCTCGGCGCCGCGGGCCACGAGGTCGAGATCCTGACGCGACGGTCCTCCCCCGACGAGCCCGAGGCCGTCGAGCTGGCGCCCGGCGTCCTGCTCCGGTTCCTCACCGCGGGGCCGGTCGAGGCCGTGGCGAAGGGCCGGCACGAGGAGTTCGTCGACGAGTTCCGCGACCGTCTCGCCGAGCTCGGCCCCTGGGACGTGATCCACTCACACCACTGGTTCAGCGGCGTCGCCGCCCTGCCGATCGCGCGCGAGCGCGGGATCCCCCACGTGCAGAGCTTCCACTCGATCGCCGCGGCGGACAGCACTCCCCTCTCGCACGGCGAGCGCGCCGAGTCGCCAGGCCGCCTCGCCGGCGAGGCGATGCTCGCCCGGGAGTCCGACTCCGTCGTCGCGATCAGCCACGCCGAGGCCGAGACCGTCACGAGCCGTCTCGGCGGGGACCCCGACCGGGTCGCGGTCGTGCTGCCGGGCGTCGACGCCGAGCTGTTCCGCCCTCTCGCCCCGGACGAGGAGGCGCGCGTCGCGTCCCCGACGACTTCCGACGCGGTCGGCGACCCCCGCTCGGCGACTCGCCCCACCGTCGTCGTCGCGGGCAGGCTGGAACCGCTCAAGGGCCCGGACCTCGCCATCGAGGCCGTCGCCGCAGTGCCCGCCGAGCTGCGACCCGAGCTCGTGATCGCGGGAGGCGCCTCCACGGAGTTCGCCGGCTACGAGCGCGACCTGGCCGCGCTCGCCGACCGGTCGGGGCTCGACGTCCGGTTCCTCGGCCCGCAGACCCGCCCCGGCCTCGCGAGCCTGCTCCGCCAAGCGCGGATCGTGCTCGTGCCGTCGCACTCCGAGACGTACGGGCTCATCGCCCTCGAGGCCGCGGCCAGCGGGATCCCCGTGGTCGCCGCCTCCTCGGGGGGCCTCCGCGAGTCCGTCGTCGACGGCGTGACCGGCGTCGTGCTCGACTCCCGCGACCCCGTCGCGTGGGGCGAGACGGTGGCGCGCCTGCTCGGGGACGGCGAGCTGTGGCAGCGGCTGGCACGCGCCTCCCGCGAGCGCGCTCTCGAGCACCCGTGGTCGCTGTCGGCAGCTGAGCTGTCCGACGTGTACTGCCGGCTCGTCGGCAGCGACCCGTGCCGGGCGCTCGCCGCCGCGGGCGGGCGTCGCTGACGATCGGACCCGAGGCCGCGCCGATCTCGTCCCCAGCGCCCGCGTCTAGGCTCGGCCGGGGCGACGACGCCCGCTCGACCTGACATCCCGGAGGCACCATGACCGACGACACGCTGCTGCGCACCCTCGCCGAGCAGGAGGAGCGCCTCACCTTCCGCAGGTTCACCACGGACACGGCCCTCGACCTCGGCGCCCACGTGCTCGCCGGAGCTCGTCGGCGCAGCCTGCCCGTCACGATCGCCGTGCTCAAGGGCCGTCAGCGGGTGTTCCACGCGGCGCTGCCCGGCACCTCCCTCGACAACGACGAGTGGCTCGACCGCAAGGCCCGCGTCGTCGAGCGCTACGGCAAGAGCTCGTGGCGCGTCGGCGAGCAGTTCCGCGTCGACGGCTCGACGTTCGACGAGAAGTCGAGGCTCGACACGGCGCTCTACGCGGCGCACGGCGGGGTGTTCCCCGTGATCGTCCGCGGGGTCGGGATGGTCGGCTCCGTCGGCGTCTCGGGCCTGCCCCAGGCCGACGACCACGCGCTCGTCGTCGAGCTCGTCGAGGACTTCCTCGACCACGGCTACGACAGCTGACCCTCCCCACGACCCGACACACCCCCGAGGAGGCGCGGTGACCGACGACGAGGCCGTCACGGCTGCCGACTCCCTCGCGCGCCTCCTCCGCGAGACCGCCGCCGAGCTCGACGCCCGGCACGCCCGCGACGAGGCGCTGGCCACCGTGAAGGCCTCGCGGAAGCTGCTGCTCGTGCACACCTCGGCGTCGATGCAGCCCGCCGGGCGGGCCTGGCGGCTCGGGGTCCTGCTGCTCGGACGCGGCGGCGAGGTCTGGGCCACCGGCCGGATCACCCGCGCGACCGAGCCCAAGAAGGAGCAGGGCCTCTCGGCCTCGGTCGAGGAGCGCCGCGACGCCCGCCGGGCCGCCTCGAAGAAGTTCACCGAGGGCGAGGTCGTCAACTTCGAGCACGTCCCCCTGCCCCTCGACGCCGACTCGCTGCGGAGCGGTGCGTCCGACCCGCTCGTGCTGCGCGACGGGGTCGTGCAGGTGCGCTGGGGCCGCGGCCCCGACGAGGTGCGCGAGCTGCGGGCCTACCTGGCCGACCGGTCCGAGTTCGTCTAGGCCGCCTCCTCGGCACGTTCGTTGCACACGCTGCAACTTCGATGACTGCACGTGACCCGAGCCGCGGGGCGGAGCAGGATGGGCCGTCAACCGGACCCGTGCAGCACCGATGCGCCCAGGAGGCCCTCGTGTCGACGACCACCACCCCTCCCGACCAGCCGACCGCCGCCTCCGGGGCCGCCCCGGGCACCGGCCCAGACGGGCAGGAGAAGACCGAGCTGAAGCGGGTCATCGGGCCGAAGCTGCTGCTGCTCTTCATCGTCGGCGACATCCTCGGCACGGGCGTCTACGCCCTGACCGGCCAGGTCGCCGCCGAGGTCGGCGGGGCCGCCTGGCTGCCGTTCCTCATCGCGTTCGGCGTCGCGCTCGTGACGGCGTTCTCGTACCTCGAGCTCGTCACCAAGTACCCGCAGACCGCCGGCGCCGCCCTCTACGTGCACAAGGCGTTCGGTGTGCACTTCGTGACGTTCCTCGTCTGTTTCGTGGTGATGTGCTCAGGGATCACCAGCGCCTCCACCGCCTCCCGGGCCTTCGCGGCGAACCTCGCGGTCGGCGTCGGTCTCGAGCTGCCGAACATCGCCGTGATGGGTATCGCGATGGGCTTCATGCTGCTGGTGATGCTGGTGAACTTCCGCGGCGTCAGCGAGAGCGTCAAGGCGAACGTCGTGCTGACGCTGGTCGAGCTGTCCGGCCTCGTGATGGTCATCATGATCGGCTTCTGGGCCATCGCGGGCGGCGACGCCGACCTGTCGCGGGTCACGATCTTCGAGACGCCTGGTGACAAGTCGCTGCTGCTCAGCGTGAGCACGGCGACGTCGTTGGCCTTCTTCGCGATGGTCGGCTTCGAGGACAGCGTCAACATGGCAGAAGAGACCAAGGACCCGAGCCGGATCTTCCCCCGCACCATGCTCACGGGCCTCGGCATCACCGCCGTCGTCTACGTGCTGGTCTCGATCTGCGCAGTCGCCGTCGTGCCGATCGGCGAGCTGGCCGACAACGAGACGCCGCTCGTCACGGTCGTGAACACGGCGGCCCCCGGGTTCCCGATCGGACAGCTGCTGCCGTTCATCTCGATGTTCGCCGTCGCCAACAGCGCGCTGATCAACATGATGATGGCGAGCCGCCTGCTCTACGGCATGAGCAAGCAGGGCGTGCTGCCCGGGTTCCTGTCGAGGGTGCACCGCACCCGCCAGACGCCGTGGGCGTCGATCGTCTTCACCACCGCTCTCTCGCTGGCGCTGATCGGCTACGTGTCGCTCAGCCCGGAGTCGCCGGTCGTCGCCGTGCTCGGCGGCACGACGTCGCTGCTGTTGCTCGTCGTGTTCGCGATCGTCAACGTCACCGTGCTCGTGCTGCGCCGCGACGACGTCGGCAGGCACCACTTCCGGGCCGGGCGCGTGCTGCCGGTCGTCGGCGTCGTCGCCTGCCTCTGGCTCGTGCTGCCGTTCTCGTCCGGCCGGGGCGGAGAGCAGTACCAGATCGCGGGCATCCTGCTGGCGATCGGGGTCGTCCTCTGGGGCGTCACCATGATCTCGCGGCGTGGGCGCGGCGGCGGAGGAGGCGTCGATCGCGGAGCCGGCGGCAGCGTCCGAGCCGAGGAGGCGCGGGTCGGGTCGACCGGCGACGCGGGCGACCCCGAGGCGGTGCCGCCCGCCCGCTGACCGAGGTGACGTGCAGGGCGCCTGTCGGGATCGTCCAGGACAGGGCCCTATATTCGGTCGGGTCCGTCCCCGTCCGCCCTCGTCACCGCCCCGGGAGCCTGCCGTGCGCCGTCTCGTGATCGCCGCCTCCGTCGTGTTCTGCGGCGGGGTCGTCGCACTCGTCGTGGCGCTCGTGATGGTCGTGGCGTCGCTGGCCGGCACGCCGGACGAGCCGTCCGAGCCGGTCGCCGTGGGCGTGACCTGCCCCGACGTCGAGCCCGTCGTGGTCGGCACGATCAGCGTGCCCGCCGGGCCGATCGCGGGCTACTGCCAGGACAGGCTGATCAACGCCGCCTGGATCATGGAGGCGGCGAAGGCCCAGGGAATCGGCACCCACACCCAGGCGATCGGGGTGATGACCGCGATGGGCGAGTCGAGCCTCCGCAACATCGACCACGGCGACGAGGTGGGCCCCGACAGCCGGGGGCTGTTCCAGCAGCGGGACAACGGCCAGTGGGGCACCTACGAGCAGCGCATGGACCCGTACACGGCCGCGACGAGCTTCTTCACCAAGCTGGTGCGGATGCCCGGCTGGAAGGAGCTGACGCCGACCCAGGCCGCCCACGCGGTGCAGGTCAACGCCGACCCCGACCACTACACGAAGTGGTTCGACGACGCCGAGACGGTCGTCGCGGCCCTGACGGCGAGTCCGGCGCCCTAGCTCGGAGCCGCACCCGGACGTCACCAGCCGAGGGTGCCGGGGGCTCCCTTGAACGGCCCGACGACGCGCGAGGTGATCCAGCCGCCGTAGAAGTCGCCGTCCTGGGCCTCGACGACCTCGCCGTCGACCTCGCACGAGTCGAACCGGCTCGGGTAGAGGGCGACGTGGTCGGCGAGCATCTCGTAGCCGGGCCAGGGGCTCGGGTAGGTCCAGCCCGCCGAGGAGGCGGTGGTCCCGCCGCCCCGGACGTCCAGGTAGCGGGCCGTCCCCTTGAACTCGCACATGCTGCGGCCCTGGCCCGCCGACAGGGAACCTTCGACGAACGCCTCGCGGGGCAGGTACCAGACCGGGGGGTGGCTCGTCTCGAGCACGCGGTAGGCGTTCGTGGTGTCGGCGACGACCTCGCCGCCGAGCCGGACGACGACGCGCTCGGGGCGCGCCTCGACGCGGGGCGGCCGCGGGTAGTCCCAGACGGATTCCTGGCCGGGCCCGGGCTCGATGCGCTTCGCTCTCATCGCGCCATCCTGCTCCCGGAGGCTGGGCGACCGGCCGTGCCGCCGCCTCCTGCGCGCCGCTCGTCTCGGCGATCGGTCGAGGCGCGCGAGGAGGCGCAGAGGCGCGGAGGCGCGGAGGCGGCATGGTGACGGCGGTGCCTGGCAGGATGGCGGCATGAAGCTCGCCGAGGCACTCATGACCCGAGCCGACCTGCAGCGACGAATCGCGCAGGCGCAGGAGCGGATCCGCCAGAACGCCCGTTACCAGGAGGGCGAGGAGCCCGCCGAGGACGCGGCGGCCCTCGTCGACGAGGTGTCGCGGTCGCTCGACCGTCTCGAGGAGCTGGTGGTCGCGGTCAACCTGACCAACGCCTCCGTGCTGCTCGCCGACGGTCGCACCATGACCGCCGCGCTGGCCCGCCGCGAGACGCTCCGCGCGCGGCACAGCCTGCTGTCGAGCGCGGCCGACGCGGCCCAGGGCGGAGGCGGCGGCGGGTTCCGGCAGCTGCGCAGCGAGCTCCGCCAGTTCGCGGCGCTGCCGGTCGCCGAGCTGCGCCGACGTGCCGACGACACGGCACGCGAGCTGCGCGAGCTCGACGTCGAGATCCAGCGCACCAACTGGGAGGCGGACCTCACGACCTGAGACGAGGCACCACCGCGCGCGGAGAGTCGGTAGACGCCTCCCGGAGCGAGCACGAGCCGTGGCCGGCGGTCATCCCGGCCCCTGTCGGCGCGAGGGCAGCGCCATCCCCGCATGATGCAGCCCTGCACGCCGCACAGGTGACGTCTCACCGACGACGTCTCATCACCGTGTGCTGGCCGGGCGACGTCGAGGGCGGGATCGGGGACCTCTCCGCGCGGCTGCGCGAGACGCGGCCGGGCAGAGGCGCGGCTGCGGACTCCAGGTTCGGTGCGGTGCGTGGGCTGGCTGCTTCGGTCGGCGAGAAGGGACGTCGCAGGCGTGGGCCCTCCCCTGCCGCGTCCCCCGACGCCGCCGAGCCTGCTTGGTCCGGCTGGGCCGGGCGGGGCGGGGCGGAGCCGGGCGGGCGCAGGTCGGGGCGGAGCGGAGCCGGGCGGGCGGGTGGGCGCAGTGCGGGCGGGCGTGGGCGCGGGTCAGTCGGCGAGGTCGGTGACGCGCGGCGCCCGGATCTGGCCGAGGGCCTCGTCGAGGCCGCCGCGGGCCGGCCGGACGACCGGCAGGGCCGCCCCGACGTGCACCGTGCCGGCGAGCGATCGCGTGTACCGCAGGGTGCGAGTGCTCGGGCCGCGGTTCGCCCGGCGGTCTGCGGCCTGCTCGATCCGGGCGGCGGCGCGCTCCGCACGGGCCGAGAGGACCGCGACGCGTCGCTCGAGCCGGTCGAGCTCGAGGTGCAGCTTCCGGTCGCGCCGGTGGGCCCGGCGCAGGTGCCGCCCGAGGTGCAGGAGGCGGTCGGTCGCGCTCGTGCCGTCGCGCAGCTCGGTGCGGTAGATCAGGTGCCCGATGCCGGCCATGACCACTCCGATCGCGACGCCCAGCAGCAGCGCCAGGGGCAGGGGCGCTCCGGAGACCAGGGCGTCGTCGACGATCCGCACGCCGATCAGCACGCCGGGCAGCACCGTCAGGACGTGCACGTAGACGAGCTGCAGCCGGAGCTGCACCGCGCCGTCGGGCACGACGACCTCGCCGGAGTCGTCCTTGTGCACCCGGTGAGCGTGCCCGAAGTGGTGCAGCGCGTAGGCGACGCCGAGGGTGAAGAGCAGCGCGAACACGATCGACGTCGTGAAGGCGATCGGGTCGGTCGCCGGCATGAACACGTCGACGTTGAGCACGCGGGACATGAAGTAGGCGAACAACGCGAAGTCGGCGAGCACGAAGAACAGCAGGAGGCGCTTGCGGGCCCGCGACTCGGTGCGGTGCCTCTCCGAGCCCGAGTCGAGCGACGCCTCGATCGCCACGGACAGCCGGTCGGCGGTCGCGCGGGCCTCGTCCCGGGTCACCGTACGGCCCGTCGTGTCGAGGAGGGGCTCGTCGCCCGAGCGGTCGAGGCGTCGGAGCACCTCGCGGTGCCGGGAGCTGAGCGCGGTGAGGCGGCGCGCCGCCGGGTCGAGCACCTGCCGCGTGCGACGAGCCAGCCACCTCTCGGCCGCGACCTCAGTGCGGAGCCGGAGCGCCGCCTCCAGCGGGGTGTGGTCGTCCACGCCCTCGGGCAGGTCGGCGCGCAGGCGCTCGTCGTGCAGGCGCGGGGCCGTCGCCGCGTGCCGTGCCGGGATCGGACCGACGCCGACGAGCGAGAGGACGAGGTCGCCGGCGGGGATCGCCTCGACGGCGCGGGCCCGCGGGAGCGTGCCGGCCGGGCGGGGCGCCGGGAGCGGGGCAGGCGCCGTCGCCGCGGGCGAGGTCGGGTCGTGGTCGGGCCGACCGGTGAGGCGGTCCCGCACGCGGGCCTCCCGCCAGGCGTCCAGCCGGTCCGTCGGCCGGGATCCCGTCCCGTGGGGCAGGGACTCGGTGACCTGCCCGTCGGGCCAGCCGTCGAGTCGTTCGGTGACGTGCGCGTCCGGCCGGCCGTCGAGGCGCTCGGTCACCTGCGCGTCCGGCCAGCTGCCGAGGCGCTCGGTCACCTGCGCGTCCGGCCAGCTGTCGAGCCGATCGGTCGCTCGGTCGTCGGGACGGGACTCGGGGCGGATGTCGGTCATGACGCGGTGTCCTCACTGCGGAAGGTGATCTCGACGCGACGGTTCTGCGCCGCGAGCTGGTCGTCGAAGACGCCTCCGGGGAGGTCGTCGACCACGGGGTCGGCGTCGCCGCGGCCGACGACGTCGCCGAGCGTGCCGGTGGGAGCGCCGAGGCGCACGAGGGCGTCGTGGACGGCCTGCGCCCGGTCGAGGCTGAGCTGCTCGCCGTCGACGACCCCGGCGCGGGTGTCGGCGGCGTGGCCGACGACGTCGGCGGCGATCCCTGACGGGCAGCGTCCGAGCTCGTCGGCGACGCCCTGCAGGGCCGTGTCGGCGGTCGAGCCGAGGGCCGCCGAGTCGCCGCCGAAGAGGACGGCGGCCGAGAGTACGAGCGGAGCCGTGCACGGCGTCGCGTCGCTCGTCACGGGCACGACGGGCACCGCCGAGGAGGCGACGGGCGCCTCCTGGGACGCGCCCGCTCCCCCGTCGGTGCAGCTCGTCGCCCCGGCCGCGTCGCAGACGGCGAGCCAGAGCTCGGACAGCCGACTCGTGGACGAGATCGACGGCGAGGGCTGCGAGCCCGCGGTGCGGCCGAGCCCGACGAAGGTGACGGCGTGTCCGCCGAGGTCGGGCAGGGCACCCTGGTCGGCCAGCGTCGAGGCGACCGCGGCCGGATCGAACGACCAGCCGAGCTGCCGCAGGTCGAGGGGGTCGGCGGTCTGCACGCCGCTCGACACGACGACGATCGAGCCGCCGTCGTGCAGGGCCGCGGCGGAGGCGAGCACCGAGAGCAGGTCGAGGCCCTCGTCGCCGGCGGTGAGGCCGGCCACGTCGGTGCCGAGCTCGACCAGGGCATCGGCGACGGCCGCCTCCCTCTTGTCGGGGACCTGCTGCACACGGTCGGCCGTGAGCATCGGCGTGAGGTCGTGGGCCGACGCGGACGACGTGCCCTGGACGACGACGTCGACGCTGCCCTCGGCAGGCTGGTGCGCCGCGAGGGCGTGGGCGGAGACGGCGTCGGCAGCTCCCGCGCCGAGCGAGGGCAGCGGCTCGGCGGAGGTGGCGGTGAAGCCGAGCACGAGCGGCTCCGGCGACTCGAGGGAGCAGCCGGCCAGGGCCGTGAGGGCGACGGCGGCTGCGGCCGCGGCCGCGACGGCGCGCGCGGCGGCGCGGCGGGGGCGGCTCGCGGGTCGCGGGGACGCGGAGGGTCGTGGGGTCATGGAGGGTCCTCTGGATCGCGCGGGGCAGGCCCGCTCGGGGACGACGAACGTCCGGACCTCGAGCGTAGGAACGGGCCACTCCCCACCGCAGCCTGCCCAGGGATGACCGGGACCCTCCTCCGGGATGAACCGCGCTCCTCCTCAGGTCGCGACCGGCGCCTCCTCGGCGGACGGGTCAGGCGCCGAGGCGGACGGGTCAGGCGCCGAGGCGGCCGGGCGGGGCGGCCCGCACGTGCATGCGCTCGCCCTGGCGCCCGAAGAGGCTGAGGAACTCGACGGCTCCGGGCCCGACCCGGCCGAACCAGTGCGGCGTGCGCGTGTCGAACTCCGCGGCCTCCCCCGCGGGCAGCACGAGGTCGTGCTCGCCGAGCACGAGCCGCAGCCGGCCGCGCAGCACGTAGAGCCACTCGTAGCCCTCGTGCACCCGGGGGTCCGGCTCGCCCGGGGGCACGTCGGCCTCGATGAGGTGCTTGAAGGCCTGCAGCCCTCCCCCGCCGCGCGACAGCGGGACGATCGTCTGGCCGTGCATCGTGACGGGCCGCAGGTGGATCCGCGGATCGCCGGTCTCGGGCGCCCCGACGAGCTCGTCGAGCGGAACGCCGTGGGCGCGGGCGAGCGGCAACAACAGCTCGAGCGCAGGACGCCGCTGACCGGACTCGAGCCGCGACAGGGTGCTCACCGAGATGCCGGTCGTCTCGGCCAGCTGGGCGAGGGTGCGGCCGCTCGTCGCCCGCAGCGCGCGCAGCCGGGGGCCGACGGCCGCGAGCACGTCGTCGGTCGAGGCGTCGGCGTCGGCGTCCGTCCCGGCTCCGGAGCGGGACAGGGACGACGGGGACGTGCCGGAGGGCCGGGGACGATCGTGAGCCATGTCGTGATCTTGCCACATCGGCAACAGAGCTTGCAGGTCGAGGAGGTGCCGGTCGAGCATGGTGCCAGGAGGTCACCCACCATGACGAAAGCCCCGCAGTCCCCCCTCGATTCCCCCGCCGCAGCCGCTCTCGCGACGACGACCGCAACGTCGACCACGAGCACGGCCACGACCACGACCACGACCACGACGACAGACACCTACGACGTGGTCGTCGTCGGAGGCGGCGCCGCCGGCCTCAGCGCCGGCCTCACGCTCGCCCGCGCCCGGCGCCGCGTGCTCGTCGTCGACGCCGGCGAGCCGCGCAACGCCCCCGCCGCCGGCGTGCACGGCTTCCTCACCCGCGACGGCGTCGCCCCGCGCGAGCTCACCCGGCTCGGCCGTGCCGAGGTCGAGCAGGTCGGCGGCGAGGTCGTCGACGGGACCGTGACGCGACTGGAGCGGACCGACGGCGACCCCGCCGACGCCTCGGCCCGTGCCGGTGCGTCGGCCACGAGGGCGAGCGCAGGAGGCGCCTCCTCGTTCACCGTCTCGCTCACGACGCCGGGCGGCGACGAGCGCGTCGTCCGGGCCCGACGCGTCGTCGTGACGACCGGCCTCACGGACGAGCTGCCCGACGTCGACGGGCTCGCCGGGCGCTGGGGCCGCGACGTCGTGCACTGCCCGTACTGCCACGGCTGGGAGATCCGCGACCAGGTGATCGGCGTGCTCGGCACGACCCCGTTCGCCGTGCACCAGGCGATGATGTTCCGGCAGTGGAGCGACCGCGTGACGCTCTTCGTGCACGAGGCGCCCGAGCCGTCCGACGACGAGTGGGAGCGGCTGGCGGCCCGCGGCGTGCAGGTCGTGACGGGTCGCGTCCGGTCGCTGCGGGTCGAGGGCGATGCACTGACCGGCGTCGTCGTCGACGGGGCGCCGGTCGTGCCGGTCGACGCACTCGCCGTCGCCGCCGCGGTGCGCCCGAACGCCGACCTGCTCGAGCCGCTCGGCCTCGTGCACGAGCCGCACCCGATGGGGCTGGGGACCGTGATCGCGTCCGACCCGCTGACCGGCGCGACGACCGTGCCCGGGCTGCACCTGGCTGGCAACGTCGCCGACGCGCGGATGCAGGTGGTCACGGCCGCCGCCTCCGGCGTGGGGGTCGCCGCCGCCGTCAACATGAGCCTCATCACCGAGGACACCGATCTCGCCGTGGCCGAGCGGCGCCGTCCGTTCGGGGTCCGCGCCGAGGCGGAGAACACGACCAGGGTGCTCGGCGACCGCCGGCACGGAGTCGAGCACGCACTAGAGGGAGCACGACGATGACGGACTCGACCGGGCAGCACGCACACGGGCAGCACGTGCACGGCGACGGGCAGCACGCCTCGGAGGAGTGGGGCCGCGACTACTGGGAGGACCGCTACTCGGCCCCCGGCCTGCAGTGGAGCGGGCGCCCGAACCCCGTCCTCGTCGACGAGGCGAGCGGGCTCGAGCCGGGTCGCGTGCTCGACGTGGGCAGCGGCGAGGGCGGCGACGCGATCTGGCTCGCCGGCCGCGGCTGGCAGGTGACCGCGGTCGACATCGCACAGGCCGCGCTCGACAAGGCGGCGGCCCGTGCGGCCGAGGTCGACGAGGAGGCGGCGGCCCGGATCACCTGGGAGCAGCACGACCTCGCCGACTGGGCTCCCGCACCGGGGTCGGTCGACCTCGTGTCGTCGCAGTTCATGCACCTCGCCGACCCGGTGCGCGCGGCGCTGTTCCGGTCGCTCGCGGCGGCGGTGGCGCCCGGCGGGACCCTGCTCGTCGTCGGCCACGACCTGTCCGACCTCGCTGCGGGGGCCGGGCGGCACGGCAAGGAGGAGCTGATGTTCACGATCGACGACGTGCTCGCGGCCGTCCCCGACGACGGCTGGACCGTCGAGGTGGCGGAGTCGCGTGCGCGGCAGGTCCCCGCGACGGACGGCGGGACCACCACGGTGCGCGACGTGGTCGTCAAGGCGACCCGCACCTCCTAGTCCGCGTCCGCGTGGCGTCCGGGGTCAGCGGCGGCGGCGCAGGCGGTCGAGCACGACGCGGCGGTCACGCCAGGCGCCCGTCGACCAGAGCGCGACGAACACGAGCAGCGGCTGGAACGGGAGGCGCAGCCAGCGCTTGGCGTCGGTGTCGAGGCCGAAGGCGCTCGTCCGGGTCACGAGCTGCGAGATGTTGCCCGGGAAGATCGCGACGAAGAACGCCGCCACCACGAGGCCGACGGCCACGCGCCACCGGCCGAGCGCGACGAGCGAGCTGCCGAGCGCGATCTCGACCACGCCCGACGCGAGCACGACCGCGTCGTCGTCGATCGGCAGCCACTCGGGCACCTGCGCCTGGAAGTCGTCCCGCGCGAAGCTGAGGTGGCTGGCGCCGGCGAAGACGAGGACGGCTCCCAGCAGGAGGCGGGCGACGGTCCGCGGGACGGACGTGGGACGGACTCGGGTGCGCTTCGACATCGGACCATCCTCCTCCTGCCGCGGACGCCGAGTGGTCGGTTCCGGTCGTTCCGTGCTGCACGGATGACCAGAACCGACCACTCGGCGGCGAGGTCGGGGGCCGGGGGCCCGGGGCCCGGGCCCGCCCCTAGCCGAGCGCGGTGAGCCGCAGCCGCATCGACCGCGCCGACGGCCGCAGCACGTGCGGAGCCGACACGTCGGGCCCGCAGGCCCGCGAGCCGAGCCCGTTCTGCGCCGCGTCGAGCCACAGGTAGGTGTGGTCGGGCTCGGGCAGCTCGTGCGGGTGGCGGGCGGCGTCGACCTGCTGCGCGGTGTGGCGGCGCAGCGTGAAGCCGGGCAGCCGGCCGAGCTCGTCGCCGACGGCGTCGACCCGCAGCCAGTCGCGGCCGTCGGCGCCGGTCAGGTCGAGTCTCCGCAGGTCGCTGCGGTGGCCGCTCTCCTGCGGGCGCGCGTAGTCGACGACGAGGTCGTCGACGGCCGCCGTGTAGCGGCCGACGATCGCGGCGTGGCGGCTGTCCGGGTACGACTCGTGCGGCCCGGTGCCGAACCACGACGCGGTGGCGACGTCGGTCGGCAGGTCGAGGCGCACGCCGACCCGCGGCCAGGAGGTGTCCCAGCCGGCCGTCGGCACGAGGTCGAGGGCCAGCCAGAGCTCGCCGTCCTCGAGCGACCAGCGCTCGTCGACGGTCACGGCCTGGCGGGCGTCGGCGGCGGCCCAGCGGGTGCGGACGTGCACCTGCGAGTCCGTCGCCGTGACCTGCTCGACGCGGGGCGTCATCCGGTCGAGCCCGAGCCGCAGCCAGGTCGTCTCGGCGCTCGGCAGCTCTGCCAGCAGGTACTGGTCGGCGCGGTGCCGGTCGCGCATCACGTCGACGTCGCGGTCGCGCGGCACCCAGCCGCGCCCCTGGTCGTTGTCGGTCGGCGCACGCCAGAGCTCGAGTCGCGGCCCGTCGACGGGACGACCGGCCAACGACACGAGACGGCCGTCCACGAACGACGCCGGCCCCAGGTCGAGCCGACCCGAGGAGGCGCCCGCGAGCCTGTCGCCGGCCGCACCGGGCACGCCCGGTCGCAGCGTCGACGGCGCACGCCGGACCGCCACGGCAGGCGTGAGGTCGAGCTGGGCCATCGCGATCACGTGTCCCGCGGGCGCCCACTCGGCGTCGGCCGCGGTCACGACCCGCACCGTCGCCCAGGTCTCGCCCGAGGTCGCGACCGGCAGGCCGGGGACGGCCAGGACGACCGACTCCCCCGCGGCGAGGGCGTCGTCGCCGACGCCGGCGACGGGGAGGTCGGCGACCATCGCCTCCTCGCCGTCGTGCTCGACCGTGAGCCGGATCACCACGTCGGAGGCGTCGGCCGAGTGCCGCAGGTTGGCCACCGTGACGAGCGCGACCGCGCCGTCGTCGCCGTCGCCTCCGTCGTCGGAGTCCTCGGCGTCGACCAGGCCGGCGACCTCCCCCGCGGCCAGCGTCACGCGGATCGGGGAAACGACCTGCGCCCACTCGTACAGGCCGGGCGACGGGGTGTCGTCGCTGAGGACCATCCCGTCCATCACGAAGTTCGAGTCGTGCACGACCTCGCCGAAGTCGCCGCCGTAGGCGAAGAACTCGGTGCCGTCGGCGGTGCGGTGGCGCAGGCCGTGGTCGCGCCACTCCCAGACGAAGCCGCCGTGCAGCCGCGGGAACTCGTCGACCAGCGCCTCGTACTCGTCGATCGCGCCCGGGCCGTTGCCCATGGCGTGCACGTACTCGCAGAGCAGGAAGGGCTTCGAGCGCTGGCGCGCCGCCTCGGCGGGCGTGCAGCCGAGCAGACGCACCGACTCGTCGCCGCTGCCGATCGCGCGCGTCTCGTCGACGAACGAGTACATCCGCGAGTACACGTCCGTGTAGGCGCCGGTGTAGTCGCCCTCGTAGTGCACGGGGCGACCGGTGTCGCGGGCGTGCGTCCACGCGGCCATCGCCGCGAGGTTTCGGCCCGTGCCGGCCTCGTTGCCGAGCGACCACATCACGATCGACGGGTGGTTCTTGTCGCGCTCGACGGTGCGGACCATGCGGTCGACGTAGGCGTCGTGCCAGGCGGCGTCGTCGCTGGGGTTCTCGGTCCAGGCGTCGCGCTCGAAGCCGTGCGTCTCGAGATCGCACTCGAGCACGACCCAGAAGCCGAGCTCGTCCGCCAGGTCGAGGAGGCGCGGGTGCGGCGGGTAGTGCGACGTGCGGATCGCGTTCACGTTGAACCGCTTCATCTGCAGCAGGTCGCGTCTCGCCCACTCCTCGTCGAAGACGCGGCCGCGATCGGGGTGGGTCTCGTGCCGGTTGACGCCGTGGAACACGACGCGGCGGCCGTTGACGGTGAACCGGTCGCCGTCGATCCGCACGGTGCGGAAGCCGAGCCGGAGGCTGACGACCTCGGCGCCGAGCGCGCTCGACACGGTGGCGTCGTAGAGCCGAGGCGTCTCGGCCGACCAGGGCTCGACGCCCCCCGCCAGCTCGACGGGCGCGACGTCGGCAGCCGTGGCCCAGGTCACGTCGACGCCGAGCTCGGGCACCGCGAGGGTGACGGGGAACGCGTCGGGGCCGGCCGTGACCTCGGGGACGACCGTCGCGCCTCCTGCGGTCTCGCCCGCCGTGCCGTGCCAGGAGGTGCGCAGCCAGACGTCGTCGAGGCCGCCGACCGGGCGGGCCTGCAGCGTGACGCTGCGGAAGATGCCGGGCAGCCACCACTGGTCCTGGTCCTCGACGTAGCTCGAGGCGGACCACTGGTGCACGCGCACCGCGATGACGTTCTCGCCGGGGCGCACGGCGTCGGTGACGTCGAGCTCCTGCGCGAGGCGGCTGCCGACGCCGACTCCGACGTGCACGCCGTTGACCCAGACCGCGTAGCGCGACTCGACGCCGTCGAAGCGGAGCAGCACACGCTCGGCTCCGTCGAACGAGGCCGGCAGGTCGAAGCGGCGGCGGTGGTCGCCGGTCGGGTTCGCGTCGGGCACGAAGGGCGGCTCGGTCGGGAACGGGAACTGCACGTTCGTGTAGATCGGGGCGCCCCGCTCGCCGTCGCCGGTCAGCACCCAGTGCGACGGCACGGAGATCGACTGCCACGACGAGTCGTCGAGGTCGGGGTCGCCCACGCCGTCGACGGGCTCGCCCTCGGGCAGCACGCCGCGGCCCCCGGGGGTGGCGGGCGCGCCGGGCAGCAGGCGGAACGCCCACTGGCCGTCGAGCGACAGGGTCGGCGCGTCGGTGTGCAGCCACGACCGGGCGGGGCTGCGACGGCCCGTGCCGGGACCGGTGTCGGCGAGGTAGTCGCCGGGTGCCGGTGCGGCCGAGCGCGGCGACGCGGAGGTCTCCGAGCTGGTGACAGAGGAGGCGGTGGACGAGGAGGCGGGGGTCGTCACTTGACGGATCCTTCCGTGAGGCCGCCGCGCCAGAAGCGCTGGAGGACGACCATGGCGATGACCAGCGGGATGATCGACAGCAGCACGCCGCCGGTCGTCAGCTGGTAGAACTCGGGCAGCCGGTCGGTCTGGCTGAGCCAGTTGTTGAGGCCGAGCGTGACGGGGAACTTGTCGACGTCGCTCAGCATCACCAGCGGCAGGAAGTAGTTGTTCCAGATGCCGACGAGCTGGAACAGGAACACCGTGACGAGCGCGGGCGTGAGGATGCGCAGCCCCAGGGTGTGGAAGATGCGCAGCTCGCTCGCGCCGTCGAGGCGGGCGGCCTCCATCAGTGACGTGTCGACCGTGGCCTGGGCGTAGATGCGGCAGAGGAACAGGCCGAACGGCGACACCAGCGACGGCAGCAGGACGCTCCAGTAGGTGTTCGCGAGGCCCATCTGGCTGAACAGCAGGAAGAGCGGCAGCGCCGTCGCGGTGCCGGGCACCAGCACGCCGCCGAGGATCGTGCCGAAGACGGCGTTGCGCCCACGGAACTCGTACTTGGCGAGGGCGTAGCCGCCGGCCGCGGCGAAGTACGTCGCGATCAGGGCGCCGACCCCGGCGTAGAGCACCGAGTTGCCGAGCCAGCGGAGGAAGATCCCGTCGCCGTAGGTGAGCACCTGGCCGAGGTTGTCCCAGAGCGCGAAGGTCGGCGCGAACCAGAAGCCGAAGGTGCCGAACAGGTCGCCGGTGGTCTTCGTCGCGGCGACCACGACCCAGTAGACCGGGATGAGGAAGTACAGCGCGACGACGACCAGCACGGCCGTGACGATGATGGTGGAGGCGCGACTGCGGCCCGCGGACCGGTCCGGCCCGGACTCTCGGGAGCGGCGGGCGGCGGAACGACCGTCGCCGCGCCTCCGGCCCTGACCGGCCGTGACGATGGACTCGGTGTCGGTGGGCTGCTCGGCGATCGAGGCGCTCGTCGCAGCGCCCGAGGTGCGGGGGCTCATGCGGACTTCCTGTTCGTGATGGTGAGGAACACGATCGAGAGCGTGAAGGCGACGAGCGCGATCAGCACCGACTGAGCCGCGGCGACGTTGTAGTCGTTGTAGGCGAACGCCGTCGTGTAGGCGCTGAGGTTCGGCGTGTACTGGCTGTCGATGGCCGGTGCGACCCGCTGCAGCACCTGGGCCTCGGCGAAGAGCTGCAGGGTGCCGATGATCGAGAACACGGCGGTGAGCAGCAGGGCCGGGCGGATCAGCGGCAGCTGGATGCTCGTCGCGACCCGCAGGGCCGACGCCCCGTCGACCTTGGCGGCCTCGTACAGCTCGACCGGGATCGACTTCAGCTGCGCGATGATGATCAGCATGTTGTAGCCGGTGTAGCTCCACGTGACGATGTTGGCGATCGACCAGAGCACCGTGTTCGCGCCGAGGAAGTCGGGCGAGACGCCGAAGACCTCGGCCACGTCGATGATCGGGCTGAGGCCCGGCACGTAGAGGAACGACCAGAGGATGGTCGCGATGACGCCGGGAACGCCGTACGGCAGGAAGTACGCGGCACGGAAGACGCCCGGCCACTTGGCCGAGGCCGACTCGAGCAGCAGCGCGAGCACCGTGCAGAGGATCAGCATGACCGGCACCTGGACGATGCCGAACAGGAACATCCGGCCGATGGACGCGACGAAGTTCGGGTCGCCGATCACCTGGGCGTAGTTGTCGAAGCCGGCGAACTCGGTGACGACCCCGGCCTCGCCGAAGAGACCGCCGCGGGTCACCTTCGTGAAGCTCGACACGAGCGCCATGAGGATCGGGACGATGAAGGTCAGCAGGAACAGCGCGAGGAACGGGAAGAGCAGCACCCAGGGGGCGCGCTTGACCGCGCCGGACGACGCGCTCTTCCTGCGGGTGGCGTCGCCGCCTCCGTCGCGACCCCGGCCGGGTGCCGTGGCGCGCGTGGCCGCCGCGGTCTCGGGACGCGTCTCCATCCCGGCGCTCATGCGCTCGCCTTGCGGATCGAGAGGCCCTTGGCCTGCATCACCGAGATGATGTCCTTCTCGGCCTGCGCGACGGCGTCGACGAGCGTGCCGCCCGAGGCCTTGCCGCGGAAGCCGTCGCTGAGGATGTTGAACGACTGCTGCGTGACGGGCCACCAGCTCCAGTCCTGGTTCTGGCTGGATTCCTTCGTGGCGGGCACGAACACCTCCTGGTTGTAGTTCTGGCCGCTGAAGAAGGCGCTCGGCTTCTCACGGAGCGTGCCGACCACGTCCACGGCCGGCGACCAGCCGATGCCGCAGAACTCGATCAGGGCGTTGACGCCCTCGGGCGTGGTCGTCATCCAGACGGCGAACTCGAGCGCCTCCTGCGGGTGCTGGCTGTTCGCGAGGATCGCGGCGGTCGAGCCGCCGAGGAAGCTCGAGGCGTAGCCCGAGTCCCAGGTCGGCAGGGGCGCGACCTTCCACTTGCCCTCGGCGCCGCTGACGCCCTCGATCAGGGCGTCGCCCCACGAGCCGGTCGCGACGGAGGCGATCTTCCCGTCCGCCGCGGCCGAGAACCAGGCCGGCGTGTAGGCGCCGTAGGCGGTGGTGACGATGCCGTCGTCGATCGCCTCGTCGAAGAAGGCGGCGACCTTGAGGGTCGCCTCGTCGGTCATGTCGATGACCCAGCCGTCCTCCTCCGCGGTGAACCAGGAGGCGCCGGCCTGCGTCGCGTACGCGGCGAACGGCGAGGCGTCGGCGAGGGGGAACGAGTCCATCAGCACGCCCGCGCCCTTGAGCTCGGCGCCGACGGCCGCCCACTCGTCCCAGGTGGCGGGCACGGCCGCGCCGACCTGGTCGAGGACGCCGGGCTGGTAGAACATGCCCATCGGGCCGCTGTCCTGCGGCACGGCGTAGATGCCGCCCGTGTAGCTGACCTGGTTCCAGAGCGTGGGGTCGTAGAGCTCCTCGTACTTCTCCGCGCCGTAGCGCTTGAGGTCGACGACGCCGTTGGCGAGCAGGAACTCGGGCAGCGAGCGCAGCTCGACCTGGGCGATGTCGGGCCCGGCCCCCGCCGCGAGCGCCGAGTACAGCTTCTGGTACCCGCCCGCGTTGCCGCCGGGGATGAACACGGTCTCGACGTGCACGCGGTCCTGGCTCTTGTTGTAGAGGTCGGTCACCTGGTCGAGGCCCTTGAGCCAGGCCCAGTACTCGAGGCGGACTTTGCCGGCGGCCGGCGGGATGGTCGGCAGGGTGTTGACCGAGGTCGTGCCGGGCGTGGCGCAGCCGGCGAGGACGGCGGCGGCGGACGCGCCGAGGCCGAGGCTCAGCAACTGCCGACGACTGAGAGGACTCATCAGGACTCACTTCGTTGTGGACGGGACGAGACCGACCGTAACACGGCTTTTCGAGTGGTCGCTCGAAATTGACGCCGAGAACGACACCGAGGAGGCGCGGATCGTCGTAGGCTCCCGGTCATGACCGAAGGCGCTCCCGTGACGACCCGTGGCCGCGGCGCTCGCGGCGGCCGACGCGGCCCGTACGCGAAGTCCGCCGAGCGGCGGTCCGCCATCGTCGAGGCGGCGTTCGAGGTGTTCACGGCGCACGGCTACCAGGGCGGGTCGCTGCAGCGCGTCGCCGACCGGGTGGGCATGAGCCAGACGAGCCTGCTGCACTACTTCCCGTCGAAGAGCGACCTGCTGCTCGAGGTGCTCCGTCGCCGCGACCAGATGTCGAGCGGTGACTTCGTGCGGGGGGACGGCGCGCAGCTCGCGGGCGACGTCGAGCGCCAGGCTCGGTACAACGAGGGCGTGCCCGGGCTGATCGGCCTCTACGCGGTCCTGTCGGGCGAGGCGGTGACCGAGGGCAACCCCGGCCGCACCTACGTCACGGAGCGGCTCGCCGGCCTGCGACGGGACTACGCCGCGGACTTCCGCGCGCTGGCCGAGGTCGGCCGGCTGCGCGAGGGCGTGGACCCCGACCGGGCGGCCGCCGGGCTCGTCGGGCTGTGGGACGGCGTGCAGCTGCAGTGGCTGCTCGCCCCGGACGAGGTCGACGTGCCGCGGCTGCTGCGCGACTACCTCGACCTCGTGATCCTGCCGGCCGCAGCCGACGACGGGACCGAGCCCGCGCCTCCTCCGTCCTGAACGGCCTGGCGGGCCCGACGCGTCGGGGTCACTCGGGGAGCGCGGCCTGCCCCTCGCGCTCGTCTCCGGCGACGCCGGCCCGGAGGCCCTCGCCGCGGAAGAACGCGGGGCGCAGCCGGGCGTTGACCAGCATCACCACGACGCCGCCCACCAGGATGGTCACGCCGAGCAGGAACACGAGGCCGACCCCGCCGATCTGCGAGCCGCTGCCGTAGTCCGGGTCCATGCTGTCGATCAGCGTCGTGACGAAGAGCACGGCGAGGATGAGCCCGCCGACGCCGGGAGCGACGATCTGGAAGAACAGGTTGCGAGCGCCGGTGCGCCACTGGTGCCGGAAGTACCAGACGCACGCGAAGGCCGTCAGCCCGTAGTAGAAGCAGATCATCATGCCGAGGGTCGTGATGGTGTCCCAGAGGACGTCCTCGCTGATGAAGCGCATCACCGCGTAGAAGACGCTGGCGACGACGGCGGAGGCGAGGGTCGCGTACCCGGGGGTGAAGAAGCGCGGCGAGACGCGGGCGAACTTCGGCGACAGCGCGCCGTAGTGCCCCATGGCGAGCAGCGTGCGGGCCGGCGACACGAAGGTCGACTGCAGGGAGGCGGCGGAGCTGCTCAGCACCGCCAGCGACATGAGGATCGCGAGCGGCCCGAGCACAGGCCCGGCGAGCGCCGAGAACGCGTTGCCCTGGATGCCGGGGTTGCCGAGCCCGACCCCCTCGTCGCCGAGGCCCGCGAAGGTCATGGAGGCGAGCGAGACGAGCAGGTACACCAGCACGATGATGACGACGGTGAGGGTGGCGGCCCGGCCGGGCGTCGTCCGCGAGCCGCTCGTCTCCTCGGACATCGTCAGCGTGACGTCCCAGCCCCAGAAGATGAAGATCGACAGCGACAGCCCCGCGGCGAAGGCCGAGAAGGTCGGCACCGTCAGCGGGTTGAACCAGTCGAGCGAGATCGCCGTGGCGTCGAACGCCGAGCCGCCGCCCACCCGGACGAAGGCGACGATCGCGAAGCCGACCAGCACGAGCAGCTGGAACCCGACGAGCCAGTACTGCACCTTCTGGGTGGTCTGCATGTCGCGGTACGAGATGACGGTCGCCCCGGCCATGAAGGCCAGGCAGGTGACGACGTTGATGAGCGGGTTCGTCGCCAGGTCGGCGATCGACGGATCCGAGAACACCTGCCCGAGCAGCAGGTAGAAGAAGTCGACGGCGATGCCCGCGAGGTTGCTCAGCACCACGATCGTCGCCACCACCAGGCCCCAGCCGGCCATCCAGCCGACCCACGGGCCGAAGGCACGGACGCCCCAGGTGAACGAGGTGCCGCTGTCGGGCATCGCGCTGTTCAGCTCGCGGTAGCCGAACGCGACGAGCAACATCGGGATGAACCCGACGAGGAAGATCGCGGGCAGGTGCGTGCCGACCTGCGCGATGGTCGGGCCGAGCGCCCCGGTCAGCGTGTAGGCGGGCGCGATGCACGAGATGCCGATGACGACGGCGCCGATCAGGCCGACGCTGCCGGCGCTCAGGCCCTTCGACGACAGGGTCTGGTCGGCGGCGACGCCGGATTTCTTGAGGATGCTCACGGGGTGGTCCCTTCGGGGTGGGCGCCGCCCGGGGCGACGCCGGTCCAGGTCGTGCGGGCATCGTGGTCACGAGGAACCACCACGAGGGGGACGGGGACGCCGCGCACGATCTTCGCGGCGACGCTCCCGAGGAACAGGCGGCGGGGCTGGGCCAGACGACTCGAGCCGACGAGGGCGAGCTCGTCGTCGCTCCAGGTGAGGGCGTCGATCGCGTCGGCGATCCTCGGGCCCGGAGCGATCTCGACCGTGACGTCGAGGTCGGCGGGGACGCTGTCGAGTGCGATGTCGCGCATCCGCTCCGCGTGCTCGCGTGCCTCGTCGTGCAGGGCGCGCTCGCGGTCGTCTCGGTCGCGGCGCTCGCCGTCCCCGACGGAGTCGAGCGGCACGAGCGAGACGAGCCTCAGCGGGACGCGCGCCGCCGCGGCCGTGGCCACCGCGGTGTCGACGACTGCGCGGGCGCCGGCCCGGGTGCCGACCGCAGCCGTCACGCTGCCGAAGCTCCGGACGCCGCGCTCGGCGAACCCGGCGGGGGCGATCGCCACGGGCACGGGCGCGGAGTGCACGAGGACTCCCCCGACGCTGCCGAGGTGCAGCCGGCCGAACGTGCCCTCCTTGCCGGCGCCGATCACGATCGCGTCGGCCCCGAGGTCGGCGGCGGCCGCGACCAGGCCCTCGGCGAAGGTCTCGGCCCTGACGAGGTGCGTCGTGGACGTGACGCCGGCCGGGACCTCGGCCGCCGCCTCCTGCAGCCAGCCCTCGGCGAGGTCGTCGAGGTGCCGCTCGTAGCTGGGGGCTGTGGGGACGAGGGAGGCGCGGCCCCGGTCGTGCAGGACCATCACGAGGTCGAGGCGCACGCCGAGCGTGTGCGCGAGGGCCGTGCCGAGGGCCAGGGCGTCGTGCCCCGCGGGGGTGTCAAGGTACCCGACGACCACGCTCCTCACGAGGCGGCCGCTCCGGCGTCGGCGTGCTCGGGCTGGCCTGCGGACGCGGCCTGCACGGAGCCGTCGGCGTGCGCGTCGCGCTCCGCGAGGATCTCGGCCGCGACGTCGCGCCCGACGCGGATCGCGCCGTCGACGTGCTGGAACCCCTCCGCTGCGATGTCGCTCGACGAGAACCGGATCGGCCCGACGGGCACGCGCTGGTCGTGGCCCCAGCGCGAGAGGCCGCCGAGGTCGAAGCTCGTCGCGTACGCGCCGCCGGTCCACTCGTCGCTGGCCCAGTCGCTCTCGAAGTAGACGACCGGCTCGGTCGCCTGCTCGCCGTAGTACGACGCCAGCGACGCGAGGATCGCCGTACGCCGCTCGTCGGCCGGCAGGGCGAGGAGGCGGTCGGCCTTCTCGTCGCTCACGAAGCCGACCAGGGTGCCCCGCGGGTCGCCGTGGTTCGAGTTGTCGTACGCCTCGTGCACCACCTGGTACGGGCTGAAGGCCGTGCCCGAGAGACCGGCGTCGCGCCAGAACGGCGTCTCGTAGACGGCGTGCACCTTGATGACGAGGCCGAGGGAGACGTGCTGGTGCCACTGCTGGCGCAGGGCGGGCAGCGCCGGCAGGTACTCGATGCGCGAGTAGAGGTTGGGCGGCACGGCGACGACGGCCCAGCGGGCCGCCACGCGCAGCTCGGGAGTCGAGGCGACGACCCCGTCGGCCGACCACTCGAGCGTCTCGACCGGCTGGCCGAGGCGCACGGCGTCGCCGAGCTTCTCCGCGAGCGTCAGCGGGACCCGCTGCAGGCCGCCCACGACACGCTTGTCGAGGATGAAGTCGGCGTCGACGAGGTTGCTGAAGCTGCCGGCGCTCGACGCCATCTGCAGCGCCTGGAGCAGCGAGAACGAGTGGGCGGGCTTCGTGAGCATCGCGTCGGCGATGAAGAGCGCGATGTTGGCGCGCGCCTCCGCGTCGTCGGACTGCTGCTCGAGCCAGGCCGAGAACGACACGTGGTCGAGCTCGGCGGCCCGCGGGTGCTCCCAGGGGGCCGCGACGTCGGTCTCGGCGACGAGCTCGTCCATCACGACGATGAGCCGCTCGATCTCGGCCTGCGTGTGCTCGGAGGCAGGGAAGATGTCGCCCGTGAAGCGCGACGCCGTGCCGTCGGCCGAGACGTAGACGCTCTCCCCCTCGCGCCACCGGGAGTACGTCTCGAGGCCGAGCTCGCCGAGCGTCGCGATCAGGGCCGTCTGGTCGGGCGACACCCACTGGCCGCCGAGCTCGAGCATCGCCCCGTCGATCGTCTCGGTGCGCAGCCGGCCGCCGACGCGGTCACGTGCCTCGAGCACGACCACGTCGAGGCCCGCCTCTCGCAGGTCGGCGGCCGCGGTCAGGCCGCTGGCCCCCGCGCCGATGACGACGACGTCGCAGGTGGTGGTGTCGGTCATGGGGTGGTCTCCGTCGCTGGTGCGGGCACCGGGTGGTGCCGGGTGAGTGTGGGGGTCGGGCTCGGCCGGGCCTGGCCCGGCCCGGCCGGGGCGGTCAGGACGAGGCGCGCGGCGAGGCGTGCGCGCTCATCACGTGCTTGACCCGGGTGTAGTCCTCGAGGCCGTAGGCGCTGAGGTCCTTGCCGTATCCGGAGCGCTTGAACCCGCCGTGCGGCATCTCGGCGGCGAGCGGGATGTGCGTGTTGATCCAGACGCAGCCGAAGTCCAGGTCGCGGGCGAAGCGCTCGGCCGTGGTGTGGCTGTCGGTCCAGACGCTCGAGGCCAGGGCGTAGGGCACGCCGTTGGCCAGGGCCAGCGCCTCGTCCGCCGTGCCGAACGACTGCACGGTGAGCACCGGGCCGAACACCTCGGCCTGCACGACGTCGTCGTCCTGCCGCACGCCCGTGACTATCGTCGGCGCGAAGTGGAAGCCCGTCCCGCCGACGCGGTGCCCGCCCGTCGCCACGGTCGCGTGCGCGGGCAGCGCCTCGACGACGGCCTGGACCGCGGCGAAGTGCCGCCCGTTGTTGAGGGGGCCGTAGGAGGCGCCCTCCCCGGCGTCGGGACCGGTCGTCGTCGCCTCCGCGGCGCGCACCAGTGCGGCGACGAGGTCGTCGTGGACCGACTCGTGCACGATGACGCGGGTCACCGCGGTGCAGTCCTGGCCGGCGTTGAAGAAGGCCGCCTCCGCGATCTGGGGGGAGACCACGTCGACGTCGACGTCGGGGAACACGACGGCGGGAGCCTTGCCGCCGAGCTCGAGGTGCACCCGGGCCACTCGGTCGGCGGCGGAGGTCGCGACGGCCACGCCGGCGCGCACCGATCCCGTGATGGCGACCAGCCCGGGCACGGGGTGCTCGACGAGGGCCTGGCCCGTGCTCGCGTCGCCGAGCACGACGTTGAGCACGCCGTCCGGCAGGATCCCCTTCGTCAGGGAGGCGAGCACGAGCGTCGACTCGGGCGTCGTGTCGCTCGGCTTCAGCACCACGGTGTTGCCCGCGGCGAGGGCGGGTGCGATCTTCCAGATGGCCATCATGAGGGGGTAGTTCCACGGCGTGACCTGGGCGACGACGCCGATCGGCTCGCGGCGCACCGACGAGGTGAGCCCGTCGAGGTACTCCCCCGAGGCGATGCCGTCGAGCCGGCGGGCGGCGCCGGCGAAGAAGCGCACCTGGTCGGCGCCGACCGCGACCTCCTCCGCGGCGATGATCGCCTTCGGCTGCCCCGTGTCCCGGTGCTGCGCCTCGACGAGCTCGTCGCTGTGCGCGTCGAGGGCGTCGGCGAGCGCGAGCAGCGCGGCCTGGCGCACCGACGGCGTGCTGCGGCTCCAGCCGGGGAACGCCCGGGCCGCGGCCTGCACCGCCGCGTCGACGTCGGCCGCGTCGCTCACGGGCGAGACGGCGACGACCTGCTCGGTGACGGGCGAGACCACGTCGATCGTCGCGGTGCCGTGGGCGTCGACGTACCGGCCGTCGACGAAGTTCTGCAGGGTCGCCATGGTGTCCTCTCGGTGGTGCTCGGTGCTGGTGCCGTGGTGCTCGGTGCTGGTGCCGTGGTGCTCGGGGCCGTGCTGGTCGGGTCGCGTCGGGCTCAGCCGTCGGGCTGCAGCGCGTAGGTCGTGTCGAGGTACTCGTGGATGCCCTCGCTGCCGCCCTCGCGCCCGAGGCCCGAGTGGCCGACCCCGCCGAACGGGGCCGCGGCGTTCGAGACCAGGCCGGTGTTGACGCCCAGCATGCCGGTGCGGAGCCGACCGAGCATGCGTCGCCCACAGGCCAGGTCGGTCGTGAAGAGGTAGGCGACGAGGCCGTATGGGGTGTCGTTGGCGAGCCGGACGGCGTCGTCCTCGTCGCGGAACGTCGTGACGGCGGCGACCGGGCCGAAGATCTCCTGGTGCATCAGGTCGGCGTCGCGGGGCACGTCGGCCAGGACGGTCGGCGCGAAGAACGAGCCGGGGCCGCCCGGCGCCGAGCCGCCCGTGACGACGCGGGCGCCCCGGGCCACGGCGTCGGCGACGAGCCGCTCGCAGGTCGCGACGGCGCGGTCGTCGATCAGCGGGCCGAGCCTCGTCCCGTCGGCCGTGCCGGGCCCGACGACCATCGCCTCGACGCGCTCGGCGAGGCGGCGCGTGAACTCGTCGGCGACCCGTTCGTGCACGAGCAGGCGGTTGGCCGCCGTGCAGGCCTGCCCGCCGTTGCGGAACTTCGCGAGCATCGCCCCGTCGACGGCAGCGTCGAGGTCGGCGTCGGCCATCACGACGAAGGGGGCGTTGCCGCCGAGCTCCATCGAGGTCCGGAGCACGTTCTCGGCCGCCTGCGCGATCAGCACCCGGCCGACTGCGGTCGAGCCGGTGAACGAGAGCTTCCGGAGGCGCGGGTCGGCGAGCAGGGGCCCGGTCACCCCGGCCGCGTCCGTCGTGGTCAGCACGGTGACGACGCCGTCGGGGACGCCGGCCTCGCGCAGCAGCTCGGCGAAGGCGATCGTCGTGAGCGGCGTCAGCTCGGCCGGCTTCACGACGACCGTGCAGCCGGCAGCCAGGGCAGGCGCGATCTTGCGGGTCGCCATGGCGAGCGGGAAGTTCCACGGGGTCACGAGGTAGCTCGGCCCGACGGGCCGGTGCGTGACGGTCATGGTGCCGGTGCCCTCGGGGACGGGACCGTACCGGCCCTGGACGCGCACCGCCTCCTCGGAGAACCAGCGGAGGAACTCGCCGCCGTAGGCGACCTCGCCGCGGGCCTCGGCCAGGGGCTTGCCCATCTCGAGCGACATGAGCAGGGCGAACGACTCGCGCCGCTCGACGAGGAGGTCGAAGGCCCGGCGCAGGGTCTCCCCGCGGACGCGCGGCGGCGTGGCGGCCCACCCGTCTGCGGCGGCCACCGCCCGGTCGAGGGCGTGGAGCGCGTCGTCGGGCCCCTGGTCGACGACCCTCGCGAGGATCTCGCCGGTCGCCGGGTCGTGCACGGGGAAGGTGGGGACGCGGCCGAGCTCGGTGGCCGGGGCCGCTGCGGCGGCTGCACCGTCGTCGCTCTCACGCACGAGCGCGACCACGTGTGCGGGGAACTCCGGCAGGGCTGCCGCGTCGGGCCGCGTCGTCCGCGCAGCCGTCGACACGTCGGTCATCAGGCCGACCCGAGTGCGGCGGCGACGACGTCGAGGCCGTCGTGCAGCAGCGCGTCGTCGATGGCGAGCGGCGGGAGGAACCGGATCACGTTGCCGAAGGTGCCGCAGGTGAGGACGATGACGCCCTCGGCGTGGCAGGCCGCGGCGACCCGGCCGGTGAGGGCGGCGTCGGGCTCGCCGGTGAGCGGGTCGACGAGTTCGATCGCGATCATCGCGCCTCGGCCGCGGACGTCGCCGATGCGCGGGTCGCCCTGCTGCAGGTCGCGCAGGCGGCCGAGCAGCAGGTCGCCGATGGCGGCCGCGCGCTCGAGCAGCCCGTCGTGCTCGAACGACTCGATGGCCGCGAGGGCGGCGGCGCAGGCGATCGGGTTGCCGCCGTAGGTGCCGCCGAGGCCGCCGACGTGGGGCGCGTCCATGATCTCGGCGCGGCCGGTGACGGCCGAGAGCGGCAGCCCGCCCGCGATGCCCTTCGCCGTGACGACCAGGTCGGGCACGACGCCCTCGTGCTCGCTGGCGAACATGCGGCCGGTCCGGGCGAAGCCGGTCTGCACCTCGTCGGCGATGAACACGACGTCGTTCTCGCGGCACCAGGCGACGATCGCGGGGAGGAACCCGGGCCCCGGCACGATGAAGCCGCCCTCGCCCTGGATCGGCTCGATGACGACGGCGGCGAGGTTCGCGGCGCCGACCTGTTTCTCGATCTGCGAGATCGCGCGAGCCGCGGCCTGCGGCCCGTCGAGCCCCGCGTCCCGGTACGGGTACGACAGCGGGGCGCGGTAGATCTCGGGGGCGAAGGGCCCGAAGCCGCTCTTGTAGGGCATCGACTTGGCGGTGAGCGCCATCGTCAGGTTCGTGCGGCCGTGGTAGGCGTGGTCGAAGGCCACGACGGCGGACTTCCGCGTGTACGACCGTGCGATCTTGACGGCGTTCTCGACCGCCTCCGCGCCGGTGTTGAACAGCGCCGAGCGCTTGTCGTGGTCGCCGGGCGTGAGCCGGTTGAGGGCTTCGCAGACCTCGACGTAGCCGTCGTAGGCCGTGATCATGAAGCAGGAGTGCGTGAAGCGCTGCACCTGCTCGACGACCGCCTCGACGACGCCGGGGGCCGAGTTGCCGACGCCGGTCACCGCGATGCCCGAGCCGAGGTCGATCAGGGTGTTGCCGTCGACGTCGACGAGCACTCCCCCGCCTGCCGCCTCCGTGAACACGGGCAGCGAGACGCCGACGCCCGCGGCGACCGCGCCGCGCTTGCGCTCCATCAGCTCGCGGCTGCGCGGGCCGGGCACCTCGGTGACGAGACGGCGGCGCTGCTCGAGGCCGGGGCCTCCGCGCGGGGTGGTGACTGTGTTGCTCGACATGCAGGCGCTCCTTCGACGTTGCGGCGACTCTAGGGAGCCGGGGCGCACCTCCTCGACCGACAGTTCGTCGCATGTTCACCTCCGGTCTGCCAGACCGGCAGGCCGGTGCTAGGTTCGGCGCGTGCGCCCCACCGTCCGAGCCCTCGTCCGACAGGCTCCTCTCGACCTGCGACTCCTCGACCCGACCACGCGCACCGACGAGCCGCTCTCGTGGGTGCACAGCTCCGACCTCGTCGACCCGTCGCCCTTCGTCGCCGCCTCGACCATGTTGCTGACGACCGGCAGCCAGTTCGGCGTCGACGCGACGCAGGACGACTACGACGCCTGGGTCGGCCGGGTCGTCGGCGCGGGCGTGGTCGCCCTCGGGTTCGGTGCCGGCGTGCACCGGCCCGACACGCCCGTCGAGCTCGTGCTCGCCGCCTCGGCCCGCGGGGTGCCCGTCGTCGAGGTCCCCTGGCGCACCCCCTTCATCGCCGTCGCCCGCTGGGCGGCCGACCAGCTGGCCGAGGAGGCGCGCGACCGCGACCGCTGGACGCTGCGGGCCCAGCGCGCCGTCTCCGTCGCGGCCATCGGCGACGGCGGGCTGGACGCCGTGCTGCGGGTGCTCGGCGAGCAGCTCGGCGGGTCGGTGGTGCTGCACGGGACGGATGCCGCGGCCGACCACGGGCAGGTCGACCAGGGGCAGGTCGAAGCCGAGGTCGCACGGCTCCTGCGCCGCGGGGCCCGGGCCGGCAGCACCGTGACCGTCGCCGGGGCCGTGGTGTCGCTGCAGACCCTCGGCCGACGGGACGGCCTCCGCGGCGTCCTCGCCGTCCGCACCCCCGCCGAGCTCGACACGGCCGCCCGCGCCGTCCTCACCAGCGTGGTCGCCCTCGCCGAGGTCACCCTCGAGCGCGACGTCGCCCGGCTGCGCGGGCAGCGCGAGCTCTGGCGGCAGGTCTGGTCGCTGCTGGTGGCGGGGCAGGTCGAGGTGGCACGGTCCATCACGCGGTCGGTCGGGGTGGGGATCGCCGCGGGACCGGTCGTCGTGGCCCTCGCCGCGCCTCCTCGTGACTCGCCCGACCGCGCGACCGAGGCCGTCGAGCGGCTCGCCGCCGGTCGGCCCGACGTCTTCGTCGCGCTCGTCGACGGGAGGATCGCCGTGCTCGCCGCCGAGAGCGCCGTCGACCTGCCCGCGCTCGCCGCCGCCCACCGCCTGCGGATCGGCGTCTCGGACGTCACCGACCTCGACCACCTCGCCGGCGCCGCGGCACAGGCCGGGCGCGCCCTCGCCGTCGCGACCTCGTCGGCCGAGGAGTCGGTGGTCACCTGGGCGAGCCTCGCCGCCGGCGGCCTCGTGGCCGCGCTCTGGTCCGACGGAGCCGCCGAGCTCGCGTCGTCCCGCCTCGCCCCCGTGGCCGCACTGCCCGACGGAGACGAGCTGCTCGCCTGCTGCCGCACGTGGCTCGAGCACAACGGCGCGTGGGATCCCGCCGCCCGGAGCCTCGGCCTGCACCGCCACAGCCTCCGCGCGCGGGTGTCCAAGGTCGAGTCCGCCCTGGGGCTGCCGCTCGACGGCTTCGCCGGGCGGGCCGAGCTGTGGGCCCTGCTGCAGGCCGCGGGCGCAGGGGGCGGCACCGGGCTTCGCTGACGGTGGCCCGTGACAGCATGGCCGGATGACGACGAACAGCAGCGCGGCGAGCACCTCGACCGCCCCTCCCGCACCGACCGACCGTGACACGGCGACCGAGATCGACGCCGAGGCGCTCGAGCTGCTGCGGGCCCTGACCGGCCGTGACGACGCCGTGTTCCACGACGGCCAGCTCGAGGCGATCCGGGCGCTCGTCGCCGACCGTCGTCGCGCCCTCGTCGTGCAGCGCACCGGCTGGGGCAAGTCGGCCGTCTACTTCATCGCGACCCTCCTGCTCCGCCGCCGGGGCGGCGGGCCGACCCTCCTGGTCTCGCCGCTCCTCGCCCTCATGCGCGACCAGGTGGCCGCGGCGAGCCGCGCCGGCGTGCGCGCGGTCGCGGTCAACTCCGCGAACGCGCACGAGTGGTCCGACGTGCAGCAGGCCCTCGCCGCCGACGAGGTCGACGTGCTGCTCGTCTCGCCCGAGCGGCTCAACAACCCGCGGTTCCGCGACGAGCAGCTGCCGGTGCTGGTCGCCCGCCTCGGCATGCTCGTCGTCGACGAGGCGCACTGCATCAGCGACTGGGGCCACGACTTCCGGCCCGACTACCGTCGGCTCGCCGACCTGATCCGCACCCTGCCGACGACGGTGCCCGTGCTGGCGACGACGGCGACCGCCAACGAACGGGTCGTCGCCGACGTCGAGGAGCAGCTGACTGCGGGGCCGGACGACCAGGTGCTGACCATCCGCGGCTCGCTCGCCCGCGCCTCCCTGCGGCTCGGCGTGCTGACGCTGCCGACCTCGCGCGACCGGCTCGGCTGGCTGCTCAGCCACCTCGACGACCTGCCGGGCAGCGGCATCATCTACACGCTCACCGTCTCGGCGGCCGACGACACGGCCCGGCTGCTGCGCGAGGCAGGGCACGCGGTGCGCTCGTACTCGGGCCGTACCGACAACGAAGAGAGGGAGGCGCTCGAGGGCCAGCTGAAGCGCAACGAGCTCAAGGCGCTCGTCGCCACCAGCGCCCTCGGCATGGGCTTCGACAAGCCCGACCTCGGCTTCGTGGTGCACCTCGGGGCGCCGTCGTCGCCCGTCGCCTACTACCAGCAGATCGGCCGCGCGGGGCGCGCGACCGACAACGCCGACGTGCTGCTTCTGCCCGGCACGGAGGACGCCGAGATCTGGCAGTACTTCGGGACCGCCTCCATGCCGTCCGAGGCCCGCGCCTCGGCGGTCCTCGCCGAGCTCGGCGACACGCCGCTGTCGACGCCGGCGCTCGAGGCCCGGGTCGACGTCAAGCGCTCGCCGCTCGAGCTGATGCTCAAGGTCCTCGACGTCGACGGCGCCGTCTCGCGCGTGCAGGGCGGCTGGGTCAGCACGGGTCGACCCTGGGTCTACGACGCTGAGCGCTACGGGCGCATCGGCGAGGCGCGGGTCGCCGAGCAGCAGTCGATGATCGCCTACGAGCGAGCCACGACCTGCCGCATGCAGATGCTCCAGCTCGACCTCGACGACCCTGCCGCCGCGCCCTGCGGGCGGTGCGACGTCTGCGCCGGCGCCTGGTACCCGAGCGAGATCGGCGGCGAGGCCGCGGCGTCGGCCTCGACCTCCCTCGACCGGGTCGGCGTCGAGATCGAGCCGCGGGCCCAGTGGCCGACGGGCGCCGATCGGGCCGGCGTGCCCGCCAAGGGCAAGATCGCCGAGGGCGAGCGCGTCGAGACCGGCCGCGCCCTGGCCCGCCTCACCGACCTCGGCTGGGGCACGACGCTGCGCCAGGTCTTCGCGGCGGGCGCCGAGGACGCACCGCTCACCAAGGCGCTGCTCGACGGGGTGGTCCGCGTGCTCAAGGAGTGGCCGTGGGCCGAACGTCCGGTCGGCGTCGTGGCGATGCCGTCGGCGTCACGCCCTCAGCTGGTCGGCTCGCTCGCCGAGGCGATCAGCACGGTGGGGCGCCTTCCCCTGCTCGGCTCGCTCAGCCCGACGCGACCGTCAGCCGGTCGAGGCAGCGGAGGAGGCGGCAACAGCGTCTACCGGCTCGCCGACGTCTGGCAGGCGGTCGAGGTCGGTCCCGAGCTGGCGGCCGCGCTGGCCGAGGTCTCGGGGCCCGTGCTGCTCGTCGACGACCTCGTCGACAGCCGCTGGACGATGACGACCGCCGGGCGCGAGCTGCGCCGGGCGGGGGCGTCGGCCGTGCTGCCGTTCTCGCTGGGCGTCGTGGGCTGAGGCTCGCTCGTCGCGGATCGTCGAAGGTCGTCGCGAACCGGCGAGGGCCGTCCGAGCCCGTCGGGGGCTGTCGGCCGGCGAGCTCAGCGCACCGACACCGCGTGCTCGTCCCAGCCCTCCGCGCCGTTGGGCGCGGGCGGCAGCTCGGCCTCCGACTGGACGGTCCCGTCGGCGCTCGTCGCGCGGACGCGCAGGGTGTGCCCGCCCGGCGACGCCGACCAGCGGTAGACCCACTGCACCCAGGTGTCGGGCGAGATCGACTCCGCCAGCTCGGCCTCGTCCCACGCGCCTCCGTCGACCTGCACCTCGACGCGCGAGACGCCCGTGTGCGGGTGCCAGGCGACCCCGGCGACGGCGACCGTGCCGGCGTCGACGGTCGTCCCGGCGGCAGGCACGTCGATGCGCGACTCGAGCTTCACCGGGCCGAGGGCGTCCCAGCCACGTGGGGTCCAGTAGCCCTCGGCGTCGGCGAAGCGGGTCACCTCGAGCTCGGTCACCCACTTGGTCGCCGAGACGTAGCCGAAGAGGCCCGGAACGACGAGGCGGGCGGGGAACCCGTGCTCCTGGGGCAGGGGCTCGCCGTTCATGCCGATCGCGAGCAGCGCCTCCGTGTCGTCGTCCTGCAGCACCTCGAGCGGCGTGCCCGCGGTGAAGCCGTCGATGCTGCGCGAGAGGACCATGTCGGCGCCCGCCTGCGGACGGGCCCGCGCGAGCAGCTCCCGGAGCGGGTAGCCGAGCCACAGCGCCGTGCCGATCAGCGTGCCGCCGACCTCGTTCGAGACGCAGCTGAGCGTGGCGGTGTGCTCGACGAGCGGCAGGGCGAGCACGTCCTCGAACGTGAGCACCACCTCCTCGTCGACCAGGCCGTGGATGCGCAGCGACCAGTCCGCGGGGTCGATGCCGGGCACCCGCAGGGCGGTGTCGATGCGGTAGAACTCGTCGTTCGGCGTGATGTACGACGTGAGTCCGTCGACGTCGAGCGAAGCGCCGGCGGGCACTGCCTCCTCGGCGGTCGCCGCGGCGGGCAGGCGCAGGGCCGCGCGCAGCTGCGTCACGTTCGCCCGCGTCGCGTTCCAGGCACGGGCGCCGGTGCCGAGCACGACCGAGGCGGCACCGGCCGCGCCCGCGAGCAGCACGAAGCTGCGGCGCTCCAGGCCGGGGCCGCGGAGGGGCGGCGCGGGCACCGAGGCCTCGGACCAGCCGGTGCGGGTCGTCGCCTGCCAGCGCGAGAGTCTCCGGACGAGAGCCGTGATGAGCAGCAGGGCGACGAGCATGCCGACGGCCGTGGGCACCCCGTCGATGCTCGACGAGTCGGCACGCGTGAGCACGGCGATCATCGCGAGCACTCCCCCGAGGCCGAAGACCACCTTGCCTGCCGGGGGCCGACGGAACTCGGCGATGCCCGCGCCCGCCGTGATGACGGCGAGCAGCACGCCCATGAGGGTGAAGAGCGCGATCTTGTCGCCGGTGCCGAAGAGGGCGACCATCGTGTCCTTGGCGACGGGAGGCGCCAGGTCGATCACCGCGGAGCCGACCGCGTAGAGCGGGCTGCCACCGGGGCCGGTCACGACGGCGGCGAGCTCGGCCGAGGCGAGGAACGCCGCCGCCGAGACGACGCCGGCGACCGCGGCCCAGCCCGAGGAGGCGCGGGTCGACATGCCCTCGCGGGTCTCTGTTGCAGGTGACTCGAGGCGCACGGACATGCAGTCAGGCTAGGCGGCGGCGCTCGGGATCCGCTGGGGCCGGACGAGGCGGCCGGGCGTCGGTCGTCGGCCTGCTGTCCGCCGTCGGCGGTCGGCGGTCACGTCCCGTCGCGGTCCCCCGTCGTCGGTCACTCGTCGTCGGTCACCCGTCGTCGGTCACTCGTCGTCGTCGACGAGGCTCTCCATCAGCTCGACGATGAACGCGACTGACGACTCGGACCCGGCGACTGGCTCGACGTCGTCGTCCGCGTCGACGACGAGCAGGGGGATGCCGGGGCCGATCACGAGCTGCGCCATGTGGGCCACGCCGCCGAGGCGCGCGGCGACCGGCACGCGGAAGGTGCGGTCGTCGTCGCTGAACTCCATGGCGGCGGCGAGCAGCACCTCGGCCAGCTCGTCGGTCACGATCAGTTCCTGGCCTGCGTAGAACAGCGTCTTCATGCCCGCCAGCCTACGGGCGCGGCGCGCGCGTGCCGTAGCCTCGGGCGCATGGCAGAGAAGCGAGCACCCCAGGTCGAGACCGGCGACGCAGACGTGACCCGCGCCTCCTTGGAGCTGTCGCTCCCGGTGTCGCTGCTGGCGGGCGTCGTGCGCCGCGCCGTGCAGTCGACCCCCGCGTTCTCGTTCACGTCGGCCGACGAGCAGGGCGCGCGGCTGATCCGCCGCTCGGCGACGGCGAGCGACGCCGACACGGTCCACCTCGTCTTCGAGGAGGCGGGCGCGGGCAGCCGCATCTCCGGCGAGGTGCACGCGCCGGCCGGCACCGTCGGCGTCAGCGTCAAGAAGCGCGACGCCGACACGATCGCGTTGTTCGACGCGATCGCCTCGGCGGCCGGGCCCTTCTAGCCCTCGACCTCGTCGGCCCGGGAACACGACGGCGGCCAGCCCCTTCGAGGAGGGACTGGCCGCCGACGCGACGTCGAGCGCCGGCTAGGCCGACGCCTCGTCCTCCTCGTACCGGTCGATGCTGATCGTCGGGATCGACGCCGTGATGACGGACCCGTCGGCGCGCACCAGCCCCCGCAGGTCGCTCGTCGTCGGCACCTTGGTCGTGATGCGGGGACCCTGGTCGTCGAGGGCGACGCGCACCGGCCGCTCGGACGGCACCTCGACCGTCTCGCCGCGGACGCTGACCGTGAGGCCCTCGCCGTCCTCGATGGTGAAGACGATCTCGTCGACGGCAAGGTCGACGCGGAGGCGGCTGCCCTTGACCGTCAGACGGAACGTGAGCTCCTCCCAGTCGGCGGGCAGGCGCGGGTCGAAGCTGACGCCGCCGAGGTAGTCGCGCATGCCGCCGTAGCCGGCGACCAGCGCGCTCCAGATGCCGCCGGTCGACGCGACGTGCACGCCGTCCGCGGTGTTGCGGTGCAGGTCGGCGAGGTCGACGTAGAGCGACGACAGGAAGTACTGCATCGACAGCTGGTGGTGGCCCACCTCGGCCGCGATGATCGACTGCACGACCCCGGAGAGGGTCGAGTCTCCCGTCGTCAGCGCGTCGTAGTACTCGAAGTCGCGCAGCTTCTGCTCGGCGGTGAACTCGTCGCCCTGGAGGAACAGTGCGAGCACGACGTCGGCCTGCTTCAGCACCTGGAACCGGTAGATCACCAGCGGGTGGTAGTGCAGCAGCAGCGGGCGCTTGTTGGCCGGCGTGGCGTCGAGGTCCCACAGCTCCTTGTCGAGGAACTGCGCATCCTGCGGGTGGATGCCGCGGTGCTCGTCGTAGGGGATCTCCATGGCCTCGGCGGCGCGCTGCCAACCGGCGATCTCCTGCTCGTCGAGCCCCAGCCGGGACACCATGCGCTCGTAGGCGACCGGAGACTCCTCCGCGAGCTTGGCGACGTAGCGGACGGCGGCCCGGAGGTTCGCGCGGGCCATGACGTTCGTGTACAGGTTGTCGTCGACGACGGTCGTGTACTCGTCGGGGCCCGTGACGCCGTCGATGTGGAACCGCTGGTCGCCGTTCGAGCGCCAGAAGCCGAGGTCGGCCCAGAGTCGCGCCGTCTCGACGAGGATGTCGACGCCGCCGCGCTCCATGAAGTCCAGGTCGCCCGTGGCCTGGACGTACTGGCTGAGAGCGTGGCTGATGTCGGCGTCGATGTGGTACTGCGCCGTGCCGGCCGCGTAGTAGGCGGAGGACTCGAGGCCGTTGATGGTGCGCCACGGGAAGAGGGCGCCGCGCTGGTTCAGCTCGACGGCGCGGTCGCGGGCGGCGTCGAGCATGCCGAGGCGGAAGCGCAGGGCGTTCCGCGCGACGTTCGGCGCCGTGTAGGTGAGGAACGGGAGCACGTAGATCTCGGTGTCCCAGAAGTAGTGCCCGCCGTAGCCGGACCCGGTGACGCCCTTGGCGGCGATGCCCTGGCCGTCGGTGCGGGCCGTCGCCTGGGCGAGCTGGAAGAGGTTCCAGCGGACCGCCTGCTGGATCTCCGGCTGGCCGCCCACGACGACGTCGGTGCGCGCCCAGTAGTCGTCGAGCCAGGCCCGCTGCTTGTCGAACATCGCCTGCGGCGGCTCCTCCGCGGCACGGTCGAGAGTGCGGTCGCAGCGGTCGGCGAGCTCGCGCGGCGGCACGCCGCGGCTCGTGTGGTAGGTCACCGTCTTGATCATCTTGACGGCCACGCCCGCCTTCGCGCGGACGCGGTACACGTGCTTCGACAGGTCGTCGTCGATCGACGACGACTCGTCCCACTCGTTCTCGGTCTCCATGACGTGGTCGGCGCCGACCGCGATGGTCATGCCCGAGTTGGTCGTCCGGTAGCCGAGCACGGCACGGGCGCCGCCGTTGCGGGCCAGCACGGGCTGCAGCACCCTGTCCTCGAAGGACTCGGCGCGGCGGGGGTCGAAGGCGTCGGCGGCGGCGCGCATGCCCGCGTGGTACTCGTCGCCCATGTCCTGGCGGTTGAGGATCTGGCTCGAGATGAGCAGCGACGCGTCGGCGTCGAGCACGGTGACCTCGTACTCGATGATCGCCAGGTGGCGGTCCTCGAGGCTCACGAGGCGGCGGCTCGTGACGAGCACTCGCTTGCCCGACGGGGTGCGCCACTCGACCTCACGGCTGAGGACGCCGTCCTGGAAGTCGAGTCGGCGGCAGTGCCTCAGGATGTCGGCCTCGAAGAGCACGAAGGGCTCGTCGTCGACGTAGAGCCGGATCACCTTCGCATCGGGCACGTTGACGATCGTCTGGCCGACGCGGGCGAAGCCGAACGCCTCTTCTGCGTGGCGGATCGGCCACGTCTCGTGGAACCCGTTCACGTAGGTGCCGAACGAGTGGCCGCCGCGTCCCTCGTCCGGGTTGCCGCGCAGGCCGAGGTAGCCGTTGCCGAGGGCGAAGATCGTCTCGGTCACGCCCTCGTCGCCCTGGTTGTACTCGTCCTCGACGAGGGCCCACTCGTCGACGGGGAACCGGCTGCGGTCGAGCGGGTCGGAGGTGATGTGGTTCACGGCTGGGCCTCTGCGGTCTCGGTGCTGGTCGTGTCGGTGCTGGCGGTCTCGGTGCTGGTGCTCGTGCTGGCCGGGTCGGGCGACGAGGAGGCGCGGGCCGAGCCGAGCGCGGCGACCACCTCCTGCAGGTCGTCGACCACCACGTCGGCGCCGGAGCGGAGCAGGGCGTCGCGGCCGGTGCCGCGGTCGACGCCGAGCACGAGGCCGAACGAGCCGGCACGGCCGGCCTCGACCCCGCTCGTCGCGTCCTCGACGACGACGCAGTCCGCGGCCGTGAGGCCCAGTCGGCGCGCGCCCTCGAGGTAGGTGTCGGGGGCAGGCTTGCCCGCGATGCCCTCGGCCGCGGCGACCGCACCGTCGACGATGACGTCGAAGCGGTCGCGCAGGCCAGCGGCCACGAGCACGGGCACGGCGTTGCGCGAGCTCGAGACGACGGCGACGGCGACGCCCAGGGCGATCGCGCGGTCGAGGAACTCGATGCTGCCCGGGTAGGGCTCGACGCCGTTCTCGTCCAGCTCGGCCGCGAAGACCGCGTTCTTCCGGTTGCCGAGACCGCGCACGGTCTCGGCGTCCGGGCTGTCGTCGTCCGTGCCCTCGGGCAGCTCGACGCCGCGCGCGGCGAGCATCGCGCGGACGCCGTCGTAGCGGGGCCGGCCGTCGACGTGCTCGAAGTAGTCGGCGTCGGTGTACGGGGCGAGCCCGTGCGCGTCGAACCAGTCGTTGAACAGACGGGACCAGGCGCGCATGTGCACCTCGGCCGTCGGCGTGAGGACGCCATCGAGGTCGAAGAGGAGCGCGTCGAGCTCGCCGAGGCGGGACGCGTCGCGCGGGAGGGTGGAGGCCATGCACGGATCCTTCGAGGAGGTGTCGGTCAGAGGCGTTCGGAGCGCCCCGGAGCGACGACGGCCCGTGGTGCGCGCCAATTCTGGCACCACGCGGGCGTCCCGCACGACACCGCCGGGCCCTTCCTCCCGGCGACGTACCTTCCCTCCCCCTGGCTCAGCGCAGTGCGCGCACCGCCTTCGCGACGACGCGGACGGCGACCACGCCCGTCACGACCCACGGGCCGGCGACGATCAGCGGGTCGAGCCAGCGGTGGTGACGGTCGACGCGGGTCGAGTCGCGGGACGCGGCCCGCGCCTCCTTCCTGGCCTCGGCGGTCACGCCGGTCTCGCTCAGCAGGTCGTCGGGGCGGCCGCTGACGAGTGACCGGAGGTGCGCCCCCGTCGAGTCGACGCGGTCTCCGGCGACGAGCAGCAGCCAGTGCGCGAGGCGCCCCTCGCTGTAGCGGTCGTAGGCGAACCGGCGGATCGCGCCCGACACGCCGTGCAGCGGCTGGGCCGTGCCGAAGACGGGCGTGACGAAGGCGTGCTCGATCGAGCGCTCGCGCCCCTCGGAACCGGGCTGGCGCTCGGGGAACTCCCACCGGGCCCCGGAGGCGCCGGGCGCGAACTGCAGCTTGGGGTGCGACGGGCGGTCGGCCGGGTCGAGGTCGGCGCCCCAGCCGGGCACTCGCTCGCGGAGCTGCTCGGCGGTCGGGACGTCACGGGGCTTCGAGGGCAGGTACGCCAGGGGGATGTCGTCGTGGTCGCTCATGGGATGTCTCCTCGTCCGTGGGACAGGTGCGGGACAGGTGCTGCTGCGGGTGCCGGTCGGCCTCAGGCGCCCGGCACGACCAGGGTCTTGATGTTGCCGTCGAGCTTCGCCGAGAAGAGGTGGTACCCCTCCGCGATGTGCTCGAGGGGCACGCGGTGCGTGACGATGTCGCTCGGCGTGAAGTGACCCGCCCTGATGTGCTCGAACAGGCGCGGCCACTGCCGCTTGACCGGCGCCTGGTTCATGCGGAGGGTGAGGCCCTTGTTGAGGGCGTCGCCGAACTTGACGGCACTGAAGATCGGCCCGTAGGCGCCCATCACCGAGACGGTGCCGCCCTTGCGGACGCCGTCGATGGCCCAGTTGAGCGCGATGGGCGACCCGCCCTGGAGCTTGAACTTCGCGCTCGTGACGTGCTGGACGAGGTTGCCGTCCGCCTCGGCGCCCACCGCGTCGATGACGACGTCGGCGCCCAGGTAGTCGGTCTGCTTCTTGAGCTCGACGACGATGTCGTCGTGCTCCGCGAAGTTGATGGTCTCGGCGTGGGTGAAGCTGCGCGCCTTCTCGAGGCGGTACTCGAGGTGGTCGACGACGATCACGCGCGCGGCGCCCATGAACCAGGAGGAGCGCGCGGCGAAGAGGCCGACCGGTCCGGCGCCGAGCACGACCACCGTGTCGCCCTGGGCGATCTCGCCGAGCTGGGCGCCGAAGTAGCCCGTGCTGAGGGCGTCGGTCATCAACAACGCGTCCTCGTCCCGGATGTCGTCGGGGATGATGCTCGGCCCCACGTCGGCGAACGGCACGCGCACGTACTCGGCCTGCCCGCCGTCGTAGCCGCCGGTGGTGTGCGAGTAGCCGTAGATGCCGCCGACGGCCGTCGCGTTCGCGTTGACGTTGTGGCAGTTCGAGTACAGGCCGCGGGCGCAGAACCAGCACGAGCCGCAGTAGATGTTGAAGGGCACCATCACACGGTCGCCCTTCGCCAGGTTCTCGACCGACGACCCGACCTCCTCGACGACCCCGATGAACTCGTGGCCGAAGGTGTGGCCGATCCTCGTGTCGGGCATCATGCCGTGGTAGAGGTGCAGGTCGGAGCCGCAGATGGCCGCGAGGGTCACCCGCACGATCGCGTCGTTCGGGTGCTGGATCGTCGGCACGTCCTTCTCGTCGACGCGGATCTTGTACGGCCCTCGGTAGGTCATCGCCCTCATGCGTGCCGGCTCCTCATGCGTCTCGGGTCCTCTCGTCGTGCGTGCGGTCGAGCCAACACCGGTCGGAGCCAGGGGCGCCGGGGCTTGTCCCGGCACGCGGGGGCCCGTATCCTCCGGGTCGATCGACGCACGAGCGGGTCCCCCGGCCCTTGCGGAAGCGGGGTCCGCCGGTGTCGGCGGCTGCTGGGATCATGGGCGCATGCCCTCCCCCGAGCCGACGCGCGCGACCGCGCCCCTGGTCGACGCCGTCGACGTCATCCGGCTCGTCGGACCGCGCGCGTTCTCCCGTGCAAAGGAGTACGCCCGTGACGACCACGTCGTCTCCTCGGAGTGGGACGTCGAGGGCCAGGTCCTGTCCGCCGAGGTACGCGGCAGCGTGGCGGCTCCCTACCGCTGCCGCGTCGTGCTCGCCCCGGGCCGCGGCGAGCACGGCCGCCCCACCAGCAGCGAGTGCAGCTGCCCGCTCGGCGGCGACTGCAAGCACGTGGCCGCCGCCCTGCTGGCCAACAACGCACGGGTCCTGTCTCCGGGCGCGGGCCTCGTGCGCACGGCTTCGAGCGCCGGAGGCGCGGGCTGGGCCACAGGCGTCGCGGGCGACGACGAGTCGGTCAGCTCGCCTGCCGTCGTAGCAGGCGCTGCCGCCGGCACCGGCTCCCCCGCCGACTGGCGCTCACGCCTGGCCCCGCTGACCGAGCCGCCTCGCCGGGTCGACGCCCGCACGACCCGCATGGGACTGCTCTTCGAGCGTCGGCCGCGGGCGCGGCCGTCGCGCAGCCGCTGGGACGCGCCGTCGCCCGCGCCGCTCGTCGACGCGCAGGACCGCGCGACGGGCGGGCTGGGCGGGGGCGGACTGGTGACGGGAGCCTCCCTGGGCGGGGCGGCGGGCGCCTCCTGGCGTCTCGGGGTGCGGCCGGTCAGCCTCAGCCGCACGGGCAACTGGGTGCGGGGCGACCTCACCTGGACGTCCCTGCCGTACCAGATGAACCGCCTGCAGATCGCGGCCGACGTGCACGCCTGGTTCGGCCAGTTCGCGGCCCTGCACCGCTCCGTGCACGCGGCATACGTGCCCGGCGAGAGCGACTGGCTGATGCTCGACGACTTCTCCAGTCCGCTGCTCTGGCCCCTGCTCGCGGAGGCCGAGCGGCTCGGGATCGCCCTCGTCACCGGCAAGCGCAGCACCGACGTCACCGTGGCCACGGGCGCTCGGGTGGCGGTCGACGCGCGTCGCGGAGACGACGGCGGCCTCGTGCTCGCCGCGGGCGTGACGGTCGACGGCGTGCTGCGCACGGACGACGAGAGCGGCACGGTGGCCGACCACGGGGTCTATCTCGTGTCACCCGACCCCGCGCTGTCGATCGTCCTCGCACCGACCGCGTCGCCGATCGGCGACGAGCAGCGACGGCTGCTGACGTCTGCGCGCGAGCTCGTCGTGCCCGCAGGCGACGCCGACGAGTTCCTCCGCGACTTCTACCCTGCGCTGCAGCAGACGGTCGCCGTGACCAGCAGCGACGACTCGGTGGCCTTCCCCGAGGTGCTCCCGCCGCAGCTGGTGCTGACGGCGACCTTCGGCAGGGGCGACAGCCTCTCGCTCGGCTGGCACTGGGACGTCGCGGGTCGCGTCGTGCCCTTCGGCTCGGCGGCACCCGCCCCCGGGGTCGTCGTGCCCGACGTCGAGTCGTGGGGCGTCCCGGGCCGAGGCACGACGCTCCGCGGGGTGGCGGCCGCGGAGTTCGCCCACGCACGGCTGCCCGATCTCGAGGCGCGACGAGACGTCCGCGTCGACGTCGTCGGCGAGCGCCCCGACTACCGCGAGCTCACCGAGGCGCCGCACCTGACCGTCACGACGATCGAGACCGACAAGCGCGACTGGTTCGACCTCGGCGTGCTCGTCACGATCGAGGGCCGGACGGTGCCGTTCGTCCCGTTGCTGACGGCGCTGGCGAAGCGGCAGCGCAAGATGCTGCTCGTCGACAAGTCGTACCTGTCGCTGACGCACCCGGCCTTCGACGAGCTGAAGCGGCTCATCGACGAGGCGACCTCGCTCGACGAGTGGGAGGTCGAGACTCCCCGCATCAGCCGTTACCAGGCGGGCCTCTGGGCCGAGTTCGACGACCTCGCCGACGCGACGGTACAGGCGGACAGCTGGCGGCGGACGGTGGGCGGGCTGCTCGCGCTGGCCGACGCGGCGGACGGCGACACCGGCGCCGCTGCACTAGCCGCGGCGTCCTCGGCGGCGGTGCCCGCCTCCGTGACGGCGACGTTGCGGCCGTACCAGCTCGAGGGCTTCCGGTGGCTGGCGTTCCTGTACGAGCACGGTCTCGGCGGTGTCCTCGCCGACGACATGGGGCTCGGCAAGACGCTGCAGACCCTTGCGTTGTTCGCGCACGTCCGTGAAGCCGAGGCCGTGGCCCGCGCCCGCGCCCGCGACGCTGACTCGCCCGGTGCCGGGCCTGACGATGCCACGCCCTCGCGCACCCCGTTCCTCGTCGTCGCTCCCACCTCGGTCGTCTCCGGCTGGGCGTCCGAGGCCGCTCGCTTCACGCCGGGGCTGCTCGTGCACACGATCACCGAGACCGAGGCCAAGAGCCGCGGGGGCCTGCGGGAGGCGGCGGCCGAGGCCGACGTCGTGGTCACCTCCTACGCGTTGTTCCGTCTCGACTTCGCGGAGTACGCCGCGCACTCGTGGGCGGCTCTCGTGCTCGACGAGGCCCAGTACGTGAAGAACCCGCAGTCGCAGGCGCACCGCTTCGCCGTCGACCTCGACGTGCCGGTGACGATCGCCATCACGGGCACCCCGCTCGAGAACGGCCTGATGGACCTCTGGGCGCTGTTCCGCATCGTCGCGCCCGGGCTGCTGTCGACGAGCGTCCGCTTCTCGGACGACTGGCTGAAGCCGATCGCGACCGGTGAACGACCTGAGCTGCTGCAGGCGCTGCGGCGTCGGATCCGGCCGCTGATGCTCAGGCGCACCAAAGAACTGGTGGCACCCGAGCTGCCGGAGAAGCAGGAGCAGGTTCTGCGCGTCGACCTGGCACCGGCGCACCGGGAGCTCTACGACGCGTTCCTGCAGCGAGAGCGCCTGAAGCTGCTCGACCTGATCGACGACCTCGACCGCAACCGGTTCATCGTGTTCCGCTCGCTCACCCTGTTGCGGATGCTCGCGCTCGACGCCGTGCTCATCGACCCGGCCTACGACGACGTGCCCTCGGCGAAGCTCGACCAGCTGCTCGACGAGCTCGACGACGTGGTCGCGGGCGGGCACCGGGCGCTCGTGTTCAGCCAGTTCACGTCGTTCCTGTCACGCGTCGCCGACCGGCTCGCCGAGCGTGGCCTCGCCCACGAGTACCTCGACGGGTCGACGAGGAGGCGGGCCGAGGTGATCGAGCGGTTCCGCTCGGGTGCCTCGCCCGTGTTCCTCATCAGCCTCAAGGCCGGCGGCGTCGGCCTGAACCTGACCGAGGCCGACTACGTCTTCGTGCTCGACCCGTGGTGGAACCCCGCCGCCGAGTCGCAGGCGGTCGACCGCGCCCACCGCATCGGCCAGACGAAGCGGGTGATGGTCTACCGGATGATCGCGAACGACACGATCGAGGAGAAGGTCCTCGCGCTCAGCCGCAAGAAGGCCGCCCTCTTCGACGCGGTCGTCGACGACGACGCCGTCTTCAGCTCTTCGCTCACCGCGGACGACATCCGCGGGCTGCTCGACGCCTGACCGACGGTGGTCGAACCCGGGCGCCTGCTGACTGGTGCCTGACACCGTCGACCCGGAGCGCGCCTCCGTGGCCCCTCGACCGGGGCTCGTGTCAAGCCGTCTGCACGGACGAGCCCGCCGTGGTTCGGTCGGTACATGTCGTTCCTCCGCCCCTCCGCCCTGCTCGAGCGCGACGTCGCCCCCGGCGTGCACCGCCTCGAGGTCGCTGACACGAACCTGTACCTGGTCGAGCACGGCACGAGGGTGCTGATCGTCGACGCGGGTCTCCCTGCTGCGTGGCCGCACCTCCTGCAGGCCCTGTTCGAGCTCGGCCACGGCCGGGACGACGTCGACGGCGTCTTCCTCACCCACGCCCACTTCGACCACGTCGGCTGTGCACGTCAGGTGCGGCGGCGCTGGGGGCTGCCGGTGTGGGTCCACGAGGCCGACGCCCGTCTCGCGGCCCGGCCGTACTCGTACCGCCACGAGCGCCCCCGCTGGCGGTACCCGGTCGAGCACCTCGCCGCCCTGCCGGCGCTCGGCCGCATGGCCCTCGCGGGCGCGCTGGGGGTGCGGGGCGTCCGGGACGCCGAGCCGATCGGTGCCGGCACGCCGTTGCCCGAGGGCGCCGTGATCGTGCCGACGCCGGGACACACCGACGGGCACGTCGCGCTCCACCTGCCCGACCGCGACGCGGTGATCGTCGGGGACGCGCTCGTCACGCTCGACCCCTACACCGGCGGTCGCGGCCCGCAGATCGTGGCCGGAGCCGCGACGGCCGACAGCGACGTGGCCCTCGCCTCGCTCGACGCCCTCGCCTCGACGGGAGCCCGCGTGGTGCTCCCCGGCCACGGGGCGCCGTGGCGCGACGGCATCGGGCGGGCCGTCGAGCTCGCTCGACGTCGCGGCGCGCACTGAGCGGCGTGGCCCGCATTGAGCGGCGTGGCCCGCACTGAACGGCGTGGCCCGCACTGAACGGCGTGGCCCGCATTGAATTGCGCAGTGCTCACTCAGCGGCGCGGCGCCGGACGCCGGGCATCGCAAAGGGAGACAGATCCGCCGCCAGGAGGCCCCGGATCCCCGCTCCTGGGACGCCGGCGACGCCGATCACTCTCACATGTGGGACAAGGGGCCGAGGGCGCGTTGGGCTCGGCGCGCGGACGCTGCCTCTGAGCTCGCTGACGATCCCTCGCGAGTGCGGCGTACGGTCGCCGCATGGACGAGACGACACCGACCGACCGCACACCCGAGCGCGACGCCGCGGAGCTCGCGCTCGCGATCGTGTCCCAGGCCGCTGCCATCACGCAGGGCGACGACGAGGCACTCGACGCGAGCGACGACAACCTGCGCGAGGTCGTCGCCGAGCAGGCCGACGAGCCGCTGACCGAGCAGCAGGAGGCGGTCGTCTCGACCCTCGGAGCAGCCGGCGGCAGCCTCGCGGCCGGTCTCAGCGCAGCCCTGGCCGAGGCCCGCGGGGTCGACGCCACCGTGGTGCTCGGCGCCACGGCGCAGTCGATCCTCGCCCACGCGGACGACGTGCCCCTCGCGGAGGGCGCCCCGCGCGTCGACGACGCGTCCGACGGCCCGGCTGACGACAAGCGCCTCCCGTAGCTCGCGACCCGCGCCTCCTTCAGGCCGTCGACCCACGCCTCCTCGGTTCGCGACCCGCGCCTCGTTCAGGCCGTCGACCCACGCCTCCTGAGATCAGTGTCGACTCACGCACATGCCGACCGTCAGCCGATGCCGGGCGCTACAACAGCGGGAGATGCAGGTATTGCGGCACCCGCGGTCGGCATTTGCGGGACACAGAGCGCCCGAGGACGCGCAGCCGCCCTACGGCACCAGGCGTGCCGCGCGGTACCGGTCGAAGAGCTCGGTGAACGCGCGCTCCGTGCGGCGGAACCCGACGAACCCGGCCTCGCGGCTCTTGCCCATGTCGGTGACGACCTCCATCTCGCGGCCGAGGTCGGCGTCGGTGTGCCACCACGACGCGACGCGCGCGAGGTCGGGCTCGACGAGATCGTGCTTCGCGGCGAGCGCCGCCCAGTCGTCCTCGCGACCGGCCATCTGCACCTCGAACGGCTGCGGCGCGCCCGACGGCCCGGCGACCAGGGCAGGGTCGACCTCGAGGTGCGCGGCGAGGCGGGGCCACATCCAGCGCCAGCGGAACACGTCGCCGTTCACGACGTTGAACGGCTCGTCCGCACCGGCGGGGTCGGTCGACGCCCAGACCATGTGGTCGGCGAGCAGGCCGGCGTCGGTCATGTCGGTGAGCGAGTTCCACTGCGTCTCGCTGCCCGGGAACACGAACGGCAGCCCGTGCTCGCGGCTCAGAGCAGCGGCGGCGGCGATGGTGAGGCCCATGTTCATCGCGTTGCCGACGGCGTAGCCGATCACGGTGTGCGAGCGGTGCACCGACCAGGTGAAGCCCTGGCGCTCGGCGGCGGCGAAGACCTCGTCCTCCTGCGCGTAGTAGAAGTTCGGGGTGTCGAGGCGGGGCTCCTCCTCGTGGAACGGCGTGTCGGGCATCTCGCCCGCGGCGTACGCCTCGAACGGTCCGAGGTAGTGCTTCAGGCCGGTGACCAGCGCGACGTGCTGCACCGGCGCGTGTGCCAGCGCGGCGAGCAGGTCGCGGACCATGCCCGCGTTGACCGCGATGTTCTCGGCCTCGGTCTCCTGGCGCGACCAGGCCGTGAAGAAGACGTGGGTGGGGCGTTCGCCGGCCAGCGCCTCCTGCAGGCTGTCGGCACTGCGCAGGTCCGCGGCGATGCCGCGGACGCCGGGGGCCGAGGAGGCGCGGCGCGACAGCGCGAGGACGTCCCAGCCGTCCGCCGTGAGGCGCTCGACCAGCGCGGTGCCGGTGATGCCGCTGGCGCCGACCACGAGCGCGGTGCGCGGCGCGGCGTCCGGGGTGCCGGGAGCGGCGGCGGAGGGGTCGGCGGTCGGGTCGGTCGGACGGGTGCTGTCGGCAGAGCTCATCCGTGGTGCAACCGACGCGGCGAGCGTGCATTCCCGGGGGGGGGGGGCGTTCCCGCGCGTCAGCCCCGCTCTCGTCCGGACCACCTCATGAGTTCTCGTCAGCTCTCGACGAGCAGGCGAGGTCCCCCTAAGCTCACGCGAATGAGGAACCCGTTCCGGCGCTCGACGACGAGCCCGCAGGACACCGCGGCCGCACCCGAGAGCGCGCCCGTCAGAGTCCCTTCCGAGCTGGCCACCGAGCCTGCCACCGAGCCCGAGCCCGAGCCCGCCGCGCCCGAGCCCGTCCCCGCGCCTGGGCCCGCCGCCGCACCCGAGCTGGCGGCCGAGCCCGCGTCCGGCTCGCCCGGCTACCACCTCCTCCCGTCGCCCCGTCCCGTCGGTGACCTGCCCGGCTGGGAGGGGCTGCACCGCTCGTACACCGACGTCGTCGGGTACTCGCACCTCGGGCACGTGTTCCTCCACGACCGGCGCGAGGGCACCTTCGGGGTGCTGCACCCCTTCCGCGACGCCTTCAAGGACTACGGCCGCTTCGACTCCCTCGAGCACTTCGACGCGATGGTCCTGTCCGACGAGGGCTTCGACGAGTTCGTCCTCCGCCGCCCCCACCTCGACGAGGTCGCCCGCCGCACGGGCCCCCTCGGCCCCGACCAGGTCTACGTGCCCGTGCCCTACCCGTTCCTCGGGGGCGACGAGTCGCCCGACAGCTACGACCGCGGCGACGTCTGGACGTTCCTCAGGATCGTCCCGCAGATGTTCGCCCGGCAGCGGGCGCAGGAGGCGGAGGCCGAGTCTGCAGGGGACGCGCCGGTCCGCGACGGTCGCAGCGACTCGCCGGGCGCGCCTGCCTAGACTCGTCCCGATGTCCGAACGCCCCGCCTCCGACCGACCCGCCGACCGTGACGGGACGCCGACCCGGGCGGGCACGCCCGGCTTCGCCGACGGCCCGCGGGCGTACGACCCGCCGCCGAGGCGCGCTGCTGCTCCCGAGGCCGGACCTGAGGCCGACGGGGCTTCTGCCGGCGGCGCCCCGAGGGCCGCGTCCGACGGGACAGGCGGCAGCGCCGCCGGCGCCGGCGCGCACCAGGAGGTGCCGGGGACGACCCGAGACCCCGCGGCTCCCTGGATACCCACCTACCGGACGCCGCCGAAGGCGCCGGCCAAGGCGTCCGGGCGGGGGGCTCCCAAGACGCCCGCGGCGCCGCGTCCGGCGCGCGTCCGCCGGCGTCGGGTCGACGCGCAGGAGATGCGCGACGTCCGCGCCCGTCTGCGCGGCACGATCTACGAGGGCACGACGCCGGCCCACGGCCACCTCGGCGACCTCTACTCGCCGCGTCAGATCGTCGACTTCTGCCTCGACCTCGGCGAGGTGATGCTCGCCTCGGGCGCGGACGTCCGTACCGTCGAGGTCGCGATCGTGGCCGTCGGCACGAAGTGGAACCTCGCCCCGCTGGAGCTCGACATCACGGGCACCGCGATCACCGTGCAGTACACGCCCGTCGAGGGTCCTCCCCTCGTGAAGATGCGCGTCGTCGCGGCCGAGGGCAGCGACCTGCACCGGCTCTCGCTCGTCTACCAGATCGTCGACGAGCTGCTGCACGACGAGCGCGACATGACGAGCGCCGTCGAGGGGCTGGTCACGGTGCTGCGCTCTCCCCCGCGCTGGCCGACCTGGATCACGGACGCAGCCATGGGCCTCTTCGGAGTCTCCGTCTCCCTCCAGGCCGGAGGCTCGCTCGCCGGCGCGGCGGGCGCCTTCGTCCTGATGGTCGGCGCGATGGTCCTCGGTCGCTGGCTCACCCGCAAGGGCATCCCGAACTTCTTCATCGTCGCCCTCCAGTCGGCGAGCGTCGCCGCCGTGGGGTCGCTCGCGATCTGGGCGGGCGCGGTCGGCGCCGGCAGCGCCGCCGCGATGGTGGCCGCCGTGGTGGTGCTGATCCTGCCCCACGTGACGATCGTCACCTGGGCCCAGGACGCCATCTCGGGCTTCCGCGCGATGGCGCTGTCCCGGGCGCTGATCATCGCCCTGATCGTCGCGGGGATCGCCGTGGGCATCCCCGGCGGGCTGGCACTCACCTCCGGCCTGTCGATCGAGGTCGACCCGACCGACATCACACTCCGGACCCTGCCGATCTGGCTCCTCCTCGTCACGACCTTCTTCGCCGCGTCGGCGACCGCCGTCACGCAGGGGGCCAACGCCCGCGTCGTGCCGGTCGCGATCGGCGTCGCGCTCGTCGGCACCGTCACCCTGTGGTGCCTGAAGCAGCTCGAGGTGCCCCTGCTCGGCGCGACGTTCCTGGTGGCCACCCTGCTCGGGGCGCTCAGCACCGTCATCGCGGCGCGCCTGCGCGTCTCGGCGACCGCCATCGCCGTGCCTGCCTTCTGCGGCTCGCTCCTGCCGTCGCTGGCCGTCGCCTCCGCCCTGCTCAACGTCATGGCAGGGACGGGCGGCGCGGCGCTCGACGTGGTCGGCTCCGTCTCGACGACGCTCGCCATCGGCGCCGGCCTGGTGCTCGGCAGCCTGCTGGCCACCCCCGGCGCGCGGCGCTCGCTGCGGCGCCGGGTGAAGCGCGTCGTCGTGCAGTCCGAGCGGCTCGACACCTCGCCGATCAGCATCGTCGGCCCGCAGACGCCGGCGCCGGGGACGACGGGCTCGGGCGGTCCGGGAGGCCCGACCGGCGGCGCCTGACCCGCTTCGCCTGGCACGTCTCGGCGACCCGCCCGCGCCGCGCGGCCGTGGGAGCCCGCGCAGTCCTCTACCCTAGAAGGATGAGCGACACCACCGAGAACGACACGATCGACGCCGATGCACCCGAGATCGGTCCGACGTTCTCGGACCTGGGTCTGAGCGACCAGGTGCTCAAGGCGATCAAGGAGATCGGCTACGAGACCCCCTCCGCCATCCAGGCGGCCACCATCCCCACCCTGCTCGGCGGACGCGACGTCGTCGGCCTGGCCCAGACCGGCACCGGCAAGACGGCGGCCTTCGCGCTGCCGATCCTGTCCCGGCTCGACGTCTCGGCCAAGAAGCCGCAGGCCCTCGTCCTCTCCCCGACGCGCGAGCTGGCCCTGCAGGTCTGCGAGGCGTTCGAGCAGTTCGCCAGCGGCATGCGCGGCGTCCACGTGCTGCCCGTCTACGGCGGCCAGGCCTACGGCGTCCAGCTGAGCGCGCTGCGCCGCGGCGTCCACGTCGTCGTCGGCACGCCCGGCCGCATCATGGACCACCTGGCCAAGGGCACCCTCGACCTGAGCGAGCTCAAGTACCTCGTGCTCGACGAGGCCGACGAGATGCTCAAGATGGGCTTCGCCGAGGACGTCGAGACGATCCTCGCCGACACTCCCGACGACAAGCAGGTCGCGCTCTTCTCCGCGACGATGCCGCCGCAGATCCGCCGCATCTCGAAGCAGTACCTCAACGACGCCGAAGAGATCACGGTCAAGGCCAAGACCACGACCTCGGTCAACACGAGCCAGCGCTACCTGATGGTGTCGTACCCGCAGAAGGTCGACGCCCTCACGCGCATCCTCGAGGTCGAGGCCTTCGAGGGCATGATCATCTTCGTCCGCACGAAGAGCGAGACCGAGACCCTCGCCGAGAAGCTGCGTGCCCGCGGCTACACCGCCGCCGCGATCAGCGGCGACGTGGCCCAGGCCCAGCGCGAGCGCACGGTCGGCCAGCTCAAGAGCGGCAAGCTCGACATCCTCGTCGCGACCGACGTCGCCGCCCGCGGCCTCGACGTCGACCGCATCACGCACGTCGTCAACTACGACCTCCCGATTGACACCGAGTCGTACGTGCACCGCATCGGCCGCACGGGCCGTGCCGGCCGCAGCGGTGCAGCGATCAGCTTCGTCACCCCCCGTGAGCGCCGCCTCCTCGGCGCCATCGAGAAGGCGACGCGCCAGCCGCTCACGCAGATGCAGCTGCCCACCCTCGAGGACGTCAACGTCACGCGCCTCGCGCGCTTCGACGACCAGATCACGGAGGCGCTCGCCCAGGAGGCGCGCATCAGCGCGTTCCGCGACATCATCGGCCACTACGTCGAGCACCACGACGTGCCCGAGGCCGACGTCGCCGCCGCGCTCGCCGTCGTGGCGCAGGGCGAGACGCCCTTGCTGCTCGACCCTGCCGACGAGCGCCCCGCCCGTCGGGACGACCGTCCGGTCCGCGACGACCGCGGCTCGGGCTCACGCGACGACCGGGGCGGGCGTGCCGACCGCGGCGACCGTGCCGAGCGCGGCCCCCGCACCTCGAAGCCGATGACCGCCTACCGCATCGAGGTCGGCCGTCGCCAGCGCGTCGAGCCCCGTCAGATCGTCGGCGCGCTCGCCAACGAGGGCGGCCTCAGCCGGGACGACTTCGGAGCGATCCAGATCCGTCCCGACTTCTCGATCGTCGAGCTCGCCTCGGACATCAGCCGCGACATGCTCGACCGCCTGGTCGACACGCGCATCAGCGGCACGCTGATCGAGATCAAGCCCGACCGTCGCAGCGGCGGCGCGCCCCGTCGCGACCGTGACGGCGACCGCGGCGGCGACAGGTTCGACCGCAAGCCCCGCCACTAGGCGCTGCTGCGGCTGCGGCTGCGGCTTCGGCTGGCTAGCTGGCTCCAGCGCTGGACAGGTGAAAAGGGACAAGACACTCTCGGGCCCGAGGGTGTCTTGTCCCTTTTCGCGTGTTCCTTCTCCCGACGCCGATGAGCGCAGAGAGCGCGGCGCGCGCGGGGAGCTAGGCGGCGCGCTGTCGACGCGCGCGCACCTGGCGCCGCACGAACTGGATCACGGCGAGCACGACCATCGCCGGCACGAGCACCGACAGCAGCCCGCTGAGCCCGTTCTCGAGCATGCCGAGCGACACCATGTCGTCGGTGACCTGCCGGGCTCCGACGAGCATCGCGACGCCGACGAGGGCCGTGACCAGCGAGAGCACGGCGGCGAGCCCGAAGACGCGGAGGCCGTCCCCGCGCACGATCTGGATCAGCCCGTCGAGCAGGAACGACCCGATGAGCGGCAGCGCGACCGCGAGGAGCAGGACTCCCACGATCATCAGCAGCAGGCCCATGAGGCCGGTGGCGTCGAACACACGACCCCCTCTCGTCGGAGCGACCATAGCGACGTGGTCTGGGCGACGCCTGCCGTCCAGCCGTGAGCGAGCCCAGGAGCGCGACCCGCGCCTCCTCGGGTCCCGGTCGCCAGGTGCGGGCGACGACCAGGCAAGATGGTCACGCGACGCTCGTCGTGCCTGCCCGCTCCGTCCCGATCCCGTGAGGACCGCCGTGAACACCCAGCCCGAGGGCGTGCCCGCCCTGTTCGGCATCGTCCAGCTCGCCCTGACGCTCGGAGCCGTGGTGCCGCTGGCCGTGGCCGTGCTGGCCGTCGTGCTCTTCGTGCCCAGGCAGAGGAGGCGCGCCACGGCGGACGACGCCCGTCGCCTGCACGACCTGGCTCGCGTCGCCCTGCTCGGATCCGGCCTCGCGACGGCCGCCCTGGTCATCGGCCGGCTCGTGACGTCGGCGTCGGGAGGCGCCTCGTTCGCGTCGGGGGTGTCGTCGCCGTTGCTGGTGGTCGCCGTGCTGACGGTGGTCGTCTCCGGGGTGCTCTTCTTCCTGGTGGCACCCGCGCAGCAGGACTGAGGGCGCCGCTTCGGCCCGGCGACTCGGCCTGGCGCCTCGGCCTGGCGCCTCGGCGGCGCTCTTGCCGGACTGCTCATCCCCGGGGTCGAGACCTGCACGACCTCGTGCACCATGTTCGGACCGGTCTGTATCGTTGCGCGGCATGGACTTCCCGTCGCTCTCGTCTCCCTCGACGCCTCCACCGGCGAGGCGCCGCCGTGCGCACGTCGCCCGCGTCGTCGCGGCACTCGGCGGGCTCGTCGGCGTGACCGCGGCGATCCTGCTCGTCAGCCTGCCGTGGGCCGAGCCGGGGCCGATCGTCGCCGCGACGGCGCTGGCGGTGACGGTGCCGACGGCAGGGGCGGTCGGAGCCGTCGCGGCGGTGACGACGGTGCTCCCGTCGAGCGAGCCGTCGGAGCACGAGGCCGTCGACGTCGCCCTGCTGGCGGTCGACGTCGCCGTCGTCTTACTGGTGCTGCCGGGCGTCTGGGTGGTCGGCGTCCTGCTCGGCGGCCCCTGACGTGTCAGGCGCGGGCGCCGCACGCTCGGCGGGGACTCGGGCCTGGCTCCGACTGCCGCTCCGGAGCCCCGGCACGAGGACCACAGCGAGCGTCGCGGGGCGAGTGCGGCGGACGGTTCGGCATGGCGATCAGCGTGAGCTCACCGTACAGATGTCCGTCGCTCGCTCATGTCAGCCCCCGGGAACACGAACGCTCAGTACTTGCTGAAGGGACTCTGGTCCTCGGACAAAGTGAAGCACCGCGACGCGGAGGCGATGGTCACGAGGCGGTCAGCGTCCAGATTGCCGATGAAGGACAGCCCTTGTGGGCCCGACACGATCGCGGTGGGCCCGCCGTCCTTCCAGTCCTGCACCTCTGACGACCAGCCGTCCTTCGACTCCAGGGCACCGACGACTCGCTCTGCGACGTCACGGTCGGACAGGTCACCGGCCAGGGTGAACTCCACGCCGCCCGTCCATTGGTACTGATCGTCGCTGCAGCTCAGGAGCACGCCTTCTTGCCGTTGTTCCACGGCGGCGACTTGATCGCTGGGGAACGCGTCGACGATCGACCGCTCCAGCTCCTGCGTCTCGGCCTTCGCCTGCATCAGGGTCATGCTCTCGTTCACCTGTGCCTCCTCTTGTCGACTGCACCCGCTCGTGGCCACGGTGACGAACACGAGCGCAACGGCAGCCCAGGACGCGCCCCGCACCGAGCGGTGTCGTCCACGTGCAAGACAGCTCATTCGGCACCCGCCTTGATGCGTTCCTCGATGCGGCGCAACACGGCGAAGTTGTCCGTCTGGCTCGTCGCCACGAGGTTGTGGTTCGCCACCGGGTAGTTCGTCATGTCGAGGCTCGCGGGAGGCGTGGGCAGGCTCCCGGGGTACTGCGATCCTGTCGGCAGCACGAGTTGCCAGTCACCCTCGCGGGAGTAGACGGTCGAGTCGAAGTCAGGGCTCACATCGGGGTTGCGGCCCTCGCCGACCAGGCCGAGGTCCTGGAACTCCGAGAGGAAGTCTCGATAGCTCTGGTGGCTGTACGTGGTGTCGGATGACGCCTCCCAGCCTGGAGGCATGTAGGCACCGGCGAGCGACTCCACCTGGTCGTAGTGAGCGTCCGCAGCCTCTGAGCCCGTCACCGCCGCCAGCCCCCACGAGTGCCCTATCGCGACTTCGTAGCTCTCAGCCAGCACAGGGTCAGACTCGATCTGGTCCTGGAACTCGGCGAGGTCGCGCCCGGACCGCAGCGCATAGTCGGTGTCGTTGGCCTCGAGGATGCCGCCCGCGAGATCGTCACCCGGACTGCCCCCGGGGAAGTAGCCGTCCTTCCAGACGAAAGCGACCCTCGAAGAGTCTTGATCGACGAGGTACCGGCTCACCTGCTGCACGCCGTTCCCGTAGAAGGACTCCATCGTGGTGCCCGTCCCCGGACTGTACGTGATCGTGGTCTTGGTGTCCGGACCCGGTGTGCCGATCATCTCGACGATGCGGGACCGTTCACGGTCGTAGAGCATCAGTTGTACCTCGTAAGTGCCGTCGTCGAGAGGCGTGACGGCCTTGTCGAGATAGGCGATCTCCTTCTCGAGGGTCCGGATGTCCGCTGCGAGCTGTCTCTCCGCTTCGCTGGCCTGGTATCCGTAGGAGGTCGAGTAGCCGGAGCCGTCGACGAGATCGAGCCGGTCCTTCAGCGCACCGAGCTCCTCCTTCGCCTCCGACCGCCTGGTCTCGGCGTTGTGCCGGTTCGCCTCGACGCGGGCAAGGGGAGGCACGCCTCCCAGGGCGCCCATGACGACCGGCGCTCCGAGCAGCAGGGCCGACTGGGTCGCGGACCACCCCGCCGTGTCATCGCCGGCACCACCGTCGAGACCGTCCCACCACGCGCGGACGTCCGTCGGCTCGGGCGGGTGCTCCCGCAGCTGCTCGACCCACTCGGGATGCTGGGCCAGCAGTCGCGAGACGGCGTCCGGGTCGTCCTGCGCGAGCCGAGCGAGGAGGGCGGACGACAACTCGGCGTCGAAGTGCTCCTGTGCCTGCGACCACGAGGTGCTCGTCGCCGAGGCGTCGGCCACGCCGGTGAGGGACGACACGCCCACGGGCTCGGCCACGGACGCGAGGTCGCTCCGAGCCTCGTCGATGGCCGACTCGATGAGCTGCCGCACAGCCTCTCTCTCGGCGACGAGTCCCGCGTTGTGCTCGAACTGCCCCGGACCCCAGACGTCTCCCGTCTGGTCGGAGTCGACCTCGAGCAGCTCGGCCTGGTCGGCCCGGAACGTGGCGACGGCCGATCGGAACGACGCGATGTCCGCCCGCAGCGCCTCGAGCCTCGCTTCGGCACCCGCCAGGGCGTCCGCGCACGTCGTCAGGGTGCTCGCGACGGAGGACAGGGCCTCGGTGAAGTCGGCACCAGCCGTCGCGACGACGGTCATCTTGCCGATGAGCGCGGGCGACTCGGGGGTGTCGTAGCTCGTCGACAGACCCTGCCACGACGTCGACGCCTGGTCGGTGGCGGGCTGCACGAGCGCGGCCTGCGTCGCGAGGTCGCTCGCCCCGGAGGAGAGGGACGCGACGTCGATGGTGATCTCGGGCAGGGAGGCCAACGTGATGAGGGCCGTCATCGCGGGACGCCTCCGCCGAAGCGGCCGGTGTACCGGGCCACGGCCGCTCGCTCAGCGGCCGAGGCCTGCCCGGACGCCGCCTCCGTCGTCGCGGCCATCACCTCGTCGGCCTGCGCGTACGAGAGGGCGTTGGCCTGCGCGACGGCGGTCAGGGCTCCGGCACGCGCGACCGCGTTCGGTCCCGTCGACCGTCTCGGGTCCACTGCGGCGGACAAGGCCCCCGCCAGTCCCCCCTCGCTGCTCACCGCCGACAGGGCGACGTCCGCGGCTGCCAGGGCAGCCACGATCGCCGCCGATGCGACGTCCATCTCCCGCGCGACCGCCCGGGTCACGTCGGAGATGCCCCCCACGTCGATCGAGTACCTCATGGCGCCACGCTAGCGGAAGGCGAGTCCCGAACGACCGTTCCGTGAGGATTCGTCGCCGCGTCTCATCACCTGGACGCAGAGCGCTCGTGGTCCACCTGCAGTCGGGTGTCCGGTGGCTCGTCCCTCAGTACGTGCTGAAGGGGCTCTCGTCCCCGGACCAGGCGACACATCGCGAGGCGGAGGCGATGGTCACGTGCCGATCCTCGTCCACGTTGCCGACGAAGGACAGTCCCTGCGGGCCCGACACGACCGCGGTGGGACCGCCGGTCTCCCAGGCCTGGACCTCGGACGACCAACCGTCCCGTGAGTCCAGGGCGTTCGCGAGCCGCTCGGCGACGTCCCTGTCGGACAGGGCGCCCGACAGGGTGAACTCCAGGGCGCCCGTCCACTGGTACAGGTCCTCGCTGCAGCTCAGCAGCACGCCTTCCTGCCGTTGCTCGACCGACGCCACGTGGTCGCTCGGGAACGCGTCAGCGATCGACGATTCCAGTGCCTGGGTCTCGGCCTTCGCCTCCGTCAGCCTCAGGTCTGAGCGCGCTTCTGTCTCGCCCGCGCGGGCGCAGCCTCCGGCCGTGACCGTGACCGTGACCGTCACCGCCAGCGCGATCGCGATGCCGCTGATCGTGAGCGTGCGCCCCCTCGTCAGGCGCGATCGAGGCACGGGCCTGGCCACGCCGCGGTCGGCATCCATGACCTCACGCTGTCCGAGGCCCCCGCTCTTGAGAGACCGTCCGTGGCCGGGAGCATCCCCCTCACGTCATCCGCGTGCGTGTTCCCTCCACTGCCCCCGTCCCTCGACCGGTGGCCCCCAGGACACGTCCCTGGAGTCTCGTCGGCGGCCGAGCCCGTCTAGCGTCCCCACGTGCCCCCTTCCTCCCGCCCCGTCCGGCCGAGCTCCGACGAGTTCGACTCGGACGCGGCGACGCGTCTTCGGATGAGCCGCATCCGCCGTCGCGACACGAAGCCCGAGTGGCTGCTGCGACGAGCCCTCCACGCCCGCGGCTGGCGTTACTTCGTCGACCGACCGGTGCGGGGCGTGAGCCGGTGCCGACCCGACCTGCTGTTCCCGCGCCTCCAGGTGGCGGTCTTCGTCGACGGCTGTTTCTGGCACTTCTGCCCGCCGCACACCCACCTGCCCCGGGCCAATGCGACGTACTGGCACGCGAAGCTGCTCGCGAACCGACAACGCGATGCTCGGCACGACGCCGAGCTGACGCGGGCGGGCTGGCGCGTGGTCCGTGTCTGGGAGCATGACCCTGCAGGGGTCGCCTTGGCGGCCGTCGAGGCCGTCCTCGTCACGGCTCGAGAGGCGCGGGCGCGGACGCGGACGCGACGGTAGCGAGCCCATGAGACGACGTGAGAGCGACAAGACGACGCGATCCTCCGCGTCGCTTTGTCGCTCTGGCGTCGTCGCGCCGTGCCGAGGAGGCGCGGGTCAGCCGAGCGACGCCGTCAGGACGGCGAGTGCACCGCCGAGAAGCGCGATCCCCACGCCGACCGAGGCGGCGACCGTCCCGACGGCGGCGCCGAGCGCCCATCGACGGCGCCGTCGCCCGGCGAGGTCGATGTCCCGCTGCAGTCGCTGGAACCGCTGCTCGTGACGGAGCGTGTCGTCGAGGACGAGCCCCTGGGTGTGCCACGTCGCGCGCTCCTCGGCGAGCATCGCGAGGTAGGTGACGGCCTCGGTCGAATGGACGGCCGGCAGGGACCGGAGCCACCGGCCCACGTGGGCCTCGGGCAGCACGACGACAGGCGGCTGCTTCTTGCCGAAGCGGATCGAGCGTGCACCGACGATCACGAGCGCCGGGGTGACGTCGACGGGACCGCCCGCGCGGGCCGAGAGGAGGCGCGACGCGCGTGCCGCCTCCGACAGGGAGTTGCGGATGTGCCACGTTCGCGTGCCGTTCACCATGAGGGTGCCGCCGCCGACCCAGATTTTCTTGTCGTCGTGGTGCTTCGTGTTGAGGGTGAAGACGCCGGGCGGGCCGACGACGACGTGGTCGATGTCGGACTCGCCGCTGCCGACGGGCACGGAGTGGAGGACCGTCCACTCGGGGCCGAGCTCGTCGAGCACGCGCGCGACGCGGATCTCGCCGAGAGCGCCCTGGTACCAGCTGCGGGCGTCGGGCCGGAGCGGGTGCCTGCCCCAGAACCGGTCCGCCGACGTCCGGGGCGGGGCGGCGGCCTGGAGGCGCAGGCACTCCTGCATCACCGAGTAGGCGGGTCGCCGCGCCCGCAGGGTCAGGGCGACGCTTCCGCGCGCGACGGTCTCGAGCTGTTCTTCCCCCATGTGGTCGACGCTAGGAGGCGCCGCGCGCTCCGCCCAGCCCCCGAACGGGCCGCGGCGACGCGAGAGCGACAAGACGATCTGATCTTCCGCGTCGTCTTGTCGCTCTCGCGTCGCCTAGGCCGGCTGAGGGCCCGGCTGCGGGCGCGGCTGAGCGCCCTCGACGAGCTCGATGAACCGCGACAGCAGCCCGAGCCCGGCGATCGAGGTCGGCATCGACGACGCCAGCGCCGGCGAGTGGACGAGCCACGCCGCCCACTTCGCGCGCGAGATCGCCACGTTGAGGCGGTTCGGCATCAGCAGGAAGTCGAGCCCGCGCGGGATGTCGGCCGCGGACGACGCGGCGAGCGAGACGATCGCGACGACGGCCTCACGACCCTGGAACAGGTCGACCGTGCCCACGGTCGTGCCCGCGTAGCCCGCGCGGTCGAGCAGCTCGCGGATGACCGCGCCCTGCGCGTTGTACGGCGCGACGACGATGACGTCGTCGTCGGTCAGCGGGCGGCTGCCGTGCTCGTCGGTCCACCGTCGGCCGACGACGTCGCGCACGAGCTCGACGACCCGCTCGGCCTCGTCGACCGACGACGTCGTGTCGCCCGCGTGCACGACCGGCGCGACGTGCAGCCCGGGCTCGACGCCCTCGAGCAGCCGCGACGGAGCGCGCGACTCGAGCTGCCCCGCGTACGAGAGCCGCGACACCGGCGCCGTCACCGCGGGGTGCATCCGGTACGTGCGCGACAGGAAGTACCCGAGCTCGGCCGGCAGCACGTCGTGTCCGTCTGCCACCCAGCCGAGCGCTGATTGGTCGACGGGCTCGGGGTGCGACCCCTGGCTGACCTGGGGCAGCTGTTGCGGATCGCCGAGCAGCAGGAGGCGCTGGGCGGCCACCGAGGAGGCGATGGTCGGCGCCAGCGAGAACTGCCCGGCCTCGTCGACCACCAGCAGGTCGAGCGAGCGTCGCGGGATCGTGTCGCCGTTGGCGAAGGTCCACGCCGTGCCGCCGACGACGCCGCCGGTCTCGCCGGCCCCGGCGAGGAAGCCGCCCACCGCCGCGCCGTCCTTGACCGGGGTCCAGGCCGCCGCCTCCAGCGCCTCGGCGTCGGTGCCCTTCTTGGGCACCTTGACGACGCGGGAGGAGTCGACGCCCTTGGCGACGACCGCCTCGAGGAAGTTCTCGACGACCGCGTGCGACTGCCCGACGACGCCGACGCGCCAGCCGTGCTCGCTCACGAGGCGGGCGACGACGGTCGAGCCCACGTAGGTCTTGCCCGTGCCGGGAGGACCCTGCACGGCGAGGTACGAGCGGTCGAGACCGAGCAGCGTGCGGGTCACGGCAGCCACGGTGTCGTCGTCGACGACGGGCACGACTCCTCCGCGCGGCGGCACGCGGCGCAGCAGGTTCAGGGCTGCATCGGGCCGCATCGACGGCAGCTCGTCGAGCAGGGCGCGGCCCCACTCGGAGATGGCCTCGGGCTGCGGTGCCGCACGCGGAGGTGCAGGGGGCGTGAGTGCGAGCGGGAACTGGCGGTGCGGCTCTCCGCCGCTGGCCAGCGACTCCTTGACGAGCAGGACGACGCTGTCGCCGTGCGCGTCGACGTCGAGCACCGTGGCGCGCGCCGTCGCCCCGCGGAGACCGGGACCGGCCGCCCGGACGGTGGGCGGCAGCGGCGCGTCGTACACGAGGTGCGGCGACGGCCCGCCCGCGCTGAGACGGCTGCCCGGCCCGAGCGAGCCGACGAGGCGGAGGTCGCGCGACAGGGTGCGGGCCCGCGGCAGCTTCTCCCAGTCGCGCACGACCTCGGCCCGCTCGACGACGAACACGTCGCGCGTGTCGCCCCACTCGTCGACCGGCCCGCGCAGGCGGTCGAAGTGCTCTTGCCAGAACGTCTTGGCCTCGCGCCGGTGGTAGTCGATCGCCGCCGCGGCGAGCGCCAGCGCCGTCTGGTCGGCGTCGCGGTCGAGCGGGTCGACGTCGGCCAGCAACGCCGAGAGCTCGACGAAGACGGGGTCGGGCTCGGCCTTGACCCGTTCGTCGTCGACGAGCGGCAGCAGGTCGTCCGAGGCCTCGACGTCGCTGGTCGCGGCGAAGCCGAGCAGCCAGTCGCGCAGCCGCAGGGTCGACCGGCAGTCGTACTCGTTGTAGTCGGCGACCTGGTCGAGCCGGGCCTGACCGGACGGGTCGCCGGTGCGGAGCGCGGTGATCGCCTGGACGTAGGCCGTGATGCTGTCCGCGGCGTTCACGACGCCCTCGTCGTCGCGCAGGTCGGCCCCCATGTAGAGCGGCTCGAGCTTCTTGATGGAGTAGCTGCGCGAGCCGACCAGCAGGGCCTTGCGCACGATCGGGTAGAGGTCGACGAGGACGCCGTCGCGCAGCAGGTCGTCGACCTCCTCCTCGCCGACGCCGTGCCGGGCGGCGAGCGACAGCAGGTGCGTCCGCTCGTAGGAGGCGTAGTGGTAGACGTGCATGCCCGGGTGGGCGGCACGTCGCTCGCGCACGTACGCGAGGAACGCGACGAGCGCACGCCGCTCTTCTCGGAGGTCGTGCGCCCAGAACGCGGTGAACCGCGCCTCGTCGTCGACGAGGCCGAAGAGGTAGTCGAGGCCCCACACGCTGCTGTCGCCCTCGGTGTAGAGCGGGTCGCCCTCGAAGTCGAAGAACACGTCGCCGGGGTCGGGCGCCGGGATCGCGGCGAGCGCCCCGGCGTCGACGAGCCGCACCTCGGGGCGGCCGTGCTCGCTCGCCAGCTGGAGCTGCGCCTGGCCCCGGAGGCGCGCGAGGGCCGCGCCGCCCACTCCCGGCACGGCACCGGTGCTGACCGCGAGCTCGTCGATGCTGTGCACGCCGGCGTCGTTCAGTCGGGAGCGCTGTGAGAGCGTCAGCCCGGCGACGAGCACCAGGTCGCGGTGCCGCTCGACCTGCGTCGAGCACTGCGAGCAGCGGCCGCAGGCGGTGACGCCCGGGGCGCCCCAGGCAAGGGGCTCGGTCGCGCGCACCCGCTCGGCGACGACCGAACGGAGCTGTGCCTGCTGGGCCCGGAACACGGGTGAGATGTCGGCCAGGTCGTGGGTCGACCGCGACCCGTCGCCGAGCACGAGGTGCACCTGCGCGCCCACCGGCACGCCGAGCGCCTCGATCTGCTCGGCGTAGGCGGCGAGCTGCAGCAGGGCAGGGATCTTGGCGTGCCGCGCCAGCTTCGTGTCGTACACCTCGTACTCGCCGGCGTCGTTCCGCACCAGGAAATCGCTGAAGCCGATGAACGACCCGTCGAAGAAGGTCGCCTGGTAGAGCACGTCGGCACCGGCCCGCATCGCGTCGGCGGCCGCCCGCGCCGCCGCGGGGTACTCGTCGCGGGACGGCCGCTCGAACTCGACGACGTCGTGCGTCGCGCGCAGCTGTTCGAGGAACCGCACCTCGTGGTCGTCGCCGAGCCGAGCCGTGCGGTCGAGCATCGCGTCGGCCTCGTCGACCACCGCGTCGATCCGCCCCAGCTTCGCGTCGAGCCGTCGCAGGAACGCCCACTCGCACGCGGCCCAGGTCGTGAGGTCGGTCGGGCTCGTCACCACGGTGTCGTCGGCGATGTAGATGAGGGCCTCCTCGTGCAGGTCAGGCCGGACGACGAGCGTCGCGGGGGCGTGCTCGCCACCGTAGCGGCCCCCTCCGACACGATGAGGCAGCAGCCCCGCCGCGGCCCGCCCCGGGCCTCAGCCCTTGCGCTGGGCCCGGTACGCGATCGGCGTCAGCCCGTGCACGGCCCGGAACTGCCGCGAGAAGTAGAAGGGGTCGACGTAGCCCACCCGGTCGGCCACGAGCCCGACGGGCAGGTCGGTCGTGTCGAGCAGCTCGCGGGCCCGCGCCATGCGGAGCTGCGTCTGGTACCGGAGCGGCGTCGACCCCGTCTCCGCCTTGAACCGCGCGGCGAAGTGCGAGGGGCTCAGCCTCGCCAGGGCGGCGAGCTCGTCGACGGAGACGCGGTCCGTGACGTGCTGGCGCAGGTACTCCTGGGCCTGCTCGACGGCCGACTCGCGGGGGCTGCCGACGCGACGCTCCGAGCAGAGCAGGGCCATCAGGTGCCAGGCGGCGCCGGAGGCGGCGAGCACGCTGGCGAAGGTCTGGTCGCGTTCCATGGCCTGCACCACCTCCTCGATGAGCGCGACCACGCGGTAGACGTCCGAGAGCTGCCGCACGGGAGCCGACGACGAGAGGCCCGCCACCCGGAGGAACTCCGCGAGGTCGCGGCCGTCGAGGTGCAGCCACCACAACGTCCAGGGCGACGCGTCGCCCGAGCCGTACTCGTGCGGCGCGTCCGGCGGGACCACCACGACCTGGCCGGCGGCCACCTCGTGGCGGACCCCGTCGACGACGCACCAGCCGGCGCCGCGGACGCAGACGAGCACGACGCTCTGCGGCACCCCCTCGGGCCGCGCCATGCCGTGCGCCCTGGCCTCGGGGAAGTACCCGGCGTCGGTCACGACGAGGTGAGACGTGCCGGGCCTCGCCAACGCCGCGTGGACGCGGGGGCGAGGCATGACGAGCAGGCGCTGCCCGGGGAAGCCGTCCTCGATGGTCATCCCGCCATCATGGACGCGCGTCGTGGTTTCGTCCAGGCATGCCGCAGGATCGGTCGTTCCGGAGGCGACGCCGCCTCCCTACGCTGGCCTCATGCTCACCGCCGAGTCGAGGTTGACTCTTCCCCCGTGCCCGCTGACCAGGCCTCGGCAGGCGTCGCCGCCTGGTCGGAGCCCCTCGTGGTCGACACGTACCTGCCGGGCGAGCCCGACCGGTACCCGGCCTTCCTCGACTCCCGCGTCTACCAAGGATCGTCCGGGCGGGTCTTCCCCCTGCCGTTCCACGAGAGCATCGAGCCCGAGAAGCGGCCGCACGCCTGGGACGCGGTCCACCTGGAGAACCAGTGGCTGCGCCTCGTGATCCTGCCCCAGCTGGGCGGGCGGATCCACGTCGCCTACGACAAGACCGCCGACTACGACATCTTCTACCGGAACAACGTCGTGAAGCCCGCCCTCGTGGGCCTGGCCGGTCCGTGGATCTCCGGGGGCGTCGAGTTCAACTGGCCCCAGCACCACCGCCCCGCGACGTTCCTGCCGACCGACGTGTCGATCGAGCGCGAGGCCGACGGGGCCGTCACCGTCTGGTGCTCCGACCACGACCCGTTCGCCCGCATGAAGGGCATGCACGGCATCCGCCTCCGGCCCGACTCCTCGCTGATCGAGGCCCGCGTTCGGCTGTTCAACCGCAGCGACGAGACGCAGACGTTCCTCTGGTGGGCGAACGTCGCCGCCGCCGTGGGCGACGACTACCAGTCGTTCTTCCCCACCGACGTCCGACACGTCGCCGACCACGCCAAGCGGGCCGTCGTCGACTTCCCCCGGGTCGCCGGCGAGTACTACGGCGTCGACTACCCCGCCCGCGTCGACGCCGACCGTCCCGACGCCGACCGTCTCGACTGGTACCGCAACATCCCCGTGCCCACCTCGTACATGGTCACCGCGACCGACGACGACTTCTTCGGCGGCTACGACCACGGCCGCCGTGCCGGCTTCGTGCACTGGGCCGACCGGGCGATCTCCCCCGGCAAGAAGCAGTGGACCTGGGGAGACGCGCCCTTCGGCTGGGCCTGGGACGACAACCTCACCGACTCGGACGGCCCCTACGTCGAGCTGATGGCCGGCGTCTACACCGACAACCAGCCCGACTTCTCCTTCCTCGCCCCGGGCGAGACCAAGACCTTCAGCCAGTTCTGGTACCCGATCACCGAGATCGGGCCCGCGCACCAGGCCACGAGGGACGCCGCGATGCGCGTCGACCTCGCCGACGCCGGCGACAGCGGCGCACGCGACAGCGACGCCGGCCGCGGCGCCCCCGTCCTCCGCGTCGGGCTCGCCGTGACGCACGTCCACGACGAGGTCGAGCTCCGTGTCCTGTCGCGTGACGGGTCCCTGCTCGACCGGCACCGCGCCTCCGTCGCTCCCGGTCAGCCCATGGTGCTCGACCGAGCCCTGCCCTCCGGCACGACGCTCGACGAACTCGTCGTCGAGGCCCGTGTCGACGGCCGTCTCCTCGTGGCCGTCGACGGCGCCGACGTGCTCGCACAGCTCGATGCCGAGGCGCGAGCGGACGACGCCCCCGGCGCGGACACGACGGACGCCGCCCCGGCCGCAGCCGTCGCCCCGCCCGCGCCCGCCGACGTCGCGACCGTCGAGGAGCTGTTCCTCGTCGGCCAGTACCTGCAGCAGTACCGGCACGCGACACGCTCGCCTGAGCCGTACTGGCTCGAGGCGCTCCGTCGCGATCCCGGCGACGTGCGAGTGAACGTCGCGCTGGCGACGCGGCTGCACGACGCAGCCCGCTACGACGAGGCGCTCGCCCTGCTCCGCACGGCCGTCGCCCGCCAGCTCACCTGGGCGCCCAACCCCGCCGACGGCGAGCCGCTCTACCGTCTCGGCCTGACGCTGACGAGGCTCGGCCGGACCACAGAGGCGAAGGAGGCGCTGGCCAAGTCCGCCTGGAACGCGGCCTGGGCGGCCCCCGCGTCGCTGGCCCGGGCCCGGCTGCTCGGACGCTCGGACCCGGCAGCGGCCGAGCCGCTGCTCCGCGACGTGCTGCGACGCGACGCCGACAACCTGCAGGCGCGTGACCTGCTCGTGCTCGTCCTGCGCGCGCTCGGCCGGCGAAACGAGGCCGATGCCCTCCTCGACGAGACGCTGGCGCTCGACCCGCTCGACCAGTGGGCGCGGCACCTGGCGGGCCGCGCGCTCTCGGACGACGCACCCACCCTGCTCGACGTGGCTCTCGAGTACGGCTCCGCCGGCTGGCTCGACGAGGCCCTCTCGGTGCTCGACCTCGCCCAGGCGCAGCTCCCCCGGGCCGCGCAGGGGCAGGTGAACGTGGGGCCGCTGCTCGGCTACCACCGCGCCTCCTTGCTGGCCCGTGTGGGTCGCACGGACGAGGCCCGCCGTGCGCTCGTCGCGCTGCACGCCGTCGACGCCACCCGCTGCCTCCCCTCACGGCTCGACGACGTCGCCGCCCTCGTCGAGGCCGTTCAGGTCGTTCCCGCGGACGGCCTCGCCTGGTCGCTGCTCGGCAGCTGGTTCTACGCCCACGGCCGCGGTGCTGACGCCGCCGACGCCTGGCGTCGGGCGCTCGAGGGCGACGTCGACGACGCGCAGGCCGCGGTCGCCGAGCGCAACCTGGGCATCGCCGCCTACAACGTCGAGCACGACGCCGAGCTGGCCGCGACGCACTTCGAGGCCGCCCGGCGCCGTCGTCCCGACGACTCCCGGCTGCTCTTCGAGGCCGACCAGCTCGCCGAGCGCAGCGGCACGGCTCCGGCCGACCGCCTCCGGGCCCTCGAGCTGCGACCCGACCTGGTCGACGAGCGGAACGACCTCAGCGTCGTCCGCGCCCGGCTGCTGACCCTCGTGGGTCGTCACCACGACGCGATCTCCGCGGTGGCGGCACGCCGGTTCCAGCCCTGGGAGGGAGGCGAGGGCCAGGTGCTCGGCGTCTGGGAGGCCGCCCAGCTGGCGGCCGCCCGCGAGGCGCTGACCGCGGGCGACGCGGCAGAGGCCCGTGCCCGCGTCGAGTCGGCCCTCGAGCCCCCGGCGACCCTGGGCGAGGCACGTCACCCCCTCCAGACGACGGCGGAGCTGTACCTCGCCCTCGGCGACGCCCTGGCCGCCCTCGGCGATGACGGAGCAGCTCGCGACGCCTGGCAGCAGGCCGCGGCCGCCACCGGCGACTTCACCGGCATGGCGACCCAGGCCTTCACCGAGCGCAGCGCCGCCGCCGTCACCGCCCTGACACGCCTCGGCGCGCACGACGAAGCGCGTGCCCTGCTCGGGCAGTTCGACGCCTTCGTCGACGACCTCGCTTCGACCCCGGCCGAGGTCGACTACTTCGCGACGTCGCTGCCGACGATGCTGCTGTTCCAGGACGACCCGCAGGACGTGCGGGACGCCGAGGTCCGGCGGCTCCGGGACGTGGTCCGCGACCTGCGGACCGACCTCGCGACCGACCGGCCGCGTCGCTCCTCCCCTGTCTCCGCCAGCTCCCCCGCCTCCACGCCCGACCCGACCGCCCCCGCGATCACGACCGGCGACGACGCCGGTCGCCCCTAGGAAGGAACCATGACCATGACGACACGCACCAGGACGCGACGCCGCGTCCTCTCCGCGGCCGCGCTGCTCGCGGCCGCCGCCGCCCTCGCCGGCTGCTCCATCCCGACCGCCGACGGCGGCGAGGGCGGGGCCGAGCGCATCGGCGCCCTCTACCTCGACTCGCAGGGCTTCTACGGAGGCGTGAAGAGGGGCGTGCAGGACGCGGCCGACGCCGACTCCAAGAAGGTCGACTTCCTCGAGTCGACCTCCGCGGGCGACGTCTCGAAGGAGAGCTCGTTCATGAACACGCTGACCTCCTCCGGCGTCAGCGCCATCATCATGTCTGCCGTCTCGACCGACGGCAGCGTCCCCGCCGTCCGGCAGGCGAGCGAGGCCGGCATCCCGGTCATCTGCTACAACACCTGCGTCAGCGACGACGCCGTCGACCAGTACGTGACGGCCTGGGTGCTCGGCGACCCGCTGAAGTTCGGCGGCGACCTGGGGAAGCAGGCCGCGGCCTACTTCACCGAGGCCGGCATCACGGCCCCGAAGATGGGCGTCATCAACTGCGAGCAGTACGAGGTGTGCCAGCAGCGCTACAAGGGCTTCTCCGAGGCTCTGACCGCAGCGCTGCCCGGTACCGTCTTCGTCGCCAACCAGGAGGGCGCCGAGGTCGACACGGCCGTCTCGACCGCCGAGCAGATGCTCAGCGCGAACCCCGACCTCGACGGGCTCTACGGCGAGGCAGGAGGCGCGACCGTCGGTGCGTACAAGGCGGTCCAGACCCGCGGCCTCACCGGCCAGGTCGCCGTCTTCGGCTCGGACATGACGAGCGACATCGCCGCCGAGCTGGCCGACGGCTCCGTCCTCAAGGCCGTCGTCGACATCAGCGGCATCGAGGCAGGCAAGCTCGCCTTCGCCGCCGCCCAGGACGCCATCGACGGCAAGACCCCCGACGAGAAGGTCGTCGCCGCGCCGATCGACCTGTACCTGCCCGCCGACGCCGCCGGCTGGTCCGAGACCCACCCCGACGGCCTTCCCTGATCGGCAGGAGGAGCCCGGCTGCCTGCCGGGCTCCTCCTCGTCCGTTCCTTTCTCTCCACTCCCCGATCCACGGAGGATTCCCTTGTCAGAGTCGACAGCCGCCACCCCGGCCGCGCCGCTCGATCCCGAGCGCGACCGCGGCGCGCCCATCGCCGAGGCCCGCGGCGTCAGCCAGGTCTACCCCGGCGTCACCGCCCTCGACGGGGTCGACTTCGCCGTCCACGCCGGCGAGGTCCGCGCCCTGCTCGGCCAGAACGGCGCCGGCAAGTCCACGCTGATCCGCCTGCTCAGCGGCGTCGAGACCCCGACGACCGGCGAGGTGCTGCTCGGCGGTCAGCCGCTCGGCGACGGCGGGGTGACCGCCGCCTCCGCCGCGGGGGTCGCCACCTGCTACCAGGAGCTCAGCCTCGTCCCCGGCGTCACCGTCGCTGAGAACCTCGCCATGGGCCGTTGGCCCCGCGGCCGGTTCGGCATCGACACGCGCGCCATGGTCGAGCGGGCCCGCGCCACGTTCGAGCGCCTGGGTGCCGACATCGACGTGCACGCCGAGGTGGCCGGGCTGACGCTCGCCCAGCAGCAGATCGTCGAGATCGGGCGGGCGCTGCAGGACGACCCGCGCCTCCTCATCCTCGACGAGCCGACCAGCGCCCTCGCCGCGGCCGAGGTCGACCTCGTGCTCGACACCGTCAGACGGCTCGCCGCGCAGGGCGTCGCGGTGCTCTACGTCAGCCACCGGATGGACGAGATCCGGCAGATCGCCGACACCGCGACGGTGATGCGCAACGGGAGGGTCGTCGAGACCGTCTCGATCGCCGGCAGCGACACCGCGCACATCATCGAGCTGATGATCGGCGCCGACCCCGAGGAGCGCGCGGTCGCCACCCGCCCGGCGACCAGCGGCGAGGTGCTGCTGAGCGTGACCGACCTCGACGTGGCGCCGAAGCTCCGCGGCGTGAGCTTCGAGGGCCGTGCCGGCGAGGTGCTCGGCATCGCCGGGCTGCTCGGCTCGGGCCGCACCGAACTGCTGCAGGCCATCGCGGGGTTCCGTCCCGCCGCCTCCGGCACGATCTCGATCGCCGGCTCCGTCGTCGACCGGCCGACCGCCTCCCGCATGCTGGCGCTCGGCGTCGGCATGACCCCGGAGGACCGCAAGGGCCGGGGCGTCGTTCCCGGCCTCGGCATCGACGAGAACATCGTCATGAGCGACTTCGCGAAGGTGAGCCGAGGAGGCGCCCTGTCGGCCGGCTCGATCGCCACCGCCACGAAGGCCCTCGCCGAGAAGCTCAGCATCAAGGCGCACGACCTGTCGCGCCCGATCAGCACCCTCAGCGGCGGCAACCAGCAGAAGGCCGTGATCGCCCGCTGGCTGCACGCAGACAGCCGGGTGCTGCTGCTCGACGAGCCCACCCGCGGCGTCGACGTCGAGGCGAAGGCGCAGATCTACGAGATCATGCGCGCCGTCGCCGACACCGGCAAGCTCGTCGTCTTCGTCTCGAGCGAGATCGAAGAACTGCCGCTCGCCTGCGACCGCGTCCTCGTGCTCCGCGACGGCGGGCTCCGCGAGGAGTTCCGCGCCCCCGACATCTCCCTGCCCGTGCTGCTCCAGGCCTCCATGGTCTCGAGCTAGAGAAGGACGACCCGATGACCACCACGCTCGACCCCACGACCACCCCGGCCCCGGGACGAGGAGGCGCGCCCCGCGACTCCGCCCTCGGCCGCGTCCGCGACGCGTTCCGCCGCAACACCACCCTCGTCAACATCGTCGGCCTGCTCGTCGCGATCGTGCTGCTGTACATCTACCTTATGTTCAACGCGGTCGGCTTCTTCACGATCGCGAACCAGAGCGGCCTGCTGCGCGACGCCGCCCTGATCGGCATCGCCGCCACCGGCATGACCCTCGTGATCATCGCCGGCGAGATCGACGTGAGCACCGGCCCCGCCGTCGCCCTGTCGTCGGTGATCGTCGCCGTCGCGATGACGCAGTGGGGCCTGCCGGCCCTGCTCGCCATCCTCATCACCCTCGTGGTCGGGGCCGGCTGGGGCGCCCTCGCCGGCGTGCTGCGCGCCCGGTTCCTCGTGCCGTCGTTCATCGCGACGCTGGGGCTCTGGAGCGTGCTCCGCGGCCTCGGCCAGTTCGGCACCGACGCCCTGCCCGTGCCGCTGCCGCTCGACGAGCCGGTGATGCCGTTCCTCACCGGGACGATCGTCGGCGTGCCGACCCCGGCGGTCATCATGATCGTCGCGTTCCTCGTCTTCGCGTTCGTCGCCCGCAAGACGGCCTTCGGCCGCTCGGTCTTCGCCATCGGCGGCAACGCGGCCGCCGCACGCCTGGCCGGCATCAAGGTCGCCCGGGTGCGCGTCGTCCTGTTCGCGATCATGGGCATGCTCGGCGCGCTCAGCGGCGTCCTGCTCGCCGCCCGCCTCGGCTCCGGCAACGCCGGAGCGGCGAACGGCCTCGAGTTCGACGTCATCGCCGCGGTCGTCATCGGCGGCACGGCGATGTCGGGCGGGCGCGGCAGCCTCGTCGGCACGTTCCTCGGCGTGATCTTCATCACCCTGATCGGCAACGGGCTCGTCCTGCTCGGCGTCGACTCGTTCCTCCAGAGCGTCGTGCGCGGTGTCATCATCGTGCTCGCCGTCCTCCTCAACGTCACCCTGTCCCGCAAGCGCGGGTCGATCGAAGAGAGCTAGGCCATGACCACCACCGCACCCTCCCCCGCCGGCTCGACCGGCACCTCCTCGTCGCTGCCCGACACCATGCAGGGCGTGTTCCTGCCCGGTGACCGCACCGCCGAGCTGCGCACCCACGACGTGCCGACGCCCGGCCCCGGCCAGGTGCTCGTGCAGGTCGGCGCCAGCGGCATCTGCGGCAGCGACATCGGCTTCATCTACGGCGGCTACAAGACGCACAAGGGCCTCGACGGCGCGCCCGCCTACAAGGGCGTCGTCGCCGGGCACGAGCCCTCGGGGCGCATCGTCTCGGCGGGCACCGGAGTGACCCGCTTCGGCGTCGGCGACGACGTGATCGTCTACCACATCCAGGGCTGCGGCCGGTGCCGCAACTGCCGCTCGGGCTACTTCATCAGCTGCACCGACCAGCCGCACAAGGCGTCGTACGGCTGGCAGCGCGACGGCGGGCACGCCGAGTACGTGCTCGTCGACGAGTCCACCTGCGTGCCGCTGCCCGACGGTCTCTCGTACGTCGACGGCGCCCTGATCGCGTGCGGCTTCGGCACCGCGTACGAGGGCCTCCGCCGCACGGGCGTGCACGGCGGCGAGGACCTACTCGTCGTCGGGCTCGGCCCCGTCGGACTCGCGGCCGCCATGCTCGGTCGGATGCTCGGCGCCCGTAGCGTGATCGGCGTCGAGCGCTCGCCCGAGCGCATCGAGTTCGTCCGCGCCACGGGACTCGTCGACGACGTCGTGCTCGCCGACGCCGACGCGGTGTCGAACGTCCTCGCCCTCACCGACGGCGTCGGCTGCCAGGTCGCCGTCGACTGCTCGGGCAGCACGCCCGGCCGGTCGACCGCGGTGGAGGCGGCGGCCGAGTGGGGCAGGGTCGGCCTGCTCGGCGAAGGGGGCCGGTTCGAGACCGAGGTCTCGGACACGCTTCTGCACAAGCAGCTCACACTCACGGCCTCGTGGGTGACGTCGCTGCAGGGCATGGAGGACGTCGCGCGCATGATCGCCGAGGGCGGCCTCAGCCCCGAGATCGTGGTGTCGCACCGCCTCCCGCTCGGCGACGCCGACGAGGCGTACCGGATCGCGGCGGCCGGGGCGACCGGCAAGGTCGTGCTGGTGCCGGACGGCGCTCCCGTGCGCGAAGAGCCCGCGTCGCGGACGACGACCGTGGGGCACGCCGCCGCGGGGCAGGCCGCCTCGGGGCACGCCGCCTCGTGACGGTCGTCGTCGAGCGGACCGGGCGGGCCGACCTGCCCCTCCTCCGCGTCACGACCGACGAGCTGGCCCTCGTCTTCGCACCGACCCGAGGCGGGCGGCTCCTGTCACTCGTCGTGGGCGGCCGCGAGCTGCTCTGGCAGAACCCCGAGCTGATCGACGCGGACCTCGTGCCGGTCGTGCCCGTGGCCGGCTGGCCCGCGAGCGACGGCGGCATGGACACCTGGGCGAACCTCGGCGGCTCCAAGACCTGGCCGGCGCCGCAGGGCTGGTCGGGGCCGGACGAGTGGGCAGGCCCGCCCGATCCCGTGCTCGACTCCGGGCCGTGGACCGCGGAGTGGGTGGCGGACGACGCCCAGGCGACCGTGACGCTCACCAGCGGCGACGATCTGCGGACCGGGCTCCGGGTCGTCCGCGAGTTCCGCCTCCTCGACGGCACGTCGTCGTTCACCGAGCGGGTCACCTTCACGAACACGTCGGCGACGACGCGGCGCTGGTCGATCTGGGAGGTGTGCCAGGTCGACACCGGCGGGCCCGACGGCCGCGCGGCCGAGGGCTCGGTCGTCGTCGTGCCCCACGCCGCCCCGGCCGAGGAACTCCACCTCGGGACCTACGAGGGCGGGCTCGTCAGCGCACACCGCGGTCACGACGTCGTCCTGCCGCTCGGCACGGGCGTCGCCAAGCGTGGCTACCCGGGTGCGTCCGGGTCGGTCGAGCTGCACGGTCCCGATGGGCTCGAGATCGGCCTCGCGACGTCACCAGTCGAGGCGGGCACCTGGCCCGACGGAGGCTCGAAGGTCGAGGTCTGGCTGCAGCGGCCCACCGACGCCCCGATCGAGTCACTCGAGGGCCTGCACCCCTCCGCCCACCTCGTCGAGCTCGAGGTGCTCGGTCCGCTGACGACCCTGGCGCCCGGCGCCACCTCGACCCTCGACGTCGAGTGGAGCACCGCGCGGCTCTGACCTGCGCAAGTCGGCGGGTTCCTGTGCCGGTCGGCGGGTCCCTGTGCCAGTCGGCGGGCTCCCGTTTCAGTCGGCGGGTTCCCGTATCCCTCGGCGGGCGGGCGCAGACCCGCCGGCGGTGACGGGGACCCGCCGAGGCGGAGCTCGCGCGCTCAGCTCGGCTCGAAGGTCCCCGTGCCCAGCGGCGGGTTCCTGCGGTGCTCGGCGGGTCCCCGTGCCCGGCGGCGGGTTCCCGCGCCGGCCGGCGGGTCCCCGTGCCCGGCGGCGGACGGGCGCTCACCCGCCGGCGACGACGGGGACCCGCCAGGGCCGGGCGCGCCGCCCGCGCACGGTATCGTCGTCCGTCGACATCGAGCACGGTCGGCACGGCGCAGGAGGGGACGAACGGTGGACGAGACAGCAGCCCCAGCCCCCGAGGCCGCAGCCCCCGGTGGCCCCCTCACCCGCGACGACGTGCGCGACGTGTGGGAGGCGGACCCGACCTGGGCTCTCCTCCGCAGCACGAACAGCCGCTGGGTCGTCCCCCTCTTCTCCGAGCACCTCGAGCAGGCCGAGGGCCCGGTCTCGGCCGATTGGTTCCACCAGCGCGTCGCCGACGCCCTCGAGCAGAACGCGGCCGAGCACGCACGAAGCGGCGGCGCCGAACAGGGCCGAGCCGAGGAGGCGCCGCCCGCGCCGGCCCCGGACGGCCCCGCAGCCGAGATGCGCGCCACCCCGGCGGACTACTGCCGCAGCTGGGTCGACGCCCGGTGGCTGGTCCGCACCCGCGCCTCCTCGGCGGACACGGCCCGTGCCGAGTACCGTCTGTCGCCGCACGCGCTGCGGGCGCTGCGCATCGTGCGCGAGCTCGTCGAGGCGGACAACGCCGTCAGCGAGGCACGGCTCGGCAGCATCGCGAACGCGGTCCGGCAGCTGGCCGGTCTCGCCGACCCGAGCGTCGAGTCGCAGCTGGGCCGCATCGACGCGCAGCTGGCCGACCTGCAGCGTCGTCGCGACCGGATCGAGCAGCACGGCACCGAGCCGGTCCCCCTCGACGCGCTGAGCCGTCAGCTGCACGAGGTCGTCCGGCTGACGGCTTCCCTGCCCGCCGACTTCCGTCAGCTGAGCGCGATGGTCGAGCAGCGGCACCGCGAGGTCGCCCGCCGTGCCGCGAGCGAGGACCTCGGCAAGGGAGCGCTCGTCGACCAGTACCTCCGCGAGAACGACCTGCTCGAGCAGACGCCCGAGGGGCGGGCCTACCGCGGCTTCGCGCAGATGCTGTCGTCGAGCGAGATCGACCAGATGCGTGCCGACATCGAGACGGTCCTCGCCCAGCCGGACGCGGCCTCCCAGATCGGCGAGCGCCAGCGCGCCCAGCTCGAGCAGCTCATCTCGTCGCTGCTCGCCGAGGAGCAGGCTGTGCAGGAGACCTACGGCCGCTGGACGTCGTCGCTCCGCCGGTTCCTCAGCCGGTCGGGCGCCGACCGGCACCAGCGGCTGCTCGCCCTCGCCGACCGCGCCCTCGACGCCGGGGCTGCCTGGGCCGAGCAGCGGCCGGGAGCCGCCGTGCTGCCGGCCGACGTGCTGGGCCTCGGCCCGCTCGACGCCGTCGACCTCACGCAGCTGCAGCTCTGGAGCGAGCGCGGCCGGCCCACCGTGGACGTGCAGGTCACCGAGGGCGACCTGGCCCTGCCCGAGGCCGACCGCGTCGCCCTGCGCCTCACCGCCGGCACGAGCCCCGCCGCCGTCGCGGGCACGCTCGACCGGCTCCTCGCCGAGCGTGCCGAGGTGTCGAGCACCGACGTGTGGCTCGCCACCGAGCCCGAGTTCCGCCGCCTCGGCCTCGTGCTGAGCATGCTCGACCTCGCCGTCGACCGGGGCCTCGTCACCGACGACCGCGAGTCCGTCGTGCTCACCGCCGACGAGGGAGGCACGGGCCGCGAGGTCGTGCTGCCCCGCCTCGTCTTCACCCGCTCCGCTGATGCCGAGGCCGACGACGCCGACGCTGCTTCCGCACTGCACCTCCAGGGAGACCCCTCATGACCGATGCCCCCGTCGACACGACGCCCGAGGTCGAGGACGCCGCACCGGACGCCGGCGCAGGCGATGCCACCGGTGACGCCGCTGCCGTCGACGTCCTCGCCGCCCCCGGCACGCTCCCCCTCGCCGGCCGTCGTGCGCTCGTCACCCTGCTGACCCACCGCTTCGTCTCGCGGGCGAGGCAGAAGGAGGCGTGGGCCGGCCTCCTGGCGCACGAGGCCGACATCCGCGCCCGCCTGTCCGAGCTGTTCCTCGACCTCGAGGTCGACCACGGGCACGAGGTCGCGTTCAAGCGCCAGTCGGGCGGCGACGACGCCCCCGTGCTGCTGCGCCGCGAGAAGCCGCTGTCGCGCGACGCGTCGTTCCTGCTCGTCTTCCTGCGGCGCGAGCACGCGTACACCGACGGTGACGACGAGGCCGTCGTCGTCTCGCGCGACCAGGTCGCCGAGTTCCTCGGCCGGTTCCACGACGACACCGGTCGCGACGAGGTGCGGGCCGACCGCCGCGTCGACGCCGCGATCGCCGCGATGGTGTCCCGCGACCTGCTCGAGCCCGAGCCCGACGACCCGCAGCTCTTCACCGTCTCGCCCGCGATCGTCCCCTTGGTCAGGCCCGAGCAGCTGGCCCACCTCGAGCAGGTGTACCTCGACGCCGCAGGAGGCGCGGGTCCCGACGTCGAGGTCGGTCCGGACCTCGACGAGGCGGAGCCGGCTGCGGAGGCGGAGTCCGACGCAGATGCCGACGAGGCTGACGAGGCTGACACCGACCCCGACGAGCCCGACGCCGACCAGCACGCCCCCGACCCCACGGCGGTCGCGCTCGACCTCGACCTCCCGCTCGACCTCCCCCGCGACACGGAAGCAGACCCGGCATGACCCCCGCCTCCCCCGCCGACGCGACCACTGCCTCCTCGGCTGCCCCGGCTGCCCCGGCCGCCGCGAACGCAACCACACCCGCACTCGCCTCCGGCGTCACGACCGACACCGCTCCCGAGACCCCCGCGCTCGACGTCGACGTCGCCCCCGACGACGCCCCCGACCTCGGGATGTTCCACTCGGGCCAGTACCGCATCGAGCTCGTGCAGCTGCTCAACTGGGGCAGCTACGCCGGCCTGCACCGCATGCCCGTCGGACGCGGCGGCATCGCGATCCTCGGCCCGACCGGGCGGGGCAAGTCGACCGTGCTCGACGCGATGAGCGCCGTGATCATGCCGAACCCGCAGGAGTTCAACCGCGCTGCCCGCGACGACTCCCGCCAGCGCTCCGAGCGCACCGTCTACAGCTACGCCCGCGGCAAGACCGACGAGGTGCGCGACGCTGCCTCCGACCAGACGACGACGCGGTTCCTCCGCCCGCTCGGCGAGGCGTTCGCGAGCGGCTCGGCCATCACCTGGAGCACCGAGCTCGGCGAGACCCTCACCGCCGTGCGTCTCGCCTGGATCGGTCCCGAGACCTCGAGCCAGGACGAGGTCACCCAGTCGACCGTCTACCTGCTCGTCCGCGGCCGCTTCGACCTCAGCCGCCTGACCGAGGCGCGCCGCGACCCCACCAGCACCTCGCCGTTGACGAAGAGCTCGCTCAGCCGCCTCGTCGACCCGGCGCACGACCTCGTGACCTACTCGCAGCCCGAGCTGCGCGTCCGGCTCTGCGGCGTGCTCGGCATCGGCGGCAGCGACGAGTCGCAGCTCAAGGCGCTGACGCTGCTGCGTCGCGCCCAGGCGTCGAAGGGCGTCTTCTCGATCGACGAGCTGTTCACGCAGTTCGTGCTGACGCAGCCGAAGGCGCTGTCGCGCTGGGAGACGACGCTGGCGACCTACCGCGAGGCCTCGCAGCTCTACGACGTCTTCGAGACGACCCGCAAGAAGCTCGAGGTGCTCGAGCCCGTGCCGGCCCTCGCCGAGCAGTGGCAGGCCGCGGGCGACGACGCGACGGCCAAGCGCCGGCTGCTGGCCGAGGGCGACGAGCCCGGCGCCGAGCCGAGCCGCCTGCGCGTCTGGCTGGCCGGCAAGGTCGGCGACTGGGTGGGCGGCGAGGTCGACCGTGTCCAGCTCGCGAAGCGCGAGGCGACCGAGACGAGGAGGCGCGCGGCCGACGACGAGGAGGTCGCGCTCCGTGCCCGTGAGCAGGCCCTCGCGCAGATCGCCGACCTCGGCGGCGACCCCTCGCACTCGCTCCGCGAGCAGGTGCGCTGGGCCGAGGACGCGCTCACCCGCGTCGAGGCGCAGCACCGGCGCTTCGCCGCGCCCCTGGAGGGCGTCGGCGAGGCCGTGCCGACCTCGGCCGACGAGCTCGAGGCCCTGCGCGGTCGCGCGTCCTCGCTCGCCGCCGAGGAGAAGTCCGCCCGCCGCGAGCACGACGAGCTGCGCGGCGAGCTCGCCGCCCGGATCGCCGAGACGCGTCGCGCGGTGGGCGAGCGCCAGCGCCAGAAGGAGTCGTTCGAGCGCCGCCGCAGCAACGTCCCCGACGAGGCCGTCGAGCGTCGCCGCCGCATCGCGGACGGCACGGGCGTCCCCGTCTCGCGTCTGCCCTACGCGGGCGAGCTGATGGAGGTCGCCCCCGAGCACCGCGACTGGAGCACCGCGGTCGAGCGGGTCCTCGGCGAGCTGGCCACGCACCTCCTCGTCGACGCGGACGACTTCGGGGCGGTGCGCCGTTTCGTCGACGCCGAGGACATGCGCGGCCGCGTCACCCTCGTGCCCGCGACCCCCGGTCTCACGCCGCGCCTGACGGCGATCGCCCGCACGGTGCCGTCGATGCTCGTGCTCGACGAGGCGAGCCCGTTCCGCGGCTGGCTGCACGACGAGCTCGTCGCCGAGCGGAGCGTGCTCTGCGTCGAGGGCGCCGACGACCTCGACGCGCCGCTGCCCGACGGCGCACGCGGGGCCGTGACCCGGGCGGGCCTCCGCACAGGAGGCGGTCGTCGCGTCACGAAGGACGACCGTCGGATCCGCTCGTGGATCGGCCTCGACAACGCCGCCCGCGTCGCCGAGCTGAGCGAGGAGATCGACGAACTGACCCGCTCGCTCGACGCCGCGCGTGCCGAATGGGACGCGGCGGAGACCGTCGCCGGTGCCCGACGCCGCGTGGTCGAGACGATCGAGCGTGCCGTGGAGACGAACTGGTCGGACGTCGACGCCGGCCCGGCTCGCGCCCGACTCGACGACCTGCGCGGCCAGCTCGAGCGGGTCGCCCTCGAGCGTCCCGAGGTCGCCACGCTGCAGGCCGCCGCCGCCGAGCACGACGAGGCCCGGCTCGAGGCGGTCCGCCGCGGGGCCGAGGTGCAGCAGGTCCTCGACCAGCTCGAGCAGACGCACGCGACCCTCGTCGACATCGAGGACGCGTTCAGCGACGCCCTGCACGGCGCCGACCCGCTCGACGACCACGAGCGCGCGCTGCTCAGCACGCTCCCGTTCACCGCTCCGCGCGAGGCCGCCGACGTCGAGCGGTCGCGTCGTGACGCCGCGGCGCAGCTGCGGGCGCAGATCGACGCCCACGACCGAGAGCGGGGCCAGCACGAGCTGACCCTCGAGCTCGTCTTCGCGCGCTACCTCGAGCTCGACCGCAACGCCGGGATCGACGCGACGATCGACAGCCTGCCTGCCGTGCTCGCGATCCACCGCGGGCTCGTCGACGACGACCTGCCGCACGCCAAGGAGAGCTGGCTCGAGAAGGCCGGCAGCGACATGGGCGACAGCCTCCGCGCGCTGCTCGTCCAGATCGAGGAGGACGGCCACGTCATCCGGCGCGGCGTCCGCCCCATCTCGGAGGCGCTCCGCGCGATCGAGTTCCGTGAGGGCTCGACGCTGGACATCGAGCCGCGTCCCGTGTCGAACAGCGACCTGGCCGACTTCCGGCGCACCCTGCGCGAGCACCTGGGCGACGCGCGCGGGTCGGTGCGCGGTGCCGGGCCTGACGCAGACGCGGGCTCGAGCGCAGGAGGCGCTGGCCCGGCCGGCGCGTCCGTCCCGTCTCGGGAACCGGCCGAGGTCGAGCGACGGTTCCTCCGCCTCCGGCGCGACCTCGCCCACCTCGAGGAGCGCTCGAAGGTCGGCGACGCGTGGCGGCGGCGGGTGCTCGACGCGCGAGAGCACTTCCAGTTCCGGGCGATCGAGACGCGGGCCGACGGCACGCAGATCGTGCACGAGGGCGTCGCCGGCAAGTCGGGCGGCGAGGGCCAGGAGCTGATCGCGTTCGTGCTCGGCGCCGCCCTGCGGTTCCGGCTCGGCGACGGCACCGACCGGGTGCCGACCTACGCGCCGATCGTGCTCGACGAGGGCTTCGTCAAGGCGGACACGGAGTACACCGGCCGCGCCCTGTCGGCCCTGCGCTCGCTCGGGTTCCAGCTCGTCGTGGGGGCTCCCCGCGACAAGGTCGCCGCCTTCGAGCAGCACGTCGAGAGCGTGGCGTACATCTCGAGCGACCCGACCCGCCCCGAGCTCTCGCGCATCTGGCCGCTCACGATCCGTGAGGCGATGGAGGTCGAGCGCCACGGCCTCGACCCGGCCGCGCTCGGCTAGCCCCCGCCAGCCCCCCGCCAGCTCTGCGCAGAACGAGCAGTCGCGCGACACGTGCCGGGCCCGAACCTGTGGGTCCGGTATGCTCTTCCCGGCTACTCGCGCACATATCCTCACTTTTACCGACCCTACGTAGCCAGTACCGCGGAGTCCTCCTTGCACCTGAACGACCTCACTCGCAGCCGTGCCGTCGGCCTGTCGATCGTGATCCCCGTCCACAACAGCGCCACGGTCCTCGCCCGGACGGTGGAGCGCTGGCTCGACCGCCTCACCAGCGGCCACACCGAGATCATCCTGGTCGAGAACGGCTCGACCGACATCACCTGGGCCCTCGCGCAGGAGCTCGCGCGGGACAACGCCCACGTGACGTTCCAGGTGACGCAGTCGGAGAAGGGGATGGGCAACGCGCTCCGCACCGGGATCCACCTGTCCCAGGGCGAGCGCGTCCTCCTCACGGCCGACGACCTCCCCTTCGACTTCGCCGACGTCGACGCCGCCGAGCAGCTCGACCCCCAGCCCGACATCGTGATCGGCTCGAAGGCGCACCCCTCCTCCGAGGTCAACCGCCACGTGCACCGTCACGTGTACACCTACGGCTACCGGATGTTCCGTCGCACGGTGCTCGGGTCCAGGGTCGGCGACTCGCAGGGCACGATCATCGCGGACGGCGAGTGGCTGCGACGCAACGTCTCGCACTTCGACGAGCCGGGGTTCCTCTTCACGACCCAGCTCATCTTCGCGGCCGAGCTTCAGGGGGCGCGCATCGTCGAGGTGCCCGTCGTCCTGTCGGTGGACCACTCACCGAAGCCCTCGTCCGTGCGCTTCTCCGACGCCTGGGACATGGGCGTCGGACTCCTCCGGCTCCGTCGCCGTCGTGCGGAGCTCAGCGTGCAGCCCTCGGCCGTCGAGGCCGCCGCGTGACGCGGTCCACCGTCCACGACGCCCCCGCGACCACCGAGCCCGACGCCGCTGACGCCGACGCGATCGAGGCGGGGCGTGGCACCGCGACGACGCCCCGTCACCAGTCGGGCGTCACGGGACGTCGCCGCGCCCGCCCCGACGCCCCTGCCGGCACCCCCGGGCTCGCGCAGCTCGCCCTGACCTGGCTCCGCAGCCACCTCGGCATCGCCGTGCTCTCCGCGGCGCTGCTCGGCCTGATGGAGGTCTGGGGCAAGCAGGCGAACGGCTACCTCGCAGGCTGGGGCGACCACTTCGTGCTCTCGCCGGAGGGCCTCAGCTGGGCCATCCCCGGGGCCTTCGAGAACGACTGGTTCATGGAGTCGTCCCCGCAGCCGCACTGGTTCTTCGACTCCGTCACGTACCTCGGCCAGGTCACGGGGCACCTGTCGTCGTTCTACGCCGTGTTCTGGGGCGTGGGCCTCCTCGCCTTCGGGGCCGCGACCGCACTGATGGCCGTCAAGGTCGCTCCGAAGGCCGCCCTGGCCGTCGCCGTCGGCTTCACCCTCCTGACGTCGCAGACACCCTGGATGATCGGCGGCACCGGCTCGCTGGTCATCCCCCAGGCGCTCCCTGCCGTGGCGAGCGGCAGCCTGGTCTACCTGACCCTCGCCGCCCTCGTCACGGGCCATCGACGCATCGCCGCGGCCGTGGCGGTGCTGACCGCCGTCGTGCACGTGCAGCAGGGCGCCGTGGTGGTCATCATCCTCGTCGCCTTCACCCTGACGGACGTCCTCCGCACCCGCCGCGTCGACCGTGTCCTCGCCGGCTCGATCGTGGGCGCCGTCGCGATCGTCGTCTTCGGCCTCGTGCTGCGGCCGGTCGCCTCCAACCTCGACGACTTCGTCGAGATCTGCGACACGGTGATCCCCTACCACTGCGCGGCCCACCTCTGGTCGGCGGGCGAGATCCGCAGCACCGTCGGCCTCATCGGGCTCGCCGTGCTGTCCGCCTTCGTGCTCACCCGTCGTGCCCGGATCGGCTGGCTCGTGACCGTCGGGCTGGCCATCACGGGGTACGCGCTCGGCTTCGCGGCCGACGCCCTGAGCATCCCGGTGCTCGGGCAGCTCGCCCAGGGGGTCAACGTCTACCGCCTCGGGACCGTGCTGCTGCCGTTCGCGATCTGGGGTGCTCTCCTGCCCCTCCTGCACCCTGTCTGGTCGAAGGGGGCGATCGCTCGCCTCGTCGTCTGGGCCGCGTCGTTCATGTTGTTGCTCTCGAGCCCGTTCTGGTACCTCGGCGGCGCGAACACGAGCCCCTGGTTCATCGCGGCCCTGGTCGTGCTGACGGCGTCCGCGTACCTCGTGAGCCGCTTCGGCACGCGCCTGACCCGCCCGTTCGTGACGGGCCTCTCGGTGTTCCTGGTCGGGTCGCTCTTCGTCTTCGTCTCCGCCGGCACGGGGATGCTCGCCATCAGCGCGCCGGACTTCCGGTTCCAGAAGGAGCCCCTGCTCGGCCAGTGGGGCGACCAGGTCAGGGCCGCCGTCCCCGCGGGGGACGTCATCGTGACGTCGCCCCGCAACGACTGGATGAAGCTCATCACGCAGCGAGCGGTGGTCGCCGACTGCAAGGACGTCCCCTACGGCGGCGAGCCCTGGCGCGAGTGGAAGGAGCGGATCGGCGACATGGGCGGCATCGCCCAGTGCGTGGCTCCTGGTCCGTTGCTCTTCAACGACCTGACGGCGCCGCAGGTGATCGCCATCGCCGACGAGTACGACTCCGACTTCATCGCCCTCGACCCGGCCGTCACCGGCACCGCTGCGGACCTGGTCGATCTCGGCTGGGAGCCCGTCGTCCAGCCCGTCGACGTGTACGGCATCGTCGTCTACGAGCGCGGCAGCTGACCCGCTGATCGACGCCGGTGCCGGTGCCGGTACCGGTGACCGCCGTCAGACGTCGCGGGTGGACGGGCCCGTGTAGTCCGCGAGGAACCCCTTCGGCAGCGGGCCCTTGATGCGCCGGCCGGACTGCGACTCCTCCCAGGCGTGCGCGAGGATGCCGACCGAGCGGGACAGCACGAAGAGGCCGCGCGCGAGCTCCGGCTCGATGCCGAGCTCGCCGTAGACGACGGCCGAGACGCCGTCGATGTTCATCGGCACGTTCTTGGACGCGAGCTCGTCCTCGATCGCGAGGGCGGCCGCGAGGTGCTTGCCCGCCACGACGCCGTCGTCGCGTGCCCGCTCGACGAGCGTCAGCAACGGGTCCCGACGAGGATCCCGCGGGTGCCACCGGTGGCCGAAGCCCGGCACGAACGCGCCCCGCGCCTTGTGCGAGGCGACGAGGGAGGCGGCGAGCTCGTCCAGGGGACGCCCCGCACCCAGCCCGTCAGCCCCGCCAGCCGAACCGGAGCCCGAGCCCGAGTCGGAACCCTCGTGCGCCGCGACCATCTCGTTCAGCAGTGCGACGCACTGCTGACCCGCGCCTCCGTGGGTGTCGCCCAGCACGTTGACCCCGTTCGCGACGGCCGAGTTCAGGCCGACGCCCGAGGTCGCCGCCATGCGCGCGCTCGCGATCGAGGGCGCCTGCGGTCCGTGGTCGACGCTCGCCACGAGGGCGGCCTCGAGCAGGGCGGCCTGCTCCGGGGAGGGCAGCTCGCCGCGGGTCATCAGCCACACCGTGCTGATGAAGTCGACGGTTCCGATCAGCTGCTGCACCGGGTAGCCGCGCAGCTCGATGACACCGGGCTCGATCTTCGTGATCGCGGTCGACCACCACGCCGTCGTCGACGCGAGACGCGCCTCGAGCCGAGCGTTCTCGGCCCGGGCGGCGGCCAGCTGCTCCTCGAGCGAACCAGCGGCGGCACCGGCACCGGCAGCAGCACCAGCACCCGCACCCGCACCCGCACCCGCACCCGCCCCGACCGCGCTCACACCGCACCTCCCTCGTGCAGCGCCCGGATCTCGTCGGCGTCGTACCCGAGCTCGGCCAGCACCTCGTCCGTGTGCTCCCCGAGCAGGGGCGGCGACACGGTGGGCCTGCCCGGCACCCCGTCGATGCGGATCCCGTGCCCCATGACGCGCAACGGCTCGTCGCCGGCGACTCCCCCGGGGAACGGCAGCGAGTGCACCAGCTCGCGGTCGCGCACCTGCGGGCTGTCGAGCATCTCGGCGACGGTGAGCACGGCGGCGGCCGGAACGCCCGCGTCGCTCAGCGCTTCCTCCCACGAGAGGGCGGACCGCGAGGCGAGAGCCGCCTCGAGCTCGGCGGTGAGCGCCGCTCGGTGCGTCTTGCGCGCCTCCCGCTCGGCGAACCGCGGGTCGGCGACGAGGTCGGGGCGACCGACGACGCCGCAGAGCAGCTCGAACTGCTCCTGCTTGTTGGCCGCGATGTTGAGGGCGCCGTCGCCCGTCGCAAAGGTGCCCGACGGGGCGGCCGTGCCGTTGTCGTTGCCGAGCGGACGCGGCTCGGTGCCCGCGACGAGGTGGTTCGAGACGACCCAGCCCATCGCGGTCGCGGCCGTCTCGAGCATCGAGACGTCGATCACCGAGCCGACACCGGTCCGTTCCCGCCCGAGCAGGGCCGACGAGATGGCGAAGGCGGCCGCGAGCCCGCCGAGCGTGTCCGCGATCGGGTACCCGGCCCGCAGCGGTGCGGTGTCGGGGGTGCCGGTGACGCTCATCATCCCCGAGCTGCCCTGGATGATCTGGTCGTAGGCCGGCTTCGCGCGCAGCGGCCCGGTCTGTCCGAAGCCCGAGATCGCGGCGTAGACGAGCCGTGGGTTGATCACGCGGAGCGCGTCCCAGCCGAAGCCGAGCCGCTCGAGCACCCCGGGCCGGAAGTTCTCGAGCAGCACGTCCGACTCCGCGACCGCCCGGCGGAGCACCTCTACGCCTCCCTCGGTCTTGAGGTCGACCGTCAGCGAGCGCTTCTGGGCGTTCTGCGCCAGGAACGAGATGCCGAGGAGGCGCCCGTTCAGCTCTGCAGACGCACCGAGCTGGCGGGCCAGGTCGCCGCCCCTCGGCGTCTCCACCTTGATGACGTCCGCTCCGAGCAGCGCCAGCTGGTAGGCCGCGTAGGGCCCGGCGAGCACGTTCGTCATGTCGAGCACGCGGATCCCCTCGAGCGGGCGGGGTCCCGGCACTGCGGCACCGGGCGCCCCGGCCGCGGGAGCAGGTCCGGCGGCAGTCCCCTCGGCAGGTCCAGCTCCCGTGGGTCCGTCGATCACGCGTTCTCCTTCTCTCGGGCGTCGAGCGCATCGGCGGCGCCGCCGCGCGCAGCCCGACGCCTCGCGCGGATCTTCGTGAACGCGGCTCCCGCGACGGCGATCACCAGCACGACGTACAGCGTCACCGTGATCCCGCTCGACACGAGGATCGACGGGTCGCCCTCGCTGACGAGCAGCGCCCGGCGGAACTCCGTCTCGGCGAGCGGCCCGAGGATGATCGCGATCAGCATCGGCGCGACCGGCAGCCCGTAGCGGCGCATCAGGAACCCGATCAGCCCGATCACGGTGACGAGCGCCAGGTCGAGGATCTTGCTGCTCGTCGCGTAGACGCCGAGCATCGCGAAGACGGTGATGCCCGCGTAGAGGTAGTGGCGCGGCACCTTCAGCAGCTTGGCCCAGAGCGGCGCGAACGGCAGGTTGAGGATGAGCAGCACCACCATGCCGACGAAGAAGCTCGCGAGCAGGGCCCAGACGAGGTCCGGTGCGCGGTCGAACAGCAGCGGGCCGGGCTGCAGGCCGTACTGGCGGAACGCGGCCAGCAGGATCGCCGCGGTGGCCGACGTGGGGAGGCCGAGCGCCAACAGCGCGCCCATCGCGGTGCCGGCGGTCGCGTTGCCGGCCGCCTCCGGACCGGCGACGCCCTGGATGGCGCCGCGACCGAACATCGGCGACTTCCGGCGAGCGTCGAGCCGCTTCTCGGTGCCGTAGGCCAGGAACGTCGGCACCTCGGCGCCGCCGACCGGGATGATGCCGAACGGGATGCCGATCGCGGTGCCCCGCAGCCAGGCGGGCGCGGCGAGCCGCAGCTCGCGCCGCGACAGCCAGAGGCGACCGGTCGAGCGCAGCAGCTGGGTCTCGTCGCGCGAGCCGCGGCGAGCGGCGACGCTGAACACCTCGCCGAGGGCGAGGAGGCCGACCGTGATCACGACGATGTCGATGCCGTCGAACAGCTCGGGCACGCCGGCCGTGAAGCGCGAGGCGCCCGAGATGCCGTCGATGCCGACCACCGAGATCGCCAGGCCGATCGCGAGGGCGCCGAGGCCCCGGACGACCGACTCGGTCACGACCGCCGAGATCGCCACGAAGGCGAACACGGCCAGCGCGAGGTACTCGGCCGGCCCGAACAGGGTGGCCAGCTCGGCGAGCCGCGGCGCGAAGAAGACCACGAGGATCGACGCGACGATGCCGCCGATGAACGCTCCGATCGCCGAGGTGGCGAGCGCCTGGGCGGCCCGGCCGCTCGTGGCCATCTTGTGGCCCTCGATCGTGCCGGCGATCGCCGTGCTGTTGCCCGGAGTGTTCATCAGGATGCCTGAGATCGAGTCGCCGAACAGGCCGCCGAAGAGCACCCCGGCGAACATGATGAAGGCGCCGATCGGGTCGAGCGAGAAGGTGACCGGCAGGAGGAGCGCGACGGCCATCGCCGAGCCGAGGCCGGGCAGCACGCCCACCGCGGTCCCGAGCAGGGCGCCGATGAGCACCCAGAGCATGTTGATCGGCGTGAGGACGGTGGCGAAGCCGTCGCCGAGGTTCGCGAGCGACTCCATCAGAGGATCCCTCCCAGGACGCCCGGAGGCAGGTTGAGGCCGAGACCGGCCGAGAAGGCGAGCTGCACGATCGACGAGATCGCGAGCGACAGGGGGATGTCGAACAGGGGCCGCTGGCTTCCTAGCGCCCGGGCGACGCCCCAGAACAGCAGGGCGCCCGAGAGCAGCCAGCCGAGCGGGGTGAGCGCCGCGATGAACACGACGACGGTCAGCAGGGCGCCGAGCAGCGCACGGTGGTTGCTCGTCGGGCGGAGGGCCTGCGGTTCCCCCTCCTCGTCGAGCACGAGGTCGTCGTCGGGCTGGCCGGGGGCCGCGGGCTGCGCGACCTCGACGCTCTCCGACTCGGGCTTTCGCAGCACGTCGACCGCGAGCAGCACGGCGAGCACGATCACCAGGGCGGCGATCAGCGAGGGGAAGACCTGCGGGCCGGGCGAGGCCGTGTTGGCGGGCACCTCCATCGTCACCGTGCCGACCACCAGGCCGAGCCCGATGAGGAGCATCAGCGCCGGGACGATCAGCCCGGTGCGGCGGCGCCAGAAGCCGTCGGCGACGACCACGGCGCGACGAGTGACCGAGACGGTCCGGATGACGCCGCTCACAGGCCCAGCTCCTCGATGATCGCGTCCACACGGGCTTGGTCCTCGGCGATGAACTCGACGAAGTCGTCGCCGGTCACCACCGCCGGCTCCCACGAGTTGCGGCGGAGGGTGTCCTGCCACTCGTCGGAGGCGACCATCTCGTCGATGATCGCGACGAGCTCGTCCCGCTCGGCGGTCGTGATGCCCGCCGGGGCGACGATGCCGCGCCAGTTGGGCAGGTTCACGTCGATGCCCTGCTCGATGAAGGTGGGGGCGTCGATCCCGTCGACGGGCTCCTCGGCCGAGAGGGCGAGGGCGCGCAGGTTGCCGGCCTCGATCTGGTCGCTGAACTCGTTGTAGCCGCTGACGCCGATCTCGACCGTGCCCGAGAGCAGCGCGGTGAGGACCTCGCCGCCGCCCGGGTACGAGACGTAGTTGATGTCGCCGGGGTCGACGCCGACCTCGCGGGCGAACAACCCCGCGAGGAGGTGGTCGGTGCCGCCCAGCCCGCCGCCGCCGATCGCGTGGCTGGAGGGCGCCTCCTGCCAGGCCTCGACGAAGTCGTCGATGGTCTCGTAGGGCGAGTCCTCGGGAACGATGAAGACCTCGTAGTCCTCGGCGAGCTTGGCGATCGGCGTCGTGTCCTCGAGGTTCACGCTCGACCCCTGCACCGTGATGGCGCCCTCCATGACCGTGCCGGTCATCATCAGGTTCGTCGGGTCGGGGTCGAAGTCGGCGAACTGGGTCAGGCCGATGGTGCCGCCCGCGCCGGGCACGTTGACCACCTGGACGTTGTTCACGATGGAGGCGGCCCGCAGCGCCTGCTGCGCCTCCCGGGCCGCGAGGTCCCAGCCCCCGCCGGGCGCGGCCGGGGCCATCACCGTCAGCTTGGCTCTCGGATCGGCTCCCGCGGTGCCGTCCCCGGCGTCCACGGCGGCGAAGCCGACGAGCGCGGCGGTGACGGCGACGCCGACTCCCCCGAGCAGGCGGCGCCGCGTCTTGTCGTTCGGTCTGGCCACGTTCACTCCCTTGTGACGTCGGACGGGCATCCACTAGGTGGATGTCTGTGTCCGCCTGATGGTAGCTTCGCGTCGAGACATCGTGCAAGGCGGACCGCACAGGACGATCCGGAGGCGCAGGTCGGGACGAGAGGTCGGCGATGGTCACGGAAGCGAGCGGGGTCCGTGCCGTGAGCCGCGCCCTGGACGTTCTGCAGGCGTTCACGCCCGAGCGCACCTCCCTCTCGATCGGCGAGCTCGTCAAGGCCTCGGGGCTCCCTCGCACCACCGTGCTGCGCCTCGTCGAGACCCTCGTCGCCGAGCGCATGCTGCAGCACGTCGCCGACGGCCGCGTCGCCGTCGGCACCCGCCTCATCCGCTGGGGCGCCTTCGCCGCCGCCGCCTGGACCGTGCCCGAGGCGACCGCCGCACGCATGGCCGAGCTGGCCGCCGAGACGGGCGAGACCGTCAGCCTCTACGTGCGGAGCGGCACGACCCGCGTCGTCGTCGCCCAGTCGCCGAGCCCGCACTCGCTGCGGCACGTCGTCCAGGTCGGCGACGAGCTGCCGCTCTGGAAGGGCGCCGCCGGCATGGTGCTGCTGAGCTCGGTCGCGCCGGAGGCGCTCGGCGCCGAGGTCGCGGCGCTGGCCTCCGTGGTCGCCGGGTCGGGTGCCGGTGCCGCGTCCGGAACCGGGGCCGGCTCGGCTGTCGGGTCCGCCGTCGAGGTCGTCGACGAGGAGGCGCTGGTCGCCCGCGTCGAGCAGGCCCGAGCCGCCGGGTGGTCGCTGTCGCACGGCGTCCGCGAGCCGGGCAACAGCGGCATGGCGGTGCGGGTCCCCGGCCGTGACGGAGCCCAGCCCGTGGCGCTGGCGCTCGGCGGCCCCACCAGCCGGTTCGGCGACGAGGCGACCGCGCGGTTCCTCGGGGCGCTGCAGGCCGCCTCCTCGGACATCGCCCGCACCGGGCTGCCGCCCGCCCTCGACTGACCCGGCCCCGGCCCGGGCGACGTCGCCGCGGGTCACCACCCCGACCGACAGGAGCGACGATGCCCCAGCCCGACCCGCAGCAGCCCGAGACCCCCGCCCCCGGGCCCGACCCCCGGCCCGTTGCCTGGCCCGCCGCCGGCGAGCTGCCCGTCGCGACGATCTCGGACGCGATGGAGCGCTTCGGCGTCGCCGACGGCATCCGTCCGCTCTGGCGCGGGGCGGCCCTGTCGGGGCGCGCCTTCACCGTCTGGACCCGCCCCGGCGACAACGCCGGCCTGCACGCCGCGTTCGAGCAGATCAGGAGGGGCGAGATCCTCGTCGTCTCCGGCGGCGGCGACGAGACGCGGGCCCTGATCGGCGAGCTCGTCGCGGAGAAGGCGCTCGCGCTGGGGGTCGGCGGCATCGTGCTCGACGCGGCCGCCCGCGACGTCGTCGAACTGGAGCGCGTCGGGGTCCCCGTGTTCGCTCGAGCCGTCACTCCCGCCGGGCCGTGGAAGACCGGCCCGTACCGACTGGGCGAGACCGTCGCCGTCGGCGGGGTCGCCGTGGCTCCGGGCGACTGGGTCGTCGGCGACGACGACGGCGTGGCGATCGTGCCCGCGGGTCGCGTCGACGACGTGGTCGCGGCGACGCAGGAGCTGCTGCGCGGCGAGGGCGAGCGACGCGAGGCGAACCGGCGGCTGGTGCCGCGTGGCTGAGGGCGGGGCTGACGTGAGCGCGGGCGGCGCCGCCCGGCCCGTCGTCTGGGTGCCGCGTCCGATCCACGACGCGGTGGTCGACTCACTGGCGGAGTGGGCCGACGTGCGCCTCGGCTGGGGCGTGACGGCCGCCTCCTGGGCTGACGTCGCCCCGGAGGTGCAGGGCGTCCTGCTCCGCACCGCCCGCGTCGACGGAGCGATGATGCGCGAGGCCCCGCAGCTGCGGATCGTCGCCCGTCACGGGGTCGGCCTCGACACCGTCGACGTGGCCGCCGCCGCCGAGCTCGGCATCGAGGTCACGACGACGCCCGCGGCGAACAGCCGGTCGGTCGCCGAGCTCGCCGTCGCCCTGCTGATGATCACGCGCCGAGGGCTCGGCCCGGCACTCGCGAGTGCCGATGCGGGAGCCGGAGCCGATCCCCGCGCGGCCGCACCCGGCGACCGCGCGTCGATGACCGGTCGTGAGCTCTCCGGAGCCACCCTCGGCCTCCTCGGCTACGGCCGCATCGCGCAGCTCGTCGCCGGCATCGCCCGCGACGGACTCGGCATGCGCGTCGTCGCGCACGACCCGCATCTCGATGACGAGGCGATCCGCGAGGCCGGAGCCGAGCCGGCTGGTCTCGACGACCTGCTCCGCACCTCCGACGCCCTCACCGTCCACGTGCCCCTCACCGACGCGACCCGAGGCCTCATCTCGGCCCGCGAGCTGGCGCTGCTCCCCGCGGGAGCGGTCGTGGTCAACACCTCACGCGGAGGCGTCGTCGACGAGGAGGCGCTGGTCGCAGCCCTGGAGTCCGGTCACCTCGCGGGAGTCGGTCTCGACGTCACCTCGGTCGAGCCTCTGCCCGGCGACCATCCCCTGCGGCACCGCCCCGACGTCGTGCTCACGCCGCACGTCGGCGGCCAGACCCGCGAGGCGATGTCCCGCGTCGGCCACGAGGCCGCCGCCCACCTGCGCCGGGTCCTCCTCTCGCCGCGCTGAACCGGCCGTAAGTGCTGCCCTCCACCCCCTCAAGAGCACTTCTTGCCGGTTCACCGCGCGACTGGTCAGATACTGCTGTCCTCGACCCCATGAAGAGCACTTTCTGACCACTCGACCCCAGCGCGGGTGACCGGCGCTGGACGAGAGTCCCTGAATCGACCTCCCCGCACCTCCCGAGGTCGATCTGGGGCCTCTGATCCACCACGCCCCGCGCGTGGTCCGGATCAGGTCCTTCGGCAGCCCTCCCAGAGCGCTTCCTGCCGGCCCACCACCGAGTGGTCAGAAACCGTCCTCCACGACCCCCCGAACGACAGTTCCTGACCACTCGACCCCATGCGACGAGCGACGCCGACTAGCCGACGGCCGAGATCAGGCCCGTGGCGAGCAGAGTGATCAGCGTGGTCCAGACGACGATGGCGACGGCCTGCCACAGGATCACCCACCCCTTCGGCACTCCCGACCCGACGAACGTCGCCGCCGTGAACATGGTGGGCAGTGCCAACGGGGCCAGGAGGCTCGCCCCGGGCACCCCGAACTTCACCAGCCAGCGTCGCAGCCGCGCCTTGCCCTTCTTCTCCGGCACCGCCTCCGTCGGCTCGACCGACCCGGCCGCGACCGGGTCGGGAGCAGCGCCGGGAGCCGGAGTCGACACGGTCGCCCCGGCCGACCCAGGAGCGGCGGCGTAGGCGACCGAACCGCCACCGGTCGCAGCGGTGCCGACACCGACGCCCGTGGCCGACGGCCTCGCATCCGAGGCTCCGGCCGACGCTGCACCGCGACCGGAACGCCTCCGCACGAGCGCCTCCCTGATCCGCGACCCCAGCAGCACCACGATCACGACGCACAGCAGGTTGCCGACGATCCCGGCGAGCGCCGCGACGACAGGGTGCACGCCGCCGATGATGCCGAGCGCGGCCGACCCTTCGCCCTCGATGAACGGGACGGCTCCGGCGAGCACGATGACGAGCGGCTGAACGACCTCGGGCACCTGGCCGACGAGGTCCTGGAACCAGGCGAACGGTCCGCCGGAGTTCGCGGCGGCCGAGGTGCCGGCAGCCGAGGAGGCGGTGTGGACGAAGAAGGACATGGCGGTCTCCAGAGGTGGGGGTCGTCAGGACGAGAAGAGGGGGAAGAGGGGTGAGGAAGGGGGACGGGAGCGGGAAGCAGGAGCGGCGGCTCAGTCGCGCAGCGACGGCAGCACGACGCTGACGAACAGCGAGTTCGAGAGCACGGCGGCGGCGACCGCGGCAGCCGACGCAGCCACGGCCTCGCCGGTGGCGGCGGCGCCCCACTCCCCGCGCTGCAGCTGCTGCCCGCGCGTGTAGAGGGCACCCGACCACGGCAGGTCGCGATGCAGCGCCGGCAACGCGCCGCTGGCCGAGAGCAGGGCGGCGAGCGCCCCTGACCGCGGTGACGGCTCCTGGTCGTCGAGCAGCACCGGCCGCACGAGGTCGAGCAACTCGTCGCGTCGCCCGGTGCCGCCGTCGACGAGCGCCGTGGTCGGGATGAACCCGAGGGTCTTGCGGCTCTCGCGGCGGAGCGTGCCCCGCTCGACGACGCGGTCGATCACGGGCCCGCGCAGCCGCGGGCCGATCTCGAGCAGCAGGGACCGCAAGTCGGTCGGCTTGTCGGCGAGGCGCTGCCAGGTGGTCGCGAGCAGCGGGTCGGTCGGCTCATGCCCTTCGACGGCGTGGACGAGTCGCCCCCGGAGCCCCGACCCGTGCTCGTCGACGGTGACCGCCCCGTCGAGGGCCAGCTCGGTGAGGACGGCGCCGGCCAGGGTGTGCAGCAGGGGCGTGCCCTCCGCGCGGATCGTGCCCGAGTCCGGGTCGAAGAGCAGCACGAGCACGTCCTCGGCGAGCAAAGGCGAGGTGTCGAGGGAGGCGCGGGTGGAGTCGGTCTCGGTCATGGTCGTGTCCTCGGGTCGAGTTCGGGTGCGGGTGCGGGTGCGGGTGCGGGTGCGGGTCCAGGCGAGGGTGCAGGTCCGGGTCCGGGTCCAGGTCCAGGTCCAGGCGCCGGCGCCGCGCGCTCCGCCGCGTCCAGCGCGGCCTCGAGCGCCTCCAGGTCGTCGGACTTGCCTGCCGAGACGAGGTAGGCGCGGTAGAGCACCTCGAGCTGGGCCTGGTTGTAGAGCTCGGTGACGGCGGCGCCGACGGTGGCCGTCGAGGTCGCGGAACCGTGTTCGGCGTGCCCGTCCGGGTCGGCCAGCCACGGGTACTGCTCGAAGAGCCGGCCCATGCCCGGCGCCAGCGCCGCGCCGAGGCGACGTCGGGTCGCCCGATCGGCGTCGGCGGGCAGCGCGTCGAAGGCGTCGTCGTCGGAGGTGCGGGGCTCGTCCCGCAGGATCGTCCGGAGGTCGTCCATCGCCGGCTCGTCGAAGACCCGCGACCAGATCATGACGAGTGCCCGGTCGGCCTCGCTGAGGTGGCCGCCGACCTCGCCGAACCCGGCGGGCAGGTCGACAGGCGCACGGTGCTGCAGGATCAGCGCGAGCTCGCCGCGGATGCGCTGCAGCCGCTCGATGGTGGCCTCCAGCTCGGAGTCGAGCACGCGCAGAGCCGCATCGGGTTCGTCACCCGCACCACCGACCGCCTGGATCTGGGCCAGCGGCACGCCGAGGTCGGTGAGCCGGGTGATCTGCAGCAGGCGGACGAGGTGCCGCACCTCGTACTGCTTGCAGCCGTTGCTGAGCCGTTCCGGCTCTTCGAGCAGCCCGAGCTGGTGGTAGTAGCGGACGCTCTTGACCGTGGTCCCGGCCATCTCGGCCAGTTGGCGGGTGCTCCAGGCCACGGGCGCCTCCTCGGCGGTCTAGTCGCCGGCGCTCGCCGCCGACTACTCACAAGTAGAAACCGTGCCCCTGGGGCAAGGTCAAGCGACCGAGGAGAAGTCGCCGACCGGTCGAGCCCGCCCTCAGCCGAGTGGTCGAGAACGGTCTTCCGCCGACCGGAGGAGAACCGCTCCTGACCACTCGACGACGCCCGTCGGCGACACATGTCACCCCCGCTACACCTGTCGTCCACATCCCCCTGCTCTGATGCCCGAGGCCCGCCCCTGAACGAGGGGCGGCGCCTCCACGATCACGAAGGACCAGGATGACCACCACCCCCACCGCCGCACGACGCCCGCGCCACCGCGCCCGCGTCGCCGCGGCGCTCCTGCTCGTCACGGCCACCGCCGTCGGAGCCACGAGCACCGCCACGTCGGCCCGCGCCGACGACGCCGTCCCGCTGCTGACCACCGAGTCGACGGCGTGGAGCTACCTCGAGACCGGGGTCGACCCGTCCGCCGGCAGCGCCGACCCGCTCAGCTGGACCGGCGACGACTACGACGACTCGGACTGGAAGACCGCCCAGGGCAGCTTCGGCGCCAAGAGCGGCAAGGCGACCGGCATGGGCGGCGGCTACGCCGTCGACACCCTGCTGCAGCAGTACCTGCCGGGCGGCACCGTCGACGTGCCGACCTACTTCTTCCGCAGCTCCCTCGACCTCACCGCCGACCAGCTCGCGGGCTGGAAGTCGCTGACCGCCGACGTCGTCTACGACGATGCGCTCGTCGTCTACGTGAACGGCACGAAGGTCGTCGGCTACGAGGACTCCCGCGTCGCCGAGCACGACGGCAACGTCGGCTACGCGGGCGACGGCGGCGGCGACCCCGACCGCTCGACGTTCACGATCGACCCGGCCTTGCTGCACGCGGGCGAGAACACCGTCTCGGTCGCGCTCTACCAGGACCGCTCGACCAGCTCGGACATCTACTTCGACTTCCTCTCGTTGACCCCCGTCTCGGCGAGCGCCGAGGCCACCATCAGCGACGTGTTCCTCAACATCGGGGCCGACGAGTCGCAGCGTGCCGTGTCGTGGTACTCCGACTCGACGAGCGCCGAGGAGGCGCAGCTCGCGCTGACGAAGGACGTGACGGACGGCGCCTTCCCGGCCCGCGCCTCCTCGTTCCCCTCCACCAGCGGAACCGCGACCGACGGCCAGAACTGGCACCACGCGACGCTGACCAGCCTCGTGCCGAGCACCTCGTACAGCTACCGCGTGGGCAGCGAGGCCGACGGCTGGTCGGACACCTGGACCTTCGAGACGCAGGCGACCGGCGACTACGGCTTCCTGTTCATCGGCGACGCGCAGATCGGTGCGGGCGAGACGGTACGCGACACGGCCGGTTGGGTCGAGACGATGGGCACCGCGTCGGGGGCGTTCCCCGACACGAGCTTCGTGCTGAGCGCGGGCGACCAGGTCAACACGGCGTCGAACGAGCTGCAGTACGACGGGTTCCTCGCGCCGTCGCAGACGAAGACGCTGCCGTTCGCGACCAACATCGGCAACCACGACGTCGCGAGCAAGGCATATGAGCAGCACTTCGCGATGCCGAACGTCAGCGAGACGGCGGGCCGTCCCGACGCGAACCGTGCCGGTGGCGACTACTGGTTCATCTACCAGGACACGCTCTACATCTCGTTCAACTCGAACGACCGTGACGACGCCGGCCACGCCGACTTCGCGCGGAAGGTCATCGCCGAGCACGGCGACGAGGCCCGCTGGACCATCGTCACGTTCCATCACTCGGTCTACAGCGTCGCGTCGCACGCGACCGACAGCGACATCGTCACGCGCCGCGCCGAGCTGCCCCCGGTGATGAGCGAGCTCGACGTCGACCTGGTGCTGATGGGCCACGACCACGTGTACGTCCGCAGCTACCTGATGAGCGGCACGACGCCGGTGCACACCGACGAGCCGGTCGACGGCACGGTCACGCCCGAAGGCGACGAGGTGCTCTACGTCACGGCGAACTCGTCGAGCGGCAGCAAGTACTACGACATCCAGTCACAGGACTTCGCCTTCAGCGCCGTGCAGAACCAGGAGTACACGCCGAACTTCACCAACGTCGAGGTCACGGCCGACTCCATCGCGATGACGACGTACCGCACGGCGGACATGACCGTCGTCGACCAGGTGACGCTGTCGCGTCCGGCCGACCCGACGGAGCCTCCCGTCGACCCGACCGACCCGACCACGCCGCCGGTCGACCCGACGACGCCTCCGGTGGACCCGACGACACCGCCCGTCGACCCGGGCACCGGGGAGCCCACGGCGGTGCCGCTCTCCGAGCTGACGGAGGCGACGCACACGCTGGTCGTCACCGCCGTCGACGAGGCGGAGGGCACGCTCACGGCGACCGTCCCGCGTCGCCTGGCCGGTGCGGCGCTCGACTGGTTCGTCCACTCGGAGCCCGTCTACCTCGGTGACGACCCGAGCGACGACGACGGGGTGCTCACGCTGCGCCTCCCCGAGGGCCTCGGAGCCGGCACCCACACCCTCGTCGGCCAGACCGACGCCACGGGAGCCGAGACCTGGGGCACCTTCGAGCTGACCGCCGCGTCCGACCCGCTGCCGGGCACGCCTGGCGCTGGCACCGGTGCGGGCGCAGGTGCAGGCGCAGGCACGTCGGCCGGAGGCTCGACCGACACGGCGCGGGCCGACGGCGCGCTCGCCTTCACCGGCAGCGACGCCCTCCCCCTCGCCGCGGGAGCCCTGCTGGTGCTGCTCGCCGGCCTGGCGCTCGTCGTGAGGGCCCGCCGCCGCCGCGCGTAGCGTCGGCGCCCTCCCTCGAGAGGCCCCAAATCGACCTCCGATCCCCTCGGAACGTCGATTCGGGGCCTCTCGTCCGTTCGCCCCGCGGTGAACGGTGCCAACGGTCCTCCGGGTGCTCCGAGAGAGCACTTTCTGCCGGTTCAGCATCGAACTACAAGGCAGAACACCTCGGGCGAAGGAGGCATCACAGCCGAAGCCAACAGGCACGATCCTCCGTCACCGCCAAGAGCGTGTTTTTGTCGGACCGACCCGGCTGGGCTCGCGCCCCTCTCTGGGGCCATGGCTGCATAAGTTCATCCCTTAACGTATGTGAGCATTATTCGTTGAGATAGCTCAAATTCATTCAGGGGGATGACACATGCACACGACAGCGACATCGCAGCCACGCGACGCAGTCCTGCGACGGGCGGGGGCGACGTGGACGAGCTGAGGGCCGTCGTCGGCCCGACGCCGCGCTCGGGCCACGGCGAGTGCTTCATCTGGAAAAGCGGGACAGATGTCGTCGCGGTCGATGCCGGGGGCGCGGGGCCAGTGGGCAGGCACGCAGGCCAGCACCGACCGCACATCCTGATCCTCAGTCACGACGACAACGACCACATCAGGGGCGCTGTCTCTCTGATCGTTGCTGCTGGAGATCAGCTCCGAGAATTGTGGGTCCCCGCCGAGTGGGCAATCCTGGTGAAGCAACTAGCCGACTCCAGTCCCGACGCGATGCTCCCGCAGGACGACGGCCTCGTAAATATCCGCGATGTCGAGACCGAACTCGGGAGTTGGCTGTCGGAGTTGCGACAGGAAGAAGAATTCGCAGCGGGCCAGCTCAGAGCAACAATCTCGTCAGCTGAGCTCACTCTTGCGGCGTGGACAACGGCCGGATCCTCTGCAGGGGACGGCTTCCGCCTTGTCGACGAGTCGGGCTCTTTTCGGCAATGGTACGGCGCCAAGGATCTTGCCGAAATTCTCGACCGGGTCCGGAAGCGAGCCAAGCCCCTCCTCGCCATCTTCTCGGCGGCGTTGGCGCAGGGCCTACGCATAAAATTCTTCTCGATCGACCGCGCGCTCGCGCGAGGCGGCACCCCGTGGATGACTGCCGGGCAGCCCGGCGTGGCGACGTTCGCGAACGCCCTCGAGGCCCCACACGCCCTCGCTGTCCGCATGCCCCCTGGCCTCCCTCGCACATACGCGCTCACCCGGATCACCGTTCAGAACCGCCGGGCGCTGTGCTCGCTGCTCTGGAGGGCTCCACACACCCCCGACAACGGCGTCCTGATATGGAGCGACACCGACGGCAACTGGCTGGACCATCTCGCACCGTCAGCGGTGACGCAACTGGCGAAGTCCCTGTCAGCTACTTCAGCACCCCATCATGCTTCGGGTAACTCAGCACATGACCGGGTCTGGCAGACGCTCGCCAGGGCGCGGGCGGACCTCGTCATGACTAGTGCAGGGGGCCAAAAGAACCAGTCGTACCGTGCGGACTACGACGTCCTCGCCGCGAGGCGCTGCTGCACGTGGTGCCGGCCCAATCACCCGGCTTACCAAGAGGTCGTCGCCATCTCCGCCGGGAAGAGGGCGATGCAGTTGAAGACGACATGCCTTGTCCAGCACTAGAGCAAAAGTCTCCGCGACGACCCGGCCCGCCCCTGATGACGGACAGTGCCTCAGGCGAAGCAGGCGCCCGTCTCGTGCCCGAGGAACATCCACATCCACGTCAGCGCCAGCCCCGACGTCAGCCCCGGAGCCTTCTGCGCGAGCTGCGTCGCGACCCCGTCGCTGTAGGCAAAGAGCTTGAGCGCCACCTCCGACGCACGATCGGGGGCCCCTCGTCCGGGCCAGCAGCCCCGACACCGTCCAGACCAGCGGCCCCGGCACCGTCCGGACGCGCAGCCCCAGCCCCAGCTCCGAGTGCCGGAAACGCACCCGACTCCGCCCCGCGCCGCAGCGTCCGCGTGAGGCACGCCTCCTAGACGCGGATCCGCTCGACGTACTCCGCGGCGACCGCGGGCTTCCGCGCTACCGCGGTCCAGGAGTCCAACCAGAGCCGCCAATGCTCCTCGCTCGCGTCCGTCGCGGCGAAGAGCGACTCGACGAGCATCCGCACGCCCGCAACCGTGTCCGGCTCGGCGTCGACGGCCTCAATGATCGACGAGGAGAAGCGCGCCGTCTCGAGCACGACCACCTCGTGCAGGATCTCCGCGACGCTCTCGAAGTGGTAGGTCACCGTGCTCACCGAGATGCCCGCCTCCCCGCGATGTCGCGCAGCCGCGGGCCGCCGAGCCCCTCGCGCAGGATCACGCCGCGCGCCGCCTCCACGGTCAGGTCCCGCCGCACGGCCGGCTTCTGCCGCCCGCCGCCCGCGGCACCAGCACCCGCCGAGGAGGTGCGAGCCCGGTCGCCGACGCCGCTCACGCCGCCATCCCCTGGATGTGCTCGATCGAGTAGATGGCGTCGGCGGCGGTGAAGCGCCGTCCGCCATGGAACGTGACGCCCTGGCGCAGGCGGAAGGTCCAGCTGACGCCGTCGGGGGTGGCAGTCGCCGGAACGGCAAGAACGGCTGGCCGCTCTGCGGGAGCTGCGCGCGGATTTAGCCCTGTCCGGGAGGCGGCGTCCGCCGCCTCCCGGATGCCCGACGTGAACTAACCTCAAAACACCAGCCACAGGTTGATCTTCATCGATTTGGGCAAAAGGCGAGGCCAGAGCACAGTGCTGAGACTCAGCACCGAGGGGGAACGATGCAGTTCAAGATTCAAGGCGCCAAGATCGAGCTTGATCCCGAGACGATAGTTGGGGCGGTCCGTGGGGTCGAGCCTGAGGAGTTGACGAAGTATTTCGTCGCCATCGAGGGCCGACGGTACCCCGTCAAGCAGGCTCTCGCAGCCGCGAGTGGGATGCCGCGGGGGCATTTCGGGTCCAAGCTCGCTCGATCCGTACTGCAAGACCTCGGGTTCGACATCGGCGATCTCGCGCCGGCTTCTCGGGTCCGAGTCGGTGGCAGCACCCGCGAATTCGCCGGCGTGCAGTGGGGCCTGGCTGAGTCTGAGGACGGCTACATGCAAGCGACCTCGGGCAAGCTCCATCTGCCTTCCTGCCGCCATGGCGTGTCGACATCTCCGCGAACGTGGACAGCTGAGGAAGCTCTTGAGGCGTGGTCCGAAGCACCGGGTGGAACAGAGCTCAGATCTCAGGCCGACCCAGGCTGGTGCTCGGACTGTTCCGCAATTCGAGGAATCGACGATGAGGGGCCCGCCCTTGACGACGGGCCCGCCGGCCGGGCAGAGCGTCAAGCGATAGCTCGTGCAGCCAGCATCGTCCTCGACCGCGGGCTTCGAGGTGCCGCCTCGGTCTTCGACGATCGGACCGTGACGTGGACTCGAGAGACTGCGTTGCAGCTCAGAAGCGTCATGGACGAGCCAGGTGGCGATGACTCCTTCCTCGTCCAACTCACTCGGCAGCTCAGCGAGCAGCCCAGAGCCGTCGTGTTGTTGGCGGCAGAGCTCTTCTTCGTGCAGCGCCTGCCCACGATGAGCGTCCGTTCCGACACGAAGACGCGGATGATCCAGGACATCCTCAACGTGCTGCCTGACGCCCCGCCCGTCCCAGACGTCGTCGTCGACGCGCTGGAGACTCGACCCATCTTCAAGGGCGGCCAGGGTTACAACCAGCAGGTCCCGCAGCACATCCGATGGCTGTGCAACTTCATCGAACATTGGGACGCTCTGTCGAGTGACGATCGGGCTGCAGCCCTTGATGATCCTTGGGTGTTCCGGGCCCGCACAGGCGAGACAGAACTCGATGCGGCTCCCGTACGAAGCGCGCTCCTGGCCATGACCTGGCCCACCTACTTCGAGGGCATAATCCGGACGGCGGACAAGGAATGGATTCGCGACGCCTTCGCGGCTGCACTTCCCCACGAGTTCGATCTCGCGGATGCGGACCGTGCGCTCCTCGCCCTTCGCGACCGTTTTGACCCCACCGGCCAACTCGACATCGACTGGTACTCGGAACCATGGTCACCGGAGTGGAGGCTGCGCCCGCCCGAGCAGAAGAGGCGGGGATGGGTGATGTCAGACGCAGCACCCGGCGAATCACTTGTGTGTCCCGCAACGGACTTCGATACGACGGGGCTGGTGCAGCGATCGGAGATCCGGACGGTCGCTCTGAGATCCTGGGATGACTCGACCCCAATCTCCGAAACTCTGTCTCAGGTTGCAGACGCAGTTGCCTTCCTCTCGACGATGAACCAGGAGGACGAGGTCTTTGTTGAGACTGAGGACGGCATCGCAGCGGGTCAGGTCGGGCCTCTCAGCCTCGATCGATCGCGGAGCGTCGCGTGGGGTGACGTCCTGCCGCTTGACCAGGTGCCCGGTTCGGTTCTTGACGCGCTCAGGAGCAAACCGATCATCAGCGAGGTGCTGTTCCTGACGCCAGAGCCCGATGACAAGGAACAGGCAGAGGCCGTGTCGCAGAAGGAGCTTCGCCTGCCCCGGGCGACCATCGAGCTAGCCGCCCGGCTCCACTACGACCGCCCCTGGCTCGACGACGTCGTCGACCTCCTTGAAGAGCGTCGCCAGCTGATCTTCTTCGGGCCTCCCGGCACCGGCAAGACGTATCTCGCACGCGCTCTGGCCGACTTCATCGCTCCTGCCGGCGCGATGCGCATCGTCCAGTTCCACCCGTCTTACGCATACGAGGACTTCTTCGAGGGCTTCCGTCCGACCGTGGACGCGAACGGCACCGCGACCTTCCGGCTGGCTCCCGGTCCCGTTCGGCTCCTGGCGGAGGCTGCGGTGGCGAACCCGACGGTGCCGCACGTGCTCATCATCGATGAGATCAACCGAGCGAACATCGCCAAGGTCTTCGGTGAGCTCTACCTGCTCCTCGAGTACCGGGACGCAAAGGTCTCGCTGCAGTACTCCCCCGAGGAAGACTTCCGTCTGCCCGAGAACCTTTTCGTCATCGGGACGATGAACACGGCAGACCGCTCGATCTCTCTCGTCGACGCTGCCATTCGGCGCCGCTTCTCCTTCGTCGAGCTTCACCCCGCGGAGGAGCCGGTGCGCGGCCTGATCGACCGGTGGTCGGTGGCCGAGGGACATGCCGTCACTCGTGGATCGCTCCTCCGAGAGCTGAACCACCGGATAGGCGAAGTCGATCGTGACTTCCAGATCGGCCCGTCGTACCTGATGGGCAGAAGCGCGCGAACGACAGCCGGGTTGACACGGATCTGGGAGCACGACATCTTGCCGTTGCTCGACGAGCACTACTACGGCCGCTTCAGCCGCAGCGAGGTGCGGGAGAAGTTCGGGCTCAACGCGCTTGAACCAGCCGAAGATATCCTCGTCGACGCGCAGGACAACGAGACGGAGCTCGGCGAGGCGCAGACGACGTGACCCGCCTCGAGATGCCCGAGAACGGCGGTTGGACGCAAGCGCCTTTCGCAGCGGGCGTGCTCGAGCAGGCGTGCATGACGGGCCTCATCGAGTCCAAGCTGACTTCTACGGGAGCACAGGTGAAGCCGCAGCTGAACCACGTCGGCTCGGTCGCGATCGGAACGGACGAATTCGTCGTGCAGCCCAAGGCGCCCTTCGCATCCGTCTTGTTCATGCTCGGGTACGCGTCCGATCCTGGATTCCGTCCAGAGGAGGTATCCGGTGCAGGCGACTCCCTAGTCCCTGCCGTGGCGGAGACGTACGCCCGCCTGATGGAGCGTGCCCTGGGGCGTGGCGTGCTGCAGGGCTATCGACGCCTCGACGAGAGTGCAGTGACGGTGAGAGGCCGCATCCGATTCTCGGATCAGATGTCCCGACGCGGCGGTCAGCTCCTGCCCGTCGAACTCACCGTCGACGACTACACGACCGACATCGCTGAGAATCAGCTTCTCCGGGGAGCGGCTCATGTCCTGATGTCGCTCTCCCGGCTCCCCATCGACGCACGCCGTCGCCTAGTCGATCTCGACAGCCAGCTCACATCCGTCTCCTTCCTACCTTCAGGCCGAGCACGCCCCTCGTGGCAACCATCTCGACTCAACGAGCGCTATCAGCCCGCCCTGCACTTCGCGGAATTGGTCCTGGATCGGCTAGCCCCGACGCAAACGGACGCCGGAGTCCCCGTCGCATCGTTCGTCGTCAACATGGCCGAGGCCTTCGAGGGTTTTGTCACTGCAGCCCTTGAGGCGGCATTCGCCAAAGTCTCGCCCGGAGTCAGCGTCGGCCAGTATCCGACTCATCTCGACGATGAGCGTCGACAGCCGATCCGTCCCGACTTCGTCCACACCGTAGGAGGCGTCCCCACCGTCGTCATGGATGCCAAGTACAAGACCGGCGCGCCTCGCCCCGAGGACCTCTACCAAATACTCGCGTACTGCACTGTGCTCGGTCTCACGGAGGGCACGCTCATCTATGTCGCCGGCGACGAGCCGGGTCACGACAGAATTGCGACCGTCCGTCGGTCGGGCGTCACCATCCGCACGGCGCGGCTGGACGTCGCAGTGAAGCCCGAACAGATGCTCGTGCAGCTCGGCCACTTGGCGGGCCGCTTCGCCAGTGCTCCGGCCTGAGATCGCGCAGCGCGAAGTTGTTGCTCGTCGCGACGACCACCCGACACGCGAGATGTCGTCGGCTCTCGTTACTCTCATGACAACGTTCAACACCGCGATAACTAGGGGGATCCATGACGGAATCAAGCGTGCCGGAGAAGGCCAAGGAGAACCTGGCGCAAGCACTGGGTGACATCAGTCGCTTCGCGCGCACTACGTCAACCAGGGTCATCGACCAGGCAGGTGACCTCAAAGAGGCCGCGGCCGACACAGTTGAGAAGCTCACGAGCAAGAAGTCGGATCCCTACGAGGACGCGATCGCCGACTACAACGATGCTTTCACCTTGATGAACGACAAGGGCATCGCTCTCCTCGGACAGCGCGATCGATCAACGGACCTGATCGCCTTCGTCGAATTGCTCGTCAACAGTGTGGCGAACACACCCAAGACGTTCGAGGCTGACTTCGAGAAGATCCACGTGGACAAGGCGGACTTCCTCGACGCGGAGGAATTTGCTCGTAACGACCTCGAAGCTGCACGCCGGTCCGCGCTGGGAACTGGCGCTGGGTTGACGACCGGCGCGGCCGTGGCGAGCCTCGCCCCAACCGCGGCACTGTGGGTCGCCACGACCTTCGGAACCGCGTCGACCGGCACGGCGATCTCGACTCTGTCCGGCGTCGCTGCAACGAACGCTGCCCTCGCGTGGCTCGGCGGAGGAACTCTCGCAGCGGGAGGTGGCGGTGCTGCAGCAGGTGGGGCTCTGCTCGCCCTTGCAGGTCCGGTGGGCTGGACCATCGCGGGGGCGGGCCTCCTCGCGTCGATCGCCTTGTTGACGAAGAAGAGGCTGGAGAACAGGGAAGCGCACCAGGAGGCCCTGAGTGCCGTAAAGCGGAACACCGCCATCGTGAAGGGCATGGATGCTGAGATCAGCGACCTCCTCCAGAAGACGACGTCGATCCGCCAGATGTTGGCCAGGACCTACGGCGAAGCCCTGCCTGCTTTCGGCACCGACTATCTCGCCTTGACAGCTGAACAACAGCAACAGCTCGTGGTGCTGGTGAACAACACCAGGGCTTGCGCCGCTCTGCTCAGTACTCGGCTCGAGGAAGAACCGGACAGAGGCAGCGTCGATGAGTGACACCGACAAACTCGCGTCGAGCAACCAGGAACAGGCCGTCGCTGCTTGGGTCGGCCACCTCAACCAACTACGCCTCGACAGGCTGCTGAGCAGCCTCGCGGAGCAGAGCACGAACCTCGAGAGCGCCTTGGCGAGTATCGACTCGGCGATCAGGAAGATAGATCTCGAGGTCGTCACGACGAACCGTGGCGGGGTCAAGGGCATGCACGGCTTCATCGCCGAGGTGGCTGAGGTCGGTGTCGGGAACGCGCGACGGCAGCTTCTCGGTCAAGACACGGTCTATGAGTGGGTGAACGACAACGGCCCTGTTGACCTCGTCAGGGACGGCATCCAGATCCAGCAGAAGTTCGTTGCGGCCGGCGGCCGTCTCGGGCTCGGCGCGATCGCCGATCATTTGTCCAAGTACCCCGACTACGTGAAGAACGGTGGCCGTTACCAAATACCGAGAGATCACTTCGATGTGATCAGGGACTTGCACGACATGAGCTCGGAGGAAGCCGGGTCTGTATTGTCCCGAGGCGGTGACGGTCCGTCACTGACCGACTGGAAGCGCGTCCAGTCCTTCTTCGCAGCTGGCGATATCGATATCGACTCGGTCGAGCCGTCTCACCTGGAGTACGGAGATGTCCAGCGCGGCGCCTACGCCACGACGCTCGATTCCGAGAAGGAAGAGCTCAAGAACACCGACAAGTCCATCCGCGAAGACATGCATGACGACAGCCGACCCGGGCTGCAAGAGGGTGTGCAGGCCACGCTCCTGAGCGCAGCTGTGGAGGGTGGCGCTGCGCTCCTTATGGCCATCATCCAGAAGCGACGCGCAGGCAAGAAGCTTGCTGACTTCACAAGTGACGACTGGGCGGAGATCGCTGGTACTGCGGGCTTCGGCTTCGTCAAGGGAGGCGTCCGGGGACTCACGATCTACTCCCTGACGAACTTCACCGCGACGTCCGCAGCGGTGGCCAGTTCGGTCGTCACCAGCGCCTTCGGCGTGGCGGAACAGGCGAGCAAGCTGCGCCGGGGGGAGATCTCCGAAGCGCAGTTCATCGAGAACGCCGAGCTCGTGTGTCTCGACACTGCGGTCAGCGCCCTGTCGTCGCTGATCGGTCAGACGCTCATCCCGGTGCCCGTCCTAGGCGCCGTCATCGGGAACACCGTTGGCATGGTCATGTACCAGACGGCTCGATCGTCGCTCTCCCGACGAGAAGCCGAACTCGTCGAGCAGTACCTGGCCGCTCAGAGTGACCTCGACGACGAGCTCGACGCGGAGTACGCGGCGCTCGTCGAGAAGCTCAACGCGAGCATGTCGGACTACTTCACGGTGCTTGAGCGAGCCTTCTCACCTGATCTGTTGGTCGCCGCCGTCGGGTCGGTCGAGCTGGCGCTCCAGATCGGGGTGAGTGAGGACGAGGTACTGAACACTGAGGCCAAGGTGCTGAGCTTCTTCCTCGACTAGCCTCGGCCGTCTCGTGCCGAGAACATGGAGGGTGTCCGCCGGTGGAAGATCACGGACGGTGAGCTCGGCGCTGCGTCATCGGTTGCTGCCCTGGTGCAGGACCGTATCGATCGCCAGAGCCGCACAGACGACGAGCGAGATGAGCGGCTCCTCGAGGTGACGATGGATCTCGAGGACGTAGTTGTCGGCCTTCGTATACGACTGTCGCCCCAGTCCGGCCCATGTCTTCGTGATGCGGGCGAACTCAAAACCGTGCGGGTCTTGGAGACTGAAGTCCCATGCCTGCCAGCTCTCCGCGTTGATGGTGCCAACGCTGACTCCTTCCGCCTCGAGGCGGAACCTGATGTTGAACCTTCCGCCCAGTACCGAACCCAATACGCCAGTGTTCTCTTGGACTATCTGACCAATGTGCGTGCCATCGCCACGCATGACAATGACCTTCGACTTGAGGACCGTCGCCGGCCGGGTGAGGGTGAACAGTGGCATCCCCTGTGCATCGACGATCTGGAGCCGCTTCGTCGCGTTGTCCCGCCCGACCGCAACGCGCGACATGCTCGTGCCAAACTGCCGCACGCCGCCCACCTTGCGACCGAGCTGATCGAATACCTCGTATTCAGCCTTCTTCTCGAAGAGCTTGACCTTCTGGTTGACGACAAGAACGGGTTCTGTCAGGAGAGTGCCGCCGCCACTCCGCGTCCTGTCAGCAACGCCGAGGTTCTCGACCTGGCGCTGGACACGCTTGTTGACGGGCGCAGTCGCCGAAGGCAAGACGGTTTGCGCGATGATGTGCTGACCACGTCCAGAAGTCGCAGGTGGCGGGTTCACGGGTGCGTCTACAGCCTGTTGCCCGCCCGAGCCCACGTGCTCAGTCCACCGAGATCCGTCCCAGTAACGGTGTTCGAATCTCGCGAAGGGGTCGGCGAACCACCCCGGAGATGCTTGCATGGTCATGGCGCGAGGCTAACAGCCCCACTGAGGCACCACGGCGGACACTAATCGGCAACTGCCGAGCTCTGAAAGAGTCCCTGGCATAGCGTCCATCCCCCACAACTGGGTCCCCCTCTCGCACCACCGCACGTCGAACACATGTGAGCATGGTTCAAGGACCCGCGGTCAGGCAGGTCTCGATCAGGGGGAACCACATGGCTCACAACGGCTACGCCGTCATCGACTTCGAGACCACCGGGCTGTCGCCGCAGTACCACCACCGGGTCATCGAGATCGGGATCGTCCACGTCGCCCCCGACGGGACCATCGAGGACTCCTACGAGACGGTCGTGAACCCCGGCCGCGACCTCGGCCCCACCCACATCCACCAGCTCCGTGGCGCGGACGTCAAAGACGCACCCACGTTCGCTGACATCGCTGACCAGTTCGTCGACCACCTGCGCGGACGCGTCCTCGTCGCACACAACGCCCGCTTCGAGACGACCTTTCTCCGCGCCGAGCTCGCGCGTCTCGGCGTGACGTCCCCGGTCAGCGACGACGGTGCCCTCTGCACCATGAAGCTCGCGACCACTTACCTGCCCGGCTCCGGCCGCAAGCTCGCCGACTGCTGCGCAGCCTTCGACATCCCTCTCGACGACGCGCACGAGGCCCTCGCCGACGCACGAGCGACCGCGCACCTCCTCGGCTCCTACCTCGAACTCGGCCGCGACCAGGCCGAGTGGTGGGGCCAGTGGGGCGACTTCGCCGCCCGCGCTCCGTGGCCCAGCGCAGCCGCCAGCCGCAGCGCAGCCGGCTGGGTCCCGCGACGACGCGCCGGCGGCGGAAACCTCGACTCAGCACGTGACGAGCGAGCCCGGGACTGGGCGATCGGCACGAGCCAGGCCGTCGCTTCCGGCGTATCGGCAGCCACCACCAGCCGCACCGCACCTCCGGCGTCCTTCCTCGAACGCACCACCGACAGGCTCCGACCGGTCGCCGGCACAGGTCGTGAGCTCGATTACCTGGCCGTGCTCGACCGCGCGCTCTCCGACGGCTTCCTGTCCGTGTCCGAGACCGACGAGCTCCGCAGCCTCGGCGAGGCGATCGGCGTCGGCCCGGTCCGCCGCGCCGAGCTGCATCACGAGTACTTCGACACGCTCGTCGACGCCGCATGGTCGGACGGCGTCCTGAGCGCCGACGAGCGATCGGACGTCGAGTCGGTCGCCGTCATGCTCGACATCGAGCCCTCCGTGAGTGCCGCGGCCCTCGCGCCCCGGGAGCCGCGGCACACGCAGGCGTACGCCGCGGCCGCGAACTCCGCCGCGTCCACGCAGCCGATCGGATCCGCGTCGCCGCAGGCCACACGCCTCGCCCCCGGCGACCTCGTCGTCCTGACCGGCGAGATGTCGCAGCCCCGCGACACCATCGAGCAGCTCCTCACCTCGCTCGGCGTGATCGTCAAGCCCGGCATCACGAAGAAGACCTCGTTCCTCGTCGCTGCCGACCCGGACAGCCTGTCCGGCAAAGCACAGAAAGCACGCCAGTACGGCGTCCCGATCGTTGGCGAGGACGCCCTCCGCGGCCTCCTCCAGACGGCGTAGGCGACCGTGGCAGCAGCAGGCGCCTCCGCCACCGACGAGGCCCGCCGCCAGATGGCCCGCGCCGAAGCTCACGAACACGAGGCCGCTCTCGCCCGTGATGCCGCGGCTCGGTTCGGGCTCGCCGGCATCACCGAGAAGCGGGTTGCCACCGAGCTGGCGCCGCTCAGCGCGCTCGGCTACCACCTCCTTCCCGACCGTGCGTGGCCGGGCAGTCGAAGCGCCCAGGTCGACCTGATCGTCGTCGGCCCGTCGGGTGTGCACATCGTCGACACGAAGGCGTGGAAGGAGGTGTCGATCCATGAGGGCCGCATCTTCCGCGGCCAGGCCGACGTCACCGAGGACCTCGCCTCGCTCGCCGACCTCGCCTACAACACGGAAGGAATTCTCGTCGAGGTCGGCCTCGCACCGACCGAGGTCCACGCCGTCGCAGTCCTCGCGGGCCGGAAGGGCATCAAGGAGGCGGTCGGTCCCGTCACCGTCGTCGGCGAGCGCGACGCGCTCCGCCACATCGCCTCCCCCGGTGCCCGCCTCACCCCGAGCCAGGTCGATGCCGTCCTCCGCCGGGTGCTCGACCACTTCCCTGTCCTGCACGCGACGACGAACATCGACGTCACCCTGCCCGAGCCGGTCCTGCCACGCCCCGTCGAGTCCGTGACCGAAGCGCTTGCTGACATCGCCTCGTCGGACGAGATGGCCGAGGTGGACGCGGCCCTGCTCGAGAGCATCCTCGCCGCGCCGATCGAGGAGTGGATGTCGTTCCTCGACCCGGCCCAGGCGAAGCTCGTGAGGCGGAGCTTCAACGGACCTGCACGCATCCGCGGCTCTGCCGGCACGGGCAAGACGGTCGTCGGCCTGCACCGAGCCGCCTACCTCGCCCGCAACAGCGGCACGCGAGTCCTGTTCGCGACCTACGTGCGCACGCTGCCCCAGGTACTCGCCAACCTCCTCGCCCGACTCGCCCCTGACACCGTCGATACGGTCGACTTCAGCGGCATCCACAAGTTCGCCCTGAACGTCCTGTCCGAGCGCGGGTGCGCTGTTCGCCTCGACACGAAAGCGGCCGACTCCGCATTTGACGAGGCGTGGGCCGGCCGCGCACGAGGCGGCACCCTCGACTCGTCCGGGACCACCTCCCGCTACTGGCGCGACGAGATCGACCACGTCATCAAGGGCCGCGGCATCCGTACCTTCGAGCAGTACGCCGACCTCGCCCGCGTCGGCAGGCGCTACCGCCTGAACGTCGACCAGCGCCGCGACGTCTGGTCGCTCTACGAGCGCTACGAGCAGGGCCTCCGCCGCCGCGACGCGCACGACTTCGCGGACGTCATCCTCCTGGCCCGCGACAGCCTCCGCGCGACGCCCCTCGAACGCTACGGCGCCGTCATCGTCGACGAGGCGCAGGACCTCACCTGCGCCATGGTGTCCCTCCTGCACTCGCTCGTCGGTGACCGACCCGACGGCCTGACGCTCATCGGCGACGGCCAGCAGACGATCTACCCCGGGGGCTACACGCTGTCCGAGATCGGCATCTCACTCAGCGGCCGTGGGGTCGTCATGGATGTCAACCACCGCAATACGGCCGAGATCCTCGCCTTCGCCAACACCGTCGTAGCAGGCGACGAGTACACCGACATCGAGGGCAGCGGGCAGCTCCGCGACGGTGTCGACACCGTGACCCGGAACGGCCCTGCCCCCGTGCTGAGCCGTCACCGCTCGTGGCCCGACCACGACGCAGCGCTCGTGGAGCGTGTCCGCGAGGTCACTCGCCTGGTCGGCACGTCCTGGGGCGACGTCGGCGTACTGGCGACCACGCACGGGCAGGTGACGAAGACGAAGGAGGCGCTGGTCGCGGCCGGCGTCCCCGTCATCGCCCTCGACCGCTACGACGGCCGCCCCGTCGATGCCGTCAAGGTGGGCACGGTCAAGCGCGCCAAGGGCCTCGAGTTCAAGCAGGTGCTGCTCGCCCGAGTCGAGCCCGCCCTGCTCGCCTCGGGCCCCGAGCCGACCTCGGAGACGGACCGCGAGCGCCGCGACCTCGACCGCCGTGAGCTCTACGTGGCCATGACCCGTGCCCGCGACGGGCTGTGGGTGGGCGTCCGGTCCCTCACGGTTCAGCCTGCGTCAACGCATGGCTCCGCTTCGTGATGACGGCTGCTCATGCCACGATGACATCAACACCCGGGAAGGGTCGAGGTCGCGTCTGACGATGTGAACTCGCGCGTCTCCGCACACCGCACCAGGAGGCGCACGTGACCACGACCAACCAAGAACTCGTCGGCCGCGCCGTCACCGAGCTGGTGCGGGGCCTCGAGCCGATCATCGCTGAGCGCCTCCGACCCCACCTTGTCTCGGGAATGTCCTGGACCAACCTCTTGAAGCGGCGCGACGAGGTGGCTGCATCTACTCCGAGACCGACCCGCAGGTGATCCTGCGGACGCTGACGGAGTCGCTAGGAGCTCTCCGGCGACGCAATCGAGGCCACCCTTGGTCAATTGGGGAGCCGGCCCGCGGGCGAGCTGCGCGAGGTCCGCAACGGATGGGCGCAAAACGCCGTCCGCGGCGACACATCCTGGCCACTTGATTCCGCTTAGTGAATTCCGGGAGTACGTCAAGATGGGCGCGGGGCTCAGGGACGGCCCTAAAACAAGAGCCGGCGTAGTGTGCGCACATTCAAAAAAATTTAGCCCATGACATCTATACCTTCCGGAGCGGCAATACCTCGTCGTAAAGTTCAGCACAGTTAATGCGACCTACGGCTCCAGCACCCTTGCCCGCCGTCCAATTTCGGACGAGGCCCTCGGGCACGCCTGCCTCGCTGCGAAAATGAATACGCTTCTCCGCGGCCCATGCACCCTGCTCCTGATTCTGCTCTTCGTAGAACCGTACGTCCGAGGAATTGATGAGGTAGTCAAAGGCTTCCCGCTTTTCGGCCTCGTTCAAGAACTGTACTTGTCCATTCTTGCCATACACGAGTTTAGCCATGTCACCCTCCGGGAATTTTCGATACGTCGTCTTTGCAAAGAGCACCTGAGTAAAGCTCTTGAACACGAGCATACTGCGAATTTTGCGTCTGATCAATAGAACGAGAACCCCTCGAGCGGTGTTTCATGTATTCCCGACCCGGCCAACGAGGTGGAACCACCGACAAGGACGAGTTAAATTGTGCTCAAGTTACAGCTGGTAATCACGCATCTCCGCCAAATCTGCTTCGGACATTTACGACGCGACGGTGGCCTTGGGCTCGACGGCAACGACCGTGTCAAAAAGGCCGACCTGACGACGACCGCCATTGACTGCAATGCCTGTGTACGATAAGGACGCATCCTCATACCGCCTGAAGGCAAACACTGCTTGGTTCATGTGGCCCGCATTAAAAACACCCATTGATACCAGCAAATTAAATTCTTCAACGGTGAGTCCTGTTACCTCCTTAAATAGCCCAGGTTCGATTTTGGTGATTACGTCGTAGAGCGTGTTCTCGCGATAATCGGTCAAGTACATAAATGCCGGAATCCGAGTAGCGAACTTCACCAGCTTTTCCTGTATCTGTCTACGCTTGGACTTGTACTCTTTCTCCTCGGACGATAGCTCTTTTTTGTCGGCCGGAGTCAAGTTATCACCCTTCTCCTTCTTGGTCTTCTTGACCGCTTCGCTTTTATTGATAACCGTTTCAAAAGCACTCGCACCCAGGGCTCGAAAACCCTCGATGTTCATGACAGCATTCAGTGCTGCTTCAGACGACAAGATCTTGCGGAGCGTGAGATTATCTACATTTACAAGAATCGCCGATTCCCACTTACGCGCCAGAAGTGTTGCAGAGGTGCCCGCCATCGCGATATCAAGAATTCCAGCTGCATCAATTTGTGTCATATGCGAACCGTCGTAGGCCAGGACGGGGAGAAATTTGACAAGCTCACCAACAGCTGCTTCTGGATTGCGCTCCTCAGGTGCGAGTCCGGTCCCATACTCGCTAATCTGTCGCAGGGCGCGCGTAGGCGCAAAGTCAAAAACGAAGCATGCCGGCTTGACGATGTCGATGCGCGACGGGTCATCGCCGTCTGGATTTCGGATCGTCCATGGTGACTGAACCCGGAATGCCGCTTGAAAGTAAGTTTCGGGTGACTGCAAGTTTCGCAGCATCAATATGGAAGACCACTGCGGCACTGTCACTCCCGTTGTCAGCTTGCCGACGGTGAGAGTGATCGTTTTTGTATCGAAGCCGCTTCCAATTGCGTCGCGAACTGGCGGTAATGCGTCGAGGCCGACTCCTACGCCGGGCGCAGAGACGTTAACAACATTGTAGTCGTGCCAGAATACGTTCTGCGGTTCTCCTAGCAAATTCGCCATAGCACTACACGAAACGGTCCGAGGAAGCATCCAGAGTGAGTGCTGGAGGTAAGGCAGGAGCCGCGTGTCAGAGTAAGGAAAAGGTGGACGGGTTCCCGTTTTGAGGTGGTCGACTTGAGTGGGTGCGTAAGTGCCGCGGATTAAATTAAGCCACTTCTGTACTTCATCCTTGTGCACGAACTCCGCATCTTCACCAACTACTCTTGCCTCGAAGAAGGTGTTGAGGTCGAATTCGTCGAACTCTCCCTCGCTTGCAATGGCAAGCAACTCCTCAGGCACCTGGTACGTCAGCAGCCGCATCTCCGGCAACGCCGCGTAGGGGTTTTGCTGGTTGAGGCTGTCCGCTTCAAATGCCGCTTTAGCTCGCTGCTCATCAGAGTACGTCCAGTTAAAGACCTGTTCCTCAATGAAACGCCCTTCCTTGAGGACCTTAAATGGGGTTCCGGAAAGGTATAGGTATGAGCGTGCCTTGATCGGCACAAAGGCGTCTTCGTCTAAACCAGTTTCCTCAAGGTTTTCGGCAAAAGTCTCCAAATCCTTGCTGAACTCGTTTTCGGTCGCCATCTTTCGAGATCTATCATCCTCACCTACGAAGAGCTCCTGGGCAGCATCTTTCCAGGCACCGAAATGGTACTCATCAAATACGACAAGATCCCATGCAGACTTGGTCAGCCAAGCGTGCTTGCCCTTGAAATTCCCGACAGAATCGCGTCCCAGCAAATCTTGGAAGGATCCGAAATACACGAGGGGCCTGTCCAGATCGACAAGTTCAGGATCGCCGCCCGTCTTCCGGGATAAGTATTGCCATCCATCGAAATCCACGTGCGTTGATAGGTCCGTGTCCCACGCATCTTCGACAGCGGGCTTGAACGTAATAATCAGAACGCGCTTTGCCTGCATGCGTTTGGCGAGCTGATACGTGGTGAATGTCTTACCGAAGCGCATTTTGGCGTTCCAGAGGAATTCAGGTACTGCGTCTTCGTCTTCCTCCCAACGGCTATCGAAATACTCGAGCGTTCGTTCAACAGCGAGCGCTTGTTCCGCGCGCATCGCGAAGGTGGCGTGGTGCGTGCCCTCATACTTTTGACCCGCTCGTAGCTCGGCGATCGCCGTCTTCACGTCGTCAGCCGAGCAGCGCATCCACTCAGTACTCGACTCGAAAACAACGTTCTCGAAGTTCTTAGCCATCAAACGCCTACGCACCTCAAGGTCACTTATAAGTGACCCGTCCGCCCGCTCCGCATGCTCGACTACCTCGAGGGTGTACTCAACACGCGCCTGGCCCTGAGACTCACGAATACGGGCATTTACGTCACGCGTGGTCTGACCGACCTTGAGGCAACCGCGCCAACGGTCCGCCACCTCATTGGATGACCATGCGTAGAGCTGAGGTCTCGGTTCCAGTTTCGTGGGAAACAGTTCAACATCACCTCTAGGCATCATTCTCCCCCGGGGCGAACATGATGGGTTTGATCTGCGACTCGATTAGTTCAATATCACTCGCGGTCAGTTCATAATGATTAAAGAGGTCTTCATCGGTCCACGCCCTCCTGAAGTCACGATCGGGGACGAAGTCATACGATGAACGAGTCATATTCTGCGTAAGCAAAACGGTGGAGATGAGGAAACGCGCAAATCGTGTTCGCAAGTAATTCGCGGCATTTGCGGCTTCCTCGTTTGACGCAAACGGCCCCACGACCAGATAAGAGCCTGTAGCAACCGTGCCGGGAGGCATGACCTCGATCCGTGAGAGCACTCGCCGTCGGCCCTGCTTATCCGTTTGTCCCGCATGCTCACTCGAGGTTTTGGAGACCAATACCTTCCAAGCGTCTATCAGGGAGTGGCCTCGTGTTACGAATGAACGATCTACGCGCCCGTCGCTCCCGCTCGCATACAAATAAAGTTCACCCTCCTTGTCTCGCTCATGCGGGGCCTCTATCGTAAACGGGTTTCTAGGAGACACACGGCGTGAAAATGACTCTGCCTCTTGAGCTCGCACTTTCTCCATGATCTTGAGGGCCCGGTTGTCCCGAACGAAGACAGAATGTTCGTCGAGTCGCCGCGTAGCAGTGAAAGTGTCACCACCGATCCGTGTCTCCACAACACAGTCCCCAGGGTTATCGCGGTCCCAAAGGAAGAAACAGACACCCCCGGCAATATCGACACCGTCGAATGCCTGACGTGAGTCTGGGAAATCCGTCAGCCGGCGCACTCGGCGATCGCCGAGCATTGAGGCGCGGAAGCCATCCAGGCCTTTCCCGCCGGTGTACCAATTCGCTTTCACCACCATTGAGAGCAGGCGCGGCTCAAGCAGTTGCGCTTGTTTGATGAAGAGCTGATAGATCGGGCGCGCACTTGAGCCGGTGCCGCCGCCGTCCGCAAGTTGATAAGGCGGATTTCCGATGATCACATCGAACTGCATGTCAGCTCCAAACATCTCCGCGACGACTGCGCGCGGGTCGGTCTTGTGGATAAAGGCGTAGGCGTGAGTTTCAAGCTCGTCGCTGCGCCCATATTCAGCCTTCGACGCACCGCAGTAAACGCAGTTCTCACCAGCCCACGCGTGCTCTGTGCGCTCGAACCAGATGTTGCCCCAGTCACGGTCGAAACTTCTTGCAACGGAGTCCTTCCCTGTGGCATTCTTTGAGCAGTAAACGCTGCGCCTCGCTAGGAGGGCCGTAAGCCCGGTAATACCGATACCGTAGACCTGTTTGGTTACAATGTGATCAACGCGATCGTGTAGGTCCGAGATATGGTTGGCAAGACCCTCCGTCAGACGTGACACAATCTCACGAAGGAAGACACCAGATTTTGTAAACGGATCAAGAAACGTCACGTCGGGATTTTGCCATAGCGATTGGCCATCGTGGGATCTAGCCCACGCCTCTGCGACACCGTCCAGCATCTGGTTCGCCAGGTCGGGAGGTGTGAAAACCTCATCATTAGATAGGTTCGCTATGCACGTCAAAACATCGGGGTTATGCACGCGGAGCGTGAAGCTAGCCTTGTCCTCAAGAACATGTTTAGCCACGTTGCAGTCCTTGGGCAATCTGGGCAAGCGTCATAGCTGGCCAGTTGCGCACCGGCGTGAAAATTTCGTGCTCCTCGAATCTCTCGAAGAGGGTTCCCGCTGCGGCGGATCGCTGTGTCAGTGAATCAAACCTAAAGTCGCGACGTTGGTATTTGCCCCGACCTAGATAGGCCCATTCTGGGAACACGATGGCGGCACCATCGCCGTCAGTCAACGCAAGCGCGTCGCCCTGGACGATATTTGCGGCGACCACAACCCGAGCCGCGGCAATCAATTCATCATCAACGAGTAGCTTGAGCGCTTGGGTGAAAGTACTGACCAAGTTGTCGCGACACTCGGCTGCATTGTCTGGCAGCAGTTCGATCCCGTAGATACACATCAGACCAAGCAGCGCGTGATGCCGACGTTCGAATGGGCTCCTGCCGTACTTCTTGTCAACCGCGTGCAGCTTGCGTTCGAGGATCGGAACTAGAAAGTTTCCTGAGCCGCAAGCTGGCTCAAGAAACCTCGAATCGATGCGGCCGGTCTCGTGTTCGACCATGTTCAGCATGTCTTCGACAAGCCAATTCGGCGTAAAGACTTCACCGTGATCCGCGACTCGTTGACGCGATTTAACGAGTGGGCGCAGTTCTTCCTGCAACTTGACCTCCTGCATGAGAGTCGATCCTATCCGTGGAGCCCGAGGCACTGAGCTATGCGGCGCCGCCGACTATGAACGAGCCCTAAGGAGCCCTCAGATAATTAACTGCGTGGGTGCAAGTACCTGCTTGACGAATGGCGCGACTCTGGACCGCTCAATCTAGCTGTCTCGCCGGTGCACACAGACGTGGTTCGTTTCTCCCACCGTCGTAAAATCATACGTTCTCCAGGCGCACCGATCTGAGAAAGGATGCACATGAGGCAAATGTGCGTATCCACGTCACGCGAGCCTAAATTCAGGAGCGGTATGTGATGTGAGCGAAGCCTCTACAGGCGGATTACCAAATGGTCGGGCTGACAGGATTTGAACCTGCGACCCCTTGACCCCCAGTCAAGTGCGCTACCAAGCTGCGCCACAGCCCGAGAAATTCGCTCCTAAGAGTGAACCTCTTGGTGTTGCCCCGACCGAGGCAACTCGAACAGCATAGCCGATCCTGAGGCCCTCTTCGCGCACCCCGAGGCGCCCCTGAGCTGGGGGCACGAATATTAGTGGAGATCTGGCATACGTGAGTCATGATCTTCTTCGTGGGGATCATCGACTGGACGACGGGCGAGCACGCGCGGCGTCTCGACCTGTGGTCCCGCCTGTCTGCCGAAGGTGACGCGCGCGGCCTGGCGCCGGACGCCGTCCGCGCTCTCGGCCTCTACCGCGGCCAGGCAGGCATCTTCTTCGATGGCCAGGCTGACTGGGCCCGAGAAGCGCCTGGCCGCGTAGCCCTCACGCTCTTGAACACAGGCAAGACCTACGCCGACTCGATCGTGGATGACCGCCTCGAGTACCACTACCCCTCCACGAACAGGCCCCCCGCGTTCGACAAGAACGAGATCGAGTCCGTCAAGCGCGCACAGTCCCTCGGCCTTCCCCTCTTCGTCCTGGTCAACAACGCCTACAAGGCGACCTTGAAGGACGTGCGCCTCGGCTACGTGGACACCTACGACGACGAGGCGGAGACCTTCTTCATCACCCTCGTCGACGCCGTCCTGCCTCTCGCCGCCGCCGAGCAGCTACCCGAGACCGAGGACGACATCGAGCTCTTCGGCGGTCTCCCCGAGCAGACTCTCCGCCTCGTCCAGCAACGCAACCAGCAGCGTCGCTTCAAGACCGACGTGCTCATCCGCTACGGCAGCCAGTGCGCCCTGTGCGACATCGACGTGCCACGGCTCATCCAGGGCGCACACCTCATCCCCAAGAGCATCGGCGGTGCGGACCACGCCCAGAACGGGCTGCCCCTCTGCCTCAACCACCACACGGCCTTCGACGCCTTCTTGCTCGTCATCGAGACCGACGGCTCGGGCATCACCTACGCTCCCGGCGTGTCCAAGGAGTCGCTCCAAGTGATCCGCGACGACCTGACCCACCTCCGGGCTGCGCCGTCCAAGCGAGCACTCCGCCAGTACAACGCGTCACCCGCCGCGAAGGCCGCCCGAGCAGCCTGGGCCTGACCCACCACTGTTGCGCCGGGTTACAACCCCCGCGACAGCACCTGCCACCCCGCCATACCGTCGGGACATGCCCGCCTCCTCGACGACCGCCTCCCGCGCTCTGCCGTTGACCCTGCGCGGTGTGGGCCGGCGGTTCGACCGGCCGGTGCTGCACGGGGTGGACCTCGACGTGGCCGCCGGCGAGATCGTCGCCGTGCTCGGGCCGAGCGGGTGCGGCAAGTCGACGCTGCTCCGACAGCTCGGCGGACTCGACCAGCCCGACACCGGCACCGTCCAGATCGGCGACGAGCCCGCCCGCCACGCCGACCAGCGCTGCGCCGTCGCCTTCCAGGAGCCGCGCCTCCTCCCCTGGCGCACCCTCCGCGACAACGTCGAGCTCGGCCTCCCGAAGCCGAGCAAGCAGACCACCCCCTTCCCCAAGCTCACGAAGCCCGAGCGCGATGCCCGCCTCACCGAGCTGCTCGACCTCGTCCACCTCGGGCCCGCCGGAGCCCGCCGCCCCCGCGAGGTCAGCGGCGGCATGGCCCAGCGCGCCAGCCTCGCCCGGGCCCTCGCCCGCCAGCCCGCGGTCCTCCTCCTCGACGAGCCGTTCGGCGCCCTCGACGCCCTCACCCGCCTCCGCATGCAGGACCTGCTCCTCGACGTCCACGACGCCCTCCCCACCACGGTCGTCCTCGTCACCCACGACGTCGACGAGGCCCTCTACCTCGCCGACCGCATCGTGCTGCTCGCCGACCTGAGCCAGCAGCCGGCTGACCAGCTCGACCCGGCGAGCGCCGACTCGACGCACGCCGACACCGCAGGAGGCGCCACCAGCATCCAGCGCATCGTCACGGTCCCCGGAGCCCGCCGTCGAGACCGCGACGCCCCCGAGCTCGCCGTCCTCCGCCAGGAGCTGCTCGAGGGCCTCGGCGTCCACCGCGTCCCCGCGGGTCATACCAGCGCCACCGGCCACGCCGGCCTCACCGGCCGCGCCAGGGCCTGATCCGTCCCGTGACGGAACAGCCACAGCCACCACGCCACGACTTCATCCGTCTCCTGACGGATCAGCCACAGCAGCCACACCGGGGCCTGATCCGTCTCGTGACGGAACAGCCACAGCAGACGCACCTCCCCCGCACCGCACACCTCGAGCACCACGCCATCCCCGACACAGCACCGGAGACGACACCATGACGCACGACACCGACACGACCGGCACCACCGGCACCACCGGCACGACGACCGGCAGCGGCACCACCAGCACCCGCACCTCCCCCGCCCGCCGCAGCCGCGCCTCCTTCGCCGCCTTGGCACTGGGAGCAGCAGCAGCCCTCGCGCTCACCGGCTGCGTCGCCGGCGAGGACGCCCAGGGCGAGCCCGCCGAGGCCGCGGGCGGCGACGCGAGCGCGTCCAGCGGCGAGTGGAGCACCGACACGCTCAACATCGACTTCGCGACCTATAACCCGCTCAGCCTGATCGTCAAGGACCAGGGCTTCATCGAGGACGCCCTCGGCGACGACGTGGCCGTCACCTGGACCCAGTCCGCCGGCTCGAACAAGGCCAACGAGCTGCTGCGTGCCGGAGCCGTCGACGTCGGCTCGACCGCCGGCTCGGCCGCACTGCTCGCCCGCTCGAACGGCTCCCCCATCCACACGATCGACATCTACTCGCAGCCCGAGTGGTCGGCGCTCGTCGTCCCCGGCGACAGCGACATCGCCGACGTCGAGGACCTCAAGGGCAAGACGATCGCGGCGACCAAGGGCACCGACCCCTACTTCTTCCTGCTGCAGGCGCTCGACGAGGCCGGCCTCAGCGCGAGCGACGTCACCATCGAGAACCTGCAGCACGCCGACGGCCGCGCCGCCCTCGAGAACGGCAGCGTCGACGCCTGGTCCGGCCTCGACCCGATCATGGCCGCCAGCGAGGCCGAGTCGGGCACCAAGCTGCTCTACCGCAACGTCGACTTCAACACCTACGGGTTCCTCAACGCGACGGAGTCGTTCCTGACCGAGTCGCCCGACGTCGCCCAGGTCGTCGTCGACTCGTACGAGAAGGCCCGCGCCTGGGCCGAGGAGAACCCCGACGAGACCGCGACCATCCTCTCCGGGGTCGCGGGCATCGACCCGGCCGTCGCCAGCACCGTGCTCGACCGCACCCACTTCGACGTCGACCCCGTCCCCGGAGCCGCGCAGGCCGACGTGCTGAAGACCGTCGGGCCGATCCTCGTCGAGTCCGGCGACGTCGCCTCGCAGGACGCCGTCGACGACGCCCTCGACACCCTCTTCGACGACACCTTCGCCAAGGACGCCGACGCCTCGTGACCGACACGTACCCGCTGAGCGGCAACGAGAAGGAGGCGGACGCCCGCCAGGTCGTGGAGCGCACCCGCGAGGCGGCCGAGCGCCGCGGTGCTGGCGCGAGCAGCAGCCCGCAGGAGGCGCGGGTCGGCTCGACCCCCACCTCCCGCGGTCCGCGTCGCGGCCTGGCACTGCTCGGGGCGATCCTGCCCGCGGCCGTCCTGCTCGCGTGGGTGCTCGCGACCGAGGTCGTCGACGTGCCGAGCTACAACCTCCCCTCGCCGTCGGACGTCTGGCTGGCCGGCGTGCAGCTGGCGCAGGCGGGGCTGCTCGGCCAGTACGTCGCGATCTCGGTGCAGCGCGTGCTGATCGGCTTCGCGGTCGGGGCCGGCATCGGCATCGTGCTCGGAGCCGTCGTCGGCCTCTCACGGGTCGGCGAGGCGCTGCTCGCCCCGTCGATCGCCGCGGTGCGGGCCGTGCCGTCGCTGGCGTGGGTGCCGCTGCTGATCCTCTACCTCGGCATCGGCGAGGACTCGAAGATCACCCTCATCGCGATCGGCGCCGCCTTCCCCGTCTTCACGACCGTGGCGGGCAGCCTCCGCCACGTCGACCCTCAGCTCGTCGAGGCGGGCCGCGCGTACGGACTCGGCCCCGTCTCGCTCTTCACGACGGTGCAGCTGCCGGCGGTGATCCCGTCGCTCGTCTCGGGCCTGCGTCTCGCACTCGCCCAGGCGTGGCTGTTCCTGGTCGCGGCCGAGCTGATCGCGTCGTCGATGGGACTCGGCTTCCTGCTCACCGACTCGCAGTACAACGGACGCGTCGACCGCATGTTCCTCGCGATCATCCTGCTCGCGCTGCTCGGGACGCTGACGGACTTCGTCCTCAACGCCGCCCAGCGCGTGCTCCTCCGCCGCTGGCGCTAGCCCGCCCCGCGCCCGGCCTACGCCTCCTGCGCTGCCCGGCCCGCACCCCCTCGCGCTGCAACGCACCGTTCCGGACAAGATGGCGCCGCACAACGCGGCACTTTGTCCGGAACGCGGCATGACGGGACGCGCCCGCGAATCGCGGCCCGGCCCGCGCCTCCTGCACCCTGGTGTGGACGAGGCACCCCGACACGACGGGGTGCATCGTCCAATCGGGGGTGCGAGACGCTGCGAACGCGCTCGGCCCGACGCCCGCGCCTCCTACGCGGCCAGGCGCTCGCGCTCGCGCCGGCGTCGTCCGCCCATCACGACCACCACCGCCACCATCGCGGCGAGCGCCAGCCCCACGATCGCGGGAGCCCCGACGTCCACCGCGCTCTCGAGCCCTCCGCGGGTCGCCTGCGCGCCCAACCAGAGCGCCGTCGCCCCCTGCACCAGGTAGGCGACGAGGTACACGGTCGACAGCGTCCCGGCGCGGTGGTGCTCGGGAGCGAACCGCGACACGATCCCGAGCCCCGACGCGAAGAACAGGCTGTAGCCGACCCCGGACAGCACGCAGAACACCAGGAACAGCGCGAGCGACTGCTGTGCCGCAGCCAGCACCAGCGCGGTGAAGCTCGCCGCGGTCGCGACCGCCGCCACGACGACCGCGATCACGACCGGCACCCGCCGCGACGCGAGCGCCACGACCGCGATGACGACCATCGACAACGCGATGATGGCGCCGGTCACGAACGCGTTCGAGCTGCCGATCAGCGTCGTCCCGATCTCCGCCCCCAGCGACAGCACCACCGCACCCAGAGCGTAGGAGGCGCTGACGCAGACGGCCGCGGCGCCCACCACCCCGAGGAGCCCCCGCGGCACGCTCAGCCCCCGTGGCCGCCAGCGCCCGGCCGTCGCGTCCCGGTCGCGGGGCAGGCGCCACACGAGCGCGAGCACTCCGAGCTCGACGACGAGCAGCACCCAGTAGGTGAGGTGCAGCGGCTCCGGCGCGTACTGGACGAGCGCGCCGCCGAGCAGGGTCGCGAAGACGAGGCCGACTGCGGTGGAGGCGGTGCTGATCGCTCCGGTGCGGGCGGAGTTGACCGGCCCGGCGATGTCGATCATGGCGGCGGTGGCGGGGCTGAGCGACAGTCCGACGCCGAGGCCCATGAACGCCCGCCCGACCAGGACCCAGCCGACGTTCGGCGCCAGCGCGAAGAGCAGCACCCCGACGATGGAGGCGCTGACGCCGAGCAGGATGCTCGCCCGGCGGCCGATGGTGTCGCTCAGGCTGCCGAAGACGAGCAGCACGACGACGAGCACGAGCGGGTACACGGCGAAGATCGCGGTCGTCACGAACGGCGTCAGCTGCCAGTCGGTCGCGTAGAGCGGGTAGACCGGCGTCGCGGCGCCGCTCGTCCACAAGGCGAGGGCGAGGACGGAGGCACAGGTCCAGAACGCGAGGCGCGGAGCGTGGGGCATGAGCGCGACGCTAGCGCGCCTCCACGCCGGCTCGTGCCCCGCGTGGGCCAGCTGCCGGCGCACCGGCGGGCGAGTTCGTCGCACACGGGCCGTCACGACCGCCCGCCGCCGACGAACTCGCCCGGTCAGGAGAGGCGATCGGCGCCAGACGCCGTCGACGCTGCCGGTCGCGGGAACGCCGCCCGCATGTGGTCCGTCGTCAGGAGGTCGCCGATGCCGATCATCAGCAACGAGAACACGATCTGCTCGACGACCATCCAGCCGGGGTAGAGCCCGGGGATCGTCGCGACGATCAACGTCACGATCGGGAAGATCTGGCTGAAGAGCCGCAGCCGCGAGTACGCCCACCAGTAGCCGAGCTGGGCTCGCCAGGCGAAGACGTACAGCGACGCCGTGATGAAGAGCACGACCGTCGAGCGGAACCACACGGCCCACGGCACGTGCTCGCCCCGGCTCCACAGCACGGCGGCGATGAAGATCGCCGTGAGCCCGACGACGGTCTCGCCGAGCAGCAGCCACCGGATGCCCATGAACGCCCGCACTGTGCGCGGGTGCTCGCGCATGTCCTCGTGGATGACGTGCTCGGCCTGACGACCGCCAGCGATGTTGTCCAGCCGGAGGTGCCTCCACACCCGGTCGGCGGAGTCGCTGAGGGCGCTGGTCGCGTCCACACCGTCGCGGGGCCCGACCACCCCGCCTCGCACCGTCCGCACCGTTCGCACCGTTCGCACCGTTCGCACCACCCCATCGTGCCCCATGCATCAGTGTGTTCCCGTCACTCTGCTCCGATCTCCCAGTCGTAGCCGTCGCGTTCCGCGTCGTAGGCGAAGCACGTCGAGAACGAGGCGACCTGGAGGAACTCCTCGATCATCTCGACGTAGTAGTTGCCGAGGACGGGGCTCCTCAGGATGAGCCGCGGCTCACCGGTGGAGCCCTCCGTCAGCTCGACATCGAAGTCACCCGCGCGCGCCCAGTGCTCCCGCAGGTCGTCCGCGAGCTCTCGGAATGCCGGAGGCCTGCTCACCGGCAACGCCGTGTGGCTCCCCCAGCTCGCCGCTCCTGGGGAGCAGCCGGTGAGCGAACCACTGGTCGACTCGACTTCGCCCGTGACGAGGTCCGGCGGAACGAAAGCGGCCACCTCCCGCTCGATCTCCTTGACGACGACCCTGATCTCGGCGAGGGTCAGCTGCGCGATCTGCGTTCTCGCCCCCGCGCCGTTGGACGCCTGTCTCCACGAGCATCCTCCCAGGCTCGCGGTCAGGACCACGGCGAGTATCGCCGCCCCTCCAGCAGTCCAGGCCGCCCTCACTGCGGGTCCACCGAGCGCAGCTCTTTGAGGACGTCGCGGATGACCTGTTGGTTCTGCCGCGAGTCACTCGCGATCAGCCCGTGGTTGACGAGCAACGTCGCGACTCGGAGGAAGAGGGGCGAGTTCCACTTCGTGGCGCGGTCGGCGTCGCTCTCGTACACGTGCCGCTCGAACTCGGCGAGGTACTGGGGGTTGTGGTGCCGGTAGACGACGCCCGTCGCCTGCACCACACCGAGTGCGTCGTCGTAGCGGAACGAGTCGTACTCGGTGTCCGGCGAGCCGGCCCACTCCTGCACGGCGCCCGCCCCGGCGAGCGAGACGACGTGGTCGAACTTCGCGCCCGCGAGCTCCGACGCCAGGATGTTGGCCGCGCCCCAGCTGTGACCGATCCCGACCGAGCGAGGAGGCGGCGAATCGATCGCCGCCCCGCCGGCGTCGAGTCCGGCCCGGAACGCCGCGAGGCGCTCACCTGACTCACGGGCGAACGCCGAGGAGTTCGCCTGCGCGAGGGCAGCCAGGATGTTCTTCTTCTCGAGCGGGAACTCCCCTTCACCGCCCCCGGGGAACCGCCCGTCCTTGTAGATGAACGCGACGCTGTCGACCTCGTCGTCGGCCATCAGCCGACGCGAGAACGCCCGGAGACCCGTTCCGTCCGCCCAGAAGTCCGCCATCTGTGTCGACGTCCCCGGCACGTACGTGTAGATCCGCTCCGGGGCACCGGCGACGGGCCACTCCCCGAGCATCTCGACGATCCTGTCCGCCGCGCGGTCATACGTGTACAGCTGCACCGTTGGCGGCACGGCCGCGGCCCCGCGCAGGTACGCGTTCTCCCGCTCGAGCTCGGCGATCAGCTCACGGGCCCGAGAGTCGTCCAAGGGGTGCCGGGCGATGTCGTCGATCACCCGCTGGTTCTCGACCATCTGCCCGGCCGCCGTCACCGCGTTCGCCCGGATCCGTGCCCGAGGCGGCACCCCGTCCAGGTTGCCGATCAGCCACGGGACGGCGAGCCCGAGCGCCTGCTGCGCGGCCGACAGCCCGTCGCCAGAGACGGGGCGCAACCGGGCGAGCGAGTCCCACCACTCGCGCACCACCTCCGGCGAGGCCTCGGCGATCAGGGTCGCGAGCAGCGGGAGATCGGCGAACAGCAGGGCCAGGTCGACGATCGAGAGCCCGTCGAGCAGGCGCAGCGCCTGCTCCGGCGTCGTCGCCTCGCGGACGTCGGCGGAGGCGCTCAAGAAGCCGCTCGTCGCCGGTCCGTCGTAGAGCCCCGCGATGCAGGCGCTGTCCGCCGCATCGCGTCGCTCGACCAGCTCGGCCCACTGCCGCCCTATCCGGGCCAGCTCGTCGTGGCCGGCCTGCTCCTCGCGACGAAGAGCCTGCCTCTCGGCGTCTCGCAGGCCGAGACCGAGCCCGAGCCCGAGCCCCACGGAGGGGACCATCGCCTCCTCCGCCTCGAGCAGGAGTAGCGACTCGGCCCCGCGTCGCAAGGCCACGTCGACCTCGCCCCGGCGCAGCTCGAGCAGCCGCTGCACCGCGGCGATTTCGCCGACCTCGGCTCCGTACGCCTCGAGCAGCACGCCGTGCTGCTCGACGGCGTCCATCAGGGTCGCCAGCTCGCCGACGAGCACCTCGCCCGTGTCGCCGAACGCGAGGCCGGCCTCGGCCCGCCACTCGGTCGCAGCCCAGCCCAGGCACCTCTCGAGACGGTGCCGCGCGAGGCTGAGGTCGTCGTGCTTCTCTCGTCTCCGCCTCGAGAGACGGGAGATCTCGGCAGGGTTGCCCTTGCCGGGGTCGAGCTCGTCGACGCTCACCTCGCTGCTCCCGCAGCGGCGCAGCCCCCGGCCTGCGCCGCGAGCCCCTCGTCGACGGCGCGCATGCCCGAGACGAACTCCGTCGGCAGCGCCGCGAGCCTTCCCAGCAGCTCGAGCGCGAGGTCGACGCGGCGGGCCAGGTGCACGGTCACCTCGCTCAGAACCCCAGCCACGCCACCGGAACCCAGCGCCGCCGAGCAGTCGCCGGTGAGGAGGTGCGGGAACGCCAGCCCCTCGCCGGCCGTCCGCACGGCGGCAGCCATCCCCTCCAGCCCCTCCAGGTCTACGTCGATCGTCGCCGCCATGCCTCGCCTCTCGTCAGTGGAAGATCCCGTGCCCGATATGTCAATGTCGGCTCACGTGGGCATCACCCTAGCAACGCCGAACGCCCGGCCGTGGACGGATCCACAACCGGGCGTTCACCCCACAGGGGGCAGAGGGAGAGACGAGCTACGGACGCTTGCGCTTCTCGCGGACGCGCATGTTCACCGTGATCGGGGTGCCCTCGAAACCGAAGATCTCGCGCAGGCGGCGCGTGATGAAGCGGCGGTACTGCGGGTCGAGGAACCCGGTGGTGAAGAGCACGAAGGTCGGCGGGCGGTTCGCCGCCTGGGTGCCGAACAGGATGCGGGGCTGCTTGCCCGAGCGCAGCGGGTGCGGGTGCTCCGCGACGAGCTCGGCCAGCAGGGCGTTGAACTTGCCGGTGGGGATGCGAGTGTCCCACGACTCGAGGGCGAGCTCGAGGGCCGGCACGAGCTTCTCGAGGTGACGACCGGTGCGGGCCGAGATGTTGACGCGCGGCGCCCACGAGACGTGGTCGAGATCTTGCTCGATCTCGCGCTCGAGGTAGCGGCGACGGTCGTCGTCCAGCAGGTCCCACTTGTTGAAGGCGAGCACGAGCGCGCGGCCCGACTCGAGCACCAGGTCGATGATGCGCAGGTCCTGCGTCGAGATGGGCTCGGTGACGTCGATGACGACGACGGCGACCTCGGCCTTCTCGAGCGCTGCGGAAGTGCGGAGCGAGGCGTAGAAGTCGGCGCCCTGCTGCAGGTGGACGCGCTTGCGGATGCCCGCCGTGTCGACGAAGGTCCAGATCCGACCGGCGATCTCGACCTGCTCGTCGACCGGGTCGCGGGTGGTGCCCGCGAGCTCGTTGACGACGACGCGCTCCTCGCCCGCGGCCTTGTTCAGCAGCGAGCTCTTGCCGACGTTCGGGCGGCCGAGGATGGCGACGCGGCGGGGTCCACCGATCTCCTCCTTCGCGACCGTCGAGACGGCGGGGAGCTTCGTCATGATCATGTCGAGCAGGTCGGCGACGTTGCGGCCGTGCAGGGCCGACGCGGGGAACGGCTCGCCGAGGCCCAGCGACCAGAGCGAGGCCGCCTCCAGGTCCTTGCGGGCGTCGTCGCTCTTGTTCGCGACCAGGATGACCGGCTTGTGCGAGGCGCGCAGCATGCGGACGACGTGCTCGTCGGTGGCCGTGGCCCCGACGTTGACGTCGACGACGAACAGCACGGCGTCGGCCAGGTCGACGGCGATCTCGGCCTGCATCGCGACGGACTTGTCGATGCCGATCGCGTCGGGCTCCCACCCGCCGGTGTCGACGAGGGTGAACCGGCGCCCGCCCCACTCGGCCTTGTACGAGACGCGGTCGCGGGTGACGCCCGGCTTGTCCTCGACGACGGCCTCGCGGCGGCCGAGGATGCGGTTGACCATGGCGCTCTTGCCGACGTTGGGGCGGCCGACGATGGCGAGCACCGGCAGGGCCGGCGCGTAGGTGAGGGCGTCAGGATCCCACTCGCCGCCCTCGAGGACGTCGACGTCTTCGTCGTCCAGCTCGTAGTCGGCCAGACCGGCACGCAGGGCGCGGGCACGCTGCTCCGCGTCCTCGTCGGGCATCGCCTGGATGCGGCCGACCATCTGGTCGTCGAGCTCGGGGTACTTGTCGTCGTCTGCCATGGAGGCTCCTAGCGTGTGGGGGTGCTCGCTCGCACGAGCTCGACCACGGCCTGCACCGTCTGGTCGAAGTCGAGATGGGTGGAGTCGACGGTCGACACGCCCTCGGCGGCGGTCATGAAGTCGACGACCTTGCTGTCCAGCCGGTCGCGGGTCGACAGCTGCCGAGCGGTCTCCTCGGCGGACTGCCCGGTGACCTCGGCGGAACGCCTGGCCATCCTAGCCTCTTCGCTCGCCGTCAACAGGATGCGCACCTGGGCGTCCGGCGCGACGACCGTGGTGATGTCGCGGCCCTCGGTCACGATGCCGGGCCGGCCGGTCGACGCGATGATGCGACGGAACAGGTCGACCATGAAGCGCCGCACCTCCGGCAGCTTGGCCACGTGGCTGACGGCGCCGGTCACGCGGGGCGTGCGGATCTCGTCCGTCACGTCCGCGCCTCCCACGGTCACCGAGGAGGCGCGGGCCGGGTCGATCTCGATCGCGTACGCGAACGAGGGCAGCGCCCCGATCACGGCGTCCGCGTCGTCGAGGTCGACGCCGCTGTCGAGAGCGTGCAGGGCGAAGGCGCGGTAGGCCGCGCCCGTGTCCTGGTAGTCATAGCCGAGGGCCACGGCGGAGGCGCGGCTCACGCTGGACTTGCCGCTGCCGGCCGGCCCGTCGACGGCCACGACGACGTGCCGGTGCACCGCCTCCGCGGTCCGCTCGCGCAGCTCGGCCGTGTGCGCCTCGCCGGCGGGGCCGCCCACGCCGTGCTCGCCGGGGGCGCGCTCGACGTCGAGCTCGACGGACGAAGCGGCCGAGTCGGTCGTCGCGTCTGCGCCGGCTGAGCCGGTCGACGTGTCCTCGGCGCTCATGCGAACGCCCCGGACACGGTCCAGCCGCGCCCCTCGAGCTCGGCGACGAGTCGTTCTTCTTGTTCGGGCACGATGCTGACCTCCGCGAGTCCCACCTGCGCGCCGGGCGAGTGCTCCAGCCGCAGGTCTTCCAGGTTGACGCCGATGTCGCCGATGTCGGCGAGCAGGCGGGCGATCTGGCCCGGGGCGTCGTCGACGATGACGACGACCGAGCTGAACCGCGTCGACTGCCCGTGCTTGCCGGGCAGGCGTGCGACGCCGGTGTTGCCGGCGCCGATGGCCTCGGCGACCGTGCGGCGAGCGCCCGGGGCCGAGGGGTCGGCGAGCGCCGCGATCACGCCGTCGAGGTCGTCGCGCAGGTCGCGCAGCACCTCCACGACGCGGGACGCGTTGGCGCCGAGGATCTGCACCCAGAGGGCCGGGTCGCTGGCGGCGATGCGCGTGACGTCGCGCACTCCCCCGCCTGCGAGCCCCAGGGAGGCGTCGGTCGCGTCGCGCAGGCGAGTCGCCATGAGGCTCGACACGACCTGCGGCACGTGGCTGACGAGGGCGACGCCCGCGTCGTGCTCCTCGGGCGTCATCTCGATCGGGGTGGCGCCGAGGTCGAGGGCGAGGTCCTCGACGGCCGCGGCGCGGCGGTAGCTGATGTCGTCGTGTCCGGCGATGACCCACGGGCGGCCGGCGAAGAGGTCGGCGCGGGCCGAGATGGCCCCGCCGCGCTCGCGACCGGCCATGGGGTGCGAGCCGATGTAGCGCGAGACGTCGGCCCCACGGGCACGGAGCTCGTCGAGCGGGGCGACCTTGACCGAAGCGACGTCGGTGACCAACGCCTCCGGGAACGCGTCGAGCTCGCGGTGGACGATCTCGGCCGTGACGTCGGGCGGCACCGCCACGACGACGAGCACGGGGGCGTCGCCCTCGGCGGCGACGCGACCTGCGCCGTAGTCGACGGCGAGGCTGCGGGCCGCGGGCGAGGCGTCGTCGAGGATCACGTCGACGCCGTGCTCGCGCAGCCGCAGCCCGATGCTCGTGCCGAGCAGGCCGGAGCCCACGATCCGCACCTGGCCGTCGAGACGACGCGTGCCGCCGACGAGGTCGTCGACGGTCACGCCGAGGCGTGCTGAGCCCGTGCTGGGCTCAGCGGCGCTGAGGTCCGTCGAGGAGGCGCGGGTCGGGTCGGTCACGACCGCCCGCCCCCGCGGGGGCCACGTCCCCCGTCGTCGGGGCGGCCACGGAACGGACGGTCGCCGCCGCGCTCGGGGCGTCCGCCGCGGTCGTCGCGACCGGAACGGTCGTCACGACCCTGGTAGCCGCCACCAGCAGGACGACCACCGCGGTCATCGCGACCCTGGTAGCCGCCACCGGCCGGGCGTCCGCCACGGTCATCGCGACCCTGGTAGCCGCCACCAGCGGGACGTCCACCACGGTCATCGCGACCCTGGTACCCACCACCAGCGGGACGTCCACCACGGTCATCGCGACCCTGGTACCCACCACCAGCAGGACGACCACCACGGTCATCGCGACCCTGGTAGCCGCCGCGCTCGGAGCGTCCCCCACGGTCATCGCGCCCACCGCGGTCGTCGCGACCCTGGTAGCCGCCACCGGCCGGGCGTCCGCCGCGGTCGTCGCGACCCTGGTAGCCACCACGCTCGGGGCGTCCGCCACGGTCGTCGCGGCCCTGGTAACCACCGCGGTCGTCGCCGTCACGGGCACTGCGGTCCTCGCGGCCGCCGCGCCCGGATCCGGGTCCGCCGGCACGGACGCCCGAGGGGCGGCCGGTGCGCGGGTCCTTCGGCAGGTCGCGGTTCGGGTAGCCGGCGGCGCGCTCCTCGCCGGGGCTCAGCGGACGGTCCCCGCCACGGGGAGCGCCGCCACGGTCGTCGCGCGACACGTAGCCGCCGCGGTCCGGGCGTCCGCCACGGTCGTCGCGGGACACGAAGCCGCCGCGCTCGGGACGAGCACCCCGGTCGTCACGACCCTGGTACCCACCACGCTCCGGGCGCGCACCACGGTCGTCTCGGCCCTGGTAGCCACCGCGCTCGGGGCGACCGCCACGGTCGTCGCGAGCAGCGCCTCCTCGAGCACCCGAGCCAGGGCGGTCGGCGCGGGGCGCGTAGCCGCCACGGTCCTCGCGAGCGACGTAGCCACCACGGTCGCCACGGTCTCCGCGGTCGTCACGACCCTGGTAGCCACCACGCTCAGGACGGCCGGCACGGTCGTCGCGCGCCGGGCGTCCGGCACGGTCGTCGCGCGCCGGGCGTCCGCCACGGTCGTCGCGCACGGGGCGCCCGCCGCGGTCGCTGCCCTGCTCGCGGCGTCCTGCCTGCTCGCGCCGCACCTCCGCGCGTCGCGACACCGGGGCATCGCCCTTGCCGACGCCGGCACGCGGGCCGGCACCGGGCACGCGGCGACGGGCGTCGCGGGCGTCGGTCTCGGGGTCGTACTCGTCGTCGTCCTCGTCGTAGAACTCCTTCTCGACCTCGTCCGCGTCGAGGGCGACCTCGACCACGTCGGCCTCATCGACCGGCGCGTCGCCGCTCTCTATCGTGGGGACGGAGTCGACCTTCGGCGACGGCGAGGCGTCGCGCGCGATCGTGAGGATGGCGCCGAGCTCGGTCTTGTTCAGCGAGCGCACGTGGCCCGCCTTGAGGGTGCCGAGGTGCAGCGGGCCGAAGGAGCGGCGCACGAGGTCGATGACGGGGTGGCCCACCTCCTCCATCATTCGACGGACGATGCGGTTGCGCCCCGAGTGCAGGGTGATCTCGACCAGGGACGAGTCGGCGGAGCGCGACAGGCCCGCGCCTCCTGCGACGACGGTCGCGCGGTCGGCGGCGATCGGGCCGTCCTCGAGGTCGACGCCGGCGAGCAGCTGCGCCAGGACGGCGGGCGTGACGACGCCACGCACCTTGGCGATGTAGGTCTTGGTGACACCGAACGAGGGGTGCGCGAGCACGTGGGCGAGCTCGCCGTCGTTCGTCAGCAGCAGCAGGCCGCTGGTCTCGACGTCGAGGCGGCCGACGTTGAACAGGCGCTCCTCGAAGTCCGAGGTGAACTGCCGCAGGTCGGGGCGGTCGGCCTCGTCGCTCATGGTGCTGACGACGCCGACGGGCTTGTTCAGCATCACGTAGCGGCGAGTCGTGTCGAGCTGGACCGCGGCGCCGTCGACGACCACCTTGTCCCTCTCGGGGTCGATGCGGCGACCGGCCTCGGTGACGACCTTGCCGTTGACGGTGACGCGACCGGCAGCGATCAGGTCTTCGGAGACGCGGCGCGAGGCGACGCCCGCGGCGGCCATGACCTTCTGCAGGCGCTCGCCCGTGGGCAGGTCGTCGTCGGGGGTGGTGGTGGGGTCAGATGACATCGTCGAATCCTCCGGATCCGTCAGGGAGGAGCGGGGAGATCAGCGGGAGCTCGTCGAGCGAGGCGATGCCGAGGTGGGTCAACAGGAGATCCGTCGTTTCGTAGGTGAGGGCGCCGGTCTCGGGGTCGGTGGACGACTCCGTGACCAGGCCGCGACCCACCAGTGTACGGACGACCGAGTCGACGTTCACCGCGCGGATCTGCGCGATGCTGCTCCGGGTGATGGGTTGCTTGTAGGCGATGACCGCCAGCGTCTCGAGAGCCGCCTGCGACAGTCTGGACGGGTTCTCCGTCAGCACGAAATCGCGCACGACGGGGTCCAGCTCCTCCCGGACGTAGAAACGCCAGCCGCCGCCGACCTCGCGCAGCTCGAAGCCGCGTCGGGGCGTGCCGTCGACGCCGTCGAAGTCGGCGACCAGGTCGGCCACCGCACGGCGCACTTCCGCCGTCGGTCGGCCCACGGCGGCGGCGAGCGACAGGAGCGACTGCGGCTCGTCGGCGACCAGCAGCACGGCCTCGAGGGCCCGTGCGGTCGCACGGTCGTCGTGGGTGCGGTCGCGCGGCCCGTCGTTGACGACGCTGCGAGCCGAGGAGGCGGTCGTCGCGTCAGCCGTCATAGTCGGCCCCCAGCGAGTCCAGCGCCTCGTCGGTCCAGTGCTCGGCCACCCAGCGCACGCTGAGCTCACCGAGCGGCTCGACCTGCTCGAACGCCAGCGATCCGTGCCGGTAGAGCTCGAGGAGCGCGAGGAACCGAGCGACGACGACGCCTTTCTGGTCGACGTCGGCCACGAGCTCGCGGAACGTGGCGACCCCGGCGCGGCGCAGCACCGCGACGACCCAGGCGGCCTGCTCCCGGATGCTCACGAGCGGGGCGTGCAGGTGGTCGAGACCCACGGTCGGCACGGCCTGGGGCGTGAGGGCGAAGGCGGCGAGCGCCGCGAAGTCGTCGGGCGAGAGCGTCCACACCAGCTCGGGCGTCGTGACGCGGTACTTCTCCTCCAGCCGCACGGTGCGGGGGTGGCGACGGGACTCGACCGCGCCGCGCTCGGCGAACCACTCGGCCGCCTGCTTGAAGGCGCGGTACTGCAGCAGCCGGGCGAAGAGCAGGTCGCGCGCCTCGAGCAGCGCGACGTCCTCCGCGTCGACGAGCTCGCCCTGGGGCAGCAGGCCGGCGACCTTGAGATCGAGCAGGGTCGCGGCGACGACGATGAACTGGCTGGCCTGGTCGAGGTCCTCGTCGGTGTCGACGGTGCGCAGGTAGGCGATGAACTCGTCGGTCACGGCGCTCAGCGCCACCTCGGTGACGTCCATCTCGCGCTTGCCGATGAGGGTCAGCAGCAGGTCGAACGGGCCGCTGAAGTTGTCGAGCACGACCTCGAACCCCCGCGCGGACGCACCGGCTGCGGGATCGGGAGCGCCGCTCGGGTCGGCGACGACGACGGGGGCCTCAGGCTGCGGCACCACGCGCGATCAGCTCTCGGGCCAGCTGGCGATAGGCCTGCGCCGCCGGGTGCTCGGGGGCGAACTGGGTGATGGGGATGCCGGCGACGGACGCGTCGGGGAACTTCACGGTGCGGCCGATGACGGTCTCGAGCACCTCGTCGCCGAACGCGTCGACTACCCGCTCGAGAACCTCGCGGCTGTGCAGGGTGCGCGAGTCGAACATCGTCGGCAGGATGCCGTCGAGGGTGATGGCGGGGTTCAGCCGGTCGCGGACCTTCTCGATCGTCTCGACGAGCAGGGCCACGCCGCGCAGGGCGAAGAACTCGCACTCGAGCGGGATGAGCACGCCGTGCGCCGCGGTGAGGGCGTTGACGGTCAGGAGGCCGAGCGAGGGCTGGCAGTCGATCAGGATGACGTCGTACTCGGCGCTCACCTGGCGGATGATGCGGGCGAGGATCTGCTCGCGGGCCACCTCGTTGACGAGGTGCACCTCGGCGGCGGAGAGGTCGATGTTCGCCGGCATGACGTCGAGGTCGTGCACGCGGGTCGGCACGATCACGTCGTGCGCATCTTTGACGGAGCCGATCATGAGGTCGTAGATCGTGGGCTGGTCGTGCGCCTGCACGCCCAGACCCGCGGTGAGGGCGCCCTGAGGGTCGAAGTCGATGGCGAGCACGCGACGGCCGTACTCGGCGAACGCGGCGCCGAGGTTGATGGTGGTCGTGGTCTTGCCGACGCCGCCCTTCTGGTTGCAGAGGGTGATGATGCGCGCGGGGCCGTGGCCGTCGAGCCGCTCGGGGACGGCGAACTCGGTGCGCGGGCGACCGGTGGGACCGTTCGCGGGGACGGTCGCCGGAGCGCTCTCGAAGAGGGCGGGCGTGCTCGAGGTCGACTTGGTGCTCACACGTCGATGGTACCGGCGGCCCCCTGCCCGGCCGGGCTGACGCGCCCGTCCCGCAGGCAGGAAGCCTCATGCGGCGGATGAAGGTAGTGCCTGGTCAGGAGGCAGGTCGGAGGGCCCGCGGGTGGGCCGTGACGTACATGTCCCGCAGGGCGTCCGCCGTCACGAGCGTGTAGATCTGCGTCGTCGCGACGGACGAGTGCCCGAGCAGCTCCTGCACCACCCGCACGTCGGCGCCGCCCTCGAGCAGGTGGGTCGCGAACGAGTGCCGCAGCGTGTGCGGCGAGACGTCGACGTCGAGCTCGGCGCGCTCGGCGGCGGCCTGGATGACGAGCCAGGCGCTCTGGCGCGAGAGCCGGGCGCCCCTCGCCCCGAGGAACAGCGCGGGCGTCGCGTCGCCGCGCGCCGAGAACTCGGGCCGGCCCCGCACGAGCCACGCGTCGAGTGCGCGCCTCGCGAAGCTGCCCACGGGCACGATCCGCTGCTTGCCGCCCTTGCCGAAGAGCCGCACGACGTCTCCCCCGTCGATGACGTCGTCGACGTTGAGCGCCACGGCCTCGCTCACGCGTGCGCCCGTCGCGTACAGCAGCTCGAGCAGGGCCTTGTCGCGGACGCGAGCGGGCTCGTCGCCGTCGGTGGCGGCCAGCAGGGCCTCGACCTGGGCGACCGAGATGGCTTTCGGGAGGCGCGACGGCAGCTTCGGCGGACGGACGCCGGCGGCGACGTCGACCGCGACCAGTCCCTCCTCGTGCAGGAACCTGTGGAGGCCCCGCACCGACGAGAGCACCCGGGCCACGCTGGAGGCGCGCAGCGGGTCGTCCGCACGGGTCGCCAGCGCGGCAGGGAACGCCGCGACGTCCGCGGGCGCGACTTCCTCGACGGAGGCGCGTCCCGCCTCCTCGAGGTGCGCCGCCCAGAGCACGAGGTCGCGTCGGTACGCGGCCGTGGTGTTCGGGGACAGGCCGCGCTCGACCGTGACGTGCCTCAGGTAGCGGGCCACCGCCTCCTCGATCGAGGTCATCCTGCGCTCGTCCCGACCGCCGCCGCGTCGTCAGCGGCGGGCGGCGACGGTCGCGGCCAGGGCCGCGATGCTGAGGATGGAGTTGTGCAGGCGCCCCGCCAGCACGCCGTCGACGATCTCGTCGAGGGCGACCCAGCGCTTCTCGATGTCGGCCTCCTCGTCGGTGCGGTCGAACGCCGAGTCGGTCGCGCTGACGCCGGTCACCCGGTAGACGGTGACGAGCTCGTCGTTGCCGCCGGGGCTCGTGTGGAACGAGACGAGCTCGTCCCAGTCGGTCGCCTGGAGGTCGGCCTCCTCGGCCAGCTCGCGCTTGGCCGCGTCGAGTTTCGACTCGCCCTCGGCGTCGAGCAGGCCGGCGGGCAGCTCCCAGTCGCGGGTGCGGATCGGGTGCCGGTACTGCTTGATCACCAGCACGCGGTCGTGCTCGTCGACCGCGAGCACCGCCACGGCACCGGTGTGCGCGACGTACTCGCGCGTCATCGGCGAGCCGTTGTAGTCGACGACGTCGCGGACGACGTTCCAGACGGCACCCTCGAACACCGTCTCGGAGGAGGTGACGGTCGGGACGGCGGGCTCGTCCCGCAGCAGCTCGGAGTCGGCCACGGCTCAGGACCGCCCGGGAGCTGCGGCCTCGGCCGCGCCGTCGGTCGGGTCCACGGCCGCGGCGACCGCGTCGGCACGGGTCTCGCCCGCGTCGTCGCTCGCGTCCTCGTCGGCGAACAGGCGGCTCGAGTTCTGACGCTCGAGCGAGGCCCCGACGAGGCCGCTGAACAGCGGGTGCGCGCGGTTCGGGCGCGACCGCAGCTCGGGGTGCGCCTGGGTGCCGATGTAGAACGGGTGCTCAGCGCGGTCGAGCTCGACGTACTCGACGAGGGTGCCGTCGGGCGAGGTGCCCGAGAACACGAGGCCGGCGTCGGCGATCTGCTGGCGGTACTGGTTCGAGACCTCGTAGCGGTGGCGGTGGCGCTCGTCGACCAGCTCGGAGCCGTACAGCTCGGCCGCGAGCGAGCCGGGCTGCAGGGCTGCCGGGTACAGGCCGAGGCGCATGGTGCCGCCCAGGTCGCCGTCGGCGATGATGTCGACCTGCTCGGCCATCGTCGCGATGACCGGGAACTCGGTATCGGGGTCGAACTCGGACGAGGAGGCGCCGGCCAGGCCTGCCTTGTCGCGTGCGTACTCGATCACCATGCACTGCAGGCCGAGGCAGAGGCCGAGCGTCGGGATGCCGTTCTCGCGGGCGAACTTCAGGGCCCCGAGCTTGCCCTCGATGCCGCGGATGCCGAAGCCCCCGGGGACGCAGATGCCGTCCACCTGCGACAACGCGGCCGCGGCGCCCTCGGGCGTCTCGCAGTCGTCCGACGGGATCCAGACGAGCTTCGCCTTGGCCTGGTGCGCGAAGGCGCCGGCACGGAGGGCCTCGGTGACCGACAGGTAGGCGTCGGGCAGGTCGATGTACTTGCCGACGAGGCCGATGGTGACCTCGTGCTTCGGCTGGTGCACCGCGTCGAGCACGGTCTGCCAGCCGGACCAGTCGACCTCGCCCGCCTTCTCGGCCAGGCCGAGGTGGCGGATGATGTACGAGTCGAGGCCCTGCTCGTTGAGCATCGAGGGGATGTCGTAGATGCTCGCGACGTCCTTCGCGTTGACGACCGCATCTTCGTCGACGTCGCACATCAGGGCGATCTTGCGCTTGTTCGCCTCGCTCACGGGGCGGTCGCTGCGGAGCACGAGGGCGTCGGGCTGGATGCCGATCGAGCGGAGCGCCGCGACCGAGTGCTGGGTCGGCTTCGTCTTCTGCTCGCCCGAGGCACCCATGTAGGGCACGAGCGAGACGTGCACGAAGAAGACGTTGTTCCGCCCGAGCTCGTGGCGGACCTGACGAGCCGACTCGATGAACGGCTGGCTCTCGATGTCGCCGACGGTGCCGCCGACCTCGGTGATGATCACGTCGGGGGCCACGTCGCCCTCGGCCTGCTGGCGCATGCGCCGCTTGATCTCGTCGGTGATGTGCGGGATGACCTGGACGGTGTCGCCGAGGTACTCGCCGCGCCGCTCCTTCGCGATGACGGTCGAGTAGACCTGGCCCGTCGTCACGTTGGCGGCCTGATCGAGGTCGATGTCGAGGAACCGCTCGTAGTGGCCGATGTCGAGGTCGGTCTCGGCCCCGTCGTCGGTGACGAACACCTCGCCGTGCTGGAACGGGTTCATCGTGCCCGGGTCGACGTTGAGGTAGGGGTCGAGCTTCTGCATGACCACGCGCAGACCGCGTGCCGTGAGCAGGTTGCCGAGGCTGGCGGCCGTCAGGCCCTTGCCGAGCGACGAGACGACGCCGCCGGTGACGAAGATGTGCTTCGTCACGTCGGAGTTGCTGCGACCCGCAGAAGGAGACTCCGAAGACCCACCTCCGTCGATCGAGGAGGAATCAAGGCCCGAGTTCTCAACGTTCACCACGGGATTCCATCCTATGTCACGCGGGGCCGGTCAGCCACCGCTGCCTGTTACGAGTGTGTGACGGCGCGGCCGGTCGCCGCGAGCTCGAGCAGCTCGCGGGCGTGATCGAGTCCGCTCGCGCTGTCGGGCAGCCCCGAGAGCAGCCGGGCCATCTCGGCGACCCGCTCGTCGCCGTCGAGCTGCTGCACGCTGCTCGCGGTGACCTCACCCGACGCGTCCTTCACGACGCGGAGGTGGTTCGTCGCGAACGCGGCGACCTGGGCGAGGTGGGTCACGACGATGACCTGGGCTCGCTCGGACAGCGCGGCGAGCCGGCGACCGATCTCGATCGCGGCCGACCCGCCGACGCCGGCGTCGACCTCGTCGAAGACGAAGGTCGGCACGTCGCTCGACCCGGCCATGACGACCTCGAGGGCGAGCATGACGCGCGAGAGCTCGCCTCCCGAGGCGCCCTTGCCGAGAGGCCGGGGCTCGCTGCCCGGGTGCGGGCGCAGCAGCAGCGACACGACGTCGGCACCGGTGCTGCCGAGCTCGTCGCGCGGCGTGACCTCGACGACGATCTCGGCACCGGCCATGGCGAGCGCGGACAGCTCGGCGCTGACGCGCTCGGACAGGTCGGCGCCGGAGGCGCGGCGCAGGTCGCTGAGGGCCCCGGCCCTGGTCTCGGCCTCGGCCCGGAACTGCGCCACCTCGTCGTCGAGAGAGGCGAGCCGGTCGTCGTCGCCGTCGAGCTCGACCAGGCGCCTGCTGCCCTCGTCGAGCAGCCGCAGCACGTCGTCGAGGCCCGGACCGTGCTTGCGCAGCAGCGACGACAGCTCGGCGCGACGGGTCTGGACCGCCTCGAGGTCGCCCGCCGCGTCCGCGTCGAGGCCGCCGAGGTAGCTCGACAGCCGTGACGAGGACTCGGACACCTGCACGCTGACCTCGGCCAGCAGGTCGGCGATCGGCGCGAGCGCGGGGTCGTGCGGTGCGACGCGCTCGACCTGCCGACGCGCCTCCTCGACGAGCGAGATGACGTCGCGGGTGCCGTCGACGGCGTCGGTGGAGAGGATCTCGTGGGCGAGGCCGGCGGCGAGCCGGAGGTCTTCGGAGTTGCTGAGCCGGTCGGCCGTCGCGTCCAGCTCGTCGAGCTCGCCGGCCACGGGAGCCGCCGCCTCGATCTCGTCGATGGCGGCGCGCAGCGCGTCGGCCTCGGCACGCCGCTCGTCGCGGTCGCGGGTGATCTCGGCGAGCTCGTCACGGGCGGCCGTCCAGGCCTCGAAGGCGGCCCGGTAGGAGGCGGCGGCCGCGGCCAGGGGCGCACCTCCGTGGGCGTCCACCGCCGCCCGCTGCGCCTGCGCCGACTTGAGGCGGATCTGCTCGGACTGCCCGTGCACGACCACGAGGTGGTCGGCGAGGTCGCCCAGCACGCCTATCGGGGCGGATCGACCGCCCACGACGGCCCGGCTGCGGCCCTCGGCCGAGACGACACGGCTGAGGAAGAGCTCGCCGTCGTCGACGTCTCCCCCGGCGTCGCGGGCGCGCTCGACGACGGCACCGTCGGCCGGGACGACCCACCGGCCGTCGACGACCGCCTGGGCGCTGCCCGAGCGGACGATGCCGCTCTCGGCGCGCTGGCCGAGCAGCAGGCCGAGCGCGGTGACGACCATGGTCTTGCCGGCGCCGGTCTCGCCGGTGACCGCGGTGAAGCCCGGCCCGAGGGGCAGGGTCGCGCGGCCGATGACGCCGAGGTCGCGGATCGCGATCTCCTCGATCACGACGCGTCTCCCTGGTCGGGGCCGCGCCAGCCGGTCACGGGGAGCTTGAACTTGGCGACGAGGCGGTCGGTGAACGGCCCCTGTCGCAGGCGCGCCAGCAGCACGGGCTGGTCCGAGCGGGTGCACTCGACGCGTGCGCCGGGCGGCAGGTCGTGCTCACGACGTCCGTCGCACCAGAGGATGCCGCGGCCGTCGGTGCGGCTCATCACCTCGACGGCGAGCGTCGAGTCGGGGCCGACGACCAGCGGACGGGCGAAGAGGGCGTGCGCGCTCAGCGGCACGAGGAGCAGCGCCTGCACCTCGGGCCAGACGACGGGCCCGCCGGCGGAGAACGAGTAGGCGGTCGACCCGGTGGGCGTCGACATGACGACCCCGTCGCAGCCGAACGACGAGAGGGGGCGCCCGTCCACCTCGATGACGACCTCGAGCATCCGCTCGCGCGACGCCTTCTCGACGGTCGCCTCGTTCATCGCCCAGGTGCGCCAGACGACCTCGGAGCCCTCGACGACACGCACGTCGAGGGCGAAGCGCTCCTCGACGTCGTAGTCGCGCGCGACGACGCGCGACACGGCGTAGGCCATCTCGTCACGCTCGCTCTCGGCCAGGAACCCGACGTGGCCGAGGTTCACCCCGACGATCGGCGCCCGCGTGCCGCGGACGAGCTCGGCGGCCCGGAGGATGGTGCCGTCGCCGCCCAGGACGATGACGCACTCGAGCGTGTCGAGCGCGACGTCCTCACCGAGGATGTCGACCGGCTCGATGTCGGGGGCCGCCGTCTTGATGTCGTCCCACTCGTCGCGCGAGAGGACGGGCACGACCCCGGCGGCGACGAGGAGGCCGCAGACCTCGAGGGCCGCGTCGAGCGAGTCGCGTCGCCCGGTGTGGGAGACGACGAGGATGTGCCGTGCCGTCGTGTCGATCTGTCTCACGCTCCCGTCGTGCTCTCGGACCTGCCGAGCCATTCTGTCGGATTCGACCCGTGACGAGCCGAGAACCGCACGACGTACTCCTTGTTGCCCGCCGTCCCGACGATCGGTGAGGGGATGATCCCCGCCGTGCCGAGGCCCAGGTCGTGGGCCGCCCAGAGGACTCCGGTGACGGCCTCGTTCCGCAGGCGGGCGTCGTGCACGACGCCCTCTCGGATGCCCTGCCGCCCCACCTCGAACTGCGGCTTCACGAGCAGGACGAAGTCGCTCTCCACAGGCACGCTGGCGACCAGCGCGGGCAGCACCATCGTGAGCGAGATGAACGACAGGTCGGCGACGACGAGGTCGATCGAGGAGGCGCGGTCGCTGAGGCCCCCCAGCTGGTCGGCCTCGAGGTAGCGCGCGTTCACGCCCTCGACCACCGTGACGCGCTGGTCGCTGCGGACCGACGGCGACAGCTGGCCGTGACCGACGTCGAGCGCGATCACGTGCTCCGCGCCCCGCTCCAGCAGCACCTGCGTGAAGCCGCCGGTGGACGCGCCCACGTCGAGGGCGGTGCGACCGCGGGGGTCGACGTCGAAGGCGTCGAGCGCCGCGAGGAGCTTGTGCGCAGCCCGGCTCACGTAGTGGTCGAGGCCGGCGACCTCGACGGTGTCCGACTCGACCACGCGGGTCGACGCCTTGACGACGCCCGATCCGTTCACCGTGACGAGGCCGTCGGCGAGGAGGCGGGCGGCGTGCGTGCGGGAGCGAGCCAGCCCCCGCGACGCGAGCGCCGCGTCGAGACGCTGACCGGACCGCTCCGCCTGCTCGGCAGACGAACCGCTCTCCTCCGGCTCCTCGATGCGGACGGTCATCGACCACCCGGGCTGTCGTCGGCGTCGCCGGTGCCCTGGTCCGTGCCCTCGAGCGCGACCCGCAGATCGTCGTGCACGGCGGCGAACGCGACGGCACGCTGGTCGAGAGGGAGGGCCTCGATCGTCCGGAGGCGTCCTGCCAGATCGGCCGTCGCCTCCTCGTCGGACGTCGTGTCGACGGTTCCCGGCTCCTGCTGCATGGTGTCGTCCACCCTACTCACCGGGGTGCAGGGCAGGGTCGATGTCGAGGCCGTAGATCGCCCGTCCGGTGCCCCAGACGGCGTGCGCCCCCGCGCGCAGCAGGTCGACGGGGTCGTCACCGGCCGAGAGGACCCGGACGACTCCGGCCCGCACGGCGACGCGGGCGCCGCGCACGGTGACCACGTGCACGTCGTCCTCGTCGTGCTCGACGATCTCCGGGTACGGCTGGCTCAGCTCGCGCAGGTCGCCCACGATGAAGTCGGGCCGGGATCCCCTCTCGGCCGCGAGCACCTGCTTCGCACCGTCGATGCCGGTCAGCACGAGGACGGAGACGAGCCCGGCCCGGCGCGCCCCGAGGATGTCGGTGTCGAGCCGGTCGCCGATGAACATCGCGGTCGTGGCGCCGAAGCGCTCGACGGCCGCGGTGAAGATCGGCGTCTCGGGCTTGCCCGCGGTCACGGGCAGTCGCCCGACCGCGGTGTGCACGGCGCTCACGAGCGTGCCGTTGCCGGGCGCCGTGCCTCGCTCCTGCGGGATGGTCCAGTCGGTGTTCGTGGCGATCCACGGGATGTCCGCCGCGAGGGCGAACGAAGCCTCAGCCAGGTCGGCCCAGCCCACCTCGGGGCTGAAGCCCTGGACGACCGCAGCGGGCTGGTCGTCCGCCGACCGCGTGACCCGGAACCCCTCGCCCTCGAGCACTGAGGTGAGGCCGTCGCCGCCGACGACGAGGACGGTCGAGCCGGCCGGCACCGCGTCGACGAGGAGGCGCACGGCCGCCTGCGGGGAGGTCACGACGTCGTCCGCGGTCACCTGCAGCCCGTAGCCGCTCAGCTGCGCGGCCACCGTGGCCGCGGTGCGCGAGGCGTTGTTCGTGATGTAGCCGACCCGGTGCGTCTCCGCGGCCGCGGTGAGGCTCTCGACGGCGTGGTCGATCGCGACGGACCCTCGGTACACGACCCCGTCGAGGTCAGCGAGGACGGTGTCGACGCCGTCGAGGGGCGCGGGGCCGTCAGCCACGGTGCTCGGTCTCCGCGTCCGTGTCGAGCGCGTCGTCGGAAGCGGGCTCCTCACCGGGAGCAAGCTCCTCATCGGAAGCGGGCTCCTCCTCGGACGCGGGCTCCTCCTCGGACGCGGGCTCCTCCTCGGACGCGGGCTCCTCCTCCGCAGCAGATGCCTCGCCTGTCTCGGGCTCGTCGTCGGCCGCAGGCTCCTCGAGCGGCACGGACTCGTCCTCGGCGTCCCACGACTCGTCGAGCTCGAGCTCCTCCTCGACGACCTCGACGGTCTCGCGGTCGTCGTCGCCGTGGTGAGCCTCGAGCGCCGCGTCGGCCCGCTCGGCCAGCGTGCGCCACTCCTCGGCGTCGCGTTCGCGACCGAGGTCCTCGAGGACGGTGGCGTAGGCGTCGAACAACGCCGGGCTGTACTCGAACGCACGCCGGCGGTCGAGCTGCGGGATCTCGAGCTCGCCGAGCGCCGCGTCGGGCTGCCCGAGGTCGAGGCGAGCACCGCTCATCGCGATGGCCAGCGAGACCCGCACGGCCGGCGCGAGGGTGGAGACGTCGACCGAGCGCCCCAGCTCGAGCGCGCGCTCGGGACGGCCCAGCCCGCGCTCGCTGTCCACCATCAACGGCAACTGGTCGTCACGACCGGTGATGCGCCGGTACGTCCGCAGCTCGCGGAGCGTCAGCGCGTAGTCCCCGACCGTGTACGCCGTGATCGCGATCGTCTCGCGGACGACGCCGATGCGACCCGCACGGCGACCGGCCGAGAGCGCGTGCTTGTGCGCCTCCTCCGGCTCCTCCTCGATCAGGCGGCCCGCCATGACGAGGTGCTTGGCCACCCAGTCCGCGTTCTCCTTGCTCAACGTCTTCAGCTCGCCGCGGGCGACCTTGTCCAGGTCACGGGGCTCGACGTCGTCGGGGACGTGAGCGACCTCCTGGGCCGGCCGGACCGACTTCAGGCCGTAGGGATCGCGGTCCTCAGGCGTCTCACGGTTCCCCTGGTAACCGCTCGAAGGACGTCCACCGGTGGAGGGACGTCCACCACCCGCCGACGATCGACCGCCCCCACCGTTGGACGGACGCCCACCACTCGAGGGACGACCGGAACCGGTCGAGGGACGACCGCCGGTCGAGCCAGCACGACCGCCAGACGTGGGACCGCCTCGACGGTCTCCTCCGTCCTGAGGCCGACCCGAGGAGGCGCGGTCCCCGTACGCAGGACGCTCACCGCGCTGGGGCCCATCGCTCCGGGCCCCGCGATCCCCGTTCGACGGACGACCCGACGGCCGCTCCCCCCGTGCACCGCCGTCACGTCCGGAGGACGCATCTCGTCGGGGTCGGTCGGGTCGGTCGTCGTCGCGGTCGCTCACGGAGATGCTCCTCGTTCTGTCGTGCAGGCAGCTGTTGTGTTGTGGGGGCTCATGCCCCGGAAGTCGATCGGCCAAGACGAGAGGTGCCCGCCGCGGCCGAGGTACGAGACTACCAACGGATGGGCTCACGGCGAGCCACCTATCCGTGCCGACGGTCGGGTTAACAAGAAGAGCCCCTCCAGTGGAGGGGCTCTTCTGTAAAAGGAGTCCGGCGGTGTCCTACTCTCCCACAAGGTCCCCCTTGCAGTACCATCGGCGCTGAGAGTCTTAGCTTCCGGGTTCGGAATGGGACCGGGCGTTTCCCTCTCGCTATGGCCGCCGAAACATTTACCACACAACCCCCGAAGCATGAGCCCCGGGTGAGGGTGAAGTCTGTTTCAGACCATGCCCACCAACTACAGTCGGTGGGACTTGTCTGTTCTGTTGTCCCCGCACCACAGGACGTGTGGTGTCAGGGTGTTCCGTAAAGCAGTCGTTGCCGACCGTCTTTCGGGAACCACATAGTGGACGCGAAGCAATCTTTCTTCCTCCTCTACAGGGGAAGAGTGTTGTCAAGTTATCGGCTTATTAGTACCGGTCAGCTCCATGGGTCGTTAGTCCCCACTTCCACATCCGGCCTATCAACCCAGTAGTCTAGCTGGGAGCCTCTCACCCCGAAGGGTATGGAAATCTCATCTCGAAGCCGGCTTCCCGCTTAGATGCTTTCAGCGGTTATCCGTTCCGAACGTAGCTAATCAGCGGTGCTCTTGGCAGAACAACTGACACACCAGAGGTTCGTCCATCCCGGTCCTCTCGTACTAGGGATAGATCTTCTCAAATTTCCTACGCGCGCAGCGGATAGGGACCGAACTGTCTCACGACGTTCTAAACCCAGCTCGCGTACCGCTTTAATGGGCGAACAGCCCAACCCTTGGGACCTACTCCAGCCCCAGGATGCGACGAGCCGACATCGAGGTGCCAAACCATGCCGTCGATATGGACTCTTGGGCAAGATCAGCCTGTTATCCCCGAGGTACCTTTTATCCGTTGAGCGACAGCGCTTCCACAAGCCACTGCCGGATCACTAGTCCCGACTTTCGTCCCTGCTCGACTTGTCAGTCTTACAGTCAAGCTCCCTTGTGCACTTACACTCGACACCTGATTGCCAACCAGGTTGAGGGAACCTTTGGGCGCCTCCGTTACTCTTTAGGAGGCAACCGCCCCAGTTAAACTACCCACCAGGCACTGTCCCAGAACCGGATCACGGTTCGTAGTTAGATATCCAAAGTGACCAGAGTGGTATTTCAACAATGACTCCACCTGAACTAGCGTCCAAGCTTCACAGTCTCCCACCTATCCTACACAAGCCACTCCGAACACCAATACCAAGCTGTAGTAAAGGTCACGGGGTCTTTCCGTCCTGCTGCGCGTAACGAGCATCTTTACTCGTAGTGCAATTTCGCCGAGTTCGCGGTTGAGACAGCTGGGAAGTCGTTACGCCATTCGTGCAGGTCGGAACTTACCCGACAAGGAATTTCGCTACCTTAGGATGGTTATAGTTACCACCGCCGTTTACTGGGGCTTAAATTCTCAGCTTCGCTTGCGCTAACCGTTCCTCTTAACCTTCCAGCACCGGGCAGGCGTCAGTCCGTATACATCGTCTTGCGACTTGGCACGGACCTGTGTTTTTAGTAAACAGTCGCTTCCCACTGGTCTCTGCGGCCTTTCCCGCTCCGGGAGTAAATCCCATCACGGTTCCGGCCCCCCTTCTCCCGAAGTTACGGGGGCATTTTGCCGAGTTCCTTAACCACGATTCTCTCGATCTCCTTGGTATTCTCTACCTGACCACCTGAGTCGGTTTGGGGTACGGGCGGCTTGAACCTCGCGTCGATGCTTTTCTCGGCAGCATAGGATCACTGATTTCCCCCAATCGGGGTACGCATCGGATCTCAGGCGCATTGACGACGGATTTGCCTATCGTCAGCCCTACATCCTTACACCAGGTTCACCTTACGGATACCATCGCCTGGCTCAGCTACCTTCCTGCGTCACACCTGTTAATACGCTAAACGCACCAGCATGGGGTCGAGCGTTAGACCGGCCGGCATCACCCCGAAGGGATCCACTCAGCCGGGTTAGGACTCTTAGCACCACTGGATTATCTTGGGCGGTTCTTCGCCGGTACGGGAATATCAACCCGTTGTCCATCGACTACGCCTGTCGGCCTCGCCTTAGGTCCCGACTTACCCAGGGCGGATTAACCTGGCCCTGGAACCCTTGGTCTTTCGGAGGACGGGTTTCTCACCCGTCTTTCGCTACTCATGCCTGCATTCTCACTCGTGTGGCCTCCACGGCTGGTTTACACCGCCGCTTCACTGGCCACACGACGCTCTCCTACCACTCCGTACGACTGAACCACGAAGGCTTGTCTATAATACGAAATCTACAGCTTCGGTGGTGTGCTTGAGCCCCGTTACATTGTCGGCGCGGAATCACTTGACCAGTGAGCTATTACGCACTCTTTCAAGGGTGGCTGCTTCTAAGCCAACCTCCTGGTTGTCTCTGCAACTCCACATCCTTTCCCACTTAGCACACGCTTAGGGACCTTAGCTGGTAGTCTGGGTTGTTTCCCTCTCGACAATGAAGCTTATCCCCCACTGTCTCACTGCTGCGCTCTCACTTACCGGCATTCGGAGTTTGGCTGACGTCAGTAAGCTTTTGGGCCCCATCGGCCATCCAGTAGCTCTACCTCCGGCAAGAAACACGCAACGCTGCACCTAAATGCATTTCGGAGAGAACCAGCTATCACGAAGTTTGATTGGCCTTTCACCCCTATCCACAGCTCATCCCCTCCATTTTCAACTGAAGTGGGTTCGGTCCTCCACGACGTCTTACCGTCGCTTCAACCTGGCCATGGATAGATCACTTCGCTTCGGGTCTAGGACATGCGACTGTATCGCCCTCTTAAGACTCGCTTTCGCTACGGCTACCCCACACGGGTTAACCTCGCCACATATCGCTAACTCGCAGGCTCATTCTTCAAAAGGCACGCTGTCACCCCTACAAGGAGGCTCCAACGGTTTGTAAGCAAACGGTTTCAGGTACTATTTCACTCCCCTCCCGGGGTACTTTTCACCTTTCCCTCACGGTACTTGTCCGCTATCGGTCATCTGGGAGTATTTAGGCTTATCAGGTGGTCCTGACAGATTCACACGGGATTTCTCGGGCCCCGAGCTACTTGGGATCCCCATTCAGCCAGCGCCAGCATTTCGGCTACGGGGTTCGCACCCTCTATGACCAGCCATTCAAAGCTGTTCGCCTATACTGCGCTGTAACTGCTCCTGTCCGGCAGAACAGGACAACGGGTCCCACAACCCCGACCATGCAACGACCGCCGTCTATCACACATGACCGGTTTAGCCTCTTCCGATTTCGCTCGCCACTACTGACGGAATCACTGTTGTTTTCTCTTCCTGTGGGTACTGAGATGTTTCACTTCCCCACGTTCCCTCTACCCGCCCTATATATTCAGGCGGGAGTCACCAGGTCAAAACGCCTGGCGGGGTTTCCCCATTCGGACATCCTCGGATCAGGGCTCGATTATCAGCTCCCCGAGGCTTATCGCAGATTTCTACGTCCTTCTTCGGCTCCAGATGCCAAGGCATCCACCGTTTGCTCTTAGAAACTTGACCACAAAGTTGCCGCCAGCCAAAGACTGGCAGCTCAGTGTTATCTCATTCGCCAACCACACCAAAAGGCGGGTTGGTCTAAGAAATTGCACTTAGTATCACAACCACTCACCAACCCGAAGGCCGGCAACTGCTTGCGACTAAGATGCTCGCGTCCACTGTGTAGTTCTCAAAATACGGGCGGCACCAGAATCACCCTGCGATTGATGCAGGACTTTCCTGGCCCAGAGGAGCTCAACCCGTTGACCTTTCGATCAACCGGTTTGGTCCCTCAGGACCCAACAGCGTGCACACCCCCCAGCTCCCCAGCCCTCCCGTTCCAGACACCTAAAAGGTGACGTACTAAAGCTGACCGGCTCACCGGAAAGTCATTGTCAATGTTCCACCCATGAGCGCCAGCCGAAGACATTCGCTTCGGAACTGACTTGACCAGATGAATCCCTGTGTATACCGCAGGGCTGGTACATGCTCCTTAGAAAGGAGGTGATCCAGCCGCACCTTCCGGCACGGCTACCTTGTTACGACTTAGTCCTAATCACCGATCCCACCTTCGACAGCTCCATCCCACAAGGGGTTAGGCCACTGGCTTCGGGTGTTACCGACTTTCATGACTTGACGGGCGGTGTGTACAAGGCCCGGGAACGTATTCACCGCAGCGTTGCTGATCTGCGATTACTAGCGACTCCGACTTCATGAGGTCGAGTTGCAGACCTCAATCCGAACTGAGACCGGCTTTTTGGGATTCGCTCCACCTTACGGTATCGCAGCCCTTTGTACCGGCCATTGTAGCATGCGTGAAGCCCAAGACATAAGGGGCATGATGATTTGACGTCATCCCCACCTTCCTCCGAGTTGACCCCGGCAGTCTCCTATGAGTTCCCACCATAACGTGCTGGCAACATAGAACGAGGGTTGCGCTCGTTGCGGGACTTAACCCAACATCTCACGACACGAGCTGACGACAACCATGCACCACCTGTATACCGACCTTGCGGGGCGACCATCTCTGGCCGTTTCCGGTATATGTCAAGCCTTGGTAAGGTTCTTCGCGTTGCATCGAATTAATCCGCATGCTCCGCCGCTTGTGCGGGCCCCCGTCAATTCCTTTGAGTTTTAGCCTTGCGGCCGTACTCCCCAGGCGGGGAACTTAATGCGTTAGCTGCGACACGGAGACCGTGGAATGGTCCCCACATCTAGTTCCCAACGTTTACGGCATGGACTACCAGGGTATCTAATCCTGTTCGCTCCCCATGCTTTCGCTCCTCAGCGTCAGTTACGGCCCAGAGATCTGCCTTCGCCATCGGTGTTCCTCCTGATATCTGCGCATTCCACCGCTACACCAGGAATTCCAATCTCCCCTACCGCACTCTAGTCTGCCCGTACCCACTGCAGGCTGGGGGTTGAGCCCCCAGATTTCACAGCAGACGCGACAAACCGCCTACGAGCTCTTTACGCCCAATAATTCCGGACAACGCTTGCACCCTACGTATTACCGCGGCTGCTGGCACGTAGTTAGCCGGTGCTTTTTCTGCAGGTACCGTCACTTTCGCTTCTTCCCTACTAAAAGAGGTTTACAACCCGAAGGCCGTCGTCCCTCACGCGGCGTTGCTGCATCAGGCTTTCGCCCATTGTGCAATATTCCCCACTGCTGCCTCCCGTAGGAGTCTGGGCCGTGTCTCAGTCCCAGTGTGGCCGGTCACCCTCTCAGGCCGGCTACCCGTCGTCGCCTTGGTGAGCCATTACCTCACCAACTAGCTGATAGGCCGCGAGTCCATCCTTGACCAAAATTCTTTCCAACTCCTAGCCATGCGGCTGAAGCTCGTATCCGGTATTAGACGCCGTTTCCAGCGCTTATCCCAGAGTCAAGGGCAGGTTACTCACGTGTTACTCACCCGTTCGCCACTAATCCCCCCAGCAAGCTGGAGTTCATCGTTCGACTTGCATGTGTTAAGCACGCCGCCAGCGTTCGTCCTGAGCCAGGATCAAACTCTCCGTAAAAGAAAAAACAGAACCACCGGAAAAAGGTGATAACTGCTGAATTTGATGCTGACTGAAAGAACAAAACAATCTGACGATTGTTGATTGTCCGTCAATCTCAAAGAAACCTAAACACCACCGGCGACCGAAGCCACCGACAATGCCAGGGTATAATTTGGCATTTGACAATGTGCACGCTGTTGAGTTCTCAAGGACCAAACGCATCAGAGACCCGATCTCATATGAGACCATCGCCCGGAGCGGCTGTGAAACCTTAGCACCGATCTTCCTGATGCAAGACCATCGCTCTTCGACTCCTGAGAGCCGGTGTCGTTCTCACGACGAGCCATGACGCTACACCATCTGGATCAGTGTTCGCAACCCACTTGGTCCGAGGCCAGCTAGCAGAACCAGCAGCAACTCGAGGACTTGGAGGTCGATGTCATCAGGTGGCCGGTGAAGCTTCGCTCCGCCGCACCTCCGTGGTGACAAGAGGAAACACTACAGGCACACCAGCCACATCGTCCAAACCCTGCCGCATCCCGGGCGTGTCGCAACGTCGAACCCCGGAAAATCAAGGGTCGAGACCGCGTTCGGCCGCCAGAGGGCCGCACACGGCCTCCAGGGGCACGATCAGCGACGCGACTGGACTCGCGAAACGCGCCTCTCGATCACCGCATGCACGAAGGCCCGCCCCCTGAGAGGGGCGGGCCTTCGTCGTCACGGAACAGGGAAGGTCAGCGGACCGTCACGCCGGCCAGGGTCTTCTTCCCCCGACGGAGCACCACGGTGCCGCCGGCCAGGGTGGACTCCCCCACCGGAGCATCGGCGTCGACCACGCGGACGTTGTTCAGGTAGACCCCGCCTTCGCCCGTGCTCCGGCGGGCGGCACCCAGAGATGTCGACAACCCGGTGGCCACCAGTGCCTGCGCCACCGTGGTGGTCGAGTCCGCCTCCGCGGACGGGAGCTCGGCGACCGCGCTGCGGAGGGTGTCCTCGTCCAGGACACCGAGGTCGCCCTGCCCGAAGAGGGCGGCGGCCGCGTCGATCGCCGACTGCGTGGCGGCCTCGCCGTGGACCAGGCGCGTGACCTCCCACGCGAGCGTGCGCTGCGCCTCCCGCCGGAACGGCTCGTCGGCCACGGCGCGCTCGAGCGACTCGATCGCGGCGCGGTCGAGGAACGTGAAGACCCGCAGTCGCGAGACGACGTCGGAATCGTCGGTGTTGAGCCAGAACTGGTACATCGCGTAGGGGCTCGTCAGCTCGGGGTCGAGCCAGACGGCGTTGCCCTCGCTCTTGCCGAACTTGGTGCCGTCGCTGTTGGTGATCAGCGGGGTCCCGATGGCGTGCACCGCGACTCCCTCGGTGCGACGGATCAGCTCGGTGCCGCTGGTGAGGTTGCCCCACTGGTCGCTGCCCCCCGTCTGCAGCACGCACTCGTGCTGGCGGTAGAGCTCACGGAAGTCGAGGCCCTGCAGGATCTGGTAGCTGAACTCGGTGTAGCTGATGCCGGCGTCCGAGTTGAGGCGGGCGCTCACCGCATCCTTCTTGAGCATGGTGCCCACCCGGAAGTTCTTGCCGATGTCGCGGAGGAACTCGATCGCCGACAGGGGCGCCGTCCAGTCGAGGTTGTTCACGACCCGGAGGCCGTTCTCGCCCTCGGCGGCGAGGAACTTCTCGACGTGCACGCGGATCCGCGTCACCCACTCGGCGGTCTGCTCGGGTGTCTTCAGGGTGCGCTCGGCCGTCGGACGCGGGTCGCCGATCAGACCGGTGGAACCGCCGACGAGCCCGAGCGGCCGGTGTCCGGCCAGCTGGAGCCGGCGCATCAGCAGCAGCTGCACGAGGTTGCCGAGGTGCAGGCTCGGCGCGGTCGGGTCGAAGCCGCAGTAGTACGTGATCGGCGGGCCGGCGAGCACGGACTTCAGCGCCTCGGCGTCCGTCGAGACGTGGACCAGGCCGCGCCACTGCAGCTCGTCCCAGACGTCGTCGAACGTGGGGTCGTTGGCCTGGCCGGCGAGGACGTCGGCCGTGGTTTCGCTGCTCACCCGAGAACGGTATCAGCGTGCGGACGTGCCGCCGCCGCGCCTGACCGCGGGCCGCCAGGCCGAGACCGACGGCTCACCCGCGAGCGTGAACCGCCACGGGAACTCGTCGGTCCCGGCGCGGCCGGAGACCCCGACGCGCGGACCGGCGACGACCTCGCCGACGGGCCCGGCCGGCAGCGCGAGGGAGAACCGCCCGGTGCCCAGGGTGCTGCCGTCGTCGTCGAGACCGATGGCGAGTGCCGACCCGAGCCTGCCCGGTCCCTTCGCCAGCTCGGCGTCGTTGCGGGCGCTCGCCCGACGCGACCGGGCGAGATCGAGCCCCTCGACGACCTCGCCCGCGCGGAGCAGCAGACCGGACGCGTACCCCTCGGGACCGCAGACGATGTTGACGCAGCGGTGGATCCCGTACGACAAGTACACGTAGAGGGTCCCGCCCTCGCGGAACATGCTCGCGTTCCGCGGCGTCGGCCCGCGGTGCGCGTGCGACCCGGGATCCTGCCCCTGGCCGTGGTAGGCCTCGACCTCGGTGAGCCTGACCGCCACCTCCCCGACCCGAAACACCGAGCCGAGGAGGAGCGGGCCCACCTCGAGGGCCGGCCGCGTCAGGAGCCGGGTCACCTCGTTCAGAAGAACCGCTGGCCCGAGGCGGTCGCGATCACGACGACCGCGACGAGGACGACGACGCACACCGCGACGACCGCGGGCAGCAGCCAGGCACGCGGGGTACGCGGTCGACGCGGCTCGGTCACGCCGAGACCGGATCGAGGTCGCGGACCAGGCGGGCGACGCGCTGGGTCAGCTCGGCCAGCTGCTCGGCGACGCGCTCGGGAGCCGTCCCGCCGACGCCCTGCCTGCTGCCGATCGAGCCGCGCACGGTCAGGACCGCACGGATCTCGGGGGTGAGGTGGGACGACACCTCGGCGTACTGCGCGTCGGTCGGCTCGTCGAGCTCCAGCCCGTGCTGCTCGCAGAACCGCACCAGCTCGCCGCTGATCTCGTGGGCGTCACGGAACGTCACTCCCTGGCGGACGAGCCACTCGGCCACGTCCGTCGCGAGCGAGAAGCCCTGCGGCGCCAGCTCGGCCATCCGCGCCTCGTCGAACTCGAGCGTGGCGATCATGCCCGTGAAGGCGGGCAGCAGCACCTCGAGCTGGGTCACTGAGTCGAAGATCGGCTCCTTGTCCTCCTGCAGGTCGCGGTTGTACGCGAGCGGGAGGCCTTTCAGCGTCGCCAGCAGGCCGGTGAGGTTGCCGATCAGTCGCCCCGACTTGCCCCGGGCGAGCTCGGCGATGTCCGGGTTCTTCTTCTGGGGCATGATCGACGACCCGGTCGAGAACGAGTCGTGCAGCTTCACGAAGCCGAACTCCCGCGTCGACCAGAGGATCACCTCTTCGGCGAGGCGCGAGAGGTCGATGCCGATCGAGGCCGCCACGAACGCGAACTCGGCCACGACGTCACGGCTGGCCGTCGCGTCGATGCTGTTCTCGGTGGTGCGGTCGAAACCGAGCTCGGTCGCGACCAGCATCGGGTCGAGGCCGAGCGAGCTGCCGGCGAGGGCACCGGCGCCGTAGGGCGACGCCGACGCACGACGCGACCAGTCGCGCAGACGCTCGAGGTCGCGGACCAGCGGCCAGGCGTGAGCGAGGAGGTGGTGCGCGAGCAGGACGGGCTGAGCGTGCTGCAGGTGCGTGCGCCCGGGCATCACGGCGTCGGGGTGCGCCGAGGCCCGAGAAGCGATCGCGTCGACGAGCCCGACCACCAGACGGCCGATCGCCGCACCGTGGTCACGCAGGTAGAGACGCACGAGCGTGGCGATCTGGTCGTTGCGGCTGCGGCCCGCGCGGAGCTTGCCGCCGAGCTCGGCGCCGGCGATGCCGATCAGGCCCCGCTCGAGTGCCGAGTGCACGTCCTCGTCGGACTCCGCCGCCACGAACGAGCCGTCGGCGACGTCGGCCTCGAGCTGGTCGAGGGCGGCCACCATGCCGTCGAGCTCAGCGCCGTCGAGGTATCCCGCCGCCGCGAGGGCACGGGCGTGCGCCCGTGACCCCGCGATGTCGTACGGCGCGAGCTGCCAGTCGAACTGCGTCGACTTGCTCAGGGCGGCGAGCTCGGGAGCGGGGCCGGAGGCGAAGCGGCCTCCCCACAGGGCGCCCGCCTCCCCCGCCCGCTGGTTCTGGCCCGGGGTCGCGTCGACCACTACTGCTGCGCCAGGTCGCGACGCGCCGAGATCTTGCTCGGCAGCGACCAGATCTCGATGAAGCCCTTGGACAGCGACTGGTCGAACGTGTCGCCCGTGTCGTAGGTCGCGAGGTCGAAGTCGTACAGGCTCTGGTCGCTCCGCTGGCCGGTGACGACCGCGCGGCCGCCCTGCAGCTTCAGGCGGATCTCGCCGGAGACGTACTTCTGCGTGTCGTCGATGAAGACGTCGAGCGAGCGCTTCAGGCCCGAGAACCACAGGCCGTCGTAGACCAGGTTCGACCACTCGGCCTCGACGCCGCGCTTGTAGCGGCCGAGGTCGCGCTCGATCGTGAGCGCCTCGAGCGCCTCGTGCGCCTGGATCAGCGCGACGGCGCCCGGAGCCTCGTAGACTTCGCGGCTCTTGATGCCGACGAGACGGTCTTCGACGACGTCGATGCGGCCGACGCCGTGCGCGCCCGCGAGCTCGTTCATCTTCTGCACGATGCCGAGCGGCGTGTACGAGACGCCGTCGATCGCGGTGGGCACGCCGGCCTGGAAGGTGATGACGACCTCGTCGGCGTCCTTGATGACGGACGGGTCTTGCGTGTACTCGTACAGATCTTCGATCGGCGGGTTCCACGGGTCCTCGAGGAAGCCCGTCTCGACCGCGCGGCCCCAGACGTTCTTGTCGATCGAGTACGGGTTCGCCGCGCTCTGACGGATCGGCAGCGAGTGCTGCTCGGCGTAGATGATCGCCTTGTCGCGGGTGAGGGCGAGGTCGCGGACGGGCGCGATGCTGGTCAGGTCGGGCGCGAGCGCGGCCACGGCCGCCTCGAAGCGGACCTGGTCGTTGCCCTTGCCGGTGCAGCCGTGCGCGACGCTGTCGGCGCCGAGCTCCTTCGCGACACGGGCGAGGTGGCGCGCGATCAGCGGGCGGCTGAGGGCCGAGACCAGCGGGTAGGTCTTCTGGTACATCGCGTTCGCCTTGAGGGCGGGCATCAGGTAGTCGCGCCCGAACTCCTCCTTGGCGTCGACGACGACCGACTCGACGGCACCGCAGTCGAGGGCACGCTGACGGATGTCGTCCATGTCCTCGCCGCCCTGTCCGACGTCGACGGCGAGGGCGACCACCTCCTTGCCGGTCGCGTCAGCGAGCCAGCCGATGCCGACGGAGGTGTCGAGACCTCCGGAGTATGCGAGGACGACGCGTTCCGCCATGGTTCTCCTTGAGTGTGGTGTGTGGGTGATCTTATCCGGAGGCCGCCCGGCCTCGTGGCCGGGCGGCCGGTGCTCCGAGCTCGGTGCTGCTGGCTCGGTGCTGCTGCCTCAGTGCGAGAGCAGCCAGGTGAGGAGCGCCTTCTGGGCGTGGACGCGGTTCTCCGCCTCGTCCCAGATGACGCTGGTCGGGCCGTCGATGACGTCGGCGTCGACCTCGTACCCGCGGTCGGCGGGGAGGCAGTGCAGGAAGATCGCGTCGTCGGCGGCCCGTGCCATGAGCGCCTGGTCGACCTTGAAGCCGCCGAAGACGGCGACACGCTCGTCCTTCTCGTCCTCCTTGCCCATGGATACCCAGGTGTCGGTGACGACGACGTCGACTCCCGCGACCGCAGCCGCGGCGTCGTCGACGACCTGGACGGATCCGCCGGTCGTCGCGGCGATCGCGGCCGCGTCGTCGACGACATGCTGCTCCGGCTGGAAGCCCGCCGGCGAGCCGATGCGCACGTGCATGCCGGCGGTGGCGCCGGCCAGCAGGTACGACTGGCCCATGTTGCTCCGGCCGTCGCCGACGAAGGCGACGGAGAGGCCGGCGAGCGTGCCCTTCGCCTCCCGGATGGTCTGCAGGTCGGCCAGCAGCTGGCAGGGGTGGAAGTCGTCGCTGAGGGCGTTGACGACCGGGACGGTCGTGCCGGCCGCCATCTCTTCCAGGCCGGACTGCGCGTAGGTGCGCCAGACGATGGCCGCGACCATGCGCTCGAGGACGCGTGCGGTGTCGGACGGCGTCTCCTTGCCGCCCAGCTGGCTGTTCGCGGTCGCGATGACGAGCGGGCTGCCGCCGAGGTCGGCGATGCCGACCGCGAACGAGACCCTGGTGCGGGTCGACGACTTGTCGAAGATCACGGCGACCGTCTGCGGGCCCTCGAGGGGGCGCTGCGACCAGCGGTCTCGCTTGAGGGCGTCTGCGAGATCGAGGACCTCGAGCTGCTCAGCGGGGCTGAGATCGTCGTCGCGGAGGAAGTGGCGGGTCATTCGAGACCTTTCAGGACGCGGGAGAAGAGGGTGGAGAACTCGGCGATCTCGGCGTCGCCCACGATGAGCGGCGGGGCGAGGCGAACGCTGGAGTCGTTGGGGGCGTTCACGATCAGGCCTGCTTCGAGGCACCGGGCCGAGATCTCGGCGGCGATCGGCTGGGTCAGGCCGATGCCGATCAGCAGGCCCTGCCCGCGGGCGCCGGCGACGAGCGGCGAGTCCATCGCCTCGACGGCAGCCCGGATCTGGGCGCCCCGGACGACGGCGGCCTCGACGAGGCCGGCACGCTCGATCTCGCCGAGGACCGCGTCCGCGGCAGCCGTGGCCAGCGGGTTGCCACCGAACGTGCTGCCGTGCTGTCCGGCCTCGAACAGGTCGGAGGCGGCGCCGAAGGTGACGAGCGCGCCGATGGGGACTCCCCCGGCGATCCCCTTGGCGACCGTGATGGCGTCGGGCACGACGTCGAACTGCTGGAAGGCGAACCAGGAGCCGGTGCGGCCGATGCCCGTCTGGATCTCGTCCAGGACGAGGAGCGCTCCGTGCTCGCGGGTCAGCTCACGGGCCCGCTCGAGGAACCCGACGGGGAGGTCGAGCACGCCGGCCTCGCCCTTGATCGGCTCGACGAAGAGAGCCGCGACGTCGTCACCCATCGCGGCCTCGAGCGCCTCGAGCGTCGTGTCGATGTGCTCGACGCCCGCCACCATCGGCTCGAAGGGCCCGCGGAGGGCGGGCTTGCCGGTGAGGGCGAGTGCGCCCATGGTGCGGCCGTGGAACGAGTTCTGCAGGGCGAGGATCCGCGTGCGGCGTCCGTCGCCGCGGTTGAGCCGCGCGAGCTTGAACGCGGCCTCGTTGGCCTCGGCCCCGCTGTTCGCGAAGTAGACGCGACCCTGGTCGCCCGCGCCGCTGATGCGGAGGAGTCGCTCGGCCAGGGCCAGCTGCGGCTCGGTCGCGAAGTAGTTGGAGACGTGGACGAGCGCGCCGGCCTGCCGGGCGATCGCCTCGACGAGCACGGGGTGCGCGTGGCCGAGGGCGTTGACGGCGATGCCGGCGAGGAAGTCGAGGTAGCGCTTGCCGTCGACGTCCCACACGGCGCAGCCCTCGCCGCGCTCGAGCATCACCTTCGGGGTGGCCAGCGAGCGCATGAACGCGTCGCCGAACCGGCTCTGCCAGTCGCGGCGCTCGTCGTGTCCGGCTGGGGTCTGGGTGGTGGTCACGACTGTCCTTCCTGCGGGGTGCTGACGTCGCCGAACGGGGTGATCGGGAACGAGTCGACGACGGGTGCGCCGTAGGCGGCGGCCCTGTCGTCGGGGACGACCTCGGTGCCCGACCCGCGCTGGGTGAAGACCTCGAGGAGGATGGAGTGCGGGATGCGGCCGTCGATGATGGTCGCTCCCCCGACGCCGCCGACGACCGCGTCGAGGCAGGCCGTCATCTTGGGGATCATGCCCGACTCGAGCGTCGGGAGCATGTCGGTGAGCGCCGACACGGTGATGGCGGCGACCAGCGAGTCGCGGTTCGGCCAGTCGGAGTAGAGGCCCGAGACGTCGGTGAGCACGACGAGCTTGGTCGCCCGGAGCGCCACGGCGAGCGCGGCGGCCGCGGCGTCGGCGTTCACGTTCAGCAGCGACCCCTCGTCGCCCTCGTCGACGGCGAGCGACGACACGACCGGGATGCGTCCTGCCTCGATCTCGGCGAGCACCGACGACGGGTCGACGTCGACGACGTCACCCACGTGCCCGAGGTCGACGGCCTCGCCGTCGACGACGGTGCCGCGGCGACGACCGCGGAACAGCGTCGAGCCCTCGCCGGACACGCTGCGGGCGAGGTCGCCGTGCTCGTTGACGAGCCCGACGATCTGATGCGCGACGTCCCCGGCGAGGACGTCGCGGACCACGGCGATGGCCTCGGTGCTCGTGTAGCGGTACCCGCCGCGGAAGTCGCTCGGGATGCCCGCGGTCGCGAGGGCCGCGGAGATCTGCGGACCGCCTCCGTGGACGACCACCGGGTACAGGCCGGCCAGCCGCAGGTAGACCATGTCCTCGGCGAAGGCACGGCCGAGGGCCTCGTCGACCATCGCGTTGCCGCCGAACTTCACGACCACGACCTTGCCGGAGAAGCGCTTGAGCCAGGGCAGCGACTCGATCAGGGTCGCGGCCTTGACGGCTGCCAGTTCTTGCTCGGCGCTGTGGGTCACCTCGTGTGCGCCCATCAGCTGGAGTACGCGCTGTTCTCGTGCACGTAGTCGTGCGTGAGGTCGTTCGTGAGGATCGTCGCCTCGGCGTCGCCGGCGCGCAGGTCGACCAGCACGTGGACGGCCCGCGGGGTGAGGTCGACGGTCTCGCTCGGGACGTCGGGCGCCCCCGCGTGGCAGACCCGGACGCCGTTCATCGACACGTCGACGTCGTAGGGGTCGAAGGCGGCCGACGTGGTGCCGATGGCGGCGAGCACGCGGCCCCAGTTGGGGTCGTTGCCGAACACGGCGGCCTTGAAGAGGCTGTTCCGGGCGACGGAGCGGCCCACCTCGACCGCGTCGTCCTCGTCGACGGCACCGACCACCTCGATGCGGATTTCGTGGGAGGCGCCCTCGGCGTCCGCCTGCAGCTGGCGAGCCAGGTCGGCGCAGAGCTCCGTGACCGCCGTCGTGAAGTCGTCGGCCGACGGGGCGACACCGGACTCGGCGCTCGAGAGGAGCACGACCGTGTCGTTGGTCGACATGCAGCCGTCGGAGTCGAGGCGGTCGAAGGTGACCCTCGTGGCAGCGCGCAGCGCGGCGTCGAGCGTCTCGGCCGGGAGGTCGGCGTCGGTCGTCAGGACGACGAGCATGGTCGCCAGGCCCGGCGCGAGCATGCCCGCGCCCTTGGCCATGCCGCCGACCACCCAGCCGTCACCGGCGACGACGGCCTGCTTCGGCACGCTGTCGGTCGTCATGATCGCGAGGGCGGCGTCCTCGCCGCCCTCGGCGCTCAGCTGGGTCGCCGCAGCGCGGGACCCGGAGAGCACCTTGTCGCGGAAGACCTGGTCGCCGACGCCGATCAGGCCGGTGGAGCACACGACGACGTCGCCCGCCGAGACGCCGAGCGACTCGGCGACGGCCTCGGCCGTGGCGTGGGTGGTCTGGAAGCCGAACGGGCCGGTGAAGCAGTTGGCGCCTCCCGAGTTCAGGACGACCGCCTCCGCGACGCCGTCGCCCAGCACCTGCTGGGACCACAGGACGGGGTGCGCCTTGGCGCGGTTGCTCGTGAAGACGGCCGCGGCGGCCTTGCTGCGACCGGTGTTGACGACCAGGGCGACGTCGCGCGCGCCGGTGCTCTTGAGGCCGGCGACGACGCCGGCGGCGGTGAAGCCCTGTGCTGCGGTGACGCTCACGGTGCCACTCCGTCCGTGCTGAGGCCCGCGGTCTCGGAGAGGCCGAGGGCGATGTTGGCGGACTGGACGGCCGCGCCGGCCGTGCCCTTGACGAGGTTGTCGATGGCGCTGACGACGACGACGCGCTCGGCGGCCTCGTCGACGGCGAGGCCGATGAGGGCCGTGTTCGCCCCGACCGTGTCGGCCGTCCGGGGGAACACGCCCTCGGGCAGGACGTGGACGAAGGGCTCGTCGGCGTAGGCCTGCTCCCAGGCGGTGCGCACGTCGTGGGCGCCGACACCGGGGGCGAGCGTCGCCGACGTGGTCGCGAGGATGCCCCGCGACATCGGGACCAGCACGGGGGTGAACGAGATCCGCACGTCTCGTGCGCCGGCGAGCCGGAGGTTCTGCTGGATCTCGGGCACGTGGCGGTGCGTGCCGCCGACCCCGTAGGCCGAGGCGGACCCCATCAGCTCGCTGGCGAGGAGGTGCGGTGCCAGCGCCTTGCCGGCTCCCGACGGGCCGACCGCCAGGACCGACACGATGTCGGTCGCCTCCACCAGCCCGGCACGGACGCCCGGGGCGAGGCCGAGGGTCACCGCCGTCACGTTGCAGCCGGGCACCGCGATGCGGCGTGCGCCGCGCAGGGCGTCGCGCTGACGCCCGCCGGACGCACCGAGCAGGAGCTCGGGCAGCCCGTACGCCCACGCGCCGTGGTACTCGGTGCCGTAGAACTGGGCCCAGGCGGCTTCGTCGGTGAGACGGTGGTCGGCACCACAGTCGACGACGAGGACGTCGTCGGGCAGCTGCGCCGCGATCGCACCCGACTTGCCGTGCGGGAGGGCGAGGAAGACGACGTCGTGCCCGGCGAGGGTCTCGGCGGTCGTCTCGACGAGCGTGAGGTGCGCGAGGGAGCGCAGGTGGGGCTGCAGGGCGACGAGGGGCTGCCCGGCGTTCTGGAACGCCGTGACGGTCGTGACCTCGAAGTCGGGGTGCGCGGCGAGGAGCCGGAGGAGCTCACCGCCGGCGTACCCGCTGGCGCCCGCTACTGCTACGGAGTGAGGCATGTGTCCATCCTGATGGTCGAGTCGGTCGAGGATCGAGGGCGGCGGCGCCTCGCGAGGTCACTCGCGGAGCGTCGCCCCTGATCGCTCGCCGGCGAGGCGGACGGCCCCCTGCTTGGCCTCGGTCGCCTCGGCGGCCGTCAGCGTGCGGTCGTCGGCACGGAACCGCAGCGCGAAGGTCAACGACTTGCTCGCCTCCGGCAGTCCGGTGCCCCGGTAGTCGTCGACGAGCCGCACGGACTCGAGCAGGTCGCCTGCGCCCTCGCGGACGGTCTCGAGCAGGTCGCCCGCGGCGACGTCGACGCCGACGACGAGCGACAGATCCTGCGTCGCGGCCGGGTAGGACGAGATCGCCGTCGGCTGGACGGGGACGTCGGACAGGGCCAGGACGCGGTCGAGGTCGATCTCGCCGACCGCGACGACGCGCGGCAGGTCGAGCTCGGCCGACACCGTGGGCAGCAGCTCGCCGGCCACGCCGACGAGCTCTCCCGCGACCAGCACCTCGGCCGTGCGGCCGGGGTGCAGGGAACGGTGCTGACCCGTGCGGAACTCGACCTCGGCCCCGGCGGCGCGGACGGCGACCCTGAGGTCGTCGAGCACGTCAGCCAGGCCTGCGGCGACGGCAGGCTGCCCCGGCTGACGATCGACGGCGTCGCCCACGACGGCCACGGCGAGGTGCCGGGGCTGCGCAGGGAGGCTCGCGGCCAGCGAGGCGAGGAGCTCGTCACCGGGGCGCTCGGCACCGGCGGGCACCTCGGCGGTGCCGTAGGTCGTGCCCTCGACGGGCAGGAAGACCGTGCCGCTCTCGAAGATCGAGACGTCGACGAGACCGCGGGAGGTGTTCCGGCGGACGACGTCGAGCAGGCCGGGCAGCAGCGAGCGACGCAGCTGGGGGGCCGCGGAGTCGAGCGGATTCGCGAGCGTGACGGCAGGGACCGTGGAACGGGTGTCCGAGCCGTCGATCGAGACGAAGGCGGCGTTCTGGTCGGGACGGACGAAGGGGTAGGCCTGGACCTCGACCGATCCTGCGGCGGCCAGCGACGCCGCGACCCGGCGGCGGAGCTTCTGCTCACGGGACAGGCCACGCCCGGGAGGCGCCACGGGCAGCACCGACGGGATGCGGTCGTACCCGGTGATGCGGGCCACTTCTTCGACGAGGTCGGCCGACGTGCGGAGGTCGCTCCGCCAGGTCGGCGGGGTCACCTGCCAGCCCTCGCCCGACTCGACGACGACGGAGCCGACGGCGCGCAGGGCGCCCACCACCTCGTCGGTCGTGTAGTCGACGCCCATGAGGCGGGCGGCGCGGTCGCGCGGCAGCTCGATCGAGCCGGGCGCGACGGACTGGTCGAGGGAGGAGCCGAGCGGGTCGGCCGTGCCGCCCGCGAGCTCGACGAGCAGGTCGACGACCCGCTGTGCCGCGGGGGCGGACACGGCAGGGTCGACGCCGCGCTCGAAGCGACGGGACGCCTCGCTCGGCAGCTTGTGCCGACGAGCGGTCCGTGCGACCGAGACGGGGTCGAAGGTGGCGGCCTCGACGAGGACGTCTGTGGTGCCCGCGCCCATCTCGGTGCGCGAACCGCCCATGACGCCGGCCAGGCCCACGGCACCCTGCTCGTCCGCGATGACCAGGTCCTCGACGTGGAGGGCACGCACGGTGCCGTCGAGGGTCTCGAGCTTCTCGCCCGCCGCGGCGCGGCGGACAGTCAGCCCGCCCTGGACGGCGGCGAGGTCGTAGCCGTGGATCGGCTGGCCGAGTTCGAGCATCACGTAGTTCGTGACGTCGACCGGCAGCGAGATCGAGCGGACGCCGGCGAGGCGCAGCCGCGACGACATCCAGGTCGGCGTGGGCCGCGAGGAGTCGATGCCGCGGACGACCCGGGTGACGAAGGTAGCCACGGCCTGGCGGCCGCGCACCGGGGCGTCGTCGACGACGCTCACGGCGAAGCCGTCCGCCGCTGCGGGCTCGACCGTCCCGGCCGGGTCGGTGAAGGAGGCTCCCGTCGCGTGGGAGTACTCGCGAGCCACGCCGCGCATGCTGAGCGCGTAGCCGCGGTCGGGCGTGACGTTGATCTCGACGGCGGCCTCGTCGAGGCCGAGGAGCGCGATCGCGTCCGTGCCGACCTCGGGGTCGAGGCCGAGCGAGCTGAGCAGGAGGATGCCGTCGTGCTCGTCGCCGAGGCCGAGCTCACGGGTCGACGCGATCATGCCGTCGGACACGTGGCCGTAGGTCTTGCGCGCGGCGATCGGGAACGGGCCGGGCAGCACGGCGCCCGGCAGCGACACGACGACCTTGTCGCCGACGACGAAGTTGTGGGCACCGCAGACGATGCCACGGACGTCGTCGGGACCGACGGCGACCTGGCACCAGTTGATGGTCTTGCCGTTCTTCTGGGGCTCGGGCTGCAGCTCGAGCACCTGGCCCACGACGAGGGGCCCCGTCACGTCGCCGACGTGGACGTCTTCTTCTTCGAAGCCGACCGACACCAGCGCGGCGTGCACGTGCTCGAGGGAGACGTCGACCGGGAGGTCGACGTGCTCGCCGAGCCAACTCAGCGGAACCCGCATCAGACCACCATCCCGAACTGCTCGCTGAACCTGACGTCGCCCTCGACCATGTCGCGCATGTCGTTGAGGTCGTTGCGGAACTGGAGGGTCCGCTCGATGCCCATGCCGAAGGCGAAGCCCTGGTGCACCTCGGGATCGATGCCCGCCGCCCGGAGGACGTTCGGGTTGACCATGCCGCAGCCGCCCCACTCGACCCAGCGCGCCCCGCCCTTGGCGTTCGGCTGCCAGACGTCCATCTCGGCACTCGGCTCGGTGAAGGGGAAGTAGTTGGGCCGGAGCCGGATCTGTGCGCCCTGCCCGAACATCGAGCGCGCGAGGTGCTCGAGCGTGCCGCGCAGGTGCGCCATCGTGAGGCCACGGTCGATGGCGATGCCCTCGATCTGCGTGAAGACGGGGGTGTGCGTCGCGTCGAGCTCGTCGGTGCGGAAGACGCGACCGGTCGCGACGTTGTAGACGGGCAGCTCTTTCGCGAGGAGCGTGCGGATCTGCACCGGGGACGTGTGGGTGCGCAGCACGAGGTGCGCGTCGACCGGATCGACGAAGAACGTGTCTTGCATGGCGCGCGCCGGGTGGTCGGCGTCGAAGTTCAGTGCGTCGAAGTTGAACCACTCGTGCTCGAGCTCGGGACCTTCGCTGACCTCCCAGCCCATGCCCACGAACAGGTCGAGCATCTCTTCCTGCAGGAGGGCGAGCGGGTGCCGCGCACCGACCCGGCGCCGCGTGGGCAAGGCCGTGACGTCGACGGCCTCGTCGACGAGGCGCTGTGATTCTTCGAGCTCGGCGAGCTGGCCCTCACGGGCGGCCACCGCCTGGCCGACACGGCCGCGGGCGCCGCCGACGAGCTTGCCTGCCGCGGCCTTCTGGTCGTTCGGCAGGTCGCGCAGACCGGCGTTCATGCGTGCCAGGACCGACGCCTCGCCGGCGTGCTGGGCACGGGCCGCCTTGAGCTCGGCGACGGAGGCGGCGGTCGCGACGGCGGCGAGGGCCGCGTCGACCGCGGCCGAGACGGCCTCTTCGGAGATGGGGACGGAGTCTGACACGAGAACCAAGCTTAGCGATCGTTGGGGAGACGACCCGCGCCTCCTCGTGCCCTGGGGACGAGGAGGCGCGGATCACGGACCTGGGGAGGGCTCAGTGGTCGCCGGCGGCCCCGCCGGCACCGGCTCCGACGCCCGCTCCCCCGGCCTCGCCGGTCGTCGCGGGGACGTTCGGTCGCCCGGCGCGGGCCAGGAGGCCGGTGCCGCCGAGCCCGCCCTTGGTGCGCACGACTCCGCGACGGCCCGTGCGTCGGTCGACGACACGCACGACGTAGGAGAGCACGAGGTTGGTCGCGAGGTACACGACGAGCACCACGGCGAAGAGCGTGAACGTGTAGCGGCTGCCGTAGTAGGTGCCGAGACGGTTCAGGCCCTCGCGGGTCAGCTCGACGTAGCCGACGATGTAGCCGAGCGAGGTGTCCTTCAGGAGGACGACGAGCTGCGCCAGGATGATCGGCAGCATCTGTCGGAACGCCTGCGGGAACTCGATCAGGAAGCGCGTGCTCGTCGGCGTCAGCCCGATCGCCAGGCCGGCCTCGCGCTGGCCCTTCGGGAGCGACGCGATCCCGGCGCGGAGGGCCTCGCCGATGAGGGCGCCGTTGTACACGGCGAGGGCCGCCACGACGGCCCAGAAGGCCCCGGTCGAGAAGACGAGCAGGATGAACAGCATCATCAGCAGGACGGGCATGCCGCGGAAGAACTCGAGGACGACCGTCGTCGGCACACGCACCCACCTCGACCTCGCGGTGCGGAGGAACGAGAAGAGGACACCGATGACCACGGCGAGGACGGACGCGATGGCCGCGGCCTGGAGGGTCGCGACCCAACCTCGACCGATGGCACGCCAGAGGGCGAGGTCGCCGAGGATGTCCCACCGGGAGCCGTCGAGGACGCCCGGCGTGACGGCGCCGTTCGCGCTGACGCGCGGACGGCCGAGCAGGTAGGCGACGTAGCCCAGCAGGGCGAGGACGAGGACGACGCCGACCACCGAGATGATCCGCGACCTGCGGCGCGCGACGGGCCCTGGGGCGTCGTAGAGGACGTTGGTGCTCATCGGAGGGCTGCGACTCTCTGCTCGACGACGGCGGCGACCCGGCCGAGCGTGACGGTGACGACGAGGTAGAAGACGGCCACGGCGAGCAGCGTCGTGATGACCGCGTCGCCCCGGTCGTTGGCGATGTAGCGACCGGCGGCGAACAGCTCCGCCACGAAGAAGGCTCCCGCCACGGAGGTGTTCTTCGTGAGGGCGATGAAGACGTTGATGAGCGGCGGCACGACCATGCGGACCGCCTGCGGCAGGATCACGTGCCCGAGGGTCTGGCCGAACCCGAGGCCGATGCTGCGTGCGGCCTCGGCCTGGCCGACCGGCACGCCGTTGATGCCCGACCGAATGGCCTCGGCGACGAACGGCGATGTGTAGGCCGTCAGGCCGATCACCGCGAGCGGGAAGTAGCTGCCGAAGTCGACCCCGAGGTAGGGCAGCACGAAGGCGCAGAAGAAGAGGACCAAGGTGAGCGGCGTGTTGCGGAGCGCCTCCGTGTAGACGGTCGCGAAGGCGCGGAAGGAGGCGACGGGCGAGATGCGCATCGCCGCGACCACGAAGCCGATCACGAGGGCGCCGACGCCCGACAACAGCATCAGCTGCAGCGTCGTGACGAAGCCGCCCCAGAATCGGGGCCAGTTGTCGGTCACGGCGTCGAGGCCGGGGATGACGTCCAGGGGGTTCACGGATTGGTCCTCAGGTCGGGGCGGCGGGCCCGCCGAGCGGGGCCGGCGGGGAGGCGACGGACACCGTGCGCAGGCCGCGCACGGTGTCCGTCGATGTCGCTAGTAGCGGTCGATCGCCGGGGGCTCGGGGGTCTCGAGGACCTTGCCGGCCGTCTTCTCCCACAGCTCGTCCCAGGTGCCGTCGTCCTCGGCGTCCTGCAGCGTGTCGTTGACGAACATGCGGAAGTCGGTGTCGTCCAGCGCGAGGCCGATGCCGTAGGGCTCTGCCGTGAAGGGCTCGCCGACGACCTCGAACTCGCCCTCGTTCTGGTCGGCGAGGCCGGCCAGGATGACGTTGTCGGTCGTCACGGCCTGGACCGCGCCCGTGCGCAGCGGCTCGAGGCAGTTCGAGTACGTGTCGGTCGCGATGATGTCGGTCGGCGCGCTGACGTACTCGGCGATGTTGGCCTCGCTGGTCGAGCCGCTGACCGTGCAGACCTGCTTGCCCGCGAGGTCGTCGACGCTCTCGATGCCCTCGGGGTTGCCCTCGAGCACGAGGAGGTCCTGACCGGCCTCGTAGTACGGGCCGGCGAACGAGACCACCTCTTTGCGGGCGTCGTTGATCGTGTACGTCGCGATGACGAGGTCGACCTGGCCGTTCTGGATGAACGGCTCGCGGTTGGCCGACACGGTCTCGACCCAGTTGATGGAGTCGGGCTCGATGCCGAGCTTCGCGGCGATCAGCTTGCCGATCTCGGCGTCGAAGCCCTCCGGCACGCCGTCCGGGTTCGCCAGGCCGAAGAGCGGCTGGTCGAACTTGGTTCCGATCGTGATCTCGCCCGCGTCGGCGAGCTCGGCCATCGTGCTGCCGGCCGCGAAGTCGGCGGGCGTCTCGACGTCGACGGCGGGTGCCGACGAGTCGGTGCAGGCCGTCAGGCCGAGCACCGTCACGGCGGCTGCGGCTGCGGCGACGAATCCCTTGCTGAGTCGCATGTCGTTCTCCTTGCTGGGTGACCCGGTCGACGGTCGACGTCCGGGAGTCTGGTGGGGCGCCTCATCGACGCCGGGGGCGCAGGAGGTGCGGAGGGGTGGCCGAGGACGCCCCGTGACGGGGCGTGCTGGGCTCAGTGCGTGAGGATCTTCGAGAGGAAGTCGCGGGCCCGGTCCGACTTCGGGGCAGTGAAGAACTCCTCGGGCGTCGCTTCTTCGACGATCTCGCCCTCGGCCATGAACACGACACGGTCGGCCGCCTTGCGGGCGAAGCCCATCTCGTGGGTGACGACGATCATCGTCATGCCGTCCTTCGCGAGCTGCACCATGACGTCGAGGACCTCGGTGATCATCTCGGGGTCGAGCGCGCTGGTCGGCTCGTCGAGGAGCATCACCTTGGGGTCCATCGCCAGGGCGCGGGCGATGGCCACGCGCTGCTGCTGCCCACCGGAGAGCTGAGCAGGCATCTTGGACGCCTGGTTGCCCACCCCGACGCGGTCCAGCAGCTCCATCGCGCGCTTCTCGGCCTCGGCCTTGGACCGGCCGCGCACCTTGATCTGCCCGAGCGTGACGTTCTCGAGGACCGTCTTGTGGGCGAAGAGGTTGAAGCTCTGGAACACCATGCCCACGTCGGCACGGAGCTTCGCGAGGGCCGAGCCCTCTTCGGGCAGACGCGTGCCGTCGATCGTGATGACGCCGTCGTCGATCGTCTCGAGGCGGTTGATCGCCCGGCAGAGCGTCGACTTGCCCGAGCCGCTCGGACCGATCACCACGACGACCTCGCCCCGCCCGACGGTGGTCGTGACGTCTTTCAGGACGTGCAGCTGACCGAAGTGCTTGTTGACGTGGTCGACCACGACGAGGGGTTCCATGGGTCCACACAAACAGACGCCCGGTAGGGGGTCAAACTCACAGCTGATTCGTAACGCAACCGAAACGAGCCGTCCGGTCCGCCTAGGAGCGCTGGGCGAACGCGCTCTCGTAGAGGCAGACGGAGGCGGCGGTCGCCAGGTTCATCGACTCGGCGTGCCCGTAGATGGGCACCACGACCGCTCGGTCGGCCCGCGCGAGGTCGTCGTCGGTGAGCCCGCGCGCCTCGTTGCCGAAGAGCCAGGCGGTCGGGGCGTCGAGGACGCCGTCCTGCCGCGCCTGCAGCAGGTCGTCGCCCTTGACGTCGGCGGCGATGACCTGCATGCCCGCCTCGGCGCACCGCGCCACGACGCTGGCCAGGTCGATGCCGACCGCGACGGGGACGTGGAAGAGTGAGCCGGTCGTCGCGCGGACGACCTTCGGGTTGTAGAGGTCGACGCTTCGACCGGTCATCACGACGGCGTCGGCACCGGCGGCGTCGGCGGCGCGGATGATCGTCCCGGCGTTGCCCGGGTCACGCACCTCCTCGAGGATGGCGATGAGCTTCGGGCCGCCGTCGTCGCCCTCGGCGAAGATGTCCTTGACCGACGTGGGGAACTGACGGCAGACGGCCACCACGCCCTGCGGGGTCACGGTGTCGGCCATGGCGTCGAGCACGGCCTCGGTGACGAACTCCGCCTCGAGGCCCGCCTCGCCGGCCGCGTCCGCCAGCCCCGGGTGCCGCTCGAGGGCGGTGGGAGTGACGTAGAGCTCGAGCACCAGCTCGGGACGGAACGCGAGCGCCTCGGACACCGCCTGCGGCCCCTCCAGCAGGAACAGCCCCGTCTCGGTGCGGGCGTCCCGCTTGGAGAGCTTCGCCACCGCCCGGACTCGCGGCGAACGGGGGTTGTCGATCAGAGGGGTGCGCACGCGACAACTATGCCGCACCCGACCCCGGGAACGACGGAGGGCCCGGACAGCAAGTGCTGTCCGGGCCCTCCGGAGGTGGTGCTGGTGATGCTGACGCAGTGCGTGCTACGCGGCGACCGTGGCCTTGGGGGCCGAGGTGTCGGCGGGCAGCGCAGCCTTGGCCGTCGCGACGATCGACGCGAAGGTGGCGGGCTCGTGCACGGCCAGCTCGGCCAGGATGCGACGGTCGACCTCGATGCCAGCCAGGGACAGGCCCTGGATGAGGCGGTTGTAGGTCAGGCCGTTCTGACGCGACGCGGCGTTGATGCGCTGGATCCACAGGCGGCGGAACTCGCCCTTGCGCGCACGGCGGTCACGGTACGAGTAGACGAGCGAGTGGGTGACCTGCTCCTTGGCCTTGCGGTACAGGCGCGAACGCTGACCGCGGTAGCCCTCGGCGCGCTCGAGGATGACGCGACGCTTCTTGGCGGCGTTGACCGCTCTCTTGACTCTTGCCATTTTCTTGTTCCTCTACGTTCGTGTCAGCGGTCAGTGACCGAGAAGCTTCCGGGCGACCTTGGCGTCGGCCGGGGCCAACAGCTGGTCCTGGTTGAGGCGCGCCTTGCGGCTGGCGCTCTTCACCTCGAGGTTGTGTCGCATGCCGGCCTGCTGCTTCATGATCTTGCCGGAACCGGTGACCTTGAAACGCTTCTTGGCACCGGAGTGGGTCTTCTGCTTGGGCATGTGCTACTTGCTCTCTTCTGTCGGCTCGGCCGGTGCATCGGCCGCCGCCTTGTCGGACGTGGGGTGCTTCGGGGGCTTGTTCGCCGCCTTGCGAGCTTCGGCCTCGGCCTTCGCCTCGGACTTGTTCTTGTGGGGCCCGATCACCATGACCATGTTGCGGCCGTCGATGGTGGGGGTGGACTCGACACTGCCCAGCTCGGACACGTCCTCAGCGAAGCGCTGGAGCAGACGCACGCCCTGGTCGGGACGCGACTGCTCGCGACCGCGGAACAGGATCATGGCCTTGACCTTGTCGCCGCCCTCGAGGAAGCCCTCGGCGCGCTTGCGCTTGGTCTCGTAGTCGTGCTTGTCGATCTTCAGACGGAACCGGACCTCTTTGAGGATGGTGTTCGCCTGGTTGCGTCGGGCCTCTTTCGCCTTCTGCGCAGCCTCGTACTTGAACTTCCCGTGATCCATGATCTTGGCCACGGGAGGCTTCGAGTTGGGGGCCACCTCGACCAGGTCGAGTTCGGCCTCTGCGGCGAGACGCAGCGCCATGGCGATGGGAACGACGCCGATCTGCTCACCTGCAGGCCCCACGAGGCGGACCTCGGGGACGCGGATACGGTCGTTCGTACGGGGATCGCTGATGCGGAACTCCTCTGTCGTCACTTCGTCACCTGCCGCCCCGGAGGGGCGGAAGGGAAAGAGGAGGTTCGCGCACCGGTCGCTCTCGCGGCCCGTGCCGTCTCTCGACGGCCGTGCACTGCACCCTGGCTGCCCGGCCCGCTCCGCCTCGAGGATCGCTCTTCGGGGTGGTGCAGATCGAACGGGGTGCCAACAACCCGGTAACCTCGTGTGACGGTCAAGCGCGGGTGGGAGAATCTCCACTTTCGCACGCAGCAGACGCTGCGAGCCTGGAGAAGCCTAGCAGAGGATCAGCACGTGAGCCACACCCCGCACACCCACCCCGCCGACGGCCACGACGACGCTCCCGTCGGCATCCCGGTCGAGCACCCGTCCGACGCCGTCCGCGACATCGCCGACGTCAACGCGGTCGAGGTCATCAACACCGTCGCGGTGCACCTGATGAGCGCGGCGGCCGTCAAGGTCGGCCTGGCCGACGATCCCGCGGCGCAGACCGACCTCGACGAGGCACGCAAGCTCATCTCGTCGCTCGCCGGCCTCGTCGTGGCCAGCGCGCCCGAGATCGGCGACCAGCACGCCCGCGCCCTGCGCGACGGCCTCCGTTCGCTGCAGCTCGCCTTCCGCGAGGCCAGCTCGATCCCCGACGCCGTCGGCAAGGGCCCCGGCGAGAAGCTCACCGGCCCGGTCACCTGACTCGCGACCAGGTGGGCTGACCCGATCGTCCGACGCGTCGATCTGACCCGCCTCAGGCGGGGACGACGCTGACGGACATGCTGTCGACGCGGTCCACGATCACCGGGTCGGCCTGCCACGACGCCTGGAGGCGCTGCAGCAGCTCCCCCAGCTGCACCTGGTCGAGCCCGGCACGCACCGCGAGCCGGACGACGATCTCGGGCGTGCCCAGACGGGCGCCTCGGTAGCCGGGCGAGATCGCCAGCCCGACCAGCGCCTCCTCGTCGCTCGACGCGGCGAGGAAAGCCTGCAGGACCGCCTCGTCCGTGTGGGCGGGCACCCAGGGCAGGTCCTGAGCGACGGCCCAGAGCGCCGGTCGCCGGACCCCGAACTCGGTGGGCGAACCCGGGTCGAGCACGAGGTGCTCGGTCGACTCGGCGACGGCCGCCAGGGCGACCCGTCGCGCGTCGACCGGGACCGGACGCGCCACGGCGTCCCAGCGGCTGAGGGCCTCGACACTGGTGAACGCCGGCAGCACGGCGCGGCCGTCCGGGCCGGCCACCGTCACGATGGACAACTCCTGCGTCTTGTCGACGCGGCGACCGTGGTCGTGGAGCCCCTCCTCCCCCGCGACCGCGACCAGCGGGATCAGCAGACGCGCGGGACGCAGGGCGTCGACGACCTCGTGCTCGGGCAGCCCGCCCGCGCCGAAACGGACCAGGGCCTCGAGGAGGCGCGGGTCGGCCGAGCCGTCGTCACCCGCGTGGGCCGTGTCGTGGTGGTCGAAGGTGCGGCCCGCGAAGGGCCGCCCGGCGCTGTCGGCCGCGGGCGTGGGCTCGTGGCCGCGGCTCACGACACCGATGCGACGTCGAGCGCGGCGGCGAGGGTGAAGGCACCCGAGTAGAGGGCCTTGCCGACGATGGCCCCTTCGAGGCCGAGGGGGACGAGCTCGCGGAGAGCCGCGATGTCGTCGAGGCTCGAGATGCCCCCCGAGGCGATGACCGGACGGTCGGTGCGCTCCATGACCTGCCGGAGGAGATCCGTGTTCGGGCCGGTCAGGGTGCCGTCCTTCGTCACGTCGGTCACGACGTAGCGCGCGCACCCTGCGTCCTCGAGCCGGGCGAGGACCGTCCAGAGGTCGCCGCCGTCCTCCGTCCAGCCGCGCGCGGCGAGCGTCGTGCCCCGCACGTCGAGCCCGACCGCGACGGCCTCGCCGTACTCGGCGATGACGTGGGCGGCCCACTCGGGGTTCTCGAGCGCGGCGGTGCCCAGGTTGATGCGCTTGACGCCCGTGCTCAGGGCGTCGTCGAGCGAGCGGTCGTCGCGGATGCCGCCGCTGAGCTCGACGTCGATGCCCTTGACCTGCTTGATGACCTTCTTGATGACCGACCGGTTGTCACCCCGCCCGAACGCCGCGTCGAGGTCGACGAGGTGCAGCCACTCGGCGCCCTGCGACTTCCAGTCGTCGGCCGCCGCCACGGGGTCGCCGTAGCCGGTCTCGGTGCCGGCCTCGCCCTGCGTCAGGCGGACGGCCTGCCCGCCGGCGACGTCGACGGCGGGGAACAGGGTGAGGCCGGGGGTCGTGCAGAAGTCGCTCATGGTGTCTCTCTCGCGGACGTGCCGCGTGCTGTCGCCGACGGGAGCCGGGATCGCGGTCGGGTCAGGGGTGCGGGTCAGAGGGTGCGGAGCCAGTTCGAGAGCAGCCTGATGCCCGGCTGCCCCGACTTCTCGGGGTGGAACTGCGTCGCCCAGAGCGGTCCGTTCTCGACGGCCGCGACGAAGCGTCCGCCGTGGTCGGCCCACGTGACGTGGGGCTCGGGGAACGGACGGATCACGTCGAGGGTCCAGGCCTGCGCCGCGAACGAGTGCACGAAGTAGAAGCGCTCGTCGCGCACGCCCTCGAAGAGGACGCTGCCCTCGGGGGCGTCGACGAGGTTCCAGCCCATGTGCGGCAGCACCTCAGCCTTCAGTTCGTCGACGACGCCGGGCCACTCGCCGAGGCCGCCGGTCGTCGCACCGCGCTCGACCCCGCCCTCGAAGAAGACCTGCATGCCGACGCAGATGCCCATGACGGGACGGCCGCCCGCGAGTCGCCGGTCGATCATCTCGCCGCCGCGGACCGACTGCAGCTGGCTCATCACGGCGCCGAAAGCACCGACGCCCGGGACGAACAGCCCGTCAGCCGCCTGCACCCTGGCGCGGTCGCGCGTGAGCTCGACGTCGGCGCCCGCGAGCTCGAGGGCCTTGACCGCCGAGTGCACGTTGCCGCTGCCGTAGTCGAGGACGGCCACGGTGGGACGGACCGTCACAGGGCGCCCTTCGTGGACGGCACCCCGGTCACCCGGGCGTCGGGCTGGACGGCCTGGCGCAGGGCCCGCGCGAAGGCCTTGAACTCCGCCTCGGCGATGTGGTGCGGGTCACGGCCGCCGAGCACGCGCACGTGGACGGTGATGCCGGCGTGGAACGTGATCGCCTCGAAGACGTGGCGCACCATCGAGCCGGTGAAGTGGCCGCCGATGAGGTGGTACTCGAAGCCCTCGGGCTCGCCGGTGTGCACGAGGTACGGGCGGCCCGAGACGTCGACGACGGCCTGGACCAGCGCCTCGTCGAGGGGCACGAGCGCGTCGCCGTAGCGGGAGATGCCGGCCTTGTCGCCCAGCGCCTCCCTGATCGCGCCGCCGAGCACGATGCCCACGTCCTCCACCGTGTGGTGGACGTCGATGTGGGTGTCGCCCGCCGCCGACACGTCGAGGTCGATGAGCGAGTGCTTCGACAGGGCCGTCAGGAGGTGGTCGAAGAACGGCACGGACGTGTCGATCGACGAGCGCCCCGTCCCGTCGAGGTCGAGGGACAGCTGGATGCGCGACTCGCTCGTCTCGCGGGACGAGGAGGCGGTGCGGGCGCGAGGCTGATCGGTCACGAGGAGAGCCTAATGTCGCGCAGCGCGTCGAGGAACGCGGTCGTCTCGGCCTCGGTGCCCGCGCTCACCCGGAGGTGCCCCTCGATGCCGAGGTCGCGGACGATCACGCCACGGGCGAGGAGGCGACGGAAGACGTCGGCCGGGTCGTCGACGCCCCCGAAGAGGACGAAGTTCGACCAGGTCGGCCACGGGCTGTAGCCGAGCTCGGTCAGGACACGCACGATGCGGTCGCGCTGGGCCTTGATGTCGTCGACCATCGCGAGCATCTCGTCGGCGTGCGCGAGGGCTGCGACGGCCGCCGCCTGCGTGAGGGACGAGAGGTGGTACGGCAGCCGCACCAGGCGGAGTGCGTCGACGACGGCAGGGTGTGCCGCCATGTAGCCGACCCGGGCACCGGCGAAGGCGAAGGCCTTGCTCATGGTGCGCGAGACGATGAGGCGCTCCCGGCCCTCGAGAAGGGTGAGCGCCGTGGGCTGGCCGGCCGGCATGAACTCGGCGTAGGCCTCGTCGACGAAGACCATGCCGTCGGTCGCGTCGTACGCGGCCCGGACCGTGTCGAGGTCGAGCGGGGTGCCCGTCGGGTTGTTCGGCCCGCAGAAGAAGACGACGTCGGGCCGGAGACGCTCGATCTCGGCGACCGCCGTCTCGGGCGTGATCGTGAAGCCCTCGTCGCGGGCGCCCTCGAGCCAGGTGCTGCCGGTGCCCGCCGCGATGATCGAGTGCATCGAGTACGTGGGCGGGAACCCCAGCACGGAGCGGCCCGGGCCGCCGAAGGCCTGCAGGATCTGCTGGATGACCTCGTTGGAGCCGTTCGCCGCCCAGATGTGCTCACGGCTGAGTCCGTGTCCGAGGTAGCCCGCCAGCGAATCGCGGAGGGTCGAGAACTCGCGATCGGGGTAGCGGTTCACGTCGACGAGTGCCGCGCCGACGGCCTCGAGGATGTCGGCGGCGACGTCGGCAGGAACGGGGTGCGTGTTCTCGTTGACGTTGAGGGCGACGGGCACGCGTTCTTGGGGAGCGCCGTACGGCGTCAGCCCCTTGAGGTCGTCTCGGATGGGCAGGTCGGCGAGGCTGAAGGACACGAGTCCATGGTAGGCGGCAGGCGGAGTGCCGACCTCACCGTGACCGGACCGGACCGGAACGGAACGGACCAGTCAACCCCGGCCACACCAGATCAGCGGCTGTACTTCTCGGGGACCGCCAGCGTCTGGCCCGCTGCCACCTCGGCGCTCGGCAGGTTGTTCAGGCGGACGAGGTCGCTGACGACGTCGCGCGGGTCTTTGGTGGGGGCGATCTCGCTCGCGACCTGCCAGAGCGACTCGCCGCCCTCGACCGTGACCTGGGCGAAGGACACGTCTGCGGCCTGGTCGGAGGCGACGGCACCGGGGCCGAGCAGCAAGCCCGCGGCCACGATGCCGGTGGCGCCGAGCGCGACCGCGGCGCCGACCACTCGCCTGCCCCGACGCGTGATGCGCAGGCGGGTGCGAGGGACGACCGAGCCGCCGGTGATGCCGACGATGTCGTTGCTGATGCTGGTGGCGCTCATGAGGTGGTTCCTTTCACCGCGAGAGTTGTCGTACGAGTTCGTGCCCGGCACTCGGCCGGGAATGCCGGACACGAAGACGTGTACCGAACATATCTTCGACTGAGCCCGACCGCAACCATTTCTCTCGAACATCGCCCGCAGACAAGCGCGACACACTCGAACATGTGTTTCGCCAAGTGGCCGTGATCCGATAGGTTCCAGTCGGTGGGACGAGTACACCAGCGACCACCGACATCGACGGCAGGAGAGAGATGACCGACCGGCACAGCGCGACGGCGACCGCCCCGGCGACGCCCCCGCGCAAGGCGCTCACCGCCAAGCAGGAGTCGATCCTGGCCGCGATCCAGGCGAGCATCGCCCAGAGCGGCTACCCGCCGAGCATGCGCGAGATCGGCGACGCCGTCGGCCTCAAGTCGCTGTCGAGCGTGACCCACCAGCTCAACCAGCTCGAGCTCGCCGGCCGGATCCGCCGCGATCCCAACCGCCCGCGCGCCCTCGAGGTGCTGGGCGACCCGACGCCTGCCGCCGCCCCCGTGACGAGCATCCTCTCGACGAGCGACGACGGCGACACCGCCCACGTCCCGATGGTCGGCCGCATCGCGGCCGGCATCCCCATCACCGCCGAGCAGCAGGTCGAGGACGTCATGCCGCTCCCCCGGCAGCTCGTCGGCAAGGGCGAGCTGTTCATGCTCCGCGTCGTCGGCGAGTCCATGATCGACGCCGCCATCTGCGACGGCGACTGGGTGGTCGTCCGGCAACAGCAGAACGCCGAGAACGGCGACATCGTCGCGGCCATGCTCGACGACGAGGCCACGGTCAAGGTCTTCCGGCAGCGAGACGGCCACACCTGGCTGCTGCCCCGCAACAGCGCCTTCGAGCCGATCGTGGGCGACCACGCGCAGATCCTCGGCAAGGTCGTGGCGGTGCTCCGCTCGGTCTGACGCGTCCCGAGAACGACGAAGCGCCTCCTGCCCTGGCCGGGTCGGAGGCGCTTCCTCGTGCAGGGAGCGAACGACTCAGGAGGCGGCTGCCTCCGTGGTCTCGACGGCGTCGGCAGTCTCCGTGCGCACGAACGGCGAGAGCGCCGCGACGTCGCTCGGGTAGACGCGGGCGTGCACCCGGGTGCCCTGCTCGTCGTAGTCGGTCGTCAGGACCCGGCCGGAGTCGTGCAGGTGCGACACCACGTCGCCGCGGTCGTAGGGCACGAGGAGGTCGAGCTCGACCTCGGGCTCGGGCAGCAGCCCGGCGAGCTTCGCCAGCAGCTCGTCGATGCCCTCGCCCGTGCGCGCCGACACGAAGACGGCCGTCGGCTCGAGCCCCTGCAGCACCAGCCGCTGGTCGTCGTCGACGAGGTCGCTCTTGTTGAAGACCACGACCTCGGGGATGTCCCGGCCGTCGACCTCGCCGATGACCTCGCGCACCGTCGCCAGCTGCGCGGCCGGGTCGGGGTGCGATCCGTCGACGACGTGCACGATGACGTCGGAGCCGGCGACCTCCTCGAGCGTCGAGCGGAAGGCCTCGACGAGCTGGTGCGGCAGGTTTCGCACGAAGCCCACCGTGTCGGCGTAGGTGAAGGGTCGACCGTCGGTGGTGGCGCTCTTGCGCACCGTCGCGTCGAGGGTGGCGAAGAGGGCGTTCTCGACCAGGACGCCAGCGCTCGTGAGCCGGTTCAGCAGGCTCGACTTTCCTGCGTTCGTGTAGCCGGCGATCGCCACGGAGGGCACCTCGTTGCGGTCGCGGTTCGCTCGCTTGGCGTCGCGAGCCGGCTTCATCTCCTTGATCTGGCGCCGGAGGCGGGCCATGCGCGTGTGGATCCGGCGACGGTCGAGCTCGATCTTCGTCTCACCGGGGCCCCTGCTGCCCATGCCGGCACCGGCACCGCCGACCTGGCCACCGGCCTGGCGGGACATCGAGTCTCCCCAGCCACGGAGTCGCGGGAGCAGGTACTCGAGCTGGGCGAGCTCGACCTGCGCCTTGCCCTCGCGGCTCTTCGCGTGCTGGCTGAAGATGTCGAGGATGACGGCCGTGCGGTCGATGACCTTGACCTTGACGACGTCCTCCAGCGCACGCCGCTGGCTCGGTGCGAGCTCGGTGTCGGCGATGACCGTGTCCGCGCCGAGGGCGGCGACGGTCTGTCGCAGTTCTTCTGCCTTGCCCTTGCCGAGGTAGGTGCTGGGGTCCGGGTTCGGCCGACGCTGCAGGAGGCCGTCGAGCACCGACGCGCCCGCGGTCTCGGCCAGCGCGGCGAGCTCGCGGAGCGAGTTCTCGGCGTCCGAGAGCGAACCCTGCGACCACACGCCGATCAGGACGACGTTCTCGAGGCGGAGCTGGCGGTACTCGACCTCGGTGACGTCCTCCAGCTCGGTCGAGAGGCCGGCCACGCGACGGAGCGCGGCCCGGTCCTCGCGGTCGTACTGGTCGCCGTCGCCCGAGCCGTCGAGCGAGCGGGTCTGGATCGCCTGGGCAGGCGAGAAGATCGTGTAGGCGGACGCCCGCGACGCCGCACGCTCGAGGACCCGCGACACGACGTCGTCGCCGGGCTGTCCGTCACGCTCGTCGTCGAGCGGGGTCGTGGGGGTGTATGTCATCGAAGTGATACTAGCCCTCCGGAGGGGGTCGAGCCTGGGCCGTCACGGGCCAGGCAGCTGATGTTCGGTAAGTTGTCCCGCGTGACCAACGACCACTACTTCTCCCCGAAGCCGGAGAGCGAGCTGCGTCGGCGGACGATCACGGCGACCCTCGCAGGGCGAGAGCTGACGCTCACGACGGCGTCGGGCGTCTTCAGCCCCGAGCGGGTCGACCCGGGCACGGCCGTCCTGCTGGCCGGTGCACCGCAGCCGCCCGCGACGGGCGACCTGCTGGACGTCGGGTGCGGATGGGGCCCCATCACACTGAGCCTCGCGTTGTCGTCACCCGACGCGACGGTGTGGGCCGTCGACGTGAACGAGAGGGTCCTCGACCTCGTCCGTGAGAACGCACGGGCCGCGGGCCTCCACAACGTCAACGCCGTGACGCCCGACGGTGTTCCCGACGACGTCGTGTTCGCGTCGATCTGGTCGAATCCGCCCATCCGGGTCGGCAAGGAGGTGCTGCACGGCCTCCTGGAGACCTGGCTGCCACGCCTCGAGCCCGGCTCCGACGCCTGGCTCGTCGTGCAGAAGAACCTCGGCGCCGACTCGTTGCAGGCATGGATGAACACGACCATGGCGGACGTGGTGCAGGTGGAGCGGGCCTCGACGAGCAAGGGGTACCGGGTGCTGCGGGCCCGACGCGCCTCCTCGCCGCTCGCCTAGGCGAGCCGGTACGACAGGGTCGTCGCCCGAGGGCCCACGCCCGGGGAGGGACGGCTAGAGGGTCAGCGCGCCGCTGAACACGAGCTCGGCCGGGCCGCTGAGCGACACGTGCTCACCATCGGCTCCGGCCGCGACGTGGACCCCGAGGATGCCACCCGGCACCTCGACGGACCAGTCGTCGGGCGCGCCCGCGCCGGCCCAGTGCCGCACGGCGAGTGCCGCAGCCGCCGCGCCCGTGCCGCACGAGAGCGTCTCGCCGCTGCCGCGCTCGTGCACGCGCATGCGGATGTGGCCGATGCCGTCGACCACGAGCGGATCGGACGGGACCACGAACTCGACGTTGGCGCCCTCGGCAGGCGCGGGATCGAGCACCGGGACCCAGGAGAGGTCGAGCCCGTCGAGCTCGTCGTCGGAGGCGAGGGCGACGACCACGTGCGGGTTGCCGACCGAGAGGGACAGGCCCGGCCTCGCCGCGTGGAGTTCTCGGGCGCGGACCGTCGGCTCGTCGTCCCCGAGGGCCCAGACGCCGAGGTCGACCCGGAAGCCCGAGCCGTCTCGCCGCACCGTCCGCACGCCGGCACGCGTGCCGATCGTGAGGGCCTCGCCGACGGGCAGGTCGACCAGGCCGCGCTCTACCAGGTAGCGCACGAAGACGCGGACGCCGTTGCCGCACATCTCGGCGAGGCTGCCGTCGGCGTTGTGGTAGTCCATGAACCACTCGGCGGAGGGATCGCTCGCCAGCGCCGCGGCGCCGGCCGGGAACGCGGATGAGCGGACGGCACGGATGACCCCGTCGGCCCCCACGCCGAAACGACGGTCGGTCAGGGCGCGGATGGCGACCCCGTCGAGGTCGGTCTCGCCGTCGGCGTCGGTGAACAACACGAAGTCGTTCCCGGTGCCCTGTCCCTTGGTGAACTGGAGCGTCGTGGTCACCCGAGGAGTCTAGCGAGGGCCCGCTCGACGGCCGCCGGGTCGCCCGTGGTCGACCAGTCGACGTCCGGGTACCGCTTGAACCAGCTGACCTGGCGGCGGGCGTAGCGACGCGTGAGCGCCTGCGTCTCGCTGATCGCCGCCTCTTCGTCGGTGTCGCCCCGCAGCTGCGCCGCTGCCTGGGCGTAGCCGATCGCCCGGGAGGCGGTGATCCCGTCGGCGAGGCCGAGCGGCAACAGGCCTCGCACCTCGTCGACCAGGCCGTCGGCCCACATGCCGCGGACGCGTGCATCGAGACGCTCGACGAGCACCGGTCTCTCCTCGGCGATGCCGACGATCGAGGAGGGGCGCCACCGCTGCGCCTCGTCGGGCAGGGCCGCCGAGAAGGGCTCACCGGTGATCTCGCCGACCTCGAGGGCCCGGACGAGCCGCCGGGCGTTGTGCGGTCCGATCCGCTCGGCGGCGACCGGATCGGTCTGGATGAGCAGCTCGTGCAGCGCGCCGGGGCCGCCGCTCGCAGCCACCCGCTCGAAGCGCTGTCGCACGGCGGCGTCGGTGCCCGGGAACCGGAAGTCGAAGAGCACGCTCGAGACGTAGAGCCCGGACCCACCCACCAGGAGGGGCACGGCGCCGCGCGCGAGGACGTCGTCGATCACGGTCCGAGCACGGGACTGGTACCACTCGACGCTGGCCTCGGCCGTCACCTCGAGCTCGTCGAAGAGGTGGTGCGGCACACCTCGCCGCTCGGCCTCGGGCAGCTTGGCCGTGCCGATGTCCATCCCCCGGTAGAGCTGCATCGCGTCCGCGTTGACGATCTCGGCTGGACGCCCCGCGTCGCGGAGCCGCTCGGCCAGGTCGAGCGAGAACGCCGACTTGCCGGTGCCGGTCGATCCGACGACGGCGACCAGGCCGCCGCCCACACCTTCACCGACCGTCGACATGGTGCCCCAGTGTAGGGCGGGGCGTCACTCGAAGCGGACGCCGCCCCGGCTGCTGCCACCGCGCGGCAGGGCCTTCTCCACGGCACGACGTACGGTGTCGGAGCGGTAGCCGCGGCGCATGAGGTAGCCGTTGAGACGCCGCTCAGCAGTGGCCCTGTCCAGGCCGCGCAGCGAGCCTGCGCGCTTCTCGGCCCACTCGTCGGCCCTGGCCTGCTCGTCGGCGTCGTCGGTCTCGGCGAGGACCTCCTCGATCACGGACGCGTCGATGCCACGCGAGCGCAGCTCGGACGTCACGGCGCCCCGACCGAGGCCCTTGCGGCCCTGCTTCGTCTCGAGGAGGTTCTCGGCGAGTTCCCGGTCGTTGAGGAGGCCCACCCCTTCGAGGCGCGACACCTCGTCGGCCACGACCTCGGGATCGAGGTCGCGGGCCTCGAGCAGCGACGCCATCTCGGCCGACGAGACTCCCCGTCGACTGAGAGCGTGCAGGCTGACGTTCTCGGCCCTGGTCCGCTGTGCGTCCAGGTCCTCGCGCGGCCCCTCGGCTTCTGCCTCGTCGCCGTGCACAGGCGCCGCGGCGGACCCGTCCGACCAGTGCTCGGTCACGGCGGCCAGGGCGGCTGCCGCGTCACGCACCGGATCCCGCCTCGCGCCGTCGCCCGACGGCTCGACAGGCTCGTCGTCGCCCACGACAGTCGCCGGCCCCCTCGAGGGGTGACTCGACGCGTCAGCGCCTGCACGGCCGGACCTGGCCCCGCGGACCCCGAAGAGGGGGGTCACGGGAGCCAGGTCGTCGGCCCACTCGTCGTCGTGCGAGGTCATGCGCCCTTCCGGGCGGCGATCTTCGCCTCGATCGACTCGACGGGCGCCTCGACCGGCTTCGCCCCGCCGACGCCGAGCTTCGCGAGGATCTTCTGCTCGATCTCCTGTGCGACGGAGGCGTTCTTGAGGAGGAAGTTGCGCGAGTTCTCCTTGCCCTGGCCGAGCTGGTCGCCCTCGTAGGTGTACCAGGCACCGGACTTGCGGACGATGCCGTGCTCGACGCCGAAGTCGATCAGGCTGCCCTCACGGGAGATGCCGACGCCGTAGAGGATGTCGAACTCGGCCTGCTTGAAGGGCGGTGCCATCTTGTTCTTGACGACCTTGACGCGGGTGCGGTTGCCCACTGCGTCCGTTCCGTCTTTCAGGGTCTCGATGCGGCGGATGTCGAGTCGCACCGAGGCGTAGAACTTGAGCGCCTTGCCGCCGGCTGTGGTCTCGGGGCTGCCGAAGAACACGCCGATCTTCTCGCGCAGCTGGTTGATGAAGATCATGGTGGTGCCGGTCTGGTTGAGACCACCCGTCAGCTTGCGGAGGGCCTGCGACATGAGCCGCGCCTGGAGGCCGACGTGGGAGTCGCCCATCTCGCCCTCGATCTCGGCACGCGGCACGAGCGCCGCCACGGAGTCGATGACGACGAGGTCGATGGAGCCGGAGCGGACGAGCATGTCCGCGATCTCGAGCGCCTGCTCGCCCGTGTCGGGCTGCGAGACCAGGAGTGCGTCGATGTCGACGCCCAGCTTCTTCGCGTACTCGGGGTCGAGGGCGTGCTCGGCGTCGATGAAGGCCGCGATGCCGCCGTTGCGCTGTGCGTTGGCGATGGCGTGCAGCGTGAGCGTCGTCTTTCCCGAGGACTCGGGGCCGTAGATCTCGACGATGCGGCCACGAGGAAGGCCCCCGATGCCCAGCGCGACGTCGAGGGCGATCGAGCCGGTGGGGATGACGGCGACCGGCGCGCGGTCGTCACTGCCCAGGCGCATGACGGCGCCCTTGCCGAACTGCCGGTCGATCTGGGCGAGCGCCGTCTCGAGGGCCTTCTCGCGGTTCTCTGCTGAGGGCATGGTGACTCCTTCAAGGTTGATGTCCGTGCGCCTGTAGGCTGTCGCGTCGCGCTCGGCCCGGAGGCGGCGGTCTCGACGACAAGGCTGGTGCCCCCGCGGATGCGAGAGCGGTGGAACGTCGATGAGGGAACGCTACGACCGGCCACCGACATCGCGGACGCGATCTCGGCTGGAAGTGGAGCACTCGGACATCGGCGCCCTTGTGGAGGAAGCTACCACTGCGCCGAACGCATGTTCGATCCAACGTGTCGGCGTGTCGAACACCTGATCGTCGCACGGCCCTGGCGACACGGCTCGGCGACGAAGGTCAGCGACGCGGCTCGGGCAGCCCGGCGCCGTGCCTGCGGGCCACGGGGACGCCCTCGGCCTCACACAGGGCCAGCCACACCTCGCGCGGCGGCACGCCTCCGCGGAGCGCCTCGTCGGCGGTCTCGTCGCCCAGCGACGAGAGGACGAGATCACGGGTGACGACTCGTCCGTACGCCTCGCCGAACTCGTCGTCGACCGCCCTGCGGAACTCGCTCTTGCGCATCAGTCGAGGGTACCCGGACGTCGAGACGCCCCCGACCTGGATCGGGGGCGTCTCGGCGCGTACTGCACGACGGACCGTGAGGTCAGAGACGTCAGCGCACGACCAGATCGGTGTCGAACTCGGCGACCATGTCGTCGGGCAGGGTGTCCGGGATCGGGTTGAGGCCCTCGATGACGGCCATCCGGTCGCCCACCTCGCGCATGATGACGGAGATCGGGGTCTCGAGCGCGTCGGCGACCGACGCGAGGATCTCGGAGCTCGCCTCTTTCTGCCCACGCTCGACCTCGCTGAGGTAGCCGAGTGCGACGCTCGCCTTGGAGGCGACCTGTCGCAGCGTGCGGCCCTTCTGGAGACGGAAGTCGCGGAGGACGTCGCCGATCTCTTGACGGACCAGAACCATGGGACCCCTCCTTGCGACATAGGACCCACCGTGACGGGATTCAGGGGTGGGTGAGGAACACTGCTGTCGAACTGGGTGCCACTGTAGCCAGCCAGCTCTGTGTGACGCTTGTGAACTCACGAGATGTAACGAGACCGAAACCCCGGCTATTCCCGAGGCTCCGTGAGCCAGTCGTGCAGCATCGAGAGTGATTCGGAGACGGTCGCCGATCGGATGGCCGCACGGTCGCCCTCGAGGGCGAGCCTCGTGACGCGAGCCTCGCCTCCTGCGCTCAGGGCGACGTACACCGTGCCGGGCGCCTGGCCGTCCTGGGGGTCAGGGCCAGCGACCCCCGTGGTCGCGATGCCGACGTCGGCGGCCTGGCCCTCGACGGCCAGCGCTCGACGTGCCCCCGCCGCCATGGCGACGGCGACGTCGGGATCGACGGCGCCCCGGGCCGCGAGCAGCGCAGCCGGCACACCGAGCAGCGAGGCCTTGAGCGGCGTCTGGTAGGCCACGACTCCCCCGACGACGACCGTGGACGCACCGGGGACGGAGATCAACTCTGCGGCGAGCAGACCCCCCGTCAACGACTCGGCGACCGCGACGGTCAGCCCCTGGCGGTCGAGCTCGTGCACGACCTCGGCCGCGGTGGTCACGACGTGCGGGAGTGCTTCAGGGCGACACGGACGTAGTCGGCACCCGACACGAGCGTGGCCACCACGGCGGCCGTCATCACGACGGTGTTGAGGCCGTGCACCCAGTCGCCCAGCGGCACCCACAGCGGGAAGAGCGCCAGCGTCACCGCGACGGCCTGCAGCACGGTCTTGAGCTTGCCGCCTCGTGACGCAGGGATGACGCGGTCGCGGATGACGACGAAGCGGTACACGGTGATCCCGATCTCGCGCACGAGGATGAGCGCGGTGACCCACCAGGGCAGCTCGCCGAGGATCGAGAGCCCGACCAGCGCGCCGCCGACCAGGACCTTGTCGGCGATCGGGTCGACGATCTTGCCGAAGTCGGTGACGAGGTCGAGGCCCCTCGCCAGCATGCCGTCGAGGCTGTCCGTGAGGATGGCGACGACGAACAGCACGGCGGCCGCGATGCGCAGCGGGCCGTCGGCGCCGTCGTCGATCAGCAGCCAGGCGATGAACAGCGGCGCCATCAGGATGCGGACGACCGTGATCACGTTGGCGATGTTCGCCGTGCTGGCCGGCCCCGCGCCGCGGCTCGCGAAGCGTCCCCGCCAGGGGAACGTCGCGGCCCGGGGTGCGTCGGGGGTTCTCTCGTCGGTCACGTCAGTCCCTGCCGGTCAGGCCCCAGGCGTCTTCCGACTCCTCGTCGCCGTCGACCTCGTCGTAGCCTCGTGTCATCTCGGCGACGGGGTCGTCGCCGTAGTCGCCCGCGCCGACCGCCACGGGAGCCGAGGAGGCGGGGCCCGACCCCCGGAGCCCGTCGTCGCCCTGCCCGCGCAGCTTGGCCAGCACGCCCGGCAGCTGCTCGTTGGTGACGAGCACGTCGCGCGCCTTCGAGCCCTCGGAGGGACCCACGATGTCGCGCGACTCCATGAGGTCCATCAGTCGCCCGGCCTTGGCGAAGCCGACGCGCAGCTTGCGCTGGAGCATCGACGTCGACCCGAACTGCGTGCTGACGACCAGTTCCGCCGCCGCGAGGAGCAGCTCGAGGTCGTCGCCGATGTCGCCGTCGATCTCTTTCTTCTCGACCACGGCCGCCACGTCGGGCCGGTAGTCGGGACGCGCCTGCCGCGTCACGTGCGCCACGACCTCGGCGATCTCCGCCTCCTGCACCCACGCACCCTGGACGCGCATGGCCTTCGAGGCGCCCATCGGCAGGAAGAGCCCGTCGCCCTGGCCGATCAACTTGTCGGCGCCGGGCTGGTCGAGGATGACCCGCGAGTCGGTGACGCTCGACACGGCGAACGCGAACCGGGACGGCACGTTCGCCTTGATGAGGCCCGTCACCACGTCGACCGACGGACGCTGCGTCGCGAGCACCAGGTGGATGCCCGAGGCACGCGCCAGCTGGGTGATGCGGACGATGCTGTCCTCGACGTCGCGCGGGGCGACCATCATGAGGTCGGCCAGCTCGTCGACGACGACGAGCAGGTACGGGTAGGGCTTGAGCGACCGGGCGCTGCCGGCCGGCAGCACGATCTCGTTCGCGACGACGGCGCGGTTGAAGTCGTCGATGTGGCGGAACCCGAAGCTGGCGAGGTCGTCGTACCTCATGTCCATCTCCTTCACCACCCACTGCAGCGCCTCGGCCGCCTTCTTCGGGTTGGTGATGATGGGCGTGATCAGGTGCGGGACGCCGGCGTAGATGGAGAGCTCGACCCGCTTCGGGTCGATCAGGACCATGCGCACGTCGGTCGGCTTGGCCCGCATGAGGAGCGACGTGATCATCGAGTTGACGAAGCTCGACTTGCCGGAGCCGGTGGCGCCGGCGACCAGGAGGTGCGGCATCTTCGCGAGGTTCGCCACGACGTAGCCGCCCTCGACGTCCTTGCCGACGCCGATGGTCATCGGGTGCACGCTCTTGGCGGCGGCCCCGGAGCGCAGGACGTCGCCGAGCGACACGATCTCGCGGTCGGTGTTCGGGATCTCGACGCCGATGGCGCTCTTGCCCGGGATGGGCGAGAGGATCCGCACCTCGTTCGAGGCCACGGCGTAGGACAGGTTCTTGCTGAGGGCCGTCACCTTCTCGACCTTGACGCCCGGGCCCAGCTCGATCTCGTAGCGGGTGACGGTCGGGCCGCGGCTGAAGCCGACGACGCGGGCGTCGACGGAGAACTGGCGGAGCACCTCGGTGATCGAGCGCACGATCTCGTCGTTGGCCTCGCTGCGCGCCTTGGCGGGCGGGCCGACGCTCAGCGTGGAGGCGGCCGGCAGGCGGTAGGGCGCCACGGGCGAGTCGTCCTCGACGTCGAGCGACGGCGGGGCGGGCTCGTCGTCGTCGACGGCCAGGAAGTCGGCGGCGACGTCGCTCTCGCCGGGCGCGGCCGCGGACGTGGTGGCCGGCACGGCGGTGACGGGCAGGGACGGGAGGACGGTCGTGGCGGCCGTCGCCCCGGCAGGACCGCTGCCGGCGGCGCCCGCGGCGGACGTCGTGGGCGCCGGCTCGTCGTCGTGCAGCGGGACGTCGATGCCGAAGGACCGCACGGCGTCCTCCGCCGCGTCGAGGTCGTGCAGCAGGTCGGCCTGGTAGACGTCGGTCGGGGCGTCAGCTGCCGCGGCCCCTGCTGCCGGGGACCCTGTGGCGGGGACGTCGCCGCCGATGGTCGCGCCGTGGTCGACGAAGACCGGGCCGGCGGCGCCACGACGACGAGAGCCCCGCCCTCGGCGGTCCGCCGCGTCGTCGGCGCTGCTCTGGGTGACCACGGGCGTGTCGTAGGCCGGGTCTTCTTCGCGCCCGCTCTTGTTGCGTCGCCACCAGGGCAACGTGTCGGGCTCGCCCGCCTCGCCCTCGGCGGTGCCGTCGGCGCTGGCAGCGCTCGCGTCCGCCGTCGTCTCGCCGAAGAGCCAGCGGTACAGGTCGCCGAGACGGTGGCCGATGCGGTTCGGCGGCGTCTTGGTCATGATCAACAGGGACAGGGCGAGCAGGACGACGACGACCGGCACCGCGACCCACTCGGTCGCGAGCATGACCAGCCAGGAGGCGACGAGCCACCCGAGCACTCCCCCGCCCGTCGCCAGGGCGCGCATGCCCTCGACGGCCTGGGGCTGGCCGCCGTAGATGTGGCAGAGGGCGCTGATGGACACGATCATGAGGCCGAGCCCGATGCCGATGCGCGTGTTGTCGTGGACGGAGGCCGGGTGCCGGAACAGCCAGCCGGCGAAGAGCACCATGATGACCGGCAGCGCGTAGGCGACCCGCCCGAAGAACCCGCCGAACGTGTACGCGTCGAACGCGACGGCCAAGGGGCTGGTGGGGTTGAGCCACTCGACCACGGCCCCGGCGATCGCCAGCAGCACGAGGAGGAAGGGGACGCCGTCGCGGCGCTCGGACTTGTCGAGCGACTCGCTGCCGAAGAGCCGGAAGGCGCCTCCGGTCAGGTGGGCCAGGCCCATCCAGGCGGAGGCGACGACGCCGGGCCCCTCGTCGACGGGAGCGGGAGCCTTCGCGGCGGGGAGCTTCTTGGTGGCCGCGGTCGCGCCGCGGGCCGTCGAGGTGCCGGCGGACGCGCCGCGCCCCGAGCGCGAGCGCGCGGTCGACTTGGTGGGCGTGGCCATGCCGTCGAGGTTACCGCCCGCCGCCGACGCCGACCGGAGGTGGTCGGCGCGCCGGGCCCCGCGCGGCCCGCCCGCCTCAGTAGCGGATGGCGTCGATGACCTTGACCCGGACGGCGACGAGAGCGGGCAGCACTCCCGCCACGGCGCCGATCAGCGTCGCGGACCCCAGGCCGATCAGGGCGGCGGTGATCGGGAACGGCGGCAGGTCGTCGACCGACCCCTGGGCGATGAAGCCCTGCACGGTCGGGTTCTGCACGACGAGCACGGCGACCATGACGCCGACGGCCCCCGCGACCACCGTGCCGGCGACGCTCTCGAGCATCACCGAGAAGAACACCCGGGGCGCCGTGGCGCCGAACGACCGCCGGACCCCGATCTCGCGGATGCGCTGCCGCACCGTGACCAGCGCGATGTTGACCAGTCCGAGCCCGCCGAGCAGCAGCACGAGCACGCCGACCCCCGTGATGATCAGCTTGATCGGCTTGAAGGGGTCGGAGTCGCCCGCGTACGCCGCGTAGTCGGACCGGTTCACGTCGACCTGCACGTCGTCGCCGAGGGCCGCCGCGAGGTTGCCCTGCACCATCGTGCTCAACTGGTCGCCGGACGACGTCGGCAGCCACATCTCGTACTGCGGCGTCTCTGCGTACCCGCCCTGCGAGAGCGGCACCAGGTCGTGCTCGTCCGAGGGCAGGAGGAACAGCCCGGGCGCCTCCTCGGCGTACTGCGCCGCCGTGACGCCCACGACGACGCCGGTCACCGAGTCCGTGCCGCTCAGCAGGAGGGTGGGGTGCGAGTCGACCGGAGGGCGGCCGAGCGTGTCCCAGAGCGCCTCGTTCACGACGACCGCCGGGGCCATCCGCTGGTCGTCGCCCTCGACGAACCAGGATCCCTCGGCCATCGACACCCGGTGCATCTCGCCGTACTCGGGGTCGACGACCTGTGCCGAGACGTCGGTGAGGCCGCCGGGCAGCTGGACGGACCTCGTCGTCCAGAGGTTCTCGGACGCCCACGAGATCTGGTAGCGCGACATCGTCGAGCGGAACTCGTCGTCGAGGAGGGCGGGGTCGAGCAGGGTCGCCCCCTGGCTGTAGGCCGAGACCGTGTAGGTGGCAGGTCGCCCGCCGGACTTCTCGGACGACTCGCGCGTGGACTGCTCGGCGAGGCTGCCGAGCCCGACGACGGCGGTCAGCGCGGCGACGGCCACCGCGACCCCGATGAGGCTGAGCAGCACCCGCAGCTTGTTGACCCTCAGCTCGGACCAGGCCTCGACGAACGCTCCCACGACCCCCGACAACAGACCGCTCACGACACGACCTCGACGGGTGCCGGGACGGAGGAGGCGGGAGCCCCCGACGCGGAGGCGCCCGCCGGCACGAGGGCCGACGCCCCGGCCAGCCCGCTGCCCAGTCGGGCGGCCGAGAGCACGCCCGCGTCGAGCGAGTAGTGCCGCGCGGCGAGGCCCGCCACGGCCAGGTCGTGCGTGATGGTGACGAGGGCGGCGCCGGTGTCGGACGAGATGTCGTCGAGGAGGCGCATGACCGTCGCCCCCGTCTCGATGTCGAGCGCTCCCGTCGGCTCGTCGGCCAGGATGACGCGCGGGTCGCGCACCAGCGAGCGCGCGATCGCCACCCGCTGCTGCTCGCCGCCCGAGAGGCGGTGCGGCATCGAGTCGACGCGGTGCCCGAGCCCGACCTTCTCGAGCATCTCGGCCGCGATCGCCCGCCGGCGCCAGAAGCGCCGACCGCGTGCGTAGAGCAACGGCGTCATGACGTTCTCGAGCGCCGTGCGCCCCTGCAGCAGGTTGAACTGCTGGAAGATGAAGCCCACCTGCTCGCCGCGGAGCCGGTCGCGGGCCCCCGAGCGCATGCCGCTGACGTCGACGTCGTCGAACCAGTGCGCGCCCGTCGTCGGCGCGTCGATGAGCCCCAGGATGTTGAGCAGCGTCGACTTGCCCGAGCCGGAGCGGCCGACGATGCTCACGTGCTCGCCCGCCTCGACCACGAGGTCGACGCCGCGGAGGATGTCGAGGGTCGCGTCGTCGGCGAGGGGAACCGTCTTCGTGACTCCCTCGAGCCGGATCAACGACATCAGCAGTAGACCTCTCCGGTCGTCGGGTCGACGCAGCCCTCCTGCGGGGCGACGGCGCCGGGCACGAACTCGAGGACCATGTCGCCCTCGACGAGGCCCCCGGTCACCTCGACGGTCGTGCCGTCGTTGATGCCGAGCGTGATCTCCCGCTCCTCCTCGGTGCCGTCGGCGCCGACCACGGTCACGACGCCCTTGCCCGCGGCGCCCTCGACCGCGGTGAGCGGCACCGTGAGGACGTCGGTCGCGACGCCGGCGGGGATCGTCAGCTTCGTGGCGAGGCCCGCGAAGACCGTGACGTCGCCGGGGACGGCACACGTCACCGACTGCCCCGAGACGCCCGTGCCCGACGAGTCGCCGGTGTCGCCGGCGGTCGTGGTGCCCGCGCCGGCGCCGGCACCGCCGATCGAGAGGCCGGTGCAGGCGAACGGCGCCGGGCCGCCCTGGATGGACGCGGTGCCCTCGGCCGGCCGGCTGACCAGCCGGTAGAGCTGGTCGGCGGCCAGCGCCCCCGTGACGTGGAACGTCGGAGGCGCCACCTTCGCGACCGCGTCGCCCACGGCCACCTCCTGGTCCTTGATGACGGAGAGCTCCGTCACGGTGCCCGCGACGGGCGACGTCACCACCGCGGTCTTGACGATCGGGGCACGCTCGGTGACGGTGCCGTCGGCCGAGACCAGCGCCTCCTGCGGGGTCTCGGAGCGCAGCGTCGCGATCTTGTCGCCCGCGGCGACGGCCTGGCCCTTCTCGACGACGACGGTCACGACGGTGCCGGCCAGGGTCGCGGGCACGGTCGAGGCGACGTCGGCCTCGACCGTGGCGTCGACCGTCACGTCGTTCGTGACGGTGCCGACGGCCACGGCGACCTGGGGCTCGACGGCCTCGCCGGTCGGGACCGCCACGGAGCCGGTCGCCGCGTCGGGCGACGCGAAGAACGCGAGCTTGACGAGGGCCACCGCGATCGCGACGAAGATGAGGATGCGGAGGATCGGGAAGATCCAGGTCTTGGCGACGCGCACGGGCGACTCCCCTTCGGAGCAACGGACGGAACGTGCTCACCATAGGAGGAGGGGGACGACGGAGGCCTCAGCCGTCGGGATGACTTCCCGAGCGAGCTGAGGCCTCGTGCCGAGCCGGGTCAGGCGCTGATGACCACCGGCACGATCATGGGACGACGACGGTGCTGCGTGTTCACCCAGCGGCCCACCGTGCGGCGGACGACCTGGCTGAACTGGTGCGTGTCACGGGTGCCGTTCTCGGCTGCCTCGGCCAGCGCGGCGAGGATCTTGGGCATGACGTCGTCGAAGACCCGCTCGTCCTCGGCGAAGCCGCGCGACTGGATCTCGGGGCCGACGACGACACGGCCCGTCGTGGCGTCGATCGCGAGGAAGACGGAGATGAAGCCCTCCTCGCTGAGGATCCGCCGGTCTTTGAGGTCGGCGTCGGTGATCTCGCCGACGGTCGAGCCGTCGACGTACACGTAGCCGAGGTCGAGCTGGCCGACCACCTCGGCGACGCCGTCGCGGAGGTCGACGACGACGCCGTCCTCGCCGAGGATCGTGTTCTCGCGCGGCACGCCGGTGCGCTGGGCCAGGGCGGCGTTCGCGTAGAGGTGCCGGTGCTCGCCGTGGACCGGCATGACGTTCTTCGGGCGGAGCACGTTGTAGCAGTAGAGGAGCTCGCCGGCCGAGGCGTGGCCCGACACGTGCACCTTCGCGTTGCCCTTGTGCACCACCGTCGCGCCGAGCTTGGTGAGCCCGTCGATGACCCGGTAGACGGCGTTCTCGTTGCCGGGGATGAGGCTCGAGGCGAGGATGACCGTGTCGTCCTGCCCGATCTCGATCTGGTGCTCGAGGTTCGCCATCCGGGCGAGGACGGCCATCGGCTCGCCCTGCGAGCCCGTGCTCATGTAGACGATGCGGTCGTCGGGGAGGTCCTTGGCCTTCTTCGCGTCGATGAGGACGCCCTCGGGCACGACGAGGTAGCCCAGGTCGGCGGCGATGCCCATGTTGCGGATCATCGACCTGCCCATGAACGCGACCCGGCGCCCGTTGGCGTGGGCGGCGTCGAGCACCTGCTGCACGCGGTGCACGTGGCTCGAGAAGCTCGCCACGACGACCCGGCGCGGCGCCCGGCGGATGACGTCGTCGAGGACCGGTCCGATGTCGCGCTCGAGGGCGGTGAAGCCCGGCACGTCGGCGTTCGTCGAGTCGGGGAGGAACAGGTCGACCCCCTCCTCGCCGAGGCGGGCGAAGGCACGCAGGTCGGTGATGCGGTCGTCGAGCGGCAGCTGGTCCATCTTGAAGTCGCCGGTGTGCAGGACGAGGCCGGCGGAGGTGCGGATCGCGACGGCGAGGGCGTCCGGGATCGAGTGGTTCACCGCGACGAACTCGAGGTCGAACGGGCCGAGCGTCTCGCGCCCGCCCTCCTTGACCGTCAGCGTGTAGGGCTTGATGCGGTGCTCCTTGAGCTTCGCCTCGATCAGGGCGAGCGTCAGCTGCGAGCCGATCAGCGGGATGTCCGCGCGGAGGCGGAGGAGATAGGGCACCGCGCCGATGTGGTCCTCGTGGCCGTGGGTCAGCACGACCGCGAGGACGTCGTCCAGCCGGTCGCGGAGGGGCGAGAAGTCCGGGAGGATCAGGTCGACGCCCGGCTGGTGCTCCTCGGGGAACAGCACCCCGCAGTCGACGACGAGCAGCTTGCCGTCGATCTCGTAGACGGTCATGTTGCGCCCGATCTCGCCGAGGCCGCCGACCGGGATGACCCGGAGCGTGCCGTCCTCGAGCTTGCGCGGGGTCTTGACGGTCGTGGGCATCATGTCCTTCGGGTCGAGGTCGGGGCTCGTGCCCCGCGGATCGAGGTCTCTGTCGGCCCGCGCGCCGCACCGTCACGCGGCCGGCGGCGTGCCGCGTGGTCAGCGCGTGGTGCCGTGCACCTTGGGCAGGGCACCGCCGGCCGCGGCGTTGCGGTCGGGGCGGAAGCGGCTGAGGTCGAGCCCGGGGATGTCGCCCACGTGCGAGAGCTCGTCCTCGATGAGCGCCGCCTCGCTGTCCTCCGGGCCGACGAGCGGCAGGCGGACGCGGGGGCTGGAGATGCGGCCGAGGCCGTGCAGGATGTACTTCGCCGCGACCGTGCCGGGCACGTGCGTCATGACGGCGCGCACCAGCGGCTCGAGCATCTTGTGGGCTGCCGTGGCCGTGTGCAGGTCGCCTGCGTTCACGGCGTCGATCATGGTGCGGTACGGCGCCGAGACGATGTTCGCCGTCACGCCGATGAGGCCGGAGGCGCCGATCGCCAGGTGCGGGAGCACGTTCGCGTCGTCGCCCGAGAAGTAGAGCAGGTCGGTCTGGTTGATGACGCGGCTGACCTCGGCGAAGTCGCCCTTCGCGTCCTTGACCGCGACGATGTTCGGGTGCTTCGCGGCGCGCAGCAGCGTCTCGTACTTGATCGGGATGCCGGTGCGGCCGGGGATGTCGTAGAGGATGACCGGCAGGTCGGTCGCGTCGGCGATCATGCGGAAGTGCGTGAGGACGCCGGCCTGCGTGGGCTTGTTGTAGTACGGCGTGACGATCATGACGCCGTCGGCGCCGGCCTTCTCGCTGGCCTTGTACAGCTGGATGGCGTGCGCGGTCTCGTTCGAGCCGCCGCCCGTGATGATCTTGGCGCGCCCCGCCGCGACCGACTTGCCGACCTCGACGAGCTTGAGCTTCTCGGGGTCGGTCAGGGTGCTGGTCTCGCCCGTCGTGCCGGTGACGACGATGCCGTCGGCACCCGCCGAGACGCAGTCGTCGATGTGCTTCTCGACCGCCGGCCAGTCGACCTCGCCGTCGGCGGTGAAGGGGGTGACGAGAGCGACGAGGACCTGCCCGAAGGGGTTGCTGATGTTCGACACGTCGACCAGCGTACTGTCTCGCCCCGCGCGGATCGCCCCTCGGACGGCCAGGATCGGCCCGGTCAGGGGGCGACGCGGCCGTTCGTGCCGAAGGCGGCGTAGGTGAGCGGCATGAGCTCGGCCCAGATGTCCTCCATCTTCTCGGCGCACATCTCGATCTCGCGCTGCGGGAACGACGGGAAGTGCGTGCCCTCGCGCTTCGTGCGGAGGCTGAGGAAGTTCATCAGCGACCGCGCGTTCACGGTGACGTACATGGACGAGTAGATGTTCAGCGGCAGGACGATGCGGGCGACCTCGCGGGCGATGCCCTCGTCGAGCATGCGCTTGTAGGCCGCGTAGGCCTCGCGCGAGGTGCGCTCGGTCTCGGACCGGACGAGCTCGCTCTGCTCGGGCGTGCCGGGCAGGAAGTCGTAGGCGCCGGGCTTGCCCACCTGCTGCAGGTTGCGGGTCGCGGCGGGGACGTAGAAGACGGGGTTGAGCTCGCGGTAGCGACCGCTTTCTTCGTTGTAGCTCGCCATGCGGTGCCTCATGAACTCGCGGAACACGAAGATCGGCGCCTGCACGTAGAAGGTCATCGAGTTGTGCTCGAACGGCGAGCCGTGGCGGTCGCGCATGAGGTAGTTGATCAGGCCGGCGCCCTTGGTCGCCTGGGCCCCGTCGGCCGAGGCCTGGGCGCCCTCGAGCGTCTGCTCGCCCATCGTCGAGACACGCGCCGCGAAGAGGACGTCGGAGTCGTGCGCGCTCGAGCGGACCAGCTCGACCGTGACGTCGCTGCGGAACTCGACGGGGTCGGCGGCGGTCTCGGGAGACGAAGAGGCGGGGGTCACGGCGTCGGCATCAGTCACGGCCACGACTCTACCTCCGACCACCGACGAGCCTCGATCGGCGGCAGGCTCGGCCCACCGGCCCTCGGGCCGGTGCCCGGGCGACCGGCAGGAGGCGCGGCTACGCTCCCGGGGAGGCGCAGCTCCCCTGCGCCGCACCTCCTCGAGAAAGACCGGGCCCATGACCGCCGACTCCCTCACCGTCCTCGTCTCCGGCGCCTCCGGCCTGGTCGGCACCGAGCTCCGACGCCAGCTGGTGGCCGCCGGCCACACGGTCGTCGCGCTCGTCCGGCGCGAGGCCCGCGACGAGGGCGAGGCGACGTGGGTGCCCGCGGCCGGCATCGTCGACCGCACCCTGCTCGACCGGGCGGACGCCGTCGTGAACCTGAGCGGCGCCTCCCTCGGTCGGCTGCCCTGGACCGCCGGCTACAAGCGCGAGATCCGTGACTCCCGCGTGACGGCCACCGCCACGCTCGCGCACGGCATGGCCGGCGCCGAGCGACCGCCCGCCGTGTTCCTGAGCGGCTCGGCCGTGGGCATCTACGGCGACCGCCCGGGCGAGCGCCTGACCGAGCAGAGCCCCCGCGGCAGCGGCTTCCTCAGCGACGTCGTCGCCGACTGGGAGGCCGCGACCGCCCCGACGCCCGATGCCACCCGTGTCGTCCACCTGCGCACCGGCGTCGTCGTGGGCCCCGGCGGCGCCATGGCCCCGCTGCTGCCCCTCACGAAGCTCGGCCTCGGCTCGCGCCTCGGCACCGGCGACCAGTTCTGGCCCTGGATCAGCCTGCACGACGAGGCCGCGGCCATCGTGCACCTGCTGACGTCGAGCCTCAGGGGCCCCGTCAACCTCGCCGGCCCCACGCCCGCGACCAGCGACGCCCTGACGAGACGGCTCGCCAAGGACCTGGGACGCCCCTACGCGCTCACGGTGCCCGAGGTCGTCATCAGCACGGCGATGCAGGAGGCAGGTCGCGAGATGCTGTTGCCCAGCCAGCAGGTCGTCCCGGAGGCGCTGCTCGCGGACGGCTTCGCCTTCCGTCACCGCACGGTCGACCAGGCGGTCGACGCGCTGGTCGGCGGCCGCTAGGCCGCGGACCGCATCCGCGAGGCCTTGCGGACTGCCTGTCGGGCTCGCCTGCGGTCACCGCACGCGTCGTAGGCCAGGCCGAGCCGGAACCAGGCCCGCCAGTCGTCGGGGGCGTCCTCGACCGCCTGCGCCCAGCGCGGGAAGGCGGCGTCGGCCGCGGCGCGTTCGTACCGACCCGAGGCACGGCGGGGGACCTCGTCCACCGGCAGCTCGCCCGCCTCCTCGAGCTCGCGCACCATCTGCTGCGTGTGCACCCCGAAGCGCAGCTCGGCGACCAGGGCGAAGATCCCGAGGACCGGCAGGACGAGCAGGGCCACGCCGAGCACGACGGCCACGGGCTCGCCGGTCATGACGAAGAGGTACGCGCGCTGGGCGACGAGGACGACGTACAGGAGGAGGAACAGCGCCATGACGAGCGCCGCGGTGCGGCCCTTCATCAGTCGAGCGGCAGCACGCTGTCGAGCCCCACGACGACGCCCTCGACCCGCGGAGCCTCGGCCATGGCGACGAGCAGCCCCTGCTCGTAGGCGCGCTGCGAGATCGTGTCGTGCGTCAGGGTGAGCGTCTCGCCCTCGCCGCCGAAGACGACCTCCTGCTTCGCGACGACGCCGCGGAGGCGCATGCTGTGCACCGGGACGCTGGCGACCTGCTGGCCGCGGGCGCGCTGGTCGGAGAAGGGCGCGGAGACCGGGCCGAGCTCGCGACGCGCCTCGGCGATCAGCTCCGCGGTGCGGACGGCCGTGCCGGAGGGCGAGTCGACCTTGCCCTGGTGGTGCGCCTCCACGATCTCGACGCTCTCATAGAAGCGCGCCGCCATCGTGGCGAACCGCGTCGCGAGGACGGACCCGAGGGAGAAGTTCGGGACGACCAGGACGCCGGGGCCGCCGACGTCCGCGACGACCGTCCGGAGCTTCGCCACCCGCTCGGCGTTCCAGCCCGAGGTGCCCACGAGGACGGGGAGGCCCGCCCGGACGACGTGCTCGACGATGCCGGGGCTGACGGCCGGGTGAGTCACGTCGACCACGAGGTCGGCGCCGCGCACGTCGTCGAGGTCGTCACGGGACGAGAGGCCGGCGTGCAGCTCGAGGCCGGGCGTGCGCCGGACGAGGTCGACGACGAACGAGCCGAGGGTGCCCGTGGCTCCGACGACGGCGATCTGGGAGGTCATGGGCTCCAACCTACCCGGCAGCGCCCGGGGGCCCGCCCGACCTAGCATGGTGCGCATGCCCCGGTTCCGTGCCGTTCCCGTGTCGTCCCCCGCCGCCGCCGAGCTGCTCGAGGCGTACTTCGCCGAGCGCCGGGAGACCTTCCCGTCGGGGAAGGGCAGCTACCGCACCGCGTCGCCGTCGGACGCGACCTTCACTCCCCCGGCCGGGTCGTTCCTCGTCGTCGAGAGCGAGGACGTCGACGCCGGATCCGCCGCGACCGGCGCCGAGCCCGGCGTCGTGCGTGCCCTGGCCTGCGGCGGGGTCCGCCGCATCGACCCGACCGAGGAGGGGCTGGTGCGGTACGAGGTCAAGCACGTCTACGTGCGCCCGGAGGCCCGCGGGCGAGGTCTCGGTCGCCTGCTGATGGCCGAGCTCGAGGAGGTGGCCGCCGGCCTGGGCGCGGACCTGGTCGTCCTCGACACGAACGAGAGCCTCCTGGCGGCCGGGGCCCTCTACCGGGCCACCGGCTACCGCGAGGTCGAGCCGTACAACGACAACCCGAACGCGACGACCTGGTTCGCCAAGCCGGTGGCGCCCCGGGAGCCCGTCAGCTAGATCGGCTGCTCGACCGGGAGGCCGGTGCGGAGCTCGACGGGGAGATGGCCCAGGTCGTTGTGCGTCACGAGCTCCGGCGGCTTCGCCGAGCGGACGCGGATGATGGTCAGGCCCGCGTTGGCCTGGTTCACGCCCATCCAGCGCCAGTCGGGAGCCCCGAAGACCTCGCGAACGAACCACCCGATGACGAAGTTGTGCGTGATGAGCAGGTCGTGGCGATCCTCGCGGGAGGGCGTCAGCCACTCGGACACCGCGTCGGCCATCTGTGCCTGGCCCGCCTCGATCTCGTCCTCGGTGACGCCGCCGAAGAACGGCTTGTAGGCGGACGGCATGTCGGCCGTCGGGCCCGAGGGCACGCAGTCGAAGAGCAGCGTCGACGGCTGCGACTCGAGGGCGGGCAGCCGCTCGGTCATGATGCGCGCCGTCTCGGCCGCCCGCTCGAGCGGGGAGTGCCAGGCTGCGGAGAACGGGACTCCCCCGAGCCGTTCGGCGAGGAGCCGCGCCTGTCGCTTGCCGCGCTCGGACAGCGGGCCGTCGGGGAGCCCGTGCTCGGCGTCCTGTTGCTCGCCGTGCCGGACCAGGTAGAGGTAGTGGGACACCGTCGTCTCCTGACTCATGGGGTGACCGCCGCCGACGTCGTCGTCGGGGGCGTGAAGGAGGATCCGTCGACGTCGCCCACGACCACGGTCGAGAGGGGGCCGGACCGGAGCTCGCGGGCGAGGTCGCGCACGTCGTCGAGGCCGACGCGACCGAGCCGGGTGAGCGAGGCGTCGAGGTCGACGAACTCGCCGGTCGACAGCTCGGCCCGGCCGAGGCGGTTCATCCGGGTGTCGCTGTCCTCGAGCGCGAGGGCGGCGGCGCCGCCGAGCTGGCCGAGCGCCCGCTCCCGCTCGAGCTCGGTGACGCCCGACTCGGCGACGCGGTCGAGCTCGTCGAGCATGAGCTGCCCGACCATCTCGACGTTGCTCGGCGTGCAGCCGGCGTAGAGCCCGAACAGCCCGGCGTCGGAGTAGCTCGGGGCGAACGAGTAGACCGAGTAGGCCAGGCCGCGCCGTTCTCGGACCTCCTGGAACAGGCGGGACGACATGCCGCCTCCCAGGACCGAGTTGAGGACGGCGAGGGCGGGGCGACGGTCGTCGGAGGCGGAGATGCCCGGCATCCCCAGCAGGACCGTGGCCTGCTCGAGGGGGCGGCGCACGACGAGGGTCGGCTCGCTGGGCGTCGGCACGACGAGCTCGGTCGAGCGTCGGGGCACGGGAGCGGCTGCCTCGGTCGACCAGGACGACCTCGCGAGCGCCTGCTCGAGCCGCTCGACGACGTGGTCGTGGTCGACGGCTCCGGCGATCGTGACCACGAGGTCACGGGGCCGGTAGTTCGCGAGGTAGTGCGCGTGCACGTCGTCGCGCCGCGCCTCCTTGATGCTCTCGGACGATCCCCCGATCGGGCGCCCCAGCGGGTGCTCGCCGAAGACGGACTCGAACAGGCGCTCGCCGGCCACGTCCGCGGGGTCGTCGTCGGCCATCGCGAGCTCCTCGAGGATCACGCCTCGCTCGGTCTCGAACTCGCCGGGCTCGAGGGCCGAGGACGTCAGCATGTCGGCGAGGACGTCGACGGCGTCGTCCAGGTCGACATCGCGCACCCGGGCGTAGTAGCAGGTGTACTCCTTCGCGGTGGCGGCGTTGTGCTCGCCGCCGACCGACTCGAAGGCGACCGCAATGTCGAGCGCCGAACGCGTCGCCGTCCCCTTGAAGAGGAGGTGCTCGAGGAAGTGCGTGGAGCCGCGCTCGCCGGGCTGCTCGTCGCGGGAGCCCACGGCGACCCAGAAGCCGACGGTGGCGCTGCGGGCCCCGGGCATCTGCTCGGTGAGGACGCGGACGCCCGTCGGGAGGAGGGTGCGCCGCACGAGTGCGTCGCCCGTCGCGCGGAAGGAGAGCTCGACCGAGTCGAGTGGGAGGGAGACCGGGCCGTTCATCGCGTCGAGCCTACGGGACCGTACCTCGGCACGACCCGACCGTCGGGGCTGGCACCCGAACTGGGGACGGCCCTGCGGACAAACAGACGGTTCAGTCTGTCCTCCGCGGTGATAGAGTCGGGGAACCGTCGACGGGACACCCCCTGCCTCGTCGTCGGCGGCTGGTCGGAGGTCATCCGGCGGTCCGGAGCAGACGTCCCCCGCGCTGCTCCAAGCCGATATGCCTCGAGGAGCCACGCTGTGACGGTCGATTCCCCCCTCCGGCCGTCCAGCGTCTCCCGGGGCGGCCCCGTGCCGACCAGGTGACGCCCGGCGCCCGGGACCGCGTGCTGACGACGGCCGACCGGCTCTTCTACGACGAGGGCGTCCGCGTCGTCGGCGTCGACCGCCTCATCGCCGAGGCGTCCGTGACGAAGGCCACGTTCTACAAGCACTTCGGCGCGAAGGACACCCTCGTGCTCGAGTACCTGCGCGTGAGGCACGAGCGTGCCGTCGCCGGGCTCGAGGCCGTCGTCGCCGCGTCCCCGGGCGGGGCCGCGACCGTCCTCGCCGTCGTCGACGAGGTCGTCGCCTCGCTGCAGTCGCCCCGATTCCGTGGCTCGGCCTTCGCGAACGCCGCCGCCGAGTTCAGCGACCCGACCCACCCCGTCCGCGCCGCCGTGGCCGAGCACCAGGAATGGCTCACCGACGCTCTCGTCGAGCTGTTCAAGGAAGCCGACCACCCGATGCCCGGAGACGCGGCCGACGACTTCCTGCTGGCGCTCGACGGTGCGCTCGTGGGCGCGTACTGCGGCGACGCCATCGCAGCGTCCGCGGCGCTCCGCCGGACGGCCGAGCGCCTCCTGCCGGCCTAGCCCGCCGACGGCACCGGGCCCGCCCCCGCGATCGGGCCCGTCGTGCTGATCAGGCCCGTCGTGCTGATCAGGCCCGTCGTGCCGATCAGGCCCGTCGTGCCGACGAGACCGATCAGGCCGGTCCGGCCCGTGACAGAGGGCGGACTGGGCGTTCCGCTACGCGGAGACGCGGTCGAGCTCGAGCACCTGGGTGCGCGTGAGCTTGACCGTGGCCGCCTGCGCGAGCTCGACGACCTGCTTGGCGTTCGTGGCGCTCGCCACGGGCGCCACGACGTGCGGCTTGGCCAGGAGCCAGGCCAGGGCCACGGCCGCTGTCGAGACCTCGTGCGCCGACGCGACGCTGTCGAGCTCGTGCAGCACCCGCAGCCCCTTCTTCGTCAGGTAACCGGAGACGCCGCGGCCGCGCTTCGTGCCGGCGAAGTCGGAGCGCGATCGGTACTTGCCGGTGAGGAACCCGCCGGCCAGGGCGAACCGGGGCATGACCCCGAGGCGCAGCTGCGCGGCGACGCGCGCCAGGCCCTTCTCGTACTCGGTGCGGTGCATGAGGCTGTACTGGTTCTGCAGGGCCACCATCGGGGCCACACCGAGCATGCCGGCGGCGATGCGCGCCTCGTAGAGCCGGTTGCCCGAGTGGTGCGACCCGCCGAACCAGCGGACCTTGCCCGCGCGGATGAGGTGGTCGACCGCGAGCAGGGTGCGCTCGAAGGCGACCTCGGTGTCGTCGACGTGCAGGTACAACAAGTCGATGTGGTCGGTGCCCAGGCGCTCGAGGGACGCCTCCACGGCGCGCTCGATCGAGCGCGGCGAGAGCCCGGGAGCGTCGGCGCCCTTGCCGACCTTGGTCGAGACGACCATGTCGTCGCGCGATCGGCGCGAGCGCATCCACGAGCCGATCATGACCTCGCTGCGGCCGCCGGCGTAGCTGTCCGCCGTGTCGACGAAGTTGCCGCCGTGGTCGTAGTAGGCGTCGAGGACGGACATGGTGTCGGTCTGGTCGGCGGTCCAGCCGAAGACGTTGCCGCCGAGCGCGACGGGGAAGACCCGGAGGTCGGAGACCCCGAGTCGACGTCGAGGTTGGATGATGCCGAGGTCGACGGGCACGGTGGCGTCGCCGACGGTCTCGGGGATGCGCGCAGGGAGGTCGACGGGAGGCGCGGAAGGCGTGGTGGGACCGGGGATGCCCGCCGACGTGTTCGTCACTCCGTGCCCTTCGTGGTCGTGGCGTCGTGCGGTCGAGGTGCCGGCCCCGCGGGACGCTGCCCCGAGGGGCAGCCAGGCGGGTACGCCGGACGACCACCTCGATGTGCCGCCTGAGATGGCCCGGGAGCACCGTGCTCGCTCCTGCGACAAGCGTACGTGCTGAGGTCGCCGTCCGCCTGACGCCGCACCCGATCGTTACGAGATCCGGCACCCCGAGTTCGGGGGCGGCCACGGGGGCTGCACCGACGACGCAGCGCCCGCCCCGACGTGGTCGGGACGGGCGCTGCGATCTACTGCTCGTCGGGGACTAGACCTCGACGGACTCGTCGTTCGACTGCTCGGCGGCACCGCTCGAGTCGGTGTCGGCCTCGTCGGCGACGACGGGCGCGAGCGACAGCTTGCCGCGGTCGTCGATCTTGGTGATCTCGACCAGGATCTTCTGTCCGACGCCGAGGACGTCCTCGACGGCCTCGACGCGCTTGCCGCCGGCCAGCTTGCGGACCTCGCTGATGTGCAGCAGGCCGTCCTTGCCGGGGAGGAGCGAGACGAAGGCGCCGAACGACGCGATCTTGACGACCGTTCCGAGGAACTGCTCGCCGATCTCGGGGTTCGTCGGGTTCGCGATCGCGTTCACCTGGGCGCGAGCTGCCTCGGCCGAGGGACCGTCGACGGCGCCGATGTAGACCGTGCCGTCCTCCTCGATCGAGATGTCGGCACCCGTGGTGTCCTGGATCGAGTTGATCGTCTTGCCCTTCGGGCCGATCAGCTCGCCGATCTTGTCCTGCGGGATCTGGACCGAGATCACGCGGGGCGCGGTCGGGGCCATCTCGTCGGGTGCGTCGATGGCCGAGTTGAGCACGCTCAGGATGGCGGTGCGCGCCTCCTTGGCCTGCTTCAGGGCGGCGTCGAGGACGGCGGTCGGCAGACCGTCGAGCTTCGTGTCGAGCTGGATGGCCGTGACGAACTCGGACGTGCCGGCGACCTTGAAGTCCATGTCGCCGAGGGCGTCCTCCGCACCGAGGATGTCGGTCAGCGCGGCGTAGCGCGTCTGGCCGTCGACCTCGTCGGACACGAGGCCCATCGCGATGCCCGCGACCGGGGCGCGCAGGGGCACACCGGCGTTGAGCAGCGACAGGGTCGAGGCGCAGACGGAGCCCATCGACGTCGAGCCGTTGGAGCCGAGGGCCTCGGACACCTGACGGATGGCGTACGGGAACTCCTCGCGCGACGGCAGCACCGGCACGAGGGCGCGCTCGGCGAGGAAGCCGTGCCCGATCTCGCGACGCTTCGGCGAACCGACGCGACCGGTCTCGCCGGTCGAGTAGGGCGGGAAGTTGTAGTGGTGCAGGTAGCGCTTCTTGGTGACCGGGCTCAGCGAGTCGATCTGCTGCTCCATCTTGAGCATGTTCAGCGTGGTGACGCCCATGATCTGGGTCTCGCCACGCTGGAAGATGGCGGAGCCGTGCACGCGCGGGATGACCTGGACCTCGGCGTCGAGCGGACGGATGTCGGCGAGGCCGCGACCGTCCATGCGGACCTGCTCGGTGAGGATGCGGTCGCGGACGACCTTCTTCGTCGCCGACTTGTAGGCGGCGGAGACCTGGCCGTTGGCCTCGGCGGGCAGCTCGCCCGCGTCGACCTTGGCCGAGATCGCGTCCTTGACCTTGCCCTTGAGCACGTCGTCGGCGTCCTGGCGCTCGGTCTTGCCCGCGATCTTGTAGACCTCGGCGAGCTCGGTGCCGGCGGCCTCGGTGACGGCCGCGAGGACCTCGTCCGTGTAGGGCAGGAAGACCGGGTAGTCGGCGATCTCCTTGAACGCCTGCGCGGCCATGGCCGACTGCGCGTCGACGAGCTGCTTGAGGAAGGGCTTGGCCGCCTCGAGTCCCTGGGCCACGACGGCCTCGTCGGGCTTGGTGGCGCCGCCCTGGATGAGGCCCCAGGCGTGCTCGGTGGCCTCGGCCTCGACCATCATGATGGCGACGTCCTCGTTGCCCGCGGCGTCGGTGACGACACGGCCGGCGACGGTGAGGTCGAAGACGGCCTCCTCGAGCTGCGAGGCCTTGGGGAACGCGACCCACTGGTCGCCGATGAGCGCGAGGCGCACGCCGGCGATCGGGCCCGAGAAGGGCAGGCCGGAGATCTGGGTCGAGGCGCTGGCGGCGTTGATGGCCAGGGCGTCGTAGAACTCGTCGGGCGCGATGCTCAGCACGGTGATGACGACCTGCACCTCGTTGCGGAGGCCCTCGACGAACGAGGGACGCAGGGGCCGGTCGATGAGACGGCAGACGAGGATGGCCTCGGTGGAGGGACGACCCTCACGACGGAAGAACGAGCCGGGGATCTTGCCCGCGGCGTACGAGCGCTCCTCGACGTCGATGGTGAGCGGGAAGAAGTCGAAGTTGTCCTTCGGCTTCTTGCTCGCGCTCGTGGCCGAGAGGAGCATCGTGTCCTCGTCGAGGTACGCAGCGACGGCTCCCTGAGCCTGCTGTGCGAGACGGCCGGTCTCGAATCGGATGGTGCGCTTGCCGAACTTGCCGTTGTCGAGGACGGCTTCGCCGAACTTGATCTCTGGACCCTCCATGTGGGGGCTACTCCTCTTTGTTTTGCATCGAGGCCCCGTGTGGGCATCGATGTGCAGCGGGAGCGGGCGGCGGGGACGGCGTGAGGACACGCACGTGCAGCAACGCGACGGAGGCGGCGGCACGTCTGGTCAGCGGAAGAAACGGTCGGACCCACCTCGCGACCCCGTGCGATCTGCTTCGTGCACGTGTCGGGGCGTTCCGCCTGTCACCACCGGCGACCAGCAGCCAGACCGGCCTGCTCCGAGGGCGATGGTAGCACCCGGCCCCTCGGGGACCAGGGAGGCGACCCCCTCTCGGGGCGGCGCGAGCGTGGCGGCTCCCGGATAGCATCGGTCCATGCTCGCCGCCCGCCGCCCCCGTCGTGCCGCGAGACCCGGACTGCGCGCGACCTGCGTCGGCACGGTCGCCCTCGCCGCCTCCCTGGCTCTGGTCCTCGGCGCCGGCGTCCCGGCCTCGGCCGTGGGCGTCGACTCCGGGACGGCGGCGACCCAGCAGCAGATCGACGCCGTGCTGGCGTCCCTGGACGCGCTCGAGGCGACGGCCGCCGAGCGGAGCGACCAGGCGGTGTCCGCCTCGGCGGCACGTGCCGACGCCGACTCGGCCCTCGTCGAGGCCGACGCGCTCGCCGACCAGCTGTCCGGTCGTGCCGCGGAGGCCGAGCTCGCCGAGGAGGCGGCCCATCAGCAGGCAGGCCAGCTCGCGGCACACCTCGCCCGGGCCGGGCGGGGCGCCTCCACGACGAGCGTCCTGCTGGGCTCCGACCACCCGGACGACGTGCTCCAGCAGCTGGGCACGCTCACGCAGCTCGGCGAGCGCTGGCAGGGGGTCATGTCCGACGCGACGCTCGCCAGCAACACGCTCGTCTCGCTCCGTGACCAGAGGGAGGCGGCCCGCCAGGAGCGCGAGCGACTGGCGGACGAGGCGGCCGCGCGAGCGGCCGACGCGAGGTCCGCGCAGGCGACAGCCGACGACGAGGTCGCCGCCGCCACGACCCGCGCCGCCGAGCTGTACGCGCAGCTGGCCGCACTGCGGCAGACGACCCCCGACGTCGAGCGCGAGACACGTCGCGCCGCTGCGGTGACCAAGAGCGTCGAGGCGGCCGGGGCCGCTGCCGCGAACGATCGAGGCCCCAGCGCCCCCTCGGGCGGGTCCGGCGCTGGCGCAGGTGCCCCGTCCGCGCCTGCGCCCGCGCCGGTCGCGCCCGCGCCTGTCGCCCCCGCACCCGTCGCGCCTGCGCCGGTCGCCCCCGCGCCTGCCCCCGCCCCGTCTCCTGCCCCCACGCCGGCACCGCCGGCCGGCGTGGTCAACGACCCTGCAGGCGCGAAGGCCTACGCGGCGTCGCGCATCGGGACGGGCGCCGAGTACGACTGCCTCGTGCAGCTCTGGAACAAGGAGTCGGGCTGGCGCACGAACGCCACGAACCCGACGAGCGGCGCCTACGGCATCCCCCAGGCCTGGCCCGCCAAGAACCTGGCGTCGGCGGGGCTGGACTGGCAGACCAGCTACCGCACCCAGGTGAACTGGGGGCTGAGCTACATCGCGTCTCGCTACAAGACCCCGTGCGGCGCGTGGGGATTCTGGGTCAGGAACAACTGGTACTGAGCCGGTCCCTCCGCTCTTCCTCGTGCGGTCTGCTCCCCCGCGCGGACGAGAACGGCCCCCGCCCTGCAGAGCAGGACGGGGGCCGGAGTCGAGACTCGGAGGTCGACTAGCGACGCAGGCCGAGACGACCGATCAGCGTGCGGTAGCGCTCGATGTCGACCTTGGACAGGTAGCCCAGGAGACGACGGCGCTGGCCGACGAGGAGGAGCAGGCCACGACGCGAGTGGTGGTCGTGCTTGTGCTCCTTGAGGTGCTCGGTCAGGTCGAGGATGCGCTGCGTCATCACGGCGACCTGGACCTCGGGGGATCCGGTGTCGCCGGGGTGGGTCGCGTATTCTTCGATGATCCGGGTCTTGACGTCAGGTGCGAGTGCCATTCAGGATCCCCTTTCCAGTTCGTTGCGCGGCGCCCGTCACAGGATGTGCGAGCTCTCTTGTTCCGCGGCCGTTCAGACGGCAACCGGGCGAGCTTACCAGACGGGTGCCGGGCGAGGTGACCGGCGGCGATCTCGCGAGCGGCGGCGACTCGGCAGGACGAGACCGACGAACGCGGCTCCGATCGCCGCGCCGATCGTGTTCATCAGGATGTCCTGCGGGTCGGAGAACCGCGTCGACGAGAGGGCTGTGGCCTGGTAGAGCTCGATGGCGCAGGTCGCGGCGAAGCCGACCACGACGCCGACCCACCAGGCGCGCTTCGGGAGGAGCAGCGCGGGGAACATGCCCATGGGCACGAACATGGCGACGTTCGCCGCCGCCTCGACCCTGGCGAACGTGATCCAGCTCGTCTCCTCGTGACGACCGAAGAAGTCGAGGGCGCGCCAGAGCAGCTCGGACGTGCCGTCGCCGTAGACCGACGGGCGCAGCGTCATCCAGGCCACCCCGGCGAGGTAGACGAGGCTGAAGAGGAGGAGGACGGCGCGGCGCATCCGTCCATGGTGCGGCACGCCGGCTCGGAAGACGCCGCCCGGAGCCGAGGACCATCCTCTCGACGGAGGTGGTCGAGCCTGGGGAGGGAGGACCGGGAGGCGCCTCCTAGGCTGGCGGGATGGACGAGACCACCGCCTCCCTGGCCGCTCTGTGGGCCCGGGTCGCGCAGCGCGCCGATCCGCTCCCCCTGTCGTGGATGCTGCTGGCCGTCGCCGCCGGGGCCGCGCTCGTGCTGCTGCCGGGCACCTGGCACACGGTGCGGCACGCGGTGACCGTCGTGCACGAGGGCGGCCACGGCCTGGCCGCCGTGCTGACCGGGCGGCGGCTGACGGGGATCCGCCTGCACTCGGACACGTCCGGGCTGACCGTCTCGCGCGGGCCGCGGTCGGGGCCGGGCATGGTGCTGACCCTGCTGGCGGGCTACACCGCCCCGGCGCTGGCCTCGCTCGGCGCCGCCTGGCTGCTCGGCGCGGGCTTCGCCGCCGGGCTGCTCTGGGCGCTCCTGCTGCTCCTCGCGCTGATGCTCGTGCAGATCCGCAACTGGTTCGGCCTGTGGGTCGTGCTCGTGGGCGCGGCCGTCGTCGCGGGCGTCACGTGGCTCGCCCCGGTCGAGTGGCAGCAGGTGTTCGGGCTGGTGCTGGTCAGCGTGCTGGGCCTGGGCGCCCTGCGCGCCTCCGTCGAGCTGCAGTCGAGTCGTCGGCGAGCGGCGCGCCGCGGCGCCCGCACGGAGTCGGACGCCGACCAGCTCGCCGGGCTGACCCACGTGCCCGGCGTCCTCTGGGTCGGCGTGTTCGTGGGGGTCGCGGCGGCGTGCCTCGTGGGGGCGTCGCTGCTGCTGTTCCCGGGGTGGCTCGCGCCCTAGGCGGGGGCGCTGCCGAGGGCGTGCACGGGGATGCGCGAAGCCAGGCGCTCGCGGCCGGGCAGGCCCTCGAGCTCGAGCAGCACGGCGATGCCGACGACCTCGTAGCCCGCGCGCTCGAGCAGGGTGACCGTCGCGTCGGCCGTGCCGCCGGTGGCCAGGACGTCGTCGACCACGAGCACCCGGGTGCCCGGGGGCAGCTGGCTCGGCCGCAGCTCGAGCGTCGCCTCGCCGTACTCGAGCGCGTAGCTCTCGCTCAGGACCTCGCCGGGCAGCTTGCCGGCCTTGCGCACGGTGAGGACGCCGACGCCCTGCTCGATCGCGATGCCGCCGGCGAGCGCGAAGCCCCGGGCCTCGATGCCGGCCACGGCGGTGAAGGCCCCGTCGAACGGCTCGGAGAGGGCGGCGGTCACGGTCGCGAAGGCGTCCGCGTCGGAGAAGAGCGGCGTCACGTCGCGGAACAGGATCCCGGGGACGGGGAAGTCGGGGACGACGGCGATCATTCGGTCGACGAGGGCGGAGGCGTCGGAGGCGGTCATCCGGTCGACGCTACCGGCTCGCGGAGGCCGCCCCGCACCTCCGGGGGCCCGCGGCCCCTCGTGAGCTGCCCGACCGCTCGCCGGGTCGCTCGCCCGACCAGCCGCTCGTGACGATCGTGTGAACGGACGGCCCCGATGTCGGGGGCCGGTGACAGAGTCTGTCCATGACCCGCTACATCGTGCCCCCGTACCTGCTCGCCCACCTCGCCGCGGCCGACACCGAGCGCTTCGCACGAGCCCCCGAGGCGGCCCGGCACGGGCTGCGGCAGATCGACGAGGTGCGCGCCGCCCGCAGCGAGGCGCCGCCCGTGCGGCAGGGCGCCGTCGCCCGGGGCCCCGAGGTCGAGCGCACCGTCTCGGACGCCCAGGGCACCGAGCAGCTGCCCGGGGTGCGGGTCCGGGGCGAGGGCGAGCCCGCGGGCGACGACGTCGCGGTGACCGAGGCGTACGACGCCCTCGGCGCGACGCACGCCCTGTTCCGCGAGGTCTACGGGCGGTCGAGCATCGACGGCGCGGGCCTGCCCCTCGAGGCGACCGTGCACTACGGCCAGGACTACGACAACGCGTTCTGGAACGGCGAGCGGATGGTCTTCGGCGACGGCGACGGCGAGGTCTTCGGCCGGTTCACCGCGTCGGTCAGCGTGATCGGCCACGAGCTGGCCCACGGCGTCACGCAGTACACCGCGAACCTCGAGTACCAGGGGCAGTCGGGCGCCCTGAACGAGTCGGTCAGCGACGTCTTCGGCGCGCTCGTCGAGCAGCACCTGTTCGACCAGGCTGCCGAGCAGGCGACGTGGCTGATCGGCGAGGGGCTCTTCACCGAGGCCGTCGAGGGCCGCGCGCTCCGATCGATGTCGGCGCCGGGCACGGCGTACGACGACGACGTGCTCGGCAAGGACCCTCAGCCTGCCCACATGGACGACTACGTCGAGACGACCGACGACAACGGGGGCGTCCACCTCAACTCGGGCATCCCGAACCGGGCGTTCTTCCTCGTCGCCGACGCCCTGGGCGGCCGAGCGTGGGAGCGCGCGGGGCAGGTCTGGTACGACACTCTGGTCGGCGGCGAGCTGTCACCGACCGCCTCCTTCGCGGAGTTCGCCGCGGCCACCGTCTCGGCGGCGGCAGCACGGTACGGAACCGACTCGGAGGAGGCGCGGGCCACGACCGCTGGCTGGCAGGGCGTCGGCGTCGATCCGGCAGCCTGAGGGCTCCTCCCCCGGGCGCCTGGCGGCCATGAGCGCCTGGGGTCCCACCGCCGCGGAGTAGCATCGCGGCCATGATGGTGACCGTCCAGAGGTCCGGCGGCTTCGCCGGGCTCACCCGCACCTGGCAGGTCGACGTCGCTGCCGAACCCGACACCGAGTCCTGGCTGGTGCTGCTCGACCTCGTGCCCTGGTCGGAGGCCCCCGCCCCGACCCAGCCGGCGCAGCCCGACCGCTTCGTGTGGGTCATCTCGGCGGAGACGTCGCCGGCGAAGAAGGCCAAGCTGCCCGAGCAACAGGTGACCGGGCCCTGGCGGGAGCTCGTCGACCGGGTGCGCGAGGTGAGCGACGCGGAGCGCGCGGGCGAGCGTGGCGCCGCGCACGACCCCACCGCGCCGGGCCACGGGGCCTAGTCGCGTGCCCTCTCGAGACACCGTCTTCGCGTCCGTGGCCGCACTCGTCGTCATCGGCGGTGCCGTCGGGATCGGGCTGGTCGGATCGGCGCAGCCGTCCCGTGTCGTCGGCGCCCAGAACGCCCCGCCCTGGCCCGTGCCCGCCGTGGGCGACCGGCTCGGCCGTGCCGAGCTCGCGGGCATGCAGAACGTCTGGGGCGAGGACCTCGCGATGCACGTGCACACGCACCTCTCGATCACGGTCGCCGGCGAGGCCGTGACGATCCCCGGCGACATCGGGCACGACGCCGACACGAAGCTCGCCGCTCCCCTGCACACCCACGACACGTCCGGCATCGTGCACGTCGAGTCGCCCCGACGGGAGTCGTTCGTGCTGGGCCAGCTCTTCACCGAGTGGGACGTGCACCTCGACTCCGTGAGCATCGGCTCGCTCGGACCCGACGACGGCCTCGAGCTGACCGCCTTCGTGGACGGGAGCCGCTGGTCGGGCGACCCGGCCGGCATCCGGCTGAGCGACTTCGAGGACGTCGCGCTCGTGCTCGCGCCCCGGGGCGAGACCGTGACCGCGCCTCCTGCGTTCGCCTGGCCGCCCGACTACCGCTGAGCGTCCGCGGTCGGGCTGGCGGCCGAGGCGGGGAGGCGGCACGCTGGGCACATGGACGAGAAAGAGACCCTGCAGCGCTACCTGTCGAAGCAGCGCGCCGACCTGCTCGCGAAGCTCGACGGGCTCGACGAGTACGACGCCCGGCGTCCGCTCGTGGCGAGCGGCACGAACCTGCTCGGCCTCGTCAAGCACGTCGCGAGCGTCCAGCTCGGCTACCTCGGCGAGGTCTTCGACCGGCCGTCGCCGCAGGAGATGCCGTGGCTGACGGACACGAGCGAGCCGGAGGCGGACCTCTGGGCGACCGAGGACGAGACCCGGGAGGCGATCGTCGCGTTCGCTCGGCACTCGGCCGACCACGCCGACGCGACCGTCGCGGCGCTCGACTTGGACTCTCCCGGCGTGGTGCCGTGGTGGCCGGCCGACCGGCGCGACGTCACGCTGCACTCGATCCTCGTGCACCTGTGCGTCGAGACCGCGCGTCACGCGGGCCACGCCGACCTCGCCCGCGAGCTCGTCGACGGCAGGCTCGGCAACGGACCGGCCGACCCGAACGTCCCGGACCGGGACGACGAGGGCTGGCGCGCCCATCACGACCGGGTCGAGGCGGCGGCCCGGGCCGCCGGCGCTAACCGACGACCGTGAGGCGCTGCGTCGGCCTGGTCATCGCGACGTAGAGGCTCGCCGCGCCGCGGACCGCCCCCGTGCGGATGCCCTCGGGATCGACGAGCACGACGCTGTCGAACTCCAGCCCCTTCGACGTCGCGGGGCTGAGCACCGAGATCGGCCGGGTCAGCGACGCCGTGCCCGGCGCCACCTGCCCGGGGAACACCGGGTCCAGCCCGGAGACGAGGTCTGCCACGAGGTGCTGCGGCGCGATGACCGCGAGCGTCCCCTCGGAGTCGATCCCCCGGTCGGCGGCGACAGCCTCGAGGGCCGCTGCGACGAGGGCGTCGTGCGCCGCGCCTCCTCGGCTGTCGCCCGCGGCGGCGAGGGCAGGCACCGCGATCTCGCGGACCGGCCACTCGCTCGACCGCACCGACCGGCTCGCCGTGATGGTCAGCCCGTTCTCGACGGCCAGGCGTTCGGCGTGCTCGACGATCTGGCTCGGCGTGCGGTAGTTGACCGTGAGTTCTTCGAGGCGCCAGGGCGCCGTGGTGCCGGCGACGCTCGAGCCGCGACGACGGCCGAGCAGGGCCTGGAGCGCCCTGTCCCACGAGGAGGCGGCGGCCGGGCTGGACGCCTGAGCGATGTCGCCGACGACGGTGAACGAGCGCAGCGGGCAGCGGCGCGACAGCAGCCGCCACTGCATGGGCGACAGCTCTTGCGCCTCGTCGACCACGACGTGCCCGAAGGCCCAGGTCCGGTCGCCCGCGGCGCGTTCGGAGGTGGTCATCGACGCGGCGCGCTCGGCGAAGCCGCCGGCGATCTGCTCCGCCGACACCATGCCCTCGACCCCCATGTTCTCGATCGCCCGCTCGGCGTTCTCGATGTCGCGCTTGCGCTGCTGCTTGCGGGCCAGCTTGTCGGGGTCGACCCCGGCCTGGAACTCGCCGAGCAGCTCGGCCGCCTCGTCGAGCAGCGGCACGTCGGAGATCGTGAACTGCGAGCCGCGGGGCCGCTGGAGCAAGGCGCGCTGCGCCGGCGTCCAGCGCTGGGTGATGGTCGCGAGCCAGTTCGGGCGCGCGAACATGTCCTCGACGAGCTTCTCGGCCGACAGCGGCATCCACGCGGTGTTGAGCAGCACCCGCACGTCGTGCGACTGGCGGATGTCCTCACGGAGCACCGCCTCGTCCGACTCGTCGACGGTCGTGCCGTGCTCGCGCATCTGCGACACGAGCAGGCGGGTCAGCGCCGAGAGCGCCGCCTTGTTGAAAGTGACCCGGCCGAGGTTGTGCTGCTTGCCCCGCTCTTGTGCGCGCCGCATGGCGTCGCCGATCAGCTCGGGCTGCACGACGAGCCGCTCGCCGTTGATGTCGATCGTGGTCGCCTGCGTCGGCCGGACCTGCCGCGAGCGCACGGCTCGCTTGATCAGCTCGGCCATCTCGGCCGAGCCCTTGAGCGCCGCGACGTCCGGGGCGTCGTCGACCTGGGTCTCGAGGTCGGGGTAGAGCCCGCCGAGGCTCGACAGCACGACGCCGCTCTCGCCGAGCGACGGGAGCACCTGCTCGATGTACCGCAGGAACGACCGCGACGGGCCCACGATGAGCACGCCCGAGCCGCGAAGACGGTCGCGGTGCGAATAGAGCAAGTAGGCCGCACGGTGCAGGGCGACGGCGGTCTTGCCCGTGCCGGGCCCGCCCTGGACGACGAGCACGCCGTCGAGCTCGGACCGGATGATCCGGTCCTGCTCAGCCTGGATCGTGGCGACGATGTCGGTCATGCGACCGGTCCGCTGGGCCGTGAGGGCCGCCATCAGCGCGCCCTCGCCCTGCAGCTGCACGTCGTCACGGTCGAGCAGCTCGGGGTCGAAGACCTCGTCCTCGAGGCGGGTGACGGCGCGGCCGGCGAGGGTGAGGTGACGGCGGGCCCGGACGCCCATGGGGGTCGCCGCGGTCGCCTGGTAGAAGGCGCTCGCGCCGGGCACCCGCCAGTCGAGCAGGATCGGGTGGTGTTGCCGGTCGCGCAGGCCGACCCGGCCGATGTACCGGAGGGCGCTGCCGGTCTCGTCGGGCCGCTCGAGCTCGAGGCGGCCGAAGGCGAGCCGCTCGTCGACGGCGCCGAGCTGGGTGATCGTGTCCTCGTAGAGCTTGGCGAACGCGTCCCGCTCGCTGCGGCTCTGGTGGTTCCCGCCCACGGCTTCTCGCCGGGTGCTCTCCAGCCGGACGCGGGCGTCGGCCTTCAACTCGTCCAGACGCGCGTACAGCGTGGCCACGTAGGCGCGTTCGCGCTCGAGCTCAGATGACACCAGGTTTGCTCCACCCCTCGGGAAAAGACGGCACGCCAGTCTACCTGTGCCCGGGCACGCCTCCGCCCCCACCTGCGACGACGCCCGCGCCCTCCGGAGAGGACGCGGGCGTGTCGAGCCGAGCGGTCGAGACCGCAGACGGAGCTAGAACTCCTCGTGCGTCTCGGGGTCGCCGTCCCAGAGCCGGCCGCGCTCGAGGCCGCTGATGCGCGCCACCTCCTCGTCGGACAGCTCGAAGTCGAAGACGTCGAGGTTCTCGCGCTGGCGGCCGGGGTCTGCCGACTTGGGCACGGGCACGGCGCCGAGCTGGACGTGCCAGCGCAGGACGACCTGGGTGGGCGTCTTGCCGTGGGCACGGGCGATCTCGGTGACCACCGCCTCCTGCAGCAGCTCGCTCTGCTTGGCGAGCGGGCTCCAGCTCTCGGTGACGATCCCCATGCGCTCGTGCACCGCGCGCATCCCCGCCTGGGGGAAGTACGGGTGCAGCTCGATCTGGTTCACCACGGGCACGACGCCGGTCTCGTCGGCGACGCGCTGCAGGTGCTCCTCGGTGAAGTTCGAGACGCCGACGCTGCCGACGAGGCCGTCCTCCTGCAGCTTCACGAACGCGCGGAACGAGTCGACGTACTTGTCGACCCGGGGCAGCGGCCAGTGGATGAGGTAGAGGTCGACGAATTCGAGGCCGAGGTTCTTCCGCGTCTCCTCGAAGCTCGCGAGCGTCTCGTCGTAGCCGTGGTGCCGGCCCGGCAGCTTCGACGTGACGACGAGCTCGTCGCGCGGCACGTCGACGCGACGGACGGCCTCGCCGACCGCCGCCTCGTTGCCGTAGTTGAGGGCCGTGTCGAGGAGGCGGTAGCCGGACTCGATCGCCGTGGCGACCTGGCCCGCGCCCTCGTCGCCGTCCATCCCGTACGTGCCGAGGCCGAGGGCCGGGATGGTCCGGCCGTCGGCGAGGCCGATCGAGGGGGCCGTCATCAGCTGACGCCGAGCAGGTCGATGACGAAGATCAGGGTCTTGCCCGAGAGCGGGTGCCCGCCGCCGGCGGGGCCGTAGGCGAGGTGCGGCGGGACGACGAGCTGGCGGCGGCCGCCGACCTTCATGCCGGGGATGCCCTCCTGCCAGCCGCGGACGAGTGCCGCGAGGGGGAAGTTGATGGGCTCGCCGCGGCTCCACGACGCGTCGAACTCCTCGCCGGAGTCGAACTCGACACCGAGGTAGTGGACGTTGACGGTCGAGCCGGACCGGGCCTCGTCGCCGTCGCCGACCGTGATGTCGGTGATCTCGAGCTCGGCGGGAGCAGGAGCGGTGGGGGCGTCGATCTCGGGCTTGGTGCTGGGGTCGTGAGTCATGGGTCCATCCAACCACCGCCTCCTCGTGTCGTCGGGAGGAGGCGGGACGTCGACCCCGAACCGTGCGCATCGCGCATGATGGAGCCTTGACCACTCCGACTCCCGCCCCTGCCCCGTCCCGCCGTCCGGTGCTCGTCGACGTCACGCCGCTGCGGCAGAGCCCGGCGTTCGCGCGCCTCTTCGTCGGCAACACCGTCAGCGGGATCGGGACGCAGCTCACCCTCGTCGCCGTCGGGCTCGAGGTCTACGACATCACCCGCTCGACCTTCGCCGTCGCGCTGGTCGGCGTCGTCTCGCTCGTGCCCATGATCGTCGCAGGCCTCTGGGGCGGCATGCTCGCCGACGCGTTCGACCGGCGCAAGGTCGCCCTCGTCGCCGCCGTCTTCGCCTGGCTGTCGACCGCCGCCATCGCCCTGCACGCCTGGCTCGGCCTGCACGAGGTCGGGCTGCTCTACGTGCTGACCTGCGTCAACGCGGTGGCCGGCACGATGATCGCGACGTCGCGCGCCTCGATCGTGCCGCGCCTCCTGCCGGCCTCGCTGCTGCCCGCCGCCGCCGCGCTCGGCGGCATCGGCACGGGGCTGATGCTCACCGTCGGGCCGGCGCTCGCGGGGGTCCTCGTCGCGGGCATCGGCTTCGCGCCCACCTACACGGTCGACGTGGTGCTCTTCTCGTTCGCGTTCCTCGGGATCGTGACGCTGCCGCCCATCCGCCCCGAGGGGAACGCCCAGCGTCCGGGGCTGGCGTCCCTGGTCGAGGGGATGCGGTTCCTGCGGCGGGCGCCGACGGTGCGCACGACCTTCGTCGTCGACATCATCGCGATGACCTTCGGGCAGCCGCGGGTGCTCTACCCCGTGGTCGGGGCCGTGGTGATCGGAGGAGGTGCGGTGACGGTCGGCGTCCTCACCGCCTCCTACGCGGTGGGCGCGCTGCTGAGCAGCGTCTTCTCGGGGCGGCTCGGCCACGTGCGCCTGCAGGGCCGAGCGGTCGACCGTGCGATCACCGTCTACGGGATCTGCATCGCCGCGTTCGGGATCGTGCTGGCGCTCACCTCTCCGCGCGGCGACGGCGGGCTCACGGAGGGGCTGGGGCAGGCCGACCTGGTCGCGCTGGGCGCTGCCGCGCTCGCCCTCGCGGGGGCCGGGGCCGCCGACAACGTCAGCTCGATCTTCCGCTCGACCATCCTGCAGACCGCGGCTCCGGACCACATGCGAGGGCGTCTCCAGGGCGTGTTCATCGTGGTCGTCACCGGCGGGCCGCGCGTCGGCGACCTGTTCGTCGGGCTGGTCGCCGCGGCGGGCGTGGCGTGGCCGCCGCTGCTCGGCGGGGCGCTGATCGTCGTGCTGATCGCCGTCGTGGCACGGCTGACCCCGTCGTTCAGGACGTACGACGCACTGCACCCGACGCCGTAGCGACGGTGGCGGCGACGGCCGCCGGTCTCACCAGCCGGGAGGCGGGAGCGGGCGACCCCAGGGATCGTGCGTCGGCGGGCCGCCCTGCCAGTACTGCTGCTGCTGTGCGGGCTGCTGCGGCACCTGCAGCGGCGCGGACTGCTGCGGCTGCCAGACCTGCTCGTGCTGCTGCTGCTGAACCGGCTGCTGCTGCCACGCCTGCGCAGGCTGTCGCGGCCACCCGGCGAACGCAGCGGGCGGCGCCTGCAGCGCCGACCGGCTCGCGGCGAGCGCCGCCAGCAGGTCGGCCTCGTCGCGACGTGCGCCCTCGTCGTGCCCCCTCTTGCCCTTGACGAGACGCTGCCGGGTGAACGCGAGGCGCGTGGCGTCCGAGACGAAGCGCCGCATGGCGGGCCCCGTCCCGTTCGCGGCCGCCCACCGGCGCGCCCGGCGCCGGCCGGCGCCGGTCGACAGCATCGCGACCTCGTCGGCGCTGAACCACCCCACCGCGGCGTACTCGGCGAGGCGTGCGTGGGTGACCCGGCGCTCGTTGCGACGGAGGAAGACGACCAGCAGCACCATGGCGACGAAGATCGGCACCTGCACGAGCAGGTAGTAGACGAAGAAGCCGTCGCCGACGACGACGAGGGCGCCGTTCCAGAGAGCGTGCAGGGCGGCGGCGGGCACGACACCGAGGGCGAACCAGCCGATCGCGCCGAGCCGGCCGGTGCGACGGGCGGCCCAGCCGAGCGCGATGCCGGTGCACGCCGTGTACATGACGTGGGCGAACGGCGACATCAGCGCGCGGACGACGAAGACGAACACCAGGCCGTCGCTGCCGAGCGTCAGGTCGTCGACGACCTGCAGCGCGAAGTACTGGATGTTCTCGACGAAGGCGAACCCCGCGGCCACGGTCGCGGCGTAGACCACGCCGTCGACGGGGCCGTCGAAGTGCCGCCGGAAGATCCACAGCACCAGCAGCACGCCGAACCCCTTGGCGACCTCCTCGACGATCGGGGCCTGGACGACCGCGCCGAAGACCTCCGCGCCTCCTTCGGCCCCGATGCCGACGAGGCCCTGCACCGAGCCGACGACGAGGTCGACGATGAGGGCGGTGCCGACCGAGACGGCCGCGCCCCAGAGGAACGCGAACACGAGCGCGACGCGGGGCTCCGGCTCCCAGCGGTCGACGAGCCAGATGCCCACCATGACGATGGCGAGCGGCACGAAGGCGAGCAGGCTCGCGGCGAGGATCACGCCGGGCGACAGGAAGATCAGGAAGTAGACGACCAGGGCGAGGACGAAGACCCCGATCACCGTGAAGCCGATCGCGAGGGCCACACCGCTCGCGACAGGGCGACGGCGGGGAGCCGGCTGCGCGAACACCGGCTGCGCCGGCCACCAGACGGGCTCGGGCGCCCGCGCGGGCTGCCCGGCGAGGTGGTGCTGCTGTCCGGAGTCGTCCCACGTCATGCCCCCGACCCTACGGGCCCGCAGGAGGCGCGGGCCGGGGCCCCGGGACGCACCGGCCGGCTTCGGCGCAGGCCGCCGGGCCGGGCGCCGCCCGCGCGTGGCCGCGCAGCGCACGGCCACGCACCCGCGGGATCCCCCGCTGTATCCTCGACGGATGTCTGCGACGCGGTCCCTCCCGGAGAACCCGTCGCCGACCCGGTACGTCGTCATGCGGGTGTGGCACGACTTCCTGAGGCACCGCACGATCGACGCGGCCGCCTCCCTGACGTTCTTCTCGACCCTGGCGATCCTGCCGACCGCGCTGGCCCTCGTCTCGGGCGTCGCGCTCTTCCAGGACGGCGAGGCGGCCGTCAACGACATCCTCGAGGTCGCCCGCTTCGTGCTGAGCGCCGACGCGATCGACACCCTGCGGCGACCGCTCGAGCAGATGCTCAGCCTCTCGAACCCGGGCGTCGCGTTCGGCATCGGCCTGTGGCTGACGCTGTGGTCGCTGTCGTCGTACACGACCGCCTTCGGCCGGGCGATGAACACCGCCTACGAGGTCGAGGAGGGGCGCCGCATCTGGAAGTTCCGCGGGCACATGATGATCGTCACCTTCGTGCTGATGGTGTCCTTCGCCGTGATCGCGGCCCTGCTGCTCGTCACCCCGACGCTCTTCGTCGGCATCGGTGAGGCCGCGGGCTTCGGCGAGCCCTGGTTCACCCTCTACAACGTGCTCAAGTGGCCGGTCATCGCTGCGCTCGCGGTGTTCGCCGTCGCGATGCTCTACTACTTCACGCCGAACGTGCGGCCGCCCCGGCTGCGCTGGGTGTCGTACGGCGCCATGTTCGCGCTCGTGATCTGGGCGGTCTGCACCCTCGGCTTCGCCCTCTACGTGTCGACCGTCTCGAACTACGACCGCTTCTACGGCTGGCTCGGCGGCGTCGTGGTCGTGCTGCTCTACTCGTACATCAGCAACTTCGTGCTCGTCATCGGCGGCGAGCTCGACAGCGAGGTGCTGCGGATGCGCCAGCTGCGCCGCGGGGTGAAGGCCGAGGAGGTCATCCCCCTGCCGATGCGCGACACGGCTCGCAACCACATCCTCGCCCGGAACGGAGCGTGGGACGTCCGTGTCGGACGCGCGCTCCGCGAGCGGGCCCTGCGCGAGAACGGCGGCGTGCTCGACGCCGACGAGCTGCGGCACCTGCACGTGCGGGGCGAGCGGCTGCACATCACCGAGCGCGACCACGCCCACTCGGCCGCGCTCGAGCTCGACCTGGACGGCGACGGCAGCCGCGAGCCGGAGCGGACGCCCGAGGTCGACGCGACGCGCTCGCCCGAGCCCTCGACGCCGTAGCCGTAGCCGTAGCCCCCGCCGCGGGCGTTGCACCCCGGAGTGGACTATGCACCCCGTCGTTGCGGGGTGCATCGTCCACTACGGGGTGTTCCGGCGACGACGAGGTTCTGGCTCCGGCCACTCCCACTCGGGCAGCAGGTCGCGGAGCGGCGCCGACCTGCCGTGGCCGAGCACGATTGTGGCGTCGATGTTGGACGGGTCGATCTGCCGGATGAACTCGCGACACCGGCCGCAGGGCGGCAGCACGGTCAGGCGCTCGTCGTCGTCCTGCCAGACGGCCACGATGCGGGCGATCGCGTACTCGCCGCTCGTGACCATGGAGGCGACGGCCGCGTGCTCGGCACAGAAGCCCGTGCCCGAACCGGTGTCGATGCACACGCCCGCGTGGATCGCGCCCGTGGTCGTCTCGAGCGCAGCCGCGACGTCGCCGAAGAGGCGGTCGCCCGCGCGGTGCGGGTTGATCGTGCCGCGAGCCACCTCGATGAGGTCGTCATGATCCGTCATCGCCCCAGGATAGGCAGAGCCGGCCTCTGACCATCCGCGGGCCGGGCCGGGCCGGGCCGGGCAGGCGCTGCTGCGGCGACCGGGCCGGCGACCGCGGATGCGGGAGGATCGAGGCCATGGACACGGACACGGTGGCGACGACGCCTCGACTGTCGCTGCGCCTCCATCGCGCGAGCGATCTGGACCGGCTCGTGGCGATCCACTCCCGGGCGGATGTCGCGAGGTACCTCCTCCAGGAGCCGTGGACCGTCGAGCACGGGAAGGCACAGCTCGAGCGACGCCTGCCCCGGACCGACCTGGCCGAGCCCGTCGGGGCGCTCGCTCTCGTGGTCGAGCGGGAGGGCCTCCTCGTCGGCACGGTCTCGCTCTGGCGCACGGAGCACGAGCGGCGCACCGTCGAGATCGGCTGGACGCTCGACCCTGCGCACGGAGGCGCCGGCTACGCGACCGAGGCGGTCGCGGCCGGTCTGCGACTCGCGTTCGGACAGGACGACGTCCACCGCGTCACGGCGCAGCTGGACGCCCGCAACGCGGCGTCCGAGCGCCTCGCCGCCCGCGTGGGCATGCGGCAGGAAGCGCACCACCGGCAGGACTTCTGGAGCAAGGGCGAGTGGACGGACACCCTGGTCTTCGCGGTGCTGGCGGACGAACGCCGTCCGAGGCAGGCGCTCGATCGGCGGCCCCACTGACCGGACCACGACCCTGGCGGGACGCGGACGCGGGCAAGAGAAGGAGCGACCGCTCCTCAGGCCGGCAGACGGAGCGCGCCGGTGTAGTCGCGTCCGTCAGCGCGAGCCGACGCGAAGAGGCGTAGGTCGGCATGGTCGCCTCGACAGACGGCGGCGGCCATCCTGTGGGCGCGCGCGGCGCTCACGAGCGGTGACCGACGGCCCTTCTCCGTGCGGACCGCCGCGAGGTCCGCCGCCAACCGGTCGTGATGTCCCGCGGCGGCCTCGAGGCTCCCGCCGGACGACAGGGTGATGCTCGCCGCGAGGCCGAGCTGGGACTGCAGCACCGTGACCGCCTCGTCGTCGCGGTTCTCTGCGTGGAGATCACCGACCAACAGACTGAGAACGCGGATGCGAGCCCACGCCGTGAGCACCGACGTCTCGTCGACGGGGTAGCGCTCGACCAGGCTGGTGATGCGATCGAGGAGCACGTCGGTCATGGGCCGATCCTCGCACGCCGCCGGCCGAGGCTCAGGAACACGGGGGACGGCCCGTCGCCCCCGGGCCGCGATCGCCTCCTGACCGGAGTGTGCTGAGAGGATGACCGCATGACGGATCACCTCGGACGAAGCCTCGAGCACCTCATGACCATGTACCCGGTCGACGAGTCCTCTCGCCAGACAGCCTGGGCCCGGACCACCGCGCTGAGCGAGCTGGTCCGGATCCTCCGGACGAACGAGCCGACCGACGTGGGGGTAGACACGCTCGAGGCCCAGCTGAGACTGGCGGGGATCATCACCCGCGACTGCGACGGCGACCTCGAGGACGCTGCCGCGCACCACGATCGGCTAGCGTCCGACATCACCGCGGTGCAGCCGGACGCCGACCCCTGGTCCCCCGTGCGGAACGCCGCACGCGCCCACCGGATGGCCGCTGCGATCTGCCGTGGCGACCACTCCGACCTGCGGCTCTTCGCCTCCCCCCGGAAGGACGGGATCGACCGCACCCCGGCAGTCCGGCTGCCGTCTGCCGAGGGGTGACCGCCGGCCCCCGCGCGCCGCAGCGGTCCGCCGCTCCGTCAGCACCCGCCGTGCTCGGCCGACGACGTCACGATCGCTCAGGACGGACGCTGTCGGACGCCCCGCCCGCAGCGGGGCGGTCCGGCGAGAAGCGATCACCCGAGGCAGGGCTGTAGGCGTACCAGCGGCCACCACCCAGTCTCTCCGTCAAGGCTCGAGCCTCCTCGGCCTGCCGCTCTGCTCGCACGTGCAGGGCCTTCGCCGCCCTGGGGTTGGTCGGCGGCTCCGCAGACCTGAAGACCTGGCGCCCCTCGACCATCAGGTGCACTTCCACGCCGCGCCCGAGCTCGTCGGCGACCCGCCCGGCCAAGGCACCGCCGGTGACGGCGAACTCGTGCTCGTCCTCAGGCGCGTGCGACGGGACGTCCGGATCGAGGCGCGACCGGTGGAACGCGTCCCATGCTCGGAGATCGTCCTGGAGTTCCGGCGACAGGCGGGCATCGTCGAGATCGACCGCACCGCCGGACCAGAGCACCGTGCCGGCGTGGTCGGCGAACATCCGCACGATCAGGCGGCCGTCTCCTGAACGCTCGGTCATCCCGAGACCGTATCGTGCCTGCCGGACGGCCCCCAGGGGTTCCCCTCCGGTGCCGGGGAGGCGCGGTGCGGGCCGGACCGGCACCGCGCCTCCTGCGGACCGATCGTCAGCCCGCGGTCTCGTCGCCCGGGTTGCGCACCCCGGTCGCGTTCGCGGCACGGGCCACGGCAGCCGCCGGGTCGTCGACGTCGATGATCGGGATGGCGCTCGTCACGGCCTCGAGGCCGGACAGTCGTGCGGGCGACAGCACCTTCTGCACCTGCTCCTCGCTCATCAGGCCGGCCGCGACGACGAGTCGGGCGATGGGCGCGTTCGTCGTGAGCGCGGTGTGCGCGATCGCGGCGGCGGCCGAGTAGCCGATGTACGGGGTCAGCGCGGTGACGCTGCCGACGTTCGTCTCGACCTGCTGCGTGAGCCGGGCGCGGTTCGCCTCGATGCCGTCGACGCAGTTGACCCGCAGGGTGCGGCACGCGTAGGTCATCCACTGGAGGCTCTGCATCACCGAGTGCGTGATGACGGGCTCGAACGCGTTGAGCTGCAGCTGGCCCGCCTCCGCCGCCATCGTCACCGTCACGTCGGCGCCGGCGACCGAGAACGCGACCTGGTTCACGACCTCAGGGATCACGGGGTTCACCTTGCCCGGCATGATCGACGAACCGGCCTGGCGGGGCGGCAGCGTGATCTCGCCGATGCCGGCCTGTGGGCCCGACGACAGCAGGCGCAGGTCGTTGCAGATCTTCGAGAGCTTGATGGCGCTGCGCTTGAGCGCCCCGCTCAGGGTCATGAAGACGCCGGTGTCGCTCGTCGCCTCGATCAGGTCGGGGGCGGTGACGAGCTCCATGCCCGACAGCTCGCTGAGGTGCCGGCGCACGGCGTCCGCGTACTGCGGGTCGGCCGTGATGCCGGTGCCGATCGCCGTGGCGCCGAGGTTGATCTCACCGAGCAGCGGGATGACGTCGCGGAGGCGCTGCACGTCCTCGCCGAGGGTGTGCGCGAAGCCGACGAACTCCTGGCCGAGCGTCATCGGGACGGCGTCCTGCAGCTGGGTCCGGCCGACCTTGAGCACGTCGTGGAACTCGGCCCCCTTGGTCGCGAAGGCCGTGGCCAGCAGGTCGAGCTCGTCGAGGAGGCGGCGGAGCGTCAGGACCATCCCGATCTTCACCGAGGTCGGGTACGTGTCGTTCGTGCTCTGGCTGCGGTTGACGTCGTCGATCGGGTGCAGGTGCGCGTAGTCGCCCTTGGGGTGGCCCATCAGCTCGAGGGCCCGGTTCGCGATGACCTCGTTGCTGTTCATGTTCGTGCTCGTGCCCGCGCCTCCCTGGATCACCCCGACGGCGAACTCGTCGTGCAGCGCTCCCCCGCGGATCTCGACGCAGGCCTGCTCGATGGCGTCGGCCTTGTGGCGCTCGAGCACCCCGATCTCGACGTTCGCCCGCGCGGCGGCCTGCTTGACGAGCGCGAGCGCGATCACGAGGTCGGGGTAGACCGAGATGGGACGCTGGCTGATCGGGAAGTTCTCGAGCGCCCGTGCCGTGTGGATCCCCCAGTAGGCGTCGGCCGGGACCTCGCGGCTGCCCAGCGAGTCGCTCTCGGTGCGCGTGCTCGGGCCAGCGGAACGACGCCCGCGCACCGCCGGCAGCTCGCCGGTCTGGTCGGCGGGTCGCTCGCCGGGACGCCCGTCGAGGTCGTCGGTGCCGGCACCGTGCTGGTCGTCGGTGCGGGTGCTGTCGGTCGTCACGGTGTCGTGCCTCCGTCGTCGTCGTCGTTCGCCGCCACGACCTCGTGAGCCGTGACGGTCGGCCGACGCCGAGCCTACCGAGCCGAGGAGGCGCGGGCCGGGCCGAGCGGGAATCATCGACAGGTGTCGACCACCGTCCAGAACCGTGGGAAGCTTCTCGACGCCGCCCGGGTTGCAGCCTCTGCACCGATGTGGCCCCGCAGGACCGCAGCGCCGCGTGCCGCCCCCACCCGACCGCCGCCCTCGGGCCGCCAGCCGAGAAGACGCATGACCACGACGACGCACGACGACGCCCGCCCCGACGCCCCCGAGGGCGACCCCTCGCCTGCAGGGACGTCGTCGCTCACCCCGGCCGAGCGGCGCCGGCTGACCCGCACGCCCGACCCGCGCGTCGTCACCGCGGTGCTGGCCTTCTCGGGCCTCGTCGCGGCCTTGATGCAGATGCTCGTGATCCCCATCGTGCCGTCGTTCCCGGAGCTGCTCGACGCCGACCCCGCCGACACGACCTGGATCATCACCGCGACCCTGCTCGCCGGCGCCGTCGTCACCCCGATCGCCGGTCGACTCGGCGACCTGATGGGCAAGCGCCGGATCGTGCTCGCCCTGGTCGTCGTGATGATCGTCGGGTCGATCGTCGCCGCCTCCACGTCCGAGCTCGTTCCGCTGATCGTCGGTCGTGCGCTGCAGGGAACCGCGCTCGGCATCATCCCGTTGGCGATCAGCATCCTCCGCGACACCCTGCCCGCCGAGCGCCTCGGCGGAGCCGTCGCCCTCGTCAGCGCCACCCTCGGCTTCGGCGGCGCGGTCGGCCTTCCCCTCAGCGCCTGGATCTCGGTCACCTTCGACTGGCACGTGCTCTTCTGGACCGCCGCCCTGCTCGGCGTCGTCGTCTTCGCGCTCGTGGCCTGGCTCGTGCCCGCCAGCACGCTCCGCACCGAGGGCCGCTTCGACCTGCCGGGAGCGATCGGCCTCGCGATCGGGCTCACCGGCGTGCTGCTCGCCGTCTCGAAGGGCAACGACTGGGGCTGGCTCAGCGCCTCGACCCTCGCCTCCGGCCTGGTGGGCCTGGCCGTGCTCGTGCTGTGGGGCTTCTACCAGCTGCGGGTCAGCAGCCCGCTGGTGGACCTGCGCGTCGCCGTGCGTCCTGCGGTGCTGCTGACGAACCTGGCGTCCGTGGCGCTCGGCTTCGCGCTCTTCGGCAGCAACGTGTCGCTGCCCCAGCTGCTCGAGCTCCCCGCCGAGACGGGCGTGGGCCTCGGCCAGAGCATCATGGTCGCGTCGCTGTGCCTGGCGCCCTCGGGCGTCGTGATGATGCTGATGGCTCCCGTCGCCGCACGGGCCACAGCCCGCTTCGGCGCCCGGATCTGCCTCGTCGTCGGCGGGTCGATCATCGTCGTCAGCTACGCGGTCGCCGCGGTCGCCTTCGACCAGGTCTGGCAGATCGTGCTCGTGTCGGTGCTGATCGGCTTCGGCATCGGGCTCGCGTACGCGGCCATGCCGACGCTGATCATGCACGCCGTGCCCGCCACCGAGACGGCCGCGGCCAACGGCCTCAACACCCTGATGCGCTCGCTCGGCACGACGAGCGCGTCGGCCGTCGTCGGGCTGCTGCTCACCGCCAACTCGATGCAGTTCGCCGGCGGATCGGTGCCGACCGAGGCCGGCTTCCGGCTGACGTTCGTGCTCGGCGGAGCCGTGGCGCTGCTCAGCGTGCTGCTCGCCGTCGCCATCCCGCGCCGTGAGCCCGTGTACGCGGACGCTGCGCTGCCCACCGGGCCGGTGCGCACGCGCTGACCGACCGCCGATCGTCAGCGGTGCAGCGCCGGGACGATCAGGTAGATGCCGTAGAGGACCCCGAGGCCGCAGAGCACGAAGCACGCCCAGCCCGCGACCGTGCGGACGGCACTGCGGTCGTCGACCGTGAGGAGGCGGAGGCCCAGCGAGTAGACAGTCACCAACGCCGCGGCGGAGAACAGCGACACCAGGGCGACGGTGACGAAGGCGGACCAGTCGATGCTCATCGGGTCGTCCCGTCGTCGTCGCGGTCGGTGCGGTCGGCACGGTCGCCGCGGTCGGCGGTCGTCGTCGCCACGGGCGGGTCGTCCAACCGGACGAAGGGCGCCTCCACTCCCCCGGCGGGCGTGTCGACGCGGCCCTTCTTCTCGGCGCGGCGAGCACGGCGGCGCGACAGCACGCTCGTCGCGGCGACGTCGACCTCCATCGCCGCCGAGTGATCGTGCGGGCGGCGACGGGAGAGCAGGAAGATGCCCCCGATCACCGCGACGCCGACGACGGCGTCGACCACGAGCCCGACGAGGCCCGCCGAGGCGACGAAGGCCGCGACGGCGCCGACGGCCGCGCTCGCGGGCAGCGTGATGAACCAGGCGGCGACGATCTTGCCGGCGGTGCTCCACTGGATCTTGGCGCCGCGGCGTCCGAGCCCGGCACCGATGATCGAGCCGCTCGCGACCTGCGTCGTCGAGAGCGCGAAGCCGAGGTGGCTCGACGCCAGCACGGTGGCCGTGGTCGACGCCTCGGCGGAGAAGCCCTGGGTCGGCTTGACCTCCGTGAGGCCGCCTCCCATGGTCTGGATGATCCGCCAGCCGCCCGTGTAGGTGCCGAGCGCGATCGCGAGCGCGCACACCACGACGACCCAGAGGGGCGGGCCGGAACCGGCTCCGAGGGCGCCCGACGCGATCAGCGTCAGGGTGATGACGCCCATCGTCTTCTGGGCGTCGTTCGTGCCGTGCGCGAGCGCGACCAGCGACGACGTGAAGATCTGGCCGTAGCGGAAGCCGCCCCGCTCGCTCTTGTCGTCGCGGCGACGCGTGATCCGGTAGGCGAGCCGGGTGGCCGTGTACCCGACGAGCCCCGCGATCAGCGGAGCCAGCAGCGCGGGCAGCACGACCTTCGAGAGCACGACCGAGAAGTCGACCGAGCTGAGGCCGGCACCGACGACGGCCGCGCCGATCAGGCCGCCGAAGAGCGCGTGCGACGAGCTCGACGGCAGGCCGCGCAGCCAGGTGAACATGTTCCAGACGACCGCGCCGATCAGCCCGGCGAAGATCATCTCGGGCGAGATCTGCACCCCGCCGTCGCCCTCGCGGATGATGCCGCCCGAGACCGTCTTCGCGACCTCGGTGCTGAGGAAGGCGCCGACGAGGTTGAGCATGGCGGCCACCGTCACCGCGACCTTCGGCTTCATCGCCCCCGTCGCGATCGGGGTCGCCATGGCGTTGGCCGTGTCGTGGAACCCGTTGGTGAAGTCGAAGAAGAGGGCCAGGACGATGACCAGGACGACGATGAGCGTGAGATCCACCGGGCAACACTCGCACCCCGGTGAACGGCGGTCAACTCGGAGGTGCACGGCACGCAACGAGGAGGTGGACGGCAGGTGTCCGAGGACGACGCACGCGGCGTCCGGCACGCCCGCGCCGCGCTCGCAGCACGCGGCGCCGTCCGACTCCGCTCAGACGTGCGGCACGAACTCCTGCCAGGCACGGCGGCGATCGCCCCGCGGGTCTTCCTCGACCCTGTCGACGTCGTCGATGACGAGCGTGCGGCGGTGCTCGGGCTCGTAGGTCGGCCAGTCGGCGACCGCCCCGGTGAGGACGAACTCGACCCAGCGCGCGCGCATGCGGGAGGCCGTGCGGAGGAACGCGCGACGACCGCCCAGCAGGCTCATCGCCCAGCCGAACGGGGTGCGCATCCGGTCGTAGAGCGCCCAGAGCTCCAGTCCGTGGAACGCGTCCACCCCGGCGACGCGGAGGATGCGCGGCGCGGCGTCGAAGCGGTAGAAGCGCACCGGCTGGTGGCGCGCGTGGCGCTCGGCGACCTTCACCGACGGGAACCAGAACGCGTAGTCCCCGCCGAAGTCGAGCGCCGCCGGGCGGTCGGGCAGCCCGGGGTAGAGCTTCTTGATCGCCTTGCGGGACGGCTTGGCGGTCGCGGCGAAGATCGCGCGGATGCGCGGCTTGGTCGTCGCGAGGATGTCCCGCCGTCCCGTGAAGACCGAGCCCTCGCGGTCGTTCGTCCCGATGATCAGGGGCACCGGGTGGGCCCGGCCGGCCTTGAAGGCGTCGAGGGGCCGTTCCGGCAGCACGTCGCCGTCGATCACCGGGCAGAAGCAGATCGTGCCCGGCTCCTCGTCCGGGGTGCGGAGCTGCAGCTCGGCCGCCGCCCGAACGATCGAGGCGACCGGCGCCTCCTCGAGCATCCGTGCCGCGTCGTCGAGCGACGTCGACTCGAGGTCGTCGTCGCCGACCTGGTGGCTCAGCAGCTCGAGGAACTCGGCCGCCCAGCGCCGGGTCACCTCAGGCAGGTAGACCGCGTTCGTCGGCGAGCTCTGAGCGATGGCCCGGGCGAAGAGGCCGCGCGCCGAGGGCACCGTCATCAGCGTCGTCACCGCGTTGCCGCCCGAGCTCTCGCCCGAGAGCGTGACTGCGCCGGGGTCTCCCCCGAACGCCGCCACGTTGGCGTGGACCCACTCGAGCGCCGCGACCTGGTCGCGGAGCCCCAGGTTCGACTCGACCGGGCGCTCGGGCGTCGACCAGTGGGAGAGGTCGAGCCAGCCGAGCGCGCCCAGCCGGTAGTTGATGCTGACGTAGACGATTCCCGAGTCGCGCACCAGCGTCTCGCCCTGCCTCGGGTACTCGCGCGACGAGCCGACGCTGTACGCGCCTCCGTGGACGTAGACGAGCACCGGGAGGCGGTCGCCCGGCCGGGAGGCGCGGGGCGCGACGACGTTGACGGTGAGGCAGTCCTCGTCGAGCGGGGTGCGGCGGTCGACGCCGACGAACTGCCCTCTGTCCTGCGGGGCTGCCGGTCCGAAGTCCGCGGCGTCGCGGACGCCCGACCAGGGAGCGGCCGGGGCCGGGGCCCGGAAGCGGCGAGCGCCGGTGGGAGCCGCCGCGTACGGGATGCCGCGCCAGGCGAGCACGCCCCGCTCGCGCACCCCGCGGACGAGGCCGCCGGCGGTCTCGCGCAGCAGGGGGTCGTCGTCGGCGGTCCGGGTCACGACCCGACTCTACGAGGCGCGGGCGGGCACCGCGGGCCCCCGTCGCGCACCGCCCGCCCACCGGTCGCCCACCCGACGACCGTCGTTCATCCGGAGTTCTCCGAGGCGCCGCCTGAGAGACTGGCGAACGACTTCACACACTGCAGATCTGCACCGACGGAACGGGGACTCACGCCGCATGGAACTCGCCGAAGTGCTGATCATCCTCTCGGGCTCCCTCCTCGTCACCGGCTTCGCGCGCTGGAAGGGCCTGCCTGCACCGCTGCTCACGGTCGCCGTCGCTCTCGCCGTGTCGTTCCTCCCCGGGGTGCCCGACATCCAGATCGACAGCGAGGTCATCCTCACGGTCGTGCTGCCGCCGCTGCTCTACTCGGCGTCGCTCGACGTGTCGCTGCTGAACTTCCGCGAGAGCCGCGTGCAGATCCAGCGGCTCGGCATCGGCGCGGTCGTCGTCACCGCGTTCGTCGTGGGCGGGGTCGCCTACGTGCTGATCCCCGACATGACGTGGCCGGCCGCCGTGCTCGTCGGCGCCGTCGTCGCCCCGCCCGACGCCGTGTCCGCCGCGGCGATCGGCCGCAAGCTCGGCCTGCCCCGCAAGGTGATGACCGTGCTCTCGGGCGAGAGCCTGATCAACGACGCGGCGTCGCTGACCCTGGTGAAGGTGTTCCTCGCGATCGTGGGGGGCGCCTCCCTGACGCTGTGGGAGGACCTCGGCATCTTCGGCCTCGCGATCGGGGTGGGCGTCGCGGTCGGCCTCGTGCTCGGCTTCGTCGCGCACCGCGTGCGGATGCGCATCGACGACCCCGTGATCGAGAACGTGATCGGGCTGCTGCTGCCGTTCATCGCCTACATCACGGCCGAGGAGCTGAGCGGCTCCGGCGTGCTCGCCGTGGTCGCCGCCGGCCTCTACGTGGGCTTCAACTCGCCCCGCACCGGCTACGCGACCCGCCTGCAGGAGCGCCCGTTCTGGGCTGCGGCGGACGTGCTGCTCGAGGGCTTCGTCTTCGCCCTGATCGGGCTGCAGCTGCGGACCGTCGTCCAGGAGGTGGCCGCCAGCGACCGAGGACTCGGCCAGAGCGTCGGGGTCGCCTTCGTCGTCCTCGCGGTGGTGGTGCTGGTCCGGCCCGCGTTCGTCTTCGCCAGCTACTACGCGGCCCGCGTGCTGCGCTACCTGCTGTTGTCGCGCCTCCTGCGGGGCATGCGCCGCGTGCCGGCGCTGCGACGTGTGCGCTACCACCCGCAGCCGCGGCTGGACTGGCGGCAGCTGACGGTCATCTCGTGGACGGGCATGCGCGGGGTGGTGACGCTCGCCGCCGTCGTGTCGATCCCCGCCGTGACCGAGAGCGGGGTGCCCGTGCCCGCGCGCGACACGATGTTCCTGATCGCGTTCGTCGTGACCGTGGGCACGCTGCTGCTGCAGGGGCTGACGCTGCCTGCCGTGATCCGCCGGCTCGGCGTGCAGGACACGAGCCAGCGAGACCGCGACCTCGCCGCCCAGCTCGCGCTCTTCGCGACGAGCACCGCCGAGACGCTCGAGCACGTCGAGGCGCGGCGGGCGGCCTGGACGGCGCAGTACGGGCCTGAGCTGACCGAGCGGGCGATCCAGGCGGCGACGGCACGGCTGGTGCGACAGAACGACGCCCTCCAGCGCGGCGCCGTCGAGGACGCCTCCGACCGCACCGTCACGGGCGCCGAGCGCGACCGCCGACGCGAGGTGCCGCGGGCGATCAGCAAGATCCGGCGCGAGCTGCTCGACAAGCGGCGCGAGGTGGTGCTCCGCGAACGGGACGCGGGTGCCCTCGACGAGGAGGTCATGCGCCACGTGCTGCTCGGCATCGACGCGGAGGAGCTCGCCATGGACACCAACGCGATGTCGAGCACCCGGTCGTGAGGGCCGGGCGTATCGTGACGGTGAGCCAGGAGGAGCACGCGTGACGTCGACGAAGCCCGAGCCGGGGCGCTTCCGCCGCTGGTACTCGACCCTGCACCCGTCGCTGCAGCTGATCGGCCTGCAGCTCTGGCTGCCGCTGTTCTTCATCGTCGGCTTCTGCCTCTGCTACATCGCCGCGTTCCACGCCCCGCACCCGCACGACGTGCCGATCGCGGTCGTCGGGTCGTCGTCGGAGCTGCAGCAGGCGCTGGACGAGGCGGACCCCGGCGTGTTCGTCGTCCGCGGCGAGACCACCGTCGAGGAGGCGCGCGAGGCCGTCCGCACCGGTCACGCGGCCGTCGCCTGGGACCCGGCCGACTCGACCATCTACAAGGCGAGCGCGCACCAGTACCAGGTGTCGGCGCTCATCCCGGCGATGATCACGCCGGTGCTCGAGGCCGGAGGCGCGACCCCCGTCGTCCAGGACCTCGCACCCCTGCCCGCCTACGACGAGTACGGCACGGTGTCGCTCTACCTCATGCTCGCCTGGTGCATCGGCGGCTACATGGTCGCGATGTTCATCGGGCTGATGGGCGCGCCGCTGCGGCACCGCACCCGGGTGTCCGTGATCGTCGTCGGCGCGCTGCTGATCTCGCTGATCACGAACACGCTCGCCGGGCCGGTGATCGGCGCGGTGCAGGGACACTGGAGCGAGCTGGTGCTGCTCGGCTGGGCCTGGATCACGGCCATCGGCCTGACCGTGAACGGGATCAGCTACTTCGCGGGGCGCTTCGTCGCCCTGCCGGCGATGATCGTGTTCGTCTTCCTGTCGATGCCCGCCTCGGGCGGCGCCTACCCGTCGTGGTTCATGCCGCAGCCCTTCGCCTGGCTGAACGCCGTTGTGGTCGGCAGCGGCATCACCGAGATGCTCAAGCGCGTGCTCTACGACGTCGGGCCGGGCTACGGCCGCGGCCTGACGATGCTGGTCAGCTACGCCGTCGCCGGCGTCGTCCTGATGATCGTCGGCAAGGCGTGGTGGGAGCGGCGGCGCATCCGCCGCATCGTCACGGGCCGCACGACGATGTTCGCCGACGCCCAGGCCGCGAACCGCGAGTTCCTCATCAGCGAGCGCGACGACGTGCTCGCGCGGCACGGGCTCGTCGCGACCGACACGGGCAGCATCGACACGGTCCCCGAGGACGAGCGGCTGCGGTACGAGGCGGGCGCGGACGACAGCTCGGACGTCGACGGCGACGTGCACGGCGACATGTTCCTCGGGGCTCCGGGCGGGCTCGAGGACACGGGGCTCGACACGCGTCCGGTGCGCGTGGTGCCACGACGGGACGAGGACGGCGGCCGGTCGCGCTAGCCGTCTCCCGCCGGCCGAGGACGACGACGGGCCCGTGTGCAGTGCACACGGGCCCGTGTCGCGGTCGGCCGTCGATCGCCTGGTCAGCGGCTCCCGGCAGCGACCGCGGCCGCTTCACGCCTGGCGAGCAGGGCCTGTTCGGCGGCCCGGTCCGAGTGCGCGAAGCGGACGGCGACGACCGCGAGGCGCGCGAGCACCGCGGCGGTGCCGATCAGGGAGAGTGCGAGTCCCGTGCTCCCCAGCACGGCGCCCACGACGATCGCGGCAACGGCGACGGCCCACCCGAGGGCCACCACCCATCGCGGTGTCGTCAGGGACATCTCGGTCCACCGCCGCGTGCCACCCGTCGTGCGTGTCGCACGGATGGTGACCGCCTGGTGTCCGCTCATGTCGCACTCTCTCCTGATCGTGTTGATCTGTCACCCGAATGACTCGTCTCGATCGACTGTAGGGATCGCGCCCGGAGCGTGCGTCCCCCTCTTGCGGGGGCACCCGAGAGGGGGCAGAACGCGCCGGAGTCCTCCGTTCTGCGGACAGGGCGGGCCCTCAGGAGGCGCGCAGCGGCCGGTCGGAGACCACCGTCGCGAGGTCGTCCCCGAAGGTGAACTCGTGCGCCACGTGTCCCCCGACGAGCACGTCGGGCAGCCACTGCCGAGCGTCGTCCCACATCTCGTCGAGGGGCAGGTCGACCACGTCGTGCCAGGCGGGAACGAGCTCGTCGCTCTCGGTCGGCTCGCCCTGCCAGCGGGTCGTCACGAAGACGGACGAGCGCTGGCTCCACGACTCGCGGTGGGGGAAGAGGTAGAGCAGCTCGCCCCTGGGGTCGAGGTCGGCAGGGTCGACCGTCACGCCCGCCTCCTCGGCGACCTCGCGGACGGCGGCCTCGACGGCCGTCTCGCCCGGCTCGAGCTTGCCGCCGAGGCCGACGTGGTAGCCGACGCCGAGGCCGGTCTTCTTGCGGCCGAGCAGCACCTGGACGACCCCGTCGTGCTCCCGGAGCAGGTACGTGACGCAGACGCGGTAGGGCATGCCGCCCAGGGTAGCGACCGGCGGCCCGGCACCGAGCAGGACCGCGGCACCGGGACGCGGGAGGCGCGCGACCGGCACCGAGGAGGCGTCCAGGGACGCCCCGCGTAGGGTCGTCGTCATGTCCGAGACGCCCGACGCACCCCGCGGCGGCGTGCCGGAGTTCCGCGGTGCCGGCCGGAGCCTCGAGGTGCTGCGGGCCGAGGCCCATGACGAGCTGGCGGCCCTGATCGAGCTGCGCTGCCGGGGCGGCGAGGACCCGTGGGACGTCGTCCCGTCGCTGCCGACCGTCGACGAGCAGGTCGTGATCGGCATCCGCGCCGACGCCCGGGGCGTCGAGGGCGTGCCCGTCGCGGGCGGGCTCGGGGCCGAGGACGAGCTGAGGTTCCTCCGCGGGGTCGCGCTCTGGCACCCGGAGCTGTCGCGGGCCGTCTGGTCGCTGATGGGGCGGATCGACGCGGCGTCCCGCTGAGGCGACGGCGGCGACCGCGGTGGCGACCTCGGGGCGTCTCGTCCGCGGCGTCGCCGTGTCGGGGGTCGCGGCTAGCGTGGCCGCATGATCTGGAGCGACGTCCTCACCGTCACCCTCGGCGCGTTCCTCGGCGCCGGGGCGGCCTTCGCCTCGAACCTGCTCGTGCGGCTCCTCGAGTCGCGTCGGTCCGAGGCCTCGGCCCTCAACGAGCTCGTGACCGAGATCCACTTCCGACGCGTGCTCCGGCGCATCTCCGCGACGCGCAGCCCCGACGCCGCGACCCGCGATCCCGGCTGGCAGCACGCACGGCGGTCGATCGGTGCGCTGCGGGGCGTGATCCGCGCGGCACGTCGGCGCACGCGGCCGCGCTCGGCCGCGTTGCCCGTGCTCAACGAGATGACGCTGGCGTGCAACACGTTCCTCGACGACAGCGAGGACGCGCCCGACCTGTACCGCCTGCACCTCATGCAGCTGCACGCGCGGCTCAACGAGAGCGTGCGACGCCTCCGCGACCCGCGCCGGGCCATCGCCGACCTCGAGCCGGGCGAGGCGCACCTCGCCCCGACCGTCGCGGGGCTGCGGGCCCCGACGACCCTGCTGGCGGACGACGGACCGCAGCCCGGAGGCGCGGGTACCGTCGCCCGCATGACCAGCGACGCGCACGCCGACCAGCCAGCCCCTGCCGACCTGCCCGACCCCGCAGACCTGCCCGACCCCGCAGCCGTGCCCGACGACGACCTCGATGGCCTCGCCACGCTGCCGGGCGTGCGCACCGCCGGCGGCGCCGAGAAGGCCGGCACCCCGGAGGAGGCGGCCGAGATCCGTCGGCAGGAGGCCGCCCCCGGCCCTGCCGACAGCGACGTCGCCTCCGACGACTACCCCGACGTCCCCGGGCAGGACGGCCTCACGGGGTCCGACCGCGGGGTCTGAGGCGTGAGCCGGAGCACGACGCGACAGCCTGGATAGGCTGGTCGGATGGCCTCCCTCACCCCTCCCCGCGCCCCGCAGAAGCCCGTCGTCCGCAGCCACCACGGCCACGACGTCGTCGACGCCTACGAGTGGCTGCGCGACAAGGAGGACCCCGAGGTGATCGCCCACCTCGAGGCCGAGAACGCGTACACGGCCGAGCAGACCGACCACCTGGCCGCCCTGCGCGAGACGATCTTCGAGGAGATCAAGGGCCGCGTGCAGGAGACCGACCTCGGCGTCCCCGTGCGCGAGGGCTCGTGGTGGTACTACTCGCGCACGGCGGAGGGGAAGCAGTACGGCATCCACTGCCGCGCGCCGATCTCCGGGCCGGACGACTGGACTCCCCCGGCGATCGCCGCGGACCGACCCGCCGAGGGCGAGCAGGTGCTGCTCGACGGCAACGTCGAGGCCGAGGGGCACGACTTCTTCTCGCTCGGCAGCTTCGACGTCTCGGCTGACGGCACCCGCCTCGCCTGGGCCGTCGACACGACGGGCGACGAGCGCTACCTGCTGCGCGTCCGCGACCTCGAGACCGGTCGCGACCTCGACGACCGCGTCGAGGACACCGCTCCCGGCGCCGTGTTCGACGCGACCGGCGAGTGGATCTTCTACCCCACCGTCGACGAGGCGTGGCGGCCAGACACCATCTGGCGGCACCGCGTCGGGACGACGGGCGACGACGTCGTCGTGATGACCGAGCCCGACGAGCGCTACTGGATCGGCGTCGGCCTCACCCGCAGCCGCCAGTACCTGCTGATCGAGATGGGCTCGAAGATCACGAGCGAGACCTGGCTGCTGGACGCGACCCACCCGACCGGCGAGTTCCGGGTGGTCTGGCCCCGCCGTGAGGGCGTCGAGTACGAGGTGGAGCACGCCGTGATCGCGGGCAGCGACCGCCTCCTCGTCGTCCACAACGACGGTGCCGAGAACTTCGAGCTCGTCGACGTGCCGGCCGACGACCCGACCTCGACGACCGACCGCCAGGTCGTCGTGCCGCACAGCGCCTCCATCCGGCTCGAGTCGGTCGACGCCTTCGCCGGGCACCTCGTCGTCGAGTACCGCCGCGAGGCGCTGCCGCGCTTCTCGGTCGTCCCCCTGGGTCCTGACGGCATCGGCGAGCCGGTCGAGGTCGAGTTCGACGAGCCGCTGTTCTCGGCAGGGGCCTCAGGCGGGCCCGAGTTCGCCCAGCCGACCGTGCGGTTCGTCCACACCTCGTTCACGACGCCCTCGACCGTCGTCGACCTCGACGTCCGCAACGGCGAGCGCCGTGTGCTCAAGCGCCAGGTCGTGCTCGGCGACTACGACCCTGCCGACTACCAGCAGGCCCGCGAGTGGGCGACGGCTGCCGACGGCACGCGCATCCCGATCTCGCTCGTCTGGCGTCGGGACGCCGTCCGCGTCGGCGAGCCCGCTCCCCTGCACCTCTACGGCTACGGCTCGTACGAGCACAGCATCGACCCGGGCTTCAGCGTCGCCCGCCTCTCGATGCTCGACCGTGGCGTGGTCTTCGCGGTCGCGCACGTGCGCGGCGGCGGCGAGATGGGACGCGCCTGGTACGAGCAGGGCAAGACCCTGTCGAAGAAGAACACCTTCACCGACTTCGTCGACGTCGCGGACCACCTCATCGCCGAGGGACGCACGAGCCCCGAGCTGCTGGTGGCCGAGGGCGGCAGCGCGGGCGGCCTGCTGATGGGTGCCGTGGCGAACATCGCACCGGAGCGCTTCGCCGGGATCGTCGCGGCCGTGCCGTTCGTCGACGCCCTGACGAGCATCCTCGACCCGTCGCTGCCCCTCACCGTGATCGAGTGGGACGAGTGGGGCGACCCCCTGCACGACCCCGAGGTCTACGAGTACATGGCGAGCTACACGCCGTACGAGAACGTGCGCGAGGGAGCGACGTACCCGCGCATCCTCGCGGTCACCTCTCTGAACGACACCCGCGTGCTCTACGTCGAGCCCGCGAAGTGGGCGGCACGGCTGCGCGACGTCGGCGCTCCCGTGCTGCTCAAGACCGAGATGTCGGCCGGCCACGGAGGCGTGAGCGGGCGCTACGAGTCGTGGCGCGAGCGGGCCTTCGAGCTCGCCTGGCTGCTCGACGTGCTCGGCCGCGCCTAGGCCGACGTGGGGCACCTCGCGCAGGACCCGGTCGCGCTCGACCACGTCGGGCTCGACCACGTCGCGCTGCTGCGCGGGATCAACGTCGGGACGGCGAAGCGCGTGCCGATGGTCGAGCTGCGGGCAGCCGCCGAGGACCTGGGGCACGAGCGACCGGCGACGCTGCTGAACAGCGGCAACCTCGTGTTCTCGGCCGATCGTCCGCTCGGGGCCGAGGACGCCGGCGCCCTGCGGGCAGCCGTCCGGGAGCGCACGGGCGTCGACGCCGAGCTGGTCGTGCTCGGCGGCGACGCGTTCGCGCGGATCGCGGCGGCGAACCCGCTGCGCGACGGGTCGCGTGAGGCGAAGCTGCTGTCGGTCGCGTTCGCCCAGGCGGGGCGTCCCGTGGTCGAGGAGGCGCCTCCTGCGTCCGACCTCGCCCCCGAGCTGATGGTCGTGACGGGCGAGGCGGTCTACCAGTGGCTGCCCGACGGCGTCCTCGCCAGTCGCGTGCCCGCCGCGTGGTGGCGGTCGCTCGCCGTGCCGGTCACGGCACGGAACGACGCGACGGTGCGCAAGATCGAGGCGCTGCTCGCCTCACGGCGAGTCGCCTCCTCCTGAGGCCCGCCCCCGCCTCCTGACTTCGAGGGCGGGTCAGAGTCGTCGAGGGCGGGTCAGAGTCGTCGAGGGCGGGTCCGCGGCGACCCGCCCTCGACGCAGGCGACCCGCCCTCGACGGGTTCAGGCGGACTCGGCGCCGAGGCCTCGGGCGAGCTTCGAGCGCGACGTCGACGGGGCCGCGCCCGCGGCGAGGAGGCGCGCCTCGATCGCGTCGAGCAGGGCGTCTCCCGACGGGCCGTCGACGCCGGGGGCGAGCTCCGCCTCCCACTCGCGCCAGCGTCGGACGGCGGGCTCGGCGCCGTCTCGACCCGGCACGGTCGCCGTGACGACGTCGTCGGCGAGCTCGGCCAGCGCGGCGCCCTCCGCGTCGAGGAGCGTCGTCGCCGTGCGCGTCGTCTCGAGCACGACCACGGGCGCGACCGACCGGTCGCCGAGCTGCTCCGCGACCCGGGCGAGCAGCTCGGCGGGGACTCCCTCGTCCTCGGAGCCGAGGGGCGCGTGCACCTCGCGCCTGCCCCGGGTGCTGCCGTCGGGCTCACCCGCTGTCGCGCCGGCCGCCGAGTGGTCGGTTCCGGTCGTTGCCGGGGCATCCGAGGACATCTCCTGACCACTCGAGGCCGAACCCGAGGCGGAAGCCGGGGCGGAAGCCGGGAGCTTGAGGTGCCAGCCCTCGTCGTGGCCGCCCGTCCGGCGGCGCAGCGTGATGCGCGAGCCCAGCAGGAGGTGGTCCTCCGTGTCGTGGTAGACGGCACGGAGGTGCACGGGGGCGGAGCGCTCGACGCGCGCGACCTCGTGGACGGGGCCGGCGCCTCCTGCGAGGTCCGGGTGATCCGCGACGCCGTCGAGGTCGGGGACGACCGCCTCGTCGTCGACGTCGTACTTGCGCTCGATCTCGGTCTGCTCGCTGGTGCTCATGGAGACCGTTCTAACGCACCGGCCTCCGGACGGCCTCCTCCTCGAGCCCGGCGGGTCCAGACCGGCCAGCCTCCGGACCCGCCGGTCTCTCGACCTGCCCACGGGCGTAGGGTCGGGGAATGAGCGACGTCGCGCCGACCCTTGCCGGATGGATGGCGCGACAGCGCTGGTACGCCACGAAGGGCAGCACGCCCGCGATCCGGGTGATCGGCTCGTTCGAGGCCGATCTCGACGGCGTCCTGGCGATGACGCTGCTCGTGATCGACGAGGCGCCCGAGCTGCCCGTGCTGTACCAGGTGCCCGTGGTCGCACGCCGCACCCCGCTGCCCGGCGGCGACGCGGCGTTCATCGGCTCGGCCGACGACCTGTACCTCTACGACGCCCCGCACGACCCCGCGTACGCGCGTCACCTCTTCGAGCTGATGTCGAGCCGTGCCCACGTGGAGGGGTCCGACGTCGTCGTCGACGGCACGCCGCTGGTCGAGGCCGGGCGGGTGCGGCGGTCGCGCGTGCTGAAGGGCGAGCAGTCGAACACGTCGATCATCTACGACCTCGAGGGCGGGCCCGTCGAGCACGCCATCGCGAAGGTGTTCCGGGTGCTGCACCACGGCGACAACCCGGACGTGACGACCCAGGCCGCGCTGACCGAGGGCGGCTCGACCAGGGTGCCGACGACGTTCGGCTCGCTGCACGCCACCTGGCCCGACCCGGGCCGCGACCACGGCGAGGCGCGCGGCCACCTCGCCTTCTCGCAGGAGTTCCTCGCCGGAGCCGAGGACGCCTGGCGCGTCGCGCTCGACGCGGCCTCCGCCGGCCAGGACTTCACGACGTCCGCCCGCGAGCTCGGCACCGCCGTCGCCGAGGTGCACGCCACCCTCGCCGACCAGCTCGGCACGGTCGACGCCGACGCCTCGGCCGTCAGCGAGGCCCTCACGAGCATGCGGCGCCGCATCTCGATCGCGGCGCGCGAGGTGCCCGAGATCGCGGAGCACGAGGAGGCGGTCCTCGCCGTCTACGACGCGGCCGAGTCGCTGACGTGGCCGCGCCTCCAGCGGATCCACGGCGACCTGCACCTCGGCCAGGCGCTCCAGTCGCCCAGCCGCGGCTGGACCCTGCTCGACTTCGAGGGCGAGCCGCTCCGGCCGATGCCCGAGCGCTCGCGCGCCGATCTCGTGCTGCGCGACGTCGCCGGCATGCTGCGCTCGTTCGACTACGTCGCAGGGTCGCTCGCACAGCAGTCTCCCCCGGTCGACGCGGCAGCCTGGGCGCACGACTCGCGCGTCGCCTTCGTCGACGGGTACATCGCCTCCTCGGGGGTCGACGTGCGCGCCCAGCGGGCCCTGCTCGACGCGTTCGAGATCGACAAGGCCGTCTACGAGGCCATCTACGAGAAGCGGAACCGGCCGGACTGGATCGGCATCCCCGCCGCCGCGGTCGCCCGGCTCGTCGCGCGCTCGGGTCGCCGCGCGGGCTGAGGCCCGCACCGCGCCTCCTCCTCCCTTCCCCTCCTTCTCTTCCTCAGAAGTCGGCGGGTCGCAGTTGCTGCGGGCGGGTCGTGGTGACTCGCGGCGGGTCGCCGCCGTCCCCGGCGGGTGGGCGCTGACCCGCCCCCGGCTACGGGAACCCGCCGACATGCTCACACCGGGCGCAGCGCGCGGCAGGCAGCAGCAGCAGCAGCAGCGAGCGGGCACCACGCCGCAGGCGGTGTCGGACGGCCAGCAGGCGGGAGACCGCAGCGGGAGTGCAGGAGGCGCGGCGCCGGTCCTCGGGACCGATGCCGCGCCTCCTCCTGCGGCGGGGCCGCAGCCCCCTACGGCCGCGGCACGTTGCGCAGGTTGGAGCGCACCATGGAGACGACCTCGCCCGCGCCTCCGTTCATGACGATCTTCGACATCGCCAGCGAGAAGCCCTTGACCTGGGCCCCCGTGATCGCGGGAGGCAGCGAGAGCGCCTGCGGGTCGGTCGCGATGTCGATCAGCGCCGGTCCGTCGTGCTCGAACACGGCCTCGAAGCCGTCGCGGAGGTCGCCCGGCTGGTCGACGTGCACCGCGTGGATGCCGATCGACCGCGCGACAGCGGCGTAGTCGACGTAGGGCACGTCGACGCCGAAGTCCGGGTAGCCGTCGACGAGCATCTCGAGCTTGACGAGGCCGAGGGTCGAGTTGTTGAAGACGACGATCTTCACGGGGATCTCGTACATCTTCGCCGTGATCAGCTCGCCCATCAGCATCGAGAGCCCGCCGTCGCCCGACATCGAGACGACCTGGCGGCCGGGGAACGCGAGCTGCGCTCCGAGCGCGTGCGGCAGGGCGTTCGCCATCGAGCCGTGCAGGTACGAGCCGAACACGCGACGGCCGGCGGTGGGCGTGATGTACCGGGCAGCCCAGACGTTCGCCATGCCCGTGTCGGCCGTGAAGATCGCGTCGTCGGCGGCGATCTCGTCGAGGATCGACGCCGCGTACTCGGGGTGGATCGGGACGAGCTTCTCGGCCCTCTTCGTGTACGCGCCGACGACGCTGCCCATCAGCTTCTCGTGCTTCTTGAGCGTCTTGTCGAGGAACCGACGGCTCTTCTTGGGCTTCACCAGCGGCTGCAGCATGCGCAGGGTCGGCAGCACGGCGCCGTGCACCGGCACGTGGACCGTCGCGCGACGACCGATCACGGCGGCCTCGACGTCGACCTGGGCGATCGTCACCTGGTCGCCGTCGGGCAGGAACTGCGGGTAGGGGAAGTCGGTGCCGAGCAGCACGAGCAGGTCGGCGTCGTGGATGCCCGCGTGCGCGGCCCCGTAGCCGAGCAGGCCCGTCATGCCGACGTCGTAGGGGTTGTCGTGCTGGATGACGTCCTTGCCGCGCAGGCTGTGACCGATCGGGGCCCCGACGACGCCGGCCAGCTCGATGATCTCGTCGTGGGCGCCGCGACCGCCCTCGCCCACGAAGAACGCGACGGTGCCGGCCGCGTTGATCGCGTCGGCGAGGGCCTGCACGTCCTCCTGCGCGGGGACGAGCTCGGGGGCGCGGGTCGTGAGGTGAGGCGGCGTGGCACCCTGCGCCTCCAGCTCGGCGACGTCTCCGGGCAGCGTCACGACGCTGACGCCGTGGCCGGCCACGGCGTGCCGGATGGCGGAGGCGACGACCGACGGCGACTGGACGGCCGTCGAGATCATCTCCGAGTAGCCCGAGCACTCGACGAAGAGCCGGTCGGGGTGCGTCTCCTGGAAGTAGTCCGAGCCGATCATCGCGCTGGGGATGTGGCTCGCGATCGCGAGCACCTTGGCGCGGCTGCGGTGGGCGTCGTAGAGGCCGTTGATGAGGTGCAGGTTGCCGGGGCCGCACGAGCCGGCGCAGACGGCGAGCTCGCCGCTCATCTGCGCGTCGCCGGACGCCATGAAGGCCGCCGCCTCCTCGTTGCGCACGTGGATCCAGTCGATGCCGCCCTTCGCCGAGCCGCCGGTACGGCGGACCGCGTCGACGACCGGGTTCAGGCTGTCGCCGACGATCCCGTAGATGCGCCGGACCCCGGCGGCGACGAGCTGGGCGATGATCTGGTCGGCGACGGTGTCTGCCACGGTGTGTCCTCCTCGTGTCGTTCCTCCCAGCCAACTCCCCCGTCCCTCACCGCCGACCGGGCATAGCCTGTGCCCATGACCGACACCGCCACCTCCTACGTCCCCGCAGCCGGCTCCATCACGATGTTCAGCACGTCGTGGTGCGGCTACTGCGCCCGCCTGAAGCAGCAGCTCGGCAAGCAGGGCATCGGCTTCACCGAGGTCAACATCGAGGAGGTCGCGGGCACCGCCGAGATCGTCGAGAGCGTCAACGGCGGCAACCAGACGGTGCCGACCGTGATCTTCCCCGACGGCTCGACCGCGACGAACCCATCGCTCGCCGACGTCAAGGCGAAGCTCGGGCTGTAGTGCCAGCAGGCACACTGGTGCCTGCGACACGAGAACGCCCCGCCCCTCCCTCCGGAGGCGCGGGGCGTTCTCGTGCGCCCGGTCGCGTCAGCTCTGCGGTGCGGCCGCGAAGAACTCGATCTGGTTGCCGTCGGGGTCCTTGACCATCAGGGTGGTGCCGAAGTCGGGGTCCTCGAGGTCGGACTCGATGCCGACGGAGGCGGCGTGCTCCTGCCAGGCGACGACGGCGTCGCGGTCGGCCACGGCGAAGCCGATGTGGTCGAGGCCGGGCACGGTCGGGTCGAAGGGCACGGCCTTGCCCGCGGTGTAGGCGGTCACGCCGAGGATCTGGCCGTTGCCGACCGAGAAGAGGCGGCGGTCGAGGCCGTCCAGCACGATCTGCCCGACGGGCGGCGCGCCGAGCAGCGACTCGTAGAACGCGAGGCTCGCGTCGAGGTCGGACACGGTGATGGCGACGTGGGCGTAGCCCTGGATCTCGGGCATGGGGTGCTCCTTCGGGTGCGTGCGTGTGGTCACCCGACCCAACTCCCGCCTCCTGGGAGGCGTCCCTCGACGGCGGGCGAGTTCGTCGCAGCCGGGCTGCCATGACGGCCCTGGACCGACGAACTCGCCCGCTGCGACGTCCGATGCCGTGAGCAGGGGCGGCGCGGCGCGGCGCGCGCTACTCGGCGAGGGCCTCGGTGAGGAGGGCGACGAGCGCGCTGAGCTGGATGTCGGTCGAGTCGACCACCTCGCTGTCGTCGCCGTCGAGGGCGCGCGCCGCGAGGCCCGCCTTGCTGTCGATCAGCTCGGCGATCTTCGTGTCGCTGGTCTGGGCGGCGATGATGCGCCAGGCGGTGACGGGTTCTTCCTGGCCGATGCGGTGCACGCGGTCGATGGCCTGCGTCTGCTCGGCGTCCGTCCACGACAGCTCGGCGAGCACGACGTTCGACGCGACCTGCAGGTTGAGCCCGACGCCGGCCGCCGTGAGCGAGCAGACGACGACCTCGACCTCGGGGTCGTCCACGAACGCGTCGATCTGGCGCTGGCGGACGGCCGGCGTCTGGTCTCCGCGGATCGACGAGTACTTGATGCCGCGCTTGGCGAAGGTCTGCTCGGCGACGTCCATGACGTCGATGTGCTTGGCGAAGAAGACGACCTTGCCGACGTTGCGGGCGAGCTGGGCCGTGTAGTCCGCGGCGAGCCCGGCCTTGGCCTGGCCGATGCGGCGCACCATGCTGAAGACGTTCTCGCCGTTCTTCGCGGTGGTCGTGTCCTCGAGCTCCCACTTCGCGACCTGGCGCACCAGATCGTGGTCGACCCCCTCGACCCGGACGCCGGAGGTGCGGGCCGCGAGCGCGGACCGGTACCGGGAGACGAGACGGCGGGCCAGCTCGCGCTCGGCCTCGCGGATCGAGCGGCCGGCCTCGTCGTCGAGCTCGACGGGGAGGTCGGCGATGCGGCGGGCCGGGATGTCCGCGGCGACGTCGACCTTGCGGCGCCGGACGATGCCGAGGTCGATGACGATCTCGCGGGCGGAGGAGAAGAAGCCGGGATCGGCCGGCGTGAGGCCCGCCTCCTCCAGTTGTTCCATGAGCTCGGCGGCGGGCTTCTTGTCGCCGATCCAGCCGAGGAACTCCCAGATCGCCCGGAAGTCCTCGATGTCGTTGATCAGCGGCGTGCCGGTGAGCGCCATCAGCAGGGGGTGCGCCGTGCGCGAGCGGATGCGCTCCGACAGCTGCAGCACGTGCCGCGAGCGCTGCGACTCCTTGTTCTTGATGAAGTGCGCCTCGTCGACGATCATGCCCTTGAAGCCGAGGTCGCCCAGCCAGCCGACGTGGCGGTCGAGCACCTCGTAGTTGACGATCACCACGTCGGCGAAGGCGTCGAGGGTGTCGCCGTCGCCGTGGATCACGGTGGCCGTGCGGGTCGGCGTCCAGAGCTGGACCTCGCGGGCCCAGTTGGTCTTGACGACGTTGGGCACGACGACGAGCAGCGGGTAGGCGCCTGCCGCCTGCGCGGCGAGCAGCGACTGGGCCGTCTTGCCGAGGCCGGGCTCGTCGGCGAGCAGGTAGGTGCGGTGGCCCTGGCGGGCGGACTCGACGAGCTGCGCCTGGTGGTGCATCAGCGTCGCGCCGGCCGGGGCGTCGACCGTGGTCGGCTCGGGGAGCGGCATGCACGCGGACCCGCCGCCGGCGCCGTACTCGAACGACTTGAAGAGCGGGCCGAAGAGCTCCCAGTTGGCGAGGCGCACCGGGTGCACCTCGCGGGTGACCTCGGCGAGCGAGAAGTCCGGCGGCAGGAACGGGTTGGCGAGCTGACGCGAGACGACCGACTGCGGCACGACCTGGCGCTCGGAGACGGGCGCGACCGGCGCGGCCTCGCGCACGACGACCTGCTCCTCGGGCGCGAGCTCCATGCCTGCCGACATCTGCATGTCGCGCTTGAGGGTCTTGGCGCTCTCGGACACGACCGCGTCCTCCCCGAGCAGGGCGATGAGCGACGTGTCGCGGGCGGCGGTCTTCGCGAGGATCTGCGCGACGCCGTCGAGGCGCTTCATCTGCTCGGCGCGCTCGGAGTCGCTGATCGCCTTGTCGACCTTGACGCGGGCGCGCTCCTCGCGCATCAGCAGCGCGATGACCTGGAACTTCGTGCGGCTGGAGGGCTTCACCTGCCCACGCTGGGCGGCGGCCTCCACCTCGCGCACGGCACGGGCGAGGACGGGGATGAGCCCGTCGTTGTCCACCTCGCGGCGGCGGTGCTTCTGGGGGGCGGTGCGGGTGCCGCCCTGCTGACGCTGGCCTGGTCGAGCCAAGGCTCCTCCTCGTGGTCGACGCGACGGTCGACGATGCTGTGTCGTCGAGCGACGACGGGTGGTGCTGCGGTGCGGCGCTCCGGCCCGGGGGCCGGCCCCGGCTCTCGTCTGCCCCGACCCTCGCCTGCCCCGACGCGACGGACCGCCGCGGTGCGGACACCGGGGCGAGACGAGACACGACCGGACGACTTCGGGTCGGACGGCGGGAAGGCACGGACGGACGGAACCAGCCTCAGACGCGAGGTGCGGAGGAGGCGCGGTGCCGGCGACACGTCACCGGGCCCGTGCAGACCTGGCCGACACGGACCTGGCTGACACAGACCTGGCCGACACGGACCTGCGAGGCGGACGAGCCGCCGCCGGTCGTGTCGGACCCACCGTGTCGGACGACGACACGGACGGTGCTGCGCCCTACTTTACGCGCTCACGCACCCGCGACGCCACCGGGCGCCGCCGTGTCGCGGTCGGCGGGGGCCGGCCAGCCGCCGAGGGCCCCGGCCGCGGCGCCGAGCAGCTGCTCCGCCTTGCGCCGCCCGGTGTCCGTGGCGAGCGTCGCCTGGCCCCCCGCGTGGGCCAGCAGCTGGGCCGCGACCGCCGGGGCGAGGCGGTCGGCGAGCTCCGGCACCGCGCGCGCCCAGGTGCGGGAGAGCTCGTCTGCGAGCCGCTCACAGGCGCGGGCCTCGGCCTCGTCGCCGTTGCCGCGGTGCCACTGCCCCGTGACGACGAGGTGCGCGACCAGGGCCGCGGCGTCGCGGGCGGGGTGGCCGAGCCCCGCGGTGTCGATGTCGAGCAGGCCGGTGACGTGCCACGGCCGCTCCGGGTCGACGAAGAGCTGCTCGAGGTGGAGGTCGCCGTGGATGACGGCGAGGGCGTCGCCCGTCCAGGACGACCGCCGACGCTCGATCTCGCCGTAGAGGGCGTGGATCTCGGGCGCGCGCTCCGGCAGGGCCGTCGACAACGTGCCGCGGTGCCAGTCCGCGTGGTCGAGGGCGTCCGACTGTGCCCGGTTCGTGATGCGCACGTCGGCGACCAGCCGGCCCAGGTCGACGATCTGCCGTACGAAGCGCGGCTCGTCCGCGAGCTCGGCGACGCGCTGCCCCGCCGGCACGCCGGGGACGCGCTCGAGCACGAGGAGCCCGTCGGGCCGCGACGCGAGGACGCGGGGCACCGGCAGGCCCTCCGCACGGAACGCCTCGTGCTGGGCGACGATCGGCGCGACGCGGTCGGGTCGGATCACCTTGAGGAACAGGGTCGTCTCGGGCGAGTCGAGCCGGATGACCGCCCTCTTGCCCGGCCGGTACGCGGCGACGCTCAAGGTCGGCGAGGTGACCACGATGCCGAGCGCGGCCAGCGACTCCGTGACCCGGTCGGGGTAGGTGACGCCGGCGAGCGCAGGGAGGAGGGGGTCGGCCGGGTAGGCCCAGACGGCGAGCTGCTGCCCCGTCGAGGGGTCGGTGGTGAGGACGCTCGTCGCGTCGGCGGTCGACACGTCCGTGTCGATGAAGGTCAGGACCGTGTCGGAGGCGCCCGCCTCGTCGACCGTGTCGACCTCGTAGCCGTAGAGGAACCCGTGCCCGGAGGGCTCGACCGAGTGGGGCCGGAAGGCGACGACGGTGAGCCCCGAGCCGGCGAAGGCCGCGGGGAGCACCTCTGCTGAGTTCGGCCACACGCGTTCAGTAAACCCGTCGGAGGGCGCCCCGGAGGGCCGACGGCGCGGCACGGTTACCCGATCGTGATGCGGGCGCGACGGTATCCTCGGGAGCGTGCACCTCGTCTCGCGCATCCGTCAGACGCGGCGCACCCCTCTGCTCCAGGTCGCCAAGACGTCCGTCGCGGTCGTCGTCGCCTGGTTCGCGTCGGTCGCGCTGCTGCAGCAGCCCCTGCCGATCTTCGCCGCGATCGCCGCGCTGTTGGTCGTCCTGCCGAGCGTCAACCAGTCGCTCGTGCGCGGGCTCGAGCGGAGCGTCGGCGTGGTCGCGGGGGTGCTGATCGCGTTCGCGGCAGGCCAGCTGTTCGGCGCCTCCACCTGGATCGTGCTCAGCATCGTCGTCGTCAGCCTGCTCGTCTCGTGGGCGCTCCGCCTCACGCCGAGCAGCGCGAACCAGGTGCCCATCTCGGCGATGCTCGTGCTCGCGATCGGGGCGCAGACCCCCGACTACGCCCTCGACCGGGTGCTCGAGACCGTCATCGGCGCCGTGGTCGCCCTGGCGATCAACGCGCTCGTCGTGCCGCCCGTGCTGCTCGCGCCGGCGCACCTCGCCGTCGGCCGCCTCACCCGCGACCTCGCCGCGGTGCTGGACGAGCTCGGCGCCGTCCTGTCGACGCCGAGCGACCGGGAGCGCCTCGGTGCCGTGCTCGTCCAGGCGCGGGGCCTGCGCGACCTCCAGGCGAAGGCCGCCGCGGCCGTCGCAGCGGGCGAGGAGAGCCTCATGCTCAACCCGCGCGCGAGCCGCCAGCGGACCGTGCTCGAGGCGGACGCGGCACTGCTGGTCCGGCTGACGGCGCTCGTCCACCGCGCCGTCGGCATGACCCGCTCCGTGCACGACAACTACGACGTCGACCTCGTGGACGACCCGGCCGTGGGCCAGATCGCCGAGGAGCTGCACCGGGCGGCGCACGACCTGCGGCTCCGGGGACGGGAGGCCGAGGCCGGCTCGGCACCCGCCTCCTCGGGGCCGTCGCCGGACGAGCGACGCCTGCACGGTCAGCCACCGCTCGGCGGCGAGCGCGCGCCGCTCGACGTCGGCGGCGCCGACGCCGACACGGGCCACGACGCCTGGCCCGAGACCCCGGCCCTCACGGCGCCGGTGCGGGTGCTCCGCCCCGACCCGGAGCACTGGGTGCTGATCGGCTCGCTGCTCGAGGACATCCGCCGGGTGCGCGAAGAGATCATCGACGAGTGACCGGCGACGCCAGCGCGGCCCCCGGCGACTCCTACGCGCCCTTCGGGCTCGACCCCGAGGAGGCGCACGACCTGGTCGAGGACGTCGTCGACACCGCCGACGGCCGGGTCGTGCTGCACCGGTCGGCCGTCCTCGGGGACGCGGGCCCCGCGGGCGACGCGGCCCGCGCCTCCGCGACGGTGATGCTGCACGGAGCGGCCGGCTCGTGGACGACGTGGCTGCCGCTCCGCCGTGCGGTGCGCGAGGCGGGCGCGGACGCCCCGCCGACCCTCGCCGGGGCGCTCGTGCTGATCGACCTGCCGGGCTGGGGCGCCAGCCCGGCGCCCGCCGTCGCCCTCGACGTGCACGCGGCGTCCCGGGTCGTCCGCGCCGTGGCCGACGCCTGTGGGCTCGACCGCTTCGACCTCGTCGGCCACTCGCTGGGCGCCCTGATCGCGCTGCACGTCGCCGCGCAGTCGCCGGGGCGCGTCCGGTCGCTCGGGCTCGTCTCCCCCACGACGTTCTCCGCCCTCGAGGCCGCGTCGCGGCCGTGGCGCGGGCTGCGGACGGTGCCGGCCCTCGTGCTGCTGCGGGTGGTGTTCCGGGTGCTGCCCCGCGCCTCCGGCCCCCTGCTCGCCGGCGCCGCCAGGGTCGGGCTGCTGCGTGCCCTCTCCGCTCCCGTGTTCCGGCACGTGCGCCGGGTGCCCCGGTCGGTGCTCGAGGCGTTCGTGGCCGAGATCCGGCCGCGGGCCTTCGTCGCCGCGGTCGAGTCGGGCGTGGGCTACGACACCGGCACCTGGGCGAGGATCACCTGCCCGGTGGCGGTCGTCGCCGGGGCGGAGGACGCGTTCGCGCAGCCGGACGACCTCGTGCAGCTGCGGGTCCTCCTGCCGGAGGCGCGGACGACCGTGCTGGCCGGCTGCGGGCACTTCGCGCACGTGGAGCGGCCGCGGGAGACGGTCAGGGCGCTGAGCCCCCGGGGCTGAGGGCGTCGCCCTCGGTGCCCACCTCGCCGAGGTCGCCGCCCTCGACCGCGGCCACGATCATGTCGACGCACGCGGGGTTCCCGAGCGGCCGGAAGTGCCCGTCGACGGGGAACGTGACGTTCTCGGCTCCCGGCAGCTCGCTGCCCTCGGTCACGTGCGCGTCGAAGCCCGAGGCCATCGAGACGACCCGCTCGTTCGCCTCGCGCTGCTCGGCGAGCTGCAGCAGCGCGGCGTCGCTCGGCGAGAAGGCCCGCAGCGCCGGGTTCGGCAGCACGCGCGACCAGCGCGTGCCCGAGAACGGGCTGTTGATCGCCACCATCCGGTCGATGCGCCGGTCGACGTCGGTGCCGACCATCATGGACTTGCCGACCAGGCCGCCCTTGCTGTGCGCGACGACGACGACCCCGCGCAGGTCGTGCGCGTCGAGGATCCGCTGCGCCGCCTCCGCGGTCGCCGGGATGGGCTGCCGGTTGTGGCGCATGCCAGGCACCACGACGACCGGGTGCCCGAGGTCGGACAGGCGCTCGCCGATCACCCGGAGGTGCCGCCAGGTCTCGTAGACGCCGGGCAGCAACAGCACGGGGGCGCGGTCGCCGTGCCGCCACCGGACGGGGACGACGCGGCCCGACCGCGGCACGAGGTGCACGCGCCAGACGAAGGCGTAGTCGGTCACCACGGTCGCGGCGAAGCGGACCAGGCCGACGCGACGGCGGCCGCGGCCCCGGGACGGTGCGGAGGTCATGGCCCCGACGCTAGGCCGAGGTGCTCAGGCGACGCTGTGCGCCGGAGCCGAGCCGACAGCGGTCCCGGCGGGCTCGTCGTCGACCCAGACGGGGGCGTCGCGGAACTCGACGGCAGCGCGCGAGGCGGCGAGCGCGCGCACCCAGCCGGTGCAGATCGACGCCCACGGCGGCGGGAACGCCGCAGCGTCGTCGAGGAGGCGGAGTGCCAGGCCGGCGTGGCCGGCACGGGCTGCGGCGCTGGCCGCGTCGGGCAGCGCACCGATCACGTAGCGGACGACGAGGACGCGGTGGTCCCACGCCATCTGGTCGATGTCGTCGAAGGCGCCCCAGGCGCTCTCGATCTCGCGACGCAGTCGCGTCACCTCGACGGACTCGAAGCCCTGCGATCCCTCGCTCATGTGCCCCCCTCAGAGCCGGACGGGCGCCGGTGCCCGTCGAACCGCGACCGATCGGTCGCCGTCGAGAAGATACCACGCCACCGGTTTCGAGACGAAGAGCGGCCTCGCGGTCGTGAGCCGCGCCTCCTCACCTGGGTGTCCCCCGGAAGCTGGACCGCCGCCCGGCGGGACGGGACTACCGTCCACGACGCACCCTGACCGGTGCGACGCAGCGGCTCCACGGCCGCACGCCCCCACGACTGAAGGAGTCCCCGTGTTCCAAGGATCCCCCGCCCTGCGCAAGTCCATGCAGAAGGTCCTCGTCGACCTCATCGAGCTCCACATCCAGGGCAAGCAGGCGCACTGGAACCTGCTCGGCAGCAACTTCCGCGACCTGCACCTGCAGCTCGACGAGATCGTCGACGCGGCCCGTGAGTTCAGCGACGAGGTCGCCGAGCGCATGCGCGCCGTCTACCTCGTGCCCGACGGCCGCTCGAACACGGTCGCGAACGAGACCAGCCTCGTGCAGTTCCCCGCCGGCCCGGTCGAGACCACCTCGGTCGTCGACCTGATCGTCGACCGCATGTACGCCGTCGTCGACACCATGCGCACGGTTCACGACGACGTCGACGACGAGGACCCGACGACGGCCGACGTGCTGCACAGCATCCTCGAGCGCCTCGAGCAGCTCGCCTGGATGACCGGCGCCGAGAACCGCCACCCGGAGAAGGACGCCGCGTCGGCCGACACGCGCGGTCGCGACGAGGACGCCATGGCCGAGGGCCAGGACCGCGTCGGCGCCGTCGCCAACTAGCGACCCGCCGCCCGCCCCCCGCGGGCACCACCGACTGGGCACCGCCCCGGAGATCCCCTACGCGACCTCCGGTGCGGTGCCCTTCCCACGACCTGGAGGCACCACATGAGCGACAGCACCAGCACCGGCACCGGCACCGGTTCCGACTCCTTCGACCACGTCGTCGTGGGCGGGGGCATGACCGCGGACTCCGCGGCGAAGGCGATCCACGAGACGGCCCCTGAGGCGACCGTCCTGATCGTCAGCGACGACGTCGACGAGCCCTACACGCGCCCCGCGCTCTCCAAGAAGCTCTGGATCGACCCCGAGTACACCGAGACCGACAACGACCTGGGCACCCGCGACGCGTCGGGAGCCGAGATCCGCCTGCGCACCTCGGTCACCGCCGTCGACCGCGAGGCCCGCACCGTGACGACCGACGACGGGCGGACCGTGTCGTGGGGGCGCCTCCTGCTGGCGACCGGCGGGACGCCGACCCGGCTCGACCTGCCCGAGGACGACCGCGTCGTGCACTTCCGCACCGCGGCCGACTACCGGCGGCTGCGAGAGCTCTCGGGCGAGGGACGCCGGGCCGTCGTCGTCGGCGGCAGCTACATCGGCACCGAGCTCGCCGCGGCGCTGGTGCAGAACGACACGCGCGTGACGATCGTCACGCCCGACGAGGTCCTCGGCGGCCCGGTGTTCCCGGCCGAGATCGCCACGCGCTTCGAGGCAGCCTTCGAGGAGGCGGGCGTCACGCTGGTCAAGGAACGTCGCGTCGAGGGCGGCTCGGCCTCGGACGCCGGGGTGCAGGTCGTGCTCGACGACGGGACGTCGCTCGAGGCCGACGCCGTGGCCGTCGGCCTCGGCATCACGCCCTCGACCGAGCTGGCCGAGGCGGCCGGCCTCGAGGTCGAGGACGGCATCGTCGTCGACGCCTCGCTGCGCACCTCGGACCCGCACGTCTTCGCCGCGGGCGACGTCGCCTCCTACCCGGACCGCATCCTGGGCCGCCGCCGTGTCGAGCACGTCGACAACGCCAAGGAGCAGGGCGCCTTCGTCGGGCGCGTCATGGCCGGGGCCGACGAGACGTACGGGCACACGCCGTACTACTACTCGAAGGTCCTCGACATCTCGTACGAGGCGGTCGGGACGCTCGACGCGTCGCTCGAGACCGTGGTCGACGACAAGGGCGACGGGTCGGCCGTGGCGTACTACCTGTCTGACAGCGCCGTGGTCGGCGTCCTGCTCTGGAACGTCGACGACGCCCGTGACGCCGCCCGCGCCGTCCTGGCCGAGGGCACGGACATGTCGCGCGACGGGCTCGTCGGACGCATCTGAGCCGGGGCGCGACCGGACGGACGGGCCTCGAGGACGCGCACCGCGCCTCCTCGGGGCCCTTCGTCGTGGGCGGCCTGCGGAGTCGGGCCGTCAGGCGCTCAGGCCGTCAGGCCTGCGGACCGAACAGGAACGGCGCCCGGCCGGCCCGGTCGAGGTCGAGCGCGAACACGCCGCCGCTGAGGGGGTGCTCGGCGAGCTGGTCGTCGTCGAGCCCCTCGCGGGCGGACAGCACGAAGAGCGTGCGCAGGTCCGCGCCGCCGAACCCGATGCCGGTGAGCAGCGGCACGGGGAACTCGATCCGCTCGACGACGTCGCCGTCGCGGTCGAGGTGCACCACGACGCTCTCGCCGTGCACGGCGCCCCAGAACTCACCGAGCTCGTCCCGGGCGAGGCCGTCGTGCGACCCGCCCGACGAGAAGGGGACGAGCTCGCCGAGCGTGCCCTGGGCGTCCCACGAGGCGCGGTAGATGGTCTCCCGGTCAGTGTCGGTCAGGTAGATCTCCGAGCCGTCGTCGTTCCACTCGAAGCCGTTGGTGGTCGTGAAGTCGTCGCGGAGCAGGGTGACGACGCCGTCGGGCCCCACGCGCCAGAGGCCCGCGACGGGGGCTCCGTCGGGGTCCATGGCGCCGACGACGAACGCGCCGAACGGGTCGCACTTGCCCTCGTTGAGCCGCATGCCCTCCTTGGCGAGCTCGACGGTGGCGAGCACCTGCAGGGAGCCGCCGTCGTCATCGGTCAGCACGACCTGGTCCTCCAGGGCAGCGACGAGTCCTCCGCCGCGTCGGCGCTGGAAGCTCGGCAGGGGCGGGTCGACCGGGAGGGTCCGGTCGCGCAGGCCGTCCGCCGAGGTGCGGTGCAGCAGCCCCGGCGTGATGTCCGTCCACACGAGCTCCTGTGCGTCGACGTCCCACACGGGGCTCTCGCCGAGCGTCGCCCGGGCGTCGAGGAACAGGCGGGGGCGCGGCGTGGGGGTCTCGGTCATCCGTCCCGTCTACGCGTCGGGCCTGGCCGCGGCCTCTCCTCCCGGGGTACGGCTCGTCGTCGCGTTCTGCACAGACCCCTGGCAGCCGCGAGCACGAGGAGGCGCGGGAGAGCACCGTAGACAGCGTGACCGACACCCTCCAGAGCGCCCCCGACGACACCGACGACTTCCACGACGACGCCTGGTCGGCCCCCGACCCCCGGGAGGACGGCTACGTCGCCCTCCGCTCGTACGGGGCGATCGGCGACGGCCGCACCGTCGCGCTGATCGCCCGAGACGGCCAGATCGACTGGCTGCCGTTCCCGTCGCTGCCGAGCGACCCGGTCTTCTCCGGCATCGTCGACTCGGCCGACGGGGGCCGCGTCGAGCTGCGCCCGGTCGACGACGACTTCGAGGTGCAGCGCGCGTACGTGCCCGGCACGAACGTCCTGCGGACCCGGTTCCGCACCTCCGCGGGCACCGTCGAGGTCACCGACGCCCTCGTCACGGGAGTGGCGGGCCGTCTCCCCTGGGGCGAGCTCGCGCGCCGCGTCGACGGTCTCGAGGGCTCCGTCGAGATGCGCTGGGCGGTCGTGCCCGGCAACGCGTTCGGGACGCACCCCATCGTGCGCGTCGACACCGTGCACGGCCCCCTGCTGCGCGCCGCGGACATCAACCTCGCGCTCGTCGGCTTCGAGCACGGCCGCACCGACCCCACCGAGCCCGGCGACGGCCACCCCGACGGTCCGCTCGAGTTCCGCGGGGCGTTCACCACGTCGCCCGGGTCGCGCTCGCTGCTGTGCCTCTGCGGCGTCGAGGACGAGCCGCTGCACCTGCCCGACCCGCACGTCGTCGACGAGGGCATCGACCGCACCATCGAGAACTGGGAGGGCTGGTCGACCGAGTTCAGCTGGGAAGGCCCGTGGGCGGACGCCGTGCACCGCAGCGCACTCGCCCTCAAGCTGCTGATCTACAGCCCCACCGGTGCCATCGCGGCGGCGGCGACCACCGCCCTGCCCGAGAACTTCACGGGCGACAAGAACTGGGACTACCGCTTCGCCTGGGTGCGCGACCTCGCGTACACCGTCGACGCGCTGCTGCGCTTCGGGCTGCGTGAGGAGCCGCACGCCGCCGTCTCGTGGATGCTCAAGGCCCTCAAGGAGAACGGGCGCGAGATGCACATCTTCCTGCGCCTCGACGGGACCGTCTCCGACGGCACGCACGAGACCGGTTCGGAGGGCTGGCGGGGCATCGGCCCCGTCTACAAGGGCAACCCCGCCGGCGACCAGCTGCAGCTCGGCGTCTTCGCCGACATCCTTGCCGTCGCCAGCCAGTACGCCCACGGCGGCAACCTGCTCGACGAGTCCACCCAGGATCTGCTGGCCGGGTTCGCCGACGACGCGTGCCGGCGCTGGCAGGAGAAGGACAGCGGCATGTGGGAGCTGCCGGACGAGCAGCACTACGTCAGCAGCAAGATGGGCTGCTGGCAGGCGATCACCTCGGCCCTCGAGCTGACCGAGCTCGGCCAGATGCACCCCACCGCCGACGACAAGGCCCACTGGGAGAAGAACCGCGACCTGATCGTCGAGTGGATCGACGAGCACGGCTGGTCGGAGGAGCGCGGCGCGTACCTCATGCACCCCGACAGCGACGCCCTGGACGCATCGGTCCTGCTGCACGCGCCCAGCGGCTTCGACCGCGGCGACCGGATGTCGCGGACCATCGACGCGATCCGCGACGAGCTGGGCGCGGGACCGCTGGTGTTCCGCTACAGCGGCGTCGACGCGGAGGAGGGCACCTTCGTCGCCTGCGCCTTCTGGCTCGCGGGCGCCCTGGCCTGCGTCGGCCGGGTCGACGAGGCAGTGGAGCTGATGGACGAGCTCGTGGTCCAGTCGAACGACGTCGGGCTCTTCACCGAGATGATCAGCGCCGACGACGGGCAGTTCCTCGGGAACATGCCCCAGGGCCTCAGCCACCTCGCCCTGGTCAACGCGGCCATCACCATCGACGAGATGCGCACGGAGCTCGGCATGCAGCCCGGGGACCGACGCGAGGACGCCGGTACGGGCCGCCGGACGGAGACCGACGACGACCGACAGGAGAACCGATGACCGACATCACCTCGCCCGCCGCACCCGCCGTGCCCGCGACGCCGGACGACCTCCGGCTCGTCGACGCCTGGTGGCGCGCGGCCAACTACCTGACCGTCGGGCAGATCTACCTGCGCGACAACCCGATGCTCGATCGTCCGATCGCGCGGGACGATATCAAGCCGCGCCTGCTCGGCCACTGGGGCACGTCGCCCGCGCTGAGCCTCGTCTACGCGCACCTCAACCGCGTGATCCGCCGCGACGACCGCGACCTGCTCTACGTCTGCGGCCCCGGCCACGGGGGCCCTGCGATGGTGGCGAACACCTGGCTCGAGCACACCTACTCCGAGCTGTTCCCGCAGGTGCCCCTCGACCGGGACGGCATGCAGGAGCTGTTCCGCCAGTTCTCGTTCCCGGGCGGCATCCCCTCGCACGCGGCCCCCGAGACGCCGGGCTCGATCAACGAGGGCGGTGAGCTCGGCTACTCGCTGAGCCACGCCTACGGAGCGGTGCTCGACGACCCCGACCTCGTGGCCGTCTGCGTGATCGGCGACGGCGAGGCCGAGACCGGTCCGCTCGCGACGAGCTGGCACGCCAACAAGCTGCTCGACGCCGTGCACGACGGCGCCGTGCTGCCGATCCTCAACCTCAACGGCTACAAGATCGCGAACCCGACCATCCTCGCCCGCATCCCCGAGGGCGAGCTGCTCGAGCTGTTCCGCGGCTACGGGTACCAGCCGATCGTCGTGTCGGGCGGGTTCGACGGCGAGGACCCGATGGTGGTGCACGCGCAGATGGCCGCGGCGCTCGACGAGGCCTTCGGCCGCATCGACCAGATCCAGCAGGAGGCGCGCTCGGGCGAGAGCACGGAGCGGCCGCGCTGGCCGATGATCGTGCTCCGCACCCCGAAGGGCTGGACCGGGCCGAAGGTGGTGGACGGCAAGAAGGTCGAGGGCACGTGGCGGGCCCATCAGGTGCCGCTGAGCGGGGTGCGCGAGAACGACGAGCACCGCGAGCAGCTCGACGCCTGGATGCGCTCGTACGGCGCCGACGAGCTGTTCGACGAGACCGGGGCACCCGCCGCGTTCCTCGACGAGCTGCGCCCCCGCGGCGAGAAGCGGATGAGCGCGATCCCCGCGTCGAACGGCGGGCTGGTGCGTCGCCCCCTCTCGCTGACCGACTACCGCTCGCACGCCGTCGAGACCAGCGACGACCGCCGCACCACGGCCGAGGCCACCCGGGTGCTCGGCCGCTGGCTGACCGACGTCGTGCGCGACAACCCGGCGAGCTTCCGGCTCTTCGGCCCGGACGAGACGGTCTCGAATCGCCTCGACCCGGTCTTCGACGTGACTGACCGCGTGTGGGCGGCCCGCATCGAGGAGGAGGACGAGCACGTCGCGCACAGCGGCCGCGTGATGGAGGTGCTGAGCGAGCACCTGCTGCAGGGCCTGATGGAGGGCTACCTGCTCACCGGGCGTCACGGCCTGCTCAACACCTACGAGGCGTTCGTGCACATCGTCGACTCGATGTTCAACCAGCACGCGAAGTGGCTCGAGAGCGCGACCGACATCGCCTGGCGCGAGCCGATCTCGTCGTTCACGTACCTGCTCTCGTCGCACGTCTGGCGGCAGGACCACAACGGCTTCTCGCACCAGGACCCGGGGTTCCTCGACGTCGTCGTCAACAAGCAGGCGCACCTCGTCCGCATCTACCTGGCACCCGACGCGAACACCCTGCTCGCCGTCGCCGACCACGCGCTGCGCACGACGGACACGGTGAACGTGATCGTCGCCGGCAAGCAGGAGTCGCCGGCCTGGCTCTCCCTTCCCGAGGCGGAGGCGCACGTCGCCGCCGGCGCGGGCATCTGGGAGTGGGCGGGCACCGAGGGCACGCCGGTCGACGGCGTCGACCCCGACGTCGTGCTGGCCTGCGCCGGCGACGTGCCGACCCTCGAGACGGTCGCCGCGGCGGACATCCTCCGCCAGCGCCTCCCCGACCTCGTGACCCGCGTGGTCAACGTCGTCGACCTGATGCGCCTGCAGGACGCCGACGAGCACTCGCACGGCCTGACGAGCGACGACTTCGACACGCTCTTCACGACGTCGAAGCCGGTGATCTTCGACTTCCACGGCTACCCGACCCTCGTTCACCGGCTGACGTACCGCCGCACGAACCACGACGGCATCCACGTGCGCGGTTTCCAGGAGAAGGGCACGACCACCACGCCTTTCGACATGGCGATGCTCAACGACATCGACCGGTACCGGCTCGTGCTCGACGTGCTGCACCGTGTCCCCGGCCTCGCCGACGCGCACCCCGACCTCGTCGCCGAGTTCGAGGCCAAGCGCGAGGAGGCGCGGGCGTACGCGTACGAGCACGGCGAGGACCTCCCTGAGGTCGTCGAGTGGGAGTTCGGCAGCTAGGGGCGAGCAGGTCGCCGACCGCCGGAGTACGGTCTCGGACATGCCGAAGGACGACACACCCCCGCAGCTGAAGAACCCCGACATGTACGAGGCCCTGCGCGACGAGGGCAACTCGAAGGAGAAGTCGGCGCGCATCTCCAACGCCGCGGCCCAGAAGGGCAACAGCGAGGAGAAGGTCGCGGCGAAGGGCGGCCGGTCGGGCTCGTACGACGACTGGACCGTCGACGACCTGCGCGGCCGCGCGAAGGAACTCGGGCTCAGCGGCTACAGCGACGCCAAGAAGGGCGACCTGATCGAGATGCTGCGCGACCACTGAGGTCGGGTCAGCTCGCCGTGGTCGGCGGGCGGCGTCAGCTCGCCTTCTTCTCCGCGGCGGGCTTCTTCTTCGCAGCAGGCTTCTTCTTCGCAGCGGGCTTCTTCGCGGCAGGCGCCTTCTTCGCCGCGGGCTCCTTCTCCGCGGCCCGCTCCTTCGCAGGCGCCTTCTTCGCGGCGGGCTTCTTCGCCGGGGCCTTCTTCGCGGCGGGCTTCTTCGCCGGGGCCTTCTTCGCGCCCGACCGGCTGCGCTCCACCGACTGCCGGAGCGCCTCCATCAAGTCGATCACCTCGCCGTCGCCGGATCCGTCGCCGTCCTCGTCGTCCCCCGCGCGGCCGAAGGTCGCATCGGTGTCCAGCGACTCGCCCTCCTCGAGCTTGGCGTCGATGAGCTTGCGGAGCTCCTCCTGGTAGTCGTCGCCGAACTGCGACGGGTCGAAGTCGTCGCCGAGCGACTCGACGAGCGAGCCCGACATGTCGAGCTCCTTGCCGCTGATCCGCACCTTCTCGTCGAGCACGGGGAACCGTGCCTCATGGACCTCGTCGTCCCAGAGCAGCGTCTGCAGCACGAGCACGTCGCCCCGCACGCGCAGCGCGGCGAGCCGGGTCTTCTGCCGCAGGGAGAAGTGCACGATGGCCGTGCGGTCGGTCTCCTCCAGGGTGCGGCGCAGCAGCACGTAGGCCTTGGGCGACGACGAGTCGGGCTCGAGGAAGTAGCTGCGGTCGAACATCAACGGGTCGAGCTGGTCGCTCGGCACGAACTCGAGCACGTCGATCTCGCGCGAGCGCTCCTCGGGCAGGGACTTCAGGTCGTCCGCCGTGAGCACCACCGTGCGGTCACCGTCGTCGAAGGCCTTGTCGATGTGCTCGTAGTCGACGACCTTGCCGCAGATCTCGCACTTGCGCTGGTACCGGATCCGACCGCCGTCGGCGTCGTGCACCTGGTGAAGCGAGACGTCGTGGTCCTCGGTGGCGCTGTAGAGCTTCACGGGCACGTTGACGAGCCCGAACGTGATCGCGCCCTTCCAGATCGATCGCATGACGGCCATGTTCCTCCGCATGCGCTCCGAATGACCGACGAGCGGGTACAAGTGCCGGGCACGTCCCCCGCCGCGCGGGCACCGTGGAGCGCATGAGCCAATACGACAAGAAGAACCCGGTCGACCTGTACCCCGCACCGCCGTTCCCGAAGCAGGAGCAGTCGCTGCCGGGCGAGGCCTGGAAGATGGACCCGAAGCCCGACCACGGCGAGACCAGCTACGTCGGCAAGGAGCGCCTCGTCGGCTTCCGCGGCATCGTCACCGGCGGCGACTCCGGCATCGGCCGTGCCGCCGCCATCGCCCTCAGCCGCGAGGGCGCCGACCTCGTGCTGAGCTACCTGCCCAGCGAGCAGACGGACGCCGAGGAGGTGCGCGACCTGCTCGAGGGCGAGGGCCGCCGCGTCGTCCTGGTGCCCGGCGACATCTCCGACGAGCAGTACTGCAAGGACCTCGTCGCCAAGGCCGTCGAGGAGCTCGGCGGGCTCGACACGCTCGTCATGGTCGCCGGCCGGATGAAGAGCAACGACGACATCCTCACGCTCACCACCGAGGACATCGACTCGACCATCAAGACCAACGTCTACTCGCTGTTCTGGCTGTCGCAGGCGGTCATCCCGCACCTCGAGCCCGGTTCGTCGATCGTCACGACCGGCTCCGTCCAGGGCACGCAGCCGAGCCCGGACAAGATCGACTACGCGCTGACGAAGGGCGCCATCGGCGTCTTCACGTCGGGCCTCGCGCAGCAGCTCGCGCCCAAGGGCATCCGCGTCAACCAGGTCTCCCCCGGCCCGGTCTGGACGCCGCTGCAGCCCGGCTCGGACGACGCCGAGACCGTGTCGGAGTTCGGCGGCCAGGCGCCGTTCGGCCGTCCCGGCCAGCCGGCCGAGCTCGCCGCGGCCTACGTGCACCTCGTGAGTCCGGAGTCGAGCTACACCTCGGGCGCGACCATCACGATCGCGGGAGCGATGCCGGCGGTCTGACCGGCACCGCACCTCCTCGGCTCTGCTCGCGGCCCGCTCCCCCGTCCACGCGGGGAGGCGGGCCGCCGCAGTCGCCGCGGCGCACACCGCACCGCGCACCGCGCACCGCGCGAGCATGATCGAGGCAGCAACAGATCCTCGAGGGCGGGTTCGTTCGCTCGAGGGCGGGTCGAGGGCGACCCGCCCTGGACGCAGCTGACCCGACCTCGACAGCACAGACGACACGAGGAGGCGCCGGATGGCCAGCAAGGGACGCGGCGAGCGGGTGCAGGTCGGCGGACACACGCTGCAGCTCACCAACCTCGACAAGGTGCTCTACCCCGCTAGCGGCACGACGAAGGCGGACGTGCTCGGCTACTACGCCGCCGTGGCCGAGTGGATGCTCCCGCACGTCGAGGGTCGCCCGGCGACGCGCAAGCGCTGGGTGAACGGGGTCGACGGCGAGGTCTTCTTCGAGAAGAACCTGCCCGACTCCGCCCCCGACTGGGTCGCCCGGCACGAGATCGAGCACAAGGACCACGCGAACGTCTACCCCATGGTCAACGACCTCGCGACGCTGACCTGGCTGGCCCAGGTCGCGGCGCTCGAGGTGCACGTGCCCCAGTGGCGCTTCGGGCCGCGCGGGGCGCAGCGGAACCCCGACCGGCTCGTGCTCGACCTCGACCCGGGCGAGGGCGTCGGCCTGGCCGAGTGCGTCGAGGTCGCCCAGCTGCTGCGGCCCCTGCTCGACGGGATGGGCCTCGAGCTCGTGCCAGTGACGAGCGGCAGCAAGGGCGTGCACCTCTACGCGCGGCTCGACGGGAGGCAGACGAGCGCGCAGGTCAGCGACGTCGCCCACGAGCTCGCCCGGGCTGTCGAGGCCGACCACCCCGACCTCGTGCTGAGCACGATGGGCAAGGCCGACCGCCGGGGCAGGGTGCTGCTCGACTGGTCGCAGAACAACGGCAACAAGACGACGGTGGCGCCGTACTCGCTGCGCGGCCGTGAACGGCCGACGGTCGCGATGCCGCGCACCTGGCGCGAACTGGCCTCGAAGCAGCTGAGGCAGCTCGAGTACACCGAGGTGCTGGCCCGGCTGAAGCGCCGAGGAGACCCGCTGGCCGATGTCTCGAGCGGCACCCCCGTGCCTCCGGGTGAGCTCGGCGACGACATGCGCAACACCGAGTCGCCCGAGCACGACCACACGACGGGTGGCGACGGCGAGAAGCGTGAGGGACGCGACCGTCTCGCGAAGTACCGCTCGATGCGCGACCCGTCGAAGACCGCGGAGCCGGTCCCCGCGGCCGCCCCGCCGACGAGCGACGGCCGCAGCTTCGTCATCCAGGAGCACCACGCCAGCCGCCTGCACTGGGACTTCCGCCTCGAGCACGACGGCGTGCTCGTCAGCTGGGCATTGCCCAAGGGCGAGCCCGACGACCCCGGCACGAACCACCTGGCGGTGATGACGGAGGACCACCCGCTCGAGTACGGCACCTTCGAGGGCACGATCGCGAAGGGCGAGTACGGCGCCGGCGAGGTCACCATCTGGGACTCGGGCACCTACGACGTCGAGAAGTGGCGCGACGGCAAGGAGGTGATCGCGGTGCTGCACGGGGAGCAGCGCGGCACCCGCCGGGTCGCGCTGATCCACACCGGCCACGGCGGCGGCAAGGCCGACCAGAACTGGCTGATCCACCGGATGGCGGACGATCCCGCCGAGGGCGGGTCGTCACGGGGCGAGCGGAGGAAGCGCGGCAGGACGGTGGTCGGCAACTCCGGATCGGCGTCGCGCTCGGACGGCGACTCCCCCGGGAAACGGGGCCGTGCCTCTTCCGGCGGACGCACGGAGCAGGAGTTGCCGACACTCGATAGCGTCTCCCCGATGCTCGCCGTCGCGGGCACCGCCGCCGACGTCGACGACGGCTGGGCGATCGAGATGAAGTGGGACGGCATCCGCGCGATCGCCGTCGTCGAGGGCGACCGCGTGACGCTGACCAGCCGCAACGGCCACGACCTGACCCCTGCCTACCCCGAGCTGCAGGTGCTGGCAGACCAAGTCGCGAGCGACGGAGGCGCGGTGCTCGACGGCGAGGTCGTGGCCGTCGACGAGTCCGGCCGTCCCGACTTCGGGCTGCTGCAGACGCGGATGGGCCTGACGAAGCCGCGCGAGGTCGAGCAGGCGGCGAAGGCCGCGCCCATCCGGTACCTGCTCTTCGACGTGCTGCACGCCGAGGGGCACTCGCTCCTCAGGAAGACCTACGACGAGCGGCGTGAGGTGCTCGAGCGGATCGTGACCTCCGAGGGCCCGATTGACGTGCCCGTCGTCTTCGACGGCGACCTGGAGGAGGCGATGCGGACCTCGCAGCGCCTCCGGCTCGAGGGGGTGGTCGCCAAGCGCCGCGACGCGACCTACAGCGCCGGCCGACGCTCTCGCGCCTGGATCAAGATGAAGCACCACACGACGCAGGAGGTGGTGATCGCGGGCTGGCGTCCCGGGAACGGGCGTCGCGCCTCCGGCGTCGGCTCGCTGCTGATGGGCGTGCCCGGCGACGAGGGGCTCGTGTACGTCGGCCGGGTCGGCACGGGGTTCCGCGACCGGGATCTCGACGAGCTGCTGACGGAGTTCCGCAGGGTCGAACGGAAGACCAGCCCGCTCGTCGACGTGCCCGCCGCCGACGCGCGCGACGCGCACTGGATCACGCCGTCGCGGGTCGGCGAGGTGTCGTTCGCCGAGTGGACCTCGACGGGCCGCCTCCGCCAGCCGTCCTGGCGCGGCTGGCGCCCCGACAAGTCGCCCGACGACGTCGTCCGCGAGAGCTGATCAGTCCATTAGGTCCTTCGTCGACTGAGCTACCTCCAGAGAGTGAAGCGACACGTAGCGCTGCCTCTGCGTGAAAGCTGACCCCTTGCCCCTTGAGAGGTGTGGCAAGTCCACGCTCAGTGACCTGTGCTTTTCGTCCCTACGCCCGGACCGGGAGAGCCAGAAAACTTGGTACCGTCCCTGATCCCAGACTGACGCGCGCGTGTCGCGCATGAGCGCACCAAGCTTCTTCTCGTCTCGATCCGCCGAAGACAGCAATCGGACCTGTTCTGCTTCACTCCACTCGACGTTGTCTTGACGTCCTTGGATCGCCGGGACCTCTTTATGGATGACTTGCCCCTCGTAGAATGCGAATCGCTCGATCGGGCGGAAGGTTCGTCCTGCCTGACAGACGTAAGCACCGTGCGTCTCATAGACGTTCCACGCGTCCCGAGCAGGGACAACCACTGTGTCGAAACGGGAGATCGGCCGTTGGGCGTACACCTCCATGACTCGCTCGAGGTTGGACAACCACGAACGAGCTTCAGGCGATATCCAACCCGCGACAAGGAGGGTTTGAGACAGCTGAAAAGGTACGTCTACTGCGAGGAGCGAGTCAGGGTGCGCCAGTCGGTTGCGAAAGATTCGCAACGAGTTTGCCGCTGCAGCTAGATCTTGGCGTCGTCCGGACGAGTGCGGGAAGGCAAGTCTCAGCGATTGTCTCCAGAGCTCGTCGTGATCCGTGCCAAGCATCTTGGTCCAGAAGCCGAACATGAGCGAGGCCATGACTTTGTGGCGGGACTCCTCAGGCCCACGCAACCGCTCCCTCGACTTCGCAACGGCCTCATCGAGACTCGACTGAGCGTTTCCTGAAGCGATCTTTCGCATGAACCATGGGATGCCTCTTCCGCTTTCGTCGAAGTGCACGGCGAGCTGCTGGTCAATGGAGTTCCTGAGGAGAACTTCGAGGTGCCCCAGGACTTCGAAGCACGCAGAGGCCAGTCGCCCATTCCATTCGTACAGCTGTAATGCCAGAGACTCGTCGCCCTCTGCTTCGGCGAGATACGGACCAAATCGAGCTTCTGAAAGTAAGCCTGCAACACCCGTGTGATTCCCCATTCAGGGATGATATCCTTACAACTCAGCCCCAGACCCGCCTCTGCCTCGTGCATGCGCCTGGGGCTCCCTCTTTCTCTCTGTGACAAAGCTGACCCCGTTCGTTGCCGAAAGAAGTGCGGATCGGCAGGTTCATTCGGCGGTTCGCTTCGATTGTCACGAGCCGGACAGCCCTCCGTCCGTATCGACCGCAGGGAGGAGACTCGGGGGATGACAGACGCTCGCGGCCAGCGCATCGTCCTCGTGGTCGCGGTGCTCGCCTCCTTCGTGGCGTTCCTCGACGGGTCGATCGTGACCGTCGCGCTCCCGGCGATCGCACGAGGCCTGGGCGAAGGAGGCGCGGGCCCGGCGAGCGGAGCCGACCTGACCCTGCAGCAGTGGGTCGTCGACGCGTACCTGCTCGCGCTCGGCTCGCTGATGCTCGTCGCGGGGTCGCTCAGCGACACGTTCGGCCGCGTGCGGGTGCTGCGCGCCGGCCTCGTCGCGTTCGCGCTGACGAGCGTCCTCGCCGCGCTCGCACCCGACCCAGGCCTGCTCATCGCCGCCCGCGCACTGCAGGGCGTCGCCGCGGCGCTGCTCGTTCCGTCGAGCCTCGCCCTCATCACGTCGACCTTCACCGGCACGGCCCAGGGCCGTGCGATCGGCTCGTGGACCGCCTGGACGGGCGTCGCGTTCCTGATCGGCCCGCTCGCCGGCGGCGCCCTCGTCGACACCCTCGGCTGGCGGTGGGTCTTCGCCGTGGTCGTCGTGCCGGTGGTGCTGACGCTCGTTCTGATGACGCGCCTGCCCGGCGACGCGCACCGCGGCGGGCCCGACCAGCCTGCCCGCGTCGACGTCGTCGGCGCCGCGCTCGCCGCGGTCGGCCTCGCGGGCCCCGTCTTCGCGCTCATCGAGGGCCAGCGCGTCGGGTTCGGCGCCTGGTTCGTCGTCGTGCCGCTCGTCGTCGGCGTCGTCGCGCTCGTCGCCTTCGTCTGGTGGGAGCGGCGGGCGCCGCAGCCGATGATGCCGCTCGACCTGTTCCGAACCCGCGAGTTCGCCGTCGGCAACCTCGCCACCGTCGGCCTCTACGCCGCCGTCAACCTCGGCACGCTGACCATCCCCCTCGTCGTGCAGGAGCTCGCCGGCCTCTCGGCCACGCTCGCCGGCCTCGTCACCCTGCCGACGACGATCGTGTCGCTGCTCTTCTCGACGATGTTCGGCACGCTCGCCGCGACGCACGGGCCGCGCCTCTTCATGACGGGCGGGCCGCTGATCACGGCGAGCGGGTTCCTCTGGATGCTGCTCGTCCGCGACCCGATCGACGTCTGGTGGCAGGTCGTTCCCGGGGTCGTCCTCTTCGGGCTCGGGCTCTCCGTCACGGTCGCGCCGCTCACCTCGGCCGTGCTGTCGGGCATCTCGCCGGCCAGGTCGGGCATCGCGTCGGCGGTCAACAACGCGATCTCGCGGGTGGCCGGGCTGGTCGCCGTGGCGTTCCTGGGGGTGATCGCCGGAGGCGCCCTCACGGTCGACGGGTTCCACCGCGTCGTCGTCGTGGTCGCGGTGCTGCTCGTCGGCAGCGCGCTCGTGTCGTTCGTCGGCCTGCGGGGCACGCGCCGCGCCTCCTAGCGTCGCCGCCCCCTGTCCCGTCCTGTCCCGAGCGTCCCGTCGTGTCACGGCGCGACGCGATGCTCGGAACGGGACGGGACACGAGCCCTAGACCGGAGGAGGCGGCGGCACCGGCAACCCGCCGACGAGGTCGCCGAAGCGCCGCCACGACGAGTCCTGCTGCGCCAGCCGCCGGAGCGCCAGCAGCAACGGCTCGACCAGCACCGTGCCCAGCACCACGTACTGCACGGCCGCGTCGACGCTCTCGAGCGGGACCCCCGCGATCTCCGCGTCCGCGACGTCGTGCATCGCCCGCGCGTAGCCGTCGAGGCGCTCGGGCGGCAGGTCGAACCCCGCGGCCTCGAGCCCGTCGACGGCGACCTCGAGCGCGGCGAGCACCGGGCCGTCGCCGGGGTCGACGGTCCAGCCCCAGCGATCGACGAGGCCGCGGGCCCGGGCGTGGTCGACTCCCTCGGGAGCGTCGGGCGTGACCGCGTGCTGGGCGACGCCGAGCACCTGCCCCACCGAGTCGTGCTCCAGGTCGAGGAACTCGAGCACTCCGCGTGCGCGCGCCACGCTCAGCCCGCCGGGGCCGACCAGCGCCCGCACGAGCCTGAGCCTCCGCACGTGCTCGTCGCCGTAGCGGGCCTGCGTCGCCGAGGTGCGCTCGCCCTCGGGCAGCAGCCCCTCGCGCAGGTAGTACTTGATGGTCGCGATCGGGACGCCGCTGACGTCGGCGAGCTCGGAGATGCGCACGGGTCCCCCTTGACATTGGATAGCTGCACTCTCCAAGATGGGAGCGCACTGGAGAGCAACACTATCCAATCACCAGGCACCCACCCGCGCAGACGCGTCGAAGGAGCGAGATCATGGCCCGTGTCATTCCCGGCAGGACGACCCACCGGCACGAGGGCGAGCTCGTCGTCTTCCTGATCGGCATGCGCGTCAACAAGATCTGGCGGCCCGACCAGTGGCTCCCCGTGTTCGCCGCGATGACCCCGATGATCGTGGAGCTGTTCAAGGACAAGGAGTCGGGGCTCCGCGGCCTCCGCACCACGATCGGCTCACGGGGGCCGGTGCTGGTGCAGTACTGGGACTCGCTCGAGAAGCTCTACGCCTACGCCGGCTCGGCCGACCAGGCCCACCGCCCCGCGTGGAGCGCCTTCAACCGCCGTGCCCGCAAGGCGCCGGGCGCGGTCGGCATCTGGCACGAGACGTTCGTGGTCGAGCGGGCCGAGAGCATGTACGTCGGGATGCCCGCCTCCGGTCTCGCCCTGGCGACGGAGGCGGTGCCCGTCAGCCCGCGCGCCGACACGGCCCGCGCGCGCGCCGCCGCCGGACGCACCGCGGCCGGCCCCGCAGCCTGACAGCAGCCGCAGCATGAACCGCGTTCCGAACCATGAACCGTGATCTTTCGCGGTTCATGGTTCGGAACGCGGTCCATCGCGCGGGTCGGCCCGCAGGAGGCGCGGGTCGGCCGGTCGCCTCCGCTACCGTCGACCCGTGCTCACCACCGACCGCCTCCTCCTCCGCCGCTGGCACGACGCCGACCGCGAGCCGTTCGCGGCGATGAACGCCGACCCCGTCGTGATGGAGTTCTTCCCGTCGACACGGACGCGCGCCGAGTCCGACGCCATGCTCGACCGGATCGAGCAGGGCTTCGAGACGCACGGCTTCGGTCTCTGGGCCGTCGAGCGACGCGCCGACCACCAGCTGCTCGGCTTCGTCGGCCTGTCGCGACCGTCGGTCGACGTGGTCGTCGGCGGCCGGCCGCTCGCCGACCAGGTCGAGATCGGCTGGCGCCTGCGCCGCGAGGCCTGGGGACAGGGCCTCGCCACCGAGGCCGCGCGCGAGGTGCTCCGCGCCGCCCTCGACCCCGACGGGCTCGACCTGCCCGAGGTCGTCAGCTTCACCGCCGCGACCAACCTCCGCTCCCGTGCGCTGATGGAGCGGCTCGGCCTGACACGCGACCCGGCCGACGACTTCGAGCACCCGGCCCTGCCGCCCGGTCACCGCCTCCGCCCTCACGTCCTCTACCGCGCCTCCCGCGATCGTCCCTCCCCGGACGCCGCTCCCCCGCCGACGGGGTCCTGACCGTCGCACCGAGGTCGCGACGGACCACGACGCCCTGGCAGGATCGTGGTGACCACGAGGGGGAGACGATGAGGGCAGAAGACGTCCAGGCGAAGCGGTTCTCGCCGGTGAGGTTCCGCGAGGGCTACGACACGGACGACGTGGACGCGTTCCTCACGCGCGTGCAGGCGGCCATGACCGCCGACGACGAGGGCCGTGCGGGCGCCACCGACGTGCGGCCCGAGGACGTCGTGAACGCGCGCTTCACCCCGACGAAGTTCCGCGAGGGCTACCACCAGGACGAGGTGGACGACTTCCTCGACGAGATCGTCGCCGACCTCCGCCGCCGCGGCCTCTAGTCCGCCGGCGTCAGGCCGAGCAGGCGGAGCACGTCGTCCGCCTCCTCCTCCGGGGTGCGGGTGGCGTCGACGACGATGTGCCGTTCGTCGGCCTGCGGCGGCTCGAGCGTCGCGACCTGCGAGTCGAGCAGGGTCGTCGGCATGAAGTGCCCCGAGCGCTCGGCCATCCGGCCGCCGATCAGGTCGCCGCTGCCCTGCAGGTAGACGAAGACGACGTTGTGCTCGCGCAGCACGTCGCGGTACTTCCGCTTCAGCGCCGAGCAGGTGATGACGCCCGGCACGCCCTGCATCGCGTGCTCGACGATCCACGACGAGACCGTGTCGAGCCACGGCGCCCGGTCGTCGTCGTCGAGGGGCAGGCCCGCCGCCATCTTCGCGACGTTCTCGTCGGGGTGCAGGTCGTCGCCCTCGGCGAGGTCCCAGCCGAGGCGCTCGGCGACGAGGGCGGCGACGGTCGACTTTCCCGACCCCGACACCCCCATCACGACGAGCACCGGGTCCGAGTCGTGCGCCGGGTGGCGGGCCGACCCCGGGACGAGCGGCGCCGAGGAGGCGGCGCCCGCGTTCTCGAGGGTGGCCATCAGCGAGCCTCGGCGGAGGCGGAGGGGAAGGGCGCGGAGCTCGGGGTGGTCATGTCGTGTCCTCTCGAGGTCGCGACCGTGCGATCTCGTCGTCGGATGGGGCTGTGAGCCGACCGACCACGCACAGGCGTCGGCGCCGCTCTCGGCCCAATGGTAATACGAATAGGCGGCGGGCGCCCCGGCCGCCGGGAGAGGCACTCGCCGGGGCCACAGGAGCCCGTCATCTCGCGTTCACGTGCGCGTCGCCCGCAGGGTGCACGATGCCCGCATGATCGCGATCAGCGCCGAGGTGCGGCAGGCCGACGGCATCGACTCCGTCCGCCAGCTCGAGACGAGCCTGCGGCGGCACTGGGAGAGCATCCCCGTGAAGTCCCACCAGTACCTGCTGCGCTTCTGCGACGGCCCCGTGCTCGTCACCGACGAGCTGCGCTCGCTGCGCCTCGACGTCGTCGTGTCGGACGAGCGCTCGGCCGCGCACTTCGTCGAGTCGTTCCGCAGCGAGATCGAGTCGCGGGTGGTCGGCCGGCCCGTCGACGTCCGCTGGTCACGCCCGGCCGTGGCCCCGCAGCCGCTGCGCTGAGCTCGTGAGCCGCGGACCCGATGCGCCACCGACCCGATGAGCCGCTGACCCGATGACCACCACCGCCCTGCTGCCGTCGGCACCGGTCTCGACCTGGCTGGTGCCGCTCGACGACACGGCCGACGGCGTGGTCGCCTCCCTCGGCCTCGCGCGGCCCGCGGGCGATCCGGCGTCGTGGCTCGACGCGGACGAGCGGGCCAGGGCCGCACGGCTGCACGACGCGACCGACCGCCATCGCTGGCTGGTCTCCCACGTCGCCCTCCGCCTCCTGCTGGGTGCGTCGCTCGAGGTGCACCCGTCGGCGGTCGCGGTCGTCCGTGAGGCGTGCCCGCGCTGCGGCGGCCCGCACGGCCGCCCGGCGCTGGCGCCCGGCCGCCCGCTGCGCTTCTCGCTGAGCCGCTCGGAGGGGCACGCGCTGATCGCGCTCCGCCGCGGGCTCGACGTCGGCGTCGACCTCGAGGCCGCGTCAACGTCAACGTCAGCGTCAAGTCCTGCGCCAGCAGCCCTCCGCCCGTCGGGGGACCTCGCCCGCTGGGTGCGCACGGAGGCGCTGCTCAAGTCGACGGGCGAGGGCCTGACCCGCGACCCCGACGCGGTGACGCTGCGGCCGACGGCGCCGGGCGTCTGGAGCGAGGTCGTCGAGGGCGACGCTGCCCCGGAGTCGGAGCTCCCCGGCCCGGCCCGCACCGTCGCCGACCTGGCGCTGCCGGGCCCGCTCGTGGCCGCCGTGGCCGGCCCCGGGCTCGACCGCGCGCGCGTCCGCGTTCACCTGCCGGTCACCGTGGCGGCCTAGGTTCCCGAGCGACCACGCCGCCCGCCGCGAGCCGCCCCACGACCGGGCAGCTCCCGCGACCGGGCGGCACGCGCCCCCGAGCCCACCCGGAGAGCCCGCACGATGCCGGACACCCCCTCGACGCCGACGCCCGACCCGCTCCCCGCCGAGATCTTCCTCCGGTCGTCGCTCGCGGCCGAGCCGCGGACCCTCGTGGACGTGCTGCGGGCCACGACCCTCGCGCACCCTGACGCCTCGGCCCTCGAGGACGAGCGCGGGGCCCTGAGCTACCGCGAGCTCTCGGCCCAGGTCGCGACGGCGGCCGGCGTCCTCGTGGCGGCCGGTGTGCGCCGGGGCGACCGGGTCGGCGTCCGGATGCCGTCGGGCGACCGACGCCTCCACCTGGCGATCCTCGCCGTGCTGACCGCGGGGGCCGCGTACGTGCCGGTCGACGCCGACGACCCCGAGGAGCGAGCGGCCCTCGTCTTCGGCGAGGCCAGCGTGGCCGGCGTGGTGGGCGCCGGCGGCGTCTACCGGACGCGGGGGCAGGGCGACCTCGAGGGCGCCGCGCTGTTCAGCGGTCGCGTCCCGCACGCCAGCACGACGACAGAGGGCGTGCCGTCGGTGGCCGCGGCAGCGCCGCGCCCGGCGGACGACGCCTGGGTCATCTTCACCTCCGGCTCGACCGGCACCCCCAAGGGCGTCGCCGCCAGCCACCGGGCGGCCGCCGCCTTCGTCGACGCCGAGGCACGGCTGTTCCTGCAGGAGGAGCCGCTCGGGCCGGGCGACCGGGTGCTGGCCGGTCTCTCGGTCGCCTTCGACGCCTCCTGCGAGGAGATGTGGCTCGCCTGGCGGAGCGGCGCGTGCCTGGTGCCCGCGCCGCGCAGCCTGGTCCGGTCGGGGGCCGACCTCGGGCCGTGGCTCGTGACGCACGGCATCACCGTCGTCTCCACCGTGCCGACCCTCGCGGCGCTGTGGCCGGCCGAGGCCCTCGAGTCGGTCCGGCTGCTGATCTTCGGCGGCGAGGCGTTCCCGTCCGACCTCGTCGGCCGGGTCTGCGCCGACGGCCGCGAGGTCTGGAACACCTACGGCCCCACGGAGTCGACCGTCGTGGCGACGGGCGCACTGGTCGTGCCCGGCGAGCCCGTCCGCATCGGCGTGCCCCTCGACGGCTGGGACGCCGCCGTCGTGGACCAGTCCGGGAGCCCGGTCGCCGAGGGCGAGATCGGCGAGCTGATCATCGGCGGCGCGGGCCTCGCGCGATACCTCGACCCCGCGAAGGACGCCGAGAAGTACGCGCCCCACGAAGGGCTCGGCTGGGCTCGCGCCTACCGGAGCGGCGATCTGGTGCGCCTCGAGCGCGAGGGCCTGGTCTTCCTGGGCCGCGCCGACGACCAGGTCAAGGTCGGCGGGCGGCGCATCGAGCTGGGAGAGATCGAGTCGGCCCTGCAGACGCTGCCGCACGTCGCCGGCGCGGCGGCGGCGGTCCGGACCACGGACGCCGGCAACCAGGTCATCGTCGGCTACCTCGCCCTCGAGGCGGGCGCCTCCCTCGACCGCACGGAGTCGCTGGTCCGCCTCCGCACCGAGCTCCCGGCCGCGCTCGTCCCGCTCCTCGCCGTGGTCGACGGCGACCTGCCGACGAAGACGTCCGGCAAGATCGACCGTGACGCGCTGCCCTGGCCGCTGCCGGAGCAGGCCGCGGACGAGACGGGGCTCCGAGCCGACGAGGTGATCCTCTCCGCCGACTGGCAGGCCGTGCTCGGTCTGCCCGTCGTCGACGCGGCCGCCGACTTCTTCGACCTCGGCGGCGGCTCGCTGGCGGCGGCGCAGCTCGTCGCCCGGATCCGGTCGCGCGACCCGGAGTACACCGTGGCCGACGTCTACTCGCACCCGCGGCTCGGGTCGATGGCCGCCGACCTCGCCTCCCGGGCGGACGAGCGCGGCGAGTCGGGCGAGGGCACCGGCGCGGACGGCACGTCCGCCCGCGACGACTACCGCCGCTCGGCCCCGACGCCCCTGCGCGCGCAGTGGCTGCAGACCCTGCTCGCGCTCCCCCTGCAGACGCTCGGCGGGCTGCGCTGGCTCGTCTGGGCGCTCACCGCGTCGGCGGTGCTGCGGACGGTCGACGGCTTCGAGTTCCTGCCCCGCACCTCCCCCTGGCTCCTGGCCGCCGGCCTCGTCCTGTTCGTGACGCCGCCGGGACGCATGCTGATCTCGGTCGTCGCCGCGCGCCTCCTGCTGCGGGGCGTCCAGGCCGGCGACCACCCGCGCGGCGGCAGCGTGCACCTCCGGCTCTGGGCCGCCGAGCAGGTGCAGGAGCAGGTCGCCGCGGTCGGCCTCGCCGGCGCCCCCTGGGTGAGCTACTACGCGAGGGCGCTCGGAGCACGGATCGCCCCCGACGTCGACCTGCACGCCCTGCCGCCCGTCACCGGCATGCTGCGGATCGGCCGGGGCGCCTCGATCGAGCCCGAGGTCGACCTCTCGGGCTGGTGGCTCGACGGCGACGTGCTCCGCCTCGGAGCCGTCCGGATCGGCGCGGGCAGCACCGTGGGCATGCGCAGCACCCTGCTGCCCGGCACCCGCATCGGCAAGCACGCGACGGTGGCGCCCGGCTCGGCGGTCTTCGGGCGCGTGCCGGCGGGCCAGGCCTGGTCGGGCTCGCCGGCCGCCCGGAGCGGGCGCGCCAAGGCCTGGTGGCCCGCCGAGCGTCCTCCTCGCGCGACGCGGTGGCTGTGGGCGTACGGTGCCTCGTCGGTGCTGCTGTCGCTCCTGCCCGGGGTCTCGCTCGTGGCCGGCGCCGTCGTGGTCGCGGCCGGCGTGCGCGGCTCGGCGACGCTCGGCGAGGCCTGGTGGCGCGCGGTCGCCTGGGTCGTCCCCGGCACGCTCGTGGCCGGCGCCGTCGCCGCCGTGGCCGTCGTCGTGCTGGTCCGCCTGCTCGGCGTGGGCGTCTCCGAGGGGACGTGGCCCGTGCGCAGCCGGGTCGGCTGGCAGGTCTGGAGCACCGAACGGCTCCTCGACCTCGCCCGCACGTACCTGTTCCCGATCTACTCGAGCCTCGCGACCCCGGTCTGGCTGCGTCTCCTGGGAGCCCGCGTGGGCCGCGACGTCGAGGCGTCGACGGTGCTCCTGCTGCCCGTCATGACCACCGTCCGCGACGGCGCGTTCCTCGCCGACGACACCCTGGTCGCCTCGTACGAGCTCGGCGGCGGGCACCTGCGGGTGGCCAGGGCCGAGATCGGCCGCCGGGCGTTCCTCGGCAACTCGGGCATGGCAGGGCCCGGCCACCGGGTGCCCGACGACGGCCTCGTCGCCGTGCTCTCGGCGGCTCCCCCGAAGTCGCGTCCCGGCTCGTCCTGGCTCGGGTCGCCGCCCGTCCGGCTGCGGCGGACGGTCGCCGTGGCCGACGAGGCGCTCACCTTCCGCCCGCCGACCCGGCTGCGGGCGGCGCGCACCGCGTGGGAGCTCGGCCGCCTCGTCCCCGTCGTCGCCACCGTGCTGCTCGGCACCGCGGTGCTCTTCGCCCTCGCCGGCCTCGCCGCCGCGTGGGGCCCGCTCGTCGCCGCGCTGGCGAGCGGCGCCGTGCTGATCGCGGCCGGGCTCGTCGCCGCGGTCGTGACCACCGCCTCCAAGTGGGCCCTGATCGGCCGCGTCCGGGCGGGCGAGCAGCCGCTCTGGTCGTCGTTCGTCTGGCGCAGCGAGGTGGCCGACGTCTTCACCGAGATGCTGGCCGCGCCGTGGTTCGCCCGGGCCGCGACGGGGACGCCCGCCCTGGTGTGGTGGCTGCGCAGCCTCGGGGCCCGCATCGGCCGTGGTGTCTGGACCGACAGCTACTGGCTGCCCGAGGCCGATCTCGTCGCCCTGGGCGACGGATCGACGGTCGGCCGCGGCTGCGTGGTGCAGACGCACCTGTTCCACGACCGGATCATGTCGATGGACACCGTGACCCTCGACGCCGGCGCTGCCCTCGGCCCCCACAGCGTCGTGCTGCCAGCGGCCGTGGTCGGCAGCCACGCCACCGTCGGCCCTGCCTCGCTCGTGATGCGAGGAGAGGGCGTGCCCGTCGGCAGCCGGTGGAGCGGCAACCCGATCGGGCCGTGGCGCGAGGTCCGCCACTCGGACTACCACGCGGCCACCTCGTGAGCGGGCCTGCCGACGGCAGCGGAGACGACGGCACGCCGACCGACGGCAGCGTGTTCGATGGGACCGTGCCCGACTCCTTCCCGCGCGACAGCGATCCCGACGACGCGGTGCCCGACACCCACACGCCGGGCAGCGGCGCCGACGACTTCACCGTCGCCTCCTACGACCTCGAGCTCTCGTACCGGGTCGTGACCAACCGCCTCGACGGCCGGGCGACGGTCTCGGCCGTCGCGACGGCGCCGCTGCGTCGTGCGGTCTTCGACCTCATCGGCCTCCGTGTCTCGCGCGTGCGCGTCGACGGACACAAGGCCCGCTTCAGCCAGAGCGCGACGAAGCTGACGGTGACGCTCCCCCAGGACGCGGAGGCGGGCGCCCGGTTCACCACCGTCGTCGACTACTCGGGCCGGCCGGCACCACGACGCGGACCGTGGGGCGAGATCGGTTGGGAGGAGCTCACCGACGGGGTCATCGTGGCGGCGCAGCCGAACGGTGCCGCGACCTGGTTCCCGTGCAACGACCGCCCGGACGACAAGGCCACGTACCGCACCCGGATCGACGTCGAGCACGGCTACCACGTGGTCTGCAACGGCGACCTCGTCTCACGTCGATCGAGCCCCGGCAAGGTCACCTGGACGTTCGAGCAGTCCGAGCCCACCTCGAGCTACCTCGCGACGGTGCAGATCGGGCGCTACGAGTCGCGCGAGCTGGCCCTCGGCACCGACGACGCGCCCGTCCGCGGCGCCCTCGTCGGCCCGCCGGACCTGCGCGCGCGGATCGACCACGACTTCGCAGCCGTGCCCGAGATGGTGCGCTGCTTCACCGCCTCCTTCGGCCCCTACCCCTTCGGCGCCTACACGGTCGTGGTGACGGCCGACGACCTCGAGATCCCGCTGGAGGCGCAGGGCGTCGCCGTCTTCGGGGCGAACCACGCCGACGGGCGGTCGGGCAGCGACCGGCTGATCGCGCACGAGCTCGCGCACCAGTGGTTCGGCAACAGCGTGGGCGTCGCCTCCTGGCGCCACATCTGGCTCAACGAGGGCTTCGCCTGCTACGCCGAGTGGCTCTGGTCGGAGTGGTCGGGCGGCACCTCGGTCGCGACGCACGCCCGCCGCACGCACCTGCGGCTCGCCCTGCCGCCGCACGACCTCACGGTGGGCGACCCCGGGCCGGACGCGATGTTCGACGACCGCGTCTACAAGCGCGGCGCGCTGACGCTGCAGGCCCTGCGGCTGACGATCGGCGACGACGCGTTCTTCGCCGTGCTGCGCCGCTGGACGGACCAGAACCGGTACGGCGCGGTGTCGACCGACGACTTCGTGCGGCACTGCGTGCGCGTCAGCGGCCACGACGCCGGCGAGCTCGAGGCGCTGTTCGCGAGCTGGCTCTTCGAGCGCCCCTTGCCGCGCCTGCCGCACGACTGAGCCGAGCTGCACCCCCGATCCGGCACTGCACCCCTGGTCCCGGGGGTGTTCTGCGGGTTCGGGGGTGCAGCTCGCCGCTCAGGCCTCGGCCGCCGCGATCAGCTTCGCCATGGTGCGGTGCAGCAGCACCAGCTCGTCGCGGGTGACGTCGAGCCGGGCCATCATCCGCCCGGGGATCGACTCGGCCTGCTCGCGGAGGGCGACCCCGGCGGGCGTCAGCTCGATGCTCAGCGCTCGTTCGTCGTCCGCGCTGCGCCCGCGGGTGACCAGGCCCTGCGCCTCGAGGCGCTTCACCAGCGGCGACAGGGTGCCGGGGTCGAGCCGCAGCAGCCGGGCGAGGTCGCGGAGCGCCAGCGGCTGCTGCTCCCACAGGGCGAGCATGACGAGGTACTGCGGGTGCGTCAGCCCCATCGGCTCGAGCACAGGACGGTACGCGGAGACGACGCTGCGCGAGGCGACCGACAGCGCGAAGCAGATCTGGCTCTCGAGCGCGAGCGGGTCAGCGGCCGCGACGCCGGGCGCCGGGCCGACAGCCTCGGAGGCGCGGGCCGCCGCGCTCATCCGCGGACGTCCCGGGGGCAGTGCAGCATCGTGCGCGGGCCGGAGCGGTCGACGACGTGCTCGTCCATCGGGCGGCCGCAGAGCGGACAGGCGCCGCCGTGCGCGGGGGCGACGATCGGCGCCTCGTCACGGATGCCGAGCTGTGCGCCGCCGATGTAGGGGCGCAGCCGGGAGTTCATCCGCTCGACGGCGTCGCCGAACCAGCTGCCGTGCTCGTGGCCGGGCTCGCCTCCCTGCGCATCGCCGTGCTCGTCGCCGTGTCGTCGCGGTCTTCTCGTCGCCATGTGCTGAGTGTACCAATCATTGGTACACCAAGCGACTGCCGAGGAGGCGGCCCCGCGTACCCCGGCACCTGCCCGCGCTGAGCAGGCAGCCAGCCCCGCGGCGTATCACGGGTGCATGACCCGCGATCAGTACACCTTCGACGACCCACGCACCCGCTACCCCGTGATCAGCCCGGAGGTGCAGCAGCAGCCGGAGCCCGGGCTCCAGTCGCACATGACGCCCGTCCCCGACCTCGGCGAGGACAGCTACCGCGGCACCGGCCGCCTGACCGGCCGGAAGGCGCTCATCACCGGCGCCGACTCCGGCATCGGCGCAGCCGTGGCCATCGCGTTCGCCCGCGAGGGCGCGGACGTCACCCTCTCGTACCTGCCCGAGGAGGAGGAGGACGCGCGCCACGTCGTGTCGCTCGTCGAGGCGGCCGGGCGGAAGGCCGTGGCCGTCCCCGGCGACCTGACCAGCGCCTCCTTCTGTCGCGAGCTCGTGCAGCAGGCCGTCGAGGGCATGGGCGGGCTCGACGCGATCGTCAACGTCGCCGGGGTCCAGGTCTGGCAGGAGTCGATCGACCAGATCACGGACGAGCAGTTCGACCGGACGTTCAAGACCAACCTCTACGCGCCATTCTGGATCATCAAGGCGGCCCTGCCGCACCTGCAGCCCGGCTCCACGATCGTCAACACGGCCTCGCTCGAGGCCTACACGCCTGCCCCCGACCGGCTCGACTACGCGACGACCAAGGGCGCGATCAACAACTTCTCGAAGGGCCTCGCGCAGCAGCTCGTCGGCAAGGGCATCCGCGTGAACGTCGTCGCCCCCGGGCCGACCTGGTCCGTGCTGCAGGTGACGCAGGGCGTCGACCCCGAGACCCTGCCCGAGTTCGGCTCGAGCGAGTCGCCGATGGGACGCGCCGCGCAGCCCGCCGAGCAGGCGCCGGCCTACGTGTTCCTCACCAGCGCCGAGTCGAGCTTCGTCGCAGGCGAGACGCTGAACGTGAACGGCGGGATGGTCACGCCGTGAGGCGCTGAGCGTCGGGGACCTCCCGGCACGACGAAGGGCCCCGCACGCGCGGGGCCCTTCGTCGTCGGCGCAGTTCGCCAGGCTGCTGTTAGCCGACCTTGCGACCCTGCGCGAGCACCTGGTGGGCGCGGGCGGAGAGCTCGCCACGGACGAGCACCTCGTAGCGACCCGCCTCCATCGTCTTGACCGAGGCGAAGTCACGACGACCACGCGTCGCGGCGTGGCCGACGGCGCCCCAGAGCGCGCCCCACAGGGCTCCGGCACCGAGGGCGATGAGCAGGACGCCGATGAACGCGACGCCCGGCGCGAAGATGCTGAAGAGCAGTCCGAGCAGGAGCCCGAACCACGCCCCGCCGGCGGCACCGCGCGCGGCGGCCTTGCCGGTGGTCAGACGGCCGGCGACGTTCTCGACGGTACGGATGTCGTGGCCGACGATCGACACGCTCTCGACGGGGAAGCCCTCGTCGCTGAGCAGGTCGACCGCGGACTGCGCGTCCTCATAGCGGGTGAAGGTCGCCAGAGTCTGAGGATGGCCCTCGCCGGCGAAGGCGCCGATGCCCTTGGGGCCGGGAGCGCCGGTCGTGGGCGACGAGGCAGGTGTGCCCTGCTGCGGGGCACCGTAGGGGGCGCCTTGCTGGGGCGCGCCGTAGGGGGTGCCCTGAGGTGCGCCGGGGGCGACCGGCTGCTGCTCGGACGGCGCAGCGGCACCGCCCGCCGGGGTCGGCGCGTACTCCCCGTACGCAGGACGGGGGCGGTCCGCACCCGTCGGCGTCCCGGAGGCGCGGGTCGCGTCGTCGTCGGGGGCGGGGGTCTGGCCAGGCTGCTCGTTGCTCATGCATGATTTCTACCGCGTCGGCCACCCGCGTGGAGCCGATGCACAGCGCACGCCCAGACCGGCACCTCGACGACTCACGACTCGCGTTCCTCGACGAAGCGAGGCAGAGGAGCGGGGGCAGGAACGAGAAATGGCCTCATCCGAAGGTGAGGCCATCTCGTCTTGCTCGTGGGTGGATCTGAGGGGACTCGAACCCCTGACCCCCTGCATGCCATGCAGGTGCGCTACCAGCTGCGCCACAGACCCAGATCGTGTTGCCGTCTTGCTCGTGTTCCCGCTGCCGAAGCAACTCGTCAACCTTACTACAGAATCCGACGCCGCAAGTACACCCGCCGCCGGGGCCCACGGCCCGGCGCTGCAGCTCAGAGGTGGCGCAGGTACCGTCCCGGCTCGTCGAGGAACGCCCGCCAGTGCTGCACGAGGTCGAGCTCGCCCCAGGTCGTCCGCTCGATGCCCCGCTCGCCGAGCTGCAGCACCGCGGCGCCGGGCAGGGCCGTGAGCACGGGCGAGTGGGTCGCGCAGACGACCTGCCCGCCGGCGTCGACGACGTCGGCCAGGGTGCCCATGAGCTGGAGGCAGGCCGTGAAGGACAGGGCTGCCTCGGGCTCGTCGAGCAGGTACAGCCCCTTCTCGGCGAGCCGGACGTCGAAGGCGTGCAGGAAGCTCTCGCCGTGGCTCACGTCGTGGAACCCGGGGTCGCGCTTCTCGTACCGCGCGAACATGTCGAGCGCCGTCTCCGACCGGAGGAACCAGCCCCTCGCCTTGCGCCCGACCATGCGGCTGCCCGTCGGCGTGCGTCCGAGCTCGAGAACGGCGCCCAGCTCGGACGGCTCGAGCTCGGAGGAGTACCTGCCGTGCGAGCGACCGCCGCGGACGTCGGCGCCCCACGCCTCGGCGAGGGCCTCGACGATCGTCGACTTGCCGCTGCCGTTCTCACCGACGAGGAAGGTCACGGGCGCGTCGAGGGACACACCCGTGCCGACGAGCGCAGCGACGGCCGGGACGGTGAACGGCCACTCGCGCGGGTCGGCGACGAGCGCCTCCGGCACGCGGACCCGGTCGATGATCATGCCGCCAGGGTCGCACGGACCACCGACGGCACGGACGCCGTCGACGTCCGGAGACGCGAGGTGCAGGCCTAGGCCTCGGACGAGGCCGGAGCCGGAGCCGAGGCGGCCTCGGCGGAGGAGGCGCTCACCACGTCGAGCGGGATCGCCGGGCAGTCGCTCCACAGGCGCTCGAGCGAGTAGTACTGGCGGTCTTCGTCGTGGAACACGTGGACGACGACGTCGCCGAAGTCGAGGAGGATCCAGCGGCCCTCGGCGCGACCTTCGCGGCGCAGGGTGCGGGCGCCGGCCTCGAGCATCTTGTCCTCGATCTCACCGGCGATCGCGACGACGTTGCGCTCGCTGCGGCCGGAGGCCAGGAGGAAGATGTCGGTGAGTGCCAGCGGCTCGGACACGTCGAGCGCGACGAGGTCGTCGGCCTGCTTGTCGTCGGCGGCGCGGGCTGCGATCTGCAGGAGCTCGATGGCACGAGGGGTGGCTGTCACGGATTCCTTCGGGGTGGGTCGGCCCGGGACGGGACGACGGCGGCGTCAACCGCCGAGGATGCCCGTGGCGAACCCGGCGATGACGACACCGATGATACCTGCTCCGAGGACGCCCCCGCCGATCCCGAGGATCAGGGGCAGCTTGCTGGAGGCGGGCTGTGAAGCGGCGAGGACGACCGAGCGCGTCGAGGTGTGGGTGCTGATGGCCCGGCTGGCCCGGACGGGAGCCGCGTCGGTCTCGGCGCTCTCGGCGTCGCCCTGCTCGAGCAGGCGGTCGATGTCGGAGTTGTCGATGCGCGCCTGCGACCCCGTGGCACCCAGGCTGCGGGGCAGGTCGATCGAGCCGGTGATGATGATCTCGCCGGTCGCGTTGAGCGCTCCGGTGACGTCGGCGACCTGCTGGTCGGTGAGGATGAGCGCGTTCGTCTGGCCCGTGTGGGTGCCGAGGGCACGACCGGGGGCCGTGTCGTCGTCGGGCTCGTCCGACTGGGTCGTCCAGTGGCCGACGGGCGGCACGAAGCCGCTCGGCTCGGGGACGGACGCGGGCGCGGGCTCGGAGACGGCTGCCGCTGCGGGCGAACCGGCGCTGCCGGGAGCGGCGGCCGGATCGTCGTCGTCAGGTGTCGAGGCGGAGCCGGGCCGCGACCCGCTGAGGTCGAGGGGGAACACGGAGGGCGCAGAGGTGGGCGCGACCGCAGGCCCGGAGGACACCGCGGCGGGCTGCCCCGTGCGGCGCGGGCCGGGCGCGCGCCCGTCGTCGTCGCCGTCGCCGTCCGCGGCGACGCTCGGCACGACGGACGAGTCGTCGCCGGCCGACTGCCGCGCGCTGGTGGGGGCGCTCTCGTCGAGCGGCGCCACGATCTCGTCGACCGTGCTCAGCGCGTCGACCAGGCGGCGACGCGGCTCGGGGCCGGGGGCCTGGAGCGGGACGGGCGCCGAGGGCCCCGTCTGCTCGGCGCGCTGGGCGCGCATCTGGCGCCTGGTCAGCCCGTCGGGTCCGGCGACGGAGGCCGGAGGAGGCGTGGGCGCCGAGGCGGGGACGGGTGCGGCCGAGACCGGCGTGCCTGCAGCCTGCGGGGCCGAGGCCGGCACGGGCGTGGCGGGCACGGGCGTGGCGGGCACCGGGGTGGACGCGGGGACGGGGGCTGCTGCGGACGCGGGCGTCGAGCCCGAGGCGGGTGCGCCTCCTGCGGTGCCCTCGGCGACGGCGCGGCCTGCCTCGCGGGCACGTTCGCGCTCGCGGATCTGACGCCGGGTCAGCGGCTGCTCGTCGGACGTGCTCATGCGTTGCTCCGATACAGGTGGTGCTTGGAGATGTACTGGACGACCCCGTCGGGGACCAGGTACCACACCGGGAAGCCGCGGCCCACCCGAGCGCGGCAGTCGGTCGACGAGATGGCGAGGGCGGGGACTTCGAGCAAGCTTACGTCGCTCTCCGGGAGGCCGCCGACGCTGAGGTCGTGGCCCGGTCGGGTCACGGCGACGAAGTGCGCGAGGTCCCAGAGCTCTCTGACGTCTTTCCAGTCGAGGATCTGCGCGACGGCGTCGGCCCCGGTGATGAAGAAGAGCTCGGAGTCGGGACGCTGGGCCCGGATGTCGCGGAGGGTGTCGATCGTGTAGGTGGGGCCGTCACGGTCGATGTCGACCCGGCTGACGGTGAACATCGGGTTGGAGGCGGTGGCGACGACCGTCATCAGGTAGCGGTGCTCGCTGTCGCTGACGCCCGACTTCATGTAGGGCTGGCCCGTGGGGACGAACAGGACCTCGTCGAGGTGGAACGACTGTGCGACCTCGCTCGCCGCGACGAGGTGACCGTGGTGGATCGGGTCGAACGTGCCGCCCATGATGCCCACGCGGGGTCGACGACCGGTGACGAACGCCCCGGGGGTGCTCGTCGCAGGCGTCGTGCCGACCATTCTGCGGTGCCGCCGGGTCAGTGCTGCTCGGGGTGCCCGAACTCGTCGATGGGCCCGTCGTGGTGCGCCTGCGTCGACGCCTTGCGGGGAGAGCGGTTCGCGACGTCGCGGTAGCTCCACACGACGAAGCCGAGGAACAGGAAGAACAGGCCGAAGGTGGCGGCGATGACGACGGGGGGCGCGATCAGCGGCGCGAGGTCTTCGTGGGCTGCGGCCAGGAGGGCGACGTCGAGCATGGGTTCTCCGTTCCGAGGGGCGATCCCCGACAGTCTAGCCGCGCGGCCGGGCCTGGCCGCGCACCTGGCCCTGCCCTCGAACGACCCACTTCGTGCTGGTGAGCTCCGGCAGCCCCATGGGCCCCCGGGCGTGCAGCTTCTGCGTCGAGATGCCGACCTCGGCGCCGAAGCCGAACTCGCCCCCGTCGGTGAACCGGGTCGAGGCGTTGACCATGACGACCGCGCTGTCCACCTCGTGCAGGAACCGCTCGGCGACCGCGTGGTCGTTCGTCAGGATGGACTCGGTGTGGTGCGTCGACCAGCGCGCGATGTGCGCCATCGCCTCGTCGACGTCGTCCACGACGCGCACGGCCAGGTCGAGGCTCATGTACTCGGCGGCCCAGTCGGCGTCCGTCGCCGGGACCGCGTCGGGGAACGTCCGCACGACGCGCTCGTCGCCGTGCACCGTGACGCCGGAGGCGCGGAGGGCGCCCAGCACCGGCGGCAGCAGGCGGTCGGCCGCGTCCGCGTGCACGAGCAGGGTCTCGAGCGCGTTGCAGACGCTCGGCCGGCTGACCTTGGCGTCGACGACGACGTCGACGGCCATCTCCTCGTCGGCGGACGCGTCGAGGAACACGTGCACCACGCCCGCGCCGGTCTCGATCACGGGGACGGTCGACTCTCGCACGACGGTCTCGATCAGCTCGGCGCTGCCGCGCGGCACGAGCACGTCGACCAGCCCGCGCGCCCGCATGAGCTCGGCGGCCCCGGCCCGGCCGTGCTCGTCGACCGTGACGACCGCGTCGGCGGGCAGTCCCGAGGCGACCAGCGCCTCCTGCACGACGTCGACGAGCACCTGGTTCGTCTCGCGTGCCGCGCTGCCGCCCCGCAGCACCGCCGCATTGCCGCTCTTGAGCGCGAGCGCGGCGATGTCGACCGTCACGTTCGGGCGGGCCTCGTAGATGACGCCGACGACGCCGAACGGCACCCGCACCTGGTCGAGCCGCAGGCCGTTGGGCAGGACCCGGCCGCGGATGCTCTCGCCGACCGGGTCGACGAGGCCGGCGACGAGCCGCACGGCGTCGGCCAGCGCCTCCAGCCGGGCGGCGTCGAGGCGGAGGCGGTCGCGCAGGGCCTCCCCGACGCCCTCGTCGAGCGCCCGTGCCAGGTCGAGCTCGTTCGCGGCCACGATGCGCGGGCCCTCGGCGACCAGGGCGGCGGCGACGGCGTGCAGCGCGGCGTCCTTCTCGGCGGCGGTGAGGGTCGCGAGACGGACGGAGGCCGCCTTCGCGGCACGCAGGGTCTCGGTGAACGACGGGGCGACGACGGACGACATCCCAGGAGCCTACGGCGACGGGCTCCGCCGGCGCATCGGAGGCAGCGTCAGCGGCGGGGCGCCGCCGAGAAGAAGGTGCCCACCGACGCACCGGACAGGGCCGCGGCGACGTTCGCCGCCGAGGTGACGAGCACGGGCGTGCCGGCCGCGGCCGCGTAGCGCGCGGCGGCCACCTTCGTGCCCGCTCCCCCGGTGCCGACGCCTGCAGCGCCCGCGTCGCCGAAGGTCACCCCGGCAAGGTCGTCGCCCTGGGGCACGTCGTCGATGCGCACGGCGCCCGGCTCGTGCGGCGGGCGGGTGTAGAGCGCGTCGACGTCGCTGAGCAGCACCAGGACGTCCGCGCCGATCAGCTCGGAGACGAGGGCGGCGAGGCGGTCGTTGTCGCCGAAGCGGATCTCCTGCGTGGCGACGGTGTCGTTCTCGTTGACGATGGGCAGGATGCCGAGCTCGAGGAGGCGCCCCATCGCCCGCTGCGCGTTGCTGCGCGGCGTCGGGTCGGCCATGTCGCCGGCCGTGAGCAGCACCTGTCCCGCGACGATGTCGTGCCGACGGAGGCTCTGCTGGTACCGGTAGATGAGCACGTTCTGGCCGACCGCCGCGGCCGCCTGCTGCGTCGCGAGGTCGGTCGGCCGCGAGTCGAGCCGCAGGTGCGGCAACCCGGTCGCGATCGCGCCCGACGAGACGAGCACCACCTCGGCCCCGCGGGCGTGGGCACCGGCGAGGGCGTCGACGAGCGGCTCGATCTGGTGCGCGGCGGCGCCGCTGATCGACGACGACCCCACCTTGACGACGATGCGCCGGGCGCGGGCGATGTCGCCCCGGGCGGTGACGACCGGGTCGCCGCCGGCGTGCGGCAGGGCCTCGACGAGGCCGTCGGTGCTCATTCCTGCTCGTCGCCCTCCTTGACGAGGAAGCCCTCGTCGTCGGTCCAGAGGCCCGCAGCACGTTCACGCTGGAGCTCGGCCCGGGCCTCGGCCTTGGCGTCCATGCGCTCGAAGTAGTCCTCGCGGCGCTGGTTGCGGGTCGGGCGGTCGTTCTTGATCAGGCGCGGGTCCGTGCCGCGGGCCGAGGTCATCAGCTCGGCGGTGGAGGTCAGCGTCGGCTCCCAGTCGAAGACGATGCCGCCCTCGGGGCCGATGACGACGGTCGAGCCGGCCTGCGCACCTGCCTTGAACAGGGCGTCCTCGATGCCGATGGCGTTGAGCCGGTCGGCGAGGTAGCCCACCGCCTCCTCGTTGTTGAACTGGGTCTGCACGACCCAGCGCTCGGGCTTCTGGCCGAGGATGCGGTAGACGTTGCCGTACGTGCCGCCCTCGACCTTGATGACGAACGGCTTCTCGTTGACCGCGCGGGGGCGCATGACCAGACGAGGAGGCGCGGGCCGGGCGGCGATCTCGGCGCGGCTCTGCTCGACGACCTCGGCGAGGGCGAAGGAGAGGTTGCGGAGGCCCTCGTGGCTGACGGCCGAGATCTCGAAGACGCGGTAGCCGCGGGCCTCGAGCTCGGGCGTGACGAAGTCGGCCAGCTCGCGGCCGTCGGGGACGTCGACCTTGTTGAGCGCGATCAGCTGGGGGCGCTCGAGCAGGGGCGTCTGCCCCTCGGGGACCGGGTACGCCTCGAGCTCGCGGCGGATGATCTCGAGGTCGGTCAGCGGGTCGCGGCCGGGCTCGAGCGTGGCGCAGTCGAGCACGTGCAGCAGGGCCGAGCAGCGCTCGACGTGGCGGAGGAACTCGAGCCCGAGGCCCTTGCCCTCGCTCGCGCCCTCGATCAGGCCGGGCACGTCGGCGACCGTGTAGCGGGTCTCGCCCGACTCGACGACGCCGAGGTTCGGGTGCAGGGTCGTGAAGGGGTAGTCGGCGATCTTGGGCTTGGCGGCCGAGAGCGCGGCGACGAGGCTCGACTTGCCGGCCGACGGGTAGCCGACGAGCGCGACGTCGGCGACGACCTTGAGCTCGAGCAGCACGTCGCCCTGCCAGCCGGGCGTGCCCAGCAGCGCGAAGCCGGGGGCCTTGCGCTTGGTCGACGAGAGCGCGGCGTTGCCGAGCCCGCCGATGCCGGCCTCGGCGATGACGTAGCGCATGCCGTGCTCGGTCATGTCGACCAGCTCGTCGCCGTCGACGGTCTTGACGACCGTGCCGAGCGGGACGGCCAGCTCGAGTTCTTGCCCCTGGGTGCCGCTGCGGTGGTCGCCCATGCCGGGGCCGCCGTTGTCGCTCGAGCGGTGCGGCGCGCGGTGGAAACCGAGCAGCGTGGTGACGCCGGCGTCGGCGACGAGCACGATGTCGCCGCCGTTGCCGCCGTTGCCCCCGTCGGGGCCGGCGAGGGGCTTGAACTTCTCGCGCTTGACGGAGACGCAGCCGTTGCCCCCGTTGCCTGCTCGCAGGTGGAGGGTCACGTGGTCGACGAATGTGGCCATGTATCGGTCTCTTCTAGCTCTGGTGCCGGCGCGCGCTGCCCCGGGTCTGTCGCGCACGGGCGACCGGTGTCGGGCCGTGCGGTGGTGCCTCGCCGTCGGCGGACGGAGGCGACGATGGTGTCCCGACAGGCCCTGTGGCCTCGCGGGCTCCCGCGGAGCCGGGCGCACCTGGGCCGGGTGAGCACCAACCTGTGATGGTACAGGGCCGGTCGGAGGCGGTCAACGCGACGGCCGCCCGACTAGCATCGGCGCGTGACCATCCTGATCGACGAGCCGATCTGGCCCGCCCACGACACCGTCTGGGCCCACCTGGTCAGCGACGCGTCGTACGACGAGCTGCACGCCTTCGCCGCCGCCCAGGACATCCCCCGCCGGGGCTTCGACCACGACCACTACGACGTGCCGGAGTCGCGCTGGCACGACCTCGTCGCGGCCGGGGCGCAGCCGGTCACCGGGCTCGACCTAGCACGACGGCTCGAGCGCAGCGGCCTGCGCGTCTCGCAGCGGGTCAAGCGGGGGCTCTGACCTCAGCCGCGCCTCCCGCGCCCTGTCGCGCTGCGGCTCCCGTGACGCGCCTCCTGCTCACCAAGCCGCAGCGTGGCCCGTGAAGCTCGCGACGACGGCACCGGTCTCGACGTCGACGACCGTCGTGGTCGTCCCCTGCGGCACCGGGTCGATCGTGTAGCTGTAGTCGGTGGTGTCGTCGGCCGAGGCGGTCTCGACGGCCAGGTACTGCCCGTTCGGCGAGACGGAGAAGCCCTCGATCTGCGACGACTCGCCCGCGGGGCGGAACAGCACCCGCGCCTCCTCCTCGTCGTCGAACACGATCAGGTTCGTGAAGCTGGCCCCGCCGTCGGCCGGGACGGCCACCTGCTGGACGTACTCGGTCGCGGCGACGGCGACGAGGTCGCCCCGGTAGGGCGTGCCGCCCTCGACGGCCGAGAACGGGATCGGCGTCTGCTCCCCCGTCGCCAGGTCGACGCGGAACGCCTGGAGCGCCGTCGCCGCCACGATGCCGCGGCCGTCGAGCGAGACGCCCTGCAGGGCCACGAAGGTGCCGAGGGGACGAGGAGGCGCGGTGCCGGCCAGGTCGTAGACGGCCACCTGCTCGTCGCCCGACTGGGCGACGAGGCTCGCCTGGCCCGGGACGACCGCCCAGTCGAGAGCCGACACGGGTTGGCCGGAGAGCGACAGGACGGGGGCGACGGCGCGCTGGCCCTGGAGCGGCAGCGTGTACAGGAGCTCCTGCTCGGAGCCCTGGGGCCGCCAGGAGAACGCCAGGGTGGTCGTCGCGGCGTCCGCGCCCAGCTTCGTGATCAGCCCGGTGCCCTCGGGCAGCGGCAGGGTCTCGGCGGCGACGCCGTCGTCCGAGACGAGGCTCAGGGTCGACTGCTCGCCGTCGTCGGTCACGACGGCGACGGCCGTGTCGAAGGCCTGGAAGGCCTGGATGCGGGGGGCCGACCAGACCGCGGTCCGGTCGCCGCCTCCCAGCAGGGAGGCCCGTTCGAGGACGTCGTCGGCACCCTCGGCGCCGTGGACGACGCGCCAGGTCACGGCCGGGTCCGTGCTGAAGGTCGTGCGGAGCGTCGCGTCGCGCTCCTGGTAGACGCTCGAGACGCCCTGCACCGTGACGGTGTAGTCGGTGCCGTAGCGGAGCCGGCCGGCGAACTCGACCGCGACGACGTCACCCGACGTCTGCACCCGGAAGTCGGCGGCGGGCGAGATGGTCACCTGCTCGGGGTCGACGTGCGCCACGGGCTGGTTGGCGAACAGGCGGAGCTGCTGGCCCGACCGGTCGACGACGGCCGTCGTGTCGACCTGGACGTCGGCCAGCTTGGGCCCCTGCAGGTGCGTGAGGACCCCGAACACCGTGCAGACGAGCGCGAGCACGACGACGAGCGCGACGAAGCGACGCCGCTGCCGGGCGTGCCGGTCCGCCTCGTCGAGATCGCCGTCGGCCGCCCAGAGATCAGTAGAGGTAGGGGTCACTCGGCTGGCCGACCTTCTCGAGCTCGTCGGGCACCAGGGCGATCGGGTCGCTCGAGGTGCGGCTCGGGTTCGTCTGGAAGCCGCCGGAGACGTCGAGCCACTCGTCGGCCGACACCTGGCTGCGCCAGTCGACGAGGTGCACCGGCACGCCCACCGGCTGCGCGTCCACGGCGCAGCAGGTGACGACGAAGCGCGACACGTAGAACACGTCGGGGTCGTCGCCGGCCGGGACGACGAAGCCGACCACGTCGGCGGTCTTGCCCTCGAAGAACGACAGGTCGCTGGTCTGCCGCAGCAGCCCCGCCCAGTCGAGCACCGAGAACGCCGCGTAGGCGTCGGCGTCGGCGGAGGCGGCGTCCTCGACGCTCGTGCCGGCGAGGGAGGCGGTGGACGAGTTCACGTCGCGCTGGCCGGCCGTCGCGCTCGTCAGCGTCGCGGGCGGGAGGACGACGAGCGACACGGCGACGGCGGTGGTGACGAGCGCGCCCCCGGCTACGGCGGCCGTGCGGGCGGCGGCGCGTCCACGACGGCGGCGCCGGGGGCGCTCGGCCGGGGCACGGAGCTCGTCCGCGTGTGCGTCGTGGGCGTGCCCGTGGCTGTGGCCGTCGTGGCCGTGCCCGTCGTCCTCGACTCCCGCGTCGCGGGACGACGGCGCGAGGACGAGCACGCCGAGCGACAGCACCATGCCGATCGCGATCATGATGACGGTGAACACCACGTAGCGCGGGTGGATGTAGAGCACGAGCTGCCCCGTCGCCGACAGCCACAAGGTCGAGATGCCGACCACGAGGGTCAGGAGCACGCCCTGCCAGCGATCGGCGAGGCGCGAGACGGCGTCGAGGCGTAACGGCGTGCGGGCAGCGCCGGGAGCGCGCGAGGAGTCGCGCGAGGAGGAGTCAGGCAAAGTAGTTCACCACCAGTCCGATGGCGGCGCTGGTCAGGGCCACCACGAGGGTCAGCTGCGCGAGGGTGCGCGGTCGGTACGTCGTGCGGAGGAGGGCCAGCATCTTGACGTCGATGATCGGCCCGAAGACGAGGAACGCCGCGATGCCGCCGGGCATGAAGGTCGACGCGAACGGCAGCACGAAGAACGCGTCGACATTGGAGCAGAGCGAGATGACGAAGGCCAGGACCATCATCGCGAGCACCGACCAGACGGGGTTGCTGCCCAGGGTGACGAGCACCGAGCGCGGCACCGCGGTCTGGATGCCGCCGGCCACGGCGGCGCCGATGAACAGCGCCGGCATCATGGTCGACATCTCGCGACGGAACAGCTCGACGCTCTCGCGCAGCTTGGAGGCGCCGCTGTGGCCGTGTTCCTGCGGCAGGGCGCACTCGGCCGCGAACGACCGGGTGAGCAGGCTCTCGGGATCGGGGTGGCGGCTGTAGAGCCAGCCGATCAGGTTCGCGATGAGGAACCCGCCCGCCAGCCGGGCGACGAGGATGCCGTCGCTCCAGCCGAACGCCTGGTGCGTCGTGATGATCGTGATCGGGTTGAGGATCGGGGCGGCCAGCAGGAACGTCATCGACTCGGAGACGGTGAAGCCCTTGAGCACCAGCCCCCGCGCCAGGGGCACGTTGCCGCATTCGCAGACCGGCAGGAACATGCCGAGGAACGAGATGACGGCGCGGCGCAGCAGGGGCTGCCGAGGCAGCCACGAGGTGAAGAACGCCTGGGGCAGCCAGACCTGCACGATGATCGACAGGACGATGCCCAGCAGCACGAACGGCACCGACTCGACGATCACGCTGATGGTGAGGGTGACGAAGTCCTGGAGCGTGTCGGGCAGCAGCTGCGAGCCGAGCGTCGGACTCGCGACGCGCAGCACGAGGAGCACCACCGCGATGCCGATCCCGACCGCGAGCAGCGGTCCTCGCCTCGACCGGCGGGCGGGGGCGTGCTCGTGGGCGGCTCGACGGAGGGCGTCGCGTTCGCGGAGGGGCGAGCTCACCGGTCGTCCCCGTCGGCGGCGCGGTGGAGGGCGTCGCGTTCGCGCAGCGGAGCCCTCACCGGTCGTCCCCGTCGGCGGCGGGGGGCGCGAAGCGCGACCAGTCGTCGGCGGCTGAGGAGCTCCGAGGAGGCGTGGGCCGGGTCGCGGGGGCGGGCTCGCGTGCCGAGTCCTGGACACGTCCCGAGGTGTCGGCCGGCACCTCCTCGACGGTGGTGACCTCGACGGGTGCAGGGCCGGGCTCGACCGGGTCGGCGGCGGCCCCCTCGTCGCCGCGGGACTCGACGTCGACCGGGTCGCCGAGGAGCGTCGCCGCACGGGACGCGTGCCACGCCAGCACCACGCCGACGAGCAGCAGCGCCGTGTCGACGACTCCGGCGGTGAAGGGGATGGTCGTGAGGTAGAGCGCGAGGTTGACCCAGGTGCCCCCGCTCAGCGACGCCGCCACCCCGGGCACGATGCCGACGAGCGCCAGGGCGACGGTGCCCGCGGCACCGGCGACGAGACCGTGGCGCAGCGCCCGGGGCAGCGACGAGCCACGGTCGACGGGGCGCACGAGCAACAGGACGACGAACGCGACGAGGTAGAACGGGAACGGGTAGAACACGAAGCTGCCGAGGAACTGGCCCACCGGCGTCGCCGTGAAGTCGCTCGGCCAGGGCGTCACCGAGTAGCCGAGCGCCGAGCCGACGAGCGCCGCGAGGCCCAGGGCGAACCGTGCGACGAGCACGACGCCGAGGGCGGTCGCGGCGGCCAGCAGGCGGCTCCGGCCCTGGTCGGACCGCAGGCCGCGGACCTCGGAGGCCGCCCGGCGCACGAACACCGCAGCCCGACGGGACGACCTGTCGGTCGCCGCGTCGGGCTGCGGTGTCGAAGTCACTCCGTCACCCTAGACGAGTCACAGTTCGTCGGAGCTGACCCCCACGCCGAGGATGAACGGTCCGCCCTCGGCCTGCTCGGACGCGTCCGACGACGCGGCTGCCGTCGTCGTGCCCGAGCTCGAGGCCCGGCGCGAACGGCCGCGGCCCTGTCCGGGCTGCTTGGGCTCGGGAAGAGCGCCGAGCACGCTGTCGAGGATCTGCTCGGCGTCGTGCGTGCTCATCTTGCGGGGCTCGCGACGGGTCGCGGCCACCGGGATGTCGAGGATCGCGACGGACGCCTCCGGGGTGACCGTGGCCGTCGACGCCGCACGGCGGCTGCCGCGCTTCGCCGGGGCCGCGGGCTCGGCGGCCGCGGCCGGCTGCTGCGCCGCCGCGGGGGCGACGTCGGCGGCCGGAGCCTCGATGGCCGGAGCCTCGACGACGGGTGCCGACGTCGGCGCCTCGACGACCGGGGCCGTCTCGCGAGCCGGCTGGTCGTCGGCCTGCGCGTCGCGCTGTCCGCCCTGCTGCTCGCCCTGCTCGGAGTCACGGGACCGCGAGCCACGACGGCCCTTGCGGCCGCCACGGCTGCGACGCGGCTCGTCGGACGAGTCGTCCTGCGCCTCGTCGGGTCGCGTGGACGACACCGAGGCCGCGGCGGCGTCGATGGCGGCCTCGACCGCGGCCGCAGCCGTGGCGGCGCTGTCGCTGTCGGCCGGCCGGTCGCCGTCCTCGGCGTGCGCGATGGTCGACGCCGCGATGCGCGAGAGCGCGTTCTTCACGTCGTCGGTGATGGCGTGCGTGCCGGTCGTCGGGTGTGCCGACGAGCCCGCCTGGCCGCCCTGGCCGGCCGAGCCGCGACCCTGACCGCCGGAGGCGCCGGCCGAGCCGCCCTGCTTGCCTGCCTGGGCCCCGCCACGGCGGCGCTGCTCCTGGCCCTTGCGGGGCTGCTGCTCCTGCACGCGTGCGGCGCTGCCTGCCTCGGCGAACGACTCGGCCAGGCCGAGGCCGAGCTTCTTGCGCGTCATCTGCACGAGACCGAGCGAGGTGACCTCGGCGACCTGGTGCTTGGTCCGGTCGCGGCTGAGGCACTCGACCAGTCGGCGGAGCACGAGGTCGCGGTTCGACTCGAGCACCATGTCGATGAAGTCGACGACGATGATGCCGCCGATGTCGCGGAGGCGCAGCTGGCGGACGATCTCTTCTGCGGCCTCGAGGTTGTTCTTCGTGACCGTCTCCTCGAGGTTTCCCCGGAGCCGACGAACTTGCCCGTGTTGACGTCGACGACCGTCATGGCCTCGGTGCGGTCGATGACCAGCGAGCCGCCGGAGGGCAGCCAGACCTTGCGGTCGAGCGCCTTCTCGATCTGCTCGTTGAGGCGGTGCTCGTCGAACGCGTCGCGGTCGCCCTCGTAGCGCTTCACGCGGTCGAGCAGGTCGGGCGCGACGGCCGACAGGTACGACTGGAGGGTGTCGTAGGCGTCGTCTCCGTCGATCACGAGCTCGTGGAAGTCCTCGTTGAAGACGTCGCGGACGATCTTGATCAGCAGGTCGGGCTCCGAGTGCAGCTGCGCCGGGGCGTTGCCGGCCTCGACCTTGCTGCTGATGTCGGCCCACTGGTTCGTGAGGCGCGTGATGTCGAGGGTGAGCTGCTCCTCCGTGGCGCCCTCGGCCGCGGTGCGGACGATGACTCCCGCGTTCTCGGGCAGCGCCTCCTTCAGGATCTTCTTGAGGCGCGCGCGCTCGGTGTCGGGCAGCTTGCGGCTGATGCCGTTCATCGAGCCGTTGGGCACGTAGACGAGGTAGCGGCCGGGCAGCGAGATCTGGCTCGTGAGACGGGCGCCCTTGTGGCCCACCGGGTCCTTCGTGACCTGGACGAGCACTCGGTCGCCGGGCTTGAGCGCGAGCTCGATGCGGCGCGGCTGGTTGCCGTTCGACAGCGAGTCCCAGTCGACCTCGCCCGAGTAGAGGACGGCGTTGCGGCCGCGTCCGATGTCGACGAACGCCGCCTCCATGCTCGGGAGCACGTTCTGGACGCGACCGAGGTAGACGTTGCCGATCAGCGAGACGTTCTGCGCCTTGGCGACGTAGTGCTCGGCGAGCGTGCCGTCCTCCATCACGCCGATCTCGATGCGGTCGCCCGACGAGCGGACGATCATCTTGCGGTCGACGCTCTCGCGGCGGGCCAGGAACTCGGCCTCGGTGATGACGGTGCGGCGGCGGCCGGCGTCACGACCGTCGCGGCGGCGCTGCTTCTTGGCCTCGAGACGGGTCGAGCCCTTGATGCGCTGCGGCTCGGTGATGAGCTCGACCTGGCGCTGCGGCCGCTCGCGACGGTCGCCGCCCTGGCGCTGCTCGGAGTCGCGTTCTTCCCTGTCCTGCGAGCGGCCGCGCTGGCGACGGCGCGAGGTGCCGCGCTGGGGCTCGTCGCGGTCGTCGTCGTCGCGGTCGTCGTCACGCTGGTCGCGGTCGTCGTCGTCGCGGTCGTCGCGGTCGTCCCACTCGTCGTCGTGGCGACGACGCCCCGGCCGGGCCGGCAGGGGGAGGATCTCGGGCGCGTGGAAGATCAGGCTCGTCGTGGTGAGCTGGGCCGGGATGGGACCCGACTCGGCAGCGGAGACGTCGCCCGCGTCGTCCGCAGGAGCCTCTGCGCGCGGCGGCGCGACGGCGGCGATGTCGGCCTGGACGGCCTCGGTGTCGACGACGGCCTCGGGCTGGGCGGGGCGGGCGGTGTCGATGCTGCTGGTCGCGGCCTCGGCCCCGACCTCCTTCTCGGTGGTCACGGGGGAAGCCTCCTGGGCGTCGTCGTTCCGGTCGTGGGGGGCGGTGCCGAGCGCGCGGCGCGCGGTCGTCGCCGGTGCGGGCACCTGGCGCGACAGGAGCCCGGCGAACAGGCCCCTCTTCTTCTTCGGCTGGCCGTCTCTGTCGTTGTCGTTCTTGTCCACCACTGCTGGTGTGCTCCTCGACCCGCCGTCGGCATCGCCGTCGCCGGGTGGTCTCGTGTCGTGGCCGGGAGGCGCCGTGCACCTGCCTGCGACCACCGCGCCCTCTCACGGCGCGCATCGTCAGCGACGTCGCGTTCGGTCAGCCGGAGCCGGCGCCCGTCTCTGCGGGCGTCTCCCCGGATGTCGTTCGTCGACGTCAGGTTCTTCGTTGCTCTGTCCGGAACTGGCTGTCCGGCGGTGGGCGACTGCGCCCTGGCCCGGATCTAGCTGCCACCTGACGGTGCCCGCCCGCGAGGACGGCCACTCGTGGAGGCCGACCTGCCGACGGCCCCGCGGTGCAGCACGGCCCGGAAAGTCTTGATCCCGGGACTCACGCCCCGCGACTGGCTCGATTATCGCACGCCTCACCTCCGACCACGATCGGGACGGTGAGATGATCGTCGTCGTGACCGAGCAGAGAGCGCCTCAGCGAACCCACCCGTCGACGGGTCGACCCGTCGTCGTCCCCGCCGTCCTCCTGGTGATCGTCGGGCTCGTGGGGCTGCTCGGTTCGTTCGCGCTGACCGTCGACAAGTTCCGGCTGCTCGAGGACCCGACGGCCTCGCTCGGCTGCGACGTCAACCCGTTCGTCGGCTGCTCGCCCGTCATCAACAGCTGGCAGGCCTCGCTGTTCGGCTTCCCCAACCCGATCCTCGGACTCGTCGGGTTCGCGGCGCCCGTCGCCGTGGGCGTCGGGCTGCTCGCCGGCGCGCGGTTCGCCCGGTGGTTCTGGGTCGCCTTCACGGCGGGCGTGTTCCTGGCCTGGGTGTTCGTCACGTGGCTGTTCACCCAGACGGTCTTCGTCATCGGGGCGCTCTGCCCGTGGTGCATGCTCGTCTGGTCGGTGACCATCCCGCTCTTCTGGATCCTGCTCGTGTGGGGCCTCGCGCGCGGCGTGACCGTGCCGCACGGCCGGCTCCAGCGGGCAGCCGCGGCGTTCCTGCCGTTCTCCTGGATCCTGCCCGTCCTGAACTACGTCGTCGTCGCGACGGTGATCCTCGTGCAGTTCCCGCTCCTCCTGCCCACCTTGCTCCGCTGAGCCGCTCAGCCTCCCCATGGGGAGGTGCGAGAGGGTCGACGAGGCCACCGACACCGACGAGCGAGGAACCATGACGCCACCAGCCGGACCAGGAGAGACCAAGCGCGAACGACGGGAGTCCGCCCGCGAGAAGGCCCGTGTCACGCGTGAGGCAGAGGCCAAGCGCCGACGCCGCAACAAGTGGGCCCTGCAGGGCGGCCTCGTCGTGGGCGTGCTCGCGATCCTCGCTGTCGTGGCCCTGGTGATCACGCGCTCGCTCGCGCCCGCGGGCCCCGGCCCCCTGAACATGGCCAGCGACGGCATCGTGCTCTCGGGCGACGGCACGACCGTCTCCGCCGTCACGACGGACGCCACGCCCGCCGACGGCTCCCCCACGCCGTCCGCGGCCGGCACGGCCGAGAAGCCGAGCATCGTCGTCTACCTCGACTACATGTGCCCCTACTGCGGCCAGTTCGACACCACGAACGCCGAGCAGCTCGAGACCTGGGTCACGCAGGGCGCGGCCGACCTCGAGATCCACCCCCTCGGGTTCCTCGACAACGCGAGCCTCGGGTCGAAGTACTCGACCCGGTCGGCGAACGCCCTGGCCTGCGTCGCGAACTACCAGCCCGACACGGCGCTCGACGTCAACACCGCCCTGTTCGCCCAGCAGCCGGCCGAGAACACGACCGGCCTGACGAACGACGAGCTGGTGACGCTGGTCCAGGGCGCCGGTGCCGACGATCCTGCCGTCGCCTCCTGCATCACCGACGGCGAGTTCACCGACTGGGTCGCCTCCGCGACCGAGCGCGCCCTGAACGACCCGCTGCCGAACTCCGACCTCGCGGCGGTGTCCGCGACGCCGACCGTCCTGGTCAACGGCCAGCAGTACCAGGGCTCGCCCACCGACGCCGCTGCGTTCGCGCAGTTCGTGGCCGAGGTCGCCGGGGGACAGCCGACGGGCGACACGAGCACCGGCGAGCTGCCCGGGTCGACGGCCACGCCGACCCCCTGACCCAGGTCCCGTCGCGATCGACGAAGGAGGGGCGGTGCAGGTCCCGGGGGACCTGCACCGCCCCTCCGTCATGTCAGAGAGATCAGAACCAGAGGGCGAGCTCGCGCGCGGCGCTCTCGGGGCTGTCGCTGCCGTGCACGAGGTTCTGCTGCACGGCGAGGCCCCAGTCGCGGCCGAGGTCGCCGCGGATCGTGCCGGGGGCGGCGGCGGTGGGGTCGGTCGTGCCGGCCAGCGAGCGGAAGCCCGGGACGACGCCGTTGCCCGCGACGCGGATCGCGACGGTGGGGCCGCTCTGCATGAACTCGACGAGCGGCTCGTAGAACGGCTTGCCGACGTGCTCCTCGTAGTGCTGGGCGAGCAGGTCGCGGTCGGCCTGGACGAGGCGCAGGTCGACGAGCGAGTAGCCCTTCGCCTCGATGCGGCGGAGGATCTCGCCGGTGAGGCCGCGGGCGACGCCGTCGGGCTTGACGAGGACGAGGGTCTCTTGGAGGTCGGTCACTGGTGCTCCTTCGTGTGGGGCGGGTGGTGGTTCGGGGGGCTGGTGGGCTCGTGGCGGGTCGCGACGGCGCGGGCGGTCAGGGCTGCGGGCGGTCAGGGCTGCGGGCCGAAGCGCGCCGCGTTCAGGCGGTCGAGCTGGGTGCCCTTGACGAGGCAGTATGTCCAGATCGCGATGAAGAGGGCAGCGACCACGTACATGACGGGGTCGAGGAGCCCGCAGGCGACGAGCCCGAGCTGGACGACCCAGCCGAGCACGATCCCCCACCGCCAGCGCAGGGTGCGCGAGACGAGGAGGATCAGGACGATGGCGCCGAGGCCGCCGCCGAACGCGACGCCCGTGGGCAGCAGGTCGCGCCCGTTGACGACGAGCATGACAAAGAACAGCGACATGGCCTCGAGCACGAGCACGATCGACAGCAGGCTCTCGGCCGCGCCGCGTCGACGTGCGCGACGCGTCGGGCGCGCGGGGCCGGTGGGGTCCGCAGGAGGCGGCGCCTCGGTCACGAGAGCCCGCCCTCGGCCTGCGAGAGCGCGAGCACGTCGCCGACCAGCGTGATCGACCCCGTCACCACGATGCCGCCGGGCTCGTCGCCCTCGGCCTCGTCCGCGAGGTCGCGGGCCGTGCGGAGCGCCGCCACGAGATCGGTCTCGACCACGACGCGTGCGGCTCCGACGACGCCGACCGCCACGGCCGCGAGCTCGTCGGCGTCCACGGAGCGGTCGGAGCCGCTCTGCGTGACGACGAACTGGTCGACCGTGCCGGAGAGCGCACGGACGATGCCCGCGGCGTCCTTGTCGGCGAGGACCGAGAGCACCGCGACGACGCGGCCGAACTGGAAGTAGTCGTCGATCGCCTTGGCGAGCGCTCGCGCGCCGTGCGGGTTGTGGGCCGCGTCGACGAGGACGGTCGGCTCGTTGGCCACGATCTGCAGCCGCCCGGGCGACGTCGCCGCGGCGAGCCCCTCGGCGAGCACGTCGTGGTCGAGCGCCTGGCTGCCGCTGCCGAGGAACGACTCGACCGCGGCCACCGCGACTGCCGCGTTCTGCGCCTGGTGGTCGCCGAAGAGCGGCAGGAGCAGGTCCTCGTAGCGGCCCGCCACGCCGCGGATCGTGACGACCTGACCGCCCACCGCCACCGTCGTGGACTCGACGCCGAAGGCGACGCCCTCGACGGCCAGCGACGACTCGGTGAGCTCGGCCGCGCGCTGCAGCTCGGCCAGCGCCTCCGGCAGCTGGGCCGCGCTGACGACGGAGGCGGCCGGCTTCACGATGCCGGCCTTGGTCCGGGCGATGGCCTCGACGGTCGACCCGAGCCGGGCTTGGTGGTCGAGCGCGATCGGCGTGAAGACGGCGACCTGGCCGTCGGCGACGTTCGTGCTGTCCCACTCGCCGCCCATGCCGACCTCGAGCACGACGACGTCGGCCGGGGCGTCCGCGAAGCACGCGAAGGCGAGCGCCGTGAGCGCCTCGAAGAACGTGAGCGTCGGCTCGCCCGCCGCCTCGAGCTCGGTGTCGACCATCGTCAGGTAGGGCTGGATGTCGTCCCAGTTGGCGACGAGGCGCTCGTCGCTGATGGGCTCGCCGTCGACGACGATGCGCTCGTTGAGGCGCACGAGGTGGGGGCTCGTCATGAGCCCGGTCCGCAGCCCGTGGGCGCGGAGGACGCTCTCGATGATGCGGCTCGTCGACGTCTTGCCGTTGGTGCCCGTGATGTGGATGACGGGGTAGGCGCGCTGCGGGTCGCCGAGCAGCTCGACGGCGCGGCGCGTGGCCGACAGGCGCGGCTCGGGGGCGGACTCCCCCACGCGGGCCAGCAGCTCGTCGTGCACCCGGGTCGCCTCGGCGGCGAACTCGCCGTCCTCCGGGCCGACGCCGTCGTCCTTCTTGCTCTTCTTCGGGCTCACGCTCGTCGCACCTCCACCGTCACGGCCGAGCCGGAGCCGACCGCGACCTTCCCGTCGCGCGCCGCGACGTCGTCCTGCACGTCGACGACCAGCTCGGTCGTCAGGGTCTCGGCCTGCACCATCTCGCGGTGCGTCCCGAGCGCCGCGGCCGCGGCCGCGTCGGTCGCCACGGTCGTCACGACCCGGTCGGACACGTCGAGGCCCGCGGCCTTGCGTGCCTGCTGCACGGCCCGGACGACGTCGCGGGCCAGGCCCTCGGCCTCGAGCTCGGGCGTCGTGGCGGTGTCGAGCAGCACGAAGCCGCCGTCGCCGACGAACGCGATCGCCGCCGACGGGTCGTCGACCGCCAGCTCGAGGGTGAACTCGCCGGGCAGCAGCTCGACGCCCCCCACGACGACGTTCTCGCCGGCGGGGGCCCAATCGCCCTTCTTCGCGGCCGGGATGACCTGCTGCACCTGCTTGCCGATGCGGGGCCCTGCGGCACGGGCGTTGACGGTCAGCTTGCGGGTGACGCCCCACTCGCCGAGGCTCTCCTCCGTCAGGGGCGTGAAGGCCACCTCCTTGACGTTCAGCTCGTCGCGGAGGATCGAGCCGAACGGCTCGAGGCCGGCCGGGTCGGGCGCGACGACGGTGAGGCGCGCCAGCGGCAGGCGCACGCGCAGTCCGGTCGCCTTGCGGAGCGCCAGGCCCGACGACGCGATCGCGCGGACGGCGTCCATCGAGGCGACGAGGGCGTCGTCCTCGGGGAACGAGGAGGCGTCGGGCCAGTCGGTGAGGTGCACGCTGCGACCGCCGGTGAGGCCCTTCCAGATCTCCTCGGTCACGAGCGGCGCCAGGGGCGCGGCCACGCGCGTGACCGTCTCGAGGACGGTGAAGAGCGTGTCGAAGGCGTCGCGGTCGTCGCCGGCCCAGAAGCGGTCGCGCGACCGGCGCACGTACCAGTTGGTGAGCACGTCGGCGAAGTCGCGCAGCGCGGCCGCCGCGAGCGGCGAGTCGAGCGCGTCGAGGTGCCGCTCGACGTCGGTCACGAGGAGGCGCGTCCTGGCCAGCAGGTACCGGTCGAGCACGTCGGTGGAATCGGTGCGCCAGGTCGCGACCAGGCCGTCCGCGACGTGCCGGCCCTCGCCTCCCGAGCTGCCGCCGTCGGCGGCGTTCGCGTAGAGGGTGAAGAAGTAGTAGGTGCTCCACAGCGGCAGCAGGAACTGCCGGACGCCCTCGCGGATGCCCTCCTCGGTCACGACGAGGTTGCCGCCGCGGATGACCGAGCTCGACATCAGGAACCAGCGCATGGCGTCCGCGCCGTCGCGGTCGAAGACCTCGGAGACGTCGGGGTAGTTGCGGAGGCTCTTCGACATCTTCTGGCCGTCCGAGCCGAGCACGATGCCGTGGCTGATCACGTTCGAGAACGCGGGCCGGTCGAAGAGCGCCGTCGAGAGCGCGTGCATGACGTAGAACCAGCCCCGCGTCTGCCCGATGTACTCGACGATGAAGTCGGCGGGGGCGTGCGACTCGAACCACTCCTGGTTCTCGAACGGGTAGTGCACCTGCGCGAACGGCATGGAGCCCGAGTCGAACCAGACGTCGAAGACGTCCTCGATGCGGCGCATCGTGCTCAGCCCCGAGGGGTCGTCGGGGTTCGGCCGGGTCAGGTCGTCGATGTACGGACGGTGCAGGTCGGGCTCGCCCTGCTCGTTCGTCGGCAGGCGGCCGAAGTCGGCCTCGAGGTCGGCCAGCGAGCCGTAGACGTCGGTGCGCGGGAACGCCGGGTCGTCGCTGCGCCAGACGGGGATCGGCGAGCCCCAGTAGCGGTTGCGCGAGATCGACCAGTCGCGGGCGCCCGCGACCCACTTGCCGAACTGGCCGTCCTTCACGTTCTCGGGCACCCAGGTGATCTCCTGGTTGAGGTCGCCCATGCGGTCGCGCACGTCGGTGACGCGGACGAACCAGCTCGAGACGGCCTTGTAGATCAGCGGGTTGCGGCAGCGCCAGCAGTGCGGGTAGCTGTGCTCGTAGCTCGCGAGCCGCACGAGGCGGCCGTCGGCGCGGAGGCGCTGCACGAGCACCTTGTTGGCGTCGAACACCTGCAGCCCGGCGACGCCGAGCTCGTCGAACATCGGCAGGAACCGGCCGGCCTCGTCGACCGACACGATGACGGGGATGCCCGCGGCGGCGCAGACCAGCTGGTCGTCCTCGCCGTAGGCGGGCGCCTGGTGCACGATGCCGGTGCCCTCGCCGGTCGCGACGTAGTCGGCGACGAGCAGGCGCCAGGCGTTCTCGGTGCCCCACGCCTCCGTGTCGGCGTAGACGTCCCAGATGCGGTCGTACTCGACGCCCTCGAGCTCGGCGCCGGCGAAGGTCGCCGTGACGGCGGCCTGGGCCGCCTCGGGCGACTCGTAGCCCAGGTCCCTCGCGTAGGCCGCGAGGGTGTCGGCGGCGAGCAGGAACACGCTGCCCGTGAGCAGCTGCTGGTCGCCCGTGCGCTCGCCGGGCAGCAGGGCGTGCGGCACCGTCACGTACGAGATGCCGGGCCCCACGGCGAGCGCCATGTTGGTCGGCAGCGTCCACGGGGTCGTCGTCCAGGCGAGCGCCTCGACGCCGGTCAGGCCGAGCGACTCGGCCTTGGCCCCGACGAGCGGGAACGCGACGGTGACCGTCTGGTCCTGGCGCATCTTGTAGACGTCGTCGTCCATGCGGAGCTCGTGGTTCGACAGCGGCGTCTGGTCGTGCCAGCAGTAGGGCAGCACCCGGAACCCCTCGTAGGCGAGCTGCTTGTCCCACAGCTGCTTGAAGGCCCAGAGGACGCTCTCCATGTAGCCGACGTCGAGCGTCTTGTAGTCGTCGTCGAAGTCGACCCAGCGGGCCTGGCGGGTGACGTAGCCCTGCCACTCGTCGGTGTACTGCAGCACCGAGCTGCGCGCCGCCGCGTTGAACGCGCCGATGCCCATCTCGTCGATCTGGTGCTTCTCGGTGATGCCGAGCTGGCGCATCGCCTCGAGCTCGGCGGGCAGGCCGTGGGTGTCCCAGCCGAACCGGCGGTGCACCTGCTTGCCGCGCATGGTCTGGTACCGCGGGAACACGTCCTTGGCGTAGCCGGTGAGGAGGTGGCCGTAGTGCGGCAGGCCGTTGGCGAAGGGCGGGCCGTCGTAGAAGACCCACTCGTCGCGGCCCTCGCGGGCGCGGATCGACTCCTGGAAGGTGTCGTCGCGACGCCAGAAGGCGAGCACGCCCTGCTCGACGTCGGGGAACCGGGGCGATGCGGGTACCGGCTTGTAGGCCATGGGGGCTCCAGGTGCTGCGGATGTCCGTCCACGAGGACGCCTGCCGAGGGTTCTCGGTCGGCGCGGTACCACCTCGCTTGCCGTCCCGGACGGGACGACCTCTCTGCTGCGGCTGTGACGGGCCTGCCCCGCTCGGGTCTAGTGACGCCTCCTGCCCCGGTGTCGGGACGATCGACGCGTTCTGCCGAGTGCTCCCCGGTGATGGCCGGATCAGTGCTCGTCCATCATACGAGCCGACGAGGCGGGACGCGATCAGGTGCAGGCAGTGCAGAATCGGCAGCATGACACTAGAGCCCTCCGCGGCGCCGCCCGCGGCGACCGCGTCGCCCACCGAGCCCGGCACCGGGCCCGCGCCGAAGCCGGAGAGCACGACGACGGTGATCGTGGCGTTCCTGGCGAACCTGCTGATCGCCGTGGCGAAGACCGTCGCGGCGTTCCTCACGGGCTCCGCGTCGATGGTGGCCGAGTCGGCGCACTCGTGGGCCGACACGGGCAACGAGATCTTCCTCTTCATCGCCGACAAGCGCGGCGTCAAGCAGCGGGACGACGACCACCCCCTCGGCTACGGCAAGGAGACCTACGTCTGGTCGATGTTCGCGGCGTTCGGTCTCTTCACCGTCGGCGCCGTGGTGTCGATCCAGCACGGCATCTCGCAGCTCGGCGCGGCCGAGGAGGCCGAGGACTACCTGGTGAACTACGTCGTGCTCGGGGTGGCCTTCCTGCTGGAGGGCACGTCGTTCCTGCAGGCCCTCCGCCAGGCCCGCGGCAGCGCCCGGGCCGGGCAGGTGCCCACCCTGCGCTTCGTGCTCCGCAGCTCGAACTCGACGCTGCGCGCCGTCTTCGCCGAGGACGCCGCCGCCCTCGTCGGCCTGCTCATCGCGTTCCTCGGCATCTTCCTGCACCAGGTGACCGGCTCTGCCGTCTACGACGCGGTCGGCTCGATCCTCGTCGGCGTGCTGCTCGGGGTCGTCGCCCTCGTGCTCGTCGACCGCAACCGCAGGTTCCTCGTCGGCGAGAGCCCGAGCGACGAGCTCGAGACGACGGTGCTCGAGCGCCTCCTCGCCCGGCCCGAGATCGCCCGCGTCACCTACCTGCACACGGAGTTCGTCGGCCCGAGCCGCCTGTACCTGGTCGCCGCCGTCGACATGACGGGCGACGACACCGAGGAGCACGTCGCCGTCGCCCTCCGGCGCGTGGAGCGCGAGCTCGAGGAGCACGACGTCGTCGAGGAGGCGGTGCTCACCCTCTCGACACCGGACGAGCCGAGCCTGCAGCCGCGTCGCTGACCTGCCTCCCCGCACGGAAGGGCCCGCCTCCCCCAGGGAAACGGACCCATCGTCGTGCGCCCGTCAGGCGCCGCGGTCGCAGGTCACGCCCGTCGGCGGCGTCGGCCGATCAGCGTCGCGACGAAGCCGAGCACGAGCAGGGCGAGCCCGGCGAGCGCCGCGTCCCCGACGTGGTCGGCGCCGGTGTAGGCCAGCGCGCTCCGCGCGGGGGGCCGCACCGCGGACGGGACGAGCGACGTGCCGCTCGCTGCGGGGACGATCGTCGGGGCCGCGCCAGGAGCCCGGACCGTGAACTCGACCACGGGCGCCTCGGCCGAGAAGACCGGCGCCGAGAACCTCGGGTCGTACTGGACGACCGTGAAGAGGTAGGTGCCCGGGAGGTTCATCCCGGAGATCTTCCATCGACCGGACTCGTCGACCACGATCGGGTAGTCGTACGGGAGGATCTCGCCGGCCGCGTTGCGGGCCCGGAAGTCCTCCAGCTCAGCTGCGGTGCCCACGAAGGGCAGCAGGATCGCCCCGGGGACGCCCGTGCCCTCCGCGGTGACGGTGACGTAGCCGTCGGTCTCCGGGGCGAGCGTGTCGAAGACCGCACCGGAGACCGGCGACGTCACGATCGGTGCGGGCAGGGCAGCCGCCTCCACGACCGTGAACTCCTCGCCGAGGACGCTCGGGGACGACTGGCTCACGTAGCCGTTCCTGCCGTCGACGTAGTCCTGCAGCGCGGCGACGCGGTAGGTGCCTGCGGGCGCGGGGACGGTCGTGGCCCAGGAGCCGTCCGGCCCGACGAGCACTCCGCCGTCGTACTCGAGCACCTCCGTGCCGTCCAGGAGGAACCGGACGACGGCGCCGGGCGTGCCCGTGCCGGACACGGGCACGCGAGCAGCGGGACGATCGTAGGGAGACGGCGCACCCGGGACGGCGGCGTAGACCGCACCGGCGGCCGGGCCGACCAGCGTCGGGGCAGGAGCGGTCTGCGCCGAGAGCCTCACGGTCCGGTCCGGGGTCGGGGCGGACCGCTCGCTGACGGGCACGCCGTCGACGTCGACGAGCTGCTGGGTGGCGGCGAACGACCAGTCGCCGCTCTCGAGGACGACTCCGACGGACCAGGTGCCGCCGTCGCCGACCGTCGTGCTGACGGGAGCCTGCGTCGCTCCGTCGCGCAGACCGCGCCGGAAGGTCACCTCGACGACGGCCCCGGCGACTGCCGTGCCCCCGACGGTCACGGGTACGCGGGTGCCGACGGCGCCGCCCGCCGCGTCGACCGAGATGAAGTCGTCCACGGGCGACTGGATGGTCGGGCTCGCCGGGGCGGGCTCCACGGCCGCCGCCGCGGCCGTGTCCGTCAGCTCCGCCTCCGCGGGCTCGACCGCCTCGGCGCCGAAGGACGGGGCGCTCGGCACAGGAGCGTCGGTGATCGGCCCGGGCGACTCGACGGGCGCCTCCGGTCCGGGCGCGCCCTCGGTCGTGGGCGCCTCCTCGGTCACGGGCTGCACCGGCACCGCGGCAGGCGCAGGCGACTCGGTCACCGGCGCGGCGGACGCCTGCTCGGCCGTGGTCGGCACCTCGGCGGCGGCCGCCCCCGCGGCCGCCGTGAACCCTCCCGTCGTCAGCGTGACGGCGGTCGCGAAGGCCAGCAAGGCCCTCATGTCGTTCTTCATGTCGTGGTCTCTCGTCGTGGGTCGGCGACGGGCCGCCCCGCCCCGACCCACCCCCGAGCGAACGACCGGAGAGAGTCGTTCTCTCCTCCTCGGACCATAGGCGGCGCGGCGGCCCCCCGGAGGCGTCGTGACCCACTCGTGACGGAATGTCATCCTTCCGTCGGACAGACCCTCATCCTCCCGGCACGCGCCCGCCGCTCAGCTCCGCGTCCGCACTCGTGCGCGGAGGGGACAACGCCCGGCGCCTTCTTAGGGAGCCCCTGTAGCGTCGATCCGTGCGCACGATGATCCGGCTGGCCAAGGCCCACCCCTCCGCCCTCCGCTTCCTCGTGGTCGGCGGCATCGGCTTCGTGATCACCATGGTGATCAACTACGGGCTCAAGCTCTTCGTCATCCCGCAGCACCCGGTGACCGCGCTGTCGCTCGGCATCATCGTCGCGACCGTCGTGTCGTACTGGATGAACAAGAAGTGGTCGTTCGACGACCGCGGCGACCGCCACACCGGCCAGGAGATGCTGCTCTTCGTCGTCGTCAGCGTGATCGGGGTCGCGATCAACTCGGCTCCGCTGTACCTGTCGCGCTACGGCCTCGGCTTCGAGGTGCCGCAGGTGTCGCGCACCACACAAGAGATCGCCGACTTCGTCAGCGGCCCGGTGATCGGCACCGCGCTGGCGATGGTGTTCCGCTACTGGGCGATGAACAAGTGGGTGTTCCCGAAGCGCGCCCAGCTCGACGACGTGCTGTCCCCCGTCTCGCCCTCGACCGCCTCCACCCCCACGGCCTAGCCGTCGGCGCGGCGGCCGGCGCGCGCCAAGCCGTCTGCCACGGGGGCCAGGGCCGCCGCCACCTCCTCGTCGAGCGGTCGTCGGCGCACGCCGTCCCGTGCCCACGTGACGACGGCCGTGGCCGCCGCCGCCAGCAGTGCCGACGCAGCCACGTCGGCCCCGGCGTCCCCGCGTGGCGCGCCGCCGACCTCGCAGAGGAACGACGCCACCGTCGCGCGGACCCGGACGAGGCGCACGGCCGCCGACGACACGAGGTCGTCGCCGAGGCCCATCGCGTCCGACTGGGTGAGCGCCCACGGCACACGGTCGGCAGGGTGCGCGGCCGCCAGCTGCACCAGCGCCGCCTCGACCCTCCGCACCGGCGACGTGCCCGAGGAGGCGCGGAGGGCGTCCCCGAGGCCCGCCGCGGTCGCGTCCAGGTCGAGCCAGAACGTGTCGGCCTTCGACTCGAAGTAGTTGAAGAACGTGCCGCGGCTCACCCCCGCCCGCTGCGCGATCTGGTCCACCGTCGTGCGGGACCAGCCCTGCTCGAGGAACAGCTCGGCCGCGGCGTCGGCCAGGACGTCGGCCGACGACCGACGCGGCCGCCCCGAGGGCCGGGCGCTGCGGGACGTCGTCTCGTCTGACATGGGGTCAATCATGCCGCTAGACTCATCCACGGCCTTGTTGTACCCAGTTCAACAAGCCACCCCACCCCGCCGCACACCTCCGGAGCCCCATGCGCACGCGCTCACTCCCCCTGCTCGCCCTCGCCTCGGCCGGCGCCCTGCTGCTCGCGGGCTGCGCCTCCGGCGGCGACTCGTCCGACGACGGGGCCCTGCGGGCCGGCGGCACCCTGACCTATGCCACGGGCGACGCCGAGCCCACCTGCCTCGACCCGCACGTCGGCGGCAACTACCCGCAGGCGCTCGTCTCGACGCAGTACCTCGAGTCGCTCGTGTCGAAGGACTCGGAGGGCGAGATCGTGCCGTGGCTCGCCGACTCGTGGCAGGAATCGGACGACGGCCTCAGCTGGACCTTCACCCTGCGCGACGGCGTCTCGTTCACCGACGGCACGCCCTTCGACGCCGCAGCCGTCGCCGCGAACGTCGCGCACCTGCAGGACCCGGAGACGCTCTCGTCGACCGGCTACCTCGCCCTGCAGAAGGTCACCGGCGTCGAGGCCGTCGACGCCCGGACCGCCCGCTTCGACCTGAGCGAGCCCGACAGCGCGCTGCTCGAGTCGCTGACGCAGCCGTGGCTCGCCATGGAGTCTCCGGAGGCGCTCGAGCGCTCCCAGGAGGCGAACTGCGAGTCGCCCGTCGGCACGGGCCCGTTCGTGGTCGAGTCCTGGACCAAGCAGGACCGCGTGGTGCTGAGCCGCAACGACGACTACTCGTCGCCGCCCGCCGACGCCGCCCACGACGGCCCCGCCCACCTCGACGAGGTCGTCTGGCGCTTCATCCCGGACTCCGCCGCCCGCTACGCGGCCCTCCAGGCCGGCCAGGTCGACGTGATCGACAACGTCCAGCCGGACACCCTCGTCGCGGCCGAGAAGGACGACTCGCTCGACGAGATCGACGCGCCCCGGCCCGGCGCCGCGAACCGGATCGAGCTGAACTCGGGCAAGGCGCCCTTCGACGACGAGCGCGTGCGACAGGCCTTCATCACCGGGGTCGACGTGAACGACGGCATCGACTCGCTCTTCTTCGGCACGGCGGAGCGCTCGTACTCGCCCCTCTCGAGCGTCGAGCCGCTCGCGTACTCGGACGAGTCGCTGTTCGACGTCGACCCCGACGCCGCCGGCGACCTGCTCGACGAGGCCGGCTGGACGGAGCGCGACGCCGACGGCTACCGAACCAAGGGCGGCGAGCGCCTCTCCCTCGAGTTCCCCGTGAGCACGAACCAGTCGATCCCCGCCGAGCAGTCGCTCTTCGAGCAGATCCAGGCCGGCGCGAAGCAGCTGGGCATCGAGGTCGTGCTGTCTCCCCTCGACCTGTCGAGCTGGTACGGCGCCCTCGCGGAGAACGACTACGACCTGGTCAGCGCCCCGTACACGAAGGTCGGACCCGACGTGCTGCGGATCCTCTACGACACGGCCGGCATCACGCCCGCGCCGAGCGGCTACTTCGCCAACCTGGCGCAGCTGAGCGATCCTGCCCTCGACCAGCTGCTGACCGACGCCGCGCAGACGAGCGACCCCGACGAGCGGGCCGACCTCTACCGGCAGACCCAGCAGATCGTCCTCGAGAGCTACACGGTGCTGCCGCTCTACGACCAGCAGAACCACTACCTCGTGCGCTCGTCGGTGACCGGCGTCCGCGCCCTGCCGCCGGTCTCGGCCGTCACCCTGTATGACGCTTCCCGTACCGACTGAGCCGGGGCGCGACGACGCGGCGAGCCGCGCCTCCTCGACCGCTCCCCCCACCACGGACGACGCGTCGTCTGAGAGGCCCGAGCGCAGGAGGCGCGGGCGCGCGGCAGCGGCGGCCCGGTGGCTGGCCGGTCGCGTCGTCGGCGGCGTGGTCGTTCTCTGGGCGGTCGCGACCATGGTCTTCTTCGCGATCCGGCTGGTGCCCGGCGATCCCGCCGAGGCGATCCTCGGGGGTCCGGGGTCGCAGGCGTCGGCCGAGGCGCTGGCGCTGGTGCGTGAGCAGTACGGGCTGGACGACCCCCTCCTCCTGCAGTACCTGGCCCAGCTCGGCCGTCTCGCGACCGGCGACCTCGGAACCTCGTACTCGCTCCGCACGGACGTCGGCGCGCTGCTGCTCGACCAGCTGCCCGGCACGGTCGTGCTGGCGGCGTGCGCGCTGGCCGTCGCCTGGCTGATCGCGCTGGGGACCGCCTGGTGGGCCACCCTGGGCGGCCGGGTCGCCGCCGCCGTCTCGTCCGGCCTCGAGGTGGTGGCGGCCGCGGTGCCGCACTTCTGGCTGGGCAGCGTGCTCGTGCTGGTGCTCAGCACCCAGCTCGGCCTGCTGCCCCCGGTGAGCACGGGCACCCCGATCGGCCTCGTGCTGCCGGTGGTGACGCTGGCCGTGCCGGTCGCCGGGTTCCTCGGCCAGGTGACGCGCGACTCCCTGCTCGACGCGGCGTCGTCGCCGTTCGCCCTCTCCGCCCGGGCCCGGGGCGAGTCGACCTCCGGGCTCTTCGGGCGGCACCTGCTGCGGCACGCCGCCCTGCCCGGCCTGGCCCTCTCCGGCTGGGCCTTCGGCTCGCTGCTGAGCGGGGCGGTGGTCGTCGAGTCCGTCTTCGCCCGGCCCGGCCTCGGCCGCACCCTGCTCGGGGCGGTGACCCTGCGGGACATCCCGCTCGTCACCGGCGTGGCCCTCGTCTCCGCGCTCTCGTACGTGGTCGTCGTGGCCCTCGGCGACCTGGCCGAGCGGCTCGTCGACCCTCGGGTGCGGGCGTCGTGAGCGCAGTGTCGAGCACGCGGCCGGCGCGTGAACCGCTCCGCACTCGGTCGCCTCGCACGCGCCTCCGCGTCCCCGAGGTCGTCGCCGCCGTCGCCCTCGCGCTCGTCGTCGTGGCGGCGGTCGCCCCGGGGCTGCTCGCCCCCGCCGATCCCCTGGCCGTCTCGCCGACGGACGCGTTCACGGCCCCCTCGCTCGCGCACCCCCTCGGCACGGACGAGTCCGGCCGCGGCATCTGGACCCGCATCGTCCACGGAGCGGGCGCGAGCCTGGCGATCGGGGCCGCGGCGACGGTGATCGGCACGGGCCTCGGCGTCCTCCTGGGCGTGGCCGCGGGCTTCGGGGGCGGGCGCCTGCCGGGGCGCGTCGCCGACGTGGCGGTGTCGCGCCTCCTCGAGGTCATGTTCGCGCTGCCGGGCCTCCTGCTCGCGCTCGTGGTCATCGCGTTCACAGGGCCGGGCGCCCTCCCCGCGACCGTCGCCGTCGGCCTCGCCACGGCGCCGGGCTACGCGCGCATCGTGCGGAGCCAGGTCGTCCGCGTCCGCCGCTCGGCCATGGTCGAGGCCGCGGTCGTCCTGGGCCGCCGCCCGGCGACCGTGCTCTGGCGGCACGTGCTGCCGAACGCCCTCGCGCCCGTCGTCGTGCTCGCGACGCTGGGGCTCGGCCAGGCCGTCGTCTGGGCGTCGTCGCTCAGCTACCTCGGCCTCGGTGCGCCGCCGCCCGCCCCGGAGTGGGGCGCCATGCTCTCGGCGGGCCGCCTGTACGTCACGAGCGCGTGGTGGATGACGGTGTTCCCCGGGCTCGCCGTCGTGCTGACGGCCGCCTCGGCGACCGTGCTCGGCCGGGGGCTGGCGCGCCGGGGCGGAGGAGCCTCGTGACCGGCGCCGCTCCCCTCCTCGTCGTCGACGACCTCCGCGTCTCGTTCGGCTCCGGCCCGGTCGTCGACGGGGTCTCGTTCACGCTCGCGGCCGGCGAGTGCGTCGCGATCGTGGGCGAGTCGGGGTCAGGCAAGAGCGTGACCGCGCGGGCGCTCCTCGGGCTCACGGGCGGGACGGTCGCCTCCCGGCGGCTGACGCTCGGCGAGACCGACCTCACCGGCCTCGGCGAGCGCGCCTGGCGTCGGGTGCGCGGCGCCCGGGTGGGCCTCGTGCTGCAGGACGCGCTCGTGTCGCTCGACCCGCTCCGCCCGATCGGCCGGGAGATCGACGACGCGCTCCGGCTGCACACCCGCCTGACGCCCCGGCAGCGGCGGGAGCGGGCCCTGGAGGCGCTGGTCGAGGTGGGCATGCCCGACCCGGAGGCGCGGCTCGGCTCCCGCTCGGGCGAGCTGTCGGGCGGGCTGCGCCAGCGGGCACTGATCGCGGCAGCCCTCGCCGTCCGGCCCGAGCTGGTCGTGGCGGACGAGCCGACCACCGCGCTCGACGCCGAGGTGCAGCGGGTCGTCGTCGACCGGCTGCGCGCGCTGCGCGACGGGGGGACGGCCGTGCTGATGATCAGCCACGACCTCGGCGTCGTGCGTCGGCTGGCCGACCGGGTCGTGGTCATGCGGGCGGGGGAGGTCGTCGAGACCGGCCCGACGGCCGAGGTGCTCGACGCACCCGAGCACGAGTACACGCGCATGCTCGTCGCGGCCCTGCCTGGCGGGGCGCCCCGTGGCGGGCGGCTGTCCGCGCCTGCCGCGGGGCCCGCGCCCGCGACTCAGGCGCCGACGCCCTCAGCAGTGTTCTCCTCCATGAACTGCGTTCCGGACCATGAACCGGGACATGTCTCGGTTCATGGTCCGGAACGCGGTTCATCGCCCGGCGAGGAGGCGGAGGCGGCACGGGCGGACGACGCGCCCGTCGTGCTCGCCGCGAGCGGACTCCGCCGCGTGTTCCCGGCGCGCGGCGCCGCGCCCGACCGGGTCGCCGTCGACGGCGTCTCCCTCGAGCTGCGCGCGGGCGAGACCCTCGGCCTGGTGGGCGCCTCCGGGAGCGGCAAGACGACGACCGCGCGCCTCCTGCTCGGGCTGGACGCCCCCGACGCCGGCACGGTCCAGCTGCTGGGCGAGCCGTGGGCGCCCCTGCACGAGAGGGACCGCCGTGCCCGGCGACCGCTGCTCGGCTCGATCTACCAGGACCCGGCGAGCTCGTTCGACCCCCGGCTGCCGGTGGGCAGGCTCCTGGCCGACGCGCTGACGGGCGGCGACCGCACGCGCGTCCGCGGCGACGCCCTGCGTCGCGACGTGGTGGCGCTGCTCGACCGGGTCGGGCTCGCGGCCGACCTGGCCGACCGGGGCACCGCCTCCTTGTCGGGAGGTCAACGGCAGCGCGTGGCGATCGCCCGCGCCCTGGCCGCGCGCCCGAGGGTCGTCGTCTGCGACGAGCCGGTGTCGGCCCTCGACGTCTCGGTGCAGGCCCAGGTGCTCGACCTGCTCGACGACCTGCAGCGCGAGGAGGGCCTGGCCTACCTCCTCATCTCGCACGACCTCGACGTCGTCGGCCACATGGCGGACCGCGTCGCGGTGATGCAGCACGGGCGGGTCGTCGAGCAGGGGCGCACGGCCGAGGTGTTCGCGGCTCCCCGGCACGAGCACACGCGCGCCCTGCTCGCGGCGCGCCCCTAGCGCGGGGCGCCGCGCCGCGCCGCTGCCCCGACACCCTCGGGAACCGCGGAGACCCCTCGGCGCGCACGCGGGTGCGCGCGGGTCCGAGGGGTCTCGACGTGACGGTGCGTGCGGAGGCGCTAGGCCCTCGTGGACACCTCGTCGTCGGCCGGCGGGCGGACGACCTGGATCGGCCCCGACTCGGCGAACGCGAGCGCCCACTCCGACTTCGACACGTCGCTCGACTCGTCGGAGTACGCGGCGATCAGCTCCTGGGCCTCGGCGTCGGTGGCGACGGACGGGCCCGAGCCGAGCAGCGGCTCGTTGGCCGTCTCCTTCGTGAACGAGACCGCGACGAGGCCGATCACCGCGGCGGCCATCAGGTAGAACGCGGGGATGTCGTGGGCCCAGCCGAAGCCGCGGCCCTCTGCCCAGACGACCAGCGCCTCCGTCGCGAGGGGGGTGGTCCCTCCGAAGAGCGACACCGACACGTTGAACGCGATCGCGAGGGCGCCGTAGCGGATGATCGTCGGGAACAGCGCGGGCAGCGTCGAGGGCATCGTGGACGTGAAGGTGACGAGCACGAGGCCGAGCACGAGCAGGCCCGCGAACGACAGCACGCCGTTCTCGCTCTGCACCATGCGGAGCGCCGGGAACGACAGCACCAGGAACCCGATGCAGCCGGCGAAGAGCACCGGCCGGCGACCGAAGCGGTCGCTGAGCCGCCCGCCGAACGTGATGACGAGCATCATCAGCACCATCACCACGATGATGAACAGGAGCCCGCTCGTCGCGTCGCGGCCGAGGGTGTTGGTCAGGTAGGTCGGCATGTACGACAGCAGCATGTAGTCCGTCACGTTGAAGACCAGCACGAGGCCGACGCAGACGATGAGCGCACGCCAGTTCTCGCGGAACAGCGTGAGGAACGGGACCTTCTGGTGCTCGCGCTCCGACGCCTCCGCCTGCTGCTTCTGGAACGCCGGCGTCTCCTCCAGCTTGAGGCGCAGGTAGAGGCCGATCAGGCCGAGCGGACCGGCGACGATGAACGGGATGCGCCAGCCCCAGCCGAGCAGCGCCTCCTCGCTCAGGCCGAGCTGCAGGGCGGTCACGAGGGAGGCGCCGAGCACGTAGCCGCCGAGGGTGCCGAACTCGAGCCACGAGCCCATGAAGCCGCGGCGCTTGTCGGGCGAGTACTCGGCGATGAAGGTCGCGGCGCCGCCGTACTCGCCGCCGGTCGAGAAGCCCTGCAGGAGGCGCGCCAGCAGCAGCAGGATCGGGGCCCAGATGCCGATGGTCGCGTACGACGGGATGAGGCCGATCGCCAGCGTGCCCGCGGCCATCAGGATCATGGTCATGGCGAGCACCTTCTGCCGGCCGATGCGGTCGCCGAGGGGACCGAAGAACGCGCCGCCGATCGGGCGGACCACGAAGGCCGCCGTGAAGGTGCCGAAGGTGAAGAGGATGTTGAGCGCGTCGTTCCCGGGCGGGAAGAAGACCTGCGCGATGGTCGTGGTGATGTAGGCGTAGACGCCGAAGTCGAACCACTCCATGGCGTTGCCGAGCGCGGCGGCGCTGACGGCGCGCTTGAGCATCGACTCCTCGACGACGGTGACGTCGTCCGTGGTGAGCTCGCGGCGTGCGGCCTTCGGGCTGTTCTCGCGGGCGTCGTTCTTGCGTAGGGCCATGTGTCGGGATACCTCCGGATGGTCGGACGGAGCGCGACCACGGTGTCGGGCAAAACCGGACGAGGCTAACAGAGACCGGCATGTCAGATCCAGTGCAGTGCTCGCAACAGTGCCCTGACCGCATCTTTCCACGGCAGCAGCCACGACGCCTCCTGCACGCCCGCCCTGCCGCCGCCCCCGGCCGCCGTCCCGGCCGCGCGTACACTGGGGCAGTCCCACAACCAGGCGCCTCCCCACCGACACGGCGCCGCCCACAGAACCGGAGCAGCCCATGACGTCACCGATGCCCGAGAAGCCCGCCCTCGAGGGGCTGGAGGCCCGCTGGGGCCAGGTCTGGGAAGAGTCGGGCACCTACCGGTTCGACCGCGACCAGGCGACCCGCGCCTCCGTGTTCTCGATCGACACCCCGCCGCCGACCGCGTCGGGCAGCCTGCACATCGGCCACGTCTTCAGCTACACGCACACCGACGTCAAGGCCCGGTTCGAGCGCATGCGCGGCGCCAGCGTCTTCTACCCGATGGGCTGGGACGACAACGGCCTGCCGACCGAGCGTCGCGTGCAGAACTTCTACGGGGTGCGCTGTGACCCGTCGCTCCCCTACGACGCGTCCTTCACGCCGCCGTTCGAGGGCGGCGACGGCAAGTCGGCCAAGGCCGCCGACCAGGTGCCGATCTCGCGCCGCAACTTCGTCGAGCTCTGCGAGCGCCTCACCGTCGAGGACGAGAAGCAGTTCGAGGACGTCTGGCGCAAGCTCGGCCTCTCGGTCGACTGGGCCCAGAACTACCGCACGATCGACGACCGGTCGCAGGCGATGGCGCAGAAGGCGTTCCTCCGCAACCTCGCCCGCGGCGAGGCCTACCAGGCCGACGCGCCCACCCTGTGGGACGTCACCTTCCGCACCGCGGTCGCGCAGGCCGAGCTGGAGGACAAGGAGGTGCCGGGCGCGTACCACAAGCTCGCCTTCCACCGCACCGACGGCGAGGGCGACGTGCTGATCGACACGACGCGTCCCGAGCTGCTCCCCGCCTGCGTCGCCCTCGTCGCGCACCCCGACGACGAGCGCTACCAGGCCCTCTTCGGCACCACCGTGCGCTCACCGCTCTTCGACGTCGAGGTCCCCGTGGTGGCGCACCACCTCGCCCAGCCCGACAAGGGCTCGGGCATCGCCATGGTCTGCACCTTCGGCGACACGAACGACGTGGTGTGGTGGCGCGAGCTGCAGCTGCCGAACCGTGCCGTGATCGGCTTCGACGGCCGCTTCGTCAGCGAGGCCCCCGCCGCGATCGAGTCGGAGGCGGGCCGCGAGGCCTACGCCCAGCTCGCCGGCAAGACGGTCTTCAGCGCGAAGGCCGCCGTCGTCGAGCAGCTGACCGCCTCGGGCGAGCTGGTCGGCGAGATCAGGAAGATCTCGCACCCCGTCAAGTTCTTCGAGAAGGGCGACAAGCCGCTCGAGATCGTCTCGACGCGCCAGTGGTACATCGTCAACGGCGCCCGCGACGAGGCCCTGCAGCAGTCGCTGCTCGAGCGCGGCCGCGAGGTCGGGTTCCACCCCGACTTCATGCGCGTGCGCTACGAGAACTGGGTCAACGGCCTGAACGGCGACTGGCTCATCTCGCGCCAGCGCTTCTTCGGCGTGCCGCTGCCCGTCTGGTACCCCCTCGACGCCGACGGCAACCCCGTCTTCGACGACGTCATCGTGCCCGACGAGGCGTCGCTGCCCGTCGACCCGTCGAGCGACCCGGCGCCCGGCTACGACGAGTCGCAGCGCGGCGTGCCCGGCGGGTTCCAGGGCGAGCTCGACGTGATGGACACCTGGGCGACCTCCTCGCTCACGCCCCAGCTCGCCGGCGGCTGGGAGGCCGACCCCGAGCTGTTCGAGCTCGTGTTCCCGTACTCCCTGCGACCGCAGGGCCAGGACATCATCCGCACCTGGCTGTTCTCGACCGCCCTCCGATCGCAGCTCGAGCACGGCACCGTGCCGTGGACGGACGCCTCGATCTCGGGCTTCATCGTCGACCCCGACCGCAAGAAGATGTCGAAGTCGAAGGGCAACGTGGTGACGCCCGCCGCGATGCTCGACGACCACGGCTCCGACGCGGTCCGCTACTGGGCCGCCTCCAGCCGGCTCGGCACCGACGCGGCCTTCGACCCGCAGAACCCGAAGCAGATCAAGATCGGCCGACGTCTGGCGATCAAGGTGCTGAACGCGGCCAAGTTCGTGTACTCGTTCGAGCTGCCGTCGGGCGAGTTCTCGATCACCGAGCCGCTCGACCGCGACCTGCTCGCGTCGTTCGCCGCGGTCGTCGACACCGCGACCGAGGCGCTCGAGGGCTACGACCACGCCCGCGCCCTCGAGGTCACCGAGAAGTTCTTCTGGACCTTCTGCGACGACTACCTCGAGCTCGTCAAGGAGCGCGCGTACGGGGCGACCACGCCCGCCGAGCAGGCCTCGGCCGTGCTCGCCCTGCGCACGACGATCGACGGCCTGCTGCGCCTGCTGGCGCCGTACCTGCCGTTCGCGACGGAGGAGGTGTGGTCGTGGACGCACGACGACTCCGTGCACCGCGCCTCGTGGCCGACCGCCGCCGAGCTCGGCGAGGTGGGCGCGCCGACCGGCCTGCTCGGCCTCGTCGGCGAGGCGCTGATCGGCGTCCGCCGGGCGAAGTCCGACGCGAAGGCCTCGCAGAAGACGCCGGTCGTCTCGGCGACGATCTCGGCTCCGGCCGCGCAGCTCGAGGTGCTCCGCGGGGCGGCCTCCGACCTGGCCGCCGTGGGCAAGATCCAGTCGCTGGACTTCGTCGAGGGCGAGTCGCTGGCCGTGACCGCGATCGAGCTGGGCGAGCTGCCGGAGGCCCCTGTGGCCGCCGGCGCCCCGACCCCGGCTGCGGGCGCCTGATGCAGCTCGGCACGCGCTGGAGCGTGGGAGGTGCGGCTCCGGCCAGCCTCCCCGCCCCCGTGCTCGGCGCGGTCGCCCAGGTCGAGCGCGAGCTCGCCGACGAGGGCGTCGACGCGTCGTCCTGGCGCTGGACGCTCACGTACCTCGAGCACCGACCCGTCGTCGAGCTCGACGACGGCACGGTGATCCGCGTGGACGCCGTCACGGGCGAGGCACGCGTGCACGCGCCGGACGACGCCCTCGACTCCGACGGGGACTGACCCAGCCTCCCCCGCCGCGCGACCGCTCCCCTGCGCGCGCCTCCCGCACCACCCCGTAATTTGAGAGGGATCCGCCCCGCCGGGCCCGGTCTGCCCCGCAGACCGCCCCCGCGGCCGCGGATCCCTCTCGCTTTGCGCCCCCGCGCCCCTGGCCCTCCGCACATGCCGACCGCTGAGCCCGCGCGGCGCCTTCGATACCCGGATCTTCCGCTATCGGAGGGCACTCGGTCGGCATCTGCGGGACAGCTCGCCGAGATTCGGGGTCAGGCTCGGGCGACGATCTCGCCGTGCGGCATGAGCAGCCACCCGTCGGGCGCGTCCCGCCACGCGCGCCACGCGTCCGCGATCGCGTGCAGCTCGGCGTCGGTCGCGACCCCCTTCGCGATGGCGTCCCCGTGGAACGCGGACTCCGTCGCGCGCGACGCCCAGCTGTCGCCCCACCAGGTGCGCTCCTCGTCCGAGGCGAAGCACCACGAGGAGGCGGTGCTCACGACCGCCTCGAGGCCGGCCTCGAGCGCCCAGCCCTTGAGGCGCCTCCCGGCGTCGGGCTCTCCGCCGTTGCCGCGGTGCACCTGCTGGTAGACGTCCATCCACCGGTCGAGGCCGGGCGACTCTGGTGCCCAGACGGTGCCGTGGTAGTCGACCTCGCGGGCGGCGACGACTCCCCCGGGCCGCGCGACCCGCCGCATCTCCCGAAGCGCCCCGACGGGATCCGCCACGTGCTGGAGCACCTGGTGCGCGTGCACGACGTCGAACGTGTCGTCGTCGAACGGCAGCTCGTACAGGTCGGCCGTGACGAACTCGACGTTCTCCAGGCCTCGCTCGGCTGCGAGCCCGGCGGCCTGCGCGACGATCCCGGCCGCAGCGTCGACCCCGACGGCGCGCCCCGGGGCGAGCCGCTCGGCGAGGTCGACGGTGATCGTGCCCGGCCCGCACCCGACGTCGAGCAGCGACAGCCCGGGACGCAGGTGCGGCACGAGGTAGGCGGCGCTGTTCTCGACCGTGCGCCACGCGTGGCTCCGCAGCACGCTCTCGTGGTGCCCGTGGGTGTAGGTCGCACGCGGTGCGGTGGGTCCGCCCGGTGCGGTCGGCTCGCGCCGTGTGGTCGGTTCGCTCATGTGCCCGACCCTAGCGAGCCTCCTAGTGTGGGCGGATGACGAACCCGTTCCTCGAGCCGAGCTCCCTGCCGTACGCGCTGCCTCCCTTCGCCGAGATCACGGACGGCGACTGGCTGCCCGCCTTCGAGGCCGGCCTCCAGCAGCAGAGGGCCGAGCTGGAGGCGATCGCGACGGACCCGGCCGAGCCGACGTTCGCCAACGTCCTCGAGGCGCTCGAGCGCAGCGGACGGATCCTCGCCCGCGTCGAGCACGCGTTCTTCGACAAGGCGTCGAGCGACTCGAACGACGTCACGGACGCCCTCGAGCTCGAGCTGGCCCCGCGGCTCGCCGAGCACGCCGACGCGATCCGCCTCGACCCACGACTGTGGCGACGCCTTGATGCCCTGCACGCCCGACGCGACCAGCTCGACCTCACGGCCGAGCAGCGATACCTGCTCGAGCGCACGGTCGCCGACTTCGTCCGTGCCGGCGCCGCCCTGGGCGACGACGACAAGGAGGCGCTGCGTCAGCTGAACCAGGAGCTCTCGACCCTGACCACCCGTTTCGAGAAGGCGCTGCTGGCCGACACGAACGACCTCGCGGTCGTCGTGCGCGACCCTGCCGAGCTGCGCGGCCTCACCGAGGGCCAGCTCGGGGCGGCAGCCGAGGCGGCACGGGAGCGCGGGCTCGAGGACGCCTGGGTCGTCTCGCTCGTGCTGCCCACCGGCCACCCGCTGCTGGCGTCGCTCGACGACCCGGCGCTGCGGGAGCGCGTGATGGCCGCTTCCCGGTCGCGCGGGCGACGGGGCGGTGAGCACGACACCCGTGCGCTCGTGCTCGAGATCGCTCGGCTCCGGGCCCGGCGCGCCGTCCTGCTCGGGTTCCCGGACCACGCCTCGTGGGTGACGGCGGGCGAGACGGCCGGCAGCCCGGCAGCCGTCGCCGACCTGCTCGGCCGTCTCGCGGCGCCCGCGGCCCGGAACGCCGCCGCCGAGCTCGTCGACCTGCGCCGGCTCGCCGCGAGCGAGGCGGGAAGCGACGGCGGCGGCGAGGTCCGCGCCTCCGACTGGGCCTGGTGGGCCGAGAAGGTCCGTGCCGAGCGCTTCGACGTCGACACAGCGGTGATGCGCGACTACTTCGAGGCCGACCGGGTGCTGCACGACGGTGTCTTCCACGCCGCCTCCCGCCTCTACGGTCTCGAGTTCGCCGAGCGGCGGGACCTCGTCGGCCCGCACCCGGAGGCCCGGGTCTTCGAGGTGACCGAGAACGGCGGAGCGCCCGTCGGCCTGTACGTGCTCGACCTCTACACCCGCGACTCGAAGCGCGGCGGGGCCTGGATGAACCCGCTCGTGTCGCAGTCGGACCTGCTGGGGCTCCCGCCCGTCGTCGTCAACAACCTCAACGTCTCGAAGCCCGCGGCCGGCTCGCCGACCCTGCTCACGCTCGACGAGGTGACGACGCTGTTCCACGAGTTCGGCCACGCCCTGCACGGCCTGCTGGCCCGGGTCACCTACCCGTCGTTCTCGGGCACGAACGTGTTCCGCGACTTCGTCGAGTTCCCGAGCCAGGTCAACGAGATGTGGATGCTCTGGCCGGAGGTGCTCGAGAACTACGCCGTCCACCACGTCACGGGCGAGCGGATGCCGCGCGAGCTGGTCGAGAAGCTCGTCGCCTCGCGCACCTACGGGGAGGGGTTCGCGACGAGCGAGTACCTCGCCAGCGCCCTGCTCGACCAGGCGTGGCACAGGCTCTCGCCCGATCAGGCCGACCGGGTCGACGACGTCGAGGCGTTCGAGCAGGAGGCGCTGGCCGCGGTCGGCCTCGACCTCGCGCAGGTGCCCCCTCGCTACTCGAGCACGTACTTCGCCCACACCTTCGCGGGCGGCTACGACGCCGGCTACTACTCGTACATCTGGAGCGAGGTGCTGGACGCCGACGCCGTCGAGTGGTTCGAGGAGAACGGCGGACTGAGCAGGGAGGCGGGCGACCGGTTCCGAGCACGTCTGCTCGGCGTCGGCGGGTCGAAGGACCCCCTCGAGGCCTACCGCGACTTCCGTGGCCGCGACGCCCGGGTCGAGCCGCTGCTGGAACGCCGCGGCCTCGCCTGATCGCGCCCCTGCCCGGCACCTGCCGGCGGGTTCCCGTCGCCCCCGGCATGTCGTTGCCAGAGTCGGCGGGTTCCCGTCGCCGTCGGCGGGCGGGCGCTGACCCGCCACGCACGACTGAGACCCGTCGACATCAGGGACGAGGCCGCGATCACCCGCCGAGGAGGGCAGGAACCCGCCGACAGCACGGGCCGAGACGCGTGAACGCCCTGGACGACAGGCGTCCAGGGCGTTCAGTAGGTGCGGAGAGGAAGCGAGGCTAGGCCGACTTCTCGACGCGCTCGTCCACGAGACGGGGAACGATCGTCGGCGCCGCGTTCTCGAGCACGGAGGCGCGCGTCACGACGACCGTGCCGACGGTGTCGTCGGAAGGGACGTCGAACATGATCGGCCCGAGCACCTCTTCGAGGATCGCCCGGAGGCCACGAGCACCGGTCTGGCGGAGGACGGCGAGGTCGGCGATCGACTCGAGGGCCTCGTGCTCGAACTGCAGCTCGACCCCGTCGATCTCGAACATGCGCTGGTACTGCCGCACGAGGGCGTTCTTCGGCTCGGTGAGGATCTGCATCAGGGCAGCCTGATCGAGCTGCGTCACCGTCGTCACGACGGGGAGGCGCCCGATGAACTCGGGGATCAGCCCGAACTTGTGCAGGTCTTCGGGGAGGACCTCGCTGAAGAGGGCCGCCTCGTCTTCCTTGCTGTGCAACGGGGCGCCGAAGCCGATGCCGCGCTTGCCCGCGCGGTTCGAGATGATGTCCTCAAGGCCGGAGAAGGCCCCGGCGACGATGAAGAGCACGTTGGTCGTGTCGACCTGGATGAACTCCTGGTGCGGGTGCTTGCGACCGCCCTGGGGAGGCACGGAGGCGACCGTGCCCTCAAGGATCTTGAGCAGCGCCTGCTGCACGCCCTCGCCCGACACGTCGCGGGTGATCGACGGGTTCTCGGCCTTGCGCGCGATCTTGTCGATCTCGTCGATGTAGATGATGCCCGTCTCGGCGCGCTTGACGTCGTAGTCCGCTGCCTGGACGAGCTTGAGCAGGATGTTCTCGACGTCCTCGCCGACGTAGCCCGCCTCGGTGAGGGCGGTCGCGTCCGCGACGGCGAACGGGACGTTGAGCCGCTTGGCCAGGGTCTGGGCGAGGTAGGTCTTGCCGCACCCCGTCGGGCCGATCAGCAGGATGTTGGACTTCGAGATCTCGACCTCGTCGGCGAGGGACTCGGCCGCCGTCAGCGTCGACGCGGCGCGGATGCGCTTGTAGTGGTTGTAGACGGCCACGGAGAGGGCGCGCTTCGCGGCGTCCTGCCCGATGACGTACTCCTCGAGGAACGAGTAGATCTCGCGGGGCTTGGGGAGGTCGAACTCGCTCGTGGGCTCGTCGCCCGCCTCGGCCAGGCGCTCTTCGATGATCTCGTTGCAGAGCTCGACGCACTCGTCGCAGATGTAGACGCCGGGGCCGGCGATCAGCTGTTGGACCTGCTTCTGGCTCTTGCCGCAGAACGAGCACTTGAGCAGATCAGCGCTCTCACCGATGCGTGCCATGCCCGGCCTCCCTACGAGATCGTCGTCGCCCCCTGTCGGACGACGTGCACCGAGCCTAACCCGATCCCCCGACACTCCGGGACCGACCTGCGGCCCGGACGCGACGGAGCCCCGGGCAGCGCGCCCGGGGCTCCGTCGTCGTGGTCGCGACGCGTGGTCGGCTAGCGCGTGAGCGCCGGCTGGTTCTTCCGCGAGGTCAGCACCTGGTCGACCAGACCGTAGGCCAGCGCCTCGTCGGCGCCCAGGATGTTGTCGCGCTCGATGTCGCGGTTGACCTCCTCGGGCGTCTTGTTCGAGTGCTTCGACAGCGTCTCCTCGAGCCAGGTGCGCATGCGCAGCACCTCTTTCGCCTGGATCTCGATGTCCGACGCCTGGCCGCCGCTGCTGCCGCCGGTCGCGGGCTGGTGGATCAGCACGCGGGCGTTCGGCAGGGCGAGGCGCTTGCCGGGCTGGCCGGCCGCGAGCAGGACCGCGGCCGCCGAGGCAGCCTGGCCGAGGCACACCGTCTGGATCTCCGGACGGATGTACTGCATCGTGTCGTAGATCGCCGTCATGGCCGTGAACGAGCCACCGGGCGAGTTGATGTACAGAGTGATGTCGCGATCGGGGTCCATGCTCTCGAGCACGAGGAGCTGCGCCATGATGTCGTCGGCCGAGGCGTCGTCCACCTGCACGCCGAGGAACACGATGCGGTCCTCGAAGAGCTTGGCGTACGGGTCCTGGCGCTTGTAGCCGTAGGCCGTGCGCTCTTCGAAGCTGGGGAGGATGTACCGGGAGCTGGGGGTCTGCAGTCGGCCCGCGCCGCCCATCATCGGGAGTTCCATGAGTGTGTCTCTTTCTCTGCTGGCGATCGGGGAGGGAGGTCTACGACTGGTCCGTGCCGGCGCCGCCGACGACGTCGGTGGCCGAGCCGCGGATGTGGTCGACGAAGCCGTACTCCAGGGCCTCCTCGGCCGTGAACCAGCGGTCACGGTCGCCGTCCTCGTTGATCTGCTCGACGGTCTTGCCCGTCTGGGCAGCGGTGATCTCGGCCAGGCGCTGCTTCATCGAGAGGATGAGCTGAGCCTGCGTCTGGATGTCGGAGCTGGTGCCGCCGAAGCCGCCGTGCGGCTGGTGCAGCAGCACGCGCGCGTTCGGCGTGATGTAGCGCTTGCCCTTGGTGCCGGCCGTCAGCAGCAGCTGGCCCATCGAGGCCGCCATGCCGATGCCCACGGTCACGATGTCGTTCGGCACGAACTCCATGGCGTCGTAGATCGCCATGCCGGCCGTGATCGACCCGCCGGGCGAGTTGATGTAGAGGTAGATGTCCTTCTCGCTGTCCTCAGCGGCGAGGAGCAGGAGTTTCGCTGCGATCTCGTTGGCGTTCTCGTCCCGCACCTCGGAACCGAGCCAGATGATGCGGTCCTTGAGAAGTCGGTCAAAAACACTGTTGGGCAGTGTCACGTCGGCCATGGTGGAGCTCCCATTCGTTGTCGCTTGTCGTCGAATCTATCCGGTGGGGCGCACGGGTTCCGGGCTGTTCGCCCACGGCAATAACTTCCGCCCCTCGCCGACCAGGCCGAGCCGAGGAGGCGCGGGTGCAGTCCGGGAACGACAGAGGGCCGGGTGCACCAGCACCCGGCCCTCTCGACGTCAGCGCCTCATCGGCACCGACGCGTCAGCTCAGCTCACGCGTGGTCGTGACCCTCGTGGTCGTCGTCGCCGCCGACGCCCGCGGTGGCGGTGAAGGCCGACAGGTCGACCTCCTTGCCCTCGCCGTCGACGACCTTGGCCTTCGACAGCACGACCGCCAGGGCCTTGCTGCGGGCGACCTCGCCGACCATGGCCGGGATCTGGCCGTTCTGGTCGAGCACCTTGATGAACTCGCCGGGCTCCATGCCGTACTGGGCGGCGCCCTGGATCAGGTACTGGGTGAGCTCGTCCTGCTCGACCTTGACCTCTTCCTTCTCGGCGATCGCGTCGAGGAGGATCTGGTTGCGGAAGGCCTTCTCGCTGCTCTCGGTCACCTCGGTGCGGTGCTCGGCGTCCTCGAGGCGGTTCTCCTGCTCGAGGTGACGGTGCACCTCGTCCTCGACGAGCTTCTCGGGCACGGGGATCTCGACGGACTCGAGGAGCTTCTCGACGACCTGGTCGCGCGCCTGGGCGCCCTGGCCGAACGTCTTCGACTTGGCCAGCTGCTCCTTCAGGTCGCCCTTGAGCTCGTCGATGGTGTCGAACTGGCTGGCGATCTGCGCGAAGTCGTCGTCGGCCTCGGGGAGCTCGCGCTCCTTGACGGCGGTGACGGTCACGGCGATCTGGGCGGTCTCGCCCTCGCGGTCGCCGCCGAGCAGCTTCGACTCGAACGTGGTGCTCTCGTCGGCGGTGAGCGACTCGAGCGCCTCGTCGATGCCCTCGATGAGCTCCCCGGAGCCGAGCTCGTACGACACGCCCTGGGCGGTGTCGACGGTGTCGTCGCCGATGGTCGCCGTGAGGTCGATCTGGACGAAGTCGCCGGTGGTGGCGGGACGGTCGACCGTGACGAGCGTGCCGAAGCGCGTGCGCAGGTTCGACAGCTCCTCCTCGACCTCGTCGTCGCTGATCTCGACCGAGTCGACGGTGAGCTCGATGCCCTCGTAGTCGGGGAGGTCGAAGTCGGGACGCACGTCGACCTCGACGGCGATGGTCAGGTCGCCCGAGAAGTCCTTCACGTCGGGCCAGGAGACGACGTCGGCCTCGGGGCGGCCCAGCACGCGGATCTCGGTCTCGGAGACGGCCTCGCGGTAGAACTTGTCGAGGCTCTCGCTGACGGCGTGGTTCAGGACCTCTTCGCGACCGACGCGCTGGTCGATGATGGGCGGCGGCACCTTGCCCTTGCGGAAGCCGGGGATGTTGATCGACTCCGCGATGTGGCCGTAGGCGTGCGTGACGCTGGGCTTGAGCTCGTCAGGGCTGACGACGATGTTGAGCTTGACGCGCGTGGGGCTGAGCTTCTCAACGGTGGTCTGGACCAATGTGGGGCTTCTCCTGTGTTGGTGGTGCTGAACTCACGTCCGAGACAGCAGGTAGACGATCGTCGGGGCGACAGGACTCGAACCTGCGATCTTCCGCCCCCAAAACGGACGCGCTAGCCACTACGCTACGCCCCGTATATCACCTGGCACGGCGAGCTCCGTTGGTCCCGTTGAGGTCGGGTGGAGACAAGCCTCGGGGGAGTCTAGCCGACCACAGGACCGGCCGTTCGAGCCGGTGATCGACATGCTCTATAGTTGTGGACACCCGAGCGGCACCAGCCGCCCACGGGGATGTAGCTCAATGGTAGAGCCTCAGTTTTCCAAACTGATGGCGCGGGTTCGATTCCCGTCATCCCCTCTCGATGGTTCGACGCCTCCGGCGTCCGGTGCCGCAGGCACCGTGCATGAATCTTCCCCACGACGCAGCTCGACGCCTCCGGCGCGGGCCCGTTCGACCTTTCCCCGAAGAGGGGGCGCGCTCCGCTGCGTCTCGGTACGGAGCGGCTGCGGGGATGCCTCATGATCTGAGGATGGATCGCGCGAAGATCGCCCGGGCCGCCCTCGTGGGCGCGGCGCTCGCCCTGCTCGTGACGGGCTGCAGCGCGGACGTGACCACCGCCTCCCCCGGGTCCGCCCCGACCGGGGCCCCGCAGGCCGCTGCCTCCGCCACGCCGGGCGACGTCACGGCCGGCGGCGCAGGCGACGACGACGCGCGCCGTGACGACGCCGTCCGCGTCGCCATCGTCGGCGACTCGCTCACCGCCGGGGGAGCGCGACTGCTCAGCGACGGCCTCGACGCGAACACGTGGATGACGTACGCGCGCGGCGACGGCGTCGAGTGGGTCGGCGGGTGGGCCAAGGGCGGAAGCACCGTCCAGGAGCAAGCCGCGGCGGTGACCCCGGTCGCCGACGTCGACGTCCTCGTGCTGATGTCGGGCACGAACGACGTGCGCAAGGGGATCGGCTTCGCCGAGTCCGCCGCCTCGTACGACGCCGTCGTCGCCACGATCGCACCGCAGCACGTGATCGTCGCGGCCATCCCGCCCTACGACCGCGCGCCCGCCGCCGCCGCCGTGTACCAGAGGGCCCTCGAGCGGCACGTCCTCGACAGGGGCTGGACCTGGACCGACCCCTGGGGCTTCGCCCGCGACGGCCTCGTGTTCGCGACCGGGACCTCGCCCGACGGCATCCACCCCACGACGGTCGGGTACCAGCGCGTCGGCGAGTCGCTGCGCGAGACGATCCTCGACGTGGGCGGCACCCGGGGCGACCTGCTCCAGGCCGGCCCTGCCGACGACGTGCTCGAGTCCGGAGACGTCCGGACCAGCTAGCAGCCCCGGTGACGGACCAGCTGCCCCGGCGGCCCTATCGCTGCAGGAACGCGAGGACGGCGAGCACCCGGCGGTGGTCGCTGCCGCTGTCCTCGAGCAACAGCTTCTGGAAGATCGAGGTGACGTTCTTCTCCACCGCACCGGTGCCGATGACGAGGGCGGCGGCGATGGCCGCGTTGGTGCGGCCCTCGGCCATCAGGCCGAGCACCTCGCGCTCACGGGGCGTCAGTGCGGCGAGCGGGTCGCCTCGCCTGCCGAGCAGCTGCGAGACGACCTGGGGGTCGAGCACCGTGCCGCCGTCGGCCACCCGGCCGAGCGCGTCGCCGAACTCGTCCACGGAGGCGACGCGGTCCTTGAGCAGGTAGCCCACTCCCCCGCTGCCGGCCTCGAGCAGGTCGCGTGCGTACGCCACCTCGACGTACTGCGAGAGCAGCAGGATGCCGAGCCCGGGACGGCGGCGTCGGGCCTCGATCGCGGCGCGGACCCCCTCGTCGGTGTGGGTCGGGGGCATCCGCACGTCGAGCACCGCGACGTCGGGTGCCTTCTCGTCGAGCTCGGCCAGGAGGGAGTCCGCGTCGCCGTAGGCACCGACGACGTCGGCGCCGATCTCGTCGAGGAGGCGGACGAGGCCCTCGCGCAGCAGCACCGAGTCGTCCGCGACGACGACGCGCAGGGCGGGGGTCACAGGTCGCTCGGGCACCCCGCCAGTCTAGGGAGCGGGCGGCGCGGCGGGAGCAGCAGGTCCGGTCGTCTCGACCGCCGCGGACGAGTCGTCGACGAGCGGGATGCTCACCGTCACGATGGTCGGCCCGCCCGCCGGGCTGGAGATGTCGAGGAACCCGCCCAGGCCCACGAGCCTCTCCTGCACGCCGGCGAGCCCGTGTCCGTCGCGGAGGCCCGCGCCGCCCTGGCCGTCGTCGGTGACGACGAGCTCGAGCAGGGTGCCCCGGCCGTCGGGTGCGGTCCGCGTGCGCAGCACGAGATCGGCCGACAGCGCGGACGAGTGCTTGCCCGTGTTGGTCACGAGCTCGGAGGCGATGAAGTAGGCGTTCCGCTGGATGTCCACGGGCAGCACGACGTGGGCCGGCACCCGGTTCAGCAAGGCCGTGGGGATGACCGCGCGGTCGACGAGCGACTCGAGCGCCGCGACCAGCCCCCGGTCGAGCAGCAGGGGAGGCGCGAAGCCGCGGGACAGGGCGCGCAGCTCCTCGAGGGCCTCGCGGGACTGTGCCCGCGCCTCCTCGATCAGGGCCTTGCCCTTCTCGGGGTCGGAGTCCACGGCCCTGGCTGCCGCGGCGAGGTCCATCTGCAGGCGCACGAGGCGCTGCTGCGGCCCGTCGTGGATGTCGCGCTCGAGGCGACGGAGGGCCGTGCCCTCGGCCGAGAGGGCCGCGGTGCGCGAGATCTCGCGGTCGGCGAGCTCGACGGCGAGCTGGTCGCTGCGGAAGCCGCCGAGCATGGCGGCGGCGATCGCGTGGTGCATCACGACGAAGCCGTGCACGACGAAGGGCATCAGCAGCACGACGCCCGCGAGCACGACGGCCCCGAGAAGGAGGAGGAGGAGCCCGCCGCCGCCGCCGACGACCGCGTGCAGGCCGTCGCCGCCCGGGACGCTGCCGACGACCACGCCGCCGAAGACGAACAACAGGGCGGGGCCGGCGACGAGCAGCACGATGACCATGGTCGTGAGGGCGGCCGCGGCCGGGAACACCACGAGGCCGTAGAGCAGGTACAGCCAGTAGTGCGGGTTCGCGAACGCCGAGAGGGCGCGGACGCCGCGGTTGTCGGAGCGACCCCACGTCGTGTTCGGCGTCCAGTCGACGGGACGCACGGGACGGTCGATCGCCCAGCGCAGGCGGATCACCTCGAACGTGCCGAACCAGCGCGCCAGCCACAGGCTCGCGAAGACCACGGCCGCGAGGAAGACGAACCCGACGACGGAGTTGTCGGCGCGGCCGAGCGACCGGAAGAACAGGGTGGACATGCCGCCGATCACGACGACCAGCACCGCCGACAGGGCGACGTAGCCGAGCTCGCGCGGCAGCGCACGCCAGCGACGCCCGTAGCCGCCGGGCGGGGGCGGCGGCGAGAGGTAGGGGTTCGTGGGGGCGCTGATGGTGCTCTCCTGGGTCATGCCTCGAGCCTCGCGGAGGTGCGGGCACCGTCCCATGGTGCCAGCGCCCGAGAGGGCGGTGGGGTTATCCCCCGCCCGGGCAGGTGAGGCCAGGCTGGCCTCGGTGAGCCGAGCCTCAGCTTGCTTGCGGAATCCGCTCAGCCCTCTACCGTGGGGTAGATCGTCTAGGAAAGGACACCGCCATGACCGACGCCACCACCATCACCGTCCCCCAGGGTTCCGTCGACCCCGACGTCGCCGCCGGCGTCGCCCAGTTCCTCAGCCCGATCGTCACCGACCTCACCGCACTGTCGGTCAACGGCAAGCAGGCGCACTGGCACGTGCGCGGCATCGCGTTCGTCGCGGTCCACGAGCTGATCGACGTGGTCGTCGACCACGCCCGCGAGTGGGCCGACCTCGCCGCGGAGCGCGTCGTCGCCCTCGGCCTGCCCGTCGACGCCCGCATCGAGACCGTCGCCGCCAAGACGAGCATCCCGACGACCTCGCCCGGCTTCAACCAGATCGACCGCACGATCGCCGAGCTGGTCGCCCAGATCGACGCCTCCCTCGTCGCCGTCCGCACGGCAATCGACGAGCTCGGCGAGCTCGACGCGTCGAGCCAGGACGTCGCGATCGAGATCTCGCGCGGCCTCGAGAAGGACCGCTGGTTCCTCGCCGCGCACGTCGCCGGCTGAGTCCGCTCCCTCCTGACGAACGGAGGCCGTCGCCCCGCGGGGCGGCGGCCTCCGTCGTGCGCTGGCCCGTCGCGGGCGCACCGGACCTGCGCGCCTCAGAGAGCGAGGTGCGTGAACCGGCCGCCGAGCAGGGTCGCCGAGACGACCATCGCGCGCAGGTCGTGGTCCGTCGCCGTCAGAGGGTCGGCCTCCGTCACGACCAGATCGGCCACGGAGCCGACCTCGACGCTCGTACGGCCGCCGGTCGACGCGGCGAGGGCCGTCCGGGCCGCCAGACGCTGTTCCGGGTGCCACGGGTCGCGGCCGTCCCTCGCGCGCCACACGGCAGCCGCCATCGCGACCCAGGGGTCGAGCGGGGCGACCGGCGCGTCCGAGCCGAGCTGCAGGCGCACCCCGGCCTCCGCGAGGCTCCCCCACGCGTAGGACCGCCCGGTGCGTCCGGCCCACAGCCGGTCGGCGACGTCGCGGTCGTCCATGGCGTGCTCGGGCTGGACGCTCGCCACGATGCCGAGCCGGGCGAAGCGCGCGACGTCGTCGGGGTCGAGCAGCTGCGCGTGCTCGATCGAGCCGCCGCAGCCGACCTCCTCGAGGGCGTCGAGGGCCGACGCGTTCGCCGCGTCGCCGATCGCGTGCACCGCGGGGACCAGGCCCGCCGAGGAGGCGCGTCTCAGGTGGTCGACGAGCGCCTCCTTGCCGTACGTCGCCACGCCCCGCGCCGCGGGGTCGCCCTCCATGCCCACGTAGGCGTCCCGGCACCAGGCGGTCCGGGTGCCGAGCGAGCCGTCCGTGATGATCTTGGCCGGCCCCATCTCGACGAGGCCGTGCGTGCCGGGGACGACGTCGCCGGTTCGCAGGCCGCGCCCGACGACCTCGTCAAGGTCGTCCGGGTAGACGCCGGCGCGTACGCGGAGGCACCTCGTGCCCGCCGCCACCCGGCGCGCCCAGCGGTCGACCGAGAGGGTCATCTCCAGGTCGACGATCCCGACGACGCCCCGGGCGGCAGCGGCCTCGGCGGCCTCGCCGACCCACTCGTCGAGCTGGTCCTCGGACACGGCGCTGACCGCGGTGCTCACGGCGAAGGCGTCCGCCTCGCGGAGCAGGCCGGTCGGGTGTCCGCCGTGGCCGTGGGCCTCGAGGGCGCGGGAGTCGAGCCAGACGGAGTGCAGGTCCTTGCTGACGAGCACGACGGGGACGTCGCCGGAGACGGCGTCGAGCAGGGCCCTGGTGGGCTCGTCGGCCCAGAGCGCGTCCTGGAACCCGTAGCCGATCAGGGGCTGCCCGGTCGCCGGGGGCTGTGCGCGCAGGCGCTCCCCCACGAGCGACGCGGCCTCGGCAGCCGAACCGGCCGACGACACGTCCAGGCGACGTCGCACGAGCGCCCACTGGTCCATGTGCACGTGGGAGTCCCAGAGACCGGGGCCGAGCCACCGGCCGTCGAGGTCGACGACAGCGGCGCCGCCGTGGCCCGCGAGTCCGTGGCCGATCTCGGCGATCCTGCCGTCACGCAGGAGGACGTCGACGCGGTCGGCGGCCTCCGAGCTGTGCACGCCGGTGAGGCGGGCGTTCCTCAGGAGCAGGGGACGCACCTCCTCGGGGCCGGCGTCCGTGTCGGGCCGCGCATCGGTGACGGCGCCCGGCTGGCCGGTGCTCATCGGTCGCGGACCCGACGCATCTCGGCGGCCAGGGCCGGCTGGGCGTAGTGCTCGCCGTGCTCGAGCTCGTCGACGATGCGGTCGACGACCTCGGGGGCCTTGTTCTGGCTCAGCTTCGCGCGGGCGTCGAACCGGGTGACCCGCAGCCGGATGCCGACGGTGCCCTTGGCGACACGGCGCGAGCCCTCCTCGTCGAGCGTCAGGGTCGACGGCTCGGGCATGACGCGCTCGAAGTGGTCGACGAGCTCGCCGAGCACGCGGAAGTTCTCGTCGTCGGACAGGATCTCGGGCGTGCCCCAGAGGTGCGCCGTGACGTGGTTCCAGGTCGGGATGATCTGCTCGGCGGGGTACCACCCCGGCGAGACGTACCCGTGGGGGCCCTGGACGATCACCATCACCTCTGCGGAGCCCAGCTCGAGGGAGCGCTCGTCGGGCCTGCCCACGTGGCTGACGAGCACGATGGCCGCCGGGTCGGCAGGGTCGTCCTCGAGCACGACCGGGTAGTGCGAGGCGACGATCCCCTGCGTCGTCGAGGCGACGATCGTGGCCCACGGGTGCTCGCGGATCAGCCGCTTGACCTCGTCGACGTCGGACTGCACGAAGTGCGGAGTGTGGCGCATGTGCTCAAGTCTGGTCGACCGGGCACCAGTAGAGCTTCCGACCCGCGGCCATCTCCATGACGATGTTCGTGCCGCAGACCCGGCAGGGCAAGCCCTCGCGGTGGTACGCCCAGTGCCGGTCGGCCCGGCTGCGCAGGGCCTTCGCGTGCTGCGCCTTCGTGAGCCCGTCCATGGTCATCATCTGGCCGAGCTCGACGCCGCTCCGGAGCAGCTTGGTCCAGTCCTTGTAGATCGCCTTCAGCACGTCCTCCGGCACCTGGTTGCCGGGGGTGTGCGGGTCGAGCCGCGCCCGGAAGAGCAGCTCGGCGCGGTAGATGTTGCCGATGCCGCTCACGACGCTCTGGTCCATCAGCAGCAGGCCGATCGGGGTGCGCTTCTTCCGCACCGTCGTGACGAAGCGGTCGCTCCCCTTCTTCGGCGAGTCGACGAGCGGGTCGGGGCCGAGCTTGGCGATCGCCGTGTCGACCCCGGCCGCGTCGAGGACCTCGCACTTCGTGGGGCCGCGCAGGTCGCCGACGGCCGTGTCGGTGAGCAGGCGCACGCGCACCTGGCCGACCGGCTCGGGCGGGAACGACTCGATGTCGTCCTCGGCCTTCTCCTGCTCGGCCATGCGGACGCGGCTGCGACGCGGCGCGCCGATGCTCGCCATCGAGTCCTCGCCGTCGTCGTCGGGGGCCGCCTCGGCCTTGCGGGTGCGGGTCCGACGAGTCCGCGACTCGGCCATCGAGTGGCCCGTCGCGATCTCGCCCGCGAAGTCCCACGCGCCGTAGAGGCCGAGGTGCACGTGCAGCCAGAGGCCGTTGTCGAACTCGAGGAACATCTGCTTGCCGACGGCCTTGGCGTCGACCATCGTCGCGCCGTCGAGCTTCTCGGCCCCGGCGGCGAACCGCCCCTGGGGCGAGCTCACCTCGCACCGGCTCCCCACGAAGGTCTGCTCGAACTGGTTGGCGATGCGGTGGACGGAATGGCCCTCGGGCACGGCGGCACCTCACTGGCTGGGTCGACCGGCCGGGGCCGATCCGACGGGGACGACGGAGCGGCGGGACCGTCAGCCGGTCCCGCCGCCCTCGACGTTACGTCGTCAGTCGACCGGGTGCCCGGCGATCGCCCCGGTGGTCTCGTACTCGCCCACCTGGGCGATGCGGCGGACGTGGCGCTCGTCGTGGCTGAACGGCTCGGCGACGAACGCGTCGATGAAGGCCAGCGCCTCCGCCTCCGTGTGCTGACGGGCGCCGATGGCGATCACGTTCGCGTCGTTGTGCTGACGGGCGAGCTTCGCGGTCGAGTCGTTCCAGACCAGGGCGGCACGGACGCCCTCGACCTTGTTCGCGGCGATCTGCTCGCCGTTGCCCGAGCCGCCGAAGACGACGCCGAGGGAGTCGTGGCCAGCCCGCTGGTCGCGGACGACGGCCCGGGCCGCCGCGATGCAGAACGACGGGTAGTCATCGAGCGGCTCGTAGCTGGTCGGGCCGTGGTCGGCGACGTCGTGGCCGGCGTCGGAGAGGTGACGGATGACGGTCTTGCTGAAGTCGAGACCGGCGTGATCGGTCGCCACGTGGATGCGCATGCTGTCGATCCTAGGACGGCGCCGGCCACGGGCCTGCGTCAGTGGAAGATCGGGCCGACCGTGCGCGTGCGCTTGATCTCGAAGAAGCCCGGGTACGAGGCGGCGGCGACCACGCCGTCCCACAGAGTCAGGGCGATCTCGCCCTTCGGCGCCGGCGAGATGACGGGACCGAAGAAAGCGGTGCCGTTCACGGCGATCACGGGCGTGCCGACGTCCTGGCCCACGCGGCCGATGCCGTCGAAGTGGCTGGCCCGCATCTGCTCGTCGTACTCGTCCGAGTCCGCGTGGGCCGCGAAGTCGGCGGGCAGGCCGACCTCGGCGAGCGCGGCGGGGATGACGACGTCGGCGTCGGTCTCGCCGCCCGGGTGGATGCGCGTGCCGAGGGCGTCGTAGAGGGGCTTCACGATCTGCTGGCCGTGCAGCTCGCCGGCGGCGGTGACGAGGCGCGTGTAGCGCAGCATCCGGGCGAAGGCCGCCCTGTACTCGTCGCTGACGTCGTTGCCCTCGTTGAGCACCGCCAGGCTCATGATGTGGAACGTCACGTCGAGGTCGCGGTGACGGGCGACCTCGTCGACCCAGCGGCTGGTCATCCAGGCCCAGGGGCACGAGGGGTCGAACCAGAAGTCGACGGAGGTGTGGGGCGCGGGGGCGACGGTGTCGGTCATGTCCCCAGTGAACACCCCGCCGTCGGAGGGCCGGTCTAGGCTCGTCCGGGGACCACGAGTCCCGCACCGACACCTCAAGACGGATGGAGCAAGCGTGCCCGGAGAGAACCTGACCCGACTCGAGGCGCAGGAGCGCAAGAGCGTCGTCGACGTGCAGTCGTACGAGATCGAGCTCGACCTGACCCGTGGGGCCGAGGTGTTCGGCAGCTCGACGACGGTCCGCTTCACCGCGACGCCCGGCGCCTCGACCTTCATCGACGCCCTCACGCGCACCGTGCACTCGGCCACGCTCAACGGCACGGCCCTCGACGTGGCGGCCGTGAACGACGGGGTGCGCATCCAGCTCGACGACCTCGCCGGCGAGAACGTGCTCGAGGTCGTCGCCGACGCCGAGTACACGAACACCGGCGAGGGCCTGCACCGCTTCGTCGACCCCGTCGACGACGAGGTCTACCTCTACTCGCAGTTCGAGGTGCCCGACAGCCGCCGCGTCTTCGCGGTGTTCGAGCAGCCCGACCTCAAGGCGACGTTCCAGTTCACCGTGACCGCCCCCTCCCGCTGGCAGGTCGTCTCGAACCAGCCGACGCCCGAGCCGGCGGTCGACGGCGAGGTCGCCACCTGGACGTTCTCGCCCACCCCGGTGCTCTCGAGCTACATCACGGCGATCGTCGCGGGCCCCTACGACGTCGTGCGCAGCGAGCTCACGAGCTCGGACGGCCGCACGATCCCCCTCGGCATCTTCACGCGTCGCTCGCTCACCGAGTTCCTCGACGCCGACTACATCTTCGAGAAGACGCGTCAGGGCTTCGCCTACTACGAGGAGAAGTTCCGCTACCCGTACCCGTTCGACAAGTACGACCAGCTCTTCGTGCCCGAGTTCAACGCCGGCGCGATGGAGAACGCGGGCGCCGTCACCTTCGTCGAGACCTACGTGTTCCGCAGCAAGGTGACCGACGCGATCAAGGAGCGCCGGGTCGTCACGATCCTGCACGAGCTCGCCCACATGTGGTTCGGCGACCTCGTCACCATGAAGTGGTGGAACGACCTCTGGCTGAACGAGTCGTTCGCCGAGTGGGCGTCGACCATCTCGACGGCCGAGGCCACCGAGTGGACCGAGGCCTGGACGACGTTCCAGGCGATGGAGAAGAGCTGGGCCTACCGCCAGGACCAGCTGCCCTCGACGCACCCCGTCGTCGCGACGATCAACGACCTGGAGGACGTCCAGGTCAACTTCGACGGCATCACCTACGCCAAGGGCGGGTCGGTGCTGAAGCAGCTCGTCGCCTGGGTCGGCATCGACGCCTTCTACGCCGGCGTCGCCGCGTACTTCCAGAAGCACCACCACTCGAACACCGAGCTCCGCGACCTGCTCGTCGAGCTCGAGGCCACCTCGGGGCGCGAGCTCACGAGCTGGAGCGAGAAGTGGCTCGAGACCGCGGGCGTCAACACGCTGCGTCCCGAGATCGAGACGGACGCCGACGGCGTCATCACCTCGTTCGCCCTCCTGCAGGAGGCGCCGGCCGACTACCCGACGATCCGTCCGCACCGCCTCGCGGTCGGCCTCTACGACTTCGACGGCGACGCCCTGGTCCGGACGCACCGGGTCGAGATCGACGTCGACGGCACCCGCACCGACGTGCCCGAGCTCGTCGGCCAGCGCCGCGGGGCCCTCGTGCTCACCAACGACGACGACCTCGCCTACGCGAAGATCCGCCTCGACGAGCAGTCGCTCGCCACCGCGATCGAGCACCTCGCGGCGATCTCCGACCCGCTGGCCCGCGCCCTGGTCTGGGGCTCCGTCTGGGACGCCACGCGCGACGCCGAGACCTCGCCCTCCGACTACGTCCGCCTCGTGCTGTCGAACATCGCGAGCGAGACCGAGTCGACGACGATCCGCACGACCCTCACCCAGCTGGTGCAGGCCGCGCGCAGCTACGTCTCGCCGGCACGCCGCGCCGAGGTGCTCGCCGAGGTCGGCGACCGTCTCCTCGAGCTGGCGAAGGAGGCGGAGGCCGGGTCGGACGCGCAGTTCCAGTTCGTCAAGTTCTTCGCCGCCGCCGCGTCGACCCCGGCGCACGCCGACGCGCTCCGTGCCCTGCACGACGGCTCGCTCGCGCTCGACGGGCTCGAGATCGACACCGACCTGCGCTGGGAGCTGCTCGAGGGCCTCGTGCTCGTCGGCGCTGCCGGCGAAGCCGAGATCGACGCGGCGCTCGAGGCGGACAACACCGCCAACGGCGCCCAGGCCGCCGCACGCGCCCGCGCGGCGATCCCCACGGCCGAGGGCAAGCTCGCCGCCTTCGCGTCGGTCGTCGACAGCGCCGAGCAGCCGAACGCCATCGTGCGCGCGACCGCCCAGGGCTTCCAGCACACGAACGACCCTGCCGTGCTGCAGCCCGTGGTCGACCGCTACTTCTCGTCGCTCACGGGCATCTGGGAGTCCCGCAGCTACCACATCGCCGACACGCTCGTCTCGGGCCTCTACCCGGCCGGGCTCGCCGACCAGCAGCTGGTCGACGCGACGCGTGCCTGGCTCGACGCGAACCCGGACGTGCCGGCGCTCCGCCGCATCGTGATCGAGAGCCTGTCGGGCGTCGAGCGCGCCCTGCGCGTGCAGGCGGTCGACGCGCGCTAGCGGCGAGGCGCGCGCGTGCCTCGCTGGCCGCGCGCGCCTCCTGCGTCACCGTCGGACGGCGGGCCCTGCTCACAGGGCCCGCCGTGCTCGCGTCCAGGTGGCTCCCGGGCGGCGTCGGCGGCTCGTGCGAAGCTTGACGGGATGACCGACTTCCTCGCCGCCGCCCAGACCGATCCTGCCGCTCCCGTCGACTTCGACTGGGCCGCCTTCTGGGCGATGTGGGGCGTGCCCATCCGCATCCTCGCGATCGTCGTCGTGGCGGTGCTGCTGCGGGTGGCGCTGCACTTCATGATCCGCCGCGTGGTCGACCAGGTCGTCAACGGCATCAAGCGCAAGCAGAACGTCGACGACACCCAGGCCCTGATCGCCTCCCCCCTGCAGGCGGTCCGCGTCGTCCAGCGCACGCGCACGCTCGGCAGCGTGCTGAACAACGTCGTCACTGTGCTGATCGCCGGCGTCGCGCTCGTCCTCGTGCTCGGCGAGCTGCACTTCGACGTCGTCGCGATCGTCGGCGCGGCCAGCGTCGTGGGCGCCGGCCTGGCGTTCGGCGCGCAGAACATCGTGAAAGACCTGTTGAACGGCATCTTCATGGTCGCGGAAGACCAGTTGGGGGTCGGCGACGTCGTCGACGTCGGCCCGGCGACCGGGGTCGTCGAGGCCGTGGGCATCCGCGTCACGCAGATCCGCGACGTCAACGGCGTGCTCTGGTTCGTCCGGAACGGCGAGATCCTCCGGGTCGGCAACATGTCCCAGGGCTGGACCCGGGTCGTCATCGACCTCGCCGTGCCCTACGAGGCCGACGTCGACACGGTCCAGGCGGCCATGCTCAAGGCGGCCACCGACATGGCCGCGCTGCCGAAGTGGGGGCGCAGCATGATCGACGCCCCCGAGGTCTGGGGCCTGCAGTCCATCGCCGAAGAACACGTCGTGATCCGCATCGTGTCCAAGACCCGCTCGTCCGAGCGCGACAACGTCGACCGCGAGCTCCGGTCGCGCCTCAAGAAGGCGACGGACGAGCTGGGCATCACGCTCCCCTCGCTCAGCAGCGTCGTCCTCACGGGCTTCGACGGCGCCTCCTCGGTGCAGGGCGCCCGCCCGCCGCAGACCGTGCCCACCCCGCACGTCCGCCCCACGAAGGGCAAGCGCTCGTGACCGACCTCCCCCTCGGCCCGCCTCCTGCGGGCGCCTCCCAGCCGATCACCCTTCGCAGCGGCGCGGGGCGCGACGACGCCCAGGGCAACTTCTGGCAGCAGATCGGCGGGCGGCCGACCTTCGAGCGGCTCGTCCGTCGCTTCTACGAGGGCGTGCAGACCGACGACGTGCTCTGGCCGATGTACCCGGAGCACGACCTCGAGGGCGCGATCCAGCGCCTCGCCGGGTTCCTCGAGCAGTACTGGGGCGGCCCGACCACGTACAGCGACGAGCGCGGCCACCCGCGGCTGCGGATGCGGCACATGCCGTTCACGGTCACGCCGGAGGCGCGCGACCGGTGGCTGCACCACATGCGCACCGCGGTCGACGAGCTCGAGCTCTCGCCCCTCCACGACGCGACGCTGTGGGCCTACCTCGACCGGGCGGCCCACGCCATGGTCAACGCCCCCGGCGCTTGACCAGGACGTGCCCGCGGCTGGTCGTCAGCCGGGTCCAGGCACCCGTCTCGTAGAGCGAGACCGCCTCGCCGTCGCCGAGGAACCCGAGGCTGAGCGCCGCGAACGCGGCCCCGGCCGGGACGGCCTCGACGCCGTCGACCGGGCGCGACCACACCTCGGACCGCACGCGGTGGACGATCTGCTCGCCCGCGTTCTCGGGCAGGGCGGAGGCGATCTCGTCGATGCCCGCCGTCGCCGCGGCGTCGAGCGCGGGGGCGTCGGCGGCGCCCTTCGGGACCCAGCCGCCGCGGGGCGGCGAGATCGCCGCCCAGGTGACCGTCGCGACCTCGATCGGCAGGGTGACCGTCACGGGCGCCGTCGGGTCGACGACGTCGTTCTGCAGCCGGACGAGTCGCTCCTTGAGGGAGCGGACGGGGACCACCGCGTCGAACTCGGGGGCGTCGTCGAGCTGGAAGGTGCGGAGGCCCAGGACCGTCGGGCTCGAGTCGAGGAGCCCCAGCGGGTAGAAGACGGCGGCGTACACCGCGAGGACGCCGGAGCCGGCGACGAGGCGCACGGAGCCGTCCTCGACTCGGCCGGCGCGACCCAGGAAGGTCGCGAGGTCGCTGAGGGACAGGGAATCGGGGAGGGCGAATGTACGGCTCATCGGCCCCCTAAACTACATCGGATGAGCGCCGATCCCCTGCAGAACCTGCTCGCCACCCTCGACCTCGCCCCGGCCGGCATCGTCGGCGGGCAGGACGTCTTCACCGGCACGTCGCAGCCCGAGCCGCTCGGCCGGGTCTTCGGCGGGCAGGTCATGGCGCAGGCGCTCGTCGCCGCCCAGCGGACCATCGTCGGCGACCGACCCGTCCACTCGCTGCACGGGTACTTCCTCCGGCCGGGCGACCTCACGATCCCCATCACGTTCACGGTCGACCGCATCCACGACGGCCGGTCGTTCGCCACCCGCCGGACGCAGGCGTCCCAGGACGGACTGCCGATCTTCTCCATGATCGCGTCCTTCCAGACGCCGGACGACGGCCTCGAGCACCAGGTCGCCATGCCCGACGGCCTGCCCGAGCCGGAGGACGTGCCGAGCGATGCCGAGCTGCTCGGCGCCGTCGACCACCCGATCGCCCAGGCCTGGGCGGCGGACCGGGCCTTCGACATGCGCCACGTGCCGTCGCCGGTCTACTTCAGCGTCGAGGGCGCGCGGGTCGAGCACCAGGCGGTGTGGCTGCGCGCGACGGGGACGCTGCCCGACGATCCCGACCTGCACCGCGCCTCCTTGCTGTACGCCAGCGACTACACGCTGCTCGAGCCGATCTACCGGCGCCACGGCGTGCCGCTCGTGACGCCCGGGCTCAAGGTCGCGAGCCTGGACCACGCCATGTGGTGGCACCGCCCGGCCCGCGTCGACGAGTGGCTGCTCTACGTGCAGGAGTCCCCCACTGCCGTAGGCGGCCGCGGGCTCTCCCTCGGGCGCATCTACGACCGTTCCGGCACGCTCGTCGCGAGCGTCGCCCAGGAGGGGATGGTGCGGGTGCCCCGCGCCTGACCCGGCCGAGCGCGGCCGAGCGCAGTCGACGCCCGCGATCAGCGGCCCACGGCGCGGATCAGCGGCGTCGGAACGTCAGCGGGTCCTCGACGAACGGCGTCCAGGCGGCGCGCTCGTCGTCGGTGATGCGTCGCGGCGTCCCCGACGCCGTGTCGACGAGGACGATCGAGGTCGACGCCTTCGTGTAGAGCACGGCGGGCTCGACCGCCGCGGGCGACCACACCTCGTAGCAGACCTCGAGGCTGGCGCCCCCGAGACGGCCGATCCAGATCTGCACGTCGAGGGGCGCGCGGAGGTACGGCACCGGCACCAGGTACTCGAGCTCCTGTCGCGCGATGAGGGTCATCGTGGCGGCGTCCGGCCGGCCGTCGAGCACGGCCGCGCCCGACGTCTCGCCGACCGTGCCGTCCGACACCCAGAACGCGTCGATGCGCGCCTCCTCGAGGAGGCGCAGCATCGACGCGTTGTTCACGTGCCGGTACGCGTCCAGGTCGCTCCAGCGGACCCGGGTCGGCACGTGCAGGCGGGTCATCTCAGTCGCGCGTCAGCTTGCGGTACGTGGCGGAGCTGGGCTTCGCCGCGTCGGCGCCGAGACGCTCGATCTTGTTCTCCTCGTAGGACTCGAAGTTGCCCTCGAACCAGTACCAGTTGGGGGTGCCGTCGTCGTTCAGCCCCTCCCACGAGAGGATGTGCGTCGCGATCCGGTCGAGGAACCACCGGTCGTGGGTGATGACCACGGCGCAGCCGGGGAACTCGAGCAGCGCGTTCTCGAGGCTGCCCAGGGTCTCGACGTCGAGGTCGTTGGTGGGCTCGTCGAGCAGGAGGAGGTTGCCGCCCTGCTTGAGGGTCAGGGCCAGGTTGAGGCGGTTGCGCTCACCGCCGGAGAGCACCCCGGCCTTCTTCTGCTGGTCCGGGCCCTTGAAGCCGAACTGCGAGACGTAGGCCCGCGAGGGGATCTCCGTCTTGCCGACCGTGATGTAGTCGTGGCCCTCGGACACGACCTCCCACAGGTTCTTGTTCGCGTCGATGCCGCCGCGGCTCTGGTCGACGTACGAGATGTCGACGGTCTCGCCGACCCGCAGGTCGCCGCCGTCGAGGGGCTCGAGGCCGACGATCGTCTTGAAGAGCGTGGTCTTGCCGACGCCGTTCGGGCCGATGACCCCGACGATGCCGTTGCGGGGCAGCGTGAAGGTGAGGTCGTCGATCAGCACCCGCTCGCCGAACTGCTTGCGCAGCTTCTTCGCGTCGATGACCTGCGAGCCGAGACGCGGCCCGACGGGGATCACGATCTCCTCGAAGTCGAGGACCCTCGTGCGCTCGGCCTCGGTCGCCATCTCCTCGTAGCGGGCGAGACGTGCCTTCGACTTGGCCTGGCGGCCCTTGGCGTTGCTGCGCACCCACTCGAGCTCGGACGAGAGGCGCTTGGCGAGCTTCGCGTCCTTCTTGCCCTGCACCTGGAGGCGCTCGCCCTTCTTCTCGAGGTAGGTCGAGTAGTTGCCCTCGTAGGGGTAGAGGCGACCACGGTCGACCTCGGCGATCCACTCGGCGACGTGGTCGAGGAAGTACCGGTCGTGCGTCACGGCGAGGACGGCGCCGGGGTACTTGCTGAGGTGCTGCTCGAGCCAGAGCACGCTCTCGGCGTCGAGGTGGTTGGTGGGCTCGTCGAGGAGCAGCAGGTCGGGCTTCTGGAGCAGCAGCTTGCAGAGCGCGACGCGGCGCTTCTCGCCGCCCGAGAGGTTCGCGACCTCGGCGTCGCCCGGAGGCGTCCGCAGGGCCGACATGGCCTGCTCGAGCTGGGAGTCGAGATCCCACGCGTCGGCCGCGTCGATCTCCTCCTGCAGGGTGCCCATCTCGGCGAGCAGCGCGTCGAAGTCGGCGTCGGGCTCGGCCATCGCGGCCGACACCTCGTTGAAGCGGTCGAGCTTCTGCTTGATCGGGCCGACGCCCTCCTGCACGTTCTCGAGGACGCTCTTGGTCTCGTCGAGCTCCGGTTCTTGCATGAGGATGCCGACGGTGTAGCCGGGCGAGAGCTTGGCCTCGCCGTTGCTGGGGGTGTCGAGCCCGGCCATGATCTTGAGGATCGTGGACTTGCCGGCACCGTTGGGGCCGACGACGCCGATCTTGGCGCCGGGGATGAACGACATGGTCACGTCGTCGAGGATCAGCTTGTCGCCGACCGCCTTGCGGGCACGGACCATGGAGTAGATGTATTCGGCCATGCCCACCAGTCTATCGGTGGGGCGCCGTCACCAGTCGATCGTGCGGGTGGTGCCGACCAGGCAGGACCCCGTGCCGAGGACAGGTGCGACCTCGCTGGCGAACCCGGTCGCCCCGGTCTGGCCCACGAGGCAGTCGCTGCCCCAGAGCACCGAGAACTGCACGGTGTCGGCCGCGCGCCCGATCGACGTCGAGTCCGGAGTGACCTGCATGGCCGCCTTGTCGAAGCCCGCCGCCGTCAGCGTGTCGACGATCGTGCGACCGTCGCCCGCTCCGCCGCTGTCGAGATGGCGCGACACCGTCATGTCGAAGAACGCCTTCGCCTGCTCGGTCGTCGAGTCGGCCGTCAGCGTCGGGTCGGGCGCAGGCGTCGCGCCGTCCGTGGTCGGCACGGGGCTCGGGGCGGTCTCGCCCGACGTGCAGCCGGCGAGCGCGAGGGCGACGAACACGACGGCGCCCGCGCGCAGGGCGACGAGTGGGAGACGGGTCACGGGGGGCCTTCCTCGGCGGGCCCGGTCAGGGCCGTGACGATCCTACGACGCGGGCCGGGGTCGGATGCCGACGCCCCCGGCGGGTCAGAAGGGCGGCACGCCCACCCGGTCGACCGCGTCGGCGGGTTCGCGACGGGCGGGTTCCTCGGCGGTGCCGGACGTCGAGGGAGCCTGCTCGTCGAGGGCAGGGCCGCCGCCCGTGGCCCATCCACCGGACGGGGAGGCGGACGGCTCGACAGCAGGAGCCGTCGCGGCGTCGCCCGCCGCGCCTCCTGCGGTCGCCTCGGGCTCGCCCGTGGGGGCGGCCGCAGCGGACGTCGAGCGGACGAACGCCGAGCGGCCCCAGCGGAGGTCGTGGCCGATCGAGTCCGCGTCGACCTCGACGGTCGTGCCCGACTTGTCGCCGGCCTCCCACGCACGGACACGGAGACGGCCGAGGACGACGACCCGCTCGCCCTTGTGGAGGCTCTGGCCCGCATTGGCCCCGAGCGCCCGGAACGCGGTGACGGTGTACCAGTTCGTGTCGCCGTCGACCCACTCGTCCTTGACGCGGTCGAAGCGCCGGTGGGTCGAGGCGAGCCGGAAGCTGGCGATGTCGAGGCCGGCCTCGGTGGTGACGACGCGAGGGTCGGTGGCGATGATCCCGGTGAGGGTGATGGTGTCTGTCATGCGGGGAGTCTCACGGGACAGAGCCGGTGCGCGGGCGGGCACCGCGCCTCCTTGTGGAGGGGGTGCCCGGCCCGTCGCGACGGGGAGGGACGAGGGGTGTCGCCCCGCGGAGCTCAGTGCTCGTGGAACTCCGGGTACTCGGCACCGGGGCCGAGGGCTGCGAAGAGCGCGCTCTTGGCCACGGCCAGGGTCGGGTACTCGCCGCTCTGCTCGGGCCGGCCGACGAGACGGACGACGAACCCGTCGCCCGTGCGTCCGATCGACCCGACCGTCCCCGCCGGTCCGACGGCGACCCAGGTCTGGCCGGCGGACTCCGCGGCATCGGTCGTGCTGGTCGTGCTGGCAGTACTGGTCGTGCTGGTCTGGTCGCTCATCGTCGAGCACCGTCCTCTCTGCAGTGGATCATCGAGCGCGCCGCGCAGCTGCGCGGCGCGCGCTCAGGTCGCGAGCACCCACCTCGCGAAGCTCTTGCGGACCTTCGTCACCTTGGGCAGGGCGACCGCGGTGCAGTAGCCCTGGCCCGGGTTCTTCTCGAAGAAGTCCTGGTGCTCGGGCTCGGCCTCGGTCCAGGGGCCGAGTCGCTCGACGGTCGTGACGACGCCTCCGCCCCACGTCTCGGCGGCACGGTCGCGGGCCGCCTCGAACAGCTCGACCTGCTCGTCGTCGGCCGCGAACATCGCCGAGCGGTACTGCGTGCCGACGTCGGCACCCTGTCGGTCGAGCTGCCGCGGGTCGTGCAGGGTGAAGAACACGTCGAGCACGACGTCGGCCGGGAGCACCGCGGGGTCGAACGTGACCGAGACCGCCTCGGCGTGCCCGGTCGTCCCCGTGCAGACGTCGCCGTACGAGGGGTGCGCCGTCCGGCCGCCCGTGTAGCCGGAGACGACCGCCGAGACCCCGTCGAGGGTGCGGAACACCGCGTCGAGGCACCAGAAGCAGCCGCCGGCGAGCACGAACGTGGTCATGTCGGCGAGGGTACTCCCGCCCTAGGCTGACGACATGAGATCACCCTTCACTCCCTACGTCGCCGACGACGAGCGGTACTCGAAGCTGGACTACGTCCGCACCGGGCGCAGCGGCCTCAAGCTGCCCCGCATCTCCCTCGGCCTCTGGAACAACTTCGGCACCGACCGCGCCTTCGAGACGCAGCGCGACATCGTGCTGCGCGCCTTCGACCGCGGCGTCACCCACTTCGACCTCGCGAACAACTACGGGCCGCCCTACGGCTCGGCGGAGGAGCAGTTCGGCCGCGTCCACGCGGCGAACCTCGTGCCCTACCGCGACGAGCTCGTGATCTCCACGAAGGCCGGCTACGACATGCGCCCGGGCCCGTACGGCGACGGCGGCTCGCGCAAGTACTTGCTGAACTCGCTCGAGGCCAGCCTCGAGCGCACCGGCCTCGACTACGTCGACGTCTTCTACTCGCACCGGCCCGACCCCGAGACCCCGATCGAGGAGACGATGGGCGCCCTCGCGACGGCCGTGCACCAGGGCAAGGCCCTCTACGCCGGCATCTCGAACTACGACCCCGAGCAGACGCAGGCGGCGATCGACGCCCTCGCCGACGAGGGCGTGCCGCTGCTCATCCACCAGCCGCGCTACAACATGTTCGACCGGGCGCCCGAGAAGGGGCTCTTCGACACCTTGCTCGAGAACGGCGTCGGCTCGATCGTCTTCTCGCCGCTCGCCGGCGGCCTGCTGACGAACCGGTACCTCTCGGGCAAGGCCCCGGCAGGGTCGCGTGCCGCCGAGGGCCGCTGGTTCACCGAGGACGCCCTCGACGAGACCTACCTCGAGCGCGTGCGGGGCCTGAACGAGATCGCGGAGGCGCGCGGCCAGTCGCTCGCCCAGCTCGCCCTGACCTGGGTGCTGCGGCAGCCCGCCGTGACGAGCGCGCTCATCGGCGCGTCGTCGGTCGCGCAGCTCGACGACAGCCTCGACGCCCTGCACGGCGCGGCGCTGAGCGACGACGAGATAGCCGCGATCGAGCCGTTCGCGGTGGACGGCACCGACCGCTGAGACGCGGTCCCCTCGGGGGCCGCGACCTCACGGAGCCCGCTCCCCTCGAGGGAGCGGGCTCCGTCGTCGATGTCGGTGGTCGTCCGTACCGTTGTGCTCGTCCTCGACAGCATCGGCCGGATGACCCTCAGGAGCACGACGTGACCCTCACGAGCACCACGATCCTCACCCCGGGCGACACCCGCGCCGCCACGACGACACCCGCCGCGGCGGCGACGCGCGAGGCCCTCACCGAGACCCGCGGCGGCCTCCGCCTCGTGCAGGTCCGCGACGACCTCGCTCGGGTCACCCGGGCCGGCGGCGAGGTGCTCGGCTACGTGGAGCGGCTCGACGACCCGCTCGGCGACCGTTGGCGCGCCAAGCGCTTCGTCGCCCGCGAGCGTCGGTTCGTCGAGATCGGCGAGTTCTGGAGCCGGTCCGACGCCACGGACTGCTTCCGCTTCGCCTGAGCCCGGCGGACGGCCACGGCACACCTGGCAGGTGCCCGCTCGACCTTCGACCTCAGCTGTAGAGTTCGCCGCATGCAGTGGTGGAACAGCTTCGTGGAGTGGGCGTCGTCGGACGCCGGGTGGCGCATCGTCTCGGGGGCCGTGGTGCCCTTCGTGGCCATCGTCCTGGCGGGCGTGATCGCCGCCCTCATCGGCCGTGCGGCCATGCGCCGCGTGGTCGCGATGCACGACGACGAGGCGAAGGCCACGGCGGTCGCCGGCATCGTCACGGCTGCGCGCAAGGCGGCGATCTGGAGCTCGCTCGGGCCGGAGGAGCGCGCCTACGCCGACCACCTCGCCCAGGAGAGCGAGGTGCGGCTCCGCCTGCTGCCGGTCTCCGGAGCAGGCACCGCGGCCAGCTGGGCCGAGCACGAGATCGCGGAGCTCAAGCGGAACTCCGCGAGCTTCAGCTACGACTCGGGGCACGCCCTCGACGAGCTGCGCGACCGACTGATCGAGTGGCAGAACAAGCCCGGGCGTGCGAAGAAGCTCTTCAGGGCCGACCTCGAACGGTGGAGCTACGAGGAGGCGGACGTCGACAAGGGACTCGACGCGCGTCAGAAGGCCTGGGAGGCGGAGCAGGCGGCCACGGCCTCCCGTGAGACGCGACCGACCACGTCGACGCAGCCCGCGCAGCCTGCACAGACGGGTGCACCGGGCTACGAGCAGTGGCGCGCACCGGTCTCTCCCGCGACGCGTCCCGCCGACGAGCCGACCCCGGCTCGCGAGGCCCCGTCCGAGACCCGCACCGAGGCGGTCGTGACGTCGTCGCCTGACGACGACACGGACGTCGACCCGGACACGACGTCGTACGGCCAGCAGGTCAGCGCCCAGGACGTACGCCGCCGGACGACGCCCGACGCGTAGGGGTCCGGGGCACGTGGATCACGTCACGGTGCCCTCGGCAGGAATCGAACCTGCGACCACGAGATGAGAAGCACCACGTGGATCACGTCACGGTGCCCTCGGCAGGAATCGAACCTGCGACCAAGAGATTAGAAGGCTCCTGCTCTATCCGCTGAGCTACGAGGGCGTGCCCCCCACGATAGCGCGTGGGCCCGGTCCGCCCGGGCGGCGACGCCGTCAGACGGCGAGGGCCAGCGCTCCCAGCACCTGGTCGAGACGCGGTGCACCCGCCGCGCGGAACACTTCTGTCCCGTCGTCGGTCAGCACGACAATGGTCGGCGTGCTCGTGATGCCCCGCGCCTCGGCCTGGTCGGCACGCGCGGCGACGTCCGCCTCGTCGACCACGAGGGCAGGGACGAGGGCCTGTGCCTCAGCCACGACGGCGCGGGCCGCGTGGCAGGGAGCACAGAACGCGGACGTGTACAGCTCGAGCTTCATGGCCGGGACAACGAGGAGGCGCGAGGGAATGTTCCCTCGCGCCTCCTCGTGTCGTGCCGGACCGAGATCAGACGGAGCCGGCCTGGTCGGTGCGGTCGCCTCGGTTCTCGAGGTCGTCGACGGGGTCGCTGTCCTTCTCGTCGAGCTCGTAGTGGACCTGGAGCTGGTCGGCGTTCATCTTTGCCTCGCGAGCCGTGTAGACGAAGCCGGTCTCGATGCCCTCGACGAGGACGTAGTCGACGATCTCCTCGTCGTAGGAGCCGTTGGTGCTGATGCGAGTGTCGGTGCGGCCGTCGCTCGGGCCGCCCTCGAAGAAGACGACGTACTCGGATCCCTCGGCCACGGTGGGCTTGCTGTCTGTCATGGAGCCGTTCTACCAGGGGGCACCGATCCCTCGCCCAGCTTGGGGGCGCCTCCCCCGGGATCCGACCGTCGGGGCAGTCGCGAGGCCCATTCACATTGCCAAGCTATATAGACTGGCTATACACTTGCCGGATGACTTCACAGCCGACCGACATCCTGGAGAACCTCCTGACGTCGACCCATCGCCTGACGCGGATCGCCGCGCAGGAGACCGGCCGCACGACCTCGCCCGCCGTCTGGCGCACGCTCTCGATCCTCACGACCGACGGCTCGATGCGCGTCGGCGACCTCGCCCGGACGAGCCGCGTCAGCCAGCCCACGATGACCAAGCTCATCCACGGCCTGGCCGACGACGAGCTCGTCCGCCGCATCGCCGACGTCGACGACTCACGCGCCTGGCTCATCGCCATCACCCCCAAGGGCACGGAGGCGCTGGCCGAGTGGAAGGGCCAGCTCGCGACCGCGCTCGGCCATCTCTTCGACGACCTCGACGACGACGAGTGGCGCGTGCTCGACCACGCCGCCCAGCTGCTGAGCACCCGCGTCGCGTCCGAGGCGGTGTCCGCGTGAGCGCCGCGGACCACGGCACGGCCGCGAGCACCGGCCCCGGCACGGCGAAGCCGAGCATCCTCGAGCAGCCCACCGCCGTCTGGGCGATCGCGTTCGCCTGCGTCGTCGCCTTCATGGGCATCGGCCTCGTCGACCCGATCCTGCCTGCCATCGCCGAGTCGCTGAAGGCGACCCCGACGCAGACCGAGCTGCTCTTCACCAGCTACCTGGCCGTCACCGGCATCGCGATGTTCTTCACCAGCTGGGTCTCGAGCCGCCTCGGCGCCAAGAAGACGCTCATGATCGGCCTCGCCCTGATCGTCGTCTTCGCCGTGCTCGCCGCCACGAGCGGCGACGTGTGGGAGGTCATCGGCTTCCGTGCCGGCTGGGGCCTCGGCAACGCCCTCTTCATCTCGACCGCGCTCGCGACGATCGTGGGCGCCGCCTCCGGGGGCACCGCCTCCGCCATCATCCTGTACGAGGCCGCCCTCGGCCTCGGCATCGCGATCGGCCCCCTCATCGGCGGCCTGCTGGGCTCGGTGAGCTGGCGCGGACCCTTCTTCGGCGTCACCGCGCTGATGGCGATCGCGTTCATCGCCATCGCGGTGTTCCTGAAGGGCGGTGCGATCGAGAAGCCGACGCCCACGAAGCTGTCCGCGCCGTTCCGCGCGCTGGCCGTGCCGGCCCTCGGGACCCTCGCGGCGACCGCGTTCTTCTACAACATCGGCTTCTTCGTGCTGCTGGCGTACACCCCGTACCCGCTCGGCTTCGGCGCCATGGGCATCGGCCTCACCTTCTTCGGCTGGGGCGTCGGCCTCGCGATCACCTCGGTGTGGGTCGCCCCGTTGCTGACGGCCCGGATGAAGCGGACGACGGTGCTGCGCATCGCCCTCCCCCTCCTCACGCTCGACCTGCTCGCGGCGGCCCTCTTCGTCGGCACTCCCGCGGCGCTCGTCACCTGCGTCGTCGTCGGCGGCCTCGTGCTCGGCGTGCTGAACACCGTCCTCACCGAGAGCGTCATGGAGGCCACCGACCTGCCCCGCTCGGTCGCGTCGAGCGCGTACTCGGCCGTGCGGTTCATCGGCGGAGCGATCGCCCCGCCGGTGGCCACGCTGCTCGCCGACAGCATCGCGCCGAGTGCCGCCTACGTCTTCGCCGCCGCGAGCGTCGCCGTCGGCCTCGTGATCATCCTCGCGGGGCGTCGCGCGCTGCGCCGCGTCGACGACGGCCCCGAGTCGACCCGCGTCGAGGCCGAGGCGATCTCCGCCGGCGAGGTCTCGTAGCCGCGACCCGCGCGCCCGGCCCGGCCCGCGCCTCCCCCGCCCACCGGACGAGGAGGCGCGGGCCGGGCCGTGTCGGAGGCCCGGACTAGAGTGGCCGCATGGCTACGACGAACGACCGACTGGTGTGGATCGACTGCGAGATGACGGGTCTCGACATCGCCGTCGACGAGCTCGTCGAGGTGGCCGTCGTCGTCACCGACTTCGACCTCGTGCCCGTGCACCCCGGCTTCACCATCGTCATCAAGCCCGACCAGTCGGCCCTCGACAACATGGGCGACTTCGTCACCGAGATGCACACGACCTCCGGGCTGATCGACGAGATCCCGAACGGCGCCAGCCTCGCCGAGGCCGAGTACGAGGTGCTCGAGTACATCCTGAAGTACGTCCCGACCGAGCAGCACGCGCCCCTCGCCGGCAACACCATCGGCACCGACCGTGCGTTCCTCGCCAAGTACATGCCCCGCGTCGACGGTCACCTGCACTACCGCAGCGTCGACGTCTCCTCCATCAAAGAACTCGCCCGCCGCTGGTTCCCCCGCGTCTACTTCAACGCACCCCAGAAGCACGGCGGCCACCGTGCCCTCGCCGACATCCTCGAGTCCATCCGCGAGCTCGAGTATTACCGCCGTGCCGGTTTCGTCGCCGACCCCGGCCCCACCACCGACGACGTCCAGGCGATCTCGAAGGCCGTCGTGGACGAATGGGCGCCCCGGCTGTAGTAGAGTCTTCTCGTTGCGATCGCTTCGGCAGTCGCGCATGGTGGGTATAGCTCAGCTGGTAGAGCGCCTGGTTGTGGTCTAGGAGGCCGCGGGTTCAAGCCCCGTTACTCACCCCAATGAAAAAGCCCTGCCCTACTCGGCAGGGCTTTTTGGGGTTTTCGGTGCCTTTCAGTCTCCGACGCGTTCCGCGTCGAAGACGTCGTTGGTGGCCGGGTAGGTGCATCGGTGAGCGGGCGGGGGGCAACTTCGCTTCGCTCGTCGCGTCGGGGCACAGGTCGCTACTTGGGAGCGACGAAGCGGCGTGATGTCCCACGGTGGTTTGTCGGTGTCGCGTGGGCACCTCGGCGGTCAGGGGCGTGTGGAACGCTGGGCCGGTGGACGACGAGAGAGCTGACGGCGCGGCGGCGGCAGGCATCGACCCGGCGACGCTGAGCCTCGCGCGGTTCGACGAGCTGGTGGTGGCAGAGCTCGACGAGCTGCCCGACGACATGGTCGACGGTCTCGACAACGTCGTCTTCGTCACCGACGACCGCCCCGAGGACGGCTCCCTCGACCTGCTCGGCCTCTACGACGGCGTCGCCCTCACCGAGCGCGGCACCTACGGCTTCGGCGAGCTGCCCGACCGGATCATCCTCTACCGCGAGCCGCACCTCGCCGTCGTCGACACCGAGGCGGAGCTCCGCGACGAGATCCACGTGACGCTCGTCCACGAGATCGCGCACTTCTACGGCATCGACGACGCCCAGCTGCACGAGCTCGGCTGGGCCTAGCCCGCCGGGCCGCCGACGGGGTCGTCGGTCGAGCCGCCGACGGAGTCGCCGGGCCCGACGTCCACCACGACGTCGGCGAGGCTCCGCGGGTCCTCGACCGCGAGGTGACGTTCCTCCTGCTCGGCCCACACGTCCCACCACGGCTCGTAGGTCGCGCCGTCGCGCCCCAGCGCACGGGACCGCCGCTTCTCGTCGTCGAGCTCCAGCCAGACGCACAGCGTCGCCAGGGCCGAGGAGGCGCGGGTCAGCGCCCCGGCGCCCTCGACGACCACCGAGACGGCCGGGTCGAGCGTCCGCCCCTCCCCCGGCACGCCGTGCTCCCAGTCCCACGTGGTCCACCCCGGGTCCGCCGCCGCCAGGATCCCCGACTCGACGATCCGCGACGCCGCCTCGAGCCCGTGCCAGCCCGGGTAGACGTCGTCGAGGTGGACGAGCTGGACCGGCCCGAGCTGGTCCACCGGCCACGCGTCGACCAGGTGACGCGCCAGCGTGGTCTTGCCCGAGCCCGACCGGCCGTCGATCAGCAGCACCACCCTGTCTCCGCGGGCCCGCGCCTCCTGCGCCCTCGTCAGCAGGTCGACGACGGCGTCGCGCGGGCGCACGCCCGGCGAGCCCACGGCCGGCGAGCCAGCCTCGCCTGCCCCGACGTCAGGCAAGGACGAACTCCCAGGTCCCCGCGAGCACCGCGGCCGTGACGGCAGCCGCCGCGACGAGCACGCCGATCACGACCAGCACGGCGTCCCGGAGCCCCACGGTCGACGGCCGGGCCCAGGTGCGCTCCGTGTCCGAGCCGAAGCCCTTCGCCTCCATCGCGGTCGCGAGCTTGCTCCCGCGCCGCACCGACAGGACCAGCAGGGCGAACGCCTGCCCGGCGAGGCGGCGTGCGGCGGCGACCGGGCCGCGGGCGTCGGCGACGCCCCGTGCCCGACGGGCGAGGGCGAGCTGGCGCCAGTCGTCCGCGAACAGCCCGGCGAGCCGGAGCCCCGCGAGGCCGCCGAGCACGAACCGCGCCGGCAGCCGCAGCACCTGGGCGAGGCCGTCGGCGAGGTCGGTGGGGTCGGTCGTGGCGAGCAAGACGATGCCGGGGATGCCGACCGCGAGGATGCGCAGGCCGATGGCGAAGGCCAACGAGACGGACCCCTCCGTCACGCTGATCCACCAGAACTGCAGCAGCACGGCGCCGTCGTCGCGGCCGTAGAGCACCGTGACGACGACCGACATCGGCGCCGCGATCCAGAGCGGCGCCGTCCTCCGGAGCAGCTGCCTCGCCGAGAGTCCCGCCCAGGGCAGCAGCAGCAGCTCGAGACCGAGCGCCACCCCCGCCGACACCCAGTCGATCGAGAGCAGCAGCACCACCGACACGACGAGCGCGGCGAGGAGCTTCGCGACGGGGTTGACCCGCCCGACGACGCGGTCGGTCTCGACCGCCTCGAGCAGGCTCACCGCGCCTCCCCCACGACGACGGGCCGCTCGAGGACGACCACGTCGTCGGCCAGCGCGGCGACGAACTCGGCGTCGTGGGTGACCGCGACGACGCTGCGGCCCTCGTCGACGAGCGCCGCCAGCAGAGCCACGAGCTCGCGCCAGGTGCGGGCGTCCTGCCCGAAGGTCGGCTCGTCGAGCACGAGGAGGCGGGGCCGCGACGCGAGGACGGTCGCCACCGACAGGCGCCGCTTCTCGCCCCCGGACAGCGTGAACGGGTTCGCGCCGGCGAGGTGGTCCAGCCGGAGGCGGGTCAGCAGCTCGTCGACGCGCTCGTCGACCTGCGCGGCCGGCTCGCCGAGCGCCTCCGGCCCGATCGCCAGCTCGCGACGCACGGTGGGGGTGAGGAACTGGTGCTCCGGGTCCTGGAACACCGTGCCGACCCGGGTGAGCAGCTCGCGCGAGCGCCACCGCACGGGTGCCTCGCCCGCCCCGGCCGCGAGCTCGGGCGTGGCACGCAGCTCGCCGGAGACCGGGGCGAGCAGGCCGGCGAGCGTCAGGGCGAGCGTCGACTTGCCCGCGCCGTTGGGGCCGGTCACGGCCAGCGTGCGGGCGTCGTGGACCGTCAGGTCGATGCCGGAGGCGACGGCACGGCCGCGCGGGCTGCGGTGGCCCACCGCCAGCCCGGATGCCTCGAGCAGCGGGCCCCTCGAGGAGGCGCGGAGCCGGACGGGCGGCTCCGGCACGACCCCGGGGACCCACACCCCTGCCTCCGTGAGCCGTCCGCGCTGCCGGTCGAGCACCTCCTCGGGGGCGCCGTCGGCGAGGACTCCCCCGCCCGCGGCGAGCACGACGACGCGGTCGACGACGGGCAGCCAGACGGAGACGCGGTGCTCGACGACGACGAGCGTCGCCCCGGTCCGCTCGGCGACCCGGGCGACGGCGTCGCGCACCTCGACGACGCCCTCGGGGTCGAGGTTCGCCGTCGGCTCATCGAGCAGGACGAGCCCCGGTCGCATCGCGAGGGCGCCGGCGAGCGCGAGGCGCTGCTTCTGCCCGCCGCTCAGCTGGGCGGTCGGCCACGAGCGCGGCAGGTCGAGCCCGACGGCGTCGAGGGCGTCGTCGACGCGGCGCCACGTCTCGTCGCGCGGCACGCCGATGTTCTCGCAGCCGAAGGCCACGTCGTCGCCGACGCGGGCGAGGACGACCTGCGAGTCGGGATCCTGCAGCACCAGCCCGACGCGGCCGCGCTGCTCGGCCGGGGGACGCCCGTCGACGAGCAGCTCGCCGCGGGCGTCGCCCTCGTCGTCGCCGCCCAGCACGCCGGCGAGCCCGGCGAGCAGGGTGGACTTGCCGGCCCCGGAGGCGCCGAGCAACAGCACGCGCTCGCCCGGCTCGACGACGAGGTCGAGCTCGGACACGGCCGGGAGGATCCGGCCGGCGTGCCGCCACCCCCAGCCGCGGGCGTCGACCCGGGCACCGGAGGAGGCGGTCACGTCGTCGAGGTCGCCTTGCTCAGACGCGTGCCTCGGCCGAGCGGCCGGAGGCGAAGCGGCTGAGCGCGCCGGTGCGGGCGAGCCCCCGGGCGGCGAGCCAGGAGAGCAGGCCTGCCAGCACGACGCCGGAGACGACGGCGCTGATGCCGTAGACGACCTTGAACTCGAGCGCGGTCGCGGCGATCGACGAGAACGAGGTGTCGAGCAGGGCGACCGCGACGCCCGCGCCGGCCCCGGCGAGGAGGGCGACGTGGAGGCGCCACGACGAGTACAGGAACGCAGCGAAGACGAGCTCGGCGCCGAGGCCCTCGACGACGCCCCAGATCAGGGTCGAGAAGCCCCACTGCGTGCCGATCAGCATCGACACCACGGCGGCCATCACCTCGGTGTAGACCGCGGCGCCCGGCTTGCGGATGATCAGCCCGCCGAGCACGCCGGCGAAGAGCCAGCCGCCCGAGAGCAGGCCCGAGAGGCCGGGCGTGAAGGCCAGCAGGTTGCTGAGCGGCTCCCACGCGAGGCCCCAGGCCCAGAAGACGACGCCGCAGGCGACGCCGATGACGCTGGCGACGACGATGTCGACGACGCGCCAGCGGCGCGACGGCCTGGGCGACCTCGGCGGCGACTGGTGCGACGACGATGCTGTCGGACGATCCTGGCGACCGGGCTGGGCCTCGTTCGCGGACACGGAAACGGACATGTTCTCTCCTCCCTGCGCTGGCATGATCCAGATCAGGTTCGACGGTCGAAGCGTGGATCGCTTCCTCTCAGCCCGGATCACCGGACTCCCGTGTGTGTGCCGCCGATCATAGCGCCGCCGCGGCCCGACTGTGTGGACGGGCGTCGGTCACAGATCAGGAAGACAGCGCTCGCGCCTCCTGAGCTGTGCACGGTTCAGGACGATCGGCACCTCCGTTGCGGGGATCAGGCGCGATCTTCCTGAATGAGGAGGCAGGTCAGGCGAGGGTGAGCTGCCCGTCGGCACGCAGCCACTCGAGACCCTCGACGATCGCCTCGACCGACGTCCACCGCGGCGCGTAGCCGAGCAGACGCCGGGCCTTGTCGATGCTCATCGAGTGGCTGCGCGAGAGGTGCTGCCACGACGCGTCCGCCGACTCGGCGCTGCGCTGCGCCCGGAAGTCCTCGAACGACGCGAACGTGAGGTGCGCCTCCTGCCCGAAGGTCCTCGCGACCTGCTCGGCGAGGCCGCGCAGGGTGACCGCGCGGTCGCTGACGACGTGGAACGACTCCCCCACGGCCTGCGCCGGACGCTCGACGGCCCGCTGGAACGCCTGCGCCACGTCGTCGGCGTGCACGTGGTGGACCGTCTCGAGCCCGAGGCCCGGCATGACGACCTCGCGCCCCGCGGCGAGCGCCTCCCACACGTCGAGGTCGAGGTTGCCGACGGCGTTGATCATCGGCCAGCCGGGCCCGGTGATGTGCCCGGGGTGCAGCACGGCGCTCTGCACGCCGCCGGGCCGTCGCGACTCGGCGAGCAGCAGGCGCTCGATCTCGGCCTTCTGCGTGCCGTACTCGCCGACCGGCGTGCGCCGCGCCTCCTCGGTCACCGGCACCTCGGCCGACGGGCCGTGCACCCAGATGGTGCCGCAGTGCAGCAGCACGGTGCCGCTGCCCCGCAGCGCCTCGACGAGCGACAGCGCGGAGGCGGGCGTGAAGCAGATCAGGTCGACGACGACGTCCGCGTGCAGGTCGGCGATCGCCCGGCCGAACGAGCCGTCGGCGTCGCCGGCCTCGCGGTCGAGCTGCACCCGCTCGACGCCCGCCCAGGCGGCGTGCTCGCGGTAGGGCGCCGAGGCGCCGCGCGACACGGCGACGACGTCGTGCCCGGCGAGCACGAGCCGCGGCACGAGGTACCCGCCGACGTGTCCCGTCGCGCCGATCACGACGACCCTCACGACGACACCGCCCCGAGGAGGCGCGGGCGAGGGTCGAGGACAGCTGCCGTCGTCGGCAGCGCTGCGGTCGTCATGGCCTCGACGCTAGGCGCGGCGGCCCCGGTGCGCCCGCTGCCCGTAGGCTGACGTGGTCCACGACCCGGAGGTCCGATTGCACACCTGGCCAGGCAACCCCTATCCGCTCGGCGCCACCTACGACGGCAGCGGCACCAACTTCGCGATCTTCAGCGAGGCGGCCAGCAAGGTCGAGCTGTGCCTCTTCGACGCCGACGGCGCCGAGACGCGCGTTCCCCTCACCGAGGTCGACGCCTACGTCTGGCACGCCTACCTGCCGACGGTGCAGCCCGGGCAGAAGTACGGCTACCGCGTCCACGGCGACTACGACCCCGCGGCGGGCTCGCGGGCCAACCCCGCCAAGCTGCTGCTCGACCCGTACGCCAAGGCCACCTGCGGCGAGATCGACTGGGACGAGTCGCTCTTCGCGTACCACTTCGGCGACCCCGACTCGCGGAACGACGACGACAGCGGCCCGCACATGATGCTCGGCGTCGTCATCAACCCGTTCTTCGACTGGCAGGGCGACCGCCCCCCGAAGTACAGCTACGACGAGACCGTCATCTACGAGGCGCACGTCAAGGGCCTCACCGAGACGCACCCCGACATCCCCGAGGACGAGCGCGGCACCTACGCCGGCGTCGCCCACCCGGCGATCATCGAGCACCTCAAGAAGCTCGGCATCACGACCCTCGAGCTGATGCCCGTGCACCAGTTCGTGCAGGACAACACGCTGCTCGAGAAGGGCCTCAGCAACTACTGGGGCTACAACACCATCGGCTTCTTCGCGCCGCACGCGGCCTACTCGGCGACGGGCGACATCGGCCAGCAGGTGCAGGAGTTCAAGACGATGGTCCGGGTGCTGCACGCCGCCGGCATCGAGGTCATCATCGACGTCGTCTACAACCACACCGCCGAGGGCAACCACCTCGGGCCGACCCTGTCGTTCAAGGGCATCGACAACGCCGCCTATTACCGGCTGATGGACGGCGACGCCAAGCACTACATGGACTACACGGGCACCGGCAACAGCCTCAACGTCCGCCACCCGCACTCGCTGCAGCTGATCATGGACAGCCTGCGCTACTGGGTGACCGAGATGCACGTCGACGGCTTCCGCTTCGACCTCGCCGCCTCCCTCGCCCGCGAGTTCTACGAGGTCGACCGGCTGTCGACCTTCTTCGAGCTCGTGCAGCAGGACCCGATCGTGTCCCAGGTCAAGCTGATCGCCGAGCCGTGGGACGTCGGCCCCGGCGGCTACCAGGTCGGCAACTTCCCGCCGCAGTGGACCGAGTGGAACGGCAAGTACCGCGACACCGTCCGCGATTTCTGGCGCGGCGAGCCCTCCACGCTCGGCGAGTTCGCGAGCCGCATCACCGGCTCGGCCGACCTGTACGAACGCGACGGACGCCGCCCGGTCGCGAGCATCAACTTCGTGACGGCGCACGACGGCTTCACCATGCGCGACCTCGTCAGCTACAACGAGAAGCAGAACGACGCGAACGGCGAGGGCGGCGCCGACGGCGAGAGCCACAACCGCTCGTGGAACAGCGGCGTCGAGGGCGAGACCGACGACCCGCAGGTGCGCGCCCTCCGCGAGCAGCGCCAGCGCAGCTTCCTCGCGACCCTGCTGCTCAGCCAGGGCGTCCCGATGCTGCTGCACGGCGACGAGCTGGGCCGCACCCAGCGCGGCAACAACAACACCTACGCGCAGGACAGCCCGATCAGCTGGATCGACTGGGAGGCGGCGGACCGCGAGCTCGTCGAGTTCGTCGCCGAGGTGATCAAGCTGCGGCACGACCACCCCACGTTCCGTCGTCAGCGCTACTTCAACGGCCGTCCCGTCACCCGGGGCGAGGGCGAGCCGCTGCCCGACATCGTCTGGCTGACGCCCGAGGGCGACGCCATGCAGGAAGGCGAGTGGAACGAGTCCTACGCCAAGGCGATCGGCATGTTCCTCAACGGCGACGGCATCCGGGGGCGCGACCAGCGCGGCGGCCGCATCACCGACGTGAACTTCGTCCTGTACTTCAACGCGAGCGCCGAGACGGTCACCTTCGTCCTGCCGCCCGACGAGTACGCCGAAGGGTGGGAGGTGGTCGTCGACAGCACCGTCGCCGCGCCTCCGCCCCCGGCCCAGTCCGCTCCGCGCACGCCGACCGCGACGCGCGCCGCGACCACCACCCAGCCCCCCAGCACGCCGCAGGTCCCTGCCGCGCTGCTCGCCGGCGACCGGCTCCCCGTGGCGGGCCGTTCCCTCGTCGTCCTCCGAGCCACGGCCGAGGAGCACGCGTGACCCGACACGACCACCCCCGATCCACCTACCGGCTGCAGATCAGGGCGGGCTTCGACCTGTTCGCGGCGGCCGACCAGGTGCAGTATCTTCGCGACCTCGGCGCCGACTGGGTCTACCTGTCGCCGGTGCTCGAGGCCGAGCCCGGCAGCGACCACGGCTACGACGTCGTCGACCACAGCCGGGTCGACCCCGACCGCGGCGGCACGGCCGGACTCGACGCGCTGTCCGAGCGCGCGCACGGCGCCGACCTCGGCGTGCTCGTCGACATCGTGCCGAACCACGTCGGCGTCGCGACCCCGAAGGCCAGCACCTGGTGGTGGGACCTGCTCACGCACGGTCGGGACAGCAGGTACGCCGACGCGTTCGACGTCGACTGGGCGGCCGGCGGCGGCAAGGTGCTGCTGCCCGTGCTCGGCGAGCCGGCAGGCTCCGACGGCCGGATCGAGGGCCTCGAGGTCGTCGACGGCGAGCTGCACTACTACGAGAACGTCTACCCGATCGCGCCCGGCACCCTCGGCGACGCCGCGGACGGCCCTGCCGACGCCGCCGCCGTGCACGCCCGCCAGTCGTACGAGCTCGTGCACTGGAAGCGCGCCGACACCGACCTCAACTACCGCCGGTTCTTCGCGGTGAACACCCTCGCCGGCATCCGCGTCGAGGAGGGCTGGGTGTTCGACGAGTCGCACGCCGAGATCGGGCGCTGGTTCCGCGAGGGCCTCGTCGACGGTCTGCGCGTCGACCACCCGGACGGCCTCGCCGACCCGGGCGCCTACCTCGACCGGCTCGCCGCGCTGACCGGCGGCGCCCACGTGCTCGTCGAGAAGATCCTCGAGGGCGACGAGCGCCTCCCCGAGGACTGGGCGACGGACGGCACCACGGGCTACGACGCCCTCGCCGACCTCGACCGGGTCTTCGTCGACCCCCGCGGCGCCGCCGCGCTCGACGGCCTCGACTCGCGCCTCCGCGCCGACGACGACAGCGCGCACTCCCCCGCGGACGGCGACGCCCGCGCCTCGGACGAGGCGGTCGACTGGCACCGGATGATCCTCGGCACCAAGCGCGGCATCGCGGACGGCATCCTCGGCAGCGAGATCCGCCGCCTGGCGCGCCTCGTCTCGGACGACGGGCGCGCGGACGAGGCCGTCGTCGACGCCCTCGCCGAGCTCGCCGCCGCGTTCCCGGTCTACCGGAGCTACCTCCCGCAGGGCGCCGACCAGCTGGCCCGTGCGGCCGAGGTCGCGACCGGGAGCCGCCCCGACCTCGCGGACGAGATCGCCCGCGTCGTCGCCGTCCTGGCCGACGAGTCGCACCCGGCGTCCGTGCGCTTCCAGCAGACCAGCGGCATGGTGATGGCCAAGGGCGTCGAGGACACGGCGTTCTACCGCTACAGCCGCCTCGCCACCCTCACCGAGGTCGGCGCGGACCCCGCCGAGTTCTCGCTGACGCCCGCCGAGTTCCACGCTCGCCAGCAGGCCCGCCTGGCCGAGCGGCCCTTCGGCATGACGACGCTGTCGACGCACGACACGAAGCGCAGCGCCGACGTGCGCTCGCGCATCACCGTGCTCTCCGAGATCGGCGACGAGTGGACGGCGACCCTCGAGCGCCTCCGCGACCTCGCCCCGATCGGCGACGGCCCGTTCGAGAACATCCTCTGGCAGAGCGTCGTCGGCGCCTGGCCCGCGTCGCGCGAGCGCCTGCACGCCTACGCCGAGAAGGCGAGCCGCGAGGCGAGCACCTCGACCACGTGGACCGACCGCACCGCGGACGCCGAGGCCTTCGAGGAGCGCATGCACGCGGCCATCGACGCGGTCTTCGACCACGAGGAGGTGCGGCACGAGATCGAGAGGATCGTCGACGTCGTCCGCGCCCCCGGCCGCAGCAACTCGCTCGGCCTCGCCCTGCTCCAGCTCACGGGCCCCGGCAGCCCCGACGTGTACCAGGGCGGGGAGCTGTGGGACCACTCGCTCGTCGACCCGGACAACCGTCGCGAGGTCGACTTCGCGCTGCGCCGCCGCCTCCTCGACCAGGTCGCGGCCGGCGAGACGCCGCCGGTCGACGAGACGGGCGCGGCGAAGCTGCTCGTCACGCACCGGGCACTGACGCTCCGTCGCGACCGCCCGGAGCTGTTCACGCGCTACGGCGCCCTGCCGGTGTTCGGCGACCAGGCCGACTCGGCCGTGGCCGCCGACCGCGGCGGCGCGCTGACCATCGCGACGCGCCTGCCCGTCGCCCTCGAGCAGGCCGGGGGCTGGGGCGACACCGTCGTCCTCGTCCAGGGCCGGCGCTGGCGCGACGTCCTCACCGGGCGCGTGCACGAGGGCGGGCGTCTGCGCCTCGCCGACGTGCTCGACACGTACCCCGTCGCGCTGCTCGTCCCGGCGGACGGACAGCAAGAGAGCGGCGCCGAGCAGTAACAGCGGCCCTCCGCACGACTACCGTCGACCCCCTGCGGGTCGGCGGTTCGTCGTCCTGCCCGCGGCCTCCCGACCACCTGCACCTTCCCGACCACCACACCTCCCGAGGAGACCGATGAGCGTCTACGACGTCTGGGCACCCACCGCGACCACCGTGCAGCTGCACCTCGACGGCGACGTGCTGCCGCTCGAGCACGAGGCCGCCACCGGGTGGTGGCGAGCGGCCGCCGACCTCGACCGCGGGCCCGGCCACCGCTACGGGTTCCTCGTCGACGACGGCGAGACGCCGCTGCCCGACCCGCGGTCGCGGCGCCAGCCCGACGGGGTGCACGGCCTGAGCGAGACCTGGGACGGCGACTCGTTCGACTGGACCGACGCCTCCTGGACGGGTCGTCAGCTCGCCGGCGCGGTGATCTACGAGCTGCACGTCGGCACCTTCACGCCCGACGGCACCCTCGACTCGGCGATCGCGAAGCTGCCGCACCTGGTCGAGCTCGGCGTCGACCTCGTCGAGCTCCTGCCGGTCAACGGCGTCAACGGTCGCTGGAACTGGGGCTACGACGGGGTCGACTGGTTCACGGTCACCGACAACTACGGCGGGCCCGACGCGTACCAGCGCTTCGTCGACGCCGCCCACGCCGCGGGGCTCGGCGTCGTGCAGGACGTCGTCTACAACCACCTCGGCCCCTCGGGCAACTACCTGCCCGTGTTCGGCCCGTACCTGTCGAGCAAGCACGCGAACACGTGGGGCGACAACGTCAACCTCGACGACGAGGGCTCGCACGAGGTGCGCGAGTTCATCCTCGACAACGCGCTGATGTGGTTCGAGCGGTTCCACGTCGACGCCCTCCGGCTCGACGCCGTGCACGCGCTCGTCGACGACAGCCCCGTGCACCTGCTGCAGGAGATGGGCGAGCGCACCGCCGCCCTCAGCGCCCACCTGAGCCGTCCGCTGACGCTGATCGCCGAGAGCGACCTGAACGACGCCCGCCTCGTCACGCCTCGCGACGGCGGCGGCTTCGGCCCCGACCACCGTCAGGGCTGGGGCCTCGACGGGCAGTGGAGCGACGACTTCCACCACGCGCTGCACGTCGCCCTGACCGGCGAGACGAACAGCTGGTACGCCGACTTCGCGTCGCTCGACTCGCTGGCCAAGGTCGTCACGAAGGGCTTCTTCCACGACGGGACCTGGTCGTCGTTCCGCGAGGCCGACCACGGCCACCCGGTCGACGCCCGGCACATGCCCGCCTGGCGCCTCGTCGTGGCCAACCAGAACCACGACCAGATCGGCAACCGCGCCGTCGGCGACCGCCTCGCGGCCACCCTCGACGACGGGCAGCTGCAGATCGCCGCGGCGCTGACCCTCACCTCGCCGTACACCCCGATGCTCTTCATGGGCGAGGAGTGGGGCGCGTCGACCCCGTGGCAGTTCTTCACGTCGCACCCCGAGAAGGAGCTCGGCGAGGCCACCGCGAAGGGCCGCATCGCCGAGTTCGCCAAGTCGGGCTGGGACGAGTCGGTCGTGCCCGACCCCCAGGACCCGCAGACGTTCGAGGACTCGAAGCTCGACTGGTCGGAGCTCGGGCGCGGGCGCCACGCCCTGCTGCTCGACGCCTACCAGCAGCTCACGGCCCTGCGCCGCGCCGAGCCCGAGCTCACCGACCCGCGCCTCGGCCGCACCTCGGTCGAGCACGACGCCGAGGCCGGCTGGTTCGTGATGACCCGGGGCACGATCCGGGTGGCCGTCAACTTCGGGACGCAGGAGGCGCGGGTCGACGTGCCCGCCTCCTCCGTGCTCTTCGCCAGCGACGACTCGATCGCGGCCGGCGCCGAGCTGGTGCTGCCGCCGCACTCGGTCGCGGTGGTCCGCTAGCCGCTCCGCTCGACCGGGCCCGGACATGACGACGTCCGCACGGCCGGGGCTGACCACCCCTGCCGTGCGGACGGTGCCGCCTCCCTGCTAGCGCGCCTGCGCGTGGCGCACGACGGGCCCGACCCGGTGCGACGTCGCGCGGACGCTCGGCAGGCGACGGTGTCGCACGACCAGCTCGACGAGGGCACGCCCCCGTCGGCGGAGACCCCAGAGGGTCACCTTGGTCAGCGACTCCCTGACGATCGAACCGCTCATCTTCGAGGCGCCGTGGACGCGCTCGGTGAACGTGATCGGAGTCTCGACGACCCGGAGGCCCGCCTGGAGGGCGCGCCAGAGCAGGTCGACCTGGAAGCAGTAGCCGCGCGACTCGACGGCGTCGAGGTCGATGCGGCGGAGGGCCGAGGCACGGAACGCGCGGAACCCGCCCGTCGTGTCGGCCACGCGGATGCCGAGGGCACCGCGGGTGTACCAGCTGCCGCCGCGGCTGAGCAGCTCACGCCGCAGCGGCCAGTTCTCGACCTCGCCGCCCGGCACCCAGCGCGAGCCGAGCACGAGGTCGTCGTCGGCGAGCAGGCCGAGCAGGCGCGGCAGGTCCTCGGGGTGGTGCGAGCCGTCGGCGTCCATCTCGACGATCGCCTCGTAGCCGCGCTCGAGGCCCCAGGCGAAGCCGGCGAGGTAGGCGGCGCCGAGGCCCGCCTTCTCGGTGCGGTGCATCACGTGCACGCGGGGCTCGCGGTCGGCCCAGCTGTCGGCGAGGTCGCCGGTACCGTCGGGCGAGCCGTCGTCGACGACGAGCACGTCGACGGCGGCTCCGGACGTGAGGGTCCGGCTGACGATCATGTCGAGGTTCTCCCTCTCGTCGTAGGTGGGGATGATCACGAGCGCGTCGTTCACGGGGTGGTCCTTTCCGGTCGGGTCGGAGAGAAGGGCGGTGCGGGTCGGGTGAGGTGGTGCGGCGGTGCTGTGCGGGCCGGCGCGTCGGGTGCGTCGGCCGCCGGGTGGTGGGGTTGAGGGCGTGCGGGGCGTCAGCTCGTCGGCACGAGGTCGGCGAAGACGATGAGGTTGTCGACGTAGTGCCCGGTCGAGCGGTCGAACGTGCCGTCGCAGGTGATGAGGCGCAGGCTCGGCGTCGGCGTCGAGCCGTAGACGTCGCTGGTGGGGAACGTCGCCTTGGGCGTCCGCTCGCTGCCCGTGACGCGGAAGGTCTCGACCGTGCCGGTCGAGAGGGTCACCTGGACCTCGTCGCCGACGGCCAGCTTCGCCAGGTCGACGAACACGGCGGGTCCGCTGCCCGAGTCGACGTGGCCGGCGATGACGGCCGGCCCGACGGCTCCGGGCACGGTGCCGTCGCGGTACCAGCCGGCCGACTCCCACGCCTGCGGCGGGTCGAGCTCGCCGGCGGCGCCGAGACCGAGGTCCTCGAGGCCGGAGTCGACCCCGATGGACGGGATCTGCACCCGCTCGGGCGTCGCGCCCGCAGGAGGCGGGGTGTACGACTGCGCCGCCGGATCCTGGAACGAGCCCGCGGCCCCGCTGGCGGGGTCGACGCTCGGCGAGGCGGACGTCGTCGTTGCCGTGGTGGGGGCCGGGCCCTGCGCGTCCGCGCCGGACCCGCCCGGCTGCGCCGCGACGGCGGCGACGGTGGCGCCACCGGCGAGCAGCAGCACGGCCGCGCCGAGCGCGATCGCGGCACGTCGGTGCGACGAGACGAACTGCGACACGGTCATCGGGACACCGCCAAGGGCGAGCAGGCGCCGAGAGCCGAGCCCTCGCCGTCGAGCTGGAGGGAGGCGAGAGCGGCCCAGGCCGCGCCGTAGTAGGTCGGCGTCGACTGCGCCAGCGCGTCGGCACGTCCGAGGTCGGCCGCGGCGGCGTCGGGCTCTCCCGCACTGGCGAGCGCGGCGGCACGGGCGGCGTAGGCGAGCGGGCTCTGGTCCTGGCCCATCTCCTGGCCGCCCAGGTCGAGCTGCATCGGCAGATCGGGGTAGCGCTGCAGCACCGGCGCGAGCCGGGCCGCCAGCGCGACGTCGACCGGGTCGCACGACTCGGCGTACCGCAGGGCGAGCCGACCGGCGTCGTAGCTGTACTGGACCGTGCCCGACGAGCCGTCGGCGCTCGGCAGGGGGACGACGGTGCCGTCCTGCTGCACCTGCGCCCAGTCGCTCGGCAGGGCCGTGGCGGTCAGCACGTTCGTCGTGACCGCGCGGGAGCCCTGCTCGAGCTCGGCCCAACGGGGGTCGCCGCTGGCCTCGCCGAGCTGCGCGAAGGCGGCCGGCGCGGCGTAGGAGGGGTTGTACGACCACGGGCCGGAGCCGGCGGCCCAGGGACCGGGGAGCAGGATGCGCCCCACGTCGGTGCTCGCCGTCATCTCGTCGAGCACGTGCGTGCCGAGCTGGATCCCGTCAGCGGTCCAGGTGGGTCGGTCGAACGCGGCGCCGGCGAGCACGAGCGCCCTGGCGGCGTCGACGTCGGCGTCGCTGGCGGGCATGTCGTCGACGACGGCGCCGTCGGCCCAGCGCCAGGCGAGCAGTCCGTCCTGCCGGACCAGCTCCTCCTTCGTCCAGTCCCAGATGGCGGCGAAGCGGTCTTCGTCGCCGACGGCCGCGGCGACGAGCATGCCGTAGGCCTGGCCCTCGCTGACGGTGTCGTCGCCCTGGTCGCGTCGGACGACGCGGCCGTCGTCGTCGACCCACTCGGCGAGGAAGTCCTCGCCGATCTGCGTGGCGCTGCGGGCGTCGGGAGTGCTGTCGGCGGTGCCGGGGTCGCTGCTCTCGGCAGGCCCCCCGGCGGTGCGGTCGGGGGCGCCGCCGGGTGCTCCGACGACGAGGAGGGCGATGCCGGCGGTCACGGCCACGGCCGCGACGACCACTGCGGCGAGCAGTGCCTTCGTCTTCTTCGTCATGTCGTTCCTCTGAGGGTCTCGGTGTGGCTCACGGAGCGGAGTCCGTGCGGGGTGCTGCGTGCTGCGTGCAGGGTGCTGCGGGCGGGTCCCGAGGAGGCGCGGCGACGGTGGTCGCTCACCGCGCCTCCTCGGGATCTCAGGCCCCGAACCAGCTGCGGACGGTGGCCCAGAAGCCCGCGGGCTCGTCCTTCGCCGGGTGCTCGGCCAGGTAGCCGCCGCCCGTCTGGACGCCGCCCACGGGGGCCTGCGCCGTGGCCGCGCTGTCGACGACCGGAACGACGGTGAGCCCGCCGGTCGAGTTGTCGAGCACGAACAGCGTGTTGATGCTGCCGGCCGCGAGGTCGACGTCGCTCGTGCCGGTGACCTTCTGGCCGGTCAGGTCGAGGCTCCAGGGACCGGCGGCGACCTCGGCGTAGCCGCTGGCGCTGCCGAACGAGGCCTTCGACGCGATGGTCGTGCCCGTCGTCGTCGCGACCGAGACGGTCTTGCTCACGGTCGCGGCCTGGAACAGGCGGACCTTGGCCTGGCCGTCCGTGGGCGGGGTGAGGTCGTCCTTGACGACGCGGGTCTCGAGGTCGTCGTTCGGGCCGTAGGCGAGGGCCGTGATCGGCTGTCCGCTGTCGACGGTGACGTTCGTCGTGATGACCGGCTTCGCGTCGGCGGGTGCGTCGGCGGCGGTCATCGAGACGACGTAGGTGCCGGGCGTCAGCGCCTGGTACGGGCTGACCTGGCCGAACGTGACGTCGTCGAGGTCCATGACGACCTGGCCGCCGGCGAGCGAGGTCAGGGTCACGTCGACCGACTTGGTGTCGGGCGAGAGGTGGCCGACGCGGACCCAGCCGTCGCCGTCGGCGGCGTGTGCGGGCGACGCGCCGACGAGCGACCCGGCGAGGGCCACGCCGGTCGCCGCGGTGACGGCGAGGACGGTCACGAGACGGCGCCTCGGGGTGAGGGTCGAGGAGTCGGTGGTCGAGGAGGCTGTGGTCGAGGAGGCGGTGCGTGCGGTGCTGCTGTGGAGTGAAGCCATGAGGGCGGTTCCTTTCCGGTCGGGTGCCGCGTCCGAGAGGGCGCGACGGCGGTGAGGAGGGGTGTCGGGGGTCGTGTGCACGACCCCCGACGCGGTGGTCAGTCGGACAGGACGCCCGACGGGGCGACCGCGGAGAACGTGATGCGGAGGCCGTCTCCCTGCGGCTCGATCGAGGCCGGCTCGTAGGTGTCGCCGAGGCCCCGGAGGAGCGTGTCGAGCTGCGCGACGGTCTCGCCGCCCTGCGGCGTGACGTCGAACTGCCGGAACACGGACTCCTGCTCGCCCGGCAGGGCTGCGGGGTCGGCGACCGAGATCGGCGCCACGGCCGCGAGCTGGCCGAGCACGATGAGGGCACGCGGGTCGAGGCGGCCGTCGCGGAGGGCCTGGTCGAACGTGGCCGACACCTGCAGGTCCGGGTTCTGGGCGAGCTCGGCACCGGCGGCGGACCGCGCGGCGGCGGCGGCGTCCGCGGAGCGCTGCGCCTCGGCGGCGCCGTCGCTGTCGATCCGGCGGACGTTGACCTGCTGGTCGCCGTCGCCGAAGGAGGCCACGACGGTCGAGCTCTCGAGCGCCGAGCGCACGTCGGGCGACCCTGCTCCCGAGGTCCGGACCGACTCGGTCTCGAAGAGGTAGTCCGAGTCGCGCCAGCCGTTCGGCGACTGCGCCTGGACGGCGCCGTCGGTGTCGATCTTGTAGAACCAGATCACGTTGTCCCGGGCGAAGCCGGCACGGACCAGGTCGACCCACACCGCGTCGTCGACGAGGAGGCGGCTGTCCTTCGGGACGTTGGTCTCGACCCAGGTCTCGGCGTTGCGCATCGGCGCGTCGAGGTCGGAGTCGAGGAAGCCGCGCAGCTGAACGGCCCAGAGGGGCACCAGCGCCACCACGGCGGCGACGGTGAGCGCGATCCACGTGACGGACCCCGTGCGGACCGCGGCCGTCGACACGGCGCCGGCCCGGCGCGCCCGCACCGACTTCACGGCGGCGTCCGTGACCGCGGCGATCAGCAGCGCCGCGAACGGCAGCAGCATGATCACGTACGGCACCGGCAGGTAGCCACCGGGACGGAACATGAAGGCGATCAGGAAGACCATCATCACGGCGACCGGACGGACCCGCTTCATGAAGAGGCCGACGACGGAGGCGAGGGTGCCGACCACGATCAGCACCTGGTCGAGCTGCCACCACTGCGAGACCGTTGCGAAGAAGAGGCTGCCGGTGTCGAACACCGAGCCGCTCGCCTCACGGGTCGCGAGCTGGAACTGGATGCCCTCGAGCAGGCTGACCCGGCCGGCGCCCGGCAGCAGCTCTCCCTTGACGGCGGCGAGCGCGACGTAGCCGAGCCCGACGAGCACGAGCAGGCTGCCCGCGATCGAGAGCGTGTAGCGACGGGTCGACTTGTCGGCGCCGCGCCACATCATCCAGGCCAGGAACGGCAGGGCGAGCAGGTACGTCTCCTTCGAGAGCACCGCGATGCCGAACGAGACGGAGGCGGCCGCGAAGCCGGCGAGCTGGTAGCGCTTGCTGAGGGCGAAGACGAACGCGGCGAGCAGCCACGGCGTGGCCACGTTGTCGAGGTAGACCGTCCGGTGGAACTGGAGGGCCAGCGGCGACACGGCGAACACGAGGCCGGCGACGGCCGCGGCGGGGCGGCTGAGGCCGAGCTTGCGGGCGAGCAGCCAGAGCAGGGCGACCGCGACGACGGTGAAGGCGAGCATCGCCTCGCGGCCGGCCAGCACCGCGACGTCGTAGCGGTCGAAGGCACCGGTCAGGGCCGTGTAGGCCGAGATCTGCAGCCAGCCCACCGGGGGGTGGTCGTACCAGTAGGTGTAGTGGGCGAGCTCTCCGAGGTTCTGGACGGCCCAGGCCTGGGCCGTGTACGTGCCCTCGTCGTCGATCCGCTGCGGCGAGCCGGCCATGTTGAAGGCCTGCACGACGGCTGCGATCGCCATCAGGGGCAGCAGCCAGACGAGGCTGGCGCCGTGGCGGCGGAGCCACCCCGGCGAGCGTGCGGGGGCAGGCTGCACGGGCGTGCCGGGACGACGCGGCGCCGTGGCGATGCGGTCGTCGACCGCCGTCGGGCGGTTCAGCGTGCTGGTCATCGGTCACCTCCGGTCATGGCGAGGGCGGGCTCCTGCTGGGACGCGCGGGGCGCCTCCTGCGGGGCTGGGGTCTCGGCGGGGCGGTGGGCTCCCGTGTGCTCCGTCTTCTCCCAGGCGTTCATGCCCCGGATCTGACGGAAGACGGCTCGCACGGCGGCGAGGGCGAGGAAGATCTGGTAGGGGATGAGGCCCCAGATCAGGCGGAAGTAGTCGCGGGCCCGGACCTTCTGGCCGTAGGTGCGGCCGAACTCCCGGAGGCCCGTGAACTCGACGGCCAGCAGCACCAGGGTCGGCGCCAGCGGGATGAACGAGACGAGCGCGATGGCCGTCGGCACCTTGATCGTGAAGATGAGGATCACGGAGATCGGGATGAGCAGGCCGGTGGCTGCCTGGATGAACGGCATGGTCAGCAGGTAGCGGGCCATGAGGCGCTGGCGCAGGCGCGGCAGCTTCTTCCACTCGCCCTTGCCGTAGACCTGCATGAAGCCCTGGTTCCAGCGGGTGCGCTGCTTCAGCAGCGACACGAACGTGCCGGGGGTCTCCTCGCGGGTGACGACCTCGGGGCTGTAGGCGACGACGACCTTCGCGCCGGCGCTCGACAGGCGGACGCCCAGCTCGCAGTCCTCCGCGAGGCACTCGGCGTCCCAGCCCTCGGACCAGTCGAGCCAGTCCTTGCGGACGAAGACGGTGTTGCCGCCGAGGGGGATGAACTTCTCCTTGGCGTGGAAGTGCAGGCGCGAGCGGAACCAGAAGTAGTACTCGAGCACGTTGCGGAGGCTCCACCAGCTCGTCTGGAAGTTCATCAGCTGCACGCCGCCCTGGACCACGTCCGCGTCGGTCTCGCTGAAGCGCGAGTCGACGAGCGTCAGGAGGCGCGGGTGCACCTCGTCCTCGGCGTCGAACACGCCGACGATCTCGCCGCGCGAGGTCTGCAGCGCGAGGTTGAGCGCCTTGGGCTTGTTCTTGGGGACGCTCGAGTCGACCACCACGCGGATCAGGTCGGGGTGGCGTGCCGCGGCCTCACGGGCGACGCGCTCGGTGCCCGGGTCGTCGTGGCCGACGATCGCGATGATCTCGAAGTCGGGGTGGTCCTGCAGCGCGAGGCGGTCGAGGGTCTGGCCCATGACCTCCTCCTCGTGCCGTCCGGGGACCAGCAGGGTGAACGAGTGGCGCGCGTCGAGGGGGTCGGAGCTGAACTGGCTGCCCTCGAGGTTGTCCTTCGAGCGCCAGGCGTGCAGCATCCACCACAGCGTCGAGACGGCCACCGCGGTCAGCAGCAGCGACACGAGGACGAGCGACGAGTAGCCGATCCACTCGAAGGGGCTCCAGTCGGGCAGCGAGAAGCCCGAGAGGGCCTCCCCCGCGCCGGACGTGGCACCGCGGTTGGGCACGAACTGGTCAGGGCTCGTGGGTGCCTGCGGCGTCAGCAGGGGCTGTGGCTCGCCGGCGGCGAGCAGGGAGTGCACGGGGTGCGTCGGGTCAGTCGACACGGTCGTTCTCCTGTCGGGTCAGGGGTGGTCGGTGGTCTCCGGATCGCGACGGTCGGGTGCCGCGAGCGGGGTGGTGCCGATGGTGCGCGGTTCGGGTGGTGCGCGGTGCGGGTGGTGCGGTCAGCGGGCGTCGGCCGTGGCCGGCGCGAAGACGAACCAGCGGTAGGCGACGTAGCGGAACGCCGTGCCGAGCACGAGCCCCACGCCGTTCGCCGCGATGTTGTCCGCGAGCTGGCTGGTGTGGCCGAGCACGTAGTGCGACACGAAGAGGCACAGGGAGGCGATGGCCAGCCCCCCGACGTTCACGAGGCCGAAGACGACGGCCTCCTTGAGCACGGCACGGCCGCGGTCGGCACGGAACGTGAGGTAGCGGTTGCCGAGCCACGCGACGGCGGTCGCGATGATCACGGAGATCACCTTCGCGCCGATCGGCTTGTCGTCGAGCAGCGTGACACGCAGCAGGTTGTAGACGCCCACGTCGACGACGAAGGCGATGCCGCCGACGAGGCCGAAGGTCGCGAGCTCGCGGAGGCGGCTCGCCACGCGCACCGAGACGGCGGCGCGGGCGGGCACGGAAGACATCGCCGAGGAGGCGGCGGCAGGGGCGACGCCGGGAGCGTCGGCCGGTCGGGTGGTCACCCTCTCGTCGAGGGCGGTGGCGTCGGGCATGACACCGATTCGGGGGCCCCCCGTAAGGGGGTTTGCCCGGGGTACGCCCTTGTGTGCTGGTTGCCAGGTTGACGTCACGCGCTGTTCACATCGCCGTCCCGGGTCTCGCTCGCCTCGCGCCCGGGACGCGCGTAGCGTGAGCCCATGGAATTCAGATACCTCGGACACAGCGGTCTCAAGATCTCTGAGATCACCTACGGCAACTGGCTGACGCACGCGTCGCAGGTCGAGAACGACGTCGCGACGCAGTGCGTCCGCGCCGCCCTCGACGCGGGCATCTCGACCTTCGACACCGCCGACGCCTACGCGAACACGGGCGCCGAGACGGTGCTCGGAGCGGCGCTCGCCGGCGAGCGCCGCGAGTCGCTCGAGATCTTCACGAAGGTCTACTGGCCGACCGGCCCCGCAGGCCACAACGACACGGGCCTCAGCCGCAAGCACATCCTGGAGTCGATCGACGGCTCGCTGACACGGCTGGGCACCGACTACGTCGACCTGTACCAGGCGCACCGCTACGACAGCGAGACCCCGCTCGAGGAGACGATGCAGGCCTTCGCCGACGTCGTCCGCCAGGGCAAGGCGCTCTACATCGGCGTCAGCGAGTGGAACGCGGAGCAGATCCGCGCCGGCCACGCGCTCGCAGAGAAGCTCGGCGTGCAGCTCATCTCGAACCAGCCGCAGTACTCGATGCTGTGGCGGGTCATCGAGCAGGAGGTCGTCCCCGCGAGCAAGCAGCACGGCCTGAGCCAGATCGTCTGGTCCCCCGTCGCGCAGGGCGTCCTGACCGGCAAGTACAAGCCGGGCGCCGAGCTGCCCGCCGGCAGCCGCGCGACCGACGAGAAGGGCGGCGCGAACACCATCAAGCGCTTCCTCACCGACGAGGTCCTGACCGGCGTCGCCGCCCTCGAGCCGATCGCCGCCGACCTGGGGCTCTCGATGGCCCAGCTCGCCATCGCGTGGGTGCTGCAGAACGACAACGTCGCCTCCGCCATCATCGGGGCCTCACGCCCCGAGCAGGTCGCCGACAACGTGAAGGCGGCCGGCGTGACGTTGCCCGCCGAGGTCATGACGAAGATCGACGAGGCGCTCGGCGACCTCGCGGAGCGCGACCCCGCCAAGACGGTCTCGCCCGCCCAGCGCCCGGCCTGAGCCGCCCGCCCCGCGGGCGCGACCCCGGCGACGACGTTCCCGATCTCGTGCCGGAGATCGGGAATGTCGCGCGGGAGGATGCGCTTGCATATACTCGTACCGACCTTCGGTGACACGTCACCGATCCAGATCTCACCGCACGACTCACCACGAAGCCCACAGAACAGCAGGAGAACACCATGGCCATCACTGCAGAGAAGATCCCCGCCGGCACCTGGACCCTCGACCCCACGCACAGCGAGGTCTCGTTCAGCGTCCGCCACCTCGCCATCAGCAAGGTCAAGGGCTCGTTCGAGTCGTTCGACGCCTCGCTCGTCACCGCCGAGGACCACACCGCCAGCAAGGTCACCGCGTCCATCGACGTGGCCTCGGTCAACACGAACCAGAAGGACCGCGACGGCCACCTCCAGACCGGCGACTTCTTCCTCGCCGAGGAGCACCCGAAGATGACCTTCGTCTCGACCAGCATCGAGGAGAAGGGCGACGACGCGTTCCTCGTGCACGGCGACCTGACCCTCCGCGGCGTGACCAAGCCCGTCACCCTGAAGAGCGAGCTCGGCGGCCTCGTCGTCGACGGCTACGGCCAGACCAAGCTCGGCTTCTCGGCGACCACCAAGATCGACCGCACCGAGTTCGGCGTGACCTGGAACGCGGCCCTCGAGGCCGGCGGCTTCACCCTCGGCAACGACGTCACCGTCACGCTCGAGATCCAGTTCGTCCTCGCGCCGTAGTCGCACCCGTCGCGAGCGCACGTCGCCCGCGTCCCCGGAGGGCCCGCACCTGCAGTCGCAGGGGCGGGCCCTCCGTCGTGGGCCGCGCTTCCTCGCGCCGGCGCTTCGTCGCGCCGGGGCCTCCGCGTGCCGGTGCCTCCTAGGCCAGCACCCGGCGGAGCAGCGCCCGCTCCCCCAGCGTCCACGCCGCGCTCGTCACCATGTACAGGGCAGCGGCGAGCGGGACGGACGCCGCGACGACGACGGTGACGAAGGGCAGCACGCGCGCGACCGTGGCGAGGCCGGGCAGCGCCTCCTGCCCGGGCGCCGCCACGAGCGGGCCGGCTGCCCGGAGATCGGCCCGTCGTCGCAGCTCGACGACGAGCGCGAGCACGACCAGCAGCACCACGAAGGGCCAGACGGCACCCGCCGCGACGCCGCCGACGACAGCACCGACCGAGCCCACCAGCGAGGCGCCGAGCGCCGCCCCGGCCAGGACGTGCCCGAGCAGGGCGTTGGCGTGCCCGGCGATCACGGGGTGCGAGAACAGCGACCAGACCGCCGTGAGCACCGGCGCCTGGGCGAGCGTCGGCAGGCAGCCCGCCAACGGCGAGACCTTCTCCGACGTATAGAGCGCCGCCGTCGCGCGCTGCAGCGCCTGGGGGTCGCGGATCCGCCGACGCAGGTCGGCGAGGGCGGGCGCCAGGCGGCGACGGCCGATCTCCGCCCGCACCTGCGACACCCCCACGGGCACCAGCAGGACGCGGACGGCCAGGGTCAGGAGCACGACGGCCAGCGCGGACGACGAGGCGCCGGCGATCGGCTCGACGAGGTCGCTCAGCGCGACGACGACGGTGTGCAGGCCGTCGAGGACGACGGCGAGGGGCGGGAAGGCGGACAGGTCCATGGTGGTCCTCACGGCAGAAGGGAAGAGGTCGCTTCTGGCCGTCGGGCGCCGCGGGCGCGGCTAGACGGCCGGGAGGAGCCGCCCCGGCGCCCGTGCGCGCACGTGTCCGTCGGAGTCGGGGTCGCGGGCGAAGACGAGGAGGCGCACGTCGGCCGCCTCGGTCAGCACCGGACCCGGCACGGCCGCGCCCAGCCCCGCGAGCGCCAGCACCGCGCGGGCGACGACCACGATCGCCAGCACCGCGGCGGCGCCGACGAGGCCGACGACGACCCCCGCGGGCAGCGACCCGGCGTGGCCGACGGCGAGGCCGGTCGCGAGCGCGAGCTCGAGCGGCGCGAGGACGCGCACCAGCAGCTCGAGCAGGGAGGTCATGCACCCGACACTAGAGGACACGCCGGGGCGCCCGGTAGGTACGCTGACGGCGGACCTCCGGTGTCACGGGCGTCCTCGGACGGTGTCGTCCGTCGGGAAGGCTCGCGCGCCTCCTGCGTTGTCACCGTCACATCTGCTCCGAGGAGGACCCGCATGACGCACGACTGGATCACCCTGCAGCACCGGGCGCACGCCGAGTTCGCGCGCCGCGTCGAGGCGGTCACCGACTGGGACGCCCCGACGCCCGACACCGAGTGGGCCGTGCGCGACCTCGTGCGCCACGTGACCCGAGAGCAGCAGTGGGTGCCCGTCCTGCTCGAGGGCGGCGACCCGAGCGAGGCGCAGGCCTCGGTCGAGCCGCTCGGCGACGACCTCGTCGACGCCTGGCACCGGTCGTCGCGCGCCGCGGCCGAGGCGTGGCGCGAGGCGGACCCCGAGGCCTCGGTGCGGCTCAGCTCGGACGTCGTGCCCGTGCACGAGTACCTCGCCGAGCAGGTCGCCGACGTCACCATCCACGCGTGGGACCTCGCCCGCGCCATCGGCTCGGACGAAGAGCTGGACGACGACCTCGTCGCCGCCGTCTGGTCGGTCTTCGAGCCGCAGCGGGACGCCCTCGAGGCATCGGGCCTCTTCGCCTCGCCCGTGCCGGTCGACGACGACGCCCCGCTGCTCGTCCGCCTGCTCGCGCTGACGGGTCGCGACGCCCGCTGACACAGGGCGCCCGCTCGACGACGGGGCCGCCCCCGCTCGCTGACGGGGCTGCCCCCGCTCGCTGATGCGGGACAGGCCGAGCGGGCACCCTCGCAGGTCGCCCGGACCTCGGGATGGTTCGATGTCCGCATGACCGCCGACGCCGAGTCCGACGCCCGCCCCTGGCTGCACAGCTACGCCCCGGGCGTCCCCGCCGACATCGAGCCCGTCACGGGCACGCTCGTCGACCTGATCGACGACGCCGTCGCGGCACACCGAGGCCGGGTCGCCCTGGAGTTCTTCGGGCGCGAGACCCGTTATCGCGACCTCGGCGACGAGATCGACCGGGCCGCCGAGGGCCTCCGCAAGCTCGGCGTCACCGCAGGCGACCGGGTGGCCATCCTGCTGCCGAACAGCCCGCAGCACGTGGTTGCCTTCTACGCGACCCTGCGTCTCGGCGCGGTCGTCGTCGAGCACAACCCGCTCTACACCGACCGCGAGCTGCGCCACCTCTTCGAGGACCACGGAGCGAAGGTCGCGATCGCCTGGGACAAGCTCGTCGGGCGCCTCCGCGAGCTGCCCGGCGACCTCCGCTTCGACACGGTCGTCTCGGTCGACGTGACCCGCGGCATGCCGCTCCGCACCCGGCTCGCCCTCAAGCTGCCGATCCCGGCCGCCCGCAAGTCCCGCGAGGCGCTCACCGCCCGCGCCGTCGGCGACGTCAGCTGGCCCGACCTCGTCTCGGGTCGGCCCTTGAAGAGGCGCCACCCGCGCCCTGCCCTCGACGACGTCGCCCTGCTGCAGTACACGAGCGGCACGACCGGCTCGCCGAAGGGCGCCGTGCTGACCCACCGGTCGCTGCGCAGCAACGCCGAGCAGGGCCGCGCCTGGGTGCAGGGCGTCGTCGAGGGCGAGGAGACGGTCTACGGCGTGCTGCCCTTCTTCCACGCCTACGGCCTGACGCTCTGCCTCACCTTCGCGATGCGCATCGGCGCGCGTCTCGTGCTGTTCCCCAAGTTCGACGTCGACCTCGTGCTGAAGGCCGCGGCCAAGCACCCGCCGACCTTCCTGCCCGCGGTCCCGCCGATCTACCAGCGCCTCGCCGAGGCCGCCGAGCAGCGCGGCGTCGACCTCCGCAGCGCCCGCTTCGCCATCTCGGGCGCGATGAACCTGCCCCTCTCGACCGTGACCGCCTGGGAGCGGGTCACGGGCGGCATGCTCGTCGAGGGCTTCGGCCTCACCGAGACGTCTCCGGTCGCCCTCGGCAACCCGATGGGGCCGACCCGTCGCCCGGGCACCGTGGGGGTGCCGTTCCCCTCGACCGAGGCGCGCGTCGTCGACCGCGACGACCCCGACCCCGAGCGCCCCGTCACGCCGGGCGCCGCAGGCGAGCTGATCCTCCGCGGACCGCAGGTGTTCCGCGGCTACTGGAACCGCCCCGACGAGACGGCCGAGGCGTTCCTGCCCGGCGGCTGGTTCCGCACCGGCGACATCGTCAGCATGAGCGCCGACGGCTACGTCACCATCGTCGACCGCATCAAGGAGCTGATCGTCACCGGCGGCTTCAACGTCGCCCCCTCCGAGGTGGAGGAGGCGGTGCGCGGCGTCGCCGGCGTGGCCGAGGCCGCGGTCGTCGGCCTGCCCCGCGACGGCGGCGGCGAGGACGTCGTCGCCGCGATCGTCGTCGAGCCCGGCAGCACGGTCGACCCCGAGGAGGTGCGCGACCACTGCCGCGAGCAGCTCGCCGCCTACAAGGTGCCGCGACGCGTCGTCGTGGTCGACGAGCTGCCCCGGTCGCTGATCGGCAAGGTGCTCCGTCGCGAGGTCCGCGACGCCCTCATCGCCGGCCGCTGACCGGCGGCCGTCGAGCTCACGGCCGCTGGCGACCGTTCGACCGGGCGCGTCCCGACGTGAGAGCGACGAAGCGACGTGGTGTTCCGCATCGGTTCGTCGTCTTCGCGTCGGTTCGTCCGCCTCCTCGGCCTACAGCACCGCCCAGCGGCCGAGCGGCCAGAAGACGACCGTCGCGCGGCCGACGACGTGGTCGAGCGGCACGAAGCCCTCGTAGGGGCCGGTCACGTGCGACCGTGAGTCCGCCGAGCGCTCGCGGTTGTCGCCCATCACCCAGAGCGCGCCGTCGGGCACGGTGACGTCGAACGGCGTCTGCGATGCCGGGTCGCCCTCGGGCACGTCCAGGTACGGCTCGTCGAGCGGCTCGCCGTTCACGACCAGGCGCCCCTGGGCGTCACAGCACGAGACGGTGTCGCCGGGCAGCCCGATCACGCGCTTGACGAGGTCGTCGCCCTCGCCCGCGGCCAGCCAGCCGCCCGGGTCCTCGAAGACGACGACGTCGCCGCGGTGCAGGTCCATGACGCCGGGCACGAGCTCGTTCACCAGGATGCGGTCGCCGATCAGCAGGGTCTGCTCCATCGACGCCGACGGGATGGAGAACGACCTCACGAGGAAGGTCCTGACGCCCCACGACACCAGCAGCGCGACGAGCACGATCACGACGAGGTCGCGCAGCCAGCGCAGCCCTCCCGCCCGCCGGGTCGCAGGAGGCGCGGCGGCGTCAGCAGGATCGGTCACCGGCCCATCCTCCCGCGCTCCCCCCTCCGGCACCTGTGCCGGCGCCCGCACCCGGCCCGCGGCCCGCGGCCCGCGCCCCGCAAATGCCGACCGCAGCCCCCGCAATGCCTGCATTTCCACCCGTTGCAAGCCCGGAGCGACGCTCGCGGTCGGCATTTGCGGGCAAAACCCCGCGAACGTGGGAGACGGCGGCTACGCCTGGGCGCCCCGCAGCCGCTCGAGCCGCGCCAGCGAGTGCTCCTCGGCCACCGGCTTGTCGCCGAGCACGCGGCCGATCGCCCCGAGCATCACGCCCGCGGGCCGGGTGGTCGGCAGGTCGACCGGCCCGACGTGCGGCGCGCGCAGGCCGAGCAGCTCGCGGAACCGCGGCGGCAGGGTGCCCACGGCACCGTTGAACAGCACCGGATAGCCGACGCGCAGCACCGGGAACAGCGGCGGCCGCTTGATGAAGCCCACCACCTCCTCGGTCCGGGCCGTCCGCTCGAGGATCCCGCGGCGGTCGAAGTCCCTCAGCTGCTCCTGCATCTCGGCGACCGAGCGCGGCGGGTCGACGACGCCCATCAGCTCGCCGGCGGTCGCCCACTCGCGCACGTACGCGTCGGGCCCGCCGGGCACCTCGCCCTCGCCCCAGGCCAGGTACGCGGCGAGGAACGAGTCCGCGAAGGCCATGTGCACCCAGCTGAGCAGCTCGGGGTCGTTCGCCGCGTAGTCGTGCGAGACGCCGTGCCGGTCGTCGTAGCTGCCGACGACCTTCGTGTGCAGGCGGCTGACCCACTGGGAGGCGTGGGTCGCCGCCTCCTGGCTGCCGTAGGTGACGGTGTAGATCCAGCGGATCGTGCCGGCGAGACGGCCGAGCGGGTCCTCGCGGAACCGCGAGTGGTCGTGCACCCCGGCGAGCGCCCCCGGGTGCAGCGCCTGCACGAGCAGGGCGCGCACACCGGCGAGGATGGCGGTGTTCGAGCCGTGCACGGCCCAGACCGCCGACCCCGGCGCGAAGAAGCCCTCGTCGTCGCCCTTCGCGAGGTCGGTGACCCACTCGGGCGTGCCCGTGTACTGGCCGTTGAAGGTGTACTGCAGGCGGGCGCGGAGCGGCTCGGTCAGGGCGGGCATCCTCCGATCATGCGCCGCAGAGGCTGGGCGCCTGCCCCCGGCGAGCCCGGGAGTCTCGACGTCGAGGCAGTCGAGGCGGTCGAAGCGGTCCGGCCGTCCTGCCGGGACGCACCGCGCCTCCTCGTCCCGGTGTCGAGACGAGGAGGCGCGGGCAGAACAGGCAGGCAGGCGTCAGTTGCCGTGCGCCTCCTCGGCGACGGGCTGCCACTCCTCCCAGAGCGCGAGACGCGACTCGTAGTCCTTCTTGGCGATGCCCAGGGGCGCCTTGCCGAAGAAGACGCGGAGCGGCGGCTCGTCGGCGTCGACGACCTTGAGGATCGCCGTACGGGTGGCCGTGGGGTCGCCGGGGTCGGCGGCCGAGGGGCGCTTCGACGCGGCCTCGCGCACCTCGGCGTACGCCTCGTTCTCGTCGCTCCGCGAGGCGGACGGGCCCGACCAGTCGGTCGAGAAGCCGCCGGGCTCGACGAGCGTGACCGAGATGCCGAAGCCGGCGACCTCCTGCGAGAGCGACTGGCTGATGCCCTCGAGCGCCCACTTCGACGCGTGGTAGATGCCGACCGTCGGGAAGGCGCTGATGCCGCCGATGCTCGAGACCTGCACGATGTGGCCGGAGCCCTGCTCGCGCATGATCGGCAGCGCCGCCTGCGTGACCCAGAGGGCGCCGAAGAGGTTGGTCTCGAGCTGGCCGCGCGCCTCCTCCTCGGTGATCTCCTCGACCATGCCGAAGTGGCCGTAGCCGGCGTTGTTGACGACGACGTCGAGGCGACCGAAGTGATCGGCCGCCTGCTGCACGGCCGCGACGTCGGCGGCGCGGTCGGTCACGTCGAGCTGGATCGGCAGGAAGGTGTCGGGGTACTGCTCGACGAGCGCGTCGACGGCCTCGAGCTTCCGGGCCGTGCCCGCGACGCTGTCGCCGCGCTCCAGGGCAGCCTCGGCCCACTCACGGCCGAAGCCCTTCGATGCGCCGGTGATGAACCAGACCTTGCTCACGGTGTTCCTCTCGTCGTGTGGTGTCGCGCTGTCGGGAGCGCCGCTCCACTGAACGCCCGGCCTCCCCGACGCGCGCACAGCCAGCTCGGAGGGTGCGCATCTCGGCCTAGAGTGGGGCGCGTGACCATCGACACCGCTCGTCCCTGGCTGGCCTCCTACGCTCCCGGCGTCCCCCACGACATCGAGCCCGTCACGGGCTCCCTCCTCGACATCGTCGAGGGCACGGCCGCCGAGTACCCCAAGGCCGTCGCGCTCGAGTTCTTCGGCCTCACCACCACGTACGCCGAGCTCGTGGACCAGATCTCGCGCGCGGCCGAGGGCCTGCGCAAGCTCGGCGTCCGTCACGGCGACACCGTCGCCCTGGTCCTGCCGAACAGCCCCCAGCACGTCGTGGCGTTCTACGCGGTGCTGCGCCTCGGCGCGATCGTCGTCGAGCACAACCCGCTCTACACGCCGCGTGAGCTGCGGCACCAGTTCGAGGACCACGGCGCGAAGGTCGCGATCGCGTGGGACAAGGTCGTCGAGACCCTGCAGGACTTCCCGTCCGACGTCGCCGTCGACTCGATCGTGTCGATCGACGTGACCCGCGGCATGCCCCTCGCGACCCGCACCGCCCTGCGTCTGCCGATCAAGAAGGCCCGCGAGTCGCGCGACCGCCTGACCACGACCGTGCGGGGCACCGTCCCGTGGGAGAAGGTCGTCGGGTCGTCGCGCATCAAGGCACGTCACCCGAAGCCCGACACGACCGACCTCGCGGTCATCCAGTACACGAGCGGCACCACCGGCACCCCCAAGGGCGCCCAGCTGACCCACGCGAACCTGCTCTCGAACGCGGCGCAGTCCCGGGCCTGGGTGCCCACCATCACACGGGGCGACTGCACCGTGTACGCCGTGCTGCCCATGTTCCACGCCTACGGCCTGACGCTCTGCCTCACCTTCGCGATGAGCATGGGCGCCCGCCTGGTGCTGTTCCCGGCCTTCGACCCGGCCCTCGTGCTCAAGGTGATGAAGAAGCGCCCCCCGACCTTCCTCCCGGCGGTCCCGCCCATCTACACGCGCCTCCGGAAGGCCGCCGACGACGCCGGGGTCTCGCTGAAGGGCGTCGAGGTGGCCATCTCGGGCGCCATGCCCCTGTCGGCCGAGGTCGTCGAGCCGTGGGAGGAGCAGTCGGGCGGCTGGCTCGTCGAGGGCTACGGCCTCTCCGAGTGCTCGCCCGTGCTGATGGCCAACCCGGTCGGCCCGACCCGCCGCGCCGGCACCGTCGGCCTGCCGCTGTCGAGCACGGAGGTGCGGGTCGTGGACCCCGAGAACCCCACCGTCGACGTGCCCGCCGGCGAGAGCGGCGAGCTGATCGTGCGCGGCCCCCAGGTCTTCAGCGGCTACTACCGGAAGCCGCAGGAGTCGAGCGAGGTCTTCGTCGACGGCGACTGGTTCCGCACCGGCGACATCGTCACCATCGACCCGGACGGCTTCGTCCGGATCGTCGATCGCATCAAGGAGCTCATCATCACCGGCGGCTTCAACGTGAGCCCGTCCGAGGTCGAGGAGGTGCTGCTGCGTCACGAGGGAGTGGCCGAGGCCGCTGCGGTCGGCCTGCCTTCCCCGGCGGCGAGCAGGTCGCGGCCGCGATCGTCCTGCACCCGGGCGCCGAGGTCGACGTGCAGGCGCTGCGCGCCTTCGCCCGCCAGCACCTCACGCCCTACAAGGTGCCCCGCCGCATCGTCGTCGTCGACGAGCTGCCGAAGTCGCTGATCGGCAAGGTGCTGCGCCGCAAGGTGCGGGACGAGCTCGCCGACCGCTGAGCCGGGCCGGGCCGGGCCGGCCCGATCAGCCGCCGCCGCTGGCTCGCCGACCGGATCCGCCCGGCCGGCGCTAGCCTCGACGGCATGACCGTCGACGCTCTGCCCACCAGCACGCCGTCCGCCGAGGGGATCGACGCCGCCGGCGTCGAGGCCTTCCTCGACGGGCTCGAGTCCACGCCCGGCGTCGAGCCGCACAGCATCGTGCTGGTGCGTCACGGCTCCGTGGTGACGCAGGGCTGGTGGGCCCCGTACTCGGCCGACCGTGTCCACCTGCTCTACTCGCTGAGCAAGAGCTTCACCTCGACCGCCGTCGCCTTCGCGGTCGACGAGGGCCTCCTCGGCCTCGACGACACCGTGCTCAGCCACTTCCCCGAGCTCGACGCCGACGTGACCGACCCGCGCAGCCGATCGATGCGCGTCCGCGACGTGCTCGCGATGTCGAGCGGACACCGGGCCGAGGCTCTCGGCCGCGCGCTCGAGGCCGACCCGGCCGACCTCGTCCGCGGGTTCCTCCTCACGCCGCCGGAGGCCGACCCCGGCTCGGTCTTCGCCTACAACCAGCCCTGCACCTACGCGGTGGCGGCGATCGTGCAGCGCGCCTCCGGGCTGTCGCTCACCGAGTACCTGCGTCCGCGGCTGTTCGAGCCCCTCGGCATCGGGCAGGCCAGCTGGCAGCGCGACGACAGCGGCCGCGAGATCGGCTTCAGCGGCCTGCACGCGCAGACCGAGGCCGTGGCGCTGCTCGGGCAGCTGTGGCTGCAGCGGGGCGTGTGGCAGGGCAGGCAGCTGCTCCCCGCCTCCTACGTCGACGAGGCGACCCGGGTGCAGGTCGCGAACCCCGACGAGGCGAACGCGGACTGGAGCCAGGGCTACGGCTTCCAGTTCTGGATGGCCCGGCACGGCTGGCGCGGGGACGGCGCCTACGGCCAGTTCTGCGTCGTGCTGCCCGAGCACGACGTCGTGCTCGCGCTCACCGGCCAGACCGTCGACATGCAGGCCGTCCTCGACCTCGCCTGGCAGCACCTCCTGCCGGCCTTCGAGGGCGCGGGCGACGCTGCCGCCGACGACGCGCTGGCCCGCCGCACGGCCGCGCTCGGGCTGGCGCCCCTCGAGGACGACGCCGGCGCTGCCGAGCTGCGTGCCGCCTCCTTCGTGCCGACGTCGTCGAGCGAGCAGCCGTCGTTGACTTCCGTCGAGCTGGCGGACGAGAGGTCGTCGTGGCGCGTGCTGCTGCACGAGGGCGATGACGTGCTCGACGCCGAGGTCGTCCTCGGCGCCTGGACCGTCACCGACACGCTCGCGGTCACCGCGGGCCGCCGGGGCGCGGCGCTGCACGTGGACGTGGTGTTCGTCGAGACGCCCCACCGCCTGCACCTGGTGCTCGACGGAGGCGCCGCCGACGTCCGGTGGGAGACGACGCCGCTGCACGCGCCAGCCCTGCGGCAGCTGCGAGCGCCGCACGCCGGCGAGACGTCCCCGCTCTAGCGACGACGACGACGGCAGGCGGCCGGGGTCCGGGAGGCGCGGGTCAGCTCGGCGAGACCCGGTCGCGCAGCCGTCCCTCGGCCAGCCACGCGAGCCGTCGCAGCGTCTCGCGGTTGCGGATGCCCAGGGCGGGGTCGAGCACGGCGTCGGGGACGAGCGCGCCCGGCCCGGTGACCGCCTCCTCCTCCATCACGACGAGGCAGCCGCCCGCGCGGTCGTGCACGGTCAGGGCGACCTGCGCCTCGCCGAACGGCCAGCCGCGGGCCCGGAAGACGGCCCGGTGCGGCGGGTGCCACTCGAGCACGCTCGTCGTGTCGTCGAGCACGAGCGGCCAGACGCCGAACGAGTGGTGGATCCGCGCCCCGACGGCCGGCCAGGTGGACTCGACGTCGCGGATGCGGGAGGCGCCCACCACCCAGCTCGGGAACAGCCACCCGTCGCTCAGCACGTCGAAGACCTCGTGCGGCGACGCCTCGAAGAACCTCTGGTCGCGACTCACGTCGTCGTCCCTCCGTCGGGCCCCAGCCGGGGCAGGTGGTCGATGCCGAACTCGTGGCGCAGGGCGCTCAGGGCGGCGTAGGCGCCGCCCATGCCGTGCACCGAGGGGCCCGGCGGCACGGACGACGACGCGAGGTACGTCCCCGCGACCGGGGTGCGCCACGGGTCGGTCGACACCACGGGTCGCGCGATCAGCTGCCGCATCGTCGGGGCCCCCGACGCGATGTCGCCGCCGACGTAGTTCGGGTCGTGCTCCTCGAGGTCGGACGCCGTGTGGGCGCGGGAGGCGAGGACGAGGTCGCGGAAGCCGGGCGCGAACCGCTCGATCTGCTGCGTGACCGCCTCGGTCATGTCGACGGTGCTGCCGTTCGGCACGTGCGCGTAGGTCCACAGGGCGTGCTGCCCGGCGGGCGCGCGGGTGTCGTCGACGACGCCCGCCTGCACCGCGAGCACGAACGGCTCGGCGGGGTGCACGCCTCGGGCGACGTCGTGCTCGGCGCGGGCCACGGCCGCCCGGTCGCCGCCGAGGTGCACGGTCGGCGTGCGCCGCAGCTCCTCGGCCTGCCACGGCACGGGACCGCTGAGGGCGAAGTCCACCTTGGAGGCGCCTCCCCCGTACCGGAACCGCTCCAGCCGGCGTCGGTACCCGGCCGGCATCTCGTCGCCGGCGATCGCGATCAGCTGTTTCGGGGTCACGTCGAGCAGCCGGACGGACGCGTCGAGCTGACGCAGGCTGGTCACCTCGACGCCGGTCTCGATCACCCCGCCGTGCGCGACCAGGTCGGCGGCGAGCGCGTCCGCGATCGCCTGGCTGCCGCCGCGCGGCACCGCCCACCCGTAGCCGTGCCCGTGCACCGCGAGGGCAAGGCCGGCGGCCGACGCGCTGAGGCTCGGCATCGGGCGGATGGCGTGGGCCATGACGCCCGCCAGCAGTGCGCGGGCCTCCTCGGTGCGGAGACCGGCGTCCCACCACGGGCCCGCCTGGTGCAGGATCCGCAGGCCGAACTCGACCGTGGTGCCGAGGTGGCGCGGCACCTGGAGGATCGGCGACAGGGTGAACTGCGAGAGCTCGGGCTCGAGGTCGACGAGCCGGGAGAACATCCGGTGCCAGGTGGGGCCGTCGACGCCGAGGCCGTCGGCGGTCCGCTCGAGGTCGCGGTAGGCGACGCCCGCGGTGCCGCCGTCGAGCGGGTGCCCGTACGAGACCTCGGGCACGATCATCTCGACCCGCTGCTGCAGCCCCCACCGCCGGAAGAAGCCGGAGGCCATCGCCATCGGGTGCACCGCGGAGCAGATGTCGTGGCGGAACCCCGGCAGGGTCAGCTCGGCGGTGCGGGTGCCGCCGCCGATCGTGTCGGCGCGCTCGAGCAGCTGGACGCGCAGTCCTGCCCTCGCGAGCACGACTGCGGCCGAGAGGCCGTTCGGGCCCGCGCCGACGACGACGGCGTCGAAGTCGGCCGTCACGGGCGGCGCCGGCTGCCGGCGAGGGCCCGCACCACGGCGGCGCCCGCGCCGAGGGCCCCCGCCGCGGCGAGCGCGTAGCTGACGCCGCGGTTGCGGGTGTACCAGACCTGGGGGCTGGTCGAGCGGGCCTGGTCGTCGAAGATGCCGTGGGCGCCGTGGTCGCCTGCGACGGGGCTGTAGAGGTTGTCCGGCCACATGGGCTCGGACTTCTCGGGCGCCTGCTGGCCGCTGTAGCCGGTCTTGGCGAGGTACACGTCGAGCCAGTTGGCCACGAAGCGGTTGCCGAGCACCGTCATGACGGTCGGCTCGCCGATCCACGAGCGGCGACGCGGCTTGTCGGCCACGTCGGCGATGGCACGCGCGCCCACCTCGGGCTGGAAGATCGGCGGCACCGGCTTCGGGTGCTCGGGAAGACGAGACCGGACCCAGTTGAACTGGATCGTGTTGAGGGCCGGCATGTCGACGGTCGAGATGACGACGTGGCTCTCGTTGTGGATCAGCTCGGTCGTCACCGACTCGGTGAACCCCTGGACGGCGTGCTTCGAGGCGCAGTAGGCAGCCTGCAGCGGGATTCCCCGGTGCGCGAGAGCCGAGCCCACCTGGATCACGTGGCCCTTGTCGCGTGGCGTCATGCGCGACAGCGCCGCGCGGGTGCCGTTGACGAAGCCGAAGTAGTTCACCTGGGTGGCACGCTCGAAGTCGTCGGGGTCGGTCTCGAGGAACTCGCCGAACACCCCGACCATGGCGCAGTTGACCCAGAGGCCGATGTCGCCGAGCTCGTCCTCGACGCGCGTCGCCGCCGCCTCGACCTGCTCGCGGTCGGCGACGTCGGTGGGGACGCCCAGGGCGCGGCGACCGGCCGCCCGGACGTCGGCGACGGCGCCGTCCAGCCCCTCCTGGCCGCGCGCGAGCACGGCGACGTCCCAGCCGCGGTCGGCGAGCTCGCGGACCACGGCCCGGCCGAGCCCCGCGCTGCCTCCCGTCACGACGGCGATGCGAGAGATGGTGGGGTCGAGCTTGCTCATGGGTCTCCTCAGACGGTCTGCGACGGGGTCGTCGGGGTGCGGGTGGTCGACGGTAGTCCTGGCCAGGGGTCCGGGTCAGATGTCGAAGTCGCCGAAGCCGCCGCCGCCGCCGAGGTCGCCGCCGCCGAATCCGCCGCCGAAGTCGCCGCCCCCGAAGTCGCCTGCCGCGCCCGGGTCGCCGCCGGTCACGTCGCCGCCGGCGAGCTGCGGGTCGGAACCGGCGTCGGCGCCCGAACCGCCGTCAGCACCGGCGTCGCCCTCGGCACCGGCGTCGCCCGCGTCCCCGCCGTCGGCCGTGGCGTCGCCGCCGTCGGGCAGGAACGAGCTGACGAGGGCAGAACCGATCACGTACCCGGCGACCGTGCCCAGCAACGAGCCGCCGATGATCGAGCCCATGCCCATGCCGCCGCCCTGCCGGCCCTGTGCCTGGCCGACGCCGGCCTGCGCGCCCTGCTGGCCGCCTCCCAGGGTCTGCTCGAGGGTGCCGGGACGACGCAGCTCGGAGCGGGTCGCCGCCTGGGCCAGCGAGCCCGCGTCGTCACCGCGGGGCTGCTCGCCCTGGGGCGACTGGCGGCTGAGCTCGTCGAAGACCGTCCGCCGCTGCTCGGGCGTCAAGGTCGCGAACGCCTCGGCGTGCACCTGCTCGATGGTCTCCGGCGGCGCGGTGCGGAGCAGGTAGCGGTAGCGCTCGACCGCGATCTCGTCGTCGGTGCGGCCGCCGGGACGCTGACGGGCCTGCTGAGGGGCCTGCTGCTGGGCGCCCTGCGGGGTCGCGCCGTCCTGCGGGTCGTCTCGTCCGAGGAGCTTGTCGAGGAATCCCATGGTGTGCCGTTCCTTCCGGTCGCCCCGGGTGCCTCCCGGGTCTCCGACAGTACGGACGACGCGGCCCGCCCGCCTGGACGGGCCGTGGGGATCCGCTCCGAGCGCACCCCCGGCACGACGGGACGGATCAGCCCCGGGTCCGCTCTGCCGCACGGCGACGCCGCACCGCCCGGACGACGAGCCACAGGACGACCCCGGCGATCGCCGCGTAGACGGCGTAGTCGAGGTACTTGGCGTAGCGGTCGATCAGTTCGTACTGGGTGCCGAGGGCGACGCCGAGCCCGATCAGGAGCGTGTTCCAGAGGCCGCTGCCGATGATCGTGAAGAGCGAGAAGGTGACGAGTGGCATCCGGTCGGCGCCGGCGGGCAGCGAGATGAGGCTCCGCACCCCGGGGATGAACCGGCCGAAGAAGACCGCCGACCGGCCGTGGCGGTGGAACCAGCCGGCGGCGGAGTCGAAGTCTTCCCGGTCGACGAGCGGCAGCTTCGACAGCCAGCGGATGCTGCGCTCGAGACCGAGCACGGCGCCCAGCCAGTAGAGCACGAGGGCGCCCAGGTAGGCGCCGAGCGTGGCCGTGGCCACGAGCAGGACGACGTTCATGTCGCCGCTGCCCGCCAGCGCACCCGCCAGGGGCAGGATCAGCTCGCTGGGGATCGGCGGGAACACCGTCTCGACGAAGGTGAGCAGGCCGACGCCCCACTCGCCGGCGGCGTCGATGACGCGGGAGGCGATGCCGACGATGCCGTCGCTCTCGGTGAGCGAGCCGGGCGAGCCCGAGGCGGTCGAGCCGGAGGCGGCGAGGAGGAGCGGGCTGGCGGCGATGGAGGTCATGGGTCCCTGGGTCGGTTCGTGGCCCGCGAGGGCTCGGATCGGCTCGTCGAGCATGGCAGGGACGGCTGGGGACCTCCCCGGACGTTGCACGTCGTGCACGACCTCGCGCCTCGCGCACTCCGGGACTCGACCGGACGAGGGGCGTCGGAGTCGAGGGCGCACGGTAGGTTTGCAGAGACCGCTCCGCTCGTCCGAGTCACGATGCGGCACGGACGACAGGAACGAACGGATACACCATGGGATCGCTGATCTACGGCACGTCGAGCATCGAGATCGAGTTCGACGACAGGACGCTCGAGCACCTGCAGATCGTCATCGCCACCAAGCTGCGACGACGTGAGTCGTTCTTCTTCTCGTGGCGCGACACGCAGAAGGTCGGCGACGGCCGCAGCAGCATCTGGCTCGACCCGGGCATCCCCCTCTACTTCAAGTACTCCGGAGGTCGTGTCCCGACGATCAGCCGCGAGTGGCTGGCAGAGTTGACCACCTCCTCCAACAGCTCGTCCGGCCTGGTGCTCACCGACGAGCCGAGCCTCGACAACTCCGCCAAGCGCAAGTAGCAGCCCCCAGCGGCGGCGGGCGCCTCGGCGCGCCCAGGTCGCTCAGCGGCGCGAGCCGCGGGCTCGACGGCGGCGCAGCCTCGCGAGTGCTCGCCAGCCCAGCAAGAAGACCCCGAGCACGACGACCGTGACGACCACGAAGCTCACCGCCGTGCCCTGTCCGCTGATCACCCTGAGCACCATGCCGACCACGACCGTCGCAGGCCACACGACGAGACCGGAGCCGAGGGTCGGCAGGGCGCGCCCGCGCACCAGCACGAGGGCCCAGCCGACGACGAGACCCGCGGCGAACGGCCACAGGGTCGTGAGGACCCCGGCCAGCGCCGACCCTTCGTCGTGGCTGCGGCGCCCGATCAGGACGAACGCCACCACGAGCACGAGATCCGCGACGAACGCCCACCACGGCGACCTGCGCGCGGTCACCGGGGCTGCTCCAAGGTGCGCGACAGCTCGGCGAGGAGGTCGTCGACCTGGGGCTCGACGAGGCGCGCCAGGGCCTCCGCGATGCGCTCCCGGTGCCCGGCGACGGCGAAGCAGAGGGCCGTCCCGACCGCCTGGGCGTGCTCGTCGGCGAGGGCCAGCTCGCGACGGAGCGCCTGCTTGGCCTGCTCGGTGAACTCCGGCTCGGCCGCCGCCTCCTCGTCGGTCCCGCCCGCAGGAGGCGCGTCCTCGGCGGCGAGGCCCGCCAGGGTGAACAGGAACGGCTGGGTCGGGTCCGGCTCGGGGTCGACGTCGAGGCCGTCGAACTCGGGCGCGAGGTCGGCCTCCGGGCGGTACCCGTCGGGCTCGCCCGCCGCGGCGCGCCGCAGCTCGCGATCGACCAGGGGCAGGTTGCGGGTCGTGTAGGTGTCGACCTCGGCGTCGACGATGTGCCGCAGGCGGTTGAGCAGCGCGTGCTGGACGGCGTGCGGCACGTCGTGGTCGAGACCGGCGGCGGTCGAGACCGGCGATCCGAAGCAGGTGCGGCAGACCCGGGTGCGACCGCGCGCCGTGCCGATCCGCCAGCGCGGCAGCCAGCGCAGCCAGGCGTCGACCGCCCCGCGCACCTGCCCCTCGATCGAATCGGCCATGCGACGAATCTAGGGCGCGGAGCCGCCCGGGGGCCGCTGCCGTCGGGCGATTCCCGCAGCTCCGATGTCCCAGGGATCAGGAACGAGCCGTGACGCGGTCCTGATCCGTGCACGGATCAGGACGATCACGCCTCTCCCCGCGCGGATCAGGACAGATGTTCCTGAATGAGGACAGGGCGGGCAGGGCCGGTCAGTCGACGGTGACGAAGTCGATCAGCTGCTCGACGCGGCCGAGCAGGGCGGGCTCGAGGTCGCCGAAGGTCCGCACGCGGCCGAGGATCCGCTGCCAGGCGGCGGCGATGTCGGCCTGGTCGTCGTGGGGCCAGCCGAGCTGCGCGCAGATGCCGTGCTTCCACTCGACCGAGCGCGGCACGGTGGGCCACGACTCGAGCCCCAGGCGACCCGGCTTCACGGCCTGCCAGACGTCGACGAACGGGTGGCCGACGACGAGCACGTGGGCGCCCGACGGGCCGCGGGCGATCGAGTCGGCGATCCTGCTCTCCTTCGACCCGGCCACCAGATGGTCCACCAGCACGCCGACGCGACGGGTCGCGGTCGGCCGGAACTCGGCGAGCACCTCGGCCAGGTGGTCGACGCCCTCGAGGTACTCGACGACGACGCCCTCGACCCGCAGGTCGGCGCCCCAGACCTTCTCGACGAGTTCGGCGTCGTGCCGGCCCTCGACGAAGATCCTGCTCTCGCGGGCGACCCGCGCCCGGCCGCCGTCGACCGCGAACGAGCCCGAGGCCGTCCGTGCGCGCCCCTGAGGCGCCGCCCGGGGCACGCGCAGCGCGACCGGCGAGCCGTCGATCAGGAACGACCCGCCGAGGGGGAAGGCGCGGACGCGGCCCTTCCAGTCCTCCAGCTCGACGGTGCCGGCCTCGACCCGCACGACGGCTCCCGTGAAGCCGCTGCGCGCCTCCTCGACGACGAGGTCGCGGACGGCGTCGGTGGGCGTCGGCGCCGGTCTCGACGAGCGCTTCCAGTCGCCGCTCAGCACGTCTTGTCCGTAGCGGTCGTCATCCACGGGGCGGTCCTCCTCGGGTCGGTCGGGTTGGTCGGGGCTGGTAGGGGCGCGGCGGCCCCTTGTCGTCGGGCTCGCCGCCGGCGGGGCGCCCCGTCGTCGGTCGACGCCCGGGCACGGTGCCCGGCGGCGGAGAGCGGGTCGCGCGGGGAGCCGCGGCGGGACCCGTGGCGGAGCCGAGCCCTGCCCTGGCCCCGGGACGGTCGGCAGGCGCGGTGGGACGTGACGCAGGGTCGGCACGCCGGGCCGGAGCGGGCTTCGGCGACGACGACGACGAGGCGGCAGCCCCCGATCGTGCCGGGGCCGCCGCCGGAGCCGGAGCCCGAGAGCCAGCGGACTCGTCCGGTCGGAAGCCGAGCCCGAACGCCCAGGCGAAGCCGCCGAGCACGACGACGACGTAGAGACCCGAGACGACGAGCGGCAGCCACCAGGCCGACATCGGCCCCCCGCTCTGTCCGCCGATCGCCAGGACGACGAGGGCCGTCACGAACCAGACCGCGGCCGCGAAGGCGCGGGCGGCCCAGCGGGCCAGGCGCAGCCGCAGCTCGCGGCGGCGGGACGCCGCCTTCCAGTGGGCGGCGTGCGGCACGAGCAGGTGCCGCGCCGGCGTCCACGCGAGCGCGACGGCCGTGACCAGCCACGCCAGCACGAGGCCGACGAGCAGCGAGGAGGCGATCAGCACGAGGTCGGACCGGCTCGCCGCCAGCCCCGTGGCCCCGTCCCGGAGGTGGACCACAGCCACGCGCTCGGGCAGCAGCTGCGAGGCGGTCACCAGGACGAGCGCCGCCGCGGCGAGGGCGAGGCCCATCGGCGCGGCGGCACGGAGCAGAGGCGGCACGGTCATCGTGACCGGGCCGCCTCTGCGGTGTCGAGACGGGTGGTCAGGCCTGTGCCCTCTCGAGCACGAGCTCGCGGACGCGCGCGGCGTCCGCCTGGCCCTTCATCGCCTTCATGACGGCGCCGATGACGGCACCGGCCGCCTGGACCTTGCCGTCGCGGATCTTCGCCAGCACGTCGGGCTGCTGGGCGAGCGCCTCGTCGATGGCGGCGATGAGCGCGCCGTCGTCCGAGACGACCGCGAGGCCACGCGAGGCGACGACCTCGGCGGGCGAGCCCTCGCCGGCGACGACGCCCTCGAGCACCTGACGGGCGAGACGGTCGGTCAGCTCGCCGGACTCGACGAGGGCGATCAGCTCGCTGACGTGCAGGGGCGACACGAGCGACGACGGCTCGACGCCGGCCGCGTTGGCGGTGCGGGCGATCTCGCCGGTCCACCACTTGCGGGCCGCCTGGGGCGACGCGCCGGCGGCGACGGTGTCGACGAGCTCCTGCAGGAGGCCCGAGTTGACGACGTCCTGGAACTCCTGGTCAGCGAAGGCCCACTCGGCCTTGAGGCGGCGACGCATCGCGACCGGCGCCTCCGGCAGGGCCAGGCGGAGCTGCTCGACGAGCTCGCGCGACGGGACGACCGGCAGCAGGTCGGGCTCCGGGAAGTACCGGTAGTCGTCGGCGTCGCTCTTCGGGCGCCCGGCGGAGGTGCGCCCGGTGTCCTCGTGCCAGTGCCGGGTCTCCTGGGTGATCGTCCCGCCCGCGGCGAGGATCGCCGCCTGGCGCTGGATCTCGTGGCGGACGGCGCGCTCGACCGAGCGGAACGAGTTGACGTTCTTCGTCTCGGTGCGCGTGCCCAGCTCCACCTGGCCGTGCGGACGGAGCGACACGTTGGCATCGCAGCGCAGGTTGCCGCGCTCCATCCGCGCCTCGCTGACGCCGAGGCTGCGGACGATGTCGCGGATCGTCGAGACGTACGCAGCGCCGAGCTCGGGGCCGAGGGCGCCCGCGCCGATGATCGGCTTCGTGACGATCTCGACGAGCGGGATGCCTGCGCGGTTGTAGTCGACCAGCGAGTACTCGGCGCCCTGGATGCGACCGGTCGAGCCGCCGACGTGCGTGAGCTTGCCGGCGTCCTCCTCCATGTGCGCCCGCTCGATCGGCACGTGGAAGACGGTGCCGTCGGGCAGCTCGACCTCGACCTCGCCCTCGAACGCGATCGGCTCGTCGAACTGGCTGACCTGGTAGTTCTTGGGGTTGTCCGGGTAGAAGTAGTTCTTCCGGGCGAAGCGCGAGCTCTCGGCGATCGAGCAGCCGAGGGCGAGCCCGAGGCTGATCGAGTAGGTCACGGCCTGCTCGTTGACGACCGGCAGCGAGCCGGGCAGCCCCAGGTCGACCGGCGTCACGTTCGTGTTCGGCTCGCCGCCGAAGAAGTTCGGCGCGTCGGAGAACATCTTGGTCTTGGTGCCGAGCTCGACGTGCACCTCGAAGCCGAGGACCACCTCGTAGCGGGCGAGCGCCTCGTCGTAGTCCATCAGGTCTGCCTTGGCCATCAGATGACTCCCTCGGTGGCGGCGGTCTGCTCGGTGCTGCTCAGGTCGGGCGCACGCGAGATGAGAGTGTGGCCCCAGCCCTGCTCGAGGAGCTGCTCGACGGCGGCGCCGTAGGTGTAGAGACGCGCGTCCTCGCGGGCGGGAGCCATGAACTGCAGGCCCGTCGGCAGGCCGTCCTCGTCGGCGAGCCCCATCGGGACCGTGATGCCGGGCACGCCGGCGAGGTTCGCGGGGATGGTCGTGAGGTCGTTCAGGTACATCGACAGCGGGTCGTCGAGCTTCTCGCCGAGCGGGAACGCCGTGGTCGGCGCCGACGGCGAGACGAGCACGTCGACCTTCTCGAACGCGGCCGCGAAGTCGCGCTGCACGAGCGTGCGCACCTTCTGGGCGCTGCCGTAGTAGGCGTCGTAGTAGCCGGCGCTCAGCGCGTAGGTGCCGAGGATGATGCGGCGCTTCACCTCGGGGCCGAAGCCGGCCTCTCGGGTGGCGGCCATGACGTCCTCGACGGTGCCGCGGCCCTCGGGCACGACGCGCATGCCGAAGCGCACGGAGTCGAACTTCGCGAGGTTGCTCGAGGCCTCGGCGGGGAGGATCAGGTAGTAGGCGCTGATCGCGTACTCGAAGCTCGGGGCGTCGATCTCGACGACCTCGGCCCCGGCGCCGGTGAGCAGGTCGAGCGCCTCGGCGAAGCGCGCCTTGACGCCGGCCTGGAAGCCCTCGCCGGCGAGCTGGCGGACCACGCCCACGCGCACGCCCTGCAGGGCGCCGCCGGCCAGGCCGCGGCGGGCGGCGTCGGCGAACGACGGCCACTCGTCGCGCAGCGACGTGGAGTCGCGGCGGTCGTGCCCCTTGATGACGTCGTGCAGCAGCGCCGAGTCGAGCACGGTGCGGCTGACGGGGCCGACCTGGTCGAGCGAGCTCGCCAGGGCGATGGCGCCGTAGCGGCTGACGCCGCCGTAGGTGGGCTTGACGCCGACCGTGCCGGTGACGGCGCCCGGCTGGCGGATCGAGCCGCCGGTGTCGCTGCCGAGGGCCAGGGGCGCCTCGAAGGCGGCGACGGCCGCGGCCGAGCCGCCGCCGGAGCCGCCGGGCACGCGGTCGAGCGACCACGGGTTGTGCGTCGGGCCGTAGGCGGAGAACTCGGTCGACGAGCCCATCGCGAACTCGTCCATGTTCGTCTTGCCGAGGGGCACGAGGTCGGCGGCGCGCAGCTTCGCGACGACGGTCGCGTCGTACGGCGGCACCCAGCCCTCGAGGATGCGGCTGCCCGAGGTCGACGGCATGTCGATCGTGCAGAGGACGTCCTTCACGGCGATCGGCACGCCCGCGAGGGGGCCCATGGCGTCGCCCGCGGCGCGGCGGCGGTCGACGTCGGCCGCCGTCGCCAGGGCCTGGTCGCTGACGTGCAGGAACGCGTGCACGTCGCCGTCGACGGCGGCGATGCGGTCGAGGTGCGCCTGGACGACCTCGACGGACGAGACGTCGCGCGAGGCGAGGCGGGTGCTGAGGTCGTCCGCGCTGAGGCGGATGATCGAGGAGGCGTCGGCCACGGCTACTGCTCCTCTCCCAGGATGGCGGTCACGCGGAACCGCGAGCCGTCGTGGTCGGGCGCGCCCGAGAGCGCCTGCTCGACCGTGAGCGTCTCGCCCACGACGTCGTCGCGGAAGACGTTCGTGAGCGGGATCGGGTGGCTGGTCGCCGGGACGTCGTCGGTCGCGACCTCGGACACCTTGGCGACGTTGTCGACGATCTGCCCGAGCTCTCGGGTCATGGTCTCGATCTCGTCGGGGGTGAGGGCGATGCGGGCGAGACCTGCGAGGTGCTCCACCTGTTCGCGCGTGATTTCAGACATGCTGCTCCGTCACGTGGTTCGTCTGGGGTACCGCGGCTGGGGGTACCCGACGATCTTACGGGGCGGCGCGGCCGGGGCTCAGTCGCGGACGTACAGGTCCTGCGGCCGCACGAGCGAGAGGTCGGGAGCCTCGGGGGCGACCGGACGCGGGTCGCCGGGCTCGCCGTCGACGAGGTCGCCGCGGCCGAGCCCGATCAGGGCGGTGCTCCGCATCGTCTCGGTGCCGGGCACGAGGTAGGAGTTGTGGCCGAGGGCGGCGGCGAGGGCGCGTCCCGTGTAGCCGTCCGCGCCTCCCCCGGTGTGCAGCAGAACGGCGCCGAAGCCGGCCGTGCCGGGGTCGGCGCCGAAGTACGCGCTGCCGGCGACGGGGTCGAAGCTGCCCGCGGCCGCGTAGACGTCGTCCCCCGTCACGTCCAGCATCGACGCGGCCGGGACGACGCTGCCGGGCGAGCCGAGCAGCACCAGGGAGTCGACCGACACGTCCCCGGACGACAGCGCCAGCGTGGCCGTCGTCGACCCGTACGAGTGAGCCACGACCGTGACCCTGGCCGGCGCGGAGGCGCGGGCCGCGTCGAGTCCCGTGATCGCGTCCTCGAGGCGGTCGGCCCCGGCCCGGGCGAGGTCGAGCCCGTAGACGTTGGTCAGGTCGGGGGTGCGGTAGCCGAGCCACGCCACGACGGCGACCTGGTCGAGCCCGTCCCCGTCAGCGCGCGCCAGCAGGTAGGTCCACGACGTCTGCTCGTCGTAGAGCTCACCGGCCGTGTCCGTCCAGTCCACGAGCTGGCTGCCGACGGTGAAGAACATGCCGGGGACCAGCACGCTCACGTCGTCGGCCGTGTCGAGGTCGCCCACCGAGACGGCCGCGCGCCCCGGCAGCACCGTGTCGAGCACGACGAGGTGCCGGTCGGCGTCGCCGACCGCACGGCCGCCGACGGCCGCGGCGACCTGGCGGAGCATCGCCGCGCGGGCGTCGTCGTCGCGGCGCTCGTCCCTGGTGCCCCGACGCTCGTCGACGGCGGCGCGCGCCTCGACGAGGAACAGCCGGTTCGCCTGGTCCCTGGTCGTGTAGGGCACGCCCTCGAGGTTGCCGACGAGGCCGGGCACGCGGGCGACGAGGCCCAGCTGCCGCGACGGGGCGAGGTCGGCCCACCAGGACGCCACCTCGGGGGCGGTCCGGACGGAGGCGACCGCGTCGACGAGCGTGCCGGTGTCGTCGCCGGAGGCGTCCAGCGAGTCGGCGAAGTCGTCGAGCTCGTGATCGCTCGCCGTCGCCAGGACGGTGAGGCACCCCTCGGGCGCGGCTACCGCGCAGGCGGCGGACAGCGAGGAGTCGGCAGACGAGGGCGCGGCGGGCACGACCGTCGAAGCCCAGGCGTGCACCTCAGGGCTCGCGCCCACCGCCGCGGCTGCGGGCTCGACGGGACCGGCGACCACCCCGGAGAGGTGGATCGATGCGGACAGGATGGCTGCAGCGAGGAACAGCACGTCGGGTCTTTACCTCTCGTGCGCACCCGAGCCACGACCCCCTACAGCCCCGGCCGATGCGCGCCCTCATCTTAAGAGAGCGAGGTGCCGCCTGACCAGGGTTTTCGTCAGTCAGCTGAGGATTCGTCCCCCGAATCGGGGACAGCGAGCCCCGCTGGGCCCTCCTTAAGGAGGACAGCGAACTCGGCCGCGTCGATGATGCGGACGCCGAGCTGCTCCGCCTTCGTGAGCTTCGACCCGGCGCCGGGGCCTGCGGCCACGAAGTCGGTCTTCTTGCTCACGCTGTTGCCGGCCTTCCCGCCGGCCGCGAGGATCGCCTCCTGCGCGCCCTCCCGGCTGAAGCCCTCGAGGCTGCCCGTCGCGACGACGGTCAGGCCCGACAGCACTCCCCCGGCCTCGACGGCCGCGCCGGGACCCGGGTGGTCGGGCGTCGTGAGCTGGACGCCGGCCGCGGCCCATCGGTCGACGATCTCGACGTGCCAGTCGACCTCGAACCAGTCGCGCAGGGCGTCGGCGATGATGCCGCCCACGCCGTCGACGGCGGCCAGCTCGTCGCGGGTCGCGGCTCGGATCGCGTCGAGCGAGCCGAAGTGGCCGGCCAGCGCCCGGGCGGCGACCGGCCCGACGTGGCGGATGCTGAGGCCGACGAGGATGCGCCAGAGCGGGCTCGTCTTCGCCGCCTCGAGGTTGGCGAGCATCTCGATCGCCGTCTTCGACGGCACGCTCGTCTCGTCGCCGGCGAACTCCGTGGCGTCGGGGTCGAAGGGAGCGTCCTTCTTCGCACGGCGCCGCCGGAACGGCGTGACGAGCTTGGGCACGCCGTCGGCCTCGAGCTTCTCCATGCCCGTCTCGGAGTCGCGCACGACCACCCGCACGGGGAAGATGTCGCTCATCGTCAGGTCGAACAGGCCCGCCTCGGTGCGGAGCGGCGGCGTCGCCGGCTCGACGGGCTGCGTCAGCGCGGCCGCCGCGACCTCGCCGAGGCCCTCGACGTCGAGCGAGCCGCGCGAGGCGATGTGCTCGACGCGGCCGCGCACCTGCGCGGGGCAGCTCTCGGCGTTGGGGCAGCGGAGGTCGACGTCGCCCTCCTTCGCCGGGCGCAGGGTCGTGCCGCACTCGGGGCACTCGGTGGGCATGACGAACTCACGCTCGCTGCCGTCGCGCAGCTCCACGACCGGGCCGAGCACCTCGGGGATGACGTCGCCGGCCTTCCGCAGCACGACGGTGTCGCCGATGAGCACGCCCTTGGCCTTGACGACCTGCTGGTTGTGCAGGGTCGCCTGGCGCACCTCGCTGCCCGCGACCTCGACCTTGCGCATCACTGCGAACGGCGTGGCGCGACCGGTGCGGCCCACGCTCACGACGATGTCGAGCAGCTCGGTGTTCACTTCTTCGGGCGGGTACTTGAACGCCGTGGCCCAGCGCGGCGCCCGGCTGGTGGCGCCGAGCTCGTCGTGCAGGGCGAGGTCGTCGACCTTGACGACGATGCCGTCGATCTGGTGCTCGACGCTCGACCGGCGCACGCCGTAGTCGTGGATGAACGCCGCCACCTCGGGCACCGTGTCGTAGACGCGGTGGTGCGTCGAGATGGGCAGGCCCCACGAGGCGAGGAGGTCGTAGACCTCGCTCTGGCTGTGGACGTCGGTGTCGCGCTCGAGCTCGCGGACGGGCCAGGCGCCGATGCCGTGCACGAGCATCCGCAGGCTGCGGAGGCGGGCGTCCATCAGGGCGCGCTTCTCCGGGCTCTTGCCCTCGGCCTTCTGCCGCAGCGAGCCGGCCGCGGCGTTGCGCGGGTTCGCGAAGACGCGCTCGCCTGCCTCGCGCTGGCGGGCGTTCAGCTGGTCGAACTCGGCGACCGGGAAGAAGATCTCACCGCGCACCTCGACGATCGGGGGGTGGCCGGTGCCCTCGAGACGCTCGGGGATCGTCCCCATGGTGAGGACGTTGCCCGTGACGTCTTCTCCCACGACGCCGTCGCCACGGGTGGCGGCCGTGACGAGCACCCCGTGCTCGTAGCGCAGGTTGATGGCGAGCCCGTCGATCTTGAGCTCGCAGAGGAACCGGACGCGCTCGGCCCCGGCGTCGCGCTCGACCTTGCCGGCCCACTCGGCGAGCTCGTCGTCGCTGAAGACGTTGTCGAGGCTGAGCATGCGCTCGGCGTGCTCGACGGGGGCGAACTGCGTCGTCTCGGCCCGGCCGCCCACGGTCTGCGTCGGGCTGTCGGCCTTCAGCAGCTCGGGGTGCTCGCCCTCGAGCTCGGCCAGCCGCCGCACGAGCGCGTCGTAGTCGGAGTCGGACGCCGTCGAGGCGTTGCCCTCGTAGTACTGGTCGCGCAGCTCGAGGACGCGTGACGTCAGCTGCGCGACCTCGTCACGGGCGGCGGCGAGGTCGTCGGGCGTGACGTCGGGGACGGACCCGTCGTCCGCAGGCCCGCCGCTCACGGCGCGGGGACCGGGACGGCGCTGACCGTCCGGTCGATCGTGCACTGGCCGAGCACGCGGGTGCCGACGTAGACGACGGCGGTCTGCCCGGGGGCGACGCCGCTGAGGGGCTCGTGGGGAGTGATCACGAGCTCCGTTCTACCCTCGACCACCGACACCCGCGCGACGGCGGGGACGGGGTCGGCGTGGGCCCTGATCTGGACGTCGCAGTCGAACGCCGTCGTGGGGTCGACCGGCGCGCGGCCGGCCCACGTGTACGAGCCGCCGGCGATCTCGGCGATGTCGAGCGCCTCCTTCGGCCCCACCACCACCGTGTTGTCGACCGGTCGCACCTCGAGCACGAAGCGGGGCTTGCCGTCGTCCGACGGGAACCCGACGTTCAGCCCCTTGCGCTGCCCGACCGTGAACGCGTGCGCGCCCTGGTGCGTGCCGATCGTCTCGCCCGAGCGGTCGAGGATGTCGCCCTGCTCGGCGCCGACGCGCTCCGCGAGCCAGCCCCGGGTGTCGCCGTCGGGGATGAAGCAGATGTCGTGGCTGTCGGGCTTCGCCGCGACGCTGAGGCCACGGGCGGCGGCCTCGGCACGCACCTCGGCCTTCGAGGGCGTGGCGCCGAGCGGGAACATCGAGTGCGCCAGCTGGTCGGCGGTGAGGACGCCGAGCACGTACGACTGGTCCTTGGCCCACGCGGAGGCGCGGTGCAGCTCTCGCTCGCCCTGGTCGTCGGTGACGACGGTCGCGTAGTGCCCGGTGCACACCGCGTCGAAGCCGAGCGCGAGGGCCTTCTCGAGCAGGGCGGCGAACTTGATGCGCTCGTTGCAGCGCATGCAGGGGTTGGGGGTGCGGCCGGCGGCGTACTCGGCCACGAAGTCGTCGACGACGTCGAGCTTGAACCGCTCGCTGAAGTCCCACACGTAGTAGGGGATGCCGATGACGTCGGCGGCGCGCTGGGCGTCCATCGAGTCCTCGATGGTGCAGCAGCCGCGGCTGCCGGTGCGGAGGGTGCCGGGCATCCGGCTGAGGGCCAGGTGCACCCCGACGACGTCGTGGCCGGCCTCGACCGCCCGGGCCGCGGCGACCGCCGAGTCGACGCCGCCGCTCATCGCTGCGAGGATCTTCATCCGTCAAGTGTAAGCAGCCGCGCCGGGGCCCGGCGGGGCCAGGGCGGTCGACCCCGGCCGAGGCAGGCATAGTGTGGCCGGTGCCATGACGTCGACGCCCTCCCCCGCCTTCTCGTTCCGGTCCGTCGCCCTGTCGGCATTCCTCCCCGCCGCGTTGTTCGCGATCGGCGAGGGGGCGATCATCCCGATCATCCCGGTCGTCGCCAGCGACCTCGGGGCGACCCTGCCCTTCGCGGCGTTCGTCGCCGCGCTCATCCTGGTGGGCGAGCTGATCGGCGACGTCCCGAGCGGCTGGCTCGTCTCCCGGATCGGCGAGCGCACCGCCATGATCTCCGCCGCCCTCGTGAGCATCGTCGGGCTGCTGACCTGCGTGTGGGCGCCGAACGAGTGGGTGCTGGCCGGGGGCGTGCTGCTGATCGGCCTCTCGACGGCCGTGTTCGCCCTGGCCCGGCACGCGTTCATGACGAGCTTCGTGCCGGTGGAGGTCCGGGCGCGGGCGCTCTCGAGCCTCGGCGGGGTCTTCCGGCTCGGCTACTTCGTCGGCCCGTTCCTCGCGGCCGGCACCATCCACCTCACCGGCTCGACGCAGTCCGCCTTCTGGATCCACGTCGCCGGCTGCCTCGGCGCGGCCGTCGTGCTGCTCGTGCTGCGCGACCCGTCCGAGGTGCTCCGCGAGCGCCGGGCGGCGGCGGCCGTGCCCGTCGACGCCCCGACCCCCGGCGAGGAGGAGGTCGCGAAGGAGGCGGAGGGCCTGTTCCGCACGCTCGCCCGCCATCGCGGCGTCCTCGTCAAGCTGGGCAGCGGAGCCGCGCTGATCGGCGCGATGCGGGCCGGGCGCCAGGTGATCCTGCCGCTCTGGGCCGTGAGCATCGGCATCAGCGCGCCGCAGACGGCGCTGATCATCGGCATCGCGGGCGCCGTCGACTTCGCCCTCTTCTACACGAGCGGCCAGATCATGGACCGCTGGGGCCGCCTCTGGAGCGCCGTCCCGTCGATGGTCGGCCTCTCGATCTCGTACCTGGCCCTGTCGCTCACGCACGACCTCGACGCCCGGGTCGGCTGGTTCGTCGCGGTGGCGATGTTCATGTCGCTCGCGAACGGGATCGGCAGCGGCATCCTCATGACCCTCGGCGCCGACCTCGCCGACCGGGCCGATCCGGCGCCGTTCCTCGGCGCCTGGCGGTTCACGGGCGACGCCGGCAGCGCGGCCGCACCGCTGCTCATCTCGGGGCTGACCGCCGTCGTCTCGATCTCGCTGGCCAGCGGGGTGATGGGCGTGCTCGGCCTCGTCGGGGCGGCCATCCTGCTGCGCTACGTGCCGCGGTACTCGCCGCACGTGCCGCGGGAGCTGCGCTGAGCCCTGGCCGTCGCCTCCTCGTGTCCGTGCTCGTGCTCGTGCTCGTGCTCGTGCTCGTGCTCGTGCTCGTCGGTACACTCGGTCCTGCCCGCGGGAGTGGTGAAACTGGCAGACACGCAGGATTTAGGTTCCTGTGCCTTCGGGCGTGAGGGTTCAAGTCCCTTCTCCCGCACGAGTAGCCTGGGCCTCCCGGCACCTCGAGAAAGAGACCCATGCTGCCCCTGGCGACCATCTCGTGGCTGGACCCCGAGTACCTCCTGTCGGCGTTCGGCCCCTGGGCCGTGCTCGGCGTCTGCCTGCTCGTCTTCGCCGAGACCGGGCTGCTGATCGGGTTCCTGTTCCCCGGCGACACCTTGCTCATCATCACCGGCATCCTCGCCGCCACGAACCCCGGTGCCCTCGGCCTGCCGATCTGGCTCATAGCGATCTTCATCGGCATCGCCGCCTTCGCCGGCGGCGAGCTGGGCTACCTGATCGGCCACAAGATCGGGCCGCGCATCTTCGAGCGGAAGGAGAGCGGGCTGTTCAGCAAGGCGAACGTCGCCCGGACCAACGCCTTCTTCGAGCGCTTCGGCCCGCTCGCGGTCATCATCGCCCGCTTCGTGCCGGTCGTCCGCACCTTCGCGCCGATCATGGCCGGCGTCGGCCACATGAGCTACCGGCGCTACTCGCTCTACAACGGGATCGGGGCGGTCCTCTGGGGCTTCGGCGTCACCATGCTCGGCTTCGGCATCGGCCACATCCCGCCCGTCGCCGACTTCGTCAGCTCGTACATCGACCTGATCCTGCTCGGCGCCGTGCTCGCGACGCTGATCCCCGTGGCCATCCACTACTTCCACGGGGTGCACACGGCGAAGAAGCACGAGGCCGACGGCACGACCCCCGACGCCGAGGTCGACGCCGCGGCCGTCGACCCAGCGCGAGTCGACTCCCCCACCGGGCAGACGCCGACGCAGGCCTGACCGCCTCCGACCCGACCCGCCGCGTCGCTCATGGCACCGCCGTCACCGGCACCGTCATGCGTTCTCGGGTGCATTTCCGGTCTGAAAGCGAGACAGATCCGCGCCTCCGGCGCCGCGAACACGGGCGGATCTGGACCCTCAGCGCCGATCACTCTCAAATTTGAGAGGAATGGGCGCTGGGGCCACATGTGCGCGGATCAGCCGCACCCGGCCCCGCGGCGCGGCCAGCCCGCGGGCGACAGCAGAGGCGGTCAGCCCGCGAGGGCCGCGACGTGCGGCGCGATGGCGCGGAACGCCCGCGACCGGTGGCTGACCGCGTTCTTCTCGTCCGGGGTCAGCTCGGCCGCGCTGCGGCTGTCGCCCTCGGGCCGGAACACGGGGTCGTACCCGTGTCCGCCCGTGCCGACCCGCGTCTCCAGCACCTCGCCCCGCCACTCGCCCTGCTCCACCAGCTCGCGGGCGGCGACCGTGCCGTCCGCCGACGCGGGCACGACGAGCGCCGCCGCGCACGAGAACTGCGCCGAGCGGTCGGCCACGCCGACCAGGTTCGCCAGCAGCAGGTCGATGTTGTCGTCGTCGTCACGGGTGCCGGCGTACCGCGCCGAGTGGATGCCGGGCGCGCCCCCGAGGGCGTGAGCCGAGATGCCGCTGTCGTCGGCGAGCGCCGGCAGCCCGGTGTGGGCCGCCGCCGCGCGGGCCTTGATCAGCGCGTTCGCGGCGAACGTGTCGCCGTCCTCCACGGGCTCCGGGCCGTCGTAGGCGACCAGCTCCACGCCCGGCGCGGTCTCGGCGAGCAGCAGCCGCAGCTCCCGGACCTTGCCCTGGTTGTGCGTGGCGATGACGACCTGCGTCACGCGCCCAGCACCTCCTTCTGGATGCTCGTCAGGTCGGCGCCGCCGGCGACGGCCAGGTCGAGCAGCTCGCCGAGCTCGCGCCGGTCGAAGGGCGCTCCCTCGGCCGTGCCCTGCACCTCGACGAAGAGGCCGGAGCCCGTGACGACGACGTTCATGTCGGTCTCGGCTCGGACGTCCTCGACGTAGGCGAGGTCGAGCAGCGGGACGCCGTCGACGATGCCGACCGAGACGGCGGCGACGCTGTCGGTCAGCGGGGTCGCCTTCTGGGCGATGAACTTCTTCTCGCGGCCCCACTCGATCGCCTGGGCGAGCGCGACGTAGGCACCCGTGATGGCGGCCGTGCGCGTGCCGCCGTCGGCCTGGAGCACGTCGCAGTCGAGCACGATCGTGTTCTCGCCGAGGGCCTTCGTGTCGACCACGGCCCGGAGGCTGCGACCGATCAGGCGCGAGATCTCGTGGGTGCGTCCGCCGATCTTGCCCTTGACGCTCTCGCGGTCGTTCCGCGAGCCGGTCGCGCGCGGCAGCATCGCGTACTCGGCCGTGACCCAGCCCTTGCCCTTGCCGGCCAGCCAGCGCGGCACCCCGTTCGTGAAGGAGGCGGTGCACAGCACCTTCGTGTCGCCGAACGACACCAGGGCGCTCCCCTCGGCCTGCGCGCTCCAGCCCTTCTCGATGGTGACGCGTCGCAGCTGGTCGGCGCGGCGGCCGTCGGCGCGGACGAGGTCGGTGGTGGTCTCGGTCATGGTGTCTCCCCCTGGTCGGGTCGGTCTGGTCTGGTCTGGTCTGGTCTGACGTGGTCTCGTGCAGTGCAGTGCGGGCGGGCGGGCGGTGGCGGCGCGGTCAGGGGCGCGGACCGGCGGCGCGGAGCCCGCCCGGCAGCTCGATGGCGCCGGTCTCGAGGTGGCCGACGCGCGACACCTCGGGCCCGAGGAACCGCTTCGCCAGCCGCAGGAACGCCGCCTCGTCCGCGCCGGTGGCCTCGAACTCGTAGCGCGGCACGCTGCCGGCCGGCGCCTCGAGATCGTGGTCGACGAGGGTGCGGTAGACGTCGGCGGCCGTCTCGTCCGCGCTCGAGACGAGGCGCACCTCCGGCCCCATCACGTACTGGATCGCGGCCGACATCAGCGGGTAGTGGGTGCAGCCGAGCACGAGCGTGTCGACCCCGGCCTCGCGGAGCGGTGCGAGGTAGCCCGCGGCGACCTCGCGCAGCTCGGGGCTCGAGGTGTCGCCCGCCTCGACGAACTCGACGAACCGCGGGCACGCCTGCGTGAAGAGCTGCAGGTCGGAGGCCGCGGCGAAGGCGTCCTCGTAGGCGCGCGAGCGGACCGTGCCCTCGGTGCCGACGACCCCGATGCGCTTGTTCCGCGTCTGGCCCACGGCGGAGCGGACGGCGGGCTGGATGACCTCGACGACAGGGATGCCGGCACCCGTCGTGTACCGCTCGCGCGCGTCGCGGAGGACCGCGGCGGAGGCGGTGTTGCAGGCGATCACGAGCAGCTTGACGCCCTGGGCGACGAGGTCGTCCATGACGGCGAGCGCGTACTCGCGCACCTCGGCGATGGGCTTCGGGCCGTAGGGCGAGTGAGCGGTGTCGCCGACGTAGAGCACGGACTCGCGCGGCAGCTGGTCGATGATCGCCCGCGAGACGGTCAGGCCGCCCACGCCGCTGTCGAAGACTCCGATGGGTGCGTGCGTCACGGTCGTCGAGCCTACCCGGACGGAGGCGCGCCGCAGCCGGGCGCCCTGGTCCCGGCCCCCTCCCCCGCCTAGGGTGGGGACGTGACCAGTGCCCTGCTGACCGACCGCTACGAGTTCACGATGGTGGAGGCGGCCCTCAAGGCCGGCACCGCCGACCGACGATGCGTGTTCGAGCTCTTCGCCCGCCGCCTCCCCCAGGGTCGCCGCTACGGCCTCGTGGCCGGCACCGGCCGCTTCCTCGCCGAGCTGACGCAGTTCCGGTTCGGGGACGACGAGCTCGCCTGGCTGCGCGACGGCCGCATCGTCGACGACCGCACCGTCGACTGGCTCGCCGACTACCGCTTCTCGGGCGACATCCGCGGCTACGCCGAGGGCGAGGTCTACCTGCCGGGCTCGCCCCTGCTCGTCGTCGAGTCGACCTTCGCCGAGGGCGTCCTGCTCGAGACGCTCGCCCTCAGCGTCTTCAACTACGACTCCGCCGTCGCGAGCGCCGCGGCACGGATGGTCTCGGCGGCCGACGGCCGGCCGCTCGCCGAGATGGGCTCGCGGCGCACCGGCGAGCGCAGCGCCGTGGCGGCGGCACGGGCCGCCTACGTCGCGGGCTTCGTCGCCACGAGCAACCTGGAGGCCGGGCGAACCTGGGGCGTCCCGACGATGGGCACCGCCGCCCACGCCTTCACCCTCCTGCACGACACCGAGCGCGAGGCGTTCGAGGCGCAGGTCGCGAGCCTCGGGCCCGGCACGACGCTGCTCGTCGACACCTACGACATCCCGGAGGCGGTGCGCACGGCCGTCGAGGTCGCCGGCACCGGCCTCGGCGCCGTCCGCATCGACAGCGGCGACCTCCCTGCGCTCGTGTCGCAGGTGCGCGCGCAGCTCGACGGCCTGGGCGCCACGGGCACGAAGATCACCGTGACGAACGACCTCGACGAGTACACGATCGCGGCGCTGCGCGCGGCGCCCGTCGACAGCTACGGCGTCGGCACGTCCGTCGTGTCCGGCTCGGGCCACCCGGCAGCCGGGATGGTCTTCAAGCTGGTCGCCCGTCAGGGCGCCGACGGCGAATGGGTGTCGGTGGCGAAGAAGTCCGCCGACAAGGCGACCATCGGCGGTCGCAAGGCACCGGTGCGCGTGCTGGTCGACGGCGTCGCGACGACCGAGCTCGTGCGCATCGGCGACGGGGGTCCGGGCGAGGGCGAGGAGCGACCGCTGCTCGTGTCGCTCGTCACCGACGGCGTGGTCGACGACCGCTGGACCGGGCCGCAGGGCGTGCAGCGCGCGCGGGACCACCGTCAGGCCGCCGTCGACGAGCTGCCGCCGAGCGCTTTCCGGCTCGGCCGGGGCGACCCCGTGCTGCCGACGGTCTACGAGTGAGCGGCGCCCGCCGGGTCACGGACGAGACCTACTCGGACTTCATCTTCTCGTAGACCTCTTTGCAGGTCGGGCAGACGGGGAACTTCTCGGGGTCGCGCCCCGGCGTCCACTTCTTGCCGCAGAGCGCCTTGACGGGCTTGCCGCTGAGCGCGGACTCCATGATCTTGTCCTTCTTCACGTAGTGCGAGAAGCGCTCGTGGTCGCCGGGGTCGACGGCGTCCTCGTTCAGGAGCTTCTCGAGCTCGCGATCCAGGACGTCGAGTCCGCCGCCGGTCTGTGTGTCGCTCATGGCGACCATCGTACGTCAGCTGCGCAGGGTGAAGGCGAGCAGCTCGGGCGCACGACGAGTGAACGTGCGCGAGCCGATCGCGACGCCGACGACGAGCACGACGACGCCCGCGGCGAGCCCCGTGACGAACGACCACGTGTCGGCGTCCTGCTGCCCCTGCAGCAGGTAGCGGCCGGCGAACCAGAGCGACGGGGACGTCGCCAGGACAGCCCCTGCGATCATCGTGACCTGGGCCGTCACCGAGGCGCTGCCGTGTGCCTGGGGCTGCTGGAACGGGTCGTCGTGCGGACGCACCGCCGCGTAGGGCATCGCGGCCGAGACGATGCTCGACAGCCCCAGGCCGCTCAGCAGCAGCCCGGCGGACACCCCGATCTCGGGCAGCAGGGCGCCCCGGTCGCCGAAGAGCCACGTGGCGACGAGCGACCCGAGCACGACGAGCGGCACCCCGATGAGCAGAGGAGGCGCGAGCCGGCCCACGCGGTCCGCGAGGCCCCCCGTGCCGGCCGCGACGTGCAGCCACAGGGCGGTGCTGTCGTACGCGACGTCGTTGTGCGGCAGGAACCCGAGGATGAGGCACATGAGCGGCACCGGCACGAGCGCGAGCCAGTGCCAGCTGATCCCCGCGATGCCGAGCGGGACGACGAGCAGCGGCAGGATCGGGATGATGACCAGGGACATGCGGTAGCGCGCGTCCCTCATCCAGTAGGTCAGGCTCCGGCCCGCGACGGCACCGGTCGGGCTCGCCCGGACGAACTCGAACCAGCCGAGGCCGGCCGCGTCGTCCGCGACGTCGGGCTCGGGCTGGTCGACGAAGGCGCGGGCCACGAGCGCCCGCCACGCGAGCCAGAGGGCGACGAGGGTGACGACCGCCACCACGAGGTCCGCGACGACCCGGCCCGTCTCGCCGACCGCGGCGTGGCCGGGGAGGGCGAGGGCGGCGCCGAACGGGGTCCACGCGAGCACGTCGGCGACGACCCCGCTCGTCCTGCCGCCGGGGAGGGTGGCACGGACGAGGTCGATGACGAGGGGCACGAGCAGGACCGCGACCACCACGCCCCCCGCGACCAGGAACTGACGAGCCCGGCGGGTGGTGAGGACGACGCTGTTGATCGTCGCCGCCACCAGGGACGCGAGGTAGGCCGTGGCGCCGGCGAGCACGACGGCGAGGACGGCGAGCGACGCGACGCCCTGCCCCTCGCCCCACGATCGCACGTAGCCGGGAGCGACCGCGACGAGAGCGAGCACGGGCAGGCCGACGGCACCGCCGAGGGCGAGGCCGACGGCCGCCGACCCCTCGGGCACTCCGAGGACGGCCAGGCGGCGGGGATCGCTCCACGGCGGCCGGACCCGCGCGAACGGCAGCACGCTGTAGGCGACGACGACGAGCGACCCGGCACCCACGACGAGCGCGCGGACGTCGCTGAGCGGATCGTCGCGCAGGGAGCCCGCGAGGGCGGAGACGGCGAGGGAGGCACCCAGGACGAGGAGGATCGACACGACCGTGACGAGCAGCCGGCGCGGCTCGTGCCGGACGGTGTTCGCGATCGTCTGGAGCCTCAGTCGGAGAAGCTCTGCAACCATTCCATGCCCTCCGTGACGGCTCGGCCGCCGGCCAGCTCGACGAACGTCTGCTCGAGCGAACGGCCGGCCCTGACCTCGTCGACCGTCCCGCTCGCGAGGACGTGGCCGTCGACGATCACCGCGACGCTGTCGCAGATGCGCTCGACGAGGTCCATGCTGTGGCTCGAGAGCAGCACCGTGCCCCCGCCGGCCACGTAGCGCTGGAGCACGTCCGTCACCGTGGCCGCCGACACCGGGTCGACCGACTCGAACGGCTCGTCCAGCACGAGCACGCGGGGCGAGTGGATGACGGCCGCAGCGAGCGCGATCTTCTTCGTCATGCCGACCGAGTAGTCGGCGACGAGACGGCCGAGGGCGTCCTGCAGGCCGAAGGCGGCCGCCAGGTCCGCCGAGCGCTTGCGGGCCGTGGCCCCGTCGAGTCCCCGGAGGGTCGCGGAGTAGTAGAGGAGCTGGGCGCCCGTGAGGCGGTCGAAGAGCCGGAGGCGGTCGGGCAGCACCCCGAGGGCGCGCTTGGCGGCCGCAGGGTCGTCCCACACGTCGGAGCCGAGCACCGAGACGGTGCCCGCATCGGGTCGCAGCAGCCCGGTGACGATCGACAACGTGGTGGTCTTGCCTGCTCCGTTGGGGCCGACGATGCCGTAGAACGAGCCCGCCCGGACCTCGAGGTCGACGCCCTCGACGGCGACCGTGCTGCCGTATCTCTTGGCGATCCCCTTGATCGAGAGGACCACGGGGCGCTCCGCGTCGTCCGCAGGAGGCGCGGTCGCCTCGTCGGGGCCCGTCGCGTCGTCCGCAGCCACGGTCGGCAGCTCGCCGTCGTCCGTGCTCGCGTCGACCGACCCGGACTCGTCGTCCGTCTCGACCGCCAGCTCGTCGGGCGCGGTCGCCGCGGCGACGACGTCGTCCTGAGCTGCCTCCGCGTCGTCGGGCGCGGCATCGGCGTCGGTCGGCAGGGCGACGGCGCCGCCCGGCACGCTCTCGTCGCCGTCGGACTCGACCACGGCCTGCTCCTCGGCGACGGGCACGACGTCGAGCTCGGCCACGGCCTCCTCGGCGACGGCCGCCTCCTGGGCGGCGGCCTCGGCGGCGGCGGCCTCCTCGGCCGCCGCGGCGGCCGCGGCCGCCGCCCGGGCGCGCGCGTTCGCGGCCCGCGTGGCCGCGGCCTTCTTGGCGGCGGCCGACCGGTCGGCTGCCGTCCGGGTCGAGGCGGGCTTGCGGCCGGCCGACGTGGTCCGAGGGCTCCTCGGGGCGGGAGAGGCGCCTCCTCGGGAGGGGGTCCGCTCGCGTCCCGTCTGCTCTCGCTGGCTGGTCGTGCCCTGGCCGGTCGCGCCTTGGCCGGGCTCGTCGACCGTCGCCACCCCGTCCGGTGCGTCCGTCGGCGTCGCCTCGTCGTCCATCTGATCCCCCCGGTGAAGCGTGTCCCCGCCGCCGCGCGTCGCCTCGTCGGGGTGCAGGGCACCCTCCTGGTCGTCGCGCACGGAAGCCATCGCACCACCGTACCAAGCGAGTGAGCCCGGCACGCCCGCCCTGAGGACGATCACGAAAGGGACACGACCTCGACCAGCACCTGCCGCTGAGCGACCGCTCGCTGTAGTCTGGGCGAGCACGACGACGTGTCCACATCGAGTCCCGAGGGTGAACGCCGCCCGAACACCAGACGGAGGGGCGCCACAGACGGCGCCCGACCGCACCTCCCGGGGCACGACCCAGAAGCACGACCGAACACCTGTCCAGACCCGGGGCCCGCCCCACGGATCTCCGATCCGAGGTCCAGGCGGCGCACCGAGACGGCCCTCACCACCGGCCGGCACGGAACGACAGGCAGACGGCCAGCCCCACGAGGAGACAGACGTGAGCAAGACAGACAGCACCGCCCCCCAGATCGTGATCCTGGCCGCCGGCCTCGGCAGCCGCCTCGGTCGCTCGCTGCCCAAGGCGCTCACCGAGCTGAGCGACGGCCGCACCATCATGCAGCAGCAGTTCGACAACATCCGGTCGGCGTTCGGGCCCGACGCCCGCATCACCGTCGTCGTCGGCTACAAGTTCGAGCACATCGTCGAGGCGTTCCCCACCGCCTCCTTCGTCTACAACGAGCAGTACGACCAGACGAACACCTCGAAGAGCCTGCTGCGCGCGCTGCGGGCCAGCACGTCGGGCGGCGTCCTGTGGATGAACGGCGACGTCGTGTTCGACCCCGAGGCGCTGCGCCGTGCCGCACGCCAGGTCCGCGACGAGCAGTCGTTCGTCGCCGTCAACACCTCCAAGGTGTCCGACGAAGAGGTCAAGTACACGACCACCGCCGAGGGCTACATCGCACAGCTGTCGAAGCAGGTCGTGGGCGGCCTGGGCGAGGCGGTCGGCATCAACTTCGTCGCCAAGGCCGACAAGGCCGTCCTCATGCGCCAGCTCGCCAAGGTCGACGCGCAGGACTACTTCGAGCGCGGCATCGAACTGGCGATCGAGCAGAACGGGCTACTCTTTGAGCCCGTGGACATCTCCGACCTCTACGCCGTCGAGGTCGACTTCGCCGAGGACCTGGAGCGCGCGAACCTCTTCGTGTGACCGGGGTCCGCCCCGTCGGCCGGGATGTCCCCCGAGATCGAGGACACCCGTGAGCACAGCCCTGGCCGATCGTCCCCGGCGCACCGGGGCCGCCCGGTACCGCCAGACGCTGTGGCTGCTGACCAGCCGTGACCTCAAGGTCCGGTACTCGACGTCCGCGCTCGGCTACGTCTGGTCGATCCTCGATCCGCTGGTGATGGCGGGCATCTACTTCTTCGTCTTCCAGGTGGTCTTCCAGAGGTCGGTCGGCGAAGACCCGTACATCGTGTTCCTGCTGAGCGGGCTCCTCCCGTGGATGTGGTTCAACGGAGCGGTCTCCGACAGCACCCGGGCGTTCATCCGCGAGGCGAAGCTGGTGCGGTCGACGAAGATCCCCCGGACGATCTGGGTCTTCCGCCTGGTCGGCTCGAAGGGCATCGAGTTCGCCCTGAGCCTGCCGGTGCTCGCCCTGTTCGCGGTGCTCGGCCGCGCCGAGCTGCACTGGCAGGTGGTCTTCCTGCCCCTCGCGATGGTCATGCAGACCGTGCTCGTCGCGGGCGTGGGGCTGATCGTCGCCCCCCTGGTCGTGTTCTTCCGTGACCTCGAGCGCGCGACCAAGCTCGCCCTCCGGTTCCTCTTCTACGCGTCGCCGATCATCTACGGCACCCGCGACCTGCCCGAGAGCCTGCACCTCCTCGCGGCCTTCAACCCGCTGAGCGGGATCTTCGGCCTCTACCGGTCCGCGTTCTTCCCCGAGCAGCTCGACCTGCTCGAGGTCCTCGTCGGAGGCGGCATGTGCCTCCTCCTCCTCGCTGTCGGCCTCGCGGTGTTCCGGGCCAGCGAACGCGCCGTGCTGAAGGAGATCTGATGGCTCCCCCCACCGGCGACCAGCCCGTCATCCGCGTCGAGGGCGTCGGCATCCGGTTCCGTCGCAACCGCCGCGGGCGCCGCTCCTTCAAGGACCTCTTCTCCGACTCGAGCCGGCGGTCGCGCCCCGGCGAGTTCTGGGCCCTGCGCGACGTCTCGTTCGACGTCCGCGCGGGCGAGGCGATCGGGGTGGTGGGCCGCAACGGGCAGGGCAAGTCGACGCTGCTCAAGCTCGTGGCCGAGGTCATCCTCCCCGACACGGGGTCCGTCTCGGTCTCGGGAGGAGTCGCCCCCCTCATCGAGATCACCGGCGGCTTCGTCGCCGACCTCACGGTGCGCGAGAACGTGTACCTGACAGCGGGCCTCCACGGCATGCGCCGGGACGAGATCGACGAGCGCTTCGACGAGATCATCGACTTCGCCGAGATCGCCGCCTTCGTCGACACCCCGTACAAGCACCTCTCGAGCGGCATGAAGGTCCGGATCGCGTTCGCCGTCATCTCCCGGCTCGAGGAGCCCGTCATCCTCGTCGACGAGGTCCTCGCGGTGGGTGACAAGGCCTTCCGCGAGAAGTGCTACGGGCGGATCGAGCAGATGCTGGCCGACGGCCGCACGCTGTTCCTCGTGTCGCACAACGAGCGCGACCTGAAGCGCTTCTGCGGCCGGGGCCTCTACCTCGACAAGGGCGAGCTGGTCTTCGACGGCCCGCTCGACGAGGCCCTCGCCCGGTACGCCTCCGATCATCCTCCCCGGCCCGCGGCGTAGCATCCGGTGATGCCCGATCGCCACGTCTCGCCCCGTCCCGCCGAGGACGATCTCGTCCGCATCGATCCCGACACCGGGTCTCCCGAGCCGTACCGGGCCGCGTCGCAGGGCGGCCAGGTCGTCGACTCGGCGTGGCTGCGTCGTCTCGACCGCCTCCTCGCCGTCCAGCGGCCCGTCGTCGTCAAGCACGTCGCAGCCCTGCGGCGCCGCCACCGCAAGGCCGACCCGGCCAAGCTCATCCGCATCCTCGAGCGCGAGTACCTGACGGCCGTCACGTCCGGCGGGGCGGCCGTCGGGGCGAGCGCGGTCATCCCCGGCGTCGGCTGGGGCATCTCCCTCGCCCTCTCCGGGGTGGAGACCGCGGGGTTCCTCGAGGCGAGCGCCCTGTTCGCGCAGTCCGTCACCGAGGTGCACGGCATCGCCGTCACCGACCCGGAACGCGCCCGGGCACTCGTCATGACGATGATGATGGGCGCTCCCGGCGCGACCCTCGTCCGGCAGTTCGCCGGGGAGGCTCTCGGCACGGCCCCCGCCCGCAGCGCGTTCTGGGGCGAGCTGGTCACGCAGAAGCTCCCCAAGACCGCCCTCAGCGGACTGACCGACACCGTCCGCAAGCACTTCGTCCGGCGCTTCGCCGCGTCGCAGACCGCCACGGTCCTCGGCAGGGCCGTTCCGTTCGGCATCGGCGCGGTCGTCGGCGGCACCGGCAACCACCTGCTGGGACGCAAGGTCGTCGGGAGCGCGAGGGACGCGTTCGGACCGGCTCCCGCCTCCTTCCCGGTCGAGCTCGGGGCCTGACGGACCTGCCGACCCGACGGACCGCCTCGGAGTCGCCGTGCTGCGGGAAGTCGTTCCTCCCCCGACAGGGCTCGATCCACAGGGCGGAGCGGGAAGGGTCGGGGGTCCGGCCTACCGTCACGGCATGACCGTGACAGCTCCCCCGCCTACAGCGTCCCCTTCCGTCTCGACCGCTCACGCGGGCCGCGGATCCTGCGCCTCGTCAACGACGGCAGCGAGACCGTGTCGTCCCTGAGGGTCACCCTGCTCGGCTCGGGCCTCCTGGTGCCCGTGAGCACCGGCACCCTGGCTCCCGGGCAGTCCCTGGCCCTGAGCGTCATCGGCCCCGAGCTCGTGGCGAGCTCGATCGCCGTCGTGCGGTGGTTCCGGCCGTCCCGGGACGAGTACCTCTGGCGGTTCAGCTTCTGACGGCGCGGGCGCGACGCTCCGCCACGTAGTCGGCAGCCGAGAAGGCCTCGAGCACGGGCGGCAGGTGATCACCCGACATGCCGCCGACCAGCACGGCCGGGTCGACGCCGAGCACCGCGGCGAGTCGCACGATCGTGTGCAGGACGGGGTTGCCGACACCGCGCTCGATCTTGCCGTAGTTCGACACGTTCATCCCCGCGAGGTGGGCGACCTCGTCCTGGCTGAGCCCGAGGCGCTGACGCTCGCCGCGGACACGTTCACCGAAGAGCAGGGCAGCGGGAGACGACGGATCGGGCATGCCTCATGGATACGCCCCTCAGCGATGAGATGCCAGATCCCAGACGCCTGGATCCCACAGACACGAGCGCTGCATGCCTCTCCGCTCGAGAACGCCGAGCCTAGGAGGCGGTCGTGCCGCCCGACGAGTCGGTGCCGGGCGCGCCGGCGTCCGACACACCGGTGTCCGACGCACCGGCGCGCCGGGCGAAGTCGTCCCTCCGCTCGACGAGCTGCAGCACCGCCTCCTCGAACCGCCGCGTGGCGGCCCCGGGAGTCGTGTCGCCGAAGTACCGGTGGACCCAGTGCTCGAGGCGTCGACGTGCCTCCGGGTCGTCACGGACGCGGTCGACCACGTCGACGACGTCGCCGGCCTCTGCGGCCCCGAGCCACTCGGCGGCTCCGAGGTAGCCCCGTTCGTCGACGTCCGCCTCGGCGGACGCCGGCCTCGTCACGAGGAGGGGCCGGCCCGTCGCGAGGCGGTCGTAGATCATCGCCGAGACGTCGGTGATGGCGACGTCCGCCGTCGTGAGCTGCCAGCCGAGCTGGGGGCTGGTGTCGTAGACGTGACCGGCTCCGGGCGTCGCCGCGTTCGCGGCCTCGATCGCCGACACCACGGCTTCGTGGGCGCGACGGTAGTCACGGTCGACCACCCCGCTGCGAGGGTGCGGACGGTAGACGAGCCGGTGGCGTCCCGACGCCAGCAGCGCCTCGGCCAGACGGACGCCGTGCGTCGCGATGGACCCGTAGGTGGCCGCCGGACGGTCGCCCTCCCAGGTCGGGGCGTAGAGCACGACGATGCGGTCGTCGGGCTCGAACGGGGGCGTCCCCGCAGCGTGGTCGGCCTGGGGTCGGCCGATGGGCACGGCACGACGGTCGAGGTCGTAGTCCCAGAGGGCGACCTCGAGCCTCGCCCGGGCGGCGTCGCCCGCGATGAAGGCGTAGTCGTACGCCTTGAACTGGTTCGTGGTCATGTACATCTTGTCGCTCTCGCCGTGGTTGACGAAGACGTGCCACATGCGCCCGTAGCGCATCATCTGGAAGTTCTTGGCGTTCTGGTTGACGTACAGGGTCATGGCGAGGGGGTGCGAGTCGACGAACTCCTCCAGGTCGACGACCTGGCGTGCGTAGACGACGGGGACGGGCGACTCCTCGAGCAGGGCGAGCATGGCCCCCGGCGAGCGCGCGACGATCGCGACGGGGACGGTCTCGGCGAGATGGGCCAACGGCGCGTACCACTGGCGGATCTGGTACATGTTCACGGAGGTGTCCGCGAAGTACACCGCGACGCGCACCGTCCCGGGCTCCGGCCGGCGTCCGTCGTCGCCGAGCTTCTCCAGGCGCCGACGCTGACGCCGTGACTTCCAGGCGCGCGAGGCCAGTCCGCTGGCGAGCGAGAGATCCCGTTTCAAGGGCACGGAGGGTCCTCCTGTGGTGCTGATGTGCCCGACGACCGTCGCGCACCGGGGTGTCCCAGGCTAGATCACCGGGGGTCGACCGGACCTGGACATGCGCAGGACCGTTACCCAACCGATGGACCGACGGCCACCCGGCGACGTGCGCCAGCCCTCGGCCCAGCCGCCGAACCAGGCCCTGAGGCGGGCCGGCGTCGAGGCCCAGCGCAGCACCTGCACCGCCGTCCAGCTGCCGACGTACACGGGGACGAGCGGCCACGGCAGGTTCCGCTTGGCGAGCCACACCCGGTTCCGGGCGTTGAGCCGGTGGTACTCGGCGTGGCGCGCGGGGTCGATCGCGGGGTGGTGCGCCACGAGACCGCCCTCGTACCGCACCCGGAGCCCCTGGGCCCACACTCGCCAGGCGAGCTCGATCCCCTCGTGGGCGTAGAAGTAGGGCTCTCCCCACCCCCCACAGGCGTCGAAGACCGCTCGTGGCATCACCGTGGCGCCCTCCCAGACCGAGAAGACGTCGCTCGCCTCGGCGGGGTCGCCCTTGCGCAGCCGTGGGATCCACCGGCGCGGCGACGTCGCTCCGGACGCGTCGACGACGCGGGGCTGCACGAGCCCCACGTCGCCTTCGCGCTGCATCAGGGCGACGGCGTCGGCCAGGAACGTCGGCGACGGGATGCTGGCGTCGTCGTCGAGGAAGAAGACCCAGTCGCCCGACACGCGCTCGGCGCCGCGGTTCCGACCAGCGGGGATGCCGACGTTCTCGGGGAGGGTCAGGACGGACACGCCCTCGGGCACGGGGCCGGGCCCCCCGCCGTTGCCGACGCACACGACGTCGACCTCGACTCCGACCTGGGCGAGGACGCTCTCCAGGCCACGACGCAGGTCGTCGGGCCGACGACCCTGCGTCAGGCTGACGACCCCGACACGAGGTGTCGACCGAGCCGCCTCGCCGCTCAGGAGCGGACCCTCTTCGACGCCATGATTGCCACGAAGTGGCCCACCAGGGCGACCACGGACAACGGCAGCAGCAGCGACACGAGCACGCGGTCCGCGAGGGGCTCGCCGACGACCAGCCCCACGAGGGCGGCGACGAAGGCGAGCATGGTCAGCTCGACGGAGTGGTAGAGGCGGTGGAACGGGACGAAGCGGGCGGCGGAACGGAGTCGCGACAGGAGCCGTCCGCTGGGGACGGTCGCGCCGCCGCGCTTGTCCTCGAGGCGGGTCAGGCCGGCGTTGGCCCGGGCCACGTGCACCATGTCGTTGAGGGCCTTGTTGAGGACGATGACGAGCGCCAGCGCCGTTCCCAGCGTCGTCCAGAGCCAGTCCGCGGGCACGTCGAACGGCCAGCCGGCCGCCCGGACCCCGAGCGCCACGGGGATGAGGGCCTCGGTCGAGTAGTGCCCCACCTTGTCGAGGAACACCCCGGCCGGCGAGCTCGTCCCCCGCCACCGGGCGACCTCGCCGTCAGAGCAGTCGACCAGCATCTGCAGCTGGCCGAGGACGAGGGCCAGCATCGCGCCGCCGATGCCGGGCACGAGCAGCGCCGCGGCGGTGGCCCAGCCCGTGAGGATCATGAGCCCGGTGACGCCGTTCGCGGTGACGCTCGTCTTGAGCAGCCACCACGTGAGGTAGGGCGAGACGTCGCGCAGGTAGAGCGAGGCCGTCCAGTGCTCGGCGTTGGCGCGGCTGCGGACCTCGGGCGGCTGGGCCACCCGTCGCAGCTCGGCGATGGACGTGGGACGCGTGGGCAGCGCGGTCATGGCGTGAGGCTATCTTCCCGTGTGCGCGGTGATGTTCCCCGTCAGGTCGAGGAACCCGGCCACGAAGCCGAGCCCCCAGCCGAAGTGGATGGAAGGCAAGACTACGAGAAACCACAGGCGCGTGCGGAGACCGTCGCCCCGGGGCACGAGGACGGCGGCCAGCACCACGAACGCGACGTAGAGACCCGGCACGACGAGCCCGAGCAGGGCCCAGGCCGCCGCCGTCCCCGTCAGCGCGCCGACGAGGCCCACCAGCCCGGCCAGCACGCCCAGGGCGACGCCCACCACCATCGCGGGCGGCACGAGGTAGCGGAGCGTGTTGGCCTTGGGGAACCGCCGCGCGAGCTCGCCGCGCCACAGCCCCGTGGCGACGAACTGCCGGGCGAGCTTGCGGAGGCTGGGTCGCGGACGGTACGTCACCACGAGGTCGGGCGTGAACCAGACGGTGCCCCCGGAGGCGCGGAGCCGGCGGTTGAGCTCCCAGTCCTGGCCGCGCTTGACGCCCTCGTCGAACAGGCCCACCTCGAGGAGGCGGTGGCGCAGGAACACGCCGAGGTAGGCGGTCTCGGTCGGCCCCTCCGCACCTCCGACGTGGTGGGGGGTGCCGCCGAGCCCGACCCGGCTGCCGTACGCGCGGGCCACGGCCTTCTCGAAGGGCGTGCGCCCCTCGGCCAGCATGATGCCGCCCACGTTGTCGGCGCCGCTGCGGCGCAGTGCGTCGACGGCCAGCCGTGTGTACTCCCGCGGGAGCACCGAGTGCGCGTCGACCCGCACCGTGATCGGGTGGACGCTGGCGCGGATGGCCACGTTCAGGCCCGCCGGCGTCGAGCCGACCGGGTTGGGCAGGGTGCGGATGCGGGGGTCGGCTGCCGACATGGCCGCGACGACCTCGTTGGTGCCGTCGACGCTCGGCCCGAGGGCCAGGAGGACCTCGAACGGCCCCTCGTAGTCCTGGTCGACGAGGCTCTCGACCGCGGCACGGATCTCTCGCTCCTCGTTGAGCACGGGCATGACGTAGGACACGCCGGGCGCCGGGCTGTCGGGGAAGGTCATGGAGGGGCCTCGGGATGCGGCGCTGACGCGCTGGCGGACGAGACCGGAGCCCCGCGGAGATCCCGCCGAGCCTACCAAGGCCACAGGGCGGACCGGGGCCGCAGCTGCCCCGGTCCGCCCTGAGGAGGAGCCGTGTCGTCCCCGAGGTCAGCTCGTGAGCGTGTCCAGGGTCACCTGGGCGGTCGCCTCCGCGCCGTCCCGCACGTACGTCAGCTCGGCCGTGGCGCCCCCGGCGAGGAACCGGACCTGGGCGGTCAGGTCGGTGCGGCTGGTGACCGCGATGCCGTTGAACTCGGTGACCACGTCGCCGGCACGCAGGCCGGCCTCCTGGGCCGCGCCTCCCTGGCTGATCTCGACGATGAGCGCTCCGACGCGGTCGGCGCCCTGCGCCGTGGCCGCGTCGTCGACGCTCGCGCCGAGGAGCCCGTGGGTGGCGCTGCCGTTCGCGATGATCTCCTTCGAGACCCGCTGCACGAGGGCGGAGGGGATGGAGAAGCCCACGCCGATGCTGCCCGAGGACGAGCCGGAGCTGGCGATGGCGACGTTCAGGCCGATCAGGTCGCCCTTGGCGTCGAGCAGCGCGCCGCCCGAGTTGCCGGGGTTGATCGACGCGTCCGTCTGGATCACAGGCAGCGAGATGACGCTGCTCGCCTGGTTCTGGGTGCCCCCGTCGCCGTTGTTGAACGAGAACGGGCCCTGGCCGTTGTTGTCGCCCTGGTCGCCCTGGTCGCTGCCGTCGCTCGGCGCGGCCGAGGACTGGACGGTGATGCTGCGGTTCAGGGTCGACACGATGCCGTCGGTCACGGTGTTCGAGAGCCCCAGCGGCGCCCCGATGGCCACGGCGGTGTCGCCCACGTTGAGCGCGGACGAGTCGGCGAAGGTGATGGGCTTGAGGCCCGTGGCGTCGACCTTGAGGACGGCGAGGTCGACCGTGGGGTCGAGGCCGACGACCTCGGCGGGCAGGATGTTGCCGTCGCTGAGGGTGACGGTCACCGTGCCGGAGGCGCTCGCCCCGTCGAGGGTGACGACGTGCGTGTTGGTGACGATGTAGCCGTCGTCGGAGACGATGACGCCCGACCCCGTGCCGCCCGACGACCCGCTCGCGACGTTGATGGTGACGACGGACGGCGTGGCCTTGGCGGCGACGGCCGTGATGGCCGTGGCGTCGTCGTAGTCGTTCACCGTGAGCTCACGCGACGGGCCGCTCGAGGCCGTCGTGCCGCCGCCTCCGTCGGCGACCACTCCTCCCACGACGCCGCCGAGCGCGCCGCCCGCGATCAGGCCGACGGCGAGGGCGGCCGCGAGGACGCCCTTGCCGCCGCGGCGCTTCGTCGTCGTCGAGGTGGGAGGCGCCCAGGAGGCGGCACCCTGCGGTGCTCCGCCCGCTGCGGGCCGCCCGAAGGCGTCCGTCTGCGGCGACGACGCCTGCGCGTACTGCGACCCCTGCTGGTACGACGAGGGCTGCTGGTGGGGACCAGGCTGCTGGTACGACGCAGGCTGCTGGTAGGAACCAGGCTGCTGGTACGACGCAGGCTGCTGGTAGGAACCAGGCTGCTGGTACGACGCAGGCTGCTGGTAGGAACCAGGCTGCTGGTACGACGCAGGCTGCTGGTAGGAACCAGGCTGCTGGTGGGCTGCGGGCTGCTGGTACGGGGCCGGCTGCGGGTAGGGAGCAGGCTGCTGAGGCACGGCAGGGCGCCCGTCGGCCGAGCCGGCGCGCACGGCCGCCTCGTCGGCGAGGGAGCCCGGCGTGCTGCCCGGCAGGGGCGGTGCGCCGAACGTCACCGGCGGCTCCTGCCCGCGCGGAGCGGCGGCGGCCGTCTCGGGACGGCCTGCGGCGTCCGCTCGGTCGGCCCGCGCCTCCTCGGCGGGGCCCCCGGTCGTCGGCGCCTCGTTCGTCGCGTCGGCGTCGTGGTCGTGGTGGGGACCGACGTGGTCGTCCGCGCCTCGGGGGGTCTCGTTCATGAGGGTGTGCTCCTTCCAAGCCCTGTCAGCCTGGTCGGGCAAGCTGTGCAGCGCATAAGACCCGCCTGGGAGCGGGCTGCGGTCAGCTTATGCGTCCGCCGGTGAGGGCCGGCCTGCCCCTGCGGAGGCGACCGGTCGTGCAGGTACCGTGACAGCACCATGACTGCACCTGCCCCCTGGGAACGCGCCGCGCGCGGCGCGATGCTGCTCGACGGTGCCGGCCGCGCCGCGCCCACCGTGTTCGCCGAGATGTCCGCGCTGGCAGCCCGTACCGGTGCGATCAACCTCGGCCAGGGGTTCCCTGACGAGGACGGGCCCCGGGTCGTGCTCGACGCCGCCCACGCCGCCCTCGACGCCGGCCTGAACCAGTACCCGCCGGGTCGCGGCAGGCCCGAGCTGCTCGAGGCCGTCGCCCAGCACCAGCGGCGTTTCTACGGCATCGAGCTCGACCCGGGACGCGAGGTGCTCGTGACGGCCGGTGCCACCGAGGCCCTGGCCGCGACGGTCCTCGCCCTCGTCGACGACGGTGACGAGGTCGTCACCCTCGAGCCGTTCTACGACGCCTACGGAGCCGTGATCGGCCTCGCGGGGGGCGTGCACCGCACCGTCCCGATGCGCGGCGCCGAGTTCGCGGTGGACCACGCCGAGCTGCGCGCGGCGTTCTCCGACCGCACGGCCCTCGTGATCGTGAACGACCCGCACAACCCGACCGGCACGGTGCTCGACGCGTCGACGAGGCAGCTCGTGGTGGACCTGGCGCGCCGCCACGACGCCGTCCTCGTCACGGACGAGGTGTACGAGCACCTGCTCTTCGACGGTGCCGCACACGTGCCGCTCTCGACCCTGCCCGGCGCCGCGGAGCGCACCCTGAGCATCTCCAGCGGGGGCAAGACCTTCAGCACGACGGGCTGGAAGATCGGCTGGCTCACCGGCCCCGAGCACCTCGTGTCGAAGGTGATGACGGTGAAGCAGTACCTCACGTTCGTGAACGGCTCGGTCTTCCAGCCCGCGATCGCCGTCGGGCTGGGCCTGCCGGACGAGTGGTTCGCGGGGCTCGCCGCCGGCCTGCAGCGAAGGAGGGACGTGCTGGCCGACGGGCTCGTCGCCGCCGGGTTCTCCGTCGCGCCGTCCCGCGGCGGCTACTTCGTCGTCGCCGACGCCGCCCCGCTCGGCTTCTCGGACGCCGCCGACCTCTGTCGGCGACTGCCCGAGCTGGCCGGCGTCGTCGGCGTCCCGGTGAGCGCCTTCTGCCACGAGGAGGCGGCGGTCGAGCACGCGTCGCGCATCCGGTTCGCGTTCTGCAAGCGCACGGAGGTGCTCGAGCAGGCGGCTCGTCAGCTGGCGGCCCTGCGCGTCTGAGGGACGAGCGGGTCGCCTCCTCGACTCACGCGGTCTCGCCCGCCGCGTCGCCCGCGAAGCTGCGTGCGGTGGCGCGCGCGGCCAGCAGGGCACCGGCCTGGGTGAGCCACCGCTGCGGCTCGGCCCGCGAGGCGGCCGCGCCCCCGGCCAGGACGGACGTGTCGACGACGTCCACGAACCCGGCCGGGTCCGCTGCCACCTGGCCGGCCACGAGGGCGACCGGCACGTCGAGGGCACGAGCCGAGGAGGCGACCCACGAGACGAGCTTGCCGCCCGCCGTCTGGTCGTCGAACCGCCCCTCCCCGGTGACGACGAGGTCGGCCTCGGCGACCAGGCGGTCGAGCCCCACGGCCTCGGCGACGGCCTCGGCGCCGGAGACGACGGCGGCGCCCCAGACGAGGAGCCCGAAGCCCGTCCCGCCCGCGGCCCCGGCGCCCGGCGTCGACGGGTCGGCGTCGACCAGCACGGCGAAGCCCTCGAGGGCGCGCTCGAGGGCGAGGACGTCGTCGGGACCGGCGCCCTTCTGCGGACCGAAGACGGCGGCAGCGCCGCGCGGCCCCAGCAACGGCGCCGTCACGTCGGACCAGATCTCGACCCCGCCCGCGGGCACGGGCCGGAGACCGGACAGGTCGACCCGCACGGTCGAGGCCAGCCCGTGCGACCCGTCGACGACGGGCTCGCCCAGGGAGTCGAGGAGGCGCGCGCCGAGCTCCGTGAGGAGCCCGGCTCCCCCGTCGGTCGACGCGCTGCCGCCCAGCCCGACGACGAGGCGCTGTGCACCTGCGTCGAGCGCGTCGGCGAGCACCCGGCCGAGGCCGCGCGTGTGGGCGTCGTACGGCGCAGGTGCCGACATCAGCCCGAGGCCGCTCGACGACGCGAGCTCCGCCACGGCCGTCCCGTCGGGGAGCATCAGCCAGGACGCCGTGACGGCCCGTCCGTCGGGGCCGGGCACGACGACCTCGTGACGTGTGCAGGCGGGGAGCGCGGACTCGAGGGCGTCGAGGGTGCCCTCCCCGCCGTCGGCCAGGGGCAGCTCGGTCACGTGGTCGCCCGGCCGCACGGAGCGCCATCCCCCGGCGACGGAGGCGGCCACGGCGGAGGCACCCGCGGTCCCCTTGAAGGAGTCGGGCGCGACGACGACGGCTATGCCTGGCACAGGGACATGCTGGCACACAGGGCGCCGAGCACGAGAGAGCCGGACGCGGGGAACGACAGGAGCCGGGAACGACAGAAGCCCCGATCGAGTGACCAGGGCTTCTGTCGTGGTGCGGCGTTGGTTGCGGGGGCAGGATTTGAACCTACGACCTCTGGGTTATGAGCCCAGCGAGCTACCGAACTGCTCCACCCCGCGGCACGAGAAGAAACTTATCACGGCATCTGACGCTCCACAAATCGAGGCCGCGAGAGGTGCGGTGAGGCGAGCCTGGTCGCTCTCCGAGCGCCTGCAGAGACGGCGACGGCCGCCCCCGACGAGTCGAGAGGCGGCCGTCGCCGTCAGGTCAGGACGTCACTGGCCGCTGGCGGCCACCGCGTCCTCGAGGGCGGTCTGGAGGCGCTGGTCGGCCTCCGCCGCCGCCACCAGGTCGTTCGACGCGTACGCCGCCGCACGGTCGTCCAGCGCGGACTGAGCGTCGGCCAGGGCCGCGTTCAGCGCCGAGTTGCCGGTGTCGGTGCCCGCGTCCGGAGCCGGCGTCGCCGTCCCCGGATCGGTCGTGCCCGAGTCGGTGCCCGTGTCGCCGCCGGTGTCGGTCGACGTGCCGTCGTCCGTCTCGGGCACGGCGTCGTCTCCGGCCACCGCCCCGGAGTTGCCGCCGAACAGCGAGTCGAGCGCGCCGTTCAGGGTGTCCTCGAAGGCGATCTTCTCGCCGAACGAGACCAGCACCTTCTGCAGCACCGGGTACGACGTCTCGGAGTTCGACTTCACGTAGATCGGCTGCACGTAGAGCAGGCCGCCGCCGACGGGGAGCGTGAGCAGGTTGCCCCGCACGACGCTCGTGTCGCCTCGGGTGAGGAGCGCCAGCTGGTTCGCGACCGCCGTGTCGGTGTTGAAGTTGTTCTGCACCTGTCCGGGGCCGGGCACCGTGTCGGTCTTCGGCAGGGTCAGCAGCGAGAGCTTCCCGTAGTTCTCCGAGATCTCGCCCGGCGTCGAACCGGCGTCCGCGTTGGCCGCCAGGTACCCGGTGAGCACGTTCCTCGCGTTCTCGCCCGACTGCTGCGGGATGTACGTCGAGTAGATGGAGAAGGCCGGATCCTGGTCGGGCAGCTGGAGCGTCAGGTAGTACGGCGGCTGCAGCGGCGGGCTGGCCGCGTTGCTCGTCGGCTCGTTGGGCGTGACCCACGCGTCGTCGCTCGAGTAGAACGAGTCGGCGTCGGTGACGTGGTACGTGCCGAGGATGGCGCGCTGCACCTTGAACATGTCCTGCGGGTAGCGGACGTGCTGCATGAGCTCGACGCTCATGTCGCTGAGCGGACTGACCGTCGACGGGAAGATCTTCTCCCAGGTCTTGAGGATCGGGTCCTCGGTGTCCCAGGCGAAGAGGTCGACCGACCCGTCGTAGGCGTCGACCGTCGCCTTGACCGAGTTGCGGATGTAGTTGATCTCGTTCGACGCGTAGACGGGACGCTCGGTGTAGGTGTCGGCGATCGCGTCGGACAGGGCCTGCGGCTTCGAGTACGGGTACTCGCGCGTCGTCGTGTAGGCGTCGACGATCCACTTGACCTTGCCGTCGACCACAGCCGGGTAGGGCGCGCTGTCGATGGTCAGGTACGGAGCCACCTTCTGCACCCGCTGCGCCGGGTCACGGTCGTAGAGGATCTGCGAGCCGTCGTTGACGGCGTCGGACAGGAAGACCTGCTCGGACTGGAACTTGATGGCGTAGATGAGCTTCTTGAAGGCGCTGTCGAGCTTGGGCCCGCCGTCGCCGCTGAAGGTCGTCGTCTGGTTCGTGCCGTTGTCGTTGCTGCCCGAGGGGTAGTCGAGCTCGATGTCGTCGCCTCCGTCGCCGCCGACGATCGAGTAGGCGGGCGACTCCTGGCCGAAGTAGATCCGCGGCTCGTACTCGTCCGCGGCGCCGAGCGCACCGTTGACGGGGATGCCCGACTCGAGGAACACGGGCTGGCCGTCGGCCGAGCGCTGGTTGCCGTAGGCCGCGACGACGCCGTAGCCGTGGGTGTAGACGAACGTCGTGTTGTAGGGCGTGGCCGAGCTGCCGAGCTGGTCGGTGTTGAGCTCGCGCACGGCGATCACCGTGTCCTGCGTCGCTCCGTCGATCGTGTACCGGTCGACGGAGAGCTGCTCGGGGAAGCTGTAGTACTGGCGGTACTGCTGCAGCTGGGCGAAGGCGTCGGTCACGAGGGCCGGGTCGATGATGCGGATGTTCGCGGTCGTGACCGCGTCGCCCGCCAGGGCGCCCGCCTCGGCGTCGGAGACGGCGTCGTACGGCTGCTCCTCGACGTCGGAGACGCCGTACGCGTCCCGGGTGGCCTGGATGTTCCGGTCGATGTAGGTCGACTCGACGGTGCGCTCGCTGGGCTCGACCTGGAATCGCTGGACGATCCACGGGTAGATGCCGCCGACGATGATGCTGATGATGATCAACGCGGCGGTGCCGATGACCGACAGGCGCCAGCGGCCGATGACGGCGGTCACGATGAACAGCACGGCGACGACCGCCGCGGCGAGCGCGAGGATCTGCTTGCCGGGGATGCCTGCCGCGACGTCCGTGTAGGTGGCACCCGTGATGAGCTTGTTGGTGCCGTCGGAGAGCGTGGCGTACTGGTCGAGCCACAGGCTGACGCCCTGGAGCAGCAAGTAGACGGCGGCCGTCACGGCCAGCTGGATCCGCGCGACCCGCGAGATGCGGACGTCGCGGCCCGAGAAGCGGAGCGCGCCGTACAGGTAGCTCGTGGCGAGGGCGGCGATGCCGCTGATCAGCACGACCGCCGAGGCGAAGCCGACGACGCCCTGGTAGAAGGGCAGCTCGAACACGTAGAAGCCCACGTCGAGGCCGAACTGCGGGTCGGTCTGGCCGAAGGGCGTCCGGTTGAGCCACTGCAGGGTCGTCTGCCAGTTGGTGGACGTGGCGATGCCGGCGAAGAGGCCGAGGACCACGGGGACGCCGATGACGACGACGCGGCGCAGCGGCTCGATGACCTGCTGGTAGCGGTCGAGCTGGGAGTTGAGCTTGGCGTAGACCGGCCGGAACCGGAACGCGACCTCGATGCTCACCCACACCGGCACGGCCATGGCCACGAAGCCGACGAAGAACATCGCTGCCCCGGCCAGCCACTGGGTCGTCAGCACGTTGGCGAAGCCCAGCTGGTCGTACCAGAGGTAGTCCGTCAGCAGCGACGAGAAGATGAAGAACGCGATGACCAGGGCGGCGAGGACCGCCACCGTCACCAGGACGGGCAATCGGGGCGAGCGTCGTACGGGTCGCGACGATGCGGGTGACGTCAAGTGGTTGCTCCTGGATCAGGGGACGTGGACGGCCATCCTACGGGGGCCGCTCCTGAACAGGCTGCGAGCCCGCCCATCGTCCTCGACGCGTCCATGAAGGACCTGGACGCGCCTCCTCGCGCCTACTGCGCCGAGCAGGTGGGCAGCGCCCCGGTGTCGCCTCCGTCGGCCACGGTCTCGAGCGCCGTGACGGCGTCGTCGAGGGTGGCGACCGAGTAGACGTCGAGCCCGTCGGGCACGTGGCCCACGACCTCGTCGCAGTTCGAGCTCGGCGCGAGGAACACGGTCGCGCCGGCGTCGCGCGCGCCGTAGAGCTTCTGGCGGATGCCGCCGATCGGGCCGACCGTGCCGGACGCGGTGATCGTGCCCGTGCCCGCGACCCGCTCGCCGCCGTTGAGCTCGCCGGGCGTCGTCTTGTCGATGATGCCGAGGGCGAACATCATGCCGGCGCTGGGGCCGCCCACCTTGTCGAGGCGCAGGGTGACGTCGAAGGGGAACGTGTAGTCGACGCTGACGCCGACCCCCAGCAAGGAGGTGCCCTGCACCTCCTGGGGGGTGATCTGCTCGGTCTCGCGCTGGCCCGACCGCTCGACCACCACCTCCGCGGGGGACGTCGCCCCGTTGTCGGCCACGATCGAGCGCAGGGCGTCGACGTCGCCGTTCGTCGTCAGGTCCTCGCCGTTGACGCTCACGAGCACGTCGCCCTCCTCGAGCACGCCCTCCGACGGACCACCGGGCGAGACCTGGCTCACCGAGACCGTGCTGGGGACCCGGTACCCCTCGTGCACCAGGGCGGCGGCGACGGCGGACTTCTGGGAGTTCTGCATGTCGACGGCGTTCTGCTCGTCGACCTGTTCGTTCGAGACGCCGGAGGGATAGATCGCCTCGACCGGCACGACGGCCCGGCTCGGGGAGAACCAGGAGCCGACGACCTCGATCCAGCTCGGGCGGACGGACTCGTTGCCCTGGACGCTCACGGTGAGGAGGTCGAGGGAACCCGCCGTGGGGTAGGTCTCCGCACCGTCGACGGTGATCAGGGGGGCGTCCTCGCCCTCGTACTCGGCGGTGCCCAGGGTGTCGAAGACGGGGCCGGGCTGCTCGATCAGGTACGGCGACGGGATGAAGGTGAGCGCGAGGCCGGAGACCAGGGCGACGCCGAGCAGGGACCAGCCGAGGCGTGCGGAGCGGCGACCGGCCGTGGCGGCTCGGGTCGGGGGCGTGAACAAGGCCACGGGTGTTCCTCTCGCTGTTCGCCACGGGCGCAGCGAAGGACCCTGGGGCATCGGCCGGGATCCAGGCTGTTCCTGGGGCCACGAGCTAGCGTAGCCACCATGACCGATGATCCGCAGCGCGAGCCTGAGGACGAGTTCCGCGACATGCTCCGCCAGTTCCTGTCCGGCGACTCCGAGATCGATCCGTCGCAGCTCGCGGGTGCCGCGGGGCTGCCGAACGACCCGGCCTTCGTGGCCCAGCTGATGAGCCAGCTGCAGTCCGCCGTGGCCCGCAGCGGCGACGGCATCGACTGGTCGGTCGCGACCGACCAGGCCGCCTCCGTGGGCACGCAGTCCGCCGTCGCGACCAGCCCGGCCGACGGGCGGGCCCTCGAGCAGGCGTTCCACGTCGCGGCCCTCTGGCTCGACGACGTCACCTTCGTCTCCGAGCTCACTGTGGCGCCTCGCCTGCTCACGCGCGCCGAGTGGGCACGGCTCTCCATGCCGGTGTGGACCCAGCTCGCCGAGCCGGTCGCCGAGTCCATCGCCGATTCCCTCACGAACGTCCTCCGCGAGCAGGCCCCCGAAGAGATGCAGCAGCTCCTCGCCGGTGCCAGCCAGGTGATGCGCAGCGTCGGCGGCACGTTGTTCGCGATGCAGCTCGGCCAGGTCGTGGGCCAGCTCTCGACCGAGGTCGTCTCGGGCGGCGACGTCGGCATCCCCCTCCTCGACGACCAGCAGGCCGCGCTCGTGCCGCAGAACGTCGCCGCCTTCGGCGAGGGCCTCGACATCGAGACCGACCAGGTGCAGCTCTACCTCGCGGTGCGGGAACTGGCCCACGCCCGGCTGTTCCGGCACGCTCGGTGGCTCCGCCTCCACCTCATCTCGTCCATCCGCGAGTTCGCCCAGGGGATCCGCATCGACACCGCCCGGCTCGAGGAGCTGGCGGTCGACTTCGACCCCTCCGACCCGGGCGAGCTGCGCGACGCGCTGGCGAGCGGCGCGCTGATCCCCCCGAAGACCGACGAGCAGCTCGCCGCGCTCGGCAGGCTCGAGACGACCCTCGCCCTGATCGAGGGCTGGGTCGACGTGGTCACCGCCCAGGCCACCGCGCGCCTCCCCCGCTCCGCCGCGATCGCCGAGACCGTTCGTCGCCGCCGAGCCGCAGGCGGGCCGGCCGAGTCCGCGTTCTCCACGCTCGTCGGACTCGAGCTGCGGCCGCGCCGGCTGCGCGAGGCCGCGGCCATGTGGTCGGCCGTCTCGGAGGCGGTGGGCGCCGAGCAGCGCGACGCTCTCTGGTCGCACCCCGACATCGTGCCCACCAGCGCGGACGTCGACGACCCGCAGGCGCTGATCGCCCGGCTCACGTCGAGCGAACCGGCCTTCGACGACGTCGACCAGGCGATCGAGGACCTCCTGAACGACACCAGCGACGACCGTCCCCGTGAGGCGGAGGACGGCTCGGCCGACGAGCCCGGCTCCTCCCCCGCCCCCTGAGGACCACGGGAGCGCCCGAGCTCCTGTGGACAACCCGGCGGGGCCGCAGGACGTGGTCCAGTCTCGTCAGGTGCCCCGCCCCTCGCCGCTCCGTCTCCCTGCTCGTGCTCCCGTCGTCTGGCGTGATCCGTCGTCGCTCCAGATCGGGGTCGAGCACGTCCACGCGGTCGTCGACCGGGTGACGGCGGGGCAGGCGGAGTTCCTGGCGGCCGTCTCGGCCGGCCTCGGGGCCGGGGGCATCTCGGCGGTGGTGGTCCAGGTCGGCTGCGACGGGTCCGAGGCCGCCGACCTCGTGAGGCAGCTCGGGCCCGTCGTCCTCCCCGGCCCCACGGCACGGCGCACTCCGGCACCCCGCCCGGTCGTCCGGCTCGCGGGGCGCGGTGCCCTGGCCGACGAGGTGGGGCGCGTGCTCGAGTCCTGCGGCCTCGGCGTGCTCCTCGAGGACGGCGAGTCGGCCGCCTCGGCCGCCTCGACGCCGGGTCGGGTCGACGGGGCGCGGCAGCACGTCGGCGTCGTCGTCGGCGGCCTCGCCCTCGACCCCGTCGTCGTGTCCGAGTGGCTGCGCCGGGACGTGCCGCACGTCCTCGTGCGCGTCGGCGACCGCTCGGTCCGCGTCGGTCCGGTCGTCGTCCCCGGGGTGACGGCCTGTGCGCGGTGCCTGCACCTCCACGACGGCGACCGCGACGGTGCGTGGCCGGCAATCGCGGGGCAGCTGGCCGCGCTCCCCGTCGCCGCGCCTCCCCTGCTCGTCCTCCGGGACGCCGCGGTCCGGACCGTCCGTCGGGTCCTCGCGACGACGACGTCCCCCGCCGGGGGCGACGTCGACGGCGACGGCCGCGTCAGCGGCTCCGAGCCGGCGGAGGTCGTCCGCATCGACCTCGACACCTACGAGGTCAGCTCGTCGATCGTGCGGCCCCATCCCGGCTGCGGGTGCGGAGCTCCTCCAGGAACCGGCTCGGTCGACGCTCGCCGCCCCGGCCCTGGCCGCTCGGCGCCCACGAGAGACGCAGTCGCTCCCGCGCCCGGGTGATGCCGACGTAGAGCAGGCGTCGCTCCTCGTCTATCGCCTCGAGGCCCTGGGCGTAGCTGATCGGCACGAGCCCCTCGCTGAGGCCGACCAGGTAGACGCTGCGCCACTCGAGCCCCTTGGCCGAGTGCAGGGTGGCGAGGGTCACCGCCGCCATCGTCGGCTCGTGCTGTCCGGCCTGCCTCGCCAGCAGCTCCTCCACGAACTGCACCAGGGTCGTCCCCTCCGGCGAGGCCTCGGCGAGGCCCATGAGGGCGTTCAGCGACTCCCAGCGGTCGCGGAGGGCGCCTCGCTGCTCCGGCGCCTCCTGCGTCCAGCCGAGGGAGCGCAGCACGTCGCTGACCGTCTTGAAGAGGGGCTCGCCGATGATGCTGACCGAGGCTCCCTTGAGCATCATCACCGCCTCCTTGACCTCTCGGAGGTCGAAGAACCGGGTGGCGCCGTGGATGCGCGTCGAGACTCCCACGTCGGCCAGGGCGCGCTCCAGCGCCGCGGCCTGCACGTTGACCCGGTAGAGCACGGCGATCTCCTCCGGCGCGACGCCGCTCGCGATCTCGTCGGCGATCGTCTGCGCGACCCCGCGGGCCTCCGCCATGTCGGTCGGGTACTGCACGACGGGCGGCACGGGCCCCGTCGACTCGACCGCCGGGTGCAGGTGCAGCGCACCCGGCCGGCCCCGCATCAGCTGGTTCGCCGTGTCGACGATCTGGCGCGACGACCGGTAGTTCTGCTCGAGCCGGACGACCGTCGCGTCGTCGTAGCGGGAGCCGAAGCCGAGGAGGTAGTCGGCCGAGGCCCCGGCGAACGAGTAGATCGTCTGGCTCGCGTCGCCCACCACGCAGAGGTCGTTGCGGTCGCCGAGCCAGAGCTCGAGCAGCTCCTGCTGCAGCGGTGAGACGTCCTGGTACTCGTCGACGACGAAGAAGCGGTACTGCTCACGGACCTGCTGCGCCACGCGGGGCTCGAGCTGCATCATCCCGACGGTCGCCAGGAGGACGTCCTCGAAGTCGAGCTGCCGGCGCTCGTCCTTGATGTCCTCGTAGGCGCGGTGCAGGTCGACGGCCTTGTCGACGGTGAGCGACGGGGGCAGGTTGCGCGAGTGCGCCTTGACGGCGTACTGCTCGACCGTGAGGCGGGACACCTTGCGCCACTCGATCTCGCCGGCGGTATCGCGCAGCGAGGCCGTGTCGAGCTTCAGGCCGACCCGCTCGGCGGCATGGGCCAGCAGCTTGCCCTTGCTGTCGATCAGCCGCGGCATCTGCCCGCCCATCGTCTGGGGCCAGAAGTACGACAGTTGCGACAAGGCCGAGGCGTGGAAGGTACGCGCCGAGACCCCGCCCGCACCGAGCTGGCGGAGGCGCCCCCGGAGCTCGGCCGCGGCACGCGAGGTGAACGTGAGGGCCATCACACGACCGGGCGCGTACACGCCGGTGGCGACCCCGTAGGCGATCCGGTGGGTGATCGCCCTGGTCTTGCCCGTGCCGGCCCCCGCCAGCAGGCAGACGGGGCCGAGCAGGCGCCTGGCCGCCTCGCGCTGTTGCTCGTCGAGGCCCGCGATCAGCGACGCGGCGTCGCTCACTGGTCGAGCTCGGCGCCGAACCAGTCCTCGATGATGGCGCGTGCGATGGAGGTGCGGCCGGGCAGGAGGACCTCGCCGAGCGAGGCGGCCAGCTCGTCGCGGCTGAACCAGCGCAGGTCGAGGATCTCGGCGCCGTCGGGCTCGAGGGTGCCCGGATCGTCGACGTCGACGCGCGCCGTGAAGCCGAGCATGAGGCTGGCCGGGAACGGCCAGGGCTGCGACCCCACGTAGCGCGGGTCGACGACCTTGACGCCGCTCTCCTCGAAGATCTCGCGCTGGACCGCGTGCTCGAGGGACTCGCCCGGCTCGACGAAGCCCGCCAGCAGCGACCAGCGGTTGGACTCCCACAGCGCGTTCGAGCCGAGCAGGAGGCGGTCCTCGGCGTCGGTGACGCCCACGATGATCGCCGGGTCGGTCCGGGGGAAGACCTCGTGGCCGTCGTCGGCGTCGCGGCCGACCCACCCGGCCTTGTCGCGGACGAGGGGACGGCCGGTGCGAGGCGAGAACCGGTGCGAGTCGTGCCAGTTGGCGAGCGCCACGGCCTCGACGGCCAGGCCGGCGTCCCGGTCGCTCAGCCGGGTGCCGAACATGCGGACGCTGCCCCAGTCGTCGTCGGTCGCCGACAGCCGGGCCGAGGCCTCGTCGTCGAGCAGGGCCGCGACCAGGGGCGTGCCCACGGGCTCGGCCGCGTCGGGGTCGAGCGACCGTCCGAGGTAGAGGTAACCGGCCGCCTCGGGGACCTCGCTCGGGGGCAGGAGGGCGAGACGGTCGCCGCCCGCCATCAGCAGGCGGGTGCCCCACACGGGGAGCACGCGCGTGCCCGAGTCCGCGAGGAGCTCGGGGATCGCGTCGGGCCTCTCTCGCGTGAGGTAGTCGCGATCGACCTGGTGTCGGGCGAGGGGCAGCCGGGACGTGAGCGGCGAGGACATCGGACGACCAATCATCGCGAGTTGACAGCGTGGCGAACGGCGGAGCACCGGACACTGCGGCCTACCCTGAGGGCATGGCCAGATCTCACCTCACTCTAGCCGCGTTGGCCACGGCCGCCGTCGCCGACCTCGACGTGCGCACCACCTCTCCGCACGGCTCCTCGACCGGCGACGTCGACTCCGCGCTGCTCACGACGGGGGCCGGCGACGAGCTCATCGTGCGCGTCCCCCGGTCGCAGCGCGCGGAGGCACAGCAGTCCGCCGACCTGGTCGCCCTCCGGGCCCTCAGCGCGGGCGTCCGCGGGCGTCTGCCCTTCGCCGTCCCGTCCTACCGGGGCCAGGCCCCCGTCGGCCGGACCCGAGGGATCGTCTACGACTTCATCGCGGGGACGCATCTCCGCACGGCCCAGGTGACCGGCGGCTCCGGCCTGCCCACGGCCCTCGGCCGAGGCGTGGCCGCGATCCACGCCCTGCCGACCAGCTTCGTCACCGACGCGGGGCTCACGAGCCACACGCCGTTCGAGGCGATGCGGTCGACGGCCTCGCTCGTCGACCGCGCCGCCTCCACCCGGCTGCTGCCCGCCGCGCTCCTCGAGCGGTGGGAGGCGGCGATCCAGGACCACGTGCTGTGGCAGTTCCAGCCCACCGTCGTCAACGGATCCCTCGACGCGGCGTCCTTCCTCGTCCTGGACGGCGCCGTCACCGGCGTCCTGGGCTGGCACGACCTGCAGGTCGGCGACCCTGCCCGCGACCTCGCCTGGCTGCTCGGCGCCGGCTCCGAGGCCGTCGACTCCGCCTTCTCGGCCTACAACGACGCCCGGGGCACGAGCGACCACCAGCTCCGTCGTCGCGCCACCCTCTACCGTGAGCTCGACACGGCGAAGTGGCTGCTGCACGGCACCGCCACGAAGAACACCGCCGTCGTCGACGACGCGGTCGGCATGATGGCCGCCCTGGTCGACCGGCTGCAGTCTCCCGACGGGGTGTCGATCTCGTCGGACTCGACGGCCGCGCTCGACCTCGACGGCGTCGAGGAGCTGCTCTCGACCACCGAGCGCCGGCACGGCTGATGCCCCGGTCGCGCTGACGGCCGGACCGGCTGAGACATGGTCGGGCCGGCTGAGACACGGTGGGGACGGCCCTCGGCCGGGCCGTGTCCGACCCGACTCGTCTAGCCGGCGGGCAGCTCGGCCTGGCCCCCTGCCTCCACCGCGTCCCAGAGGGCCGAGAGCTCGTCCCTGTCCGCGATGTGCCGGGGCTCGACCACGACGTCGTCCGCCACGAAGTAGAAGGCCGCGTCGATGTCGTCCGCCGGCACGCCGCGGAACGCCGAGTACGCCTCGCGGTAGAGGGCGAGCTGCAGCTGCCGCAGCGCGAGGTCTGCGTCGTCCGTCGGGGCTCGACCGGTCTTCCAGTCGACCACCTGGAGGCGCCCCTCCCGCTCGAAGACGGCGTCGATCTTGCAGATGACCGTCCGCCGTCCGAGCGGCAGATGGACCTCCAGCTCCACCTCGACCGGCTCGAGCCGGGCCCAGGGAGACCCCTCGAAGGTGGCCTGGAGCTCGACCAGACGGCGCGCGTCGTCGGGATCGACGAGTCCGTTCCCGCCGCGCTCCTCGTCGTCGTCGAGGTCGAGCTCGAGACCCCACGCGTCGAGCAGCTCGGCGCGGCCGGTCGGCCGGTACCGCTGCTCGACCCACTCGTGGAACAGGGTGCCGAGGCGCGTCGCCCGGTAGGGGCGCTCCGGCAGCGGACGGCGGAGGGACGAGGCGACGCCGGAGGGGTCGCTCACGTAGTCCTTGAAGCGGGACGCCGGGATGCGCTGCGGCAGGTCGATGCTGCCGGCCCGCCGACGGACGGCCTCTCGCTCGAGCAGGAGCAGGTCGATGTCGTCGGCCCACGGCCCCACGTCCTCCTGCCGCCGGGCCGCCGCGTCGACCACCTCGCCGGTGCCGGACTCCGCCGACTCGCGAGCCCGGAGGGTGCGCCCGACCCGCACCGCGGCGCGCTCGACCCGTGCGCGCCTCGGGCCCAGCGGGTCGACGGGCCAGACCAGCTCGCGCGACGACTGGGCGAGAGGATCGGACTCGTCGTCGGGCTCGGCCGGCACCGCGTCGACCGGGACGAGGCCCGCCTCCACCAGCTCGGCCAGGTATCTGCTCGGCTGCCGGGGCTTCACCGTCGACGACCAGAACGACCCGCTGAGCAGCAGGGCCTCCTTCGCTCGGGTGAACGCGACGTACGCGAGGCGCCTCTCCTCGGAGAGGTGCCGACGCCGGAGGTCGTCCTTGAAGGCCGCGAGCCGCTGGTCGAACTCCTTCTGGTCGTCGACGGAGCGCCACGCGAGGTCCGGCAGCTCGGCGGCGTCGCCACGGAACTCGTAGGGCAGCTCGCCGAAGCCGAGCCAGCCGACGCCCTCGCGCGACGTGCCGGGCAGCTCCCCCTCGACGAGGCGCGGCACCGCGACGAGGTCCCACTCGAGGCCCTTGGAGCCGTGCACCGTGAGCAGCTGGACGGTGCCGGGCTCACCGTCGTCCGATCTCGGCCCCATGTCGTCGCGCCGCTCGGCCGCGGCCAGCCAGGAGAGGAAGCCGCCGAGGGCGGCGTTCTCGTCCGCCGCGACGTAGCCCGTCAGCTCGTCCTCGAAGGCCTGCAGCCACGCGCCGCCGTGGCCCTGCCCGGTGGCGGCCGCGACCTCGACGTCGAGCAGCATCTCCTGCTGCACCAGCGTCACGAGGTCGACCAGGTCGAGGCCCGTGCGCCCCCGCAGGAACGCCAGCTGCGAGCCCAGCCGTCGCATCCGGGCGAGGCCCTCGTCGCTCAGCCCGCGCAGTTGTCCGTGCCCGTCGGGCGCCGTGGCGACGAAGTCGAGCGCGTCGACCAGGGAGCCGTGCTCGCCCACGGCGACGGAGGCACGGAAGCCCGCGGCGACCTCGTCGCCCAGCACCTGCTGCGCGTGGTCGTGGGCGAACAGCCAGGAGGCGACGGACCGGAGCGCCGCGACGTCGTGCAGGCCGATCCGCCAGCGCGCACCCGTCATGAGCCGGATGAGCTCGGACCCGGCCGAGGGGTCGTGGAGCACCCGGAGGCAGGACACCAGGTCGACGACCTCGGGGCGCTGCAGGAGCCCGCCGACGCCGAGCACCCGGTAGGGCACCCCGTGCTCGGCGAGGGCCTCGACGAAGGCGGGCATCGTCTTCTTGGACCGGAACAGCAGCGCCGCCGTGCGCGGCGACGGGACGCCGTCGACGACGGGCGGGGCGGCGAGCTCGCGGGCGAACCAGGCCGCGACCTGGTCCGCCTCGGCCGGCAGGGTCTGCTCGAAGAGGGTCTCGACCCGGCCCTCGGGGGCCGTCGGCCGGGCTCGCAGCTCGCCGACCGGCACCTCGGACGCCGCCGCCAGCTCGGCCACCACGACGTTGGCGGCGTCGAGCACGCCCCGGGAGTTGCGCCAGCTCGTCGAGAGGCTGTAGACGGCGTCGGGCTCGGCCCCGAAGTCGACGGGGAACCGGCCGAGGTTCGCCGCGGAGGCGCCCCGGAAGCCGTAGATGGACTGGTGCGGGTCGCCGACCGCCATCACGCCCGTGGTGGCGAACAGACGCGACAGCAGGCGCGTCTGCACGACGCTCGTGTCCTGGTACTCGTCGAGGAGCACGACGCGGAAGCGCGCGCGCATCGCGTCCACGACCTCGGGAGCCGTGTCGCAGACGTCGAGGGCGAGCGCGACCTGGTCGGAGTACTCGACGAGGCCCCGACGCGCCTTCTCGTCGGCGAACTGCTCGGCGAGCGCCACGAGCGGAGGCAGCGCCGACACCGCGGCGACCGCGTCGGTGACCGACTTGTAGGCCGACCCCTTGGCAGAGGGCAGGCCCGCGAGGTCGAGGAACCGGTCGCTGAGACGGAGCACGTCGTCGCCGTCGGCCACGTTCTCGCTGAGGGCGTGGCTCAGCCGGAGCACCGCCTCCGTCAGGGAGTCGACGCTGCGTCCGAGCCCGGCGAGGCGGTCGTCGCGGCTCGCGACGACCAGCGACCGCGCCAGCTGCCAGGCCGAGGCCTCGCCGAGCACCTGCGACTCGGGCTCGCGGCCCACGCGGAGGGCGTCGTCGCGGAACACCCCGTTGGCGAAGGCGTTGTACGTCGACACGGTGGGGACGTCGAACGGGTCGGGGTCGTCGCCCAGCAGCCCCGCCTCGCCGAGCTGGCGGATGCGCTTCTCGATGCGTTCGCCCAGTTCGCCGGCGGCCTTGCGCGTGAAGGTCAGGCCGAGCACCTGCGAGACCTCGACGTGCCCGTTGGCGAGGAGCCAGACGACCCGGTTGGCCATGGTCTCGGTCTTGCCGCTGCCGGCGCCCGCGACCACGAGGGCGGGCACGAGCGGGGCCTCGATGACGGCCTGCTGCTCGGGCGTCGGCTCGGGGAGGCCGAGCCGCACGGCCACGTCGACCGCCGACAGCCTCATGAGCTGACCTCGCCGACGACGTGGATGCGGCAGGAGCCGCCGGTCCTGCCCTCGCAGTGCTCGTCGAGACGGGCCAGGAAGACCTGCCCCGCCATGCCCTCGGCCGCGGCCTCGACGCGGCCGCGGAACTCCTGGAGCATCTCGGCGTCGAAGGCGGCCTGGGCGGGTTCCCGGTAGAGCTTGCCCCGCACGCCGGACGACACGACGACGAGCTTCGCTCCGCCCGGCGGCGTCCCCTCCGGCACGCTGTCGATCGCGCCGTCGGCGAGGGCGAGCTGGTAGCTGCCGAGCTGCGGGTGGGCCGCGATGGCCGCCGACGACGTCGGCGCGGCCCGCCCGGTCTTGAGGTCGACGATGACCGCGGCGCCGTCGCGGGTGCGCTCGACCCGGTCGATCGAGCCACGGAGGCGCGCCGGACCGGTGTCGAGGGTGAACGTCGACTCCGCCCCGATCAGCTCTCCGCCCGACTGCGCGAAGTCGCGCAGGTAGGAGGCGAGGCTCTCGGTCATCTGTCGGGCTCGGCGCTTCTCGGCCTCGGCGATCCAGGGCGACTCGAAGTCGAGCTCGTCCCAGCGCTCCTCGACCGCGTCCCACAGGGCCTCGACGTCGGTGTCGAGCGCGTGCTCCATGACGGAGTGGAGGACCGTGCCGATGCCCATCGAGGCGTTCGGCGCCGATCCGCCGAACCGGTCGACGAACCAGTGCAGCGGGCACTCCTCGAACGAGCCGAGCTGGGAGGGCGAGACCGCGACGTGGGCCTCGGGCTCGGAGAGGTCGACCAGGGGCGCCGACGTGCTCGGCTCGGCGAGGCCGTACCACTCGCCCGGGTGCGCCCCGGCGACGCCGGCCGCGGCGAGACGGGCGAGGCCCGCCGTCGCCGACTCCGCGCGGCCCTGGTGGGCCGACTCGACCACGACGTGCCGGAGGTGCCCCACGAGGCCGCGGAGCGAGAGCGGGTGCCCCCCGGACGGCGACGGCGCGTCGGTCGGCAGCAGCCGGAAGAAGACCGACGGCCCTTCGTCGTCGTCGGAGGTGCAGGAGAGGACGACCTGGCGACGCGCTCGCGAGACCGTGAGCGCGAACATGCGCAGCTCGTCGCTGAGCACGGCGGCACGGGCGTCGACCGGGGTCGGCCCCTGGTCTGGTACCTCGCCCGCCTGCGCCGCGTCGACGAGGTCGTCGGGGCCGAGCAGGGCGCCGCGCACCCGGAGGTTCGGCCACACGCCGTCCTGCAGGCGGGCTGCGACGACGACGTCGACCTCGAGGCCCACGGCAGCGGACGGGGTGCAGACGAGCACCGACTCGGCGGACGCCTGCGGCGAGAGGGTGTCCTCGGGCACCTCGGCGCCGAGCAGGGCGTCGAGGAACCCGACGGCCGGGGCCTCGGGGGTGCGCTCGACGAACCGCTTCGCCGCCGTGAACAGCGCGACCACCCCGTCGAGGTGCCGGTCGGCCTCGGCCGCCACGATCCCCCGGCCCGCGGCGCGGTCGCTCCACTCGCGCGCGAGGCCGCTGCGGTCCCAGAGCCCCCAGAGGACCTCCTCGATGCTCGCGCCGGCCGCGGCCTCGCGACGGGCGCCGTCGAGGCTGGCCGCGAAGCGGCCCGCCCGGGCCGCCGGCCTCGAGTCGATCGTCGCGAAGCGCCCCGGCCCGGCGAGCGCCTCGACGAGGAGAGCGTCGGCGGAGCGCGTGCCTCCCCCCGCGAGCTCGTCCGCCCGCAGGGCGAGCCGGAGGCGACGCAGGGACAGCGCGTCGAAGCCCGCGAGCGGGCCGAGCAGGAGCTCGGCCGCCAGCTCGGCCGTGAGCTCGTCCCGCCCGACGGCCACCGAGGCGGCCAGCAGGAGGTGTCGCGCCCCGTGCTCGTCACGGACCGCGCGGCCCGCCGCCGAGGTGCGCGTGGGGACGTCGGCCAGCTGGAGGCCGCGGGCGACGCCGGGCACCTGGCCGCCGCTGCGCACGACGACCATCATGCTCGACCACGGGACGCCGGAGACGAGGTGGTGCTCGCGCAGCACGCGCGCCACCGTCGAGAGCTCGTGGGCGGGGCTGTCGGCCTGGACGGAGAGCACCGGAGGGACGTCACGGTCAGGCTGCCCGTCCGGACGAGGGCCTGGCGCGCCCGGCGCTCCCGCCGCGGGCCGCCCGGGCTCGGCGGCGTGCTGGCGCCCGGCGCCGGCCGTGCCGATGCGCGCGGTGACCCGCTGCACGAGCTCCCGGAGCGGCGGGTCGTGCCGGTGCGCGGTCGACAGCCACAGCGTCCGCGCGTCGGGCAGGCCGAGCCGCTGACCGAGCCGGCCGAGCACGTCGGGGCTGCCGCCGCGGAACGCGCTCGTGGCCAGGTCGGGATCGCCGAGCGCGATCACGGCGACCCCGCGGCGCGCCAGGGCGCGGAGCAGGGCGACAGTGGACTCGGTGGCCTCCTGGGCGTCGTCGACGAGCACGGCACGGAGGCCGTCGACGACCGGTGCGGTCTCGCCGCGGTCGAGCGCCGCCACGGCCCAGTCGACGAGCTCGGCCGAGTCGAGCCGGCGGCCCGGCATGGCGTCGACGACGCCGTGGTACTCGTCGACGAAGTCGGCGACGGCGCCCCACTCGGGCCGGTCGCGCGCCGCGGAGAGCCGACGCAGGTCGTCGGGCGAGAGGCCCTGCTCGGTCGCACGCATCATCACCTCGCGCAGCTCGGTGCGGAACCCCCGGAGCACGCGGACGCGGGGGCCGAGGTCGTCGGGCCACCGAGGGCCCGTGCCGTCGGCCTCGTGGCCCTCGAGCATCGAGCGCACGACCGAGTCGTGGTCTCCCCCGGTGAGGAGCGCGGGCGGCTCGGCGCCCGCGAGACGGGCGGCGTGGCCGACCACGTCGAAGGCGAGGGAGGAGACCGTCCGCGCGAGCGGGCCGGGGGTGGGCACGTCGAGCCGGGAGGCCAGGACGTCGCGGAGGCGCGTGGCCGTCGTGCGGGACGGCGTCAGCGCCGTCACGGAGCCGGGTGCCCAGCCCCGGGTCTCGAGCCGGTCGGCGACGAACTCGACGAGGGCGGTCGTCTTGCCGGTGCCCGGGGCCCCGATCACCGCGGCGGAGACGCCGTCGGGCAGTTCGAGCACCGCCCGCTGGGACGCGTCGAGCTCGACCGACGGCCTGGTGTCGGTGCCCGCGACCGGGCGGAAGGAGGTCGTCACCATGTGGTCGACGCTAGCGGCTGCCGCCGACACCGAGGAGCGGCGCGGGTCGGTCCCGCGACGCCGCTTGCGCTCTCGGTGAACGCGTCAGGCCGCACCGGGCCCGGTCGGATATCGTGGCGACGTGGACATTCGCATCGGCATCACCAACAGCCCCCGTGAGATCAGCTTCGAGACGTCGCAGACCGCGGCCGAGGTCGAGGCGATCGTCGCCGACGCCCTCGACGGCAGCAAGACGTACGTCACCCTCGCCGGCTCGAAGGGCAAGACCTACCTCGTGCCCACCGCCTCCCTCGCCTACGTCGAGGTCGGCTCCGACGAGAACCGCCGCGTCGGCTTCGTCAGCTGACATGGAGCTCCTCTTCGTCGTGCTCGGCGGCGCGCTGCTGGGCTTCGTCGCCCACTTCGCGCTGCCGGCCCACGACACCCGCGGGGTGCTCCTGGCCCCCGCGGCCGCGGCGTCCGTCGCGGCCGTCGCCTGGCAGGTCCTCCTCCTGGCGGGGCTGACGCCCGACGGCGGCTGGATCTGGGTCGTCTCGCTCGTGCTGTCGGGCGTCGTCGCGATCGTGGTCTGCCGCGTCGCGGCGACGGCGAGGAGGCGCCGCGACGGCGACCTGCTCGCCCGCCTCATGCGGGGCTGACGCCGCGAGGGCTGCCCGGTGGCGCCGTGCCGTCAGGCCGTGAGGCCGAGTGCGTCCATCCGGCGCGTGTGCGCCGCCACGAGCTCGGTGAAGACCGGCTCGAGCCGCTCGTCGTCGGCCGACTCGTGCGAGGCGGAGATCGCCGCGCGGGCCACGAGCAGCGTGTCGCCGACGAGTCGGCGGCCCCACAGGGCCAGGCGCGAGGCGAGCTGCGGGTCGTCCTCGATGGCCGTCGAGAGCTCGGCCACGATGGCGGACTCGTCGTCCCCCGCCTCCAGCACGCGAACGATGCGCTCGCGGTGGTCGGCGGCCAGGCCCGCCGCCAGTCGGACGAACACGTCGTTCAGCAGACCGGCGGCGACGTAGGAGGCGAGGATCGCCTCGTGCCAGTCGGCGCCCTCGGTGCGTCGGCGGAACTCGTCCACGGCGTGGCGGTGAGGCTCCATCGAGACCGTCGGGTCGCCTCCCGTGCGCTCGATCTCGGCGAGCAGGCCCCGGTGCCGGTCGAGGGTGCTGCCGGCCACACGGGCGGTCATCCGCTGCGCGCGCACGTGCGGGGCGGACTCCGCGGCACGGCCGAGGCCCTCGAAGAGGGACAGCTCGAGGTAGGCGGCCTGACCGAGGTAGACGTCGAGGTCTGGGGTGAAGTCGCCGAGCTCGACCCGGTTCACGGGCACAGCCTTGGAGGCGGGCCGCGGCCACTGGATGGACGGGACGCCGCGCTGAGACCTCCGGCCCTTCCATGACACCACGCCGCAAGCTTACGGGGTCCGGGGGTCGTGGCCGCACGACGGGCTAAACTGTCCGCGATCCGCCTACACATGAGACAGGGCAACTACGTGACTTTCACCGATCTTCAGATCGACCAGGACATGGTCGACGCACTGGCTGCGAAGGGGATCCTCGAACCGTTCCCCATCCAGACCCAGACCATCCCGCTCGCGCTCTCCGGCCAGGACATCATCGGCCAGGCCAAGACGGGCACCGGCAAGACCCTCGGCTTCGGCCTCCCCATCGTCCAGCGCATCGGCCTCTCCCCCGAGCCCGGCGTCAAGGTGCTGGTCGTCGTCCCGACCCGGGAGCTCTGCGTGCAGGTCGCCGAGGACCTCGTGGTGGCCACGTCGAACCGCGACACCAAGGTCGTCAGCATCTACGGCGGCAAGGCCTACGAGGGCCAGGTCGAGCAGCTCAAGGCCGGCGCGCAGATCGTGGTGGGCACCCCCGGGCGCCTCCTCGACCTGGCCGGCCAGCGCCTCCTCGACCTCAAGGGCGTGCAGGAAGTGGTGCTCGACGAGGCCGACAAGATGCTCGACCTGGGCTTCCTCAGCGACATCGAGAAGATCTTCCAGCAGGTGCCGGCGACGCGCCACACCATGTTGTTCTCGGCGACGATGCCCGGCCCGATCGTGGCGCTGGCCCGCCGCTTCATGACGAAGCCGATCCACATCCGCGCCACCGACCCCGACGAGGGCCTGACGCAGGCGAACATCAAGCACGTCGTCTACCGGGCCCACTCGCTCGACAAGGACGAGGTCATCGCGCGCATCCTGCAGGCCGAGGGCCGCGGCAAGACCGTCGTCTTCACCCGCACGAAGCGCGCCGCCGCGAAGCTGGTCGAAGAGCTGAACGACCGCGGCTTCAACGCCGCCGCCGTGCACGGCGACCTGAACCAGGAGCAGCGCGAGCGCGCGATGGCGGCCTTCAAGGCCGGCAAGAAGGACATCCTGATCGCGACCGACGTCGCGGCACGCGGCATCGACGTGAACGACGTGACGCACGTGATCAACCACACGGTCCCCGACGACCACGACACGTACCTGCACCGTGCCGGCCGGACGGGCCGCGCGGGCAAGACCGGCATCGCGGTCACGTTCGTCGACTGGGACGACCTGCACAAGTGGGCCCTCATCGACCGTGCCCTCGACATGGGCCAGCCCGAGCCCGTCGAGACGTACTCGTCGAGCCCCCACCTCTTCGAGGACCTCGACATCCCCGTCGGCACGAAGGGACGCCTCAAGTCGGCCCCGAAGGCCGCCGTCGAGGGCGGCGCCGCCACGGCCCGCGAGCGCAACCCCGGCTCGCGCAGCCGGTCGCGCAGCGCCGAGGGCGAGTCCGGTCGTCGCGGGGGCGAGCAGTCGTCGCGTCGCGACCAGGCGCCCCGCCGCGACCAGGCGCCCACCGAGGCCCCGACGGCAGCGCCCGCCGGCGACGGCGAGGCCCCTCGCCGACGCAGCCGCACGCGTCGTCGGCGCCCGGCCGGCGACGCCCCCGCGTCGTAGCACCTGCCCCGCTCGACCCCGAGGCCCCGCACCGACACGGTGCGGGGCCTCCGTCGTCGCCCGCCGCGCTCGTCGGCCGGACCGACCGCGCCCGACGGCGCACCCCAGGAGGATCAGCCCTCGACGGGTCGCCAGCCGGTCGCGGCGTCGACGATGCGCGCCAGCTGCTCGGGGTCCGTGCTGTTCTCGCCCAGCCGGTTGGGCTTGCCCGTCCCGTGGTAGTCGCTCGACCCGGTCATGATGAGGTCGTGGCGGGTCGCGAGCTCGCGCAGGCGCTCGGCGCCCGCCTCCGTGTTCTCGCGGTGCCGCACCTCCACCCCGAGCAGGCCCGCCTCGACGAGCTGCTCGAACGAGCGCGCCGAGATGTTCGTGTCACGCCCGCGCGTCGCCGGGTGGGCGATCACGGGGACGCCGCCTGCTGCACGGATGAGCCGGATCGCGTCGATCGGGCTGGGCGCCTCGTGCGGCTCGTAGTAGCCGGAGCGCCAGTGCAGGATGCCGGCGAAGGCCGCACTGCGGTCGGGCGCGAGGCCCGCGGCGACGAGAGCGTCCGCGATGTGGGGCCGCCCCAGGGTCGCGCCCGGCGTCGACTGGGCCAGGACGTCGGCCCAGCTCACGTCGTAGTCCGCCGCGATCCTCTCGACGATGCGCTCGGCCCGGTGCAGCCGGCTGTCGCGCAGGCGTGCGGTCTCGGCGACGAGGTCGGCGTCCTCGGGGTCGAACAGGTAGGCGAGCATGTGCACGCTGTTCATGCCGAGCCTCGTGCTCATCTCCATGCCCGGGACGAGCGTCAGGCCGGTGCCCGCGACGGCCCGGGTGGCCTCGGACCAGCCGGCCGTCGAGTCGTGGTCCGTGAGGGCCACGACGGCGAGGTCCGCGGAGACGGCCGCGGCCACGAGCTCGGCGGGGGTCTCCGTGCCGTCCGAGACGCTGCTGTGGGTGTGCAGGTCGATCGGGCGGTGGGACATCCCCTCATCGTAGGCCGACCCTGCTCCGGCCCGCCCGAGCGTCCTCCCGGCACAGGACGGGCGGTCGCCTATGCTCGGTCCCGCCATGATCCGTCGTCTCGTCGCCTTCGTCATCGTCCTCGCGGTCGCCGCTGCCCTGTTCGTCCTGCTCTGGCCGCAGCAGCTCGACCTCCAGAGGACGTGGCCGGTCGCCCAGCTGGTCTCGTTCCGCGGTGCGGCAGCGGCCGTCGCCGGTGCGCTGGCCGTGGTCCTGTTCGTCGTCGGGATCGCGGCTCGTCCGCTCCGGTCGATCGCCGCCTCCCTCGGGGTGCTGCTGCTCGTCTTCGGGGCCGTGTCGATCGGCGTGGCCGCCGCCAGGGGCCTCGGCCGTGACGACTTCGTCGAGGCGCTGCCGACCGACCTGACGGTCGTGGTCTGGAACACCGAGGGAGGCGCGCCCGGCGCCGAGGCGATCGCCGCGCTGGCCGTCGAGGAGGGCGCGGAGATCGTGAGCCTTCCCGAGACGAGCGCCGAGACCGCGACCGCGGTGGCCGACGCCATGGCCGTGGCCGGGTTGCCGATGACCGTCAAGACCGTCGAGTACCCCGCCCAGGGCGGCTCGGCGCCGACCTCGTTGCTCATCGCGGCGGCCCTCGGCGAGTACGCGGTCGCCCTGGCCGAGGACGGCACCGCCGTCGAGACGACGCCGCTCATGCCCTCGGTGGTCGCCACCCCGGTCTCGGGCGTCGGGCCGGTGATCGTCGCGGCCCACCCGGTCGCGCCCACGACCGCGCAGATGGACCCGTGGGAGGCGGGCCTCCGGTACCTCGCGGACGCCTGCGCAGACGGGAACGTCATCATGGCGGGCGACTTCAACGCCACCCTCGACCACATGGCCGGCCTCGGGACCGCGGGCGGCGCCCTCGGCCGCTGCCGCGACGTCGGGGTGACGACCGCGAACGCCGGCCTGGGCACCTGGCCCACCGATCTCCCGCCGCTGCTCGGCACCCCCATCGACCACGTCCTCGCGACGCGGTCCTGGATGCCCACCGGCTACAAGGTCGTCACCGACCTGGACGAGGCCGGCAGCGACCACCGCCCCGTCGTCGCGCAGCTCACCGTGACGGGCGCCTGACCCCGCACCGGGTTGGACGGCCCGCGACTTCGCGGGACAATGGCGGCATGGACGCACAGAAGGCACCCCGTGCCACCACGAACCGATCGACCACCCCCCGCTCGGACTCGTTCAAGGACTACATCTCGTCCCAGTGGGCCGATCGCGACGAGGTGATGCCCCCGGCGCGCGCGGAAGCCGCGTTCGCAGCCGCCCGCCGAGCTCGCCTCTCCGAGCTGCACCGCGGCGAGCGCCTCGTCGTCCCGGCCGGGCGCGCGAAGGTCCGCTCGAACGACTGCGACTACCCGTTCCGGGCGCACTCCGCCTTCGCGCACCTGACCGGCTGGGGCTCCGCCACCGTGCCCGGCTCGGTGCTCGTCCTCGAGCCCTCCGGCGACGGACACGAGGCCACGCTGTACTTCCGCGCCAGCGCCGGTCGCGAGTCGGACGAGTTCTACGCCGACCCCGAGATCGGGGAGTTCTGGACGGGACCTCGCCCCTCGCTCGCGCAGGTCGGCGCCGACCTCGACCTCGCCACCCGTGAGCTCGCCGAGCTGGACGCGGTGGTCGCCTCGTCGACCGGCGCCACACTCGTGCTCCGCGAGGCCGACCCCGAGCTGACCGCGCGCGTCGACGCCGTCGTCGCGGCCGCGGTCGACTCCGCCGGCCCGGACGAGACGGGCGCGGACGCGACCGCCGCCGACCCGTCGTCCGCCGCCGCCGTCGACGTCCTGGCCCGCGACGCGAGCGAGCTGCGCCTCGTCAAGGACGCGTGGGAGGTGGCGCAGATGCGGCAGGCGGTCGCCGTCACCGGCCGAGGCTTCTCGGACGTCATCGCGGACTTCGACGACATCGTCGCCCACCCTCGTGGCGAGCGCCTCGTCGAGGGCACCTTCAACCGTCGCGCCCGGGCCGACGGCAACACGGTGGGCTACGACACCATCGCGGCCTCCGGCGACCACGCCTGCGTGCTGCACTGGACCCGCAACGACGGCCCGGTCGCCGACGGCGACCTGATCCTGATCGACGCCGGCATCGAGCTCGACAGCCTCTACACCGCCGACATCACCCGGACGCTCCCGGTGTCGGGCCGCTTCAGCGACGTGCAGCGACTCGTCTACGAGGCCGTGCTCGAGGCCGCCGACGCCGCGTTCGCCATCGTGCGCCCCGGCATCGCGTTCCGCGAGATCCACGCCGCTGCGATGCAGGTCATCGCCGAACGCACAGCCGAGTGGGGCTTCCTGCCCGTCAGCGCCGCGGAGAGCCTCGAGCCCGACCACCAGTACCACCGCCGCTACATGGTGCACGGCACGAGCCACCACCTCGGCATGGACGTGCACGACTGCGCCGCGGCGCGCCGTGACCTCTACCTCGACGGCGTCCTCGAGCCCGGCATGGTGTTCACCATCGAGCCCGGGCTGTACTTCCAGCCCGACGACCTCACCGTGCCCGAGGAGTTCCGCGGCGTCGGCGTGCGGATCGAGGACGACATCCTGGTGACGGCCGACGGTGCCGAGAACCTCTCGGTCGGCATCCCGCGCACGGTCGCGGACGTCGAGGCCTGGATCGCGCGCCCGTAGCACCACGCCCGTAGCGCCGCGCCCACGGGAAGAGCCCCGGTCCCCCTCAGGGGGCCGGGGCTCTCGCGTGCCCGGAGCACGGGCCCCGCAGGAGGCGCATGCCGGGCAGCTGCGTCAGTCGCGTCCCGCGCCGGGGCCCGGCTCCGTGCCGTCCGGGCCGTGTGCGCGTCCCGCGCCGTCCTCCCCGTCCGTCCGGTCCACCTCGCCTGCGGGACCGGCGACGTCGTCGCCGCGCCGTCGGCTCGTCACGAGCACGACGACCACGGCCACGAGGGCCAGCACGACGATGCCGATCCCGATGCCCACGACGAGGCCGAGGTTCGACTCGTCCGGGTCATCACTCTGGGCGAGGGCCTCGCCGGTGGCGCCGTCGGTCGGGTCGGCCGAGGCCGACGGGACGGCTGCGCCCGTCGACTCCGCGCCTCCCGGCTCCGCCGAGGCCGTGGGCTGACCCGCACCGTCCGCGCCCGCCCCCTCGTCCGAGGTGTCGCAGGCGGGCCGGGTGGCGGCTCCCTCGGCGACACTCGCCCCGGCGGGCGGCGCCCAGGTGAAGGGCAGCGACGCCGACACGGTGTGGCCGTCGGCCGAGACGGCCTGGTAGGTCATGGTGTAGTCGCCCGCCGCGCCGAGCGCGACCCCGGTGCTCAGCGTGGCCCCGCTGGTGGCCGAGCAGCCGTCCTCGAAGTGCCGCCCGGAGGCGTCGGTCACCTCGAGCACGTTCGACGAGCCGGTTCCCGACAGGTCGAGGATCACGTCGTTGAAGGTGATCGAGGCCTCGGTCAGCTCGGCGGACTGCGTGCCGCCCTCGGCGGGCGTGCTGCTCACGACGTAGTCGTGCGCCGAGGCGGACGAGACCGGTGCGAGCGCGAGCAGCCCCGCCGCCCCGACGCCCACGACGCCGGCGACGAGAGCGGCACGGGACCGTCGCCGGCCGGCCGACGCCCGACCGGGCAGGGTCGAGGAGCCGCGGATCACCGGCGCTCCCCCGCCGCGTCCGTGCCGGGTCGGGTCGCACCCGCGGCTCGGGGCCGTCGGGTCAGCGCCACGACGCTCACGACGAGCGCGACGGCGCCGAGCGCGAGACCGCCGATGCCGAGGCCCACGGCGACCGAGTCCGAGGCGGAGCCGGCGTCGCCGGACGACGAGTCGTCGCCGGCCGCGACGGCAGCGCCGTCCGCACCGCCCGACATGTCGTGGCCGCCGTGCTCGTCGGCGGGCGGGGCGTCCTCGACGTACAGCACCGGGGCCGGGAACTCCGGCTCCTCACCCGAGGCGGGAGTCTCGTCCGCCCAGTCGACGACCGAGCCGTCCGAGTAGGTCTGGTGAGCGGGCAGCGTGATCGAGCCGGTCTCCGGCACGGCGCCCGCGGAGAGGACGAACTGCTGGAACTCCCCCGGGCCGACCTGCGTGCCGGGGTCTGCCGTCCAGGTGACCTCGGTGGGCGCCTCCGTCACGGTCGCGCCGTCGAGCTCGACGGGCTCGGGGAGGGTGCTCGTGATGACGACCGTCGTCCAGCCCGGCAGCGGCTGGTAGGTGACCGACGTGAAGGGCGTGTCGGTAGGCAGGTCGACGGTGAGGCCGACGGTCCCGGCCGTGGCCGACTCGGTCGGCACCTTGAACGTGAGGGTGGCGTACGAGCCGGGGTCGACCTGGGCCGGGTTGACGCGCACGTGCGCCGACGCCGCGAGGGGCGCGGCGAGCGTGAGCAGGGCCGCGGCGCCGAGGGCTGCGGCGACGCGCGCGGCGACGGCCGGGCGCGAGGAGGAGCGTGTGGTGGTCATGGTGGTGGTCCTGTCTGGCCGCGCGGCGGCGGCCGGTGTCGTCTGGTCCGGGCCTCGTCGTCGAGCGGACGGCGGGCCGGGCACCGGCGTCGGGAGTCGACGCCGGAGCGGTGGTCAGACGGGCAGGGGCGGACCGCGCAGGGGCCTCGCGCCGATCGCCCGGAGGGGCGGCGCACGTCGGCCGGGCAGGGCGAGGACGGGACGGAGGCGCGGGCCCGTGCTCACGCGCGGCACGGCTCCGGAGAGCGCACGGCGCACGCGGGCGAGACCGTGGGCGGCCACGGCGGCCAGGCGCTCGAGGCAGTGGGCGCCCCAGCGCAGCCCGACCACGGTGACGAGCGCGGCGGCCGCGTGGGCGGCCCACATGAGCCCGCCGGCCGTCGCCATGTGGTGCCCGCCGGGCGCGGCGAGCACGTCGGACGCGCCGGCCGTGACGACCAGGGGCGAGTGGTGCCCGCCCACGGACGAGGCGCCGGAGCCGGCGGCGGCGCCCAGCGAGAACAGGAGGTGGAACGCGAGCTGGCTGGCGGCGACCGAGACGGCGAGACGGAGCAGCGAGGCCCGACGGCCGGTCAACGCTATGCAGAGGGGCACCGAGAAGGCGAGCGCGAGCACCACCCCGAGCGTGCCGGGCTCGGCACCGCCGCCCGCGACGTGCGAGAAGGCGGCGACGACGACGGAGAAGCCGGCGGTCAGCCAGCCGCGGACGAACCGCGTCCATCTCGGGGCCATGGCGCTCTCTCGGGGTCGGGGACGGTCGCGCCAGTTTACCGGGGGCCGGGGTCGGCCACGGGCCGGGACGGGTCAGGTCCGTCGACGCCGAGCGACCTCTCCTGCCGGGCGGCACGGAGGCAGGCGAGGGCTGCACCTGCGGCTGCCACTGCGGGTGCGGGTGCGGGACAGCGGGGTCACGGGTCCGGAACGATCCCGACCGGCGGGCGTGCCGGTCGCCTCAGCGCCCGGGCGTCTGCCCCGCGAGGATCTGCTGCGCGCGGTGGGTGAGCTCCGGGTCGACGACGATCTGGTAGCTGCGGGCGAGCACCTGGTGGGTCGAGGTGAAGTCGCGGCGGCGCCTGCTGATCGCGAAGCTGGCGAGGCCGTAGAGCATGCCGAAGCCGGCGCCGATCAGCGACGCCGCGAGGATCGTCGTGACGGAGGCGGTGTCGGGCGAGAAGAGGAGCATGACGGCCCCGAAGAAGACGCCGATCCAGAGGCCGGTGACGGCGCCGGCCAGCGCCGCACGGCCGTAGGTCAGCCGGCCGGTGACCCGCTCGACCGTGGTGAGCTCGTTCCCGATGATCGCGAGCTGCTTGATGGGGAAGTCGGCGTGCGAGAGGCGCTCGACGACGGCCTGGGCCTCGGGGTAGCTCGCGTACGTCCCGAGGACGTCGCCGCGGGGCAGGGTCGGGATGCTCGGCGCTCGGCGGCCCCACGGGCTCGGGTTCGTCATGAGAGCAGTGAAACACGTCGGCATGGACGGCAGCACGCGGCGCGGTCGGGCTGAGCGACTAACTTGGAGCCGTGAGCGCCACCAGAGTCTTCGTCGCCCGTCTCGCCGGGTGCTCCGTCTTCGACCCCGCCGGCGACAAGGTGGGCAAGGTGAGGGACGTCCTCGTCGTCTACCGCCGTGACGACCCGCCGCGGGTCGTCGGCCTGATCGTCGAGGTGCCCGGCAAGCGCCGCGTCTTCGTCAGCATCGGCCGCGTCACGAGCATCGGCTCGGGGCAGATCATCACGAGCGGCACCATCACCCTCCGTCGGTTCGAGCAGCGCGGCGGCGAGACCCGCGTCATCGCCGAGATGCTCGGCCGCCGCGTCTCCCTCCGCCGGGACGGCGGCCGCGCCGTCGTCGAGGACGTCGCGATCGACGAGGTCAGCGAGGGCGACTGGGAGATCGGCCAGCTGTTCCTGCGCCGCCCGAAGACCACGCCGTCGCCCTTCGGCAAGGGCCCCACCGCGTTCGCCACGTGGGACGAGGTGACGGAGGAGAACGAGACGGGCGAGGCCCAGAGCGCCGAGCACCTCATCGCCGCCTACTCCGACCTCGTGCCCGCCGACCTCGCCAACACCCTGCTCGACCTGACCCCCGAGCGCCGCCTCGAGGTGGCCTCCGAGCTGTCCGACGACCGCCTGGCCGACGTGCTCGAGGAGCTGCCGGAGGACGAGCAGGTCGAGATCTTCTCCCAGCTCGACGACCAGCGCGCCGCAGGCGTGCTCGACCAGATGCAGCCCGACGACGCCGCCGACCTGATGTCGCAGCTCGGCGACGAGCGCAAGGAGCAGCTGCTCCAGCTGATGGAGCCGGAGGAGGCGGACGACGTCCGCATGCTGCTCAGCTACGACGCGGACACCGCCGGCGGGCTGATGACCACCGAGCCGGTCATCGTCTCGGCCGACGCGACCGTGGCCGAGGGCCTCGCCCTCATCCGTCGCCACGAGCTGGCGCCCGCGCTCGGGGCCGCCGTCTGCGTGACCCTGCCGCCGTACGAGCCGCCGACCGGGCGGTTCCTCGGCATGGTGCACTTCCAGCGGATGCTCCGCTACCCGCCCAACGAGCGGCTGGGCACGCTGCTCGACCAGCAGCTCGAGCCGGTGCGCGTCGACGCGACGGCTCTCGAGGTGACGCGGGTCATGGCGACGTACAACCTCGTCAGCGTGCCCGTCGTCGACGCCGCCCACCGCCTCGTCGGGGTGGTGACCATCGACGACGTCCTGGACCACGTGCTGCCCGACGACTGGCGCAGCAACGACCAGGACAGACCGCTCAGCCGTTCGCGGGCCCGTGCCCGCCGCGCCCCCCTGACCACGACCCCGACGACGACCACGAGGAGGACCACCGGTGGCACGCGATAACCGCAGCACGGTCCGTCTCGACTCCCCCAAGGGCCTGCGCACCCGGGTGCTGCCGGGACGCCGCCGCGTCGGACGCGACCGCTTCGGGCGCGCCACCGAGGCGATCGCCCGGGCGATGGGCACGCCGCAGTTCCTGATCGCCCTGACGGCGTTCTGCGTGCTGTGGATGGTCTACAACACCACGGCGCCCGAGAGCATCCGCTTCGACAGCGCCGCGATCGGCTTCACGGCGCTGACCCTGATCCTGTCGCTGCAGGCCTCCTACGCCGCGCCCTTGATCCTCCTCGCGCAGAACCGCCAGGACGACCGCGACCGCGTCCAGTTCGAGCAGGACCGCCAGCGGGCCGAGCGCAACCTCGCCGACACCGAGTACCTCGCCCGCGAGGTCGTGGCGCTGCGCATCGCGATCCGCGACATGGCCAGCAAGGACTTCATCCGGGCCGAGCTGAGGGGGCTGCTCGACGAGATGGACCGCCGGGACGAGGAGGCGGCTGCGGCGGCCACGACGGACGACGCGCCCCGTGGCTGACACCGCTGACGCAGGCACCCCCGCAGCCCGCGTGCGGACGGCGCTGGGATCGGTGCTCGACCCCGAGATCCGCCGACCGGTCACCGAGCTGGACATGATCGGCGACGTGTCGGTCGACGCGGCCGGCGCGGCGACGGTCTCGGTCAAGCTGACGATCGTGGGCTGCCCCGCGGCCGACACGATCGAGCGCGACGTGCGAGCTGCGACGGCCTCGGTCGACGGCGTCACGGACGTGACGGTCGACGTCACCGTCATGACGAAGGAGGAACGGCACGCGCTCACCGAGAAGCTCCGAGCCGGCCGGGGGGCCCGCGTGCAGCAGTTCGGACCGGACTCGCTCACCCGCGTCATCGCGGTCACCAGCGGGAAAGGAGGCGTGGGCAAGTCGACCGTGACCGCCAACCTCGCCGTCTCGCTCGCGGCCCGCGGCCTGTCGGTCGGCATCGTCGACGCCGACGTCTACGGCTTCAGCATCCCGGGCCTGCTCGGCCTGGTCGGCCCGGACGGCGCCGCCGTCAAGCCCACGCAGGTCGACGACATGATCCTGCCCCCGGTGGCCCACGGGGTGAAGGTGATCTCGATCGGCATGTTCGTCGACGACTCGTCGGTCGCGGTGGCCTGGCGCGGACCGATGCTGCACCGCACCATCCAGCAGTTCCTCACGGACGTGTTCTTCGGCGACCTCGACGTGCTGTTGCTCGACCTGCCGCCCGGAACGGGCGACGTCGCGATCTCGGTCGGGCAGCTGCTGCCCCACGCCGAGGTGCTCGTCGTGACGACGCCGCAGCCCGCGGCGGCCGACGTCGCCGAGCGCAGCGGCGTCGTGGCACGCCAGACCGGGCAGCGCCTCCTCGGGGTGGTCGAGAACATGGCGGGACTCGCCCAGCCCGACGGCACCGTGCTCGAGCTGTTCGGCACCGGCGGCGGCGCCGAGACCGCACGCCGCCTCTCGGCCGGGCAGGAGTCCGACGTGCCGCTGCTCGCCAGCGTGCCGCTGAGCCTCGGTCTGCGCGAGGGCGGCGACCTGGGGGCGCCCGTCGTCGTCGCGGCGCCCGACGACCCTGCGGCGCGGGTCATCGACGCGCTCGCGGGCACGCTCGCAGTGCGCCCGCGCAGCCTCGTCGGTCGGCGGCTGGGCCTCAGCGTCAGCTGACTCGTCGGTCGACTCTCCCCGGAGGGTGCCCCGCCCTCGAGCGGAGCGGCCGCCCCGGGTGGCGCGAGCCTCGCTGCCCGCCGTTCGCGGGGGCACGAGAGGCCCCCGTGCAGGTGCACGGGGGCCTCTCGGGTGTCTCGATCGCCCGCCTCTCGCGGGCTGGCGCGCTCAGGAGGAGACGCGACCTGCCCGCCGGCTCGTCATCGGTTCCAGCACGGACCGACGGCGAGGGGAGGCGGCGACGAGCCGACTAGGACCAGCGGGTGAAGGTGCGGGTCGGGATGGCACGGTAGCCGTCACGGGCGACCGCGACGACGGATCCGACGATGCCGATGCTCGCGGCGACGGCCAGGACGATGATTCCGGTGAACATGTTCTTCTCTTTGTCTGCGCTGTCGCGCGGTGTGGGCAGGACGATCGACCGCCTCCTCGACCGGTGTCGTGCAGGGCACGACGACAGGTCTCGTAGGCGGTCGGTCAGCCTCGTTGCGGATGCTCGGGACCAGGTCGACCGAGCGGAGAGGGCATGGGGTCCCTCTGATGACAAAGACAAGTCTGCGCCTTCACAAAGGGAAGCACAACCATGCTTTTCTACCGTGACACCGTAGAATCGCTACATGGACGTCAAGAGGCTCGAACTGCTCCGTGAGCTCGCCGAGCGAGGCAGCATCGCCGCCGTCGCCAAGGCGACGCACCGCACCCCGTCGGCCGTCTCGCAGCAGCTGAAGGTCCTCGAGAAGGAGGCCGGGGTCGCCCTGACCGAGCGGGTGGGCCGAGGCGTCGTCCTGACGGGCTCGGGCCGCGTCCTCGCCCAGACCGCCACCGACGTGGCCGTGGCCCTCGAGCGCGCCCAGGCCGTCTGGGCCGACTTCGTCGCGACGCCCCAGGGTGAGGTCACCCTCGCGACCTTCCCCACCGGCGGGCAGATGCTGCTGCCGGGCCTGCTCCGGACCATCGCCGAGACCCCGGGCCTCACGGTCGTGGCCACCGACCACGACCCGTCCATCCTCGAGTTCGCCGACCTCGCCGCCGACCACGACGTCGTCGTCGCGCACTCCCCCGACGGGCGCGCCTGGCGCGGGCGCGGGCTCGTGACGGTCCCGCTGCTCACGGAGCCCCTCGACGTGGCGCTGCCGGCCGACCACCGCCTCGCGGGACGAGCCTCGCTCTCCCCGGGCGACCTCGAGGGCGAGACCTGGATCGGGGTCCCCACCGACTTCCCGTTCGAGTGGGTCTACCGCGAGATCGAGCGCGTCACGGGCAGCCCCGTGCGCGTCGCCCAGCGCTTCAGCGACACCAAGGTGACCGAGTCGCTGGTGGGCGCCGGCCTCGGCATCGCCGTCCTGCCGCGGTTCACCGCGAAGGAGGCGCGGGACGACATGGTCCTGCTGCCCCTCGAGAGCATCCGTGCCGTCCGTTACGTCTCGGTGCTGATGCGTCGCGACCGGGCGGAGCGACCGTCGGTCCGCCGCGTCGTCGACGCCCTGCGCGCGGAGGCCTCGCGGGTCGCCGCGCTGCACGGCGGGGTCTGACGGGGTGCCGCCGGGGCTGAGCCGCGCGACCGGGAGCGGGACAGGGCTAGGTCGCCTCGGCGTCCCACGGGGGGACCTCGCCGACGGCCAGCGGCTCGGGCTCCGGCCGCGGGCCGCCGCCGGGGAGCCCGACCGACACGGCAGCCGCCGCCGGGGCCATCGCGCCCGACACCGGCTTCGTGGCCGCCTCGGGGGCGTCGAGGAGGGCGTCGCGGATGATGCGCCGCGGGTCGTACTGCCGCGGGTCGAGCTTCTGCCACTCGACCTCGTCGAACTCGGGCCCCATCTCGTCGCGCATGCGGGCCTTGGCGCCGTTGGCCATGTCGCGCAGGCTGCGGACGAGCTGGGCCAGCTTCGAGGCGTAGCCGGGCAGGCGCTCGGGGCCGAGGAGGAAGACGGCGAGCACGCCGATCACCAGCAGCTTGTCGAACGTCAGACCGAACAGGGACACGCATGCAGACTAACGTCTGCCCCCGACAGCCAGCCCCTAGGCTTGGGCACCGAGGAGTGAGTGTGTCGCAGATCGAATCGAGCTGGAAGTTCGCGGAAGAACTCGTGACGGAGAGCGGACCGCTGGCCGAGGCTCGGCAGCACTCGCTCGAGGTCGGGGTCGAGGCCGTCTCCCCCGCCGTGGGCGCGCAGCTGGCCGTCGCCACCGCCTCGTCGCGGGCCCGCAGCATCATCGAGATCGGCACCGGCGTGGGCGTCAGCGGCCTCTGGCTGCTCGCCGGTGCGCCCGACGCGACCCTCACCTCCATCGACCGCGAGATCGAGCACCAGCAGGCGGCGCGCGACGCCTACCTGCGCGGCGGCGTGCCCGCCGCCCGGGTGCGCCTGATCACCGGCCGCGCCGCTGAGGTGCTGCCGCGCATGAACGAGAACAGCTACGACGTCGTCTTCGTCGACGCCGACCCCGGCTCGGTCATCGAGTACGTGGAGCACGGCATCCGGATGGCCCGCCCCGGCGGCCTCGTGCTCGTCGCGCACGCACTCTGGCACGGCGCGGTCGCCAACCCGGCGAGGCGCGATGCGACGACGACCGGGTTCCGCACCCTGCTCACCGAGGTCTCGACCTCGCCCGCCGTGATCAGCTCCCTGTCGACGGCCGGCGACGGCCTGCTCCAGCTCGTCAAGCGCTGACGGCCCCGAGCCCGGTGCAGGGCTCTCGCCGTCCGCACGCACGCCGACGCCCCGCCGGCCTGGGCCGACGGGGCGTCGAGGGTGATGCGGGAGGTCGTGCCTAGTCGCCGACGACGTTCGCCAGCGCGTCGTGGAGCTCTCGTGCTTCGTCGTCGTTGACCGACACCACGAGGCGGCCGCCACCTTCGAGCGGAACACGCACGATGATGAGGCGGCCCTCCTTCACGGCCTCCATAGGCCCGTCGCCGGTCCTCGGCTTCATGGCTGCCATCAGATAGTCCCCTTTCGCGAAGATTCAGATCCCATTATCCGTGATTGTGCGGCTGACACCTAAACAAGAGGAGGCGTCACCCGGCTCACGGGGGCGTCCAGTCGTACCCGTCCACCCACCAGCACCAGTCGATCCAGAGCCACTGGCCCGCCACGGCGAGCAGCACGACCGCGACTCGCCAGACCCTCGAGCGCGGCAGCGCGAGCACTCCGAGCAGCGGGAACAGCGGCATCAGCAGGCGCCAGGTGCTCGACTGCGGGAAGAACACGGCGAGCAGGTAGAGCGCGTAGGCGAGGCTCCACAGCCGGAGGTCGACGCCGAGTCGTCGTCCCCACGGGCCCAGCAGGAGCACTCCGAGGGCGATCAGCGAGATCACCAGCAGAGCCACCCCCAGACCACCCGGCAACCACCAGTTCGCCCCCTCGATCCAGGGCGTGAACGGCACCAGCGGGCCGTAGCCGATGTACGCCGAGCGCCAGGCGAGCTCCGTCTCGGTGTACGCGTCGAGCCTGCCGGTGACGAGTCCGGCCACGAGCAGCCAGCCGACCCCGAAGACGGCCGTCGCCACCGTGGCCGTCCCCGCGGCGAGCATCTCGCGGCCGGGGAACGGGTCGTCGCGTCGACGCCACCAGCGCCAGATCGTGTGCAGGCCGAGCGCGAGGGCCAGCGGGAGGGCACCCGGCCGGGTGAACGACATGACCAGCACCACCGGCAGCATCGCCACGTAGCGCCGCTGCAGGAGCAGCAGCAGGGCCGCACAGAGCAGGAACAGGAACATCGACTCGGCGTAGGCGACCTGCAGCAGCGGCGACAGCGGCGAGGCGCAGAACAGCACCACGCCGAAGAGCGCGGTGCCCTCGGGCAGCACGTGTCGGAGGAGCTTGTAGAACAGGAGGGCCGTGCCGCCCGCGAAGACGGTCGACACGACCACGGCGAGGGTCGCGAAGGAGGCGCCGGTCAGCTCCATGAGACCGCGGACGAGCATCGGGTAGGCCGGCATGAACGCCCACGCGTTCTCGGCGACGTGGCCCGTCTCGGTGAGCGGCAGCGTCGACGGGTACCCGACCGCCGCGATGATGTAGTACCAATGGCCGTCCCAGATGCTGGCGAAGCTCGCGTAGTCCGGGCTGGCGAGCGTCCAGGCGTTCGCTCCCTGGCGCTGCGCGAAGCTGACGAGCAGGGCCGTGCTGACCACGCGCGAGACGGCGAAGACGCCGAGCACGCGGGCCCACCAGGGCAGCAGCCGCCAGCGGACGGTCAGCCAGCGGCGTGCGTCAGAGCTGCGCGAGGCCCGATCGGTCGACGACGACGCACGGGTCGACGACGCCGGGGACGGCCGCGTGGTCAGGCCGTCAGCCACGCCCGCAGTCCGCGCTCGTTGTCGAGGATCTGCTGCACGGGCACGCGCTCGTCGTCGTGGTGGGCCAGCAGCGGGTCGCCGGGGCCGTAGTTGACCGCGGGCACGCCGAGGGCGGAGAAGCGCGCGACGTCGGTCCAGCCGTACTTCGGCTTCGCCTCGCCGCCGACGGCCTCGAGGAACTGCTGGGCCAGCGGAGCGTCGAGGCCGGGACGGGCGCCCGGTGCCAGGTCGACGATCGTCACGTCGAAGCCGGCGAAGAGCTCACGGACGTGCGCGACGGCCTCGTCCGCGCTGCGGCTCGGCGCGAAGCGGTAGTTGACGTGCACCATGCACTCGTCGGGGATGACGTTGCCGGCCACGCCGCCGGTGATCCCGACGGCGTTCAGCCCCTCGCGGTAGACGAGCCCGTCGACCTCGACCTCGCGCGCCTCGTACGCCGCCAGCACGTCGAGGATCGGGGCGGCCGCGTGGATGGCGTTCGAGCCCACCCACGACCGCGCGCTGTGCGACCGGGCGCCGAAGGTGCGGATCTCTGCCCGCAGGTTGCCGTTGCAGCCGCCCTCGACCTCGCTGCGGGTGGGCTCGCCGAGGATGGCGAAGTCGGCCTCGAGGAGGTGCGGGTGCAGCCGTGCGAGCCGGCCGAGCCCGTTGAGGGCGTCCGACACCTCTTCGTGGTCGTACCAGACCCAGGTGACGTCGACCACGGGCTCCGTGAGCTCGACCGCGAGTCGGAGGTGGACGGCGCTGCCCGCCTTCATGTCGACGGTGCCGCGGCCCCACAGGTACTCGACCCCGTCGTCGTCGGTCTCGAACCGGGTGGGCAGGTTGTCGTTCAGCGGCACGGTGTCGATGTGCCCGGCGATCACCACTCGGCTGGCGCGGCCGAGCTCGGTGCGGGCGACGATCGCGTCGCCGTCGCGGAACAGCGTGAGGTGGTCGCGCCCCTCGAGGGCCTGCCAGATCGAGTCGGCCACCGCCTGCTCGTTCCCGGAGACGGACTCGACGTCGCAGAGCTGGCGGGTGACGTCGACGGCGGACACGCTCAGGTCGAAGGGCGGCATGGACCCGAGTGTAGGGCCGGTGCCCGGCAGGTCGCCGGGCGGCGCCTCCCCGCCGCCCTACGATCGAGGGCATGACCACGGACACCTCCGCCGCCACCCACGCCCACGGGTACGGGCTCGCCACCGTCGCCAGCGACGGCAGCACGCTCGACACCTGGTTCCCCGCGCCGTCGCTCGGGCGGCTGCCCGCCGACCGCGACCCGGCCCTCGTGCCCGCCGAGATCGCGGACGCCGCCGGGCCCGACGCCCGTCGAGGCGTCGACCTCGTCCCGGTGACCGTCGAGATCGAGCTCGCCACGCCTCCTGCGTCGACCCCCGACGCCTACCTGCGGCTGCACCTCCTGAGCCACCTGCTCGTCGCGCCGAACTCCATCGACCTCGACGGCGTCTTCGGCCACCTGCCCATCGTCGTCTGGACCAACGCCGGACCGGTGCACCCCGACGACTTCACCCGCCTCCGCCCGTCGCTGCAGCGCGCCGGCATCGCGACGACGGGCATCGACAAGTTCCCGCGGATGCTCGACTACGTCACTCCCGACCGCGTGCGCATCGCCGACGCCTCGCGCGTGCGCCTCGGCGCCCACCTCTCGCCCGGCACCACCGTGATGCACGAGGGCTTCGTCAACTTCAACGCGGGCACGCTCGGCGCGTCGATGGTCGAGGGCCGCATCTCGCAGGGGGTCGTCGTCGGCGACGGGTCGGACATCGGAGGCGGCGCCTCCATCATGGGGACCCTGTCGGGAGGCGGCACCCAGCGCATCACCATCGGCGAGCGCGCGCTGCTCGGCGCCAACGCCGGCATCGGCATCGCGATCGGCGACGACACCGTCGTCGAGGCCGGCCTCTACGTCACGGCGGGCACCAAGGTCGTCGTCGTGGGCGGGACGCCGACGAACGACGGCAAGCAGCAGACGGTCAAGGCCGTCGAGCTCTCGGGCCGCCCGGGGCTGCTGTTCCGCCGTAACTCGGTGACCGGCGCCGTCGAGGTCCTGCCGCGCAAGGGCCACGGCATCACGCTCAACTCGCAGCTGCACGCGTAGCCGCGACGACAGGACGGGCGGGTCCGTCGTCCCCGGGTCGTCATCGACGCCCGGTCGCGACGGACCCGCCCGTCTGCGTTGCTGGTGCCGCTGCTAGCGCTGCGGCCAGTCGCGCTGGGTCTCGCCCAGGTAGAGCTGCTGCGGGCGGCCGATCTTGGTCGCCGGATCCTGGTTCATCTCGCGCCAGTGGGCGATCCAGCCCGGCAGGCGGCCGATGGCGAACAGCACCGTGAACATGCGCGGCGGGAAGCCCATCGCCTTGTAGATCACGCCGGTGTAGAAGTCGACGTTGGGGTAGAGCTTGCGCTCGACGAAGTAGTCGTCGGCGAGGGCGATGTCCTCGAGCTCCATGGCGATGTCGAGGAGGTCGTCCTTCACGCCGAGCGCGGCGAGCACCTCGGTCGCGCTCTCCTTCACGAGGCGGGCGCGGGGGTCGAAGTTCTTGTAGACCCGGTGCCCGAAGCCCATGAGCTTGACGCCGTCTTCCTTGTTCTTGACCCGCTCGACGAAGCGCTCGACGCCCTGGCCGCTGTCGCGGATCTCGGCGAGCATCGTGAGCACGGCCTCGTTCGCGCCGCCGTGCAGCGGGCCGTAGAGCGCGCTGATGCCGGCGGAGATCGACGAGAACATGTTCGCCTGCGTCGACCCGACGAGGCGGACGGTCGACGTCGACGCGTTCTGCTCGTGGTCCTCGTGCAGGATGAGGAGGCGCTCGAGCGCCTTCGAGAGGACCGGGTTCACCTCGTACGGCTCGGCCATCGTGCCGAAGTTCAGCTTGAGGAAGTTGTCGACGAAGCTGAGGGAGTTGTCCGGGTAGAGGAACGCCTGGCCGAGGCTCTTCTTGTGCGCGTACGCGGCGATGACCGGCAGCTTCGCGAGCAGGCGGATGGTCTGCAGCTCGACCTGGGCAGGGTCGCTGACGCTCATCGACCCCTCGTAGAAGGTGCCGAGCGCGCCCACCGCGCTCGAGAGCACCGACATGGGGTGCGCGTGGTGCGGCAGCGCGTCGAAGAAGCGGCGGAGATCTTCGTGCAGCAGGGTGTGGCGGCGGATGCGGGCGTCGAAGTCGGCGAGCTCGTCGGCGGTGGGCAGCTCGCCGTAGATGAGCAGCCACGCGGTCTCGAGGTAGGTCGAGTTCTCGGCCACCTGCTCGATCGGGTAGCCGCGATAGCGCAGGATCCCCTCGTCACCGTCGATGTAGGTGATCTTCGAGCGGGTCGCAGAGGTGTTCACGAACCCCGTGTCGAGGGTCGTGTAGCCGGTCTGCTTGGTGAAGCTCGAGATGTCGATCGACGAGGCACCCTGGGTGCTCGGCACGATCGGGAACTCGGCCGTCCCCCGGGAACTGCAGCGTGGCCTTCTGGGCGTCGTTGGCAGGATCAGTCACCCTGTCACCCTAGCGGTCAGCCCTGGAGGCGCTCCACGGCCCCGGCGATCCGCTCGTCCGTAGTCGTGAGGGCGACCCGCACGTGGCGGCCGCCGTCGACGCCGTAGAAGCTGCCCGGGGCGACGAGCACGCCGCGCTCGGCGAACCAGTCGACGCTCGCCCAGCAGTCCTCGTCGCGGGTGGCCCAGAGGTAGAGCCCGGCCTCGCTGTGGTCGATGCGGAACCCCGCGGCCTCGAGGGCAGGGGCCAGGGCCGCGCGACGGGCCCGGTAGCGGTCCTTCTGCTCGCGCACGTGCGCCTCGTCGCCGAGCGCGACGCGCATGGCCTCCTGCACCGGGGCGGGCGGCATGAGGCCGGCGTGCTTGCGCACGGCCAGGAGCTGGCCGACCACGTGGTCGCAGCCGGCCACGAAGCCGGCCCGGTAGCCGGCGAGGTTCGACTGCTTGCTGAGGGAGTAGACGCTGACGACGCCGCGCAGGTCGTCGCCGACGACCCTCGGGTCGAGGATGCAAGGCGTCGGGCTGTCGGCCCACTCGCCCTCCCAGCCGAGCTCGGCGTAGCACTCGTCGCCGGCGACGACGGCTCCGAGCTCGCGGCCGCGCGCCACCACCGCACGCAGGTGCTCGTGGTCGAGGACGGCTCCGTCCGGGTTGCCGGGGCTGTTGACCCAGATCAGCCGGGTCGACTCCGGCCACTCGGCGGGGTCGTCGCTGGCCAGCACGTCGGCACCGACGAGCGCCGCGCCGAGCGCGTAGGTCGGGTAGGCGGCGACGGGGTGCACGACGGTGTCGCCGGGACCGAGGCCGAGCCACAGGGCCATGCCCGCGATGAGCTCCTTGGAGCCGATGGTGGGCAGGACGTTCGCGTCCTGCAGGCCGGACACGCCCCTTCTGCGCTCGTACCACTCGGCGACGGCCGCCCGCAGCGCGGGGGTGCCGGCGACCTGCGGGTAGGCGTGGGCGTCGGTCGCGGCCGAGAGGGCCCTGGCGACGACGTCGGGGGTCGGGTCGACGGGCGAGCCGACCGAGAGGTCGACGATGCCGCCCTCGTGCCGGCGGGCGACGGTGGCCGCCGCCGCGAGCGAGTCCCAGGGGAAATCGGGCAGCGACAGCGCCATGACCGACCGGGGCCTAGGCCTGCGCGCCCTGCGGGGGCAGGGCGGAGATCACGGGGTGGTCACCCGCGATGACCCCGACCTTCGCCGCGCCGCCGGGCGAGCCGATCTCGTCGAAGAACTCGACGTTGGCCTTGTAGTACTCGGCCCACTTGTCGGGCAGGTCGTCCTCGTAGTAGATCGCCTCGACCGGGCACACGGGCTCGCAGGCGCCACAGTCGACGCATTCGTCGGGGTGGATGTAGAGCGAGCGTTCGCCCTCGTAGATGCAGTCGACGGGGCACTCGTCGATGCAGGCACGGTCTTTGACATCCACACAGGGCAGTGCGATCACATACGTCACGTTCGGGGGGTTCCCTTCACCTCGGGCAGAGGGTCCAGCCTAGCGCGCCGTCGGCTGGGTGCCGGCGGAGGAGGCGGTGGGCGCGGAGTCGGACGCGGTCGACGATGCGGCCGTCGACCCGGCGTCGGGCCCGGCGCCCCGCTGCGGCAGGGCGGGCCAGGCGATCACGACCATCGCGATCAGCAGGGGCCCGAAGGTCCACGCGTAGCCGGGACCGTTCGCCGGGACGAGCGCCGAGCCGCCCGCACCCGGCTGCGACAGCAGCGCCGCGGCGCCGAGCAGGCCGAGCGCGACCGCGACCGCGACGACCCTCGAGCCGAAGAGGAGGCGCATGCCGGCCAGCAGCGCCGCGGCCATCACCAGCGACAGCACGAGGCCGGACCAGATCGGCGTGCCGGCGACCGTGACGGTGCCCTGGTGGGCGACCGTGCCGAGGGCCCCGAAGACGGCCCCCGCCGCGAGGGCGAGCACCGTGGTCGCCACCCGGCCGCCGGTGCTCATGTCGGCGAACTCGGAGGCGCCGGCGGGGCCGGACGCTCGGGAGTCGGGCTCCGGCACGAAGCGGAACGACTCGCTCGTGCCCACGGGCTGGACCGCGCCGTGGGGGAAGAGGATCCCCGCTGCTCCCCGGGGCAGGTCGACGACCTCCACCTGCGTCCGATAGCGGCGCAGGGCGGCCAGACGGCGGGCCGTGGAGGCGCGGACGTCGACCGTGCGGACCGAGTCGTCGGCGGCGAGAGCCTCGGCCTCGGCACCCGTGGCCTGTTCGGCACCCGCGACGACGGCGAAGAAGGGCACCTCGGCCAGGCGCGCGACGCGCACGGCGGCCCGGTTGGCCCGGACGTGGTCGGGGTGGTGGTAGCCGCCGTCCTCGTCGTAGCTGACGATCGCCGTCGGCCGCACGGACTCGACCACGGCCTGCAGGTCGGACACGATCTCGCCGAACTCGGCCGCGCAGAAGGCGGCGCCGTGCAGGTCGGGGGTCGGGCCGGCCACGCCGTCCGACCGCCAGACCATGCCGCTGTCGCGGTAGACCCTCGCCGGCAGCCCGTGGGTGCGCGCCTCGGGGTCGCCGAGGAACCGGTGGTCGCGGACGCCGAGGTCGCGCATCGCCTCCGCGATCTCGCCCTCGCGGTGGGCGGCGAGCGCGGCTTCGTCACCGCGCAGCCGGGCCAGGTCGTCGGGCATGACCTCGCCGAGCTCGCCGCGGGTGCAGGTGACGATCGTCACCTCGGCGCCGGCGTCGACGAGGGCGGCGATCGTGCCGCCCGTCGCGATCGTCTCGTCGTCCGGGTGGGCGTGCACGAAGAGGACCCGCTCGGCCCGCAGGGCGGAGGGCTGGCCGGGGCGGGCGTCGCCCTGGCGGGCATCGGAGGCGGAGCCGAAGTACGTCATCACTGGACAGGATATGCCGCCCCGCACTATGGTCGGTCCGGCCCGAGAAGCTGGTGAGGTTAGCCTAACCAAACTATCCGGACCGGTCGCGGTCACCCCACCGCCGCACGCCCTCCTCTCGAAAGCCGTCGCCCGTGCTCGCCAACTACCTCATCGGACTCCGCGAGGGCCTCGAGGCCGCCCTCGTCGTGGGCATCCTCATCGCCGCCGTCGTCAAGCTCGGCCGCCGTGACGTCCTCCCCCGCCTCTGGCTCGGCGTCGCCGCCGCCGTCGTCCTCTCGCTCGGCCTCGGCGCCGTGCTCACCTTCGGCGCCTACGGCCTGACGTTCCAGGCCCAGGAGATCATCGGCGGCGGCCTCTCGGTCGTCGCCGTCGGGTTCGTCACCTGGATGGTCTTCTGGATGGCCCGGACGGCGCGCAGCATGCGCGGCGAGCTCGAGTCGAGCCTCGACCGCGCGATCGCCGGCGGAGCCTGGGCGGTCGTCGCGCTCGCCTTCCTGTCGGTCGGGCGCGAGGGCATCGAGACCGCCCTGTTCGTCTGGGCGACGGTGCAGTCGACCGGAGGCGGCGAGGCTCCCGTCGTGGGCGCCCTGCTCGGCATCCTCACGGCCGTCGCGATCGAGGTCGCGATCTACCGCGGGGTCGTCCGCCTCGACCTCCGTCGGTTCTTCACGGTCACCGGGTACCTGCTCGTGCTCGTCGCGGCCGGGGTGCTCGCCTACGGGGTGGGAGACCTGCAGGAGGCGGGCGTGCTGCCGGGCCGCACCTCCCTCGCCTTCGACGTCAGCGCCGCCGTGCCCCCGACGAGCTGGTGGGGCACCCTGCTGCAGGGCCTCGTCAACTTCACCCCGACGCCGAGCTGGCTGCAGGCGGGCGTCTGGCTCGCCTACCTCGCCGTCGTCGTCCCGCTGTTCGCGCGCGCCGCCCGCGGCCGTGCGCCCCGCCCGGCGGAGGCGACCACCGCCTCCCCGAGCGGCTCTCCCGCCGACCGACCCACCACCCGCACGACCGCAGGAGCACCACGATGACCCCTCGTCCCCTCGCCCTCGTCTCCGGAGCGGCGCTCGTCGCGCTCGCGCTGACCGGCTGCGTCGCGAACTCCCCCGGCGGCGCGGCCACGGCCGGCGCGACCGTCGTCACGGTCGACGGGAACGCCGACGCGTGCTCGCTCTCGGCCAGCACGGCGCCGAGCGGCCCCGTCACGTTCACCGTGACGAACACGGGCGACGACAACACCGAGTTCGAGCTGCTCGCCTCCGACGGCCTGCGCATCATCAGCGAGAAGGAGAACATCGGCCCGGGCACCAGCGCCTCGATGACCGTCGCGGTCCAGCCCGGCGACTACGTCACGGCGTGCATCCCCGGCCTCGTCGGCGAGGGCGTCCGGGCGCCGTTCACCGTGACCGACTCGGGCGCCGACGTGACGCCCGCGGGCACCGAGAAGGAGCAGGTCGACGCCGCGGCCGCCGCCTACCTCGGCTACGTCAAGGACCAGGTCGGGCAGCTCGTGCCCGCGACCCAGGCCTTCCTCGACGCGTACACGACCGGCGACGACGACCTCGCGCGGAGCCTCTACCCGACCGCACGCGCCCACTACGAGCGCATCGAGCCCGTCGCCGAGTCGTTCGGCGACCTCGACCCGGCGATCGACTTCCGCGAGGCAGACGTCGAGCCCGGCACCGAGTGGACCGGCTGGCACCGGATCGAGAAGGACCTCTGGCAGCCGACCGTCGACGAGAACGGCGGCGAGGCGTACACGCCCCTGACCGCGGACGAGCGCACCCGCTTCGCCGACCTGCTCACGGCAGACACGGCCGAGCTGCAGTCGGCCGTGACGGCGAGCGGGTTCTCGATCAGCATCGACACGATCAGCAACGGCGCCGTCGGCCTGATGGACGAGGTCGCCACCGGCAAGATCACCGGTGAGGAAGAGATCTGGTCGCACACCGACCTCTGGGACTTCCAGGGCAACCTCGAGGGCGCCCGCGTCGCCTACGAGGGCGTGCGCGACATCGTCGCCGACAAGGACCCGGAGCTCGTCGACCGCATCGACTCGCGCCTCTCCGCCCTCGAGGACCTGCTCTCGTCGTACGGCAGCCTCGAGGCCGGATACCCCTCGTACACGGAGCTGACGGACGCCGACAAGAAGAAGCTGAGCGACGCCGTCAACGCCCTGAGCGAGCCCCTCAGCGAGCTCACCTCGACGCTGGTCGGCTGACGGGTGCGCGAGGGCGGACGATGACGAGCGAGGAGGCGCGGGGCGCGACGAGCGAGACGGCCGGGGCCGACGGGACTCCGGGTCGCGGCGCCCCGTCGCGCGGGCTCTCCCGCCGCGGACTGCTGGGCCTGATCGGCACCGGCGTCGGCGCGGGCGCCCTCGGCGTGGGCGTCGGGGTCGGCGGCGACCGGGCCCTGCAGGCGCACGCGCAGGGCACCTCCGGCGCCGCGGCCCGCTACCCCTTCGCCGGCCGCCACCAGTCGGGCATCACGACCGCGGCCCAGGACCGGCTGCACTTCGCGTCGTTCGACATGGCCGCCGGCACCACGCGGCGGGACCTCGTCGAGCTGCTGCAGGACTGGAGCGCCGCCGCCGCCCGCCTGACGCAGGGCCTCGACGTCAGCGAGGCGGGGGCGACCGGAGGCTCGCCCCTCGCACCGCCGGACGACACCGGGGAGGCGACAGGGCTGCCCGCCGCCGGGCTCACGATCACGATCGGCTTCGGCCCCACGCTCTTCACGGACGCGACCGGGGCCGACCGCTACGGCATCGCCTCCCGGAGGCCCGCCGCGCTCGTCGACCTGCCGCACTTCTCCGGCGACCAGCTCGAGGAGGCGCTGACCGGCGGGGACCTGTGCGTCCAGGCCTGCAGCGACGACCCGCAGGTCGCCGTGCACGCCGTCCGGAACCTGTCGCGCATCGCCTTCGGCCGGGCCTCGCTGCGCTGGTCGCAGCTCGGCTTCGGCCGCACCTCGTCGACGACCCGCGGCCAGTCGACGCCCCGCAACCTGTTCGGCTTCAAGGACGGCACCGCGAACCTGCGCGCGGAGGACGGCGCGGCCGTCGAGCAGGGCGTCTGGGCCGCCGGAAGCGACGGCGCCGGCTGGATGGACGGCGGCTCGTACCTCGTCGCCCGCAAGATCCGCATGACCATCGAGACCTGGGACCACGCCTCGCTCGCCGAGCAGCAGACGGTCGTCGGCCGCGACAAGGGCGAGGGCGCGCCGCTGTCGGGCGGCTCGGAGTTCACGGCCCCCGACTTCTCGGCCGTGTCGGCGGACGGCTCAGGCCCCGCCATCGCCGTGGACTCGCACGTGGCGCTCGCCCACCCCGACCAGAACGACGGGGCGACCCTGCTGCGCCGTGGCTACAACTTCGTCGACGGCAACGACTCGCTCGGGCGGCTCGACGCCGGGCTCTTCTTCATCGCGTTCCAGCGGGACCCTCGACGCCAGTACGTGCCGATCCAGACGGCGCTCGCGCGGAACGACCGGATGAACGAGTACCTCAAGCACGTCGGCTCGGGCATCTTCGCCGTGCCGCCGGGGGCGAGCCAGGGCGGCTGGGTCGGCGAGTCCCTGCTGGGCTGAGGCGCGCCTCCTGCGGGAGGGCCCGGACGACCGCCCCGCAGGGCCTGGCCGACGCCTCGACCGGACAGGCGCGCCGAGCTAGAGGGGCGTGACGACGTAGGTCGCGACGACGGCACCGTCCGAGGACTGCGTCGTGAGCGTCAGCAGCACGCGGTACGTCGCCCCGGTGAACGTGCCGAGGGCGGTGTCGCCGTCGACGTTCACCCCGCTCGCCGTGTAGCCGGCGCCCTCGAGCTGGGTCTGGGCCGTGGCGAAGTCGTCGAGGCTTGCGACGGTGAGCTGGGCGACCCAGCCCGTGCCCTCGGGGCCCGCTCCCCCGCCGCGGACCGTGCCGTCGAGCAGCGGGACGTCGGTCGGGAACGACTCGGGCAGGGTGCCGTCGGTCGACACGCTCGCGCCGCCGAGCACGTCGCCCACCGCGTCCTCGACGGTGCCGCGCACGCTCTCGACGCCCTGGTCGACGGCGCTGCCCACGATGTTGTCGACCATCGAGCCCTCGCCGCACGCGGTCAGGCCGACGACGACCCCGCCGGCCAGCAGCACGGCGGAGGCGGAGCGGACGAGGCGGGTGCGGGGAGTGCGGGTCAGCGTGGTCACGGCGACGACCGTAGCGCCCGCCGCTGTGCGGAGCCGTGGAACGTGCGGCCCCTGCACCACCACGAGGACCGAGGCGTGGCACCGGGGCTCGGGACGAGAACGGGGGCCGGGCAGACAGCGAAGGAGGCGCCCCGCACTGCTGCGGGGCGCCTCCTCCGTGACCTGGCCGGGTCGTCCTGACCGGGTGCTGGTTACGCGTTCTGCTTCTTGAGGCGAGCCGTGCTGCGCTGGCGGGCGCTGGCGTCGAGCTCGACCTTGCGGATGCGGATGGCGTCGGGGGTGACCTCGACGCACTCGTCGTCACCGGCGAACTCGAGCGCCTCCTCGAGCGACAACACCTTGGAGGGGGTCATCGACTCGAAGTTGTCGGCCGTCGACTGACGCATGTTGGTCAGCTTCTTCTCCTTGGTGATGTTGACGTCCATGTCGTCGGCGCGCGAGTTCTCACCCACGACCATGCCCTCGTAGACCTCTTCGGTCGGCTGCACGAAGAACGTCATGCGCTCCTGCAGGTTGATGATCGCGAAGGGCGTGACGACGCCGGAGCGGTCGGCGATGATCGAGCCGTTGGTGCGGGTCGAGATCTCGCCGGCCCAGGGGCCGTAGCCGTGGCTGATGCCGTTGGCGATGCCGGTGCCGCGCGTGTCGGTGAGGAACTGCGTGCGGAAGCCGATCAGGCCGCGCGACGGGACGATGAACTCCATGCGGACCCAGCCCGAGCCGTGGTTCGCCATGTTCTCCATGCGGCCCTTGCGGGCGGCCATCAGCTGCGTGATCGCGCCGAGCCACTCGTCGGGCACGTCGATCGTCATGTGCTCGAACGGCTCCTGGAGCTTGCCGTTCTCGTCGCGGCGGGTGACGACCTGGGGCTTGCCGACGGTGAGCTCGAAGCCCTCGCGACGCATCTGCTCGACGAGGATGGCCAGCGCGAGCTCGCCGCGGCCCTGGACCTCCCACGCGTCGGGGCGTCCGATGTCGACGACCTTGAGCGAGACGTTCCCGATCAGCTCGCGGTCGAGGCGGTCCTTGACCATGCGGGCGGTCAGCTTGTGCCCCTTGACCTTGCCGATGATGGGCGACGTGTTGGTGCCGATCGTCATCGAGATGGCGGGGTCGTCGACCGTGATGGTCGGGAGCGGCCGCACGTCGTCGGGGTCGGAGAGGGTCTCACCGATCGTGATCGTGTCGAAGCCGGCGACCGCGACGATGTCGCCGGGGCCCGCGCTCTCGGCCGGGTAGCGGCTGAGGGCCTTGGTGATGAGCAGCTCGGTGATGCGGGCGTTCGCGACGGTGCCGTCGGCCTTGACCCAGGCGACGGTCTGGCCCTTCTTCAGGGTGCCGTGGAACACGCGGAGGAGCGCGAGACGGCCGAGGAACGGCGAGGCGTCGAGGTTGGTGACGTGCGCCTGCAGCGGGTGCTCGTCGTCGTAGGTCGGCGCGGGCACGTGCGTGAGGATCGCGTCGAACAGCGGCTCGAGGTCGTCGTTGTCGGGCAGCGAGCCGTCGGCGGGCTTGTTGACGGACGCGGCGCCGTTGCGGCCGGACGCGTAGACGACGGGCACGTTGAGGATGGCGTCGAGGTCGAGGTCGTCGACCTCTTCGCTCAGGTCGCTGGCGAGGCCGAGGAGCAGGTCCTGGCTCTCGGCGACGACCTCGTCGATGCGCGCGTCGGGACGGTCGGTCTTGTTGACCAGCAGGATGACGGGGAGCTTGGCCGCGAGGGCCTTGCGGAGCACGAAGCGCGTCTGGGGCAGGGGGCCCTCGGACGCGTCGACCAGCAGGACGACGCCGTCGACCATGGACAGGCCGCGCTCGACCTCGCCGCCGAAGTCGGCGTGGCCCGGGGTGTCGATCACGTTGATGGTGATCGGGCCGTCGGTCGCGTGGGCACCGTTGTAGAGCACCGCGGTGTTCTTCGCGAGGATCGTGATGCCCTTCTCGCGCTCGAGCTCGTTCGAGTCCATCATGCGGTCTTCGGTGTCGAAGTGCGCGTCGAACGAGTTCGTCTGCTTGAGCATGGCGTCGACGAGGGTCGTCTTGCCGTGGTCGACGTGGGCCACGATCGCCACGTTGCGCAGGTCGCTGCGGATGGCAGTCGCCATGGATGAATTCCTTACGAGAAGAGTCAGGGGGAGGTGGTCGGGACGGGGCCCGGCGGGAACAGTCTACGGCACGTGGTAAAGGGCCCTCCCCCGCGCTCTCGGCACGGTCGGAGGGCCCCTCCACAGGCGGGCTGATCGATGCGTCAGCCTCTCAGGGCGTCAGCCGCTCAGCGGCCGAACTCGAACTGCGCACCCGGGATGGCTTCGAGCAGCTCGCGGGTGTACTGCTGCGACGGGTTCGCGAAGATCTCGTCGGTGGTGCCCGACTCGACGATGCGCCCCTTCTGCATGACGCAGACGTTGTCGGCGATGAGCCGGACGACCGCGAGGTCGTGCGTGATGAAGAGGTACGTCAGGCCCAGCTCGGTCTGCAGGTCGGTGAGCAGGTCGAGCACCTGACCCTGCACGAGCACGTCGAGGGCCGAGACGGCCTCGTCGAGCACGATCACGTCGGGCTTGAGCGCGAGCGCCCTGGCCACGGCGATGCGCTGACGCTGACCGCCCGAGAGCTCGCCCGGGTAGCGGTTGACCATCGACACGGGAAGCGACACCTGGTTCAGCAGCTCGTGCACTCGGGCCTGGCGGCTCTTGTGGTCGCCGATGCCGTGCGTGACGAGCGGCTCGGCGATCGTGTTGCCGACGCTGTACATCGGGTCGAGCGAGCCGTACGGGTCCTGGAAGACCGGCTGCACGCGGCGACGGAACCCGAAGAGCTCCGAGCCCTTCAGCGCCCCGACGCTCTGGCCGTCGATCGCCACGGTGCCCGAGGTGATGCCCTCGAGCTGCAGCACCAGCTTGGCCACGGTCGACTTGCCCGAGCCCGACTCGCCGACGAGAGCCGTCGTCGTGCCGCGCGGGATCGAGAACGACACGTCGTCGACGGCCCGCAGCTCGGTGGTCTTGAAGCCGCCCTGACGGATCGCGTAGACCTTCGACAGGTTCTCGACCTTGATGAACTCGGCGTTCGTGCGGCCGAGCTCTTCGCGCTGACGGGCACGGGCGATCAGGTCCATGTCGTCCGCGCCCTCGTCGCTGACCTCGCCCGCGTGGCTGTGCGTGGGCTCGATCGTCGACTGGATGCGCCGGCTGGCGAGGCTGGGCGCCGCCGCCACGAGACGCTTCGTGTACGGGTGCTGGGGGTTGGCCAGGATCTCCTTCGAGGGACCGGACTCGACCACGCGGCCCTTGTACATGACCACGAGCTTCTCGGCGCGCTCGGCGGCGAGGCCGAGGTCGTGCGTGATGAAGAGCACCGAGGTGCCGTAGTCGCGCGTCAGCGTCTCGAGGTGGTCGAGGATGCGCCGCTGCACGGTCACGTCGAGGGCCGAGGTCGGCTCGTCGGCGATCAGCAGCTTCGGGTGCGACGAGAGGCCGATCCCGATCAGCACGCGCTGGCGCATGCCGCCCGAGAACTGGTGCGGGAACTGCTTGAGGCGCTGGTCGGCGTCGCCGAGCCCTGCCTCCTGCAGCACCTCGATCGCTCGCTGCCGCACCGCCTGCTTGCCGGTGGCGACGCCGTTCGCGCGGATCGCCTCCTCGACCTGGAAGCCGATGCTCCACACGGGGTTGAGGTTCGACATCGGGTCCTGCGGGACGTAGCCGATGTCGCGGCCGCGGATCGCCTGCATCTCGGCCGCCGAGGCCTTCGTCAGGTCCTTGCCCTCGAAGAGGATCTGACCGCCCGTGACCTCGCCGGTGCCCGGCAACAGGTCGATGATCGAGGTCGCGGTGGTCGACTTGCCCGAGCCGGACTCGCCCACGATGGCGAGGCGCTCGCCCGGCATCATGGTGAAGTCCACGCCGCGGACGGCGTCGACGTAGCCCGACTGGGTGCGGAACCCGATCTTCAGGCCCTTGATCTCGAGCAGGGGGGTCGCGCCGGAGGCGGTGGTCGCCTGCGCGGGTCGGGTGGAGGTGTCGCTCATCGACGGGCCCTCGCCTTCGGGTCGAGGGCGTCGCGCACGACGTCGCCCATCATCAGGAACGACAGCACCGTCACGCTCAGCGCGGCGGCCGGCCAGATCAGCGGCATCGGGGCGACCCGCAGGGACGACCGGGCGGCGTCGATGTCGTTGCCCCAGGACATGACGCCGCTGGGGAGGCCGATGCCGAGGAACGACAGCGTGGCCTCGGCCACGATGAACGTGCCGAGCGACACGGTCGCGACGACGATCACCGGGGTGATCGCGTTCGGCACGACGTGGCGCAGGAGGATGCGGAACCGCGAGACGCCGAGCGCCGTCGACGCCATCACGTAGTCGCTGCTCTTCGCGCCGAGCACCGAGCCGCGCATGATGCGCGCGATCTGCGGCCAGGCGAAGAGCGACAGCACGAGGGCGACGGTCAGCGGCGTGCGCGAGGGCAGCACCGACATGAGCACGATCGCGCCCAGCACGGTGGGGATGGCGAAGAAGATGTCGCCGATGCGCGAGACGATCGCGTCGAGCCAGCCGCCGTAGTAGCCGGCGAGGGAGCCGATCACGATGCCGACGATCGTCACGATGACCGTGGCGAGGAGGCCGACGGTCAGGGAGGCGCGGGTGCCGTAGATCACCCGGGCGTAGACGTCGAGGCCCTGCAGGGTGAAGCCCATCGGGTGACCGGCCTCGGGGCCGCCGTTGCTCGAGCGGAGGTTCGCGCCCGACGTGGGCGACGTCGACGTGAACAGCTGCGGGAAGACCGCGACGACGATGACGAGCAGGATGAGCACCGCGGAGATCCAGAACAGCGGGCGGGTCTTCATCGCGTCCCACGCGTCGTTCCAGCTCGAGCGGGGCTTCTCCGACTCGTCGACGGCGTCGACCGCCTTCAGCGGCGTGTCCTCGATCGGCGCGACGTAGTGGTCGGGCGAGAGGCCGGGGGTCGAGTTACTGGGCATAGCGGATCCTCGGGTCGAGAACGGCGTAGAGCAGGTCCACGAGCAGGTTGGCCAGCATGAAGATGATGACCATCACGGCGACGAACGACACGACGGTCGGGCCCTCGCCGAGCTGGATGGCGCGGTAGACCGTGCCTCCGACGCCCTGGATGTTGAAGATGCCCTCGGTGACGATCGCGCCGACCATCAGCGAGCCGATGTCGACGCCCAGGTAGGTGATGACCGGCACCAGCGAGTTGCGCAGGATGTGCACGCCCACGACTCGGCGGCGCGACAGGCCCTTGGCCGTCGCCGTGCGGACGAAGTCGGCGCTCATGTTCTCGGACACGGAGGCGCGGGTGAGCCTCACGATGTAGGCGAACGACACCGACGCCAGCACGATGGCGGGCAGGACGAGCTCGTTCCACGGCGCCTGCGAGCTCACGGTCGTCCGGAACAGGCCGAGCTGGATGCCGAACACGTACTGCAGCACGAAGCCGATGACGAACGTCGGCACCGAGATGAGCAGCAGGGACACGACCAGCGCGCTGTTGTCGAAGATCTTGCCCTTGCGCAGACCGGCGACGAGGCCGACCAGGATGCCGGCGACGGCCTCGAAGAGGAGGGCGAGCATCGCGAGGCGGAAGGTGATCGGGAACGCGCGGACCAGTTCGTCGATGACCGGACGACCGGAGAAGGTCGTGCCGAGGTCACCCGTGAACAGCCCGCCGATGTAGAGCAGGTACTGCACGATGAACGGCTGGTCGAGGTTGTACTGGGCGCGGATGGCCTCGATGACCGCCGGGCTCGGCTGCTTCTCGCCGAAGAGCGCCGCCACGGGGTCGCCCGGCAGGGCGAAGACCATGAAGTAGATGAGGAACGTCGCCCCGAAGAAGACGGGGATCAGCTGGAGGAGGCGCCGGCCGGTGTACCAGAGCATCAGGCCGCCTCGGATTTCTGCGCGTGCATGGATGTCGCAATCGTGTGGAGGAAGAGGTGGACGCCCTTCGGGGGGCCCGGGACAGGATGACCTGCCCGGACCCCCCGGGACGAGGAGAGAGGCTACGCCGCTCTCGGTGCGACTAGTTCTTGGTGACCTCGTAGAAGAGGGGCACCGAGTTCCAGCCGAACTCCACGTTGCTGACCGTGTCGGCCCAGACGCCGGTGACGTTCGAGTACCAGAGCGGGACGACGGGCAGGTCCTGGAAGAGGACCTCCTGTGCCTTCTGGAAGTCGGCGGTCGCGTCGTCGGCCGAGGTCGCCGCGGCGCCCTCGGACAGCAGGCCGTCGAACTCGGTGCTGGTGTAGCGGCCGTAGTTCGAGCCGGCACCGGTCTGGTACAGCGGCGAGAGGAAGTTGTACAGCGACGGGTAGTCGGCCTGCCATCCGGAGCGGAAGGCGCCGGTCATGGCGTCGTTGTCCTCGTCGTCGAGCAGCTCGGCGAAGGTCGGGTAGGACTGACCCTCGGCCTTGATGCCCAGCGTGTCGGAGATGCTGTTCGTCGCGGCGTCGACCCAGTTCTGGTGGCCGCCGTCGGCGTTGTAGGCGAGGGTGAACGTCGTGTCGCCGTAGGGCGAGATGGCGTCGGCCTCGGCCCACAGCTCCTTGGCCTTGTCCGCGTCGTACGAGAGCACGTCGGAGCCCTCGAGGTCGTCCGAGTAGCCGTCGATGACCGGGGACGTGAAGTCCTTGGCCGGCGTGCGGGTGCCCTGGAAGATGACGTCGGTGATGTCGTCGCGGTTGATCGAGAGCGAGATGGCCTGGCGGCGCAGCTTGCCCTCCTCCGTCGTGCCGTCGAAGTGCTCGAGGTACTGCGGGATGGTGAACGACTGGAAGATCGCCGCGGGCTGGTTGACGTAACGGTCCGCGAAGTCGCTCTGGTAGGAGGCGAACTGGGCGTCCGGGACCTGGTCGAGGATGTCGAGGTTGCCCGACAGTGCGTCGGCGTACGCCGCGTCCTGCGTGGTGTAGAACGTGATCGTCAGACCGCCGTTGACGGGCTTGCGCGGGCCGTCGTAGTCGGGGTTGGTGACGAGCTTGATGTCCTGGTTGTGCGTCCAGGCGCCTTCGCTCTCGAGCTTGTACGGGCCGTTGCCGACGGGGTTCTCGCCGAACGCGTCGACGTCGTCGTAGAACGACTCGGGCAGCGGCGAGAAGGCCGAGTAGCCGAGACGGAGGGGCCAGTCAGCGGCGGGCGCGGACAGCTCGACCGTGAACTCGGTGTCGCTGACGACCTCGAGCTGGAGGTCGCTGTCGGCCTCGGCGTCGTAGCCGGCGATGTTGTCGAAGAAGTACGAGGCGCTCTGGGCGTTGGAGACCTGAGCGGCCCAGTTCCAGGCCTTCGTGAACGACTCGGACGTGACCGGGGTGCCGTCGGTGAAGGTCTGGCCGTCCTTGAGCGTGATGGTCCAGAGCTGGTTGTCGTCCGACTCGATCGACTCGGCCGCGTCCATCTCGGACTCGCCGTCGGCGTTGTACGAGACGAGGCCCGCGAACACGGAGTCGATGATCTTGCCGCCGCCGACCTCGGTGGTGTTCGAGGGGACGAGCGGGTTCTGAGGCTCGTTGCCGTTGGTGGTGATGATGGCGCTGGAGTCGCCCGAGCCGCTGTCGCCCGAGTCCCCACCGCTGGCGCAGCCCGTGAGGACGAGTGCTGCCGTCCCCACGACGGCGATGGCCCCGAGGCCCATGCGCGTCTTCTTCAATGTTCCTCCTGATGCGGGAAAGGACGCAGCGGGGCCCCCATGAGCCTCGCCGCGTTGGATGCAGTCACCCTAAGCACCGGGCTCAGCCATCTCCAAACCCCTGGGGGAACGGTTACACGACGGAAACCAACTCGCCGGATCTTTGCGTCAGTGGGTGATCTGTTGCGCCGCGACTGCGAAGAGCGCAAGGATCCGCTGCGAGAAATCAGACAGCTGCCGGGTATCATCCGCGGCCGGCCGGAGCGTCCCGTACGATCGGCGCGTGAGCGACAGAGACGACACGCTACCGGCAACGCCGGGGCCGAGGCCACGCGACGGGACGGCCGGGCCTCTCGAGACGGGGCCGGGTCGACCTGGCAGGGCGCGCCTCCGCGCCGAGATCGCGATCGTGCTCGGGCTCTCGCTCGGCGCCTCCGCGGTCTACTCCGTGCTGTCGATCGCCAACCGGCTGACCCGCGACGAGTCGCTGTCGCAGCAGACGGCGACGCTCAACTCGTCGCTCAGCGACCGTCCGGTCTTCGACCTGATCTACCAGCTGGTCGGCATCGCCGTCGACCTCGTGCCCGTCGCGCTCGTGGCCTACCTGCTCTGGAACGAGGCCCGCCCGCACCTCAGACGGCTCGGGGTCGACTTCTCCCGTGCCGGCCGCGACGTGCTCGGCGGCGCGGGCCTGGCCCTCGCCATCGGCATCCCGGGGATCGGGCTCTACCTCGTCGGCAAGGCCCTCGACCTGACCGTCACCGTCGTCCCGACCGACCTCGCCGCACAGTGGTGGACCGTGCCCGTGCTGCTGCTCTCGGCGCTGCGGGCCGGCGTGACGGAGGAGGTCATCGTCGTCGCGTACCTCTTCGCCCGGCTGCGCGACCTCGGCTGGCGCACCTGGCCGATCATCGTCGCCGCCGCCCTGCTTCGCGGCAGCTACCACCTGTACCAGGGCTTCGGGGCCTTCGTCGGCAACGTCGTGATGGGACTCGTCTTCGGCTGGCTCTACACGCGGACCGGCCGGGTGCTCCCGCTGGTCGTCGCGCACCTCCTGATGGACGCTGCCGTGTTCGTCGGCTACCCGTGGGCGGCGACGACCTTCCCGGCCGCCTTCGGCCTGCCTGGCTGACCCGAGGAGGCGACGGGCCGGACGCGAGGCGTGGCCTCCCCCGGCCACGCCGACGCCGATCTGCGCTGACTTGCCGCCCCGGACATCGGCGCCCCTTGACACCCGTCCGGGGGGAGCGTGTCATGGTCTCGAGGGTCGAACGGACTCGACAACTCCACACGCACCTCCTCGACCGTCCCCCCGGGTGTCATCCGGGACGGCCCCCGTCACGCCGGCGCCGTCCGCGCCGCTCAGGGGCCGGCACCCGCGGGGACCAGGAGGGAGCCGCCCGGGTCGCCGACGGGATCAGCGACCGGGCGGCTCCCTGCGTCACGGCTCGACGTGCGGAGCGGGCCGGCTCAGGCGAAGGCCTCGACCGGCGGGCAGGCGCAGAACAGGTTGCGGTCGCCCCAGGCCTGGTCGATGCGGCGGACCGGCGGCCAGTACTTGCCGCGCACCAGGGTGCGGACCGGGTACACGGCCTCGTCGCGGCTGTACTCGCGGGTCCACTCGCCGGAGATGACCGACTCGGCCGTGTGGGGCGCGCCCCGCAGGGGGCTCGACTCGGCGGTGAAGCGGCCCGACGCCACGTCGGCGGCCTCGCCGGCGATGGCGATCATCGCGTCGACGAAGCGGTCGATCTCGGCGAGGTCCTCGCTCTCGGTCGGCTCGACCATCAGCGTGCCGGCGACCGGGAACGACATCGTCGGCGAGTGGAACCCGTAGTCGATGAGGCGCTTGGCCACGTCGTCGACGGTCACGCCCGTGGCGTCGCGGAGCGGTCGCAGGTCGAGGATGCACTCGTGTGCGACGAGCCCGTTCTCTCCCGCGTACAGCACCGGGAAGTGGTCGCGCAGCCGCGCCGCCACGTAGTTCGCCGAGAGCACGGCGGCGCCGGTCGCCGCGGCCAGCCCCTCGGTGCCCATCATGCGGACGTACGCCCAGCTGATCGGCAGGATGCTCGGCGACCCGTAGGGGGCGCTCGACACGGGGACGCCCGCGTGGGCGAGCCGCTCGCCGGCCCCGGCGGGCTCGGCACCCGTGCGACGGTCGGCCTGCTGCGCCAGGGGGTGGCCGGGCAGGTACGGGGCGAGGTGGGCCTTGGCCGCCACGGGCCCGACACCGGGACCGCCGCCCCCGTGCGGGATACAGAACGTCTTGTGCAGGTTCAGGTGCGAGACGTCGCCGCCGAAGTCGCCGAACCGGGCGAAGCCGAGCAGCGCGTTGAGGTTCGCGCCGTCGACGTACACCTGGCCGCCGGCCGCGTGCACCGCGTCGGTGACCTCGCGGATGTCGTGCTCGTAGACGCCGTGCGTCGACGGGTACGTGATCATCAGCGCCGCGAGCTCGTCACGGTGCTGCTCGACCTTGGCACGCAGGTCGCCGAGGTCGACGTCGCCCTGCTCGTTGCAGGCCACGACGACCACGCGGAGCCCGGCGAGCACGGCGCTGGCCGCGTTCGTGCCGTGCGCGCTCTGCGGGATGAGGCACACGGTGCGGGCCGTGTCGCCGGCGGCGAGGTGGAAGCCGCGGATCGCGAGCAGGCCGGCGAGCTCGCCCTGGCTGCCGGCGTTCGGCTGCAGCGAGACGGTGTCGTAGCCGGTGACCTCGGCCAGCCAGCCCTCGAGCTGGCCGATCATCTCGAGGTAGCCCTCGACGTCGGAGGCCGGCGCGAACGGGTGCACGGCCGCGAACTCGGGCCACGTCACGGCCGCCATCTCGGTCGCGGCGTTGAGCTTCATCGTGCAGCTGCCGAGCGGGATCATGCCGCGGTCGAGCGCGTAGTCCTTGTCGGCGAGGTGCTTGAGGTAGCGCATCATGCTGGTCTCGCTGCGGTGCGTGCGGAAGACCGGGTGCGTCAGGAAGTCGGAGGTGCGGCGGAGGCCCTCCGGCAGCACCGCGTCGCGCTCGTCGCGCGCCTCGCCGCCGCCTGCGGGCGACGCCGCGGGCAGGGCGACCCCGAGCACGTCGGCGACGACCTCGAGGTCGTCGCGCGTCGTGGTCTCGTCGAGCGACAGACGGACGCAGTCGGAGTCGACGGCCCAGAGCAGGTAGCCGCGAGCGTGCGCGGCGGCGACGATCTCGTCAGCCCGGCCGGGCACGAAGACCTGGAGGGTGTCGAAGAACACGTCGCTCTCGAGCTCGAGGTCGCTCGCGCGCACGGCGGCCGCGAGGTCGGCAGCGTGCGCGTGGACGCGCGACGCGATGTGCCGGAGCCCCCACGGGCCGTGGTAGACGGCGTACATCGAGGCCATCACGGCGAGCAGCACCTGGGCGGTGCAGATGTTCGACGTCGCCTTCTCGCGGCGGATGTGCTGCTCGCGGGTCTGCAGGCTGAGCCGGTAGGCCGGGTGGCCCTCGACGTCCTGCGAGACGCCGACGAGACGACCGGGCAGCTGACGCTCGAGCCCGGTGCGGACGGCCATGTAGCCGGCGTGCGGGCCGCCGAAGCCCATGGGCACGCCGAAGCGCTGGCTCGTGCCGACGGCGACGTCGGCCCCGAACTCGCCGGGCGGGCGGAGCAGGGTCATCGCGAGCAGGTCGGCGGCGACGACCGCGAGGCCGCCGGCGGCGTGGACGGCGGCGACGACCGCCTCCGGGTCCCAGACGCAGCCGGAGGCGCCGGGGTACTGCACGAACACGCCGAAGGCGTCGGGGATCTCGGCCGGGTCGACGCTGGAGAGCTCGAGCTCGACGAGCTCGATGCCCACGGCCTCGGCGCGCCCGGCGAGCAGCGCCTTCGTCTGCGGCAGTGCGTCGGAGTCGACGACGAACACGTCGGTGCGCGCCTTCGAGGCACGACGGGCGAGCAGCATGCCCTCGACGACGGCGGTGCCCTCGTCGAGCATCGACGCGTTGGCCGTGGTGAGGCCGGTCAGCTCGGACACCATCGTCTGGAAGTTGATGAGCGCCTCGAGCCGGCCCTGCGAGATCTCGGGCTGGTACGGCGTGTAGGCCGTGTACCAGCTGGGGTTCTCGAGCACGTTGCGCTGGATCACGGCCGGCGTGACGGTGTCGTAGTAGCCGAGGCCGATCATGCTGCGCGAGGGGCGGCCGCGGTCGGCGAGCGCCCGGAGCTCGGCCAGCGCCTCCTTCTCGCCGATCGGCGCCGGCAGCACCGAGGCGTCGACGGGCACCGCGTGGATGCTGTCCGGCACGGCGGCACGGACGAGCGACTCGACGCTGTCGTGGCCGAGCAGCTCGAGCATGGCCGCCTGGTCGGCGGCGGTGGTGCCGACGTGGCGGTCGACGAAGCCGGTGGCGGCCCGGTCGGACCAGTCGCCGAAGACGGACCCCTGCGCGTCGCTCATTCGGCGGTGAGGGCGACGTACTCGTCGCGCGAGAGGAGGGACAGGCCGTCGGTGCTCGACAGGGCGATCTTGATCAGCCAGCCCTCGCCGAACGGGTCGCTGTTGACGAGGTCGGGGCTGTCGACGACGGCCTGGTTGGCCTCGAGCACGGTGCCGAGGGCGGGGGCGTAGAGCTCGCCGACCGACTTGGTCGACTCGATCTCGCCGACGACCTTGCCGGTCTCGACCTCGGTGCCCTCGGCAGGCAGGTCGACGTAGACGACGTCGCCGAGCTTCTCGGCGGCGTAGTCGGTGATGCCGACGGTGGCGGTGTCGCCGTCGATGAGCAGCCACTCGTGCTCGGAGGTGTACTGCAGGGCGGTGAGATCGGTCATGGCCGGTCCTTTCGAGGAGGCAGGGGCGCCGAGGAGGCGGGGGCTGGGGCGGGGGGAGGGGTCGAGGAGGCGGGCGTGCGGGAGCAGGTCAGCCGCGCTTGTAGAACGGCAGCGACACGACGGCAGCGGGGATCGCGGTGCCGCGGACGTCCACGGCCAGCGCCGGGCCGCGGTCGACGACCTCGGGGTCGACGAACGCCATGGCGACGGGGTGCCCGAGGGTCGGCGAGAGGGCACCGCTCGTGACCTCGCCGACGACGGTGCCGTCGTCGGTGACGACCGCGTAGCCGGCCCGCGCGGCGCGGCGGCCCTCGAGCGTCAGGCCGACGAGCACGCGAGCCGCGGGGGCGGGCTCGACGCCCGCCTTGCCCACGAACTCCTTCGACGTGTCGACGACACGGCCGAGGCCGGCCTGCGCGGGGCGCACGTCGAGGCCCAGCTCGTGGCCGTAGAGCGGCATGCCCGCCTCGAGGCGGAGCGTGTCGCGGCTGGCGAGCCCGGCGGGGACGAGGCCGCGCGGGCCGCCCGCCTCGGCGAGGGCACCCCAGAGCTCGGGGGCGAGCTCGGGCGCGAGGTAGAGCTCGAAGCCGTCCTCGCCCGTGTAGCCGGTGCGGGCGATCAGCACGGGGGCGTCGTCGAAGGTGCCCTGGAGCACGCGGTAGTAGCGCAGGGTCGACAGGGGCGCGTCGGGCTGCAGCCGGTCGGCGGTGACCAGCTCGTCGAGCACGCCCTCGGCCTCGGGGCCCTGGATCGCGATGAGCGCGGTGTCGTCGCTCTCGTCGTCGACCGTGACGTCGAAGCCGTGCGCCCGGCTCGCGAGGGCGCCGAAGGCGGCATCGCGGTTGGAGGCGTTGGCGACGACGAGGTAGTCGTGCTCGTCGAGGCGGTAGACGACCAGGTCGTCGACGATCCCGCCCTCGGGGCTGAGCAGCAACGAGTACTTGGCCCGGCCGACCGCGATGGTCGAGAGGGTGCCCGCGAGCGCTGCGTCGAGGAACACCCCCGCGTCGGGCCCGACGACGGCGATCTCGGCCATGTGCGACAGGTCGAACAGCCCGGCGGCGGTGCGCACCGCGTGGTGCTCGGCCAGGTCGGAGCTGTAGCGGACCGGCATCTGCCAGCCGGCGAAGTCCGTGAAGCTGGCACCGGCGGCGACGTGGACGTCGTGCAGGGGGCTGAGGCGCTCCTCCTGCTCGTCGGCGACGGCCTCCGCGTCGACCGCGTCGACCAGGTCGAGGGGCGCGCCGTCGGCGGTCGCGACGCCCTCGGTGCCGTCGTCGGCGAGGGGCAGGTCGCCGGTCGTGGCTGCGGGGCCGTCGCGCAGGTCCGCGTCGTCGGGGCCGGGGGCGGCGGGCAGGTTCGAGGCTGCGTCGGACATCTGCGGACTCCTGGGGGAACGGCCCGGCACCAGGTGACTCGGCCGGGATCGGCGTCGTGCAGCACCTGCACGACGGGGACGCGCACGGCACGGCAGAGCCGCGGTCGTGCACCCCCTCTGTCATGGGCCTGAGAGCTTCGCCGGCCACGAGGGCCGACTTTCACCGTGGGCGAGGAGGCGGTGTCGGCGACGCTCGCGCGCCTCGTAACAGGTGCCCCCTGCTTTTCAGAGTGGCCAGTCCGTCGCGGTACGCGGTACCTGAGAGATTGGCGGGGAGCTTGCTCCTTCGGTGCCCGGCGGCGCATCGGCGTGCGCTCCGGGGCTCTCCCGCGACGTGTTCGTGGCCCGGTGTTCTGTTGTGCCGCTCACCCTACAGCGGGCATGTGACAGCGGTGTTTCGGGACGCGACGACGGACGCCCCGGCCGTGGGGCACGGTCGGGGCGTCGCGGGGGCTCGGGCTAGGAGGCGGGCTGACCCGGCTCGGGCGACCCGGCGGCCCGGTGCGCGGCGACGAGCTCGCGGACGTCGTTCGCGAGCTGCGCGACGCCCTCGGGGAGCATCTCGAAGCCCTCCCGGTTGCCCGGGTTCACGACGAGACCGGTCTGCGCGGGGATCGCCTGGACGAGCTCGGCCGCGGGGATCGTGGCCTGGTACTCGGCGACGCCCTTGACCTGCTCGCCGATCATGTCGGCGTGCGTGAAGGCCGCCAGCATGGGCGTGCCCTCGCGGTCGAAGAGCACCGGCTGGAGGTCGGTCAGGCTGTCCTGGGCGTCGACGGCGGTGGCCACGACGACCTGCGCGTTGACGAACTCGGCGAGGACGGCGTTCATGTCGCCTTCTCCTGCCTGTCCCTTGCTGATGGCCTGCTCGAGGGCGGTCGGTTCGCGGTTCTCTGTAGCGGTCATCGAACCAGCTTGCACCCTCGACCTCCGTGGCGCCTCCGTGCGGTTAGTCTGAGCCTCCTCGACCTCCGTCGGCGCCCGCCGACGCCCGTCCCGTCTCCTGGAGCGCGCCGTGCCCACCAAGACCGCCTCGCTGGTCACCGCCGCCCTCGCCGTCACCCTGCTGCTGGCGGGCTGCGCGGGGACCGACGGAGAGCCCGGCGCCGCGGCCACGCCCGGGATCGTCACGACGACCGGGCCCGACGCGACCGCGACGCCCCTGCCGACCACGACTCCCCCGGCGCCCTCGACGGCCGAGGCGCACGAGGCGCCGCCCGCCTGGGACGCCTGCGTCGCCGCGGTCCGGGCCCAGTACCCGGACCTGCCGTCGATCGACGACGTGTGGGCCTACGAGGAGGCGGACGTCCGCGACTCGGACTCGGGCGCGGTCGCCGAGGTGCGCTTCGGACACCTCGCCGACGGCCGGGTCGAGGCGGCGTTCACCTGCCAGATCTCGGGGACGCCCGAGTCGCCCGTGGTCGACCTCGTCTCGCCGGTCGACGTCTAGGCCCCTCGCACTCCCTCGCCTGGGCCCGACCCGTGCCTTCGTCCGGGCATCGACGGACAGCCGAGTGGTCAGGAGTCGTCCTTCCCGACGGATCCTGCGACAGGTGCTGACCACTCGGCCTGCCGCCGGACCCCTTCAGGCCACCGGGCGGGTCGCGCTGACGGCGGTCGCGTCGAGGTCGTCGTCGCGCTCGACCGACACGTCGAGGCCCGCGGCCCGGAAGAGGGCGGCCGTGGCCTCGGCCTGGCGCTCGCTCGTCTCGATCAGGAGCGTGCCGGTCGGCGAGAGCCACTCCCCTGCGCCCTCGGCGATGCGGCGGTGCAGATCGAGGCCGTCCGCCCCGCCGTCGAGGGCGAGGACGGACTCGTGGAGGCGGGCCTCCGGCGGCATCGTCGCGATGGCGGCCGTCGGCACGTACGGCGCGTTCGCGACCAGGACGTCCACCCGGCCGCGCAGCCGTGCGGGGAGCTCGGCGAAGAGGTCGCCCCCGACGACCGTCGCCCGCTCGCCGAGGTTGCGTCGGGCGCAGCGCACGGCGACGGGATCGAGGTCGGCGGCGACCACGTCGAGCAGCGGGCGGCGGCGCAGCAGCGCGGCGGCGACCGCACCGACCCCGCAGCACAGCTCGACGACGACGGGTGCCGTGCCGGAGGCGGTCGTCCCGTCGAGCGCGACCTGTCCCCGTCCCGGCGCCGACGGCGGGCCCGGCGTGACGACGAGCGCCGCGTCGGCCAGCCGCGCGAGCAGCTCGGTGCGGCGTCGCGGCACGAAGACGCCCGGCTCGACGACGAGCCTGAGCCCGTCGAAGGCCGCCCAGCCGAGCACCTGCTCGAGCGGCTCGCCCGACGCGCGCCGAGCGACGAGGACCTCGAGGTCGGGCCCGGCCGCCGCCTCGAGCAGGAGGCGCGCCTCGTCCTCCGCGAAGACGCAGCCGGCCGCCCTCAGGCGCGCGACCACCGCCTCCTCGTCCGGGCACCGCGCCCCGTGCCCCGCCGCCGTGTCGACCACGGGGCCAGCGTAGGGGCCGAGCGGGGCGGCGAGCCGGTCCCGACGCGCTGTCGGCGGCGACGCGTAGGCTCGGCTCGATCATGAAGCCGCTGACCGAGACCGACATCCGTGAGTCGTTCGTGAACGCCCTCCCCGGCGACCTCGACCGGCTCCCCATCCCCGGCCTGCACGAGATGTTGTGGGGCGAGCGCGAGTTCCTGGGCTGGCGCGACCCGCAGGCCCACCAGCGCGGCTACATCGTGCACTGGATGGACGACCGGCCGGTCGGTCTCGTCGTCCGGTCGTCGGGCTCGTCCCTTCGACCCGGCATCGCCGCCATGTGCTCGCTCTGCCACTCGCCTCAGCCCGCGACGCAGGTGCGTCTCTTCACCGCGCCCAAGGCCGGCGACGCCGGTGCCAACGGCGACACGATCGGCACGTACATCTGCGAGGACCTGGCGTGCTCCCTGCTCATCAGGGTCGCGCCACCGCACCTGAACCCGCCCGAGCAGATCGAGCGCCGCGCGTCGGGCCTCGCCGAGCGCGTGCAGGGCTTCACCGCGAACGTGATGAAGACCGCCTAGCCCCGAGCCCCTTCCGTCACCCCTCGCCGGGCATCCCGCCGGGCCGAACGAGAGCGAGTCGCACCATCTCCGTCGTCAAGATCAACGCCATCCACGTGCCCGAGGGCTCGGGCTCCGAGCTCGAGTCCCGTTTCGCCGCCCGCAAGCACTCGGTCGACGGCGCTCCCGGCTTCGAGGGCTTCCAGCTTCTCCGTCCCGTGTCCGGTGACACCCGGTACTTCGTCGTGACGACCTGGGCCGACGAGCAGTCGTTCCAGGACTGGCAGGCGAACGGGGCCGCTGCCGCGCACGCCGGTCCTCCCCCGAGCCAGGGCGCGCCGGCCGACCAGGGCGGCGAAGGCGCCGAGGCGCCCCGTCGACCGGTCGCCACCGGTGCCGACCTGCTCGAGTTCGAGGTCGTCGAGCTCTGAGCTGACCGCGGTCCCGCCAGGCGCCAGAGGGGTGTCGCTCGACGTCGAGGGACGTCCCCTCGGCTTCCCAGTGGTCTCCAGGGTCGGCGCGTAGCCTGCCGACCAGTCGCGACCCGCACCGAGCCGCCACGAGAGGCACAGGACACCATGCACAACGCAGCACGCACCCCGTCGGCACGATCGAGGTCCGCACGGTGGATCCCCGCCGTCGTCGTCCCGGCCGCGGTCGTGGCCGCCGGCATCGTCGTGCCGTCGATGGCCGCGAACGCCGAGGTCGTGCTGCCGGACAAGACTCCCCGGCAGGTGCTCGAGCTCGCCGCGTCGAGCTCCGGCGCCTCGTTCTCGGGCACGGTCGAGCAGACGAGCGACCTGGGCCTGCCCGACGTGTCGAGCTTCCAGGGCCAGGGCGGAGCCGGCGACGCGACGAGCGACGCCCTGGAGCTCCTGACCGGCAGCCACACCGCGAAGGTCTTCGTCGACGGCACGGACAAGCAGCGCGTGCAGGTCGTGGAGGACCTGGCCGAGCGCGACGTCGTCCGCGACGGCGACAGCGTCTGGACCTGGGACTCCGAGTCGAAGGAGGCGGCGCACCTGACGCTGCCCGACGCGAGCGGCACCGAGGTGCCCACCGCCCTGCCCGACGGCACCGCCGTGCCCCAGACCCCCGGCGAGCTCGCCTCGGCCCTGCTCTCGGCCGTCGAGCCCACCACGACCGTCACCGCGACCGACAACGTCGAGGTCGCCGGCCGCACCGCGTACCAGGTCGTCCTCACGCCCGACGACCCGGCGACGCTCGTCGGCAGCGCGACGCTGACCGTCGACTCCGAGACGGGCGTGCCCCTCAAGGTCGTCGTCGCCGCGAAGGGCCAGGCCGACCCGGCCGTCTCGGTCGGCTTCACCTCCGTCGACTTCAGCGCCCCCTCCTCCGACGTCTTCGCCTTCACGCCGCCCGCGGGGGCCGACGTGACCGAGGTGCCTGCGCCCACGGGCGACGACGCTCGTGCGCACCACGCCGACGGTCAGGCACCGGAGAAGACGGTGCTCGGCTCCGGCTGGAGCACGATCGTCGGCCTCGCCCCCTCGGCGACCCGTGAGCCCGCGCCGACCGGCGACGCCGCCGACGACAGCTCGGCGCTGCTCGACCAGGTGCTCACCCCGGTCGACGGCGGCAAGGTGCTGCAGACCTCCCTCGTCTCGGTGTTCGTGGGCGACGACGGGCGCGTATGGGCCGGCGCCGTCGACGCCGACGCCCTCGAGGCAGCCGTCGCCGCGCAGTGAGCGGCGGTCGACGTGGGCGGCAGGCACAGTGAGCGACGGGTGCCGTGAGCGACGCGGCTGAGGCCAGGCCGGACGTCGGCCTCGCGGTCCAGACCGTCGGCCTCGGCAAGACCTTCGGTCGCCAGCAAGCCGTCGCCGACCTCGACCTCGCGGTGCCACGGGGCAGCGTCTACGGGTTCCTCGGACCGAACGGCTCGGGGAAGACGACGACCATCCGGATGCTGCTCGGCCTCACGAGCTCGACCAGCGGCTCGATCCGGGTGCTGGGCGGCGCCATGCCCGATCGTGCCCGCGACGTGCTGCCCCGAGTCGGCGCGCTGGTCGAGGGGCCCGCGTTCTACCCGTTCCTCTCGGGCCGCGCGAACCTGATGCGCCTCGACTCCGGCGACCGCCGGGCTCCGGGCGGCACCCGCAAGGCCAGGGTCGCGGCCGCCCTGGACCGCGTCGGCCTCGGCCACGCCGCCGACAAGAAGGCGCACGCCTACTCCCTCGGCATGAAGCAGCGCCTCGGCATCGCGAACGCGCTCCTCATGCCGCGCGACCTGCTCGTGCTGGACGAGCCGAGCAACGGCCTCGACCCGCAGGGCACCAGGGAGGTGCGCGGCCTGATCCGATCGCTCGCCGACGACGGGACGACGGTCCTGGTGTCGAGCCACCTGCTGGCCGAGGTCGAGCAGATGTGCACGCACATCGGCGTCATGAGCGCGGGGCGGCTGCTCACGCAGGGCACCCTCGGCGACCTCCGTGCGCTCGGCACGCACCGCGTGCGCCTGGTCACGCCCGATCCCGACCTCGCCCGTGACGTGCTCAGCCGGCTGGGCCTCGCGCCCGACGACCCGGGCTCGGCCGGTCCTGCCCCGTCCGAGGGAGCGCACGTCGAGGCCGACCTGACGGTCGAGGGCCTGGCGCCCGAGGCGATCGTCGCGGCTCTCGTCGCCGCCGACGTGCGCGTGCGCGGCTTCGAGGTCTCGGGCGCGAGCCTCGAGGACCGCTTCGTCGACCTGACCGGGGAGGGCTTCGATGTCGCCGGCTAATCCGATCCCGTCCGACGGGGCCACCGCCTCCTCGGCCGCCGACGGGACCGCCGCCAGCTCGGCCGGCGTTCCCTCCTCTGACGCGCTCGCGACGGAGTTCCGTCGCGGCTCCGGGCTCGCGCTGCTCGGCAGCGAAGTCGTCGTCCTGTTCCGCCGCGTCCGCACGATCGCCCTGCTGGCGGCGCTCGCGCTGATCCCGATCCTGCTCGCCGTCGCGGTCCGCGTGACGACCGACGACGCCGGCTCGGGAGGGCGTGGTCCCGCGTTCCTCGGGGACATCACGCAGAACGGGCTCTTCGTCTCGCTCACCGCCCTCACGGTGGCCATCCCGCTGTTCCTCCCCCTCACGGTGGGCGTCGTCGCGGGCGACACGATCGCGGGCGAGGCGAGCCTCGGCACCCTCCGGTACCTGCTCGTGACCCCGGTGGGCCGGGTGCGCCTCCTGCTCGTGAAGTACGCGGGCGCCGCCCTGTTCTGCCTCGTCGGCACCCTCGTGGTGGTCGTCGTGGGAGCGATCGCGGGTGCGGCCCTGTTCCCCGTCGGTCCGGTCACCCTGCTGTCCGGCCAGACGATCGGACTCGGCGACTACGCGGGCCGCATGCTGCTGATGGCCCTCTACGTCACCGTCTCGCTGCTGGGGCTGAGCGCGATCGGCCTCTTCGCGTCGACGCTCACCAGCGTGCCGGTGGGCGCCATGGCGGCGACGATCGTCCTCTCGACCGTCGCGCAGATCGTCGACGCGCTGCCGCAGCTGGACTTCCTCGACCCGTGGCTGTTCACCCACTACTGGCTCGGCTTCGCCGATCTGTTGCGCGATCCGATCTCGTGGAGCAACTTCGCGGACAACGCGCTGCTGCAGGCGGGATACATCGCCGTCTTCGGCGCTCTGGCGCTCGGACGCTTCACGACGAAGGACGTCCTGAGCTGAGTCGGGCCCCGCACCCGGTCTACCGTGGATCGGTGACTTCCCGACGCCGCCTCCTCCCCGCAGCGGCCCTGGCCGTCGGCGCCCTGCTGACCGTCACGGCGTGCACGATGTCGGCCCCCGATCCCGAGACGGTCGAGCTCACGGTGGCCACGCCGGAGGCGGCGGTCACCGCCGCCGCGTCGGGCACCGCCGCCGAGAGGGCCGTCGAGACCAGCCGCGCGCTGTGGGGCAGCTCGCCGGTCGTGGTGCTCGCCGGGGCCGACGACCCGGACGCCGTCGCCGAGGCGGCACGGCAGGGCGAGCGGATCGGCGCGCCCGTGCTGATCGCCGCGCCGGGCGTCGACGTCGCGACGGAGGTCGACCGCCTGCGTGCGACGAGGGTGGCGACGGTGGGCGAGGGCCCGTCGACGGACGACCTGGCGCTCGGCGACGTGGACGCCGTGCCGGCCGCGGAGGTCGCGGCTGCCCCGGCCCGGGGCGCCGACTCCTCGACGCTCGTCGTCGTGTCGGGTCCGGACGACGCCGCGGCGTCGGCCACCGCCCGGGCCGCGGGAGCCGAGCTCCTCACGCTGCCCGAGGGCGTGACCGACCTGCAGCAGGACGCCTCCGTCGTCGGCGCGATGGGCGCCTCCGAGGCGGACTCCACCCTCGTCGTCGGCTCCGCTTTCGCCGACCGGCCCCACCTCGAGTGGTCGGTCGCCGCGGCGCGCTCGGGCGCCGAGCTGCCGGGCGGCGGCCAGCGGTTCTTCCCCGACCGACGGTTCGTCGCCCTCTACGGCGCCCCTGGCACCTCGGCTCTGGGCGTGCTCGGCGAGCAGGACGTCGCGGCGACCGTGCAGCGCGCGGCCGACACGGCGGCCGGCTACCAGGCGTCGTCCGACCGGCCCGTCGTGCCGATGCTCGAGCTGATCGCCACGGTGGCCGCGGGCGACGCCGGCCCCGACGGCGACTACTCGAACGAGCTCGACCCCGAGCGGCTGCGCCCGTACGTGGAGGCCGCGGCCGCCGCCGGGCAGTACGTCGTGCTCGACCTGCAGCCGGGACGGACCGACTTCCTGACGCAGGCCCGCCGGTACGAGTCGTTGCTCACCGAGCCGAACGTGGGCCTCGCCCTCGACCCCGAGTGGCGCCTCGCCCCGGACCAGGTGCCGCTCCGGCAGATCGGCGGCGTCGACGCCGTCGAGGTGAACGCCGTCTCCACCTGGCTCGCCGACCTCGTCGCCGCGCGCTCCCTGCCGCCGAAGTTGTTCGTGCTCCACCAGTTCCGGTCGAGCATGCTGCGCGACCGGGCGGCGATCGACCTGAGCCGCCCCGAGCTGACGACCCTCGTGCACGTCGACGGCCAGGGCTCCCAGCCCGACAAGCAGGCCACCTGGCGCGCGCTGCACGACGGCGCCCCCGAGGTCGCCTGGGGCTGGAAGAACTTCTCCGACGAGGACGAGCCGATGCTCACGCCCGAGCAGACGATGACCGAGGTGTCTCCTGTGCCGGACCTCGTGACGTACCAGTAGGAGGCGGCCGCGCGGACGACGCATCTCGGCGGACTATCGGGTGTCGGGGCCCTCTTCCCCCAGGCAGGCACGTCGGAGCTCGATACTGACGTCATGGCATCACCGCTCATCTCTGACATCGCTCACTCCGGTCTCACCGTGGCCGACCTCGACGACGCGTTGGCGCTGTGGTGCTCCGGTCTCGGGTTCGTGCTCGAGCGCACCTTCACGCTCGAGGAGGAAGTCACGGCGGCGACCACCGGCGTCCGTGGAGCCGTGATCCGCGCGGCGACGGTGACACTCGGCCCCCACCGGGTAGAGCTGCTGCAGTACGACCCGCCCCGACTGCCCGAGTGTGCCGGCTCGCCCGCACAGGTCGGCGTGGTGCACATCGCGCTCACGGTCTCCGACCTCGATCGTGTGCTCGAGCTCTGCGCCGGACACGGCTGGGAACCAGTCGGGACACCTCACCGGATGACCGGTGGCGCCCGAGTCGGCACACGCATCATCTACCTCGAAGGTGCCCACGGTGGATTCCTCGAACTGATCGCGCCCCCACAGCTCCCGTAGTCCGCGTCGGCTCAGAGGCTGAGTGCGCCCGTCGGCAGCAGGGCGTGCACGCCCCACGTCTGGTTCGCCACCTGCGTCACGCGCAGGTCGACGACGGCGCTGGCGAAGGCGAGGGCGGTCGCGCGGTCGACGTCGAGCAGGGCCGCCAGCCACGTGACCATCGCGTCGAGGGCGTCGCCCGTCGCCACGTCGAGGTCGGCGTCGAAGCCGAAGGTGATCCGCCCCGCGGGGGTCTCGGCGTGCACGCTCGGGAGCGGGCGCCGGTCGACCAGGTCGATCCGCACCTCGGTCGTCATCGGGCACTCGATCGCCGTGCCGCCGACCTCGCCGTCGCCCTGGGCCGCGTGGCCGTCGCCGAGGTACAGGAGCGCGTCGTCGACCTGCACCGGCAGCCACAGGGTCGACCCCGCCACGAGCTCGCGGCAGTCGACGTTGCCGCCCGCCGTCGTGCGCGGCGGCGTCGTGGAGTGCTCGCCCGGCTCGGCCGGCGCCACGCCCGTCACCCCGAGGAACGGCGCGGTCGGCACCGTGAGCCCCCGGCTCTCGGTGGCGACGCCGGCGTCGGCGTCGATCTCCCAGAGCAGCCAGGCGGGCGGGACGTCGGCCAGGCCGAGCCGCGTCGTGACCGGCGTCTCGCGGCCGCCCGCGACCGTCCAGCCCCACTCCCCCGGCCGCAGGTCGACGAAGGTGACGCCGAGCATCTGACCGGGACGCGCACCACGGACGGCGACGGGACCGGTGAGCGCGTGGCCCCGCGCCTGCGGGAACAGGCGCGGCCGCGCCTCGCCGGGCGTCCGCTGGCGCTCGAGGTGGCCGGAGGCGTCGAGCGACCCGACGACGACCTCGTCGCCGGGATCGACGGTGAGGACGGGGGCGTGGTCGCGGGAGTACACGTCGTTCGTCGTCGCGGGAGCCGGATCGAGCCGGTGTCGGGTCACGGGGCGCGTCACGCGACGCCGCCCGCGACGGGGACGGGTGCCGCCCGCAGCTGCTCGACGACCTCGGCGGGTGCCGTCCGGCCGAGGTACCCGACACGGGACTCGCGCACGTGCCGTCCCATCAGCTCCGCGGCCCGGTCGGCGTCGCCCGCGTCGATGGCGGCGAGGATGACGCGGTGGTCGGGCCAGAGCCGCTTGCCGCGGGAGAACTCGTCGAGGGCGTAGAGCCACTCGATCTTGCGCGACAGCTGGCGCAGCAGCGTCGCGAGCGTGCTGCTGCGGCTGAGCTCGGCGATGCCGATGTGGAACCGCTCGTTGAGGTCGACCAGGCGGTCGAGGTCCCCCCGGGCGACGGCGGCGTCGCCCTCGTCGAGGAGCTGCTCGAGCGAGCGCCTCACGCGGCGCCAGTCGTCGTCCGCGTCGCTGCCGCCGCCTCCGGCCGCCTCGTCGTCCCCGCCGCTGAACCGCGCCCGCGCCCTGCCCGCGGCGCGTCGCGCGGTCGAGATCTCGAGCGCCTCCCGGACCGCGAAGAGGTCGTCGGCCTCGTCGAACGGGATCTCGGCCACCCGTGATCCGACGTTCGGCCGGGACTCGACGAAGCCCTCGGCCTCGAGCCCGCGGAGCGCCTCGCGCACGGGCACCCGGGACACGCCGTAGCGCTCGGCGAGCGCCGCCTCCGTGATGCGCGTGCCCGGCTGCAGCACCCCCTGCACGATGTCCGCCCGCACGGCGTCGACGACGCTCAGCACGGTCGTGCTCCGCAGGGCACGACGGGACGGGACGCGACGCGACCCGCCCGTCGGGGTCGCTCAGACAGCGAGGCTGGCACCGGGGATCGCTCCTAGGAGGTGGTGGGTGTACTCGTCCGTCGGGGCGAGGAAGACGTCGTCGACGCTGCCCCGCTCGACGATGCGACCGCGTCGCATCACCACCACACTATGGGCGATCTGGCGCACCACGGCGAGGTCGTGCGTGATGAAGAGGTAGCTGAGCCCGAGGCGGCCCTGCAGCTCGGCGAGCAGCTCGAGGATCTGCTCCTGCACGAGCACGTCGAGGGCCGAGACGGCCTCGTCGCAGATCAGCAGCTCGGGCTCGAGCGCGAGGGCCCGGGCGATCGCGACGCGCTGTCGCTGGCCGCCCGACAGCTCGTTCGGCCGGCTCTGCGCGACCGAGCGCGGCAGCGCCACCTGGTCGAGCAGCTCGGCCACGCGCGCCCGTCGGCCGGCACGGTCGCCGACCCCGAAGATGCGCAGCGGCTCGTCGACCAGCCGCTCGACGCTGTAGGTGGGGTCGAGCGAGCCGTACGGGTCCTGGAACACGGGCTGCACGCGACGGCGCAGGGCCCGGCGCGCGGCGCCCCGACTGGCGGTGATGCCCTCGCCGTCGATGAGGGCGGAGCCCGACGTGGCCGGCTCGATCCCCAGCACGATCCGCGACAGCGTCGTCTTGCCCGAGCCGGACTCGCCGACGACCGCGGTGGTCGTGCCGCGCGGCACCTCGAACGAGATGCCGTCGACGGCCCGCACCGTCTCGCCCCGACGACCACGGAGGCGGTACTCCTTGACGAGGTCCGTCACGACCAGGATCGGGTCGGCCCGCACCTCCTCGGCCCCCTGCTGCCCGTCGCCGACGGGCTCCTCGGCCCGGAGCGCTGCGGCGGCGGCCACCGTCGGCGCCGCGGCCACCAGGCGCTTCGTGTACTCGTGCTGCGGGTCGAGCAGGATCTGCCGCGGCGTGCCCTGCTCGACGACGCGGCCGTCGAGCATGACGACGATCCGGTCGGTCCGGTCGGCCGCGACGCCGAGGTCGTGCGTGATGAAGAGCAGCGACGTGCCGTGCGCGTCGACCAGCGTCTGCAGGTGGTCGAGGATCTGCCGCTGCACCGTCACGTCGAGCGCGCTCGTCGGCTCGTCGGCGATGAGCAGCTCGGGGTCGCGGGCGAGGGCCACGGCGATCAGCACGCGCTGGCGCATGCCGCCGGAGAACTCGTGCGGGTACTGGCCCGCCCGCCGGTCGGCCTCGGGGATGCCGGCCTCGGTCATCAGCTCGACGACGCGTCGACCGACGGCGGCCCGACCTCGGGCACCGCCGGCCCGCAGGGCGTCCGCTATCTGCGCCCCGACGGTCATCGAGGGGTTGAGGTTCGTCGACGGGTCCTGCGGCACGAGGCCGATGCGGGCGCCGCGCACCGATCGCATCCGCGCCTCGCCGACCCCGGTCAGCTCGTCGCCGCTGAGGTGGACCGTGCCGCCCGTGACGTGCCCGGCGCCGGGGAGCAGCTGCAGCACGGCCGCCACGACGGTCGACTTGCCCGAGCCGGACTGGCCGACGATCGCGACCCGCTCGCCGCGCGCCACGTCGAGGTCGACCCCGTGCACGACGTCGCGGTCGCCGAACGCGACCCGCAGGCCGCGGACGGCGAGCAGGGGCGCGGGGGCCGGGCTCGAGCTGGTGCCGGTGCCGGTGCTCACGTCCGTCGTCGCGTTCGTGGTCGGCGTCTCAGCGTCCTGCGGCATAGGCCTGTGCTCCTCGGGGGTTGGCGGCGGCGCCCAGCACGCCGGTCTCGGGGTCTCGGGTGACGCTCGACAGCCGGCCGAGCGACCAGTCTCCCGAGCGGGTGACGACGTGGCCGCGGGCCTCGAGGCCCGCGATCAGCTCGTCGCCGAGGCGGTCCTCGACGACGACGCCGCCGGGCGTCCAGGTGCGCGGCCAGAACGAGCCGGGGAACGACGTCGTGTGCAGGGCCGGGGCGTCGATCGCCTGCTGCGGGGTCCAGCCGCCGACGATCGTGCGCAGCAGGTAGAGGAGCTGCCACTGGTCCTGCTGGTCACCGCCGGGCGAGCCGAGGGCGACCAGCGGCCGGCCGTCGCGCAGCACCAGCGTCGGCGTCAGGGTGGTGCGGGGGCGACGACCGGGCTCGAGCGTCGAGGCGGTGCCCTCCTCGAGCCAGCTCATCTGGAGTCGGCTGCCGAGGCAGAAGCCGAGCTCGGGGATCGTCGGCGACGACTGCAGCCAGCCGCCGGAGGGCGTCGCCGAGACGACGTTGCCCCAGCGGTCGACCACGTCGATGTGGCAGGTGTCGCCGCGGGTCTCGCCGGTCGAGGCGACGTCGGGCTCGGCGCCCGGCTGACGGGCGTCGTCGGCGGGCACCGCGGGCGGGACGGCGCCGGGGGCCGCGGCGGAGAACGAGCCGACGGTGGGCTCGCCCACGCCGGCGCCGGGGCCGGCCACCTCGTGGTCGGTGCGGAGCGTCGGGAGGCGGCCCGCGCCTCCTGCGACCCCGGCGTCGCCCGGACGCAGCTCGTGCGACGCGGTCGACCCGATGAGCGCGCGGCGCTCGGCGGCGTACTCCGCCGACAGCAGGCGGCCGAGCGGCACGTCGCGGTCGCCGTACCAGGCCTCGCGGTCGGCCATCGCGAGCTTGAGCGCCTCGACGATCGTGTGCGCGCCCTCGACGGTCGAGGGGTCGAGCAGCTCGTCGGGCAGCGGGTCGAGCATCGCCAGCACCTGCAGCAGGGCCGGGCCCTGCCCCCAGGCGCCGGTCTTCGCGACGACGTGGCCGCGGAACTCGACGGTCGTCGCCTCCTCGGTCGAGGCGCGGAAGGCCGCCAGGTCGGAGGCGCGGACCACGCCGGCGTGGTCGCCCCCCGTCGAGTGCCGGTGCGGCGTGCGCACGAAGGCGTCGATCGAGGTCGCGACGAGGCCCTCGGCCCACTCGGTGCGCGCGGCGTCGACGCGGGCACGGCGGGCAGCCTCGGCGCGCGAGGAGCCGGGGCCGTCAGGCCCGTCGGTGCCGGGCGTCCGCGGTGCGCGACCGGCGTCGGCGGCCGGCAGCGCGCCTCCTGCGGACACGAGCCCGTCGAGCACCCGGGCGTACGCCTCGTTCACGACCATCTCGCCGGGGGCCGGCGGGGCGCCGTCGACGAGCCACCGGTCGGCCGAGGTGGGCCAGTGCTCGGCGAACAGCTCGGCGACCGCGCCGATCGTCTCGGTCACCCGCGCGGTGATCGGGTGCCCGTCGCGGGCGTAGCCGATCGCGAAGGCGAGCACGTCGGCGAGCTCCCACGTGCCGTGGTCGCGGAGCAGGAGGAGCCACGCGTCGACCGCGCCGGGCACGGCAGCGGCGAGGGCGCCCGAGCCGGGCACGAGGTCGAGTCCCTCGGCGCGGTAGTGCTCGACCGTCGCGCCGGCGGGCGCCGGCCCCTGCCCCATCAGGACGACGGGTCGGCCCGGCTCGTCGGCCGTCGCGAACACCGCGGTCATGTCGCCGCCCGGCCCGTTCAGGTGCGGCTCGACGACGTGCAGCACGAACGCGCCGGCGACCGCGGCGTCGAAGGCGTTGCCGCCGCGCTCGAGCACCGACTGGGCCGAGGCCGTCGCGAGCCAGTGCGTCGAGGCGGTCATGCCGAAGGTGCCGCGGAGGTCGGGGCGGGTGGTGAACGCAGGAGGTGCGGTGTAGGTCACGAGGATCAGGTCCGTTCGCGGGAGGTCGGGTCGAGGGCGTCGCGCAGCGCGTCGCCGACGAGGTTGAAGCCGAGGCAGATGACGGCGATGGCGAGGCCCGGGACGACGGCGGCGAACGGGGCGTTCGCGAGGTACTGCTGCGCGTCGGAGAGCATGATGCCCAGACTGGCCGTCGGCGGCTGGATGCCGAGCCCCAGGAACGACAGCAGCGCCTCCCCGATGACCGCGACCGGCATGATGACCGTCGCCTGGACGATGATCGCCGAGACGCAGTTCGGCAGCACGTGGGCGAAGATCACCCGCAGCCCGGTCGCGTCCATGGTGCGGGCGCTCAGGACGAAGTCGGTCGAGCGGATGCGCATCGTCTCGCCGCGCACCACCCGGATCATCGTGGGGATCTGCGCGATGCCGAGGGCGACCACCGCGTTGCCGAGGCTCGGCCCGCTGATCGCGGCGAGCGCCACGGCGATGATGAGGAACGGGAACGCGAGCATCACGTCGGTCAGGCGCGACACGATCGCGTCGAGCCAGCGCCAGTAGCCCGCGACCAGCCCGAGCGGGGTGCCGACGACGACGGCCAGCACGACGCTGAGCACGCCGACGACGAGCGAGACGCGGATGCCGTAGACCGTGCGCGAGAGGATGTCGCGGCCGAGGTCGTCGGTGCCGAGCAGGTACCCGATCGTGCCGGGCAGCTGGAACGGGGCGTCGAAGTGCACCTCGGCGGGGCCGTACGGCGCGATGAGCGGGGCGGCGATCCCCGCGACGAGCACGACGAGCAGCATCACGCCGCCGGTCACTCCGAGCTTGTTGCGGCGCAGCTGGCCCCAGACACGGCCCCGGTCGGAGCCGAGCTCGTGGGAGGTGGGCACGAGGACGGTCATCAGGAGGCTCCTCCGACTCGGATGCGCGGGTTGAGGACGCTGTAGAGCACGTCGACGACGAGGTTGATCAGGATGTAGCCGAGCGTGATGACCAGCACGACCGCCTGCACGACCGGGTAGTCGCGCGTGAAGACCGCGTCGAGGGTGAGCTTGCCGAAGCCCGGCAGGGCGAAGATGCGCTCGGTCACGACGGCGCCCGAGATGAGCCCGCCGAGCTGGAGCCCGACGATGGTGACGACGACGATCATCGAGTTGCGGAGCCCGTAGCGGAGCAGCACGCGGCCCCGCCCGAGGCCCTTGGCGCGGGCGGTGCGGACGTAGTCCGTCGTCATCGTCTCGATCATCGAGGCCCGCGTCTGCCGCATGATCACGGCGGCGAGGGAGGTGCCGAGGATGAGGGCCGGCAGGGTCAGGTGCACGAGCGCCTGCCACGGGTCCTCGGTGACGGGGACGTACCCGGAGGCAGGAAAGATCCCCAGCCCGACGGCCAGCCACAGGATGGCGAGGATGCCGAGCCAGAAGTTCGGCACGCTCAGTCCGACGAGGGCGGCCGCGTTGGCCATCCACTCGGGCCAGCGTCCGCGCCAGCGCTCGGCGACGACGCCCAGGGCGACGCCGACGAGCACGGCCACGACGATGGCGTACAGCGAGAGCCACAGGGTGACCGGCAGGGTCGCGCCGATCAGGTCGGCGACGGGGGTGCCGGTCCGGGTCGACTGGCCGAGGTCGCCCCGGAGGAAGGCCCCGACGAAGCGGAGGTACTGCACGACGAGCGGGTCGTCGAGCCCGAGGTCGGCGCGGATCGCCGCGACCTGCTGCGGGCTGGCCTCCTCACCCGCCAGGGCGAGGGCAGGGTCGCCCGGCAGCTGCCGGACGCCGACGAAGACCACGACGGAGGCGAGCACGAGCGTCACCGCCGACTGCCACAGGCGGGTGAGGAGGTAGCGCGCCATGGCTCAGTCGGCCTCGACGAAGGCGGCGGTGCTGAGGCGCACGACGCCGTCGGCGAAGGTGGAGACCCCGGCGATGTCGTTCGACAGCGCGGTGAGGCTGCGCACGCGGTACAGGTAGATGATCGGCGAGTCCTCCTGCACCTTCTCGACGACCTGGCCGTAGAGCTCGGCCCGCTCGTCGACGTCGGTCGTCGAGGCGGCGTCGCTGAGCAGCTCGTCCACCTCGTCGTCGCTGTAGCCGCTGTAGTTGTTGCCGGCACCGGTCGACAGGAAGTTGAACATGTTGCCGTTCGGGTCGATGCGGCCCGACCAGCCGAGCTGCAGCGCCTCGAAGTCGCCCTCGGTCTGCACGTCGAGCAGCGTCGAGTACTCGACGGGGGTGATGGTCAGCTCGAAGCCGCCCTCGGCGACCTGGGCCTGCAGCGCCTGGGCGAAGCGCACGGTGTCCGGGTTGTTGCTCACCTGCATGTCGATGGCGAGGGGGGTCTCCACTCCCTCGTCCTCGAGCATCTGCACCGCCGCCTCCGGGTCGTAGTCGGGGCAGGCGTCGCTCGCGTCGGTGGCGAACGGGCTGCTCGGCGAGATCGGGGAGCAGGCAGGGTCGTAGAGGCCGCCGAAGACGGTCTTCACGAGCGCCTCGCGGTCGATCGACATCGACAGCGCCTGGCGCACCGCGGCGTTGCTCGCGAGCGGGCCGTCGAGCTGGACGGGGTCGGTGCCGATGCCGTCCTGGTTGCCGATGTTGACCGTCAGGCCCTGGTAGCCGAGGGAGCCGACCTCGAGCACGGTGAGCGAGTCGTCCTCCTTCAGCGTGCCGACGTCCTGCGTCGACATCGAGTCGGCGACCTGCACGTCTCCCGACTGCAGGTTCGCCGCGCGGATGCTCGCGTCGGTGATGATGCGGTACGTGATCGTGTCGAAGTGGGCCGACTCGGCGTCGTAGTAGAGCGGGTCGCGCTCGACGGTGATCGAGGTCTGCGGCACGCGCTCGACGAACTTGTACGGGCCGACGCAGACGGGCGCGTCGCCGAACGCGTCGCCTGCCGAGGCGAGCGCCGTGGGCGACATGACCATGCCCGCACGGTCGGCCAGTGCCGCCGTCAGCGGGGCGAACGGCTCGGAGTAGGTGACCTCGACGGTCTCGTCGTCGACCGCCGAGATCCCGGTGATCGGTCCGAGCTCGCTGCGGCGTGAGGAGTCGTCCTTGTCGAGGCCGCGCTGCAGGGTGGTGACGACCGCCTCCGCGTCGAGCGGGGTGCCGTCGGCGAAGACGGCGTCGGTGCGCACGGGGAACGTGACGGTGAGGCCGTCGTCGCTGACGTCGGGCAGCTCGGTGGCGAGCATCGGCACGATGGCGCCCTCGGCGTCGATGTCGTACAGCTTCTGGCACATCGTCTCCATCACGTAGCGCGTGTAGAGGGACGAGGAGGTGGTCGGGTCGAGCCGGTCGGGCTCCGCCGAGAGCGCCATGACGAGGTCGCCGCCCTCGACGATCGTCGCGTCGCCGATCGGGGCGGTCGAGATGTCCTCCCTGCTGCTCGTGGCGGCGGTGTCGGCCGTCTGGACCTGCTGGCACCCGGTCGCCACGAGGACGATGCCGAGGGCTGCGGCCGGCAGCGTGAGCGCGCGACGCCGGGCGGCAGATCGCGAGGAGAGCGAGGTCAGAGGCATGTGTGGTCCGATGCTCGGGTGCGGGAAGGAGTGGATTGAATGCAATCAGTCCCGATGACGCGATCTTGTATACAAATTGTTACGGACGTGTAAAACGTGCCCCGGACGAGGGTGGGCGACGAGGGTCGAGTGGGAGCTCACGGGGCAGGCAGCGCACGCCGCCAGGGCGCGCGCGGGGCGGCGTCGAGGCGACCCGCACCTTCGAGGGGCATGATCGGGGGTGCCCCCCGCCCGAGAGGACTGCTGCGTGAACACCAACGACGAGGTCGACCTGATCATCGACGCCTGGGCGCGCGTGCGGCCCGACATCGACTTCGCAGCGCTCGACGTCTTCTCGCGGCTGCGCCGCATCTCCCGACGGCTCGACCGGGTGCGCGCCGAGGCGTTCCGGCGCTCGGGCCTCGAGATCTGGGAGTTCGACGTGCTGTCGACCCTGCGCCGGGCCGGCGACCCCTTCGAGCTCAGCCCCAAGGACCTCGTCACGGCCACCATGGTCACGAGCGGCACCATGACGAACCGGCTCGACCGGCTCGTCGAGCGCAGCCTCGTCGAGCGCCGGGCCGACCCGCGCGACGGCCGCGCCGCCCTCATCCGCATCACCGAGGAGGGCGTCGACCTCGTCGACCGGGCCATGCTCGACCTGCTCGAGGCCGAGCACTCCCCGCTCGGGTCGCTGACCCGTCAGCAGCGCGACCAGCTGGCCGACCTGCTGCGCGAGCTCGGCACCGGCTTCGCCTGATCCCCGGTGCCGGCGCCGCGCCTCCTGCGGGGCCTGTTCCTCGGCGCGCGAGCGAGAGGGGCCGCGGCTGCGCCGCACCACTTCCCCGAGGCGTCAGGCCGCAAACCGAGACAGATCCGCGCGAAGCGGCTGCTGGCAACCGGCCACCCCGGCCCCAGCCACACGGATCACGCGCAAATTACGCGCCCGACGCGAGAGCCAGAGAGGGCCGCGGCTACGCCGCACCACCTCCCCGAGGCGTCAGGTCGCAAACCGAGACAGATCCGCGCGAAGCGGCTGCTGGCAACCGGCCACCCCGGCCCCAGCCACACGGATCACGCGCAAATTACTGGCCGCGCAGGGCCAAGCCCGACGCGCGGGGCACGGCACGCGGCACGGTCAGAAGCTGGCGCTGGGCAGGTCCTTCTCTCCGTCGACGATCGCCCGGACGATGCGGGCCGCGACCACGTCGGGGTCGAGCCCCGTCGGGAAGCTCGGCGCCTCGCCGGTGATCGGCCGCGTCGCGAGGCCGGTCTCCGTGTGCCCGGGCCGTGCGTCCACCAGGCGGACGCCGCGCCTCCGGAACTCGCGGGAGGCGGCGCTCACCCAGGCGGCCAGGCCCGCCTTGGCCGCGGAGTACGCGGCCATGCCCGCGGTCGGCGACTCGGCGACGACCCCGCTGATCGTCACGGCGAACGGGTCGCGACCCGCGGCGGCGGACGCGGCCAGCGCCTCCGACGCGTCGCGCAGCAGGCGGACGGGCGCCAGCAGGTTCGTCTGGACCAACTCGTCGAGAGCCTCGTCGGTGACGGCGTCGGCAGGTCCGAACCCGACGACGCCCGCCGCGACGACGACGCCGTCGAGACGGCCGTGGGCCTGGAGCGCCGCGGCGACGAGCGACGCGCCGCCGCCCGGCTCGCGGAGGTCGGCGACGTAGGCGTCGGGCCCGGTCAGGGCTCCCCCGGCGCGTCCGGCCCGCACGACGACGGCCCCCTGGTCGGACAGCTGCGCGGCGATCCGGGAGCCGAGGCCGCCCGACGCCCCGGCGACGAGCACGACGGCTCCCTGCAGATCGGTCATGCCCGGAGCGTACGCGCGGCGCCCGAGCACGTGCCCGGCGCCCTCGCCGGGCGGCGTCGCCCGGCGGCCCCGCCCGGCGGCCCCGTCCGGCCGTCGAGCGACGCGACAGCGACAAGACGACGCCGGACGCCGCGTCGTTTCGTCGCTCTCGCGCTGGTTCTCGGCCCGACGCCGGCTCGCTCCCCGCCTGCCGCCTCAGCGCCGCCGGCGCGGCACGACGAGGGGCGTCCCCGTCACGGGATCGGGCACCACCAGGCACGGCAGGTCGAAGACGTCCTCGACGAGCTCGGCCGTGAGCACGTCGGCCGGGGCGCCGGTCGCGACCACCTCGCCGTCGTTCATGACGATGAGGTCCGTCGCGTAGCGCGCGGCCTGCGCGAGGTCGTGGAGCACGGCCACGACGGTCGTGCCCTGTTCGTGCAGCCGTGCGAAGAGGTCGAGCAGGTCGTACTGGTGCGCCATGTCGAGGTACGTGGTCGGCTCGTCGAGCAGCAGCACCGAGGTCTGCTGCGCGAGCGCCATCGCGACCCAGACGCGCTGCCGCTGCCCGCCCGAGAGCTCGTCGACCGGCACCTCGGCCAGGTCGACGAGGTCGGTCTCGGCGAGCGCGGTCGCGACGGCGGCCCGGTCGGCGTCCGACCACTGCCGGAACATGCCCTGGTGCGGGTACCGGCCGCGGGACACGAGCTCGCCCACGGTGATCCCCTCGGGGGCGGTCGACGACTGGGGCAGCAGGCCGACCGTGCGCGCCGCCTCCTTCGCGGGCACCTTCGCGAGGTCGCGTCCGTCGAGCAGCACGGCTCCGGAGCGAGGGGCGAGGAGGCGCGAGAACGCCCGCAGGAGCGTCGACTTGCCGCAGGCGTTCGGCCCGACGATCACCGTGAACGAGCCGTCGCGGACCTCGGCGTCGATCGACGCCGAGACGGTGCGGCGGTCGTACGCGAGGTGCGCGGCCCGGGCGGCGAGCCTCGGCGTGGCGCTGGCAGGTGCGGCGCCGGCGGGCGGGGCGGCGGCGGGCGTGACGCCGCCGCGCGGGACGGGGCCGGGCACGAGCGGGTCGGGCGTGACGGGGTCGGTCACCGGGTCCTCCGGGATTCTGCGACGAGCAGGCTGATCAGGTAGGCGCCGCCGATCACGAGCGTGACGAGGCCGACGGGCACGGGCGTGGTGGTGACGTGCTGGGCGACGACGTCGGCGACGAGCAGCAGCAGGCCCCCGACGAGGGCGGAGCCGAGCAGGGGGACCCCGGCCGAGCGCACCACCCGACGGGCGAGCTGGGGCGCGGCGAGCGCCACGAAGATGATCGGCCCCGTGCTGGCGGTGACGACCGCGGTGAGCGCGACTGCGACCACCACGAGGGCCAGGCGCGTGCCCTCGGCGCAGAGGCCGTGGGCACGGGCCGCGTCGTCGCCGAGCTCGAGCTGGCGGAGGGGCCGCGCCAGGCCCGCGACGAGCACCGCGAGCACCGCGATCAGCACGCCGGCCGGCAGCAGCTCCGACCAGCCGACGAGGGCCAGCGACCCGGCTCCCCAGAACGACGCGGACAGGGCCACCTCGGCCTGGGCCCGCAGAAGCAGCCAGCTGTTGACGGAGTGCAGCAGGGCCGTGACCGCGATGCCGACGATGATCAGCCGCCGCCCGTGCACCCCCCTGCGCCAGGCGAGCAGGTACACGACGAGCGCCGTGGCGAGGCCGCCGACGAGCGCGCCGAGCGCGGTGCCGACCGCGGAGGCGGCACCCGAGACGATCACGACGATCGCGCCCGTGTAGGCCCCGGTCGAGAAGCCGATCACGTCGGGCGACCCGAGGGGGTTGCGGGTCAGCGACTGGAACACGGCCCCGGAGGCGCCCAGCGCGGCCCCGAACACGAGCGCGGCCAGCACGCGGGGCAGCCGCCACTGCAGCACGATCGACGACGCGAAGCCGTCGCCGCCGAGCAGGGCGCGCAGCACCTCCGGCGGGCTGAGCGGGTAGTCGCCGAGGCCGAGTGCGACCACGGCGACGACGACCGCGACCACGGCGAGGGAGGCGGTGGCGACAGCGCGGCGGCTCCGGGTACGGGTGCGGAGGCGACGGAGGCCGCTCATCGCGCACCGCCCGTGAGGCGGCGGGCGACGACGATCAGCACGGGTGCGCCGATAGCCGCGGTCACGAGGCCGGCGGCGAGCTCGCCGGGAGGCGCGACGACCCGCCCCAGCACGTCGGCGAGCAGCAGCAGCACGGGCCCCAGCAGGGCGCTGAGCCCGATCGTCCACGGCTGGCTGGCGCCGACGACGCCGCGGGCGGCGTGCGCGACCATCAGCCCCAGGAACGCGATCGGCCCGACCACGGCCGTCGCGCCTCCTGCCAGGAGGGTCACGACGACGAGGGCGGCCACGCGCACGAGGGGCACCGAGACGCCCACGGACGAGGCGTGGTCGTCGCCGAGGGCCACCGCGTCGAGCGGACGCGAGACCAGCAGCGCGAGGACGACGCCGACCACGACGAAGGGGGCGACGGTCGCGACCGGCCCCCAGCCGCGGTCGGCCAGCGAGCCGACCTCCCAGGCGCGGACGGCGTCGAAGCGACGCGGGTCGGCGAGGACGATGGAGGAGGTGATCCCGCTCAGCACGGCCCCCAGGGCGATGCCCGAGAGCGTCAGCCGCGCGGGGCTGCCGCCGGACCTGCCGGCTCCCCCGACCAGCGAGACCGTGACCGCGGCGAGGGCCGCGCCGACGAAGGAGAACCAGATCCAGCCGCTCGCGGCCGTGACCCCGGCGAAGCCGACGGCGATCGACACCGCGAACGCGCTGCCCGCCGTGACGCCGAGGATGCCGGGGTCGGCGAGGGGGTTGCGGGTGACGGCCTGCACGACGGCGCCCGCGACCCCGAGGCCGGCCCCGGCCACGAGCGCGGCGGCGGTGCGCGGCAGTCGGAGGTCGAGCACGGCGGCGACGTCGGCGGGCTCGACGCCTGCCGGGGCGGCGGCACCGGGCAGCAGCCCGCGCAGGACCTGGACGACGTCGACGAGCGCGACGGGCCGGGCCCCGACCGCGAGGCTGAGGAGGAGGGCGACCGCGAGCAGGACGACCGCGACGACGAGGCACGCGACCCTCCGGCGGGTCCGGGCGGCGGCCCTCGGGGCCCGGACGGATCCGGGCGTGGTGGTGGTCGCCATGCAGATGAGCTTAGGCTAACCTCACCTGGGTCTCGCCCTGATGCGAGCCAGCACCCCGCCCCCGAATCCCGAGGACACCCCCATGCGCTCCCCCGTCACCCTCGTCGCCGTCCTGGCCGCCTCCTCCCTCGCCCTCGTCGGCTGCTCCGCCGGCGCCTCCGACGACGCGGCCACCAGCGGCCCGAGCGTCGCCGCGGGCACGTTCCCGGCGAGCGTCGACACCAAGTTCGGCGAGGTCACGATCGACCAGCAGCCGAAGCGGGTCGTCGCCCTCGGCTGGGGCGACGCCGAGACGGCGCTCGCCCTCGGCGTGCAGCCGGTCGGCGCCTCCGACTGGCTCGCGTTCGGCGACGAGGCCGACGGCGTCGGCCCCTGGGCCCAGGGCCTCTACGACCAGTCGCCCGAGATCATCGGCACCCTCGAGCCCTCCTACGAGGCCATCGCGGCACTCGAGCCCGACCTCATCCTCGACACCAAGGGCTCCGGCGACCAGGACCGGTACGACCGCCTCTCGAGCATCGCGCCGACCGTGGGCGTGCCCGAGGGCGGCGACAACTACCTGACCGACTTCGAGGACCAGCTGGACCTCGTCTCGACCGCCCTCGGCCTCGAGGACGAGGGCGACCGCCTCGTCGACGAGAGCGAGTCGGCCGTCGAGGCCATCGCCCAGGCGCACCCCGAGTGGGACGGCCTCACCGTGACCGCCGCCACGAAGACCAGCGAGGGCTGGGGCGCCTACGTCGAGGGCAGCGAGCGCGTCGACCTGCTCGAGGAGCTCGGCTTCGAGCAGAACCCCGCGATCGCGGCCCTCACGCCGAACTCGGGCGGGTTCTCGGTGACGATCTCGTCCGAGCAGCTCGACGTGATCGACGCGGACGTGGTCGTCGCGTTCCCGATCTACATCGACACGACCGAGATCACCGACGACCCGCAGTGGAAGGCCGTGCCCGCCGTGCAGGCCGGTCACGACCTCGTGATCGACGGCGACGTCTCGGCCGCGTACTCGCTGAGCAGCGCGCTCTCGCGTCAGTACGCCCTCGACCAGCTCGTGCCGCTGCTCGAGACGGCGACCCAGGACTGACCGGGGAGTCCCTCGTGACCGACGCCGCCGCCTCCTCGGCACCCGCCGCCGTCGCGCCTCTCGCCTGGACCGCCCGGCCGGTGCGTGCCCAGCACGTCTTCGTGGTCGAGCGGACCGAGCGCCTGTCGCCGCACCTCGTCCGGGTGCACCTCGGCGGCGAGGCGTTCGACGGGTTCGTCGAGGCCGGGGCCGAGCAGCTGGCGGCCACCGACCGCTACGTCAAGCTGCTGCTGCCCCCGCGCCCCGATCGAGGGCTGCAGCCGCCGTTCGACCTCGACGAGCTGCGCGGCCGCCTCGGGCCGGACGAGCTGCCGGTGCGACGGACCTACACGATCCGCTCGGTGGACGCCGCCGCGCGGACGATCGCCGTCGACTTCGTCGTGCACGGCGACGAGGGCGTCGCGGGGCCGTGGGCGCTGGCGGCCCGGCCGGGCGACCGGCTGCAGATGTCGAGCCCCGGCGGACTCTGGTCGCCGTCCGACGACCCCGCCGTGCCCGACCTGCTGCTCGGCGACGACTCGGCGGTGCCGGCCATCGCCTCCGCGCTCGAGTCGATGGCGCCCGATGCCCGCGGGCTGGCCCTGATCGAGGTCGAGGGGCCCGACGACGAGCTCGTGCTGGCACGGCCCGACGGGGTCGAGCTCCGCTGGCTGCACCGTGCCGGGGCGCGTCCGGGCAGCGCGCTGCTGACGGCGCTCCGCGGCCTCGAGCCGCCCACGTCGCCGGTGCGCGTCTTCGCCCACGGCGAGCGAGGTGCCATGAAGGAGGCGCGGGTCGTCCTGCACGACACCTGGGGCCTCGAGCGGTCGTCGCTGTCGCTCAGCGCCTACTGGGCGCTCGGTCGCGTCGAGGACGCGTTCCAGGCCGAGAAGCGCGAGCCCGTCGGGGCGCTCTTCGCCGACTGACGTCGGCGTCGACACCGCGCGGAACCGCCGAGACCCTCCTGCGCGCAGGAGGGTCTCGGCGGTTCTCGGGGTCTCGACCTGACGGCCGCCCGCGGGGCAGGGCCCTAGCGCGCGGTGGGCTCGCGCAGCACGCGACGGACGAGGTCGACGAGCGCCTCGGGCGGCAGCGCCGCCAGCTCGGCGGCGGTCACGCGGCGTCCTGGGCGGAGATCAGCGAGATGACGTCGATGGCCTCGGTCGCGACGGACAGGTGGTCGACGGCGGGGGCGGGGGTGAACGGGGTCTGGGTCACGGTGGTGCCTCTCGGGTGAGGGGAGCTGAGGGGACGACCTGTCCCGGGGTGCGGGACGGGACGGATCGGGTGCGTCGGGGTGCCGACTGCCGGACGGTGCCGGAGGAGGTGGCGTCGCGGGAGGGCGACGCCGCGGCGCTAGGCGCCGGGCGTGGCGAAGAAGTCGCCGTAGGTCAGCTCGGCCGAGACGACCGGGGCTGCGGAGCGCGACGCACGAGCGCCGCGACGGTAGGAGCCGATGCGCACGGGCACGGCGCCGGGAGCGGTGGTGTAGCTGCTCGCGCCACGGGGTGCGAGCGGGGGGCGGGTGGCCGGCGCGGGCACCTCACGGACGTGGAGGAGCGGGCGGGCGGCAGTTCGGACAGGATCGATCGTCGTCATGGGACACGGCCGTGATCTGAGGCGTAGCTGGCCTCGCGTCAACCGGGTGCACAGCGCCCGGCGAAGGACCACCAGGATGTTGGCGGCGTATCGGCGGAGGGCGCCGGAGGGGAAGATCCGGTACCCCGAAGCTATGCCCCGGCACGGGGTCTACCTAATGCACGAAGCTAACCGTTCGAGGGACTTCGCAAAGCGGATAGGTCGTGAACGGCCCGCAGAGCGCCCCTAGGAGGCGGCGGGCCCGGCGTCGAGGATCTCCGCGACCGCGTCGAGCAGCGTCGTCAGCCGCGTCCGCTCCCTGGTCGAGAGGGTCGCGGCCAGCTCGGCCAGCGCCCGGTCCGCATCCCGGGTGGCGTTCTCGAGGAGCTCGCACGTACTGGGCGTGAGGCTGAGGATGCGCTGACGCCCGTCGTTCGGGTCGTCCGTGCGAAGCACGTGGCCGAGCGCCACGAGCCGGTCGACGATGATCGTCGCCGCCGCGCTCGTCACCCCGAGCTGGTGGGCGATGTCCTTCGCGTGCGCGTTCGTGCCCCGGGCCTCGCAGTGCTGGATGAGCGTCACGGCCGCGAGGTCGTTGCCGCTCAGGTCGAGCTGCTGACGGAGCTGGAGCGCGAACGCGATGTCCGCGTCGCGGACCCGACGCATCCGCGCCAGGATCTCGCTCGCGGCGTCGGAGGGCGCCCGCTCCTCGAGCAGGGGCATGCCGGTGCCGACCACCTGGGCGTTCCGCAGGGCGGGCTGGGAGTCGACCGGCCCCTCCTGCGAGGCAGGGTCCTCGGGGTGGAGGGTGTCGGGTGCGTGCGGTGCAGGGGTGGCCATGACGGCCTCGCTTCTGGGTGTCGGTGCTCGCGGGAGAGGAGTCTCCACGACAGACCTGACTGGCGCAGCGTCCCCAGTCAACACCCCCGGGGCTGCGGGCGCGGACAGCACCGGCCACGCGCACCGCGCCTGGCTCAGGCCGCGCCGACCTCGAGCTCGCCGACCGCCGCGCCCTCCGCCCCGAAGACGACGCGGCGGTTGCCGACCTTCTCGCTGAAGAAGCGGTCGTGGCTGACGACGACGACCGCGCCCGGGAAGTGCACGAGCGCCCGCTCCATCACCTGCGTGCTCGCGAGGTCGAGGTGGTTCGTCGGCTCGTCGAGCAACAGGACGGAGGCGCCCGACAGCAGGCACTGGGCCATCGCCACCCGAGCCCGCTGGCCGCCGCTGAGCGCGCCGATCCGCTGCTTCACGTCGGCCTCGGAGAACTGGAACATCGTGAGGAACCGGCCGACCGACTTGCGCGTCGCCGTGAGGGCGAGGCTGTCCGGCATGGCGTTGACCGCGTGGGTCACCGTGTCCTGGTCGTCGAGGTCGGCGAGCACCTGGTCGTACGAGACGACCCGCGCGCCGCCGGCCCAGTCGACGCGCCCCCGGTCGGCCCGCTCCTCCCCCGCCAGCACGCGGAGCAGCGTGCTCTTGCCGCTGCCGTTCGAGCCCGAGACGACCATCCGGTCGCGGCGACGGAGCTCGAACGAGACGTCGTCGAAGAGCACGCGGTCGCCGTACGACTTGCCGAGCCCCTCGACGCGGCAGAGCACGTCCTTGACGTGCAGCCCGCCGTAGATCTCGGTGATGATCTGGTCGACCGGGCGAGGGGCGCGCTGTTTCTTGATCTTCGCGAGCTCCTTCGTGAGGCCGCCCGCACCTCCCGCCTTCGCGGCCTTGGCGACCTTGACCGCCTCGCGCCGGTCGGCGATGCCCTCGGACTCGAAGGCGAGGAGCTCGGACTCGTGCGCGAACTGCTGCTCGATGGTCTTCAGCCGGAACTGCTTCTGCACCACGTACTCGCCGAAGTCGCCGGGGTACTCGTGCAGGTGGAACGCCTCGACCTCGACGATGCGGGTGACGACCGCGTCGAGGAACTGCCGGTCGTGCGAGACGACGACGGCGGCGCCGCGGAAGTCGCGGAACCACTGCTCGAGCCACTCGACGCCGGCCACGTCGAGGAAGTTCGTGGGCTCGTCGAGCAGGAGCACGTCGGGCTGCTCGAGCAGGATCTTCGCGAGCGCCGCCCGGTTGCGCCAGCCTCCCGACAGGTCGTCGATGGGCAGCGAGCGGTGCTCCTCGGTGAAGCCGAGCGTCGTGAGGGCCGTGTCGATGTGGCGCGGGTAGTCCCAGCCGTCCTGGCGGTCCATCTCGGCGAAGAGCTCGGCCTGGCGGTCGATCAGCCGGGTCAGCTCGTCGCCCTGGTCGGGGTCCGTGGCCGCCACCGCGATGGCGGAGTCGATCTCGGCCAGCTCGGCCTCCATGGCACGCACGCCCTCGAAGAGGCCCTGCAGCACCTCGGTGACGGTGGACGTGCCGTCCAGCTCGCTGAACTGCGAGAAGTACCCGATGCGCGTGCCCGGCTCGACCGTCACCGTGCCGGCGTCGGGCTGCACCTGCTCGAGCACGAGCTTGAGCAGCGTCGACTTGCCGGAGCCGTTGCGGCCGATCAGGCCGACCCGGTCGCCCTGCTCGAGCCGGAAGAAGGCCTCGCGCAGCACGGGGGCGTTCTCGAAGCGGACGGACACGTCGTGCAGTCGGATGAGGCTCATCCGACGATCATCCCAGGGCGGGACAGGACCAACGAGCCGAGGAGGCGGCCGTCGCGTCGACGAGGACGCCTCAGGACTGCGCGAAACGGACAGAGCCCGGCCCGGGCGTGTCGGCGGGAAATGCCTGGTCGCGACGCGTCGCTAGGACGTCTAGGGATTTCCAGGGCTCTGACCAGGGGTTTTGCGATTGGTGATCTCGCGGGGGCCGTCGTACCGTGATCCCAGGCCGGGACGTCGTGAACCCCCGGTCAGGTGCCTCGCGGAGCGTCGATGAGCTTCACGGCAGGGCTGCGCTCCCGAGGCACCACTCCCGCGTCCACCCGGTCGACGGCGGCGGCGCAGGCGACGCGTGCGGCCGCGCGGCCCTCAGCGGCGAGGTGCGCGGGGCGTGCGGTACGGCGACTCGGCCGCGAGGCGGCCCTTCGACGCGGCGCGGCGCTCGAGCGCGGCCGACAGCACGGGCGTGACGAGGGCGATGAGGATCCCCACGATCACCACGACGGCGCCGAGGACGATGAGGGCGATGATGAAGGTCTCCATGCGTCGATCCTCGCGGGGCGGCCACGGAGACGCAACCTCCGGGGCACAAGGTGCACGGCGCGCACAGCCGGCACTCGGCCCGGCCACACGGCACTGTCGGACGTCGGGCGTAGATTCCCCAGCATGAACGACATCGCACCCGACGCCTCCCCCTCCACCGGCACCACGACCGAGCGAGCGGTCCTCGCCGGCGGCTGCTTCTGGGGCGCGCAGCAGCTGCTCCGTCGTCGACCCGGCATCGTCTCGAGCCGTGTCGGCTACTCGGGCGGCCACACCCCGAACGCCACCTACCGCAACCACGCCGGCCACGCCGAGGCCGTCGAGGTCGTCTTCGACCCCTCGGTGATCAGCTACCGCGAGCTGCTCGAGTTCTTCTTCCAGATCCACGACCCGTCGACGAAGGACCGCCAGGGCAACGACGTCGGCGACAGCTACCGCTCGGCGATCTTCTACACGTCCGACGAGCAGCGCGCGACCGCGCTCGACACCATCTCCGACGTCGACGCCTCCGGCCTGTGGCCGGGCAAGGTCGTCACCGAGGTCGAGGCCGTCGGCGACTTCTGGGAGGCGGAGGAGGAGCACCAGGACTACCTGGAGAAGCTCCCCAACGGCTACACCTGCCACTTCGTGCGCCCGGGCTGGGTCCTGCCGAAGCGCGAGCAGGAGTCCGTCGCGAGCTAGTCGCCGCAGCCCCGAACGGGGTGCATACCCAGTGGTATCCAGCGATCTATCGTGAGCGTGCCCGCCGCCTCCCTGAGCGGCGGGCACCCTCACGACGGAGACCGACGGATGAACGATCTGACCACGCCTGCCCCCTGAGCACCTCGGGTCACGGTCGCCGACGCGGACGACTGCATCGTCTGGCCCTCGCGCTCGTTGCTCTGACGGTCTTCAGCGGTCTCGTGGTGCCGAGCGTGGCCCTCGGCATCTCCGATCCGAGTTGCGCGTGCGGCGGCGGCGGTGGTGGCGGCGGCGCCAACTACGGCTACCTGACGGCCGCGCCCGGCACGGTGGGACAGCCCTACGATCACCAGATCCCGGCCTCGGCCAGCAGCTCGAACTCCGCCTGGGCCGCCGTGGACGCCCCGCCGCCGGGCCTGAGCCTCTCGTCGACGGGCCGCATCACGGGCGTCCCGCAGAACGTGGGCTACGCGCAGTTCTCCGCCGCCGCCACGGACCCGACCTACGGCCAGGTCATCCAGTACCTCATCTCGTTCGACTTCGCCGCTCGCCCCGCGAGCGCCCCCGGTCCGTCGTCGCGACGGCCACCGGCGCCGGGAGCATCGGCGTCACGTGGTCGCCGCCGGCCGACCTCGGCGGCCCGGCGCTCACCTCCTACCGGGTCACCTGGGACGGCGGCAGCGCCGACGTCGCCGCACCGGGAACCCAGCTCGACGTGACGGGCCTGACCACGGGCCGCAGCTACGTCGTCACCGTCGCTGCCCTCAGCGCGGCCGGCACCGGCCCGTCGGCCTCGTCCGCGCCGACGACGCCCGCCGCTCCCCCGGCCGCCCCGACGGGCCTCACGGCCTCTGCCGCCGCGTCGTCCGCCTCGCTCTCGTGGGCACCGTCGACCACGAACGGCACGCCCGTCACCGGCTACCTCGTCGAGCAGCAGCCCGCAGGAGGCGCCTGGGGACCCGCGGCGCCCGCCCGCGTCACGGGCACGACGGCAGCCGTGACGGGGCTGACCAACGGCACGACGTACGCGTTCCGCGTCTCGGCGACCTCCGCGGCCGGCACGAGCCCGGCGAGCGGCACCGCCGCCGCCCGGCCCGTCTCGGTGCCCGGTGCCCCGACGGTGACGGCGACCCCTCGGCCCACGTCGGACGTCGTCGTGGAGTGGGCGGCCCCCGCCTCCGACGGCGGCTCGCCCGTGGTCTCGTGGCAGCTCGTGGTGTCCGAGACGACGTCCGGCGCGGTCGTCCAGCACCAGGAGGCCGTCGAGGGCACGACGAGCACCGTCGCCGGGCTCCGGCCGGGCACCTCGTACTCGTTCCTGGTCCAGGCGCGCAACGCCCTCGGCCTGAGCGCGCCGGGCACCGCCACGGCGGTCCCGTACACCCTCCCCTCAGCCCCCGGCTCGCCCGTCGTCGTCCCCGGCGACGGGTCCCTCTCCCTCTCCTGGGCGCCGGCGGCGGACAACGGCTCGGCCGTGACCCGCTACGTCGTGTCGTGGTCCGACGGCGGACCGGAGCGGACGGTCGTCGTGACCGGCACCTCCGTCGTGCTCGACGGGCTGCGCAACGGCAGTCCGTACCGGCTCGGGGTCTCCGCCCAGAACCTCGCGGGCGAGGGCCCGCGGTCCGCGGCGACCGGGACTCCCCGACGCGCCCCGGACGCGCCGCGGTCGGTCGTCGCGACGGCCGGCGACGGCACGGCGACGGCCTCGTGGACGGCCCCGGAACTCGACGGCGGCTCACCGCTGACCGGCTGGCTGCTCGAGCACAGCACCGACGGCGGCACGAGCTGGACGCAGCAGCAGCTCGGCGCCTCCGTCACGACGTCGGTCCTCACCGGACTCGCCAACGGCGAGCAGACCCTGGTGCGGGTCACGGCCCGCAACGCCGCGGGCGACGGGGCCACGAGCGCGACCGTGGCCGTCGTGCCGTTCGGCGTGCCCGCGGCGCCCGACGACGTGGTCGCCGCGCCCCTCGACCGGAGCGTCGCCCTCCGCTGGAGCGCGCCGGCCGACGGCGGGTCGGCCCTGCTCGGCTACGAGGTCGTCGTGACCGGCACGGACGGGACCCTGTCGGTCTTCCCGGCGTCGTCGACCCGGACGACGATCACCGGCCTGTCCAACGGCACGACCTACGACGTCACGGTCGCCGCGCTGAACGAGCGCGGCCGGTCGGCCGCGTCCGCCTCCGTCCCGACGACCCCCCGCACCGTCCCGTCGGCACCCGCCGACCTGACGGCGGAGCCCGGCCCGCACTCGGTCGCCCTCACGTGGACCGTCCCCTCCGACGGCGGCTCCCCCGTCCAGGAATGGGTGGTCGAGGCGTCCACCGGCCCGAGCTGGGCCCGCGTCGGCACGTCGCTCGTGCCCGGCACCGTCGTCCACGACCTCGTCGACGGCGTGCGCACCTCCTTCCGCGTGACCGCGGTGAACGCCGCCGGCGACTCCGAGGTCAGCGAGACCGTCGTGGCCACGCCGCGATCGGCGCCCTCCGCCCCGCTGGCCCTGACGGCCCTCCCGCAGGATCGCGGCGCGCTGCTGAGCTGGGCCGCCCCGGTCGACGACGGCGGCTCGCCCGTCACGTCGTGGCTCGTCGAGACCTCGACGGGCAACGGCGACTGGGCCCCGGCGGAGATCTCGGGGACGGGCACCAGGCGGACGGTCTCGGGTCTCGTCAACGGCACGGCCGCCTCCTTCAGGGTCACCGCGGTCACCGAGGCCGGACCGGGCAGCGCCTCGGACGTCGTGTCGGCCACTCCCCGGACGACGCCCGGCGCACCTGCGAGCGCGGCGGCGACCGCCGGCGTCCAGGTCGTCACGCTGACGTGGAGCGCCCCGGTCGACGACGGCGGCGACGCCGTCACGGGCTACCTCGTCGAACAGCGCGTCGACGGCGGCTGGGCGACCGTTCGCGGCACGGACGCGGAGACGACGGCGACGACCCTCACGGGGCTGCGCAACGGCACCGAGCAGGAGCTCCGCGTGCGGGCCGTGAACGCGGCGGGCCCGGGAGCCGCGTCGACCGTCGCTGCGGCGACGCCCCGGACGGTGCCGGAGGCCCCCGCCGGCCTCGCGCTCTCGCCCGGGGACGGCACGCTCGGCGCGACCTGGTCCGCCCCGGCGTGGGACGGCGGCGCCGCCGTCGCCCGGTACGAGGTCGAGGCCGCGGCGCCGGACGGCACCCTCGTGGCGGCCGGCTCGACGCGCCTCGCCGCCGTGCTGGACGGTCTCCGCAACGGCACGCCGGTCGACGTCCGCGTCCGCGCCGTCAACGCGGCCGGCGCCGGCGCCTGGAGCACCGTCGTCAGCTCCACGCCCTTCGTCTTCGCCCCGACCATCGCTCGGCCCGACGGCACCAGCCTCGAGGGGCGCACCGTCTCGGCGGGCGACCCGATCGTGTTCACGGCCGACCACCTCCCGGTCGGTGCCGCGGTCTCGCTCGAGCTGCACTCGGTGGTCCGCGTGCTCGCCGCCGGCATCGTCGGCACCGACGGGACGATCCGTCTCGAGGGGCGCATCCCCGAGGAGGCGGAGGCCGGCGAGCACCACCTGGTCGCGGTGCTCGACGGGGCAGGCACCACCATCGCGCCGGTGAGCGTCTCCGTCCGCATCGACCCCGTCGTGGACCCTGGCGCAGGTCGGCCCGGCCTCGGCGGGCTGCCTGCCGCTGGCGGACTCCCCGTGACGGTCGCCGGCCACACGGCCGTCGTGCCGGCTCGTGCCGGGCTCGCACCCGTGCCGACCGCGTCGCGTCGAGCCCTCGCGACGACCGGCGACGACGGCGCACTGGCCGCCGTGGCCGGCGGGGTGCTGCTCGGCGCGCTGGGCACGCTGCTGCGTGTCCGCTCGTCGAGGCGGGGCCGCCCGCGGGGCTAGGCCGCGTCGCCGCGCGGGAGGGCGGCGACGGCGAGGGCACCGGCACCTGGTAAGCAGGGTGCATGCCCCTCGACGTCGCCGCCCTCCGCTCTGCCTACCCGTCCCTCTCCTCGGGCATCGCCCACTTCGACGGACCGGGCGGCACCCAGACGCCGCGCGTCGTCGGCGAGGCGATCCTCGCCGCGATGACGGGCCCCACGTCGATCCGCGGGACGAGCACCGCCTCCGAGCGCAACAGCGAGGCGACCGTGCAGGCCTTCCGGGCCGCCTACGCGGACTTCCTCGGCGTCCCGCCCGAGGGCGTCGTCCACGGCCGGAGCGCCACCCAGCTCACGTACGACTTCGCGCGCCACCTGTCGGCGTCCTGGGGCCCCGGCGACGAGGTCGTCGTCAGCCGGCTCGACCACGACGCGAACATCCGGCCGTGGGTCCAGGCGGCCGAGGCCGTCGGCGCGACCGTTCGCTGGATCGAGCTCGAACCCGCGACGGGTGAGATCGACCTCGAGTCGGTCGCCGCGGCGATCACCGGCCGCACCCGTCTCGTCGCCGTGACCGCCGCCTCCAACCTGCTCGGCACGCAGCCGCCCGTGGCCGCGATCGCCGACCGGGCACACGCCGTCGGCGCCCTGGTCTGGGTCGACGCGGTCCACTTCGCCGCGCACGAGCTCGTCGACCGGGTCGCGCTCGGAGCCGACTTCGTCGTCTGCTCGCCCTACAAGTTCGCCGGACCGCACTGCGGCGTGCTGGGTGCCGACCCCGAGCTGCTCGAGAGCATCCGGCCGGCGAAGCTGCTGCCCTCGACCGACGTGGTGCCCGAGCGCTTCGAGTTCGGCACGCTCCCCTACGAGCAGCTCGCGGGGGCGACGGCCGCCGTCGACTTCCTCGCCGCGATCGCCCCCGGCGACGCGACCGGCCGCAGGGAGGCGCTGGTCGCCTCCTTCGCCGCCGTCCACGAACACGAGACGGCCCTGCGCGTCGCGCTGGAGGAGCGGCTCGCGCGGGTGCCCGGCCTGACGGTCCGCTCGCGGGCGGCCCGGCGGACGCCGACGCTCTACGTGACGGTCGAGGGGCGGAGCATGCGCGAACTCGCCGCGCACCTCGCGACGCGGGACGTGCTCGCGCCGGCGGGCCACTTCTACGCGATCGAGGCGTGGCAGGCGATGGGCCTCGACGACGCCACGACCGGGCTCCGCATCGGCCTCGCGCCGTACACGGACGACGCCGACGTCGACCGTCTCGTCGCCGGCATCGAGGAGTTCGTCGCCGGCTGAGCCGCCTCGTCGCTGCCGGCCGCCAGGCTCCGACGACCGTCCCGTCCTGTTCCGAGCGTCCCGTCTCGTCGCGGTGCGACGGGATGCTCGGAACAGGACGTGACGTGATTCGCGTCGGCTAGGCCTGGAGCTTCTCGATCAGCTGGGCCTTGGTCAGGCGCGAGACGCCGGTGACGCCCTTGTCGGTGGCGAGCTGACGCAGCGAGACGAGGGTCTGCGCGTGCAGGTCGACGTGCGCCTCGGAGCCGTCGTGCGCCGTGACCGTCGTCTCGTCGGCGTGCGGCAGCGGGGGCGTGTAGGCAGCGCCGGGGCCCTTGGGGGCGCTCGTCGTGGGGACGACGGACTTCTGCGCGACCTCGGCCTCGACCTGCTCGTGCGACTTCGTGGGCTGGGGTGCGGGGACGGCAGGCGTCTCCGGGGAGGCGGTCGGCGCCTCCTTCGAGGAGCCCCCCGACACGCTCTTCGTCGCGCTCTTCACGGCCTTCTTCGTCGCCTTCTCGGCGTCCTTGATCTTCTTCGCCGCGGTGTCGAGGGCGTCCTCGGCCGAGCCGCGGGCCTTCTTGGTCTTCTTGGCGCCGTCGGCCTTGGCGAGCGCCTTGACGCCCTTGCGTGCGTCGACGACGGAGTCGAGGGCGGAGTCGAGCGCCGCGGTCGCGGCCTTCTGGAGCTTCTTCGTGCTGGCCACGGGGCCTCCTCGGATCGGGTGCGGGGTCGCCCTCAGCCTGGCACTGGTCCAGGCGGGCAGCAGCCCGCTCGGAGGCGTCTCCCAGTCAGCGCGACGCACCCCGGAGTGGACCGGACACCTCGGAACGACGGGGTGCATGGTCCACTGCGGGCTGTTCGGGGCTGCTGCCGCGCCGCGCGACCCGCCCTGCCCTGCCCTGCCCTGCCCTGCCCTGCCCTGCCCGTAATTTGAGAGGGATCCTGCCGACCCGATCGCCGCACCGGCCAGAGGCGGCACGGCGGACACGTATCTGTCTCGGTTCGACGCCCGATGCTCAGGCGCCGGTGCCTGTGCCGGCCCAGAACTCGCGGACGGCCTCGACGACGCCCTCGGCCTGACGACGGCCAGCCTCGGCAGCCGGGCCGCGGTTCGCGCTCGAGAGCGAGTTCGCGCCGAACGCGGCGAGGCTCTCGGCGTCCGCCTCGATGACGAAGACGGGCCGGTCGGCGCCCATCCGCGTCGAGACGACGCCGGGCAGGGTCGGTCCGAGCGGGGACTGCGCGAGCTCCGGCCCGCACGAGAGGACGAGCACGCGCTCGGCCGCGTCGGCCACGTCGGCGTTGGTGCCCGAGCGGATGCCGCCGTCCATGGTCGGGCGTCCGTCGACCTCGACGGTCGGCCAGATGAGCGGGACAGAGCAGCTGGCCGCGACGGCCACGTGCAGGGGCACGCCGGAGGCGGCGGTCAGCACCCGGAACTCGCCGTCGGTCGCGTCGACGGTGCAGATCGCGAGCTGCCCCTCGGGCCAGGTGGCCTCCGCGCCGAAGCGCTCGCGCATCGCGGTGACGAGCTCGGGCTCGCTGCCGGTGACGGGCACCTGCCGGGCGAGCGCGCCCAGGCGGGCCCGCGCCTCCTCGGCGTTCGTCGCGCCCTGGATCGCCTGGCCGATGCGCTGCATGAAGTCCTCGCCGTCGAGCGCGGCCTCGGGGGTCGCCGTCGCGGGCACGAGCTGCTCGGCGTACGCGTCGGCGATGCCGCTCGCGCCGAGCCGCAGGGTGGTGCCGACGACCGAGCCCGCGGAGGTGCCGACCACGAGGTCGGCGTCGCCGAGGGGGATGCCCGCCTCGAGCAGGCGGGCGAGCACGCCGAGCTCCCACGCGATGCCGGTGATGCCGCCGCCGCCGAGGACGACGGCGGTGCGGGGTCCGGCCGGGGCCGGGGAGGTGGTGGGGGCGGTGTCGGTCATGGGACCTCCTGGTGAGCGTCGTGGGAACCGGCCCACGCTACGACCCGGGGCCGGCCGGTCCTCTCAGGTGCCGCCTCGCCGGGGCGAGCGACTCACGAGCGCGTCGTCGCGGTGCCGTGCGGACCCGCTCCGCTCGCGGCGACGAGGCCCCGCGGTCAGGACCCGGGCCGCCAGTCGTCGCCGCGGTCGATGACGGTCCGCAACTGGAACGTGTTCTCGCTGGCTGAGCCCCGATACGGGAAGAGCCCCGGCGCCACGGTGCCCCAGCTGGGTCGCCCCTGGTCCGCGCCGAAAGTGGGCAGCGACGCGCCGTACTCGAACAACGTCTCCTGGATCGGGCGGTAGCACGCCGAACCCGTGTCGGAGATGGCCGCGACCGTGCCCAGGGCCCTCAGCCCTGCCTCGTCGCTCCGCCAGACGGGGCCCCCGATGTCGGCAGCCGAGGCCGGGACGTCCGTGCAGAGCAGCACGTACGGGTACGACGCGTAGTAGGCCCCGAGGATGCGACCCTCCGTCCATCCCGTCCCGGCGCCCATCTTGCCGACGAGCATCCCGTAGCGCTGCTGCGCCGTCGGCATCCAGCCCATGATCCGCCCGTCGCCCGGCATGGCTTCCGTGATGGGGTCGACGACCATCTGGTGTGCGTCGTTCCCGGCGGTCATCCGGACCAGCACCGACGGGTCGGAGAAGTTCTTCCAGAACCAGGTCCCGTAGACGCCCGCGTCGCCGCGCACCTCTTCGGGGCTGAGTTCGAAACCACGGGTGCACAATTTCGACGCCGTCAGGAAGAACCCCGAGTCGCCGGCGATGGCGTACCCGCCGGTGCAGACCTTGTCGAGGGCGTCGGGCTCGTTCGCGAACGGGGCGACCTCCCAGATGGACGGCTCACCGGGGCTGTAGTCGTAGCCCACCGCCGCGGGGACCGGCTTCACCACGGCCGTCGCTGTCTCCGGGACGACGCCCCCGAGGGCGGGAGACACCAAGAACGCCGCCGCCAGGGCCAGTGCCGCGCTGGCGCCCAGGAGAGCTGGTCGACGTCTCGACGTGGTCACCCGGGATGTCCTCGTTCGTTCCATAGGAGGAACATAGGGCACCCCCGCCCGACCGACTAGTTGTTGAAGCGGAACTCCACCACGTCGCCGTCCTGCATGACGTACTCCTTGCCCTCGATGCGGGCCTTGCCGGCCGAGCGCGCCTCGGCGATGGAGCCGGTCTCGACGAGGTCGGCGTACGAGATGACCTCGGCCTTGATGAAGCCCTTCTCGAAGTCGGTGTGGATGACGCCGGCGGCCTGCGGGGCCTTCCAGCCCTTGCCGATGGTCCAGGCCCGGGTCTCCTTCGGGCCTGCCGTGAGGTAGGTCTGCAGGCCGAGGGTCTCGAAGCCGATGCGGGCGAGCTGGTCGAGGCCGGACTCGTCCTGGCCGGTCGACGAGAGCAGCTCGGCGGCGTCCTCGGGGTCGAGGTCGATCAGCTCGGACTCGATCTTCGCGTCGAGGAACACGGCCTCGGCCGGGGCGACGAGGGCCGACAACTCGGCCTTCTTCGCGTCGTCGGTGAGGATCGACTCGTCGACGTTGAAGACGTAGATGAAGGGCTTGGCGGTGAGCAGCCCGAGCTCGCGGATGGGCTCGAGGTCGATGCCGGAGGCCGAGAGGGCCTCGCCGCGCTGCAGCGCCTCCTTGGCGGCCACGGCCGTCTCGTGGGTGAGCGGCTCGACGCGCTTGAGGCGAAGTTCTTTCTCGTAGCGGACCAGCGCCTTCTCGACGGTCTCGAGGTCGGCGAGGATCAGCTCGGTGTTGATCGTGCCCATGTCGCCCTCGGGGTCGACCTTGCCGTCGACGTGCACCACGTCGGGGTCGACGAAGCCGCGGACGACCTCGGCGATGGCGTCGGCCTCGCGGATGTTCGCGAGGAACTTGTTGCCGAGGCCCTCGCCCTCGCTCGCGCCCTTGACGATGCCGGCGATGTCGACGAACGACACCGGCGCGGGCAGGGTCTTCTCCGAGCCGAACAGGCCCGCGAGCACGTCGAGGCGGGGGTCGGGCAGGTTGACGATGCCGACGTTCGGCTCGATGGTCGCGAACGGGTAGTTCGCCGCCAGCACCTGGTTCTTGGTCAGGGCGTTGAACAGGGTGGACTTGCCGACGTTGGGCAGTCCGACGATCGCGATAGTGAGAGCCACGGTCAGCCATCGTACCGGCGCGCGACGGGGGCGGCCTCCGGACGGCCCTCGAGCGCAGGAGGCGCGGGTCGACCCGGCAGTGTCCGCGGCGCGTGACACCATGGTGCGATGCCCATCGACTTCACCGCGATCGACTTCGAGACCGCGAACTCGAGCAGCGCCTCCGCCTGCTCCGTCGGCCTCGTCAAGGTCCGCGACGGCGTCGTCGTCGACAAGGTCGGCTGGCTGATCAAGCCGCCGGCGGGGCACGACACGTTCCTCGAGTGGAACACCCGCATCCACGGCATCCGGGCCGACGACGTCGTCGACGCCTTCGAGTGGCACGAGCAGTTCGACCTCATCGCCGAGTTCGCGGGCATCGACGTCTTCGTCGCCCACAACGCCGGCTTCGACATGGGCGTCATCAAGGGCGCGTGCGCGGCGACCGGGGTCACTCCCCCGTCGTGGGCCTACCTCTGCAGCCTCCAGGTCGCCCGTAAGACCTACGCCCTCGACTCGTACCGGCTGCCGCTCGCCGCCGCCGCCGCGGGGTTCACCGGCTTCTCGCACCACGACGCCCTGGCCGACGCCGAGGCCTGCGCCGCCATCGTCGTCCACGCGGCGCAGTTCCACGGGGCCGACGACCTGCGGCAGCTCGCCGACACCGCGCGCGTCGGCATGAAGCGGCTCACGCCCGCGGCACCGCCCGCCGACGCGGCGGCCCCGGCCCCGCGTCACCGCGTCGTCTTCCGCTAGGGGCCTTTCACCCGGCCGCCCGGCCGGGCTCAAGGCGACGAACCGACGCGAAAGCGACGAAACGACTCGGGGCCCCGCGTCGCTTTGTCGCTTTCGCGTCGGGACCTCGCCGGGGCGGCCGCCGCGGCTGCGACTGCGGCTGCAGGCGCGCAGCGCGCAGCGCGCAGCGCGCAGTGCTCGCCGCGCGCGCCGCGACCGCCGGGCGCGCCGCTCGCGGCGCGCGCTCGCGGCCGGTGTCGGCGGCTGCTGCGACACTCCCTGCATGACCTCACCGCTCCTCCTCGTGGCCCTCGTCGTCGTCGCGCTCGGGGTCGGCACGACCCTCGGCGTGCTGCTGTCCCGGTCCCGGGCCGCCGAGGCCACGGCACGGCTCTCGGCCGACGCCGCCGCCGCCCGCGCGACCGTCGAGGGCTACCGCGAGCGACTGATCGACCTCGACGAGCAGCACCGGCGCGAGGTCGCCGGGCAAGAGGAGCGGCTGCGCGAGTTCCAGGACAGGCTGCGCGACTCCCGCATCGCCGAGGCCGAGCGGGTCCGCTCCGAGGGCCAGGTCATGACGGCCCTCAGCCCGGTGGCCCAGAGCCTCGCCGCGGTCCAGGCGAAGGTCGCCGAGCTGGAAGAACAACGCGCGCACCAGTACGGCACGCTCAGCGAGCAGCTGCGCAGCGCCGTCGCGTCGGAAGAACGGCTGCGCAGCACGGCCGAGTCGCTGGCCTCCGCCCTCCGCTCGAACAGCACCCGCGGGGTCTGGGGCGAGACGCAGCTGCGCAACGTCGTCCAGGCCGCGGGGCTCGTCGAGCGGGTCGACTTCGACCTGCAGAGCAGCATCTCGAGCGACGCCGGCGCCGGCCGGCCCGACATGGTGGTGCACCTGCCCGGCGGCAAGAACATCGCCGTCGACGCGAAGGTGCCGTTCGCGGCGTTCCTCGAGGCGAGCGCCATCCCCGCGACGGCCGTCGGAGAAGAGGCGGCTCGTCGAGAGGTGCTCGTTCGGCAGCACGTCAGGGCGCTGCGGGCCCACGTCGACGCGCTCTCGGCCAAGACCTACTGGGCCGGGCTCGAGTCGTCGCCCGAGCTCGTCATCGCGTTCATCCCCAGCGAGTCGCTCGTGTCGAGCGCTCTCGAGGCCGACCCCTCGCTGATGGACTACGCGTTCCAGAAGCGCGTCGCCCTCGCCTCCCCCGTCACCCTCTGGTCGGTGCTCAAGACCGTCGCCTTCAGCTGGCAGCAGGACGTGGTCACCAACGAGGCGAAGGTCCTCTTCGACCTCAGCCGCGAGCTCTACGGCAGGCTCGCGACCATGGCCGGCCACGTCGACAAGCTGGGCCGGTCGCTGCGCGGCTCGGTGAACGACTACAACCGCTTCGTGGGCTCCCTCGAGCGCACGGTGCTGCCGTCGGCACGTCGCCTGAGCATGCTCGACGAGACGAAGACCCTCACCTCGCCGACGGTCGTGGAAGAACTGCCCCGAGACCTCACGGCGGCAGAACTGACGACCGCCCTCGACGCCGACCGCGAGGTCGAGGCGTCGAGGGCGGCGGCTGACGAGCGTGAGGCGAGCCCGGCGAGCTGGACCGGCCGGGCGAGCTAGCGCGAGCTAGGCGGTCTCGCCGTACCACTTCGAGACGAGGTGGTCGGCCTCGACGCGACGGATGGTGCCCGAGTGCGAGCGGAGCACGATGCTCGACGTGCGGATCATGCCCTGCTTGCGCTTGACGCCCGCGACGAGGGCGCCGTCGGTGACGCCGGTGGCGACGAAGTAGGCGTTGTCGCCCTTGACGAGGTCGTCCTGGTCGAGCACGCGGTCGAGGTCGTGGCCGGCGTCGATCGCCTTCTGGCGCTCCGCGTCGTCCTTCGGGGCGAGGCGCGTGAGGATGAGGCCGCCGAGCGCCTTCACGGCGCAGGCCGTGATGATGCCCTCGGGGGTGCCGCCGATGCCGACGCACATGTCGATGCGCGAGTCGGGACGGGCCGCGTTGATGCCGCCGGCGACGTCGCCGTCGAGCAGCAGGCGGGTGCCCGCGCCCGCGGCGTGGATCTGCTGGATCAGGTCGGCGTGACGAGGACGGTCGAGCACGGCGACCTGGATGTCCTCGACGGCGAGCCCCTTGGCGTCGGCCAGGGCGCGGATGTTCTCGCCGACCGGCTTGTCGAGGTCGATCACGCCGATGCCCTCGGGGCCCGTGACGATCTTGTCCATGTAGAAGACGGCGCTGGGGTCGAACATGCTGCCGCGGTCGCTGACCGCGATGACGGAGAGGGCGTTCATGCGGCCCGCGGCGGTGAGGCTCGTGCCGTCGATCGGGTCCACGGCGATGTCGCAGGCGGGGCCGAAGCCGTTGCCCACGTGCTCGCCGTTGAAGAGCATCGGCGCCTCGTCCTTCTCGCCCTCGCCGATCACGACGACGCCGTCGAAGGCGACGGTGCCGAGGAACTTGCGCATCGCGTCGACCGCGGCGCCGTCGGCGGCGTTCTTGTCGCCCTTGCCGATGAACGGGGCGCTGCGGATCGCGGCGGCCTCGGTCGCCCTCACCAGCTCCATGCCCAGGTTGCGGTCGGGGTGCGAGTAGAGGGTTCCGGAGTCAGCCATGCTCCGGAGCCTACCCGGGAGGCGCCTCCCCGACGGCCGTTGCACAGACGTGCACGCCCGTCCCCGACCCCTCCTCACCCGTCGCTGCCCGGTCCGCGCCTGGGGCCCCTGACTAGGGTGGAGGAGCACCCCACACGCCATCATCGAAGGAGATCCGATGCCCGTCGCAACCCCCGAGCAGTACGCCGAGATGCTGGACAAGGCGAAGAACAAGGGGTTCGCCTACCCCGCCGTCAACGTGTCGTCGTCGCAGACGATCAACGCCGTGCTCCAGGGCCTCACCGAGGCCGGCAGCGACGGCATCATCCAGGTCACGACGGGCGGCGCCGACTACTTCGCGGGCCAGACGGTCAAGAACCGTGCCGCGGGTGCCATCGCGTTCGCGAAGTTCGCCACCGAGGTCGCCAAGAACTATCCCGTCACGGTCGCGCTGCACACCGACCACTGCCCCAAGGACGCCCTCGACGGGTTCGTCCTGCCCCTCATCGCCGCCAGCGAGGAAGAGGTCAAGGCCGGTCGCAACCCGCTCTTCCAGTCGCACATGTGGGACGGCTCGGCCGTCCCCCTCGACGAGAACCTCGAGATCGCGCAGCAGATGCTCAAGCGCACCGCCGCGATCAACGCCATCCTCGAGGTCGAGATCGGCGTCGTCGGCGGCGAGGAGGACGGCGTCCAGCACGAGGGCTCCAACGAGGCGCTCTACACGACCGTCGGCGACGTGACCCGCGCCGTCGAGACGCTCGGCCTCGGCGAGAACGGCCGCTACATCGCCGCCCTCACCTTCGGCAACGTCCACGGCGTCTACAAGCCCGGCAACGTCAAGCTCCGCCCCGAGCTGCTCGGCGAGATCCAGCAGGGGATCCAGGAGCGCTTCGGCACGGCCGAGAAGCCCCTCGAGCTCGTGTTCCACGGCGGGTCGGGCTCGTCCGACGCCGAGATCCGCGAGGCCGTCTCGAACGGCGTCGTGAAGATGAACCTCGACACCGACACGCAGTACGCCTTCAGCCGGTCGATCGCCGACACGGTGCTGAAGAACTACGACGGCTTCATCAAGGCCGACGGCGAGGTCGGCAACAAGAAGCAGTACGACCCCCGCGCCTGGGGCAAGGTCGCCGAGTCGGCGATGGCCGCCCGCGTGGTCGAGGCGACCAAGCAGCTCGGCTCGTTCGGCCAGTCGGGCAGCTAGTCCGCACCTCCTGGTCCGACGCGAGAGGCCCCGCAGCGACGAGCTGCGGGGCCTCTCGTCACGACGACGGGCAGAGGGCCTAGGAGGCGGAGCCCGACATGTCGAGGACGGACTGGACGAACGCCGGGTCGCCCAGGAACACGGGCAGCACGATCAGCATCTGCACGATCGTCACGACGATCCCGGCCGTGAGGGGAACCCAGAAGGTGATCGCGCCCGCCCGGAGGCGCCGGACGGTCCACACGAGCATCGGCACGAAGACGACGAGCGACACGATGGCGATCGCCCCGCCCGCCTGCTGCAGCTCGGCCCGACGCGAGAAGTCGTCGACCGGGTACCCCGCGGCGGCGAGCGTCGCGAGCGCGGACCGCGAGAAGCTCGACACGAGGACGAGGTTCGAGATGACGTTGTAGCCCGCGAGGCCGAGCAGGACGAACGTGGCGACACGGTCGACACGGCGTCCGGTGCTCAGCGCGGCTGGCGTCGGAGGTGGTCCCGGATACGGCTGCGCGCCTCCTTCGCCCTGGCCCTGGCCGCGCTGCGACCACGACGTGGGCTGTGGCCCGGGCAGCTGCCCGACCGGCGGCGCCTCGCCCTGGCCCGCAGGAGGCGCGGACTCGGCAGGTGCGACCGGGCTGACCCAGCCCTCGGGCGCGTACTCGCCGTACCGGGGACGAGGGCGCAGATCGCGTCCTGCCGACGAGTCGCCGTCGCGGCCGTCGCGCTGGTCGCGGTCGTCGCTCATCGGGCGGTGCGTCCGCCGAGCGCGCGGGTGTCGGTCTGGCCCTGGGCGTCCTTGCGGAGCTCCTTGGGGAGGGAGAACATCAGGTCCTCCTCGGCCGTGACGACCTCGGACACGTCGCCGTAGCCGGCGTCGGCGAGGTCGTCGAGGACCTCCTTCACGAGGACCTCGGGCACGGAGGCGCCGGACGTGACGCCGACGGTCTCGACGCCGTCGAGCCACTCCTGCTTGATCTCGCTCGAGTAGTCGACGCGGTAGGCGGCCTTGGCTCCGTGCTCGAGGGCGACCTCCACGAGGCGCACGCTGTTCGAGCTGTTGGCCGAGCCCACGACGATGACGAGGTCGGAGTCGACGGCGACCTTCTTGATGGCCACCTGACGGTTCTGCGTGGCGTAGCAGATGTCGTCGCTCGGGGGGTTCTGGATGGTCGGGAAGCGCTCGCGGAGGCGGCGGACCGTCTCCATGGTCTCGTCGACGCTCAGCGTCGTCTGCGACAGCCAGACGAGGTTGTCGGGGTCGTCGATGACGAGGTCGTCGACCTCGGCCGGGTTCTGCACGAGGGTGGTGCGGTCGGCGGCGTGGCCCATCGTCCCCTCGACCTCTTCGTGGCCGGCGTGGCCGATGAGGATGATGTGGCGGCCCTGCGACCCGAAGCGCACGGCCTCGCGGTGCACCTTCGTCACGAGGGGGCAGGTCGCGTCGATCGCCTGGAGGCCGCGGTCGGCGGCGCCCTGCACGACGGCCGGCGAGACTCCGTGGGCGCTGAAGACGACGTGCGAGCCCTCGGGGACCTCCTCGACCTCGTCGACGAAGATCGCGCCCTGACGCTCGAGCGTCGACACGACGTGGACGTTGTGGACGATCTGCTTGCGGACGTAGACGGGCGAGCCGTAGTGCTCGAGGGCCTTCTCGACGGCGATGACCGCCCGGTCGACGCCGGCGCAGTAACCGCGGGGAGCAGCGAGCAACACCCGCTTCGTCCCGTTGACGGGGGTGTCCCGTAGCCTGTTGCGCAGCGCAGGGACGCGCGGGGTCGGGAGGTCGACGGCGATGGCGCCGTTCGTGATGTGTGCCACCCGTCGATGATAGGCGTGACGACTGGTCGCGTTCTGGGAGGCCCTGCCCTCCGTGCCCCGCCCGCGCCCCTGCCACGCCTCCTGCCCTGACCGCTCCCCCGTCCGCTCCGACCCAGAGGACACCCCTGCATGACGATCGTCACCCCGCCGTCCACCGCCGATGCGCCCTGGCCGGTCGGCCTGCTCGCGGGCAAGGTGCGCGACTGGATCGACCGGCTCGGCACGGCCTGGGTCGAGGGGCAGATCACTCAATGGAACGTCTCGGGCGGCAACGTCTACGGCAAGCTGCGCGACCTCGAGCAGGACGTCACGGTGTCGTTCTCGATCTGGTCGAGCGTCCGGTCGAGGGTCCCCGCCGACCTCAAGCAGGGCGACCGCGTGATCGCGGCCGTCAAGCCGAACTACTGGGTCAAGGGCGGCTCGCTGACCATGCAGGTCTTCGAGATGCGGCACGTCGGGCTGGGCGACCTGCTCGAGCGCCTCGAGCGCCTGCGGGGCCAGCTCGCCGCCGAGGGCCTCTTCTCCCCCGACCGCAAGAAGCGCCTCCCGTTCCTGCCGCAGTGCATCGGTCTCGTGACGGGTCGCGACAGCGACGCCGAGAAGGACGTGCTGCGCAACGCGCAGCTGCGGTGGCCGTCGGTCACGTTCCGCGTCGTGCACGCGGCGGTGCAGGGCGACCGCTCGGTGGGCGAGGTCACCGCCGCCGTGCAGCAGCTCGACGCCGACCCCGAGGTCGACGTCATCATCGTGGCCCGGGGCGGCGGCGACTTCCAGAACCTGCTCGGCTTCAGCGACGAGTCGCTGGTGCGTGCGGTGGCCGCGTGCACGACGCCCGTGGTCAGCGCCATCGGGCACGAGGCCGACCGCCCCCTGCTCGACGACGTCGCCGACCTGCGGGCCTCGACCCCGACCGACGCCGCCAAGCGCGTGGTGCCCGACGTCAACGAAGAGCTGTCGCGCGTGCAGCAGGCCCGGTCGCGCATCGGGGTGCGGCTGAACCAGATCGTCTCGACCGAGATCGACCGGCTCGAGCAGGTGCGCAGCCGCCCCGTGCTGGCCTCGCCGCAGACGCTCGTCGACGTGCGCGCCGACGAGGTCGTGCGGGCCGTCGCGCGCGGCGAAGAGCTGGTGGCCCGGGCCGTCGAGCGGGCGCACACGCGGGTCTCCGAGCTGACCGCCCAGCTGCGTGCGCTCTCGCCCCAGGGCACACTGCGGCGCGGCTACTCGATCGTCCAGCTGCCGGGCGGCGGGGTGCTCCGCGACCCTGCCGACGCCCCCGAGTCCACGCCGCTCGTGCTCACCGTCGAGGGAGGCGCGCTGCAGGCCGTCAGCACCGGCGCCTCCTCCCCAGGTCCCGCCTCCTCCCCGTCCTCCTCGTCGTCGAGCGACGCCGCTTCCCCTGCCAGCACCTCTCGTTAGGATCGACCCGTGGCACAGTCCTCCTCCCCCGCACCCTCCCCGTCCGCCCCGGCCGACGTGGCGTCGCTCAGCTACGAAGAGGCACGCGACGAGCTCGTGACGGTCGTGTCCGAGCTCGAGCAGGGGGCGTCGACCCTCGAGCGGTCGCTCGCCCTGTGGGAGCGAGGCGAGGCCCTCGCCCGCCGCTGCGAAGAGTGGTTGCTCGGCGCGCGTGAGCGCCTCGAGGCCGCCCGACGACAGGTGCCCGCCGAATGACCGACCCCGGCCCCCGCGGGAACGGCCGCGGCCCCCGCCAGAAGCCGCCGCGCGTCGTCGCCGAGCTCGGCCGACCCGAGACGCCGGACGAGACCGCGCGTCGCAAGGCCGAGAACACCCGCAAGCACTACGCCAACCAGACGGCCGTCAACCTCACGTTGTCGATCGTGGCGTCGCTCGCCGTCGTCCTGTTCCTGGTGCTGGTCGTCGTCCGCCCGGGCGGCACGGTCAACCGCCAGGAGATCGACTACCGGTCGGTGGCGCAGAGCGCCGAGAGCAACGTCGACGTGCCGCTCGCCGCCCCCGTCCTGCCCGACGGCTGGACCTCGAACCGTGCCGACATCTCGACGGGCTCCGCCGACGGCGTCGCCACCTGGTACGTCGGGCTCATCACTCCGACCGAGCAGTTCATCGCGCTCGAGCAGGGCGTCGACGCCAACGCGACGTGGGTCGCCAACGCGGTGCAGGCGCGACCGGCGACGGGCGCGACGACGATCGCCGGCCTCGACTGGCAGGTCTACGACCGCCGGGACGGCGAGAGCCCCGGCAACTACGCCTACTCGATGACGACCACGGTCGACCGCAGCTCGTACGTGCTGCACGGCACGGCTGACGACGTCGAGTTCGAGCAGCTCGCGACCGCGCTGGCCGAGCAGCTGGCCGACCAGACAGGAGACGCGTCGTGACCGACCCCCGCACCGACACCGCGACCGAGGGCGGCGTCCCCGGCACGACCGCCGTGCCCGTCGCCGACCTGGCGGTGCCCTCGCCTCCCGCCGACCCGCTGACCCCGGGGCGCGCGTGGGAGCGCATGAAGGCCGGCAACGAGCGCTTCGTGACCGGGGCTCCTCAGCACCCCCACCAGGACAGCGACCGGCGTGCCCTGCTGGCCGGCGGGCAGGAGCCCGTGGCGGCCCTGTTCGGCTGCGCCGACTCCCGTCTCGCCGCCGAGATCATCTTCGACGTCGGCCTCGGCGACCTCTTCGTCGTCCGCAACGCCGGCCAGGTCGTCGGCGACACCGTCATCGCCTCGCTCGAGTACGCGGTCTCGGTGCTCGGCGTGCCGCTCATCGTCGTGCTCGGCCACGACAGCTGCGGTGCGGTCGCGACCGCCATCGACTCGCTCACGAGCGACGCGCCTCCCGGGTCGCGGTTCCTCGGCGACCTCGTCGACATGATCGTGCCCAGCGTCCGGCGGGCGACGATCGCTCTCGAGCCGGGCGCCGTGCTCGACCCGCGCGCGGTCGGGGCGCTGCACATCCAGGCCTCCGTCGAGGCCCTGGTGGGCCGGAGCGCGCTCATCTCGGCCGCCGTGGCCGAGGGTAGGTTGACCGTGGTCGGGGCGAACTACGCGCTCGCCGACGGCCGCGTCGACCCGTCGATCATCATCGGTCGACTCTGACGCCGCGGGGGCGACCGGCCCCCGTGACACCGCCCCACGAGGGCCGAAGGAAGGACGATGACGTCGTGACCACTACCGAGTACCGCATCGAGCACGACACGATGGGCGAGGTGCGGGTCCCCGCGTCGGCCCTGTGGCGGGCGCAGACCCAGCGGGCCGTCGAGAACTTCCCCATCTCGGGAGCCGGCCTCGAGGCTGCGCAGATCGTGGCCCTGGCACGCATCAAGCGGGCGGCCGCCGTCGTGAACGGCCGACGGGGCATCGTCCCCGCGGGCGTGGCCGACGCGATCGTCGCCGCCGCCGACACGATCATCGGCGGCCAGCACCACGACCAGTTCCCCGTCGACGTCTACCAGACCGGCAGCGGGACCTCGTCGAACATGAACATGAACGAGGTGCTGGCCAGCCTGGCCGGCACCGTCGACGGGGTCGACGTGCACCCCAACGACCACGTCAACGCGTCGCAGTCCTCGAACGACGTGTTCCCGACCTCCGTGCACGTCGCCGTGACCGGAGCCCTGCTGCACGACCTCGTGCCGGCCCTCGGGCACCTCGCCGAGTCGCTCGAGCGCAAGGCCGCCGAGTGGGCCGGCGTCGTCAAGGCGGGCCGCACCCACCTGATGGACGCGACCCCGGTGACGCTCGGCCAGGAGTTCGGCGGCTACGCCCGCCAGATCCGTCTCGGTGTCGAGCGGGTCCAGGCGACCCTCCCCCGCGTCGCCGAGGTGCCGCTCGGAGGCACCGCGACGGGCACGGGCATCAACACCCCCGTCGGCTTCCCGCAGGAGGTCATCTCCGTGCTCGCCGACGACAGCGGCCTGCCCGTGACCGAGGCGCTCGACCACTTCGAGGCGCAGGGCGCCCGCGACGGACTCGTCGAGGCGTCGGGCGCGCTCCGCGTGCTCGCGGTCAGCCTGACGAAGATCAACAACGACATCCGCTGGATGGGCTCGGGCCCGAACGCCGGCCTCGGCGAGCTGCACGTCCCCGACCTGCAGCCCGGGTCGTCGATCATGCCCGGCAAGGTCAACCCCGTCGTGCCCGAGGCCGTGCTGATGGTCTCGGCACGGGTGATCGGCAACGACGCCACGATCGCCTGGGCCGGAGCCTCCGGCTCGTTCGAGCTCAACGTCGCCATCCCGGTGATGGGCACCGCGCTGCTCGAGTCGATCCGCCTCCTCTCGAACGCGACCCGGGTGCTCGCCGACAAGACCGTCGACGGCCTCGAGGCCGACGTCGAGCGTGCCCGCGCCATGGCCGAGTCCTCGCCGTCCATCGTCACGCCGCTGAACCGCGTGATCGGCTACGAGGCGGCGGCGAAGGTCGCGAAGCACGCCGTGGCGCAGAAGATCACCGTGCGCGAGGCCGTCGTCGATCTCGGCTTCGTCGAGCGCGGCGAGGTCACCGAGGAGCAGCTCGACTCGGCGCTCGACGTGCTGAGCATGACCCGCCCCGGCTGAGCGACCCCTCCCGCACCGTCGGCCGCCGCCGATCCCGACGACGCCCCGTCCGCATCCACCGCGGACGGGGCGTCTCGGCGTCGTGCGGCCTACGACGAGCCGAGGACCGTCGACGTGGCGACGACCGCGAGCCACCAGCCGGCGAGCAGCACCGGTCCGAACGGGATGGCCACCCTGGCCGGCGAGGTGTCCCGTCGTCGGACGGCGACCGCGGCGGTGCCGTGCACCCCCCCGAGCAGCGCCACGGCCAGGAGCCAAGCGAGCGGTGCCGACGGTGATGCCAGCGCCGCAGCCACGACGCCGACGCTCGCGAGCTTGGCGTCGCCGGCGCCGAGCCCCCCGGTGTGCACGAGCGGGACGCACGCGACGAGCACGACCAGGCCGAGGAGGCACGCCCACGCCGCCGAGACCCCGCCACCGGTGCCGACGGCGAGCGCCACACCCGCAGCCGCGCCGACCAGCACCACCAGGACCAGCACGTTCGGGAGCCGCCGCTCCGCGATGTCGACTCGGACGAGTGCGCCGGTCACGACGGCGAGTGCCGACGCCGCGACCGTCCCGGGCGAGGACAGGTCCAGCACGGCCACGAGGCCCACCAGCGCGAGACCCACGACGACGTCGATCCGCGTCGGCCTGCTGCTCCGTGACGAGCGCAGGGCGGAGTGTTGCTCGCCGCGCTCGTCCTCGTCCCGGGCGCGGGACTCGCCGGGCTCGCCGGCCTCGTCTCCCTCTCGGCCGCGCTCGTCCCGCTCGCGCTCGGCCGCGCCGAGTCCGTCCCGGCCGCCCTCGTGTCGGCTGCGCTCGTCCCGGCCGCCCTCGTGTCCCGTCGTCGTCATGTCTCGACCATGAAGACCGAGTCCGCGCCGCCTCCTCGAGACGGCCCGCCCCTGTGGACGATCCCGCCTGGGCCGCGCCCGTGCAGGAGGCACCCCCACGTCCGTCACGATCGCGATCGCGATCGCTCGACGCTGCGACGCTCCCTAGGGGTGTCACGTCGTCGCATGCCGTCCCCTCGTCAGAGCAGGCGCCGGACCGGTGGCGAGTCGCCCCGGGATGCTGCCCCAGTCATGCCGAGGGAACCTCCCGGGGCGACTCGTCCGCCGAGCGCTGCGAGCCCGCAGTCGGCAGGGCTCGCCGTGCGTGGCGAGCCCTAGGCGAGCTCGTTCGACTCGAGCAGCTCGGTGACGAGCGCCGCGATGGCCGAGCGCTCCGAGCGTGTCAGGGTCACGTGTCCGAAGAGCGGGTGCCCCTTGAGCGTCTCGATCACGGACGCGACGCCGTCGTGGCGCCCGACCCGCAGGTTGTCGCGCTGGGCCACGTCGTGGGTGAGGACGACCCGGCTGTTCTGCCCGATGCGGCTGAGCACCGTGAGCAGCACGTTGCGCTCGAGCGACTGCGCCTCGTCGACGATCACGAACGCGTCGTGCAGCGACCGGCCGCGGATGTGCGTCAGCGGCAGGACCTCGAGCAGACCGCGCTCGACGACCTCGTCGAGCACGTTCTGCGACACGATGGCGCCCAGGGTGTCGAAGACGGCCTGGCCCCAGGGGTTCATCTTCTCGGCGGCGTCGCCGGGCAGGAAGCCCAGGTCTTGCCCGCCGACCGCGTACAGCGGCCGGAACACCATGATCTTCTTGTGCTGCTGCTTCTCGAGCACCGCCTCGAGCCCGGCGCAGAGGGCGAGCGCCGACTTGCCCGTGCCCGCGCTGCCGCCGAGCGAGACGATGCCGACCTCGGGGTCGAGCAGCAGGTCGATGGCGAGCCGCTGCTCCGCCGAGCGGCCGTGCAGCCCGAACACGTCGCGGTCGCCGCGCACCAGCCGGGCCTCGCCTCGGGCGGTGACCCGACCGAGGGCCGAGCCACGGTCCGAGTGCACGACGAGCCCGGTGTTCACCGGGACGTCGGCGAGCGCCCGCGAGCTGATCGTCTCCTTCTCCCAGAACGACGCCATCTGGTCGCTCGAGACGTCGAGCTCGCTCAGGCCGGTGTAGCCGCTGTCGACGACCTGCTCGGCGCGGTACTCCTCCGCCGCGAGTCCGATGGAGGCCGCCTTGACGCGCAGCGGGAGGTCCTTCGAGACGACCGTCACGGCCAGCCCGTCGTTCGCCAGGTTCGACGCGACCGCGAGGATGCGCGAGTCGTTGTCGCCGAGCTGGAGGCCCGAGGGCAGCACCGACATGTTCGAGTGGTTGAGCTCGACCCGGAACGAGCCGCCCGACCCGACCTCGACCGGGAAGTCGAGGCGGTCGTGCGCCACGCGCAGTCCGTCGAGGAGGCGCAGCGCCTGTCGCGCGAAGTAGCCCAGCTCCGGATCGTGGCGCTTGCCCTCGAGCTCGCTGACGACGACGACGGGCAGCACCACGTCGTGCTCGGCGAACCGGAAGATCGCCTGCGGATCGCTCAGCAGCACGGACGTGTCGAGCACGTAGGTGCGCTGGTCGACCGCGGTGCGGGGCGAGCCCGCCCGACGGTCTGCTGAGGTGCTCTGCTGGTCGGCCCGGGTGTTGACGGTCACGACGACTCCATCTCCGAGCGACGAGGCACTCGGTACCTTCGGCAGGACGGCCGCGGAGCAATCGCGAGGCGAACTTTCGTGGCCGTCTCGACCGGGCTACTTGCCCGATGAGCCGAACCTACGTCGTGCCTCCGACACGGGTCCAGCACGGCACGCCGTGTCGTGTGACGATCAGGTGAACGACTCTCAGGTGCTGATGGAGGGTCTGCGGGCCGGCTCAGGCCAGGCCGAGTCGGGCCCTCAGTACGAGATCGCGCTCCCGTACGACATCAGCGCCTCGCGGAGCAGGCCGAAGGAGTCCTCGCCGTTCGACACGTGGGTGCTGAGACGGACGCTGGTGCTCCGCACCGTCGCGCTGACCCCGTGGTTCAGCAGCGAGGCGGTCAGAGCCGTCAGGTGCTGCGGCTCCGGCTCGAGCACGACGATGCCGGCCCGCTCCGACTCGACGCGCGACGAGGCCACCGGCACGGCGAACTCGTCGGCGAGGTCGATGAGCCGGGTCGCCCGCTCGGCGACGGCCCCGGCGACGGGACGGATGCCGACGGCCGCGATCTCCTCCAGCGAGGTCGCGAGGCGCGCCTCCGCGATGGGGTCGGGGCGGGAGAGCTGGAACGCGGCGGCGCCCGGGGCCGGCTCGGCGCCGCGCTCGTACGATTCGCCGAGGGTGATCTCTGAGCCGTGCACGCCGCTGAACACGGGCGTGAGATCGGTCAGCGCGCGGTCGCTGAGCGCCATGAAGCCGGTTCCCCAGCCCGCCCGCAGCCACTTCTGCCCGCCGGTGACGAGCACGTCCGCGACGGCCCAGGGCGCGTCGACGACGCCGAAGCCCTGGATGCCGTCGACGATCAGCAGCCGGTCGCCGATCACCTGGCGGATGCCCTCGAGGTCGGCCAGGTAGCCCGTGCGGTAGTCGACGACGCTGACGGCGACCGCGGTCACCGACGGCGTCAGGTGCTCGCGGAGCACCGCGGGAGTGACCGCGTCGTCCGGCACGTCGAGCCAGACCGTGTCGAGCACGCGCAGGGCCGAGGAGGCGCGGGTCGCGGTCAGCGGAGTGGTCGGGTACTCCCGCGGCGACATCGCGAGGGCGCCCGTCAGCCCGAACAGCGTGTGCAGCATGCCCTGGCTCGTGCTCGGCTGGAACACGACGTGGTCGGTCGGGAACCCGGTGAGCGCGGCGACGGCCCGGCGCGCGCGCCCTGCCTGCTCGTCGAGGGCGACGACCGAGCCGTGCCGTGAGCGCGACTGGAGCTCGGTCAGGGCCCGCGCCTCCTGCACGACGCCCGTGCCCATCGGGCCGAAGGAGGCGAAGTCGAACCAGCCCGCCTCGTCGGCGAAGCCGGCGGCGAAGTCGTCGATGGTGGTCACGGTGGTGCTCCTCGGATCAGGGTCCTCCACCGTACCCGGCCTCAGGCGTCGAGGGACCGAGCGGCCGACGGGCGCCGGGCATGGGGCGCCGGGGCCGGGCGCCGAGGCGACAGCCGCCGACGTCAGCTGCCGAAGCGGCGGTGCCGCAGGGCGAAGTCGCGGACGGCGCGGAGGAAGTCGACCTCGCGGAGGTCGGGGTAGAGCGCCTCGACGAAGTAGAACTCGCTGTGGGCGCTCTGCCACAGCATGAAGTCGCTGAGCCGCTGCTCGCCCGACGTGCGGATGACGAGGTCGGGGTCGGGCTGGCCGCCGGTGTAGAGGTGCTCGGCGATCAGCTCGGGGGTGAGGACCTCGGCGAGCGCGTCGAGGGTGCCGCCCGCCGCGTCGTGGGCCCGGACGATGCTGCGCATGGCGTCCGCGATCTCGCGGCGGCCGCCGTACCCGACGGCGAGGTTGACGTGCAGGCCGCCGTGGTCGCGCGTGCGCTCCTCGGCGGCGGTGAGGGAGGCGCAGAGACCGGCGGGCAGGTCGTCGGTCGCGCCGACGTGCTGCACCTTCCAGTCGCGCTGGTGCGAGAGCTCGTCGGCGACGTCCCCGATGATGCCGAACAGCTCGGTCAGCTCGTCGGAGGCGCGGTTGCCGAGGTTGTCGGCCGACAGGAGGTAGAGGGTGACGACGCGGATGCCGAGGTCGTCGCACCAGGTGAGGAACTCGCTGATCTTCGCGGCGCCGGCGCGGTGCCCGTGCGCGGCGGTCTCGAGCATGCGGGCCTTGGCCCAGCGGCGGTTGCCGTCGACGATCATGGCGACGTGGTGGGGCAGCTCGGCCCCGTCGAGCTCACGACGCAGACGCCGCTGGTACAGGCCGTACAGCAGGCCGCCGGCCACGGGAGGCCGTCCGGGACTCTTCACGTGCCCAGGTTAACCCACCCGCGCGGTCCCAGCGGTCGCCGGGCCGCCTCCCCTACGCTCGCCCTCATGAGCACCTCCTCGCCCTCTCCGGTCGCCGACGACGGCGGTGCGGAGCTGCCGAACGTCCCCCTGCTCGACGACGCCCTCGACTACTCGTCGATCGAGCGCAAGCCCACCTGGCGCGGCTGGATCCACGCGGGGACGTTCCCGGTCGCGATCGCGACGGGGATCGTCCTGGTCGTGCTCGCCGACGGTGCCGCCGCGACCTGGGCCTGCGCGGTGTTCATGACGACGTCGCTGCTGCTCTTCGGCATCTCGGCGACATACCACCGGTTCCCGTGGAGCCCGCGTGCGAAGGTGTTCCTCAAGCGGCTGGACCACTCGAACATCTTCCTGCTGATCGCCGGCACGTACACGCCGATCGCGGCGATCGCCCTCCCGCCCGGCAAGTCGGCCCTGCTGCTGACGCTCGTCTGGACGGCGGCTGCCTTCGGCATCGCGTTCCGGGTGTTCTTCATCCACGCGCCCCGCTGGCTCTACGTGCCGCTGTACATCCTCATGGGGGTCGGCGCGCTCGGGTTCCTGCCCGACCTGTTCGCGGCGTCCGTGCCGATGACGGTCCTCGTGCTCGTCGGCGGTCTGCTCTACATCGTCGGCGCGGTCTTCTACGCGCTGAAGCGCCCGAACCCGGCACCCGGCCGCTTCGGGTTCCACGAACTGTTCCACGCCTGCACCGTGCTCGCGTACCTCTGCCACTGGACGGGCATCCTGGTCCTCGCGCTGAACGCCCCGGCGTTCCGCTAGGCGCCGCCGCCTCGATACGATCGACGGCAGACCACCGCGCCGACGACGCCGCGATCGCCCGCCCGGCCACGCCCGGCGCGACGCCCCGGAGGACACCCGTGAAGCGATTCCGCCGCAACCAGGCCCGCATGCACCTCGTGATGATGCTGACCCTGACGTTCACCACGGGCATCATCGACGCCGTCGGCTACCTGGGCCTCGACCGCGTCTTCACGGCCAACATGACCGGCAACGTCGTGATCCTCGGCATGGCGATCGCGCAGGCCGACGGCCTGCCGATCGTCGGGCCGATCGTCGCCCTCGCCGCCTTCCTGCTCGGCGCCGCGATCGGCGGCCGGGTGCTGCGCGGCGGCCGGGCCGGCTGGTCGGGCCGCAGCACCGTCTCGTTCGGCGTGACGGGCGGCGTGCTGCTCGGTCTCGGCATCTCGACCTTCGCCGTCGTGCCGGAGGAGAACACCCCGTGGGCGTTCACGATCACCGGCCTGCTCGGCGCCGCGATGGGACTCCAGGCCGCGGCCGCCCGCAAGATCGCCGTGGCCGACGTCACGACCGTGGTCGTCACGTCGACGATCGTCGGGATGGCGTCCGAGTCGAAGCTCGCGGGCGGCACGGGCAAGAACTTCCCGCGCCGCGTGCTCGCCGTCCTGCTCATCCTCGCGGGGGCGGGCGTCGGTGCCCTGCTGCTGCAGGTGCACATCGGCGTCGGCATGGGCACCGCGGGCGGGCTGACGCTGCTCGTCGCGCTGGCCGGTCACCTGCTGCGCGAGCGCCGTCACGAGCTCGAGGCTCGCGAGGCCGCCGCGACAGCTGCCGCCGGCGCCACGGCCGGCGCAGGCGCCTAGCGCCGCCCGGGGACGTCGCGGCCGTCGTCGTCGAGACCGCCACGCGGGTCGTCGCCGAGCTGCGGACGCGGCTCGTCGTCGAGCCCCGCAGCCGCGGCGTCCGCCTCGGCGCGCTCGGCCTCGATCTGCTCGCGGACCTCGCCGCGGTAGCGGGTGCGGCGCACGCGCCTGGTCATGTCGACGATGATCAGCACCGTCGCGATCGCCACGAACGCGATGGCGACGAAGCCCCAGACGCCGGGCGTGACGTCGACGTCGGGCACCGTCGACGGCGGCAGCGTCGCGTCCGGGGTCGACGGCTGCGCGAGGAGGCGCACGGCAGCCGTCAGCACGAGGTCACCTGCGGCGCTCATCGGGCCTGCACCCCCACGAGGCCGGTGTCCGGGTCGGCGACGCCGGCGAAGAGGTCGGTCTCGGGCACCGGCGAGTCGACGCGGGACTCGACCAGCTGGAAGTCCTCGGTGGGCCAGGCGGCGACCTGGAGGTCGTGCGGCCAGAAGAAGAAGGCGCTGTCGAGGGGCACCTGGCTGGCGTGCGCGCGGAGGGCCGCGTCGCGGACGGGGAAGAAGTCCGACACCGGCACGTGAGTCGTGGCGAGGTCGGGCCGGTCGCTGAAGCGCTCGAGCATCTCGGTGAGGCGCTCGATCAGCGGCGACTCGGGATCTTCCGCCTTCAGGTGCGTGATCATCGCGCCGACGCGGCCGGCGCTGAACATGCGGTCGTAGTAGACCTTGTCGATCTGCCAGGGCTCGCCCGCGGCCGGGTAGCGCGAGGCGTCGGAGGCGGCTCGGAACGCCTCCATCGAGATCTCGTGGGTGCGGATGTGGTCCGGGTGCGGGTAGCCGCCGATCTCGTCGTACGTGACGAGCACCTGCGGCCGGAAGCGCCGGATGACGGAGACGAGGGGCTCGGCGCTGATCTCGAGCGGGATGGTCGCGAACGAGTTGACCGCGACGGGCTCGCCCTCGGCGGGCAGCCCGGAGTCGGCGTAGCCGAGCCAGACGTGGTCGATGCCCATCGCCTCCTGGGCGGCTCGCATCTCGTGCACCCGGAGGCCCGCGATGTCGCGTTCGGCGTGGGCCCGCGCCTCGAGCTGCTCGTTGAGGATCGAGCCCTGCTCGCCCCCGGTGCAGCTGACGACGAGCACCTCGGCGCCGAGGCTGCGGTAGTAGGCGTAGGTCGCCGAGCCCTTGCTGGACTCGTCGTCGGGATGGGCGTGGACGGCCAAGAGGCGCAGGGTCACGGGTTCCTCGCAATTCGTGCAGGGCAGACGTTGCTACCCTCGGGACAAGGATAATCGGACGGAGTCCCCGTGGCGTCCATGCCCCCCGCACCATCGCCGGCCGCTGCGCCCGAGCAGCCCGTCGACAGCGCCTCCGACGGCCTGCCCGACGGCGAGACGGCCAGGCTCGACGCCCGCTACGGGCGCAGCAGCGGCACCCGTCGTCGCGGGCGCTGGATCGCGGTCGCGGTCGCCGCCTCCTTCGTCGTGGTCTTCGCCGCGTGGGTCGTCTTCGCCGCGTTCGACGGCGACGGCGCGAAGCTCGAGAGCACCGACGTGGGCTACACCGTGCTCGACGACCGGGCGGTCGACGTGCAGTACACGATCAGCACGCCGCCGGGTGCCGAGGTCAGCTGCGCCGTCCAGGCGCAGAACCAGAAGTTCAGCATCGTGGGCTGGAAGGTCGTGCACCTGCCGGCCTCGAGCACGTACTCCACCACCTACACGACCTCCCTCGCGACCAGCGAACGCGCCGTGACAGGCTTGATCTACGAGTGCTGGCTTCCGTAGACTGCGCGGACACCCACGAGACCGGCCACTCGGCCGGTCTCCTTTTTTCGGTGGGCGTGCCCCGCCCGGGCGCGCGGCTCCCGCTCCCGCGGACAGGGCCGCCGCACCGGCAGGCCGCCGCACGGACGGAGACACCATGAGCCAAGACAACGACGCCACCACCTGGCTGACGCCCGACGCCCGCGACCGCCTCCAGGCCGAGCTCGAGACGCTGAGCGGCGAGGGCCGAGCCGAGATCGTGGGCCGCATCGAGGCCGCCCGTGAGGAGGGCGACCTCAAGGAGAACGGCGGCTACCACGCCGCGAAGGACGAGCAGGGCAAGATCGAGGCGCGCATCCGCACCCTCGTCAACCTGCTCAAGCACGCGACGGTCGGCGAGTCCACCGCCGCCGACGGAATCGTCGGCCCCGGCACCGTCGTGACCGCGACGATCGCCGGCGACCCCAGCACGTTCCTGCTCGGCAACCGCGAGATCATCGCGCCCGGCAGCGACCTCTCGGTCTACAGCGAGACGAGCCCGCTCGGCCAGGCCATCAACGGGGTCAAGGTCGGCACGACGACCAGCTACACCGCCCCGAACGGCAAGGAGATCACGGTCTCGGTCACCGCGGTCGAGACCTACGTCCCCTGATCGACGCGGTCCCTGAGCGACACGGTCCCTGACCTCGGGACCGACCACGACGGAGGCCCCTGCTCATCCGAGCAGGGGCCTCCGTCGTCGTCGGGGCGGCGTGCAGCCGCCTAGAAGTCGACGTTCGGCGTGAAGCCGGCCTCGCGGAGGCGGCGCAGGACGTCCTCGACGTGGTCCGGTCCGCGGGTCTCGACGCTCAGCTCGAGCTCGACCTCGCTGATCTGCAGGCCCCGCTGGTGGCGCGTGTGCAGCACCTCGACGACGTTCGCGTTGGCGTCGGACAGGATCTGCGAGACCCGGGTCAGCTGCCCGGGCCGGTCGGGCAGCCCGACGCGCAGCTTGAGGTAGCGCTCGGCGGCGGCGAGCCCGCGGCTGATGACCCGCTCCATCATGAGGGGGTCGATGTTGCCCCCGCTGAGGACGATGACGGTCGTGCCGAGGTCGCGCACCTGCTCGGTCATCACCGCGGCGACGCCCACGGCGCCGGCCGCCTCGACGACGAGCTTGGCCCGCTCGAGCAGCACCAGCATCGCCCGGGCCGTGTCGTCGTCGCCGACCGTGACGACCTGGTCGACGGTCTGGCGCACGATCTCGAAGTTGAGCACTCCGGGACGGGCGACCGCGATGCCGTCGGCGATGGTCGGCAGGGCCGTGATGTCGGTGCGGACGCCGCTCGCCATCGACACGGCGTAGGGAGCCGCGTTGGCCGCCTGCACGCCGATGACGCGGACCGAGCGGCCGGTCCGTGCCGTCTGCTGCGCCACCGCGCTCGCGACGCCGGCGATCAGGCCGCCGCCGCCGATGGGGACGATGATCGTGTCGACGTCGGGGACCTGCTCGAGGATCTCGAGGCCGAGGGTGCCCTGGCCCGCGACGACGTCGGGGTGGTCGAACGGCGGGATGAGGGCGGCACCGGTGCTCGCGGCGAACTCGGCGGCCGCGCGAAGCGCCTGCTCGACGTCGTGGCCGCTGAGCACGACGTCGGCGCCGTACTCCCTCGTCGCCTGCAGCTTGGGCAGGGCGACCCCGACGGGCATGAAGATCGTCGCGGCGATGCCCAGCTCGCGGGCGGCGAAGGCGACGCCCTGGGCGTGGTTGCCGGCCGACGCCGCGACGACGCCCCGCGACTTCTCCTCGTCCGTCAGCTGCGTCAGGCGGTTGTAGGCGCCCCGGATCTTGTACGAGCCGGTGCGCTGCAGGTTCTCGCACTTGAGGTGCACCGGCGACCCGAGCAGCTCGGCCAGGAACCGCGAGCTCTCCATCGGCGTGACGCGGGCGACGCGCGAGACGCGCTCGCGCGCCTCCTCGATCTCGAGCAGCGTGGGACCGGCGATCGTGAGGTCAGACATCGGTGGCCTTTCCGGGCGAGGTGACGTCGGCGGACGTCGGTCGGGGGGTCGTGCGCCACGAGCCCCTCGCGACGTAGCCGATCATGACGTTGAGGACGGCGATGACGGGCACCGCGAAGAGAGCTCCGGGGATGCCGGCGAGGAGGGCGCCGGCCGCCACGGCGAAGACGACGGCGAGGGGGTGCACCTTGACGGCGCTGCCCATGACGAAGGGCTGCAGGAGGTGCCCCTCGATCTGCTGGACGAGGATCACGACGGCGAGCATCAGCAGCGCGACGACCCAGCCGTTGTAGACGAGCGCGATCACGACCGCGATCGCCCCGGTGGCGACGGCGCCGACGACGGGCACGAACGACCCGAGGAACACGGCGATCGCGATGGGCGCGACCAGGGGCAGCCCGAGCAGCAGCGCGCCGAGCCCGATGCCGACGGCGTCGACGAAGGCCACGAAGATCTGCACCTTGACGAAGTTCGTCAGCGTCAGCCAGCCGGCCCGGCCCGCGCCGTCGACGGCCTCGCGCGCGGCGCGCGGGAACAGCCTGACCACCCAGCGCCATATCTCGCCGCCGCCGACGAGCAGGAAGATCGTCGTGAAGAGCATGAGCACGAGCCCCGCGCCGACGTGGCCCGCCGTCGAGCCGATCGACAGGGCGCCCCGCAGCAGGGGCTGGCTGTCCTGCTGCAGCGCCGCGACCGCGTCGCCCACGTAGCCGTTCAGCTGCCCCTCGGTGAGGTGCAGGGGCGACGCGAGCAGGAAGTCCTTGAGCTCGCCGTAGGAGGCGACGGACCGGTCGCGCAGCATCGGCCAGCCGTCCACGATCTGGAGCACGACGAGGGCGAAGAGCCCCGCGACGACGACCAGGAAGCCGACGAGGCTCACGACGACCGCGACCCACTTCGGCCAGCGGTGACGCTGCAGCCACCCCGAGAAGGGGACGAGCAGGGCCGACACGAGCAGGGCGACCAGGAACGGGATGACGATGATGCGGAGCTGGATGACGAGCCAGACGAACACGGCCACGACCGCCACCACGAGCAGGACGCGCCAGGACCACGCGCCGGCGATGACCATGCCGCGCGGCACCGACGGGTCGGGCTCCCACCCCGAGGGCGCGCTCGGGTCGGTCACCTTCTCGACCGCTCCCCGCGGGAGCCTGCTGCGGCGCATCATGCGCTCAGTGTAGGGCGGGCGCGGTGGTGATCCGCCCGGCTCTGCATGCCCTGCTCGGCATGCGTCGGAGGGGCGAGCAGGAGGCGTCGGGCCGGTCTCGTGTCGGAGGTCACGGCTAGCCTCGCACCGTGCCCCACGACCGCCTCTCCCCTGCCCTCGCTCGCCGTGCAGCCCTGGCGGCGCAGGGGCTCGGCCGGCCGACCGCGGCCCCTGGCTCGACGACCGTGGGCACGCGCCGGCTCACCGGCCTCGTCGATCGGCTCGGCCTGCTGCAGATCGACTCGGTGAACGTCTTCGAGCGCAGCCACCACCTCCCCGTCTTCGCCCGGCTGGGCCAGTACGACCGCGATGAGCTCGACCGGCTGGTGTTCTCGCCTCGCGGTCGGTTCGTCGAGTACTGGGCGCACGAGGCGGCCATCCTGCCGGTCGCGACCTGGCCGCTCATGCGCTGGCGGATGCGCGACTACGACGGCCGCTGGCGGGCCGACGAGGGTTCCTGGCTCGCCACGAAGCCGGAGATGGCCCGCTGGCTGCTCGACGAGATCCGCGAGAAGGGCCCGCTGCCCGCGAGCCTGGTCGAGCACGACGCCGACCTCTTCCCGTCGCCGACCCGCACCGGCCCGTGGTGGGGCTGGGGCGACGTCAAGCGCGGACTCGAGGCGCTCTTCCGCGTGGGCTCGCTCGTGAGCGCCGGCCGTCGCCGCTTCGAGCGCGTCTACGCGCTTCCCGACCAGGTCCTGCCCGACGCCGTCCTGGGCGTCGAGGTCGACCGTGCCGACGCCCACCGTCAGCTGGTCGGCCACGCGGCCCGCGCCTCCGGCGTCGCGACCGCCTCCGACCTCGCCGACTACTGGCGCCTGAAGGCGGCCGACGTGGGGCCGGCTCTTCGCGAGCTGCACGACGCCGGCGTCGTCCGGCCGGTGACGGTCGACGGGTGGACGTCCCCCGCATGGCTGCACGCCGAGGCACGGCTGCCCCGGCGCCTCGACGCCGACGCCCTGTTGTCGCCGTTCGACCCCGTCGTGTGGCACCGCCCCCGGGCCGAGCGCCTCTTCGGGTTCCGCTACCGCATCGAGATCTACACGCCCCAGGCGAAGCGGGTGCACGGCTACTACGTGCTGCCCGTGCTGCAGGACGACCAGCTCGTCGCCCGTGTCGACCTCAAGAGCGACCGCAAGGCGGGCGTCCTGCGCGTGCAGGCGTCGTGGCGCGAACGTGACCTGCCCGTCGACGTCGAGCGCCTCGCGGCGCTGCTCGGCCGGGCCGCCGCCTGGCAGGGGCTCGACGGGGTCGAGGTCGTGCCACGGGGCGACCTCGCCGCCGCGCTCGGGGCCGCCGTCAGGGCCTCGATCCCCGGCGCGACCCCAGGCGCCGCCTCGGGTTCTGTCCCGGGCTAGAAGCGCGTCGCGTTCTCCCGCAGCCGGGCCACCCGGTCGGCGAGCGGCGGGTGCGTGCTGAACAGGCGGTCCATCACGCCCGGCTTCATCGGGTCGCTGATCCACAGGTGCGACATCGAGGTGCTCTGCTTCTGCATGGGGCGACCGTAGGCCCCGAGCTTCTCGAGCGCGCTGGCCAGCCCCTCGGGGTGGCGGGTCGTGAGCGCCCCGGTGGCGTCGGCGAGGTACTCGCGTTGACGGGACACCGCCGCCTGGACGCCCGCGGCGGCGAGCGGCGCGATGATCATCGCGACGAGCCCGAGGACGAGGAACACGGGGTTCGAGCCCCCGCCGCCGTTCCCGTTGTTGTTGTTGCGGCCCCCGGTGAGCGCGCTGAGGAAGGACATGCGCATGAGGACGTCGGCCAGGAACCCGACGGCCACGACCAGGCCGAAGACCATGGTCGAGACCCGGATGTCGTAGTTCTTGACGTGGCCCATCTCGTGGGCCATGACGCCCTGCAGCTCGGCGTCGTCCATCAGGCCGAGCAGACCCGTGGTCGCCGCGACGACCGCGTGCTCGGGATCACGCCCGGTCGCGAATGCGTTGGGGGCAGGGTCGACGACGACGTACACCTTCGGCATCGGCATGCCCATGGTGATCGACAGGTTCTCGACCGTGCGCCAGAGGCGCGGTGCCGTCGTCGCGTCGACCTCTTGCGCGCCGCTCATCGAGAGCGCCTGGCGACCGGCCGCGAAGTACTGGATCAGCGCGTAGACGGCGGCGCCGACGAGCACGACGAACCCGATGGAGGGGCTGTTCCAGAGGGCGGACGCGGCGAACCCCAGCGCCCCCACGATGAGCAGGAAGATCAGGACGATGAAGACCGTGTTGCGCTTGTTCCGCGCGATGGCCGAGTACATGGCAGGAGCCCTGGCGGAGGCGCGGCGCTAGAACTGGACGCGCGGCGGCTCGGCGATGGCCGAGGGCTCGGCCACCTCGAAGAAGTCGCGCTCGGAGAAGCCGAGGCGCTTCACGAAGAGGGTGTTCGGGAACGTGCGCGTCTTGGTGTTGAACTCGCGGACGCCGCCGTTGTAGAACCGGCGCGCGGCCTGGATCTTGTCCTCGGTGTCGACCAGCTCGGACTGGAGCTGCAGGAAGTTCTGGCTCGCCTGCAGCTGCGGGTAGGCCTCCGACACGGCGAAGATGCTCTTGAGCGCCGTCTGCATGTGGCCCTCGGCGGCGGACGCCTCTGCGGGCGTCTGCGCCCCCAGGGTCTCGGCCCGCGCCTCCGTGACGTTCTGGAACACCTTGGCCTCGTGCGACGCGTAGCCCTTGACCGACTCGATGATGTTCGGGATCAGGTCGGCCCGGCGCTTGAGCTGGATCGTGATGTCGCTCCACGCCTCGTCGACGCGGACCTTGAGCGTGACCAGGCTGTTGTAGGTCGACCAGAGGTAGATGCCGGCGATCACGACGAGCAGGACGATGATCCCGACGGCGACCAGGGTGGCGATGAGGGCCGGTTGCATGGGTGGTGACTCCTTGGGGATGCGGCTCGGGCGGACGCGTCGCGGTCGTCCTCGGGATGCCGGTCGAGGGTCACGTCGATGCGTGGGCCACTATAAATGCGCTGGATGGGGGCTCCCCGTCAACAGGGCGTCTTCGGGGGAACTCTCGACATCACCTGTCGGATGCCGGACCGTCGTCGCGAACTGGTCCGCGACGACCGATTGACAGGTGCTCACGCACCGTGCTGAATGGGGAGCAGTGCTCGACACCACGACCTCTCCCTCGCCGCGTCCCGCCTCCGTCGCCGGACGCGCGGTCGGCGTGCGCCGACGCACCCGCCGGGCTCGCCTCGCGTGGCTGCTCGTCCTGGGGACCGTGCTGGCCGGGCTCGCCGTGACGGGCGGGCCGGTCGGCCCCGTGGAGGCGGCGGGGGCCCCCACGCAGGCACCGTCGCCCCAGCTCGGATCGCCGACCCCGTCTCCCGGCCCGACGCTCGTCGCCCCGACGGTCGGGCCGGTGGCCGACAGCCCGACGGGCTCCGTCACGGCGTCCGGCGAGGCGACTCCCGGGGCCCGGGTCAAGGTCGCGCTCACGGGCAACGGCACCTACCGCGACCTCTGTGCGTCCGTGGTGACGACCTCGAGCGGCTCCTGGACCTGCACGGCGACCGTCCCGGACGGCGCGGGCTGGACCGTCGTCGTCACCGACCTCGACCACACCGACGTCGATCCAGTGACGTCCTCCCCCTTCTCGGTCCTCGCCGCGCCGACCGTCGGCTCGGGTCTGCTCGTCGGTGCCAAGCTCGCCGGCACCGCCTTCCCCGGTGCCGTGGTCACCGTGACCTCGGGCTCGGGGGCCACCGCCACGGCGACCGCCTCGGCCGACGGCGGCTGGGTCGCCGTGCTGCCCGCGGCGAGCTTCCCCTCCGGCCGCCACGACGTGCGGGCCGTGCAGTCGTCGTCCGCCGTGCCCGCCGTCCCCGTCTCCGCCTCCTCGCGGCCGTCGAGCGTCACCGTCGACCGCGACGCCCCCGCCGCACCGGTCGTGACGAGCCCCGGATCCGGCCAACGCGTCGCCGCCCTGCCCCTCGCCGTCTCCGGCACGGGCGAGGCCGGGGCCCTCGCGACGGTCTACGTCGACAGCACGCCGGTCTGTCAGGCGACCGTCTCCGGCGGAGGGACCTGGTCGTGCAGCGCCGGGGGCAGCGAGCTCGCCGACGGTGACCGGCTGGTCCAGGCCGCCCTCGTCGACCCGGCCGGGAACTTCGGGCCGCCGAGCACCGCCGTGCGGGTCACGGTGGGCGCTGCTGCAGCCGCCCCGGCCGCGCCGGGTTCCGCCCCGACGCCGCGACCCGGCGCAACGGCGACGCCCTCCCCCGGTGCGGTGCCGCCGTCGGCGACTCCACCCGGACAGTCCGACGGGGGGCCGACGACCGCGCCTCCTCCGACGGGACCCGGCGGCGAAGGAGGCGCCGGCACGCCCCCCGGCGCCGGCCAGGCAACGCAGACCGGCACCTGGGCGACCGCGACGACGTTCGGCGCGGGCCTCCCCACGCTCGCCCAGACGCTCGGCGGCCCGGTCTGGCCCCTGGGCGCGGCGGTGGCGCTGCTGTTCCTCGTCCTCGTCGCGGGACCGTCACGGCTCGCGGCGGCAGCCGCCCGCGGCCGGCTCCGCCCCCGCGCAGCCCGTCTGACCGGTCGCAACCGGTCGTCCGAGCTGCCCACCTCGTTCAACCGGGGCACCGTCGACCCCCGCGCCGCCGCCGGCCTCGCCCTGGCAGGGGGCGCCGCCGCCATCGCCGTCGCCGCGGGCGTCGACGGACAGGTGCAGTACGCGCGCCTGCTCGCGGCGATCGTGCTGGGACTCGTCGTGCTGAACGGCCTCGTGGTCGTCATCCCCGCGGTGCTCGTCGCCCGGCGCCTCGGCCTCGCCGTCCGTGTCCGGATGTCGCCCGGCCTGCTGCTCGCCGCGGTGGTCGCCTGCGGTGCCACGCGGGTCTTCTCGCTCGATCCCGCGCTCGTGCTCGGCGTGCTGCTCGTGGGGACCCTGGGCGCCGTCCGCCACCACGGCGCACAGGCCGTCGGTGCAGGGCGCAGCCCGGACGGACGTGACCGCGGCATCGCCGCGGCGGTGCAGCTCGCCGCGACCGTCGTCGTCCCTGCGGCGGCCTGGGTGCTGCACGGCCTCGTCGACGCACCGGGCGCCTGGCCGCAGCTCGGCCGGGAGGCCCTCGCCACGGTCTGCCTCGCCGGCCTCGGCTCCCTCGTCGTCCAGCTGCTGCCGCTCGGCTCGATGCCGGGTCGGCACGTGTGGGCGTGGTCCGCGGGCGTCTACACGGCCCTGGCCGTGGTGGGGGTGTCCGTCGCGGCCGCCGTGTTCGTGGGCGCCCCCTCCTCGTCGTTCCCCCTGCCGGCGCTGCTGGTCGCGAGCCTCGTCGCAGCCCTGCTCGCGGTCGCGGCCTGGCTGTGGGCGACCTACGTGGAGCCGGCCCGCCGCGCGCTCTAGACGCTCGAGTCGGCTCACCCTGCCGCGAACGAAAGAGTGCCCCCGCAGGGATTCGAACCCTGACTGAAGCGATTTTAAGTCGCCTGCCTCTGACCGTTGGGCTACGAGGGCGTGCCCCCAGCCTACGATCCAGGCGACGACACGACGACGCCCGCCGCGCTGGGGTCAGCGGGCGGGCGTCGTGGGGGCTGGTCGAGTCAGTCGCTCGTCGACAGCGAGCCGCGCCCGACGTCGGCAGGCACCGGAGCATCGGCGTCGGCCTTCGCGGTCGGCTTCTTGGCCGCCGGCTTGCGTGCGGGAGCCTTGCGGGCCGGCTTCTCGGTCTCGCCCTCGGCGGGCGCGCCCTTCTCGTCGGCCGGGTTGGCGTAGGCCGGGCCGGGCTCGCCGGCGACCTTGCCGAGCTCGGGCGTCGCGGGAGCGGCCGGGGCGGCGACCTCGGTCTTCGGACGCGAGGCGAACTCCTCGAAGGCGGCGCGGGGACGCTCGCGGTTGTCGAGCGAGACGATGTCGCGGCCGAGCCAGAAGTTGTTCCACCAGCCGGTGGCGACGCGGAACTTGCGCTCGAACGAGGGCATCGCGAGGCCGTGGTAGACGCGGTGCGCGGCCCACGCCGGCAGGCCCTTGAGCACGAACTTGCCGCTCTGGAACACGCCGACGCCGACGCCGAGCCCGGCGACCGCGCCGAGGTTGTCGTGACGGTAGTCGGCGACGCCCTCGCCGCGCAGCGACGCGGTGATGTTCTTGGCGAGGTGCTTGCCCATGCGGACGGCGTGCTGCGCGTTGGGCACGCAGAAGCCGCCGACGCCCTTGCCGGTCAGGTCGGGCGTGGCCGCGACGTCGCCGCAGGCCCAGGCGTCGGGGACGATGGTCTCGCCGTCGACGACCCGGAGGTCGGCCTTGACGGTGATCCGACCTCTCTCCTCGAGGGGCAGGTCGGTGCTGCGCACCATCGGGTTGGCCATGACGCCGGCCGTCCAGACGATCAGGTCGGACTCGAACGACTCGCCCGTCGAGAGTTCGATGACGCCGCCCACGGCGGACTTCAGCTGCGTGTCGAGGTGCACCGTGGCGGCGCGCTCGGCGAGGTTCTTGAGCACCCAGTGGCTGGTCTCGAGCGACACCTCGGGCATGATGCGGCCCATGGCCTCCACGAGGTGGAAGTGCGTGTCGTCGATGGTCAGCTGCGGGTACTTCTTGAGCAGGTCGCTGGCGAAGCTGCGCAGCTCGGCGAACACCTCGATGCCGGCGAAGCCGCCGCCGACGACCGTGACGGTCAGCAGACGGTCGCGTGCCGCACCGGCGGGCAGGTTCGCGGCCGCCGCGAAGTTGGTGAGGAGCTTGTCGCGGATCGCCGCCGCCTCCTCGATGGTCTTGAGGCCGATCGCCTCGTCGGCGACGCCCGGGATCGGGAACGTGCGCGACACGGCGCCGGCGGTCATGACGACCTGGTCGTAGTCGACCGTCCACGGGTCGCCGACCTCGGGCGTGATGGTCGCCGTCTTCGTGGCGTGGTCGACCTTGGTGACCTTGGCCGTGACGACGTTCGTCTTCTTCAGGTGACGACGCAGCGAGACGACCGCGTGACGCGGCTCGATGGAGCCGGCTGCCACCTCCGGCAGGAACGGCTGGTACGTCATGTACGGCAGCGGGTCGACGATGGTGACCTCCGCCTCCCCGGCGCGCAGCCACTTCTCGAGCTTCCAGGCTGTGTAGAAACCGGCGTAGCCGCCGCCGACGATCAGGATCTTGGGCACAGGGGTGAACTCCTCGAGGTGGTGGGGTGGCACGACGACTTTACTCCTGCTCGTGTCGTCGCCTGAACTGGCGGGCCGCGCCTGCCCCCACGGCGACGAGCGCCGCGCCGAAGACCGCGAAGACGATCAGCGGCAGCCCGGTCGAGCGCATCGACTCGACCGTCGGGAGCAGCGCACGGAGGGGGTGGTCGCCGTCGCTCTGCGGCGTCGGCACGGGCGCGGGCTCGACGGGAGCGACCGCACCGGCGCTCGGCGCGGGGGCGTCGGCGCGTCGGTGCACCCGGATCCACTCGGCGAGGTCGCCCATCGGGTTGGCCGCGACGGGCGCGACGGTGCGCTGGACGGCGGCGGCCGCGTCGACGAGGCCGTACCCGTAGAGCGGGTCGGGCTGCGAGGCGCCTCTCGGGTCGGCCGTCGAGACGACCCTGTTGATCACGTCGGCCGCCCCGAGCTCGGGGTGTGCGCTCCGCACGAGGGCGACCATGCCGGCGACGAGGGGCGTCGCGCCGCTGGTGCCGCTCCAGCTGTAGTGCACGTCGCCCGGGCCGACGCCGACGAGCTTCTCGCTGGGGGCCGAGACGCCGATGGTGATGCCCTGGCTGGAGGCGTCGAAGCTCGCCGCGCCCGAGCGGTCGACGCCGGCGACGGTGAGGACACCCGGCATCGTGGCGGGCGCCCCGACCTCGGTCGTGCCGCTGCCGCGGTTGCCGGCCGCCGCGACGACGACGACGTCCTCCTCCTGCGCGTGCAGGAAGGCCTCGTCCCAGCTCGTGGGCCAGTCGAGGGTGTTGCGGGTCAGGGACATGTTGATCACGTCGGCGCCGTGGTCGACGGCCCAGGTGACGGCGTCGGCGATCTGCTGGTCGGAGTCGACCGCGTCGGCGCCGAACCCCACCGAGATCGAGAGCAGGTCGGCCTCGGGCGCGACGCCGATCACGCCGTCGCCGGTCGCCGTGCCGCGCCCCGCGAGCAGGGAGCCGACGAGGGTCCCGTGGGCAGGGTCGTCGGCGCCGACCGGGCTCTGGCCGTCGGCGGAGCCCTGCCCGGACATGTCCGTGCCCCCGACGACGGCCCCCTGCAGCTCGCGGACGGAGCCGTCGACGCCCGTGTCGATCACGGCGACCGTGACGCCCGCGCCGCGCGTCGTCTGCCACGCCTGCTGCACCCCGTAGTCGGACAGCCAGTACTGCGCGTCGCGGATGCTGTCGGCGGACGCCGCCACGGCGGGCACGAGCGTGAGCCCCGCGGCCGTCGCCACCACGAGCACGCTCGTCGCCAGCGCCCTGGTCGCCGCGCGCCCCCCGGTGCGGCGCACCTGCGTCAGCCTGCCTCGGGCGGAGCGGAGGAGGCGGCGGTCGCGCCGCCCGCACCGGTCGCCGCGCTCGGAGCGCTCCCGTCGGCCGCCGCCGCCTCGTCGCTCGCATCGGCGCCGGCCTCGCCCAGGTAGTCGCCGCAACGGCACACGTCAGGGCTCCAGCTCGAGCGCTCGACGGCGAGGTCGCCGAGCGGGTTGACGCCCGGACCCGCCGAGAGGGCGTGCCCGGCGAGGGCGTGCAGGCACTTGACGCGCTCGGGCATGCCCCCGGCCGTCACGTGCGCGATCTCGGCCACGTGCTCGATGCCCTCGCGGTCGGCGAGGTAGGCGTCGTGGGCGTCGTGGTAGCGCCTCCTGAGGTCGTCGTCCGCGGCGAGCAGCTCGGTCAGCTCGGCCATGACGCCGTTCGCCTCGAGGGTCGAGATCGCGGCCGTGGCCCCCGGGTGGCACAGGTAGTAGAGCGTCGGGAACGGCGTGCCGTCGCCGAGGCGCGGCTTCGTCGCGACGACGGTCGGGTTGCCGCAGACACAGCGTGCGGGGATGCCGATGACGTCGCGGGCGGGGCGACCGAGCATCGCGGTGACGAGCTGGACGTCGCGCTCGCTGACGGGCTCGAAGGGAGGGGTCGTCACGGGGTGCCGCCTGTCGTGGAGGACGGCAGGGGCGCGCCGCCGATGTCGGGCGCGACCAGCTCGGTCGCGGGTTCGTCGCTGAGGCCGGCCTCGATCACGGACGACATCATCGCGGCGACCCAGTCGACCTGCGGGGTCTGGAGCGTGTCGCTGATGGGCGCCTGCGACGGCGCCGCCGCGTCGGCGTCCGCACCCATCACGAGGTAGCTGTACTCGCCGGGGTAGACGTAGAGCAGCCGGTCTCGGGCCTGCGCCTCGATGTACGCGGGGTCGCTCCACCGCGCGACGTCGCCCTGGAGGTCGTCGACGTCGTCGCGCTGGTCGCGCACGTCCTGCTGGAGGGCCGCGATCTGCTGCTGCTGCTGGACCAGGGTGCGGAGCGACGGCGCGAGCACGACAACGAACAGCACGAGGATGACGAGCATCAGCAGGCTGAAGCCGGAGAAGCGGATGCTGCGGAGCCAGCCGCCCGCGACGGTCTCGCCCGACGCGAAGGCGACGGGCACGCGTCGGGTCGGGGACTCACGGGGCATGCTCCCGAGGGTAGACGACCCGCGAGGGGGCAGGGTCACGGAACGCCGAGAGGCCCGCTCCCCAGGGGGAACGGGCCTCGGTGCGGGGACCACGTCGAGGACGTGGGCCCCGTCGGGCACGGCTCTGTGGCGCTACGCCGAGAAGCGCGGGAACGCCGAGTAGCCGGCGTACCGGGCTGCGTCGCCCAGTTCCTCCTCGATGCGGAGCAGCTGGTTGTACTTCGCGACGCGCTCGCTGCGGGCGGGGGCGCCCGTCTTGATCTGGCCGGCGTCGGTCGCGACGGCGAGGTCGGCGATCGTCGTGTCCTCGGTCTCGCCCGAGCGGTGCGACAGCACGGTCGTGTAGCCGCTGCGCTGCGCGAGCGAGACGGCGTCGAGCGACTCGGTCAGCGTGCCGATCTGGTTGACCTTGACGAGGATCGAGTTCCCGGCGCCGGCGGCGATGCCGCGGGCGAGGCGCTCGGGGTTCGTGACGAACAGGTCGTCGCCGACGATCTGCGTCTTGGAGCCGATCTCGCTCGTCAGGTGGGCCCAGCCCTCCCAGTCGTCCTCGTCGAGGGGGTCCTCGATGGTGACGAGCGGGTAGGCCGACACGAGGTCGGCGTAGTAGCCGGCGAGGAACGCGGAGTCGCGCTTCTCGCCCTCGAACGTGTACGAGCCGTCGGCGTAGAACTCGCTGGAGGCGACGTCGAGGCCGAGCGCGATGTCCTTGCCGGGGGTGAAGCCGGCCTTGGTGATCGCCTCGACCAGCAGGTCGAGCGCGGCACGGTTGCTCTCGAGGTTCGGCGCGAAGCCGCCCTCGTCGCCGAGGCCCGTCGACAGGCCCTTCGACTTCAGCTCGCTCTTGAGCGCGTGGTACGTCTCGGCACCCCAGCGGAGGGCGTCCGCGAACGACGTCGCGCCGATCGGCAGGATCATGAACTCCTGGATGTCGACGTTGCTGTCGGCGTGCGAGCCGCCGTTGATGACGTTGAGCATCGGCACGGGCAGGGTGTGCGCGTTCGGGCCGCCCAGGTAGCGGAAGAGCGGCAGGTCGGCCGAGTCGGCGGCGGCGCGGGCGACGGCCAGCGAGACGCCGAGGATGGCGTTCGCGCCGAGGCGCGACTTGTTCTCGGTGCCGTCGAGCTCGATCATGGCGGCGTCGACGAGGCGCTGGTCGGTCGCGTCCATGCCCTCGACCTCGGGGCCGATCTCGTCGATGACGGCGGCGACGGCCTTGAGGACGCCCTTGCCGAGGTAGCGGCTCTCGTCGCCGTCGCGCAGCTCGTAGGCCTCGAAGGCCCCGGTCGATGCGCCCGAGGGGACGGCCGCGCGCGACACGGTCCCGTCGTCGAGCAGGACCTCGACCTCGACCGTCGGGTTGCCCCGCGAGTCGAGGATCTCGCGTGCGCCTACTGCGTCGATTTCTGCCACGGATGAACTCCTTAGTCGTCGGTGTGCGTGCGGGGCACGCGGTCGTGTCGATCCTAGCCGCGCGGGCCGACGCCGAGCGGGGCGGGGCGGGGCGGCAGTCAGCCCAGGGGCCGCACCTCGAGGTCGTCCGGGGCTTCTCCCCCGCGCACCGCGACGAAGCGCCGGAACCCGGCCGCCGCGAGGGCGTCGAGCTGGCCCCCGACGTTCTTGGCGCGCTTCTGCAGCCGGACCCGCGCCTCCCCACGGGACACCAGGGCCTTCTGCAGGGCGAGCAGCTCGACCGGCGCGACCGCCTTGTCGTAGAGGACGACGAGGCCGTCGTCGTCGGCGTCGTCGAGCTCGACGAGGTCGACGATCCGCTCGAAGCCGAGCGAGAAGCCCGCGGCCGGCACGTCGGTGCCGAGGAACCGCCCGATCATGCCGTCGTAGCGACCGCCCCCGCCGAGGGAGTACGAGAAGTCGGGGTGCGCCACCTCGAAGATCGTGCCCGTGTAGTAGCCCATGCCGCGCACCAGGGTCGGGTCGAAGACGAGCCTCGCCTCGGGCAGGGCCGCCCGGAGCGCCAGCAGGTCGCCGAACGCCCCTTGGTCCAGCCACGAAGGAGGCGGGGAGGCGGTCGCCGAGTCCCAGGTCGCGTCGCCGAGCTGGGCCAGCTGCTCGGCGATGCCGGGCGCCTCGACGCCGATCGACACCAGCTGGGCCGCGACGCCCTCGACGCCGATCTTGTCGAGCTTGTCGATCTCGAGGAGCGCACGGTCGTGCAGCTCGGCCGGCACTCCCCAGTGCGACAGCACCCCGAGGAGCACGCGACGGTCGTTGACCCTGATCGTGGTGCCCTCGAGTCCGAGGGCGGCCAGGACGGCGGTGGTGGCGGAGATCAGCTCGATCTCCGCGAGCTGGCCGGCCTCGCCCAGGATGTCGATGTCGCACTGGACGAACTGGCGGTAGCGCCCCTTCTGCGGCTTCTCGGCCCGCCACACCGGCGCGATCTGCACGCTGCGGAAGACGGTCGGCAGCTCGGCGCGGTGGGAGGCGTAGAAGCGGGCCAGCGGCACCGTGAGGTCGAAGCGGAGGCCGAGGTCGGCGAGCTCGAGGGCGGACGAGGCCGCCCGCAGCGCCTCGTCGTCGAGACCGCGTCGGAGCACCGCGAAGACCTGCTTCTCGTTGTCGCCCCCCAGGCCCGAGAAGAGGTACTCGCTCGACTCGACGACGGGGGTCTCGATCTCGTCGAAGCCGTGCGCCCGGTAGACGTCTCGGACCACGGAGAGGACCCGCTCGCGGCGGCGCTTGTCGGCGGGCAGGAAGTCTCTCATCCCGCGCGGCGGGGTCACGTGTGACGGCATCCGACCATCATCCCAGAGCCGGCGGACGACGATCGCGACCAGAGCTTGCCCATATGTCACATTGCATGTACTGTCGAGGTGTCGGCGGAGCGAATCGGGTTGCGCACCGCCGACCTGGCGCCCGCCTTCCCTGCGGTGGGGCGTCGCGACGGACCGGGCTCAACGCCCGGTCCGTCATCCCGTCGTCTGCGCTGCCTGACGCGAGCAGTCGAGGTGCGCACAGCGCGGCAACCCCGCCAGCTCTGTGCGACCCCTTTCCGTGCGGCCCCTCCGCCTTCGGGGTAGGGAGCCGCGCCTGGTGAGCCACGGCGCGAGGCGGGCAAGCCAGAACCAAGGTCCCGCCCGCACCGTACTCCGCCGTGTCGGTTGACATGTCACGCTTCACGGGTTACATTCATGGAGTCGTCACGGTGCTCGTTCTGGACTGATCCCCAGGAGAAACGAGCGCCCTGTCGACGGTGTGGTCTGTCGTCGGTTCGTCGCGAGACGCCCGCGTCTTCCCAGGCGCGTGGGCCTCCCGTCCCGGCCTGACCACGCGCGGGCGCCTTCCTGTTCGGGTCAGGGAGGCGCCCCCTCCCCGTCGGGTCCGTCCCTGGTCAGGCGCCGTCGCGGCGTGGCTCCACGGCCCGCAACAGCGTCTCGCGCTCTCGTACCGCTCGGCGCAGGGCTCGCTCGGCGTCGATGCCGTCCCGACCGGCCTCGTCCACGACGGCGAGCAGATCACGCCCCCAGACGAGCTCGGCGTCGTCGGCCGCGTCCGCAGCTCGCCCGGCGTCCGCAGCTCGCCCGGCGGCCGGAGCCGCCCCGGCGGCAACGCGCCTGCCCTCCAGCTTCTGAGCGCGGGACAACGCCGGCAGCCCGCGTGGCACGCCGTCGTACGCGCTCGACCGGCTCGCCTTCTCGACGGCCTTCGCAGCGCTCCAGAGACGGACGATGTCGTCCACGTCGGCCGCGTCCTCTCCGCCGAACACGTGCGGGTGCCGGCGCACGGTCTTGAGCCGGACGTCGCGCACGACGTCGGCCAGGTCGAAGGCACCGTCGGAGGCGCGGGCCGCGATCGCAGCGTGCAGGACCACTTGGTAGAGCACGTCGCCGAGCTCCTCACGACGATCGTCGACCGTGCCGTCCTCGATCGCCTCGACCAGCTCCGCGCACTCCTCGACCAGGTAGGTGACGAGCGACTCGTGCGTCTGCGCGCGGTTCCACCCGCAGCCGCCCTGGTCAGCGAGCAGCGCCTCCACCACGTCGGAGAGCTCCCGGACCTCGGCCTCGAGTCCTGTGTCGTCGTGCACCGCTCCTCCTCGTCTGACCGCCGGGGTCGTCGGGGACGGGCAGCCGGGAGGGCCGCCCCTCGTGTCAGGCCGTGGGGGCGACGCCGCCGACGGCGGGCCGCGGCACGTCCGCGCCGTAGATCGAGGTCATCAGCTGCTCGACCCAGAGGATGAGCTCGGCGTCGACCAGCCCCTCCCCGTGCCGCACCGGCAGGGGGACGCTGACCGAGTTCGTCTGGCCGAACCACCGAGACCCCGGGTAGAGGCGCTGCAGGCGCACCTGCATGCTGTCCGCCAGGTCCGCCCCGGCGACGCGCAGGTTGCTGCCCATGACGACGACCTCGCTGAGCCCCGCCTTCTGCGCCGCTCGCCGGAGGCGGGAGACCTCGATCAGCGCGAGCACCGAGGCGGGCGGCGTGCCGTAGCGGTCGGTGAGCTCGTCGAGCACCGAGTCGATCTGGTCGTCGCTCGAGGTCGGGGCGCTGGCCGTCGACAGCTTCTGGTACGCCTCGAGCCGGAGGCGCTCGCTCTCGACGTACTCGTCGGGGATGTGGGCGTCGACGGGCAGCTCGAGCCGCAGCTCGGTCTGGCCCTCGGCCACGTCGCCGCGGAACGCGCCGACCGCCTCGCCGATCATCCGCAGGTAGAGGTCGAAGCCGACGCCCGCGATGTGGCCCGACTGCTCGCCGCCGAGCAGGTTGCCGGCTCCGCGGATCTCCAGGTCTTTGAGGGCCACCTGCATGCCGGCGCCGAGCTCGTTGTTGGCGGCGATCGTCTCCAGCCTGTCCTGGGCGGTCTCGCTCAGGGGCTTGTCCGGGTCGTACAGGAAGTACGCGTAGCCGCGCTCACGGCCGCGACCGACCCGACCACGCAGCTGGTGCAGCTGGCTGAGGCCGTACTTGTCGGCCCGGTCGATGATCAGGGTGTTCGCGTTGGCGATGTCGAGGCCGGTCTCGATGATGGTCGTCGAGACGAGCACGTCGAACTTGCGCTCCCAGAAGTCGACCATGACCTGCTCGAGGGTGGACTCGGCCATCTGGCCGTGCGCCACCGCGACCCGCGCCTCCGGCACGAGCTCGGCGATCTCGGCGGCGACCCGGTTGATGCTCGAGACCCGGTTGTGCACGTAGAAGACCTGGCCCTCGCGCAGCAGCTCTCGTCGGATCGCCGCGGCCTTCTGCCGTTCGCCCTCGGGCCCCACGAAGGTGAGGATCGGGTGCCGGTCCTCCGGAGGCGTCGCGAGGGTCGACATCTCGCGGATGCCGGTCACGGCCATCTCGAGCGATCGGGGGATCGGCGTCGCGGACATGGCGAGGATGTCGACGTTGGTCTTGAGCTTCTTCAGGGCGTCCTTGTGCTCGACGCCGAACCGCTGCTCCTCGTCGATGATCACCAGCCCCACGTCTTTGTACGCGATGCCCTCGCTCAGGAGGCGGTGGGTGCCGATGACCATGTCGACCGTGCCGTCGCCGAGCCCCTTGATGGTCTCCTTGCTCTCCTTCGCGGACTGGAAGCGGCTGAGGCTCCGGAGGTGCACGGGGAACCCCGCGAAGCGCTCGCTGAACGTGTCGAAGTGCTGCTTGACGAGCAGCGTCGTCGGCACGAGCATCACGACCTGCTTGCCGTCCTGGATCGCCTTGAAAGCGGCCCGCACGGCCACCTCCGTCTTGCCGTAGCCCACGTCGCCCGAGAGCAGGCGGTCCATCGGGATCGGCCGTTCCATGTCGGCCTTGATCTCGTCGATCGTCGTCAGCTGGTCGGGCGTCTCGGCGAACGGGAAGGCCTCTTCGAGCTCGCGCTGCCACGGGGTGTCGGGCGGGAACGCGTGCCCCTTCGACGCCATCCGCGCCGAGTACAGCTTGACGAGCTCGACCGCGATGTCGCGGACCGCGCGGCGCGCCTTGCTCTTCGCCGAGGCCCAGTCGCTGCCGCCCATCTTGCTGAGCGGGGGCGCCTCGCCGCCGACGTAGCGGCTGAGCAGGTCGAGCTGGTCGGTCGGGACGTAGAGCTTGTCGCCGGGGTAGCCGCGCTTCGAGGGCGCGTACTCGAGCACGAGGTACTCGCGGCTGTTCTTGACGGCGTTGCGGCCGCCGGACGAGACCTCGCGGCTGGTCAGCTCGAGGAACTTGCCGATGCCGTGGGTCTGGTGCACGACCACGTCGCCCGGCTTGAGCTGGAGCGGGTCGACGACGTTCTTGCGACGGCTCGCGAGCTTCTTGACCTGGCGCGAGTCGTAGTTCGCGGAGCGGCCGTAGAAGTCGCTCTCGCCGAGCACGGCGATCTTGGCCGAGGGCAGCTCGAAGCCGGCCTCGACTCCCCCGGCGACGAGGTGCACGACGCCCTGCTCGAGCTCGTCGGGCAGAGCGTCGACGAGACGAGCAGCGACGCCCTGCTCGGACAGCACGTCGCGGGCACGCTCGACGAGCCCGGTTCCGCGTGCGGTGACGACGACGCTCCAGCCGTCCTGCACGCGGCCGACGACGTGGTCGAGCGCGCCCTCGGCGTGCCCGCTGAAGCTCGGCACGGGTGCGGCCTCGACGCGGACGTAGTCGCCTGCCGCCTGCGCCGCCTCGTCGTCGGTGAGCACCTCGCCCGAGTCGAAGCCGCTGAACGTGAACCACGCGCGGTCGCCGGCCGCGGCCCGCAGGTCGCGGAGGGCGAGGAAGTCGCCGGCGTCGAGGTCGATCGGGGCGGCGGCCCCGGCGGTCGCGGCGTTCCACGCCGCGGACAGGAACTCGCGGTTCGTCTCGGCGAGGCTCTTGGCCCGCGACTGCACGCGCTCGGGCGAGAGCACGGCGACGGAGGCGCCCGCCGGCAGGTAGTGGGTGAGCGGGACGAGGCGGTCGACCAGGGCCGGCGCCAGCGACTCCATCCCCTCGACCGGGATGCCCTCGGCGATCTTGGCGAGCATCTGGGCGAGGCCCGGGAACTCGTGCTGCATCTCGCGAGCACGCTGGCGCACGGGCGCGGTGAGCAGCATCTCGCGGCTCGGCGGCAGCTCGACCGTGCTCACGACGCCCTCGAGGCTGCGCTGGTCGGCCACCGAGAAGGTGCGGAGCTGATCGACCTCGTCGCCGAAGAAGTCGACGCGCACCGGGTGCTCGGCCGTCGGCGGGAACACGTCGAGGATGCCGCCGCGCACCGCGAACTCGCCCCGCCGGGTGACCATGTCGACGCGCGCGTAGGCGAGGTCGACGAGCCGCAGGGCGATCGCGGAGAGGTCGTGGCCCCGGTCGCCGATGGTCAGCACGACCGGATCGATGTCGGCGAGGTTGTCGGAGACGGGCTGCAGGGCCGCGCGGACGCCCGCGACGACGACGAGCGAACGCACGCCGTGAGCCGCGTCGGCGGTCGAGCCCGCGGCGGCGGCCGCGGTCGCCGCCTCCGCCTCGGCCGACCAGGCGGCGAGGCGACGGAGCGCGTGGATGCGCTTGCCCACGGTCTCGGCACTCGGGCTGAGGCGCTCGTGCGGCAGGGTCTCCCACGCGGGGAACTCGATGACCTCGGCGCCCGGCACGTAGCTGGCGAGGGACAGGCGGACGGCCTCGGACTCGCGACCGGTGGCGGTGACCACGAGCATGGCCTGGGGCCCGGCGCGCCTGGCGAGCAGCCCCGCGAGGAGCGGCACGCGCAGGCCGTCGACCACCGAGTAGTCGGTGCTGCGCTCGGCCCGGTCGAGGGCGGAGGAGTACGTGGAGGCGCGCGAGAGCGCCTTGATCATGCCCGCGAGTATCACCGGACAAGGCTACTCGGCACAGCCGACAGTGCGCCGGTCCGCGGTGCCCCGCCCTGGTGCGGCGAGCAGCAGGGCGCGGGCGAGCAGGGTCCCGGTCAGGCCTTCGCGGTGTGGAACTTGAGCTGCGCCGCGGTGAGGCCGTCGGAGACGATCATCTCGACCGCGTCGGCGGCGTCGCCGAGCAGCAGCGGGAGCTCCTTGCGCTCGGTCGACGAGAAGGCCTTGAGCACGTAGTCGGCGGCGGGCTGCCGGCCGGGCGGACGACCGATGCCGACGCGCACGCGCAGGAACTCGTTCGAGCCGGTGGCGGCGATGATGTCGCGCAGGCCGTTGTGGCCCCCGTGGCCGCCGCCCTGCTTGAGCTTGATCGAGTCGAAGTCGATGTCGAGCTCGTCGTGGACGACGATCAGCCGTGACACGTCGAGGTCGTAGTACTTCAGCAGCGCGGCCACGGGCCCGCCCGACAGGTTCATGAAGCTGCGGGGGGCGGCGAGGACGAAGCGGGGGCCGCCCGGCTGGGGGCGGCCCTCCGCGACGCTCGCGTTGGTGCGGTGGTTCTTGAAGCTCGCCGACAGGCGGTGCGCCAGCTCGGCGAGCACCATCTGTCCGACGTTGTGCCGGGTGCCTGCGTAGTCGGGCCCGGGGTTGCCGAGCCCGACCACGAGCCACTGCGAGTCGTCCACGGGATGGTCCTCCTCGGGAGACACGCGGGGCTGTCAGGCGGTCGGCGTCGCGGACGACGCCGTGGTGCGGGTGGTGCGGGTGGTGCGGGTGATCCGACCGGTGCTACTCGGAGCGCTCTTCGTCCTCGATCGAGGGCACGTCGCCCTCGGCCTCGGCGGCCTCGCCCGACTCGTCGTCGACGGCGTCGGTGGTGAGGTCGAGCTGCGGGACGGAGACGCTCGTGATGAGCACCTCGGCGTCGGTGACGAGCGAGGCGCCCTCGGGGAGGACGACGTCGGAGGCGTGCACCTGCGCGCCGTCCTCGAGGCCCTCGATCGAGACGACGACCGACTGCGGGATCGCGGTGGCCGAGACCTCGAGCGTGATGGCGTTGAGCTCGACGACGTGGATCGTGCCGGGAGCCGACTCGCCCTCGATGTGGACGGGGACGTCGACCTCGACCTTCTCGCCCTGGCGGACGACGATGAGGTCGATGTGCTCGATGACCTGCTTCACCGGGTCGCGCTGGATGTCCTTGACGAGGGCGAGCTGCTGGGTGCCCTCGATGTCGAGCGTGATGAGCGCGTTCGAGCGGCGAGTGATGAGCATCGTCTCGTGGCCGGGCAGCGTGACGTGCTGGGGGTCGGTGCCGTGGCCGTAGATGACCGCGGGGATCTGGTCGTTCGCGCGGATCTTGCGGGCCGCGCCCTTGCCGAAGCTGGTGCGGACGAGAGCGGACAGGGTGTTGTCGTCAGCCATGGATGTCTCCGTTTCTGCGGGCCTGGCGGCCCGGGATGTGTGGGTCGATGTCAACTCGAACGCAGATCGCGTGAGGAGGGACCTCGCAGCCGTGGGGACGATGTCACGAGACCGAGTGCCTGCCTACCGCGTCGATAACGGGTGCCGGAGCACCCCTCGCCGAAGTCGACCCCTACGTTACAGGGCACCCGGGCGCGTCGCCAACCCGCGGACGTCGGCGACCGTCAGCGCTCCCCGAGCCGGGCCAGCGCCTCCGCGACGATCTCGTCCGGACCTGCGGACACGTCGACGCCGAAGCCGGGCTCGTCGTCGCCGAGCGGCTCGAGGGTCGCGAACTGCGAGTCCATCAGCCCGGGCGGCATGAAGTGCCCCTTGCGTGCCTTCTGCCGCTCGGCCACCAGCTCGCGGACGCCGGTGAGGTGCACGAACCGGAGGCGCGGGTCGCCGCCGCGGAGCACGTCCCGGTAGCGGCGCCTCAGCGCCGAGCAGGCGACGACCACGCCGTCCTCCCCGGCGTCGCGGATGCGCTGCGCGACGATCTCGAGCCACGGCGCCCGGTCGTCGTCGTCGAGCGCGTGGCCGGCGGCCATCTTGTCGCGGTTGGCCTGCGGGTGGAGGTCGTCGGCGTCGACGAACGGGACGCCCGCGGTGCGGGCCAGGAGCTCCCCGACCGTGGACTTGCCGGAGCCGGACACCCCCATCACGACGACGGGCGGGATCGGGGCGGGCAGCGGTGTCTCAGGCACGGGGACCTCTCGGTGTCGGGGACGGCGGCGTCCGGACCAGCGTAGACGCGCCTCCTCGTGTCGTCCGCGCCCCGGAGGGCACTGACGGTGCTTGTCGGGGGTGCAGGACGGAGGAATAGTGTGCGGGGGTCATCGACCGCAAGGAGGCACCGTGACCGAGCACGGAGAACAGTCCACCCCCACCGCCCAGGCGAACATCGGAGTCGTCGGCCTGGCCGTCATGGGATCGAACCTGGCCCGCAACCTCGCCAGCCGCGAGGGCAACACCGTCGCCGTCTACAACCGCTCCCCCGGGCGCACGGACACCCTGATGGACGAGCACGGCGACGCCGGCTTCGTCGCCTCGAAGTCGATCGAGGACTTCGCCGCGTCGCTGCAGAAGCCGCGCACCGCGATCATCATGGTCCAGGCCGGCAAGGGCACCGACGCCGTCATCGACCAGCTCGCCGACCTCTTCGAGGAGGGCGACATCATCGTCGACGGCGGCAACGCGAACTTCCAGGACACGAGGAGGCGCGAGGCAGCCCTCAAGGAGCGCGGCCTGAACTTCGTCGGCGCCGGCATCTCCGGGGGCGAGGAGGGCGCCCTCAAGGGCCCGTCCATCATGCCCGGCGGCTCGAAGGAGGCGTACGAGACCCTCGGCCCGATCCTCGCGTCGATCGCGGCGGTCGCCGAGGGCGAGCCGTGCGTCACGCACATCGGCTCCGACGGCGCCGGCCACTTCGTCAAGATGATCCACAACGGCATCGAGTACGCCGACATGCAGCTCATCGCCGAGTCGTACGACCTGCTCCGTCGCGTCGGCGGCCACGAGCCAGCCGACATCGCCGCCGTGTTCGAGGAGTGGAACGAGGGCGAGCTGGAGTCGTACCTGATCGAGATCACCGCCGAGGTGCTGCGCCAGGTCGACGCCAAGACCGGCGGACCGCTGGTCGACTCGATCGTCGACGCGGCCGGCTCGAAGGGCACCGGCGTCTGGACCGTGCAGAACAGCGTCGGCCTGGGCGTGCCCGTCGGCGGCATCGCCGAGGCCGTCTTCGCCCGGGCCGTCTCGTCGAAGCCCGACCAGCGCGCGGCGGTGCAGGCGACCCTGAAGGGCCGGCCCGAGGTGCAGGAGGCGGGCGACGGCTTCGAGGACGACGTGCAGAAGGCGCTCTACGCGTCGAAGATCGTGGCCTACGCCCAGGGCTTCGACGCGATCATCGCGGGCGCGCTCGAGTACGACTGGGACATCGACAAAGGTGCGGTGGCGAAGATCTGGCGCGGGGGCTGCATCATCCGCGCGCAGTTCCTCAACCGCATCGTCGAGGCGTACGAGAAGGACTCGACCATCGCGACGCTGCTCGAGGACGACTACTTCGCCGCCGCCGTCCGCGACGGCGAGCAGGCCTGGCGCCGCATCGTCGCCAAGGCCGCCCTGTCGGGCATCCCCGTGCCCGGGTTCGCGTCGGCGCTGTCGTACTACGACTCGCTCGCGTCCGAGCGCCTCCCCGCCGCCCTCATCCAGGGCCAGCGCGACTTCTTCGGCGCGCACACCTACGAGCGGGTCGGCGAGGACGGCGTGTTCCACACGCTGTGGTCGGGCGACCGCTCGGAGATCGAGACGGAGCCGTCGACGCACTGACGCGGTGACGTCGAGGCGCCTAGGCGTCTGGGCGTCGACAGGCAGAACGGCCGTGGCCGGGATCAACCCGGTCACGGCCGTTCTGTTCGCGCAGGCGCGATGGTGCTCGTGGGCCCCGTCGGCTGTGCCTTTCGGTTCGACGGCTCCGCTACGCTGCGCCGTCGAACATCGACGTGACGCTGCCGTTGTCGAAGACCTCGTGGATCGCACGGGCGATCAGCGGGGCGATCGGCAGGATCTCGAGCTTGTCGAACTTCTGGTGGTCGGTGAGCGGCAGGGTGTCCGTGACGACGACCGAGTCGATGAAGTCGCTGCTGAGGATCTCGGGCGCCGGGTCGCTGAAGACCGCGTGGGTCGCGGCGACGACGACGCCGATCGCGCCGGCGGCCTTGAGCGCCTCGGCGGCCTTGACGATGGTGCGGCCCGTGTCGATCAGGTCGTCGACCAGCAGGCAGACCCGGCCCTCGACCTCGCCGACGATCTCGTGCACGGTGACCTGGTTCGGCACGAGCGGGTCGCGGCGCTTGTGGATGATGGCGAGGGGGGCGTCGAGCTTCTCGCTCCAGATGTCGGCGACGCGGACGCGGCCCATGTCGGGCGACACCACGGTGAGCGTGCTGGTGTCGAGCTTGGTGCGGAAGTGCTCGAGCAGCACCGGCATGGCGAAGAGGTGGTCGACCGGGCCGTCGAAGAAGCCCTGGATCTGCGGAGCGTGCAGGTCGACGCTCATGATGCGGTGGGCTCCCGCGGCCTTGAACAGGTCGGCGACGAGACGGGCGGAGATCGGCTCACGGCCGCGGCCCTTCTTGTCCTGGCGGGCGTACGGGTAGAACGGCGCGACGACCGTGATGCGCTTCGCCGAGGCGCGCTTGAGGGCGTCGACCATGATCAGCTGCTCCATGAGCCACTCGTTGATCGGGGCCGAGTGCGACTGGATGACGAACGCGTCGGCGCCGCGGACGCTCTCGTCGTAGCGCGCGTAGAGCTCGCCGTTGGCGAAGGTGCGGGCGTCGGTCGGGATCAGCTCTGAGCCGAGCTCCGACGCGATCTGGTTCGCGAGCTCGGGGTGCGCACGCCCCGAGACCAGAACGAGTCGGTTCTCGCCGGTGATCTTGATTCCGGACACGTCACTCGCTCTCCGGCCCCTGAGGGCCAACCCGACAGGGGTCAGTCGGTCGTTCGTTCGGCGCGGGCGGCGGCCTCGGCCGCCGCGGAGCCGGGGCGGTTCGCCTCGACCCATCCGCTCGCATTGCGCTGTGGGGCGATGCTCAACGCCAGCGCGCCGGCCGGCACGTCCTTGCGGACGACCGTCCCTGCGCCTGAGTACGCTCCGTCGCCAATCCTAACGGGGGCGACGAACACGTTGTGCGACCCGGTGCGCACGTTCGACCCGACCTCGGTGCGGTGCTTGTGCACCCCGTCGTAGTTGGCCGTGATGGTGCCGGCGCCGATGTTGCTGTCGGTGCCGACCTCGGTGTCGCCGATGTAGCTGAGGTGCGGCACCTTCGAGCCTGCGCCGATCTCGGCGTTCTTGGTCTCGACGAAGGTGCCGATCTTGCCGCCCTCGCCGAGCACGGTGCCCGGACGCAGGTACGAGAAGGGCCCCACGGAGGCGCGGGCCCCGATCACGGCGAGGGTCGCGTCGGTGCGCTTCACGACCGCGCCCTCGCCGACCTCGGTGTCGACGAGCGTCGTGTCGGGACCGACGACGGCCCCCGCCGCGACGTAGGTGGCGCCCTTCAGCTGCGTGCCGGGCAGCAGCTCGACGTCGGCGCTGAGGGCGACGTCGCGGTCGATCCAGGTGGTCTGCGGGTCGACGATGCTGACGCCCTCGCGCTGCCAGTGCTCGACGATGCGGTCGTTCAGGCGGCGGGCCGCGGCGGCGAGCTGCACGCGGTCGTTGATGCCCTCGAGGCGCCAGGTCTCGTCGACCGCACGCGCCGAGACGCGCTCGCCGGCCGCCGTCAGCAGCCCGACCACGTCGGTCACGTACTTCTCGTTCTGCGCGTTGGCCGAGCCGACGCGGGGCAGGTGCGTGCGCAGGGCCGCGACGGTGAAGGCATAGGTGCCGGAGTTGATCTCGCGCAGCTGCCGCTCCTCCTCGCTGGCGTCCTTGTGCTCGACGATGCGGTCGACGTCTCCGGACGAGCGCCGGACCACGCGGCCGTAGCCGTGGGCGTCCGGGAGGACCGCCGACAGCAGCGTCGCGGCCGCCGCCTCCGCGCGGTGCTGCTCGAGGAGCGCGCCCAGCGTGGCGTGGTCGAGGAACGGCACGTCGGCGCTGACGACGACGACGTCGCCCTCGAAGTCGGCGGGCAGCGCCTCGACGGCCTGCTCGACGGCACGGCCGGTGCCGGGCACGTCGTCCTGGTCGACGATGACGGCGCCGGGCGTCGTCTCGACGATGCTCGTCACGACGAGGTCACGCTCGTGCCGCACGACGGCCACGAGGTGCTCGGGCTGCAGAGCCCCCGCGGTCTCGAGCACGTGCTGGATCAGCGGCAGGCCGGCCAGCCGGTGCAGCACCTTCGGCGTCGAGGACTTCATGCGCGTGCCCTGTCCTGCGGCGAGGACGACGACGGCGAGGCTGCGTTCGGGCATGGGGCTCCTAGAGGTGGGGTCGTGCGGCGATCATCGGCGATCCTCCCACGGGCGGCGCAGGAGGCGCAGGTCGGCCTGGCGTGTCCGGCGCGGCGCGCGGTGGGTCGGGCGCTGTGGAGGGGAGACCTCAGCTGCGGGCGGCGCGCACGACGGCGGCGGTGCCGCCGATCGCGATCGTGTCCTCCAGCAGGGCGACGACGAGGTCGGGCAGGCCGGTCCTCTCGACGAGGGCCTTGCGACCGAGGTAGCCGGCGAAGCTGCCGACGACGGCCCCGGCGGCGCCGAGCAGGGCGCCGTGCACCCCTCGGTCGGCGCGGAGGTCGGTGGTCCCCATCGCGAACCCGACGACGGCACCGGCGGCGACACGACCGAAGATCGCGCCGCCCGAGATGCGGCTGGGCGTCGAGGGCAGCTTGTCGCCGACGAGCTCGCCCGCGCCGGCGGCCACGAACACGGCACGCCCGATCGACGAGCGGAACACCGCCCACTCCTGCCAGCTGCCGGTGAGGGTGCGGCTGTCGCGGCTGAGGGCGAGCGCCGCGAGGGGCGTCGCCGAGCGGGAGCCGGTGAGGACGCCGAGCAGGGCGGCACGGGCGAGCGGGGAGAGCGTGGTGGTCGACATGGGCGCAGGCTATCGAGAGCCGGGGCCGCCGGACCGGATCGGGTGCCGGACGCACGCCTCCGCCGGCGCGTCGACTCATCGGCTCCGCCACCAGGATTCGAACCTGGACCTAACAGCTCCAAAGGCTGTCGTGCTGCCGTTACACCATGGCGGACCGCGCCCGGGGCGCAGGGTCGATTCTGTCAGACGCCGCCTCGGCCGTCGCTGCCGCTGCCGCTGCCGCCGTTGCTGCCACCGTTGCTGCCGCTGCTGCCGCTGCCGCCGCTGCCGCCGCTGCTGCCGCTGCTGCCGCTGCCGCTGCCGCTGCCGCTGCCGCTGCCACCGTCGCCCATGGCCGCACCTCTGCACGTCGAGTGCGGGTCAGCGTCGTCCAGGGCGGGCCAGCGTCGTCCAGGGCGGGTCGACGCGGACCCGCCCTCGACCGCGATGACCCGCCCTCGACGTCCGGGAGGAGGTGCGCTGCCATGATGAGCAGATGCCCGAGGCCGATCAGGACGACGAGCGCGAACAGCGCGAACCTGGCGAGCGCGAGCGCGAGCGCGAGCGAGAGCAGCAGGGCGGCGCCGGGCCGCAGGGCGGTGCGGAGCCGCGCGACGAGGTCGACCGGATCGTCGCGGCATGGTCGCACGAGCGTCCCGACCTCGACTTCGCCCCGCTGCACGTGCTCTCGCGCGTCGGCCGCCTCGCGAAGCACCTCGACCGCGCCCGACGCGACGCTTTCGTCGCCAGCGACCTCGAGCAGTGGGAGTTCGACGTGCTCTCCGCGCTGCGCCGGGCCGGCGGCCCCTACGAGCTCAGCCCGAAGGCCCTGCTGCAGCAGACGCTCGTCTCGAGCGGCGCCATGACGAACCGCATCGACCGGCTCGTCGCGCGCGGCCTCGTCGAGCGACGCACCGACCCGAACGACGGTCGTGGCGTCCGGGCACGGCTGACCCGGGCAGGGGGCGACGCGGTCGACGCGGCGATCGAGCGTCTCCTCGCTGCTGAGCGCCGCCTCCTCGCCGACCTCGGCCCGGTCGACGAGCAGCGGCTCGGCGACCTGCTGCGGCGTCTCAGCCTGACGCTCGGCGACTGACCCGGCCGACCCGGCCGACCCGAGCGACCCGGCCGACCCGAGCGACCCGGCCGACCCGGCGGACCCGGCTTACCCGACGCACCCGAGCGGCCCGGCTGATCCGAGCAGGCTCGGCGAGTGGTCGATCACTGTCGCTCCGGGCCTCGCGAGAGACCGGGACCGACCACTCGGCGAGCCCCGCGCCGCCGCGGCGCCAGGGAGCCCCTACGCGAGCAGCTCGCTGAGCTCGAGCCAGCGCACCTCGAGCTCGGCCGTCTTGTGGTCGAGCGCGGTGAGCTTCGCCTGCAGCGCCGCGAGGCCGTCGAAGTCGGACTGGTCGAAGCCCGCGAACTGCTCGAGCAGGCCGCTGCGCTCGGTCGCCGACTTGGCGAGCTTGCGGTCGATCGAGCCCAGCTCCTTCTCGGCGTTGCGCTTCTCGGCCCCCGACAGCCCCAACGCGGCGGCCGCGGCGGCGACCGACGACTGCGTGCCCTGGACGGCGGTCGGACGGTCGGTCGCGCCGCCCTGGGTGTCCGTGGCCTGCTTGCGCAGGGCGAGGTACTGGTCGACGCCGCCGGGCAGGTGCCGGAACTGCCCGTCGAGCACCGCGTACTGCTGGTCGGTGACGCGCTCGAGCAGGTACCGGTCGTGCGAGACGACGAGCAGGGTGCCGGGCCAGCCGTCGAGCAGGTCCTCCATCGCGGCGAGCATGTCGGTGTCGAGGTCGTTCGTGGGCTCGTCGAGGATGAGCACGTTCGGCTCGTTGAGCAGGATCAGCAGGAACTGCAGACGGCGCTTCTGCCCGCCCGACAGGTCCTTGATCGGCGTCTGCAGCTGCGCGCTGGTGAAGCCCAGGCGCTCGAGCAGCTGCCCGGGCGTCATCTCCTTGCCGGCCGTGACGTAGGAGGTGCGCTGCCGGCCGATCAGGTCGTTCACCTTCTCGTTCGCCACCTCGTGCAGGTCGGCGAGCTGCTGGTCGAGGATCGCGAACTTGACCGTCTTGCCCTGCTTGACCCGCCCCTCCGTCGGCTGCACCTCGCCCGTGACGACCTTGAGGAGCGTCGACTTGCCGGCCCCGTTGACGCCCAGCACGCCGGTGCGCTCGCCGGGGGCGATGCGCCACTCGACGCCGTGCAGCACCCGCTTGTCGCCGAACGAGACGCCGACCTCGACGAGGTCGACGACGTCCTTGCCGAGCCGGGCGGTCGCCATCTGCGACAGCTCGACGGCGTTGCGGGCGGGCGGCTCGTCGGCGATCAGCTCGTTCGCCGCGTCGATGCGGAACTTGGGCTTGGTCGAGCGGGCGGGCGCACCACGACGAAGCCACGCCAGCTCTTTGCGCATCAGGTTCTGGCGCTTCGACTCGGACGCCGCGGCCGAGCGGTCACGCTCGACGCGCTGCAGCACGTAGGCCGCGTAGCCGCCCTCGAAGGGCTCGACGATGCCGTCGTGCACCTCCCACGTGTCGGTCGAGACCTCGTCGAGGAACCACCTGTCGTGCGTCACGACGACGAGCGCCCCCGACGAGGGCGACCAGCGGCGACGGAGGTGCTCGGCCAGCCAGGCCACGCCCTCGACGTCGAGGTGGTTGGTGGGCTCGTCGAGGAACAGGACGTCCCAGTCGCCGACGAGGAGGCGCGCGAGGGCAACCCGACGACGCTGGCCGCCCGAGAGGTCGCCGAGCCGCGCCTCCCACGGGATGTCGGTCGCGAGGCCCGAGATGACGTCGCGGATGCGGGCGTCGCCCGCCCACTCGTGCTCGTCGCGGTCGCCGACGATCATGCGGCCGACCGTGTCGTCGTCGGGCAGCACGTCGCGCTGGTCGAGCATGCCGATCGTGAGGCCGCGGCGGGTCGTGACCCGGCCGTCGTCGGGCTCGAGGCGGCCGGCCAGCACGGACATGAGCGTCGACTTGCCGTCGCCGTTGCGGCCGACGACGCCGATGCGGGAGCCCTCGTCGATGCCGAGCGTCACCCCGTCGAGGACGACCTTGGTCGGGAATTCGAGCTTGAGGTTCTCTGCGCCTAGTAGGTGTGCCACCCGACGAGCGTAGGCGACGACGGCTGACCGGCCGGACCGCGTCCGCGGCGCCGCCCGGCTGCGCTCAGCCCAGCGACGCCGTCCACTCGTCGGGGCCGTCCGTGAACGCCTGGCGCTTCCAGATCGGCAGGCGCTCCTTGACGAGGTCGACGAGCGCCGAGCAGGCGGCGAAGGCCTCGGCGCGGTGAGGCGAGGCGACGGCGCAGGCGAGCGCCACGTCGCCGATCTCGAGGTCGCCGACGCGGTGCTGCACCGCGACCGTGACCGCGGGGTGCTCCGCCGCGATCTGCTCGGCGACGGCGCCCATGACGTCGCCCGCCGACGGGTGCTGCTCGTAGTGCAGAGCGGCCACGTCGCGGCCGCCGTCATGGTCTCGGACGACGCCCTCGAACGTGACGATCGCCCCGGAGGCGCGGCTCGCCACGATCACGGAGCACTCCGCTGCCGACAGCACCGTCTCGACCACCTCGGCGAGCAGCACCCGCCCGCTGGGGCCGGTCGGGGTCGCCACCGCGTCGGGGTCCCCTCCCTCGGCCTCGAGGACGGCGTCGGCGGCTGCCTCTTCTCCCGCGGCGCTGAGGGCAGGGCCCTCGACGGGTCGTGCGCTGTCGAGGGAGTCAGTCATGAGCGCCTCCGGAGAGCTGGTCGAGCAGGTGGTCGATCAGGGGGTCGAGGACGGCGAGGCCGTCGCGCACTCCCCCGCGGGAGCCGGGCAGGTTGACGACGACCGTGCGGCCGGCGACGCCGGCCAGCCCCCTCGAGAGCAGGGCCGTGGGGGTGGCGGCCGTGCCGTGCCTCCTCAGCTCCTCGGCGATGCCGGGGATCTCGCGGTCGAGCAGCGGAGCGGTCTGCTCGGGGGTCCGGTCGGTGGGCGTGAGGCCCGTGCCGCCGGTGGTGAGCACGACGTCGACGCGCTGCGCCAGGGCCGCGGCGAGCGCCTCGCCCACGGGGGCGCCGTCGGCGACGACGACCGGCTCGCCGGCGAGCCAGCCGCGAGCGGCGAACCAGTCGCGGATCACCGGGCCGGTGAGGTCGGGCGACGTCCCGGCGGCGGCTCGGGTGGAGGCGACGACCACGACGGCGCGACGCGGGGCGTCGGCAGGCGCGTCGGCGGCGGACGGCTCGACGGCGGGCGACGGCGTCATCGAGACCAGGCCCCGCTCTTGCCGCCGCTCTTCTCGAGAACCTTGACGTCGCCGATCACGGCGAGGTGGTCGACGGCCTTGATCATGTCGAAGAGGGTGAGGGCCGCGACGGTCGCCGCGGTCAGCGCCTCCATCTCGACGCCCGTGACGCCTCGGGTCCGGACGCGGGCGACGACCGTCACCGACGCCTCCTCGGCCCCGGTGTCGGTCTCGAAGTCGACCGTGATCGCGCCGAGCGGCAGGGGGTGGCAGAGCGGGATGAGGGCGGGGGTCTGCTTCGCGGCCATGATGCCGGCGATGCGCGCGGTGCCGAGCGCCTCGCCCTTGGGCAGCGTGCCGTCGACCAGGCGGGCGACGACGTCGGGCCGGGTCGTCAGCACGGCCTGCGCGGCGGCCTCGCGGCTGCTCTCGGCCTTGCCCGTGACGTCGACCATGTGGGCCGATCCGTCGGGGCGGACGTGGGTGAGATCGCCGACCGGCTGCTGCCCGGTCGACGCGGGCGGGTCGCCGTGCGCGTCGTCACTCATCGAGCATCCAGACTACGACCTCGTCGCCCTCGTCGAGCCGGTCGACGCCGACCGGGACGTGCACGAGCACGGTCGCCTCGGCGTGCGCGGCGAGGAGGTGCGAGCTCGGCCCGCCGACCAGCACGACCCTGCCGTCGACGTCGAGCCGTCCGCGCCTCAGCTGGTGCTTGCCGACGGGCGAGTCGGCGGCCTCCCCCATCGGCGCCCTGCGGTGCAGCCGGGCCGGGCCGACGCCGGTCGCGTCGTGCAGCACCGGCCGGAGGAACGCCTCGAACGAGACGAGCGCGCTGACCGGGTTCCCCGGGAAGCAGACGACGGGCAGGTCGTGGTCGCCGAGGGCGAGCGTGCCCCAGCCCTGCGGGCCGCCGGGCTGCATCGCCACGTGCCCGAACACGACGCCGGCCGGCTCGAAGGCGTCGCGGACCACCTCGTAGGCGCCGGCGCTGACGCCCCCGGTCGTGAGCACGAGGTCGACGGACGCGGCGTGCCGGGCCACCACGGCGAGCAGGGCGTCCGCGTCGTCGGAGACGCGCTCGACGACGACCTCGGCGCCGACGTCGACGAGGGCCGCGGCGAGGCCCGCGCCGTTGGCGTCGTGGATCGTGCCGGGGGCGAGCGCGGCACCGGGCGCGCTCAGTTCTTCGCCGGTCGAGACCAGCAGGAGGCGCGGGCGGCGGACGACCTCGACGGTCACCAGCCCGGAGGCGGCCAGCACCCCCCAGCGCGCCGGGGTCAGCACCGTGCCCGCCCGCAGCAGGACGCTGCCGGCGGAGACGTCGCTGCCGGCGGCGCGGACGAAGGTCCCCTCGGCCACGGGACCCCGGAGGCCGACACGGGCGGTGCTCCCGGCTGCCGGGAACGCGGGCGGGTCGGCCCGCTCGATCGGGACGACCGCGACGGCGCCCTCGGGGACGGCGGCGCCGGTCATGATCGGCGCGGCGGTGCCGGGGCGGAGGACCGGACCGGTGCGGCCGGCCGGGATCGGGTCGACGACCACCAGGTCGAGGTCGCCCGAGCGGGCGGCGTCGGGGGCGGCGAGGACGTAGCCGTCCATCTGCGAGTTGGCGAAGGGGGGCAGGTCGAGCGGGGCGACGACGTCGGCCGCGAGGACCCGGCGGCGGTGCCGGTCGGGCTCGGCCGCGATGCGGACGGGGTCGACGAGGAGGGCCTCCACAGGACGCCGCGCCAACGCCTCCTCCACCAGCGCCCGGACGCCTACCTGGTGCTGCTCGACTGTGCGCACGGGTTCCTCTCACGGCGGTCGTCGATAGCGTAGCGATCGTGACCGACACCTCCTCCTCCTCGTCCCCCGGCCTCCCCCGCGTCGACGTCGCCGTCATCGGTGGCTCCGGCCTGTACTCGCTCTTCGCGCCCGGCACGGCGACGAGCCACGTCGTCGAGACGCCCTACGGGCCGACGTCGAGCGAGGTGACGATCGGCGAGATGGGCGGCAAGACCGTCGCGTTCCTCACCCGGCACGGCAAGGGCCACTCCGTGCCGCCGCACCGCATCGACTTCCGCGCGAACGTCTGGGCCCTCGCCTCGCTCGGCGCGAAGGCGGTCGTCTCGTCGTCCGCCGTCGGCGGGGTGAGCCCCGAGTACCCGCCGGGCACCATGGTCGTCACCGACCAGTTCATCGACCGCACGTGGGGCCGCCCCGACACCTTCTTCGACGTCGAGGGCGGGGTGCAGCACCTCGTCGCCGCCGACCCGTTCGACCCGGTGCTGCGGGCCGCAGCCGTCTCGGCCCTCGAGGCGCAGGGCGAGCCGTTCGCCCCGACCGGCACCTGCGTCGTCATCCAGGGCCCGCGCTTCTCGACCCGGGCCGAGTCGCTCTGGTTCCGCGCGGCCGGGGCGCACACGATCAACATGACGATGTACCCGGAGGTGCCCCTCACGCTCGAGCTCGGCATGGGCGCCGTGAACATCTCGTTCGTCACCGACAGCGACGCCGGCCTCGCGCCCGAGGAGGGCCAGGAGGGCACCGACGACGACGCGGTCAGCCACCAGCTCGTGATGGACCGCCTCGCCGCGGCCCAGCCGCGCATCGTGGCCGCCATCGAGGCGATCGTCGCGGGGCTGCCGGCCGACTACGCGCCGCGCGAGCTCGTCCCGGCGGCCGCGACCGCAGCGGTGCTCGCGCGCCCCGTGCGGTCGGCGACGTCGTGAGCGACACGACGGGCGCCTCCGGGGCGACGGCTCCCGCCGACGCGACCAGCGCCTCCTCGTCGCCCGGGCTGCTGCTCGTGACGGGCGGCGCCGGCTTCATCGGCTCGGCCGTCGTGGAGCAGGCGCTGGGCCGCGGCTGGTCCGTGCGAGTGCTCGACTCGCTGCGACCCGACGTGCACGGCGGCCCCCCGACGCTCGACCCGCGGGTCGACTTCGTCCGCGGCGACGTGCGCGACGCGGCGGTCGTCGACGCGGCGCTCGTGGGCGTCGACGCGGTCTGCCACCAGGCGGCCAAGGTCGGCCTCGGCGTCGACTTCCAGGACGCGCCGGACTACGTCGACAGCAACGAGCACGGCACCGCCGTGCTGCTCGCCGCGATGGACCGGGCGGGCGTCGACCGGCTCGTCGTCGCCTCGTCGATGGTCGTCTACGGCGAGGGCAGCTACCGCACGACCGCGGGCGAGACCGAGCGGCCGGCCCCCCGTCGCATCGCCGACCTCGACGCCGGCGTCTTCGACCCGCGCGACGCCGAGGGCGAGCTCCTCGAGCCGCAGCTGATCGCGGAGGACGCCCCGCTCGACCCCCGCAACGTGTACGCGATCACGAAGCTCACGCAGGAGCACCTGTCGACCTCGTGGGCCCGCAGCACCGACGGCCGCGCCGCCGCCCTGCGCTACCACAACGTCTACGGGCCGGGCATGCCGCAGAACACCCCCTACGCCGGGGTGGCGTCGCTGTTCCGTTCCGCGCTCGAGCGCGGCGAGGCGCCCCGCGTCTACGAGGACGGCGCCCAGAGGCGCGACTTCGTGCACGTGCGCGACATCGCCTCGGCCAACCTCGCGGCCCTCGACTGGACGGCCGCGCAGCAGCCCGACTCGTTCCGGGCGTTCAACGTCGGCAGCGGCACCGTGCACACGATCGGCGAGATGGCGGAGGCGCTGGCCCGCGAGGCCGGTGGGCCCGCTCCCGTGGTCACCGGCCAGTACCGCGCGGGGGACGTGCGCCACGTCACGGCCTCGTCGGCACGCCTCCGCGACGAGCTCGGCTGGAGCCCGGCGGTCTCGTTCGAGGAGGGCATGCGCGAGTTCGCGACGGCCCCGCTGCGGGCGGCCGTCCGCGGCTGACGCCGCACCTGCAGATCCAGAGGGGCGGCACGGGCGAGTTCGTCGCCGACGGTCCGTCGCCACGGACCGTCCTCGACGGACCCGCCCGGGTTCCCGGCTCAGGCAGGCCGGGCGGACCGAACAAGGTCGCCCCCCTTCGGGGCGGGCACGGCCCCTCCCAAGGTGGCGTCCGTAATATCACCAGGATGAGCAGTCCCCAGGTCGACGTCGTGCTCCCCTGTCTCGACGAGGCAGGGGCGCTGCCCTGGGTGCTCGGGCGCCTGCCCGAGGGCTGGCGAGCGATCGTCGTCGACAACGGTTCCACCGACGGCTCGGCCGACGTCGCCCGCGAGCACGGTGCGCTGGTCGTCGAGGAGGCGCGTCGCGGCTTCGGCGCAGCCGCCCACGCCGGTCTCGAGGCCGCCACCGCACCGTTCGTGGCCTTCTGCGACGCCGACGCGTCGATGGACCCCGCCGACCTGCCGACGCTCGCCGCCCCCGTGCTGGCAGGCGAGGCCGAGCTCGTGCTCGGTCGCCGACGGCCGACGACGCGCGGCGCCTGGCCGTTCCACGCCCGCGTCGCGAACCGGGTGCTCGCGCACCTGATGCGCCGCGCCTCCGGCGTCGCCCTGCACGACCTCGGCCCGATGCGCGTCGCCAGCCGAGAGGGGCTGCTCGGCCTCGGCCTGCTCGACCGCCGGAGCGGCTACCCGCTCGAGATGGTGCTGCGCGCCTCCGAGGCGGGCTGGCGCATCCACGAGCTCGACGTGCCGTACTCGCCGCGCGTCGGCCGCAGCAAGGTGACCGGCACGATCCGCGGCACCGCCCGGGCCGTCGAGGACATGTCGCGGCTCCTCAGGGAGGCAGGCCGATGACGACCGTCGTGGTGATCTGCAAGGAGACGCTGCCGGGCAAGGTCAAGACGCGCCTGCACCCTCCCCTGACCCTCGAGCAGGCCGCCGAGGTGGCGGCCGCTGCGATCCAGGACACCCTCGCCGTGGTGCGCCGGCTGCCCGCGAGCCGACGCGTCCTGCTCTTCGACGGCAACCGAACGCCCCCCGGCTCCGAAGACTTCGATGTGATCCACCAGATCGGCGGCGGCCTCGACGCACGGCTCGGAGCCCTCTTCGACGAGGTCGACGGCCGCACCGTGCTCGTCGGCATGGACACCCCGCAGCTCACGGTGGCGGACCTCGCCCCCGCCTTCGACGAGCCGGCCGACGACGTCGACGCCTGGTTCGGCCCGGCGAACGACGGCGGCTTCTGGGCGCTCGGCCTCGAGCGGCCCACCGGAGACCTGCTCCGCGGCGTCCCGATGTCGCAGGACGACACCGGGGCCCACCAGCGGCGCCGGCTCGCCGAGGCCGGGCTCCGCGTCCGCACGCTGCCCGAGCTCGTCGACGTCGACACGATCGACGACGCGCGGCTCGCCGCCGCCGCCGGCCCCGACACCCTCTTCGCGCAGGCCCTGCGCCGACTCGACCCCATCACCGCAGGCGGTCCCGACGCCTCCCGGCCCACCCCCGAGGAGACCCTCTCGTGACCATGACCGCCGACCCCCAGCCCACCTTCGGCTCCGGAGGCGCGGAGCCGTACGCGCGCGCCCTCCGCCGCGAGGGGCGACTCCAGCTCGTCCGCTCCCCGGGCACCGCCCGGCAGGGCTCGCGCTCCGTCGACACCGGCCGCGGCGCGGGTCTCGACGCGCCCGCCGACGGCGCCGATCTCGACGCGTTCGACGTCGCCCGCTGGAGTCGCGGGGCCGACGCCGCCGACCTGAGCACGATCCTCGACGCGTCGTCCGTGCTCGACATCGGCTGCGGCCCCGCCCGGATGGTGCGCGCCGCCGTCGACCGCGGGCTCGGCGCCCTCGGCGTCGACGTCTCCGTCACCGCCGTCGCCATGGCCGTCGACGCCGGGCTCCCCGTCGTGGCGGGCTCGGTCTTCGACGCCCTGCCGGGCGAGGGGACGTGGGACGTCGCCCTGCTGCTCGACGGCAACATCGGGATCGGCGGCGACCCGACCGCCCTGGTGGCCCGCGCCTCCTCGGTCGTCGCCCCCACGGGGTCCGTGGTCGTCGAGACCGCGGCCGACCCGGCGGCCGACGTCGCCTACGACGCCCAGGTCGTCGACGAGCAGGGCCGCGCGAGCGCCACGTTCCCCTGGGCCGAGGTCGGCCGCGAAGCACTCGGTCGGCACGCCGCCGCCGCGGGCCTGCGCGTGTCGCAGACCTGGTCGGTCGGTCGTCGCACGTTCTGCCGGCTCGTCCGCGCCTCCTAGGCCGGGAACCGTCGCGGAGGCGACGAACCGACGCGGGACATCACGTCGGTTCGTCTCTTCGGCGTCCCCTCAGCCGAGATCGAGATCGAGATCGAGATCGAGACCGAGACCGCTCGGGAGCACCAGGCCGTGCGGGTCAGGCCGTGCGGGTCAGGCCGCGCGCCGCGCCTCGCGGCGGCGGGCCAGCACGGTCCACGCGACCACGGCGAGCGCCGTGAGCACGACGACGACCAGCCACGCCACGCCCAGCCGCACGCCGTAGTCGAACGGCAGCACGGTGTCGTTCTTCGGCCCCCGTGCCTTGGCGATGATCTCGGGCACGACGACCAGCGTCAGCACGACCCCGAGGACGATCCCGACCTGCACGATCGCGAGCACCGCGGGGCTGATGCGTCGACCCGTCCGCCCGACGAGCAGGGCGATCCCGGCGACGACAGGGGCGATGATCGCGTCGTGGGCGATCACGGCGCCGATCAGCCACACGAGCAACCCGCCGTAGCGTGTCGGCGACACGGTCTCGGTGAGCACCCACCCGCCGAGGCCGATGAGGGCGATGCCGACGACGACGAGCACGGCACGGGCGACGTGGACGCCGCGCCCGGTGGCGCCGGACCCGGAGGCAGAGGAGGAGGGAACGGCGGGGACGGCCGACGAGCGCGTCATCAGATCACCTCGATCAGGCTGAGCCACTTGGTCTGCAGGACGCCGGGACGCCCGGGGGCGATCATCCGCGCGGGGTAGCCGTGCTCGATGTCGAGCCGACCGCCGTTCACCTCGAGGGCGACGAGCGTGGTGGGGTCGTTCGCGTACTCAGGGCCCATGAGCATGACGCGGTAGCCGCCCTTCTCCTCGAGGCTCGTGACGCGCAGCGATCTGTCGGACGGCGCCCCCACGAGCGCCATCAGCTCGACGAGGCGCGGGCCGCGCCAGCGGGCGGTCTGGCTCCAGCCCTCGACGCACGAGATCGGGAGGTGCTCGTCGCCTTGGGCCATCGCCTCCAGGTCCGAGGCCGTGAAGGCCATCGTCCGCTCGCCGTGGGCGATCGTGAGGGTCCAGTCGGGGTCCATCGCCGTCTCGAGCACCTTGGCTGCCGAGGCGGTCCGGTTCACCGGCAGGTCGTTCGGGCCGATGCCGCGCTGCCGGGGACCGAAGGCGTTGAGCGGCTCGAACGGGGTGAAGGACTGGCCGGCGGTCAACGCGACGACGCCGACGGTCGAGGCGCCGATCGCGCCGAAGAAGCCTCGGCGCGACACGCGGCTGCGGGCCGGGTCGCGCTCGGGCTCGCGGGCGTCGTCGATCCAGCGGGTCACGCGGCCGACCAGCCCGCGGGGCTGCGGGGCCGAGGGCTCGCCCCCGGTGAGCTGTGAGGTCGAGGTCGGAGCGTCGTCGCGGCGCATGCGGGCGAGCTCGCGCACGGCCTCGTGCTCGGCCCGCGCGGGGTCGAGCTCGCCGGAGGGCTCGACGAACCGACCGTCGGCGTCGTAGCTGTCGCGGGCCCGCCAGTACCGGGTGATCAGCGGGAGCTTGACGGCGATGTGGACGGCGAGCGAGCCGATGATCACGAACGACAGGGCGAAGTGGACCTGCTTGAACGGGAACGGCCACGGGTACCACTGGTACGTGTTGAGCAGGCCCGTGACGAGCTGCAGCACCGACGTCGAGATGAACAGGGCGATGGAGGCGCGCTCGAGCACCTGCACCGGGTGCCGCACCGGAGGGTGCTGGAACAGCTGCGGGAACACCGCGTGCAGCTTGCCGAGCAGCAGGGGGATCGAGGCGATGCCGGCCGTGATGTGGATGCCCTGCGTCACCTGGTAGAGCCAGACGGGCGAGGTGGGGAACCGCATCCAGGAGGCCGGTTCTTGCAGGAAGTGGCTGTAGAGGCCGGTGAGCAGGCAGATCAGGAACGCCGCGCCGAGCAGCCGGCCGAGGACGGTCGCCGAGCGGGCGTTGCGGCTCGGCGACGAGGCGGCCGTGCGGAGCGTCAGCAACAACTGTCTCATGTCGGCCATCATTTCACATATGTGGTGCGTGGTCCTGGTTCCCAGGCGGTCGTCGACCAGACTGGACAGGTGCGTACTCTATTCGCGGCCGTCGCCGTCACCGGATTGGCGGCGTCCGTGGCGTGGGGCGTTCTCGAGCTGGGATTCCTGCGAGAGGAGCTCCGCGCCTCCTACGTCGTGTGGACCGCGGTGTGCTGGGCCTTCTTCGTCGTGGCCCTGCTGCTGCTGCGCCGGGTGCCCGCCCGGGCGGTCACGGCCCTCGTGCTCGCGGGCACGGCCCTCGTCGGCGGCGCGGCCCTGACCGGCGACCCGAACACCAGCACCGACCCCGCGCGCTACGCCTGGGACGGCATCGTCCAGGTGAACGGCGTCTCGCCCTACGCGCACACCCCCGACTCGGGCGAGCTGCGCGACCTGCGCCCCGCCTGGATCTTCCCGGAGTCGGCGCCCTTCACCCGGGACGACGGCACGATCGGCGAGCGGTGCAGCCAGCCCGACCGGCAGATCCACCGCGCCTACGACACCGAGACGGGCGACGTCGTCTGCACGGCGATCAACCGGCCGGAGGTCCCGACGATCTACCCGCCCGCGGCGGAGCTGTACTTCGCCGGCGTGCGGGCCCTCGTGGGCCCCGAGGTCGGCTTCTTCCCCCTCCAGCTCACCGGCGCGCTGCTCGTGTTCGGCACGACCGTCGCGCTCGTCGTCACACTCCGCCGCCGCGGCCTCGACCCGCGCTGGGCCGCTCTCTGGGGCTGGTGCCCGCTCGTCGTCGGCGAGGGGATCACCAACTCGCACGTCGACCTGCTGGGGGCCGTGCTCGTCGTCGCGGCCACGTTGCTCGTCGCGACCGGCCGTCGCTGGCGGGGCGGCATCGCGCTCGGCGCCGCCGTCGCGACCAAGCTCATCCCGGCGATCGCCGCTCCCGCCCTGCTGCGTCGTCAGCCGGCGAAGGTCGTCGTCGCCTCGATCGTCACGTTCGCGCTGCTCTACGTCCCCTACGTCGCCACGACCGGCTGGCAGGTGCTCGGCTACCTGCCCGGGTACCTGACGGAGGAGGGCTACGAGGACGGCTCCCGGTTCGTCTTCATGTCGGCGTTCCTGCCCGACGCGTGGACGACGCCCGTCGTCGCGCTGGTGCTCGCCGTCACAGCCGCACTCGTCTGGGTCAAGACCCCGGTCGACAGGCCCTGGCTCGGCCAGCTCGTGATGATCGGCGTCGTGCTCGTGGCCGTCAGCCCGCGCTACCCCTGGTACGCCCTGCTGCTCGTGCCGTTCGTCGCGCTGACGGGCCGGTGGGAGTGGCTCGCGATCCCCCTCGCCCTGCTCGTGCGGCAGCTCGAGCCGTACATGGCCCTGCAGCGGGCGTCGCTGGCGACGGCGGTGCTCGTCATCCTGCTCGTGTCGATCTGGCGAGCCGGGCCGGGCTGGTCCGAGCGGCTGGGGGACGTCGTCGTCTCCGACGCCCGTCGACTGCGACGACTCGTCAGCCGTGGACGCTCACGTGCGGCGGCGATCTCCGACTGACGCCGCAGCAGCGGAACGAAGCCGGTAGGATCGACGCATGCCGGAGACCCTGTACCGCGTCAGCGAGGCCGCCGCACTGGTCGGCGTCTCGGACGACACCGTCCGCCGCTGGGCCGAGGCCGGACGCCTCGAGCTCGTGCCGGGCCCCGGCGGACGCCTCGCGGTCGTCGGCTCGGAGCTGGCCCGCGTCGCGAGCGAGCAGGCGGCGCACGCCGCGCCTCCTCGCGGCGGTGCGGGAGGCGACGCCTCGGGCGCGGTCGTCAGCGAGCGCAACCGGTTCACGGGGATCGTCACGGCGATCGTCCGGGACACGGTCATGGCGCAGGTCGACGTCCAGGCCGGGCCGTTCCGGGTCGTGTCGCTGATCAGCAGGGAGGCGGCCGACGAGCTGGGCCTCGAGGTCGGCAGCCCCGTGGTCGCGAGCGCGAAGGCGACGAACGTGAGCGTGACGCTCGGGCGGCTGGGCGAGACGGCGACCGCGCCGGCCGAGGCCGAGGCCGAGAGCGAGACCGCTCGATGACTCCTGCACGCCGCACCCGCGCCTCCTCGGCCCGCACGCCCTTCGCCCGCACGCCCTTCGCCCGTCGGCCCCTCGTCCTCGCCGCGGGCGCTGCCGCGCTGCTCGTGCTGAGCGCCTGCTCCTCCGGGGGCGCGGCCGACGACCCGACCGCCTCCGGCACCCCCGTCGCGAGCCCCGCTGCGGCGACCGGCGAGATCACGGTGCTGGCCGCCGCCTCCCTGACGGAGACCTTCGACGCCCTCGCCGCCGACTTCGAGGCCGCGAACCCCGGCAGCACCGTCACGATCAGCTACGGCGGCAGCTCGGCACTCGCCCAGCAGATCGTCGCCGGGTCGCCGGTCGACGACTTCTTCAGCGCCAGCGCCGCCACCATGCAGATCGTGACCGACGCGGGCCTCGCCGAGGGCGAGCCCGCCACGTTCGCGCGCAACGCGCTCGAGATCGCCGTGCCCGCCGGCAACCCCGGCGACGTCACCTCCCTGGCTGACCTCTCCTCCCCCGACGTGGAGGTCGCCCTGTGCGCGGCCGAGGTGCCCTGCGGCGCGCTCGCCGCGACGGTGCTCGAGGCCGAGGGCGTCGGCGTCACGCCGGCGACGCTCGAGCCCGACGTGAAGAGCGCCCTCACGAAGGTCGAGCTCGGCGAGGTCGACGCCGCGCTCGTGTACGAGACCGACGTCGCGGCGGCCGGCGACTCGGTCGAGGGGATCGAGGTGGGCGACGCGTCGACCCCGACCACCTCGTACCTGGCCGCCCGCCTCGCCGACGCCCCGAACCCCGGGCTCGCGGAGGCGTTCCTCGCCTTCGTGCTGTCGTCGACCGGCCAGGACGCGCTCGCCGACGCCGGCTTCCGGGTCGGCTGACCCGGTCGCCGTGGACCTGCTCCCCGACCGGCGCGACCGCACCGGTCGACGCGACCGGCGCCTCCCCCGAGACCGGCGTCTCCCCCGCGATCCGCGTCGGCCGCTCGACCGCGGCCCGCTGCGTGACCGGCGCCTCCCCGTCGCCGTGCTCGTGCCGGCGCTCGTCGGGCTGGCACTGCTCGTGCTGCCGGCCGTGGCGCTGCTCGTGCGTGCCCCGTGGTCGACCCTCGGCCAGCGGCTCGCGAGCGAGAGCGTGCTCGACGCCCTGCGGGTGTCGGTCACGAGCGCGCTGCTCGCGACCGCGATCAGCCTGCTGCTGGGCGTCCCGTTGGCGTGGCTGCTGACGGCCAGCGACGCGTGGCCGGTCGTCTGGCGGCGGCTGCTGCGAGCAGTAGTCACGGTGCCGCTCGTGCTGCCGCCGGTCGTCGGCGGCATCGCGCTGCTCTACCTGCTCGGGCGCAACGGCCTGCTCGGCCGCCCGCTCGACGCCGCCCTCGGCATCACGATCCCGTTCACGCTCGCCGCCGTCGTGATCGCGCAGACGTTCGTCGCGATGCCGTTCCTCGTGCTCAGCGTCGAGGGGGCGCTCCGCGGCGTCGACCGCGGGCTCGACGACGCGGCCGCCTCGCTCGGGGCGTCGCGCTGGTACGCGTTCCGGCGGGTGACGGTGCCCCTGGTCGCCCCCGGCGTCACGGCGGGAGCCGTGCTCTGCTTCGCCCGGGCCCTCGGTGAGTTCGGGGCGACCATCACCTTCGCGGGGACGTTCCCCGGACGCACCCAGACCCTCCCGACGAGCGTCTACCTGGCCCAGCAGAGCGACCCCGAGAGCGCCGTCGCGATCTCGCTGCTGCTGCTGGCGGTCGGGGTCGGGGTCCTGTCGCTGCTGCGCGACCGGTGGCTGACGACGGGGGCGCGGTGAGCGAGGGCGGGCTGAGCGCTCGGCTGCGGGTGGCCCGCGGCTCGTTCGCTCTCGAGCTCGACCTCGACGTGGCCCCCGGCGAGGTCGTCGCCCTGCTCGGCCCGAACGGCGCGGGCAAGTCGTCCGCGCTCGGGGCGCTGGCCGGGCTGCTGCCCGCCGACGGGTCGCGGGTGGTCGTCGACGGACACGTCCTGGACGGGCACGGCCGGGACGGGTACGGCCTGGACGGGCCAGGTACGGACGACGGGCCAGGTGCGGACGACGGGCCGGTCGCCCGGGTCCCCGCCCGCGACCGTCGCGTCGGCACCGTCTTCCAGGACCACCGCCTGTTCCCGCACCTCACCGCCCTCGAGAACGTCGCCTTCGGTCCCCGCAGCCGCGGCGTCCCCGCCCGCGCAGCCCGCGAGCTGGCCCATGTCGAGCTCCGCAGGGTCGGCCTCGCGTCGCTCGCCGGTCGTCGGCCCTCGGAGCTCTCCGGCGGCCAGTCGCAGCGCGTGGCGGTGGCGCGGGCGCTGGCGGCCGACCCGCGCCTCCTGCTGCTCGACGAGCCGCTCGCGGCCCTCGACGCCGAGCAGCGCCCGGCCGTGCGCACGGCGCTCGCCGACGTGCTGCAGGAGGTGCGGGTCGCGACGCTGCTCGTCACGCACGACCCCGTGGACGCCGTCGCGCTCGCCGACCGCGTCGTCGTGCTCGAGGGAGGCGTCGTGGTGCAGCGCGGGACCCCGACCGAGGTGCTCACCGACCCGCACACCTCGTACGTGGCGTCGCTGACGGGGGCGACCGTGTGGACTCCCGAGGAGTCGTCGGCGACGGGCCACGGAGCTCGCGCCCTGCTGCCGGGCGGACTCACCGTGTCGTCGACGCGGCCGCTCGCGCACGGGCCCGCGCGGGTGTCGCTGCCTGTCGAGGCGGTCTCGCTGGTGGGGCTCGACGGAGCTGGCGAGCACGCCGGGAACGACGGACGGGCCGGGCGGTCCGGCCGGGCCCGGGACGACGGACCGGGCGAGCCTGCAGGAGGCGCGGCGCCCGTCCCGATCCCGGCGCGCGTCGTGAGCGTCGAGCAACGCCTCTCGCGGCTGGCCGTGACCGTCGTCACCGACCAGGGGTCGCTGTCGGCCGTCGCCGAGCTGCCCCTCGCGGCCGGCGACGGCGCCCGGCTGCGACGCGGCGACCGGGTCGGGCTGCTGCTCGACCCGGGGCGCGTCACGATCGCGTGAGCGCGTGAGCGCCGGGGACGGGCTCCGTGATGAACCGCGAACCGAACCATGAACCGCGTTGTTCCGCAGTTCATGGTTCGGTTCGCGGTTCATGCCGACCGACGACGCGGCGGGGCGCGACGCGCGGCGGCGGCCTGCGGCGCGCGTCCGCGGCCAGCGGCTTGCAGCGGCGCACGGCGGCGTCGCCTACTCTCAGGGGATGACGGTCTCGCTCGGTCTGCCCACGATCCCCCGGCGCCTCGCCGCGGGCGAGACGGCTGCCGCGGCCGCCGCGCTGCCCGCGCGTCCCGGATCGGACTCGGCCCCCGGCCTGCTCGACCGCTTCGGCCGGACGGCGACCGACCTGCGCGTGTCGCTGACCGACCGCTGCAACCTCCGCTGCACCTACTGCATGCCGGCCGACGGCCTGCCCTGGCTGCCCGCGGACCAGGCCCTCAGCGCCGACGAGATCGTCCGGCTGGTGAGCATCGGCGTCCGTGACCTCGGCGTCCGCCAGGTGCGGTTCACCGGCGGGGAGCCGCTGCTGCGCGCCGATCTGGTCGACATCGTGCGGCGGGTCGCCGCCCTCGAGCCGCGACCCGACATCTCGCTGACGACCAACGCCATCGGCCTCGCGCAGCGGGCCCGCGCCCTGGCCGACGCCGGGCTCGACCGCATCAACGTGTCGCTCGACTCGCTGCACGCCGAGACGTTCGAGACGCTGACCCGCCGCCCGTTCCTCGACAAGGTGCTCGCCGGCGTCGACGCCGCGGCGGCCGCCGGGCTCACCCCGATCAAGATCAACGCGGTGCTGCTGCCCGGGGTCAACGACCACGAGGCCGCCGACCTGCTGGCCTGGTCGCTCGACCGGGGGCACGAGCTGCGCTTCATCGAGCAGATGCCCCTCGACGCGGACCGCACCTGGCACCGCGCCTCCTTCGTGACGGCCGACGACATCCGGGGCCGACTCGCCGAGCGCTTCGTGCTGAGCCCGCACGCGGCTCCGCGCGACGGTGCGCCCGCGGAGCGGTTCGACGCGGTCGGGCTCGGCACCGAGGCGCACCTCGTCGGCACCGTCGGGATCATCGCGTCGGTCAGCGAGCCGTTCTGCGGCGACTGCCGTCGCACCCGCCTGACCGCCGAGGGAGGCGTGCGCAGCTGCCTGTTCGGCGACGCCGAGACCGGCCTGCGCGACCCGCTGCGGTCCGGGGCGAGCGACGTCGAGCTCGCCGACCTCTGGCGCGGCGCGATGTGGGCGAAGTCGGCCTCGCACGGCATCGACCGCGACGACTTCGTCCAGCCCGTCCGCACCATGAGCGCCATCGGAGGCTGACCGTGACCCGCACGACCCTGAGGTTCTTCGCCGCCGCGCGCGCCGCCGTCGGCCGCGACGAGCAGGTCGTCGACGTTCCGGACGGCGAGAGCGCGACGATCGGGCGGCTGCTCACCGAGGTGCGGCCCGTCGAGGGCACGTCGGCGGCCGACTGGCGCGAGGTGCTGCTGCGCTGCTCGTTCCTCGTCGACGGGCTGACCACGCGCGACCGCGAGCAGGTCGTGGCCGACGGCGACGTGGTCGACGTCATGCCGCCCTTCGCCGGCGGCTGAGCCCGGGACGCCGGCTGGGCGACGCAGCCCGGCCTGGCCCGCGAGGCGAGACAGATCCGCGATCCGGGACCTGTTCTGCGCCGCTCCTGCACTCGCGCGACGCGGATCACTCTCAAATTACGGTCGAGACCCTGGCGGGGCAGGACGAGGCCGGGCTGGGTGCGCTCGTCAGGGGCGGGCGGCCGAGGAGGCGCGCAGCTGCCAGCCGAGCATGCCCCCGTCGAGCACGGCCACGTCGAACCCGTCGGCGACGAGCAGCTCGGCGGCCGCCCGGGCGCGCGGGCCACGGGCGCAGTAGGCGATGACGGGGAGCTCCGGGTCGAGCTCGGGCCTCTGACGGGTGCGGACGCCGAGGCCGGCGGCCAGCACGTCGCCCGGGAGGTGCGCGAAGTCGTGCTCGTCGGGCTCGCGCACGTCGAGCAGGGTGAACGCCGCCTCGCCCGCGTCCCGTGCGGCGAGCAGCTCGGCGAGCTCGTCGGCGGACACGTCGGGGCTGCGGGTGCCGCGGGGCTGGTCGGCGACCGGTGTCGGCGAGCCGGCCCGCGCCTCCTCGTGTCCGCCGTGCGACGCCCCCGAGGCCCCGGCCGTCCGCGCCTCGTTCGCCGCCGCCCGCTCTCGGGCCCGGTGCGGAGCGCGTCGGAGGCGGCTCTCGCGCCACGAGGCGGAGCCCGCGTCGATCGTCACGACCCGACCGAGCAGGGGCTCGCCGACGCCCGTGACGAGCTTGACGACCTCGCTGGCCATGACCGAGCCGACGGTGCCGCAGAGCGGCCCGAGCACCCCGACGTCGGCGCAGGACTCGTCCCAGCCGCCAGCCGGAGGCGACGGGTGCAGGTCTCGGTAGTCGACGTCGCGACCGTCGGGCGCGGCGTCCCAGAAGACGCTGACCTGGCCGTCGAGCCGGGCGACGCTGCCCCAGACGACGGGTAGTCCCCTGGCCGCGGCCTCGTCGGCGACGACGTAGCAGGTGTCGAACGAGTCGCTGCCGTCGACGACGACGTCGTACCCGTCGAGGATCGCGGCGGTGTCGGCCGAGAGCCGGACGGGGTGCACGACGACGTGCGTGTCGGGGGCGGTCGCCCGCACGCGCTCGGCGGCGATCCGCGCCTTCGGCAGGCCCACGTCCCCAGGTCCGAAGAGCACCTGACGCTGTAGGTTCGACCGGTCGACGACGTCGTCGTCGACCACTCCCAGCGTCCCCACACCCGAGGCTGCGAGATATTGGACAGCCGGAGATCCCAGACCGCCGGCGCCGACGACCAGCACGCGAGCCGCGCGCAGTCGGGCCTGGGCCTCGAGGCCGAAGCCCGGCAGCCGCACGGTGCGCGACCAGCGCTCGTCGGTCTCGTCCCCGGCCACCGGCCCCGACGAGCCCGACGCGACCGACACGAGAGGGGGCAGTGACGACATGGCAGACCTCCGGAGAACGGCCGCGGACGACACGACCCCGCCCACAGTAGCCCGCGACGCGGAGCCCGAGCAGCCGCCGACGCGCTCGTCGCCCGCGCGCCTCCTGGGCCGTCGCCACACCGACGCGGTGCTGGTCGGCGTGCTCGCGACGCTGGTCTCCGGCGCCTTCCTGTGGGTGCCGTCGGTCTGGTACGACGAGGCCGCGACGGTCGTCTCGGCCACCCGCACCTGGGGTCAGCTCTGGGCCATGATCCACACCGTCGACCTCGTGCACGCCGCCTACTACGCGTTCATGCACCTCTGGTTCGACGTGTTCCCGTACTCGCCCACGTCGCTGCGGGTGCCGAGCGCCCTCGCCACCGGCGTCGCGGCAGGCCTCACGGTGTCGTTGACCCGCATCCTCGTGAACCGGCGCACCGCCGTCGTCGCGGGCCTGCTCTTCGTGCTGCTGCCGCGCGTGACCTGGATGGGCGGCGAGGGCCGCTCGTACGCCCTCTCGGCCCTCTTCGCCGTCGCGCTCACGCTCGTGCTCGTCGTGGCCGCCCGGCGCACCGCCGAGGACGGCCACGCCCGCACCCGCCGCTCGATCACGCTCTGGTGGGTCGGCTACGCCGTGCTCGCCGTCGTGGCCTGCGCCTTCTTCCTCTACATCGCACTGCTCGTCGTGGGGCACGCCCTGACCATGCTCGTCCGCGTGCTGCGCGACCGGCGCGACCACGCCGCCGAGCGCGCGGCCGTCGACGAGTGGGCACGCACGGGCGCCGTGGCCGTCGTGCCCGCCTCGGGCGCCACCTCCGTGCGGTCGTCGCGCCGGGCGCTGCTCGGCTGGTTCGCCGGGGCCGGGGTCGCCGGCCTCGCGAGCCTGCCGCTGGCCTGGTTCATCGCCTCGCAGAACAGCCAGGTCAGCTGGATCGAACGGCCGAGCTTCAGCACGCTCCGCGGCGTGCTCGTGACGCAGTGGTTCCAGGGCAACGAGAACTTCGCGGTCTTCGCGCTCGTCTGCGCCGGCGCGACGCTCGTCGTGCTGTCGCTCCGCCTCGTGCCCGCCGCCCGCGGCTTCGCCGAGGTCGTGCTGCCGTGGATGGTCGTGCCGACCGTCGGCCTCGTGGGCGTCTCGCTCGTCGTCGACCCGCTCTACTCGCCGCGCTACCTGACCTTCGGCACGCCCGCCATCGCGATGACGATGGCCGTCGCGGTCGCGGCGATCCCGTGGCGTCGCGTGATCGCGCTGGTGCTGCTCGTCGCCGTCGTGCTGACCTCACCCACGTACGTCGAACAGCGACAGCCCGAGGCGAAGGACTCGTCCGCCTGGGACCAGGTCGCCGACCTCGTCGCCGGCGAGCGGGCGACCGAGGCCCCCGGCACCCGCGAGGGGGTCGTCTTCGGCCCCGTCCGACGCCATCCCAAGGCGACGTCGCGCATCATCCAGGACACCTACCCCGAGGCCTTCCGCGGCATGTCCGACTTCACGCTCGAGACGCCCGGCTACGAGACCGACGGCCTCTGGGAGACCCAGTACCCGCTCGGGGACGTGCTCGACCGCACCGACGACCTCGACGTCGTCTGGCTCATCACGAGCGACAAGCAGGACTGGCGGCCCCGCGTCACCGAACAGCTCGGCTCGGTCGGCTTCACGCTCGACCAGGAGTGGGGCCTCACCCGCACCAACGTGCTCAAGTTCACACGCTGAGCCGAGGCAAGCCGAGGAGGCGCGGGTCGGCCGTGCGGACCAGGCCGGCCGTCTGAGAGCGCGAGCGTCGAGGCGCGCCGCGACCGCGCCTCCTAGTCGGTGATGACGCGTGCGCCGTGCACGGGCCCCGTCGCCCGCACGACAGTGAGGCGGGCCGCGCTGAGCGCTATCTGCAGCTCGAGGGCCCCGTCGAGGTCGGGTGCGAGGAAGGCGACGGTGGGCCCGGAGCCCGAGACGATCCCGGCGAGGGCGCCGTTGCCCTCGCCGAGCTCGAGCACGCGGCCGAGCCCCGGCTCGAGGTGCAGGGCGGGCGCCTGGAGGTCGTTGTGCATCACGTCGGCGAGCAGCTCGGCGTCGCCGGCGCGCAGCGCCTGCAGCACGCCGGTGTCGACGACGGGCTGGCGCACCGGCGAGATGTCGCTCGAGTGGCGCAGCCGGTGCTCGTCCAGCTCGTGGTAGACGGTCGGCGTCGACAGCCCGAAGTCGGCCAGGGCCAGCACCCACTGGAACTGCCCCTTGGCGAGCGCTGGGCTGAGCTCGTCGCCGCGGCCGGTGCCGACGGCGGTGCCGCCCGCGAAGGCGAAGGGCACGTCGGCCCCGAGCTCGGCCGACAGCTTGAGCAGGTCGTCCCGGCCGAGGCCCGTGCCCCAGAGGGCGTCGCAGGCCAGCAGCGTCGCGGCCGCGTCGGCCGAGCCGCCGCCCATGCCGCCCGCGACGGGCACCGCCTTCTCGATGCTGAGGTCGACGCCGCCCCGGTAGCCGGTCGTCGTCGCGAGGAGGCGGGCGGCACGCACCGCGAGGTTGCTCTCGTCGGTCGGCACCCCCGAGACGTCCACGCCGGGGCCCGCGGTCACCCGGACGGTGAAGTCGTCCGCCTTGCGTGCCCGCACGTCCTCGTACAGCGACACCGCCTGGTAGGCCGTCGCGAGCTCGTGGTAGCCGTCGTCCTGCAGGTCGCCGACGGCGAGGAACACGTTGATCTTGCCCGGGGCACGGGTGTGGACCACGGTCGGGCCGGCCACGGAGCTCATGCTCCCAACCTAGTCAGTTCTGTCGGTCCCCCATGACCCGGAACGCCCGGGTCATGGCTTCGCGGGCAGGCTCGACGCGCTCGGGGAGCCGCAGACGGCTCTGCGTGAGGCTGACGCTGCACTTGTCGCCCGTGCCGGGCGAGACCATCAGCTGCAGGCGCACGTCGCCCTCGAGCCGCCACCGTGCCGTCGGGTGCCCGACGGAGTGACTCGTGGCCTCGGGTGCTCCCCCGGCGAACGACGCGAAGCGCTCGACGCCGAGGTCGAGCAGCTCGAGGGGCCCGCCCCTCAGGCTGCGGCTCACCGCGACCGAGAACGTGCCGTCCGGCTGCTGCCCCGGGAGCCGCATTCCGCGGGCCTGCTCGTAGCGCACGGTGATCGACTGGGCCCACCAGCCGGGCACCTCGTGCTCGTCGACGAGGAGGCGTGCGATCTGCGCGTGGGACAGCCGCGTGGCGTCCGCGGCGTCGAGCAACGCGAACCACTGCTCGCTGCTGCGGCCCGTGCCCGAGGCCAGGCGGGCGTCGCTGATGACCGCGGGTCGCCTCCGCTGGTGGTCGTCGCTGCCCTGCGTGCTCACGCCGCCAGCCTGCCAGCGACGAGCGCGCCGCGCGCCCTGCGGCTCAGCGCGTCGCCCGTGCCAGCGCCAGGAAGTCGTCCACGGTCAGCTGCTCGCCGCGCTCGGTCGGCGGCAGGCCTGCGGCCTCGAGCGCCTCGGACGCGGCGGCCGACGAGCCGTAGACGCCCGACAACGACTGCCGCAGCATCTTGCGGCGCTGCTGGAACGCGGCGTCGACCAGCTCGAAGACCGCGAGGCGTTCTTCTTCGGTGCCCCGCGCCTCCTTGCGGTCGAAGGCGACGAGGATGCTGTCGACGTTCGGCACGGGCCAGAAGACCTGGCGGCTGACCTGGCCGGCCGTGGAGAACTCGCCGTACCAGGCCGCCTTGATGCTCGGGGAGCCGTAGATCTTGGATCCGGGCTCGGCAGCGAGGCGGAGCCCGACCTCGGCCTGGACCATGACGAGGCCGCGCGTCAGCGTCGGGAAGTGCTCGAGGAAGTGCAGGAGCACCGGCACGCTGATGTTGTAGGGCAGGTTCGCGACGAGGTGCGTCGGCGCCGAGGGGAGCTCGACGACGCGCATGGCGTCGTCGACGACCACCGAGAGGTCGGCCGCGGGCTGCAGCAGCGACACGGTCGTCGGCAGCTGGGCGGCGAGGCGCTTGTCGATCTCGACGGCGACGACGTCCGCGCCCGCCTCGAGCAGGCCGAGCGTGAGCGAGCCGAGGCCGGGCCCGATCTCGACGACGGAGGTCCCCGCGGACACCCCGGACGCGGCGACGATGCGCCGCACCGTGTTGGCGTCGTGGACGAAGTTCTGGCCGAGCTTCTTCGTCGGCTGGATGCCCAGCAGGTCGGCGAGGTCGCGGATCTCCGCGGGGCCGAGCAGCGTCGAGCGCGACATCAGCCCTCGACCGTCACGGGCTCGTCGGTCCACGAGCCGTAGACCAGCTCGGTGTTGGACGAGATCTGCGCCGCGAGCATCGAGACGTCGGTGCCGATGGTCTCGGCCATCGACCGGAGCGTGTGCGGGATGAGGTACGGCGCGTTCGGCCGGCCGCGGAACGGCGTCGGCGTCAGGTACGGCGCGTCCGTCTCGACCATGACCAGGTGCCGCGGCAGCTGCACGAGCGCCTCGCGCAGCGGAGCGGCGTTCTTGAAGGTGACCGTGCCGGCGAAGGAGGCGTACCAGCCGTTCTCGGCCAGGATGCTCGCCAGCTCGGGGCCGCCGCTGAAGCAGTGGAACACCGTGCGCGCCGGGGCGCCGAGCTCGAGCAGCAGGTCGACGACGTCGTCGTGAGCGTCGCGGTCGTGGATCTGCAGGGCCAGGTCGTGCTTCTTCGCGATCTCGACGTGCCGGGCGAACGACTCGAGCTGCGCGTCGCGGCCCTCTGCCCCCGTGCGGAAGAAGTCGAGGCCCGTCTCGCCGACGGCACGGACGCGGGGGCGGGCGGCCAGCTCGTCGATCTCGTCGAGGGCGTCGGCCAGCTCGCCGCGCGCCGCCAGCAGCGGCGCCTCGTTCGGGTGGATCGCGACCGCGGCGAGCACGCGCGGCTCGCGGGCCGCGATGTCGGCCGACCAGCGCGACGTCTCGAGGTCGGTGCCGACCTGGACGACGCCACGCACGCCGACGCTCGAGGCTCGGTCGAGGTGCTCGCGGTAGTCGAGCGCGTTCTGACCGTCGGCGATCTCGAGGTGCGTGTGGTTGTCGTACACGGGCACGACGAGCGCCTGCGGGCTCGGCGGGTAGGTCAGGTCGCGGGTCTGCCCGCCGGACTCGGTGGAGGAGCGGTGACGGACGTGCATCGGCGTCGCGTCGCTGCTGCGCTCGTCGCCGCTGCTGCGCTCGTCGGTCATGCGGCCGGCTCGGGCTGCTCGATGCGGGGGAAGAGCCCGGCCGCGAGCGGCTGGACCGTCGGGGCGCTCGACCACTCGGCGGCGCGGTCGACGGGCTGGCTGGTGAGCTCGCCCTGGCCGATCGCCTCCCACAGGGTGCGGGTCGCGGTGGGCATGAACGGCGACAGCAGCACCGTGAGCGTGCCGAGGCCGCGGAGGGCGGTGGCGAGCACGGTCGCGAGGCGATCGCGCTGGTCGTCCTTCTTGGCGAGGGCCCAGGGCTCCTGCTCGGTGATGTAGCCGTTCAGGACGTCGACGAGTTCCCAGATCGACGAGAGCGCCTCGTTGATGGCGAAGCGGTCCATCGCGCCGTCGGCGGCGGCCGTGACCCGCAGCTCGGTCTCGCGGACGGCGAGGTCGGCAGAGGTCAGCTCGCCCGCGACGGGGACGGTTCCGTCGAAGTAGCGGGTGATCATCGCGATGACGCGCGAGGCCAGGTTGCCGAAGCCGTTCGCGAGCTCGGCCTGGTAGCGGGCCGAGATGTCCTCCCACGAGAAGTTGCCGTCCTGGCCGAAGGTGATGGCCCGCATGAAGTAGTAGCGGAACGCGTCGGCGCCGAAGACGTCGGTGATCTGCTGCGGCGCGATGCCGGTCAGCTTCGACTTCGACATCTTCTCGCCGCCGACGAGCAGCCAGCCGTGGCCGAAGACGGCCTTGGGGACGGGCAGGCCGGCGGCCATCAGCATGGCGGGCCAGATGACGGCGTGGAACCGAGCGATGTCCTTGCCGACGAGCTGCACGGCAGGCCAGCGGCGGTCGAACTGCTCGTCGTCGACGCCGTAGCCGATGGCCGTGACGTAGTTGAGCAGCGCGTCGAACCAGACGTAGACGACGTGCTTCTCGTCCCACGGGACCTTGACGCCCCAGTCGAACGTCTGACGCGAGATCGACAGGTCGCGCAGGCCCTGCTTGACGAACTGCACGATCTCGTTGCGGACGTTCTCGGGCTGGACGAAGTCGGGCTGCGACTCGTACAGGTCGAGCAGACGCTGTTCGAAGTCGCTCATGCGGAAGAAGTAGTTGCTCTCTTTCAAGAGCTCGACGGGCTTCGAGTGGATCGCGCAGACCTGCTCGCCCTCGAAGGCCCCGGTGCCGTCGACGAGGTCGCCCGGCTGCTTGTACTCTTCGCAGCCGACGCAGTAGAAGCCCTCGAACTCGCCCTGGTAGATGTAGCCGTCGTCGTGGAGCTTCTGCAGGAACCGCTGCACGCCCTTCTCGTGGCGCTCGTCGGTCGTGCGGATGAAGTCGTCGTTGCTGATGCCGACGGTCTCGAGCAGCGGCTTCCAGGACTCGGTGACGAGCTTGTCGGCCCACGCCTGCGGCGTCACGTCGTGGCTGGTCGCGGTGCGGAGGATCTTCTGGCCGTGCTCGTCCGTGCCGGTGAGCAGCCACGTGTCGTCACCGCGCTGGCGGTGCCAGCGGGCGAGCACGTCGGCCGCGACCTCGGTGTAGGCGTGGCCGATGTGCGGCACGTCGTTGACGTAGAAGATGGGCGTTGCGATGAAGAAGGAGTCGCCGGCGGGCATGGGGACCATCTTAGGTGCGGCCGCCGACGCCGCGACGCGGCCGGCGCCTCCTCGGCTGCCGCCCACGCCGGGGGTTCAGGAGGGGCGGGGGGCCTTCGCCGCGAGGGCGGCCTGGTAGAGGTCGCGGCGGGACAGGCCGGTGGCGGCGGCCACGTCGGTCGACGCCTCCTTGAGCCGGGCCCCGTCGGCGACGAGGGCCTGGACCTGCGCGAGGCCCGCCGCCAGGTCGAACTCGCGCTCGGGGGCGCCCTCGACCACGACGCAGATCTCGCCTCGAACGCCCTCGGCCGCCCAGGCGGCGAGCTCGGAGGCGGAGCCGCGCCGCACCTCCTCGTGCAGCTTGGTCAGCTCGCGGCAGACGACGACGCGACGATCGGCGCCGAGCGTCGTGACCACGTCGCCGAGCGAGTCGCCGAGACGGTGCGGCGACTCGAAGAAGACCATCGTGCGGCGCTCGTCGGCGAGGGCCCCGAGCACCCGGAGGCGGTCGCCCTGCTTGCGCGGCAGGAACCCCTCGAAGCTGAACCGGTCGGTGGGCAGGCCGGAGACGGCGAGCGCGGTGAGCACGGCGGACGGACCGGGGATCGCCGTGACGGTGACGCCTGCGGCCGCGGCCGCCTCGACGAGGGGGAATCCCGGGTCGCTGATCGCGGGCATGCCCGCGTCGGTGAGGACGATCAGGTCGGCCGTCCGGGCCAGCTCGACGAGCTCTGCCGCCTTCTCGCGCTCGTTGTGCTCGTGCAGGGCGATCAGGCGGGGACGGTTCTCGACCCCGAGGGCGCGCATGAGGTGGATGGCGGTGCGGGTGTCCTCCGCCGCGACGACCTCGGCGTTCGTCAGGGCCTCGACCAGCCGCCGGGAGGCGTCGCCGAGGTTTCCGATGGGGGTGGCGGCGAGGACGATCACCTGCCCATTGTCCCCTGGCCGGGCCGCGGCCGCCGACGAGCCCGATGCGGGCCGAATACGATGGCCGGATGAGCAGCCAGGGCGATCGGGAGTTCGACGCGCTGCTCGACACCGGGACGGCCGCGGGGCGCGTCGCCCCGGCTGAGCCCGACGTGCGGGTCGACCTCGAGGCGGTGACCGGAGACGCGACGAGCGGCACGGCCACAGCTCCGGTCGCCCCCCGCCCGCCGCTCCGGATCGACGCGTGGTGGGGCCGCGTCCTCTCGACTCCCGCGCGACGACGCGCCTGGGCCTGGGGCGGACCGCTGTTCGTCACCCTGCTCGCCGCCGCACTGCGCCTGTGGGACCTCGGCCGGCCCGGCACCCTCGTCTTCGACGAGACCTACTACGTCAAGGACGCCTGGAGCCTCTGGAACCTCGGCTACGAGGGCTCGTGGCCGAGCGACTACGACGCCGCCTTCGCGGCCGGCGGGGCGGACGGCTTCCTGGCCGCCCCCTCCTTCGTGGCCCACCCTCCGCTCGGCAAGTGGCTGATCGGCCTCGGCATGTGGGCACTCGGGCCCGACGACCCGGCCGGCTGGCGGATCAGCACGGCGGTCGCGGGCATCGTCGCCGTGGCGCTCGTCGCGGTGATCGGCACGTACCTGTCGCGCTCGACGCTGGTCGGCACGCTCGCGGGCTCCTTCATGGCGATCGACGGGCACGCGATCGTGATGTCGCGGGTGGCGCTGCTCGACAACTTCGTGATGCTGTTCGGCCTGCTCGCCTTCGGGGCGGTGCTGCTCGACCGGAGGCAGAGCGCGAGGTCCCTCGACGCCTGGCTCGCGAGGAGGCGCGCGGCCGGCCGCGACACCGCCTGGGGCCCGTCTCTCTGGGGCCGTCCCTGGCTGGTGACCGCCGGGCTGATGTGCGGCCTCGCGACGGGCGTGAAGTGGAACGGCCTCTACTTCCTGGCCGTGTTCGCCGTCTACACGGTCGTCGTCGACGTGCTCGCGCGTCGCCGGGCGGGCGTCGAGTTCTGGCTCTCGGGCACGCTGTTCCGCCAGGCGCCCCTGAGCTTCCTGCTCACGGTGCCGATCGCCGCCGTGGCCTACGTCGCGAGCTGGACGGGCTGGTTCGTCACCGACGGCGGCTACTACCGCAACTGGGTCTCCGAGGGAGGCGAGCGCTGGTCGGGCGCGCTCGCCTGGGTCCCCGACACGGTGCAGAACTGGTGGCACTACGAGGCGGGCGTCTACGCCTTCAACGTCGGGTTGCACACCCCGCACTCGTACGCGGCGAACCCGTTCGGCTGGCTGCTCATGCTGCGGCCGACGAGCATGTACTACCAGGGGTTGGACCAGGGCCAGGGCGCCTGCGAGGTGGCCCGCTGCGGCATGGCGATCACCTCGATCGCGAACCCGTTCATCTGGTACGCGGCCGTCGCGGCCTGCGCGTACCTCGCGTACCGCCTCGTCCGCCGCCGCGAGTGGCAGGTCGGGGCTGTGCTGGTCGGCATCGCCGCGGGCTACCTGCCCTGGCTGGCGTTCTCGGGCCGCACCGTCTTCCAGTTCTACACGATCGCCTTCGAGCCCTACCTGCTGCTCGGGCTGGCCGGGGTGCTCGGCATCGTCCTCGGCCGCCGGACGGACCACCCCGACCGACGGCTGAGCGGGATCGTCGTGACGGGCATCGTGGTCGTCGTCTCGATCGCCGTCACCGTCTTCTTCTACCCGCTCTGGACGGCGCAGCTCGAGGACTGGGAGTTCATCCGGCTGCACTACTGGATCCCCAGCTGGAAGTAGCGTCGCCCCCGGTCGTTCCTCCCCGCCGTGGAGGCGCGGCTCGTCCTGTGAAGCTGCGTTACGCACCGAGGCGTCCCGTGACGCCCAGCGGCTAGCGTGGCCGCATGGCAGATCGTGACTACGGCTTCCGCACGCGTGCGATCCACGCGGGCAACGTCCCCGACTCGGCGACCGGGGCGCGCGCGCTCCCGATCTACCAGTCGAGCGCCTTCGTGTTCGACGACACGGAGGACGCGGCGGCGCGGTTCGCGCTGCAGAAGTACGGGAACATCTACAGCCGCCTGGCGAACCCGACGACCGCCTCCTTCGAGGAGCGCGTCGCGAGCCTCGAGGGCGGCCTCGGCGCCGTCGCGACGTCGAGCGGGCTGAGCGCGCAGTTCATCACCTTCGCCTCGCTGGCCGGGGCGGGCGACCACATCGTCGCGAGCGCCGCCCTCTACGGCGGGTCGGTCACGCAGCTCGACGTGACCCTGCGGCGCTTCGGCGTCGAGACGACCTTCGTGCAGTCGAGCGAGCCGGCCGACTACGCCGCGGCGATCACCCCCGCGACGAAGCTGCTCTTCGTCGAGACGGTCGCGAACCCCTCCGGCGAGATCGCCGATCTCGAGGGCCTGGCCGAGGTCGCGCACGCCGCGGGCATCCCCCTGATCGTCGACTCGACCATCGCGACCCCGTACCTGAACCGACCGATCGAGTGGGGCGCCGACGTCGTGATCCACTCGGCGACGAAGTTCCTCGGCGGGCACGGCACCACCCTCGGCGGCGTGGTCGTCGAGTCGGGCCGCTTCGGCTGGGACAGCGCGAGGTTCCCGCTCTTCGACCAGCCCGTGCCGAGCTACGGCGGGCTCAACTGGTCGGGCAACTTCGGCGAGTACGCGTTCCTCACCCGCCTGCGGGCCGAGCAGCTGCGCGACATCGGGCCCGCGCTGGCGCCGCACTCGGCGTTCCTGCTGGCGCAGGGCGTCGAGACCCTGCCGTTCCGGATGCGCGCGCACGTCGAGAACGCGCGCGAGGTCGCCGAGTGGCTCGACGCCGATCCGCGCATCGAGCGCGTGCGCTGGGCCGGCCTGCCCGGGCACCCGCACCACGAGCGCGCGCAGAAGTACCTGCCCGAGGGACCGGGCTCGGTCTTCACCTTCGAGCTGGCCGGCGGACGCGCCGCAGGCAAGACGTTCATCGAGTCGGTCGAGCTGGCGAGCCACCTGGCCAACATCGGCGACGCGAAGACCCTCGTCATCCACCCCGGGTCGACGACGCACGCGCAGCTCAGCGAGCAGCAGCTCGTGGACGCCGGAGTGCTGCCGGGATCGGTCCGCATCAGCGTCGGCATCGAGGACGCCGCCGACATCATCGACGACCTCGACCAGGCGCTCAGCGCCGCGACGAAGGAGGCGTGACGTGAGCACCAGCACCAGCACAGGCACGAGCACGGACAGCGACACCGTCACGACGCAGCTCGCCAACGGGCGCACCTGCGAGCTGCCGTCGAGCTCGCCGCTCGCCAAGCTGCTGAAGTCGCAGCGCACCTGGGTCGGGCCGGACGCCCGTGCGCGGCAGGCCATCCTCCGCTCCGCGAAGAGCGTCGCGATCGTGGGCGCCTCGCCGAACTCGACCCGCTCCTCCTACTTCGTCGGCACCTACCTGCAGCAGTCGAGCGACCTGCGCGTCTACTTCGTGAACCCCCGGGCCGACGTGATCCTCGGCGAGAAGGCGTACCCCGACCTGGCCTCGCTGCCCGAGGTGCCCGACATCGTCGACGTGTTCCGCAAGGCGAGCGACATCCCGTCGGTCGTCGACGACGTGCTCGCGAGCGGGGCCCGCACCATCTGGGTGCAGCTCGGCATCTGGAACGAGGAGGCGGCGCGGTACGCCGAGGAGAAGGGCCTGACCGTCGTCATGGACCGCTGCATCAAGGTCGAGCACGCCCGGTTCAACGGCGGGCTGAACTTGATGGGCTTCGACACCGGCGTCATCTCGTCGCGACGCTCGGGACGCTGAGAGCGGTCGCGACCGGCCCGGACGGCAGCCCGGCCGGCCGTCGTGGCGGACGTCGTGACGGCTGCCCGTGACGCTCTGTGAACGGGGCGCAGGCTCGATGACGGGGGCGGGCGCTACGGTGGCCCGCATGTCCCCCGTCATCTCCTCCCCCTCGTCTCCAGCCAGTGGGTGGCCGACCACCTCGGCGCCGACGACATGGTCGTGGTCGACGTCTCGGTGCTCCCCGTGCGCGATCGCGACGGCGAGGCGACCGGCCGCTTCACCACCGGCCGCGGCGAGTACCTCGAGCAGGGGCACGTCCCCGGGGCCGTGTTCGGCGACCTCATCCACGACCTCAGCGACGACCGGGCGGCGCTCCCGTTCACCCGGCCCGACGTCGAGCGCTTCGCCGAGGCAGCCGGCGCCCTGGGCATCGCCGCCGGCACGACGGTCGTCGCCTACGACTCGTCGGGCGGCCCGTGGGCCGCCCGGCTCTGGTGGTTGCTGCGCGCGGCCGGCCACGACGACGCGGCCGTCCTCGACGGGGGCTTCTCCGCCTGGGCTGCCGAGGGGCGTCCCGTCGACGTCGGAGCCGTCGAGCCCGAGCCGTCCGTGTTCGTCGCGCACGAGCGCCCGGGGCTGTGGGTCGACAAGCCCTTCGTCGAGGCCGTCGTGCGCGGCGACGAACAGGCGGCGCTCGTCTGCGGCTCGCCTCGTGCCGACTTCGACGGCGTCGCCGGGTCACGACCTCGTCGTGGCCACATCCCCGGCAGCATCAACGTGCCGTCCACCGAGCTCGTCGACGACGGCCTGCACTTCGCCGAGCCCGCGCAGCTCGAGGCGGCGTTCGCGCCGGTCCTGGCGGCCGAGAAGGTCGTCGTCTACTGCGGCCAGGGCATCGCGGCCAGCGCGGACGCCCTCGCCCTGGTCCTCGTCGGGCACGACGACGTCGCCCTGTACGACGGCTCGCTCGACGAGTGGACGGGCGACGACGGCGCACCGCTCGAGTCGCTCGCGGCCTGACCTCTGCCCTCGGTCGAGTGCGGGTCTTCTCGCCCTCGAGCCAGACGACACGCCCCCGACGGCAGCTGCGGGCGGGTCGCCGACTCACCGCAGCGCCTGCGTGGAGTGCCGCGTCTAGTCGTCACGCGCCTGCGAGCGGGCCTGCTCGGCGAGGTCGCGGTCGAGCTCCTCGACGCCGGTGACGGGCAGCCGGCAGACGAAGTCGTGGCAGAGGTACGCGGTCGCGTGGCCCTGCACGGCCGTGCGACCCGCGAAGAGCTCGAACCCGGCGTCCGCGAGCGCCACGGCGGAGTCCTCGTCGACGACGCCCACCAGGACACCGGGGCCCAGGGTGCGACGAGCGCGCCCTCCCAGGTCGATCGCGACCGACGGCGCCTCCCCTGCTGCAGCCGAGAGCTCGCCCTCGACCTGGGCCGCGACGACCGGCGTGAGGACGGACGGCTCGACGACGAGCAGCTGCGTGGACGGCGCGGCGAGCTCCGCGAGCAACGAGAACGTCGTCCCGTACGCGACGGGCGAGTCGAGCGCCGCGTCGGCGGCAGGGCCGACGGCCAGCTCCGCAGCCCGGCGCCACCGCGCGTCGCCCGTGAGCCGGTGCAGCGTGAGCGCGGCGACGGCCGTCGCGGCGACCCCGGACGGGTAGGCGCCCTCGGACGGGTCCGCCGCGAGCGCCGTCCCCTGTGACCTCAGCACGGGGTCCGGCCCCGCCGGCGCCGTGAAGGGCACGCCCCCTTCCTCGTCCACCAGGCACGCCGACAGCAGCGACCTCGCGGCGACCGCGTACCGGGGCAGCCCCGTGGCGAGCGTCAGCTGCAGCAGCCCCTCGGCGAACATGCCGTGGTCCTCGAGCGTGGCCACCGCCTCCGACACCCCCGTCGACGAGGAGGCGCGCAGCAGCCGCCCGTCCGGGGTCACGTGCTCGTCGAGCAGCACGTCCGCGGCGCCGCGTGCGGCCGCCACCCAGTCCGGGCGGTCGTGTCGAGCCCCGGCCTCGGCGAGCGCCGCGATCGCCAGGCCGTTCCAGCCCGTCAGCACCTTGTCGTCGACGGGCGGAGCATCGTGCCGAGCGCGCTCGGCGGCGTCCAGTGCGTAGAACTCGCCCTCCACGCGGCGACCGTCGATCGTGCTCTCCGAGTCCTGAGCCGAGCCGAAGGCGCCGCGCGGCGTGCGGAGACGACCGAGCAAGAACCCCGCGATGCCCGCCGCGACCTCGAGCGGTCCGAGGGCGGGCGCAGGTCCGCGAGCTGCACCTCCTGCGGTCTCGTCCGTGCCGTCACCGTCGGTGTCGGTGTCGGTGTCGGTACCGGTGTCGGTGCCGACGGGCTCCGCCGGCTCGAGCAGGGCCAGCCGCGAGTACGCGGTCAGCAGCAACGCGTTGTCGTAGAGCATCCGCTCGAAGTGGGGGTCGCCCCAGTCGCGCCGGGTCGAGTAGCGGAAGAAGCCGCCCTCGACCGGGTCACGCAGAGGCGACGCGGCCATGCGCCGCAGGGTCCGGGAGGCGAGGGCGAGTGCTGCGCGGTCTCCCCCGGCCCCGAGCCCGAGGAGTGCCAGCTGGGCCGGCGCGACGGGGAACTTCGGGGCGCCGCCGAACCCGCCGTGCTCGACGTCCTCGGCGGCGAGGACGCGGGCGGCCGCGTGCGACAGGGCCGCGGCCGAGAGCAGCTCGACCGAGCCGGCCGCAGGAGGAGCGGGCTGCGCCGCCAGTGCGGCCGCCACTCCGCGGGCGGTCGTGTCCACCTCGCCGCGGCGGGTCGTCCACGCCTCGGTGACGGCGTCGAGCACCTGCCGGAACGCCGGGTGGTCCTGCACGGGCTGCGGCGGGAAGTACGTGCCGGCGAAGAACGCCTGGCCGGCAGGCGTCGTGAAGACGGTGAGGGGCCAGCCGAGCTGGGGGGTGAAGGCCGAGGCGGCGGCCAGGTAGCTGGAGTCGACGTCGGGGTGCTCCTCGCGGTCGACCTTGATCGCGACGAACCGCTCGTTCAGGTGCGCCGCGAGCTCGGGGTCGCTGAAGCTCTCACGGGCCATGACGTGGCACCAGTGGCACGTCGAGTAGCCGATCGAGACGAGCACCGGGACGTCGCGCCGGACGGCCTCGGCGAAGGCCTCCGGGCCCCACGGCCACCAGTCGACGGGATTGTCGGCGTGCGAGCGCAGGTAGGGGCTGACGGCGTCGGAGAGTCGGTTCGTCATGCCTCCACGCTAGGCGCGTGCGCCGACGCGCGGCACGTCGCGCAGCGCCGGGCGGAGGGTACCTCCGACCGAGATGAACCGCGTTCCGAACCATGAACTGCGATATGACGCGGTTCATGGTTCGGAACGCGGTTCGCCGCGCACGGGCGTGCAGCGGCGGCCGCAGCCGCTGCGACTAGCCGCGAGACGGCACGTCGCGCAGCGCCGGGCCGTCGTAGTGCGACAGCGGCCGGATCAGCGAGTTGGCCTCGCGCTGCTCGATCACGTGGGCGCTCCAGCCGAGCACCCGCGACGCGACGAACAGCGGCGTGAACACCGCCGTGTCGAAGCCCATCAGGTGGTACGCGAAGCCCGACGGCCAGTCGACGTTCGGCTTCAGCCCCTTGCGCTCGAGCACGCCGGCGGCCAACGCGTCGTAGACGGCGGCGAGCTGGTCGACCCGGGAGTCGCCGGAGGCGCGGGCCCGGTCGACGAGGCCGGCCAGCGCCTCCTCCATGGTCGGCACTCGGCTGTCGCCGTTCTTGTACACGCGGTGCCCGAAGCCCATGATCTTCTCGCGGCGCGAGAAGGCGCCGTCGAGCCAGGCCGCGGCGCCCTCGGCACCGCCCTCGTCGGCGACCCGGACGAGCAGCTCGAGGGCGGCCTCGTTCGCCCCGCCGTGCAGCGGGCCCTTGAGGGCGCCGACCGCAGCCACGATCGACGAGTGCAGGTCGCTGAGCGTCGACGCGACGACCCGCGCCGTGAAGGTCGACGCGTTGAACGAGTGCTCGGCGTACAGCACCATCGACGTGTCGAACGCCCGCACGTCGAGATCGTCGGCCTCGCGCCCGAACACCTGCCGGAGGAAGTCGGCGCTGTAGCCCAGGTCGTCGCGAGGCCGCACCGGAGGCAGGTCGCGCCTCCTGCGCTGGTCGTAGGCGATGACCGCGGGCAGGGCGCCGAAGAGCCGCGTCGCGAGGCGGCGGGTGTCGGTGGGGTCGTGCTCGCCCGGGGCGCGACTCGGCTCGGGCTCCGCGGCGCCGAGGGCGCTGATGGCCGTGCGGACGACGTCCATCGGGTGCGCCGACGTGGGGATCAGGTCGATGACGTGCTGCAGCCCCGGCGCGAGGGGACGCGCGGCCCGCAGCTCGGCGTCGAACGCGGACCGCTGCTCCGGCGTCGGGAGCTCGCCGTGCAGCAGGAGGAACGCGACGTCCTCGATGTCGCAGGAGGCGGCGAGCTGCTGCACCGGGTACCCGCGGTAGAGCAGGGAGTTGCTGGCCGCGTCGACCGACGAGACCGCGGTCCGGTCGACGACGACGCCGGCCAGCCCCTTGTGCAGCTCGGGCGCGGGAGGTGCGGTGAGGGTGTCGCTCATGGTCACTCCTTCGTGAGGTGAGGCGAGGTGGTGCGACGGTGCTGCGGTGCGGTGCGGTGCGGGTGCTGCGGCTCAGCGCTCGACCGTGAAGTCGAACACGCCGCCGTCGAAGGCAGAGTAGCCCTCGTAGTCGACGAGGTCGTAGAGGTCGGCGCGGTGCTGCATCCGGTCGAGGAGGCGCGCCTGGGTGCCGGTCGCGGCGAGCTCGTCGAGCCCGCGCCCGGCCTCGCCCATGGCGAGGCGCAGCAGCGTGACCGGCCAGATGACCATCCGCACCCCCGCGCTCCGCAGCTGCTCGGCCGTGTGCAGCTCGCCCTTGCCGAACTCGGTCATGTTGGCGAGGACCGGCACGTCGACCGCCTCGGCGACGGCCTCGAACTCGGCCAGGCCGGTCAGCGCCTCCGGGAAGATCGCGTCGGCCCCCGCGTCCACGAGCGCCTTCGCTCGGTCGACGGCGACGTCGAAGCCCTCGACCGCGCGCACGTCGGTGCGGGCCATCACGAGGAAGTCGGGGTCGCGGCGCCCCTCCACGGCGGCGCGGACGCGCTTGACGGCCGTGTCGAGGCCGACGACCTGCTTGCCGTCGAGGTGCCCGCAGCGCTTGGGGTTCACCTGGTCCTCGACGTGCAGGCCGGCGAGCCCGGCGTCCTCCATCGTCTGCACTGTTCGGGCGACGTTCATCGGCTCGCCGAAGCCCGTGTCGGCGTCGACGAGCGTCGGCAGGTCGGTCATCCGGGCGATCTGGCCGGCCCGGGTCGCGACCTCGGTCAGCGTCGTGAGGCCGATGTCGGGCAGCCCCAGGTCGGCCGCGACGACCGCGCCCGAGACGTAGACGCCCTCGAAGCCCTTCCGCTCGATCAGCCGTGCGCTGAGCGGGTTGAACGCCCCCGGCAGGCGCACGAGCCGGTCACCGGCGAGCGCCTCGCGGAGCCGGCGCCGCTTCTCGGCCGGGGTCGTCGTCGAGTACAGCATCAGAAGAGCCCGTCGGGCGAGGCCGCGTCGGACCGGTCGAGCGAGCCCGCCGGGGGCGTGAGCGTCAGCCCGGCGAGCTCGTGCGGCTCGAGCGTGCGGAGGCGCGTCGCCAGCCCCAGGAACCGCTCGACCTCCTCCTGCGCCAGCACCCCCTCTGCCAGCGTGCGGAACTTCCGCACGTAGTCCTCGCGCGCGAAGGGACGTGCACCGAGCGGGTGCGCGTCGGCGACCGCGATCTCGTCGACGAGCCGCGAGCCGTCGGTGAACTCCACCTCGATCCGCCCGCCGAACGCCTTCTCTGCAGGGTCGGCGGAGTGGTAGCGCCGGGTCCACTCGGCGTCCTCGGCGGTCGTGATCCGCCTCCAGAGCTCGACCGTGTCGGGGCGCTGCGCACGCTCGGGCGCGTAGCTGCGCTCGTGGTGCCACTCGCCGTCCTGCAGGGCGACGGCGACGATGTAGGGGATCGAGTGGTCGAGCGTCTCGCGGCTGGCGGTCGGGTCGTACTTCTGCGGGTCGCCGGCGCCCGAGCCGATCACGACGTGCGTGTGGTGGCTGGTGTGCAGGACGATGCTCCGCACCGCGGCCGGGTCGCGCAGCTCGGGCCGCTCGCGTCCGAGACGGCGGGCGAGGTCGATCCAGGCCTGGGCCTGGTACTCGGCCGAGTGCTCCTTCGTGTAGCTGTCGAGGATCGCCCGCTTCGCCTCGCCGGGGCCGGGCAGCGGCACGGAGTAGCGCGCGTCGGGGCCGTCGAGCAGGCGGGCGACCACGCCGTCCTCCCCTTCGTAGATCGGGCTCGGGCTGGTCTGGCCGCGCAGCGCCCGGTCGATCGCCTCGATCGCCTGCTTGCCGGCGAAGGCGGGCGCGTAGGCCTTCCAGGTCGAGATGAGGCCCTTGCGCGACTGCCGCGTGGCCGTGGTCGTGTGCAGCGCCTGGGCGATCGCCTGTGCGGTGCGCTCGACGTCGAGGCCGAGCAGTGCCGCGATGCCGCCCGCCGCGCTCGGGCCGAGGTGCGCCACGTGGTCGATCTTGTGGGCGTGCAGGCTGATCGCGCGGGCGAGGTCGATCTGCAGCTCGTAGCCGGCCGCGATGCCCCGGACGAGCTGCTCGCCGTCTGCGCCGACGTGCTGCGCGACGGCGAGCACGGGCGGGATGTTGTCGCCGGGGTGCGAGTACTCGGCGGCGAGGAACGTGTCGTGGTAGTCGAGCTCGCGGACGGCGACGCCGTTCGCCCACGCGGCCCACTCGGGCTGGACGCGCAGCTCGGGGTCGAGGCCGAAGACGGTCGAGCCCGCGCGCGGGCTGCGGGCGTCCGAGCTGGCGATGCCGGCCGGGCCCGCGGCACGCAGGGTGCTCTCGGGGCGGTCGGTCGTGTCCGCGGGGCTGTCACCGTGGCCGCTGCCGCCGCGTCCGCTGTCGCCCCGTCCGGTCCCGGCGTGCCGGGCGCGGTGCTGCAGCCGTGCAGCCGCCTGTGCCCGGGCCGCAGTGACGGGCGCCCTGCCGAGGCTCGCGACGGCGACGGCCGCGTTGTCGATGACGCGGTTGACCACCATCTCGGCCACGTCGTCGTCGACCGCCACGGGATCGACCGCGACCGAGGCCAGCCGGTGGGCCAGCTCGTCGTGCCGCGCGAGCGGGTCGTCGGAACGGTGGACGTGCACGTCGATGAGCATCACCCGACCCACCCTAGGCGTCGGAGCCGACCGATCGTCGAGGGGCATCGGGCTCCGGCGGCGTCGGCGTCAGCGTCAGCGGCGTCGGCGTCGGCCGCGACGTGACGACGGCCGCGACCCCGGCGAGGACGAGCGCGAGGCCGAGCCACCCGGGCGGGGCCAGCCGCTCCCCCACGACGAGCACCGCGAGCAGCGTCGCCACCACGGGCTCGAGCAGCGTCACCGTCGTCGCCCGCGAGCTGGACACGGTGCGGAGCCCCGCGCCGAACAGCAGGTACGCGACGAACATCGGCCCGAGCGCGAGGTAGAGGTGCACGCCGACCGAAGTGCCCGTCTGCACGATCGGGCCGCCCGTCAGCAGCAGCACCGGCACGAGGACGACCGCCCCGACGCCGAACTGCGCGGCCACGGAGCCGCGCGAGCTGTGCCCGAGATCGAGGAGGCGGCCTGCCGTGTACGTGTAGGTCGCGTACGCGAGACCGGCGAGCAGGCCGAGGGCGACCCCGGCCAGGAACGTCGCGCCGGGCCCGGACGTCGCCGATGCCGCCGCCCCGGCAACGTCGGGCGAGCCGCCGTGCCCGAACGCGGCGAGCAGCGCGACCCCGGCGACTGCCGCTCCGGCCGAGGCCGCCCAGCACCGGTCGAGCCGTCGCCGGCGCGCGGCCGGGTCGAGCAGCCGCTCGAGCAGCGCCGCGAAGAGCGGCGCCGTCCCCAGCGAGACGACGTTGCCGACGGCGACCCCGGCCAGCGACATCGACGAGTAGAACGCGAGCGGGTACGCGACGACCGCGAGCGCTCCCGGGACGATCCAGCGCCAGGAGGCGCCGCCTCCTCGGAGCACCGACGCGGCCCGCCTCGGCGCCGTCAGCGCGAGCAGCAGACCGCCGACGCACATGGTCGCCGCGCCGGTCGCGAGCGGGCTGACCGACGGGGGCAGCAGGCTCGCCGCCGTGCCGGTGGTGCCCCAGAGCAGTGCCGCGAGCACGATGCCGATCACGCGCCGATAGTACCGACCCGGTCGAGGGCGGGTCGGCGTCATCGAGGGCGGGTCGCCGCGGACCCGCCCTCGGCGACGGAGACCCGCCCTCGGCATCAGGCGGCGCGAGCAGGGGCGCGCCGAGAGGCGGTCGGACGGGACGTGCCGCGGGCGCGACCGGTCAGGACGGCGTGACGGCCGCCTCCTTCGCCCCGAACCGCGCGACGAGGTCGCGCTTCAGCACCTTGCCGCTCGGGCCGAGGGGCAGCGCGTCGACGACGTGCACCACGCGGGGGAACTTGTACGCGGCGATCTCGTCCGAGACGAAGGCGACCAGCTCCTCGGGTGCGACGGTCGCACCGGCCCGCAGCACGACGGCCGCCTCGATCTCCTGCCCGTGCGTCTCGTGCGGCACGCCGAAGACGGCGGCCATGGTCACGTCGGGGTGCTGGGCGAGCACCTCCTCGACCTGGCGCGGGTACACGTTGTAGCCGTTGCGGATGATCATGTCCTTGGTCCGGTCGACGACGGTGAGGTAGTCGTCGTCGTCCTTGGTGCCGAGGTCCCCGGTGCGGAACCAGCCGTCGACGATCGCCTTGGCGGTGTCCTCGGGCCGGTCGAGGTAGCCGTTCATCAGGTTGTGGCCGCGGACGACGATCTCGCCGATCTCGCCGTGCGGCAGCAGCACGATCCTGTCCTCGACCGACGAGTCGGCGATCTCGACGTCGACGCCCCAGATCGGGGTGCCGATGGTGCCGGGCCGCGGCGGCCGCCCCACGTGGTTGAACGTCGCCACCGGCGACGTCTCGGTCAGCCCGTACCCCTCGTGCACCGGGGCGCCGAAGACCTGCTCGAACTTCGCCAGCACGGCGAGCGGCAGGGAGGCGCCGCCCGAGATCGCGTACCGGAGCGGCGGCCTGGCCTCCGACCGCGTCGCGGCGTCGAGCAGGGCCATGTACATCGTCGGCACGCCCATGAACACCTCGCAGCCGTGCTCGACCATGGCCGCGAGCGCCGCGTCGCCGTCGAACTTCGGCAGCATGACGATCGTCGCGCCGGCCCGGAACCCGGTGTTCATCGTGCAGGTCTGCCCGAAGGTGTGGAACAGGGGCAGGGCGCCGAGCAGCACGTCACCCCGGCGCATGTCGAAGGTGCTCATCAGGTTCGTGTCGACCTGGTGCAGCAGCGCGAAGTGCGAGCCCTCGGCGCCCTTCGGCTGGCCCGTGGTGCCGCTCGTGTAGAGGATCGTCGCCGTGTCGAACGGGTGCCGCGGCACGTAGGTCGTGAGCGGCTCGGCCTCGGCGGCGAGCGACTCGAGGCGGTCGGGCGCCGGGGGCACGACGGCCGTGCCGGCGTCGGTCGCCGGAGGCGCGAGCACCGTCACGACGTCCACTCCCGCCAGCTGCGCCCCGGCCGCCCCCTCCGGCAGCAGCGGGGCCGCGCAGACGAGCAGCGACGAGCCGCTGTCGTGCAGCACGTACTCGATCTCGTGACGTTTGAGCAGCGCGTGGACGGGCACGACCACGGCACCGAGCGCGAGGGTCGCGTAGTAGACGCGGGCGAAGTCGGCGACGTTCGGGACGAGCATCGCGACACGGTCGCCCTCGCCCACGCCGCGGGCACGGAGGGCGCCGGCGTAGGCGAGCGACTGCTGCCAGAGCTCCCGGTAGGTGGTGCGCTGCGGGCCGACGACGACGGCGACGTCGTCGGGGTACCGGGTGGCCGCCTCGCCGAGGATCGCGGCGACCGAGGCCGTCGCGTGGCCGGTGGGGGCGGACGGGCCGGTGGGGGTGGAAGGGCCGGTGGCTGGTGCGTCCGTGACTGCGGTGTTCGAGGTCATGCCGGGGTGCTCCGTCTCCGTTGACGAGTGGTGATCCTGGTCGGATCTTACGTCGCGCCGCCGGGAGCCAGGCCGGGTCTCCGGTCGGGATCTCCGCCGGCCCGTGCCCCTCGCCGCTACCGCACCCCGCTGCGCACGAAGCCCTGCACGAAGAACCGCTGGAACGCGAGGAACAGCGCCACCATCGGCAGCACCGAGATGACGGCGAGAGCCATGATCCCGTTGTAGTCGGGGTTGGTCTGGCCCTTCAGGTAGAGCAGCCCGACGGGCAGCGTGTAGAGGTCCGGGTCCTTGAGGGCGATCAGCGGCCAGGCGAAGTCGTTCCAGCTGCCCAGCAGGGTGAGCAACACGAGCACGGCGACCAACGGGCCGCTCAGCGGCAGGACGATGAGGGTGAACACCCGGATCGGGCCGGCACCGTCGAGGCGGGCGGCCTCGATCAGCTCCTGCGGGATGCCGAGCATGAACTGGCGCGCGAGGAACACCCCGAACGCCGTGGCTGCCGACGGGAGGATCACCGCCCAGTAGGTGCCGTAGATCTCGAGCCCGTTCACCAGCCGGAACTGGGCCACCATGATCGCCTGCACCGGGATCATCAGGGTCGCGAGGAACACGAGGAACACCGCCGTGCGCCCGACGAAGCGGAGCTGTGCGAAGGCGTACCCGGCGAGCAGGCTCACGACGACCGTCAGCACGGTGACGAAGACCCCGATGACGATCGAGTTGCCGAACCACGCGCCGACGGGGTACCGCTCGAGCACGCGCTCGAAGTTCTCGAGGGTCAGGGCACTGGGCAGGAGGCGCAGGCCGCGTCCGAAGACCTCGCCCCGCGGCGAGAACGCCACGACGAGCATCCACACCAGCGGGAACGCGACGACGACGGACGCCACGACGGCGACGACGGTGCGGAGGGCGACGAAGCCGCCGCGGCGACGTGGTCGCCTGCGCGGGGCACGGACGCCCGCGACGCGATCGGCGCCGCGGACGGTGCTGCGGGGTGCGCCGGCCGCGGGGGCGTCGGCCAGGGACTGGGGCGTGGTCACGATCGGGTCCTCGTCATTCCGTGAGGTCGCGGGTGCGGTTGGTGCGCCACTGCACGACGGTGAAGGCCAGCGTCACGACGAGGATCACGACGCCGAGCGCGGCGCCGTAGCCCTGCTCGCGGATCTGGAAGCCGTTGCGGTAGGCGTAGGTGCCGAGCACCGACGTGGAGTAGCCGGGGCCGCCGCCGGTGAGCACGAAGACGAGGTCGAAGACCTGGAACGACGCGATCACGTTGAGCACCAGCAGGAAGAACGTCGACGGCCCGACGAGCGGCACGGTGATCGAGCGGAACCGCTGCCAGGCACCGGCCCCGTCGAGCTCGGCGGCCTCGTAGAGCTCGGGCGAGACGGACTGCAGGCCCGCCAGGTAGATGATCATGTTGAGGCCCACGCGCAGCCAGATCATCGTGACGATGACCGAGACCATCGCGAGCGCGCCGTCCGACTGCCACGGCACCGCCCCGAGTCCGAGGGCGCGCAGCACCTTGTTGACGAGGCCGTTCGCCTCGGTGAACAGGATGACGGCGATCATGGCGCTGGCGACGCCCGAGATGACCATCGGCAGCACGAGCATCGTCCGCCAGGTGCGTCGCCCGGGCAGGACGCCGTCGAGCAGGACCGCCAGCCCCAGTCCCAGCGCCATCTCGACCGGCACGGTGACCACGGTGAAGAGCACCGTGTTGCCCAGCGTCTGCCAGAAGACGGGGTCGGCGACCATGCGGGCGTAGTTGGCCCCGCCCACCCACTCGGGGTCGCCGAATCCGCGGGTCTCCTGGAACGACAGCTGCACGGCCCAGAGGATGGGCACGAGCAGGAACAGCGACAGCAGCACCAGGTTCGGCCCGATGAAGGCCCAGCCGACCAGGTTCTCCCGGAGGCGGGCGGCGCGTCGTCCGGGACGGCGCGCACCCGGCAGCGCCGTCATCAGTCGGTGGCCTGGCCGACGGCCTCGTCCAGGGCGCTCAGGGTGTCGTCGACCGACTTCCCCTGGGTGAACGCCGCCTCGAGCTCGTCCTGCATCGCGACGGTGATCTCGGCGAGGTACGGCGAGGTCAGCTGCTTGACGTCGCTCGGCTCGATCGTCGTGGCCTGGTCGACGAAGACCGGCATCACGTCGGGCCGCACGGCGAAGTCGATGGACGAGGCGTCGATGTCGGTCCGGGTCGGCAGCTCGTTGGTCGCGGCGCAGAACTCGGTCATCGCGTCCGCCGAGGCCATGAAGTTCAGGAACTCGGTCGCGAGCTCGCCCTGGTCGGTGTCGGCCGTCGCGACGAGGGCGTTGCCGCCGAGGTCGGTCGCCCCGCGCTCGTCGACCGGCATCGGCACGGCTGTCCAGTCGAAGTCGGTCGAGGCGAGCTCGGGCACGAGGAACGAGCCCACGAACGCCATCGCCGTCGTCTGCTCGCCGAACTCCGTGTCGGCGTACGTCGTCGACTTCACGCTGCTGCTCGGCGCCACCCACCCCTGCTCGAAGAACGACTGGGTGAAGCCGAGCGCCTCTGCTGCCTCGGGCGAGTCGATCTCGCTCGTCGTCCCGTCGTCGGCGAGCAGGGCGCCGCCGGCCTGGAACAACCAGCTGAGCCAGCGCGGCGTGCCGCCCTGCTGCCAGTTCACCCCGAACGGGTACTGGTCGGCGGGGAGGCTCGCGCGGAGCTTCGTCGCGACCTCGCCGAACTCGTCCCACGTCCAGGCGTCCGCCTGGCTCGTCGGCAGGTCGGTGATGCCGGCTGAGGCGAGCAGCTCGGTGTTGACGAGCAGCGCGGAGACGTCGGTCTGGTGCGGCACGCCGTAGGGTGCCCCGTCGTACGAGACTGCCTCGAGCATCGCGGGCTGGAACGAGTCCTCGTCGTCGATCTGGCCCGTGAGGTCGAGCAGCTGGCCCTGGCTCGAGTAGACGCCGAGGTTGCCGTAGTCGACGCGGAAGACGTCGGGGGCGTCGCCCGTCGAGAGCTGCGCGTCGATGTTGGAGAACATCTGGTCGTAGGGCACGACGTTGAGGTCGATGGTCGCGCCGTCGTGCTCGCTCTCGAACTGGGCCACCAGCTTCTCGAAGCTGTCCTGCTCGGACTCGCTGGCCCAGGTCGTGAAGGTCAGGGCGCCGTCGGCGTCGTCGTCGGAGCCGCCCGTGAAGCCGCTGCAGCCGGATAGCCCGGCGGCGAGGGCGAGGGTGGCCGCGGCGGCCGCGGTCGTGCGTCGGGTCGTGCGTCGGGTCGTCATTTCGGTTCTCCTGGCGTCGGTGCTGTCGAGATCGGTGCTGAGGTGATCGGTGCTGCGGTCATCGGTGCTGCGGTCATCGGTGCTGTGGTCATCGGTGCTGCGGTGCTGGGTGGCGGCGTGATCGGTGCTGCGGTGCTGCGTGGTCGGCGCCGTGGATCAGGTGTCGCGTGACGGCTGGCCGGTCGGGGGCGACGAGCGGGACAGGCGTTCCTCGACCAGCGACACGAGCCCGCTGGTGCCGAGCAGGGCGTCCAGGCCCACGCGTACCCCGACCAGGTCGCCGGAGTGCTGCGGAGAGTGTGCTCCCTCCAGCGCCGCGAAGACCGCCGTGACGTCCTCCAGTGCGCGGACGCAGCCGAAGCGCGTGATGCGGTCCTCGTCGAGCCGCACGTCGTCGCCGTACCCGCCGCGGAACGCCGCGCGGTGCTCGGGCTCGACGGGCAGCCCGGGCAGCACGCCGAGCTCGACGAGCACGAGGTCGACCTCGCGCGGAGCGACGGTGGCCTCGTCGAGGTCGATGAGCCAGGGGCGGCCGGCAGGGTCGACCACGACGTTGCCGAGGTGCGGGTCGCCGTGGCAGGACACCCTCACGGTCGTGCCCCGCGCCTCCTTCAGACGGAGGGCGGTGGTCTCGAGGTGGCGGAGCCGGTCTCGATGGGCGTGCCACAGCTCGGCCAGCTCGGGGTCGACCCCGGGCGCCTGGCCTGCGCCGACGAAGCGGGCGTCGAGGTCACGGAGGCGCACGCGGGCCCGGCGGCCGGTCCGCTTGACGCCGGCGCGCAGCGGGGCGACCGACGAGGGAGGCGGCTGGTCGTGCACCCGACGGACGACGGCGCCCAGCTCGGCCCACTGGTCGAGGTCGAGGCCCCGGCCGTCCTCCGCGGCGTCGTCGCCGAGGACCCAGGGCGAGACCGAGACGAGCAGCCCGTCACGCTCGGACCAGTGGTCACCCGTCCGGGTGGGGAGCGGGGCGACGACACCGGAGTCGGGGCCGAGGGCGGCGGCGAGCGCGAGGCCGAACCGGCAGTCACGCCGGGTCGCCTTCACGGCCCACTCGTCGCCGGAGCGGTCGCGGACCTGCCAGACGGCGGCGTCCGGATCGAGCCCGCCGACGATCAGCAGCTCGTCGACGACGTCGAGCCCCCACTCGCGGAGCGACGGCGGCACCGAGGCAGGCAGGGGGGACGGCTGCGGTGACGGGAGCGTCGGGTGAACGGCTGACACACGCTCATCATCGTCCGGACCACCGACATCGGCCCGGGCCCGACGCGGAACACTCGGCACCCGGCCACACGGTCGCCACCGGGACGGCAGGTCGCTGCTGCGGGTCGGGCCGTCGGCCCCGCGGGAGGAGGGGACTCTCTGCTGAGCCTGATCCGTCACGAGACGGAACAGCCCCTCCCCTGATCTCGGCCACCCAGCCTGATCCGTCACGAAACGGAACACGGACAGGGCCACCCAACCTGATCCGTCACGAGACGGAACAGCCCCTCCCCTATTCTCGGCCGCCCAGCCCGATCCATCACGAAACGGAACACGGACAGGGCCACCCAGCCTGATCCGTCACGAAACGGAACACGGACAGGGCCGCGTCAGTCGAGGTCGCTGCTGCCGTCGGCGTCGTCGCTCCAGTGGCTCCGACCGACGCCGCGGGCGCTGAGGTCGAGTCCGTTGCGCCCCCGCCTGGCGTCCCGTAGCGGCGGCACCGGATCGCCCGGCTCCCTGAGGACGACGTCGCCCGTCCGGATCCGTCGAGCCATCACTGCAGGACCGGCGCCCAGCTCTCGGGACGACGCACCCTCGTCCCAGGCACGTCGTAGCTCGTCGAGCCCCGCCGCGACGAGGTCGAGCCAGTCGTCGCGCAGGTGGTACCAGCGCCGGGGGCCGTCCTGCTCGACGACGACGAAGCCCGATTCGAGCAGCACCCCGAGGTGCTGGGACACGCTCGACCACCCCACGGCGCGTCGCTCGTGGAGGATGCTCGCGAGATCGCCCGACGTCTGCCGGCCGATCGCGAGCACCTCCACCAGTTCCCGCCTCGTCACGTCGCCGAGGACCTCGAAGGGATGCATCGCCCGCGATCCGGCAGAGCGACGACGCGGGCGTCCACGACGCGCCGTGGGCGACGCACCGCGTTCGCCCTGCTCCTGGCCGGGCGGCCCGTCGTAGCGACGAGGGGCCGGGTCGGCGTGGAGAGCAGGACGGTTCAGGTCGTCCATGGTCGCTCCCTCTCGTGACGGATCAGCACTCGAAGCACATCGAACCGCGATGTGATCGCTCCGCTCCGTGACGGATCAGCACTCGGAGCACATCGAACCGCGATGTGATCGCTCCGCTCCGTGACGGATCAGCACTCGGTGCACCTCGAACCGCAGTGTGATCGCTCCGTTCCGTGACGGATCAGCACTCGCGGCACCTCGACCCCCGGCGTGGTCGCTCCGTTCCGTGACGGAACAGCCAGAGCGCGTTCACACCCCCACAGCGGAGAGTCCGCAGGCCGCCGCCGCCGCAGCACGCCGACGAAGGACACGCCTCCCCTCACCCTGCGGCGAAGGGCGAGCCCGGCTGGCCGAGCGTGCCCTCGGCGACCCGACGCGCGTGGCGGCGACCGGCCTCGGAGGCACGGAACTCGTCGACGCCGCGAAGGCCCGATCGCCGGCCGTCGCGTGCGGCCCATGCCGCCTCGAGTGCGTCGACGAGGTCCTGTTCCTGTTGGACGTCACCGGCGTCGCGGACCTCGGCCACCGCCTCCGCGAGGGCGTCGAGCAGCTCGCACGACCGCCGCTCGGCGACGGACAGGACGGTTCCGGCCCCGGCGGCCGAGCCCGGCGGCGGATCGCTGGCCTCCACGAAGCCCGACGCGACCAGCAGGGCGACTCGCGAGGCGACGAACGCGGGGCCGCCCGCCGAGGGGCCGAGCCGTCGCGACGCCTCGGCGACGAGCTGCGAGGCCGCCCGCGCGCCGTGCTCGAGCACGTCGAGGACGCAGACGCAGAGCGGATCGGTCATGACGGCCAGCGGCGAGGCCGCACCGAGGGAGGCGGCGGACGGGGAGGCGGCGGACGAGGAAGCGGCGAGCAAGCGGTTCGTGAGGATCATGGGAGCGAGGTTGCCGTGCAGGCCGACCCGCGCCTCCTCGTGTCCACACCTGGTGGGGACGCCGCCCCCTACGCGACCCGAGGGGAGGGAGCACTGCGGGGAGCGCTCCCCAGCCCGTGCGGCTTACGATGGAGGGCTCATGTCGCCCACCATCACCTATCCCCCCGAGCTGCCGGTCAGCCAGAGACGCGACGACATCGCCGCCGCGATCCGCGACCACCAGGTCGTCATCGTCGCGGGCTCCACGGGCTCGGGCAAGACGACGCAGCTGCCCAAGATCTGCCTCGAGCTCGGCCGCACCAGCATCGGGCACACCCAGCCGCGCCGCATCGCCGCACGCACGATCAGCGAGCGCATCGCGGAGGAGCTGGGCGAGGAGGTCGGCGGGCTCGTCGGCTACCAGGTGCGGTTCACCGACAAGGTCGGCGCCGACACGCAGATTAAGCTGATGACCGACGGCATCCTGCTGAACGAGATCCACTTCGACCGCGAGCTGAAGCGGTACGACACGATCATCATCGACGAGGCGCACGAGCGCAGCCTGACCATCGACTTCCTGCTCGGGTACCTGAAGCAGCTGCTGCCGCGTCGGCCCGACCTCAAGCTGATCATCACGAGCGCGACCATCGACCCCGAGTCGTTCTCGCAGCACTTCGACGGTGCGCCGATCGTCGAGGTCTCGGGCCGCACCTACCCGGTCGAGATCCGCTACCGTCCGCTCGTCGCCGACGACACCACGGCCGACGACGACCGCGACGTCGACGACCTGGACGAGCTGGACGACGCCCCGGCCCCGGCTCGCCAGGCCGCGCGACGCGACGACTCCCGACGTGACGACGGGCGCCGCCGCGGCGAGCCCGGCCGCCCCGGTGCCGCAGCCCGGCGAGCCAAGGAGGCACGGGCCGGCGACCCGAGGCAGCGCGCCGACGACAAGGACTACCTGCAGGGCATCAACGAGGCCCTCGACGAGCTGGCCCGGGAGAGCTCGGGCGACGTGCTCGTGTTCCTCAGCGGCGAGAACGAGATCCGCGACGCCGAGGACGCGATCCGGGCGCGCAACCTGCCGCAGACCGAGGTGCTGCCCCTCTACGGCCGCCTGAGCGCGGCCGACCAGCACCGTGTCTTCCAGCCGAGCCCCACGGCCGGGACCAGACGCCGCATCGTCCTCGCGACGAACGTCGCCGAGACCAGCCTCACCGTCCCGGGCATCAAGTACGTGATCGACGCCGGCACCGCCCGCATCAGCCGCTACTCGACCCGCGCGAAGGTGCAGCGCCTCCCCATCGAGGCGATCTCGCAGGCGAGCGCGAACCAGCGCTCCGGCCGCTCGGGCCGCACGAGCGACGGCATCGCGATCCGGCTCTACAGCGAGACCGACTTCGAGAAGCGCGACGAGTTCACCGAGCCCGAGATCCTCCGCACGAACCTCGCCGCCGTCATCCTCCAGATGATCTCGCTCGGCCTCGGCGACATCGCGGCGTTCCCGTTCCTCCAGCCGCCGGACTCGCGCGGCATCAAGGACGGCCTCGACCTGCTGCGCGAGCTCGGCGCCGTCACCCAGGGCGGCCAGATCACCCGCGTCGGCAAGCAGCTGACGCGCCTGCCCATCGACCCCCGCCTGGCCCGCATGGCCGTCGAGTCCAAGGTGCACGGCACCACCCGCGAGGTGCTCGCGATCGTCGCGGCGCTCAGCATCCAAGATCCTCGCGAGCGTCCGCTCGAGCGGCGCGCGCAGGCCGACGAGGCGCACGCGCGCTTCAAGGACCCGCAGGGCGACTTCATGACGCTCCTCAACCTCTGGAACCACCTGGAGGACAAGAAGGACGAGCTCACCGGCAACGCGTTCAAGCGCCTCTGCCGAGAGGAGTACCTCAACTACCTCCGCGTGCGCGAGTGGCAGGACGTCTACCGCCAGCTGCTGCGGGCGGCCAAGCCCCTCGGGCTGCACGTCGGCGAGCGCAGCACGAACCCCGACGGCGTGCACCGCAGCCTGCTCGCCGGCCTGCTCAGCCAGATCGGCCTGCTCGACCCGCAGAAGAAGGACTACGTCGGCGCCCGCCAGACGCGGTTCCTGGTGTTCCCCGGCAGCTCGTTGGCCAAGAAGCAGCCCGCCGCGATCATGAGCGCCGAGCTCGTCGAGACGAGCCGCCTCTTCGCGCGAGTCAACGGCGCGATCGACCCGGCCTGGGCCGAGCCGCTCGCCCCCGACCTCGTGAAGCGCAGCTACGGCGAGCCGCACTGGGAGAAGAAGCAGGGCTCGGTCGTCGCCTACGAGCGCGTGACGCTCTACGGCGTCCCGATCGTGCCGAGGAGGCGCATCCAGTTCTCGCGGATCGACCCCGGCTACGCGCGCGAGCTCTTCATCCGGCACGCCCTCGTCGAGGGCGACTGGGAGAGCCGGCAGTCGTTCGAGAAGGCCAACCAGCAGCTGATCCGCGAGCTCACCGAGGTGGAGGAGCGCACCCGTCGTCGTGACATCCTCGTCGACGGCGACGCCGCGTTCGAGTTCTTCCAGCGCCGCGTGCCCGCCGAGGTCACGAGCACCCGCGACTTCGAGGGCTGGTGGCGCAAGGCCAAGCAGGAGACGCCCGACCTCCTCACGATGACCGCCGCCGACCTGCTCGGCGACGACGAGCCCGACGTCGACGAGGCCGGGTTCCCGAGCACGTGGCGGCAGGGCGACCAGACGCTCACCCTGCGCTACAAGTTCGAGCCGGGTGCCGACGACGACGGCGTGACGGTGGTAGTGCCCCTGCCGCTGCTGGCGCGCCTCCGGCCGGCCGGGTTCGACTGGCAGGTGCCGGGCCTCCGCGACGAGCTCGTGACGTCGCTGATCAAGTCGCTGCCGAAGCAGATCCGCAAGAACGTCGTGCCCGCCGCCGACTGGGCGTCGAAGATCACCGCCGAGCTGCCGGCCGAGCCGCCGCACGACGTCGCCGAGTCGTTCACCGCGACGCTCGCCTCCGTCATCAAGAAGCTGACCTACACACCCGTCGACGCCGCCGACTTCGACCTCGAGCGCGTGCCCGCGCACCTGCGCGTGACGTGGGCGGTCGTCGACGAGCGCGGTCGCACGGTCGGTGCGGGCAAGTCGCTCGACGAGCTGCAGCACCGGCTGAGCGACGACATGCGCGAGAGCGTCGCGCGGGTCACCCAGGGCCAGGGCGCAGGAGGCGCGGGTCGCGGCCGACGAGGACGCGGCAGCCCCGAGGGCGGTCGCCCCGACGCCGCGACCGCCGCCCCTGCGAACGCCATCGAGCGCAGCGGCCTCACCTCGTGGGACTTCGACGAGCTGCCGACCGTCGTCGACACGCGGCACGGCGACACCGTGATCCGGGCGTACCCGGCGCTGGTCGACGAGGGCGCCTCCGTGGCGATCCGCCTGATGGCGACGCCTGCGGACCAGGCGCGCGAGACGCCCAGGGGGGTGCGCCGCCTCCTCATGCTCGCCGTGCCGAGCCCGGTCGCCTACGTGCAGCAGCACCTCACGGCGCCCGAGAAGCTGATCCTCGCGACGAGCCCGTACCAGAACACGTCCGCCCTCTTCGCCGACTGCCTGGTGGCGGTCGTCGACGACGTGCTGCACCGGGTCAAGCCCGACGGGCAGCTGTACACGAAGAAGGAGTTCCTCACCGTGCGCGACCGGGTGTCGGGTGCCGTGATGGACCAGATGTTCCAGACGGTGTCGCTCGTGGCGCGCACCCTGACGGCGGCTCGCGACGCCGACAAGGCGATGAAGGCGGCGACGAACATGTCGCTGCTCACGGCGCTCACCGACATGCGGCAGCAGCGCGACCGCCTGGTGTACCCGGGCTTCGTCTCCGCCACCGGCCTGCAGCAGCTGCAGCGCGTGCCCGTCTACCTCGTCGGCATCACCCGCCGCACGGCGAAGCTGCTCGAGGCGCCGTCGCGCGACCGGGCGTGGCTGACCGAGGTGCAGCAGGCGACGGAGCGGTACGAGGCGGCGGGCGGGGCGTTCCCGCCGGCCGAGGGGGCGCCTCCGTCGCTGGTGCGCGCACGGTGGATGCTCGAGGAGTTCCGGATCAGCCTCTTCGCGCAAGATCTGCGGCCGAGCGAGAGCGTGTCGCTGCAGCGCATCGTCAAGGTGCTGGCCTCGGCGTAGCGGTCGGCGTGCTGCACCCCGTTGTGGACGATGCACCCCGGAACGACGGGGTGCATTGTCCACTTCGGGGTGCGAGGCTGCGGCCGCTGAGGGCGGCCGCCGCAGTGACGTGCGGCGCGGCAGTAGCCTGGGCGGATGCGAGCGACGGTCAAGGACGTGGCCGCCCGGGCGGGCGTCTCGCCGAAGACGGTCTCCAACGTCGTCACGGGGGCGGTGCGGGTCAGTGCCGAGACGAAGGCGCGCGTCGAGGAGGCGGTGGCCGCCCTCGACTACGTGCCCAACCTGAGCGCGCGAGGGCTGCGCAACGGCCGCACGGGCTCGATCGCGCTCGCGTTCCCCGACCTCACGACGCCGTACAGCGCCGAGATGTCGCACTGGTTCGTCGAGGTCGCGCACGAGCGCGGCTGGTCGGTGCAGCTCGAGCAGACCGGCATGCGCCCGGAGCGCGAGCGCGAGCTGCTGCTGCGGGGCAAGGAGCACCTCGTCGACGGGCTCGTGCTCAACCCGGTGAGCCTCGACGAGAGCGCCATCGTCGGCGCGGTCTCGCTGCCGCCCGTCGTCGTGATCGGCGAGGTCGAGCAGAGCCTCGTCGACCAGGTCAGGGTCGACAGCGTCGCGGCCGCCCGCGACATGACCACGCACCTGATCGAGCTCGGGCACCGTCGCATCGCCGTGCTCGGCAGCTCGGGCGACGGCTTCGACACCGCGACGGCCCGCGCGCGCACGCTCGGCTGGCAGCAGGCGCACGAGGCGGCCGGCCTGCCCGTCGACCCGGCGCTGCGATGGTCGTGTCGAGCGTGGTCGCCCGAGGCCGGCGCGGCTGCCGTGCGCGGGCGACTCGCCGCCGACGGTCCGCCGGACGCGCTCTTCTGCTTCACCGACTCGCTCGCCATCGGCGCCGTGCACGCCCTGTGGGCGGCGGGACTGCGCGTGCCCGACGACGTCTCGGTCGCGGGCTTCGACGACATCGCCGACGGCCGCTTCACGCTTCCGCCGCTCACGACCGTGCGCCTCGACAAGCGGCTCTTCGCCGAGCGCACGCTCGAGCTGCTGGCGGCGCGCATCGCCGACCGCGACCGCCCGCCCGAGCTCGCGATCATCCCGCACGAGATCGTCCGGCGCGAGAGCACCGCCCCGGCGCACGCCTGACGCGGTGCGCGGGCCCTGGGCCTCGCACCTCGCACCTCGCACCTCGCACCTCGGGCAGTCGCTCGCCGCACCCCCGATGTGCGCCGTCGTCAAGGGGGGCGCGCAGCCCCTGCCTGCATGGCAGGGTCGAGGCTCGCCCACCGACCAGGAGGACCCCGTGCGCATCACCTACGACACCGTCACCGACTCGATCTCGTCGCCCGAGCTCACCACCGAGCAGTCGCTGCAGCTGCAGCACGAGCTGTCGGCCGCCCTCGGCCGCAACGACCCGATCCGCACCGTCGCGGGCGTGATCCTCGCCCGCGCGAAGCAGCTCGACGCCGAGGGCTGACGCCGCCCCGCACCAGCCCCGGAACAGCGCAACACCCCGGAAGCCGCACGACACCTCGATTCCTCGGGGTGTAGTGCGGAATCCGGCGTGTAGTGCGGAATCCGGGGTGTGGTGCTGCTGCGGGCGGCGGCAGCGGCTGCGCCGCCGGGTCAGCCGACGACGAGGCTCGCGGTGCCGCTGACCGTGATGCCGCCGGTCGCGGGCACGTCGACCGTGAGCAGGCTCGGACGGCCGACGTGCCTGCCCTGCCGCACCGCGAACCGGGCCGGAGGCGCGAGCAGGCCGACAGCCCGGAGGTACGCCCCGAGGGCGGCGGCCGCCGACCCTGTCGCGGGGTCCTCGGTGATGTCGCCGACGGGGAACAGGTTGCGCGCCTCGATCGCGGGCAGCTCGGTGCCGGCTCCGCGGGTCGCGGCAGCAGCGGCAGCAGCGGCAGCGGCAGCGCCAGCGCCAGCGCCAGCCGCGAAGTCCACGCTCTCGGTGCAGACGACCGTGACGGTGCCCGTCCAGCCCTGCCGATCCATCAGCTCGCGCACCGGGTCGGGGTCGAACCCGAACGAGTCGAACACCGCGAGCGACCGCAAGGCCACGACCGGGTGCCAGTTGCCGGCGAACACCTCCGACAGCGGCCACCCCGGATCGACGTCGTCGCGCACCAGCCCGAGGAGGCCGAGCAGCTCGTCGGCGACCGCGTCGTCGAGGGCACGGGTGCTCGGCTCGACGCTGGCGAAGGAGGCGCGCAGCACGTCCTCGCCCCGGGCCCCCGCCTCCTGCGTGGTCTCGATGACGACCGGGCCGACGGCCGTCTCGAAGCGGAACGACCCGGGGCCCCGCGCCTCGGCGAGCGCCACGGCGGTCGCGATCGTCGCGTGCCCGCAGAACGGCACCTCGGCGATCGGCGAGAAGTAGCGGGTCCGCACCGCGCGGTCGTCGCCTCCGACGGTTCCGTCGACGACGAACGCGGTCTCGGCGTAGCCGACCTCGGCGGCGATCTGCTGCATCTGCGCGCGGTCGAGCGTCGACGCGTCGAGCACCACCCCGGCGGGGTTGCCGCCGCCCGGCCCGTCCGCGAACGCGGTCAGCCGCAGCACCGCGGGCCCTGCGCCGGGCACGTCGAGCCGATGCGGACGGGCATCGGTCGAGGAGGCAGGCGCTGGCATGTGCGGATCTGTCACCGCCCCACCTTCCTGGCTGCCGCCTCCTCGGGGCAAGGGCCACTCGTCGGGCGTTGGCCGCCTCCGAACACCCCCGCTGGTGACCGCACCGAGTTTCGTGCACCGCACCGGGTCTAGACGCGGTGCGGTGCACGAAACGCGGTGCGGTAGCCCTTGCGCTCCGATTACAACGATGGAATAGTGCGAGCAGTCACACGTCACGAAGGAGTGAACATGACCCTGCCCGACCACCCCGCCCGCAGCCGCCCAGACGCCGAGGCCGGCCCGCCCGCGACCCGCCACCACGGTGCCCGCGACAGCAGCAGCCGCAGCCGCAGCCGCAGCACCAGCAGCGCGGACGCCACCGGAACAGGCCTCAGCCGCCGCGGCGTCCTCGTCGGCGGCGCGGCCCTGCTCGGCACCGCCTTCGCAGCCACCGCCCTCTCGGGCTGTGCGACCGGCGCGACCACCGCCTCCGGCGCGACGGTCGAGCAGCTCAAGTTCTGGCACCTGCTGAGCGGGGGCGACGGCGTCAAGATGTCCGCCCTCGTCGACCAGGCAAACGAGCAGAACCCCGAGTTCCACGCGACGCAGACCGTGCTCGCCTGGGGCACGCCGTACTACACGAAGCTCGCCATGGCGTCGGCCGGCGGCCGCGCCCCGGACGTCGCGATCATGCACGCGTCACGGGTGCCCGGCTACGCGCCCGGCGGCCTGCTCGACGCGTGGGACGTCGAGAAGCTCGCCTCGTACGGCCTCCGAGAAGAGGACTTCGCACCGGCGGTCTGGAAGGCCGGCTTCAGCGGCGACCAGCTGTACTCGGTCGCGCTCGACTCGCACCCGTTCATCCTGCTGTACAACACCGACATCGCCGCCCAGGCCGGCGTCCTCGGCCCCGACGGGCAGCTCGCCGAGATCACGAGCCCCGAGCAGTTCCTCGAGGTCGCGACCGCGATGCAGGCCGTCACCGGCAAGCACGGCGCCTCGTGGGGGTACCTCAACGACGGCGCCCAGCTCTGGCGCATGTTCTACACGTTCTACAAGCAGCAGGGCGCCGACATGGAGCTCCGCGAGGGCGGGACCGTCGAGTACGACGAGGAGGCGGCCGTCACCGCCCTCGAGTTCATGCAGCAGATGACCGACGGCACCGTGATGGCCGAGGCGAGCGACATCCAGTCGGGCATCGCCGAGTTCGTCTCGGGCGAGAGCGGCATGCTCTTCACCGGCGTGTGGGAGGTGCCGAGCGCCGCCGCGTCGGGCATCCCCTACGACGCGAGCATCATCCCCACGTTGTTCGGCACCCCCGCCGTCTACGCGGACTCGCACGCGTTCGTGCTGCCCCGGCAGAGCACCGTCGACGAGACGAAGCGCGAGGACGTGTACAAGATGGTCTCGACCATCCTCAAGGACTCGATCTCGTGGGCCGAGGCCGGGCACATCCCCGCGTACGGGCCCGTGGTCGACAGCAGCGAGTACGCCGACCTGATCCCCCAGGCGCACTACGCCGAGGCAGCCGAGTACCTCAACTACGACCCGCCCGCCTGGTTCACCGGCTCGGGGTCGGACTTCCAGACGTACTTCCTCGACAGCATCCAGTCCGTCGTCCTCGCCAAGGACGACGCGGCGACGGGCATGAAGCGGTTCGTCGACCGGGTGAACACGCAGCTCGGCCGCCCCGCCCCGGTGTGAGCCGAGCCGCTCCTCCTCCCCCTCCCTGACGACCCAGCCCTGCACGACGACGAAGGAGTCGATCTGTGACGACCACGACGGTCACGACCCCGGCAGCCCCCGCCGACCGGAGCCCTGCCACCACCGGCAGCCGCGCCCGCGCCGGCGGCACCGGCGGCGGGACGACCACCCGCCTGCGCCCCGGCGCCCACAAGGAGAACCGCATCGGCTGGGGCTTCGCCGCCCCGTTCACGATCCTGTTCGCCCTGTTCCTCGTCTGGCCCCTCCTGCACGGCCTCTACCTGAGCTTCACCGGGCAGAGCCTGACGGGCCAGGGCGGCGAGCTGATCGGCTTCGCCAACTACGCCGAGGCCTTCGCGGACGGCGCCATGTGGCGCTCGATGCTCAACACGTTCTGGTTCACGATCCTCAGCACGATCCCGCTGGTCGCGGTCGCGCTCGTGCTCGCGTTGCTGGTCAACACCGGCCTGCCGGGCCAGTGGCTCTGGCGGCTCAGTTTCTTCCTGCCGTACCTGCTGGCGTCGACCGTCGTGTCGCTGTTCTGGATCCAGCTCTACAGCCCGACCCTCGGCCCGATCAACAACGTGCTCGCCACGCTCGGGCTGCCGCAGCCCGCCTGGCTGCAAGACCCGGACACGGCCATGATCGCCGTCGTCGCCACGACGGTCTGGTGGACCGTCGGCTTCAACTTCCTGCTGTACCTCGCGGCCCTGCAGAACATCCCCGACCAGCAGTACGAGGCGGCCTCGCTCGACGGCGCCGGCCGCTGGCGCTCGCTCTGGTCGATCACGATCCCGCAGCTCGGCCCGACCACCGGCCTGATCGTCATCCTGCAGGTGCTCGCGTCGCTCAAGGTCTTCGACCAGATCTACCAGATGACCAACGGCGGGCCGGCGGGCACCACCCGGTCCACCGTCCAGTACATCTTCGAGTCGGGCTTCACCGGCTACCGCTTCGGCTACTCCAGCGCCATCTCGTACATCTTCTTCGCCGTGATCGTGGTCATCTCGATCGCCCAGTTCTCGATCACGGCCCGCAACCGCAAGGGAGCCCAGCGATGACCGCACCTGCCGTCGCCCCTGCCGCAACGCCCGGCGGCGACCTCCGAGCCCCCACCGCCGAGCGCGTCCGAGGTGCCAGCCGAGGAGGCGGCAGCCACGGCCACGCACCCGGCAAGCAGCGCTTCGGCGTCATGGGCGTGCTCAGCATCGTCGTCCTCGTCGTGCTGGCCGTGCTCTGGCTGCTGCCGTTCCTCTGGTCGCTGGCCACGTCGTTCAAGAGCGAGGCCGACGCGGCCGCGACGCCGCAGACCTGGCTGCCCGCGGGCGGCTTCACGCTGCAGGCCTACCGGGCCATCCTCGAGCAGGGCAACATCCCGACCTGGCTGTTCAACAGCCTGCTCACCTCGATCGTCATCACGCTGATCGTCGTCGCGACCTCGGCCCTCGTGGCCTACGCGTTCTCGCGGCTCGACTTCCGCGGCAAGAAGTGGCTCTACGTGGCGACGATCGCGTCGATCATCATCCCGCCGCAGGTGCTGATCGTGCCGCTGTTCTACCAGATGCTCGCCTTCGACATGGTCGACACGTACTGGGGCATCATCCTCCCGCAGGCCATCGCGCCCGCCATGGTGTTCGTGCTCAAGAAGTTCTTCGACCAGGTGCCGATCGAGCTCGAGGACGCGGCCCGGGTCGACGGCGCCGGACGCATCCGGGTCTTCTTCACGATCCTGCTGCCCCTGTCGCGCCCCATCCTCGGAGCGGTGTCGATCTTCGTGTTCATCGGCGCGTGGAACAACTTCCTCTGGCCCTTCATCGTCACCAACGACGCGTCGCTGCTCACGCTGCCCGTCGGCCTGCAGACCATCAAGAGCGCCTACGGCATCCAGTACGCGCAGAACATGGCCGCGGCGATCCTGGCGGCGCTCCCGCTCATCCTGGTGTTCCTGTTCTTCCAGAGGCAGATCATCAAGGGCATCTCGACCACCGGCTTCGGGGGGCAGTAGCGACCCGCGCCTCCTCGACCCGCACCTCCTCACCGACCGACCACCCGCCAGCACGCCGCTCCCCCTCTACCTAGGAGAACCATGACCACCGCCCGCATCACCGTCGACCGCGAGTTCACGATCGGCACCGTGCCGCGCCGCCTGTTCGGCTCGTTCGTCGAGCACATGGGCCGGTGCGTGTACACCGGCATCTACGAGCCCGGCCACGAGACCGCCGACGAGAAGGGCTTCCGTCGCGACGTGCTCGCCCTCACCAAGGAGCTCGGCGCGACCGTCGTCCGCTACCCCGGCGGCAACTTCGTCTCCGGCTACAACTGGGAGGACGGCGTCGGACCGGTCGACCAGCGCCCCCGCCGCCTCGACGGCGCGTGGCACACCGTCGAGTCGAACGCGTTCGGCCTGCACGAGTTCGTCGAGTGGTCGAAGCTCGCCGAGGTCGAGGTGATGGAGGCCGTCAACCTCGGCACCCGCGGCGTCGACGCGGCCCGCGAGCTCGTCGAGTACGCGAACCACCCCGGCGGCACGGCCCTCAGCGACCGCCGCATCGCCAACGGCGCGGCCGACCCGTTCGACATCAAGCTCTGGTGCCTCGGCAACGAGCTCGACGGCCCCTGGCAGATCGGCCACAAGACGGCCACCGAGTACGGCCGCCTCGCCCAGGAGGCCGCCAAGGCCATGAAGTTCGTCGACCCGAGCATCGAGCTCGTCGCGGTCGGCAGCTCGGGCCGCGGCATGCCGACCTTCGGCACGTGGGAGCACGAGGTGCTCACCCACGCCTACGACGAGGTCGACTACGTCTCGATGCACGCCTACTACCAGGAGCACGACGGCGACGCGACGAGCTTCCTCGCGACGGCGGTCGACATGGACGCCTTCATCGAGGAGGTCGTCTCGACGATCGACGGCGTCAAGGCCGCCGGCAAGCACGACAAGCAGGTGCACATCTCGTTCGACGAGTGGAACGTGTGGTACCAGACGGGCCTCGACACCGACGACCAGCCGCACAACGTCTCGAAGGGCTGGGTCGAGCACCCGCGCCTCATCGAGGACCAGTACAACGTGACCGACGCGGTCGTCGTCGGCACGTTCCTCAACTCGCTGCTGCGCCACGGCGACCGCGTCAAGATCGCCAACCAGGCCCAGCTCGTCAACGTGATCGCCCCGATCCGCAGCGAGCAGGGCGGGCCCGCCTGGCGCCAGACGATCTTCTGGCCGTTCGCCCGCATGGCGGCGCTGGCCCAGGGCGAGATCCTCCGCACGCAGGTCACCAGCGACAAGATCGACACCCCCAAGTACGGAGACGCCGACCTCGTCGACGTCAGCTCGACGTGGGACGAGGAGACGGGGCGCATCGCGTTCTTCCTCGCCAACCGCGGGCTGGAGGAGGCGGCGGACGTCGAGCTCGTCCTCCGTGGCTTCGCGGACGGCCGGGTCGTCCGTGCCGAGGTGCTGGCGGTGCCGGAGGGCGGCGACCGCTTCACCGCCAACACCGTCGACGCGCAGGACGCGGTCGGCCTCGTGCCGCTCGACGGCGTCACGGTCGACGGCGGCAGCGTCCGCCTGACGCTGCCCGCCCTGTCGTGGGCGGTCGTCGAGCTCGAGGTCGCGAAGGCCTGAGTCGCACCGCAGGGGGATCCCTCTCAATTTTGAGAGGGATCCCCCTGTCGTCAGCCGCAGCACCGGCGTCCTTGACCACTCGGGACGCCGATGTGTCTCGCTTTCCGGCGCGGCCGCCCAGCCCCGGGCGCGCGCGGCCTACTTCTTGCGCCGCGGGAACAGCCGCGAGATCGAGTCGCGCACCGACTCCTCGATCGTGTCGCTGAACGAGTTCGAGAACGACAGCGAGTCGCCCGCCGCGGACGACGCGGTCATCGACGCGATCACGCTCTGGCCGTGGTGCGCGCGGGCCTCGCGCGTGGTCGGGAAGCCGAGTCCCTGGGCGGCGGCGAGGCGCTCCAGGAGGCCGACCCGCTCCTCCTCGGTGCGCCCGGTCGCGGCGGCGAGCTCGCGTGCCGCGTCGTCGTCGACCCCGTCGGCGACCCACTGGGCGGCACGGCGCGGCAGCTCGCCGGCAGCGAGCATGCCGATGACGCGCTTGGCCTCGTCGTCGCGGATCTCGGCACGGGCGACGGCGACGTCTCGGGGCGTGGTCTCGGGAGTCGGGGTCTCGTCAGGCACGCTCCACCCTAAGCACACGATGCCGAGGGCCACCTCCCCCAGAGCGGGACGTCAGCTGTAGAGCCGGACCGGCGTCGCGTCCTGGGCGGTCGGCGTCGGGAGCGCGTCGAGCTCGTCGCCCACGCCGCTGAGCGCACGCTCGGTGCGCCGCTTCTCGTCGACGCTCGACCGGATCAGGGGCAGGCCCCGGGCGATCGCGGCCCGGACGCGCTCCTGCAGCAGCGGCGCCGTCACGCGGCGATCGGTGAAGTCGCTGGCGTGCGCGTAGACGCCGAGGGGCAGCGTCAGCGCCTGGAAGAAGCCGAACAGCGGCCGCAGCGAGTGCTCGAGGATCAGCGCGTGCCGCTCGCTGCCGCCCGTCGCCGCGAGCAACACCGGCACGTCGACCAGCGCGTACTGCTCGACGAAGTCGAAGAAGTGCTTGAACAGCCCCGTGAAGGAGGCGCGGTAGACCGGCGAGGCCGCGATCAGCAGGTCGGCGCCCTCGACGGCACGGAGCTCGCGCTCGACCCGTTCGTCGAGCTGGTCGCGGGTCAGCGCGCCGGCGAAGAGCGGACCGAGCTCGCTCACGCGGATCACGTGCCGCTCGATCGGCAGCACGAGGGCGAGCTCGTCGAGGACGGCGTCGACGAGCGCGTCCGTCTTCGAGGGCGAGCTCAGCGTGCCCGACACGGCGACGACACGGAGCGGCTGCGGAGGTGTCTGCGTCATGCAGCCATGGTGCTCCGGAGGCGACGCGTAACGAAGCCGTGTGACGCCGTGAGTCATGCGACAGTGGTCGCGTGAACCCGACCATGCACGCGCACGGCTTCGATCCGGCCGACCCCCTCAGCACCCTCGCCTCCTCGTTCGGCCAGGCGGCGGACGTCTACGAACGCGGCCGCCCCTCCTACCCGGTCGAGGCGGTCGAGTGGCTGCTGCCGCAGGGCGCCCGGCACGTCGTCGACCTCGGCGCGGGCACCGGCAAGCTGACCCGCGTGCTGCTGCCGCGCGTCGAGCAGGTGACCGCGGTCGAGCCGAGCGACGGCATGCGGGCGGCGCTCGAACGGGCCGTCCCCGAGGCGCGGTCGCTCGCCGGGTCGGCCGAGTCCATGCCGCTCGACGACGCCTCGGCCGACGCCGTCTTCGTGGCGCAGGCCTGGCACTGGGTCGACCCGCGGGCCGCCGTCCCCGAGGTCGCCCGGGTGCTGCGGCCCGGCGGCACGCTCGCCCTGCTCTGGAACATCCGCGACGAGACGGTGCCCTGGCTCGCCGAGCTGTCGCAGGTGATGCACTCCCCCGCCGAGCGCGACATGTCGTCCGACGCGCCCACGGTCGGCGAGCCCTTCGCCCCGATCGAGCGCCGCGACTTCCCGTGGGTGCACGAGCTCGGCCGCGACGAGCTGCTCGCGATGATCGCGTCGCGCAGCTACGTCATCACGCTGTCCGAGGACGACCGCGCCCAGGTGCTCCGCGACGTGGGCCAGCTCTTCGACACGCACCCCGACACCCGTCGCGCCGAGGTGGTCCGCCTGCCGTACGTGACCCGGGCCAGCCGGGCGGTGCTGCCCGGCTGAGCGACGGGCCCTACGGTGGGGGCATGCAGCAGGAGGCGCGACTCGTCACCGTCGACCGGGTCTGGTCGGGCAGGTGGCACGGCCCGAGCGTCGTGCGCGTGTCGCCGACCGCGATCCACCTCGTCGGGGCGGTCGACGCCGGCCACGGCGCGGATGCCGCCCTGCCGCACCTGCCCGGCACGCTGTTCTCGCCCTTCACCGACTCGCACGTGCACCTGGGCCTGGTCGACCCCGGGCAGCTCGTGCGGGGCGGCATCGGCCGCGTGCTCGACCTCGGCTGGAGTCCCGACGTCGCCGCGCTCTGGCCCGAACGGGGCCGGGTCGACGCTGGCTGGCCCGAGGTGCAGGTCGCGGGCGGCCTCCTCTGCCCTCCCGGCGGCTACCCGTCGCGAGCGGGCTGGGCGCCCGACGACGCGTCCGTCGTCGTGGCCGACGCCGCCGACGCCGAGCGGGCCGTCGTGCGGATGCGCGACCTCGGCGCCTCCGTCGTCAAGCTCACCCTCAACAGCGACGTCGGGCCCGTCCTCGACGACGACGTGCTGCGGGCGATCGCGGTCGCGGCCGACCGGGTCGGGCTGCTGACCGTGGCGCACGTGCAGGGCCCCGGGCAGGTGCGCCGCGCGCTCGACGCCGGACTGCTCCGGTTCGCGCACGCCCCGTTCAGCGAGCTGCTGCCCGACGACCTGCTCGACCGCGCGGCCGACGGCACGTGGATCAGCACGCTCGACATCCACCGCGGAGACGAGGCGCAGGAGGTGGCGATCACGAACCTGCGCGGGTTCCGCGAGCGGGGCGGCCACGTCCTCTACGGCACCGACCTCGGCAACGGCGACCTGCCCGCCGGGGTGAACGAGCGAGAGCTGCGGGCGCTGCAGCGCGTCGGCCTCGGCCGCGAGGCGCTGCTCGCCGCCCTCGGCAGCGACGACTCGCTCGACGCGGGGCAGGACGGCGCACACTGGACACCGCGCGCGTCGTGGGTGCCGCAGCCGCCGCCCGCCGACGAACGCGACGATCCCGCGTGGCTGGCCCGCGCCTCCGTCCTCACCGCCTCGACCCTGCAGGAGCTGCTCCCGTGACCACCGCCTCCGACTCGACCGCAGCAGCCGCCCCCGCCGCCGCCGCGTCCCCTGCCTCCACGACCACGTCGACCTCGTTCGTGCCGGCCGCCCCGCCCGTGGACCCGGCCGAGCTCGACGACCCGCTGGCGAGTGCGCACCGCGACGCGGCCGACCCGCTCGCGCACCACACGGCCCTCTTCCTGCCCGCGGGCGACGTGGTCTCGTACCTCGACGGCAACTCCCTCGGCCGGCCGATGGCGGCGACGCCGGCCCGTCTCGACGCGTTCGTGCGCGGCGACTGGGGCACGCGCCTGATCCGCTCGTGGGACGAGCGCTGGATGCGGCTCCCCACCGAGCTCGGCGACCGGATCGGCGCCGCCGCCCTCGGAGCGGCCCCGGGGCAGACGGTCGTGGCCGACTCGACGACGGTGCTGCTCTACAAGGCGATCCGCGCCTCCCTGGCGGCCCGCCCCGACCGGCACGAGATCGTCATCGACGACGACCAGTTCCCGACCGACCGCTTCGTCGTCGAGGGCATCGCCCGCGAGCGCGGCGCGACCGTGCGCTGGCTCTCGGTCGACGAGACCCGGGGGGTGACGCCCGAGCAGGTCCGCGAGGCGGTCGGGCCCGACACGGCGGTGGTGCTCGTCAACCACGTGTCGTACCGGTCGGGGTTCCTCGCCGACCTGCCGACGATCACCGGGATCGTGCACGAGGCCGGGGCGCTGCTCGTCGCGGACCTCTGCCACTCCGTGGGCGTCGTGCCGACCGAGCTCGACGCGTGGAGAGTCGACGTCGCCGTCGGCTGCACGTACAAGTACCTGAACGGCGGGCCGGGCGCGCCGGCGTTCCTCTACGCCCGCGCCGACCTGCTGCCCGAGCTCGAGCAGCCCGTGCAGGGCTGGATGGGCGCCGCCGACGTGTTCGCGATGGCCGAGGGCTACGTGCCCGACGCGGGCATCCGCAAGTTCATCAGCGGCACCCCGCCGGTCGTCGGCATGCTCGCGATGCAGGACATGCTCGACGCGATCGAGGAGGCGGGCCTCCCCGCGATCCGCGAGAAGTCGCTCGCGCTCACCGACTACGCGTTCGACCTCGTCGACGCCTGGCTCGCGCCGCTCGGCGTCACGACGGCGACTCCGCGCGAGCACGAGCGCCGGGGCAGCCACGTGACGGTGCGGCACCCGCGGTTCCGCGAGGTCGTCGCGACGCTCTGGCAGGAGGGGGTGGTGCCGGACTTCCGCGGCCCCGACGCCCTGCGCATCGGCCTCTCGCCGCTCAGCACCACCTTCGACGAGGTGCGCGTCGGGGTGGCCGCGATCCGCGAGGCGCTGCAGCAGGGCTGACCCGCGCCTCCCGCGCTCGCTGACCCGAGGGGAGGGCTAGGGCGAGGCGCATCGCAAAGCGAGACAGATCTGCGCTGATCGGCCTCGGCGATGCCGCACTTGCGCCGCCCTGTCGCGGATCACTCTCAAATTTGAGAATCGGAGGCTGTGGGCGCGGCAGCAGCAGGGGCTGGCCCGGCGCTCTCGCGCACCACTAGTCGCGTCGGCACGATGCGGTCGCCCGATGCCGGCTTCCCCTCGAGCAGCTCGAGGAGGACGCGCATCGAGCGGGCGCCGATCTCGCCGAAGTCCTGGTGCACGGTCGTCAGCGGCGGCCAGAACGAGCCCGACTCGTCCGTGTCGTCGAAGCCGACCACGCTGATCTCGCCCGGGATCGACCGTCCGCGCTCGTGCAGGGCGTGCATGACGCCGAGGGCCATCTGGTCGTTCGCGGCGACGACCGCCGTCACGTCGTCGCGGCTCGCGATCGCGTGGCCCAGGCGGTGGCCGGAGGCGGTCGTCCAGTCCCCCTTGAGCGGCGCCTCCGGCTCGAGGCCCGCGTCGCGCATCGTCGCGTGCCACGACGCGGAGCGCCGGGTGGCCGAGTACGACGTGTCGGGGCCGGCGACGTGGACGATGCGCGTGTGCCCGAGGTCGATCAGGTGCTGGGTCGCGAGGCGGGTGCCCTGCTCCTGGTCGGTGTCGACCACGACGAAGGGGTCGCCGGCGTCCGAGTCGATGATGACGACGGGCAGCCCGCTCGGGATGATCACGTCGGCCCGGTCGAGCATGTGCGCCTCGATGATGATGACGACTCCGTCGACCGCCTCCTCCTGCAGGCGGCTGAAGGCGCCGGCCACCTCGCCCTCGGTGGGCTGGGCGACGGGCATCAGCGTGATCGTGTACCCGGCGCCGGAGGCGGCGGTCACGATCGCGTCGAGGGTGCGCATGTTCCCGAGGGTGGACAGCGTGAACATGATCACGCCGACGCTGCGGAAACGACCCGTCTTCAGCGCCCTGGCCGCGCTGTTCGGCCGGTAGTCGAGCGCTGCCATCGCGTCGAGCACCTTCTGGCGGGTGCCGTCCTCGACGTTCTGCGCGCCGTTCGAGACGCGCGAGACGGTCTGCGACGAGACGCCGGCGCGCGCGGCGACGTCGGCCATCGACACCGTGCGGGTGCGCGGGGCGCGTCGAGATGCCGACTTGATTTCGGACGGCGGAGGTGTCATGGTTGCGAGCATCCCAGATGTTTACGTAAACACACACCCTCCCGGGCAGCGTGTTCACGGCTCCTCACCCCGATGAAGTGGATGGACATGACGACGTTGTCGACACCCGCGACCCGCTCGGAGGCGACCTCGCCGGCGCCCCGCAGCAGCTCGCAGATCCGTCGCGACAAGCGACGCTGGACCGGCTGGGGCTTCGTGCTCCCGTTCCTCGTCGTCTTCGCACTCGTGCTCGTGGCCCCCGTGGTCTACGCGATCTACCTGAGCCTGTTCCAGGAGCAGATGATCGGCGGCAACTCGTTCGTCGGCGCCGACAACTACGTCCGCGCGCTCACCGACCCGAACTTCTGGGACGCGCTCGGCCGCGTCGCGCTGTTCCTCGTGGTGCAGGTGCCGATCATGCTGATCGTCGCCCTGGCCGCCGCCCTCGCCCTCGACTCGGCCCGACTGCACTTCACGGCGTTCTTCCGCATCTCGATCTTCCTGCCATACGCCGTGCCCGCGGTCGTCGCCGCCCTGATGTGGGGCTTCATCTACGGCAACCGCTTCGGCCTCGTCGGCAACCTCGAGGACGCCACGGGCTGGGACCTCCCCGACCTGCTCTCCCAGAGCTGGGTGCTCGCGTCGATCGGCAACATCGTCACGTGGGAGTTCGTCGGCTACAACATGCTGCTGTTCTACGCCGCCCTGCGCGTCATCTCGCCCGACCTCTACGAGGCCGCCGAGCTCGACGGCGCCAGCCCGTTCCGCATCGTCCGCAACATCAAGCTGCCCGCCATCCGCGGCGCGATCGTCATCGGCATCATCTTCTCGATCATCGGCAGCTTCCAGCTCTTCAACGAGCCCAACATCCTGCAGACGCTGGCGCCCAACGCGATCAGCACCTTCTTCACCCCGAACATGTATGCCTACAACCTGTCGTTCGCGGGCCAGCAGTTCAACTACTCCGCCGCCATCGCGATCATCATGGGCGTCCTGACGATGGTCGTCGCCTACGTGGTCCAGCTCGTCGGCACCCGGAAGGACAACTGATGTCGACCCTCACCGGATCCCCCGTCGCCGCGCCCGACGCGGGCACCCCCACCGTCACCCCGAACCGTGTCGCGACCGCCCGCAAGCGCCGCGCCGGCGCCCCCCGCGACAAGCGCAGCGTGCTGCTCACCGTCGTGATGGCCCTGCTGCTCGTCTACTCGGTGCTGCCGCTCTTCTGGCTGCTCGTCAACTCGACCAAGACGCAGGAGGCGCTGTTCAGCTCGTTCGGCCTCTGGTTCAGCGGTGACTTCGCGCTGGTCGACAACATCGAGGGCGTCTTCACCTACGGCGACGGCGAGTTCGTCCGCTGGCTCGGCAACACCCTGCTCTACGTGGTGGTGGGCGCAGGAGGCGCGACCCTGCTGGCCACGCTGGCCGGCTACGGCCTGGCCAAGTTCGACTTCCCGGGCAAGAAGGCCGTCTTCGCGGTCGTGCTGGGCGCGGTCGCCATCCCCGGCACCGCCCTCGCGGTCCCGACGTTCCTGATGTTCAGCCAGATGGGCCTGACCAACACCCCGTGGGCGATCATCCTGCCCTCGCTGATCAGCCCCTTCGGCCTCTACCTGATCTGGACCTACGCCGTCGACTCCGTGCCGACCGAGATCCTCGAGGCCGCGCGCATGGACGGCTCGAGCGAAGTCCGCACGTTCTTCACCATCAGCCTCCGCCTCCTCAGCCCCGGCCTCATCACCGTGCTGCTCTTCTCGATCGTCGCGACCTGGAACAACTACTTCCTGCCGCTGATCATGCTGAGCGACTCGCGCTGGTACCCCCTGACGGTCGGCCTGAACCAGTGGAACGCGCAGTCGACGACCGTCGGCGGCGACCCGATCTACAACCTCGTCATCACAGGATCGTTCCTCGCGATCATCCCGATCGTCGTGGCGTTCCTCTTCCTCCAGCGCTACTGGCAGTCCGGCCTCTCGGCCGGCGGCGTCAAGGCCTGACGCGGGTCGGCACAGCCGACCCGCCCCTCCTCGTCCCCTCCCGCACCACAGCCCCTCCCGTTCCAGAGCCACTCCCCCCGTCCCACCTCCACGATGAAGTGAAAGGCACCACCCATGTCCCGTAACCTCCCCCGCACCGCGAAGCGCGTCGTCGCTCTCGGTCTCGGCATCGCCCTGGCCGGCTCGCTGGCCGCCTGCTCCTCCGGCTCCGGAGGCGGCGCCAGCGCCGACACCGCGACCAGCGACGAGCTCGCCGCGGCCCTGAAGGAGAAGTCCTCGATCACGGTCTGGGCCTGGGCCCCCGCCGTCGAGCCCATCGCCGAGGCCTTCGAGAAGGCGCACCCCGAAATCACCGTCGACGTGCAGAACGTCGGCACCGGCGCCGACCAGTACACGAAGCTGCAGAACGCGATCAAGGCCGGCAAGGGCGCCCCCGACGTCGCCCAGGTCGAGTACTTCGCCATCCCCCAGTTCTCGCTCGGCGACTCGCTCGCCGACCTGAGCGGCTACGGCTACGGCGACCTCGAAGAGGACTTCACCGCCTCGACGTGGAACTCCGTCACCGACGGCGACGCCGTCTACGCCCTGCCCCAGGACTCCGGCCCCATGGCGATGTTCTACCGCCAGGACGTCTTCGACAAGTACGGCATCGCCGTCCCGAAGACGTGGGACGAGTACCTCGCCGCGGCCGAGACGATGCACTCCGCCGACCCGAACCAGTTCATCGCCGGCGACACCGGCGACGCGGGCTTCACGACCAGCATGATCTGGCAGGCCGGCGGGCACCCCTACTCGGTCGACGGCGACACCGTCTCGATCGACCTGCAGGACGAGGGCGCCAAGCGCTGGACCTCGACCTGGAACACCCTCGTCGAGAACGGCTCGCTCGCGCAGACCCCCGGCTGGACTGACGAGTGGTTCCGTGCCCTCGGCGACGGCTCGATCGCGACGATGCTCACCGGTGCCTGGATGCCCGGCAACCTCGAGGCGCAGGCCGCCGACGGCTCCGGCCAGTGGCGCGTCGCCCCGATGCCCCAGTCCGAGGAGGGCGACACCGCGACCGCCGAGAACGGCGGATCGTCGATCGCCGTGATGGAGCAGTCGCAGAACAAGCTCGTCGCCGCCGAGTTCGCCAAGTTCGCCACCGCCGAGGAGGAGGGGCGCCAGATCTCGTTCGACGCCGGCGGCTTCCCGTCCACCACGGCCGACCTCACCGACCCCGAGTTCCTCGCGGAGGCCCCCGAGTACTTCGGCGGCCAGAAGATCAACGAGGTGCTCGGCCAGGCCGCCCAGGACGTGCTGCCCGACTGGCAGTACCTGCCCTTCCAGGTCTACGCGAACAGCATCTTCAGCGACAGCGCGTCGTCGGCCTACACCAACGGCACCTCGCTCGACCCGGTGCTCGAGGAGTGGGCGAAGGCCACGGCCTCGTACGGTGAGCAGCAGGGCTTCACGGTCGAGACCAAGTAGGGCCTCGCAGCACACGCACGACCAGCAGCACCGCAGCACCGCCTGACCACCGCAGCGGGGAGGCGCGACGCACGTCGCGCCTCCCCGTCGCCACGTCCCCTCGCCCCACCGGAGGAACACCATCAGCAGCAGCACCGCCCCCACGAGCACGCGCTTCGTGATCGGCCCCGACCACTTCGAGCTCGACGGCGCCCCGCACCGGGTCGTCGCCGGCGCCCTGCACTACTTCCGGGTGCACCCGGACCAGTGGGCCGACCGCATCCACAAGGCCAGGCTGATGGGCCTCAACACCATCGAGACGTACGTCGCCTGGAACGCGCACTCCCCGCGCCGCGGCGACTTCGACACGAGCGCGGGCCTCGACCTCGGCCGGTTCCTCGACCTCGTCGCCGCCGAGGGCATGCACGCGATCGTGCGCCCCGGCCCCTACATCTGCGCCGAGTGGGACGGCGGCGGCCTGCCCGGCTGGCTCTTCGACGACCCTGCGGTCGGCGTCCGCCGCAGCGAGCCGCTCTACCTCGCCGCCGTCGACGAGTTCCTCGAGCGCGTCTACGAGATCGTCGTGCCCCGGCAGATCGACCACGGCGGGCCCGTCGTGCTCGTGCAGATCGAGAACGAGTACGGCGCGTACGGCGACGACTCCGGGTACCTGCGGCACCTCGTCGACCTGACCCGCGCCTCCGGCGTGGTGGTGCCCCTGACGACGGTCGACCAGCCCACCGACGAGATGCTCGCGGCGGGCAGCCTGCCCGAGCTGCACAAGACGGGCAGCTTCGGGTCGCGCGCCCAGGAGCGGCTCGCCACCCTGCGCCGCCACCAGCCGACCGGGCCCCTGATGTGCTCGGAGTTCTGGGACGGCTGGTTCGACCACTGGGGCGAGCACCACCACACGACCCCGGTCGAGGAGGCGGCACGCGAGCTGGACGCGCTGCTGACGGCGGGCGCGTCGGTCAACATCTACATGTTCCACGGCGGCACGAACTTCGGCTTCACGAACGGCGCGAACCACAAGGGCACCTACCAGTCGCACGTGACCTCGTACGACTACGACGCTCCCCTCGACGAGGCGGGGTGGCCGACCGACAAGTTCTTCGCGTTCCGCGAGGTCATCGCGCGGCACCTGCCCGTGCCCGACGAGGTGCCGGCGCGGCGGTCGCCGTCGCCCGTGCTGTCGACGACGTTCGACCGGAGCGTGCGCCTCGGCGACGTCGTCGGCGACCTCGGTGCCTCGGGCTGGATCGGGACCGAGGACGTGCCCACGATGGACGCGCTCGGCAGCTACCGCGGCTTCGCCCTGCACCGCGTCGACCTGCCGGCCGGCGACGAGCCCCGGGTGCTGTCGTTCGCGGGGGTGCGCGACCGCGCCGTCGTCTCCGTCGACGGTCGGCGGGTGGGCGTCCTCCAGCGCGACCAGCACGAGCGCGCGATCACGGTGCCGCCGGGCCGCGTGCTGGAGGTGCTGGTCGAGGACCAGGGACGCGTCAACTACGGCGTCCGCATCGGCGAGGCGAAGGGCCTCGTCGGGCCCGCGCTGCTCGACGGCGCCGAGCTGACCGGCTGGCGGAGCACGCCGCTCGACCTGGGGGCGGTCGTCGCGACCCTCTCCAGCGGCGCGACCGTGCCGGGCGACGCGACCGTGCCCAGCGGCGCGACCGTGCCGGGCGACGCGACCGTGCCGGGCGACGCGACCGGCGCCTCCTCGGGGTCGGCGGTGGTGCCGGTCTCGCCGGTCTCGACGCTCGACGGCCCGGTCTTCGCGCACGCGACGGTGACGCTCGACGAGCCCGCCGACCTGTTCCTCGACACGCGGTCGTGGGGCAAGGGCGTCGCGTTCGTCAACGGCTTCGCGCTCGGCCGCTACTGGACGCGCGGCCCCCAGCACACGTTGTACGTCCCCGGCGAGCAGCTGCGTGCGGGCGACAACGACCTCGTGGTCTTCGAGACGGGCGCCGCGGCGGCCCCGGTCGTGTCGTTCGTGGCCGACCCCGACCTCGGCCACACCGAGCAGTAGCCCCGCCCGGGGCCCGCCCTGCCTAGCTGCACCCCCGAACCAGCACTACACCCGCAGAACCGGGGGTGCACTGCTGGTTCGGGGGTGTTCCGCGGCTCGGGGTTCGCGGTCAGCGGCGGCGGGCAGCGCCCGGGCGACGGAACTGGCCCGTCGCGGCGAGCACCGCGACGAGCAGCACGGGGACGATCCACCCCGACCAGCCGAGGATCGTGCCCTGCACGAGGTCGATCCGCTCGCCGGCGGCCGCGAACAGCAGGGACGAGCCGGCGGCGGCGTTGAACGCGCCGTGGGCCAGGGCGCCGGGCCAGACGCTGGCCGAGCGCAACCGCAGCCAGGCGAAGACGGCCCCGACGACGACGCACGTCCCGGTCATCATCGCGACGCCGATCCAGCCCGGCGTCTGGACTCCGTAGTTGTAGCCGAGCAGGATCAGCGGCGTGTGCCAGAGCCCCCAGACGGCCCCGCTGACCAGGACGGCAGGCGCGGTGCCCAGGGGCAGGAGGCGCGGCAGCAGGAAGCCCCGCCAGCCGAGCTCCTCCCCCAGCGCCGGCGCGGTGTTGACGAAAGCGCCGATCGGGATCGACACGAGCTGGAGCGCGACGAGCAGGCCGATCGGCGGCAGCGGCCCGGGATCGCCGAGGCCCGCGGTCGCCTGGGCGACCTGCTGTTCGGTCAGCTCGCGGAAGGCCGAGAACCCGGTGACGTCGGCCGGGTAGGAGCCGAGCGCGGCACCGATCGGCAGGGCGACGAGCACGAGCCCGACAGGCACGACGAGCCCGAGGCCGAGGTACACGAGCAGTCGGCCCACGGGGCGCAGCGGCCACAGCCCTAGCGACCGTGGGATCGACGCCGGACGGTCGACGAACCGGCTGACGAGCAGGGCCCCGATCGCGGGCGTCGCCATCATCGCGACCGCGCAGACGCCGAGCAGCGGGCTGGCGAGGCCGTCGCCGAGCCAGAGCGGCAGGCAGACGAGCCAGGCGAGGCCGAACGAGATCAGCACGAACGCGGCGATCGGCCACCACGAGACACGCAGCTCGACGACGATCGACCCGGTGGAGGCGTCGGCCGAGTCCGCAGACAGGTAGCGGTCGCCCGCCACGTGCGCCGCGACGGGCTGCCACTCGGCGGTCGTCGATTCGTCGAGGTCGCAGGTGTCGGTGGCCAGGTCGTCGACCCGCTCACCGCCGGGTGCCGTCCATCCGTGCGCGGGCGGCCGGGAGGAGGGGTTCGTCGTCATCGGTGCTCCGTCGGTCAGCTCGGGCCTCGTGGCAGGGTCTGCTCCATGGTCGCGGTCGCTGCGAGGCCGCACCTCCCCCGAACAGCCGACCCGCGCCTCCTCCACTCGGCCCGACCTGCTCGACCTGCCCGACCGTCGAGCGCGCATCTCTCAGGAACAGCTCGTCTTGCGTTCCTGAACCGTGCACGACGAAGGAACCCGCGTCCTGATCCGTGGAGGATCAGGACGCGGGTTCCTGAGTGGTGCAGCGGAGACGGACGGGGCTAGAAGTCCCAGTCCTCGTCCTCGGTGTTGACGGCCTTGCCGATGACGTACGACGAGCCCGACCCCGAGAAGAAGTCGTGGTTCTCGTCGGCGTTCGGCGAGAGGGCCGACAGGATCGCCGGGTTCACGTCGGTCGTCTCCTTGGGGAACATCGGCTCGTAGCCGAGGTTCATCAGCGCCTTGTTGGCGTTGTAGTGCAGGAACTTCTTGACGTCCTCCGTCAGGCCGACGGTGTCGTAGAGATCCTGCGTGTACTGGATCTCGTTCTCGTAGAGCTCGAAGAGCAGGTTGAACGTGTAGTCCTTGATCTCCTGCTTGCGCTCGTCCGAGGCGCCCTCGAGCCCCTTCTGGAACTTGTAGCCGATGTAGTACCCGTGCACGGCCTCGTCGCGGATGATGAGGCGGATCAGGTCGGCCGTGTTGGTGAGCTTGGCGCGCGACGACCAGTACATCGGCAGGTAGAAACCGCTGTAGAACAGGAACGACTCGAGCAGGGTCGAGGCGACCTTGCGCTTCAGGGGGTCGTCGCCCGTGTAGTAGTCGAGGACGATCTGCGCCTTCTTCTGCAGGTTCGGGTTCTCGACCGACCAGCGGAAGGCGTCGTCGATCTCGGGCGTCGACGCCAGGGTCGAGAAGATCGACGAGTAGCTCTTGGCGTGCACCGACTCCATGAACGCGATGTTCGTGTAGACGGCCTCTTCATGAGGGGTGATCGCGTCGGGGATCAGGCTGATCGCGCCGACGGTGCCCTGGATCGTGTCGAGCAGCGTCAGGCCCGTGAACACGCGCATGGTGAGCTGCTGCTCTTCGGGAGTCAGGGTGTTCCACGACTGCACGTCGTTCGACAGCGGGATCTTCTCGGGCAGCCAGAAGTTGTTGACGAGGCGGTTCCAGACCTCGACGTCCTTGTCGTCCTGGATGCGGTTCCAGTTGATCGCGCTGACCGACTTGATCAGCGGGATCGACTTGCCGGTGGCGTGCACCGGGTCGCCGGCGACGCTGTTGATCTTGTCGGTGATGGTCATGTCGTCTCTTCCGTCGGGATGATGCCGTGGATCTCAGTCAAGGAGGCGGGGGCCGGTCGTCGAGACCGGCCCCCGCCGGGTGGCCGCGGGGCCTAGAGCATGCAGTGCGCCGCAGGGGCGGCGGCCGTGCATCGCAGGAGCGGCGATGCACTGACCAGCACTACAACATGCACGAGACGCAGCCGTCGACCTCAGTGCCCTCGAGGGCGAGCTGGCGCAGACGGATGTAGTAGATCGTCTTGATGCCCGCGCGCCATGCGTAGATCTGGGCCTTGTTGATGTCGCGGGTCGTCGCGGTGTCCTTGAAGAACAGGGTCAGCGAGAGGCCCTGGTCGACGTGCTGCGTCGCCGCGGCGTAGGTGTCGATGATCTTCTCGGGGCCGATCTCGTACGCGTCGGTGTAGTACTCCAGGTTGTCGTTCGTCATGAACGGCGCCGGGTAGTAGACGCGGCCGAGCTTGCCTTCCTTGCGGATCTCGATCTTCGACGCGATCGGGTGGATCGACGACGTCGAGTGGTTGATGTACGAGATCGAGCCGGTCGGGGGCACCGCCTGCAGGTTCTGGTTGTACAGGCCGTGCTGCATGACGCTGGCCTTGAGCTGACGCCAGTCCTCTTGCGTAGGGATCGCGACGCCCGACGCGGCGAAGAGGCCGGCCGCGCGCTCGGTGCTGGGCACCCACTCCTGCTCGGTGTACTTGTCGAAGAACTCGCCGGAGGCGTACTTCGAGTCCTCGAAGCCGCCGAAGGTCACGCCGCGCTCGATCGCGATCGTGTTCGAGGCACGCAGGGCGTGGAACAGCACCGTGTAGAAGTAGATGTTCGTGAAGTCGATCGCTTCTTCGCTGCCGTAGTGCACCCGCTCACGGGCGAGGTAGCCGTGCAGGTTCATCTGGCCGAGGCCGATGGCGTGCGACTGGTCGTTGCCGACCTCGATCGAGCGGACCGACTGGATGTGGCTCATGTCGCTCACCGCGCTGAGGCCGCGGATCGCGGTCTCGACGGTCTTGCCGAAGTCGGGGGCGTCCATCGACAGCGCGATGTTCATCGACCCGAGGTTGCACGAGATGTCCTTGCCGATCTCGTTGTACGACAGGTCTTCGTTGAACGTGGTCGGGGTGTTGACCTGCAGGATCTCCGAGCACAGGTTCGACATGTTGATGCGGCCCTTGATGGGGTTCGCCTTGTTGACCGTGTCCTCGAAGACGATGTAGGGGTAGCCCGACTCGAACTGGATCTCGGCGATCGTCTGGAAGAAGTCGCGCGCCTTGATCTTGGTCTTCTTGATGCGGCCGTCGGCCACCATCTCGCGGTACTTCTCGCTGATCGCCACGTCGCCGAAGGGGACGCCGTAGACCTTCTCGACGTCGTACGGCGAGAAGAGGTACATGTCCTCGTTGTTCTTGGCGAGCTCGAACGTGATGTCGGGCACGACGACGCCGAGGGACAGCGTCTTGATGCGGATCTTCTCGTCGGCGTTCTCGCGCTTGGTGTCGAGGAACCGCATGATGTCGGGGTGGTGCGCGCTGAGGTACACGGCACCGGCGCCCTGGCGGGCACCCAGCTGGTTCGCGTAGCTGAAGCTGTCCTCGAGGAGCTTCATGACGGGGATGATGCCCGACGACTGGTTCTCGATCTGCTTGATCGGGGCGCCGGCCTCGCGGATGTTCGACAGCGACAGCGCGACGCCGCCGCCGCGCTTCGACAGCTGCAGCGACGAGTTGATGCCGCGCGAGATCGACTCCATGTTGTCCTCGATGCGCAGCAGGAAGCAGCTGACGAGCTCGCCTCGCTGGGCCTTCGCGGTGTTGAGGAACGTGGGGGTCGCCGGCTGGAAGCGGCCGCCGATGATCTCCTCGACGAGGTCGATCGCGAGCTGCTCGTCGCCCTGGGCCAGGCCGAGGGCGGTCATCACCACCCTGTCCTCGAAGCGCTCGAGGTATCGCTTGCCGTCGAACGTCTTGAGCGTGTACGAGGTGTAGTACTTGAACGCGCCGAGGAAGGTCTGGAACCGGAACTTCTTCGAGTAGGCCAGGTCGTTCAGGCGCTCGATGAAGGCGAAGTCGTACTGCTCGATGGTCGCGAGCTCGTAGTACTCGTTCTCGACGAGGTAGTCGAGGCGCTCACGCAGGTTGTGGAAGAAGACCGTGTTCTGGTTGACGTGCTGCAGGAAGTACTGCTTGGCCGCCTCCCGGTCCTTGTCGAACTGGATCTCGCCGGACGGACCGTAGAGGTTCAGCATCGCGTTGAGCGAGTGGTAGTCCATGGTCATGCCCTGGCCGGGTGCTGCGATCACTTCGAGATCGTCGACTGCCGTGTCCAAAATTCTTCCAATCCGTTCTGTACTGCTGAGACGTCGTCCGGGGTGCCGAAGACCTCGAACCGGTAGAGGAGGGGCACGTCGCACTTGGCGGCGACGATGTCGCCGGCGAGGCAGTACCCCTCTCCGAAGTTGGTGTTGCCCGCCGCGACCACGCCTCGGATGAGGCTTCGGTTGCCCTCGTCGTTGAGGAACCGGATGACCTGCTTCGGGACGGCGCCTCGGCCCTCGCCGCCGCCGTAGGTCGGCAGGACGAGCACGTAGGGGTCACGGGCGTGGAGCGGGGGCTCGGAGGGGAAGAGCGGGATCCGCTCGGCCGGCACCCCGAGCTTCTCGACGAAACGGTGCGTGTTGCCCGAGACGCTGGAGAAGTAGATGAGATGGGTCACGGTGACGACCGCCTCCTCTGCTCGTGGTGCTGTGCCTCCGGCGACGGGACCGGGCCGCGGCCCGGCCCCGTCACGAGGAGGCGCGGGTCAGGAGACGCGAGCGGCCAGGCCGGCGATCTTGTCGGGACGGAAGCCGCTCCAGTGGTCGTCGTCGGCGATGACGACGGGCGCCTGGAGGTAGCCGAGCGCCTTGACGGTCTCGAGCGCGGCGTCGTCGGCGGTGACGTCGAGGACTTCGTACTCGATGCCCTTGTTGTCGAGGGCGCGGTAGGTGGCCGTGCACTGGACGCAGGACGGCTTGGTGTAAACGGTGATGGCCATGGTTTCCCCTGTGTTCTCGGGCCGACGCGGGGGTCGGACGCGGTGGTTCTGATGCGGGTCTGGGGCAGCGGGCGCAGTGCCTGCGGCAACTCCTCGATACTACATCTTGTGGCCCGGACTCGGGCCCACAACTAGATGCGGTGTTACAGGCGTGTAGTTCCGTCGGGAGAGTTCTCCACAGGAGTTCCCCCAAGTTCTGCACAGATCTGGCGGGGTTGCCCCCAGGATCTGGCGGTTGTGCACATGTTCCTCCCCACCTCCGACATCGCAGCCGGGTCGTCCCCAGTTCGGGGCCACGGCGTGTCGCGGCGTGTCGGCACGGGGCTGCCGGACGCGCCCGCTCCTCCGTAGACTCGACCTCTCGTGAGCACCTATTCGTCCCTCCTGAAGACCCCCGGCGTGGGGCGCATCATCGCGGCCCAGCTGACCGCGCGGTTCCCCTTCGGGATGCTCTCGCTCGCGTTCCTGCTGCACGTCGAGCACGTGCACCACTCGTACGCGGCGGCAGGCCTCGTCCTCGCGGCGACGAGCATCGGCCAGGCGATCTCCGGCCCGCTCACGAGCCGCTGGATGGGCCGCTGGGGCATGCGCCCGGTGCTGATGCTCACCCTCGCCGTCTGCCTGGTGACGATGCTCGCGTTCACCGCGTACGACTTCTCGGTGCCCGCCTTCATGGCCCTCGGCTTCGTCACGGGCCTCAGCGTGCCGCCCGTCCAGCCCGCCGTCCGCACGATCTACCCGAAGATGGTCAACTCGTCGCAGCTGACCCCCCTCTTCTCGCTCGACGCCTCCGCCCAGGAGATCATCTGGGTCGCCGGGCCGGTCATCACCACCTTCGTCGGCACGCAGGTGGGCACCCGCGAGGCGATCTGGCTGGCCGCGCTGTTCCTCGTCGGCGGCGGCATCTGGTTCATCGCCTCGCCCGAGGTCGGCCGGGTGCGCATCCCCCGCAGCAAGCGCTCGTTCGGCAAGGTGCTCGCGCGCCCCACCGTCCTGCTCGCCACCGTCGCGGGCTTCCTGCTCATCGGCGCGTGCGCTGCGGTCGAGGCCGGCGTCGTGGCGCTCTTCGGCGAGGGCAGCGCCGACTCGGGCATCGCCCTGGCCGTCTTCGCCGCCGGCTCGCTCGTCGGCGGCCTCGCGCTCGGTCACGTGCCCGTCGGCCCCTGGGCGCTCGGCCGCCGCCTCGCCATCGTGTTCGTCGGCATGGTGCTCGCGATCTTCGCCACGGGGCTCCTGCCGATCAGCGGCGCCCTGCTCGTCGCCGGGGTCGGCATCGCTCCCGCCCTCGCCGTGATGTTCGCCATCGTCTCGTCGAGCGTCAAGTTCAGCGACACCGCCGAGGCCTACGGCTGGGCGGGCACCGGCCAGCTGATCGGCTCGGCCCTCGGCTCGGCCATCGCCGGCTTCTGGATCGACCGCATCGGCGGCCAGGGCGGCCTCGTGGTCGCCGCGGCCTTCGCGTTCGTGGGCGTGGTGGTCGGCCTCGTGTTCCACCGTGCGCTGCCCGACCTCCGCGGCCGCGACGCGAGCCCGCTGCCCGACACGGAGCCGGTCCCCGTCCAGGCCAGCTGACCTGCGACCACCGGCCTGCGACCACCGGTCCGCGCCTCCGCCTCGCCTGCCGGCCCGCGCCTCCTCCTCGTCCCTCGGCCCGTGCCTCCTCCTCGCCTGCTGGCTCGCGCCTCCTCGGCCCGGCCGTGACCGCGGATGGGAGGATCGGGGCATGACCGACATCACCGTCCCGTCCGTCGTCCTGTCCGACGGAGCCCGCATCCCCCAGCTCGGCCTCGGCGTCTACAAGGTCGCCGACGACGAGGCGCGCACCGTCGTCGCCACCGCCCTCGAGCTCGGGTACCGCCACGTCGACACGGCGTCGTTCTACGGCAACGAGGTCGGCGTCGGGCAGGCGCTGCGCGCCTCCGACGTGCCGCGGGACGACGTCTTCGTCACCACCAAGGTCTGGAACACCGAGCAGGGCTACGACGAGACGCTGCGCGCCTTCGACGCGAGCCTCGACCGCCTCGGCACCGACCACGTCGAGCTCTACCTGATCCACTGGCCGGCCCCCACGCAGGACAAGTACGTCGACACCTGGCGTGCGCTCGAACGGATCGCCGAGGAGGGGCGGGCCCGGTCGATCGGCGTCAGCAACTTCCAGGTGCACCACCTCGAGCGGCTGCTCGGCGAGACGAGCGTCGTGCCGGTCATCGACCAGGTCGAGGCGCACCCGTGGCTGCAGCAGCACGAGCTGCGCGAGTTCTGCGCCGCCCGCGGCATCGCCGTCGAGGCCTGGTCGCCGCTCGCCCGCGGCCGCGTCCTCGACGACACGGTGATCGGGCGCATCGCGGCGAAGCACGGGGTCGAGCCCGCCCAGGCCGTCATCCGCTGGCACCTGCAGCAGGGCCTCGTGGTGATCCCGAAGACCGTGAACGCGCGCCGGCTGGCGACGAACCTCGACGTGTTCGGCTTCGAGCTCGACGAGGACGACCTCGCCGAGATCGCCGCGCTCGACAGCGGCGAGCGCTCCGGCTCGCACCCCGACCAGGTCGGCTGACCCCTCCTCTCCTCCCTCGCCCTCGCCCTCGCTCTCGCTCTCGCCCTCGCTCTCGCTCGAGTCGGCGGGTCGGTGCCACGTGCGGCGGGTCCCCGTCACGTGCGGCGGGTCGCCGTGCCCGACGGCGGGCGGGCGCTGACCCGCCGTGGACGACGGGAACCCGCCGACATCGAACGAGACGAGACGAGAGGAGAGGGGCCTGAGCGGGCACGACGAGGGGCGGACCGAGGAGGCGCGGGTCGAGGGGCGCGCACCGCTCGCGTACCGTGGTGGGCGCACATCACGAGCAAGGAGCACCCATGACGATCGTCGCCGCCGCTGACGGATCCGCCCTCGGCAACCCCGGCCCCGCCGGCTGGGCCTGGTACGTCGACGACGACCGCTGGGCCGCGGGCGGCTGGCCCCGCGCGACGAACAACCAGGGCGAGCTCACCGCGGTGCTCGAGCTGTTGCGCGCCACGGCCGACGCCGGCGAGCCGGTGCACATCCTGTGCGACAGCCAGTACACGATCAAGGCCTGCACCGAGTGGATGCCCGGCTGGAAGCGCAAGGGCTGGCGCAAGGCCGACGGCAAGCCGGTGCTGAACGTCGAGATCCTCAAGGAGCTCGACGACGCCCTCGCCGGGCGGAGGGTCACCTTCGAGTGGGTCCGCGGCCACGTCGGGCACGAGATGAACGAGGCGGCCGACGTCCGCGCCCGGGGTGCCGCCACCGCGTTCCAGAACCGCACCGACGTGCCCGCGGGACCGGGCTGGCCCGGCGCCCCCGTCGCGACGACGTCCCCGGTCGCGGCACCGCCCGAGCCGCCCGCCACCCTCTTCTAGGCCGCGCCCACACGGCACTGCACCGGGTTCCGTGCACTGCACCTCGTCCAGACCCGGTGCGGTGTGCGAGACCCGGTGCGGTGAACGTCAGCGCGGCGCGCTACATCGAGGGGTGCGTGCTCGACAGCCCGCCGTCGACGACGAACTGCGCGCCGGTCGAGAACGCGGAGTCGTCCGAGGCGAGGTGCAGGGCGAGCCCGGCCACCTCCTCCGGCATGGCCAGCCGCCCGCGGGGGCTCATCGTGCGGAACGCGTCGAGCAGGGCGGGCTGGGCCTCGACCTGACGTCGGAACAGCGCCGTGTCGGTCGGCCCGGGGTGCAGGGAGTTGATGCGGATGTCCCAGCCCTCCTGGGCGGCGTGCGCCGCGCTCGAGCGGGTGAGGCCCACGAGGGCGTGCTTGCTCGCGGTGTAGGCCGCGTCGTCGCCGAAGCCGAGGAACGACGTCGCCGGCGCGAGGTTGATGATCGAGCCGCCCGAGCGCTCCGGGTTGGCGCGCATCTGCTCGATGGCGAAGCGCGTGCCGAGCATGACGCCCGTGACGTTGACCGCGAAGACCCTGTTCCAGCTCTCGAGCTGGGTCACGTCGATCGACTGGCCCGAGACGATGCCCGCGTTGTTGACGAGCACGTCCAGGTGACCGTAGTGGTCGGCCACCCTGTCCATCACGCGCTTCCAGTCACCGCCGTTGGCGACGTCGTGCTGGATGAACTCGGCACCGGCCTCGGCGGCGACGGCTGACCCGTCGAGGATGTCGGTCGCGACGACCTGGGCGCCCTCGTCGGCGAACCGGCGGACGATCGCCTCGCCGATGCCCGAGGCAGCTCCCGTGACGATCGCGACTTTTCCGGACAGGCGAGACATGGGTCCTCCTCGGGGAGCCCGACGACGGGTCGCCGGGGGCGGTGCACCGGAGGGTCGCTCCGGGGGTGACGGGCAGCCGTGGTCGGCCGGGCCGCCGACAACGTTACTCCTCGACGAGCATGCCCCCGGCGCCCCTGCCCCCGGCGCGCTCGGAGGCCGGGCCGACGGCCGTGACCGTGACCACCGCCTCCCCGCGCTCGTCGCTCGACGCGAGGTCGACGACGGCCGAGATGCCGAAGTCGTGGTCGCCGTCGGGGTCGGCGAGGATCTGACGGACGCGCCACACGGTCGGCAGCTGCTCGATCTGCAGCATGTGCGGCCCCCGGGCGTCGGTGTCGGTGCCGATCGTGTCGTACTCGTCGAAGTAGCGGTCGAGCGCCTGCCCCCAGCGGTCGGTGTCCCACCCCGAGGAGGCGTCGAGCTGACCCAGCCCCTCGGCGTCGTCCCGCGCCATCAGCTGCACCCTGCGGAACATCTCGTTGCGGACCGCGATGCGGAACGCGCGGTCGTTCGCCGTGAAGCGGCGGAGCACCGGCGGAACGATCTCGTCGTGGGCCTCGACCTCGCGGGGGTTGAGCATCTCCTCCCACTCGTCGAGCAGCGACGAGTCGACCTGGCGCACCAGCTCGCCGAGCCACTCGATCAGGTCGGCGAGCTCGTCGGTCTTGGCCTCGTCGGGAACGGTCTGGCGCAGGGCCCGGAACGCGTCGGAGAGGTACCGGAGCACGAGGCCCTCCGAGCGGGCGAGACCGTAGAAGGCCACGTAGTCGCCGAACGTCATCGCGCGCTCGTAGAGGTCGCGCACGACCGACTTGGGGCTCAGCGCGAAGTCGCCGATCCACGGCTGGGACGCCGCGTACGTCTCGAACAGCGCGGTCAGCAGCTCGTCGAGGGGCTTCGGCCAGGTGACGCCCTCGAGCAGCTCCATCCGCTGGTCGTACTCGACGCCCTCGCGCTTCATCTCGGCCACGGCCTCGCCGCGCGCCTTGAACTGCTGCTGGGACAGGATCGGACGCGGGTCGTCGAGGGTCGCCTCCACGACGGAGACGACGTCGAGCGCGTAGCTCGGCGACTCCTGGTCGAGCACGTCGAAGGTCGCCAGGGCGAAGGGCGAGAGCGGCTGGTTCAGGGCGAAGTTCGCCTGGAGGTCGACCGTCAGGCGGATGGTGGGCGCACCTCCGTCGGGGCTCTCCTCCTGCACGACGACCTCTGCGGTGCGGAGCGTGCGGTAGATCGAGATCGCCTGCCGCGCCATCGCGTACTGCGCCGACCGGGGCTCGTGGTTGTCGAAGACGAGCGAGCGCACGTTCGCGAAGACGTCGCCCCCGCGACCGATGACGTTGAGCAGCATGGCGTGGGTGATCTGCATGTGCGAGACCAGCGCCTCCGGCTCCGCGGCGATCAGCTTGTGGAAGCTCGGCTCGCCCCACGAGACGAAGCCCTCCGGCGCCTTCTTGCGGACGATCTTGCGCTTCTTCTTCGGGTCGTCGCCCGCCTTCTCGATCGCCTTGAGGTTGTCGATCTCGTGCTCCGGGGCCTGCAGCACCACGGTGCCCGACGTGTCGTAGCCGGCACGGCCGGCACGACCGGCGACCTGGTGGAACTCCCGGGCCGTGAGCTGCCGCATGCGGGTGCCGTCGAACTTCGTGAGCGCGGTGAGCAGGACGGTGCGGATCGGCACGTTGATGCCCACGCCGAGGGTGTCGGTGCCGCAGATGACCCGGAGCAGCCCCCGCTGGGCGAGCTGCTCGACGAGACGCCGGTACTTGGGCAGCATGCCCGCGTGGTGCACGCCGATGCCCGAGCGCACCAGGCGGCTGAGGGTCTTGCCGAAGCCGGTGCTGAAGCGGAACCCGCCGATCAGCTCGGCGATCTCGTCCCGCTGCTCACGACTGGCCACCTTGATGCTCGACAGGGCCTGCGCGCGCTCGAGCGCGGCGGCCTGCGAGAAGTGCACGACGTAGACGGGGGCCTCGCCCGTGGACAGCAGTTCTTCGACCGTCTCCTGGACGGGGGTCTGGGCGTACGAGTAGTGCAGCGGCACCGGGCGCTCGACGCCGGTCACCCGGGCGACCGGCCGGCCGGTGCGGCGCGACAGGTCGTCGACGAGGCGCGTGACGTCGCCGAGGGTCGCCGACATGAGGAGGAACTGCGCGCGGTCGAGCAGCAGCAGCGGCACCTGCCAGGCCCAGCCGCGCGACTGGTCGCCGTAGAAGTGGAACTCGTCCATCACGACCTGGTCGACGTCGGCGTCCGAGCCGTGGCGCAGGGCGAGGTTCGCGAGGATCTCGGCCGTGCAGCAGATGATCGGCGCGTCGGCGTTGACCGACGAGTCGCCCGTGACCATGCCGACCTTCTCCGGCCCGAACAGCTCGACCAGGGCGAAGAACTTCTCGCTGACCAGGGCCTTGATGGGCGCCGTGTAGTACGTCCGCCTGCCCTGCGAGAGCGCGACGAAGTGCGCGCCTGCCGCGACCAGGGACTTGCCCGTGCCGGTCGGCGTGCTGAGCACGACCGAGGCGCCGGAGACGAGCTCCATCATCGCCTCGTCCTGCGCCGGGTACAACGGGAGGCCGCGACCCTCGGCCCACTCCGCGAAGTCGGCGTAGGCCGTGTCCTGGTCGTACGACTCGGGCCCCGGGTTCTCGGGCAGCAGGGCGGACAGCGGTGCGGAGGGGGCGGGCGACATGATGTGTCGATCCTGCCCCATGCCGGCGACAGCGAGGCGAGGCGGGCCGGAGGCGGTCGGCACCGATCCGGGCACGCGGGAGGGGCGAGACGGCGGGTCCCGAGACAGCACACGCCCCCGTGGCCGAGCAGGGCTCGGGCGGAGGCGTGCGGTCGCGCCCTCGGACGAGGCCGGGCAGGATCGGATCAGGAGACCACGCTCGGTCGCACGTCGACGATGACGGGCGCGATGTGCCCCGGTAACCAGCCGGTGAGCACACTGCACCTTAGCTCGCGCTCCCCCGGCGGCGTGGGGTGAACGGCGGGTGATTCATGCGTTCGACTAGAACTGGGGGCACGGAGGGCGTGCGGGGCCGCGCCGCGGCCAGCGGGCTCAGCGCAGCGGGACGTGCCCGCCGAGCGTGTCGTCCACCTGCTCGACGGCGCCCTCGCGAGCGGCGTCGTCGGCGGCCGAGCCGGCGTGCTCCTCGACGGGAGCCGGGTCGTCCCCGTGCACCGCGGCCGCGTCGTGGCGGGGGTCGACGTCGTGTTCTGCGGGGTCGTGGCTCTGGGTGTCGCTCATGGGGCGCCTCCTCGTGTCGTCCGTCGCCGTGGCGGCGGAGGGGGCCGGACGGCCCCGTCCCGCACGACCGTACCCGCGGCTCCGTCGCGCACGTCCAGCGCCGACACGGTAGACAGGAGGAGGCGCACCGAGCGCCGCCCCGACCCCAGGAAGAGTGCAGACGATGTCGTCATCCACCCCGTCCCCCGCGGCCCTCCGCGTCGCCGTCACCGGCGGCAGCGGCAAGCTCGGCCGAGCCGTCGTCCGCGACCTCGCCGCCCACGGCTGGCAGGTCGTGCTGCTCGACCGCGTGCCGAGCCCCGACCCGGTCGAGGGCGTCACCTACGTGCAGGTCGACCTGTCCGACTACGGCCAGGTGCTGCAGGCGCTCACCCACGTCGACGACCGCTACGACTCGATCGACGCCGTCGTGCACCTCGGCGCGATCCCGGCGCCCGGGCTCGTGCCGAACGCGACCCTGTTCCACAACAACGTCACCGGCAGCTACAACGTGTTCGCCGCAGCCCGTGCGGCCCACATCCGCAACGTCGTCTGGGCCTCCAGCGAGACCCTGCTCGGCATCCCGTTCGACCTCGACCCGCCCTACCTGCCCCTCGACGAGGAGTACGCCGTGCGGCCCGAGTCGTCGTACTCGCTCGGCAAGGCCCTCGACGAGGAGATGGCCCGCCACTTCACCCGCTGGGACCGCCAGCTGAAGATGATCGGCCTCCGCTTCTCGAACGTCATGGACGACGGCGACTACTCGGAGTACCCCTGGGACGAGACCCCCGAGAAGAAGACGTTCAACCTCTTCTCGTACATCGACGCCCGCGACGGTGCCCAGGCCGTGCGCAAGGCGCTCGAGAGCGACCTCGTCGGCTTCGAGGCGTTCATCATCGCCGCGACCGACACGGTCATGAACACGCCCACCGCCCTGCTCGCCGACCAGTTCTGGCCGACCGTCGAGCGCCGCGCCGCCGTCGAGGGGACCGACTCGCTGCTCAGCAGCGACAAGGCCCGCGACCTGCTCGGCTTCGTCCCCGAGTACAGCTGGCGCACCTGGGGCGACCGGGTCGGCAAGCAGGAGGCGGCGGCCGACGACGAGACGGGCGACGACCTGTAGGTGCGGACACCGCCCGGCGAGCCCTCAGCGCCCCTCGCTCAGCAGTAGTCCTTGAGCATGGACGGTCCGAAGATCGCGATGACCAGGCCGTCGACGCTGTGCGCAGAGGCGCCGTAGGGACTGATCTCGTCCAGCGACGACAGCTCGTCGACCCTGACCAGGTCGTAGACGAGCGAGAGGGACTGATGAGACGAGTCACCCGACACGTCCTCGATGTACGCGGGGTCGGTCGCCTCGGCGAGGGGGGCGATCGGGTCCCCGACGGCGACTCCTCCCGGGGTCTGCAGCCGAACGCTCCGGCCGTCGCTCGTCTCGATCGACGTGTCCTTCGTCCCGAAGGTCAGCGTGCCCTCGTCGGTGTGGAGATCGGGCGTCCCGAGGTAGGTGCCCTCGCCCCAGCCCCAGCGGGTCTGAGCCGGCTGGCAGTGGTCCTCCTGGACGCCCGCCTCCCGCGGTTCGCCGAGGGCCCGCGTCAGCAGGGCGACGGCCTCGTCGAGGGGCAGGGCGACCACGTCGAGCGAGGCCAGCTCGGACTCGCCCTGACGGAGCGAGAGCCCGGCCGCCGTCACCACGATCGTGTCGACCGACGCGAGCGGGTCAGGAGCGGGCGTGGCCGTCGCCTCGGGGGCCGGGGCCGGGCTCGACGCCGCCGCCGTGGCCGTCGCGCGCGGGGTCGCGTCCCCGTCGCCCGGCGCGGCGCCTGACGCGCACCCCGCCACCGTCATCGTCGCCACCAGCACGGCCGCGGCCGCCCACAGTCCCCCACGTGTCCTCATGCGTGCCACCGTATCGACCGACGCCCCGAGCGGCGTCGGCCTGGAGGATGACGGAAGCTCATCCTGGGGGCGGCTCAGGCGCGGAGCATCCCCGTCGTCACCAGCTCGCGCACCCGGGGCAGCAGCTCGGCCGCGAGCGCGACCTCGTCGGCCTCGAGCAGGTGTGCCAGCGCACCGACGATCGCGCCGACGCTGAGCTCGCCGTCGCAGGCGCCCACCAGCGCCGAGAGGGCCGTGCCCGACTCGACCGACCGGGCGAAGCCGCCTCCCTGCCTCAGCGTGATCACCGTGGGGTCGTCGTTGCCGGGCCAGTAGTGCCGCTCTTCCGTGACGTCGCCGGCGACCGTGAGGCGGGCGCCGAGCAGGGCGTCGTCGTCGAGCGAGCGGAGCAGGTCCACGGCGTCGAGCGTCGCCCCGAGGTGACGACCGAGGCCGACGTCGTTCGAGCCGAGGCCCCCGAGGAGGCGCTCCGTGCGGACCACGGGCTCGGTCGCCGCGTCGACCGGTCGCCTCAGGGTCACGTAGCCGAAGCCGACCTCGACGACGCCCCGCTGCTCGAAGTCGCCGAGCCAGGCCTCGTAGAGCCGCTCGAAGTCGGCGGTGCCCGCGCGGGTACCGCCGTCGCGGATCCAGGTCTCGGCGTAGGCGGCCGGGTCCTGCAGCTCGCGCTCGACCACCCACACGTCGAGCGGGACGCCGCCGCGGGCGACCCAGTCGGCCACGGAATAGGCCCCCCGCTTCCCGGGCGCCGCGTCCGCACCTCCCGTCTCCCAGTTGCCGAGCAGCTGCGCGACGCCTCCGGGCGTGAGGTGGGCACCGACCTGCGACACGACGGACGCGACGAGGTCGTCGCCGACCATGCCTCCGTCGCGGTACTCGTACTCGGGCACGCCCTCGGCCCGGGGCGTGATGACGAACGGCGGGTTCGAGACCACGTGGTCGAAGAGCTCGCCCTCGACGGGCTCGAACAGGCTGCCGAGCCGGAACTCGATGCCGTCGACGAGGTTGAGGGCGGCGTTGAAGGCCGCGAAGTCGAGGGCGCGCTGCGAGATGTCGGTGGCGACGACCCGGCGGGCGTGCCGGGCGACGTGCAGCGCCTGGATGCCGCAGCCCGTGCCGAGGTCGAGCGCGCTGTCGACGGTCCGCGGGATCATCAGCCCGGCCAGCGTCGCCGACGCACCCCCGACCCCCAGCACGTGGTCCTCGCGGAGCGCGCCCCCGAGGGCCAGCTCGCCGAGGTCGGAGGCGATCCACCAGCTGGCCTCGCCGGACGCGTCGACGAACGCGTACGGCCGCAGGTCGACCAGCGCGCGCACCTCGTCGCCGGAGGCCTCGACCAGGCCGAGCGCGGCGGCACCTGCCGCCCCCAGGGTCGGCAGCGCCGTCTCGACGTCGGCGAGCGGCTGCGGCCATCCCAGGACGAACAGCGACGCCAGCGTCGCGGCCGGACGGAGCGACGGCAGACGGGAGGCGCTCCTCACGAGAGCCCGACGGGCCGCGACGCGCTCGCCCCGGAAGAGCGCCGCACCGGCGCTCGCGCCCCAGGCGTCGGGCCCCGTCAGACGGTCGACCGTGAAGTCGGAGGACGCGAGGTCGGCCCGGAGGCGCGCGAGCAGGTCGGGATCACGGGAGTCGAGGGGCACGCCTCCATCTTCGCCGACGCGCGGTCGAGCTGCATGCACCCTCGGCGGCCCGAGAACAGCAGTGCCGCCCGCCCCGGAGGGCGAGCGGCACGGGTGCTGCGGCGAGCTGGCGTCAGCTCTGGTAGACGATCGAGTCGTACTCGAACGGGCCGGGGCTGAGCTCCAGGATCAGCTGCGCGGGGTCGGCGACCGAGAAGGCGCTGCGCCACGTGACCGACTGGCCGGCGGGGACGGCGGTGCTGGGCTGGTCGAGCGACTGGTCGGAGTCGTAGACGCTCGACGCCTCGACGCCGCTGGAGGCGACGGACGGGTACGCGAGGGTCGGGTCGAAGTTCTTGTCGGTGCCGTTGGTGATCGTGATCGTGAAGACGACGTTCGCGGCCTGGTCAGCACCGGCGGCGTACTCGCCGGGGGTGAAGGTCTCGGGCGCGGAGACGGTGACGGCCAGGCCGTCGTCGTAGGTGACCGTCTCGCCGAACGCCACGTTCTCGGTGGTCGTCTCGGCGGCGTCGTCCTCGGCCTCGGCGGCGGGCGACTGCGAGACGGACGTCGACTCGAGGGACTCGTTGATCTGGTCGATCGCCGAGGCGGCCGCGATGAACGTGACGATCGTGACGATGACCGAGATGACGAGGGCGAGGGCGGAGACGGCCGTGCCGATGATCGCGAGGAGGCGCGAGCCGCGCTTCTTCACGAGGGCGACGACGCCGAGGACGAGCCCGACGAGCGCCAGGATCCCGCCGAGGAAGATCCAGGACAGGACCAGGCCGACGCCGCCGAGCACGACGGAGGCGATCGCGAGGCCGTTGCCTCCGGTGTTCTGGGGCGCGGTGGGGGGCGGGCCGTAGGCAGGAGCCTGGTACGGGTAGCCCGCCGGAGGCGCGCCGGCACCGGGAGCGGAGGGGTCGGGCTGGTAGGTCGGCTGCTGAGGATCGGAGGGAGGCTGCGGAATGCTCATTTCTAAGAGTATGCCGTGAATTCGGTGCACTCATGGACCCCCGTTGGGGGCGATCCCCGACACGACGAAGGCCCTCCCGCCGGGGAGGGCCTTCGTGATGACGCACTTCTGGTGGAGCTAAGGGGATTCGAACCCCTGACCTTCTCATTGCGAACGAGACGCGCTACCAACTGCGCCATAGCCCCAGACCTGCTCCGCAACGATAGCACCCGAGGAGGCGCCGGTCCGAATCGACGCGACGCCCGCCTCCTCGAGGCGGCTCAGACCGCGCGGCGCCGCTCGAGCGCCTCGTCGAGACTGAAGCTCGGCTCGCCGAGGTCGTCGACGATGCCCATGCGCGCGAAGCGGCTGGGAGCGGCGGGAGGCGGCGGCGGGGACGCAGCTGCCGGCTGCGCGGCGGGTGCCCTCGGCGTCGCGGGCGCCGGCACCGCCCGGGGTGCGGAGAGGGCCGCCTCGGCCCGAGCGGCCTCGCGCAGCGCCTGGTGCTGTGCCCGCTGGGACTCCCTCAGCGCCTGGACGGAGCGCTCCGACTGACGTCGAAGATCGTCCGCGGGCGACTCCGCGGCGAGAGCCGACACGGTTGCTGCAGGCCGGGCGGCAGGTCGCTGGCGTCCCCGTCGCAAGTACAGGGGCGTGGGCACGGGGACCGGGGTCCACTCCCTCGACTCGGCCTCGACCTCTGCCTCGGGGTCGGCGAGCGACGAGGAGAAGTCCTTGAGGGGCTGGCCCACGCGAGGAGCGGAGGCGACCTGACGACGCGCCCGCGCCCGTGACACCGCGGCGAGCTGGGCGAGCATCGCGACCGCTCCGGCCCCGAATGCGAGCCCCGCGATCGAGGCGACCCAGAACGAGGTCGCGATGCCCGCGACGATCGCGACGACGCCGAGCACGAGCACGACGGTCGAGACGAGACGAGAACGACGGAGGCGGCGGGCGGCGAGCGCGGGATCGTGGTCGGCCGCGCGGAGGACGGGCGCGGCGGCCGCGAGCTCGCGGGTGACGGCGCGCTGACGTGCCGCCTCGTGGGCCCGGCGGAGGGCCTCCCGCTTCGTCTCCTCGCGGGCGAGGATGCGCTGCGCGTCGGCGACGGACCGGGCGTTGGCCTCGATCCGCACCTCCTCGGGCAGCTCGGCGGTCTGGGCGAGGATGCGGAGGGTCTGCTGCAGGCGCACGGCGTTCCGCTCGGTGGCGAGGTACTCGCGTCGGCGCTGCCAGGTGGGCACGAGGTAGACGAGCCAGAGCACGGCGACGAGCGCCAGCACGAGGCCCCCGCCCCACGACCCGATGTCCATGCTGACGAGGGTATGAGCGGGGGCACGGCGCGTCGGCCATGTCGCGGGGTGTGTCTCGCCCGGTTCTGCGCAGATCCAGGCCAGATCGGGCCAGATCCCCCGCAGACCCGCCTAGAGCGGCAGCTGCCGCTCGGCGTCGGCGAGCGCCTCGGCCGGCACGCTGCCCTGTCCGACCGGGACCGTGCCCGACCGCCACCGGTGCAGGACGCCCTCGGGCACCTCCTCGGCCACCAGCGCGAAGCAGAAGTGGTCACGCCACATGCCGTTGATGTGGATGTAGCGGCGCCGGAGCCCCTCGTAGCGGAAGCCGAGCTTCTCGACCACGCGGAGGCTCGGACCGTTCTCGGGACGGATGCAGATCTCCATCCGGTGCAGGCCGAGGGCACGGAAGCAGTGGTCGGTGGCCAGCGCGACGGCGATCGGGGTCGCGTCGTTCCCGGCTGCCGACTGCGTGACCCAGTAGCCGATCGTCGCCGAGCCGAGCGAGCCGTAGGTGATGCCGCTGACGTTGAGCTGCCCGACGAAGCCACCGTCGAGCTCGATCGCGAACGGGAGGCCGAGGCCGGCGCGGGCGTTCACCTGGAGGGAGCGGATGCTGCCGCGGACGTCGTGGCTGGTGAACCCATTCGGGTTGGTGGCCTCCCACTGCCGGAGCCACGAGCGGTTCTCGGCCAGCGCCTGGTCGAGGTCGCGGGTGTCACGCAGGCGGAGAGGCCGGATGACGACCCGCCCCTCCGCCAGCGTGGGGATGCTGCTCACGTGGTGGTCGCCTACTCCAGCCCTGCCGTGAACTCCTTGAGCCACGGGCGGAGCTCGTCGCCGAGGTCCTCCCGGTCGCTCGCGAGCTGCACGATGGCCTTGATGTAGTCGAGCTTGTCGCCCGTGTCGTACCGACGGCCGCGGAAGACGACGCCGTACACGCCGCCGGTCCACTCTTCTGCGCCGGCCATCTTCATGAGAGCGTCGGTCAGCTGGATCTCGCCGCCCTTGCCCGGCTCCTGCTTCTCGAGCACGTCGAAGACCTCGGGCCGGATGACGTAGCGGCCGATGATGGCCAGGTTCGAGGGCGACTCGCCCTGTGCCGGCTTCTCGACCAGGCCGGTGACCTTGACGACGTCCTCCTCGTCGGTCTCCTCGACCGTGGCGATGCCGTAGAGGTGGGTCTGCGAGGGGTCGACCTCGAGCAGGGCGATCACGGTGGCGTTCTTCTGCCCCTGCACCTCGACCATGCGCGTCAGCAGCGGGTCGCGGGCGTCGATGATGTCGTCGCCGAGCAGGACGGCGAACGGCTCGCGACCGACGTGCATCTTGGCGCGGAGCACCGCGTGGCCGAGGCCCAACGGGTCGCCCTGACGCACGTAGTGCATGTCGGCGAGGTCGGTCGACTGGTTGACCTTGGCGAGCTTGTCGTGGTCGCCCTTCTTCTTCAGCGTCTCCTCGAGCTCGCTGACGTGGTCGAAGTGGTTCTCGAGCGCGTTCTTGTTGCGGCCCGTGATCATCAGCACGTCGGTGAGGCCGGCGTTGACGGCCTCCTCGACGACGTACTGGATCGCCGGCTTGTCGACGACGGGGAGCATCTCCTTAGGCATTGCTTTGGTCGCGGGGAGGAATCGGGTACCCAGGCCGGCGGCGGGGATGACTGCTTTGCTGATCGTGAAGCCCATGCCGCTCAGCGTATCCACCCGCGGCGTTCCGCGGGGGGCACATTTCGTGCCCGTACCATCGGGGACATGACGGACGAGGTCGGCAACGCCAAGCGCGCACTCCGGGCGGAGCTGCGACAGCGGCGCCGGAACCAGGGCGACCACGCTCGTGACCAGGCGACCGCAGGCCTGACGAGGCACCTGGTGGACCTCGCCTCGGGGCTCTCCGTCCGGTCGGTGTCGGCCTACCTCTCCACCGCGGACGAGCCGAACACCCGCCCGTTCCTCAACTGGGCCTACGAGAACGACGTCCGCGTCCTGTTCCCCATCTCCCGTCCCGACGGGCTGCTCGACTGGGCCGTCGGCGACGGCGAGACGGAGACGCTCGGGCTGTTCGACCTGCCCGAGCCGGTCGGCGAGGTGCTCAGCCCGATGGCGATCAACGACGTCGACCTCATCATCGTTCCGGCCGCCTCCATCGACCACACGGGGATGCGGATGGGCTGGGGCCGCGGCTACTTCGACAAGACCCTCGGATCGATGGAGAAGCGACCGCCGGTCTATGCTGTGGTGTTCGATTCCGAGTACGTGGAGCAGGTGCCGCACGAGCGTCACGACCAGCCCGTCGACGGCGTCGTCACCCCCAGCGGCATCCACGAGTTCTGAGCTCGCCGACCGCCTCCTCGACCCACAGCTAGGACGCCCGTGCCCACCTACTCGTACCGCTGCACCGAGTGCGGCAACGCCTTCGACGTCGTCCAGTCGTTCACCGACGACTCGCTGACCGTCTGCCCCGTCTGCCAGGGCACGCTCCGCAAGGTGTTCAGCCCCGTGGGCGTCACCTTCAACGGGTCGGGCTTCTACCGCACCGACTCGCGGGGCGGGGGCGGGAGCGGCAGCTCTGCGGCCGGTCAGTCGTCCTCCTCGTCGTCGTCGTCCGACACGAAGTCGTCGGGCGCGAAGGAGAAGAGCGCAGGAGGTGGCGCGTCGTCCGCCGGGTCGGGCACGTCCTCGAGCGGGTCGTCGGGCTCGTCCTCGGGCGGCTCCTCGTCGGGGAGCTCCAGCTCCTCCTCCTGACTCCGGCCTGCGCGGCCGGGCGAGGAGTGGTTGAGTTGTCGGCGACGACGACCACCCTCGACCCGAAGGAGCGCACCTGTGAAGGGCTTCAAAGAATTCGTCCTGCGCGGCAACGTGATCGACCTGGCTGTCGCCGTGGTCATCGGAGCCGCGTTCACCGCCATCGTCACCTCGCTCGTGACCAACATCTTCAACCCGCTGATCGGTGCGGCGTTCAACGCGTCGATGCTCGACGAGGCGCTCGTCGTGAGCATCCCCACGGTGAGCGGCGGTGCCGACGCCGAGCTGAAGTTCGGCGCCGTGATCGGCGCGCTGATCAACTTCCTGATCATCGCCGCCGTGGTCTACTTCTGCCTCGTGCTCCCGGTGAACAGCCTGCTGAAGCGCACCTTCGCGAAGCAGTCGGACGAGACCGTGCCGCCGGCGGACGTGCCGCCGACCGACGTCGAGCTGCTGAGCGAGATCCGAGACCTGCTGCGGGCGCAGTCGGGCATCGAGTCCGGCGTCGCCGGTCACGGCAGCCACGCCGCCGACCCGACGCCGAGCGGCAGCATCGGCGTGGGGAACGGACCGCTCGGCAGCCGCTAGGCCCCCGGCCCCGCACGACGACGACGGCCCGCCCCTCCCTCGCCGGGAGCGGCGGGCCGTCGTCGCGGGCGGCGGGCGGCCGTTGCGGGCGGCGGCGGGCGTTGCGGGCGGCGGGTTCCCGCGGCCCGCGGCGGGTGGGCGCTGACCAGCCGTCGGCGACGGGAACCCGCCGACATCAGACCCTGAGCCGGGGTCAGCCCCAGTGCGGCGGCACGTCGTCGCGGAGCTGACGGTCGTTCTCCCCGGACGCGTGCCGAGGAGGCTCGGGTGCGGGGGCAGGATCGCTGCCGGGCACCGGGTCGGTCGAGACCCGACGCCCGCCGCGACGCCGCACCACGAGCGGGGCCGACGCGACCGTCTCGACGACCGCAGGGTCGTCGGCGGGCCGACCCGCGCCTCCTGCGTGACCTTCGCCGGGGTCGCGTGCGCTCGTCATCGCGGTCAGAGCCGGTTGACGTGCTGGCGGGCCGACAGCGTCGGCACCTCCTGCGTGCGCGACCCGTCGATGCCGAGCACCTCGGCGACCCGTGCGGCCACGGAGTCGGGATCGGTGAACAGCTGGAAGGCGTGGACCCGGACGTAGTGCCAGCCGAGGCGGCGCAGCGTCTCCGGCCGCGCCCGCAGCGACTCGCGGAGGCTCGTGCGCGACAGCGTCGTGTCCGTCTCGATCGTCACGCAGACGCCGTCGTGCGCGGCGACCAGGCCCAGCTTGCCGCGGTGCCCGAGCGCGACGGGGATGCCCTTCGCCTCGAGGCGCCGTGCCAGGTCGACGAGCATCGGGTCGGAGTCGTCCGGCACGTGCTCGGCGCTCGTGCGGGCCTGGACCTCGGTCAGGATCTCGGACAGCGCGACGGTGCCGTGTCCCATGCGTCCGCCGTCGATGTCGTCGGGCTGGAAGCAGGTGACGATGATCATCGATCGACGGGCGCGGGTCATCGCGACGGCGAGCAGGCGCTCCCCGCCGGGCTGTCCGAGGGGCCCGAAGTCGCTGAGGACGCGTCCGTGCGGGGTGCGTCCGTAGCCGATGGAGAAGATCACGTGGTCGCGGCTCTGCGCGACGCTCTGCTCGAGCGTCGCGACCATGAACGGCTCGCCCCGGTCGCCGACGACGAACTCCGTCAGGTCCTTGTGGCCGGACACCGCCGTGAGGACGGCCTGCTGCACGCGCACGGCGTGCTTCGCGCTCGCGGTGATGACCATGAGCGACTCGGCCGGCCGGGTGCGCGCGTGCTCGACGACGAGCGAGACGACGCGGTCGACCTCGGCGTCGACGCTCTCGACGGCGCCCGACTCGGGGTCGGGCACGGCCGTGCCGCCGGAGACGTAGTCGAGCGCGATGCTGCCGTGCCCGAGGAAGCTGCCGGCCCAGGGCAGCGACTCGATGCGCCCGCCGTAGAAGCGGCGGTTGACGAGCTCGGCCAGGTCTTCTCCGCCGGCGCGGTAGCTGCGGGTCAGCGACAGGGTCGGCAGCAGGGTGGACAGGCGGGCGAGGGCGCTGTCGGCGTGCAGGGCGTCGAGCTCAGCCTCGTCGTGACGAGGCGGCTGCTTGCCCGGCGTCACGGCGATGTCGAACTCGGACGGCGTCTGCGTCACCGGGTCGCCGAAGGCCACCGTCTGCTTGCCACGGCGGATCGCCCCGACGTTCTCGGCGATGGTCGTCGCGCCGGCGTCGACGAGCACGACCGTGTCGAACGGCACCGTGTCGGCGATGGTGTGCACCTCGTAGGGCGAGGCCAGCCAGACGGGGGCGATGGCGCGGGACAGGTGCGGCGCGGCGTCGTGCAGCAGGCGGGCGGTGAGGTGCGGCTGGCGCAGCAGCGCCTTGAGGGCCGACGCCTCCTCCGGCCAGTCGACGAGACCGATCTTCCAGTTCTCGGCGAGCTGCCAGCCGAGCAGCTGGGCGCTGCCTGCCGCGTGAGCCTCGTCGACGAGCCGGAAGTCGGCCTCGAGCCGGTCGAGCATGGCGGTGTTGGCGCCGAGCAGGGCACGGTCGGCCTCGAGCAACGACTCGAGGGCCGAGCGCCACCAGGCGAGCTCGAGCTCGGCGGCGACCTGCTGCTCGGGCACGTGGCGGTTCGCGAGGTCGGTGATGAGCGGCGCCAGCTCGAGGTCGCGCAGGGTCGTCATGAGCTCGGTGCGCTCCTGCAGGTTCTGCAGCACGTCGCTCTCGGCCGCGAGGTCGCGCAGCCTCGGACCCAGCTCGGCGACGCCGATCTGGGTGAGGCTGTCGTCGCCCCGTAGGCCCAGGGGCGAGTCGAGGCGCTCGAGGTCCTGGCTGACCTGCTGGTGCAGCACGTGCGCGTCGGCGATGCCCGTGGGCACCTCGGGCGGCGTGCCCGCGACCACGTAGCGCTGCCACGCGATGCGCTGCTGCTGGATGCGCTGCAGGGCGCTGTGCAGGTCGGCGATGTGCACCCCGGGCCGCACGTATTCCTTCGCGAGCTTCTTGAGGCGACGACGGTTGGCGCTCGACATGTCGGGCGCCTCGCGCTTCGGCGCGGTCGCCGCGACGAGCTCGGCGACGGAGCGGTCGAAGACCACGGGCTGGAACTTGTCGAGCGTGTCGCGGATCTCGATGAGGAGGCGCAGGTAGACGCCCAGCTCGGCCACCGACTCGAAGGGGCGCATCCGGGTGCTGCCGATCACCTCCTGCGCTCGCTCGAGCAGGCGGGGCAGGTCGCGGTGGTGCAGGTTCTTGGCGAGCTGGTGGGCGTCGCCGGCGCCGAAGGAGTCGGTGAACCGGGCGCCGTACCAGGGCGAGTCGCCCGGGCCGTAGCGGAACTCGCCGAGGTTGGCGGCGTTGACCATCGTCTCGGCGACGCGGCGACGGCCGTCGACCATCGCCTCGACGCTGCGGCGGCTGAGGCGCGCAGTGGTCGCGGGAGGCGCGGGCAGCAGGGCGAGCCGCGACAGCTCGGTGAGGCAGTCGAGCACCGAGACGCGGAGTCCGTCGTCACGTCGGCTCAGGGCGCCGCGGTAGTCGACGAGCACCTTGCGGAGGCGCACGAGCGCGTCGTCGACCTCGCCCATCTGCGGGTGGGTGGCCTTCTCGTCGCGGCTGATGGCGCGGATGACGTCGCGGCGCAGCGTGGTCGGCGACACGGCGACGCCGGGCAGGCCGATGTCGGCGAGGCGGGCGGTGATGCCCCGCAGGGAGGCGCGGCGAGCGCTGACGACGAGCACCCGCTTGTTCTGCGACACGAGTCGCCCGATCGCGTTGACGATGGTCTGCGTGCCGCCGGTGCCCGGCAGCGTCTTGACCACGACCGAGGCGCCGGCCGCGATCTGCGCGACGACGTTCTCCTGCTCGGGGTCGGCGTCGAGCAGCAGGGTGTCGGTCTCGGGGCTGCGCTCGTCCTGGGGCGTCGCGGTGGTCGGGCGGTACCCCTCCTGCACCTGGCGGATCGCCATGGCGTTGCCGCCGAGCGCGTCGAGCACGGGGTGGCCGAGCTCGCGGGCGTCCAGCGCCATCTCGGTCGAGACCTCGGCGAAGGTCGACACCACGAGGCGTGGCTGCACGGTGAACCAGTCGAGGTGCGCCGTGAGGCCACGGAGGCGGTCGATCACGGGGTTGGGCGTGAACGCGCCCTCGCGGCTGGCGAGCGCGACGAACGCGTCGGCGTCGAGGGAGATGTCGAACTGGTCGTGCAGCGCGTCGGAGAGCGCCGGGTTGAGGAACGGCTCGCCCAGCAGCTTGACCTCGAAGTCGCGGCCGTGGCGCCGGATGGCGAGCGGGCGGAGCAGGACGGGCGCTCGGTGGTCGCGGCCGGCGAACGACCACGCGGCGACGCCGATGGCGAGGTGGACGGCGTCGATGCCGCGGACGGTGCTCAGCTCGAGGCCCTTCGCGGCGATCTCGCCGGCGGCGACGCGGGCCGTCCGGAGCGCGAGGTCGTCGCGGATGAGGCTCGAGAGCAGGGTCGTCTTGCCGGTGATGAACTGGGCGAGGCCACCGGGGTGGGTGGTGCTGAGCTCGATGCGGGCGCGCTGCTCGTCGCCGAAGTGCAGCAGGGTGGAGGTGCCGCCGACGACGCCGAGCTGGTCGCGCCACCCGGTGCGGGACGGCTCGGCCACGTTGCCGACCGCGAGGCCGGGGTCGCCGAGGCTCACCGTGCCGGGGGACGCTGCTCCCCCGGGCGCGCCCGTCGGGACGGCCACGGAACTGGTCCCGTCGTCGTCGTCGTCATGCTGTCTGTCGGCGCGCCACACACGGCCACCTTAAGCCGTCGTCACCGTGATCCGCCTCAGGACGGGCGGGTCGGCGGCGACTGGGCGACCGCCTCCTGCGCGCCGGGCCGTGGTCTCCGTCGTCACGATCGACGCGCGACACGTGTGGTCATGTCATCGGACGTGGTACGACGCGTGGCGCGCCGCGTTCGGCGCATCATGATGACACGTCCTCATATGTGACGCGCCGTCCGCGTCGGCTCATGTGTAAGGCGCGGCAGGCCTCGCATGGTCACGGAACGAGCGAGATCGTGCTCGTCATCACATATTTCTATCTATATCTGCTCAGGTGAGGTGGGAGTGCAGTACCGTCGGCGTCAACGGTCCTGTGGTGACGACGGATGCGCCGTCACCACGTGGCTGCTCCCCCGCCCTCCTCACGACCGGAGAAACGACATGCCCTTCGAGCAGAAGTACACCGACGAGACGCGCGAGCAGTCGCTCGCCCGCGTCCTGGAGCGCCGCGAGGCGGAGCCCGGCAACCGCGCCATCATCCGCGAGACCGCCGAGCAGTTCGAGGTCGGCGAGCAGTCGCTCCGTGGCTGGATCCGCGCCTGGGAGAAGGCGAACGCCCCCGCGGCGTCCGTCATCGCCGAGGAGGCGGCCGACACCGCCGAGGACGGCTCGGCCGTGCGCACCGACGGTGACGCGCAGGAGGAGCCGGCCGCCGCGCCGGCGCCCCGACGCGGTCGTCCGCCCGGCAGCGGCGCCAAGGGCGGCGCCGGCGACGACCAGGCGTCCGCCGATCGCGTCGCGGAGCTCGAGGCCGAGGTCGCCAAGCTCCGTCGTGACCGCGACACGCTCAAGGCGGCGATCGGCGTGCTCGTCGGCGACTGACCGACCCCGGCACAGCCGGGTGACCAGGCCGCGGCGAGCGCGGCGGCAGCGGGGGGCTGCCGCCGCGCTCGCCGCGGCCTCGTGCGTGTCGCGACAGGTGCCGCTCGTCGCGCCGCGTCGTGTCGCGACCCCGTGACACGGACGAAACACGCGCTGCCTATGCTGACGCGACGCGGAGCGCGCAGACGCCGCTCCCCGGACGCGAGGAGGACGCCATGGCCGGCAAGTTCATCGTCACGCAGGGCGAGTCGGGCGAGTACCGCTTCGTGCTCACCGCCGCGAACGGCGAGGTGATCGCGACCTCGGAGGGGTACCGGCAGAAGGGGTCCGCGCTCAACGGGATCGACTCCGTGCGCCGCACGGCCGTCGACGCGATCGTCGACGACCGCACCCTGGAGCCCTCGCCGACGCACGCCGACTGACCCGCGCCTCCGGCGCCCGCCTCCGTTCATGACGACGAGTCCTGAGCTGCGCGGTGGGGGGAGCCTGCGTCCTGAGTCGTGCACGAGTCAGGAGAAGACCCGGGCGAGTTCCTGAGTCAGCCGGGCTCGGCACCCGTCGCGACCGGGCGACCGGGGTCGGACGACCACGCGCTCCACGACCCCGGGAACAGCACGGGGTCGTAGCCGGCGACCGTCAGCGCGACGGCGGCGTGCGCCGCGGTGACGCCCGAGCCGCAGTAGACCGCGACGGGCTCGCCCGGCCGGACGCCCGCCTCCTCGTACCTCGCGCGCAGTGCGTCCGCGTCGAGGAACAGGCCCGAGGCGTCGAGGTTGCCCGCGGTCGGGACGCTCACGGCACCCGGCACGTGACCGGCCCGCGGATCGACGGGCTCGACCTCGCCGCGGTAGCGCTCCCCGACGCGGCTGTCCACGAGGGTGCCGTGCGCGGGGAACGCGGCGGCCCCCTCGGCGTCGACGGTGGGCAGCTGGCCCGAGCCGAGCACGACGTCGCCGGGCTCCGGACGCACGTCGCCGGTCTCGACCGGCAGGCCGGCCGCCGTCCACGCTCCGAGCCCGCCGTCGAGCAGCCGCACGTCGGCGAGGCCGGCCGCCCGCAGCAGCCACCACGCCCGCGCCGCGGACTGGCCGCCCAGGTCGTCGTAGACCACGACCGGTTCGCCCTCGCGCAGCCCCCAGCTGCGGGCGGACCCCTGCAGGTCGTCGGGCGTCGGCAACGGGTGCCGCCCCGCTGTCGGCGCCTCGCCGTGCCCGGCGAGCTCGGAGCCGAGGTCGACGTAGACGGCACCGGGCAGGTGGCCCTCGCGGTGCGCCGGCCGACCGTCGGGACGGTCCAGCCGCCAGCGCACGTCGAGGAGGCGCGGCGAGCGATCGCCCCGGAGCGACTGCTTCAGCTCGGCGACGGAGACGAGGGGGTGCGGCGCGGGGGCGCCAGCGGCGGTGTCGGCGGTGTCGGCGGTGTCCATGCCGCGAGGGTAGCCGCCGGGCCTAGGCTCGGGTCGTGCCCGACGCTCCCGCCCCGCAGTCTCCGTGGGAGGCCGCCGCGGGCGAGGCGCTCTCGGGGCTGCACCCGCGCCTCCTGCCGTACTTCCGGGCGATCCCGGCCGGCTCCGTCGGACGCGGCCGGGGCGTCTTCGCCCGGGCGGGCACGCCTCGGCGCTGGCTCTGGCCCGTGCTGTGGGTGCTCGGCCGTCAGGGCGTGCTCTTCGCCGCCTGGCAGCACGACGTGCCCTTCACCGTGACCAACCGCCCCGGCGTCGACGACTCGGGCGCTCCTGTGGTCAGGGCGGTCCGCACGTTCCGCTTCGCGTCCGGCGAGCGCCGCATGGTCGACGCCGTGACCGCGTCGTCGACCGGGCTCGTCGACCACCTGGGGCACCGGAGGCGCTGGTCGGCCGACCTCGTCGCGCACGCCCGCGACGGGGCCCTGTCCATGACGTCGGGCACGATGCGACTGCGCGTCGGCCGGCGTTCCGTCGCGGTGCCCGCGGCCGTGTCGCCCCGGGTGTCGCTGCGCGAGGAGTTCGACGAGGCCGTCGGCCGACAACGGGTCTCGGTGACCCTCGACGCGCCGCTCGTCGGCCGGATCTACGAGTACACGGGCCACTTCGACTACTCGGTCGAGCCCGACGACACAGGGGGAACCACATCGTGACCGACCACATCGTCATCGCCGGGGCGTCCGGCTTCATCGGCCAGCACCTCGCCGCCGCGTGGCGCGCCCGCGGCGCCCGCGTCAGCGAGATCGGCCGCTCGGGCCCGGACGCCCGCTGGGGCGACACGGCCGCGATCACCCGCTTGCTCGACGGCGCCGACCTGCTCGTCAACCTCGCGGGCAAGAGCGTGGACTGCCGCTACGGCCCGGCGAACCGAGCCGAGATCATGCGGTCGCGGGTCGAGACGACCCGGGAGCTGAGGGAGGCGGTGCTCGCCTGCGCCGCGCCTCCTCGGCTCTGGCTGAACTCGTCGACCGCGACGATCTACCGGCACGCCGAGGACCGCGCGATGACGGAGTCGACGGGCGAGCTCGGGCGGGGCTTCTCCGTCGACGTCGCGACGAGCTGGGAGCGCGAGTTCTTCGAGGGCGAACTGCCCGGCACGCGCCGTGTCGCCCTGCGGATGGCGATCGTCCTCGGCGACGGCAGCGCCCTGGTGCCGCTGATGGCCCTCGCTCGGGTCGGCCTCGGCGGGCCGCAGCTCGACGGCCCCTGGCCGGCGACGAAGGCGCGGCTCGCGGCCGGGACCCACCACCGCCAGGGCGCCGGAGGCGGGCGCCAGAAGTTCAGCTGGATCCACGTCGACGACGTGCTCGGCTCGATCGACTGGCTGCGTGAGCACGAGGACGTCGACGGGGTCGTGAACCTGTCGTCGCCGAACCCGAGCGACGACCGGACGATGATGGGGATCGTCCGCCGTGCGGTGGGCATGCCGATCGGGCTCCCCGCGACGCGCTGGATGCTCGAGCTCGGCACCGCCGTGCTGCGGACCGAGACCGAGCTCGTGCTCAAGAGCCGCTGGGTCGTGCCCGAGCGACTGGTCGAGGGCGGCTACGAGTTTGTGCACCCGCACCTCGACGCCGCCGTCAAGCAGATCGTCGCGGAGCGCCGCCGCCGCTGAGGGCCGGCCGCTCCCGGCCGCGCCCGGCCGGCCCGGCCCGGCTCGGCCCGGCCAGAACACGGGCTGCGGAGGCGAAAAGGGACGCCGCAGGCGTGGGCCCACGCCGGCGGCGTCCCTTTTCCCCTGCCCCACGGCTCACTGTCCCCTACGGCCCGCCGTGCGGCCCGCGGGCCGCTGAGCGGAGGGCGGCGCAGCCGGCCGACCGTAGGTGGGGCGACGCAGCGCCCACTCGGCGGGGCCCTGGCGGCCGACGCGCTCGAGCAGCACCGCGACGACGACCGTGACGAGCCAGACCCCGACGGCGATCAGCGAGATCGTCAGGGTGCCCGCGCCGACCCCGAGGCCGAGCGCCCACGGCTTCAGCAGCAGCACGAAGAGGACCGACTGCAGCAGGTAGCAGGTGAGCGAGCGCCGACCGACGGCGACGAGCGCCCGCACGGGCGCGGCGGCGGGGACGAGCACGGAGGCGGTCCGCGCCTCCTTCGCACCGACCCACCAGCCGACGAGGCCCAGCAGGGCGAGGGCGCCGACCACTCCGGTGGCGCCGTGCAGGACGCCGAGCAGGTACAGCACGGCGGGACCGGCCTGCCAGGCCCCGACCGTGGCGAGCACGAGCGGGAGGGCGCCCAGCACGCTGACGGGGAACCCGACGAGCGCGAGACGACGCAGCAGAGGGAGGTGCTCGGCAGGGCGCTCGAGGACGCGGCGGCGTCCGAGGAGCGTGCCCAGCACGGCGAGGGGCAGGAGCATGCCGACGGTGAAGGGCGCGGTGAAGACCAGCCCCACCAACGCGAGAAGACGCCAGAGCGCGTCGCCCAGGACGGTGCCGACGTCGACGGGCAGGCCGTCGATCCCCCCGGGGCCGCCACCGGCGAGACCGTCCAGGCCGGCCGCCGCGAGGAAGACCACGAGGGTCGACCAGCCCACGATCCGGAACGCGCGGTCGGTCGCAGCGAACATCGCGGCGAGGACGAGCCCGAGCAGCCCGTAGCTGAGCAGGACGTCGCCCTCGAAGAGGAACACGACGTGGAGGGCCCCGAACACGCTCAGCCAGAGGCTCCGCCGCAGGAGGAGCGCCCTGGCCCTGCCCCGCGGCACGCCCCGTGACGCCTGGCGCTGCACGAGCACCGTGAAGCCGTACGCGAAGAGCAGGGTGAAGAGGGGGAACGAGCGGTTGTCGACGAAGGTGCCGACGAGGACGTCGGCCACGTGGTCGCCCGTGCTGCCGTCGACCGGACGGGCCAGCGGGCCTGTGACACGGTCGGTCACGTAGTACACGCTGTTCGCGAGCGCGATGCCGAGCAGGGCGATCCCGCGCAGCAGGTCGGGGGCGACGAATCGGCCGGCCGCGGCCACGGGGCCGCTGTAGGCGACCGGAGCACCGGCGGCTGGCCCGGCCGTCGGGACGCCGAGGCCGACCGGCGGGGCCGCCGGCAGAGCCGGCGCGGGAGGCGAGGGGACGGCGGCTGGGACGGCATCCGGTGTCGAGGTCACGCCTCCAGCGTGTCGGATCGGCGGCTGCCGCACCTCAGCCGGTCGGCCGAGGTCGCTCGGCCGAGGCCGATCGGCCGGGATCAGTCGAGCGGCAGCTTGGCGGAGAGCTCGGCGTCGGACGGCTCCACCAGGTGGCTGCCGTCAGGGAACACGACCACGGGGATCTGCGTGCGGCCGCTGATCGCGAACGCGCGGTCGGCCCCGTCGTCGACCGACTCGAGGTCGACGTAGTCGTAGGCCACGCCCTCGCGGTCGAGCAGGGCCTTCGAGCGGCGGCAGTCACGGCACCACTCGGCGCCGAACATGAGGATGCGGTCAAGGGCTGCGTCGGACATCCGCCCATCGTACGCTCGGCCCCCTCGGGGTCCGTCCGGCCCGCTTCCCCCCGTGCAGACGGCCACCGCGAACGGTTCAGGCGAGCGGCCCCACCGGCGACGCCGTCTCGGCGCCGCGTCCCGTCTCGGCCGTGCGGGACGCGAAGACCTGGCGGAGGCGGACGACGGCGATCTCGACCATCTGGGCCCCCACCTCCTGCTTCTCGGCCTCGTCGTCGAGCTTGAGCCGACGGTCGAGCTCCGCGACGACCTCGTCGCGGCTGCGCCCGGCGGTGCGGATGACGAAGGCGCGACCGAAGCGCTCCTCGTACACCGCGCCTCCCTCGGCCAGGGCCTTGACGAGCTGGGGGTCGTCCGTCTCGTGGGAGGCGCGCTCCTCACGACGCCCGTACTCGTCGGCGCCCGCGTCGCCCGTGGCGGGCTCGGCGACGAGGTCGTGGTGCTCGAGCGCCTGGTCGACCTCGTCGGACGTGAGCGACCCGGCGCGGCGCGCGACGACGATCAGGGCGTCGACGTCGTCGAAGGGCGTCTGACCGGCCACCTCGTCGACCCAGCGCGGCACGGACAGGGCGGTGGCCAGCCGCTCGCGCAGCTCGCCTTCGGGGAGGTCGATCATGCCGTGAACTGTATCCGGCGACGGCCTGCCCGGCCCCGCGCGGCTCGCGCGCAGCCGGCCCCGGCCCCGGCGCGGCGGCGCGCGTGGCTAGGTTGGGCGAATGCGCATCGCCCTCGCCCAGATCTGGAGCACCCGTGACCCGGCCCGCAACCTCGGCGAGGTCGAGCGGGCAGCCGAGGAGGCGGCAGCCGAGGGAGCAGAGCTGGTCGTGTTCCCCGAGGCGGCCATGACCGCGTTCGGCTCCGACCTCGCCGCGGCGGCCGAGCCGCTCGACGGGCCCTGGGCCTCCGCCGTGCGGGGCCTCGCCGGGCGGCTCGGCGTCACGATCGTCGTCGGCACGTTCACGCCGGGGCAGGACGGCACGGTGCGGAACACGCTGCTCGTGGCCGGCCCGGGCGGCGAGCTGGCCGCGAGCTACGACAAGGTGCACCTCTTCGACGCGTTCGGCCACGCGGAGTCGGACTCGGTCGAGGGCGGCGACGAGGCCGTCACCGTGACCGTCGGGGGCGGCGGCGACTCCGCCCGTGCTGCCGTCGTGGGCCTGGCCACCTGCTACGACGTGCGGTTCCCCGCGCTGTTCCTCGCGAACGCCGCGTCGGGCGCCGAGGTCAGCGTCGTCGCCGCGTCCTGGGGCGACGGGCCCGGCAAGGTCGACCAGTGGCAGCTCCTGACCCGCGCCCGCGCCGCCGACAGCACGACCTTCGTCGTCGCCGTCGGGCAGGCCGACCCCGCGGCGGTCGCGGCGGCGGCCAGGACCTCGGGCGACGCCGAGACCGAGCGCGCGGCGACGGCCGCGGCGGCGAGCGCGTCGCCGACCGGAGTCGGGCACAGCCTCGTCGCCTCGCCGTTCGGGGCCGTGGTCGCCGAGCTCGGGGCCGAGCCGGGGCTCCTCGTCGTCGACCTCGACCTGGACGAGGTCGCGGCGGCACGGCGCACCCTGCCCGTGCTGGCGAACCAGCGCTTCGCGGTCGCGGGCCGTCCGCAGGGCTGACGCCGCACCACCTCGGGGGTGTCGGCGGGCGGGCCTACGGTGGGTCCATGACTCGTCCTCCGCAGCCCCCTTCCGTCGTCGTCGCGATCACGGGCGGGCGCGTGGTTCCCGTCGTGGGCGAGCCCGTCGAGGGCGGCACGGTGCTGATCCGCGACGGCGTGGTCGAGGCGGTGGGCGCCGCCTCCGACGTCGAGGTGCCCTCGGCCGCCCGGGTCGTCGACGCCACGGGCCGCTGGGTGCTGCCCGGCTTCGTCGAGGCGCACGGCCACGTCGGCATCAGCGAGGAGGCGAACGGGCCCGTCGGCAACGACACCAACGAGATGACCGACCCGAACACCGCCGGGGTGCGGGCGATCGACGCGATCGACATCGACGACGAGGGGTTCCGCGACGCCCTCTCGGGCGGCGTCACGAGCGTCGTCGTCAAGCCCGGCAGCGGCAACGTGATCGGCGGCCGCACGGTCGCGATCAAGACCTGGGGCAGCCGCACGATCGACGAGCAGGTGATCACGGAGGCGGTGAGCGTCAAGTCCGCGCTCGGCGAGAACCCGAAGCGGGTCTACGGCAGCCGCGACGCGCTGCCCTCGACGCGGCTCGGCGTCGCGTACGTGCTGCGGCAGGCGTTCGAGGACGCACGCTTCTACGCGGCGTCACGCGCGGCGGCGGCGGCGGCGGGCGAGCCGTTCCGGCGCGACCTGCGGCTCGAGACGCTCGCCGACGTGCTCGACGGCACCCTCGTCTGGGACCAGCACGTGCACCGGCACGACGACATCGCGACGGCGATCAGGCTCTCGGAGGAGTTCGGCTACCGCCTCGTCGTCAACCACGGCACCGAGGGGCACAAGCTCGCCGACGTGCTGGCCGAGAAGGGCATCCCGGTGATCTTCGGGCCGATGCTCACCTCGCGCACCAAGGTCGAGCTGCGCGATCGGGCGATCGCGAACCTCGCCGCCCTGGCCCGCGCCGGCGTGACGGTCGCGATCACGACGGACCACCCGGTCGTGCCGATCAACTTCCTGGTGCACCAGGCGTCCTTCGCCGTGAAGGAGGGGCTCGACCCCGTCGTCGCGCTCGAGGCGCTGACGATCAACCCGGCACGCATGCTCGGGCTCGACGACCGCGTGGGGGCGCTGGCTCCCGGGCTCGACGGCGACGTCGTCATCTGGTCGGGCGACCCGCTCGACGTGATGAGCCGTGCGGAGCAGGTGCTGATCGGCGGCGTCACCGTGTACGAGTGGGACGCGGCGGCGGGTCGAGGCCGCACCGTCGAGCGGGCTGAGCGGTTCGTCGCGGCTGCTGCCGCAGCGGCCGCCGGACGCGGCGGGCGCACCCGTGGTCGGCGGGCCAGCCGGCCGTAGGCCACGGCGGGCGCGCGGCGGCGGAGCGCGGGCGTCGTGACCGGACCGTCGCCCACCGTGACCGGGCCGTCGCCTACGGGGCGTCGGGCGAGTCGACCGTGACCGTGCCCGCGACGATCTGGTCGCGCAGGGCGTCGATCTCGGCGGCGAGGTCGGCGGGCACGCTCGACTCGAGGTCGTGGAACGGCGCGAGGCCCACGCCCTCGTTCTCGAGGGTGCCGACGTACGGCTCGTTCGTGAAGCTGTCGTCGGTCGTCGACACGGCGATCTCGCGCACGGCCTGCTCGGTGTCCTTGAGCACGGAGGTCAGCAGGATCGGACGGTAGGCCTCAGGCAGGGTGTCGTAGCCGTCGTTGTCGACCCAGATGACGCTCACTCCCCCGGTGTCGAGCGCGGCGGAGGCGGCGCCCTCGCCGACCTGGCCGGCGACGGGCATGATCACGTCGGCGCCCTGGTCGATCAGCGCCTGGGCGGACTGCTTGCCCTTGGCGACGTCCTCGAAGTCGCCGGTGAACGAGCCGTCGCGTGTCTCCTGGTCCCACCCGCGCAGGCTGACCGTCGTGCCGTGCGCGGCGTTGTAGGCGTCGACGCCCTGGGCGAAGCCGTCCATGAAGAGCGTGACGGGCGGCTGGTTGCCGCCGCCGAAGGTGCCCACGATGCCGGTCTTCGACACGCCCGCCGCGAGGTAGCCCGCGAGGTACGACGCCTGCGCCGTGTCGAACAGGATCGGCTTGACGTTGTCGCCCTCGACGGTCTCGTCGACGATGGCGAAGTCGACGTCGGGGTTCGCCGCGGCCTGCTCCTGGGTGGCGGCGGCCAGCTCGTAGCCGACGGTCAGGACGAAGCCGCAGCCGGACTCGACGGCCTGGGTCACGTTCGGCGCCAGGTCGGTCTCGGAGGTCGAGACGAGCACCTGCGCGGCGACGCCGTCGGCCTCGGCGGCCTGCAGCCCCGCCCAGCTCGACTGGTTGAACGAGCGGTCCTCGAGGCCGCCGGAGTTGGTCACCATCCGGGCGCAGTGGGCCGAGGCCGTCGCGGCGCCCCCGTCGGTCGACGGTGCCGACGCGCACGCCGACAGCAGGACGAGCCCGGCCAGGCCGGCGGCGGCGCCGAGGAGGCGGGGACGGACGGAGCGGGGAGAGATGCGGACGGGCACGACAGCACGGACAGACACGACGGATGACCTCCTGGACGGCGAGCGGACGCTGCTCTGCCGAAGATCATGGCACCTCCCCCGGTCCTGCACCGGGGCCGTGACCGTGCACGGGGACAGGCGGTGTCGAATCGTGACCTGGGGAGGGACGACGGCCACGGCTCGAGGCGACGCGCGGGGCCCCGGGCGACCAGGGGCGGAGGAGGAGCGGCGTCAGTCCTCGGGGAGCCCAGCCGCCCGCGCCAGCAGGGCGAGCTGCACCCGGCCGTCGACGCCGAGCTTGTCGTACGCGTGGCCGAGGTGGGTCTTCACCGTCGCGACGCTGACGTACAGCTCGGCGCCGATCTGCGCGTTCGAGCGGCCGCGCACGACCCCGCGCACGACGTCGGCCTCGCGGGCGGTGAGCAGGGCGAGACGGGACCGGGCCTCGTCGGCCGCGGCCGCCGCCTCCTCGGCGCTGCCGTCGACCGGCTGCACGGGGACGGACGCGGTCGCGGCCCCGATCACGCGGTCGAGCACGCTCGGCGACAGGGTCGACCGGCCCTGCGCCGCCGCGAGGACCGCCGCCACCAGCTCGGCCGGCGGGGTGTCCTTGAGCAGGAACCCGCGGGCGCCGAGGCGCAGCGCCCCGAGCACCATGTCGTCCGCGTCGAAGGTCGTGAGCACGAGGACGGCGAGGTCGGGTCGACGCGCGAGCTCTCGCTCGGTCGCGGCGAGCCCGTCACGGCGGGGCATGCGGATGTCCATCAGGACGACGTCGGGGAGGGTCTCGGCGATGACGTGCTCGGCCTCGACGCCGTCGCCGGCCTCGCCCACCACCTCGACGGACGGCTCGCCGCCGAGGATGAGGCGGAGCCCGGTCCGGACGAGCCTCTCGTCGTCGACGAGAACGACACGGACCGGGGCGGAGGCGCGGGTCAACGGGTCCACGGCAGCCTCGCCTCCACGACGTGGCGACCCGCGGACGAGTCGAGGGTCAGGGTGCCGCCGGCGAGGCGGGCTCGCTCCCCCAGGCCGTCGAGGCCGTGGCCGCCGCGCACGGCGCGCGCACCGGCAGCCCCGAGGGAGTTCTCCACCCGGACGACGAGCTGGCCCCCGGGACGCCCGTCGAGCGTCACCGTCACCGGCTGCCCCGGGGCGTGCCGGCGGGCGTTCGTCAGGCACTCCTGCACGATGCGGAAGGCGTGCCGGCTCGTCGTCGTGGGAGGCGCCTCCTCGGACGGACCGTCCGCCGCCGCGGGGTCGCTGTGGCCGCCGGTCAGGGCCGGCGGGAGCGACGACTCGAGCTGGACGACCGTGCCCGCGGACCGCGCCTCGTCGAGCAGCTCGTCCAGCCCTGCCAGGGTCGGCTGGGGCGGAGCTGCCACCGCGCCGCCGTCGGGACCGGGCTCGCGGAGCACCCCGAGCACGTCCCGCAGCTCGGTCAGCGCCGTGCGGGCGTTCTCCCGGATGACGCCGGCGGTGGCCCGCGTCTCGGCCGGGTCGAGGTCGTCGCGGTACTCGAGGGCCCCGGCGTGCAGGGCGACGAGCGAGAGCCGGTGGGCGAGCACGTCGTGCATCTCGCGGGCGATCCGGGTGCGCTCGTGGTCGCGTGCCTGGGCCAGGCGGAGGTGCTCCTCCTCCTCGACGAGGCGGGCGCGCTCGCGCAGGCTGCGCAGCAGCTCACGACGACCGCCGATGTAGAGGCCGATCACGACGAGCAGCGCGGCGACGACCGCCGTCGCGATGGTGACCTGCCACAGCGGCGTCTCGTCGGCGGACCGGAAGACGAAGGCCTCTGCGAGCACTCCCGAGACGAGGAAGACCGCGGCCACGGGCACGAGCTCGCCGACGCGGCGACGTGTGGCGAGCGAGATGAGCATGACGCCGCCTGCGCCGAGCCCGAGGGGCGAGACGGCGGTGATCGCCACGACGAACAGCGTGAGCACCAAGGGGGCACGGTGACGGAAGGGCAAGATCACGAGGGCGGTGAGGCCGACGGCGACGTCGAGCAGCACGAGCAGGCCGAACCGCATCTCCCCCATGCCCTGCTGCAGTGCAGGGTCGCTGAACCAGACGGTCACGGAGATGAGGACCCCCGACAGGAGCGCGGCCAGCATGCGCCACGTCTCGCCCCAGGCGCGGGCCCAGCCACGGGGTCTGCCGTCGGTCGCGGTCTCGGTGCTCATGCTCCGAGGGTACGGAGCGGGCGCCTCCTCGGGGATCGACCGAAGGTCGGAGGTGGGAGGTCGGCGCCCCGGCACCGTTCAGGAAGTGTCGTGGCGCGACACCTGCATCGTGCACGACTCAGGAACATCGGTCCCCCCGCCGCGAGACGCAGGACCGATGTTCCTGAATGAGGGAGACGAGGTCAGCCCGTGTTCTGGAGGCCGGCCGCGATGCCGTTGACGGTGAGCAGCAGGAGGCGGTGGTCGGCGTCCGCAGGGTCCTTCTCGACCGAGCGCCGGATCCCCCGCAGGGCCCGCAGCTGCAGCAGCGACAGCGCGTCGACGTAGGGGCTCCGGAGGCGCACCGAGCGGCTGAGCACCGGTCGCCCCTCGAGCACGTCGCTCGACCCGCTCGTCGCGAGCACCCACTCGCGGGTCAGTGCCATCTCGTCCAGCACCCGGTCGGCGAGGTCGTCCCGCTCGGCGAGGCCGAGGTACCGACGGGCGATGTGGTCGTCGGTCTTCGCCAGGGAGAGCTCGACGTTCTTGATCATCGTGCGGAAGAGCGGCCACGCCTCGTAGGCCTCGCGCAGCACCTGCACGTCGCCGACCGCGGCGAGCGCCGAGCCGAGGCCGTACCAGCCGGCCAGGTTGATGCGGGCCTGGGTCCACGCGAAGACCCACGGGATCGCCCGCAGATCCTCGAGCGACTCGACCGAGAGGCCGCGACGGGCGGGACGCGAGCCGAGCGCGAGCAGGCCCACCTCCTCCATCGGGGTCACGGTGGCGAACCAGCTCGCGAACCCCTCGGCCTTGACCAGGCCGAAGAAGGCGTCGCGCGAGGCGGCGTCCATCGCGGCGGCCAGCGGGGCGAAGCGCTCGGCGGAGGCGGCGTTCGCGGCGGCCGTGGACGGCGTCGACGCGTGCAGGGTCGCGGCGGCCATCTGCTCGATGTGGCGGGCGGCGATCACCTTGTTGCCGTAGTTCGCGAGGATCACCTCGCCCTGCTCGGTGATCTTGAACCGGCCCTCGACCGACCCGGGCGGCTGCGCGCGGACGGCCTCGTGGGCCGGTCCGCCGCCGCGGCCCATCGAGCCGCCGCGGCCGTGGAACAGGGTCAGCTCGATGTCGTTGCTCCGCGCCCACTCGGCGATGCGCGCCTGCGCGTCGTAGAGCGCGAAGGTGGCGCTGACGGGGCCGACGTCCTTCGACGAGTCGGAGTAGCCGAGCATCACCTCGAGCTTGCGGCCGGTCGCGGCGAGGCGGCGCTGCACCGCGTCGGTCTGCAGGGCCTCGTCGAGGATGCGCGTCGACGCCTCGAGGTCGGCGAACGTCTCGAAGAGCGGGATGACGTCGAGCACCGGCGCCGCCTCGGCCGAGCCGAGGGCGAGCTCGGCCAGCTCGACGACGTTCGCGAGGTCGGCCGACGACTGGGTGAACGACACGATGTACCGGGAGGCGGCACGACGCCCGAAGCGCTGCTGCAGCGAGGCGACGGTGCGGAACACGTCGAGCACCTCGACGGTCTGCGCGCTCAGCTCGCCGCCGGTCCGCGCCTCCTCGAGTGCGGTGCGGTGCACCTGCGAGTGCTGGCGCACCTCGAGCTCGGCGAGGTGGAAGCCGAAGGTCTCGACCTGCCAGACGAGGTTCTGGAGCTCGCCGTTGGCCGCGCGGTGCGCCCCGGCCGCACGCAGCGACGCCTGGACGGTGCGGAGGTCGGCGAGCAGGTCGTCGGGGCCCGCGTAGGCGAGGCCCTCGACGCCGCGGCGCGTGGCGTCGATCCGCTCGGCGACGAACAGCAGCACCCGGCGGTGGGTCTCGTTGGGCGAGCGGATGCCGATGCGCGAGGCCGTGTCGGGGTCGAGCGAACGCTGCTGCTCGGCGAGCTCGCGGACGCCTGCGTCGGCCGGGGTGTCGGCCTCGTCGAGGGTCAGGGTGCCGCCGATGCGGCCGGCCGCCCGGTGCAGGCCGAGCAGCACGTGCTCGGACGCGATCTCGGCGGCGGCGCGGGTGACCTCGGCGGTGACGTGCGGGTTGCCGTCGCGGTCGCCGCCGATCCAGCTGCTGAAGCGCATGAAGGCCGGGGCCGCCACCGGCTGACGGCCGGCCGCGTCGCCGTTGAGGCGGTCGTCGAGCACCCGGTACACGTGCGGCACGACCTCGAACAGGGTCTGGTCGAAGACGTTCATCGCGGTGCGGACCTCGTCGAGCGGGGTCGGCCGCGTGGTGCGCAGCGGCGAGGTGCGCCACAGCACGTCGATCTCCTCGAGGAGGCGACGCTCGGTCTCGAGCAGGTCGGCCGTGCTCTGCGCGGCGTCGCGCTCGTCGAGCAGGTCGCTGATGCGGCGGATGGTGCTCGCGACCGCGCGGCGGCGAGCCTCGGTGGGGTGCGCGGTGAAGACGGGCTGGAACCGCAGCGACTGCAGACGCGCCGACGCCTCCTCGGCCCCCAGCTCCTCCACGAGCCGCTCGACCGCGGCGGGCAGCGAGTCGGCGCGCTCGCGGCGTCGGCGCAGCACGCGCACCCGGTGGTGCTCCTCGGCGAGGTTGGAGAGGTGGAAGTAGACGGTGAAGGCCCGGGCGACCTGCTCGGCGCGCTCCTGGTCGAGCTCCGCGACGATCTCGCCGGCGCGGTCGACCGGCTCGGCCGAGTCCGTCTTGCCGGCGTGGCCCGCGGTCGCGTCCTCGTAGGCGGAGATGACGGCGGCGCGCAGGCGCTCGACGTCGGCCAGCAGGTCGGGGCCGCCTGCCTCGGTGAGCACGCGCCCGAGCAGGCTGCCCAGGAAGCTGACGTCGGCGCGCAGGTCGGTGTCGACCGCCCCCCGGACGTCGTCTCGGCTGGCTCCGTCGGGTCGCTTCGCGGTGTCGGTGTCGGTCACGGGACCATCATGGACGAACTCGGGGGCAGATGACGCCGTGTGCCGAGAAGGCAGCGCGAGGCGGACGGCTGCGAGGATGGCCGGGTGACCGACGAGACCCCCCTCCGCCGCCCGCGACGCCGACCCGACGTCACCCAGCTCGACCTCGTCGGCGGCCCCGAGGCGATCGCCGTGACCTTGCACGAGCCCGACCCGCGCTGGCCCGACGTCTTCCGCGAGCACGAGCGACGCATCGTCGACGCCCTCGCGACGACCGGCACGCAGGCCGACGTCGAGCACATCGGCTCGACCTCCGTGCCCGGGCTGGCCGCCAAGCCGATCGTCGACGTCGTCGTCGCGGTCGACGACGTCACCGCCGAGGAGGACTGGCTCGACCCCCTGCTCGACGCCGGCTACCTGCTGCGCGTCCGCGAGCCGGGGCACCGACTGGTGCGCACCCCCGAGCGCGACGTGCACGTGCACGTCTACGACCGCGGCGCTCCTGCGGTGGCCGACTACCTCCTCCTGCGCGACCACCTGCGCCACGACGACGACGACCGTGCCCTCTACGAGCGGACGAAGCGCGCCCTGCTCGAGCGCCGCTGGGACGACATGAACGACTACGCCGACGCCAAGACCGACGTGATCACCGCGATCAAGGGCCGGGCGAGGGAGGCGCGCGAGGGCTGACGGGACCCGCCCCCGCAGCTACGCTGCCGCCATGGACCGCAACGGCCGCATCTACGAGACCGCGTTCGCCGACGTGTACCCGCTCTACGTCGCGAAGGCCGAGCGGAAGGGCCACACGCGCGCCGAGGTCGACACGGTGGTCACGTGGCTGACCGGCTACGACGACGCCCGGCTCGCGGAGCACCTGGCTTCACGGACCACGTTCCGCGAGTTCTTCGCCGCCGCCGAGCTGAACCCGCGGGCGTCGCTCGTGACCGGCGTGATCTGCGGCGTGCGCATCGAGGAGCTCGACGACGAGCTGATGCAGCAGATCCGCTGGCTCGACAAGCTCGTCGACGAGGTCGCGCGGGGGCGCGCCATGTCGAAGGTGCTGCGCGAGGGCTGAGATCGCTCGCCGGGCTGCCAGCCAGCACGAGCCGGTTGACTGGGCTGCATGAAGACGCTCATCGTCACCGCCCACCCTGACCCTGAGTCGCTCACCGCCGGCATCGCCGAGCAGCTCCGGACGGCGCTCGAGCCCGCCGAGGTCGAGGTCGCCGATCTCGCCGCCGAGGACTTCGACCCGCGGTTCGGCGCCGCCGACCGGCACAGCTACCGGGTCGGCGGGGAGTTCTCACCTGACGTCCTGCGGGAGCACCGCCGACTCGACGCCGCCGACCACCTCGTGCTCGTCTTCCCGGTCTGGTGGTGGTCGATGCCGGCCCTGCTCAAGGGCTGGGTCGACCGGGTGTTCGTGAACGGCTGGGCGTTCGACGTGAGCGCGCCGGACGCGGAGGGCGGGATGCGACGCAACCTGGGCGGGCTCACGATCCACCTCCTCCTCGTGGCCGGCGACAGTGCCTCCACCTACGAGAGGCACGGCTACGAGCAGGTTCTCGAGACGCAGATCGGGCACGGGATCGTCGACTACGTCGGCGCCCGACGCGGCGCCACGGCGTGGGTCCACGACTCCGAGCGCGACGACGACGCAGGTCGGCGGAAGGCGGTCGAGGAGGCGGTGGCCCAGGTGGCTGCGGCGGTCCGGGGCGCCTGAGGCACCCCCGGTCGTTCCTCTGAGCGAACTCCGAGCCTGATCTGAGCGATCTCCGAGCTACGAGCCGTGACGCCGTCCTAGCATCGAGTCACCGAGTTGAGCCGCACCGGCTCAACTCTCGACAGACACCGACTCCGTCACGGAAGGGGACTCTTCATCATGGCAATGACCTTCGATCCTTTCACCGAGCTCGACCGCCTCGCCGGCAGCCTGCTCGCGACGCGGCAGGGCCCGCGGCAGATGCCCGTCGACCTGTACCGCGACGGCGACCGCTACGTGCTGTCCGCCGACATGCCGGGCGTCGACCCGGGCAGCGTCGACGTCGACGTCGACGGCCAGGTGCTCACCGTCAAGGCGCAGCGCACGGCCGACGCCCGCACCGGCGCGCAGTGGCTCGCGAAGGAACGCCCGCACGGCTCGTACCTCCGCCAGTTCAGCCTCGGCGAGGGCGTCGACGCGAGCGGCATATCGGCCCACTACGACGCCGGCGTCCTCTCGATCGTCATCCCGGTGACGCAGAAGGCCGCCCCGCGCCGCATCGAGGTGACGACCAGCCCCGCGACGGCCGTCGAGACGGGCTCGGGCACCGCCCCGGCAGGAGCCGGCTCGGCACCGGCTGACGGGCCACGGGCCGACTCCGCGACGGCGCCGGCCGACGCGTAGGAGGCGCGGGTGAGCACGTTCGCGCTGCAGGCACTCGCCGAGCCCGAGGGCGAGCACCGGGCGTACTGGGACCCGTCGGCGGACGCCGACGACTGACGCGTCCGGGAGTCCCGCCCTCGAGCACCCCTTAGTGGACCGTGCACCCCGTCGTTCGGAGGTGCACCGTCCACTACGGGGTGCCTCGCTGTCGGGCGACGACGCGCAGCGCCGTCGCCGCGCAGGCCGCCGCCGGTCAGCGGCGCGAGACCCGCTCGTCGCCGCCGACGATCGTCCGCACGGTGTCGGTCGAGATGCGGTCGTCGCGTGCCGGTCCCGTCGTCTCGGCCGCCGCCTCCTCGGCACCGGCTCCCGTGGCGGCCGCGTGGGCCGCGTCGCCGTGGCCGTCGGCGCTCATCGTCGACTCGTCGAAGGGCGAGTCGCCGGCGAGCACGCGCTCGACCTGGTCCGTGTCCACCTCGCGGGTCCAGGTGCCGACGAGCAGCGTCGCGACCGCGTTGCCGGTGAAGTTCGTCAATGCGCGGGCCTCGGACATGAAGCGGTCGATGCCGACGATCACCCCCACCCCGTCGACGAGGTCGGGCCGGTGCGCCTGCAGGCCGCCGGCGAGGGTCGCGATGCCGGCTCCCGTGACGCCCGCGGCGCCCTTCGAGGCGATCATCATGAAGAGCAGCAGCGAGAGCTGCTCCCCCACGCTCAGCGGCGTGCCCATCGCGTTGGCGATGAACAGCGACGCCATCGTCAGGTAGATCGCCGTGCCGTCGAGGTTGAACGAGTATCCGGTGGGCACCGTGATGCCGACGACGGGCTTCGAGACGCCGAGGTGCTCCATCTTCGCGATGAGGCGGGGCAGGGCCACCTCGCTCGACGACGTCGACACGATCAGCAGGTACTCGCGGCCGAGGTAGCGCATCACCCGGAAGATGTTGATGCCCGTGACGAGCTTCAGCACCGTGCCGAGCACGCCCGCGACGAACACGATGCAGGTGACGTAGAACGCGACCATCAGGGTCGCGAGGGCGACGATCGCCGCGACGCCGGTCTCGCCGACGACGGCCGCGATGGCGCCGAACGCGCCGATCGGGGCGACCCACATGATCATCGCGAGGATGCGGAACACCAGCACCTGCAGGTTGCGGACCCCCTCGAGGATCGTCGCGCCGCGCGCGCCCATCCGCTGCAGCGCGAAGCCGACGAGCAGGGCGACGAAGAGCGTCTGCAGGATCGAGCCGCTGGTCAGCGACGAGACGAGCGTCTCGGGGATGATGCCGAGCAGGAAGCCGGCCGTGCCGCCCGCCTCCTCGCTCGCCGGCGCCTCGTAGCCGGTGCTGCCGACCATCAGCCCCTCGCCGGGGTGGATCAGGTTGCCGACGACGAGGCCGATCGCCAGGGCGAAGGTCGACATCGCGATGAAGTAGCCGAGGGCGAGCCCGCCGACCTTGCCGACCGTCGCCGCCTTCGCGATCGAGCCGACGCCGAGCACGATCGTGCAGAAGATCACCGGCGCGATCATCATCGAGATCAGCGAGACGAACGCGGTGCCGATCGGCTTCAGCTGCACCGCGACGTCGGGCGCCGTCAGGCCGACGAGGATGCCGGCCCCGACCGCGACGATCACGGCGATGTAGAGCCAGTGCGACTTCTCGATCCGCCGGAGGCGCGAGAGGGGCGAACGGTGAGGCTCGCGCCCGAGGGCGGTGCCGTCGGCGCTCGACGGGCGGGGAGTGCGGGGAGAAGGCGTCTTTGCCATCGGTGGTCCTCGTGCTCGTGACCGGGACGACGTCGTCGCCGGTCGGCGGGGTGGATCGGGCCAGCATGACCTCGGTGCCTCCGCCGCACGAGCTTGCGTTCATAGTGTTCGCGGCGGCCGCCGGGGCCCCGACGCCGCAGGCAGCCGCGCGCCCGCGCCGCGGGCGGCTCGCGTCGGCGGCGGTCGCTAGTGTGGCGCCATGACCGACGACGACGTCACCACGAAGACCGTCCAGCTGCGCCGCTACGAGCTCGCCCCCGGGGTGCTCGACGACTTCGTCGCCTGGTTCGCCTCCCGGCTGGTGCCGGCCCGCACCTCCTCGGGCTTCACGATCGAGTTCGCCTACGCCGACCGCGACGTCGAGGAGTTCACCTGGGCCGTCAGCGCTCCCGGCGACGCCGAGGCCTTCCTCGCGCTCGAGGCCGAGTACCTGGCGTCCGAGGCACGAGCCGCGGCGTTCGCCGGGGAGCCGACGCGCGTCGCCGTCTCGCACGTGCGGCTGGTCGAGCCCGTCGTCTAGGCGACCGGACCGTCCGGCAGTCCGATGCGCCGCGCCAGCATCGCCACCCGACTGTTCGCCCTGCAGGTCGTCGGCGTGGTCGTGCTCGCCCTCGTCGCCGGGGCGTGGCAGTGGACGAGCGCGCGCACCGACACCGAGCGTGCCGCGGCCGCTCGCTGCACGGCCCTCGCGACCTCGATCGCCGACAACCCGTTCGTGCTCGAGGCGCTCGGCACGGACGACCCGTCCGCGTCGCTCGAGCCGTACGCGCTCGACCTGATGCGAGACACCGACACCGACTTCGTCACCGTGATGACGCCCGACCGCACCCGACTCACGCACCCTGACCCTGCCGAGATCGGGCGGCCGTTCATCGGCACGATCGCCCCCGCGCTCGCCGGGCGGTCGTTCACGGAGACGTACTCGGGCACGCTCGGGCCGTCGGTGCGCGCCGTGGTGCCGGTGCGGGGCGACGACGGAGAGGTCGTCGCCCTCGTGGCCGCCGGCGTGACCGTCGACAGCGTCTCCGCGGCGCTCGGCCAGCGCCTCCCGCTGCTCGTCGGCGGGGCCCTCGCGACCGTCGCCCTCGGGGCGCTGGCGGCGTGGCTGCTCAGCCGCCACCTCCGGCGGGTCACCCGTGGCCTCGGCGCCGAGGAGCTCGGCCGGGTCAGCGATCACCACGAGGCGGTGCTGCACTCGGTCGGCGAGGGGCTCGTGCTCGTCGACGACCAGGGGCGGCTCACGCTCGCGAACGACCACGCGGCGCTCCTGCTCGGGCTGCCGTCGCTCGTCGACGACGTCGCCGGGCGGCCCGTGCCGGTCGCGGAGCTCGCGCTGCCGACGTCGCTGGCGGGGCTGCTCACCGGGGGCGGCGAGGCGCAGGACGAGGTGCACGTCGCCGACGACCGCGTGCTCGTCGTGAACCAGCGGGTCGCGGCCGCGCCGGGCGCACGGGCAGGCGGCGGGCGGGTCGCGGTCGGGCGTGGCGCGATGGGGCGGGGAGCAGTCGGGGGCCGAGGAGGCGCGGGTCGCGCCCTCGGGACGGTCACCACCCTGCGCGACCACACCGAGCTGCGGCAGCTCACCGACGAGCTGCGCACGATGAGCACCCTCTCGGCGGCCCTGCGATCGCAGACCCACGAGTTCGCGAACCGGCTGCACACGATCGTCGCCCTGATCGAGCTGGGCCGTGCCGACGAGGCGCTCCGCTTCGCCTCGGACGAGCTGGACCTCGGCCAGGCGCTCGCCGACCAGGTCGTGGCCGCCGTCGACGAGCCGGTGCTCGCGGCGCTGCTGCTCGGCAAGAGCGCCCAGGCGCGGGAGCGAGCCGTCGAGCTCGAGCTGCACGTCTCGCCCGACTTCGGCTCGCCGCGGGTGCCCGTGCGCGACCTCGTGACGGTGCTCGGCAACCTCGTGGACAACGCTCTCGACGCGGCCGCGCCGCGCTGGGCGGATGCGGATCCCGGGGACGGCGCCGCTCCCCCGCGGGCCGGGGCCGAGGTCGATCTCGCCGCGAACCGCGAACCGGACCATGAACCGGGAAAGAACGCGGTTCATGGTGCGGAACGCAGTTCATCCCGCCCCGCGACCGTGAGCGTCGTGCTCGCGCGGCCGGCACCGGGGGTCCTGCGGATCGCCGTCTCCGACAGCGGACCAGGGCTGCCCGAGGGGCGCGACGTCTTCGAGCGGGGCGTCAGCACCAAGCCAGGAGGCGCCGAGGGGCGCGGCATCGGCCTCGCGCTCGTGGCCCAGGTCGCGCGGCGGGCGGGCGGCACCGTCGACGCCCGCTCGACGGAGCACGGGACCACGATCACGGTCGACCTCCCGGACGACGAGGAGGCGGTGGTGCGGTCGTGATCGACGCCTCCTCGTCCCGGTCCCTGCCCCCCACGACGCCCCCGGTGCGCGTGCTCGTCGTCGACGACGAGCCGCTCACGGCGGAGGCGCACGGCGCGTACGTCACGCGGCTCGACGGGTTCGAGCTGGTCGGCGTGGTGCACGACGGCCGGTCCGCCCTCGACAGGCTGCGACAGCCCGGCGTCGACCTCGTGCTGCTCGACCTGACCCTGCCCGACATCCACGGGATCCAGCTCTGCCGGGCGCTGCGCGCAGCCGGCTCGACGGTCGACGTCGTCGCCGTCACGGCGGTGCGCGACGTCGCGGTCGTCAAGAGCGCGGTGTCGCTCGGGATCGTGCAGTACCTCATCAAGCCGTTCGGCTTCGCGACCTTCGCGGAGCGGCTCACCGGCTACCTCGCGTTCCGCCGTGGGCTCGACCAGGGCGAGGGGCAGGTCACCCAGACCGAGGTCGACGCGAGCCTCGCGACGCTGCGGACGACCGCCGCCCCCTCGCTCGCGAAGGGGATCGCCCCCGAGACGCTCGCCTCCGTCGTCGAGGCGCTGCGGGCCGCGTCGGACCCGGCGGTCGGCGCGTCCCCCGCTCTCGACGACCACCAGGAGCAGCCCCGAGGAGGCGCGCTGTCGGCCGGCGAGGTCGCCGCGGCCGTCGCGGTCTCCCGCGTCACGGCCCGCCGCTACCTCGAGCACCTCGCCGACGCGGGCCAGGTCGACCGGGTGCCCCGGTACGGCGCGCCGGGCCGTCCCGAGCACGAGTACCGCTGGCGCTGAGCCGGCGGGTCCCCGTCTCCCGCGGCGGGTCCGCGCGCGGCGGGGCGGGTCCGCGCGCGGCGCGGCGGGTCCGCGCCCACCCGCCACCGGCTACGGGAACCCGCCGACATCGAGCAAGGAGCGGGAGCAGGGGCAGGAGCGGCAGCAGGCAACGAAGGGGGCGCTGAGCGGCTAGGCGCGGTCCTCGCGGACGACCGCGACCCCGCCCGCGGGCACCACGACGCGCCCCGAGCACACCTCACCCGTCAGGAGGTCGGTGCCGGTGACCTCGGCCCAGCCCTCCGACTCGGCGTGGTTGAGCACGAACAGCCACGACCCCTCGTCCGACGCGCGTCGGACGGCCTCCACGCCGGGCGACGTCACCGCCGCCGGGCCGACCCCGGCCTCGTCGAGCAGCCGATCCACCAGCTCGCCGAGCCCCTCGGCCTCGAGGTCGGAGGCGAGGTACCAGGCGGAGCCTGAGCCGGCCGCCCGCCGGGTCACGGCCGCCCCGCCGGAGACGCCGCCGCTCGTGTACGACGCCACCACCTCGGCGGTCGTCGCCGTGACGTGCTCCGTCCACCGGCGGGCGCGCCAGCCGGTGTCGAGCTCGACGACCTCGGTCTCGCCGAGGGGCCAGAAGTCGTCGCCCCGCACGCCGAGCAGGTCGCGGAAGGCACCGGGATGACCACCGGTCCTGACCGAGTTGGTCTCGTCGACGATGCCGGAGAACCAGGTCACGAGCACCGTGGCGCCACGCTCGGCGGCAGCGGCCACGGCGGCGGGCGTCTCGTCGTCGACGAGGAACAGCCCCGGCACGACGACGAGGTCGTAGTCGTCGAGGGGGTGCCACGGCGGCACGACGTCGACGGTGACCGACCTCACGAACAACGCCGCGTGGACCGCCCTGGCCGTGGTGGCGTAGTCGAGCCGTGCGGAGGGCTTGTGGCCGCTGCGCAGGGCCCAGCCGGCCTCGTCGTCGTGGAGCAGCGCGACCCTCGTGCCGACGACCCGGCTGCCGGCGACCTCGGCCAGCCGCGCGACGTCCGCGCCGAGCGCCACGATCTGCCGGAACGAGCGCGACTCGGGGCCTGCGTGCGGCAGCATCGCCGAGTGGAACTGCTCGGTCCCCGAGCGCGACGCACGCCACTGGAAGTACATGACGCTGTCCGAGCCGCGCGCCACGTGCCCGAGCGCGTGCCGGACGAGCTCGCCCGGCCCCTTCGGCTGGCTGACCGGGTGCCAGGTGGAGCCGCCGGTCGCGTGCTCCATCAGGAGCCACGGGCCGCCTCCCGAGATGCCCCTCATCCGGTCGCCCGCGAAGGCGAGCTCCTGGTGCTTCATCGGGTCGGGGCCGTAGGTGTAGTGGTCGTTCACGACGATGTCGACCTCGTCGGCCCACCGGGGGTAGTCGACGACGTCGGGGCCGAGCCCGACCATGAAGTTGGTCGTCACGGGCACGTCGGGCGTGACGCGTCGCAGCACCGCCGCCTCGGCCCGGTAGCAGTCGAGCAGGGCGTCGGACGAGAAGCGCTCGTAGTCGAGCAGCTGCCCCGGGTTGTGCGCCGTGATGCCGCGGGGCGTCGTGACCTCGTCGAACGACGAGTACGAGTTGCCCCAGAACGCCGTGCCCCACGCCGCGTTGAGGGCCTCGACCGTGCCGTGTCGGGCCTCGACCCACGACTGGAAGGCCGCCTCCGAGACGGGGCAGTGGCACCGGGCGTTGCCGCCGCCGAGCTCGTTGCTCACGTGCCACAGCCGGACGGCGGGATGGCCGGCGACGTGCGCGGCGAGCGCCTCGACGACGCGCAGCGCGTAGCGCCGGAAGACCGTCGACGACGGGCAGAAGCCGAGTCGACCGCCGGGGGCGAGGGGGTGTCCGTGCGCGTCCTGGGGCAGGATCTCCGGGTGCAGGCGGTGCAGCCACATGGGGACGGACGCCGTCGGGGTGGCGAGGTCGACCCGGATGCCGTTCTCGTGCAGCAGGTCGAGCACCCGGTCGAGCCAGTCGAAGTCGAACGCGCCGTCGCGCGGCTCGTGCTTGATCCACGAGAACACGCCGACGGTGACGAAGCCGACACCGGCCTCGCGCATCAGCTCGACGTCCTCGAGCAGCACGTCCCAGTCCCACTGCTCCGGGTTGTAGTCGCCCCCGAAGGCGATGCCCTCCGTGGGCCACCTCACGCTGCTGCTCACGCGGCTGCCTCGCCTTCTCCGTCGTCGTGGCCGGTCGACAGGAGCTCGAGGACCCTCGCCGTGGGCCCGGCGACCTCGACGACCACCGTGAGCTCCGCCTCCTGCGGGTCCCAGCTCCACGACCAGCCGGCGGGGTCGGTCGGGAAGAAGGGCCGGACCCGCACCTCCTGCCCGCGCAGCCCCGGCAGCGAGAGGACGACACGGTCGTCGTCGCCCTGGCAGCGCCAGACGCTGAGGTGCGTCACGGAGCCGCCACCGGCACCGACACCCGCGTCGGCACCCGCACCCGCGGTCAGCGCCAGGGCCGTCCACGCGTCCTCCCACGCCGGCAGCCCGAGCGGCCACGACGGCACGGCCCGCTCGATCGAGCCGAGCACCTCGCGGTGCGCCGACACGGCGGCGCGGACGACGTCGCGCTGGGCGGCGTCCATCCGGTTCAGGTGCCCGGACAGGTACATCCGGCCGAGCACCGCGTTCACGAGCGAGAACGTGAACAGCTCGGGCTCCATGCCGGCGTGCGGGTAGGCCCAGTGCCCGGCCTGCTCGGGCAGCAGCGCGGCGGGCGCCGCGGCCGCGATCGTCGCGTACATCACCGGGTCCTGCTGGTCGGAGGTCGACTGCACGTGCAGCCGCGACATCATCGCCCAGTCCATCCGCATCGCGCCCGAGGCGCAGTTCTCGATCAGGAGGCGCGGGTGGCGCTCCTGGACGTCGTCCAGCCAGGCGAGCAGCGCCCGCGAGTGCTCGAGCAGGCCCGCACCGGGAGCGAGCCCGCCGGCGTCCGTGCCGGGGCCCGTCATCGTGTTGTAGTCCATCTTGAAGAAGCCGACGCCGTGGTCGCCGACGAGCCGGTCGACGACGCCGTCGAGGTGCGCCCGCGCGGCCGGGCTCCGCAGGTCGAGCAGGTGCCGGCCGTGGTCGGCGACGCGGACGCCGCCCCGCGTGAAGAACGCCTCGTCGGGCAGGGAGGCGGCGAGCGGCGACCGCACGCCGATCACCTCGGGCTCGAGCCACAGCCCCGGCACCATCCCCCGGTCTCGGATCCGGTCGAGCACCTCGTCGATCCCGCCGGGGAACCGGCTCGCGGCGGGCTGCCACTCGCCGACCGTGTCCCACCAGTGGCCCTCGGCGTACCAGCCGGCGTCGATGCAGAAGTAGTCCGCGCCGACCTCGGACGCGGCGTCGATCAGCGGCAGCAGCTTCTCGGTGGTGGGGTCGCCCATCAGCGTGTTCATGTAGTCGTTGAAGACGACGGGCAGGTCGTGGTCGACCTCGCGGACGAGGCGCGTGGCACGCCGCTGGGCCGTCATCGCGGCCAGGACCTCGTCGACGCCGCCCGCCGCGACGGCGACCGAGGCCGGCGCCGACGTGAAGACCTCGCCGGGGCGGAGCACGAGGCTCCAGTGGTTCTCGGGGTCGGTCGGTCCCGACAGCAGCAGGTAGGCGCCGTGCCGCGTCTCGCCGAGCTCGAACAGCCAGGGCCCGGCGTGCTCGACCTGCCAGGCGAGCGCGGCCGAGCCGTCGCGGGCGAGCAGCGCGGCGGTGGGCACGGCCTCGCCGCTCGACCACGAGCCGCGGTCGCCGACGACGAGCCGCGTGCGCGGCGGCTGGTGCTGCACGTCGCGGTCGATGCGCGCGAGCCCGGCGTCGCGCAGCGGGGTCGTCGACCAGCGGCTCTCGGCCACCCAGTCGTTCGCCGCCGTCGCGAGGGCGAAGGCGTCGACGTCGTCGTCCCGTCCGAGGAACGCCCCGGTCGCGATCGTCGACACGGCGTCGAGGGTGAGCGGGGCGGCGCCGGGGGCGAGGCCGACCTCGGTGTGCGTGCGGAACGCGGGCACCGCCTCCTGCGCCTCGAGGACGCTGGTGACGACGAGGCCCGAGGCGTCGTCGCGCTGCTCGATCCGCAGCCGGGCCGTGCCGTCGTCGTCGACGTCGGCCTCGTGCGACACGTGCCGCAGGGCCGCGCCGAGCACGGTGTCGACGTGCCGGAAGCTGCCGGGGAACCGCCCGTGCCCGAACGCCGAGACCTCGACCAGGGCCTGCAGGAGGCGGTCGGGCACGTCGCCGTCGTCGCCCGGCCACAGCGCGGGCGCGACTCCCGGCTCGATCGCGATCAGCGCGACAGGCCCGTCGTCGGGCAGGGCGAACGTCAGGTGCAGGGCCCCGGTGCCCCAGTGCAGCAGCCGCACGTCAGCGCACCGCGGCCTTCGCGGCGAGCGCGTCGCCCGCCGGCGCGGACCCGGCCTGCACCCACGCGCCGGCGTAGTGGTCGTAGCAGATCGAGTTGTCGATGCTCGAGCGGTCGGGCGCCGACTCGTCGCTCACGACCTTGCCGACGCGCTCGGGGTCGGGCGCGGCGAGCGCGAGCAGCTTCGTGTAGTCGTGGTGCGGGTCGAGGATGACGTCGTCCGCGGGCCCCCGCTCGACGACGCGGCCGCGGTAGAGCACGAGGATCTCGTCCGAGAAGTGCCGCGCGGTGGCGAGGTCGTGCGTGATGTAGAGCACGGCGAGGTTGTCCTCGCGCTGCAGCCGTCCCATCAGGTTGAGCACGCCGAGGCGGATCGAGACGTCGAGCATCGAGACCGGCTCGTCCGCGATGAGCACCTGGGCGCCGGGGGCCAGGGCCCGGGCGATCGCGATCCGCTGGCGCTGCCCGCCGGACAGCTCGTGCGGGCGGCGGGCGGCCATGTCCTCGGCGGGTCGCAGGTTGACGCGCTCGAGCATGTCGAGCACGCGCTCGTGCGTCTCGGCACGGCCCCTCGTGCGGCGGTGGATCCGGAGCGGCCGCGCGATGTGGTGCTCGATCGAGTGGAACGGGTTGAGCGACGCGAACGGGTCCTGGAACACCATCTGCACGTGTCGCCGGTAGACGGAGCCCATCACGGGCGTGCCGTCGTCGAGCGTCACGTCGATCGTGCCCGAGCTCGGCTTCTCGAGCTTCGCGAGCATGCGGGCGATGGTCGACTTGCCCGAGCCCGACTCGCCCACGAGGGCGACCGTGCGGCCGGGCAGCAGGTCGAACGACACCGAGTCGACGGCCCGGAACGCCTCGCGCCCGATGCCCTTGCGGACCGAGAAGTCCTTGGTCAGGTCGGTGACGTGGATGCTGGTCATCGCGGGTCCTCCAGGTCGTCGGGGTCGGGCAGCACGATGGTGCGGGTGTCCTGCTCGAGGGGCGAGCCCTCGTCGACGCCGGTGCGGATGAACGCGCCGCGCGAGCCGCTGAGGCTCGGGAACGAGCTGAGCAGGCGGCGCGTGTAGGGGTGCTGGGCGTCGGCGTAGATCTGCTCCGCGGTGCTCAGCTCGACGATCTCGCCCTGCAGCATCACGGCGATGCGGTCGCTGATCTCGAGCAGCAGCGGCAGGTCGTGCGTGATGAACACGACGGCGAAGTCGAGCTCGTCGCGCAGCCGGACGATCTCGCGCAGGATGTCGCGCTGCACGACCACGTCGAGGGCCGTGGTCGGCTCGTCCATGATCATGATCTGCGGCTCGAGCAGCATCGCCATCGCGATCATCACGCGCTGGCGCATCCCGCCCGACAATTCGTGCGGGTACGAGCGCAGCCGCACCGGGTCGACCCCGACGCGCTCGAGCACCTCGGCCGCCCGGGCACGGCGCTGCGCCTTGCTCAGCTGCTTCTCGTGCGTGACGAGCACGTCGTCGAGCTGGGTGAGGATGGTCGTCACCGGGTTGAGGGCGTTCATCGCGCCCTGGAACACCATCGACAGCTTCGACCAGCGGAACGCCCGCAGCTCCTGCTCGCCGAGGGCGAGGAGGTCGATGTCGGTGCCGTCGCGGTCGTGGAACGTGATCGAGCCCGTCGAGATGCGCGCCGGCGGCTTGTGCAGCCGGTTGATCGCGTACGCGAGGGTCGTCTTGCCGCAGCCCGACTCCCCCGCCAGCCCGAGGATCTCGCCCGGCGCGAGCGTCAGGCTCGCGGACTTGACCGCCGTGACCGGGCTCTCGACCTCGTAGACGACGGTGAGGTCGTCGATCGTCAGCACGGCGTCGCGACGGGTGCGGGGCCGGGACGCGACGGGCGCCTCCTGCGTGGGGGTCATCGGGAGGCCTTCTTCGCGAGACGGGCGCGCTTGCGGTGCAGGCGCACGTTCTTGAGCTTGGGGTTGATGATCTCGTCGATCGAGAAGTTGATCAGCGAGAGGCCGGTGCCGAACAGGGCGATGATCAGGCCGGGAGGGCCGAACCACCACCAGGCGCCGAGCGGCAGGGCGAAGCCGTTCTGCGCGTAGAACAGCATCGTGCCGAGGGTCGACGAGTTGGAGGCGCCCAGTCCGAGGAACGACAGGCCCGCCTCCCCGAGGATGGCCGCGATCACCGCGAAGACGAACTGCGACGCGAGCACCGGCAGCAGGTTCGGCAGGATCTCGACCGAGATGACGCGCCACGGCTTCTCGCCGGCGACGCGGGCCGCGGCCACGTAGTCGCGGCTGCGGATCGACAGGGTCTGCGCGCGCAGCACCCGGCTGGACGCTGCCCAGCCGGTGATCGCCAGCACGATGCCGATCGTCCAGAGCCCGCGCTGCTCCTGCGGCACGAAGCCCGAGATCACGATGACGAGGGGCAGGCCGGGGATCACGAGGAACACGTTCGAGAACAGCGAGAACGCCTCGTCGGTGAACCCGCCGATGTAGGCGCCGAGGATGCCGAAGAAGGCCGAGAGGGCCGTCGCGAGGATGCCGACGATCAGGCCGATCTGCAGCGAGCCGCGGGTGGCCCAGGCGAGCTGGGCGAAGACGTCCTGCCCGGTCTGGGTCGTGCCGAGGAGGTGCTGAGCCGACGGGCCGGTGAGGCCGATGTCGCGGATGACGGTCGGGTCCTGCACGAAGAACGGGCCGACGATGCCGAAGAGCGCGATGGCGCCGACGAGGCCGAGCCCGGCGGCGAGCCACGGGGTCATGGTCGGCAGCATCAGCCGCCAGGCGGAGCGCCTCGGCTTGCCGAGGTCGGCGGCCTCGGCGGCCTCGGCGGCGAGCTGCGAGGTCGAGTCGACGACCGTGGTGGTCGTGTCGGGGGCGACGTTCGTCATGGGTGCTGCCTCCTGCTGGGGGTGCGGCGGGCCATCAGCTGCGCGCCCGGGTGCGGGGGTCGATGATCCCGTAGAAGAGGTCGACGACGAGGTTGGCGCCGAGCACGGCGAGGGTGATGAACAGGAAGATGCCCTGCATCAGCGCGTAGTCGTTGTTCGTGACGGCCGACAGGAGCTTGCCGCCGATGCCCGGGTACGAGAACACCTGCTCGGTGACGATCGAGCCGGAGACCACGAAGCCGAGCGAGATCGCGAAGCCGGCGACGCTCGGCAGCACGGCGTTGCGGGCCGCGTAGCCGCGGAGGATGCGGCCCTGGCTGAGGCCCTTGGCCTGCGCCGTGAGCACGTAGTCCTCGGACAGCGTCGACACCATCATGTTGCGCATGCCGAGCAGCCAGCCGCCGATCGACGCGATGACGATGGTGAGCGCCGGCAGGAACCCGTACTCGACCGCCGACGAGATGAACTGCCAGTTCAGCCCCGGGTCGAGCACGACGTCGTAGCCGCCCTGCGAGGGGAACAGCCTCAAGGAGGTGGCGAGCACGTACACGAGGATCAGCGCGAGCCAGAAGTAGGGCACCGCCGCCAGCAGCGTGGTGGCCGGCACGAGCGAGTCGAGCCAGGTGCCCGGCTTCCAGCCGACGAACGCGCCGAGCAGGACGCCGAGCGCCGCGCCGATCACGGTCGCCAGGCCGACGAGGACGATCGTCCAGGGCAGCGACGACCCGATGACCTCGGTGACGGGGGTCGGGAAGTAGCCGACCGAGATGCCGAGGTCGCCCCTGAAGATGTTGATCAGGTAGTTCCAGTACTGCACCGGGAGCGGATCGGAGGAGTCGCCTCCGAGGAGGAGCTCGTACGCCTTGCGGGTGTCAGGGGTGACGATCCCCCCGCGTTGCTGCAGCTTCGCCAGCAGGATGTCCACCGGGTTGCCCGGCAGCAGCCGAGGGATCAGGAAGTTGATGGTCAGCGCGGCCCACAGGGCGACCGCGTAGAAGCCGAGCTTCCGGACGAAGTAGTTCACGTGTCCTCACCGGTCCTCACGACGACGAGCTCCTCCTCCGCCACGGCTACTCGCCGACCGGCTTCAGGTTCTTGAAGATGATCGAGTTGTCCGGCGAGGCCCAGATGGCGGGGAACGCGTAGAGGTCGTCCATCGTGGGCCAGCCGGTGAACTTCGACGAGTGGTACTCGCTCGTCGTGCCGCCGGTGAGGACGGGCACGTAGGGCATGTCCTCGACGATCGCGGCCTGGATCACGTCGAACTGCGCCTGGCGCGCCTCCGTGTCCTCGGGGTTCGTGGCCTTGAGGGTCTCGAGCGCCGCGTCGACCGCGGGGTCGCTGAAGCGGGCCATGTTCGTCGGGGCCGCCTCGCCGACCGCCGCCGTGTAGGCGGTGTTGAAGTACTGGTCGTACAGGTAGTACGGGTCGGACGCGGCGCCCTGGCCGAGCGAGTCGATCGCGAGCTGGTAGTTGCCCTTGCTCTTCTTGTCGGTCCACTCGTTCCACGACGACTGCGAGGCGGTCAGCGAGATGCCGGCGGCCTTGAGCTGCTGGCCCATCGTGTCGATCGCCGTGATGTAGTCGGTCCAGCCGGTGACGACCTCGACCGTGAGCTTCAGGTCCTGGCCGTCCTTGGCGTAGATGCCGTCGGAGCCCTTCGCCCAGCCGGCGTCCTCGAGCAGCGACGAGGCCTTGTCCAGGTCGGGGGCCGCGGGGGCGACGGGCTCGGCGACGGCGCTCGAGATGAGGTCCTCCTGCGTGCTCGTCAGCGCGAACGTGGGCGACACCTCGCTGGCGGTGTCCTGGAACGCGAGGGAGTTCACCTGGTCGCGGTTCAGGGCGTAGTAGATCGCCTGGCGCACGGCCGGGTCGGTCTGGGGGCCCTCGCAGCCGAGCTCGGCGTTCGAGCAGGTCATCAGCGCGACCTGGTTCTGCGGGATCGTCACGGCGTCGTAGCCGGGGTAGTTCTTCGAGACGTTCTGGATGTCGGGCACCGGGCCGGTCTGCCAGTCGATCGTGCCGGCCGCGAGCGCGTCGGCGCCGGCGGTGTTGCCGGACAGCGACAGGTAGCGGACCTTCTTGACCGCGGGCTCGCCGCCCCAGTAGGTCGGGTTGGCGGCCAGCGTGAAGGCCTGCGCCTTGAAGTCGTCCATCGTGTACGCGCCGGTGCCGACAGGCTCGGCGATGACGTCGGTCGTGGGGTCGATGTCGCTCCACAGGTGCTCGGGCACGATCGGCGTGCGACCCAGCAGGGCCGGGCCGGTCACGAACGCCGGGTGGTCCCAGGTGAAGGTGACGTGCGTGTCGTCGGCGGCGGTGACCGTGCCGTCGAAGCCGTTGGTGTTGATCGAGGGGGTGTCGAGCAGCATCTCGAAGGTGAAGACGACGTCGTCGGCCGTGAAGGCCTCGCCGTCGGACCAGGTCGCGTCGTCGCGCAGGGTGACGTCGAGCTGCGTGCCCTCGGCGTTCCAGGTGTACTCGCTGCCGAGCAGGGGCTCGTAGTCCTCGGTGTTCACGTTGGTGACGAAGAAGAGCGACTCGTAGATCGCGCCGATGCCGCCGATGGACGACGGCGAGTACGGGTTGAAGTTGATCTGGTAGTCGCCGGCCTGGCCGGTGTAGACGACGAGCGTGTCGCTCGGGCTGCTCGAGCCCGAGCCGCCGGCGGAGCAGCCGGTGAGGCCGAGGGTCAGCGCGGTGGCGGCGGCTGCCGCCCCGATCGCCCAGGCCCTGCGGACGGGCCTGCGGCCCGTGGTTGCGCGGAGGAACATCGTTGATCCTTTCCCAGGGCGCGACCACTCGGGGCAGTCGACGCCGACTTCGTTGTCACAGGCGGGCTGGGCCGCGCTGTCGGGTCATTGTTACCCGACTAAATTAAGTCCGTCAAGTTTGTGGGAGCAAGCCTCAGGAACCGTGACCGGACCGTTGCCGGGCGACGACGGGCGACGACCGGCGACGAGGAGGCGCGATTCAGGAACGGGGGCGGCTGCGGTCCTGAGGCGTGCACGGATCAGGACGGCGCCTCCCCCTGCTGCGGGACGCAGGACGGATCTTCCTGAATGAGGAGGGGGCGGGGGCGGGGTCAGCGGCGGGGCGGCGCGGTGGTGCCGCGCACCACGATCTCGCTGTCCGGGGCGCGGACGAGCATCTCGGGTCGTCCGTCGAGCATCGCGAGCACGGTGCGGGTCGCCGATTCCCCCAGCGACGGCACGTCGCGGCTCACCACGGACAGCGGGGGCGTCGCGAGCTGGCAGAGGGGCGAGTCGTCCCACGCGAGCAGCGAGAGGTCGCCCGGCACGGAGACGCCGAGGTCGGCCGCGGCGGCCAGGCCGCCCACCGCCATCGCGTCGTTGTCGTAGACGATCGCCGTGGGACGCCGCGGCCCGCGCAGCAGCCGGCGGGTCTGCGCCTCGCCGCTCTCGGCCGAGTAGTCGCCCGGCAGGACCAGGCCGCTCGCGGCTCCTCGTCCGACGGTGAGGTCGAAGGCCTCCGAGCGCGCCCGCGTGTGGCCGAGCTCGACGGGCCCGCTCACCCGCCCGATCACCGAGTGGCCGAGGCCCACGAGGTGCGCGACGGCCTGGCGCATCGCGCCCCGGTCGTCGACCTCGACGGTCGAGACGCCTCCGCCCTGCGGCTCCTGGCCGAGGACGACCGTGGGCAGCCCGAGGGCCGCGAGGACGGGCAGCCGTGGATCGTCGTCGACGAGGTCGGCGAGCACGACGCCGCGCACCCAGCCCTGGGCGGTCCAGCGGCGGAAGCAGGCGAGCTCGTCGTCGTGGTCGGCCACCAGCTGCAGCAGCACCGTCGCCCCGGCCCGCGTCGCCGCCGCCTCCATGCCCGCGAGGAACGCCGTGTGGAACGGGTCGATCCCCAGGCTGAAGGGCGCCCGGCGCTGCACGAAGCCGATGGCCGGGAGGGAGGGAGGCGCGCCGGCCGTGCCGGCGCCCACGGGCGGGGACACCAGTGCAGTATCGCCCACCGCGGGGACCACGGTCGACCTGCGGGGCCGAGGAGGCGCCTCCTGCGTCGCGAGGCCGGTCAGGACCTCGGTCAGGGCGCCACCGCCAGCAGCAGGCCGTTCGCGTGGCGGAGCACGGTCCGGCCCACGAGCGCGTCCGGGTCGAGGCTCGCGGCGCCGTCGCGGCCCGCGACGCGGAACGTCGCCGACTCCCCCGCCAACAGCGTGACGAGCCCGCGGTCGACCGTCGCCCGCGGGTCGAGGACGTCGACCAGCAGGGTGACGTCGCGGGCGTAGCTCCGCGCCGTCACGGTGACGAGCCAGGCGTCGCCGTCGCGGACGACCTCGGTCGCGACGGGGTCAGGGTCGAGCCGCTGGTCGACGACCTCGGCCGCGTCCCAGACCGCCCGGCCCGAGCCGAAGTCGGGCAGCACGGCGACGAGCAACTCGGCGGCCGGGTCGAGCGCGTCGACGAGCGGGGACGGCACCGTCAGCTCGACGCTGCCCCGGGAGCCGACGGCCCCCGGCACGACGACCTCGTCGAGCACGTCGCCCGCGAAGGTCGTGCGGCGCAGCACGACGTCGCCCGCCCACGCGTCGTCCACGTCGTTGAGCAGAACCACGGCGAGCGAGTCGCCGCGCGGCTGGATCGTCGCGAGGCGCGGCGCGTAGCAGTCGCGCAGGGCGAACCAGAGCGGCTTGCGGTGCTCGTCGAAGTCGACCGCGGCCCACGACGTGACGGGCCAGTCGTCGTTCAGCTGCCACACGATCGTGCCGGTGTTGAGCGGCGCGAGCGACCGGAAGTGCTCGACGCCGAACCGGATGGCGGCGGCCTGGTTGAGCTGCGTGGCCCAGTGCCAGTCCTCGATCGTCGCGGGGGCCGGCAGGTGGCCCTGCATGCCGCGCTCGAGCTTGAGGTTGCCCTCCTCGGCCTTCTGGTGCACGAGCATCTGGTGGCCGTAGGGGTCGAGCGGCTCGTCGTGGACCGAGCCGACGAGAGTCGACCAGGCGGGCGGGCCCTGGAACCCGAACTCCGAGACGAAGCGGGCGGGGTACTCGCGGTAGGCCGTGTAGTCGCGGCGGTTCCAGACGTCCCAGATGTGCATCGTGCCGTGGCGGTGGTCGTTCGGGTGCACCTCGTCGGACGACGCCAGGGGGTCGCCGAACGAGAACGGGCTCCCCGGCGAGTAGGCGCGGGTGCCGTCGAGCTCGGCGACGAGCCGCGGCAGGAGCTCGCGGTAGTAGCCGTCGCCCCAGGTGCGGCCCTGCAGCTCGGCCTTCCAGCCCCAGTCGACGAAGCCCCAGATGTTCTCGTTGTTCCCGTTCCAGATGACCAGCGACGGGTGCGGGCTGAGCCGGGTGATCGCCTCGCGCGCCTCGGCCTCGACCTCGACGGCCAGCCAGTCCTCCTCGGCGTAGGCCGCACAGGCGAACAGGAAGTCCTGCCAGACGAGCACGCCGGCCTCGTCGCAGGCGTCGTAGAAGTCGTCCGACTCGTAGATGCCGCCGCCCCAGACGCGCAGCAGGTTCATGTTCGCCTCGGTCGCGTCGGCGACGCGACGCCGGTAGCGGTCGCGGTCGATCTCGGTGACGAACGCGTGGTCGGGGATCCAGTTCGCCCCGCGCACCTGCACGACGCGCTCGTTCACGAGCACGACGAAGGGCGTGCCGTCGGCGTCCGGCGTCGTGTCGACGCGGACCGTGCGGAAACCGACCCGCGACGTCCAGGAGGCGGTCGTCGCGTCGGGCGCACCGCCTCCTGCGCCGTCGTCCACGGGCGCCGCGGTCACGCGGACGCCGTACAGCGGCTGGTCGCCGTGGCCGAGCGGCCACCAGAGCCGCGCGTCGGGGACGACGAGCTCGAGCGCGGCCTCGGCGGTGCCGACCGCGACGTCGACGCTCGCCTCGGCCACGCGGTCGCCCTCGGGCGAGGTCACCTCGACGGCGACGCGGCGCTCGCCGGTCGTCACGCCGTCCCACTCCAGCGCGACGCGGGCGTCGAGGGTGCCGGTCGCGCCGGTCGACTGGGGCGCCTCGTCCACGCGGACGAGCGGACGCACCGAGGCGATCCGGACGCCGGACCACGAGTCGAGCCCGATCGGCCGCCAGATGCCGGCGCCGGCCACGTCGATGCCCCAGTCCCAGCCGAACGAGCTGGCCTGCTTGCGCAGCATGTTGAAGGGGTGGTGGTTGACGTGGGGCAGGGCACCGTGGAGCTCGACCCGGGCCTCGGCCTCGGCGACCGGGGCCGCGAAGGTGACGGTGAGCGTGTTCCGCCCCTCGACCAGCGCCTCCCTCACGTCGACGCGGTAGCTGCGGTGCTGGTTCTCGGTCCGGGCGACGACGCGGCCGTTGAGCTCGACCACCGCGACGGTGTCGAGGCCCTCGGCGACGAGGTCGTGCCGCACGGACCCGTCGTCGTGCCAGGTGAAGGTGGTCGAGAAGCGCCACGAGGTGTCGCCGATCCACTGCTGGGCCGACTCGGCGTCGCCGTCGAACGGGTCGGTGACCAGGCCGGCGGCCAGCAGGTCGGTGTGCACCTGGCCCGGCACGGTCGCCGGGACTCGTCGGCCGGCCACGGCGTCGGGCACCGGACCGGTGACGGCCTCGACGGTCCAGTCGTCGTGCAGGGGGGAGAAGACCATGGTGTCCCTTTGCGTCCAGGGATCTCCGACCCCTTCGTCAAGCAGCCTAAGTAAGCCGCTCAGACCCTAGACTACGGGTTGGAGGTACCACATGGTCAACCCGCGCCTGCTCTCGAGCGCCCCGACGAGCCGCGGGCTCGCCTTCGACCTGATCCGCTCGCAGGGGCCCATCAGCCGGGTCGAGCTCGCGGAGCGCACCGGCCTGACGCAGGCCACCATGTCGAACGTCGTCCGACAGCTGATGGTCGACGGGCTCGTCGTCGAGGCGGGCCGCCGCGAGTCGACCGGCGGCAAGCCGCGCACCCTGCTCAGCATCGACCCGCTCGCCCGCTTCGCGCTCGGCGTGCAGCTCGGCGCCGACGCGGTCACGGTCGTGCTCACCGACCTCGGCGGGGCCATGGTCGGCCGGCTGCGCACCCACGGCGTCTACGGCGAGGCTCCCGACGCGGCGGTGGCGCGCATCGCCGCCGTGGTCGCCGACTTCCTCGCCGGGCTCGGCGTCCCCGCCGAGCGGGTCGCGGGCCTCGGCCTCGTGACCCCGGGGCCGATCGACCTCCGCCACGGCAGCATCCACGGCGCTCCCCCGCTGGAGGCGTGGGCCGGGTTCCCCCTGGTGAGCGCCGTCACCGAGGCGACCGGCCTGCCCGTCGTCCTCGACAACGACGCCACCGCGGCCGCCATCGGAGAGTTCTGGGGCGGCTCCGTCGCCGACTCGGCGGCGCACTGCACCGTCTACTACGGGGCGGGCATCGGTGCGGGCATCGTGCTCGACGGCGTCGTCTTCCGCGGGGCCAGCTCGAACGCCGGCGAGCTCGGGCAGGTGATGAGCCGGGCACCCGGGCCGTTCCTGGCGAACACGACGGTCGAGAAGCTCGCGGGGCCGGTCGGCGTCGCGCTCCGGGCGCGCGCCGCGGTGGCCGCCGGGCGCGAGGCAGGCTTCGCCCTCACCGGCCTGACCGACCCCTACGCCGACTTCAGCGTCGTCGCCACGGCGGCCGTCCACGGCGACCCGCTCGCCCTCGAGCTGATCCGCGACTCGGCCGAGCACCTCGCCGCCGCGGTCGTCTCCATCGCCAACGTGCTCGACCTCGACTCGATCGTGCTCGCCGGGCCGAGCCTCGCCATCGCCGGCGCCCTCTACCTCGAGGCGGTCCGGCGGCGCGTCGACGAGGACTTCTTCGCCCGGGCCGCCCACGGCGTCAGCGTCGAGCTCTCGGCGTACGTCGCCGACGCGGCGGCCGTCGGCGGGGCGGCGCTCGTGCTGCAGCGCGAGATCACGACCCGCTCGGCCGGCGCCGCGCCCGGCAGCCCGTCCGCGCCCGCGAGCCCGTCCGCTCCCGCCGGCCCGGCCGCTCGCCCCGTCCCGCCCACTCCCCCGGAGGCACCATGACCAGCTCGACCGTACCCTCGTCCTCGTCGTCGCTCACGTTCCCCGAGTCGACCGCGACCCCGCTGCGCGGCGGGCCCGCACTGCGCTGGGGAGTGATCGGCACCGGCGAGATCGCGGGCGACTTCACCGACGCCCTGCACGCGCACACCGACCAGCGGGTCGTCGCCGTGTCGTCGCGCACGCTCGACAAGGCCGAGCGCTTCGCCGCCTCCCACGGCGTCGCCACCGCGGTCGAGGGGCAGGAGGCGCTGGTCGCCCTGGCCGAGGTCGACGTCGTCTACGTCGCCACGCCCCACACGAGCCACGTTCCCGACGCCCTGCTCGCGATCGACGCCGGCAAGCACGTCCTCGTCGAGAAGCCGTTCGCGACGACCACGGAGGAGGCGGACCGGCTGATCGCCGCCGCCCGCGCGGCCGGGGTGCTCGCGATGGAGGCCATGTGGACGCGGTACGTGCCGCACAGCACCGTGCTCGCCCGGCTGCTCGCCGACGGCGCGATCGGCGACGTCCGGCTCGCGACGGCCGACGTGGCGTGGGCGAACGACCTGTCGTCGGGCGGGCGCATGGCCGACCCGTCCCTCGGCGGCGGCGCGCTGCTCGACATCGGCGTCTACGCCGTCTGGTTCGCCCAGTTCGCGATCGGCAGGCCGGTCGACGTCCGGGCCACGGGCACGGCCCGCGCCGACGGCGTCGACCTCGAGGCGGCGATCGCGCTCCGCACGGCCGAGGGCCGCGTCGGCACGGCGGTCACGAGCCTGCTCACGACGTCACCGGGCCTCGGCACGATCAGCGGCTCGACCGGCACCGTGCGGATGCTCGAGCACCTGGTCTTCCCTGCCTCCTTCGAGGTGTCCACCGCCGCCGGCACGGCGACGTGGCGTGACCCGTCGGTGCTGCGGGGCCGAGACGGGCTCGCCTACGAGGCGACGGCGCTGGCCGCCTTCGTCGCCGAGGGGCGCACGGACTCGCCGCTGCACTCGCTCGACGACGCGCGGTCGGTGACGGCCGTGCTCGAGGCGACCCGCGCCTCCTTGACCGTGGTCTGAGGCTGCCCGCCAGCGGTCGCCGCCGCTGGTCGGCCCGCCGGCCGCCACCCGCCGGAGCACGGGCGTGTTCGTCGCGGGCGGGCGATCGCGGCGGCCCGTCCGCGACGGACCCGCCCGGAGTCCCGGCGCCCAGGGCGGCCCCGGTGGCCGCTCCGCGCCTCCTGCTCCCTACGAGCGAGGCACCCGCACGGTCAGCCCGCCGGGCTCGATCCAGGTGCGGAAGCCCGTGGCGACGCCGAAGCCGTCGCCGTCGACCTCGATGTCCTCGGGGCTCTTGAGCTCGACCTCGATCTGCTTCGCCTTGACGTAGCGCAGCGCCTCGTTCTCGGTGCCGGGCAGCTTGTCGGCGAAGGGCAGGCGACGGACGACGCCGTTCTCCCAGAACACCTTGAACAGGATGTGGGCCCAGCCGCGGACGCCCTTCGGGCGCAGCAGCAGGATGTCGAACAGGCCGTCGTCGATCGCCGCGTCGGGCAGCAGCACGATGTTCGCGGGCAGGGCGCCGCAGTTGCCCACGATGATCGTGTGCGCGTGCATGTCGCGCTGCTTGCCGCCGTCGATCCTGTAGCGGAACACGAGCTGGTTCTCGTCGCGCAGCGTGGCGACCAGCGCCTTCACGTAGGCGAGCCAGCCGACCTTCGCCTTGAGGTCGTCGTCGGTGTTCGCGAGCATCTTCGCGTCGATGCCGAGGCCGGTCATCACGACGTAGACGTGCTCGCTCGACGAGCCGTCCTCGCGGCGGATCTCGAGCATGCCGAGGTCGATGTCCCGGTCCTCGCCCGAGAAGGCGGTCTCGAGGGAGTTGTCGAGGTCCTCGAGGGTGAGCTTGAGGTTGCGGGCGAGCAGGTTGCCCGTGCCGCTCGGCAGCAGGGCGAGCGACGCGTCGGAGGCGTGCACCGTCTCGGCCACCGCGCGGACCGTGCCGTCGCCGCCGGCCGCGATGACCATCGTCGCACCGGCCTCGAGGGCCTCGAGGGCGGGGCCCTGGCCGGCGTCGTCCTCGCTCGTCTCGAACCAGAGCGTCGTGCCCCAGCCGGCGGCGCCCTCGGCACGGGCGACCGCGGCCTTCACCACGTCGAGGTCGATCTTGATCGGGTTGTAGACGACCGCGGCGACCCGTGTCGCCCGCGACGCGGCCGGGTCGGTCGAGGCGTCGGCCGAGGAGGCGGTGGCGGCGTCGGCTCCGGACGTCACGGGGGGCGTCGGATCGGTGTCAGTGGTCACCCGTCGATGATGCCACCGCGACGGCGCGGCGGGCCGGGCGGGGTGTCCGGCGAAACTCAGGACGCCGCGGCGCCCGACTCCTGGATCGTGCACGACTCAGGACCGCCGATCCTGCGCACTGCGAACTCAGGAGCCAGCGTCCTGAATGACAGAGCACGGAGGCGAGACGCACGAGGGCGGAGGGGCGGGAGAGCAGGAGGGACGGGTCAGGCGTCGACGGAGGGCACCGAGGCGGTCGCGATCTCGACGCCGTCGGCGCCGCGCACCTCGACGGCGACGACGTGCTCGCGCAGCACCGCCGCGTTCATCCGGCAGTCGATGGTCACGTCCGTGCCGAGGAACGCCCCGGACTCGTGCTCGGCACCGGTGTCGTCGACGACGACGACCGAGAACGCCTGCCCGATCGGCAGGCCGTCGACCGTGAGCACGGTCTCGGTGCCCCAGGTGTGCGCCACGAGGTCGCCGTCGACGGCGACTCCCGACGGCTCGCCGGCGAACGCCACGTGCTCGACGGCGCCCAGGGTGCCGGGCGGGCCGGCGACGTGGGCGTCGCGGGGCGTCGCGGCGAGCACGCCGCCGCCGACGCCGATCGCGACGCAGGCCGCTGCTCCGAGCACCGTGAGGGCGACGCGACGCGTGCGGCGGGGGCGCAGGGGGACCACCGAGGCCGACGCGGACCCGGGAAGCGGAGCCGGGGCACCCGGCGCGACCGGCGCCTCCTCGGCTCGGTCGTCGCCGAGGCCGGCCTCGTCCCGGGCGACGGCCCACTCGACACGGTCGCGCAACCGGGCGTCGGCCGGGGCGTCCTGCCAGGTGCCGACGGGCCCGAGCCGGGCCACGACCCCGCCGAGGGAGGCGATCTCGTCGTCGACGGTCGGGTCGACGACGCGCAGGGCGTCGAGCTCGACGGCCTCGTCGGGCGACAGGTCGGACGCGAGCGCGGCGGCGATCAGCTCGGCGCGGCGGTCGGACTCGGGGCCCGCCGGGTTCGCGGCGCGGTCGGACGTGGGGTCGGTCACGAGAGGTTCTCCCCGTCGTCGAGGTGGCTTCGGAGGGCACGCAGGGCGTAGAAGCAGCGCGTGCGGAGGGTGGCGACCGGGACGCCCGACACGTCGGAGAACTCCTGGTAGCTGAGCCCGGTCAGGTGGACGGCGACGACGACCTCGCGGTGCTCGTCGCTGAGCCGCGCGAGCCCCTCGACGATGCCGAGCCGCTCGAGCGGGTCGGCCGCGGGGGCCGCCTGCTCGGGCGCGTGCTCGTCGGGCACCAGCACGGGGGTGCGCTGACGGGCGCGGTGCACGTCGAGCACGACGCGCCGCTCGATCGCGAACAGCCAGGTGCGTGCGCCACCGCGGGCCGGGTCGAAGGAGGCGCGGGCCCGCCAGGCGCGGAGGAACGTCTCCTGCACGCAGTCCTCGGCGAGGGGGCGGTCACGGAGGGCGTTGACCGCGAAGCCGAGCAGGGCCGAGCCGTGCTCGGCGAAGGCGGCGGACACGTCGAGGCCCGGCGAGGTGGTCGGCGCCGCGGGGCCGGACGTCGAGGGGCCGGACGTCGGGGGGCCGGGCGACGGCTGGCTCATCGTGCTCCCCTCCTGCGGGACGGGACGCGTCAAGACGAGCGACATCCGGCTCCTCTCAGCCTACGGGGCGGCTCCCGACGGATCACCAGGAGCTCTCGAGAGGGACTACGGCGGCGAGCCCGTCCGCGTTCACCGGCACCTGGTCCCGTCCGCCGCGCCGCCCCTCCTGGGCGTCGGGCCTCAGAGCTGGCGGACGAGCGCCGGGATCTTCTCGCGGAACGGGAAGAAGCCCCTCGAGGCATGCGGCCACGCGACGCTGTCCCACCGTCGACGCACGGTGACGAAGGCGATCCCCTCGGACGCGAGAGCAGGACGGAGCGTCGCGAGTCGCTCGTGGACAGGGCCGATCGGGGCGTACGGGACGACCACGGTGTCGAGCCCCTCGGCCAGGACCCAGCTCACGACGGAGTCGGGCTCCGCGTCCGTCAGCACCTGGGCCGCCCGTCCACTCGCGTCCCGGGTCCGCTCCGCGGCGTCCTCGAGGGAGGCCGACGTGAAGTAGGCGACGGCGTCCGAGACGCCGGCAGGCGACCGGTCCCCCGGGTCGGCAGCCACCGCCGCGGCCGCCACGTCGCCGAGGAGGCCGGGCTGCTCGGCGAGCAGGCTCGTCGCCTCGAGGTCCTCCTCGTGCAGCAGCAGCCCCGCCCGGTCGCCGACGACCCCGGCGACGTCGTCGGGCTCGAGGGGGGTCCGGGACGGGAACGGCTCCTCGTCGAGCGCGCGGGCCGTCGTGGCCAGGCTGCTCGGCGAGAACCGACCGTCGGTGAACCGGGAGATGTTCGAGGCGGTCGCGAGGTACGTCTTGCCCTTCGTCTGGAGCCCGGCGACCCACCTCCACGACAAGGTGTTCGAGGCGGCGTCGCCGTCGAGCAGGTGCCGGTAGAAGAAGTCGGCCCCGAGCTGCCAAGGCAGGCCGAGCGTGAAGACCCAGATGCTCGCGAACCACATGCGCGTGTGGTTGTGCAGGTACCCGGTGTCGACGAGCTCGCGCACCCAGGCGTCCATCGCGTCGATGCCGGTCCGCCCCGCCACCGCAGCCTCGTACCCGGCCGGCAGCTCGCCCGCGAGCAGGTCGAGGACCTCGAGCCGGTACCGCCGCCACACCTCTGGGTTCTGCTCCAGCCAGCCCTTCCAGTAGGTCCGCCAGAACACCTCCTGCACGAACTTCTCGGCTGCTCCGAGCGTGTGCTCGTCGAGGACCGCGCCGACCACCTCCTGCTCCGTCAGGAGGCGGTGACGCAGGTACGGGGACAGCCCGGAGACGTTGCTCCTCGAGGGGCCGAGGCCGAGGTCGAGGTTGCGGTCGCGGGCGTAGGCCCGGCCGGCGCGGGGGACGAAGTCGTCGAGCGCGTCGAGGCCGGCGGCTCTGGTGGGGATGGGCACCGGCCCATCATGCGACTCGCGGTGTGGCGGAGGCTGACCACGACCGCCTCGCCGTGCTCAGCCGCGCTCGCCTGCGGTCTCGTCAGAAATTTCTCGGATCACCCGTGAACGCCGGACGGGTCGTCGTCGTAGGCCCTCGTGACAGGCGTCGTCCGACCGGGCGACGTCACGCGCCGCCCCCGAGGGGCCGGCGTCCACGAGAGGCAGAGGAAGCATGACGATGAAGCGTTCCGTCCGACACCTGACCATCGGAGGCGCGGCCGTGGCCGCCGCCACCCTGATCGTGGCCGCGCCCGCCGCGGCCGAGACCACCGTGCCCGAGCCCAGCTCGTTCACCAGCGCCTTCACCGTCATGGCGACGCCCGACCAGGTGATCAACAACGACGGCGTGGCCGTCGCCGGCGAGCCCGGGGCCACCGGCACCTTCGACTTCCGCATCAACTCGGACACCGAGGTGATCTGCTACGACATCACCCTGACCGGCGTGACCGGCGACTACCAGAGCCCGGCGAAGACGGCGACGCACATCCACCAGGCCGCGGCCGGCCAGCCCGGCCCGCCGCGCATCTCGTTCCCGAACCCGACCGACGCGGACGGCGACGGCGTGCGCGAGGCCAGCGGCTGCCTGCAGGGCCCCTTCACCACCGGCGTCACCAACGACGCGGGCGCCGACACGGGCACCGGCTTCACGCTCGCCCAGATCGAGGCGAACCCGGCCGGCTTCACCGGCGACTCGCACACGGCGGCCTTCGCCGCCGGCGTCGTCCGCGGCCAGCTGACCCAGGTGCCGGTCGGCGGAGTCGACACCGGCGCCGGCGGAGCGGCCTCGGCCGTCGCCGCGGGCACGTCGACGTCGTCCGGCGCGGACAGCGGAGCACTCGTGGGCGCCGCCGCGGTCGGCGGACTCGTGCTCGTCGGCGCGACCGGTCTCGTGCTGCGCCGTCGGGCTGCCGCACGGGCATGACGCTGCCTGCCGGTGCGCGTCGGACGGGCGGCTCCCTGCGGGGCGCCGCCCGCCCGGCGCGCCTCGGCACGCTCGGCCGCACGGGCCGGGTGGCGGCAGGCCTCGGGCTCGGGGTCGCCGCCGTCCTGGTGCTGACGGGGTGCGCGTCGGGCGAGGCCGAGCCCTCGCCGTCGAGCCCGCCGCCCGGGGAGGTGAGCGAGGCGCCGTCGTCCCCGGCGCCTCCTTCGACGCCGTCGCCCACGGCACCGGCGCCTGCGCCCGTGGTCGGGATCGGGGCAGAGCCCGCCCGCGTCTCGGTGCCGGCCATCGAGCTGGACGAGCCGCTGATCGGCCTCGGGATCGCCCCGACCGGCGCCATGGAGGTGCCTGTCGACGCCGACGAGGTCGGCTGGTTCACGGGAGGTGGACGTCCGGGAGGCCGCGGGCCGACCGTGATCGCCGCCCACGTCGACTCGACGTCGGGGCCGGCGGTGTTCTTCCGGCTGTCGGAGCTCGTGGCGGGCGACGAGGTGACCGTGACGACCGTCGAGGGCACCGTGGTGCGCTACGTGGTGGACGAGGTCGTCGACGTTCCCAAGGCGGAGTTCCCGACCGCGCGGGTCTTCGGCGCCCAGCCGACCGACCAGCTGCGACTGATCACCTGCGGCGGCGTGTTCGACTCGGGCTCGGGCCACTACGACCAGAACCGCGTCGTCTTCGCGTCGCCTGCGGCCTGAGCCGGTCGCCACACGCGCGGCGCCGTGCCGCCTCCGGTTCCGTCGAGGGCGGGTCAGCGTCGTCGAGGGCGGGTCAGCGCCGACCCGCCCTCGACACGGATGACCCGCCCTCGACGAGAGGGAACCTGCGGACAATGACGCGGAGGCCGACGCCGGAGGGCCGGGCCGCGTGTGCGACCCGGCCCTCCGGCACTCTGCTGCCTCGCGAGGAGGCACCTTCGTCGACGGTCAGCGGCGACGCGCCCGACGGTGCGCCGTGACGACGAGCGCCGTCCCGACCGCGGCGAACAGCAGCGCGATCAACGCCGGCGCGAGGGGCTCGTCACCCGTGAACGCGAGCGACGAGTCGGACGGGCTCGGCGACGACGGCTGGCGCGTGGGCGAGGCGGCGGCCGGCGTCGCACGCGTCACCGGGGTGACGGCGGTCGCGGCGGGCGTCGTCGTCACGGGCGTCGTCGTCACGGGCGTCGTCGTGACAGGCGTCGTCGCGACGGGCGGGGTCGTCCCGGCGGGCAGCGTCGGGATCGGCGGCGTCGTCACCGGCGGCGTCGTCACCGGGGGCGTCGTCACCGGCGGCGTCGTCACCGGGGGCGTCGTCACCGGCGGCGTCGTCACCGGAGGCGTCGTCACCGGGGGCGTCACGACCGGGGGCACGTCGACGCCGTCGGCCTCGCCGCCCGCGCTGGCCTGGCGGGTGACCGACTGGGCCGGGAACGACTGGGGCGTCGCGCCCTCGGTGCGGGCGAGCACGGTCACGGCGCTGTTCGAGAAGCTCTGCGCCGCGCCCGTCCCCGTGGCGGCGGCGAAGTCGACCGGGGCGACGAGGCGGTAGAAGTGCCCGGCCGGCGCGGTCGGCCACGTCACCGTGACCTGGCCGGGGGTGCACGTCACGGAGGCGGCGGAGACGGCGAGCGCCTTCGACGAGCCCGGCACGTAGAGCCCGCGGGCGTCGGCCTGCCGGTCCTGGAAGCTCAGCGAGCCACAGGCGAAGGTCCAGGTCTGACCGGCCGGACGCGTGTCGGTCGTCGTCGCCGTGGCGAACGGGCCGACAGGCGTGTCGATGCGGTACTCGAGGGCGCCCAGCGGGTTCGTGCGCCCCTGGTCGGCCCGGGTGAAGACGCCGTACTTCGAGGCGTTCAGGTGGCTGCCGACCGGCCCGACGGGCGTGACCTGGGTGGTGAAGGCCGCGCCGCCCTCGACGACGGAGGTGAAGGGAGAGGTGACGCCCGACGGGGTCGTCGTCGAGTCGAACGACGACTCGATGAAGGCCGAGCCGCTCACGTTCATGTGCGTCTGCACGAAGTCCGTGAAGGTCACCACGAGACGGACGCTGGCGACGGCGCCGTTCGCGGCGGCCGTCTTGACGACCACGGCGTTCGCGACGACCTCTCCGCTCGCGAGGTCGAGCACGGGGAACTTCTCGGGCAGGTTCGTGAGGCGCGGGCTGAGCAGCACGGTGAAGGAGTCACCGGCGACGGCGCTGGCCGGCACGGTGAAGTCCAGCGTCGTCTTGACCTGCGCGCCCTGCTCGGGCGTCGTCGGGGTCACGGCGATGTCGGTCACGGCAGCGGGCAGGTTCGTGCCGGGGGCGACGGCCGCGGCGGACACGTCGGCAGCCGTCGGGACGGCCGCAGACGCAGGGGCAGCCACTCCGAGGGCGAGGCCCCCGGTCGCGAGCGCCAGGGCGACGGCCGCGGCGAGGCCCGCACGGCGACGAGGCCGGTGCAGGGACGAGGAGGCGAGGGGCGCCTCCTGCAGGAGGGTCGGGTTCGGGAGGAGGCGCGGATCGGCGACGATCCCACGGGTTCTGGGCATTCGGGTGCTCTCTGTCGGGGCCCGCTCGGGTGTGGCGACGTCGCGACGAGCCCGTGGACACGCCGGTGGGTGGCCGACGAGACGTTCGGGTGGGGCTCGGCGCGGCTGCTGCCGCGGGACGGTGAAATCTAACCCCCCGGACGGGGGGACGGGCCCGTCTGTCGTCCGATGCTCACCCGTATCGACGCTGAATCCACCCGTAGCGGGTGGCCGCCGGGGCACGGACGAGTGCGCGGGCGCACGGCTCCGACCCGCACGTGCCCCGACGTCAGCGGTAGTGCTGCTCCCCGCGGGCCGCTTTCTCGACGACGTCGCGGACGCGGGCCGCCCGCACCGCCGGCGTCTTGATCGACGCGAGCCGGAAGAACACCCGGAACCGCTCGGTCTTCGTCAGGCCGTCGAAGAACGCGGCCGCGGCCGGGTCGGCGTCGAGCGCGGCCCGCAGGTCGTCGGGCGCGACCGCGTCGCGTTGTCGGTACGCGGCGTCCCACCGGCCGTCGGCCTTCGCGCGCTCGACCTCGGCGAGCCCCGCCGGCTGCATCCGCCCCTCCGCGACCAGGCGCGCGACGTGCTCGCGGTTGACCTGCGACCACGGGCTGTTCCGGCGTCTCGGCTGGAACGCGGTCAGCATGTAGTCGTCGTCGAGCCGCGCGTTCTGCCCGTCGATCCAGCCGTGGCAGAGGGCGACGTCGAGCGCCTCGGACCAGGTCATGCCGGGGGCGCTGCTCGTCTTCTTGCGGAGCTTCAGGCGCACGCCGACGACGTCGTCGGTGGCGGCCAGCCACTCGCCCCACTGCTCGACGGTGAGGTCGAGCACGGGCTTGTCGGCGACGCTGACCATGGAGCGAGGGTAGCGGCGGCCGCCGACAGAGCGCGACGGGCGCCGCAGCTCAGCGACTCGGCGGCCCAGCGGCTCAGCGGGGCTCGCTGTCGAACGAGTGCAGCCCGAGCTCGCGGCTGAGCCCTTCCATCAGCGCGGCCCCCCGGACGCTCGTGCCGAGAGCGTCGAGGGGCGGGCTGTACGACGCGGCCCCGAGACGTCCCGGCGCCGAGAGGACGAGGGCGCCCGAGACGCTCGACTTGGCGGGCACCCCGACCTGCCGCATCCACCGGCCGGAGCCGTCGTAGACCCCGCAGGTGGCCATCACCGACACGACGTCGCGGGCGATGGCGGCCGACACGACCTGCTCGCCGGTCACCGGGTTGCGTCCGCCGAGCGCGAGCGTCGCGCCCATGACCGCGAGCGCCTCGGCGTCGACGAGCACGGCACAGGCGCGGGCGTAGGCCGAGACGGCGTCGTCGGCCCCGACGTGCAGGGTGCCCTCCGAGCGCATCAGGTGCGCCAGGGCGTGGTTGCGGTCGCCGAGCAGCATCTCCGAGCCGGCGACGTCGTCGTCGACCTCCAGCGGGCGGCCCGCGAAGGCGACGAGGCCGCGGAGGGTCCGCTCGGCACGGCCGTCGGCGTCGCCCCCGTCGACGAGCGCGGCGGTCAGCAGGGCCCCGGCGTTGACCATGGGGTTCGGCGGACGGCCGGTGCCCCCCTCGAGCTTGATCGCGTCGAAGGCCTCGCCCGTCGGCTCGATGCCGACCGCGTCGATCGCGGCGCCGTCGGTGTCGGCGAGCGCGAGGGCGAACAGGAACGGCTTGACCGCCGACTGGATCGAGAACGCCTGTCGCGCGTCGCCCGCCGCCGTCACGGAGCCGTCGGGCCGCACGAGCGCGATGCCCAGCCAGCCCGGGTCCGCCTCGGCGAGCTGGGGCACGCTGTCGTCGACCTCGCCGCCGTCCACGTCGCGGAGGCCGTCGAGCAGCGCGGCCAGCCGAGCGCGCAGGTCGTCGCCGTGCTCACCGCCGACCCGTCGCGGGGAGGTGGCCGAGGAGGCGCGGGTCGAGGAGTCGGGATCGGTCACCCGCCCATCCTCCCGCGCCTGCTGCCTCCGGGCCCGGCGGAGCGCGATCGGCCAGACTGGGCCGGTGACCACCCCGCACGACGCCGTCGAGATCCGCGCCCTGCCCTACGACCACCCCGACGTGCAGCAGCTCGTGGAGGGGCTGCAGCAGCTCTACGTCGAGCTCTACGGCGGACGAGACGACAGCCCCATCGACCGGTCCGAGTTCGAGCTGCCGCGCGGCACGTTCGCCGTCGCGTACGACACGGCGGGCGGGACGGCGGTCGAGGCGCCGGTGCCGGTCGCGATGGGCGCGTGGCGCCTCCTGCCCGACGGTCGCGCCGAGCTCAAGCGCATGTTCGTGCGGCCCGACCGGCGGGGGCGCGGGCTCTCGCGGCTCGTCCTGGGCTGGCTCGAGCAGTCGGCCCGGGAGGCCGGGGTCGTCGACATGGTGATCGAGACGAACACGGTGCACGCCGAGGCGATCCGGCTCTACGAGTCGGTCGGCTACGCGCCGATCTCCGCCTACGGGCACTACGCCGACGAACCAGGGACCGTGTCGCTCGGCCGCCCGCTCGCCGAGCGCGACTGACCCGGAGCCGCCCGACCGGGCCCGCACCTCCTCGTCGCGGCTGCCCTGCGCCACTCTCAGCACTCGTGCACCGCAGAGCGAGACAGATCCGGCCGCGAGGACGCCCCGGAGGCGGGCATCGGGCCCGCCCCGGAGCGGATCACTCTCACATTGCGGGCCGCACCCCGTGGCACAGCCCTGCGCGGCTCAGCCCTGCTCGAACCAGCCGCGCGGGTGCATGTCCGCGGTCAGGTCGCGCCGCGCCTGCGTCGGCCGCGCCCAGCGCACCCCGTTCGCCAGCACCCGACGGATCTCGGGCTGGTGGTACACCGGGTACTCCTGGTCGCCGGGCGAGAAGTAGAACAGCTTGCCGAGCCCGCGCCGCCAGGTCGCTCCCGAGCGGAACACCTCGCCGCCCGTGAACGTCGACAGGAAGATCAGCTCGTCCGGCGTCGGGATGTCGAAGAACTCGCCGTAGGTCTCCTGCTCGGGGATGACGAGCGGGTCGGGCACGCCCTCGGCGATCGGGTGCGTCGGCGCCACGGTCCAGACGAGCTCGCGCTCGGCCTCGTTCCGCCAGCGCAGCGAGCAGGTGGTGCCGAGGAGGCGCGTGAACGGCTTCGAGTAGTGCCCGCTGTGCAGCACGATCAGCCCCATGCCCGCCTGCACGTGCCGCACGACTCGCTCGACGACCTCGTCGGCGACCTGGTCGTGGGCGATGTGCCCCCACCAGAGCAGGACGTCGGTGCTGGCGAGACGCTCCTCCGTGAGGCCGTGCTCGGGATCGGCGAGGGTGGCCGTCGAGACGTCGACCTCGTCGCCGAGCAGCTCGACGACGCCGTCGGCGACGGCGCCGTGGATGCCGTGCGGGTAGTTCCGGGCGACCGTCTCGTCGCCACGGGTCTCGTGGACGTTCTCGTTCCAGACGACGACCCGCGTCCGGACGGTCGTGCCGCTCGTGACGTCGCTCATCGGACGCCTCCCTCGGACTCGGTGCGCACGCCCGCGTCGACGTGGTCCTGCGGCACCTCGACCTCGCGGCCCTGCTCGGCCGAGGCGTAGATCGCGTCGACGACACGGCTGCGGTGCAGTGCGTACTCGCCGTACCGGCCCTGGTAGCGGGCCTCGCCGCCCGCGGGCGCCGCGCCTCCTGCGGGCTGCCCGCCCGGCTGCGTCGACGCGCCCGACCGCACCGAGGCGATGAACCCCTCGATCACGGTGCGGTGGTGCCCGGCCGGCACGTGCACGGCGGGCCGGGTCTCGGCGGGCTGCCCGAGCACGTCGGAGTAGAGGGTGACCGTGCCGTCGGTCGCGTAGTCGTCGACGTGCAGGCGGGCGCCGCCGGTGGCGCCGAGCAGCTCGACCTCGATGTCCTCGTGCACCTTCGAGTACGAGGCCCACGACGCCTGCAGCTGCAGGCTGCCGCCGTCGTCGAGACGGAGCAGGGCGCTGGAGAAGTCCTCGACGTCGAAGGCGGACCCGGTGGGCGCCGACGAGACTCCGTACACCCGGCCGCCGCGGCCGGCGGCGCCGAGCAGCCCGTAGGCGACGGCGGACACGCTCGTCACCCGCGGCTCGCCGAGCAGGTGCAGGGCGATGTCGAGCACGTGCGAGCCGAGGTCGATCATCGGGCCGCCGCCGGACGCCCCCTTGTTCGTGAACCACGAGCCCATGCCGGGCACGCCGGCCCGCCGCATCCAGCTCGCGCGGGCGTGGTAGACGTCGCCGATCGGGTCGTCGGCCAGCCAGTCGGCGAGGAACGCCACGTCGGCCCGGCGCCGGTGGTTGTAGGCGACCTCGAGCACGCGGTCGGCGTCGCGCGCAGCACGCACCATATCGGCGGCGAGGTCGCCGGTGGTCGCGAGGGGCTTCTCGCAGAAGACGTGCTTGCCCGAGCGCAGGGCCGCCATCGCGATCGGGTGGTGCAGGGCGTTGGGGACGCCGATCGAGACGACGTCCAGGTCGTCCATCGCGACGACGTCCTCCCAGTCGGCGACGAGGCGCTCGACGCCGTAGGCGCTGCCGAGCTCGTGCAGGCGTGCCTCCTCCTGCCCCGCGAGCGCCACGACCCGGGCGCCCGGCAACGACGAGAACGCCTCCAGGTGGGTCGAGCCGGCGAAGCCGAGGCCGATGACCCCCACTCGCAGCTCTGCGGTGTCGGTCGGGCTGGTCTGGTCGGACGTCATCGTTCCCTCTCGTCGTGCGGCGCTGCTCGCGGTGCGTGCTGGTCCGGCGGCCGTCCGACGGACGCGACGCAGCGCCATCCCCTCCACCGTACACAGCCGCGGGGACGGCAGATGCCGACCGGCGAGGGTCGACACGCTGCTCACGTCGTTCGTCACGTGGCGTGTCGCACCCTCACGGTCGGCATCTGCGGGCGAGCCGCGGCCGCGCGCTGCTACAGCGTCGCGAGCGCCGCGTTCAGCGTCGCCGACGGCCGCATCACGGCCTCGGTCGCGGCGGCGTCCGGGTGGTAGTACCCGCCGATCTCGACGGCGGTGCCCTGCGGGGCGATCAGCTCGGAGACGATCGTCTCCTCCTGTCCGCCGAGGGTCGCCGCGAGCGACGCGAACGCCGACGCCAGCTCGGCGTCGTCGGTCTGCGCCGCGAGCTCGTCGGCCCAGTACTTCGCGAGGAAGAAGTGGCTGCCGCGGTTGTCGATCGAGCCGAGCTTGCGACCGGGCGACTTGTTCTCGTCGAGGAACGTGCCGGTCGCGCGGTCGAGGGTGTCGGCCAGCACCTGGGCGCGGGCGTTGCCGGTCGAGGTGGCGAGGTGCTCGAAGCTGACCGCGAGGGCGAGGAACTCGCCGAGGCTGTCCCAGCGCAGGTAGTCCTGGTCGACGAGCTGCTGCACGTGCTTGGGCGCCGAGCCGCCGGCTCCGGTCTCGAAGAGGCCGCCGCCGTTGATCAGCGGCACGACGGACAGCATCTTGGCCGAGGTGCCGAGCTCCATGATCGGGAACAGGTCGGTCAGGTAGTCGCGCAGCACGTTGCCGGTGACGGAGATCGTGTCCTCGCCGCGGCGGATCCGCTCGAGCGAGAAGGCCATCGCGTCGACGGGCGACAGGATCTCGATCTGCAGGCCCTCGGTGTCGTGCTCGGCGAGGTAGCCGCGCACGAGCCCGATCAGGGTCGCGTCGTGGGCACGGGTCTCGTCGAGCCAGAAGACGGCGGGCGTGCCGCTGGCACGGGCGCGGGTGACGGCGAGCTTGACCCAGTCGCGGATCGGGACGTCCTTGGTCTGGCACGCGCGCCAGATGTCGCCGGTGGCGACCTCGTGCTCGATCAGCACGTCGCCGGCCTCGTTCAGCACGCGGACGGTGCCGTCGGCGGGGATCTCGAAGGTCTTGTCGTGCGATCCGTATTCTTCGGCGGCCTGCGCCATGAGGCCGACGTTCGGCACGGAGCCCATCGTCGCGGGGTCGAAGGCGCCGTTCGCACGGCAGTCGTCGAGCACGGCCTGGTAGATGCCGGCGTAGCTCGAGTCGGGGATGACCGCGAGGGTGTCGTGCTCCTCGCCGTCGGGGCCCCACATGTGGCCCGAGGTGCGGATCATCGCGGGCATGGAGGCGTCGACGATCACGTCGGACGGCACGTGCAGGTTGGTCGTGCCCTTGTCGGAGTCGACCATGGCGAGGTCCGGCCCGTCGGCGATGCCCTGGTCGAAGGCCGCGCGGATCTCGTCGCCGTTCGGCAGCGAGGCGAGCCCCTGCAGGATCCCGTTGAGGCCGTTGGCGGGGTCGAGCCCGGCCGCGCGCAGGTCGTCGCCGTACTTCTCGAAGACCTGCGGGAAGAAGGCTCGGATCACGTGGCCGAACAGGATCGGGTCGCTGATCTTCATCATCGTGGCCTTGAGGTGCACCGAGAACAGGACGCCCTCGGCCTCGGCCCGGGCGATCTGCGCGGCGAGGAACTCGTGCAGCGCGGCGACGTGCAGCACGGTGCCGTCGACGACCTCGTCGGCGAGCACGGGGATCGACTCGCGCAGCACGGTGGTCGACCCGTCGGCGCCGACGTGCTCGATGCGCAGCACGTCGTCGGCGGGGAGCACGACGGTCTTCTCGTTCGAGCGGAAGTCGTCGACGCCCATGGTGGCGACGTTCGTCTTCGAGTCCCCGGTCCAGGCGCCCATGCGGTGCGGGTGCTTCCGCGCGTAGTTCTTGACCGAGAGCGGCGCACGGCGGTCGCTGTTGCCCTCGCGGAGCACCGGGTTGACGGCGCTGCCCTTGACCTTGTCGTAGCGGGCCTTGACGTCGCGCTCCTCGTCGGTCGAGGGCGAGTCCGGGTACTCCGGAAGGTCGTAGCCCTGGCCCTGCAGCTCGCGGACGGCGGCCTTCAGCTGCGGCATCGACGCCGAGATGTTCGGCAGCTTGATGATGTTGGCCTCGGGCGTCTTCGCCAGGGCCCCCAGCTCGGCGAGCGCGTCGCCCTGTCGCTGCTCGTCGGTGAGCCGCTCCGGGAACTGGCTGATGATGCGTCCGGCCAGCGAGATGTCGCGGGTCTCGACGTCGACCCCCGCGGTGCGGGCGTACGCCTGGACGATGGGCAGGAACGAGTAGGTCGCCAGCATCGGCGCCTCGTCGGTGAGCGTGTAGATGATCGTGGCCATGCGGCAGGTGCTCCTCTGGTGTCGCGCGTGCGTGCGGTCGCCCCCACGGTACTCGGCGGGGGTCTCTCGACATCAAGATACATGCCCTCTCCGACGGTCCCCTGAGGGGCGGGCGACGGGGACGCGAGACCCTCGAGGAGGCGCAGAGGACGACCGCAGGAGGCGCGGGCCGGCTCAGCGAGGCAGCGGCGGCTCGATCACGCGCGAGGTCACCGACACGACCACCTCGGCGCCCGAGCCGCGCCCTGCCCTGTCGCGCAGCACCGCGGCGACGCGGGCCAGGGTGTCCGGCGTGGCCTGCCCGACGTCGGTGGCGACCGAGGCGGCGACGGTCAGCACTCCCCCGGTCCGCACGACGTCCACGAGGCCGCGGGGCCCGCCGCCGTCGATGCCGTCCGCGACGGCGGTGATCGCGGCGACCACGACCGGCCGCGCGTCGAGCACCTCGACGACGCCCTCGACGCCACGCAGGGCGTCGGTCAGGTCGAGCGAGAGGTCGTCCAGCTCGGCCGCGGCCCCGTCGTCGGGGGCGCCGTCGTGCTGGGCGTTCGCTCGGTCCTCGGTGCTCATGACGCGCCTCCCTCGTCCAGCCACACGTCGTCGACGACGACGTGCACGGCAGCGATGCGCAGCTCGGTGTGCAGCGCGAGCGCGGAGACCGCCGCCGCGCGCAGGGCGCCGGCCGCCTCGCGCAGCGGCACGCCGTACCGCGCGGTCATCGTGAGGGTCACCTCGATCGGGGCGTCCGCCTCCGTGACGTCGCCGTCGAGCTCGCTCGACCGCACGACGACCCCGTCGACGGCGTCGCCGACCTGCCGCAGCAGCCCGCGCACCGCGGCCTCGGTCACGCCGAGGCGCACGCCGGGGTCGGGGTGCCGGAGGGGGATGTCGCGTCCTCCCACCACCTCGGCCTTGATCGACTCGATGAGCCCGGAGATCCAGGTGTCGTCGCGCGACGGCAGGCGCGACGCCTCGTCCTCGAGCGCCGACAGCGAGAGGCCGCGGACCCGCTCCAGCGCCCGCAGCGTCAGGCGGCACTCGGCGCTCGCCTCGATGCCGGGGTCACGAGGCGTGCGACCGCGGTCGAGGTAGTCCTCGAGCTCGTCCAGGGTGCGCCCGTCCACGAGCTCGTCCTGGTCCGCAGGCTGCGGGGGCGCGCCCGGCACGCGCGCGTCGTCGTCGTGGTCGCTCATCGCCAGGCCTCCATCTCGTGGAGCAGGAACTTGCGGGCACGGGCGATCTGCCCGCGGACGGTCGAGACGGGCAGCTGCAGGGCCTCGGCGATCTCCGCGTACGACCAGCCGCCGGTCTCCCGCAACAGCCAACACCGTCGCTGGTCGAGCGGCAGCTTGTCGAGGGCCGTCCACATCGCGTCGAGCTGCAGTCGCGACTCGACGACGCGGTCCGGGGCGGCGGCGCGGGACGCGGGAGCGTCGTGCGCGTCGATGTCGTCGTGGTCGCGGCGCACCCGGAGCCGGTCGATGCTCTTGTTGCTCACGATGCGCATCAGCCAGGGCCGCAGGCGGGACGGGTCCTCGAGGTCGGACAGGCGCCTCCAGGCAGTGAGGAACGCGTCCTGCACCACGTCGTCCGACTCGAGGTCGGTGCCGAGCAGACGGCCGGCGTAGACGCGCATCAGCGGGCCGTGCCGGCGGGCGACGACCTCGAACGCGTGCACGTCCCCGTCGCGGGCGCGGACCGCGAGGGTCGCGTCCGTCGCGGACGAGAGCGGGTCGACGACGGACTCGGGGCCGGGGGCCTCGTCGGGCGTCACGGTGCCGGAGATGTCGTCCTCCTCCGGCTCGGCCCTGCGGCCGAGGTCACGGCCGTCGCGCCTCCGAGGATGCCACCGCACGAGGAGAAGCTGTCCGGCACTGGCCGCTGACCGAGTCGGCAGACAGCCGCGAGGCGCTGTCGACGCGGCCGCCCTGCCCCCGTTCTGGGGCACCTCCTCGACCCGTCCATCCCGCCACGAGTACCGAAGATCCTTCATGTCCTGTGGATCTGTGACGTTCTCGCCTCGGCGGACGTCTCAGAGGTGCACGAGCCCCTCACCAGGAGGCGCGCGCAGCAGGGCAGAGCACCGAGAGGACCACGCATGACCACGACGAGCACAGGACCCGTCACCACGGCGCGACCCACCACCGACGCCGACGCCCCCACGACCGCCGACCGGGCGATCACCGCCGCCCACGACGACTCCCCCCGCCGCCACGTCCGCTCCGAGGACGGCGGCGACGACCTCGGCGAGGCCGCCGCCCGGCTCGAGGAGCTCTACGGCGGTCGCCGGTTCCGGGTCCGCACCAGCACCGAGCCGTTCCGCTGGCGCTACGCGTCGGCCGGCGACGACCGGCTGAGCCTGCGCACCTCGACGATCACGGGCCACCTCCAGGGCGAGGTGCCCTGGTCGACCGAGTACGTCATGTCGTGGTTCCGCCACGGCAGCGGCACCCTCGCCAGCCGTGGCGGCTCGTTCGCGAGCATCGGCGGCGAGCCGTTCCTGCTGCCGGCCGAGACGTCGTTCTCGTTCACCCTGACGCCTCACCGCAACTCGCTGGTGCACGCCTCGGCGGAGTTCCTCGAACAGGTCGCGACCGAGCGGCACGGCGGTCCGCCGCAGCGCGTCCTCTTCCAGCCCGGGCCGACGCTGTCGGCCGAGGCCCTCACGGCCTGGCGGATCAGCGTCTCGGGGGCCACGGCGGCCGTCGTCGACGAGGACGTCCCCCCGCTGACCCGCCTCGAGGGGCAGCTCACGTTCGCGCGGGCGATGCTCGACCTGTTCCCGTGGCGCGCCGTCGACGTGCCGCGCAGCATCCGCACGCCGCGCACGGCCCGGCTCCGCGAGGCGGCCGAGTACGTCCACGCGTACGCCGACCAGGCCATCACGCCGGCGGACGTGGCGAACGCCGTCGGCATGCACACGCGGACGCTGCAGCAGGCCATGAGCACGCACCTCGGGATGTCGCCGACCAGCTACCTCCGGCAGGTGCGGCTCGACCGCGCCCACCGGGAGCTGCTCGACGCGTCCCCCGGGAGGCGCTCGTCTCCGAGGTCGCCCGTCGCTGGGGCTTCGGCAACCTGGGCCGCTTCTCGGCGGCCTACCTCGCCCGCTTCGGCGAGTACCCCCGCGACACCCTGGCCCGCTAGGGCCTCCCCCAGCCAGGGAGGCGACGGCCCTCGTCCAGAAAACGAGCCCCGCCTCCCCGGATGCTGAGAGCAAGCTGACCGACCGTGACACCGCCAGCCCTCGATGCGTCTGAATGATGAGTCCCACACCGGGGCCCCGGACGACCACCCGGTCGTCCACACGAACAACCCACGCACACCACGAACTGAGGAGCACCACATGACCAACGTCGCCCCCGCCACCAACTCCGTCGCGAAGCACACCTCCGACGCCGCGGGCAAGAACACGATCGCCGACGGCGTCGTCTCGAAGGTCGCCGGCATCGCCGCCCGCCAGGTCCCCGGCGTGCACGACCTGGGCAACGGCGCCGCCCGTGCCATCGGCGCGATCCGCAACGCCATCAACCAGCAGGACCGCGGCCAGGGCGTCTCGGTCGAGGTCGGCGAGAAGCAGGTCGCTGCCGACATCGTGATCGTCGCCGAGTACCCCGTCGACCTCCAGCAGGTCGCCGACGAGGTCCGCTCGTCCGTCACCGACGCCATCTCGCAGGTCGTCGGCATGGAGGTCACCGAGGTCAACGTCACCGTCTCCGACGTGTACATCCCCTCCGAGGACGACAACGACTCCGACGACAGCCGCGTCCAGTAATGACTGCGACGAACAGAGGCATGCTCGTCGGCGCGGTCCTCGCGCTGGCAGCCCTGCAGTTCGGCTTCGGAGGCCTCCTCCTGGTCGCCCTGGCGATCGTGATCGGCTACTTCGTCGGTCGCTTCACCGAGGGCAAGCTGGACGTCCGCGGTGTCGCGGACGCCCTCCGCGGGCGGCGGTCCTCGTGACCGCGGCGGTGACGGCCGACCAGGCCTCCCACGGCCGCACCGTGATCACGTCGCGCGCCGTGCGCCGTGTGGTGTCGGCCGTCACCGCGGAGGCACTGGACGCCAAGTCGTCCGACGTGTCCGTGGAGCTGACCGACCGTGACGGCGGGCTCACCCTCGTCGCCAAGGCACCCGTGCGCATCACGCCGCTCGGCCTGCCGAACCGCGCGTCGGGCACCCTGCTGGACCGGCTCACGTCGGCCCAGACCACCATCCGGGAGCGGGTCCGCCAGCTCACCGGCACCGAGGTAGAACGCGTCGACCTGCAGATCACCGGCGCCGAGCTCAGCCAGAGGAGGCGGGTCTCATGAGCACCAGCACCACCTACCGCCGCATCCTCCGCCGGGAGACGCACTCGTCGAGGTCCGGCGTCGCCGTCACCCTCGCCGTGCTGCTCATCCTGGTGTTCGCCTGGATCGGCACCGAGTCCGTCCTGGCCGCCGTCGGCACCGCGCCCCTCCTGGTCGCTCCCGCCGACGCCGCCTCGGCCGTGCTCGGAGCAGCCGGGGCCCCCGTCGGCGCCCTCACCGCGATCGGCGTCGTCGTCGCGATCATCGGCCTCGTGCTGATCGTCGTGTCGCTCGCCCCCGGTCGCCGTGGACGCCGTGCCGCCGGTGCCGACCGCACCGCAGCCGTCGTCGACGACCGGGTCATCGCCCGCTCGCTCGCCCGCACGGCCAGCTTCGCCGGCGACGTCCACCCCGACCGGGTGAACGTCAGCGTCGGCAAGAAGGTCGCGCTGGTCGAGATCGACCCCGTCACGGGTCGCACCGCCGACCTCCGCAGCATCGAGGAGGCGGTCCGCGACGAGATCTCCGGCTACGACTACACCCCGGCGCTCCACCCCCGCGTGAAGCTGTCCAAGAAGAAGGGCAAGGTCGGTCGATGAACGACACCAACCGCGGTCTCAACCGCTTCGTCGTGTTCCTCGTGGGCCTCGTGCTCCTCCTCGCCGGTGCTGCCGTCGCGGTGGGCGCCCTCTGGCCCGACGTGCAGCAGACGGTCTCGGACGGTGCGTCCGACGCGACCGGCCAGGTGACCGACGCCCTCTCGGGCGGCCAGGTCTGGATCCTCTGGGTGACGGCCGCCGTGTGCGCCGTGCTGATCGTCCTGCTCGTCGCGTTCATCGTCCGTCAGGGCGGCGGCCGCACGAGCACGCTGATCGACCTCTCGGAGTCGGACGACAGCCACTCGCCGACCGGCGGCCACGTCGTCGTCGACGCGAAGGTCGCGGCGAACGTGCTCGAGGAGGCCCTGTCGAACACGCCGGGCGTCCTCGCCGCCGACGTCGTCGCGTTCCGCGTCAAGGGCGAGAACGTCCTCCGCGTCACGGTGGACGCCCGTCGGGGCGCTTCGCCGGTCGACCTGCGTCGCGCCGTCGACGAGGCGGTCGTCCGCTGGGACGAGCTGCTCGGCACGGTCACCCCGGTGGTCGTGCAGATCAACGGCGGCCTCCGCACGCAGATGTCGTCGGCCACGCGCCTCGACTGACGCTGCAGCACCCCGCACCACCCCGGACGGCCCTCGCTCTCGCACGAGGGCGGGGGCCGTCCGCGTCCCGCCAGGGACGCCCGCGTCGACTCGACCGCCAGGCCGACCTCGACGACCACGTCGACCTCGACGCCCGGGAGCAGCCACCGCCGCTCCCCCCAGACTCCGGACCCCCACGGTCCGCACCCTCCAGGAAGGACGGCCCCCCGTGACCGACTCCGCGCACCACGTGACCCCCATCGACCTCGACGACGCAGGCCCCGCCGAGGCGGAGTCGCCCGAGCAGGCCCTGCACCGCATGATCGCCGTGACCGCGCTCGGCACGACGGGCGTGCACAAGCTGGGCACCACGGCCGCCCGCGTCGCCGGCGCCCTCCGCACCGCCGTCGGCGCCACCTCCACCCCCGGCATCCGCACGAGCACCACCGACGCCGGCCTGCTGGTCGAGGTGTCGGTCGTGGCCGAGTACCCCGCGAAGGTGACCGACGTGGCCGACCACGTCCGCACCGCGGTGCAGCACGCCGTCGGCCAGGTCGGCGACGAGGCCGTCACGGTCGACGTGGCCGTCACCGACGTGCACGGCCCGTTCGACGAGGCCGACGAGGCCCGCCGTCAGGCCGCCGCCGAGAAGCGCGGGGCCGCCCTCGCCGACGCCCGCGACTCGGCGAAGGCCAAGGCCGGGCAGGTCCGCGACACCGTCGCCGACCGCGCCGGCCAGGTGGGCGAGGCCCTGAAGGAGGGGGCCGACAAGGCCTCCGACACGATCCAGGAGAAGGCCGCCCAGGTCGCCGACAAGGCCGACGAGGTCCGCGAGGCCGCGTCCGACAAGGCCGACGAGCTCGGTCAGCAGGCGAGCCGCAAGGCCGACGAGCTCGGCGACCAGGCCCGTGACCTCCGCGACGAGGCGAGCCGTCGCGGCGACGACGCCGCAGCGAGCGCAGGAGGCGCCGCCTCCGACGCGGGGGACGCCGCCGGCGACCTGCTGGACGCCGCCCGCACCCGCGCCGCCGATGCTCTCGACTCCCTCTCGGACGCCTCCGACCGGGCCGGCGACGAGCAGGACCGCGACCGTGCCGAGACCGTGAGCGACGCCTCCTCGTCCACCCGCGCCTCCTCGCCGGGCTCCGACGACGTCGTCACCGACGTGCCCGACGGCACGACCGTGACGGTCACCGTCGAGGACGGCGACACCACCGTCGTCGTCGACACGGCGGACGACGCTCGCCGCGACGGCGACACGGACGACCAGGGCACCTCCGCCCGCTGACCCGCACCTCCTCCACCACCACCTGACCGCGAGAGGCGACGACGATGTTCGGACGCACGACCATGTCCACCCGACGGGCCCGGCCCCGCGCTGTCTGGGCAGCGCTCGTCACCTCCGCGGTGCTCTGCTTCCTGATCGTGGTGGGCGTCTTCGTTCCCGTCCTCGGTCTCATCGGGGCCGCCGACGGCGGCACCGCAGGCGCACTCGACGTGCCGGTCGGCTCCATCGCCGCGGCCGCCGTGATCGGCTACCTGCTCGCCGTCGTGCTGCTGGCGCTCATCCTCGTGGTCCGCAACGGGGCGCTCGCCTGGGTGCTCGGAGTCGCCGCCGTCATCTCGACGCTGCTCGTGTCGCTCTGGCCCCTGCTCGCGACCGCGCTGGCCGGTGTCGACCAGGCGCGCGACGTCGGCCCCTTCATCCAGGAGCTCCTCCAGCGGTTCAGCTGACCCGCCCTCGACGTCGTCAGGGCGGGAGTCAGCTCCGCAGCTCGGCGAGCAGCCGCTCGACGCGGCCGCGGATGTCGTCGCGGATCGGCCGGACGGCGTCGATGCCCTGGCCGGCCGGGTCGGCGAGCTCCCAGTCCTCGTAGCGCTTGCCGGGGAAGATCGGGCAGACGTCGCCGCAGCCCATCGTCACGACGGCGTCGGAGGCGTGCACCTGCTCGGTCGTCATCAGCTGCGGCACCGCCGTCGAGATGTCGATGCCGACCTCGGCCATCGCCTGGACGGCGACCGGGTTGATGCTCTCGCCGGGCTCGCTGCCGCCCGACCGCACCTCGACGGTGCCGTCGGAGAGCGACCGCATGAAGCCGGCGGCCATCTGCGACCTCCCCGCGTTGTGGACGCAGACGAACAGGACGACGGGCTTCGGGCTCATGTGGTCATCCTGCCGGAGGCATCGGTCCCGAAGCTGAGGGCGCGCGACGCTCAGGCCGAGCCGAGCAGGACGCCGAGCACGCCGGCCGCGACGGCCAGCACGAGCACGCCGAGTCCGTAGCCCAGCCCCGGCCCCCAGCGTCGCTCGGCGAGCAGCCGCACGGTCTCGACGCTGGCCGTGCTGAAGGTCGTGTAGCCGCCCATCAGGCCGCCGCCGAGCACGAGCAGCCACCCGGGTGCGAGAGCCGAGGAGGCGGCGAGCCCGGTGAGCAGGCCGAGCACGAACGAGCCCCCCACGTTGATCACCGCCGTGGCGAGCGGCAGGCGCGTCGACACGGCCGCGCGGACGACCCCGTCGACGAGGAGCCGCAGCGCGGCACCGACGCCTCCTGCGAGCGCCGCTGCGGCGAAGAGCCAGGGGGCGATCACGAGTCGTGCCGCCGGTCCGGGCGCGCGCGGGAGCGATCGCGACCTCGGGAGAGCGCAGCTCCGAGGGCGACGCCGCCGGCCGCGGCGAGCACCCCGGCGACGACGGACCCGAGCGCGTACGCGAGGGCGACGCCGGCGTGTCCGTCGAGCAGCAGCCCCGTGTCGACGGCGAGTGCGCTGTACGTCGTGAAGCCCCCGAGCACCCCCGTGCCGACGAGCAAGCGCAGGTCGCGCCGTCGTCCGCGGTCGGGCCCGCGGCGCAGCAGCGACTCGAGCAGCAGCCCCAGCGCGAACGAGCCCACGACGTTGATGAGGGCGATCGTGACGGGCAGCGTGCCGGGCGCCGCAGGGAAGGTCAGCGCCAGCGCTTCCCGGGTCCCCGTGCCGAGGCTCCCCCCGACGAAGACCAGGCCGAGCGACCGCCAGCGCAGGTGCACGGGCCGGGCCGCCGCCTCCTCGGGGTCAACGCCGGGCGCAGGTGTCGTCACGGGCGCCTCCTCGGGGTCGCGCCCCCGGTCAGGGGCACCGTCGAGAGTCAAGCACGTCGAACGCCCCCGGTCCGGCCCCGGTCGCTGCCATGATGCGCGGATGGATCCTCTCACCGACGACATGGCCCGCGCGCTCGCCCGGCTCGCCGACGTGCTGCCCCGGTGCGGCCCCGAGCTGTGGGCGAGCCTCGGCGGGCCGGTCAGCGACGACGACCTGGAGGCCCTCCGGGGCGCCGTCGCCCCGTTCGTGCTGCCGGCCGAGCTCGTGCTGTTGCTCCGCACCCATGACGGGCAGCCCGAGCACCAGGGCACCCGGCTGCCCTGGTGGCCCTCGATGGACATGGGTCCGCTGCTCCCCGCACGGGTCATGGCGGAGGGGCAGCTGCAGCTACGCGAGCACGTCGAGCCGTGGCAGTGGAGCCGGGCGTGGCTGTCGATCTCGCGCGAGGGCTGGTGGCAGTCCGTGCTCGACCTGTCCTCCCCGCAGGGCGGCGTCGTCGTCGACGCGAGCTGGCCCGACCTTCCGCGGGTGGTGGCGCCCTCGCTCGTCCACGTCCTGGACGGGGTGAGCACGCTGGCAGAGGCCGGCCTGCTCGACGAGCACGAGCAGGACGTCGCCCTCGGTCCCGCGAGGGACTCGCTGCTCGCCGAGCTGTGGGCCGATGCCTGGGCGCACAGCCCGTACCCGCCGCGCACCGAGATCGATCCGGGCACCTGGCCCGCCGCCTGGGGCGGTCCGCACGCGCTGCCCTGACCACGCACGAAGGCCCCGGGTCGGCGACGACCCGGGGCCCTGCACGATCGAGTGCGCCTAGAGCTCGATCTTCTGGTTGTCGGCGTCCAGGGCGTCGCCGGTCACCTTCGACTTGACGAACGAGAGGGCCGAGGCGACCTTGCCGCCGGGGCTGTCCCAGTACTCGGCGCTGTCGGCGGAGAACTTGACGAGTCCGACGGTCGGGTCGGACGGGCCCTCGGGGAACCACGCCTCGACGCGGCTGTTCCACAGCTGCTCGAGCTTCGCGTGGTCGTCGACGACGGCTGCGGTGCCGGCGAGCGAGACCCACGAGTCGCGGGCGCTGAGGGTGACGCCGACGGTGTCCTTGCGCCGGAGGTGCGCGACGGCCGTCGAGCCGAGGCCGACGATGAACCAGAGGTCGCCGTCGAACTCCGTCTCCTGCAGGGTCATCGGGTGCCCGACGAGGGCCCCCTTCTCGTCGATGGTCGTGAGCATCGCGAAGTCGAAGTCGCCGAGCAGCTTCGCGAGCTTGGCGACGTCGTCGTGATGGGTGGTGCTGGTGCTGTCGGCCACGAGTGGCTCCTTCCGTCCGTCGGCCTGGGCCGACACGAGTCGAGCGGGGGTGGTGCTCCGCCCACACTGCTCCCCCGGGCGCCCCGGATGCACGGCTCCCGACGCGGGACCTCGGAGACCGTTCCCAGCCGGGTGCGTCTCCCACGAGCCTGTCGAGCATCGCCTACGGTCCCGGCACCCGTGCGGAGGAGCCGCGACGTACGCTGTCGGTGCACGCTGCCCCGTGCACGTCCCCCGGCGCGAAGGACCCCCATGCGACACGACGGTCACCCCGACGACCTGCCTGCCGACCTGCCCGAGGGCGGCCCGGCGACGGGACCGGCCGAGGAGGCGCACGAGGCGGTGCGGGAACGCCCGGTGACCGACGCGGTCGCCCGGGAGGCGCCTCCTGCGTCCGACCTGGACGCCTGGTCCGAGGAGCGGCACCGGGAGCTCGAGCTCTACCTCGAGCACGACCGCGAGGTCGAGGCGCTGCGACGACGCGAGCTCGAGGCCGCCGAGCGGCAGCGCCGGGAGCGCGCCGCCCGGCTGCGCGACGCCGAGCTGCCGCCGGAGCTGCGCGACGCGGACGACGACGACTGGGTCCCCGGTCGCCGCCGGCGCCTGGTCATGGGCACGTCGCGGGTCGTCGCGGCGATCGCCCTGGTGGCGGTGCTGGCCCTGGCCGTCACCGCGGTCTTCTAGGCCTTCCGACCAGAGGTCCTCCCCCGGGTCCGGACCGCGCCGCCTGGGCCCCGGCTCCCCCGACGCCTCAGCGGCGGTGGAAGGGGCACCGCGGCGCGTCCGCACCGGCGGCGGCCCCCTCAGCGGCGCTGCCCCGAGACGAGGAGGCGGCACGCACGCGACCGCCGGAGGCCGGCTTCGTGGGCAGTCGCCGTCTGTTCACCTCGAGCCCCTCGTCGAGCACGGTCACGCGCGGGTCGCTCAGGGCGGCGACCGCGGCGGCGAGCCCGGCGATCGCCAGCTTCTCGCCCGGGCAACGGTGGCCGTGGGCCGGGTCGCCCCCGCCGTGCGGGACGAACGCCTCGACGGCCTCGTGGTCGTCGACCCCGACGAAGCGCTCGGGGTCGAACTCGCCGGCCCGCTCCCAGGACGCGTCGTCGGTGTCGGTGCCGAGGATGTCGAGCACGACGCGTCCGCCGGCGGGGACCCGCTCGCCGTCGTGCTCGACGTCCGTCACGGCCCAGCCGGGCAGCATCGGGACGAAGGGCGCGGTGCGGCGGATCTCCTGGGCGAACGCCGTCGCGAGCGGCCCGCCGACGAGCGAGCCTCGCTCGGCCGTCTCGGCGGCGATGCGGCGGCGCCACTCGGGACGGTCGTGCAGCTCGACGGCGGCGAAGGCGACGAAGCGGGCGACGGCGATCATCGGCCGGATGCTGTTCTGCAGCTCGATGCCCGCGAGTCGTGCGGGCAGCAGCTCGCCGCGAGGGTCGCGGTGGTGCGCCCACTCGTGCAGGGCGGTGCCCTCGGCCGGGCTGAGGCGACCGGAGCGGGCTGCCTCGACCAGGCGCGTCGCGTGCCGGTCCGACCAGGCGCGGTTCACCGCCGCGAGCACGTACTCAGGCGAGTAGGGCACGCCGAAGCCGTCGACGATCTGTGCCAGCCGCTCCGACCAGTGGGTCTTCGCCGCCCGGGTGCCCGGCAGGCCGGCCCAGGTCATGCTCGCCCGGCCGAAGGCGCCGACGGCGGCGTCGTAGGCCGAGCGCTCGCCGCCGGTGAGCCAGGCGTCGAGCTCGTGCCGCCACTCCCGCTCGAGCAGGGGCGTCAGCCGTTCGACCTGAGCGTCCTCGTAGGCGACGTCGAGGAACGTCGCCTTGCGGTGCCGGTGCTCGTCCCCGTCGAGGCTGTGCACCGAGTCGGTGCCGAAGAGCGTCTGCTGGACGATGCCGGGCATCGCCCCGTGACGACGGATCGTCGACTCGTCGTAGAACAGCGCGACCGCGTCGGCGCCGCGCACGAGCAGGGTCTCGTCGCCCAGCAGCCGCATGGGCACGGCACGCGCGCCCTCGCGGGCACGACCCCAGATGCGGGCGCCGAAGCCGTAGCCGCGGGTCAGGAGCGACAGCGAGTCGTCGGCGAGCAGGGACGGGAACACGGTGGCCATCAGTCCATGCTGACGAGGAGGTGCCCGCCCCGCTCACGGTGAGCGTCCAGCCCGTACCCCGCTGGTGGCCGTCTCCCGCTGCTCGGCGGTGTTCCGTCCACTCTGCGGTGCCTGAGGAGAGCTGCTACTCGAAGATCTCCGCGTCGTCCTGGGCGCTGAGGTAGAGGCGGTGGCTCGTGATGATCAGCGAGAGCCAGCCGGTGCCGGTCACCCAGCCGACGGCGACGTCGGTGAACCAGTGCGCGCCGAGCAGCACCCGCGAGAGGCCGACGGTGACCGCAGCGGCGGCGGCCCCGCCGATGACGGCGACCTGGGGGCCGTTCCTCTCCTGCCGCAGGGCGACGAGGTACGCGAGCACGCCGAGGATCGTCGTCGTGTTGAGCGTGTGCCCCGAGGGGAACGACGGCGACTTCTCGAAGGGCGGGATCGCCTCGTGCTGAGGGGGACGGTTGCGCGCGATCAGCTTCTTGCCGATCAGCGTCATCGCCAGCGACCCGGCACCGGCGGCCACGATCAGCGTCACGGGGTTGGCCCGCCGGTCGCGCACCCCGAAGGCCACCGCCGCGCTGACGGTGAGCAGCGGCATGGCGATCGGGCCGAAGACGTGGGCGATGGTCGCGGCCGCTCCGTTGACGACGGGCGAGCGCAGCGCCTTGGCCTTCTCGAGCGCCGGCCGGTCGAGGCGGCCGATGCCGTCGCGGTCGGTGACGCCGTCGTAGATGTAGGCGGCTCCGGCCGTCGCCGCGGCGAGGACGCTCCCCCCGACGGCGAGCGTGCCGACGAGCGCGCGGCGGGCACCGACGCGCTTGGCGATCTCGCGGTGCTGCGAGGCGAGCCGTCGCCCCGCCGGGCTGCGCCACTCGGTGAGGTCGCGCTGCCCGATCCGCCGGTCCGCCCGGGAGCCTCCGGCAGCGGGCGGACGTGCGGGGGCCGAGTTCGTGGGGCGGGTCATCTGCCCAGTCTGGCCCTCGGCGTCGCTGCGGTGCCGAGGAGGTGCGGGCCGGGTCCCGATGACCCGGACCCGGTCAGGACCTGGAACGGCTGGCGTGCGCTCGTGCCTTCATCCGGTTGCCGCAGGTCGCCATGGAGCACCACTTCGCGGTGCCGGGGCGGCTGTGGTCGACGAGGAACAAGTTGCACTCGTCGTTCGCGCAGGCGCGGACGCGGCCCGGGAACTGCTCGGCGACGCGTGACCACGCCAGGACGGCCGTGGTCGCGAGGCGGTCGTCGTCCGCCGCGACGAGGTCCCAGACCACGCCCTCGGACGTGACGCGAGGTGTGCGCACTGCCCCCTCGACCACGCGCGCGAGCTCGTCGACCGCCTTCGGCCCGGCCCCGCGGATGACGGCCTGGAGGGCTCCTCGAGCCCGGCGGAGCTGAGCGGCCTCGTCGACCGAGCCGACGCCTCCCCAGCTGAGGGCGAGCTCTCGACCGGGGTCGCCCTCGAGGTCGTCCGTCGGGTGCCCGTCCACCACCGGGGCGCTGTTGAGCACGGCCAGCAGCAGCTCTTCGTCAGTCAGCATCGGTCCTCGTCTCCTCGCACCTGTCCGGCGCGACCTGACCCATGCTACCGTCGCCTAACCAGTAAAACAATCTTAAGGGGTTACTCATGGTCGCCGTCCACCACCGCACCGTCTCCGTCGACGGGCACGACGTGTTCTACCGGGAGGCCGGGCCCGCCGACGCCCCCGTGCTGCTCCTGCTGCACGGCTACCCGTCGAGCTCCCACATGTTCCGCCACCTCATCCCGGCCCTGGCCGACCGCTACCGCGTGGTGGCACCCGACCACCTCGGCTTCGGCCGCTCGTCCGCCCCGTCGACCGACGAGTTCGACTACACCTTCGAGGCCCTCGCCGCCGTGACCGGACGGTTCCTCTCCACGCTCGGGATCGAGCGGTACACGGTCTACGTGCAGGACTACGGCGCCCCGATCGGCTGGCGCCTCGCCCTCGCCGATCCTGCGGCGATCACCGGCGTCGTCACCCAGAACGGCAACGCCTACGAGGACGGCTTCGTGCCCAGCTTCTGGGAAGCGATCTGGGCCGACGCCGCCGAGCGGACCGGCGAGACCCGCGACGCGCTCCGCCCCGCGCTCGGACGGGAGGCCGTCGAGTGGCAGTACACCCACGGCGTGCCCGACCCCACGACCGTCGACCCCGACGCCTGGGAGCACGACCTCGCGCTCCTCGCCCGCCCAGGACAGGACGACGTCCAGCTCGACCTCTTCCGCGACTACGCGACCAACCGCGTCCTGTACCCGGCGGTGCACGAGTGGCTCCGCACCTCCGGCGTCCCCGTCCTGGCCATCTGGGGACGCAACGACGAGATCTTCGCCGCCGCCGGCGCGAGCGCGTTCCTCGAGCACTCCCCTGAGGCTCGGGTAGAGCTCGTCGACGGCGGCCACTTCCTCCTCGAGTCGCACTTTGACGAGGTCGTCGGCACGATCAGGGACTGGCTCGCGGACCGGGCCTGAGCGCGCCGCGCCGCTCCCCCTCCGCCGCGGGCGCGTGCAGCGAGAATGGACCATGATCAGCGACCTGAGCCTCCCCGTCGTCGTCTCGGCCCGTGGCGTCGACGTGCTCGTCCGACGAGCGGTGCCGGACGACCTCCACGCCGTCATGCAGCTGCTGGCCGACGACCCGGTCAGCGCAGGCCGAGGCGACGTCGCCCGCGAAGAGGACGTGGACGCGTACGCGTCGGCGCTCGGTCGCATCGTCGACGACCCGAGCAACGACCTCGTCGTCGCCGAGGATCGGGACGGGGCGGTCGTGGGCACGCTGCAGCTGACGGTCATCCCCGGCATGGCCCGCCGCGGCAGCACCCGGCTGCTCGTCGAGGCGGTCCGCGTCGCGAGCACGGAGCGCTCGTCCGGCATCGGCAGCGCGATGATGCGGTGGGTGGTCGACGGAGCCGCCGTCGAGCTCCGCACGCCCCTGGTGCAGCTGACCTCGGACGCTGCGCGCATCGATGCTCACCGCTTCTACCTGAGGCTCGGCTTCGTCGACTCGCACGTCGGCTTCAAGTACGCCGTGACCCTGCCGGACTCGCCGAGCCGGTAGCCGCCGATCTGCCGCGGGTTCACCGTCAGCGAGGGAGTGCCCCTGGACGGGGATGACGCGAAGCGTCATCGGGCCGCGGGGGTTCGAGTCCCGGAAGGGGCTCCGCGAGCGTCAGCGAGGGAGTGAGTGCCCCTGGAGGGACTCGAACCCCCAACCCTTTCCTTAGGGCTAGCTCCAGCAGCGGCCATTGCCCGCGGCCGGCCTCTTTGGAAACAAGCTGGTCTCGGACGGGAACTTCCGCATGGGTGCCGCCCACCATGACCCACTGTGTCCCACCGTGTCCCAGGCATTACGTGGGGTAAACGTGGGATTCAGCCCCTTCCGGATGGCGCAACCTGCCTTCGCGCTTCGCCTTCTTGAACGAATTGTCATGGGTCTACTGCAGAGATACGCGTACTTGGAGGGGAAGCACGGGCCAGATCTGCCCGAACTGGGGTAGTAAATCGAATCACCGCGAAATGGTGCTCCAGTAGATTTAACTCATCGGCAACGGTACTTCCCCGCCAAAGCGGGGGTGTTCCAGCTTCTAGTTGTAAACCTACTGCTGCCGTAGAGGGGCCGCCTTAGGGCGGCCCCTTGACTAGTTTCGGCACGTTTGGCGCGTCGTACCAGCAAGCCCATATCGGACCTTGTATCGGCCGGTGATCGCCCGCTGCTCCAATGCGCCGCCGAAGGCTTCACGGCAAAAAGACGTGCCCGAAGGGCACCCAGCGCCGCGCCGCGGCTCCCCGGGAGCGCAGCGACTCCCCCGGACCGCGCAGCGGGCCGTGCCCCTGGGCCGGCACGGACTCGAGACGGGTCTGCGCGCCCGAAGAAGCCCCCGCCCGGCTGGGGGAGCCGGAATGCGGGGGCTGCTGCTGCCTAGCGGGTTAGAAACCGCCCGGCAGCTCTCGGCCAGCTCGGGGGGAAGCTGACCGGAGCCAAGCTACGCGCGGTCCCTGACGGCTATCTCGGGCTCAGTAGGGAGCGACCGAGGTCACGATGCGATCCTCGGGCAGCGTGGCGCGCGCCTGGTCGATCGCGTCGGCCGGTGTCGGGGCGTTGACCTCGACGCCCACGGCGTCGGCGCTCGTGTCGCCCTTGGGGCGGTGCCTGACGAACCAGCTCATGACTGGGCGCTACCCGCGGTCACGACGGCCACTCGTCCAGCTCGGGGTGCAGCCGCCCCGTCAGGGCCGACAGCTCGGCCTCGTGCTGGATCATCCACGCGACGGCGCTGTTCAGGCTGTCCTCTCGCCGTAGCCAGGGCCTACCGCCGGCATCGTCTCGCCCGTGGGCGTAGCAGTGGTAGGCGATGCCGCCCAGCTCGTGGCGCGAGAGGACGTAGCCAAGGGGCGCAGAGCGCACTCGGCGGACCTGCCAAACACCGAACGTGCCAGGGATCGGCGGGACCGCGAATGGGTGTGTCGGAATCGGGCGGCGCAGAATTTTCGCCGCAGCCTCGCCAGACCCTCGCACCCCCATGCCGGCAGACACTACAACTGACCTCCGACACGCCTTCCACCTACGGCACGTGCCTGGATTCAACGACGAGAGGCTGACCTAGGACCACCTTTCGGCGCACGACACGCCAAGCGCTTCTCGGATTTGTGTGGCAATTTTGCCCGGGTTTCAAGGCCCAATTGGCCCATACAGCACTTTGCGGGCGTTTTGAGCATCCTGAGCGCCATTGACGGGTGGTTCAGTCCCACACTCCCCCGCCGTCGACGTCGGTCGCGTCTGGGATCATTGAAGTAGGCCGCAGCTCGTGGGCGGCTCGACGAGGCAACTCGTCTGGTCTTTAACGAGAAAAGACCCGACGGCAATCGGGTCTGGACTCGTTACTGGCCACCGGTTGGGCGGCTGTGGGTGGATACATCACCCGGGATGCTTTACCCGGTCGATGTTACGCCTGTCGCGTTGCCCCCGCAACGCGGTGACCTGAGCAGGTAGCAGTACAAGCCCTCCCGAGACGCGAGTCGCGGGAAGGCGGTGACGAGCAAATGCGCAAGCATCCTCGAATCCGAGCAGTCCTGATGTGGATCGGCGAGGTGCTCCTTCGGGGCATCGTCGCCGGTTTCGTCCGGTGGCTGCTGAGCAACTGGCCCAACTAGGCCAGGTCCGCTCTTGACGCGTCAAGGGCGGCGGGGCCCCTGCTTCGGTAGGGGCCCTCTCTCATGATCGACCACGACACCGCCCCGCGGATATGAACCGGTCTCATGATATTCTCTGAACAGGCAAGGCACCTCTCAGATGGAGTCGTTGCCCGGGTAATAGGCCAAGCCGGTCAGATAGCCCCGGGAGCACACTCATAGCAAGTGTCCGAGTCGGCACCAGTTGTCACGCGGAGCGTGGTGACTGATGTCGCTCACGGCGGCGCCGTGGGCTCAATGATGGTTGGCGGCACCGAGCGATTCGGGTCGGCAGCATCTCGGCAGTTTCGACCTTTCGTCGACGATCGCCCAGGCCTCCCCACAGCCTGGATTGGACCATCGTTGACACAGGCGGAACATGCGGCTCCGGCCGTGCCGAACACGCTCATGGACCTGTCATCTAGACCGGCGCTATGCGGGTGGGGGGCTTGCGTCAGTTCTCGGAGACACGGTGCTGGACCTCCTTTTGTCGATTGCTCCTTCTGCGCTCATCGCCGTCATTGCAGGCGCGCTTGGCTTCGGCAGGCTCGCCCTCCTCGGGCTTGTGAGCCTGATCGCTGTCTACGCCTCAGGCGCACGAAGCAAACGGGCGCTTGCCGTACTGGCGTTCCTCACTCGCCGCCCGCCTTCTCCCTAGGTCAGCGAGATCTTTGTGAGATCGGGCGCGAATGGCACGCTGCTTCCATGACTGATTCCTCCCGAATGTCACCGCGCATCGAGGCGTGGCTGAAATTCATCGAAGACCGGGAAAGGCATCTGCACGGCTTGGACTCGTTCGACGTCAAGAGCAAGCACCAGAAGGAGTTTCAAGCCGTCTACGGGATCTGTGTCCAGGCCATTCGTTACGCCGGCTCATATGCCGTCCTGTATCGAGCCGGCCGGTCGCGCGAAGCAGTCGCACTCGCCCGGCAGGCCCTTGAGCATGCATTAACTGCACAGTGGGCTCATTTCGAAGCAACAGGCCCAGAGCAGCTCATCGACAGCTACCACCACACCCGGGATCGGACATTTCGCGCGGTCACTGAATACCTCGGGACCCCTCGGGAGGAGGTCGAAGAAGCCCTTCGGTCGATGACGACTGAGGGTCGAAGGCTTCCTCGGGTCACGGGCATGATTAAGGCCATTGACTACCGGGGGATGTTCCACACCACGTATCTGCAGCAATCGCAGATCGTTCACGTGACCAGTGAGACCGTCACGGCGTTCATGGACATCAACGAAGAGGGACAGCTCGACCTTCTGAGCGAAGCAGACGACCCCTATCCGACTCAGACAGTGCAGTACACGGCAATGGCCACGATGTTCGCCTCGTGGGTCCTTGAATCGCTCCGAACAGGCACGCCGGGCCTCGCTGAGCTTGACCGGCTGTCCGACGAGCTGATCCTGCCTCTTAACATTCGCGCTCGAGAGGACGAGGACACTCCCGGCACCGAAGCCGCTACGGACAGTTGATAGCTGACCAGAACGACCTACAGGCGTCCGATAGACGATTGGCTACCGGACGTGCAGAAGCGCCAAGGCCTATGCCGTGACTAGGAGCTTCCCGAGGGAGTCAAGGGCCCCGGGGACGAGGGCGTAGTAGGCCCAGATTCCACGTTTGTCGCGGGTGAGGATGCCCGCGTCGACGAGGACCTTCAAGTGATGCGAGACGGTCGGCTGGCTGAGCCCGAGAGGCTCGGTGAGGTCGCAGACGCACGCCTCGGCCCCGTCGTGCGCGGCGACCATCGAGATGAGTCGCAATCGGGCCGGATCGGCGATCGCCTTAAGGCTGCGGGCCAGCTTCTCGGCGTTCTCCGCGTCCATCGCCTCGCGGGCCAGCGGTGCGCAGCACGCGGTCACGTCCGTGAGGGGCAGGAGTTCGGCGACGGGCATGTGAACACTCTTCCACACAGATTGACAGCCGTCGATGGATTGGGGCAGGCTCAACACATCGACACTCATCGATCTACGGAGCTGCATGACGACCACCATCACCGCGCCTGCCCGGCTCGGGACCGCTGACCGCTTCCTCCCCGTGTGGATCCTCGCCGCCATGGGCGCGGGGCTGCTGCTGGCGGTGTTCGTGCCGGCGTTAGGTGAGCTGCTGCACTCGTTCCAGGTGGGGCAGGTGAGCGTCCCGATCGCGGTCGGGCTGCTGGTGATGATGTACCCGGTGCTGGCCAAGGTTCGCTACTCCGACACCCGCGCCATAGCGGGCGACCGGCGCCTGCTGGTGTCGTCACTGGTGATGAACTGGGTCGTGGGACCGGCGCTGATGTTCGCCCTGGCGTGGGTGTTCCTGCCCGACCTGCCGGAGTACCGCACGGGCCTGATCATCGTGGGGCTCGCCCGGTGCATCGCCATGGTGCTGATCTGGAACGACCTCGCCTGCGGCGACCGAGAGGCAGCCGCGTTCCTCGTGGCCCTGAACTCGGTATTCCAGGTCGTCGCGTTCGCGGGGCTCGGCTGGTTCTACCTCCAGATCCTCCCCGCCTGGCTCGGACTCCCCACAACGAGCGCGTCGTTCAGCATCTGGTCGATCACCCTCAGCGTCCTGGTGTTCCTCGGCATCCCCCTCCTCGCCGGCTACCTGTCCCGCCGCATCGGGGAAGCGACCAAAGGGCGCACCTGGTACGAGACACGGTTCCTGCCGAAGATCGGACCCTTCGCCCTCTACGGGCTGCTGTTCACGATCGTCATGCTCTTCGCCCTCCAAGGGCAACAGGTCGTCGACCGCCCCCTCGACGTCGTCCGCATCGCCCTGCCGCTGCTGGTGTACTTCGCCGTCACGTTCCTCGTCGCGTTCTTCACCGGACGGGCGATCGGCCTGGCCTACGAGCGGACGGCGACGCTGGCGTTCACCGCTGCGGGGAACAACTTCGAGCTGGCGATCGCGGTCGCGGTCGGCACGTTCGGGGCGACCTCCGGCCAGGCCCTCGCCGGCATCGTCGGCCCCTTGATCGAGGTCCCGGCGCTGGTGGCGCTGGTGTACCTGTCCCTGTGGCTGCGGCCACGCCTGTTCCCCTCCCCCGCCCCGGCAGCGCGCGTCGCTGAACGGGTTTGACCCCTTACCCGAAGGAACCCGTTATGAGCACCAAGCCCACCGTCCTGTTCGTCTGCGTCCACAACGCCGGCCGTTCCCAGATGGCCGCCGGCTACATGCAGGCCCTCGCCGGCGACCGCGTCGACGTCCTCTCCGCCGGCAGCGAGCCCAAGGACCAGATCAACCCTGTCGCGATCCAGGCCATGGCCGAGGAGGGCATCGACATCGCCGGGAACCAGCCCAAGGTCCTCACCACCGAGGCCGTCCGGGACAGCGACGTCGTGATCACGATGGGTTGCGGCGACGCGTGCCCGATCTTCCCCGGCAAGCGCTACGAGGACTGGGAGCTGACCGACCCTGCCGGCCGCGGCATCGAGGACGTCCGCCCCATCCGCGACGACATCAAGGGCCGCATCCAGGCCCTCCTGGCCGAGATCGCACCCGCGACCGCCTGACCCTGAGCTGCGAGGAGACGACGATGACGGACCTGACCACGAGGCGCGGCCTGCCGGGCCTTGCCTTCCCCGAGGACGCACTCAAGCGTGCCGCGGGCGACCTCGCCACCCGGTTCGAGGGCATCTTCGGCCCCGAGACGATCGAGCGGTACGTGCTCGAGTCCTACACGGCACTTCTTCGCACAGCGCAGGTCCGGGCGCACCTGGCCACCAACGCGACCCGGTTCGCCGTCGACCGGCTGACCGCCCTCGGGCAGGCCACCGGGGTGATCGAGCGGACGGTGCCGGAGGTGCTGTTCGTCTGCGAGCAGAACGCCGGACGCTCCCAGATGGCAGCCGTGTTCACCAACGTCCTCTCCGGCGGTGCCGTCCACGTCCGCTCCGCCGGGTCCCTGCCCGCCCGGGACCTCCACCCCGTCGTCGCGGAAGCGATGCGGGAACTGGGCCTCGACCTTGACGAGGCGTTCCCGAAGCCGCTGACCGACGACGTCGTGCAGGCAGCCGACGTCGTGATCACGATGGGCTGCGGCGACGCCTGCCCGATCTACCCCAGCAAGACCTACCGCGACTGGCACCTCACCGACCCCGCAGGGCTCCCCCTCGAGAAGGTGCGCCTCATCCGCGACGACGTCCAGAAGCTCGTCGAATCGCTCCTCACCGAACTCGGCATCGAATCGAAGGGCCTCCCCGCATGAGCCTCACTCTCTCTGTCCCGCCCCGCACCGACGCCCCCACCCTCGCCGGGCTCCCCGTCGCCGTCATTGGCGCCGGCCCGGTCGGGCTCGCCGCTGCCGCGCAGCTCCTCGAACGTGGCGTCGACGTCGTCATCTACGAAGCCGGCCCGAGCGCCGCCACGGCGGTCCGCGCGTGGGGGCACACGCGCCTGTTCACCCCGTGGGAGCACCTCGTCGACCCGGCCGCCGCCCGGCTCCTCGACACCACCGACTGGGAAGCCCCGGCAGCGAAGAAGCTCCCCTACGGTGCCGACTTCGTCCGCGACTACCTCGAACCCCTCGCCGCCACCCCCGAGCTGTTCGGCCGCATCCGGTACGGCCACCGAGTTGCCGCGGTGTCCCGGCAGGGCATGGACCGCACCCGCTCCACCGGGCGGGCCGAGACGCCGTTCCTGCTGCGCCTCGACCACGACGGCGAGGCGCGCGACGAACTCGCCCGCGCCGTCATCGACACCTCCGGCACCTACACGACCCCCAACACCCTCACCTCCTCCGGGGTCGGCCTCTCCCACAGCAACGACGTCGCGGCAAGTATCAGCCACGCCCTGCCCGACGTCCTCGGCCGCGACCGGGACCGGTTCGCCGGCCGTCACACGGTCGTCGTCGGCGCCGGACACTCGGCCGCGAACACCCTCATCAAGCTCGCCACCCTCGCAAAGGAGACGCCCGGGACGACGATCACGTGGGCGATCCGCAGCAGCACCCCCGCTCGGGTCTACGGGTCCGCCGCTGACCAGCTCGAAGGCCGCGGGGACCTCGGCAGCGCCGTCCGCGACCTCGTCCATGCCGGCGCGATCGCCCTGCTCGACCGGTTCGAGGTCGATGACGTCACCAAGACGGAGGACGGCGTGCAGCTCGTCGGGCGTCGCCGCGGTGAGCCCCTGACGGTCGCTGCGGACGTGGTCGTGAATGCGACCGGGTTCCGCCCCGACCTCGACATGCTCCGTGAGGTTCGGGTGTCCCTGGACGAGATCGTCGAAGCGCCCCGGCAGCTCGCGCCGCTGATCGACCCGAACGTGCACTCCTGCGGCACGGTCTACCCGCACGGGGTCGCGGAGCTGGGGCACCCGGAGCCGAACTTCTACATCGCCGGCATGAAGTCCTACGGCCGGGCCCCGACGTTCCTGCTACTCACCGGCTACGAGCAGGTCCGCTCCATCGCGGACGAACTCGCCGGCAACCACGAAGCCGCCCGCCTGGTGCAGCTCGAACTGCCCGAGACGGGTGTCTGCTCGACGAACCTCCCGGACGCCTCCGGGTGCGCCGTCGACGGACCGGCAGCAGGTGGGTGCTGCTCGTGAGCGTCACCGTCCGGGCCATGACCCCGGACGACTGGCCCGCCGTCGAGCGGATCTACCAAGAGGGCATCGACACCGGTAACGCCACCTTCGAGACCCGCACCCCCACCTGGGACGCGTTCGATGCCGGCAAGCTCGCCGCGCACCGGTTCGTCGCCGTCGACGACACCACGGACGGCGTGCTCGGCTGGGTGGCGGCGTCCGCGACGTCGGCCAGGCCGGCCTATGCCGGTGTCGTCGAGCACTCCGTCTACGTCGCCGCCGCGGCCCAGGGGCACGGGGTCGGACGAGCGCTACTGGGGGCGTGCCTTGATTCGGTGGATGCCGCGGGCATCTGGACCGTTCAGTCGTCGATCTTTCCCGAAAACGAGGCCAGCCTGGCTCTCCACGATCGGGCGGGGTTCCGTCGGGTCGGAACGCGGGAACGGATCGCGCGATCCGACGCGGGGCCGTATGCCGGGGTATGGCGCGACACTGTTTTCATCGAACGCCGGGCAGCCACGCCTTAGGGCTGTGCAAAGCCTCTATGTGCTCGACTTCGGCCGTGGGGCCAAGTGGGCACGTACGTAGTTGATCTGCTCCTGGGTCAGCGCAGACCACGACTCATGCGGGAGATGGTCCGTGTACTTGCGTCGGAGCACCCGACGCACGGCTCGCCCATCATCGTCATAGCCGAGCTGCGCGCCTAGCTCAGACGGCGTCTCGGGGACCTCGTCCAACTCGAACCGGTCACCAGAGACTTCCCGGAGGGTCACGCCCGTCAGCTCGAATAGTTCCTTGCTCTGCTGGATGTATTCGAGCTGCTGGCGAAGCGGTGACTTCGGGCTGTACTGCTCCTCGAACTCCTTCGTCAGAATCCTGTATCCAGCACTCGCGAGCCCAATTTCGTCTCCGCCGGGCGCAGCGATGATGTTGGCCAGGTCGAACAACACACGCCGGACCGGGGTGTCGGCTATGCCCAGGGCCTCAACGAACTGCCAGGTGGCCCGGGTCATCTCGTTCTCGCCGCGCTCTGGGTCAGTAGCCATAGTCAAATCGTAGGTGGGCTAGCCGGGTCGAAGTTGGCTAAGCCTCATGAATGACGGTGGCACGCCCTATCTTCCCGTTATGGATTCAGGTCAATTTGGCGAGATGCTCGTCAGCGGCATTGTCGAGCAGCTAGCTACGACGATGACGCTCTTTCCTCAATGGGCACACGATCAGCCCATCCTCTGGCTGATCCCCATCGGCATCGCCCTCGGAATCGCGGAGAAAGTACGTCCGAAGAAGCGCCGCCGACGCTAAGGCCTCAGCGTCCCGGGACTGAATTTCTTGGTGCGGGGCGACCGAGTAACTAGGCACGCAACACGCAGTCGGTCGAGCAGCGCTCGGCACGGTCGGGGCATTCGGCCAAGTCGCGCTCAGCACGAGCGAGCCTGGACCGGAGCCGGTCGAGGCGCGCCTGCTTCTCCTCGATCTGGCGCACCTGCTCTGCCAAGAGTGGGCGCAGCGCCTCCCGGACGTCGGTGCAAGACGTCGATTCCATGGTGCTGAGGTGTGCGCCGATCTGGTCGAGGGGCAGACCGAGTTCCTTGCTGGCCTCGATCAGGTCGAGGCGGTTGAGAACGTCTGGGCTGTAGTCGCGGTACCCGTTGTGGGCCCTGGCCGGGGTCAGGAGCCCGATGGACTCGTAATACCGGAGCGCCGTGGCGGAGACACCGCTGCGCTTGCTGACCTCGGAGATTCGCACACCGCGACCCTAGAGCCGCCGGCCCCGCTTGACCTTCAAGCGGCTCGAACCTCTACCGTCACTGACGTGCCCTCCTCATCCACACCGGTCCAGTCGTGAACGCGGTCGTTTCCTGGTTCGAACACCGGCAGATCGGCCTCTACCTGGTAGCGATCGTGGCTGCCGGCGTGATCGGGCTCTCCGTGCCAGGAGCGCACCACCTAGAGGGCGCAATCGAGCCTGTGCTCGCGCTGCTGTTGTTCGCGACGTTCCTGGGTGTCCCGTTCGCCGCGATCGGGAAGTCCCTCCGAGACGGCCGGTTTCTCGCCGCGGTCGGGGTGCTGAACTTCGTCGTCGTCCCCCTCGTCGCCTATGGGCTGTCCCGGTTCGTCGCGGACGAGCCGGCGCTGCTGTTCGGGGTGCTGCTGGTGCTGCTGACCCCGTGCATCGACTACGTGATCGTGTTCGCCGGCCTTGCCGGCGGCGCGTCAGAACGGCTCCTCGCTGCGGCACCGCTGCTGATGCTGGCGCAGATCCTGCTCCCGCCGCTCTACCTGCTGCTATTCATCGGCCCCGAGGGCGTCGCCGTGGTCGAGGTCGGCCCCTTCGCCCGGGCGTTCCTCCTCCTGATTGTCGTCCCGCTCACCGCGGCCGCGCTCGTGCAGGCCCTCGCCCGGCGGCACCGATCCGGTGTCGTGATCGAGCGGACGATGCTGGGCCTGATGGTGCCGCTGATGATGGCGACCCTGTTCACTGTCGTGGCCTCGCAAGCGGGAGCTGTCGGGGACTCCCTGGGGCAGCTGCTCGTGCTGGTTCCGATCTACGCCGGGTTTCTCGTCGTGATGACAGCGCTCGGCATCGGCGCCGGCCGTATCTTCCGACTCGACGTGCCAGCAACACGGGCCCTTGTGTTCAGTGGCGCGACCAGGAACTCGCTCGTGGTCTTGCCTCTCGCACTCGCCCTGCCGGCGTCACTGTCCCTCGCCCCAGTCGTCGTGACCCAGACGCTTGTTGAACTCATCGGCATGGTGATCTTCGTTCGACTCATCCCCCGTCTTGTCCCGAGCTTAGATAGGCGAATTGCACCGGCGGCAGCGAGGCCGACGCCTCATTAGCCAGTCGCGTCGCGTCAGCGCCGACTGTATAGTCAGCACATGCTGACTCTTTCGTCGCGCGTTGACGTCATGAACCGCCTCGGGCGTGCCATGGCCGATCCCACCCGATCGCGCATCCTGCTGCACCTGCTCAACGAACCTGGCTACCCCGGCGTCCTGGCCGACCAGCTAGGCCTCACGCGCTCGAACGTGTCGAACCATCTCTCGTGCCTCCGCGGCTGCGGCATCGTGGTCGCGGTCCCCGAGGGCCGGTCGACCCGCTACGAGATCGCTGACGCCCACCTCACAAAGGCCCTCACCGCCCTGGTCGACGTCGTGCTTGCCGTCGATGACGGGGAGCCCTGCACCGACGACAGCTGCGACGTCCCCCTCTGCTGCGGAACCGGCGCATGAGCACGACTGCGCTTCCCGCCCCGCTCGCGCCGGCCCGCCGACTACTCCTGCAGCGCCGCATCCGGATCATCGTCGCCATCACAATCACCTACAACGTGATCGAGGCGATCGTCGCGATCGCAGCCGGCACCGTCGCCTCCTCGACCGCCCTGATCGGCTTCGGCCTCGACTCGATCGTGGAGGTGCTCTCCGCCGCCGCGATCGCGTGGCAGTTCGCCGCCCCTGACCCGGAGAAGCGCGAACGGGTCGCGCTGCGCGTCATCGCCATCTCGTTCTTCGGCCTAGCCGCCTATGTGTCCGTCGACGCGGTGCTGGCCCTGACGGGCATCCGCGAGCCCGACCACTCCCCCGTTGGCATCGTGCTCGCCGCGGTCAGTCTCGCGATCATGCCGTTCCTCAGCCTGGTCGAGCGCCGCACCGGCACCGAGCTGGGCTCGGCGTCCGCCGTGGCGGACTCGAAGCAGACGCTCATCTGCTCGTACCTGTCGGCCGCGGTGCTCGTCGGCCTCGTCCTCAACCTCGCCCTCGGCTGGACCTGGGCCGACCCCGTCGCCGGGCTCATCATCGTCGTCTTCGCCGTGCGCGAGGGCCTCGAGGCCTGGCGCGGCGACGCCTGCAAGACACCCGTGTCAGCACTGACGGGTGAGCGGGAGGTCGAGGCCTGCGACTGCTGCTGACCCTGGGAACTCAGACGTGAGTGTGGTGCTCGTGCTGAGCGTGCTGAGCTGGCTCGATCTGGAAAGTTGAGTGCTCGACCTTGATGGAGAAGTGTTCGGCGACGCACTTCTGGAGGTCGTCGAGGATCTGGGGAGCGTGCCCGTCTTGGAAGCAGGAATCCTCGACCGTGACGTGCGCACTCAGGATAGGCAGCCCCGTCGCCACGAGCGAGGCGTGAAGGTCGTGGACCTCAGTGACGTGTGGCAGCTCGAGCATGTGGGCCCGAACGTCGTCGAGATCAAGGCCGGCGGGAGTCGATTCCATCAGCACTCCTGTTGTCTCGCGGAGCAGCTTGATGGTGCGGGGAATGATGAGCACGGCAATCAGCATCCCGGCGACTGCGTCGGCTTGGCCCCATCCGGTGGTCATGATGATCAGGGCGCTGACGATGACGGCCACTGAGCCGAGGGCGTCGTTGACGACTTCGAGGAACGCTGCTCGCATGTTCATGTTGGCCGAGCGACCGGCAGTGAGAACAGTGATGGACACGATGTTGCCCACGAGTCCGATGATGCCGAAGATCAGCAGCTCAGAAGAGGGAACAGCTGGAGGTTCGAAGAGGCGTCGGATGCCTTCGACGAGAGCGAAGAGGCCGACTGCAAGAAGCACCGTGGCTTGGGCCGTGGCGGCGAGGACCTCTGCTCGCTGGAATCCCCATGTTCTTTTCGCGGTCGCGGCCCGTTTCATGAGGGTCGCTGCCAGCAGCGCCATGAAGAGGCCGCCGGCGTCGGTGAGCATGTGGGCGGCGTCGACGAGCAGCGAGAGGCTCCCCGTGATGACGGCTCCGATGACCTCGACGACCAGGATCGAGGTGGTGATGCCGAAGGCGATGGCGAGGCGGCGGCGGTGGTCGGTTCCGCCGGGTGCCGCGTGGTCGTGTCCTGCGCCCATGTCAGTGTCCTTCGTGGTGGTGACGGTATGCGGCGCCGACGGAGTGCTCGGCTTGGAAGATGGCGTCTTGGACGAGCTTGCTGGCGTGGTCGTTGACGAGGCGGTAGAAGACGCGATTGCCCGCCTGGCGCGTCGAGACCATCCGGGCCATCCGAAGCTTCGCCAGGTGCTGAGAGACTGCCGTCGGCGACTTGTCGACGATGTCGGCGAGGTGGTTCACCGATAGCTCTTCGTCGCGGAGAGCAAGGATCATCCGGACGCGGGTGGCGTCGGCAAGCATGGAGAACACTTCGACGGCGAGTTCGACGAACGCGTCATCTGGGTGAAGCTCCTCTTGATGCGTATCTTCGTGCATGCGAAGATAGTCACACACGGTTGCCTCGATGTCTAGTGGCTTGGGGCGGTTCATCAGGCCGCCGCCGCTGATCTTGATTACCCTGTGATCGGCCCTGACCTGGAAGGAGGCACGATGTTTAGAACAATGTCCTCTGCCTCCCGTTCACGGTGGTCTGTCGGAATCTGGGCATTGCTGTTGTCCATCACCGCAGCAACCCTTGCCGCTGTCCTCGGCATCCACACCCTTGGCGACAATGCTTTTCCGGGTGGGGTTCAAGCGGCCTCGAGCGTGACGCAGACTGTGACGGCCGGCGACTCGACCTCCCAGATGCTTCCCCCTGCCGCATTGTCTGTGGGCGACGCGGCCGTCACGGGGCTCGCTGGAGACGGTGGGACTTTGGCCTGCACCATCCTTGCCCTGTTGTGCGTCGTGACTCTCGCAGCTGCTCTTGTGCGCATGCGCGGGAGGGCCGCTCTGACGCTAGATCCACTCGCGGGTCCCGACCCATCAGCGACACCCGTCTCCGTATGGCGGCGACCCAGTGCCGTGAGCCTGACGGTCCTAGGTATCTCCCGCATCTAGACACTCCCCGATCGCGACCTGCGCGTCGGCGGACGATGACGACCAGTCATCAGGCGTTCGGCGTGCTCCTTCGAGACCGAGGACACCCCTTACATGCTTCGCATCGTCAGGGTGACTGCGCCGGCCCTTGTAGCCGTGCTCGCCGCCACCTTTCTTACCGCCACCCCTTCTCACGCTGCGGCCTACCCAACCTGGGACGACGTCATCGCCGCCCGGACAAGCGAGGCGGCGACCGCCGAGAAGATCACCGAATTGACCGGCCTGCTCGATGCCCTCCGGCAGCAAGCCGAGACGCTGGCCACTGTCGCTGACCAGCGGGGTCTTGAGCTTCAAGAGGCCCAAGATGCCGCTGACGCCGCCACGCAGAGCCTTCGTGCCTTGGCTGACGACGTCGCCCGCGCCGAGCGGGACGCCGACGACGCGGAACGGCAGATCAGCCAGTGGGCTGCGTCGCTGAGCCGCGCCGGTGGGACTGACGTGTCGATGAACATCGCCGTCGCCGGCGCCGAAGCTGGTGATCTTCTCTCCCGGCTCGGAACGGCCTCGCAGCTCTCGGAGACCTCGAACCGAATGCTGGAAGACGCGACCACCGCAGCGAACACCGTCGGCAGCCTCCGCGATCAAGCTCAAGTCGCAACGACCGAACGAGACCGCCTCCAAGGTCTCGCGCAGACAGCCCGCGACGACGCGCTTGCCGCGGCGACGACCGCGCAGGAAGCCGTCACCGAACAAGAAACACGGAGCATCGAGCTCGAGGCCCAACTCGCCGTGTTGAAGCAAGAGACTGCCACCGCGGAACAGGGGTACGCAGAGGCCGAAGCCGCGCGAGCCAAGGCGGCCGCCGAGGCGGCAGCTCGCGCCGCAGCCGCCCGCGCAGCAGCCGCGGCAACCTCGACCCCCGCGGCTCCCACATCCTCCGCCGTGTCGCCGTCAGGGTGGACGATGCCGATCACGGCGTACTCGAGCTATCAGGCCTACGGCATGCGCATCCACCCGGTCCTGGGCTACCAGAAACTGCACGCTGGGGCTGACTTCGGGGCCTCCTGCGGAAACGCGATCTACGCCGCCACCGCAGGCACCGTCACCTACGCCGGCGCCTACGGCGGGTACGGGAACCTCATCACCGTCACGTCCGCCGGCGGGGTCTCGACCAACTACGCCCACATGTATGCCGCCGGCGTTCAAGTCCGTGTCGGCCAGCAGGTCACCGCCGGTCAGCAGATCGCCGTGGTCGGCAACGCCGGCCTGTCGACGGGCTGCCACCTCCACTTCGAACTCCGCCAGGGCGGAGCTGCCACCGACCCCATCGCTTACCTCAGAACCAAGGGAGTCTGACCATGGTCAAGAACCAGTTCATCGTCGCCGTCATCGCGCTGATCGTCACCGCCGCCGTCGTCGTCGCGGTCATCATCTACAACGGCACCCGCACCGACACCGCCCAGCCCCTCGCCGCCGACCCCACGATCGCACCGACCAGTGCCGAGGTCGTTCGCGACGACACCCGCTACCTCGACCAGGTCGAGGGCGACGCCGTCACCGTCGTGGAGTTCCTGGACTTCGAGTGCGAGTCGTGCGCGGCGATGTACCCGTACGTGGAGCAGGTCCGGGAGAAGTACGCCGGGCAGATCAACGTCGCGGTCCGCTACTTCCCGATCCCGTCGCATCGAAACTCCGAGAACGCGGCCGTGGCCGTCGAGGCGGCTGCCGAGCAGGGCCAGCTCGAGGCGATGTACGCACGCATGTACGAGACCCAGGCCGAGTGGGGCGAGAAGCAAGAGTCAGAAGCGGCCCTGTTCCGCACGTTCGCCGAGGACCTTGGGCTCGACATGGCGGCGTTCGACGACGCTGTGGCCGACCCGGCGACCCTCGAGCGCGTGGTCGCCGACCGGGCGGAGGGCACAGCCCTCGGCGTCACCGGCACCCCGACGTTCTTCGTCGACGGGCAGATGATCGAACTCACCGCCGTCGACGACCTCGACAAAGCCGTGGAAAGCGCAGTCGCCGGTGGCTAGGAACCGCGGGCGCGCCCGGAAAGCGCAACCCGTCGCTGCTCCCCCGCCGAACCTCCGCACACTGGCCGTCCTTGGACTGCTGCTGGCCTGCATCGCCGGCCCGGTCGGATTCGTCGTCAGCCTCGTCGCCTTCATCCGCTCGCGTCGAGCAGGCGAGAAGAACACGGTCGCCCTGGTCGGGATGATCGTCGGCCTCGCCACGACGGCGGCGTTCGTCGCCGGGGTCATCTACTTCCAAGCCGTCTTCGCCGGCCAGACCGGTGTCTGCGCCGAACTCGGCCCCGGCGACCACGACGGCGCCTTCGGCACCTTCACCTGCCCAGAGAACTGAGAAAGCCCATGACCTTCCCCCTCTTCGAAACCTCGCGACGGCACTGTTCGTCATGCTCGCCCTGGCTGCTGGCCTCGCCGTCATGGACGCTCGGCCCGCCGCCGCCCATGACGCCCTCGCCCAAGCAGTTCCCGCGGCTGATGAGACAGTGACGACCGAACTGTCCTCGGTGACCCTGACGTTCTCGGAAACACCGTTGGCTGAGTTCGCGAACGCCATCGCGTTGAACGTCACCGACCCCGCCGGGACTTCCATCACCACAGGCGCCCCCGTGGCGGAAGGAACAACCCTTTCTGTTCCCGTCGAGGTCACCGAGGCAGGTCTGCACACCGTGACGTGGCAGAGCGTGTCGAGTGACGGACACACCATCTCCGGCACCTACACCTTCACCTACGCCGGCCCCATCGCCGCAGCTGCCCCTACGACACCGGCCCCCGCCGCGAGCACACCGGGCGCCTCGGCCTCCGCCCCGGCGGAGGAAGAAGCGCCGACGTCGGCCGCGACGCACTCTGCCACCGAGCCTGCTTCGAGCAACCTCATCCCCTGGATCGCGGGCGCGACGGCTCTCGCGGTGTTGATCCTGATTCCTGTCATCGTGATCCTCGCTCTCCGCGCCCGCCGCCGGAAGAAGGCCGAGACGGCGGACCCTGCGGAGACAGCAGGCCCTGAGGAGTGAGCACGCCACTTCACGCTCGCCGCATCACGAGCAATCCCCGACCAGGAATCACTCTGGTTGTGGCCGCGATTGCGGCCCTGGCGACCGTCGTGGTTCTGCTGGTGGCGGTGAAATCGAGCGAGATCGTGCTGATCGTGGACCCCGGAGAAATCGTCAGGTCTGGGTACGCGGTCAGCAAGACCATCAGCAACAGTGCGGCCGCGATCGCCCTCGGTACCGCTTTCCTCCTGGCCACCGCCGTCCCCGTCCACCAGCCCGCACAGCGAAGCCTGTTCCACCTGCTGCGCAGCTCAGCCGCTGTCTGGGCCATCGCGGGCTTCGTTGCCAGCGTGTTCACGTTCGCCAACATCAGCGGCGTTCCCCTCAACGAAGCAGGAACTGCCGCTTTCTGGTCGCAATTCTCCTTCTTCAGCACCGGAATCGAGCTCGGCCAGGCGTGGACGACCACCATTGCCGCAGCCGTCCTCGTCACCGTGTGGGCGTCACTCACCCACTCCCCCGGACACGCAGCAGCCCTCGCGGGTGTGAGCGCTTTGGCCCTGATACCTCTGGCTCAGCAAGGGCATGCAGCGGGTTCGGCGTCCCACAACCTCGCGGTTGTGTCGATCCTGATGCACGTCCTATTCGCATCGATCTGGGTCGGCGGGCTCGTCGCCCTCGTCTGGCTCAGACGAACCCTCCCCGGGCACCTGTTCCCCGTCGTCCTCCGCCGCTACTCAGCAATCGCGTTCGCGGCCTTCGTCGCCGTGGCACTCTCGGGCCTCGTCAGTGCCACCATCCGCATCACCGACCCCGCAACGCTCACCACCTCCTCCTACGGTCTCATCGTCCTCGGCAAGGTCGTCGTGTTGGTCCTCGTCGGAGTCCTCGCTGCCGTCTTCCGCACATGGCTGCTGCCGCACATCCACACCGGTCGAACGCGTCTCTTCTGGGCTATGGCCGCCGTGGAGGTCACGTTCATGGGTGTCGCGTCCGGTCTTGCCGGAGTACTCGCCCGCACCGCGCCTCCTGGCGCTGAGCAAGAGATCTACGAAACAGGTCCGGTCACCGCGGCTGAATCCCTCACCGGTTCTCTCTTCCCCGAACCACCGAGCTGGGTCACCGTGTTCCAGGGTCAACCAGATCCCTTCTGGCTCCTCCTCATCCTCTTCTCCGCAGCGACCTACCTCCTCGCTACGCGTGCGCAACGCCGGGCCGGGACGCCTTGGCCGTGGCATCGCAGTGCGGCCTTCTTGGCAGGCCTGCTCGTCGTCCTGTGGGTGACGTGTGGTCCACTGTCGATCTACGCCACGTACCTCCTCAGCTCCTACGTGGTGACGATCGTGGCGCTTCTGCTCGCGGGGGCCTGCATCGCTCAGGGACGCCCGGGGAATCTTGCTCGAGCGACCCTCAGGCTCAGAGAAGACGGGACGAGGGGCCCCCGGGAGTGGGCGACGTCTCTCCTTCGCCGGCCCCTGGGTCTGTTCGACGACAGCCCGCTCGGGGTCGGCTTGGTCGTGCTGGTGACCGTCGTGCTGGCCATGATCCCGGCGGGCATGCGCTGGGCGGTGACTGAGCCCCTCGGACGTGTCGTCGTTCTCACCGCTGTCGTTGTCGCCGGCGCCGTGATGGGGTCCGCTCTCCGACGGGCACTGACCGACCACAGAGCTGCCGACATCGCCCTGATCGGCGGCCTCGCCGCCTGTGCTCTTGCGAGTACCGCGGTGACCCTTTTCGGGCCGACCGTGATGCTCGACTGGTTCAAGACGATGAACCCCGGCGGACACCCCGCCGCCGACGCCGATCAGCGCCTCGGGAGCGTCATCCTCCTCATCAGCGCCGCCGCCACAGCTCTCACCGCAGCAGTCCTGGCCCTCCGTGCGCTCACCGGGCCCCGTGCCGCCACCCCGTCCATTGCCTTGGAGGACTCACGTTCATGACACGCCCCACCATCCGAACCCTTGTCGCCGCTGCACTGGTCGCCACGGTGGCCATCGTCACGTCGGGTTGCGGCTCGAGCGATTCTGTCGCGGAACAGTACGCGGACGGGTCCACAAAGAACTACATCGGCGGCGACGGCACCGTGGTGGAGATCCCTCCGGCCAACAGGGGTGAACCGATCTCCTTCACCAGCACCACAGACCTCGGCGAACCGCTGGACTCAGCCGACTACGACGGCGACGTGATGGTGGTCAACTTCTGGTACGCCGCTTGCCCCCCGTGCCGAGCGGAAGCTCCTGACCTCGAAGCCCTCCACCAGCAGTACCAAGACCAGGGCGTGTCCTTCATCGGAGTGAACGTCCGCGACCAGGCGAGCACTGCGGTCGCTTTCGCTGAACGGTTCGACGTCACCTACCCCTCCGTCATCGACATCACCGACAGCGCCGTACAGCTGGCCTTCGCCGGCCAGGTGTCCCCGAACGCCGTTCCCACCACGATCGTCGTCGACCGAGAGGGCCGAGCAGCAGCCCGGATCACCGGCCGAGCCGAGAAATCCATCCTCAACTCCCTCATCACCACCGTTCTCGCCGAGACCCCGTGAACCTCGCCGACACCGTCTTCGACGGCCAGCTCCTCCTTGCCGTCCCGATCGCCCTCCTGGCCGGGCTCGTCTCTTTCGTGAGCCCCTGCGTTCTGCCTCTGGTCCCCGGCTACCTCGGCTACGTCGGGGGACTCGCCGACCCCACCGCAAAGGCAGGCAGGAGACGGCTCCTGATCGGAGTGGGCTTGTTCGTGGCGGGGTTCGCTGCGGTGTTCATCGCTTACGGGGCGCTGTTCGGGGCGCTGAGCGTGTGGCTGATCCAGTGGCAGGGCCTCGTCACCCGCGTCCTCGGAATCGTCGTGATCGTGATGGGGCTGGTGTTCATCGGGCAGATCAGCTTCTTGCAACGCTCCCTCACTCCGCGGTGGCGGCCCGTCACCGGCCTTGCCGGCGCACCTCTTCTCGGAGTGGTCTTCGGCCTGGGATGGACCCCCTGCTTCGGGCCGACCCTTGCCGCGATCTCCGCTCTCAGCCTCAGCAGCGGCTCCGCAGGACGCGGGGCCCTCCTCGGCTTGGCGTACTGCATAGGTCTCGGGCTGCCCTTCGTGCTGGTCGCCCTGGGCCTGTCTTGGGTGACCGGATCTGTGGCGTTCGTCAAACGCCACATCCGGACCATCAACCTCGCCGGCGGCGCCGTCCTCATCGCCGTCGGCACCGCCATGGCCACCGGCATCTGGACGGCTCTGATCTACCAGCTCCAGGGCCTCATCAACGGCTTCGTCCTCCCCCTCTGACCGACCAGGAACCCATGACCTCCCTCCCTCTGCACCGCGAACGACTCACCCCCTCGCCGGCGTTCTACCTCGCGATCGTGCTCGTCATCCCCGCCACCTTCTTGGTGTTCCTGCCCATCAACGTCACCGCCGGGATCATCGTCGCGGCCGTGCTCTACCTCGGCTCTGTCGCAGCCTTCATCGGCACCTCGCCCGTCGTCCAGGTCACCCCTGACGGGTTTTTTGCCGGTGCCGCCCGGCTCACACCTGACGAGATCGGGACAGTCACCACCTACACCGGCGGAGACGCCACACAGCAACGCGGGCCCCGCTTGGACGCCCGCGCGTGGACGCTGTTCCGGGGGTGGGTGCATCCCGTGGTGAAGATCGAGCTTCTCGACGAGACAGACCCGGCACCGTACTGGCTCGTGTCCACCCGGCACCCCGACGAACTCGCGGCAGCCCTGGCCACGGTGACCCGCTCGAACGAGGGCGCCTGAGATGCCGGCACTTGACCTCGCCGTTCTGCTGGGCTGGGCCCAGGGGCCGGTGTCCCCTGTCGCGATCGGCGCCACCCTGTTAGCAGCCAGCTACGTGCTCCTGTTTCGCCGAGCGCGCCGCCGAGACCGGGCCCTTACTCCTGGCCGCCGTGGCCCTGGTGTCGGGCAGGCGACGGTGTTCGTTTTCGGTTGCGTACTCATCGTCCTGGTCACGGCAACGGGGGTGCAGACGTACAGCCGAGAGCTGTTCTCGGCGTTCATGTTCCAGCAGCTGACGCTGCTGATGATCGTGCCGCCGCTGCTCATCCTCGGACGACCAGGAACAGTGCTGCTGCGGGGCCTGCCCCGGCACGGCGTAGGACTTATCGCACTTCGGGCAGCTGTCGGGGCGCTCCGATCGAGCTTCGCCCGTGCGGTCGTGAACCCGATCGCCGTGTTCCCTCTGCTGCTGGTTCCGCTGTTCGGGCTCTACCTGACCGGCGCCATCGACGCGCTCCTCGCCACGGAAACAGGACGAGCGGCCCTGCAAATCGGCTTCGTCGCTGTCGGGGTGGTGGTCATGGTGCCCCTGGTGTCCACAGACCCGCTGCCTCGACAGACGTCCTACGTCATTCGGGTCTTCGACGCGTTCCTCGAGATGCAGATCCACGCCGCCTTCGGCCTCACCCTGATCTTCAGCAGCGCCCCTCTCGTTGCAGCCTTCAGCTCCCCTTCACCCCGCCTTGGCATCGATGCCCTCCGCGATCAGCAGCTCGCCGGTGCCCTGGTGTGGACGTACGGGGAACTCCCCGTCGTGGTGATCCTCCTCGTCAGCCTCGCCCGCTGGCAGCGACAGGACACCCGAAAAGCCGCAAGAGCGGCGAGACGGGCCGACGTTGAGGGCGACACCGAGCTCGACGACTACAACAACTACCTCAGGAACATCAACCGTGGCGGCCGAAATGACTAGGACACGTCGGCCACCGGCACGGGCTACAGGTCTCCCTCAGCCACCCGTCACAACGAAGGACGCCACCCATGCCTGAATCGTTCTGGGGCTCAGCTATCTTCTCCGTTGTTCCGAGCCTAGTTGTGGGGCTCATCTTCTGGTTCGTCGTCCGGGCGCTCATGCGCGCCGACCGCAACGAACGGCAGGCCTACGCCGCGATCGAGAAAGAAGAACGCGAGCGGGCCGCTCACCAACCTGGCGACGCGCCAGAGAACCCCGACGGCCCATGAGGCCGCCAGTCGAGGTATCGACGGCTCCCGCGGTCATGCCACTGCCTGCTGCTTTCGCGGCCGCGGCAGCAGGGGGAGCCGTTCTCGATGGCGCCTTTCCCGACAAGAACTGGTGGCCTTTAGCCTTCCTCGGGATCGGGTTGATCCTGGCAACCCTCCCCGGACGACGCGCAGGGGCAGCGTTCGCTGTCGGGCTTGTCGCAGGCGTTTCGTTCTACGCCTTCCACATTCAGTGGGTAGCGCTCTTCCTCGGGCCCGTCCCGATCGCAGCACTAGTTCTCTTGCAGGCATTGCTGTTCGCGGCGGGATGCACGGCAATCACCCTGGCGTATCGGTGGCTCCCCCAGCTGTGGCCAGGCCCGTGGGGAGCCTGCCTCGGGGTCCCGGCCGTGGTGGCGGCAGTGTGGTGCGCGCGTGAGGCGGTGTCGAGCACCTGGCCGTACGGCGGGTTCTCCTGGGGCCGGGCCGCGATGTCACAATCCACCAGCCCCCTCCGAGAAGCCTTCGCGTGGCTAGGGATATCTGGTGTCGGGTTCGTCATGGTCCTCGTTGTCGCGATGATTTTGCACATCGTCAGCACCCAGGCGCTGCAACGACCCGGCCGTTGGATCGCACCGGTGGCCGCCGCGACACTGCTCGTCGCTCTCCCGGCATGGCCGATCACCCAGACAGGGACGATGCGGGTGGGCGCTGTACAAGGGAATGGTCCAGCGGCCTACTTCGACGACAGCAACCCCGGGGACCTCACCCAGGCCCAAGTCGACGCCACCACGCCCCTTCTCGATGAACGTCTCGATGCTGTTCTCTGGCCCGAAGGCGCCACGGACCGAAGCCCCCTCGATGACAACGACACGGCTGCAACGTTTGATGCGATCGCTCAGGCGGCCGCTGCACCCCTGATCGGGTGGGCCATCACGGAACGTGACGGCCGGACCTACAACACAGAGATCCAGTGGGAGCCAGGCCGTGGCCCTGTCGACTTCTACGACAAGAAGCACCCCGTCCCGTTCGGGGAGTATGTCCCCGACCGCGCGTTCTGGCGATCCCTGGCACCTGACCTGGTCGACATGGTCGCTCGCGACTACACCCCAGGGACAACCGATCCCATCTTCGACATCTCCGGGATCCCAGTCGGCATCAGCATCTGCTTCGACATCGTCGACGACGACGTGCTCCGTCGGTCCGTCACCGAAGGGGCCCAGGTGCTGTTCTCGTCGTCCAACAACGCCGACTTCGGACGCTCCGACCAGAGCGCCCAACAGCTCGCCATCGCCCAGATCCGTGCCATCGAACTGGGGCGAAGCGTCATCAATATTTCCACCGTGGGGCGCAGCGCCGTGATCGCTCCCGACGGCTCGATCTCGAAGGAGTTGCCGTGGCACGCCCCTGGCGCACTGATCGCTGATGTGCCGCTTGCAAACTCGATAACACCCGCTGTCCGTTGGGGTGGAGAAATCGAATCGGCCCTTGCCGCTCTGGGCCTTGGGTCACTTATCACCGCGTTTGTCGTGCTCCGTAGAGCACGCACGACCTCGTGGAGCTGCCACAGAAACGCGCCCTAAACACAGCGAGATGCTTGTTCGTGAGCAACGGTTGCGTTTTTCTGTGACAGCTCCTGGTGGGCCGTCAGTTCCGTCCCGGAGTTATCAGGTGGTTGCGGTCCGTCGGCGAAGGAGTGCTTTGACCATCGGGTAGGCAGTCACAAGTCCGAGGACCAAACCGACCTGCATAAGGAAAAAGAACCGGACGTCGGTCGGAGAGGGCATGAAGTTTCCGAAGTGCATGAGGAGCATCCATCCCCCCATTCCGATGTCGAATGCCAAAACGGTAAGGGTGGCGGTGATGAGCATGACGCCGACATTTCTCTTTCCGACGCGTCGAGGGGTGCCGGACACGGCGACGTATTCGAAGACAAAGAGGAGGCCGATCGCTAGGGCGGCGATGACGATGATGAGCACCCAGAGATTGGTGCCGGCGATGGTGAGGCCGCTTGCGACCACGAGTGGCACGCCGATGAAGTGACCGACAGTTGCTGCTGCTCCCCCAGGTGCACCCCCTGCGATTGTCTGTGCGGCCTCTCCGTGATCACTCGGCCCAGAGTTCGGCCGCGCAGGGTCGGTCATACCCCCTCGGTTGTAGGCCCAGATTGCCACTGGGCCCAGGAACAGAGCAGCTACCGGCCAGACGACGTTCATGGCTAGATCTTGCTTTCGCTGGTGGCGCCCTCGGGTGATGATCTGCAGCAATACAACGGCTGCGCTGATCACCCCGAGGCCAACAAAAAACCAGGAGACGGGTGTAACCCAGGCGGGGAAAAGGGGATCCATTGAGGACATGTCACCAGTCATGACTAGAGGTCTTTCTTGTAAGAGGGCGTAAGGGTCAGGGGTCGCTCAAAAAATTGCGTGCCAGGGCGCAACCCAAAGAGGGCTTTGTCGAATCGGCACGAATTCAACGAACCGCTTTTCGGAGGCTCGTAGGCCACATGTGCGGTGGCAACGGGAGGCGCCTAGTGCGCCATATTTCTGCCGGGCTTAAAGGGAGTTGAGGAGGGCGTCCATCTGCGCGAGCTGCGCTGTCTGGGACTCGACGATGTTCTTCGCCATCTCAACTGCGTCGGGGTTCTCCCCGCCGTCGACTTCCTTCTGCGCCATGTCCACGGCGCCCTTGTGATGCTCGGTCATCTGCCCGAGGAACAGCCGTGCCGCCTCCGCGCCCTGGGCATCGTCCAGGCCCGTCATGTCGGATTCGCTCATCATGCCGTCCATGGAGTGATCCATCGACGCCGACGTGTCCTGACCCCAGTCATCCAGCCACGTGGTGAGCTGGTCAATCTCGGGGCCCTGCTCGTTCTTGATGGTTTCCGCCAGAGCAAGAACGTCCGAGTCGACGCTGTCGCCCTTAGCGATGAACATGTCGCTCATCTCGACGGCCTGCTTGTGGTGAGGGAGCATCATCTGGGCGAACATGACGTCCCGGTCGTTGAAGACCGCCGACTCCGACGACGCGGCCGTGTCGGAGGCGGTGTTACTGGAAGTGCCGGCGCAACCGGCCAAAGTGAGGGCGACGACGAGTGCCGTGGCGCTACTGAACAGAGTTCTGGTGCGGTTCATAGTTGTCCCTTGGGGTGAGAAAGAAGGCGACGCGGTGAAACGATCGCGGGTCTCATGCGGGGAGCGATCCCCAAGGGCCTTTTAGATGCGGAGAATGCTCAACTGTGTCAAGTCTGGTGTCAGACGGGGAAGCGTGAAGGACGGGGCAACCGGGCGTGTGTTTAGGGTCTTGGACAGGGTGAACAACGCACGTGTCTGACGTCGCCAGGTTGCTGACCAAGCGAACAGGACGAGGACCATGAGACAGGCCATGCCCATGATTGCGCAGAGCATCGCGGAGTCGTCCTGCATCGCAGAAGATGCGACGGGGACCGTGTCTGCTGAAGCAGTGCTCGCGCTCTCGGTTTCGGTGTGATGTCCGGCCATGGAAGCAGGGCACCCCTCGGCAGGGCCCGCGAGCGTATGCATCAGCAACGCGCTGCCGATGAGCACAAGGATCAAGAGGACAGCCATGCCCAAACGCCCAAGACCCAGCTGGGATCGAGCGTGGATGGCGGGCATGCGATCTCCTGGGGTTAGGTCGCTCGCGAGTGTACAAGTCGTGTGCTCCCTGCTTCGGAGAACTCGGAACGCTTGACCCTCTTGGTGGCAGTCTCCGAGGTTTGTCCTGGCCCTGAGCTGGCATCTGGGACCTGCCTCAAGGAAGGTCCCGAACGGTACAGCGACGCCTGGACGCCAAGGCTGGCGCGTAATCACGACTAAACCTCGATAGGCGGCTCGTGCTGCTCTTCGCGCGTTCCAGAAAAATCACCGTGTGCTCGCCTGCCTCTCAGGCAGTCGGAGGTGTGCCAGACGCTCGACGAGAGATGGGCTTTGAACCAGACATAGCGGATACGACGGCGAAGCTGATGAGACCGACAGTGGTGAAGATGTCGGCGACGTTGAAGATGGCAAACCAGTCGATCGCGATGAAATCGACTACCTCGCCGGACAGGGGGCCGTTTTCAGCTCGCAAGATGCGGTCCCAAACGTTGCCCGTGGCGCCACCAAGAACGACCGCGAGCAGGAACGTGGCGAGTGTTCCGCTGCCTTTGACAGCCCTAGTGATGACCCAGCTGGCAAGAGCCACAACGATCGCGATGATGCCAATGGTCAGCACTGGACCAAGCTCGGCCCCGAGACCAAACGCCACACCGGGGTTAAATACGAGCCGGAAAGTCGCTCCGAGGCCCAACTCGATTTGACGCTCCGTGCCGAGATACGACAAGGCCCACGCCTTTGACAACTGATCAAGAGCGAACGCGACCGCAACGACTACCAGTGCACCGATGACGCGTCCCCCTGCCGTCACGAGAGGGCCTCGACGAGCCGGACGAGGACACCGGACTCGATCAGAATGTAAAGCCCGAGGCCGATGAAGACTGCGGGCACGAGCCAATGTTCGACTCTTTCAAGCAGCTCACTGACGGTTTTGCTTGTTCCAATAAAACGAGCGATGAGGCACCACGCTGCCACCAGCACGAGGAACACGATGATCGTGACGACAGTGTCCTGAACGGGACTCGTCCGGAACACGGGTGTGTACAGCGAGATGTTGTCGGCACCGTTGGCGATTGTGATGCCGGCAACTCCTAGGAGACCAACTGCGGAAATTGCGTCGTCCTCATCATCGTCATCTTGGCGCCGCAGGGTACGAACGAGACCGTAAATGCCGATGGCAAGCGGAATCAGGCCTAGGAATCCGACCCACTTATCCGGGATGATGGTGAGCCCCGCGGCGGCCACCACGCTGATGGCGACGAGGGTCACAAACCCGGCGTACTGGCCTGCGACGACTTTCCATCCAGGCAGAGCTCCTCGTGCTGAGGCAACGAAAAGGACGGTTAGGACGACAATGTCGTCGATGTTGGTGGCCGCGAAGAGACCGACTGCAGCAAAGACGGTGCCGATCATCGGTTCTGGCTTCCGTAAGTCGCGCACAAGTCGACCTTGTGCCCGGTAGAAGCAAGGAGCTGCTCGGCGGATTCGAGGACGTCTAGAACTTCCGGTGTGGCCACTGAGTAGAAGTTCTGCCGACCCTCAGTGCGAGCGGTGATAAGTCCACAGTCTCGAAGGCAGGCGACATGCTCAGAAACAGTGGACTGGGCTAGGTCGAGTTCGTCAGTGAGATCCCGCACACGCGCTTCGCTCTGGCTGAGTCGGCGCAGGATCAGTAGTCGACTCGGGTCCGCCAGCGAATGGAACAGCGAAACGGCTGCGGTGAGTTCTTGAATGATCGGCACACGCCGATCATATCGGTGTACATCGATTAGTTTCCAACATGGCGATTCGACCGTGAGGCGGCCAAGACAAACCATTTCTTTCCGCAGACTCCTTCGCCAAGCGTCTCAGTAGACGATCAGTCACCGACCACCGGCGGACGCTAGCCACTCCCTCGCAGCTACGGGGCACCGGCTGTCTCGATAGGTCAGTCCGAAACTGATCTCGGTGAACGATCGGCTATCGGGCGCTAGTCCATGTCGGGATCGTCATGCTGACGAGTCGCGGATTTTCGTGAGGGCTGAACGTCGGGGCATGCTCGTGGTTGCATCAGGTTCGCGACCGCTTCGTGCAGCCGCATCAGTCGGCGGCCGCCGACTCCCTTTTCCGTTTCGACGAACGAGTGAGCAGGAGAAAGCATCATGAGCAACACCGTCATCCATGACTTGGTTTCCGAGATGCTGAGTCGGCTTCCGTCCGGTCGAGGCGTCGTGGCTGTGGACGGCGATGCTGGCGAGCGACTCTCGGACATGGGCAGTGAGTTGGCTCGGGAGATCAGCGCGAGAGGCCTCACGTCGTCCGTCCGAGCATTCACGGGCACGGACTTCGAGGCCTCACCCGCCGACGCGGACGTGGTGTTGGTCGTCGGCGAAGGCGCGTTGCAGCCTGACGTCCGGACGCGGTGGAACTGGACTCTGTGGGTCGAAGCCTCCGGGGTGCGTGATCCGGCGAGCAACGACCGCAGTGCGGTGGCGTTCGAGAGCTACCGGTCGCGTGACGAGCCCAAGGGCGCCGCCTCGGCCATCGTCGACGTCAGTGACCCCGAGGCCTATCGCCGTGACTGGAACGACGCCTGTTCGATCTGAGCCACTCCCCCACGCACCCTCGTCGTCCGCGGTCAGGGCAGGGGACGGGGAGGCGCGAGGAGCGTTCCGCGTATGACGCTGCCGTGGAAGGTGCGCACGGCGACCGTGACCCAGGCCCCGACGAGCCCGACGTAGAACACGACCGCCAGTACCTGCAGCGCGACGAGTCCCGTGTGCAGGGCCAGACCGTTCAGGCCTGTCACGCAGGTGCCGACGGGGAAGGTGAACGACCACCAGGTGAGTGAGAACGGGAGCCCCTGGCGGATGGTGCGGCGGGTGATGGCCGACGCCAGTGCCGCCCACATCAGGGCGAATCCCAGAGTGGGCACACCGTAGACGAGCCCGAAGACGAACAGGGCGTGCGAGGTTCCCTGGTCGACGGCGAGGTGGGCGTTGCCACCGAGCAGGTTGGCCGCGGTGATCGACTGCCCCAGGGGGCCGAGGACGATCCAGAGGGTCGGGACCATGCCGGCCGGGCCGATCTTGTGCTGGGCCAGGCGTGACCAGATCAGCGTGATGATCACGATCGACGCCAGCAACGACAACCCGAACATCGCGTAGCACCCCCAGAGCATGTTCTGCCTGGCCTGCCCCGCGGGCAGGAAGGGCAGCAGCAGCGCACCGGTCGAGGCAGACACCATCGGGGGAACCACGGGCATGAGCCAGCCGCCGAACGCACTGTCGGGGGCCGTGTCGTGCCGGGTGAACGTCAGGTACGGGACCGCGATCGCGCTGACGAGGCCGAGCACCGTACCGATGGTCCACAACACCCAGTCGATGCCGACCGCCAGGGGCGTACCGAGGACGTCTCTGCCCAAGAGCAGGGTGCCCGCGCCGACGGTCAGCAGCGCCATGGGCGGTGCCCCGTAGAAGTGCGCCATCACCGGATTGAGTCGATGCCCCCGCGCGGTGGCTCGGTAACGCACCCAGTGCATGACGGTCGCCGTGCTGAGAGCGACCAACAACACGCTGGCCAGTGCCCAGACGATGGTCGCGGCAGGGCGCAGCCCCGGGAACTGCAACGGCAGGGTCGCCGCGGCGTTGGCGACGATGCCGGTCCCCATGATCGACGCGAACCAGTTCGGGGTCAGGTTCGACACGATCTGCCCGCGGTGCTCGAGCTGGCGGAACAGACCGTGCGTGCGGGGAGGGGCGACAGTCGGTGTGATCGCGGCAGGCATGCCTCGATCTTCGTACGTGCGTCCGGCTGCCGATACGGGCGGATGCTTGTGGTGTCACAATCGATCCTTGTGACCGGACTCCCTGTTGATCTCGAGACGCTCCGACTGCTGGAGGCGATCTCGAGATCGGGCAGTCTGGGCCGGGCCGCGACATCGGTGGGCATCAGCCAGCAGGCGGCGTCGTCTCGCATCACGGGCGCCGAGCGGCGGCTGGGTCGCACGTTGCTCGTCCGCTCTCGGGCGGGCTCGGCGCTGACCGAGCACGGACTCCTGGTGTGCGAGTGGGGCCGACCCCTGCTCGAGGCGGCGACCACCTTCGAACGATCGCTGCACACCCTGATGACCGGCGCCTCCGACGCTCTCCTCGTCGCGGCGAGTCAGACGGTGTCAGAGGCGCTGATGCCACGCTGGATGACAGCGGCAGCGGATCGTGTCCGGGTACGCCTGGAATCGGGCAACAGCGACTGGGTCGTCGACGAGGTCCGTTCGGGGCGCGCGCACCTCGGGTTCACGGAGACCCCTGATGAGGCCGACGGGCTCGCCACGACCGTCCTGGGTGTCGACGAACTGCTCATCGTCGTCTCGCCCAGGCACGCATGGGCATCGAAGTCCGAACCCGTGACGGCAGCCCATCTCGCATCCACACCGCTCGTGTCTCGGGAGTCGGGCTCGGGCACCCGCCGGACCCTCGAGCTCGCCCTGGGGATCGACCCTGCCCGGATGGCAGAACCCGCTGCGCAGTTGTCGTCGACGGGCGCCATCCGGGCGGCCATCGCCGGCGGTGTGGGTCCGGGAGTCATCAGCTCGCTGCTGGTCGAGGACGACCTCCGCGCCGGGCGCCTCGTCACCGTCCCGGCAGCCGTCGACCTGAGACGACCGTTTCGCGCCGTGTGGTCGGCCGGTCTGAGCGCCGGGGCGCAGGATCTCCTGGCCGTGATCGCCGCGTCGCAGCACAGCCCCGACTCCTCGCCGAGATGATCAGAGAAGCGAAGCGTGCCGTAGGGCCGTGACGGCCCGCAGGTGCTTCTCGCCGGCGCGGGTGGCGTTCGCCGGCGACAGATGGGGTGCCGCGAGCACGGGCACGACCCTCGCACGCGGTTCCAGGGTGAAGTACCTCATCACGCCCGTCAGGGCCGGAGTTCCGAAGGTCACGATCGCCCGCAGCTGCGGCAGAGAAACGAGCAGCTGAGCCAGGGCAGGGCGTGCCTCGTCGAGATCGGTGACGGTCGGCGCCCGACCAAGGGCCCACGGGACGATGTTCCATCGCAGGTAGACGTTCCTGCCCAGCCCCGACTCGATCCGTGCTCGCCTGAACGCAGACGCCGTCGGCCCCGGGTTGTCCTCACTGCTGATCGCGTCCTCGCCCTGCCTGATCGTGGCAGGACCGGGTGATTCCATCAGCACGAGAACTGTCGCCGCTGCTCCTCCACCTGATGGGTCGAAGCCCGGCACGAAGCGCGCACGTCCTGGTCCGGAGCTCCGCCATTCCGATACGAGCTGATCGAGGCCCCTCGGCTGCTGCATCCCTAGACGCTACGACGTTGAGGACCGTTTCCGCCCACGCTCACCGACGACACGGAACGACCACGACGGCGTCCTCTCCGAGTGCGCTCGCCCCACAGCAAGTGATCCAGTGGGCGATCGGCTTTCGAAACAGTTCAAGCACCTCGTCTAGATCGTCTGAGTGCAGATCGGCGCTGTCGTAGCGGTTCGCTAGAGCTCACTCGGGAGGACGCCCGACCTCGCACTGATCCACGAAGTGAGCAAGCACGCTTAGGGTCGCCAGTCGTTCTAAAGCTGCTTGTTCCGACAGCGGCTCATCCGCATGTGTTGCAGGGTTCCGGATCACCATGTTCACGCCAGGCGCGAATTGGCGTAGGCCATCCTGCATCGTCTTCACGTCTTGATCGGCCTGATCTCCAGGCCACCGGAGACGCAATTTATCGGGTCGCGGGGCGTCCTGGGCGAACGCTTGCTGCCAAAGGGACGTATCCGACGCATCGCGCCGATTGGTCAGCTCCTTCATCTGGCCGCTGACGGCTTCGGCGGCCGCAGATACAGCCTGGCGCAGGTGCCCGTCGTTCCATAGCCGTTGTGCTGTTGACCACACGAGCGGGTGCAGAAGTGATGGCTGGATAGTTGGCGAGGACAAGGCGTCGGCTCGCGCCCGGAGCCCGTCGAGTCGCCCTGCGGCCTGGAGGCAACATCCGCGAACCGTAGATGCCTCAAGCACAGGCTTTGGCTCGGTTATGCGCTCCCAATTGACGAATGGGTCGATGACGCCCCTGCCTTCCACCATCATGCGCACACCCGTTACCGAGCTCAGGTCCATGAGGGAGCCGGCGAGCCGATTCAGATCCGTAGTGAGTACTCGCACCCGCTCTTCATCCGCGCCCTCTTTCGGAAAAACAGCTGGCGCAAGCCCTCGCGTGAAGGAACCGGGCCCGACGTTCTCGACGTGGTGGGTCATGAACTCGTCGAACGCCCCTATGAACTGTCTGAGCCGCTCGGAGAGAAAATCGAGATAGTCCGTGCTGGTTCTCGGGTCCATGCCCTGAGTGTCCCAGACCGCGATCACCTCGAAGTCACACCTGCTCAGCGCGCTGGATTGCTCGGTAGACCGTCGATCGCGCCACGCCGAACAGCTCGGCGATCTCGCTCGTGGTGTGCCCGCCGGTGCGGTGCAATTGCACGAGGTGCCTTTCCTGCGAGGCAGTCAGTTTCGGCTTCCGGCCGCGGAGCTTCCCGGCCGCCTTCGCGATCGCCATGCCCTCACGAGTGCGGGCACGGATGAGGTCCGCCTCGAACTCGGCCACCATCCCGAGGACGTTGAAGAGCAGCCGGCCCACGGGGTCGGTGGGGTCGTAGACCGCTCCCCCGAGGTTCAGCGCGACACCCTTCGTTGTCAGCTCGTCGGCAATGTCCGTCGCGTCTCGCAGCGATCGGGCGAGACGGTCGAGCTTCGTCACCACTAGGACGTCGCCGGCGCGGCACGCGGCCAGAGCTTCGCGAAGGCCTGGCCGAGCTCGAGTCGTCCCCGAGAGGCCGTGGTCAACATGCACGTGTTGCTCGTCAACACCGAGTGCTGCGAGACCATCACGTTGTGCTGCGAGATCCTGCCCCGAGGTAGAGACGCGGGCGTATCCGATGAGCATCCGACGACTGTAGCGTTTAAACCCCCGTCACCGGGCATTTTTGCGGGACAGGCATACGGGAATTTGCAGGCCAGGCGCTACTTGACCTCAGCCGGTCCGTTACAGCTCGAGAAGGTGTCCCGATGAACGACCGCCTATCGGGAGGCATCCTGGCTTCGATGGATTGAGGGGGCGTTACAGACGATAACGCGTGGCAGTGGCACTTGTCCGCAGTAGGTGCCGACCAACTCGTCCGAGCGCCGCCTGATCATTTGGATCGCTCGCCGCCAAAGGTTGCTCGTTGCCCGTCTTGTGGAAGAGACCGAGGCAAGACGCTCGATCGAAGACCGGCTCGGCCTTGTCCATTCGGCGGTCGCCGAGGACTTTGGGCGCTCCAAGAGGTGCTTAAAGACGTGAGCGGGAGGAGAAGTTCGAGAGGCAGTCCGCGCATGGTCTGAGATGCAGACCCTCGTAGACGTCCCAAAACTGAGCATGGAGTTTGTCGCCCTCCTCGAGTCAGCCGAGGCCGAAGTCCTGTGGCAGCTGCCGGGGTCATCGGGACGCACGGACTGGCCAAACGTGCGCGACTTGGTCAACCGGGTCGGTTCAGCGCGTGCCGGCTACCTCATCGTGGAACCCGCCATCAAGGTGAGCGACACGTATCGGTGGGCTCAATGCACGGGCGGCAGCCGCACCCCGCTCCTCGTCGAGGTGGGCTTCGACAGCGGTGTGGGGATCGTCGCCCCGGCTGGCGCACCGTCTGCCGAACCGGTTGTCGTGACGCGTGCGGGTGACGTCTGGCCGCACGCGTCGGTTGCCGACCCGAACGTGCTGTTGGACCCCGCGACGTGCGTAGACGTGTTCTTCTCGTGGCTCACCTGGGGACGCCTACCCGCAGGCTTGAAGATGCGTCCCGTGGACGGCTACAGCTTGCCTGTTCTCTCTTGACGGAGACGCGCGAGCTGAGGAGGGCATAAGGCAGAGTGAAGGGGCTGCCAGCACCCCAGAGCCGGTGGGCGATTCTCGTGTCTGTCGAGCTCATCCGGAGTCACACTTTGCCGGCGGAGTCTCTTCTGACGTTTGCGTCACCTCGGAGGCGGTGGACGGATGGTCTCGTGCGCGTTGGACGAGTGTCCGACAAAGGTGCTTCTCGGCTGTTGCGCAACCGGCTGGTTCGCGTCGTGATCCTGGGCAAGCACTCGAGGAGATCGTCGTCCCCGCGCTGCGGAACCCAAGGTGCATAAGACGGGTTCATGCGGGCCGGAAGTCCGGTCCAGGTGTGTGACAGCCTCCCTCTCGTCACGGCGTCGTCGGCGGGCGACTTGAGCGCTAGCGCAGTCCTTCAACGACGCGACGACGCCGCCCCTTATTTCGGTAGTTGAAACGGGACGGCGTCGTTACGAGCGGGGTCGCCGGGTGTCCGACCAGGTGGACTGACGACAGCTGGCCGAGCGGCTACGAGGCCATCGCGGCCCGCGCTCGGGCCAGGTCCCGCCGAGCCGCTCGGCGCTCAGCTCTGAAGGCATCCTCCGCGTTCAGCTGACGGACGATGTGGGCCGCGTCCAGGAGCTCCTCGATCCGCTTGGGGGTGAGCCCGGGGTAGGTGTAGTCACCGAGCCTCCGGCGGAGGTGGATCTGTCGCTCGTACTTGAACAGTGCAGCTTCGGCCTTGATGTCGGCCTTGGTCTTTGTGGGCATGTGGTTCTCCTGTTGGTTGTGGTGTTGCGCGGTCTAGATGAGCTGGTTTGCTGCAGCGACGATGGCGTCGCATGTGCTGCACCGGCAGGCGTAGTCGCTGCTCCTGCGGTGGTCGAGGATGTCGGCGGCGGCGGCGAGGACGAGTTCCCTGTGACGCCAGGTCCCAGAGCGGGAAGCGGGACTTGGGGACTGGTTCGGTTCGGCGTGCGTCGTCATTCGCCGATGAGTTCGCGGTGGGGGCAGTCGGCGCCTTCGTGGTCCGTCGCGAGGTAGGTCCGAGACGTTCGGATGATCACCGCTGCTGCACGGACCTCGTCTCCTGCTGCTCCGTCGAGCTGTGGGGTGTGCCCCTCGGCCTCGAGCTCGTCGTCGGCCTCGACGGTGGCGAGCAGGATGTCGCAGTAGATGCAGGTCGCTCGAGTGATGTTCATGGTTACCTCTTTCTGGCGTTTTGCCGGTGGGTGTCGAGCACCCCTTACTGGGGCGTCTGATGGGTAGATGGGGCAAGGAGGCGACAATGTTTAGGCCGCGGCTCGATATGTTGCGAGAGATTCCCGCAGGAAGTCCGCGGCGCTACTGCGGAGCTGGGAGACGCGTGCAGTACCGACGCCCAACTCCACTGCGATGTCCGTGGCGGGGGCGTCTTCCAGGATGCGGAGCATCACGTAGCGCTGCTTGTCGGGGAGCTGCCCGATGGCCCGCCGCACATCGATGCTGCTGATGACTTGAGCCTGGTCCTCGGCGGCAAGCTCCGTGGTGCTTTTGGCCCCGTCGAGCGAGATGGCACGGAGCCACGGCAGGATGACGGCCGAGGCGGCGTCGCGTCCCTTTCGGGCCTTGAAGACGTGCTCAGGGATGACGACGGGGGTTGCATAGCGACGCACCTCGTCCATCAGCTCGGCGTGGACGTAGGGCGCGGCGAATGCAGGGAACTGGGGGTGGCGCACCTCTTCTTCGCTCGTGCCGTGCTGCTGGGGCGCGAAGTGGGCCACTGCTTTCGCCGCTCCCAGCCAGCCGCGCATGTTCAGGTCGTCGGCATCGAGTGTCGGGTGCGAAGCCGCGACTCGACGTGCCTGCGAGCGGATGAGCGGGCCGACTGAACCGGCAAGCTCAGAGGCCGCCTGCCGTGAGCCGGCGGCGATGCGCCTGGCCAGGTCCATTTCTTGCTGGCTTGTGAGGGTTCGGGCGGTGGAGAGGAAAGTGGTGGCCACGATGCGTCCTGAGGTGGGCGAGCGTTCGCTCTACCGGCCGGACGATTCGCCGGGTGGCGGTCGCTTTGTGGCCTGCGCCTGGAAGACATGCGGCGGAAAAAGTGGTTCCGGGAGGCGGCCTCGGACCCGGCTGGCCCCAGTTGAGGTGACAGGTCATGAGGTGTTCCCTCCAGCGGTAGGACGCGGGTGCTCCTACCAGTTGGGCATGCGGCAGGTTGGGTGTCAGAGATCAAAGGCGCTGGCGGGCAGCACGTAGCCGCGGGGGCGGGTCTCGCCCGCGATGGTGCGGGGGGCCTTGCTTCCCGGGGTCGTGCCGTCCTTGACGAGGCTGAGGAAGCCGGCGTTGAGCTGCCCCATCGGCAGGCCTTCCAGGGCGGGGTTTCGTCGCTTGAGGTCCGTGACTGCCTGGTTGCGGAGGACGACGTACTGGCGGTCCTCGGAGAGCACGCCGACTTCGAAACGGGTGGGCTCGTAGACGCCGGCGGTCGCCGTACGGGCCGTCCACTGCCATCCGAGACGCGTTGCTTCCTCCCCGGTGGGCATGCTGCCATCGTGCAGGGCGATGTGACCGGTCTTCGAGGCGATGGTGTCGCGTGCGGCGTTGACGATGGCCTGCGCGGGGTTCGCTTCCAGCACGAGGGCTGTGTTGGCCCCGGCGAGGTCGTCGAGCGCCTTGACGACGTCTTCCTGGGTGGGGATGAGGTCGGCGAAGCCGGCGGTCTCGGCGAAGAGGCGGAGCATCGTCCAGCCGGCGCCGACGACGGAGGCGTTGCTCGCGGAGCGGCCCGCCCTGGGTGCGTTCTCAGCTCGGAGACGCTCGTTCGTGGTTCGGAACTGGCGGAGGGTGCCGGCGGTGTCGAGGCGGCTGGCGAGGAAGCGGATGTAGGCGCCGTAGAGCGCTTGAGCAGCAGCCGGGTGCGCCTCGCGGAAGGTGTCGAAGGGGGATGCGTCTCGGGGCGTCATCGCGACGGCTCCGGGTGGGAGGTCGATGGCGAGGATGCGGGAGAGTACACCGACTCCTCCGCCGGGCAGGGCTTCACCGGAGATGATGGCGCAAGTCTCGGCTTCGGAGGCGGTCTTGAGTCCGCCGTCGACGGTGGACTTCGCCCCGGAGCCAGCACCTCCGTAGCTGGCCTGGACCACGTTCGCGACGGCGAGGTTGACGACGTCGGCCTTGCGGCGGTCCTGGGGGACCCTGAAATCGTCGTGGATGCTGACGGCGTGACGCGCCCATTTGGCGGTGATGGATGCTCCGAGCGCAGTGGCGCTCGGCAGGGAAGAACCCGTCCACGAGGAGAGGTAGGCGTTGCCCGTAAGGAACGCCTGGAAGGCGCGCAGCAGCTGCGTCTTGCCGGCGTCTGGCGGGCTGACCAGGAACACGCTGGTCCGCTCGGAGAGTGCCAGCGGGGCGGCGAAGGCGAGGCCCAGCATCGCGAACGCGGCGTGGCTCGTGGGCGTGATGGCGAGGAACGCCGGGATCGCCGACGCCGCCGTCCGGATGGCGGTGGCGTCTGAGGGGAGTTCCGGGAAGCCGTAGGCGAGCTGCGCTTCGAGGAGGGAATCCTCCTCGCTTCGGGGTGGGCTGCCGACGGTAAAGCCCGGGACGGTTCCCTGGGCGTTGACCGATCCGGCAGGCGCGAGGTAGGTCCATCCCCCGACGTCGGGCTTCAGCCAGCCGAGAGTGCCGTACGCCTCGACGACGTCGGTGCCACCGTCGGTGCCGAGCTCACGCAGGGCGTTGCTAACCTGCTCTCGAGCGACGGTGCTGATCGGCAGGCTGACGCCGACGTCGAGGCGGTCCACGACCGTCTTGGCGGAGTGGGCTTCTGCAGTGGTGAAGCCCGCCTGGGTGCGCACCCGTCCATCGGACCTCGCGAGGGTGACGGTGACCTTGGCCTCGGCGGCGATGACCTTCCGGCCCTGCGTGTCGACGGTGAGCTGCTCGGTCTTGCGGCTCTTGAACGCGACCCAGCTGCTGATGCGCTCAAGGCGTTCCCCGTGCGACAGGTCGGGCAGCTGGAAGCGGACGGTCTTGTAGATGCCGTGCCGGGTCTCTCCTGAGGCGGTCTCGTCCCAGACGTAGGCGCGCAGTCCGTCCTCGAGCTCGAACCGCGCGGGAACACGGTCGGCCACGGCCCGAGCGATGGTCAAAGGTGCCTCCGCCGCGGCCACCGGCGTCGACGTGGAGGTCGGGTCGAGGAGGTCCAGCAGCGCAGCCTCGTCGGCGTCTTCAGCAGCATCGTCACCCCTGGGCCCCACGGGTGCCAGAACTACGGCCTGCGGCTCGGTGACGGCCATGACGGGCGTCACTGGCGGTGGCGCGAGCGAGACTGTCTGCGGCACTGGCGCGATGCCGAACGCGCGGAGGACGTCGGGGTCGAGCACCGCGGCGAGGCTGGTGAAGAACGGCAGCGGCCAGGTCCCGCCGCGTTCGCCGTCCGCGACCAGGCGCGCCGCCCTCCGATACCCCGTGGGGCCGCCGAAGGCGTGGGCGAGGAGGTCGAAGGACGACCAGGAGTGGTTCTGCCCGTCGAGCCCGAAGACGCTCTGGACCGTCGTGTCGAAGATGGTCAGCCGCTCCGGCTCACCGTTCGTGGCCCGGTAGATGCGGGCTGAGTCCAGCGGGCCGAGATCCCCGTCGGAGCCGGGGAAGGTGAGTCCGTTCTGGGGGCGCTCCTCAGCGCCGAAGACTGCTTCGGCGAAGACGCTCACCGGCACGGTCAGCGCGAAGCGGTCACCGATGCGCTCGGACGTCCCGGGAGCCGAACCGGCCGCTGGGGGCAGCGGCCCAGTGCCCTGGGTCTGCGTCCGTCGAGGCTCGGGCGTCGACGCCTCCGGGTAGCGGGTCAGAAGTTCGTTTGCGGAGTAGCGGGGGCCGTCCGCGAACTCGAGCCGGGTTCGCCGGCTCTGGTTCGCGTTCCAGGTGCCGGCGGGGCGCAGGATGCGGACGGCATCGGCCAGGACTCCCGCGTCGATGTTGAGGACGTCCTCCGCGGCGAGCTGCATCCAGAACTTCTTGTGGGCGTCCAGCAAGGCGGCCCCGTCGGGGGTGTGCGGGTCGAGGAGGTCGTCGAGGACGAAGTAAAGGTGGACACCGCCTCCGGTAAAGACCTTGACGGTTGCCGGCGGAGCAGCATCGATCCATCGCTGCGCCTGGTCCTTCGTCGGGTTCCTGTCGCCGGCGGAGTGGCTGCCCGAGTTGAAGTCGATGTCGACGAACAACGCAGGCAAGGCAACAACGTCGGCCTTCTTGCCCCGTCCCGGCCCGTAACTGGGTCGGAGTCCCCCGACTCCGACCCAGACGTTGTCGCCCTTCCTCGCTGCCGATGCCAGGACGTCCCAGGCAGCTGATGCGTCGCTGATGGGGACGGCCGCGATTCCTCGGAAGGCGCCCTTGACGCCGGTGAGCTTGTCGACGGCCTGGCTGCAGATGCTCATGACCGTGCCTGCGGGCCACTCGTGGCTGCCCCAGATCGCAGCGTGCTGCGCTGCCCAGTCCTGCTGGTCAAGAGCCATGCTCTCGGTGGTGGTTTCCCCCATGGTCGATCCCTTGTGATCCCGTCTCCGGGGCACCGCCACTCGGCGGCACACAATGGAAAGGGGGCAAGAACGACGGAAAGTTAAGGGCCGGACTCATCTTTCTTTCGGGGGCCGAACCCAACACGGCAGACGGGGGTTGGGCAGCCAGCTGTCGAGCGCCTGGGGCAGGTGACCGGAACAACATCGACTGGCGGGCAGGAACCCGCGAACCGTGGGGGCCGGCTCTTGCTTCTAGATCTGCTGGTCTGGAGAGAAGAGAAGAGCTAACAGGCCTGCATCCTCGGGGGTTTTGTGCTGCCCCAGGTGCTGGCCAAGTTGTGCCCCACCCCTGGACCGCTGGCCTCTTCAAATGCGAGCCAACAAATCTCGGGCGGCGGCTTAACTTTTTCCCGATCGTGCCCCATCTGATGGGTGAGGGAGAAGAAGCCCCTCGTCTCCGCAGGAGACTCATCCGCGCCCTCGATGGCGCAACACGTAGGAAGAGAACGCCATGTTCGAACAGCCCATCCGCCGCCCCCGCTACGCCGGCAAGTTCCAGGAGTTCGTCAGGACCCTGGACCCGGTGTCGCGCCAGAACCTCGCCCGGCTCCTCGACGACGAAGACCTCACGGCCGCTGATCTGCAGCTCACCCTCAGCAGCAACGGCCTCGAGCTCGGAACCACGAGCATCAACCGGATCCGGGCAGACCGACGCGAGGACCGCGAGGAGGCAGCCCGAGCGGAGCGCACGGCCCGGCGTCGTCAGGCCAGCACGCGCGGTTGACCCGTGGTGGGCGCCAGACCTCAGACGGAGATGGCACCCACCCGGAGGTAGCCACTTCGGGCGAGGCTCAACAACAGGCCAGAAGCGGTCTGATGCTCGAGAGTCATGACGTTGCCCTGAGGAGGGTGCCACCCGTTGGTGCCCGGGTGGACGAGGACGAGGGGCACGTCGCGGCGGAGCCAGGGAGTCAGGTCACGGTCGGTGATGGTCCGGTCTCTGGTGAGGCGGTCGATTTCCGTCATCGTGCACCCGTCGAGCGAGAAAGTGCCCGCGGTCGACGCCCGCTGCATCACCTCTGCCTGGAACTCGGTTGCTGCGACGACGGCGATCGCTCGCATCGCGGTCGGCCGGTCGACGCCTTCACCGAAGTGCAGGTCGATGAGTGCCTCGATGATCTGTTCGGACGTACCGGTGAGAACTTCACCACGGGAGCCAGGACCACTGGCATGGAGGAATGACTTCTGCATGGGCACGTCATGCGCGGCCGGGCCGTTGAGAGCTTCGACGGCTTTTGCAAGCGGGCGCCGTCGACCGCGGCTGCCACCAAGGCGCCACACGGCGAAGAGCCCTTTGGGCACTTGCGGGACGACCTGGGACAGAGCGGTGACGCGTGCCGCGCATGGAGTTGATGACCGCGCACAGGGCTCGTGTCATCACCGAGAAAGCCAACATGTCCACCACCACAACCCCTTCCGGCCTCGTGGCAGTCGGTCCCTTTCTCACTGAAGCAGAGGCCGCCCACCGTATCCGTCGCTCCTCCAAGACGCTCCGCAACTGGCGTTGCCGCTCGGTGGGACCGGCCTACCTGAAGGTCGGTGGGTCTGTCCTCTACGAGACGGATGTACTCGACGATTGGGCTCGCAGTCAGGCCGTTGCCGTCCTCAGCCCCGAGGTCGGCGCCGCGAACACGATCGAGAGCATCTGATGGCCCGCCCTCCGCTTCCCATCGGCACCTTCGGCAACATCACAGTCACCGAGGTGGCCGGCGGCTTCCGAGCCCGCTGCCGCTTCCGCGATAACGACGGCGTCGTCCGGTCCGTGGAGCGAGTCGCCGGCAACAAGGGCGCGGCAAAGACTGCGTTGAAGGTCGCTCTCCAGGCGCGGACTGCTGCCTCCTCACTCTCAGTCGTGAGTGGAGAAACACGCGTCACGACGCTTCTGGAGAAGTGGTGGGACAACAAGCGAACCCTGGTCCACTTGGCTCGAAGCACCGAAGCCAGCTACAGCGACGTCATGGCCCGCGTCATCGTGCCGAAGGTAGGCAGCCTCCGGTTGCGCGAAGTCTCCGCAGGAATCCTTCAAGACTTCCTCCTGGGTGAGGCTAAGGAGCGGGCGTCTCAGGCGGAACTGGCTCGCACGATTCTCAAGCAGGCCTTTGCGTACGCAGTGATGCACGACGCGGTTCTTGCAAACCCCGCTGCCGGTACGAAACTCCCGGCTCGAGCGAAGCTCAAACCAAGGGCACTGACAATCGAGGAACTGTCCCGGATGAGGGAAGCAGTGGCGAGCATGCGCCAGAATCGTTGGCTCGCCGACATCGTGGAGGTGCAACTCGGCATTGCCGGTCGCATCGGTGAAGTACTCAGTCTTAAGGCCGCCGACTTAGACCTCGACAATGAGGCCGGGCCTCGAGTCCACATCCAATCCACTCTCATCTCCATTGCGAACCAGAGCCCATTCCGTCAGGAGCACACCAAGGACGGGCCCGAGGGCCAGCGCACGGTGACTGTCCCCGCCTTCGCTGCAGATGTGCTGCGGCGTCGCGCTGCCCAGACGACGAACGCCGAGGGCTACCTGTTCGTCAGCCGGAACGACACCCTTCTCGCCCCGCGGAACGTGCGGTCCTCCTGGCGCAACATCCGGAGCCGCTTCGACCTGGACTTCGTCACGCCTCACCACCTGCGAAAGACTTCTCTCACCACCATCGCCCGCGTCTTCGACGTCCAGACCGCGTCGCTGTTCGTCGACCACAAGGACGTGACCACCACTGAGACGCACTACATCCACGAGCTCAAGGAAGCAGCGCCGGACGTCCGCCGAGCCTTGGACAGGCTCGCCCCAAACACCTACTAGGTGCAGAGCGGCTCAGCGACCCACGGGGCGGCTTCTACGTCGGGATCAAGACGGAACTTGAAGAGCACCACGAGACTTCGGTAGTAGTTGATGTCCTCCAGATTTCCTTCACCTGCAAGCTGTGGCTCGAAAGGCTCGAGAATCGACGGATATGTCGTAAACGGAATCTCGGCGTGACCACGAAACTCCCCTTCTCTGCGCTTGTCGATGGCGTCTAGGCCAGCATCCCGGAGTCGTTGCACCTTCGTCTCTGCCAGTCCGACGTAGTCACTTTTGATGATCTTGGCTAGACGCTTAACCTCGGAGTCACCAACAATCTGGCGGATGACTGAGGCACCCTCTTCGGAAGGGCGCGGCCTCAGCGCCTGCCACTTGAGCGAGGAATCGGCCTTTCGAAAGTGACCCCGGCCCACAGCCCTTTCCACGCATTCCTCTGGCCCAAGTACCTGAGGCAACTCAGCAAGAGCCGGAGCTACGCTGTCAAGCAAAACTAACGTCGAAGGTAGGGCGAAGCTCTGATAGAGCCGGTGTGCGCACGATTCGTACATTGGGCCGGTCGACGACAACTTGCCTGACACCAGAAACAGTACGTTGAATGAGTCCAACAAGGTCCTGAGGGACAAGAGCTTCCACGGCCCCATTGTGGAACGACGGATCGTGCCCGACTCCGCTCAGGGTGAGTCCGTACTTACGCTCACCGATTTCCAAGAAGGCGTAACCGAATTCAGTTTCCCATTCAAGAGAGACGGTGCCGTTGTCGTTAGGAGTCAAATCAAGAGTCGACAAGGGCACGGGCATCGCGGACAGAACGCGGACTACGTTCGCCAAGACGACGTGACTCGGCGCCAAGCTGCCCTCGCCGTTCCAGCCGTCCTGCAGTTCGCTGACCTCAGCGAGTTCGTCTTGAAAGGGAGCTCCCGCGTGACTAGCAACCTCAGCAAGGCTCACAGCCTCTCGCATTGTCGCTCCTGCTGCTTGCAGCGCACTTCCCATGAGGCTGATGGGAAGGCTGGCCATGCCTGATGTCACGGCAAAGACGGATGAGAGGGCTGACATCGCCTGAGTTGCTCCCCCCGAAAGCCCGCCAGCCAAGGAACTGTTCAACTGGCTACTCATCATCGTCGCTCTGCGGAATCATGACGTCGTGCAAGGTCTGAGTCGACTCGATAAAGACATTGTGAATCACGGCTCTGGAGCGGTTCAGCACGTCCATCGTCGTCTCCATCTCGGCTGATACATGGCCTTCAGCACCCACGGTCATGTCTAGCACCAAGGCAACTTCGCCATCTTGCACAATCGCCTCGGACACAGTGATCTGAGCATTAAGACCGTCAGGCGTGCCGTACCCGTAGGACAAAGCCAATCGCGTAGGCCTCGACTCATCCCGGGACGAGGAGATAGCAGTAGGCGTTTCCAACCGGAAGCCCAACACATCCTGGGCGAAGGCGGCGGGATTGCTCCCCCGAAGAAAGCGCTCACCAAAAGCGTCGATGTAGCGAACACTCACGGCTGCAAAGGTTGCGCCTGCGCCCTCCTGCCGCGCATCGACGACGGCCCTAAGAACCTTCTCTACAAACGGAGAGAAGTCGAGCCAAGATTTGTAAGGCGGAAGGGCATGCACGGTCACAAGTCCTGCACCCGCCTGGACGATGATGGACTCTTGGCCCTGGCTGAACTTGTATGCAGGCTGTCCGGGCATTGACGGCATACCGGGAGGCAATAGACGCTCCGTGTAAGTGAAACCAAGGCGTCGACAGGCGTCTCCAAACCGCTGAAGGAACGGCTCGTGGTCGGCCGTGACGACCTGGAACTGAACTGGAGCACCTGGCACGCCGACACTGGTGGACCCGTCGGAGACGTCCCAGCGAACCTCGGCAATGAGCTCGAGAAGTGGTGGAGACATAAATCTTGTACTCACGGCAGGGCCAACCCGCATCGCAACTGCATGACGTCACCTTAGCCGCCGGGGATGAACAGCCGTCGACAATTCGAGTTCCACACCACGCCGACCATGGCGTGGGGTAAACGTGGGAAAGGGCCTTGCAGTTGCGCGTTCAAGCGTGGACTGCGCATGAATTGGTGCCCCTGGAGGGACTCGAACCCCCAACCCTTTCCTTAGGACGGAACTGCTCTTCCATTGAGCTACAGAGGCTGACCGGGCGAGTCTACCGAACCCGCACCTCCTCGTCGCGGCACCGCACCTCAGGGTCACCGCACCGGGTCTCGTGCACTGCACCGGGACTGGACGCGGTGCACTGCACGAAACCCGGCGCGAAGTCCATGCAGGTGCAGGTGCAGGTGCAGGTGCAGGCACCGGCGCCTGCACCGACGCGAGACCGACCTGCGGCGCACGAGCTCACGCCGCCGCGAGGTACTCGTCCCACTCCGCCTGCGGCCGGTCGGTGCCGCGCACGACCCAGCCGACGCCGTGCGGCGCCTTCGGCTGCCAGCGCAGGGTCCAGCCCATCTCGGTCGGCGTCCGGTCGCTCTTCACGTTGTTGCAGCGGAGGCAGCACGCGACCAGGTTCTCCCAGCTGTCCGCGCCTCCTCGCGACCGCGGCTGCACGTGGTCGATCGTCGACGCCGACCGGCCGCAGTAGGCGCAGTGGTGCGCGTCGCGGCGCAGCACTCCGCGGCGCGAGACGGGCACGGTGCGGCCGTGCGGGATGCGGACGTAGCGCGTCAGCACGATGACCGACGGGCGGTCGTAGGCGAACCCGGCGCCGAGCACGGGGTGGTCGGCGTCGGCCGAGACGACCGTCGCCTTCTGGGTCATGACGAGCACGAGGGCCCGACGGAACGACACGACGGCGAGGGGCTCGAAGCCGGCGTTGAGGACGAGAGTGCGCATGCTTTCCCTTTCGAAGCACCCTGGACGGCTTCCAGGGATTCGACTGCTCTCGGGGCAGCGGGGGCCAGCAGGCCGACGGGACGAAAAAAGCACCGTCACGGATGACGGTGCTCTATCGAACGGCGGTGTGTCGTATGTGCTCGTGCGACAGCTCGCCCATGGTGCGGGTGGCTGTCGTGCGGCTCATGTGACGCTCCTGGTCTCAGCGGAACTCCGAGATCGCCAGGTTAACCCGCAAGAGCCGCCCTGCCTAGGGGCGGGGCGGCTCTTCACTGCTCGTTCACTGCTGCTCGACCGACAGCCGAGCCGAGGAGGCGGGCGACCGTCCCCTAGACGGCGTAGCGCACGTAGTGCACCGCGCTGCTCCAGAGCGGGCGCACGCTGACGGAGCCGCCGGGCTTCGGCGCGTCGAGGATCATCCCGTTCCCCGCGTAGAAGCCGTCGTGCGAGCCGTCGTTGAAGACGACGACGTCGCCGGGGCGCGCCTCCGAGGCCGAGATCGTCGTGCCCAGGGCGGCCTGGCTGCCCACGGAGTGCGGCAGCGAGACGCCGAACTTCGCGTAGACGTACATGATGAATCCGGAGCAGTCGAAGCCGGCGGGCGTCGCGCCGCCGAAGACGTAGGGCGTGCCGACGTACTGCAGGGCCGCCTGGTACACGGCGGCCTGGCCCGTCGAGCCGGACGAGGCGATGGCCTCGGTGGCCATCGAGCGCGACGACCCGGAGCCGGTGCCCGCCGAGCTGGCGGACGACGAGGCCGACGACGCTGCGGCAGCAGCCGCGCTGGCCTGCTCGGCCTGCTGCTGGGCGGCGAGCGCCTGGGCGGCCGCCGCCGCGTCGAGCGTGGCCTGCGACGTCGCCGACCAGTCGGCGCGCGTGGCGTCCGTCTCGACCGCCGTGGCGTCGACGGCGAGCGTCTGCCCTCCGGCGACCCGGGCGTCGGTGACGGCGGCGGCTGCGGCCGCCTCGCTCGTGGCCGGGTCGTCCTGGTCGAGGGCGAAGGCGGGCAGGGCCACCGTGCCGAAGAGCCCCGCGGTGACGGTCATGACCGTCACGCTGACGACGCTGCGACGGACGGACAGGCGCGACCGGGTCGCGGGCACGGTGGCGGCGGTCGTCGAGGCGTGGTGCTCGGCGGCACGGCGCGCGACGAGCTCGGAGCGCAGCACACGTCGCGCCGCGGGGACGGTCGACGCCGAGCCGCGGCGCCCGGAGGCGGCAGCTGCGGCAGCGGCCTCGGCACGGCGGAGGGAGGAGCGGGTGGGGAACTCGGCGGAGTCGGCGCGCTGGGCTGCGCTGCCGCCTCCTTCGGGGGGAAGAACGGGAGTGGTCAAGAGGTCGGGTCTCCTGCGCCTCGTCACCCTAGGGAGGTGCTCCGTCCGACGTCAGATCGTCGACGCGAGGCAGGAGACGGATGCACGAGACGTCCTGCCACGGGCCCCGACGACTGCTTCACGGCTCGGGGACCCTGCGACTGTAATCGCCTCCGACTCAGATCACGAATCGGTAACGACGCCTCATGTTCAGGCCTTGGCTTACCCTGGCAGGCCGCCGAGCGCCTCCCTCGAGGCGTCGTCGAGAGGCCTGTGGATCAGCTATGCAGAGACGTAGATGTGCTGCGCGACCTCGGTCGGCAGCTCAAGGCCGTCGTCGTGCCCCTCGACCTTCACGAGCACGTACGCGCCGGCTGCGGTGACGGTCGCGACGCCGCCGGGAGTGACCCCGGCGTCCTGCAGCTGCTGGAGCAGCTCGGGCTCGAACTGCACGGGCTCGGCGAGGCGACGCACGGGACGCGTGACGCCCTCGGGGTTCTCGGCGAGCACCTGCACGAGGTTGACGACCCCGTCGAGGAACCGGCCCGCGGGCGAGTCGCCCAGCTCGTCGAGACCAGGGATCGGGTTGCCGTAGGGCGACTCGGTCGGGTGGTCGAGCATCTCGAGCAGACGGCGCTCGACCTGCTCGCTCATCACGTGCTCCCACCGGCAGGCCTCGTCGTGCACGTAGGCCCAGTCGAGCCCGATGACGTCGGCGAGCAGGCGCTCGGCCAGGCGGTGCTTGCGCATGACGTGGGTCGCCTTCGACCGGCCGTCGTGCGTGAGCTCGAGGTGGCGGTCGCCCGAGACGACGACGAGCCCGTCGCGCTCCATGCGCGCGATCGTCTGCGACACCGTCGGGCCGGAGTGGCCGAGTCGCTCGGAGATGCGGGCCCGCAGGGGCACGATGTTCTCTTCTTCGAGATCGAGGATCGTGCGCAGGTACATCTCAGTGGTGTCGACGAGATCGGTCAACAGGGGCCTCCCGGTGGAACGCGTGGACTACCTCGTCAGCTTACCGGCTGCGCGGGTCCGCCCGTGCCGCGTCACTAGGATCGTGCCATGGCGGACCTCTCGATTCCCACTGACCTCCTCCCCCGCGACGGACGCTTCGGCTGCGGCCCGTCCAAGATCCGGGGCGCCCAGCTCGAGCACCTCGTCACCGCCGGCGCCACGATCCTCGGCACCTCGCACCGTCAGCCCCCCGTGAAGCAGCTCGTCGGCCGCGTCCGTGCCGACCTCGCCGACCTCTTCCGCCTGCCCGACGGCTACGAGGTCGTGCTCGGCAACGGCGGGTCGACGGCGTTCTGGGACGCCGCGGCGTTCGGGCTCGTCGAGAAGCGCGCCGAGAACCTGTCGTTCGGCGAGTTCGGCTCCAAGTTCGCGAAGGCGGTCGCCGCCCCCTGGCTCGAGGCTCCCGTCGTCCGCACCGCGGAGGGCGGCTCGCTCAGCCAGATCGAGGTCGTCGAGGGGGTCGACGTCTACGCCTGGCCGCACAACGAGACCTCGACCGGGGTCATGGCCCCGGTCACCCGAGTCGACGGCGACCCCGGCGCCCTCACCGTCGTCGACGCCACGAGCGCCGCGGGCGGCATCGACTTCGACGCCTCGCAGGCCGACGTCTACTACTTCGCGCCGCAGAAGAACTTCGCCTCCGACGGCGGCCTCTGGCTCGCCCTCATGTCGCCGGCGGCGATCGAGCGGATCGAGCGGATCGCCGCGAGCGGTCGGTACATCCCCGAGTTCCTCAGCCTCAAGAACGCCGTCGACAACTCCCGGCTCGACCAGACGCTGAACACCCCGGCCCTCACGACGCTGCTGCTGCTCGAGGACCAGACCCGCTGGATGCTCGAGAACGGCGGCCTCTCGTGGGCCGACGCCCGCACCCGCGAGTCGTCGTCGGCGCTCTACGACTGGGCCACCGCCTCCGAGTACGCGACGCCCTTCGTCGTCGACCCGACCCACCGCTCGCAGGTGGTCGCGACGATCGACTTCGCCGAGTCGATCGACGCCGCGGCGATCGCCGCGACCCTCCGCGCCAACGGCATCGTCGACACCGAGCCGTACCGCAAGCTCGGCCGCAACCAGCTGCGGGTCGCCACCTTCACGGCCATCGAGCCCGACGACGTCCGCCAGCTGATCCGCTCGATCGAGCACGTGGTCGGCGCCCTCTAGGCGCCGTCCCCGAACGCGAGAGGCCCCGACACCAGCAGGTGTCGGGGCCTCCGTGCGTCAGCAGGACCGAGCGTCAGCAGGACCGAGCCGAGGAGGCGCGGGCCGCGTCGGGCAGGTCAGCGTCGTCGACGGGGCAGCGGGTCCTCGTCCTCGCCGTCCCAGTCGCCGACGTGCGAGTCGTCGTCGGCGTCCGCCTCGGGGTGCGCGGGCGGCACGACGGGCTCGTCGTCCGAGTCGTCGTCGTCCGAGTCGTCGTCGTCCTCGTCGTCGTCCTCGTCGTCCAGGTCGTCGATGTCGACGCCGTCGACGTCGCCGCCGTGGACAGGCCGAGGGCCGTCGTCCTCGTCGGAGTCGTCGTCCTCGTCGGACTCGTCGTCGTCCTCGTCGTCGTCGTCGTCCGAATCGTCGTCGTCCGACCCGTCGTCCTCGTCAGGGTCGTCGTCGTCGTCGTCCGACTCGTCGTCGTCCTCGGAGTCCGCGTCGCCCGCCTCCTGCGCCTTCATCTCGGCGAGGCGGTCGGCCCACGGCACCCAGTCGGGCGCGATCAGGGCGTGGTCGCCGGGCAGCAGCTCGACCTCGAGGACGGTGGGGTCGGAGCCCTCGACCTGGGCGACGCTGACCGTCCAGAACCAGCCGGGGTAGCCGGGCAGCAGGGTGGCGAAACGGACCGAGACGACTCCGTCGACCTCGTCGACCGGGGGCGCCTCGGCGCCGATCGTCTCGTCGGGGGTGATCTCGAGCAGGGCGGTGCGCGCCAGCCCGGCGAAGGGCGACGTGCGGGGCGCGTCCGTCGCCGCGGCGGGCGTGGAGGCGGCGTCCGGAGTCGCGGCGCCGTCGGGCGTCGAGGCGGCGTCGGGCGTCGAGGCGACGTCGGGCATCGAGGCGACGTCGGGCATCGAGGCGGCGTCAGGCATCGAACTGGTCCGCGACGGTGCGCAGCAGCACGGCGAGCTTGGCGCCGTTCTGCGGGTAGCGGCCGTGGCGCAGGTCGCCGCCGGCCTGGTCGAGCACCTTCACGAGGTCCTCGACGATGACGGCCATGTCGTCGGCGCTGCGTCGGCTGCGCTTGACGAGGCTCGGGGCGGCCTCCAGCACGCGCACGGAGAGCGCCTGCGCACCGCGCTTGCCGTCGGCGATGCCGTACTCGAGGCGGGTGCCCGCCTTGACGCCGACGGTGCCGGCGGGCAGCGCGGACGCGTGGAGGAAGACCTCTTGGCCGTCATCGCTGCTGATGAAGCCGAAGCCCTTCTCGTCGTCGTAGAACTTGACCTTGCCGGTGGGCACGATGTGACTCCTCGTGGTGTGGGGGTGCGTCCTGAGCCAGGACGCGAGGTGCGGGACCGCCCTGCCCGGCGGTCAGCCACTATCCTGTGGAGGTGGCAGACAAGAACGAGCAGAACGCACCTCAGGGCGTCCATCGTACTGAACGCGTGCTGATCGTCATGATGGTCACGATCGTCGGGCTCTCGATCGCCGCGTTCGTCGCGCGGCTCGTGGGCCAGGTCGTCGGCGTCGACGACTACTCGGGCGGGGCGTGGCCGATGGTCACGATCCTCCCCTTGATCGGGCTGCCGCTCGCGATCCTGCTCATCATCGCCTCGGTGGTGGTCGGGGTCGTCCGTCGCAGCAGGGCGAGTCGCGACACCACACGGTAGACGCAGCACCGCGCTGCTCACCACCAGGAGGCCATGCCCATGTCCAGTGCACTCGACCTCGCGGGCGTGCTCCGCTCCTCCGCGCCCGACGACCTCGTCCGGCTGCTCTCCGCCCGGCTGCTCCGCGCCTCCTCGGTGAACGACGCCTTCGACCTCGCCGACACGCTGCTCGACCCCTCGTCGGTGCGCGACGCGCTGTCGCACCTCGACCGCACCGAGCTGCTCGTGCTGCACGCCGCCCGCACGCCGGGCGACCTCGACGCCCTCGTCGGCCGCCTCGACGCGGTCTTCGACATCGGTCGGGGCGCGGTCGCCGTCGCGGTCGACCACCTCGTCGAGCTGTTCCTCGTCGTGCGCCAGGGCGACGGGCCGACCGCGAGCGTCAGCACCCTCGACGGCGTCGGCGACCGACTCGACGACGACCCGGCGCTCTCGCCCGGCCGGCTGGGCGCCGAGCACCCGCCCGTCGTGCTCGAGGCCGTGGCCGACGTCGACCGCGACGCAACCGACGCGCGGTCGGCCGAGCGTCTCTACGCCGTCGTGATCGAGGTCGCCGAGATCCTCCGCGCTCTCGACAGGTCGCCGGCCCGTGAGCTGGCCAAGGGCGGGCTCGCCCTGCCCGAGGTGCGGCGCCTGGCCGAGGCCGCCCGTCTCGACGTCGACGACGTCCCGACCGTCGTGGCCATCGCCTCCCGCGCCGGCCTCGCGGCCGCCGGCCCGGACGGCGTGGCCAGCACGCAGGAGGCGGCGGCCTGGCTCGCCTCCTCGTGGCCCGACCGCTGGGAGTCGCTGACCCGCGCGTGGCTCGCCTCGCTGCCGGCCGAGATCCTCGCGGTGCTGCACGAGCGCGTCGAGACCTCGTGGGGCGAGCCGCTGTCCGAGTACGCGCGCTGGGCCTACCCGGCCGGCGACGCGTGGATCCCCGAGCGCCTCGCGGTCTTCGCCCGGGCGGCCGAGCTGCTCGGGCTGACGAGCGGCCAGGCCCCGACCCGCGCGGCCGTCTCGCTGCTGCGCGAGGGGCCGGAGGCGGCCAGGGCCCGCGTCGCCGACCTGCTGCCCGACGCCATCGAGCAGGTCTACCTGCAGCACGACCTCACCGTCGTCGCGCCCGGCCCGCTGGCCCCGGGGCTGGACGCCCGCCTCCGGGTCATCGCCGACGTCGAGAGCGCCGGCCTCGCCGCCACCTACCGCATCACCGAGGGCGGCATCCAGCGCGCCCTCACCGCCGGCGAGACGGCCGACAGCCTGCGGTCGTTCCTCGAGGGCATCAGCCTCACCGGCGTCCCGCAGCCGCTCGACTACCTCCTCCAGCAGTCCGCCGAGCGGCACGGGCGGTACCGGGTCGAGCGCGTGGTGGGCAGTGCCGACCTGCCTGCCGGAGCGGTCACGGTCGTCAGCTCCGACGAGCGGGCGAGCGTCGACACCCTCGAGGTCGACCACGCCCTCGCGCCCCTCGCGCTGCAGCGGGTGGACGCCGGGCGCGTCGCCACGACGTTCGACCGCGACACCGTCTTCTGGGCCCTCAGCGACGAGCGGTACCCGGTCGTCGTGGTCGACGACGGCGGCGAGGCGACTCCCCCGGCGCGACGCCGCCTGCACCGGCCGACGCCCGTGCCGCCGCGCGACGCGGTGCGCGACATGGTCGAGCGGCTCACCGCGGGGAGCGAGGCCAGCAGCGAGACCACCGACCGCGCCTGGATCACCCGTCAGCTCGACGCCGCGGTCAAGGGCCGCCTGACCGTCACCATCGCGATCGCGATGCCCGACGGCAGCACGAGCCAGCTCGAGATGGAGCCCACGGGCGTCGGCGGCGGACGGGTGCGCGGACGCGACAAGAAGTCGGACGTCGAGCGCACGCTGCCGCTGTCGCACGTCGTCTCGGTGTCGAGCTCGGCCTGAGTCGCACCCAGGCAGGGCGCGCCTAGACTCGACCCTCATGACCGGCCCCCTGATCGTGCAGAGCGACCGCACCGTCCTGCTCGAGGTGGCGCACCCTCAGGCTGAGGACGCGCGCCACGACCTGAGCGTGTTCGCCGAGCTCGAGCGCGCCCCCGAGCACGTGCACACGTACCGCATCACGCGCCTCGGCCTCTGGAACGCGCGCGCCGCGGGCCACACCGCCGACGACATGCTCGGCACGCTCGAGAAGTACAGCAAGTTCCCCGTGCCGCAGAGCGTCACGGTCGACGTGGCCGAGACGGTCGCCCGCTACGGGCGCATCGTGATCGAGCGCGACGGCGAGACCCTCGTGCTGCGCGGCACCGACGACGCCGTGCTGCGCGAGGTCACGCGCGTCAAGAAGATCGGCGAGCTGCTCGGCGTGCGGCGGAGCGACACCGTATGGGAGCTGCTCCCCTGGGCTCGCGGCGAGATCAAGCAGCAGCTGGTCAAGCTCGGCTGGCCCGCCGAGGACCACGCCGGCTACACGCCCGGCACCCCGCACGCCATCGAGCTCGACCAGACCGACTGGCAGCTGCGCGGCTACCAGCAGCAGGCCATCGACGAGTTCTTCTCGGGCGGCTCCGGCGTGGTCGTGCTGCCCTGCGGCGCCGGCAAGACGCTCGTGGGCGCCGGGGCGATGGCCGCCGCCGGCACGACCACGTTGATCCTCGTCACGAACACGGTGAGCGCACGGCAGTGGCGCGACGAGCTGCTGAAGCGCACCTCCCTGACCGAGGACGAGATCGGCGAGTACTCGGGCTCCGTCAAGGAGGTCAAGCCGGTCACCATCGCGACGTACCAGATCCTCACCGCCCGCCGAGCAGGCAAGTACACCCACCTGTCGCTGCTGGACGCCCTCGACTGGGGCCTCGTCGTCTATGACGAGGTGCACCTCCTGCCGGCCCCCGTCTTCAAGCTCACCGCCGAGCTGCAGGCGCGCCGCCGCCTCGGCCTCACCGCCACCCTCGTGCGCGAGGACGGCCGCGAGGGCGACGTGTTCAGCCTGATCGGGCCCAAGCGGTTCGACGCCCCCTGGAAGGAGATCGAGGCGCAGGGCTACATCTCGCCCGCGAGCTGCTTCGAGGTCCGGGTCGACCTGCCGCAGCAGGACAGGCTCGAGTACGCGGCCGCCCCCGACGACGAGCGCTATCGCCTCGCCGCCACGGCGCCGGCCAAGCTCGACGTGGTCAAGCACCTCGTCGAGCGGCACGAGGGCGAGCAGATCCTCGTGATCGGCCAGTACCTCGACCAGCTCGACCAGCTCGCCGAGGTGCTCGACGCCCCGACCCTGACGGGCGCGACGCCTATCGACGAGCGCGAGCGCCTGTTCCAGGCCTTCCGCTCGGGCGAGATCAAGGTGCTGGTCGTCTCGAAGGTGGCCAACTTCTCGGTCGACCTGCCGGAGGCGACGGTCGCGGTCCAGGTCAGCGGCTCGTTCGGCTCGCGGCAAGAAGAGGCGCAGCGGCTCGGGCGCCTGCTGCGGCCGAAGAAGTCGGGCCTGCCCGCGTCGTTCTACACGCTCGTCAGCCGCGACACGGTCGACCAGGACTTCGCCCAGAACCGTCAGCGGTTCCTCGCCGAGCAGGGCTACAGCTACACGATCCTCGACTCCCCGGTGCTGGCCGCGTGAGCGGGCCCGAGCTCGGGCCCGGCGACGTCCCCCTCGGCGACGACGAGCTCTGGCGCGACGGCCTGCGCCGCGTGTTCCTGGCCGACCAGTCGCCGTGGGCGGCCTTCGGGCCGTTGGTCGCCTCCCTCGACCACGAGGCCGTCGAGTACCGGGGCCAGCGCTCGCGGACCGCGCCGTGGGACGACACGGTCGTCGTCTCGGTCGAGCGCACGTACGAGGTGCAGGGCGGCCTGCACGCGGGCGCGAGCCTGAGCGTCGTGACCTGGACCCGCGACCCCGAGGTCCTCGAGCGCAGCGACCTGCTCGCGGGCTCCCCCGTCGTCGACCACCTCTACGCGGGCCTCAGCGCGCTCGGCGAGCTGGACGACGCCGAGGAGGCGCGGGTCGTCACGGCCCCGGTCGAGCGGTTCCCGGGATGGGAGATCGCCCGCGCCTCCGGCTACACGGCCGTGCTCGAGCAGCGCGACGGCGTCGCCTTCACGCTCGCGGTGCCGGACGAGCTGCTCGAGCTCACGACGCGCATCGCGCTCGTGCCGAACACCGAGTGGGACGACGCGGGCCACTGACGGTCGACTGACGGCTCGCTGACGGCGCGCTCGCTGCTCGCACGCGGTCGGCGCACTCACGACTCACAGGCAACACCGAGGGCGCGGACAGATACTGGGGGCATGAGCGACGGCCCCAAGATTCTCATCGTCGATGACGAGCCCAACATCCGCGACCTGCTGACGACCAGCCTCCGGTTCGCCGGCTTCGCCGTGCGAGCGGTCGGCAACGGCGCGCAGGCGATCTCCGCGGTCCTCGAAGAAGAGCCCGACCTGATCATCCTCGACGTCATGCTGCCCGACATGAACGGGTTCGGCGTCACCAAGCGCCTCCGGTCGTCGGGCTACACGTCGCCCATCCTGTTCCTGACGGCGAAGGACGACACCGAGGACAAGATCACGGGCCTCACCGTCGGCGGCGACGACTACGTGACGAAGCCGTTCAGCCTCGACGAGATCGTCGCCCGGATCAAGGCGATCCTCCGCCGCACCATGAACGAGGACGAGGACGCGATCATCCGCGCCGGCGAGCTCACCATGGACCAGGACACCCACGAGGTCACCATCGGCGAGACCGCGATCGAGCTGAGCCCGACCGAGTTCAAGCTGCTCCGCTACCTCATGCTGAACCCCAACCGCGTGCTGTCGAAGGCCCAGATCCTCGACCACGTGTGGGAGTACGACTTCAACGGCGACGCCGGCATCGTCGAGAGCTACATCTCGTACCTGCGTCGCAAGCTCGACCAGTTCTCGGCCGAGCCGATCATCCAGACGAAGCGCGGCTTCGGCTACATGCTCAAGGCCGCCAAGGCCTGACGCGCAACGATCACCGGTGGCGCCCGGGGGCCTCGGCTCCCAGGCGCCACCGGTATCTTCGCTTCTCATGCACGAACGCCTGTCGCAGTGGTGGAACGAGATCTCCATCCGCACCAAGATCACCGGGATCACGGTCACCCTCGTGACCCTCGGTCTGCTCGTGGCGGGCCTCGGCACCATGACGGTGCTCAGCACGTACCTCTACGGCCAGGTCGACCTGTCGCTCAAGTCGGCCGCCGAGACGTTCTCCGGGGCGTCGCAGAGCGCCACGAACGCGCAGTCGTGCACCGTCACCTTCGGGGCGACGAGCAGCAGCTTCGTCGCGCTCTTCCGCGAGGACGGCACGCGCATCTGCGACAACGCCGACGAGCTGCAGGGCGGCACGGGGCCCGACCTCTCGGCCGTCGACCTCCCCAAGGCCGGCACCACTGCCGAGCCGATGAGCGTGTACAACTCCGACCACGACCAGCAGTGGCGCATCTACGCGTTCGACAAGACGCTGACGCAGCGCGACCAGACGACCGGCATGGTCGAGCAGATCGACGCCACCATCGTCACCGGCACCAACCTCGCCAGCACGAACGCCGTCATCGGGCGCTTCAGCGGCATCTTCCTGGGCTTCGGCGTCTCGGTCATCGTGCTCGGCGCCGCCCTGACGCGCCTGCTCGTCACGTCGACCTTCTCCCCCTGCGCGACGTCGAGGCCACGGCGGCGCGCTTCGCGGACGGCGACTTCAGCCAACGCCTCGACTCGACGACGCCCAACACCGAGGTCGGCAGGCTGAACCGCTCGCTCAACACGATGCTGAGCCGGATCGACTCGGCCTTCGACGACCGGTCGCGGACCATCGACCAGATGCGGCGCTTCGTCGGCGACGCCAGCCACGAGCTCCGCACCCCGCTCGTCAGCCTGCGCGGCTACGCCGAGCTCTACCGGATGGGCGCGCTGACCAAGCCGGAGGACGTCGCCCAGGCCATGGACCGCATCGAGAAGGAGGCGATCCGGATGGGCGTCCTCGTGCAGGACCTCCTCGCGCTGGCCCGTCTCGACGAGTCGAAGCCGCTGGAGCTCGGCCCGGTCGACCTGGTCGCCATCGCCCGCGACTCGGCCCTCGACACGATGGCGTCCAACCCGGACCGCGACATCGCCGTGGTCGTGCACGACCCTGTCGTCAGCGACGGGGCCGACGAGCTGCCCGTGGCCGACCTGTCGGCCGTGCCGGACGACGCGGTCGCCGTGCCGCCCGGGTCGACGGGGGCGATCTCGTTCGCGGGTGCCACCCTCGCGCGCCTCCGTGGCTTGCGGGCCCGCGCCGTGCGGGCAGGCGAGCCGGTCGGCGACGAGCAGTCCGGCGACGCGTCCGGCCACGGCCCGCAGGCGCCGGCCGTGGTGCTCGGCGAGGAGAACAAGCTGCGCCAGGTGATCACGAACCTGATGGGCAACGCGATGCGCTTCACGGAGCACGACAGCCCGATCGAGCTCGCCGTGCAGTCCGACCCGGGCCGTGGCGTCGCGACGATCGACATCGTCGACCACGGCGAGGGCATCCCGCCGCAGATCCGGGAGAAGATCTTCCAGCGCTTCTGGCGTGCTGACTCGTCGCGCACCCGCGACACGGGCGGCTCGGGCCTCGGCCTGGCCATCGTCTCCGGCATCGTGTCGGCCCACGGCGGCAGCGTCGACGTCTTCGACACCCCCGGAGGCGGTGCGACCTTCCGGGTCGCGCTGCCGCTGTTCCCCGAGGTCGGGGGTGCCGGCAGTGCCGCCGGGGCTGCTGGAGTTGCCGCTACGGCCGCCCCTGCCGCCGACCAGCCGCCCACGACGCCCGCCTCCTAGCCGCTCTGCCGGGGTCGTACCCGTAATTTGCGCGTGATCCGTCGTCCGAACGCCGCAGAGGCCGTTCACCGAGGCCTGCGGCGCACGGATCACTCTCGCTGTGCGGTCCCACGACCCTCAGAGCGGTGCGGCGCAGCCGCGGCCCCTCTCCGCTCACGCGCCCACCCGTGATCCGCGAGCGATCCGTCGTCGGGGCACCGCAGAGGCCGGTCGCCGAGTCTCGCGCCGCGCGGATCACTCTCGCTTTGCGACCGACCGCCCCCACAGCGGTGCGGCGCAGCCGCGGCCCCTCTCCGCTCACGCGTCCAACCCGTCATGTGCGCGTGATCCGCACGATCCGAGCCGCGCCTCCTGCTCGGACACCGACGCAGCACGCGGATCACTCTCAAATTACGGGGGGATCCGCACATGCCGACCGGCGAGCCTGCTGTCCCCGAGAATCCGGGTACTGCAGGGCCCGCGAGCACGCTCCGGTCGGGTTCTGCGGCTCCCCCGCACGCGTGCGTGACCCGCAGCCCCCACAACCCGACCTGCTCGCATGCAACAACGGGTTTTCCGACTTTTGCGAAGCGCGAGGACGCCGTCTGGTCGGCATTTGCAGAAGAGCACGCACGCACACACGCGCGCACGCACGAACGCACGAACGCCGAAGGGCGGCTCCCCCGGAGGAGAGCCGCCCTTGCGGTGTGGCTGGCGCGGTCGCGGACTAGAAGTCCATGCCGCCCGAGGGGTCGCCGGCCGGGGCCGGGTTGCGCTCGGGCTTGTCGGCGACGACGGCCTCGGTGGTGAGGAACAGACCAGCGATGGAGGCGGCGTTCTGCAGGGCAGAGCGGGTCACCTTGGCCGGGTCGATGATGCCGGCGGCGATCATGTCGACGTACTCGCCGGTCGCGGCGTTCAGGCCGTGTCCGACGGGCAGGCTGCGGACCTTGTCGGCGACGACGCCGGGCTCCATGCCCGCGTTGAAGGCGATCTGCTTCAGCGGAGCGTCGATGGCGACGCGCACGATGTTCGCACCGGTCGCCTCGTCGCCCTCGAGGTGCAGCTCGGCGAGAGCGGTCTTGCCGGCCTGGATGAGGGCCACGCCACCACCGGCGACGATGCCCTCCTCGACGGCTGCCTTCGCGTTGCGGACGGCGTCCTCGATGCGGTGCTTGCGCTCCTTGAGCTCGACCTCCGTGGCCGCGCCGGCCTTGATGACGGCGACGCCGCCGGCGAGCTTGGCGAGGCGCTCCTGGAGCTTCTCGCGGTCGTAGTCGCTGTCGGTCGCCTCAATCTCGGAGCGGATCTGACGGACGCGGCCCGCGATCTGCTCGGGGTCGCCGGCGCCCTCGACGATGGTCGTCTCGTCCTTGGTGATGACGACCTTGCGAGCACGGCCGAGCAGGTCGAGCGTCGCGTTCTCGAGCTTGAGGCCGACCTCCTCGGCGATGACCTGGCCACCGGTGAGGATGGCGATGTCCTGCAGCTGGGCCTTGCGACGGTCGCCGAAGCCGGGGGCCTTGACGGCGACCGACTTGAAGATGCCGCGGATCTTGTTGACGACCAGGGTCGCCAGCGCCTCGCCGTCGACGTCCTCGGCGATGATGAGCAGCTGCTTGCCGCTCTGGATCACCTTGTCGACGACGGGGAGGAGGTCCTTGATGTTCGAGATCTTCGAGTTGACGATGAGCACGTAGGCGTCCTCGAAGACGGCCTCCTGGCGCTCGGGGTCGGTCACGAAGTACTGCGACAGGTAGCCCTTGTCGAAGCGCATGCCCTCGGTCAGCTCGAGCTCGGTGCCGAAGGTGTTCGACTCCTCAACGGTGACGACGCCCTCCTTGCCGACCTTGTCGATGGCCTCGGCGATGAGCGCGCCGATGGTGGGGTCGGCGGCGGAGATCGAGGCGGTGGCCGCAATCTGCTCCTTGGTCTCGATGTCCTTCGCGTCGGCGAGGAGCTGGGCCGAGACGGCGGCGGCGGCCTTCTCGATGCCGCGCTTCAGCGAGATGGGGTCGGCGCCTGCGGCGACGTTGCGGAGGCCCTCACGGACGAGCGCCTGGGCGAGCACGGTGGCGGTGGTGGTGCCGTCGCCGGCGACGTCGTCCGTCTTCTTGGCGACCTCCTTGACGAGCTCGGCACCGATCTTCTCGAACGGGTCGTCGAGCTCGATCTCCTTGGCGATGGAGACGCCGTCGTTCGTGATGGTGGGGGCGCCCCACTTCTTCTCGAGCACGACGTTGCGGCCGCGCGGGCCGAGCGTGACCTTCACCGCGTCGGCCAGGATGTTCAGGCCGCGCTCGAGGCCACGACGGGCCTCTTCGTCAAAAGCAATGATCTTAGCCATGTGTTTCCTCGTCCCTCCCGGACGTCATGAAGCAGAAGCATTGGCACTCACCAACGGCGAGTGCCAAGGACGATTCTGGCACTCTCACCTATGGAGTGCAAGTGAGCCCCGCACCTCGTGACGCCCTGCAGGGGTCAGGCCGGACGGACGCTCTCCGCCTGCGGCCCCTTGTCGCCCGTGCCGACCTCGAAGACGACCGCCTGGCCCTCCTCGAGGACCTTGTAGCCGTTCATGTCGATGGCGGAGTAGTGGACGAAGACGTCCTGTCCGCCGTCCGTCACGGTGATGAAGCCGTAGCCCTTCTCCGCGTTGAACCACTTGACGGTGCCCTGTGCCATGGTGTCGTTCCCCTTGCTGTGCTCTCGTGCGGCGCGTGCGGTGGTGCCAGTGCCGGGACCAGATGCTAGCCAGGGCGCACCGGCCCGCAGAAGGCCTCGGCGCAGGGTTAACCCGCCAGAAGTGACGAATTCACACGTTCCGCAACGGGGCGGCAACACGACCGCAACGGGACGGCAACGAGGAGGCGCGCCTCAGGGCGTGTAGTCCGCCCCCAGCACCGCGGTCACCGACGAGTCGGGGAACGCGTCGCTCAGCTCGACCGTGGTCGTGCCGAGGTCGCGGGCCACGCCGAGGGCCACGGCCTCGTCGGCCGCGTCGGCGTAGTAGACGATCGTCGTGGGCACGGTGCCGTCGGCGTTGCCCTGACCGGCCACGGTCCAGCCGGTCTCGGCGAGGGCCAGCGACGCGCGGCTCGCGAGCCCGCTCGTCGTCGTGCCGTTGAGCACGGTGATCGTGGTGACGTCGGGGTCGACGGACGCCGGGTCGGCGGGGGCGACGGTCTCGGCCGGCGTCGTCGGGGCGGCGGTCCCGTCCGTCGCGTCGTCGGCCGGCGTCTCCGACCCGGCCTCGGCCGTCTCGTCGGAGGTCGGCGAGACGAACTGGAAGCTGTCGTTCGCGACGCCGAGGTACACGACGCCCGCGCCGACGAAGACGCCGACCGCGAGGGCGCACCACGCGAAGACGACCCAGCCGCGACCTCGCCGCGCCACGGCTCGGTGGGCCCCGACCCTCTGCAGGTCGCCGGGCACCTCGTCGAATCGGTCGCGGGGGTGTTTCGCCATGGTGTGGTGTCGGTCTTCCGTGTGGGTCAGCGGTCGGTCGGCCCGAACGAGCGGGCGGCCCTCGCCCGCGAGCGCTCCTCGCGCAGTCGCAGGAGCCTCCCCACGAGCATGGGCGAGTAGGCAAGTGCAGCAGGTCTGTCGAGGAGGGAGCCGAGCATCTGCTGATAGCGCGCGGTCGTGAGGCCGAGCTCGCGACGCAGCGCCGCCTCCTTCTGTCCGGGCGAGGACGGGGCACGCTGCTCGAAGTCGAGCAGGGCACGGTCGCGCTCGGACAGCGCGCTCGTGCGCACGTCCCCGCTGCCGCTGCCCTCGTCGCTCACTGCCCGCCCTCTCGGTCCCGGCCAGCTTAGGGGCGGGCGGCGGAGCAGCCGGGGAGGCGCGGGGCGGTTCGGCCGGTCGGCTCGTCGCCGTCAGCCGGTCGTCCACAGGCGGGTGCCGTGGGCGTCCCCCACCGCCAGCGCACGCCCGTCGAGGGCGAGCACGGCGAACGACTCGTCCGGGGGCACGCCGTCGGGCACGACGACCGGCACCTCGTGCAGCAGGCCCCGCCGCTCGTACGAGATCCACCGCGCGCCCAGGCCGCGCACCAGGTCGACGAACTCCTGCCGACGGCGTCCGGGCAGGTAGACGAGCGTGCCGGTCGAGACGACGACGAGGGTCGCGTCCGGGGGCGCCTCGGCCGCGAGCCGCGCGAGGTCGTCGACGGCGTCGCCCCGCTCGACCCGAGGAGGCGCGGCGGCGGCCACCGAGACGGCCTGCGACAGCAGCGCGGCCCGCCCCGTCGCCCCGGGCGGGAGCAGCGCCTCGAGCCAGCCCACGTCCGCGGCGGAGAGCACGTCGAGCGGGTCGAGGTCGAGTCCCGCGCGCCAGACGACCTCGGGCAGCCGCACCTCGCCCAGGTCGCCGTGCACGACGACCTCGAGCTGGACGGCGCTGTCCGGTGCGCCCCAGCGGTCGTCGCCCGCACGGTGCCCGTAGCGGTCGGGCAGCAGGCCGAGGCCGGCCGAGGCGCCGACCTCGAGCAGGGCCACCGGCCCCTCCACCCGGGCGAGGGCGAGCGACACGGGGCTGGTGCGCCGCACGTCGTTGGTCTGCGTGAGCCGCCGGCCGAGCTCGTCGAGGAACCGGTCGGGGTGGTCGAGCAGCCAGCGACGCAGCTCGGGCCAGGGGCCGAGGGGCGCACCCAGCCACCTCGCGACGGCGAGCACGAGCACCGGCTGGCGCCGCGCCTCCTCGGCTCGCTCGACCAGCGCGAGCACCTCGGCGTCGGCGGCGACGCCCCGGGCGGCGGCGGCCCAGGTCGGCGAGCCCTCGAGCAGGACGGCGTCCGCGTAGGCGGCGAAGCGGTCGGAGAGGGTCGGCGGCGGTGTCACCGGCCGAGTCTCGCACCCCTGGGAGGCAGCCCCGAGGAGGCGGCGGCGCGGAATGGGCGTCGGCGGCGCGGTGTTCAATGGAGAGTCCCCGACGAGCAGGCCCCGACGCCTGCGAGTCCCCCTGACGCAGAGGAGTGCACCATGGCGAACGAGCCCGTGTCGTACCAGGTCGAGAAGTCCGACGAAGAGTGGCGTCGTGAGCTCGACCCCCAGGCCTACCAGGTGCTCCGCCAGGCGGCGACCGAGCGCCCGTGGACGGGCGAGCTGCTCGACGAGAGCCGTGCCGGCATCTACGCCTGCGCCGCCTGCGGCGCCGAGCTCTTCAAGAGCGGCACCAAGTTCGACAGCGGCTGCGGCTGGCCGAGCTTCTACGAGTCGGTCGACCCGGAGGCCGTCCAGCTGATCGAGGACGACTCGCTCGGCATGGTCCGCACCGAGGTCCGCTGTGCCACCTGCGGGTCGCACCTCGGCCACGTGTTCCCCGACGGCTTCGGCACCCCGACCGGCGACCGCTACTGCATGAACTCGATCTCGCTCGACTTCAAGGCCGAGGGCACCTCGACCGGCGACCAGGCCCGGGCCTGATGGGCACCGTCGCCGACGCTGCCCGCCGGCGACGGTCCCGCTCGAAGGTGACCGACGAGGCGCCCGGGCACGAGCAGCTCCTCGAGCTCGTGCAGGCGGCCGCGACGGTGGCCGACCACTCGTCGCTGCGGCCGTGGCGCCTGATCGAGCTGCGCGGCGACGACCGGCTGCTGATCGGTCGAGGGCTCGCCGAGGCGAGCGGTGCCGACGGGAAGTCGGCCGAGAAGCTCGAGCAGAAGTCGCTCCGGGCGCCGCTCGTCCTCGCCGTCGTGCTCTCGCCGGTCGAGAGCCGCAAGGTGCCCGAGTGGGAACAGGAGAGCGTCGCCTCGGGCGTCGCCCACCTGCTGTCGCTCGTGCTCGACGACGAGGGCTGGGGCGTGTTCTGGCGCACGGGCACCGACACGCGCCACGAGGCTGTGCACCGGGCCCACGGGCTGGCGTCGCACGAGAAGCTGCTCGGCTGGCTCTACGTCGGCGGGCGGACCGAGCGCGACGAGAAGCCCCGCAAGCTGCTCGAGCCCGGGCGCTTCGTCAGCGCACCGGGCTCGGCGAAGGCCTAGGCCTAGGCCTAGGCCTGAGCCTCGGCCTCGGCCTCGGCGGGGAGGCTGCGCCTGGCAGGCCGTGCCTCCCAGGCCGCGGCTACCAGGCCGCCACTACCAGGACTTGCGGCTCTGCCCCACGACGGTGATCGGCAGCCAGAAGGAGCCGGTCATCAGCACGATTCCCGCGAAGAAGACGAAGGCGTTGGGCTCGTCCTGGCCGAACGAGTACGCGAAGAGCGCGAAGCTCGCGAGCAGCAGGATGATCGAGCCGATGGCGGTCAGGACGTTGGTCATGGGAGCTCCTCGTGGTCGGTGCCCGGGGCGACCGGGCGCGACCGCACGGGTCGCTGCAGCTCCTACTTCACCACTTGCGCCGGGTCTGCGCCAATCCTGCGTGGCGTGCAGGCCGTCAGCCGCACCCCCGCCCGTGCCCGTCGCCCTCCTCACCTGCCCGTCGTCCGTGCGACGTCGGGTCGGTAAGATGGTCCTGCCCGCCGCCTTGGCGCAGTCCGGTAGCGCAGTGCTCTTGTAAAGCGAAGGTCGTCGGTTCGAATCCGACAGGCGGCTCCCCCGGCCCCGTCCCGCCCCTCGGCGAGGCGGGGCCTTCCCCGTGTCGGCCGCAGCCCTGCCCCCGCCACACCGCCCCGCCCCGCCCCGCAGCACCCGACGACGTGCGCTCCCGACGAGAGGACCTCTCGACCGTGCCGTCCCGCCCGCCCGCCGCCTCCGGCAGCCCCTTCCCCGGCCCCGAGACCTGCTGCGCGTAGGGCCGCACGACGGTGCCCACCTGCCCGCGCTGCGCGTGGCCGTCTCGGTCGTGCTGCCGCTCGCCGTGCTCGTCGCGATCGGGCACGCCGAGTGGGCGCCCTACGCGACGTTCGGCGCGTTCGCGTCGGCGTTCGGCCGAGGACTCGGACGCGTGCAGCGACTCGGCATGCAGCTCGAGGCGGGCGCGCTGCTGGTCGTGGTCGTCGTGCTCGGCACGGTGCTCTCGGCGGCGTCGCTGCCCGCCGTGGCCCTGGTGCCGGTCGTGGCGCTCGTGGCGGGGGCGGCCTCCGTGGTCGCGGACGTGCGCGGCTGGAACCCGCCCGGCCCCCTCTTCCCGGTCTTCGGGCTCGGCGTCTGCGCCTTCGTGCCGGCGGTGCCGGCGAGCATCGGGGTCGCGGCCGTCGTGTCGTCGCTGAGCGTGCTGCTCGCCCTCGCGACCTCGCTCGTCGGCCTGGTCCGCCGCTCCGGGCGTCGGGCCCTCGCCGAGCCCGGCGCCCGGGTCGTCGGTCGTCCGGTCGTCCCCGTCGACCTGCGCCGCGTCCTCCTGCACGCCGGCGTCTGCCTGGTGGCCTCGCTCGCGGCCGGTCTCGTCAGCGTCGGGCTCGGGCTGCAGAACCCGTACTGGGCGATGGTCTCCGCCGTGGTGCCCGTCGTGGGGCGCGCGACGTCGGGCCAGTTGCTGCGAGCCGGCCACCGCCTCCTCGGCACGGTCGTGGGGCTGGGCCTCGCGGCCCTGCTGCTGGTGCTGCAGCCGAGCGCCGTCGCGCTCGTCGTCGCCTTCGGGGTGCTGCAGTTCGCCACCGAGCTCGTCGTCGCGCGGAACTACGGCCTGGCGCTCGTGTTCATCACGCCGATGGCGCTCGGCATGCCCGCGATCGGGGGCGGCCCCGTCGACGTCGGGGCCCTGATCGCGGCCCGCGGCGCCGACACCGCGATCGGGGTGGGCGTCGTCGTGCTGGTGCTCCTCGCCACGCACCGGCTGCGCAGCGCGCCCGCGTGAGACCGGGCCGGGCGGGCCCGGGTCGCCTAGGAGGCGTCGGCCTGCGCGCGCGCCCGACGGTCGCCCCGGGACCACCAGACGAGGTCCGCGACGCCCTGCGCGATCAGCAGCACGGCGACGACGGACACGATCAGCGTGATCGTCTCGACCGGCCCGCCGGAGGTGAGGGTCAACAGCTGCACGACGAGTCCGAGCACGCCGAGGACGATCTCGAAGACGGGAGGCAGGACGGTGCCGGTCTTCGTCAGCGTGAACCAGGGGCGGCGGAGTTCGCTCATGGCCCGAGTCTAGGGAGGACGTATCCTCGTCCGGGGCGCCCCGGACGGCGACACGGCACGCCGCCGCCGCGCGGCACGACACAGGAGGCCATCGTGAGGACCAGGCAGGTGCGCGTCGACCCCGACGTCCCGAACTGGCTGCTGACGAAGGACGGCGGCCTCGTGCGGCCGGTCGTGACCGTCCTCTCCGCCGGGCTGCTCGCGGCCAGCATCCTCACGAGCCTGCTCGTCGGGGGCGGCAGCCTCACCCTCGTCGCCGTGCTGCTGCTCGTCGTCGCCGTCGCGGCGACGGCCTGGGCCGTCATCGACGTCGTCTGGTGGACCCTCGGCGGCCGTCGCCGCATCGTCCGCCTGCCGCGCGACCCGGGCAGCTGAGGCCTCTCCGCCCGACGACACATGCTGCCGAGGGCATGTTCGTGCCCCGCGATCCTGGCAACCGCACAGAGAACTGCGCCGTAAACTCGACCGATGCACCCGACCGGTGCTCACGATCTCTCCGGCTGCCGACGACCACCGTTCGTCGCCCGAGCCGGTGCACACGCCCGAGACAATTCGACAGGGAGTCCCGTTGACAGGACACGCCACGACAGGCGCGGCGCCCACCGACGCCGCCTTCTTCGGAGCCGACGCCGCGACCCTCGAGGCCGACGCCGCCGAGCGCGAGGCGGGAGCCGCCTCCGCGGCCGCCCGCGACGACGACGCCGCGGTCCCCGCGGTCGGGGCAGGCAACGCCACCACGCGCCACCGCAACGTCGCGCTGCTCAGCGTCGCGAGCACCATGGCGACCCGCGTCACCACGTCCGCCAGCATCGACGAGAAGCTGCGCCCGGTGCTCAAGCGCCTCAAGCTGCCGACCGGCCTGCTGCAGCGCGTCGCCGGCGTCGACGAGCGCCGCAACTGGGCCGAGGGCCAGAGCTTCGACGAGGCCGCGATCGACGCCGGCAAGCGGGCGCTGGCCGAGGCCGGCGTCCGACCCGACCAGGTCGGCCTGCTCATCAACACGTCCGTGACGCGGCCGCACCTCGAGCCCTCGGTGGCCGTCCGGCTGCACCACGGCCTGGGGCTGCCCTCGTCCGCCACGAACTTCGACATCGCGAACGCGTGCCTGGGCTTCGTCAACGGCATGACCCTGGCAGCGCAGCTGATCGACGCCGGCCAGATCGACTACGCCGTGATCATCGACGGCGAGGACGCGGACGACGTCCAGGTCAACACGATCGACCGCCTCCTGACCAAGGGCTACGAGCGCGACGACTTCATGAGCGAGTTCGCGAGCCTGACGCTCGGCTCCGGCGCCGCGGCGGCCGTGATCGGCCGCGCCGACCGCCACCCCGAGGGGCACCGCATCCTCGGCGGCGTCACCCGAGCGGCGACAGAGAACTACGACCTCTGCGTCGGCAGCGTCGACGGCATGTTCACCGACGCGAAGGCCCTGCTCAAGCGCGGCATGGAGCTCGTCGTGTCGGCCTGGAAGGAGGCGGCCCGCGACTGGAACTGGCAGCGCATGGACCGCTACATCATGCACCAGGTCAGCGACGTCCACACCGGCGCCTTCGTCAAGGCCGCGGGCATCGACCGCAAGCGCGTCCCGCTCACCTACCCCACCCTCGGCAACGTCGGCCCGGCGTCGATCCCGATCACCCTCGTCGAGGAGTCGCGGACCCTCACCAAGGGCGACCGCGTGCTGCTGATGGGCGTCGGCTCGGGCATCAACACCGCGATGATGGAGCTCGCCTGGTGAGTCGCCTGCCCTCGGCCGCGCGGGCGACGTCGCCCGCGACGCTCCCCCCGGCCGGGCTCGACGGCCTCGACCCGTCGTGGTCGCGGCTGGTGACCGTGCCCGCAGGAGGCGCCGAGCGCGTCGAGCGCACCTGGCACCTCCTCGACAACGCCGCCGCTCTCGAGGCACTCGGGGCGGAGCCCGTCGGGACCGTCCTCTGCGTGCACGGCAACCCGACGTGGTCCTACCTCTGGCGACGCCTCGTGGCGCAGTCCACCGAGGCCGCCTCAGCTGGCCGGCCTGCGTGGCGCGTCGTCGCCGTCGACCAGCTCGACATGGGCTTCTCCGAGCGGACCGGCGTCGAGCGGGGCCTGCCGCAGCGGGTCGCCGACCTCGCCGCGCTCACCGACGAGCTCGGCCTCGACGGCCCCGTCGTCACGCTCGGCCACGACTGGGGCGGAGTGGTCTCGATGGGCTGGGCGGTCGACCACCCAGGCCAGCTCGCCGCGGTCACGATGCTCAACACGGCGATCCACCAGCCGGCCGACGAGCCGATCCCGGCGCCCCTCCGCCTGACGCTCGCCCGCGGCGTCCTCGGACGCGCGACCGTCGCGACGTCCGGGTTCATCGACGTGACGCTGGGACTCGCCCACCCGCGGCTCATGGACACCGTCCGTGCCGGTTACCGCGCGCCCTACCTGTCGGCGGCGCGACGCGGCGGCGTCGGCGGGTTCGTGGCCGACATCCCCGTCGACCAGCAGCACCCGAGCCGTGCCGAGCTCGACCGGATAGCGGCCGCCCTGCGCGACCTCACCGTGTCGAGCCTGATGCTCTGGGGCCCGCGCGACCCGATCTTCGGCGACCGCTACCTCGACGACCTCGCCGACCGCCTCCCGCACGCCGACGTTCACCGCTTCGAGGGCGCCGGGCACATGATCGCCGAGGACGTCGACTACGCGGCCGCCGTGCTGACCTGGCTGGGCGACCGGTTCCCCGAGGGGCCGACGCGCGCCTCCTCGTCCGCTGACGGCCGTGCCTCCTCGACCGGCGGCGGTGCCGCGTCGTCAGCCGCAGACCTGACGGGGACGGCGGCGACGACCGCCGAGGAGGTGCGGGGCACCGTCCAGGACCGCCCGCTCTGGTCGTACCTCGACTCCCTGGCCGACAGCCCGGAGGCCGCCCTGATCGAGATGGTGCCGCACGGCGCCGCGCGCGGCTCCGGCCCCCGCCGGGTCAGCTGGCAGCTGCTCAGCCGACGCGTGCACGAGATCGCGCTCGGCCTCCGCAAGCACGGCGTGCGCCCGGGCGACCGGGTGTCGCTGCTCGTGCAGCCCGGGGCCGACCTCACCGCCGTGCTCTACGCCTGCGTTCGGATCGGGGCCGTGGTCGTCGTCGCCGACGCCGGGCTCGGCGTCCGCGGGCTCACCCGCGCCGTGCGCGGCGCCTGGCCCGACCACGTCATCGGCCAGCTGCCCGGCCTGACGGCGGCGCGTGCCCTCGGCTGGCCGGGACGCGTCGTCTCGACCCAGCGCCTCTCGCCCGTGCTGGCGCGCTCGCTCGGCGTCGAGACCTCGCTGCCCGAGATCGCCGCCCTCGGCCGTCGTGCGCACGACGCGATGGCCGAGCTGCCGGAGCCGCCCGTGGCCGAGGCGCCCGCCGCGATCCTCTTCACGTCAGGCTCGACCGGGCCCGCCAAGGGCGTCGTCTACCGGCACGGCCAGCTGACCGCGCTGCGCGACGCACTCGCGGACCGGTACGGCGTCGGGCCCGGCACCGGCCTGGTCGCCGGCTTCGCCCCCTTCGCGCTGCTCGGCCCCGCGCTCGGCTCGACGAGCGTGACGCCCGATATGGACGTCACCTCGCCCCGCACGCTGACCGCTCGCGCCGTCGCGGCGGCGGCCGGGGCGGTCGACGCGACGGTCGTGTTCCTCTCCCCCGCCGCGCTGACGAACGTGGTCGCGACCGCGGACGAGCTCGACGACGCCGGTCGCCGGGCACTCGCCGGCGTGTCGACGTTCCTGTCGGCCGGCGCCCCCGTCTCGGCGACGCTGCTCGCCGCCGCGGGCGACCTGATGCCCGGGGCGGTGCCGCACACCCCCTACGGCATGACCGAGGGTCTGCTGATGACAGACGTCACGCTCGACGAGGTCCGCGAGGCCGCGAGCGACCCGTCGGCGAACGGGGTCTGCGTGGGACGACCTGCGCCGACCGTGCAGGTGCGCGTCGCTCCGCTCGACGAGGCGGGGCGCGCCTCCGACGCCTTCTCCGACGCCGCCGGCGTCACGGGCGAGATCGTCGTGTCCGCGCCGCACCTCAAGCACGGGTACGACCGGCTGTGGCTGACCGACCGGGCCAGCGTGCGCGGCGTGGGCGACACGACCGGCGTGGGCGGTGCTCCCGTCGACAGCGACGCCTCCTCGGCCGGGTCGTCCGGTCGGTGGCACCGCACCGGCGACGTCGGGCACCTCGACGAGCAGGGCCGGCTCTGGGTCGAGGGGCGCCTGCCGCACGTCGTGACCACCGCCTCCGGACCCCTGACCCCGGTGGCCGCCGAACAGGCCGTCGAGTCGCTCGCCGGCGTGGCCCGGGCGGCCGTCGTCGGCGTCGGACCGGCCGGCACGCAGCAGGTCGTCGTCGTCTGCGAGGGGTCCCCCGCCGTGCGGCGTCCCGGACTCGCGGCCGGCGACCTCGCCGCCGACGTGCGCGCGGCCGTGCTCGGCGCCGTCGGCCACCGCGTCGCCGCCGTGCTCGTCGTGCCGGTGCTGCCGACCGACGTGCGCCACAACAGCAAGATCGACCGCGCGCGCCTCGCGACGTGGGCGGCGTCCGTGCTCTCGGGCGGACGGATGCGCCGCCCGTGAGGGTGCTCGCGCCCGCCTCCGCGCCCGCCGCACCCGCACACGTCGGGCGGGCGGGTTCGTCGTCGGCGGGCCGTCGCCGCCGCCCGTGCTCGACGAACACGCCCGTGCACGCAGCCTCCGCACCTGCAGCACCTGCCGGGGAGGCGCGCCCGTGAGGGTGCTCGTCACGGGCGCGAGCGGCCTGCTCGGCGGTGCGGTCGCCCGGGCCGTCGCGGCCGCGGGGCACGAGGTCACGACGTTCCAGCGTCGACCGTCGGGCGTCGCCGGGGTGCGCGACGTCGCCGGATCGATGACCGACGCCGCGGCCGTCGCGGCGGCGGTGGACGGGCAGGAGGCGGTGGTCCACCTGGCCGCCAAGGTCTCGCTGGCCGGCGACCCGGCCGACTTCGAGGCGGTCAACGTCGGGGGCACGAGCTCCCTGCTCGACGCGATGCGCGCCTCCGGCGTGGCCCGCCTCGTCTTCGTCTCGTCGCCCTCGGTGGCCCACGGAGGCGCCTCGATCGTCGGCGAGGACGCCGCGTCGGCGGCCCCCTCGCGGGCACGCGGCGACTACGCCCGCACGAAGGCCGCGGCCGAGCTGCTCGCCCTCGCCGCCGCGACGGACGACCTGCGCGTCGTCGCCGTGCGCCCGCACCTGGTCTGGGGCCCCGGCGACACGCAGCTCGTCGAGCGCATCGTCGAGCGGGCCCGACAGGGGCGGCTGCCGCTGCTCGACCACGGGGCCGCCCTGATCGACTCGACCTACGTCGACAACGCCGCCTCGGGCATCGCCGCCGCGCTCGAGCGGGTCGACGCCCTCTCGGGCCGCGCCTACGTGATCACCAACGGGGAGCCCCGCACGGTCGCCGACCTGATGGCGGGGATCTGCGCCGCGGGCGGCGCGCCGGTGCCGCGCCTCCGCGTGCCCGCCGGGCTCGCCCGCGTCGCGGGATCGCTCGTCGAGCGCGTCTGGACCGTGCGGCCCGGCGCCGACGAGCCGCCCATGACGCGGTTCCTCGCGGAGCAGCTCTCGACGGCGCACTGGTTCGATCAGCGACGCACGCAGCACGACCTCCGGTGGACGCCCGAGGTCTCGGTCGAAGAGGGCCTCCGCCGCCTGGCCGCCTGGTACGACGCGGGCAGCCCCGCCGTCTGAGCCGGGGTCGGGCCCGACTCTGCACGAGTTGCCGGTTCGCGGGGCCATGCGCGTTCGCGAGCCCCGCGAAAGGGCAACTCACGGGTGTCGACGGGCTAGATGACCGCGTTGCTCCAGCCGTCGGGGTTGCCGAAGCGGTGCGCCGTGATCGACACGGCCTGCTCGCGCAGGAACGGCAGCAGCTCGAGACGTCCGGTCGGCGTGACCGGCGCGGCGAAGACCGCGACGGCCGGGTCGCCGCCGAGCGCGTCGGCGAGGGCCGAGGAGGCGGCACCCCCGTCGTCAGCAGCGGTCACGAGGCGCACGCGCTCGGTCCGCAGCCCGCCCGCCCGGACGCGGTCGTGCCAGGCGTCGTCGCTCTCGACCCGGATCGCGCCCACGCCGAGGCCGAGGCCCGCGACGAACGGCTCGGGCAGGGCGGAGGCGACGGAGGCCGTGAAGGGCGAGCCCGAGCGGAGGGCGGCGAGCAGCACGCGCACCACGTCGGCGAGGGAGGCGCCCTCGGCGGCGCGCACCGTCACCGCGAGCGGGCGGTAGCGCAGCAGGTCGCGCTCGAGGCCGAGCTGGCTGACGTCGCGGGCGACGCCGAACTCGGAGGCCCAGAAGTGCTCGTCGGTGGCGACGGCCGCGGCGACCAGGTCGGCGTCGGCTCCGAGCGACGGGGTCGCGGCGCGGAGGGCGGCGGCGACGGCCTCCGAGGGCCGCGCCTCCTTCGCCGCAGCACCGACGAGGGTCGTGGGCGTCCACGACCCGAGGTGCACGAGGTAGTTCGGGCCGCCGGCCTTGGCTCCGGCGCCGACCGACGACTTCTTCCAGCCGCCGAACGGCTGACGCCGGACGACCGCGCCGGTGATGCCGCGGTTGACGTAGAGGTTGCCGGCCTCGACGCCGTCGAGCCAGGTCGACAGCTCGGCCGGGTCGAGGGTGTGCAGCCCGGCGGTGAGGCCGTAGTCGGTGGCGTTCTGCAGGGCGATCGCCTCGTCGAGGGTCGCGGCCGTCATGACGCCGAGCACCGGCCCGAAGTACTCGGTCAGGTGGAACTCGCTCCCCGCGGCCACGCCCGCGCGCACGCCGGGCGACCAGAGGCGGCCGGTGTCGTCGAGCTGACGGGGCTCGACCAGCCACGACTCCCCGGTGCCCAGCGTCGTGAGCGCGCGCTCGAGCTTGCCCGAGGCCGGCTCGATGATCGGGCCCATCTGCGTCGTGGGCTCGGACGGCCACCCGACGCGCATGGTGGACGCCGCATCGACCAGCTGGCGGCGGAACCGCTCGGAGCGGCCGACCGAGCCGACCAGGATCACGAGGCTCGCGGCCGAGCACTTCTGCCCGGCGTGGCCGAACGCCGACTTGATCACGTCGGCGGCCGCGAGGTCGAGGTCGGCGCTCGGCGTGACGATGATGGCGTTCTTGCCGCTCGTCTCGGCGAGCAGCGGCAGGTCGGTGCGCCAGCTCGTGAACAGCGCGGCCGTCTCGAAGGCACCGGTGAGGATCACGCGGTCGACGGAGGGGTGCGAGACGAGGTGGCGGCCGAGGTCGCCCTCGTCCACGTCGACGAGCCGGAGGACGTCGCGGGGCACGCCGGCCTCCCACAGCGCCTCGACCATGACGGCGCCGCAGCGCTTCGCCTGGCCGGCCGGCTTGACGACGACGCTGCTGCCCGCGGCGAGCGCCGCGAGCGTCGAGCCGGCGGGGATCGCGACGGGGAAGTTCCACGGCGGGGTCACGAGCGTCAGGCGCTCGGGCACGAAGTCGGCGCCGTCGACGACGTCGAGCTCCTCGGCGAGGTGGGCGTACCAGTTGGCGAAGTCGATCGCCTCGCTGACCTCGACGTCGCCCTCGGCGACGGTCTTGCCGGTCTCGCTCGCGGCGACCTCCATCAGGTCGGCCCGTCGGGCGGCCAGCGTGACGGCGGCGGCACGGAGCACCTCGGCCCGGCCCGCGCCTCCTCGTGCCGCCCACGCGGGCTGTGCCGCGACCGCGCCGGCGACGATCTCGTCGAGCACGGAGGCGTCGGTCACCCGCGCCTGCTCGATGAGGTCGACGCCGAGCACCGAGTCGGCCGAGCGACGCTGGATCTCGCGGCCCCAGGCGCGGTTGTCGGCCTTGGCGGGATCGGTGTCGGGCTCGTTGTCGAAGCCGCTGCCGGCCTCGCGCGGCCGGAGTGCCTGGGCGTCGTCGAGCCGGCTCTGCACGCGGTGCGGGGCGGGCGCCTCGACGTCGACGTCGGCGAGCGAGGCGAGGAACCGGCCCTTCTCGCGCTCGAACATCGCCTCGTTCGAGGCGAGCTCGAAGACGGCCGACATGAAGTTCTCGCTCGAGGCGTTCTCCTCGAGGCGGCGGATCAGGTAGCTGATGGCGACGTCGAACTCGCGTGGGTGCACGACCGGCGTGTAGAGCAGCAGCCCGCCGACGTCGGCCTTGACGAGCTCGGCCTGGCCCTCGGCCATGCCGAGCAGCATCTCGAACTCGACGCGGCCGCCGACGCCGCGCGCCTCGGCGAGGAGGTGCGCGAAGGCGATGTCGAAGAGGTTGTGGCCCGCGACGCCGATCTTGACCGCACGCGTGCGCTCGGGCGTCAGGGCCCAGGCGAGCACGCGCTTGTAGTTCGTGTCGCTGGCCTGCTTCGTGTCGTAGGTGGCGAGCGGCCACTCGTGCACGACGGCGTCGACGGTCTCCATGGCGAGGTTCGCGCCCTTGACCACGCGGACCTTGATCGACGCACCGCCCGCGTCGACCCGTCGGGTCGCCCACTCGGTCAGCCCCTGCAGGGCGCCGAGGGCGTCGGGCAGGTACGTCTGCAGCACGATGCCGGCCTCGAGGCCCTGCAGCTGGGGCTGGTCGAGGAGGCGCGTGAAGACCGCGATCGTCAGGTCGAGGTCGCGGTACTCCTCCATGTCGAGGTTGATGAACTTCGGCTCCCGCGAGCGGGCGGCGAGCTCGTAGAGGGGCGTGAGCTTCTCGACGACGCGCTCGACGGTCTCGTCGAAGGCCCACATCGACAGCTGGCTGACGATCGACGACACCTTGATCGACACGTAGTCGACGTCATCGCGCTCGAGCAGCGCCCGGGTGCCCGCGAGGCGGTGCTCGGCCTCGGCGTCTCCGAGCACGGCCTCGCCGAGCAGGTTGAGGTTGAGGCGCGTGCCCTCCGCCTTGATGCTGCTGATGGCCGCGCCGAGCTTCGCGGGCCGGGCGTCGGCGATGAGGTGGCCGACCATGCCGCGCAGCACGCGTCGGGCGACGGGCACGACGACGCCGGGCAGCACGGGGGCGACGACGCCGCCGACCCGGACGGCTCCCCGCATGTACCAGGGCAAGAACGCGGGCACCTGCGAGGCCAGGCGCGACAGGTTGCGGGCGGCGACGCTGAGGTCCTCGGGGCGGACGACGCGGTCCACGAACCCGATCGTGAAGGCGAGGCCCGACTCGTCCTTGAGCACCTGGGCGAGCAGGTGGGCCGAGTCGGTGCTGGGCGCCGACGACGCCTCGTGCGCCCAGCGACGGGCCAAGGCGACGGCGTCGTCGCCGATCGACTCGGGGAGGGCTGCAGCTGCCGGCCGGGCCGGCTGGTCGATGGTGGTCATGCGGTCACGATAAGACCGGAACTTGCCAGGTGGCAAGGTTTGACACACGACCGTAACGTGGCGGTCGGCCGGCGCCTCCTGCCCAGGCGACCGGCGCCTCCTCGGCCCCGACCGGGACCGACCCGTCCTCTGGTGGGCGGCCCTCCCGGCTGGTATTTTCACCTCGTCGCCGAACCAAGGGGTCCGGTGACCTCACCCCACGTCGGAGGCGCGCAGATGGCGATGATCGAGGCCTCGGGCCTGACGAAGACGTACCGCTCGAAGTCGGGCCCGGTGCACGCGCTGACGGGCTTCGACCTGACCGTGCCCGAGGGCACCGTCAAGGCGCTGCTCGGGCCCAACGGCGCCGGCAAGACGACCGTGGTCAAGATGCTGACGACGCTCGAGGTGCCCGACTCGGGCACGGCGCACATCGCCGGGATCGACGTCGTCGCCGACCCGCAGTCCACGCGGCGCACCATCGGCGTCTCGGGCCAGTACGCGGCGGTCGACGAGAACCTCACGGGCTTCGAGAACCTCGACATGATCGGCCGGCTCTACCACCTCGGCGCCAAGGTGTCGCGCGAGCGAGCCCGTGAGCTGATCGACGTGTTCGACCTCTCGGCCGCCGGCGACCGCCCGGTCAAGGGCTTCTCGGGCGGCATGCGCCGACGCATCGACCTCGCGGGCGCCCTCGTGACGAACCCCCGCGTGCTGTTCCTCGACGAGCCGACGACCGGGCTCGACCCCCGCAGCCGCCTCGCCCTGTGGGACATCATCACCTCCCTCGTCGCCGGCGGCACCACGGTGCTGCTGACGACCCAGTACCTGGAGGAGGCGGACCGGCTGGCCGACGACATCGCCGTCATCGACGGCGGGCGCGTCATCGCCGAGGGCACCGCCGACCACCTCAAGGCGCAGGTGGGCGGGCACCGTCTCGTCGTCGCGCTCGTCGACGAGGCCCGCGCGGCCCAGGCGCTCGAGGTGCTGCGACGGCACGGCGACGCCGAGCCGTCGCTCGGCAGCGACGGCCGTCAGGTCGAGGTCGCCGTCACGGACGGCCCGACCGCGCTCCAGCGCACCCTGGCCGACCTCGGCGCCGCGGGCATCGAGCTGCACGACGCCGGCATGCGCCGCCCCACCCTCGACGACGTGTTCCTGCAGCTCACCGGGCGCAAGGCGGGCCCTGACGACGACGCCGATCCCGACACGGGCTCCGTGCCCACCGGGGGCCGGGCAGGCCGCGCCGCCCGTCGTGACGAGAAGAAGCCCGACGAGAAGAAGGAGGCGCGGCGATGACCACGACGACGAGCGCGCTCGCGCAGACCCTCACGCCCCTGGGCCCCTCGGGGGTCGGCACCTGGGCCTCCGACGGCTGGACCGTGACGAAGCGCAACCTGATCAAGGTCAAGCGCTCGCCCGACATGCTGATCTTCGCGGTGCTGCAGCCGATCATGTTCGTGCTGCTCTTCAGCCAGGTCTACGGCGGCGCGATCGCCGTGCAGGGCACCGACTACACGCAGTTCCTGATGGCCGGCATCTTCGCCCAGACCGTCGTCTTCGGGTCCACCTTCTCGGGCGCCGCCATGGCGCAAGATCTGAAGGAGGGCATCATCGACCGGTTCCGCACCTTGCCGATGAGCCCGTCGGCGGTGCTGATCGGCCGGACGAACAGCGACCTGGTGCTCAACTCGATCTCGATGGTGATCATGATGCTCACCGGGCTCGCCGTCGGCTGGCGGGTGAACACGCCGCCGCTGATGTTCCTCGGGGGCATCGCGCTGCTGCTGCTGTTCAGCTACTCGTTCAGCTGGGTGATGGCGCTGCTCGGCATGAGCGTGAAGACGCCCGAGACGATCAACAACGCCTCGTTCATGATCCTGTTCCCCCTGACGTTCATCTCGAACGCCTTCGTGCCGAGCGACACCCTGCCGACGGTGCTGCGCGTCTTCGCCGAGTGGAACCCGGTGTCGTCGCTCGTGCAGGCCGCCCGCACGTCGTTCGGCAACCTCGGCGAGACCCCCGTGCCCGACATCTGGACGCTGCAGCACCCGTACGTCACCGTGCTCGTCGGCCTCGCGGTCATGCTCGTCGTGTTCGTGCCGCTGAGCATCCGCAAGTTCCAGCGGATCAGCTCGAAGTAGCCGCCACCTCGTCGCGCACGGCGTCGTCGAGCTGCTCGGTCGGCACGGTCACGACCGTGCCGATGACGAGCCGCATCAGGTCGGCCACCTGCACCTCGTCGCGTCGGTACAGCCACTGCAGCTGCAGGCCGTCCTGCACGGCCAGCACGACGCGGGCCGCCGACTCGGCGGTGAACCCCTCCCGCAGCCAGCCGCGCGCCTGCGCGACCGCGAGGTACGCCGAGGTCGAGCCGATGATGCGGTCGTAGTGGTCGGCGTAGTAGTCGTGGGCCGGGTGGTCGCTCGACGTCGCCTCGGCCGACGCCGTGATGAACAGCGAGATGACGGCGGGCACGTCGACGTTGTACTCGGCGAGCGCGACCAGCTCGGCCAGGCGCATGCCGCCCTCGTCGTCGAAGTGCTGTCGCAGGCGCTCGTCGCGTCGACGGAGGACGGCCATGAGGAGCTCGTCCTTGGTCGCGAAGTAGTGCATCAGCGACTGGTGCGAGACTCCGCAGCTGCGGGCGATCTCGCGCAGCGAGGCCCCGTGGAAGCCGACCTTGCCGAAGACGGGCAGGGCCGCCTCGAGGATCGCCTCGCGCTTGGCGACGCCCTTGCGGTAGCGGCCGGGCGGGGCGGCGGGCTCGTCGAGTGCGGACATCGGGGCCAGCCTAAGGCGGGCGGCGGACGATCGCACCGCCTCCTGGTCCCCCATGCGCCGAGCGTAGGCTCGCCGCGTGAGGTGGTCGCTGCTGCGCATCCCGGCGTTCCGCGCCCTGTGGGTCGGACGTCTGCTGTCGTGGGTGGTCGGCGGGCTGGCTCCCCTCTCACTGGTCTTCGCGGCCGTCGACCTCGGCGCGGACGCGACGCAGCTCGGCCTCGTCGTGGCGGCCCGTGCGGTGCCGAACGTCGTGCTCGTCCTCGTGGGCGGCGCCCTCGCGGACCGGCTGCCGCGGCGCCTGGTGGCCACCGCCTCCTCGGTGGTCTCGGCCGCCTCCCTGGTCGCTGCGGGGGTGCTCCTGCTGACGGGGAACGAGACCCTCGTGACGCTGGCCGTCGCGGCTGCCCTGACGGGCGCGGCCGCGGCGTTCTTCGGCCCTGCCTCGAGCGCGATGCTCCGCGACGTGCTCGTCGAGCCCCTCGTGCGCGACGGCACCGTGCTCGCACGGATCAGCATGAACGTCGGCCTGATCGTCGGCACGGCCCTCGGCGGCGCGCTCGTGGGCGTCGCGGGGACGGGCAGCGCGCTGCTCGTCGGCGCCGGGCTGTCGGTGGCGGCGGCGCTGGCGTTTGGGCGCGTCCCGCGGTCGGTGACCGGCGCCTCCGGCTCGGGGTCGCTGCTGCGCGACCTGGGCTCGGGGATCGGCTTCGTCGCTCGGTCGCCGTGGCTCCGAGCGACCCTGGCGCTGGCGTTCGTGCACCAGCTCAGCTTCGCGGGCGGCGTGCAGGTGATCGGGCCGCTCGTGGCGGACGAGTCGTTCGGCCGCGTGCTCTGGGGCTTCGCCGGGGCGGTGCAGACCCTCGGCCTCGTCGTCGGGGCCGTCTGGGCGGGCCGGCTGCGCGGGCGGCTGCGCCTCGCGGTCGCGTGCCTGGCGACGTCGGCGCTGGTGCTGCCCCTGGTGCTGCTCGCCGGTGCGCACGTCGACCAGCCGGAGGTGCTGGACGCGCCGTACGTGGACCCGCTGCACTGGGCGTTCTGGCTCTGCCTCGGCCTCTTCGTGTCGAGCGTCGGCCTCGAGCTGTTCACGGTCCCGCTCGACGTGGCGATCCAGACCCTCGTGCCGCGCGCCTACCTCGGCCGGGTCTTCGGGGCCCTGACGCTCGCGACGCTGGCCGGCATCCCGGTGGGGGAACTCGTGGTCGGACCCCTGGCCGGCCGCTTCGGCACGCCGACGGCCCTGCTGGTGCTGGCCGGCCTGATCGCCGTCGTGGCCGTCGCGGTGGCCGTCAGTCCGCGGGTGCGCCGGATCGACGCACCCGCGGTCCTGTCAGCGGACGAGCGGGTCGGTCAGGAGCCGTTCGATCAGCGGTAGTCGCCGCGTGCGATCGCCTCGGCGTACTTGCGCACGTCCGGGCCGGGCTCGTAGTCGATGAAGCGGCCCTTGAGACGCTCGTTCAGCGCGGCGAAGGCGGGCTCCCAGTCGTCGCCCTCGTGCTCGGCCGCGACCTCGCGGACGGCGTCCTGCAGCACGCGGTCGGCGTCGGTGAGCATCTTGTCGCGAGCTTCCTGGTTCCAGGTCACGTCGGTCAGATCTGCCATGGTGCTGTCCCCTACTTCTTCTTCGAGAGGGCCGACTCCTTGTGAGCCGCCTCCGCGTCGGTCTTGTCGCTCTTCACGATGAAGTACGGCTCGTCGTCGGAGGCCTTGAACTTCTGGCCGTCGAACTGGAACTCCTTCACGCGCTTGTCCACCACGGTGCCGTGGGTCTCTCCCTGCGGCGTGTTCCACGTCACGTGGTCGCCCTTGCTGAACGTCATCGTGCCTCCTCAGGCTGTCGGATGCGCTGGACGGTACCCGCGCCTCCTCGGGCCTTCCCGGGCGGGGCACAGGCAGGGCGGCTCAGACGGAGATGCCGCCGTCGGTCGTGATCAGCTGGCCGGTGACCCAGCGACCCTCGGGCGACATGAGGAACCGGACGGTGCGCGAGACGTCCTCGGGGGTGCCGAGGCGGCCCGTCGGCTGCATCGCGGTCAGCGTGCGGCGGGTGTCGTCGTCCATCCAGCCCGTGTCGACCGGTCCGGGGTTGACGGCGTTCGACGAGATGCCGAGGTGCGCCAGCTCGCGGGCGGCCGCGATCACGATGCGGTCGAGGGCCCCCTTGCTCGCGCCGTAGGGAAGGTTGTGCACGGTGTGGTCGCTCGTGAGCGCCACGACGCGGGCCCCGTCGGGCAGCTCGTCGAGGGGAGGCAGCTGCTCGGCCAGCCCCTTGATGCTCAGCCAGGCGGCGCGGGTGTTGACGGCGAAGTGCAGGTCGAAGGCCTCGACCGAGGTGTCGAGGATCGACGAGTCGACGCTCTGCGAGTGCGACAGGACCAGGCCGGAGACGGGCCCGAGGTCGGCGTTCACCTGCGCGAAGAGATGGGCGGGGGTCGCCGCGTCGGAGAGGTCGGCCTGGTAGACGCGGGCCCTCTGCCCGAGGCCCTCGACCTCGGCGACCAGCTCGGAGAGGTCGCCCGGGCGGGCGCCCCAGCTCATGGAGTCGTCGTACGGGTCCCAGGTCGCGAGGGCGAGGTCCCAGCCGTCGGCCGCGAGGTCGCGGGCGACGGCCCGCCCGATGCTCTCGCGCCGTCCGGCGCCGGTCAGGAGGCAGGTCTTCATCGACATGGGGCCAGCGTAGGGGGCTGGCTGCCTCGCGCGACGTTCACGTCCTCCTTCGCCCTCGCGCTCGCTTGCTGTGATCCACGATCGAGTTGCCTCTTTCTGCTGCCTCACGCCGCGCGAGGCAGCATGAAGGGGCAAGTCGCCCGGCTCGTCGAGCGAAGTCAGCGCGGGGGCTCGTCGCCCGAGGTCAAGGCGCGAGGTCGTCGAGCACGGCGGCGAGCCGGTCGAGGTCACGCTCGACGGCCGCGACGTCGGCCGTGAAGTCGGCGTCGGAGGTGCCCGGCCGCCTGAAGAGGGTGAAGACCACTTCGCTGCCCTGGTCGTTGGCCAGCACGCGGAGGGGGTTGTGCACGACGGTGCCGTCGGGGAGCGTCACGTCGTGGTCGAGGACGCCGAGCTCCACGGGCCCGGTGAACGCCACCTCGACGACGCCCATCGGCGAGTCGGCGAGCCACCGTCCGGCCTCGTGCCGGACGCCGCTGCTGAGGCCGGCCGCCCACGACGGCAGCTGAGCCGGGTCGCCCGCGACCCGCGACACGGCGGCGACGTCGTGCTCGATCGGACGGGAGACGTGCACGGCGGGCCAGGTCATGCGGGGACGGTACCAGCGCGCCCGTCGCTCCGCCACGACGATCGAGTTGCCACTTCGTGGGCCTCTGGACCCCGTCAGGCCCCGCGAAGCGGCAAGCCACTCGCCGCTGCGGCGGGCACCAGCGCGTTGAGCTCGTCGACCAGCCAGGCCGTCCGGTCGACTCCGAGCCTGAGCACGAGGGACTCCGAGAACCAGTGCGCCCAGACGTCCTCGACGTCACGCACGGTCACGGCCCCCTCTGCGAGGAGCACACGGGCCAGGTCGAGGGCCTCCGGCTCGTACTCGTCTGCCGGAGGCCCCTCCGGCGTGCCGGGCTCGAGACCGCACGGGTCGACCGCGGTGAGGACGGCCAGGACCGCCGCGACGGTCTGCCGGTGGCGGCGGGCACCTTCTCTCATGTCGTCGACGTCCTCCCCTAGTGCCCGCGTCGCGCCTGCCAGCGGTTGACGAAGAAGACCACGACGCCGAGGACCGCCAGCACGATGCCCATCACGAGCCAGACGGGGTCGTCGCCCGGGCTGCGCCCGAGCATCGCCCGGACGACCAGGAGAAGGCCGACCACCACCGCCACCCACGGCAGGGAGTCTCGCAGAGGGTTGGACCGCAGACGCCTGAAGCGCCTCGGGACCGGCTTCTCACCGTCGGTGCTCTCGCTCATGTGCGCCAGCATGCCAGGCCGGTCGGGCTGGTGGAGCAGCCCTCGGGGTTCGTGGCCGAGCCTCCTCGTCTTTCAGGAAGCTGCGGCGCTCCGGTCCTGATCCGTGCACGGATCAGGAGAACCAGTCCCCCTCTCGCGAGGATCAGGACTCGTCTTCCTGAATGAGGAGAGCAGCAGGAGGCGCGGTGCGGGAGCGCAGGAGGCGGGGGTCAGCGGCCGCGGCGCGGGCGGCTGCGGCCGGTGCCCCGCTGCGGCCCGCCGCGACCGCCGGGCGGCGTCTTCTTCTGGCCGGGCCCCGAGCCGCGACCGCCGGCCGCGCCCTTGCCGCCCGTGCCGACGCCCTTGCCGGGGCCCTTCGCCTTGGCGGCGGGCGCCTCCTGCGCGTCGTCGTCGCGCCTCCTGGACCGGCTGCTGTTGCGGGTGCGCCCGCGGACGACCCCGATGAAGTCGTCGATGTCGTCGTCGAGCTCGCCGATCGGCCAGACGAGCGCGATCGTCGTCGGCGGCACGTCGGAGAGGAAGCGGTGCGTCACGCCCGAGCGTCCGTGCAGCCGGGCCAGCGACTGCGGCATCACGGCGACGCCGGAGCCGGTCGCCACCACCTCGATCGCCTGCGCCTCGTCGAGGACCGGGTCGAGATCGTGCCGTACCTCGCCGGCGAGGTCGGCCAGCGAGAGCTCGTCGTCCTTGCCCGCGGCAGCCAGCGGGTGCTCCTTGCCGAAGCAGACCACGGCGCGCTCCTCGTAGAGCGCGATGGACGAGAAGTCGTCGCCGAGCGCCAGCGGCAGCCGCGCCAGCACCATGTCGACGCGGTCGTCGCCGCGGAGCACGTCGAGCACCTCGGTCGCGTCGCCCGTCACCTCCACGACGTCGAGGGGCAGGTCGTCCCGCCGCTCCTCCCACAGCCGCGACCACTTCGAGAGGGTCACGCCGGGCACGAAGCCGATGCGGAAGGAGGCGCGGCTCGGCTCGGTCGTCATCGCGCCAGGCTACCGGGCGGCCTGCGTCCCCCGGCCCGTGGCCGGCGCCTCCTCCCGTGTCAGGCGCCCGCGTCGCTCGTCCACAGGCGTGGGCGACGCCCCGGCTCCGGCCCGCCCGGGCGGTACCCTTGCGGGATGACCTCGGAGACCCCCAGCGGCAAGAGCCCGCAGACCCTCAAGCCCTTCACGGCCGCGAAGAAGCTCGGGGTGCACCTGCCGGCGACCCCCGAGTCGTTCCAGGCCAGCCCCGTCACCCGCGAGGAGTTCGCCGAGCTGACCGCGAACCCGCCCGAGTGGCTCGCCGAGCTGCGTCGCACCGGCCCGCACCCGAGGCCCGTCGTCGCGCAGAAGCTCGGCGTCACGATCTCGGGCCTCGCCCGTGCCGGCGTCGACGACGCGCTCACCACCGACCAGATCCACGCCCTCCTCGAGGAGATGCCGCAGTGGCTGGTCACCGAGCGCGCCAACCTCACCGAGGTGCGCGACGAAGAGCTGCGCGTCAAGGAACGCGACGCCGGCCGTGCCGTGCTGCGCGCCGAGCGCGAGGCCGCCGAGCAGGCCGAGCAGGAGCGCCGCGGCCTCTAGCCGCCTGCGGGCCCCGGTCCCGGCCCGGGCCGCACCGTCTGCTCCGGTCCCCGGTCCCGCCGGGGCAGTAACGTCTGCTCCATGTCCTTCAACGACGACACCCGCATCGACAGCAGCAAGGTCAAGCGCTCGGGCCGCGGCCGCACGACCGGCATCGCCGCGGGCGGGGTCGGCATCGTGGGCGTCATCGTCGTCGCGCTGATCAGCCAGTTCACCGGCGTCGACCTCTCCGGCCTCGTCGGCGGTGCGCAGGTCGGCCCCGCACAGCAGATCGAGGGCGAATCGCTCGAGGGCTGCTCGACGGGCGCCGACGCGAACGCGAGCATCGACTGCCGCATGGCGGGGGCCGCCGACTCGCTCGACACCTACTGGGCGACCGCTGCGCCCGAGGTCGGCATCCAGGGCTACGCGAGCCCCGAGTTCTTCCTCTTCACCTCCTCCGTCGACACGGGCTGCGGCGGCGCCACCAGCGCGACCGGCCCCTTCTACTGCCCGCCCGACCGCGCGCTCTACGTCGACACCGACTTCTTCGACCAGCTGCGCGAGCAGTTCGGCGCCTCGGCCGGGCCCCTCGCCCAGATGTACGTCGTCGGGCACGAGTGGGGCCACCACGTCCAGCAGCTCAGCGGCGCCTTCGACCGCGCCGACCGCAGCCAGACGGGCCCCGGCTCCGACACGATCCGCCTCGAGGTGCAGGCCGACTGCTACGCCGGCGCCTGGGTGGGCTCCGCGACGACGATCCAGAACGAGTACGGCGAGACGTTCCTCGAGCCCGTGACCCGCGAGCAGGTCGCCGATGCGCTCGACGCCGCCGCGGCCGTCGGCGACGACCGGATCCAGGAGGCGGCGGGCGGCCGGGTGGACCCGGACACCTGGACCCACGGCTCGGCCGAGCAGCGCACGAGGTGGTTCGAGGCCGGTCGCGCCGGGGGCCCGACGGCCTGCGACACGTTCAGCGTGCCGACGAGCGAGCTCTAGCCGCACCGGGGGTCGCTCGGCGCCGCCGGGCCGCCGGGCCGCCGGGCCGCCGGGCCGCCGCGCTGCCGGGCTGCCGGGCCGCCGGGCCGCCGCGCTGCCGGGCTGCCGGGCTGCCGGGCTGCCGGGCCGCCGGGCCGCCGGGCCGCCGCGCTGCCGGGCTGCCGGGCTGCCGGGCTGCCGGGCTGCCGGGCTGCCGGGCCGCCGAGCGGCCGGGCCGCCGAGCGGCCGGGCCGCCGCGCGAGCGCGCGGCAGGATTCCCAGCCCGTTCACGACCCGTCGCGCCTCGGCAGGAGCAGACTCGGCTCACGTCGCGAGGAGGCACGCCATGGTCAAGACAGGCAGAGCAGTGGAGTACGACCGGTACGGGGAGATCGACGAGCTGCACTTCGTCCCGCAGCAGCTGCCGGTCCCGGCCGACGACGAGGTCGTCGTCGAGGTCGTGTGCGCCGGGCTGAACCACATCGAGAACTTCACCCGCGCGGGCGACTTCCAGGACCGCCTCCCGCAGACGTTCCCGGCCCACCAGGGCTCGTGCTTCGCGGGCATCGTCAAGAAGCGCGGCTCCGCGGTGCGCGACCTCGCGGTCGGCGCCGAGGTCATCGGCCACGCCGTGGGCGGAGGCGCGCACGCCACGTGGGTCACCGTCCCGGCGACCGCGGTCGTCCGCAAGCCGAGCAGCGTCTCGTGGGAGGTCGCGGGCGGGCTCTACCTCGCCGGCGCCACCGCCTACGACATCGTCCGCTCGCTGCACCTCGGCGAAGGCGACGTCGTCGTCATCACGGCCGCGGCGGGCGGCGTGGGCCACATCGAGTGCCAGCTCGCGCTGGCCGCCGGAGCCAAGGTGATCGGCACCTGCAGCCCCGGCAACCACGACTACCTGCGCCAGATCGGCGTCACTCCCGTCGACTACGGCGAGGGTCTGCAAGAGCGCATCGAGAAGGCCGCGGGCCGCCCGGTCACGGCGTTCATCGACAACTTCGGCGGCGACAACCCCGCGCTCAGCACCGCGCTCGGCGTGCCCGAGTCGCGCTTCAGCTCGAGCGAGCACCGCCTCGACGTCGAGATCCGGTTCATCACCGCGGAGCGCGGCGACACGGAGCCGTCGATGATCCTGGCGGCGCTCGCGAAGCTGATCGCCGACAACAAGGTGCGGGTCCTGATCTCGGGCTTCTACCCGTTCGACAACATCGCGCAGGCCTACGAGGACCTGGCCGAGCACCACTCCCGCGGCAAGGTCGTCGTCGGCATGCAGCCCGTCGAGACCGGCGCCCGCTCGCACTGGTACCTGTCGGCGAAGGCCCGCACGCTCGCCGAGCAACGCGGCTAGGGCCGGTTCACCGCCGTCGAGTGGTCAGTTCTGGTCCTCCACCGGGCTGGGAGGGACGACAACTGACCACTCGACGCCGGCGCGGCAGCCTGAGAGTCGAGCCGGGGCCGGGGAGGAGAGGGCCGGAGAGCCTGCGGCTAGGGACGGCGAAGCAGCGCGCCCGGCGCACGCACCGTCGCGGCCGCGACCCGCATCGCGTCCGTGAGCGCCGCCTCCCAGTCGACGCTGCCCGGGTCCGTCGACCGCGCCAGCGACGACGCCACCACGGAGGCGAAGGTCGCGTCGCCCGCGCCCATCGTGTCGACGACGTCGCCGTCCAGCGACGCGATGCCCTGCCGCAGCGGCGTGTGCCCGGCGCGCGTGAGGCTCGCCCCGTCGGAGCCGCGGGTCGCGAGCACTGCCCCGGCGCCCGATGCGAGCAGCGCCTCCTGCCACTCGTCGAGCGTGCCGCCGGCGACCAGCGCCGCGTCGTCCTCGCCGATCTTGACCAGCAAGGAGGCGGCGGCGGCGCGGGCGAAGCCGGTCGCGAAGGCCTCGGGGTCGCGCAGGAACCCGGGGCGCGGGTTCGGGTCGACGACGAGCCGCGGCGGCTCCGCACCCACGGCGTCGAGCAGTCGCTCGGTCAGGCGGGCGTCGTCGAAGGGGTACGAGCTGACTGCGACGAGCGGCGCGGCCGCGATCGCGGCGAGCTGGGCCTCGCCGAAGTCGAGGGCCCGGGCGACGGCCGCGTCGCTGAAGGCGTAGGTCGGCTCGCCGTCGACGCGCTCGCTCACCGCGCGGCCGGTTCCGAGCGGGTTGGTCGTGGCGACGAGCTCGACGCCGTGCTCGGCCAGGTACGAGCGGATCGACGCCCCGTCGGCGTCGTCGCCGACCGAGGCGAGCAGCGTGGTGGCGACGCCGAGCCGGGCGAGCCCGACGGCGACGTTGAGGCCGGCGCCGCCGACGTGGTCGTCCGATCCGGAGGGGGTGCGCAGCTCGTCGATGAGGGCGTCGCCGATGACGACGACGCGGCGTGCAGACTGGTCCATGTCGACACCCTACGGGCGGCTCGGGCGGGCACGGGCCGTCGCCGCACCGGCCGGGCGCGCGTCGTCGCCGCACCGGCCTCCCGTCGTGCCGGCCCCCGCCCCTCGCTCACCCGGGCCGGGCGCCGCACTACGCTGGCGCGGTGACTGACTACGCTCTGGCCGTCGACGTCGGCGGCACCAAGGTCGAGGCCGCGCTCGTCGCGGCCGACGGCGTCCTCTCCCCCGGCAGCCGCGACCGCCGTCCGACCGGCCACGACTCGACGAGCGACCAGCTGGCCGACGCCGTCCGCGACGTCGTCCGCCACGCCCTCGCGGCGCTCGGCGACGACGACGTCCTCGTCGGTGCCGGCATCGGCAGCGCGGGCCCGGTCGACCTCGTCGAGGGCACCGTCTCGCCGATCAACCTGCCGGCCTGGCGCGGCTTCCCGCTGCGCACGCTCGTCCTCGAGCTGCTGGCGGAGGCGAGCGAGAGCCTCGGCACCGAGACCCGCGCCGACGCAGACACCGCCGACCTGCCCGTGACCCTGCGTCTCGACGGCGTGAGCCTCGCCCTCGCCGAGCACTGGGTCGGCGCCACCCAGGGCGTCGACAACGCCGTCGCGATCACCGTCTCGACGGGCGTCGGGGGCGGCCTGATCGTGAACGGCCGCCTCCTCTCCGGAGGCACCGGCAACGCCGGCCACATCGGGCAGATCCAGATCGCCGACCGCCCCGCGGGCGAGAGCGCCTGGGCGGCCACCCTCGAGGTCATCGCCTCCGGCCCGAACGTCGTGCGCTGGGCGCAGCAGCAGGGCTGGCAGGGCGAGCGCGGCGAAGACCTGGCAGCCGGCTACGTCGCCGGCGACGAGATCGCCGTCGCAGCCGTGCGCCGCTCGGCCAACGCCGTCGGGGAGGCCATCTCGTCCGTGACGACCCTGCTCGACCTCGACGTCGCCGCGATCGGCGGGGGCTTCTCGCGCGTGAGCGACGACTACCTCGACCTCGTCAGGGCCACCGTCGAGGAGGCGCCCGTCAACGGCTACGCCCGTCGCGTCCGCGTCGTCCGCTCCGGTCTCAGCGACGAGAGCCCCCTCGTCGGGGCCGCCGCCCTCGTCTGGCAGGCCGACCTGCTCGGCTGAGCCCGCGCCTCCTGCAAGTCCGTCCGGGAGTCGGCGGGTCGCCGTCGCCCGCGGCGGGCCGGCGCCGCCCACGGCGGGTCGCCGTCGCCCGCGGCGGGCCGCCGCCGCCCACGGCGGGTCGCCGTCGCCCGCGGCGGGCCGGCGCCCGCCCGCCGCCTGGGGCACGGACCCGCCGCATCACACAGGAACCCGCCGCACCCCACGGCGCCCCCTCGTCGCCGCGCTGAGAACGGTTCCCGTCAGGAGCCGGTGTCGGCGGCCGTGCATAGGCTGGAGGCATCCCCACGACGACGTCGGGATCCCGCGCGCCCGCACCCGGGTGCGCACGACCCGCCACCACACGGAGGTATCTCCATGCCCACCACCGTCCCCGTCATCCAGACCCCCTCGGCCGGCGCGCCCTTCGAGCGCTCGACCATCCAGCTGCGCGACGTCGGCCCGAACGACGTCCAGATCGACATCGCCTTCGCCGGCGTCTGCCACAGCGACATCCACCAGGCCCGCGAAGAGTGGGGCAAGGCCATCTTCCCGATGGTCCCCGGCCACGAGATCGCCGGCGTCGTCACCCAGGTCGGCTCCGACGTGTCGAAGCACGAGGTCGGCGACCGCGTCGGCATCGGCTGCTTCGTCGACAGCTGCCGCGAGTGCGAGAACTGCCTCGCGGGCGAGCAGCAGTTCTGCGTCAAGGGCAACGTGCCCACCTACAACGGCCGCCAGTACTCGGGCGAAGAGACCTACGGCGGCTACGCCAAGCAGATCGTCGCCGACGAGAACTACGTGCTGTCGATCCCCGAGGGCATCGCGCTCGACGAGGCCGCGCCGCTGCTCTGCGCCGGCATCACGACCTACTCGCCCCTGAAGCACTGGGGTGCCGGCCCCGGCAAGAAGGTCGCCGTCGTCGGCATGGGCGGACTCGGCCACATGGCCGTGAAGATCGCGCACGCCATGGGCGCCGAGGTCACCGTCATCAGCCAGACGCTCTCCAAGCAGGAGGACGGCCTGAAGCTCGGTGCCGACCACTACTACGCGTCGAGCGACCCGGCCACGTTCAAGGAGCTTCGCAGCTCGTTCGACCTGATCATCAACACGATCTCGGCCGACATGGACATCGACGCCTACGCCCGCACCCTCCGTCTCAACGGCACGATGGTGTTCGTCGGACTGCCCGAGAACCCGCAGTCGTTCGGGGCCGGCTCGCTCATCGGCGGTCGCCGCAGCCTCGCCGGCTCGAACATCGGCGGCATCCCCGAGACGCAGGAGATGCTCGACTTCTGCGCCGAGCACCACATCGGCGCCGAGATCGAGACGATCAGCGCCGACGACATCGACGACGCCTACGAGCGCGTCGTCGGCAGCAAGGTCCGCTACCGCTTCGTGATCGACACAGCCACGATCTAGCGCCTGCACGACGAAGGCCCCCTCCCGCACCGGGAGGGGGCCTTCGTCGTCGCCTGCAGCGACCCCGGGCACGCGGACGGGCGAGTTCGTCGCATGCGGGCGGCCACGACCGCCCGTCTCGGACGAACTCGCCCGTAGAGCAGCCCCGAGGAGGCGCGGGTCGCCTACCGCGGGTCGGCGGGCGTGTTGAAGCGGTGCAGCCAGCCGGCGAACTCGGCGAGCTCGTCGTCGGTCCAGCCCTCGACGTGGCTGCGGAACACGGCGCGGTTCTCGTGCCGCACCTCCAGCATCCGCGCCTCGGCCCGGTCGGTGCTGCCGAGCGTCATCACGCGGCCGTCGGCGGCGTCGGGGACGACGTCGACGAACCCTGCCTCGCGCAGCAGCGCGACCTGGCGGCTGACGGCGCTCTTGTCGAGGGCCATCGCCTTGACGATGTCGCCGGCGGTGCAGGGCTGGTGCTTCATCACGTAGCGGAGCACGTAGAACGCGGTGGGCGGCACGTCCGGGTCGAACCGAGAGGCCGCCGCGGCGATGGTGCGCTTGGCCTCGACCATCATCGAGCCGATCTCGTCGACGACGCTCGCCATGAGGCCCTCACGGCCGTCGTCGTCCGGGCTGGCCAGCCGCGGTGCGTCCAGTCCGCCGCTCGGGCCGGCCTGGGCAGCCGGAGCGGGCGGCGCAGCCGGGGCAGCAGATGCGGCTGGGGCAGCCGGAGCGGGCGGAGCAGCGGGCGAGCCCGCCGGCGCTCGCGGCCCGACCGGGCGCGGTGAGTCGAGCACCGCGCCCGCGGGCGTGCCGTCATCGGTCGGCTGCGACATCTTTCTCCTCGACCAGGGACGAGAACACCGGGCTCTCGGCCAGTTCGTCGTCCGACACGGGGTGGCCTGCCACCTCGGCGGCACCGGTGGCGATGATCGTGTCGATGGTACCGGTGCCCGTCGTGGCGTGGGAGTGGTGGCGTCGCCCGGCCGCGGTCGCTGCAGCAGGCGTGTCCGCCTTCGTGTCCGCCGGGTCGACCACGGGCTCGTCGTCGCCCTGGTCGACAGGCGACGTGGGGGCAGGCGTCGAGGCGCCGTCGGTCGTGGTGGCGGGCGCACTCGACACGGACGGGGCGAGCCCTGCCGTGGCCGCGACGCCCTTCTCGACCGCCGAGGCGTCGTCAGGCGCGGCAGCAGCCGCACCGGCGCCAGCAGCACCAGCACCCGATCCGTCACCCGACGCGGCAGCCCGCTGGATGCCCGTCTTCGTCCCGAGCTCGACGTTCGGCAGCAGGCAGACGAACACGATGGTGATGACCGCGAGCGGTGCCGCGATGAGGAACACGTCGGCGACGCCCTGGCCGTAGGCCGACTCGATGATGGTCCGGATCGGGCCGGGAACGGTGCTGAGGTCGGGGATGCTCGTCGAGCCGCCGCTGCCGAGGGCGCTGGGGTCGACGCCCGCGTCGGTGAGGCCGTCCGTGATGTAGCCGGAGACCTTGGTGCCGAGCACGGCCCCCATCACCGAGACGCCGATGGTGCCGCCGAGGCTGCGGAAGAACGCGACGCTCGAGGAGGCGGCGCCCACGACGCTGACGTCGACCGAGTTCTGCACGACGAGCACGAGGTTCTGCATCACCATGCCGATGCCGAGGCCCATCATCGCCATGAAGACGGAGACGATCGCGAAGTTCGTGTCGTACTCGATGGTCGACATGAGGAACAGGCCGGCCGCCAGCAGGATCGAGCCGACGATCATGTAGGGCTTCCACTTGCCGTACTTCGAGATGAGCGCACCGGCGACCATCGACGAGATGAGCAGGCCGAGCACCATCGGCAGGGTCAGGATGCCCGCCATGGTGGGCGACTGGCCGCGGGCCAGCTGCATGTACTGGCCGAGGAACACGCTGGTGCCGAACATCGCGACGCCCACGCTGAGCGAGGCGACGACCGCGAAGGTGAAGGTGCGGTTCTTGAAGAGCGTCAGGGGGATGATCGGCTCCTTCGAGCGGAACTCCACGACGACGGCCAGCGCGAGCAGCACGGCCGCGCCGACGCCCATCAGCCAGCTGGTGGTCGAGGCCCACTCGAACTGCTTGCCGCCGAGCGACACCCAGACGAGCAGCAGCGAGACGCCGCCGGCGATCAGGCCGGCGCCCCAGTAGTCGACGACGACGGCCTTCTTGGGCTTCGGGGGCAGGTGCAGGGTGCGCTGGATGACGATGAGCGCGGCGACGCCGACGGGCACGCCGACGAAGAAGTTCCAGCGCCAGCCGATCGAGTCGGTCAGGACGCCGCCGAGCAGCGGGCCGCCGATGGTGCCGACGCTCATCACGGCGCCGAGGTAGCCCATATACCGGCCGCGCTCACGCGGGCTGATGATGTCGCTCATGACGACCTGCACCAGGGCCGTGAGGCCGCCGGCGCCGAGGCCCTGGAACACGCGGAACGTGATCAGCGTCGCGGTGTTCTGCGAGAAGCCGGCCGCGACGGAGGCGAGCACGAAGAGCACGAGCGCCACCTGCAGCAGCACCTTGCGGTTCGTGAGGTCGGAGAACTTGCCCCACAGCGGCGTGCTCACGGTGGTCGCGAGCAGCGTCGCCGTGATGACCCAGGTGTACGAGGTCTGGCTGCCGTTCAGGTCGCTGACGATGCGCGGCAGCGAGGTCGACACGACGGTCGACGAGAGGATCGCCACGAGCATGCCCATCAGCAGGCCCGACAGGGCCGTCAGGACTTCGCGGTGGCTCATGCCGGGCGCTTCGCCCGGCTCGTGCGGCACTGTGGGCGTCGTGCCCGCGCCCGCGGCGGCGGTGGTGGTGGTCTGCGACAAGGTCGGCTCCGTGGTGACTCTGAGATGGGGGCCCGGACGTCGTCGGCCAGGTAGTTGTAGAACCACAACCATACGCCTCAGTTGACGATCCGCAACCATTTCCGTGCAGATCACGCACTTTTCTTTCCGAGCGGCCACATGAAGGAGGCGCGGTGCCCGACGAACGGACACCGCGCCTCCTGCGCTCATCAGCGGTGGGCTAGCGGACCTCTTCGGGCCGCTTCTGCCGGAACATCTCGGCCGGCTGGTCCGGGCCCTTCCAGACGCCGACGATGCCCCAGGCGACGGCCGTCAGCGGCACGGCGATCACGGCGCCGACGATGCCGCCGAGCACGGTGCCCGCGGTCAGCGCGACGAGGATGACGAGGCCGTGCAGGCGCAGCGTGTGGCCCATCAGCACGGGCTGCAGCAGGTTGCCCTCGAGCTGGTTGACGAGCACCACGACGGCGATGACCCAGATGGCGTCGATCGGCCCGTTGGCGACGAGGGCCACGAGCGCGGCGAGGATGCCGGCCGCGGTCGCGCCGACGAGCGGGATGAACGCGGTGAGGAACACGACGACGGCGAGCGGCAGCGCGAGGGGCACGCCGATGATCCAGAGGCCGACACCGATCCCGATCGCGTCGACGGCAGCGACGGTGGCCGTGCCGCGCACGTAGCCGCCGAGCGTCTGCACGGTCTTGTCGCCGATGCGGCGGGCACGGGCGTACTGCTGGCCGCGGAACGGGCGGAGCATGAACTCCCAGATGGCCGGCCCGTCCTTCAGGAAGAAGAACAGCACCACGATCATCAGCACGAGGCCCGTGGCGAAGCTGCCCACCGCGCTCGCGCCGGCGAGAGCGCCCGAGCCGAAGGAGGCGCTCGTCAGGAAGTCGACGACCGTGTCGCGGACGTTCTCGACCTGCTCGTCGGTGATCGAGAACGGCAGCGTCGTGATGAAGTCCTGCAGCTGACCGATGCCCTTCTGCGCGGACGAGACGAGCGACGAGGCCTGGTTCTCGACGGCCCAGACGACGAGCCAGCCGACGAGTCCGAGCACGCCGAGGATGCCGACGAGGGCGATCAACGTGGCGAGCAGCGAGGGCACGCGGTGGTGCCGCAGCCACGACACCACCGGGTGCATGGCCGACGCGAAGATGAGGGCGAGCAGCACCGGGATGGTGACGAGGCTCAGGGTCCTGAACGAGTAGATGAGGCCGGCGGCGACCACCACGACGACGATGATCTGGATCGAGCGCGTGGCGAGGCGGCCGAACGGGTCGCCCCACTGGTTCGCCTGGGTGGCGACGGCCTCGGCGGCGTCGGCCGTCGCGTCGCTCGCGCGGCTGCGGAAGAGGGCCACGTGGTGTCCTGTTCGTCTCGGGGGCCGATCGGGGCGGCACGGATCGCCGGACCGGTCGGCCGACAGGACCCATCGAACCGCGTCAGCGTGCCCGAGGGCCGGATCTCGCCCGGCGTGCCCCGGCCGACCCGCCGCCCGTCAGCCCCGCGCGCAGCGAGAACGGGTCGCGGCGCCACCAGCGGACGAACGGGATCCCGTCCCGCCCGTGCACCGCGAACGACCGGACGGCACGCGTGCTGCGGAGCCACTGCCGGCCGCCGCGCGCGAAGGGGCGGGCCGAGATCGCCGCGACGACGTCGCGGCGCCACACGATGCGCCCCGGCTGCCCGAGCACGAGGTCGCCCAGGTGCACCGCGAGGTCCATGTCGTCGTGCAGCCCGGCGTCGCGCCGGTGCACCTCGTCCCGCACCGCCACCCAGGCCGAGCGCCGCATCATCATCGTCGAGCCGAAGAGGGGCCAGTGCGCGAGGCCGGCCCCGACGAGGACGTGGTACGCCCCGACGTAGCCGATCGAGAGGATCCGCTGCAGGCCCACGGGGGCGTCGTAGAAGCGGGCTCCGGTGCTCACCGCGACGGCCTCGGGTCGCTCGTCGAAGGTGCGCGACAGCTCGGCGACCCAGGTGCGCGGCAGCACGCTGTCGGCGTCGCAGCGCCCGACGAGGTCGCCCAGCGCACCGTCGTAGCCGGTCGAGGCCGCGGCGGCGATGCCGACGACGGGCTGGTGCAGCACGCGGGCGCCCGCGGCCAGCGCGACGGCGACGCTGTCGTCCGAGCTGCCGTTGTCGACGACGACGACCTCGTCGGGCAGCACGGTCTGGCGTGCCAGCGACCGCAGGCAGACCTCGAGGTGACGCGCGTCGTCACGGACCGGGATCACGACGGAGACACGCACGCCCCCATCCTGCCCGCCTACCCTGGGCGCCATGAGCACCTCCGTCGTCGTCGTGTCCGACACCCACGTCCCGCAGAAGGCGAAGGCCGTGCCCGTGGCCGTGTGGAGCGCGGTCGAGAGGGCCGACGTCGTCGTCCACGCGGGCGACTGGACCGGCGTGCCGCTGCTCGACGAGCTCGAGGCCAGGGCGCGCCTCCTCGTGGCCGTCTGGGGCAACAACGACGGCGACGACCTGCGCGCCCGCCTGCCCGAGGTGGCCCGCACGACGATCGACGGCGTCCGCCTCGCCGTCGTCCACGAGACGGGACAGAAGGAGGGGCGCGAGACCCGGATGGACCGCGCCTTCCCCGAGACCGACCTGCTCCTCTTCGGCCACAGCCACATCCCGTGGGACACGACCACCCCGGCCGGCCTGCGGCTGCTGAACCCCGGCTCGCCGACCGACCGTCGGCGCCAGCCGCGGGCCACCTACCTGACGCTCGTGCTCGACGCCGGCGCGGTGCGGGACGTCGCGCTGCACGAGCTGCCGCTGCGCACCGACGCGCTCGACGGGGTGCTGCCGCACCCCCGCATGACGACCTAGCCGGCGGGTGTCTCGGCCGGCGCCACCTCGGCGGGTGCCTCGGTCGGCGCGGGCGTGGGCGTCGCGGTCGCGGCGTCCGCGTAGCTGTTGCCGGCGGCGGTCACGACGAAGTTGCGGAACTCCTCGTTCGTGAACGGCTGGCTGAACTCGTACTGCTGGCCGTTGACGAGCACGGTAGGGGTGCCGCGGAACGACTGGACGTTGCTGTTGGGCAGCGGGCCGTCGAGCGCGCGCTCGGTGGCGGCGCCCACCCACGACGCGAACTCCTGGTCGTCGATGCACTGCGTGATCTGCGACGCCGACGTGACCCCGTCGACGCCGGTCGCGATCTCGGCGAGGCGGGCGTCGTCGAGACCGCGCGTGCCTTCTTCGGGCTGGTTCTCGAACATGGCGGTGTTGAAGTCGAAGAACGAGTTCGGCGAGTAGTTCGCGACGCACGCCGCCGCGTTGGCGGCTCGGTTCGAGTACTTCGTGCCGAGCGAGCTGTTCGTGAGGATCGCCACCGGGTGATACTCGACCGTGGCCGCGCCCGACGAGACGAGGCCGGCGATGTACTCGTTGTTCGCCTCCTCGAAGCCGCCGCAGATCGGGCACAGGTAGTCGAGGTAGATGACGATGTCGACGGTGTCGGACGACGCGGTCGTCTCGGTCGCCGTGGGCTCGTCGTCGGCGCCGAGGGCCGGGGTCGTCTCGGCCACGAAGTCCTGGCCGATGCGGATGCCGTCGCTGGCCATGTTGGCGGGGCCGGGGCCAGCGGGACGGATGCTGTTGGTGATCACGACGACGACGGCCACGACGATGGCGAGCACCACGACGACGAGGCCGCCCTGCAGCAGCCAGCGGCTCGTCTTCTGGCGGCGCTTCTGCTTCTTGCGGGCGAGCTGGGCGCGCTCGCGGGCGGCTGCGCGGCGCTGGTTCTTGGTCGCGTTCTTGCTCAGCGGCTCGGAGCCTGAGGGGCCGGTGTCAGTCATGGAACGGTTCTCCGATGCGCGACGAGGTCGCGGTCGCGTCGTAGGGGGCTGAACGGGCCCGGGGAGGTGGAGGGCCCGGTCGATGGTACGAGCGCGGACTGGGAAAAGTCCAAACAACCCGTGGCCGGATCGTGACTCCGTGGCCCCCGGAGAGGTGGGGATGAGTCACCTCCTGTGGCATGCTGGGGGGAGTGGTCACCGCTGACCCAGGGTGATCACCAATCCGTTCACGAAGGATCGTCCGGCACGTACCTGCCGGTGAAGGAGAAATGAATCATGGCGTCCGTGACGTTCAGCAAGGCAACCCGTCTCTACCCCGGCTCGACCCGTCCCGCGGTCGACGCGATCGACCTCGAGGTCGCCGACGGCGAGTTCCTCGTCCTCGTGGGCCCCTCGGGCTGCGGCAAGTCCACCACCCTGCGCATGCTCGCCGGCCTCGAAGAGGTCAACAGCGGCGACATCTTCATCGGCGACCGCAACGTCACCGACGTGCCCCCGAAGGACAGGGACATCGCCATGGTGTTCCAGAACTACGCGCTGTACCCGCACATGACCGTCGCCGAGAACATGGGCTTCGCGCTCAAGATCGCCGGCGTCGGCAAGGAGGAGCGCGCCACCCGCGTCCTCGAGGCGGCCAAGCTGCTCGACCTCGAGCCCTACCTCTCGCGCAAGCCCAAGGCCCTCTCCGGTGGTCAGCGTCAGCGCGTCGCCATGGGCCGCGCCATCGTGCGCCAGCCGCAGGTGTTCCTCATGGACGAGCCGCTGTCGAACCTCGACGCCAAGCTGCGCGTGCAGACCCGCACCCAGATCGCCTCGCTCCAGCGTCGTCTCGGCGTCACCACGGTCTACGTCACGCACGACCAGACCGAGGCCCTGACCATGGGCGACCGCATCGCGGTCCTCAAGGACGGCGTCCTCCAGCAGGTCGGCACCCCCCGCGACCTGTACGAGAAGCCGCAGAACGTCTTCGTCGCCGGCTTCATCGGCTCCCCCGCGATGAACCTGCTGCCCGCCGACGTCGTCGCCGGCGGCATCCAGTTCGGCACCGCGGTCACCGCCGTCGACCGCGACACCGTCGGCCAGGCCAACGGCACGAGCGTCACCATCGGCGTCCGCCCCGAGGACGTCGTCGTCAACACCGCCGGCGAGGGCCTCGCGGTCACCGTCGACGTCGTCGAAGAACTGGGTGCAGACGGCTACCTCTACGGCCACACCGAGGTGAGCGGCCAGCGCGTCGACATCGTCGTGCGCGTCGACGGTCGCAACCACCCCAAGCTGGGCGAGACCATCCACATCACGCCCCAGGCGCACCACGTGCACGTCTTCGACACCGAGTCCGGCGAGCGCCTCGGCGACAAGGCCGTCGTCAGCGCCTAGCGACACCCTGATCGGCCCGTCGAGACCGTCCGGAGCAGCGCTCCGCACGCCTCGGCGGGCCGTTCGGCTGTCCGCGGCCGCCGGTCCTGCGTGACTCGGCCCGCACCTCCTGCGACACTGGCCCCACCCGTGCGTCCGGCTCCCGACCTGCCGCCGGTTCCCCTCGCCCGCACTCCCCCGGTCCCGCCACCCCCCTGAAAGCGACCATGAGCGACTCCCTCAACATCACGTCCGCCACGGCCGACCCTGCCCTCCTCGACCTGCCCTGGGCGCTGCCCCTCGACGAGTGGCCCGACGACGCGATCGCGACCCTGCCGAAGGGCATCTCGCGGCACCTCGTCCGCTTCGCGCACCTCAGCGGCTACGTCATCGCGATCAAGGAGACCTCGGGCGAGATGGCCCGCGGCGAGTACGAGATGCTCCGCACCCTGCAGCGGATGGACATCCCCTGCGTCGACCCGCTCGCCGTCATCACGAACCGGCACGACGTCGACGGCAGCCTGCTGAACCCCGTGCTCGTGACCCGGCACCTCAAGTTCTCGCTGCCCTACCGGGCGCTCTACTCGCAGACGCTGCGGCCCGAGACGGCGACGCGCCTCGTCGACGCGCTCGCCCTGCTGCTCGTGCGCCTGCACGTGATCGGCTTCTACTGGGGCGACGTGTCGCTCTCGAACACGCTCTTCCGTCGCGACGCCGGGGCCTTCGCGGCGTACCTCGTCGACGCCGAGACCGGCAAGCTCTACCCGGGCGGCCTGTCGAACGGACAGCGCGAGAACGACCTCGAGGTCGCCCGCGTCAACATCGCCGGCGAGCTGCTCGACCTCGAGGCCGGCGGCCGCCTCGACGACAACCTCGACGCCGTCGACGTGAGCAACGGCATCGTCGCCAAGTACCGCAGCCTGTGGACGGAGCTCACCGGCAGCGAGACCTTCGACAGCTCGGAGCGCTGGCGCATCAACGACCGCGTCGAGCGGCTCAACGACCTCGGCTTCGACATCGAGGAACTGGCGATCAAGACCACCGAGGGCGGCACGCAGGTGCGCATCCAGCCCAAGGTCGTCGACGCCGGGCACCACTCGCGGCGCCTGCTGCGCCTCACGGGACTCGACGTCGAGGAGAACCAGGCTCGCCGCCTGCTGAACGACCTCGACGCCTACCGCCTGCGCACCGGCCAGATCGACGCCGACGAGGAGATGGTGGCCCACGAGTGGGCCGCCCGCGTCTTCGAGCCCGTCGTGCGGTCGATCCCGCGCGAGATGCGCGGCCGGCTCGAGCCCGCCGAGGTGTTCCACCAGCTGCTGGAGCACCGCTGGTACCAGTCGCAGCAGGAGGGCCGCGACGTGCCGATCGCCGAGGCGCTGACCTCGTACATCAACGACGTGCTGCGCCACCGCCGCGACGAGCGGACCGTCATCGCCCCCGCCACCGAGTCGATCCGGCTGCCCGACGCCGACCTCGACGGGGACGACGACGAGGCCGAGGACGACGAGCTCGAGGACTGGCGCGCGAAGGTCTGACGAGGCCGGCCGCACAGCCGGGCACCCCGGAGTGGGCGGAGCACCCCGCGACGACGGGGTGCTTCGTCCACTCCGGGGTGTTCCCGTTCCGCAGGCGACGCCGAGGAGGCGCTACTTGCGCTCGGCGCGCAGCTTCGAGATCTCGTAGAGCGTCACGCTCGCGGCCATGCCGGCGTTGAGCGACTCGACGGCCGTCGTGATCGGGATCGACACCACCGCGTCGCAGGTCTCGGCGACGATGCGCGAGAGGCCCTTGCCCTCGCTGCCGACGACGACGACGAGCGGACGGTCGGCGAGCTCGAGGCCGGGCAGCATCACGTCGCCGCCCCCGTCGAGGCCGAGCACGAAGACTCCCTGCTCTTTGAACGACTTGAGCGTCTGCGTGAGGTTCGCCGCCATCGCGACGGGGACGCGGGCGGCGGCACCGGCCGAGGTCTTCCAGGCCGAGGCGGTGAGGCCGACCGAGCGACGCTGCGGGATGATGACGCCCTGGCCGCCGAACGCGCCCACGGAGCGGATGATCGCGCCGAGGTTGCGAGGGTCGGTGATGCCGTCGAGCGCCACGAAGAGCGGGGTCTGCTGGCGCTTGACCGAGGCCTCGAGCAGGTCGATCGGGTGCGCGTACTGGTACGGCGGCACCTTGAGCGCCACGCCCTGGTGCACGGAGTCGGGTCCGGTCAGGCGGTCGAGCTCAGGGCGCATGACCTCGAGCACGGGCAGCCCGCGACGGGTCGCCAGCGTGAGGATCTCCTTGGTGCGGTCGTCCATCTCTATGCGCGCGGCGATGTAGAGCGTCGAGGCGGGGATGCGCGTGCGCAGCGCCTCGAGCACGGAGTTGCGGCCGGTGACCATCTCGCTGTCGTCCGCCGTCTTCGGGCGACGACGGGGCGCCTCCTGCCCGCCCCGGCCAGCCACGGCCGACCCGGCGCGCGGGCCGTTGCCGGCGCGGCCACGGGCGGCGTCGAGGCGCTCGCGCGCGGCCTTCGCCTTGCCTGCGGGGTGGTACGGGCGGTCCTCTGCCGCGGGCGTGGGCTTCTTGCCCTCGAGCGCCTGGCGCCCCTGGCCGCCGCTGCCGACCTGCTTGCCCTTGCTGCCCTTGCGGACGGCGCTGCTGCTCGGCCGCCCCTTGTTCGCTCCGCTGGTGTTCTTCACTGTTCGAGGCTCCAATGCGACCCGCTGGGGGTGTCTTCGATGGTGATGCCGGCGGACGCCAGCATCTCGCGTACGCGGTCGGCCTGCGCGAAGTCGCGCGCGGCCCTGGCTTGCTGACGCTGAGCGAGGAGGGTCTCGACGATGGTACCGAGCGCGCGGTGCGCGTCGCCCTCGTCGGCTCCGCGCCACTCGGGTGCGAGCGGGTCGACGCCGAGGACGGCGACCATGGCCTGCACGTGCTGCCACTCGCGGGCTGCCGCGTCGAGGTCCCCGTCGTCGAGCGCGGAGTTGCCGGTGCGCACGGCGTCGTGCAGCACCGCCAGCGCCTGCGGCACGTTGAGGTCGTCGTCCATCGCCTCGGCGAAGTCGTCGGGGACGACGCGTGCACCGACGCCGGCGAAGCGGGTGCCGGCGAGGCGGCGGCCGGCACGGGAGAGGAACGTCTCGATCCGGTCGAGGGCCGCCTCGGCCTCGAGCAGCGCGCCGTCGTGGTAGTCGATGGTCGAGCGGTAGTGCGCGGAGCTGAGGAACCAACGGACGACGACCGGACGCGCCGCGGCGAGGAACTCGCTCGCGAAGATCGAGTTGCCGAGCGACTTCGACATCTTCTGGCCGTCGACCGCGACGAGGCCGTTGTGCAGCCAGTGGGACGCGAAGGCGTCGCCCGCGGCCGTCGACTGCGCCAGCTCGTTCTCGTGGTGCGGGAACCGCAGGTCGAGACCGCCGCCGTGGATGTCGAAGGCGGTGCCGAGGTACCGGCGCGACATGGCCGAGCACTCGACGTGCCAGCCGGGGCGTCCGTCGCCCCACGGCGACGACCACGCGGCGGACGCGGGCTCGTCGGCCTTCGCGCCCTTCCACAGGGCGAAGTCGCGCGGGTCGCGCTTGCCGCGGGGATCGGCGTCGGCGGCCGGCGCCATGTCGTCGAGGCCCTGGTTCGTCAGGGCGCCGTAGGTCGGCCAGCTGGCCGTGTCGAAGTACACGTCGCCCGAGTCGTCGGGCGCGACGTAGGCGTGGCCCTTCTCGATCAGCGTCGTGACGAGCTGCTGCATCTCGGTGACGCTCGCGGTCGCGCGCGGCTCGTAGGTCGGCGCGAGCACGCCCAGCGCCTGGTACCCGGCGGTGAACTCGAGCTCGTAGCGGTACGCGCGCGCCCACCATTCCTCGTCGGTGCCGCTCGACAGGGCGAGGATCTTGTCGTCGACGTCGGTGACGTTGCGCACGAGCGTCACGTCGAGCCCGCGGTAGGTGAACCACCGGCGCCACAGGTCGTAGACGAGGGCGCTGCGGAGGTGGCCGATGTGCGGCGACGACTGGACCGTCGGCCCGCAGACGTACAGCCCGACCTTGCCGGGGACGAGGGGGACGAAGTCGACGAGCGCCTGCTCGCGAGAGTCGTAGAGGCGGATGGTCACGCGGATCGGTCCGTTTCGGTGGTGTCGGTCTGGTCTGGCCGGTCGGGCTGGTCGGTCTGCTCGGGCTTGTCTCGGTGGTCGCCGGTGCCCGTCGTCGAGGTGCCCCGAGGAGGCGCGGTCCGCTCCCGAGGCTCGACCACCGACACCAGCGCGGTCGCGATCGCGGTCACGCCCTCGCCGCGGCCCGTGAAGCCGAGCCCGTCGGTGGTGGTCGCGGAGACGCTGACGGGCGCGCCGACGACCTCGATGAGGCGCGCCTCCATCTCGAGGCGGCGGCCGCCGATCCGCGGACGGTTGCCGATGACCTGGACCGCGACGTTCACCACGTCGAAGCCCGCGTGCGTCAGACGCTCGAGCGCCGCGGTGAGGAACACCTCGCCGCTCGCCCCGGCGAAGCGCGGATCGGACGTGCCGAAGACCGAGCCGATGTCGCCGAGGCCCGCGGCGGAGAGCAGGGCGTCGACCACGGCGTGCGCGACTGCGTCGCCGTCGCTGTGGCCGGCGAGGCCCGCCTCGCCGGGGAAGTGCAGGAGGCCGAGGTGCAGCGGCTCGTCCGTGTCGAAGGCGTGCACGTCGACGCCGAGGCCGGTGCGGAGCCTGTCCGCGGCTGCACGGACGCCGTCCGCGACGGAGGATCCGCCGGGTCCGCCGGCGCGCTCCGCGACCAGCGTCTCGGCCCGGCGCAGGTCCCAGCTCGTGGTGATCTTGAACGCGGCGGGGTCGCCCGCGACGACGACGACCTCGTGGCCGGCCGCGGCGAAGAGCGCCGCGTCGTCGGTGAACTCGACGACGGGAGCCTCGTCGTCGGCGGCCTCGGCCTCGAGGGCCGTCGCGGCGCCGACCACGGCGGCGGACGCGTAGGCGGCGTCGAGCTCGGCACGAGGGAACCCCTGCGGGGTCTGGACGGCGACCAGCTCGGAACGGTCGACGGTGCCGACGACCCGACCCGCGCCTCCGGCGGAGACCTTCTTGATCGTGTCGGTGACCGGCAGCCCGGGCACGACGCCGTGCCCCGTGGCCTCCACGGTCTCGGCGACGAGGTCGAACTGGCTCGCGGGGGTGAAGGGTCGTGCGCAGTCGTGCACGAGCACCGTGCGCACGCCGGGGCCGACGGCGGCGAGGCCTGCCGCGACCGACGTCTGGCGGCTGTCGCCGCCGACGACGACGGACACGTGGTCCGCGGCGACACCGGCGACGCCGCGCACGAGGACGGTCGCCTCGTCGACGAGCGCGGCGGGCACGACGACGACGACGTGCGTCGGGACGGACGAGGCGAAGACGGCCTCGAGCGAGCGCTCGAGGATGCTGCGGCCCGCGACCTCGACGAAGGCCTTGGGGCGGCCCTGGGCGAGGCGGGTGCCGCTGCCCGCCGCTACGACGACGACCGCGCGGACGGTGCCGCCGAGGGGTGAGACTCCGGGGGCGCCGACCGCGCGGTCGTCGGTGGTGCTAGGAGGCAAGAACCTCGTCGAGGACGCTCGACGCCTTCTCTTCGTCCGTCTTCTCGGCGAGCGCGAGCTCGCTGATCAGGATCTGGCGAGCCTTGGCGAGCATGCGCTTCTCGCCGGCGGACAGCCCGCGGTCCTGGTCGCGGCGCCAGAGGTCGCGGACGACCTCGGACACCTTGATGACGTCGCCGGACGCGAGCTTCTCGAGGTTCGCCTTGTAGCGGCGGGACCAGTTGGTGGGCTCTTCGGTGAAGGGGGCGCGGAGCACGTCGAAGACGCGGTCGAGCCCTTCTTTGCCGATCACGTCGCGGACGCCGACGAGGTCGACGTTGTCCGCGGGTACTTCGATGGTCAGATCACCCTGGGTGACGCGAAGCTTGAGGTACAGCTTCTCTTCGCCCTTGATGATCCGCTTCTTGACTTCAGATATGGTCGCGGCCCCGTGATGGGGGTAGACGACGGTCTCTCCGACCTCGAACTGCATGAATCAGGCTCCGTTCTGCGGCACCCAGGATAACATGCGCACCCCTCGGCCAGGCATGCCTGAGAAGCCGGGGTGCACGGCATCGCCTAGGCTAGACGAGAACCCTTGCCGTGAACTGGAACCTGGAGGTCACCCGTGCGAGTCGGACCTGTGCTCGAGACGAACTCGACGGTCGCCCGTGCGCGACGCTTCTCCCGCGGGGCCGCCGTCACCGCGACCGCCCTGGCCGTCGTGACCCTGGTCGCGGGCTGCAACTTCATCAGCCCCCAGCGCACCACCAAGATCTACGACGCGAGCGACGGCACGAGCATCACCGTCGGCGACGTGAAGGTCCGCAACGCGATCGCCCTGACCGACGACGGCGCCGAGGCCAGCCTCGTGATGACCGTCATCAACGAGAGCGACGACGCGGTCGAGGTGTCGTTCCAGTACGAGACCGAGTCCGGCGACGAGACGCAGACCGTCGAGGTCGACGCCCGCTCGCAGGTCGACCGCGGCACGAGCACCGACGTCGACCAGTTCGTCATGACCGACCTCGACGTCACCCCGGGGCAGCTGCTGCCGGTGTTCGTCCAGTACGGCACCGAGACGGGCAAGATGCTCCAGGTGCCCGTCCTGACCGGCGCCCTGCCCGAGTACGCGACGCTGCTGCCCACCCCGACGCCCGGTGACGAGGCGGTCGAGCCCGGCGAGACGTCGACCCCGCTGCCCGAGAGCGACGTCCAGGAGGCGGAGCCCAGCCCGTCGGCCACCGCCGACCGCTAGCCCCGGCTGCGACACGAGAGAGGCCCGGCCCCGCAGACGCGGGGACCGGGCCAATCTCGTGTCGCCGCACCACGTGTCGTCGAGGCGACGGGGCGCTACGCCTCGATGCGGTACCCGAGCCCGCGCACCGTCACGAGCGCCTTCGGCTCGGACGGCACCGGCTCGATCTTCGAGCGGATGCGCTTGATGTGCACGTCGAGGGTCTTCGTGTCGCCGAAGTAGTCGGAGCCCCACACGCGGTCGATCAGCTGCCCGCGGGTCAGCACCCGGCCGGCGTTGCGCATCAGCAGCTCGAGCAGCTCGAACTCCTTGAGGGGCATCGCGACGTCCTCGCCGCGGACCGTGACGACGTGTCGCTCGACGTCCATCCGGATCTCGCCTGCCTCGAGCACGCCGTCGGCGAGGTCGTCGTCGTCGTCGACCCGGCGGCGCAGCACGGCGCGGATGCGGGCGAGCAGCTCCCGCGTCGAGTACGGCTTCGTGACGTAGTCGTCGGCGCCCAGCTCGAGCCCGACGACGATGTCCACCTCGCTGTCCTTCGCGGTGAGCATGACGATGGGCACCTGCGACTTCGAGCGCAGCACCCGGCAGACCTCGGTCCCCGGGATGCCGGGGAGCATGAGGTCGAGCAGCACGAGGTCGGCACCGGTCTTGTCGAAGGCGGCCAGGGCCGCTGGGCCGTCGTCGGCCACGGTGACGCGGTAGCCCTCGCGCTCGAGGATGAACGCCAGGGGCTCGCTGAGCGACTCTTCGTCCTCGACGATCAGGATGTGGGTGGTCATCGGGTATCGGTGGCTCCTCGTGTGGTGACCGGGATGGGGACGCTGCGGGTCTCAGGACGGGTCTCGACCTGGGGCAGACGGACGGTGAAGGTCGACCCGCTGCCGACCTGGGACCAGACGCGCACGTCGCCCCCGTGGTTCTGCACCACGTGCTTGACGATGGCGAGGCCGAGGCCGGTGCCGCCGGTGCGGCGGGACCGTGCGGGGTCGACGCGGTAGAAGCGCTCGAAGACGCGCTCCAGTTCCTCCTCGGGGATGCCGAAGCCCTGGTCGGTGACGGCGACCTCGACCGAGCCGTCGCCGCCCGAGGCGAGGCCGATGCCCACCCGCGAGCCGTCCGGCGAGTACGCGATGGCGTTCGCGACCAGGTTGTCGACGGCCGTGACGAGCATGGCCTCGTCGCCGAGGACCTTCGCGCTCTTGCCCCCGCGCACGATGAGCTCGACGGACCGCGCCTCGGCGACGACGCGGTTGCGGTCGACGGCGGTGTCGACCACCGACCGCAGGTCGATGGTCTGCGACGCCCCGAGGGCGTCGACGGCCTGCAGGCGCGACAGCTCGATGATGTCCTGCGTCAGGCGCCCGAGCCGGTCGGCCTCCTGCGTGAGGCGGCCCGCGAAGTGGCGCACCCGGTCGGGATCGGCCGAGGCGGCGTCGAGCGCCTCGGCGAGCAGGCCGACGGCACCGATCGGAGTCTTGAGCTCGTGGCTGATGTTGGCCACGAAGTCGCGGCGCATGTCGTCGAGGCGTCGGCCCTCGGTGTGGTCCTCGGCGAGCACGAGCACGTAGCGGCCGCCCAGGGCCGCCGCCCGGACGCCGAGCTGGATGGTGGCCTCGGAACCAGGGAGGCGCGCGAGGGTGAGCTGCGCCTCCTGCGGCTCGCCCTCGTGGCGCACGCGGCCGACCATCGCCTCCATCTCGGGGTGGACGAGGTGGTGCTGCGCGGACACGAGGCCGAGCTGCAGCGCCGCCGCCGAGGCCTTGAGGACGTTGCCGGACGGGTCGACCACCATGCCGGCCGACTCGAGGGCGTCGAGCACCGCGTCGATGCCGTCGGGCAGGGTGCTGTCGACCAGGGCCGCGACGCGTGCGGCACGGTGCTGCGCCGCCACGACGACGAGCACGATCGCCGCACCCACGACGGCGCCGAAGAGCAGCGACGCCGGCACCAGCCAGGCGGAGTCCATGCGGTCGACTTTAGTGAACAGCCGGGGGCCGGATCGACCGCCCCCTGCCCATCCGCTGTACTTTGGTGACTGTTCAGTCGCTGGGCACCAGTCGTTAACCTCCACCCGAGAGAGTCGTCTGGAATGTGCGGGCGACGTCGTCTGCGGCACGGGCGCACACCCGCCCCGACACCACGAGAGGTCCCATCACCACATGCGCGAGGTATTCCAGCAGGAGCTGCAAGAGGTGCAGGAGCGCCTCGTCGAGATCGCAGGCCTCGTCGCCATCTCGATCGACAACGCCACGACCGCCTTCAACGAGTCGAACGTCACCCTGGCCGAGAAGGTCATCGCCGACGACGACCAGATCGACCAGCGGGCCATCGCGCTCGACGAGCTCGCGATCGACATCCTCGCCCGCCAGAACCCGGTCGCCCGCGACCTGCGCATCGTCGTGAGCGCGCTGCGGATCAGCTCGTCGCTCGAGCGCATGGGCGACATGTCCGAGCACATCGCCCAGCTGGCGCGCTACCGGTTCCCCGAGAAGGTCGTGCCGAAGTCGCTGCGCCCCACCTTCAAGGAGCTCGGCGAGCTCGACGTCGCGATCGCGCACAAGCTGACCGAGCTGCTCACGACCGAGGACGTCCGCCTCGCGGAGGAGATCCGCAACGACGACGACCGCATCGACGAGCTGCACCTGAGCGTGTTCGACAAGGTGCTCGGCGAGACCTGGAAGGGCGCCGCCGTCGACACCGTCGACTCGACCCTCGCGTCGCGCTACCACGAGCGCTTCGCCGACCACGCCGTGTCGATCGCCAAGAAGGTCCAGTACCTGGCCACCGGCGACTGGGTCGCTCCCGAGGCCTGATCGGCCCGGCGGCCTGACCGGCCCGGCGGCCGCCGTGCCGTCACGCGCAGGAGGCGCGGTGTCCGCTCGTCGGACGCCGCGCCTCCTTTCTTCTCACTCCGTTCAGGAAGATCGGTCCTGAGTCGCGCAGCTCAGGTGCCGAGAGTCCTGAACCGTGCACGCTTCAGGATGTGCCGGCCGGCACCTCCTGAATTGCGCGAGAGGATGGTGGACATGGCTTCCGTCGCGATCCTCGTCAACGGTCTTCCCGGCTCGGGCAAGACCACCCTCTCGGCCACGCTCGCCGGGGTGCTGGGCTGCCCCCTCCTGGCGAAGGACCCGGTCAAGGAGGCGCTGGCCGACCTGGCCGGGCCGATGATCGACCCGCAGGCGCTCGGCTCCATCGCGATGGACACGGTCTGGGCGATGGCGGCCGAGGTCGAGGCGGGCGTGGTCGTCGACTCGTTCTGGCACCGGCCGCGCGACCTCGAGCGCGCCCGGGCCGGGGTGTCACGGGCAGGGTCGCCGCGCACGCTCGAGGTGTGGTGCGACGTCGACCCCGACGTGGCCCTGCAGCGCGTCGTCGATCGGCTCGCCGCCGGCGGTCGCCACCCCGCGCACGGCACCGTCGAGTCCACCCGCGCATCGTGGGCCGAGTGGGCCGAGGCTGCCGCGCCGCTGGGCGAGTGGCCCGTGCTGCGGGTCGACACGAGCACGCCCGTCGACGTCGACGACCTCGTGATGAAGATCAGCGAGCAGTTCGTCTGAGTCGGCGGGTCCCCGTTGCGTTCGGCGGGTCCCTGTGGCGTTCGGCGGGTTCCTGTCGCGTCAGGCGGGTCCCTGTCGCTCGCGGCGGGTCGGCGCTGACCCGCCGAGGGCGACGGGAACCCGCCGAACCGGCGAAGGGATCCTGCGCGGACAGGGACGCGCCCCGCGGCCCGGGACACGGGCTGCGGGGCGCGGTTCTCGTGGCTGCGGTTACTTCTTGCCCTGGTTCGCGACGGCCGCGGCCCCGGCGGCGGCGGCCTCGGGGTCGAGGTAGCGAGCCGGGCCCGTGGGGCGGAAGTCGTCGTCGAGCTCGTAGACGAGCGGGATGCCCGTCGGGATGTTCAGCTCGGAGATCTCGTCGTCGCCGATGCCGTCGAGGTGCTTCACGAGCGCGCGCAGCGAGTTGCCGTGCGCGACCACGAGCGTGACGTCGCCGGCCGCGAGGCTCTGGGTGATGTCGGTCTCCCAGTAGGGGATCATCCGCTCGATGACGAGGGCGAGCGACTCGGTGCGCGGCGCGTCGATGCCGAGCTCGGCGTACCGCTTGTCGTGGGCCTGCGAGAACTCGCTGTCGTCGTCGAGCGGGGGCGGCGGCACGTCGAACGAGCGGCGCCAGGTCTGGAACTGCTCGGGACCGTACTGCTCGAGGGTCTGGGCCTTGTCCTTGCCCTGCAGGGCGCCGTAGTGGCGCTCGTTGAGACGCCAGGAGCGCTTCACGTCGATCCAGAGGCGGTCGGCCTCCTCCAGCGCGATGTCGGCCGTCTGGATGGCGCGGGTCAGACGCGACGTGTAGAGGATGTCGGGCAGCAGGTCGTGCTCGCGCAGCAGCTCGCCGGCGCGCTTGGCCTCGGCACGCCCCTGCTCGGTGAGCCGCACGTCGACCCATCCCGTGAAGAGGTTCTTGGCGTTCCATTCGCTGTTGCCGTGTCGCAGGAGGATGAGCGTCGAAGTCATGCCTCCAGCGTATCGCTGCGCCCCGGTGCGAGACTTGGCCCATGCCCGTCGGATCCGTCACCCGCGGCACCACCGGCACCAACCGCCTCCGTCGGGTCGACCGCTGGATCGCCGCCCACCCGGCGCTGCGCCGCGCCGACGACGCGCTCGTCGTCGACCTGGGGTACGGGGCGAGCGCGACCACTCCCCTGGAGCTGCACCAGCGCCTCCAGCGGGCCCGCCCCGACGTCGAGGTCGTGGGCATCGAGATCGAGCCGGAGCGCGTGCGCCGGGCGCAGCTGTCGGCACGGCCGGGCGTCAGCTTCCGGCTCGGCGGCTTCGAGGTGCCGCTCGACGGCGGCCGACGGCCCGCGGTCATCCGTGCGTTCAACGTCCTGCGCCAGTACGACGAGTCGCAGGTCGCCGCCTCCTGGGCGCTGATGACGTCGCGCCTGCAGGCGGGGGGCGTGCTCGTCGAGGGGACCTGCGACGAGATCGGCCGCGTCTCGAGCTGGGTCGACGTCGACGAGGAGGGGCCCCGCACGTTCACGATCTCGCTGCGGCTGGCCTCGCTCGAGCTGCCCTCGATCGTGGCCGAGCGGCTGCCGAAGGCGCTGATCCACCGCAACGTCCCCGGCGAGCGGGTGCACGACCTGCTCGTCGACCTCGACCGCGCGTGGGCCGTCGCGGCGCCGCTGTCGGTGTACGGGCCCGTGCAGCGCTGGGTCGCGACCGTCGAGGGGCTCCGGGCGGGCGGCTGGCCGGTGCTGCACGGCCGCACCCGCTGGCGTCTGGGCGAGCTCACGCTGCCCTGGGCCGCGGTGGCGCCCCGGGACTGACGAGACGTCGGTCAGACGGCCGCGAGCCGCCGCCGTGCCTCGGCGTGGTCGAGCCCGGTCGCCATCAGCAGGTCGATCAGGAGCGGCCGCATCATCAGCACGACCATCGACTCGGTGACGGGCGACCCGGGCGCGACGACCGCCGGGTCGAGCCGGGCCGCCACCGCGCTGAGGGCGTCCCGCGCGACCGGCACCCGCTCGACGTCGTCGACCGACTCGCCCAGCACGGCCACCGCCCGACCGGTGCTCTCGAGCACGTCGGCGAGGCCGAGGCGGTCCCGCCCGTCGCCGACCGCGGTGTCGATGCGCCGGGCGATGACGCGGAGGTTGCGCACGGCCAGGTCGACGTCCTGGCGCAGCTCCTGCTGCTGCCGCAGGTACGGGAGGCGCGAGCGGAGGAACGGGGACAGCCGGGAGATCGAGACGGCCGACTCGAGCGTCGAGGCCCAGTCGTCGAGCAGCGGCTGGGTCGAGCGGAGGCGGCGCAGCGCCTCGTCGGCCCGGCGGACGTCGTCGGTGCGGAGCGCCTCGACCAGCGCGGCGAAGGCGGCGGCGAGCTCGGCGAAGAGCATCCGGGCGTCGAGGCGGACGAGGCGGATCGGGTCACGGGGCACGATCGCGGTGACGGCCAGCGCGACGGCGCCCCCGACGGCGCCGTCGATGCTGCGGACGAACGGGCCGCCGTCGGGGTCGGGCAGCAGCATGACGAGCATCGCCTGGGTCGCGGCCGCGGCGGCGAAGCCCGCGCTCGGCGACGCGAACCGCGCGACCGCGAGCACCACGAGCAACACGACGGCCACCTGCCAGAGGCCCTTGCCGAGCGCGAGCAGCATGACCTCGCTCAGGGCGATGCCGATCAGGATGCCGACGGCGTTCTCGAGCACGACCTTCGGCCGGGCGTCCCGTGCGAGGCCCAGCGACGAGATGGTGATGGTGACGGCCAGGAGGGGCACGGCGTGGCCGAGGCCGTAGTGCGCGATCGAGTACGACGCGGTGACGGCGACGACGATCTGCACGATCGCGGGCAGGGCCGCGAGCGTGCGCCGCGCCGAGGCCCGGACGTCGAGCCGCGCCACGACGGCTAGCGGCGGACGGCCCCCAGGCGCGGCAGTCGGGGCACCCCGGCTGAGGCGCCCGCGGAGGCCGGCACGATCGTCTGCGGGGAGGCGGCGACGACGATGTCGGCCGAGAGGACCGCGAGCGGGGCGGCCTCGTCGGTGGTGCGCTTGACCAGCGCGAGGGCGATCGGGCCTAGCTCGTGGTGCACGGCGGAGGAGGTGACGTGGCCGACCTCGCGGGCGGTGTCGGCGGCGAGCACGACCGGGTCGCCGTGCACGGGCAGCACCGAGTCGCTGCCGTCGAGGTGCAACATCACGAGGCGCCGCGGCGGGTGCCCGATGTTGTGCACCTTGGCGACCGTCTCCTGGCCGCGGTAGCAGCCCTTGGCGAGGTGCACGGCGCTGCGCATCCAGTCGAGCTCGTGCGGGATGCTGCGCTCGTCGACCTCGGTCGTGAGGCGCGGACGCCAGGCCTCGATGCGCAGGGCCTCGAGCGCGAGCGTGCCGGCAGCCGGCACCGAGGAGGCGGCGAGGGCGTCGAGGTCGGACCGCGCGACGAGCGTCTCGCGGGCCGTCCACTCGCGACCGGGGTGGGCCTCGGCGTCGGCGTACGAGTGGCCGCCGACGGCGACCTCGGACCACGGGTCGACCCAGACGACCGGGACGCCGGCGGGCGCGAGCACGGGGACCGGCAGTGCGACGTCCCCGAGCGAGCCGATCGTCGCGACGTCCGCGGTGCGGTCGGCCACCTCGACGCGGAGCATGAAGCGCATCCGGTCCAGCCAGGCGCGCAGGGTCTCCGCCTCGGGGAGGTCGACGAGCAGCCAGGTCGTCTCGCCGTCGTCGACGACCCGCGCCGCGTGCTCGAGGCGACCGTTGGCGTCGAGCAGGAGCGTCTCGGTCGAGTCGCCGGGGGCGAGGCCGGTGAGGCTCTGGCTCGTGAGCGAGTGCAGCCAGGTGAGGCGGTCGGGGCCGCTGACGGTCAGGACGCCCCGGCTCGAGAGGTCGACGATCGCGGTGCCGCCGGCCAGGGCGCGCTGCTCGGCGACCGGGGTGCCGTAGTGCGCCGCGACGCCGGTGCCGTCGTCGACGAAGCCCTCACGACCGGAGAACGGCGAGACGACGGCAGGGACCTGGTCGGCGTCAGCCAACGCGGGCCAGCCGACCCGACGCGTGCGTGCGCAGTTCCTGGCCGAGGGCCGCGACGTCCCAGGCCCAGAGCAGGTCGTTCTCGACGAGGCCGTACATGCGGGTCGCCGCCGAGTATTCCTTCGCGTTGCTCGACCGGAGCACCGCGTCGGTCGACAGGTCGATGCGGGGCCCCTTGACGCGGCCGAGGTAGAGCTCGTTGACGCCGGTCGGGTGCACGAGCTGGACCTCGAGGCCGAACCCGTCGTCGGGTCGGCGGAGGATCTCGACGGTCTGCGCGGTCGAGTACGGCGCGACGCCCTGGCCGGGCAGCATGCCGGGGCCGCGGTCGCCGACCTCGGCCGGCCGCTCGAGGCGCCAGAACCCGGTCTCGCTCGCGAGGGGCGTGCGCTCGTCGTCGAGCTCCCACGAGAACGAGCTGTAGTTGAGCCAGGGAGCGCCGTCGTGGCTGAAGCTGACGCGCTGTCCGAACTCGTGCGTGCGGCGCACGGCGGGCGGCTTGCCGTCGACGGGAGCGTCGGGGTCGCCGTCGCCGATCTTGTAGTCGACGACGCCGGTGCCCTCCCAGACGCCGATCAGCCACGACAGCGGGACGAGCTCGGCCGGCAGGTCGGTGGGGATGTCGATCACGGGTCTAGCGCTGTCCCTTGAACAGCTTGACCAGCACGACGACGGAGACGAACGCGATGGCGAGCGACGCGAGGCCGAGGAGCCCGATGTAGAAGATCTCGAGGGCGAGCAAGGAATCCATGCCCCGAGCCTACCCGGGGGGCGACGAGATGGACAGGCGCAGGAGGCGCGGTGCGAGCAGCGTCGAACGACCTGCGTCAGCGCAGCAGCGCCACGACCCCCGTGGCGAGCGCCAGGAGCACGAGGCTGCCGCACAGCGCCAGCATCGTGCGCGAGACCAGACCGTCCTTCTCGCTCGTCGCGAGCTGCAGGACGAACGTGAGGAGGATCGAGCCGCCCAGGGCGAGCGACAGCCACGTGTAGTGCTCGTCGCCGGTGGTGGTGACCGCGATGACGACGCCGGCCACCAGGGCGAAGAGCCAGACGGGGACGATCGTCACCGGCTTGAGGCGTGCGAGGCGACTCGGGGTGCTGTCGGGTGCTGTGCTCACTGGGGTCGTCCCTCGTTCGTGACCTGCGCCTCCTGCCCTAGCATCGGGGTGGTCGGGCTGGTCGTGGCGGTCGTCGCGCTTGTCCTAGGCTGTTCGACAGTACATTCACTGGAGGTCCGTGTGGCACAGCTGTTGGTCCTGACCTCTGCCGGCTCCTCCGACGTGCTCCCCGCGCTCGCCCTCCTGAGCCACCGTACGCGGCAGATCCCGGCCGAGCCTGCCCAGCTCGTCAACGCCCCGTCGAGCGACCTGATCTTCGTCGACGCCCGCGTCGACCTGGCCAGCGCGAAGTCGCTCTGCAAGATCCTCCGCACGACCGGCGTCACCGTGCCGCTCGTGCTGGTGCTGACCGAGGGCGGCCTCACGGCCGTCAACCACGAGTGGGGCGCGGACGACGTCGTCCTCGAGACCGCGGGCCCCGCCGAGGTCGACGCCCGGATCCGCCTCGTGGTCGGGCGCCTGGCGCAGTCGCAGACGGGCTCGAAGATCCACGCGTCCGGCGTGGTGATCGACGAGGCCAGCTACTCGGCCAAGGTGCACGGCCGGCCGCTCGACCTCACCTTCAAGGAGTTCGAGCTGCTCCGCTTCTTCGCCACGCACCCCTCCCGCGTCTTCACGCGCGAGCAGCTGCTGAGCGAGGTGTGGGGCTACGACTACTTCGGCGGCACGCGCACCGTCGACGTGCACGTCCGTCGCCTCCGCGCCAAGCTCGGCGACCTCGAGTCGCTGATCGGCACGGTGCGGAACGTCGGCTACCGCTTCAACGTGTACGACGACGAGCCGGGCGCGGTCGTCCGATGACCTCCGAGCTCGATCCGGCCGAGCTCGACGCTGCGGGCCTCGAGGCGCTGGCGCGGGCGGCCCAGGTCGTCGACGGCAGCCCGCCGGTCAACGACCAGGCGCTCGTCGAGGTCCGCACGGGTCAGGCACGACTGCTCGGCGACGAGCACGCGGCCGCAGTGCTCCGGCCCGGCGAGGTCGAGCTCGTGGTGCACCCCGACCACCGGCGACGCGGCCTCGGCTCGGCGCTCGCGCAGCGAGTCGTCGACGAGACGACCGGCCCGCTCGCCTTCTGGGCGCACGGCGACCACCCCGGCGCCCGCGCCCTCGCCGCACAGCTCGGCCTGGTCGAGACGCGACGGCTGCTCCAGCAGCGCGCGCCCGTCGAGCGACGCACGCCGCGCCTCCGCGACGGCGACCGCATCGCCGCCTTCCGGCCCGGCGTCGACGACGCGGCCTGGCTCGACCTCAACGCCCGCGCCTTCGCCGACCACCCCGAGCAGGGCTCGCTGACCCAGGCCGACCTCGACGCCCGCAAGGCCGACGACTGGTTCGACGCGGGCGACCTGGTGCTGCTGTGGCGGGGCGACGAGCTGCTCGCCTCGTGCTGGCTGAAGCTCGAGGCCGACCAGCCGGGCGAGTTCTACGCCGTCGCCGTCAGCCCCGAGCACCAGGGCGAGCACCTGGGAGGGGCGGTGGTCGACGCCGGCCTCGCCCGCCTCCTCGACCGGGGCGTCGACACCGCCGCCCTCTACGTCGAGGGCGACAACACGGCCGCGCTGCGGCTTTACGCGGCACGCGGGTTCGTCGACCACGCCGTCGACGTGCAGTACACGCTCGGGCGCTGACGGCCCGGCGTCGGCCTCGCGGTCCGACGGCTTGTCCCCCGATCCGACGGCCGATCGGCGGACAGGCCGCCTCGCTCCAAGGGTCCCGTCCCCCGGAGCACGACTCTCCGAGGCTGCGCACCGTGTACCCCGGAAGGGGTTAACGAACGGGTGATCTGCATCTCGTGCACATTTCTGTGCAACTTCGTGCGCGATGCGCAAGAAGCGCAGGTCACCCGCGCGATGCCCGCGAGTACGGGCCGCAGGGGCGGACCAGATAGTTCGGTCGTCGAGATTAACACCAGGTTACCGGCCCCCGCTCGGGGGCCACGACGGCTTAGCTTCGATCTCGGCTCGCCCCGGCGGGCCACCGATCACGCCCGACCAGCACGGCTCGGGCGACCACATCGAAGACGACCCCGAGGAGCACCATGCCCAACTTGAACGTCACCTACGGCGACATGCGCGACGCGGCCACCCGCCTGACCAACGGCGAGGCCGACATCGAGTCGAAGCTCCGCGAGCTCAAGGCGCAGGTCGACAGCCTGATCAGCGGCGGCTACGTCACCGACCAGTCCTCCGTCGCCTTCGGCACCTCGTACCAGGAGTTCAACGACGGCGCGACGAAGACCATCCAGGGCCTCGAGGGCATGAGCTCGTACCTCAACAGCGCCGCCGAGGCGCTCGAGCAGACGGACTCCGAGCTGGCCAAGGCGCTCAAGTAGCGCGCCGTCGCGGTCCCGCCCGCCCCCGTCGCGGGGCGGGACCGCGGCGTTCCCCCTCCGCCCCACCTCGACCGCCCCACCTCCTTCGGCCTGCCCCACGAACGGACGCCCCATGCCAGATCTCATCGTCGACGGAGAAGCCCTCCGCACCTCGATCGACTCCCTCTCCCGCGTGCGCGACGAACTGGGGAACCAGATGTCGGGCAGGGACGAGAACCACGACATCTTCGGCCAGAGGGACCTGAACCGGGCCATGCGCGACTTCGCCGGTGACTGGAAGATCCACCGCCAGAAGATCAAGGACGACGTCTCGAAGCTGCACGACAAGCTCGTCGAGATGAGCGAGACCTGGGACGAGGCCGACGGCGAGATGGCGAAGAGCATCAGCACGGAGACCGTCTGATGGGCGCGCGTCCCGGCGAGTGGTCGCTGCTGCACGAGAACGACGACCCGATGTCCGCCGACGTCGACCAGGTGAAGGTGCTCGCGGCCTTCTACGACGACATGGCCCGCACCATCCACGAGCAGGCCGACGTGCTCAAGCGCATCGGCGAGGGCGACGAGACGCACTTCAAGGGCCAGGGCGCCGACAAGGTGCGCGAGAAGAGCAAGGCCGTCGGCGCCTCGCTCGAGCAGATGTCCGGGCGCTACGACGCCGTCCGCGACGCGCTGCGGTCGTACCTGCCCCAGCTCGAGCACGGCCTGGCCGAGTCGGCCTCGGCCCTGCAGGAGGCGGTGGCCGCCCGCGACTCGATGTCGCAGGCCACCGGGATGGCCGACCCCCGCGCGGACCGGCCGAAGGACGCCCCGCCGCTCACCAGCGAGGAGGAGGGGGCCGGCCGCGCCAAGGACGCCGCGCTCGACTCGGCCCAGGGCGCCTCCGCCGCCGCGATCGCCCACCTCCGCCGCGCCCAGGCCGACCTCGACGCTGCCGGGCACGCCGCCTCCTCGACCATCAGGGGCGCCTGGAAGGACGGGCTGCACGACACGCTCGGCGACAAGATCCGCGCCTTCTTCAAGAAGTTCCTCGCGATCCTGATCAAGATCCTCACGTGGATCGGGATCGCCCTGGCCATCATCGCGATCATCATCCCGGGGCTCGGCTTCGTCAGCCTGATGGCGGCTGTGACCGCCGGCGTGGCGTTCGCCGCGACCATCGCGCAGGCGGCCATGGGCGACGCGTCGTGGGTCACGGTGCTGATGGCCGGCATCGGCATCCTGTCGCTCGGAGCAGGTGCGCTGATCACCAAGGCGACGAACGTCACCAAGGGCACGATGATCGCCGGCGGCGCCGCCCACACGGCGAAGATCACCAAGAACGCCCACGCGGCCATGGCGTTCACCGCCAACCAGACGGTCAGGCGCAAGCAGATCTTCGACGACCTCCTGGCCGGACGCGCCACGGTCGAGGCGACGGTGACGCGCCTGAAGGACCTCCCGGTGCGGATGAAGGAGATCCAGGCCTCGGCGGTCAAGCAGTTCAAGGCCGCCGACCTCGGGGAGGTCAAGCCGAACTGGTGGAACGTCGGCCGGACCGGGGACATCCTGAAGTTCGACAAGAAGGCGATCATCGACCAGTTCGGCGAGAAGGGCTGGTCGCTCGACAAGCTGATCGGGGTCGACGGGCTCAAGGGCCTGGCTGACATCGCGACCAAGGCCAAGGCCAGCGGCATCAGCCTCACCTCGATGCGCGTCCAGGAGCTCGTCTACTTCACGGGCGGCTCGAAGGTGTTCGGCTGGGGCAGCACCGCGTTCAGCCTCGGCGCGAACCCCACAGGCCTCGGTGACGACCTCGCCCGCTGGACGGGCTGGGAGGACGCGAAGGCGAACTTCCCGGGCGGCACGCCCTCCGTCGCCGAGGCCGAGGCGGAGAAGCTGTGACCGGTGCGGCCCCGGCCCGCCCGACGGTCGTCGTCGACGTCGACCCGCCCGCCTGGCTGATCGTGCCGCCCGCCGACATGGCGTCCGGCCCCTGGCGGGAGGCGGCTGCGGCGCTCTTCGCGTTCTCGGACGAGGTGGACCGCACCGGCGGCGTCACGCCCCCCGTGCTCGACGTCGACGGTGCACTCGACGGCCTGCTCGCGATGGCTGCCACGCTGGGCGAGACCTCCCGCCTCGCCGCCGGCTTCTCGGTGCCGGGCGCCTGGCCACTGCCCGTGGTCGTCGACGCGGGCCTGACCGGCGACGACGCCCCTGACCTGCTCGACCTCGGCCGCGCCCGGGGCGGCTCGCCGCTCGAGGCGCCCCTGATCGACGAGCTGCCCGACGACGTCGGCCCCGGTGTCGTCGTGACCCGCTTCGACCTCGACCTCGAGGGCCGCGTCTGGGTCACCGTGACCGCCGCCGCACGACGCGACGGCCTCGACGTGACCACCACGTGGCGCAGCACCGACCTCGGGCTCGTGCCGCTCCAGACGCCGGCCGTCGTCGAGCTGGCCGGACGCGTGCGCCTCGTCGACCGGGCCGACGACCTGCAGGAGACGACCCGATGACCACCGCGACCTCCCCCACGGCGGCGCCCGCCGCCTCCTTCGCCCTGGCCCTGCCCGTCGGCTGGGCCCGGCTGCCGGCACGTGCCGAGCAGACCGCCGAGCTCGCTCGCGAGGTCGACCGGATCGTGCGCGAGGCGCTGCCCGACGACCTGCCCCGCGACAGCGCGGAGCCGCTGCGCCGTCAGCTGAGGCGTCGCCTCACCGACGCGGTCGAGGAGGCGGGGCGGGCCGGCGCGAACGCCGTCTACCTGCCCGCCTCGATCGACGGCTTCGCCCTGCCGGTCAGCCTCAGCGAGGCCGAGGTCGACGACGAGTCCGAGACCGAGCCGGTGCGCATCGTCGCCGACCTGCTGAGCGACGCCGGACAGCTCGACGGCCTGCGCGACGTCGACGGCGCCGCGGCCGCCCGCACGGCCGTCACGATCGCCTCCGACCAGGCCGAGGGCTCGTGGGAGCGCACCTGGTCGAGGCGCGTCGTCTACACGATCTCGGTGCCTCACCGGCCGGGGCGGTGGGTCGTGCTGACCTGGTCGGCCGTGTACGGGGACGAGCCGAGCGAGCGCCTCGCCGACGCCCTCGTCGAGCTGTTCGACTCGATCATGACCACGTTCCGCTGGACCGACGTGCCGGGCGAGGACCCGACCCCGGTCGAGCTCGCCGTCGTCGCGGCCGAGGAGGCACGGTGACGGTCCTCGGCGCGGTGACGGCCACGGCCCTCGCGGTCGACCTGCCCCCGATGCTCGAGCCGTTCGGCGACCTGGCCCTCACGGTCGCGGTGCTGCTCACGGTCGCGGTGCTCGCGTTCACGATCCCGGTCTGGGTCGCGTCGCGCCGGGTCGTCAAGGTCGAGGCCGCCGCCTGGGCCGACGACGTGCGCGGCGACCCCTCGGCGACCTGGGCCGCCGACCGGGCGCTGCGCGTGCTCCTCGCCTCGTGCGAGCGCGAGCACGTCGTGTTCCCCGGGCTCGCCCGTGTCGTCGTCGGGGCCGAGCGGATCGACGTCGACCTCGTCACGCCCACCGTCGCGCCGCCCGCCCCGTGGAGCACCGGCCGCGACGGCCGCCGCTGGTCGGCCCCGGTCGAGCTGGTGCAGCGCGAGGCGCTGCCGGCGCGGCGCCCCGACGGGCTCGCGACGGTCGTCGCGCTCGGGTCGTCCCCCGAGGGCCGTGTGCTCGTCGGGCTGCACGCGCTGCACGGCGTCCTCGGGATCGACGGCGACCGGTCCGCCCGCCTGGCCGTAGCACGTCGGATCGCCGACCAGCTCGCCACCTCGCCCTGGAGCCGGTCGACCGCGGTGCTGCGCGTCGGCGTCCGCGACGACGAGGTGGCGGCCGGTGCCCTGCTGTCGCTCGACGACGCCCTCGACGCCGTCGTGACGGGCGCCTCCTCGGGGGTGCTGTTCCTCTCGGAGGTGCCCTCGGTCTCGGCCTGGACCGCCCTCCGCTCGGCCCTCGAACGACCCGAGAACGGCTGGGGGGTCGTGCTGCTCGCCCGGCACGACCAGGTGCGCTGGCAGCTGACCGCCCGCCGCGACGGCACGCTGGTCGGCGACGCCGTCGGCGAGCTGCGCTGGGTCGACGTCGCGCTGAACGGCCACGACGCCGTGGCCGTGCCGGCCGGGCTGCCGCGGTCGGCCGCCGAGGACGCTCCGTCGTCGCCGCCCGCGCCCTCCCTGCCGGTCGCCCCGGGGACGGCCCCGGTCGGCCGCCGACGCGACGCGAGCAGAGGAGGCGCCACCCGCCCGGGCGAGGCGGTGCCGGCCCGATGAGGGTCGTCCTCACCGTCTCCGACGACGTCGCCGGGACGCGCTCCGACCTCGTCGTCGACGCCCCCGGCGAGACGCCGCTCGCGCTCGTGCTCGACGCGATCGGCCGCGAGGTCGGCACCGTCTCGCGGATGCCCGAGGGGGTGGACGAGCAGGCGACCTTCGCGACGAGCGGCCTGCTCGACGGGGCTCTCCTGCACGTCGGCTCCGCGCCTCCCGGCCGTGCCGCCCCCGGCGTCGTCGACCTGCGCCTCGTCGGCGGCGTCGGGGCCGGCCGCTCTGCGCCGCTCGTCGTCGGACGGACCCTCCTCGCCGTCGACCCCGACGGGCACCTGGTCACCGGGGTCGCCGACCTGCCCGCCGTGGCCGAGGTCGACGTCTCGTTCGACGCAGCCGTCCGCGTGCGTGCCGTGCTGCCCGAGGGCGTCGGCGGCGCAGCCGCCCCGGCCCTGCTCGAGGAGGCGCCGCTCACGGCCGAGTGGACGCCGTGGCCGCCCGAGGCCCGCCTGCGCCTGGGCGAGTCCGTGCTCGCCGCGCTGCCCGCGACCGTCCCGGACGTCGTGCTGCTGCGCGCGCCCGACTCGGGCTGGGTCGACTACAACCGCCCGCCGCGCCTGCTGCCGCCGACGCCGCCGGTGAAGTACGTGATCCCGCGGGTGCCCGCCCCGCCGCAGCGCTCGCCCCTGCCCTGGATCATGGCGGCCGTGCCGGCGGTCTTCGGGATCGTGATGGCCGTGGCGTTCCAGCACGCGTTCTACCTGATGTTCGCCTTCATGTCGCCGATCATGATGATCGGCACGACGGTCACGAACCGCCGCAACGGCAAGAAGAGCCACGGCAAGGCCCTCGCCGAGCACCGCGAGCTCGTGGCGCGGATCGAGGGCTGGGTCGACGACTCGATCGACGCCGAGCGCGACCGTCGGCGCACGCGCGCCGCCGACGCGGCCGAGCTGCGCACCGCCGCCCGCGTGCCCACGCACCGGCTCTGGGAGCGCCGTCCGACCGACCCCGACCACCTGCACGTCCGCGTCGGCACGGCCGACCTGCCGAGCACGGTCGAGATCCAGGACGAGCGCTCGACCGACCAGCGGAGCACGGCCACCGGCACGACCCGGCAGGTGCCCGTCGTGCTGTCGCTGGCCCGCACCGGCGTGCTGGGGGTGGCCGGGGCCGGGAATCGACCGCGCCTCCTCGGCCGCTGGCTGGTGGGCCAGCTCGCCGTCGCGCAGAGCCCGCACGACGTGCGGCTGGTGGTGCTCACGTCGGTGGCGGCGCTGCCCGAGTGGGAGTGGACGACCTGGCTGCCGCACGCGCGCCCGGGCGACGGCGACGACGCCCTCGCGGCGATCGGCGCCGACGGCGAGACGATCGGCCGGCGCCTGGCCGAGCTCTCGCTCGTGCTGCAGGAGAGACGTGCGGCGTCGACGGCGTCGCACTCCTCCCGCCCCGCGCGGTTCTCGCCCGAGTACGTCGTGGTGCTCGACGGCGCCCGACGCCTGCGCGCCATGCCGGGCGTCGTGGGGCTGCTGCGCGACGGGCCCGAGCACGGGATCCGCGTCGTCTGCCTCGACGCCGAGGAGTGGCAGCTGCCCGAGGAGTGCACGGCGACCGTCGTGCAGCACGCCGACACGCGGCTGACGGTGCGCGAGCAGGGCCGGGCCGACCTCGACGACGTGCTGGCCGACCTCGTCGTCGACGACTGGTACGACGACGTCGCCCGCGACCTCTCGCCCGTCCGCGACCTCAGCTCGAGCGAGACAGCGGGCCTCGTGCCCGACTCGGCGGCGCTGCTGCCCGTCCTCGGCCTCGAGCACCCCACCGGCGAGCTGCTCGCCGAGCGCTGGCGGCGCGACGGCGGGGCCTCGACCTCGGCGGTCGTCGGGGTCTCGATCGACGGCCCGTTCTCGATCGACATGGTCTCGGACGGCCCGCACGGCCTCGTCGCGGGCACCACCGGGTCGGGCAAGTCCGAGTTCCTGCAGACGCTCGTCGCGTCGCTGGCCGTCGAGAACCGGCCCGACGCCATGACGTTCGTGCTCGTCGACTACAAGGGAGGCGCGGCGTTCGCGGCGGTCGCCGACCTGCCGCACACGGTCGGCCTCGTCACCGACCTCGACAGCCACCTCGTCGAGCGTGCGCTGCGGTCGCTGCGGTCCGAGCTGACGCGGCGGGAGCACGTGCTGGCCGCCTCGGGCGCGAAGGACGTCGAGGACCACGACGAGCACCTGGCCCGCGGCGGCCTCGGCGAGCGCCTGCCGCGCCTCCTGATCGTCATCGACGAGTTCGCCGCCCTGGCGAAGGAGCTGCCCGACTTCGTCAGCGGGCTCGTGGGCATCGCCCAGCGCGGCCGGTCGCTCGGCGTGCACCTCATCCTCGCGACGCAGCGGCCGTCGGGCGTGATCAGTCCCGAGATCCGCGCGAACACGAACCTGCGGGTGGCCCTGCGCATGACCGACACGGGCGAGAGCTCGGACGTGATCGACGTGCCCGACGCGGCGCGCATCGCCAAGTCCCTGCCCGGCCGTGCCTACGCGCGCCTCGGGCACTCGTCGGTCGTGCCGTTCCAGTCGGCCCGCGTGGGCGGGCGGAGCGCCCTCGACAGCGACGGCACGACGGCTCCCCCGTTCGTCCGCCTCTTCGACTGGCGCGACGCCGCCCTCGCCCTGCCGACCCGGCCCGCCACCGGGGCGACCGCGGTCGAGACCGACCTCACCGTGCTCGTCGGGGCCCTGCGCCGGGCCACGGAGCTGTCGGGCCTCGGCCGTCAGCGCAGCCCGTGGCTGCCGCCACTCGAGGCCGTGGTGCCGCTCGACCTGGTCCCGCCGGAGGCGCGGGCCGGCCAGGGTGCGCCCCTCGCCTTCCGCTGGGGCACGGAGGACCTGCCCGACCGGCAGGAGCAGCGCGCCGCCACGATCGACCTCGACCAGCTCGGGCACCTCTACGTCGTCGGCGCTCCGGGCTCCGGTCGCTCGCAGGCGCTGCGGAGCATCGCGGCGGCGGCCGCCTCGGCGGTGTCGAGCGACGACCTGCACCTCTACGGCCTCGACTGCGGCAACGGCGGCATCACGTCGCTGTCCGGGTTCCCGCACACCGGCGCGATCGCGCAGCGCACCCAGCTCGAGCGGTCGACCCGGTTGATCGACCGCCTCGTCGCCGAGATGGGGAGGCGGCACGAGGTGATCGGGGCCGCCGGCGTCGCCAACATCGCCGAGCAGCGGGCCACGGCCGCGCCCGAGGACCGCCTGCCCCACGTGCTCGTGCTGATCGACCGGTGGGAGAACTTCGTCGGCACGCTCGGCGAGCTCGACGGCGGGCGCCTGACCGACTCGGTGCAGGCGATGCTGCGCGACGGGGCCGGCGCGGGCCTGCACCTCGTCATCTCGGGCGACCGGTCGCTGCTGACCAGCCGGATGGCGGTGCTCACCGACGACAAGGTCGTGCTGCGGCTCACCGACCGGCTCGACTACAGCCTGGCCACGATCGACCACAAGACGCTGCCCGCCGAGATCGGCCCGGGCCGGGGCTTCCGCTCCGGCAGCGGCGTCGAGGTGCAGGTCGGCGTGCTCGGCGACGACGTCAGCGGGCAGGCGCAGGTGGCCGCCGTGCGCGCGCTGGCCGAGCGCCTGCAGGCGGTCGAGCCGCGGGGCCTCCGCCGCACCTCCCCCCTGCGGGTGGACGACCTGCCGAGCCAGCTCGACCTCGACGCGGCGCTCGAGCTCGCCGGTGCCGACGCCAGCCGACCGCTCTGGGCCCTGGTCGGCGTGGGCGGCGACGAGATGACGGCGCAGGGCATCGACCTCGAGGCGGACGCCCCGACCTTCGTCGTGGCCGGCCCGTCGCGGAGCGGCCGCAGCACGATGCTGCTCACCATCGCCGAGTCGCTGCTGCGGGCCGGCACCGAGATCGTCGTCGCCGCCCCGCGCCCCTCGCCCCTCCGCGGGCTGGCCGGGCACCCCGGCGTCCGGGGCGTGCTGACCGGCTCGGACCTCGTCGAGGACGACCTCGCGCCCCTGCTCGCGCCCGACGGCAGGCCGGTGGCGCTGATCGTCGACGACGGCGAGCTGCTGCTCGACGTGAGTGCGAAGCAGTGGCTCCGCGCCTTCGTGCAGTCGGCGGCCGACCACCGCCGGGCGCTCGTGCTCGGCGGCAACGCGAACGGCCTCTGCGCGGGCTTCTCGGGCTGGCAGGTCGAGGCGAAGAAGAACCGCCGCGGGGCGCTGCTCAGCCCGCAGGCGACCCTCGACGGCGACCTCGTCGGCGTCCGGGTGACACGGTCGATGGTGTCGTCGCGGGTCGTCCCCGGGCGGGCGCTGGTGCACCTTGGCAGCGGCGAGCCCCTCACCGTGCAGGTGCCCGTGGCGCCGACGAGGGCGGCGGTAGTGTTGGCCGGTCACGACTGACCAGGGGGACCAGATGAGCGACGACGCACTGCCGCAGGCCGCGGGCCAGGCCGCACCGGGGGCGAGCGGAGGTCCGACGTCGGGACCGGAGCCGGAGCCGTCGCCGCCCCCCTCGCCGTCGCCGTCGTCGTCGTCGTCGCCACCGAGCTGGCGTCGGGGGTGGAGCCGTCGCCGCACGCTGCTCCTCGGCGGGGCCGCCGTGCTCTTCGCGCTCGGCGTCGTCGCCGCCGTCGTGGTGGGCCGCACGGCCGCCACGCACCAGCCGCAGGCCGCCGTCGTGGCCTACCTCGACGCGGTGCAGCAGGGCGACGTCGAGCAGGCGATGTCGCTCGACGGCACCGAGGTCGGCGACGGCGACGTGCTCCTCACGAACGACGCCTACGCGGGCGTCACCGACGGGGTCACGGGCTGGCGCGTGACCGGCTCGCGCGTCGACGGCGACACGGCTGCCGTCTACGCCGTCGTCCAGCAGGGCGGCGAGGCGGGCGCCGTGTACGACCAGCAGTTCACGCTCGAGAAGGACGGCACCGACCTCCTCTTCTTCGACCGGTGGACGCTCACGCCCGTCGAGCTCGGCACCCTCACCGTCCAGGTCGGCGCGCCCGACGCCGCCGTCGTGACGGCGGCCGGCGTCGAGGTGCCCCACGCCGGAGCCGAGGGCGACACGGTCGAGCTGCGGGCGTTCCCCGGCAGCTACCCCGCCACGCTCGACGGGGCGGGCGCCTACGCGGCGGACGACGTCGTCGGGATCGCGACCGGCGCCTCCTCGACCGGCAGCCCCGCCACGCTCGTCGCGACGCTGACCGACACGGGCCAGGCGTCGGCACGCGCCGCCGTCGACGCGTGGCTCGCGGCGTGCGTCGCCAGCCCCGACCTCAAGCCCGCCGGCTGCAGCTTCCAGATCCTCAACGAGCCGACCGGCTACACGCTGACCGACCAGAAGTGGACGCTCGAGACGACGCCCGTCTACGAGATAGGCGAGTGGACGAGCCAGGGCTGGCAGGTGGAGGACACGACGGAGGGGTCGGCGGTCTTCACCTCGACGGTCAGCGACGGCGCGGGCTCCACCGGCACCTTCAACTCGGTGGGCTCCGTGCGGGTCCCGATCCAGGGGGTCGTCCCGGACGTGACGGCCGAGGGCGCGACCTTCACGTCGACGCTGCTGCAGTACTGACGGCAGGAGCCCCGCCAGACCCCCGGGTGAGGACTGGGGTACGCGCCGGGGTACGCGGAAGCGTGTCGGCGGCCTACTCGGAGCTGCACCCCGACCTGGCACGCCGCTCACAGCCTGAGGGAGTGGATTGTCGTCATCGGATCGTCCACGACCTGCAGGAGAACACCATGAACCCCGTCAAATTCATCTCGGACCTCGGCGTCAAGAGCGAGCACGCCTACTGGGGCGGCTTCGCCTCCATCGTCATCGCGCTCGTCGCCTGGCTGGCGTCGCAGGGCAAGGACTCCAACGACAAGGCCCAGTCCGACCGCTGGGGCATCTTCATCGGCCACTGGGCGCCCACGTTCTTCGCCCTCGGCATCGCCCTGAAGCAGGAAGAGAAGTAGGCAGCTCTCCCATCTCGTCCCCCCGGACGACGGCGCCGCGGCGACGTCATCCGGGGGGACGACTCGTTCGCGGCGGGGTTCTGAGGCCGGGGCCGGTCAGGGGCGACCGGCGCCGGCGAGCAGGGCCGCGGCGAGGTCGCGTGCCGTCTCGACCGGCTGCGGGAAGGTCGCCATCCCGAGCGTGACGAGGGCGCCCTCGTGCAGCAGCATCAGCTGCCGCGCGAGGGCGCCGTCGTCGTCCCGCCCCAGCCCCGCCTCCGCGAGGAGGTCGGCGACCAGCGCGAGCATCCAACGCTTCTGCCGGGTGAGCTCAGGCAGCACCGGCCCGCCGACGTCCGGGCCGCCCACCTCGGCACGGGCGTTGATCACGCCGCAGCCCTTGGGCGAGTTGTCGGCGGCCCAGGTGAGCGTCGCGTCGAAGACAGCGAGCACCCGCTCGGGGCCGGGCTCGGGCGTGCGGGCCAGCTCGGCGGCGAGGTGGGCGCGCCATCTCGCGTCGCGGTGCTGCAGGTACGAGACGACCAGCGCCTCCTTCGAGCCGAAGCGGTCGTAGAGGGTCTTCTTGGTGACGCCGGCCGCCTCGGCGATCGTGTCGACGCCGACGGCGTGGACGCCGCGGTCGTAGAAGAGGTCGGAGGCGGCGTCGAGGAGGCGGCGCGCACCCGGCGTGAGGGAGGGCAGCTCGGGCGGGGTGAGATCGACCATGCCCGTGACTATACCCATCTGTATAGTCAGGGGCATGACTAAACAGATCGGTGTACAGAACGACCGCGAGAGGGGCCGTGCGCGCCGCGCGCCCGGCGTCGTCACGGTTCTCGCCGCCGCCGCGTTCGTCCTCGCGTGGAGCTCGGGCTTCACCATCGCTGCCGTCGCCACCGTCGACGCGCCCGCGACGACGCTGCTGCTCTGGCGGTTCCTGCCGCTCGCGGTGCTGCTCGTCGCGGTGGCCGCCGCCCGGGGGCGGCTGCGCGGCGTCCCCCGCGTCGAGCTGCGGCGCCAGGCCGTGATCGGGCTGCTCGCGCAGTTCGGCTACGTCGTGTTCGTCTACGCGGCGGTCGGCGCCGGGGTGGCGACCGGCAGCACGGCCCTGGTCGACGCGGTGCAGCCGCTCGTCGTCGCCACCCTCGTCGGACCGCTGCTCGGGCTGCGCGTGCGGGGCGCGCAGTGGGCCGGGCTCGGAGTCGGGGCGATCGGCGTCGTGCTCGTCGTCGGGTCGCAGCTCGGCGACTCGGACGCGCCGGCGTGGGCCTGGGCCCTCCCGGCGCTGGCCATGGCGAGCCTGATCGCCGGCACGCTCGTCGAGCGGCGCGGCGGGGCGGACTTGCCCGTGCTCACGACGCTGACGGTGCACGTGAGCGTGACGGCAGCGGCGCTCGTGGTGCTCGCGGCCGCGACCGGGACGCTCGTGCCGCCTCCGTCGCCCTCGTTCTGGGCCGCCACCGTGCTGTCGGCGCTGGTGCCGACGCTCGCCGCGTACGGGCTCTACTGGTGGCTGCTGCGCCGGCTGGGCGTGACCGCCCTGAACGCGCTGCTGTTCCTGGTCGCGCCGACCACCGCGGCCTCCGGCGCCCTGCTCCTGGGCGAGCCGCTCACGGCGTGGACCCTCGCGGGGTTCGTGCTCAGCGGCGCCGGCTCCGCCCTCGTGCTGGCCGGCGGACGAGGGAGGCGCGCACCGGTCGGCGAGGCCCTCGCGGCCGCCTGAGGCGCCTCCGTCGCGCCTCTCCCGTGCTTTCTCCACAGCCGCCGGGCCGGGCCTCGTCACCAGCCGTTCACGTGGCGGGGACGTCGGCGGCCACCAGGGGTGGCACGATGGTGCGATGGACAGCGAACCACGCGTCGACGGCGCCGGCGTCACCCCCGATTTCCTCGACGACTTCGACGAGATCGTCAGCTTCGAGGACGGCACGCTCCCCGCCGAGCGGTACCTCGACCGAGAGCTCAGCTGGCTGGCGTTCAACCAGCGCGTGCTCGAGCTCGCCGAGGACCCGACGACGCCGCTGCTCGAGCGCGCGAACTTCCTCGCGATCTTCGCCAGCAACCTCGACGAGTTCTTCATGGTCCGCGTCGCCGGCCTGAAGCGGCGCATCGCCACCGGGCTCGCCGTGCCCACGAACGTCGGCCGCGGCCCCAACGAGGTGCTCGCCGACATCAACGCCAAGGCGCACGACCTGCAAGAGCGGCACGCCCGGGCGTTCCTCGACCTGGTCAAGCCCGATCTCGACGACGCGGGCATCCACATCGAGAAGTGGTCCGACCTCGAAGAGGCCGACCGCGTCCGCATGCGCGAGATCTTCACCGAGCAGATCTTCCCCGTGCTCATGCCGCTCGCCGTCGACCCCGCGCACCCGTTCCCGTACATCTCGGGCCTCTCGCTGAACCTCTCGGTGCGCGTCCGCAACCCGAAGACGATGCGCCAGGAGTTCGCGCGCCTCAAGGTGCCGCAGATGCTTCCGCGCTTCGTGCAGCTGCCCGACAACGACAGCGGGCGCGTGCGGTTCATCCCGCTGGAAGACCTGATCGCGAACCACCTGCAAGACCTGTTCCCGGGCATGGAGGTCGTCGAGCACCACGTGTTCCGCGTCACCCGCAACGAGGACGTCGAGGTCGACGAGGACGAGTCGGAGAACCTGATCCAGGCGCTCGAGCGCGAGCTGCTGCGTCGGCGCTTCGGCCCGCCCATCCGCCTCGAGATCACCGACGACATGGACCCGGTCACGCTCGAGCTGCTCGTCCGCGAGCTCGACGTCACCGACCAAGAGGTCTACCGGCTGCCGGCCCCCCTCGACCTCGCCGGCCTCTTCGAGATCACGAAGATGCCCCGCTCCGACCTCAAGTACCCCAAGCACCTGCCCCAGACGGCCCTGCAGCTGCAGCCGACCGAGCCGAACATGAAGCCCGACATGTTCGCGAGCATCGCCCGGCAGGACATCCTGGTGCACCACCCGTACGAGTCGTTCGCGACGAGCGTGCAGGCGTTCCTCGAGCAGGCGGCGGCCGACCCCAACGTCCTCGCCATCAAGCAGACGCTCTACCGGACGAGCGGCGACAGCCCCATCATCGAGGCCCTCATCGACGCCGCCGAGTCGGGCAAGCAGGTGCTCGCCCTCGTCGAGGTCAAGGCGCGCTTCGACGAGCAGAACAACATCACCTGGGCCCGCAAGCTCGAGAAGGCCGGCGTGCACGTCGTCTACGGGCTGGTCGGGCTCAAGACCCACTGCAAGCTCGCGCTCGTCATCCGCCAGGAGAAGGGCCGACTGCGGCACTACACGCACATCGGCACGGGCAACTACAACCCGAAGACGAGCCGCATCTACGAGGACATGGGCCTCTTCACCGCCGACGACCAGGTCGGCAAAGACCTGACGCGCCTGTTCAACGAGCTGTCGGGCTACGCGATCGAGAAGAAGTTCAAGCGACTCCTCGTCGCGCCGCGCTACCTGCGCCGCGGGCTGCTCAAGCAGATCCAGGGCGAGATCGAGGCCGCGCAGGCCGGTCGCCCCTCGGGCATCAAGATCAAGATCAACTCGATCGTCGACGAGCAGATCATCGACGCGCTCTACAAGGCCAGCCAGGCCGGCGTGCCGGTCGACGTCTGGGTGCGTGGCATCTGCACCATCAAGCCGGGCCAGCCCGGCCTGAGCGACACGATCCGCGTGCGGTCGGTCCTCGGTCGCTACCTCGAGCACTCGCGCCTGTTCTGGTTCGCGAACGACGGCGACCCCCAGGTCTTCATCGGCAGCGCCGACATGATGCACCGCAACCTCGACCGCCGCATCGAGGCGCTCGTGCGCCTCACGCAGCAGGACCACCTCGACCAGGTCTCCGAGCTCTTCGACCGTGCGATGTCCGACGAGACGGCGTCGTGGTGGCTCGAGAGCGACGGCACCTGGACGCGCCACGCGCGTGACGCGTCGGACGCGCCGCTCGCCGACATGCAGAACGTGCTGATGAAGCAGATCACGCAGCGCCGCCGGGCCAGCCGGTGAGCACGGTCGCCCCCACGACGATCGTCGCTGCCGGCGCGGTCTGCTTCCGCCTCGTCGACGGCAAGGCGCGCGTGCTGCTCATCCACCGCGAGCACCACGGCGACGTCTCGCTGCCCAAGGGCAAGGTCGACCCCGGCGAGTCGACGCCGCAGACGGCCGTCCGAGAGATCCGGGAGGAGACGGGGTACCGCGTCGCCCTCGGGGCCCCGCTCGGCACCGCCGAGTACGTCATGCCCGGCGGGCGGGACAAGATCGTGCACTACTGGGCGGCCGAGGTCACCGACGAGGCCTTCGCCGAGGCAGGGCGCTTCACGCCCAACAGCGAGGTCGCCGCGATCGAGTGGGTCTCGATCGAGAAGGCGCGCGCCAAGCTGACCTACGAACGGGACGCGGAGGTGCTCGACCGGTTCGCCGACCGCGTCGCCTCGGGCGCCGCCCGCACCTTCGCCCTCGTGGCCCTGCGGCACGCGAAGACGACGTCGCCCGGCGACTGGAGCGGCTCGGACGCCACCCGCCCCCTCCTGCCCCAGGGCCGCCGCCAGGCCAAGTCGATCGCGCCCGGCATCGCCGCGTGGGCCCCGCAGCGCCTGATCAGCAGCACGGCCGCCCGCTGCCTCGCGACGCTCGAGCCGGTCTCGGCGCTGACCCGCGTCGGGGTCAAGCAGAGCGACTCGATCAGCCAGGACGCGTTCGACCGCCACGACGACGACGTGACCGGCGTGGTCGCGAAGCGCCTGAAGAAGCGGGTGCCGGCCGTGTTCTGCACGCACGCCCCGGTGCTGCCCGAGATCGTGCGGCAGATCGCCGCGGGGACGGTCGGGGGCCACCGGCTCGACCTGCGCCGCGCCTCCTCGCTGAGTCCCGGCGAGTACACCGTGCTGCACGTGTCGTGCTCCGATGCCGCGCTCGTCGCCGTCGAGACGCACGGCCCCGTGCTCTGAGGCCTGCCGACGACCTGCCTCTCCTCGCGCCCCGTGGCCCTGCCGCGGGGCGCGAGCCGTGTCGGGCCGGGCCCCGGGCCGGCGCGACGGGTGGACCCGGCGGGTGATCCTGGCCCCGCGGCACCGTGGCGGCGGGCACGCCCGGCCGATGTTCCCCCCGCGTTAACCTCCCGTTCACCATCGCAGACGACCGTGGTTAACCGCCCGACGTAGCGTCTCGCAACGGGCCAGCACCGGCCCCCCAGCACCCCACAGCACCACATCCCGAGAAGGAACCTCTGTGAACTTCAAGCGCACCGGCAGCATCGTGGCGATCGCCGCGGTCGGCACCATGCTCCTCGCGTCCTGCGCCTCCAACGAGGGCGGCTCCGGCTCCTCGTCCGACGGCGCCTCCTCCGACCTCTCCGGCACGATCGCCGGCATCGGCGCCTCGTCCCAGCAGGCCGCCCAGGAGGCCTGGGTCGCCGGCTTCCAGACCGCCAACCCCGACGTGACCGTCAACTACGACCCGCAGGGCTCCGGCGGCGGCCGTGAGAGCTTCATCTCCGGCGCCGCGGCCTTCGCCGGCTCGGACCGCGCGTTCAAGGCCGACGAGATCTCGTCGAGCACCTTCGCGGGCTGCACCCCCGACACCGGCATCGTCGAGCTGCCCGTCTACGTCTCGCCCATCGCGGTCGTCTTCAACCTCGACGGCGTCGACGAGCTCAACCTCTCGCCCGCCACCATCGCCGGCATCTTCAGCGGTGCGATCACCACGTGGGACGCGGCCGAGATCAAGGCCGACAACCCCGACGCCGACCTGCCCAGCACGCCCATCACGGCCGTGCACCGCTCGGACGACTCGGGCACCACCGAGAACTTCACCGAGTACCTGAACGCCAACAGCCCCGACGTGTGGTCGTCGGAGCCCGACGGCGTCTGGCCCCTCGAGGGCGGCGAGGGCGCCTCCGGCACCTCGGGCGTCATCGACGCGGTGACCAACGGCACCGGCACCATCGGCTACGCGGACGCCTCGCGCGCCGGCGACCTCGGCGTCGCGAAGATCAAGGTCGGCGAGGAGTTCGTCGAGTACTCGGCCGAGGCCGCCGCCGCCATCGTCGACGAGTCCCCCGAAGAGGAAGGCCGCACCGAGGGCGACATCGCCATCGAGCTCGACCGCACCTCGACCGCCGACGGCGTCTACCCCCTCGTGCTCGTCAGCTACCTCATCGGCTGCGAGTCGTACGAGGACGCCGCCCAGGGCGAGCTCGTGAAGTCGTACTTCGAGTACGTCTCCAGCGACGAGGGCCAGCAGGTCGCGGCCGACGCCGCCGGCTCGGCTCCCATCTCGAGCACCCTCTCGGGCCAGGTCGCCGACGCGATCGCGCTCATCAAGTAGCACCTGCCACACCGGGCCCGGGACCGCACGCCGTGCGGTCCCGGGCCGTCGCCCTGACAGGGGCACCCGTACGATCAGCACCATCGGCAGAACCGCACCGCCACCCGAGCACCGCCCGCACACCGAGCACCCACCCGGAGGACCTCGTCCGATGACCGCCCCCGCATCGACCGCCACGAAGGTCAGAGCACCTCGTGCGCCGCGTCGCCCCGCAGACCGGATCTTCTCGGGCAGCACCGTCGTCGCCGGCGGCCTGATCCTCGCCATCCTCGCCGCCGTCGCGATCTTCCTGGTCGCGCAGAGCATCCCCGCCGTGATCGCCGACCCGGCCGACATCTCGCTGTCCGGCTTCCCCGACTCGTTCTGGCAGTACGTCGGCCCGCTCGCCTTCGGCACGGTCTACGCCGCCGCGCTCGCGCTCGTCATGGCCCTCCCCGTCGCCATCGGCATCGCGCTCTTCATCTCGCACTACGCCCCGCGCCGCCTCGCCGCCGGCCTCGGCTACGTCATCGACCTGCTCGCCGCCGTGCCGTCGGTCGTCTTCGGCCTGTGGGGCAGCATCGTCCTCGCCCCCGCCGTGCAGCCCGTCTACGCGTGGATGGCCGACAACCTCGGCTGGTTCCCGCTGTTCGCCGGTCCCGTGTCGGGCACCGGTCGCACGCTGCTCACCGCCTCCATCGTGCTCGCCGTCATGATCCTGCCGATCATCACGGCGCTGAGCCGCGAGGTGTTCCTGCAGACGCCGACCCTGCACGAGGAGGCGGCCCTCGCGCTGGGCGCGACCCGCTGGGAGATGATCCAGGTCGCGGTCCTGCCCTTCGGCCGCCCCGGCATCATCTCGGCCTCGATGCTCGGCCTCGGCCGGGCCCTCGGCGAGACCATGGCCGTCGCCCTCGTGCTGTCGCCGGCTCTCGTGATCAACCCCGCGATCCTCACCTCGACGAACTCGTCGACCATCGCCGCGAACATCGCCCTGAGGTTCCCCGAGGCGCACGACATCGGCATCAACACGCTGATCGCGACGGGCCTCGTCCTCTTCGTCATCACGCTGGTCGTCAACTCGATCGCCCGCATCGTCATCAACCGCCGCAAGGCCTTCTCGGGAGCGAACTGATGGCCACGACCACCCAGGACCGTCCCCGCACGGCCAGCCGCACCGTCAACACCCTCACCACGGGACGCCTGCCCAAGGCCTCGCCCCTGGTCATCCTCGCCGGCAGCTGGGCGATCATGCTCGTCGTCTTCGGCCTGCTGCAGGCCGGCGGCGTCACCGAGACCTTCAACTGGGTCGCCGCCATCGTGCTCGGCACGATCCTGTACGCCGCGCTCGTCTTCGTCATCTCGATGCAGGTCGAGGGCATCCGCCGCGCCAAGGACCGCGTCGTCACCACCCTGGTCAGCGCCGCGTTCATCCTCGCGCTGATCCCGCTCATCTCTGTCCTCTTCACCGTCGTCACCTCCGGTGCGGCGCGCTTCGACGGCGACTTCTTCGCCATGTCGATGCGCAACGTGGTCGGCGCGGGCGGCGGCGGGCTGCACGCCCTCACCGGCACCCTGCTGATCACCGCCCTCGCCGCCGTCATCTCGGTGCCGATCGGCCTGCTGACGGCCATCTACCTGGTCGAGTACGGCCGCGGCCGCCTGGCCCGCGCGATCACCTTCTTCGTCGACGTCATGACGGGCATCCCGTCGATCGTCGCCGGCCTGTTCGCCTACGCCCTGTTCGTGATCTTCTTCGGCGAGGGCGTCCGCATGGGCGCCGCCGGCTCCGTGGCCCTGGCCGTGCTGATGATCCCCGTCGTCGTGCGCAGCACGGAGGAGATGCTCAAGCTCGTCCCGAACGAGCTGCGCGAGGCCGCCTACGCGCTCGGCGTGCCGAAGTGGCTGACGATCCTCAAGGTCGTGCTCCCCACCTCCATCGCGGGCATCACCACCGGCGTCATGCTCTCGATCGCCCGCGTCATCGGCGAGACGGCCCCGCTGCTCATCACCGCCGGCTTCACGGCGAGCATGAACTACGACCTCTTCGACGGTCGCATGCAGTCGCTGCCGGTCTTCGCCTACAGCTCGTACGTCAGCCAGGGCACCGACGCGGCCGCGTACATCGACCGGGCGTGGACCTCGGCCCTGACGCTGATCCTCATCGTCATGGCGCTTAACCTGCTGGCCCGCCTCATCGCGCGCCTCTTCGCCCCCAAGCTCGGCCGCTGACGGCCACGCGCCTCCTCGTCCCTCTTCCCCCCGCGTCTCCGCACCCGACACGCAGCACGACGCCGCACCTCACCGAAGGAACCTGAATGTCCAAGCGCATCGAGGTCAAGGACCTCAACGTCTACTACAGCAAGTTCAAGGCCGTCGAGGACGTCAACATCACCATCGAGCCGCGCACCGTCACGGCCTTCATCGGCCCGTCCGGCTGCGGCAAGTCGACGTTCCTCCGCACGCTGAACCGCATGCACGAGGTCATCCCCGGTGCTTACGTGGACGGTGAGGTGCTGATCGACGGCAACGACCTGTACAGCCCCGGCGTCGACCCGGTGCTCGTCCGCCGTCAGGTCGGAATGGTGTTCCAGCGCCCGAACCCGTTCCCCACCATGAGCATCCGCGACAACGTGCTCGCCGGCGTGAAGCTCAACAACCGCCGCATGGGCAAGGGCGAGCAGGACGACCTGGTCGAGAGCTCGCTGCAGGGCGCCAACCTCTGGAACGAGGTCAAGGACCGCCTCGACAAGCCCGGCTCGGGCCTCTCGGGCGGGCAGCAGCAGCGTCTCTGCATCGCGCGCGCCGTCGCCGTCTCCCCCGACGTGATCCTGATGGACGAGCCGTGCTCGGCCCTCGACCCGATCTCGACGCTCGCCATCGAGGACCTCATCGAGGAGCTCAAGCAGCAGTACACGATCGTCATCGTGACCCACAACATGCAGCAGGCGAGCCGGGTCAGCGACAAGACGGCCTTCTTCAACATCGCGGGCACCGGCAAGCCCGGCAAGCTCATCGAGTACGACGACACCGCCACGATGTTCTCGAAGCCCAGCGTCCAGGCGACCGAGGACTACGTCTCCGGCCGCTTCGGCTGAACCAGGAGGCTGTGCGCGGCCCGACGGTCGTCCGCGGCCCACGGGCCGTCCTCGGCCCGGCGCGACGCGAAGGAGGCGGCCCACCTGCTGGTGGGCCGCCTCCTTCGTCGTGTGGCCGGGTCGCGCTCTCGCGGGGCCCGACCGGCTCGTGCTGTCGCTGCTAGGCGGCCTGCACGGCCATGATCGGGTCGCTCGTCGGCTGCTCGGAGCCGCCGACGGGCTCGACCGTCAGGCCGATGGTGTCGCCGGGCGTCATCTCGCCCTTGAGCACCTTCGTGACCGTCGAGTCGCTGTCCGTGTCGAACGTGCCGGCGGGGACGGCACCGTCGGCACCGATGTACCAGAGCTCGTACGTCTGGTCGCCGGGCAGCGAGGTGAGGCCGTCGAGGACGACCGCCGAGCGCTTGAGCTCGTTCGACCAGACCAGCGTCGCGGTCCCGCCGGTGCTGACGTCCGCCACGGTCCGCTGGAAGTCCCCTGCCGCGTAGATCTCGTCGATCGAGGAGGCGGTGGCCTCCTGCTGCTGGCTCGGGCCGGTGACCTCGGACAGCAGCGCGCCTCCTCCGAAGAAGAGCGCGGCGGCTGCCGCGGCGACACCGAGCATCGCGACGGGACGGGTGAACCAGCGGGCACGGGCGGCGCCGGTGGGCTCGATCACGCGGGCAGCGGTCTCGGACTCGCTCGGCTCCATCTCGGGGACGGCGTGGCGGCCGGGGCGGGCGATCTCGTGGTCGTCACCCGCGCCTCCTGCGACCGGGGTCGCTGCGGCCGGGGTCGCGTCCGACGTCTGCGGGGCAGAGCCGGAGGTGGTCTGGGCGGGCAGCTGCGGCAGCCCGACGATGGCGTCCATGATGCTCGCGCGGAGGGCGGCCGAAGGCATCACGGGCGGTGCCGCGTGGGCGAGCAGCAATGCGGTCTCTCTCAATTCGGTCACTTCCCTTCTGGTGCTCTCGGACTCCTCCAGCAGAGTCTCGAAGTCGTGTCGTTCGTCGTCGCTCAGGGCGTCGAGCACGTACGCGCCCGACATCGCCTCGAGCGAGTCGTGGGGCGGGTTCCCGCCGGTGGTGGAGTCGTCGCGGTAGGTCACGATGCCACTCCCATCTCGTCGCGCAGGCGGATCATGCCGTCGCGCAGTCTCGTCTTGACGGTGCCGATCGGCACCCCCAGCATCGCGGCCACCTCGCTGTGGCTGTAGCCGCCGTAGTACGCCAGCCTGACGGCCTGGCTCTGGAGCTCCGTGAGTCGTCCCAGTGCACGCTCGACGCGCTCGTGCTCGATCCGGATCTCGACCGACTCGGTGACCGAGTCGTAGCCGGGCTCCAGGTCGCGGACGCCGATCTTGAGGTCTCGGTCGCGGCCGGCCTGCGAGGCACGGACACGGTCGACGGCCCGGCGGTGGGCCATCGTCAGCATCCAGCTCGAGGCGCTGCCCCGGGTGGTGTCGAAGCGAGCGGCGTTCTGCCAGATCTCGAGGAAGACCTCTTGGGTGACTTCCTCGGACTGCGAGTGGTCCTTCAGGAGACGCTTGATCAGGCCCATCACACGGGGTGCGGTCTGGTCGTACAGCTCGGCGAAGGCCACTCGATCGGCCTGGGCGACCCTGATGAGGAGCTCGTCAGGAGTCGACGCACGCGCCTCGTCCTGGGGAGTCTCGATGTCGTGGGTCACGAGCTTCAGCATGTCAGGGTTCACCTCGATCCGCTTGTGTCGGGCTGACCGTCACAGGATCGTGACGGGTTCGTGCTGGTCTCTGGTGGTGCTGTTCTTGCTGGTGTGAGTCGCTCCCCCCGCCCGGTGACCGTCTGGGATGGCGTTCAGGCCCGGGCCGAGCGGAGGGAACGACCGCGTCGTCCCGCCAGTCAGGGCGGCGGGAAGTCAGCGGAGGATCTCTCGATCCCTCACGCTCATGGTTCGGCACCGGGGGTCTGCTGGTTTGGGCCAGTTTGCCCCGGGTGCACGGAACTCTTGCCGGGGCCTCGGCCTCCGGTGGCCGAGTGGTCACGAACGGTCGGTCACCGCGTCGTGAGGGACCACTTCGGACCACTCGACCGTGAGCCCCGGATGAGGGGACGGGGACGGGGCCCCGGATCAGCCGAACGGGATGGTCACGCTCGGGGAGGGGAAGAGGGTGTCGAGCCGCAGGAACGCCTCTCGGCGCGAGGCCGCTCGAAGCGGCTAAATTTGGAGCCCGGGGTTTCTACGGCCCGACAGTGATCGAGTGTAACCGTCGTCGCCGGGCCTCGCTCGGGCGTTCGCCCGGTGCGAACGCTGCGCATCAGTCACCGCCTGCTCAGCTCTGCTCCGCCCCTCCGCGGTCCGCTCCTCGAGGACGTCGCCGCGCCTCCTGTAGCTTCACCCTCGAAAATTGAGAGTGATCCGGCCCGGAGGAGGCGCCGCGCCCGTCGACCAGGCAAGCCGAGTCCCGATCTGTCTCGCTTTCAGACGACGGTCGCCGATCGCGTTGGTGCGCGACGCCGATCCACGCTGCGTCAGTCGAGGCTGCCGTCGCGCCAGAGCGCGGCGCACGCGGTGAGGTCGACACCGAGCTCAGAGAGGCGGAGCGCACGCCGGGTCAGCGTCGAAGCGAGGTCGGAGCCGATCGAGTCCTGCTCGTCGGCCACGGTCGTGGCGCCCGCCGCCGCGAGCCGGCAGAACGCCGCACCGCGCTCGAGCGCGACCGCGAAGTCGCCGTCGAACACCCCGCGGAGGATGAGATCGGCCAGCGCGAGCACCTCGGCGGGGGTCGCGGGCGTCGGGGCCCCGGCGACGATCGGGTCGATGGTGGTCGACGTCTCGACGCCGCGGTCGAAGAGGTAGGTGACCTCCTCGGGCGCCTGGCGGATGACCGCGCGGACGAGGTAGATGCGCCACAGGGCCCCGGGGAGGGTGTGCGGCGCGGCGCGGGCCCACAGCTCGGCGACGACGTCGATGCCGTGCTCGTCGCTGAACGAGACGAGCCGGTCGAGGATCTCGGGCTGCGGGTCGTGCTTGACCCGGGCGACGAGCGCGGCCGCCGACTCGTGGGCGATCCGGTTCACGGTCGCCGGGTCGTCGCCTCCCTGGAACGCCTCGAAGGCGGCGCTGGGGAACTGGGTCGGGCGGTGGAAGTCTCTGGGCATCGCCCCGACGATACGCGCGTGCACCGACAGCGGCGTGTGGGTCGGGCGCCGTCGCCCGTCGCCTCCCGTCGTCGCTCGCGGCCGCGAAGGAGGCGCGCTGCCGGCCCGCGAGGACGCCCGCGATCACGTATCCTCGAACACCGAGGGCCTCTAGCTCAGTTGGCAGAGCATCGGACTTTTAATCCGCGGGTCGTGGGTTCGAGCCCCACGGGGCCCACGAACGACGAAGGCGACACCCAGCTCCATCGGGTGTCGCCTTCGTCGTTCGTGGGTCTCGTGTCGTCGAGGACGCACCCGTGGTGGGCCCACGCCACCGGTCCCGGCGCGCCGCGGAGCGGCGTGACGGCCGTGCCGGTGGGGATCGAGCCCCACGGGGCCCACGAACGACGAAGGCGACACTCAGCTCGATCGGGTGTCGCCTTCGTCGTTCGTCGGTCTCGTGTCGTCGAGGACGCACCCGTGGTGGGCCGACGGCGCCGGAGACGAGCGTGCCCCCGACCGGCGGAGCCAGCGGGGGCACGGTGCACCAGGAGCGGCTCCGGTCCCCGGATCAGGTGGGGATCGGCGCCCGGACCTCCCGGCGACTTGTGTCCGGTAACCAGCCGAACGAAGTCACGTTAGCGCCAGAACGGACAGATGTGGAGGGTCGGCAGGGACCACCTGCGCATACTGGACAACGGGTCACGGGGTCGGTTTCGCCGGACGGCACCTGTCGCACAGCTCCATCGGAGCCGACGCGATGACGACGAGACGACGCGGGACATCGCGTCGCTACGTCGAACTCGCGTCGCCTAGGCCTGAGCCGAGCCGCCTGAGCCACCGGCGGCGCCGGCAGCGACCCGCCGGATCCCCCACGCGGCCGTCCACGTCTCGCCCGGCTCGAGCCAGAGGAGCCCCTCGCCGGTCGCGAGCGCGTTCGGGGGCGCCGTCATCGGCTCGACCGCCACGGCCAGCCCCTCGACCCCCGCGCGTGGGAAGTTCCGGGGCGTGAAGACCTGCACGTACGGGAACGCCTCGTCCTGCCAGAGCTCGGTCGTCGTGCCGTCGGGCGCCGTCAGCCGCGTGCGGCGCGCGCCGTCGGCGCCGGGCTGCACGTCGCGGTAGGGAGTGTCGAGGTCGAGGTCGCCGAGACGGGGCCCGCCACGGAGGTCGGACGACGTGCCCGCCACGGGCGACGTGCCGGTCGGGATGCCGCGCTCGCTGACCTCGTACCGGGTCGCCGCCTCCAGCGTGATCGTCAGCGTCGCCGGGTCGTGCTCGCCGACCCGCAGGAACGGGTGCGAGCCGACGGCGAACGGCGCACGGGCTGCACCGACGTTCGACACGGTGTGCTCCACCCGCATGCCGTCGGCGACGAGCTCGTGCCGCACCGTCGCCTCGAGGGTGAACGGCCAGCCGTGCTGCGGGAACACCGTCGCCGCCAGCGTCACCGCGTGCGGCTCCACGTCGACCGCCCGGTACGCCGTGTACCGCAGCAGACCGTGGCTCGCGTTGCCCTTGGCCGGCTCGGTGAGGTCGAGCTGCAGCTCACGTCCGTCGAGGGTCCAGCGCCCGCCGTCGACGCGGTTCGGCCACGGGAACAGCGTGATGCCGCACGCCGAGGGCGGCGTCTCGTGCTCGGCGAACGTCTCGGTCAGCGCCTCGCCGTCGACGGCCAGGGCGCGCAGCCCGGCGGCGACCTCGGTCACCGTCGCCGTGACGACGCGGCCGTCGGCCTCGAGCCTCAGCTCGTGCTGGTGTCCCGTGGGTGGGGTCGTCATGGTCGTCCCTTCGTCGTGAGCGTCACGACCGCGGTGAGCGTCGTCGCAGCAGGTGCAGGAGGTGCGGGAGGTGCAGGAGGTGCGGGTGCGGACTGCAGGAGGCGCAGCCGTGCCGGTGGCCGGCACCGCGCCTCCGGCGTCAGCCTGCCAGGTCGTCGGCCGCCCCGGCCGGGCCGGGACCGTCGCCGGGCAGCTCGGCCTCGACGACCTCGAGCCCGGCTCGCCGCAGGGCGTCGACCTGCCCGGCCTCGGCGTCGGCGGTGATGAGCGCCTCGAACCGGTCGAGCGGGCCGATGACGCCCAGGTGCGCCTCGCCGAGCTTGCCGCCGTCGGCGACGATGTACGAGCGCCGGGCGGTGGTGGTCATGAGGCGCTTCAGGTCGGTCTCGGGCAGGTTGACGTTGGTCGCGCCGTGCTCGGCGTGGACGCCGGTGCAGCCGATGAACGCGAGGTCGGCGGTGATCGAGCTGAAGACGCTGGTGGCCAGGGGGTTCACGAGCGAGTGCTGCAGCGGCCGGAGGGTGCCGCCCGAGACGATCACCGTGAACCGGGGCACCGCCTGCTCGAGGGCCAGCGCGATCGTCAGCCCGTTGGTGACGACGACGACCCCCTCGAGGTCGTGACGGTCGAGCAGGGCCAGGGCGATCTGCGTCGTCGTGGTGCCGACGTCGATCACGACGCAGTCGCCCGAGCGCACGAGCGAGGCGGCGCGGACTCCGATCGCCTTCTTGGCGTCGGTGCCGACCGCGCTCTCCTCCTCGAAGGGGCGCTCGACCGGCCGGTCGACGGAGAGGGCGCCGCCGTGGACGCGCGACAGCAGGCCATCGGCGGCCAGGCTCTCGAGGTCGGTGCGGATGGTCACCTCGGAGAGCCGGAACTCACGCGCCAGCTCGGAGGTCGAGACGAACCCGCGACGGCCGACCAGGTCGGCGATGCGCCCGCGCCGACGCTCGCCGGGCAGCGGGGCGTCGTCGGGGTTGCGGGTCACCCCTCGATCTTCGTATGCTTTCACCTGCTTTCGCAAGTGCAAGTCGCGGGGGCGTCCGCAGGCCCCACCCCCGCCCCCGAGGAGGCACCATGGCGTCGATCGCCATCCGCCCGACGACACTGGCCGACGGCCGTGAGCTCATCTACTTCGACGACGCCGACACCTCCCTCGGCGCCGAGCGCCGCGCCGACGCGCGCGTGCTCGACCCGCGGCCCGAGACCGCCTCGATGCGGCAGGACCCGCTCACGGGCGAGTGGGTCTCGATCGCGGCCTCGCGCCAGAACCGCGTGTTCCTGCCGCCGGCCGAGCTCGACCCCCTGGCCCCCGCCTCCTCGACGAACCCGTCCGAGATCCCCGACCTGTACGACGTCGCGGTCTTCGAGAACCGCTCCCCGTCGTTCGGCCCGACCCTCGACGGGCCCGACGCCCCGGCCGGTCTCGCCGACCTGGCCGAGGTCGGCCTCGGTCGCACGCGCCGCAGCGTCGGCCGTTGCGAGGTCGTCTGCTTCAGCCCCGAGACGCACGGCTCGTTCGCCGGCCTCAGCGACTCCCGTGCCCGCACGGTCGTCGAGGCGTGGGCGCACCGCACCGCGGCCCTCTCGGCCCTGCCCGGCGTCGAGCAGGTCTTCCCGTTCGAGAACCGCGGCCAGGCCATCGGCGTGACCCTGCACCACCCGCACGGCCAGATCTACGCCTACCCCTACGTGACGCCGCGCACCTCCGCGCTGCTGCGCAGCATCGACGCCTACGGCCCCGACCTCTTCGCCGACCTGCTCGCGAGCGAGCGCAGCGGACCGCGCGTCGTCCTCGCCGGCGAGCACTTCACGGCCTTCGTGCCGTTCGCCGCGCGCTGGCCCATCGAGATCCACCTGCTCCCCCACCGCCACGTGCCCGACTTCGCGGGCCTGACGAGCGACGAACGCGACGAGCTCGCGGTCATGTACAAGCGCCTCCTCACGGGGCTCGACGCCCTCTACGGCGACGAGACGCCCTACATCGGCGCCTGGCACCAGGCTCCCGTCAACGTCGGACGCGACACCGTCCGGCTGATGCTGCAGATCACCTCGCCGCGACGTGCCGAGACCAAGCTGAAGTTCCTGGCGGGCTCCGAGGCCGCGATGGGAGCCTGGGTGGGCGACCTCGTGCCCGAGGTCCAGGCCGACCGACTGAGAGAGGCGATGACGCGCTGATGGACACCACCCCCGACACCGCAGGAGGCGCGGCCCGCGCCGCCGAGACCGGTCACGCCCGCGACTTCGCCTCCGTCTTCGACACCCCCGTCACCGGTCGGTGGTCGGCGCCCGGCCGCGCCAACCTGATCGGCGAGCATACGGACTACAACGACGGCTTCGTGTTCCCGTTCGCGATCGACCGCCGCACGGTCGTGACCGTCGGCGTGCGTGACGACCGCCTCCTCCGCGTCGCCAGCACCTTCGACGAGAGCGTCCACGAGATCTCGCTCGACGAGCTCGACCCCGCCCGCATGGACGGCTGGTCCGCCTACGTGTTCGGCATCGCCTGGGCGCTCTCGATCGCGCCGACGCACGCCGCGTCGCCGTCGTTCGCGGCCGCCGGCGGAGACCTCTCGACGATCGACCTGTCGTCGGTGCCCGGGCTCGACCTGTTCGTCACTTCCGACGTGCCGATCGGCGCCGGGCTGTCGTCGTCCGCCGCGCTCGAGTGCTCGGTCGCCGTCGCGATGACCGAGCTCTGGGGCCTCGACGTGAACCGCGCTGCCCTCGCCGCCGTCGGCCAGCTGTCCGAGAACGAGGCCGTGGGCGCGCCCACCGGCATCATGGACCAGTCCGCGTCGCTGCTGGGCCAGGCCGACTCGGCCGTGTTCCTCGACTGCCGCAGCCTCGACGCCGACGTCGTCGACCTCGGCTTCGACGCGGCCGGCCTCGAGATCCTCGTCGTCGACACGCACGTCGAGCACGCCCACGCCACCGGCGGCTACGTCGAGCGCCGCACCTCGTGCGAGCGCGGCGCCGAGGCGCTCGGCGTCAGCTCGCTGCGCGACCTCGACGTCGACGACCTGGCCCGTGCCGCCGAGGTGCTCGACGACGAGACGTTCCGCCGCGTGCGCCACGTGGTCACCGAGAACCAGCGCGTGCTCGACACCGTGCGCACCCTGCGCACCGAGGGCGCCGTCGCCATCGGTGCGCTGCTCGACGCGTCGCACGTCTCGATGCGCGACGACTTCGAGATCTCGGTGCCCGAGCTCGACCTCGCGGTCTCCACCGCCCAGGCGGCCGGGGCCGTCGGCGCGCGCATGACCGGCGGGGGCTTCGGCGGCTCGGCGATCGCGCTCGTCCGCTCGGCCGACCGGGACGCCGTCGCGTCGGCCGTGACCGCCGCCTTCGCGGAGGCCGGCTTCACCGCGCCGACGGTCTTCACGGTGCACCCCGCCGAGGGTGCGCGCCGCGACGCCTGACGCGACCCGCACGCTCGACCCTGCCCGCTCGTCCCCTCCCGGGGCGGGCGGGTTCGTCGTGTGCGGCCCGGGCGGATTCGGCGTGAGCAGCCAGCACGGCCGACGACGGGCGAGTTCGACGACGACGGGCGTGGACGAGAGCCCGGCGGCGACGAACTCGCCCGGGTCGGCCAGCCCGACCGGGCCGCCGGGCGCCAGCGCGGGCACGTGTGCGACTCAGGCGAGAAGGGACGAGGTAGGGCTGGGCCCAGCCCTACCTCGTCCCTTCTCGAGCATCTCCCACGCGCTGCGGGCGGCGGGGCGCTAGGCGCGGCGGGCGCCAGGCGCGCTAGACGCCAGGCCCGGCGGGCGCCAGGCGCGGCCGGCGCCGCGGGCGCCAGGCCCGGCAGGCGCCAGGCCCGGCGGACGCCGCGGGCGCCAGGCGCGGCGGTCGCCAGGCGCGGCCGACGCCGCGGGCGCCAGGCGCGGCGGTCGCCAGGCGCGGCCGACGCCGCCGGTGCCGGGCGCCGTAGGCGCCGGGCGCCGCACCCCGCGCGCAGCGCCTCAGGCCACGCGCTCGGCGGCCTCCACCACGTTGGCGAGCAGCATCGCGCGGGTCATGGGGCCGACTCCCCCAGGCACCGGCGACAAGGCGCCTGCCACGGCGGCCACGCCCGGGTCGACGTCGCCGCGCAGCTTGTACTTGCCGGTCTCCTCGTTGAGGACACGCGTGATGCCCACGTCGATCACGGTCGCTCCGGGCTGCACCCAGTCGGGCTTCACCAGGCCGGCCACCCCGGCGGCGGCCACGACGATGTCGGCCCGGCGCACCTCCGCGGCGACGTCGGCCGTGCGCGAGTGCGTCAGCGTGGCCGTCGCCTCGAGCCGCGTCAGCAGCAGCCCGAGCGGACGCCCCACCGTCAGCCCCTGGCCGACGATCGTCACGTGCGCGCCGGCGATCGTCACGTCGTAGGCGCGCAGCATCGCGACGATGCCTCGCGGCGTGCAGGGCAGGGGCGTGTCGATGGAGCCCTTGCCCCCGGGCACGGCGAGCACGAGCTCGCCCAGGTTGACGGGGTGCAGGCCGTCGGCGTCCTTGGCGGGGTCCATCAGCTCGAGCATCGCCGTCGGGTCGATGCCCTCGGGCAGCGGCAGCTGGATGATGAAGGCCGTCACGGCCTCGTCCGCGTTCATCGTCTCGATCGCGGCGCGGATCTCGGCCTCCGAGGCCGTGTCCGGCAGGTCGATGCGGATCGACTCGATCCCCACCTCGGCGCAGTCGCGGTGCTTGCCCGCGACGTACGACAACGAGCCGGGGTTGGCCCCGACGAGGATCGTCCCGAGCCCCGGCGCCGTGCCGCGCGCCTTGAGGGCGTCGACCCGCTCGCGCAGGTCGGCCTTGACGGTCGCGGCGAGAGCCGTGCCGTCGATCTTCACGGCACTGCCCGGCCCCGCGATCAGCGGCCGTCCCTGCTCGTCGACGTCGCCCCCCACAGCACCGGCCGACGAGGGGCCCGCGCCGACGCCGGCATCACCGGAGGGCACGATGCCAGAACCGGCAGCTGCATCGGGACCGGCACCAGCCGCATCGAGGCCGGCAGCCGCAGCCGCTTCAACGGGCGCACCAGCCCCGGCACCAGCCGCACCAGCACCAGCAGCCGCACCAGCAGCCGCAGCCGCAGTCGCACGGTCAGCTGCGCCGGCCGGCTCACGGGACGAGGAGGCGCCGGTCGCGTCGACCGGGCCCACGCCCGCGCTCACGCGTAGAGCGGGAACGCGTCGGTCAGCGCCTTCACCCGCGCGGCCAGCGCGGCGATGTCGGGCTCGGGCATCAGCGTCGCGGCGATGATGTCGGCGACCTCGGCGAACTCGGCGTCGTCGAAGCCGCGGGTCGCGAGCGCGGACGTGCCGATGCGGACGCCGGAGGTGACCATCGGCGGGCGAGGATCCCACGGGACCGAGTTGCGGTTGACGGTGATGCCGACCTCGTGCAGGAGGTTCTCGGCCTGCTTGCCGTCGACCTCGCTGGCGCGCAGGTCGACGAGCACGAGGTGCACGTCGGTGCCGCCGGTCAGCACGTCGACGCCGGCCGCCTTCGCGTCGGCCTGCATGAGGCGTGCGGCGAGGGCCTGGGCGCCGCGGATGGTGCGCTCCTGGCGGTCCTTGAACTCGGGCTCGGCCGCGAGCTTGAACGCGGTCGCCTTGGCGGCGATGACGTGCATCAGCGGGCCGCCCTGCTGGCCGGGGAAGACCGCCGAGTTGAGCTTCTTGAAGAGCGGCTCGTGGTTCGACAGGATCACGCCCGACCGGGGACCGGCGAGGGTCTTGTGCACGGTCGACGAGACGACGTGGGCGTGCGGCACGGGCGAGGGGTGCAGGCCGGCGGCGACGAGCCCGGCGAAGTGCGCCATGTCGACCCAGAGGTACGCGCCGACCTCGTCGGCGATGGCGCGGAACGCCTCGAAGTCGAGCTGGCGGGGGTAGGCCGACCAGCCGGCGATGATCACCTTGGGCTGGTGCTCGATCGCCTGGCGGCGGACGACGTCCATGTCGATGAGGTACGTCTCGGGGTCGACCTCGTACGCGACGGCCTTGTACATCTTGCCGCTGAAGTTGAGCTTCATGCCGTGGGTCAGGTGGCCGCCGTGCGACAGCTCGAGGCCGAGGATCGTGTCGCCGATGTCGGCGAGCGCCGCCAGCACGGCGGCGTTGGCCTGGGCGCCCGAGTGGGGCTGCACGTTGGCGAAGTCGGCGCCGAACAGCGACTTGGCGCGCTCGATGGCGAGGTTCTCGGCGACGTCGACGAACTCGCAGCCGCCGTAGTAGCGACGGCCCGGGTAGCCCTCGGCGTACTTGTTCGTGAGCACGGAGCCCTGCGACTCGAGCACGGCACGCGGCACGAAGTTCTCGGAGGCGATCATCTCGAGGTAGTCGCGCTGACGGCCCAGTTCTTGCTCGAGCACGGCGGCGATCTCGGGGTCGACCTCGCTGAGCGGGGCGTTGAAGGTCGAGGGCAGCTTCTGGCCGGCGGCACTGGCGGTGGACTCTGACTGGATCGTCATGGCGGGTCTCTCTCTACACGGTCACGGGACGAGGGCGGCACGAGGTGCCGGTTCTTCAGGTGGTGAGGTGGCCCAGGCGTACGGCCACGTACCGTGTGTGCGTCGCTCCCCGATGGTGACCATCTGAACGCCAGTCGCGACGGGTCGATCATAACTCGGGCGGCTGGGCGGATGCGAGACTGGGACGATGCCGGACCGCACCGCCACCTCCTCGTCAGACGTCCGGTTCCGCACCGGCATGACCGGCTGGCTCCGGTGGCCGCTGGTGGCCGTGATGCTCGCCCTCGCCGCGTTCTCGTGGGTCGCGCCGGGCGACGACGCCAGCACCTCCGAGCGGACCGTCGGGCCCCTGGTGCTCGTGCTGGTCGCGGTGGTGCTCGCGTCGATGGGCGTCACGGTCAGGGCCGACCGCGCGCGCCTCCTCCTCGCGTTCACGCCCTTCTACCGGCGGTCGGTGGCGCGTCAGGAGATCGTCTCGGTCACGGCCGACACCTGGAGCCCGATCAGCTTCGGCGGCTGGGGCGTCAAGGGCTGGGCGCGGTCGAGCAAGGGGCTGCTGCTGAACGCCTCCCTCGGTCGGCGGGGCGACCAGGGGCTGCGCGTCGTGACGACCGACGGGCGCACCTACAACGTCGAGGTGCCCGACCCGGTCGGCGCGGCCGTGAGGGTGCGCGAGCTGCTGGACGTGCCGGAGGCGTCGGTCGCCACCCGCTGACCGGCGGCTGCCGGCAGGACGTCCGGCCGGCGTCGCCGCGCGACCCGTTGGCCGGCGCCGGCCGGCGCGACGGCCGGCCTGCGAGAGGCGCTCGAGGAGGTGCCGACAGACCAGACGGTTCGTTCTGCCGGGCGAGCCGTGGCACGCTGGTGCGGTGACGCAGACCCTCGACGACACGCGCACCGGGACCGAGACCGGCGAGCGCCTCCTCGTCGCGCCCGACGTGCCCTGGGTCGTGCTCGTCTGGGACGACCCGGTGAACCTGATGTCGTACGTGAGCTGGGTGTTCCGCAGCTACTTCGGCTACGCGGCGGCCGAGTCGGAGCGCCTCATGATGCAGGTGCACACGACCGGCCGCGCCGTCGTGGCCACCGGCCCGCGCGAGGCGATGGAGCGGCACGTCGAGGCCCTGCACGACTTCGGCCTCTGGGCGACCGTCGCGAAGGCCGACGAGTGATCCCGTTCCGGCGGCGCGGCGACGACCTGCTGCTCGACCTGCCCGAGCACGAGGCGCGGCTGCTCGGCGACCTCGTCGCCCAGCTCGTCACCGTGCTCGAGGGCGGCGACCCCGGCGACCCGGCCGTGGCGCGCCTCCTGCCGTCCGCCTACCCCGACGACGAGGAGGCGGCGGCCGAGTTCCGCAGGTTCACCGCCGACGACCTCACCGCCCGCAAGCTCGCCAACGCGCGACGGGTGCTCGACGACGTCGCGGCGCCGACGGCCGAGCGGCTCGACGCCGCGGGGCAGCAGTCGTGGCTGCGGACGCTGACCGACCTGCGGCTCGTGCTCGGCAGCCGACTCGGCGTCACGTCCGAGGGCCCAGCACCGAGCGACGACCCGCACGTGGTCGTCATGCACGACGTGTTCGACTGGCTCGGCTACCTGCAGGAGAGCCTCGTCCAGACGCTGGGCTGAGCCCGCGCGCTGCGGGACCCGACCCGCTGCGGGCCGCGCCGATCCTGCGGGCGGCTAGCGCCCCTCCTTCGGGAACACCACCCAGAGCACGAGGTACAGCAGCACCTGCGGACCGGGCAGCAGCAGCGACAGCACGAAGAGCAGCCGCACGAGGAACGGGCTGAGGCCGAAGCGGTTCGCGAGTGCGGCACAGACTCCGGCGATGACCTTGCCGCGGCGGGGACGAGTGAGGGTAGCCATGGGCCCACCCTGCCAGCCCGGGCTCGATCGCGGCTGGGTCGCGGCTCGGCAGCGGACGAGACGATCCCGAGGAGGCGCGGCGCGCGGCCTCGGGACGGCCAGCGCTGCCAGGATCGGAGGCAGGCCGCCGCTGAGCGCGGCCGACGACGAGGGGGAACTCGTGGGGAGCACACCGGACCGGCCGCAGCCCGGAGCACCGCAGCACGACGGGCGACGGCGGCCCCGTCAGCAGGAGCGCCGTCCGCAGCAGCGGCAGCAGCACGCCGACGCCCTCCGCCGGCTCCCGCCGTCACCGCCGCTCGCGCCCCCGTCGGTCGACCGCCTGGTGCTCGCCGTCGCCGCGCTGCCCGTGGGCGTCGCCGCCTCCCTCTTCGGCGGCGTCACGCCCGGCCTCGTCGTCTTCTGGGCGGTGGTCGCCGTGTTCGCCGGCGTGGTGACCGGCAGCCGTCCGCACCGCCCCGACGCCGTGCGTCTCGCGATCACGGTCGGCGTGCTGCTCGTCGTGCCGACCGTCTCGCCTGGCCTGCCCGAGGCGTGGAACGTGCTCACCACCTCCGCCGGGGTGTTCTGCGGCGCGACGCTCGGCGGCGTGCTGCGCGCGCGGGCCGACGCCCGCGCCGTCCGCGAGTTCGACCCGCCGACCCGGCCGGAGGACGTGCCGGGCCGGACCGTCCTCCGTCTCGAGACGGACCGCCTCCGGTGGGAGGCCGTCGACCCGTCACCTCGGTTGCTGGAGAAGGCCGTCCGGAGGCTCCGCGACCAGCAGGCCCACCAGGTGGAACTGCGGCGAGGGCCGGCGGGCATGTTCCTCCTGCGGGACCGAGGGACGCCCTGCTTCGTGCTCCAGGCGGACGACGTCGCCGAGGGGCCGTGGCACGAAGCCCTCGACACGGAGACCGTGCCCGTCGAGGGCGAGCCGTACCCGCAGCTGCTCGGGGCGCGCGAGCTGCGACGCCGGTCGGTCGCCGCCGCCGTGCACTTCAGCCGGACGGGCGAGCGGACGCCGGACCTGCCGTGGGGCCCGGTGCGGCCGCGGTGAGGGGCCCGGGTGAACGGCCACGACGCGTGCGACCACGAGGGCGCGACACGGTGACGGGCCGACTGGACGGACGGCCGTCGAGGCGGGAGGTGACGTCGCCCAGCCCTTGACCGGGTCCGACGCGAGCCCCCTGGGCGGATGCCCGCGAAGAACCGGGCCTACGTCGTGGTCGTCGTGGTCGTCGTGCCGGTGACGGGCATCGCGCCCGTGGCGCGGTGACGGCCGACACCGGGCGAGAATGGTCCGATGAGCGCATCACTCGTGGCCAAGGGCCTGGCCGGCGGCCACGGGCACCGCACCCTGTTCGACGACCTCGACCTGACGGTCGCGCCCGGCGACGTCGTGGGCGTGGTGGGCGTGAACGGGGCCGGCAAGTCGACGCTGCTGCGCCTCCTCGCGGGGGTGGACGAGCCGCAGGGCGGCAGCGTCACGCTGAGCCCCGGCGACGCGTTCGTCGGCTGGCTGCCGCAGGAGCACGAGCGCGTGCCCGGCGAGACCGTCGCCGGCTACATCGGCCGCCGCACGGGCTGCACGCCGGCCGCCGCCGAGATGGACGAGGCGGCCTCGGCCCTCGGCGAGGTGGGCGCCGCCCCGCGAGCCGACGGACTCGACCCTGCCGACGTCTACTCGACGGCGCTCGAGCGCTGGCTCGCGAGCGGCGCGGCCGACCTGGACGACCGCCTCCCGCAGGTGCTCGCCGAGCTGGGCCTCGGCGCCGAAGCCGAAGCCGAGGGCGCCGTCGGCCCCGACAGCCCGATGACCTCGCTCAGCGGCGGCCAGGCGGCCCGGGTCGGCCTCGCCGCCCTGCTGCTCAGCCGCTTCGACGTCGCCCTGCTCGACGAGCCGACGAACGACCTCGACCTCGACGGCCTCGAGCGGCTCGAGCGCTTCGTGCAGGGCCAGCGCGGCGGCGTCGTGCTCGTCAGCCACGACCGCGAGTTCCTCGCACGCTGCGTCACGAAGGTGCTCGAGCTCGACCTCGCCCAGTCGTCGAACCGGGTGTTCGGCGGCGGCTACGACTCCTACCTCGAGGAGCGCGAGACGGCCCGCCGTCACGCCCGCGAGGCCTACGACGAGTTCGCCGACAAGAAGGCCGACCTCGTCGGCCGTGCCCGCACGCAGCGCGAGTGGTCGAGCCAGGGCGTCCGCAACGCGATGAAGAAGGCCCCCGACAACGACAAGATCCGCCGCAAGGCGTCCGCCGAGTCGAGCGAGAAGCAGGGCCAGAAGGTCCGGCAGATGGAGAGCCGCATCGCGCGCATGGAGGAGGTCGACGAGCCCCGCAAGGAATGGCAGCTCGAGTTCACCATCGGCTCCGCGCCGCGGTCGAGCGCCGTCGTCGCGACGCTCAGCGGCGCGGTGTTCCGCCAGGGCGAGCCGGGCGACGAGTTCGTGCTCGGACCCGTCTCGCTGCAGGTCGACGGCGGCGACCGCATCGGCATCACGGGGCCCAACGGCGCCGGCAAGTCGACGCTGCTGCGCGGGCTCCTGGGGCGCCAGGCCCCGAGCGAAGGAGGCGCCAGCCGCGGAGCCAGCATCGCCGTCGGCGAGATCGACCAGGCGCGTGCGCTCCTCGCCGGCGACGAGCCCCTGGCCGAGGCGTTCGAGGCGCTCGTGCCCGACTGGCCCCAGGCCGAGGTCCGCACGCTGCTCGCCAAGTTCGGGCTCAAGGCCGATCACGTCTCGCGCCCCGTCGACGAGCTGTCGCCCGGCGAGCGCACCCGCGCCGGCCTCGCCCTGCTGCAGGCCCGCGGCGTCAACGTGCTCGTCCTCGACGAGCCGACGAACCACCTCGATCTGGCCGCGATCGAGCAGCTCGAGCAGGCGCTCGAGTCGTACGAGGGCACGCTGCTGCTGGTGACGCACGACCGGCGGATGTTGCAGACGGTGCGGCTCGACCGGCAGTGGCGCGTCGAGGGCGGCCGGGTGACGGAGTCGTGACCCGCGCCTCCTCGACGACCCGCTCGCCGCGCTCGTCGACGCGACGAGCCTTCCCCGTCGCGGGGCTCCTCGCCGTGGCCCTGCTGCTGACGGGCTGCACCGGCGGGGCCGGAGCGGACGACGACGCGACGTCCGGCGCGACGGGCAGCGCCTCGGCCGCACCCGACGCGGGCACCGGCACGGGCACCGGCGCGGACGGGGCCTGGGCCGCCTGGGACTCGGCCCTCGCCGACGTCGACGGCTCGCCCGCCCGGTGGCTCGCGGTCGGCGACTCGATCACGGAGGGGCAGGGCGCCTCCTCGGTCGACGTCCGCTGGGTCGACCTCACCCGCGACGCCCTCCGCGCCGCGCACCCCGTCGACGGCGTCACGGGCGGCGTCGGCTACCGACCGGCGGTGTTCGCGACCTACGGGCCCGACTCCCCCTGGGGCGACTGGGCGACCGACCGGCAGGGCGGCGTCGACCTCGACGGCACCTCGCCTGCCCTGGGCTTCCGCAGCCTCGAGCTCGAGCCCGGAGCGCGGGTGAGCTGGCCGGTGACGGGCACCGACGTGGACCTCTGGTGGGCAGGAGGGGGCGGCTCGTTCACGTGGGACGTCGACGGCACCCGGCAGGGCCGCGTCGACACCAGCGACTCGGCCGCGTCGTCGTCGGTGACGCCCGTCGGGGGCCTGGACCCCGGGCCGCACACCGTCACGGTGACCGCCGCGGCCGACGACCGCTCGGACGAGCCCGTCGTCGTGCACGGCCTGGCCGCCTTCGACGGCGACCGGGAGCGCGGCGTGACCCTGTACGACTCGGCGCGGTCGGGCGCCACGACCGGCACGTTCACCGACGACCTCGCGGGCTGGCTCGAGGCGGTGGCCGCGGCCGAGCCCGACGTCGTCACGATCACGCTCGGCGCCAACGACCTGCGGGGCAGCAGCCCCGAGGAGTTCGCGGACGGCTACCGGGACGTCGTCGAGGGCCTGCAGGCGCTGGACGCGCCTCCCACGGTGGTCGTCGTCGACGAGTTCCCCGTCGCGGCCGGCCTGGCCGACACCGGGCAGGCGCCGACCGCCGACTACTCCGCCGCGCTCGACGAGGTCGTCGACGAGACCGGAGTCGTGTCGGTGTCGCTCGGCGACGCGCTCGCGAGCTCGGGCACGACCGACCTGCGCAGCCTGCTCTCGTCGGACGGGCTGCACCCGGACGACGCCGGCCAGCGCGCGATCGCCGCCTTCATGACGGGCGTGCTCGGGCGCTGACCGGCCTGGCCGGGTGATGCGGCTGCCGGCTGCCGGCTGCCGGCTGCCGCTGCCGCTGCTAGTTGATCAGCGAGAAGGCCGCGTCGAGGGCCTGGTCGGCGTCGAGCGAGGTCTCGGTGGTCGCGGTCGCGGTGACGTTGAACAGGCCGTGCGTCGTGATGACCGTGCCGCCGTTCACGAGGATGCCCGTGCTCTCGCCGGTCTGCGTGAACGCCCGCCCGTCGAGGTCCGCGGCACGGCTGTCGTCGACGGCGGTGACGCCCTCGGTCGCGGCCACGGTGTCGGCCTGCTCGGCGATGGTGTCGGCGTCGAACTCCTGCACCTGGGCGACCGCGATGACCGCCTGCACGGCGCTCGCGTCGGTGGTGTCCTCGGTCGACGACGCCCACGAGCACTGGAAGCCCTCGTCGGTCGCCGTGCTCTCGTCACGCAGCTCGAGGCCCTCGATCGCGGAGCCCAGGGCCTCGCCCACGGCATCGCACGACCCGAAGGCGATCATCGTGCCGGGCTCGCCGTCGCCGGCGGCCGCCGAGCTGCCGCCGCCCGACCCGCCCGTCGCCCCCTGGCTCGCCTCGTCGTCGGAGTCGCCGCCGCTCGTGCAGCCGGTGAGGAGGAGCGCCAGCGCCAGCGCGCCGGAGGCGGCGGTCGCCACGGCCCTGCGCGAGCGGGTCGTCGAGATGGTCGGTGTCATGGGTGTCTCCCCCTGGGGACTCGCCGCCGGCTCCCTGCGCCGACGGGCCGTGCCACCTTACCGAGGGGCTCCGACGGCGGTCCCGGTGACGGGGGCGCACCTCCTCGGGGCCGGCCTGCCCGCCCTGGCAGGGCTGACTGCCCTGGCCGCTCTGCCTCGCTGCGCTGCCTGGCCTGGCCGCTGGGCGCAAGTCGGCAGGTGCCTGTGCCCGCCCGTGCGCCTTCGCGGCGGCGTGCGGGTACCGTCGAGCGTCCACCGACGATACGGAGTCACCCATGGCCTCGCTGCTCCGCAGGCTCGCGCCCCTGCTCATCCCCATCATCATCCGCAAGTTCCAGAACCGGAAGGGCGGCGGGAACGGCCAGGCCGGTTCCGGTCGCCGCCGCTAGGCGCACACCGGAACTCGCGTCGGCGACGTCCCCACGTCGCCCTTGCACCATGAACCTCGTTCCGAACCATGAACCGCGAATATTCGCGGTTCATGGTTCGGAACGAGGTTCTTCGTGTTCGGTGGCGTCGCCAGCGGTCCGCGACGCAGTGACCTCGGCCTCGGCCTCCGCGCGCAGCTAGCGGCGCGCGCGGGCGACCAGCACGCGGTCGGTGACGACCACGGCCACGAGCACCACGGCGGCGATGCCGACGTAGAGCAGCGGCAGGGTGTCGAGCCCCGACCCGTCGAGCACGAGGGCTCCGATCAGCGCGCCTCCACCGATGCCGGTGTTGAACGCGGTCGTGTAGAACGCGCTGGCGATGTCGCGGTGCTTCTCGGGGCTGACCTGCAGCATCTTCGTCTGGAACAGCGGCGGCAGCGCCCCGAACGTCACGCCCCAGATCACGAAGGCCACGAGGGAGGGGCCCGGCTGACCCTCGAGCAGCACCAGCGCCAGCACGGAGACCACCACGAGGCCCACGCCGACGGGGATGCTGACCCGCGGCCGCTTGCCGAGGAACCAGCCGACCATCAGCAGGCCGACGCCGCCCGCGATGCCGAACGCGAAGAGCGCGACGCTGAGGCTCGACTCCGCGATGCCCGTCGAGCGCAGCAGGTACGGCGCGATGTAGGTGAAGAACGAGTAGTGGCCGACCATGAACACGGCCGTGATCAGGCAGCTGAAGACGATGCCCATGACCGAGGGCGGCGGCAGGTGCCGCGACGCGGTCGGCGTCGAGCCGGTGAGCGTCGGGACGCTGCCCGTCGCGGTCGAGGCGGCCAGCGCCTCCTCGGAGTCGCCTGCGGGCCGCGCCGTGTGCGTCGACGGGACAGGCGGCAGCAGCCGCCAGACGAGCACCGCGCCGAGGGCCATCGCCCCGGCGAGGATGCCGAAGGCGGCACGCCAGCCGAGGGCCTGGCCGAGCGCCGTGCCGAGGGGCACGCCGAGCACGAACGCCAGCGTGCCGCCGCTCATCGCGACGGCGAGCGCGCGCCCGACCTGCTCCCGCGGGACGAGGTGGGCCGCGTACGCGCCGCCGATCGCCCAGAACATGCCGTGCGCGAGCCCGCCGAGCACCCGCGACGCGACGACCAGCTCGTAGGTCGGCGCGATCGCCGTGAGCGCCGCGCTGATCGCGAGCACCGTGATGAGGCCGACCACGATGAGGTGGCGGGGCAGCTTGCGGGTCAGGTGCGTGAGCCCGGTGCTGGTGAGCACCACGGTGAACGCGAAGACGCTGACGAGCAGGCCGATGCTCGACTCGCTGACGCCGAGCTCGCCGCTCATCTCGGGCAGCAGACCGGTGGGCAGCATCTCGCCGGAGATGCTGAGGAACGTGGCGACGGCGAGCGCGAGCAGCCCGGCGAGGGGGAACTTCGCGGGGGTGACAGGGCGACCCGTCGAGGAGGCGCGGGTCGAGGGAGAAGGAGAAGTGGAGGTCGTCGAGGGACGACCCTGGGCAGCAGGTGTCATGGAAGGGTCTCGGTCAGTCGGCGGGCGCCGTTCCCTCGACCCGAGGTGCCGTGGCTCCGGCAGCGGTGCTGCGGTGCTGCAGTTCAGCGGTGCTGCACTTCAGCGGTGCTGCAGTTCAGCGACGCTGCGGGGCCGGCTCGGCGGGGAGGATGGTGATCCCGACTGCGCGCTGTCGTGCACGCCCGGGGCCGCACGTGACGCGCGACCGTGGCCGATCCTACCGGCTGCCCTCCGGCGACGCCAGGGCCGGCTCGGGCCCCGGCCGGTCGACCGGCGCCGGGTCGAAGCGGATGCCGGCCGTCTTCGAGCGCTGCGCCAGCAGCACGAGCACCACGAACGACAGCACCGGCACGAGCACGGCGCCGAGTGCCCACCATCCGGAGTGGTCGGCGTCGTGCAGCCGCCGGATCGCGAGGGCGACCATCGGCGCGAGGGTGAGCACGGACCAGACCGTCCAGACGACGACGGAGGCGCCGTCCGCCGGGTCGCCGGAGGTGTCGTTCCATGAGAACACCGGCACCGTGCCGAGCAGCCCGGGTCCGAACGGCCCCGTCGGCAGTCGGAGCTCGCGGGTCTGACCGCTCAGCACCGGGACCGCGACCAGCAGCACGGCCGCGACGACCATCTGCAGCAGCCACGTCCACCAGAACTCCGCGCGGCTGGCCCGCCCCGTGGTGGTGAGGCGGGTGACGGCCCGGGCCCAGGCGATCCAGGGCCGCGAGACGGGGACGGGGCCGGCGACGGTCAGCGAGTCGGGCAGTCGGATGCGCGCGCCTCCTCGAGTCGGACGGCCGTGGCCGTCGTGGTCGTGCGGCGGCTCGGTCGGCGCCGTCGCCCCTCGACGCTAGCGAGAGCAGACCGCTCTGTCGAGGGCAGGCCAGCCGGCGGGTCGCGACGCGGGGGCGACGCGCAGGCGAGGCGGTCGCGACGCGGGAGCGACGCGGAAGCGACGAACCTCCACGGAAGATCGCGTCGGGTCGTCGTCCTCGCGTCGGGTCGTCGGCCACGCGTCAGCCGCGAGGCGCAGCATGGAGGGGTGAGCACGCCCGACGAGAAGACCTGCCGCTCGTGCGGCCGCCGCATCGAGTGGCGCAAGAAGTGGGAGTCGAACTGGGACGAGGTCGCGTACTGCAGCGACGCCTGCCGCCGCCGCAAGGTCACGGCTCTCGACCGCCAGCTCGAGGATCGCATCCGGGAGCTCCTCGCCGCCCGTGCCGCGACGTCGACGATCTGCCCGTCCGACGTCGCCCGGTCGATCGCCCCCGACGACGAGGACGCCTGGCGCGACCTCATGGAGCCCGTCCGACGAGCCGCCCGGCGCCTCGTCGCAGCCGGCGAGGTCGACATCACGCAGGGCGGCTCGGTGGTCGATCCGTCGACGGCGAAGGGCCCGATCCGCATCCGCCGGCGGCGCGCAGGAGGCGGCCGGTGACCGCCGAGGACCGCGACCGCCGGTTCCCCCGTCGCGTCTACGGGACGGGGCAGGAGCCCGACGTCCGGTTCAGCCTGGCCAACGAGCGCACGTTCCTCGCCTGGGTGCGCACCTCGCTCGCGCTCGTGGCGGGCGGCGTCGCCCTCGAGGCGCTGGGGCTCGGCCTGCAGCCCGGGCTGCGGCTCACGGCCTCGCTCGTGCTGATCGTGGCCGGGATCGCGGCTCCCGTACAGGCCTGGGTCGGCTGGGCCCGCACCGAGCGCGCCCTGCGGGCCGACCGGCCGCTGCCGTCCGCGCCGCTGGCGTTGCCGCTCGGCATCGCGGTCGCGGTCGCCGGGGTGCTCGTGCTGCTCGGGGTCGTGCTCGCGTGAGCCTGCGCCGCGCAGCATCCGGGGACGCGTCGTGACCGAGGGGCCGGCGAGTGCCGTTCGCCCCTGGGACCCCGGCCTGCAGCCCGAGCGCACTGCGCTCGCCTGGCGTCGCACCGGCCTGGCGCTCACCGTCGGGTCGCTGATCGGGCTGCGAGTGCTGCCTCCCCTGCTCGGTCCGGCTGCGTACCTGCTGGCCGGGCTGGGCGTGGTCGCGTCGCTCGCCGTGCTCGCGGCGGCACACCGGCGGTACCGACGGGTGCACCGCCTCCTGCTGGCCGCCCGCGTGGCGGGACGAGCCGGGGGCGACGACGGAGACGGTGCCGGAGACGGTGCCGGAGTCGGAGCCGGTTCCGGTGCCGGATCCGGGTCGACGAGTTCGCCCGCCAGGGTCCCCACGACCGGGGGCGCGCTGCCCGCGGCGACCGCTGCGCTGGCGCTCGCGGCCGGCCTCGCCGCGCTCGTCGTGGCGCTCGGGGTCCGCTGACCCGACGCGTCCGCCGCCGTCGGCTGCTGTCGCTGCTGCCCTCGGGTCGTCGTCGGATCGCGTCGTGTCCTCCTGTCGCGTCGTGTTCCGAGCGTCGCGTCTCGTGGTCGCGCGACGTGATGCTCGGAACGTGACGTGACAGCGAGTCAGCCGGTCAGCGGCCCGGCCGGCGCACGTCGTGCAGGTGGTGCACCGGGTCGTGCACGAAGTAGAGGCCGAGCGTCTCGACCGTGAACGCCGCACCGTCGCTGCGCAGGCCGGTGCGGTGCACCTGGTCGGCGGGCACCTCCTCGAAGCGGCGGGCGACGACCTCGGCCGCGGCGCGCAGCTGCTCGGCGACGACGGCCGGGTCCTGCCCGGCGTAGTCGTCGGCGAGCGCCGTCGCGTCCTGGTCCCAGTTCTCGAAGGCGGGGGCGTCCTCGCCGAGCATCCGCAGGAGGCGGCCGTCGAAGACGCGGAACACGTCGCGCACGTGGGCGCCGTACTCGAGCGGCGACCAGGTCGCGTCGTCCGGTCGCTCGCGGACGTCGGCGCGTCCGAGCTCGGCGGGCCACGCGGCGGCGTTGGCCCGCACCAGGCCGGGCACGTCGCCCAGCTCGACCTCGGCGGCGTCGTAGCCGCACTCGGGGCAGGGCGCGTCGAGCACCCAGGTCCAGTTCTTCGTGTCGGGGACGATCGGCATGACCCGACCGTAGCCACGAGCCGAGGAGGCGCGCGACGGAGATCCTGCCGACCTGCGTCGAGCGACCGCCACGAGCGGCGGCGCCGCGCGGCTGCGTCGACACGACGGCAGGTCCCGAGGAGGCGCACCCGGGCGGCGAGGGACCGTGGACGGGCCCGGCTCGACCGCGTCGGCAGCCTGTCCTAGGATCGCCGCAGGGGGGAACATGACGGACGATCACACACCAGGGCCGCACGACGACGACGTCGAGCGCGACGCTGCGGGACGCGCGCCCGAGCCGCACGAGGACGCCGCGGCGACGACGGCACAGCAGGCCGGCGCCGGGCAGCATGCCGGCGCTGACGAGCGCCCCGGCGCGGCCGACACGTCGACTCGAGCGACGACGCAGCCCACCGAGGTGCAGCCCGCTGCGCCCACGGCGCACACGCCCGGCGACGAGCCGGCTCCCTCGACGGGCGCGGGTCCGCGACTCGTGCCGTGGACGCACCGCCCCACGACGTCGGAGGGCACGGCCGGGTCGGCCGCCGCCTCCTCGGGGCGCTCCGGGGCGGCAGGTGCCGCGGGGACAGCCGGGGCTGCGGGGACAGCCGGGGCTGCGGGCGCGACGGGCGCCGCCGCTGCGAGCTCCGACACCGACACCGACTCCGACTCCGACTCCGAGGACGACGAACCCGGGCGGCGACGCATGCGCCCGGCCGCGATCCTGGCCGTGGTCGGCGGAGCGGCCGTGGTCGCCGTGGTGCTCGGCACGGTCCTCGCGTTCTCGAGCGGCGGCCCGCTCGCGTCCGGCGCCCCCGCCGCGACGTCGGAGCCGGCCTCCCCGATCACGACCAGCGCACGCCCGTCGACCAGCCCGACGCCGAGCGCGACGCCGACGGCGTCCGCCTCGCCGTCGCCGCGTGCCGCCACCCCTCCCCCCGCGGAGGCCGCCGAGGAGGCGCCCTACGTCACTCCCGTCGCGGCGGGCACGGTGGTGGCCGAGGCCGACGTCCGGTCACCCAAGGGCAGCATCGCTTTCCACTACCGGGTCGTCGCCGTGGGCGACGGCACCTTCTCGACCGAGTGGTCGGGCTACACCTCGACCCTGCCGGTCACGGTGCAGCTCTCGTACTTCGAGATCGCGCCCGCGGTCTTCGACGGCCTGACCTCCCCCGGCGACGGCGTGGCCGTGCTCGGCGGGCCCACCTCGGCACCGACCTCGGGCTCCGCGCCCCTGCCGATCGGACAGCCCTCGTACCTCGGCACCCTCGTCGTGTCGACCGCCGAGGCAGCACCCGACGTGCCCGTCGAGATCAGCCGGGGCAAGGTCCTCGCGGTCGCCCCGGTCAGGTGGTCGGTGCCCCCGAAGACGACCAACATCGTCCCGGTCGACGGCGGCGTCGCGAACTTCGCCAACGGCGTCGTGACGGCGACCACCGCCGCGGGGGCGCCCAAGCGCTACCAGGTCTCCACCGGCGACACCGCCGACGCCGTCGCGGCCCGCTTCGGCATCACGGTCTCGGCCCTCATCTACCTGAACCAGGGCCTCGAGGTGATCGACGACGAGCAGCGCCTGTTCGACGGCACGGAGCTGCTGCTCGACCCGGACAGCCTCTGACGGTTCGGCGAGCACCGGCAGCCGGCAGCCGGCCGCCGGCCGCCGCCGACCGCCGACCGGCGACGGCCGAGTGGTCAGTTCCAGTCCTCCAGGAGCGAGCGAGCGACCGGAACTGACCACTCGACCTCCCACTCGGGGCCGAGCCAGGTCAGGAGGGCGTCGGCAGGGCCCCGAGCACGATCGCGGCCGCGCGGGCGACGAGGGCGTCGTCGTAGCGGGCGTCGGGGTCGTTCCGCGTCGTGAACACGCTGACGACGACCGGTGCCCGACCGGGAGGGGTGACGACCGCGACGTCGTTGCGGATGCCGCCCGCGCCTCCTGACTTGTCGGCCACGGCCCAGCCGTCCGGCACCCCGGCACGGACCAGGGTGTCGCCGGTCGCGTTGCCGCTCATCCAGTCGAGCAGCAGCGCACGGTCGGGGTCGTCGAGCCAGCGGCCGTCGAGCAGCGCGCCGAGGTCGGCCGTGAAGGCCGCGGGAGTGCTCGTGTCGTCGGTGCTGCCGGGCTCGATCGTGTTGAGGTCGGGCTCCCGCCCCACGACCTCGGTGGTCGTGTCGCCGATGTCCTCGAGCCCCTGGTCGAGCCCGGCGGGCCCTCCGACGCGGTCGAGCACGATGTTGAGGGCCGTGTTGTCGCTCTTCCGCACGGCCGCCTCGGCGAGCTGCGCGAGGGTCAGCCCGTCGGCGACGTGCTCGCTCGTCACCGGCGAGTAGCCGGCGGCCTCGACGTCGGCTGCGGTCCAGGTGACGACCTCCTCGCGCTGCTCGGCGGGCACGTCGTGCAACAGCTGGGCCGCCGCGAGCGCCTTGAGCGACGAGGCGTAGCCGAAGCGCTCGTCGGCGCGGTGCGAGGCCGTCGCCCCGGTCTCCGTGTCGACGACGCTGACGCCGACGCGGGCGTCGAACTCGGCCTCGAGCGCGGCGAGGTCGTCGGCCACGTCGGCGGAGACGTCGACGGTCGCGGCCGTCGCGGACGGCGACGTGCTCGGCGTCGTCGTCGTGGGTCCGGACACGCCGTCGGACGGCGCGGTCTGCTGCGCGCAGCCGCCGACCACGAGCGCGACGAGCGCGGCCGTGGCGAGCGCTGCCGTGGCGCGCGCTGCCGTGGCGCGCCGGGTGCTGGTGACGGCGGCGGGGGTGGTCTCGGTCCTCACAGGGCTCCTCCAGACGTCCTCGCGCGGTGACCGCGGTCGCGGCGGGACGAGGGCGTCGTCACCAGCATCGCCTCACCTCGTCCCCGTCCGGGCGACGACGACACGAGGAGGCGCGGAGTTCGTCCTCGAGGACGACCCGCTCCGAGGCGGCTCAGGGCGTCGCCGACTCCGGCCTCAGGAAGACGTCCGTCGAGTCCTGGGCGCCGTAGGTCACCGTCACGGGGACGGCCTGGGCGGCTGTCGGCACGAGCGGGACCGGCACGTACTGTCCTGCCCACCACCACCGCTGGTGCGACACGGTCTCGACCCCCACGGTGTACCTCCCGCTCGGCACGACGAACTGCGCGACCTTGCGCCGCGAGCTCTGGTCGTCGAGCACCTGGGTCCAGACCGCTCCGGTCACGACCTCGGTGATCGTCACCACGGCACCGTCGAGGTCGGGACCGGGAGCGTTCACCGGGTCGGGTTCGTCGACCACCACCTGCAGGTCGTAGCTGCTGTGCACGTAGCGGGGTGCCGAGAAGACGTGGCCGGCCGGGGTCGTCGCGGTCTCGGCGGCGACGTCCTGCCGCCAGACGGTGGGGACGCCGCCCGGGGTCGCGACCATCGTCGCCGTGTAGAGGTCGGTCGGGAGGCCGAAGAACGCGTAGCGGCCATCGGAGTCGGTGACGGCGCTGAGGGACGTGCCGACGTGGTTGCCGTAGAGCTCGACCGTGAGCCCGGCGGGAGGGTCGGGCCAGGGGCCGAGCAGCCGACCGGAGAGAGTGCCGCCGACGGCGAGCGTCACGTCGACGGTCGTCGTCCGACCGGCCTGCACGGTCAGGCCGTACACCTGGGCGGGTGCACGGAGGCCGTAGGCACCCGTCGGCTCGGGGACGACGCGCACCGAGTACCGCCCTGCGGCAGGCACGGTCGCGAAGGCCGCAGCGCCGCTCGCGTCGGTCGTGGCCCGGTCGACGACGGGCGAGGGTCCGACCAGCTCGACGGTCGCGCCAGCCAGGCGGAGCCGGTCGCCCCGCGGGCTGAGCAGGCGGACGGCGACGGCGCCGGTCGCCGGCACGGGTGCCGCAGCCGGGGCGGCCTCGGCAGCCGCGGCGGACCACCAGACCGCAGGAGGAGCGGCCTGAGCTCCGAGGGGAACGGACGTCGCGAGACCGGCGACCACCACGACCGAGAGAGAGACGAGGAACCTGTTCACGGAGACCCCCTGCATGCAGCGGCCCGGCACGGTGCCGGGTCCAGCCGGGGTTCGGGCCTCCGGCGCCGTGAGCCTAGGCACAGGGCGCGCACGCCGCACCTGTCGGTCCTCGCGCGGGCGTCCGGGCGGTCCCGCCGCGCGCCGGGCCTCAGACCGGCTGCAGCGCCTCGTGCTCGCCGTCGGGCAGCTCCACGACGACCTCGTCGTCCGGGGCGACGCGGCCGCCGGCGAGCACCACGGCCATGACTCCCGCCTTGCGCACCACCTGGCCCGTGCCGTCGCGGGTCACCAGCTCGCGCATCAGGCCGGCCTCGAACCCGTCGATCTGCACGCACGGGTTCCGCAGCCCGGTGACCTCGACGACCGCGTCCGGCCCGAGCCGCAGCACGGCCCCGCGCGGCAGCCCCAGCAGGTCGACCCCGCGCGTCGTGACGTTCTCGCCCAGCTCGCCCGGGGCGACCTCGAAGCCGGAGTCCTGCACCTCGTCGAACAGCTCGGCGTGCACGAGGTGCACCTGGCGCAGGTTCGGCTGCGAGGGGTCGCGGGCGACCCGCGAGCGGTGCTGCACGGTGGTGCCGGCGTGGGCGTCGCCCTCGACGCCGAGCCCGGCGATCAGGACGATGTCGTCGACCACCTCCTTCGAGAAGCGGTGCTCGGGGTCGCGGCTGACGGAGACGACGGAGGCGGAGGTCATGTCCCCATCATCCGCCGCGACGGGCGCCGGGTCGAGGGGGCGCCTCCTCGGGGCTCGGGTCTGCCACGCCGTGTGCCTCGTCACCTCGAACCGCGTTCCGAACCATGAACCGCGAAGTTTCGCGGTTCATGGTTCGGAACGCGGTTCATCACCAGCGCGGGTCGCGCAGCGTCGTGCCCGGGTCGCCGATGTCGGTGGCGGGTCGTAGCGTCGCGGCGTGCCCGAACCGATCGAGAGCTGGTGGGCCCGCCGTCAGCGGTCCCGCGCCGCCGAGGTGCCCTACGCGCCCGGCGCCTACCGCGACGCGTGGGCCCGCTACCCCGTGCTCGTGCGGCAGTACCGGCCCGAGCACAACCGGGGGCTGCTGCTGAGCCAGGTGCCTCCCGCGGCCGACGTCTGGCTGACCTGGCTCTGCGACGTCGGCCACCAGTTCGTCGCGACGCCCGACGAGCAACGCCACCGGCCCGGGCGTGAGCGACGGAGGTCGTCGTGGTGCCCGACCTGCGCCGAGCTCGCCTCGCCGAGGCGGCTGCCGGCCGTCCCGATGGACCCGGCGCCGAAGCGCCCGCGCGACGCCGACGGGTCGACGGCACCGGTCGCCGCGGCCACGGATCCGCGTCCGGGTCGGAGCCCGGGTCCGGGTCCCGTCGTCGACGGCGGCGAACGGGCCGCACTGCTCCGGCGCATCGCGGCGTCCCGGCCTGCTCCCGCTCGGACGCCGAGGACGGGCCGATCGACCGAGGTCGGTCAGCTGCCCTCGGCAGGCGAGGCAGGGCGGACGTCCCCGGCGGCCCGCGCAGCCCCCGCGGGGCAGGAGACGCAGCGAGGGCAGGCGCCCCGGGGCGGCCGGACACGGGCGACGGGCCTGCCGTCGGCGCCGCCGCGGCCGTCCCCCGCAGCCCGCGTCCCGAGGAGGCGCGACCAGCTCTGCGACCGCACCCCCGACCTGCCCGTCGGCGAGGCGTTCTCGAGCGCGTGCGCACCGCCTCCTGCGTCCGCGGTCGAGGAGCAGCTGCGGGCCGACCTCGCCGCCGCGATCACCTTCACGGCGGGGGTCAACGCGGTCCGCCTCGCGCGGCCGTTCTTCGAGCACCTCGAGGCGTGGCCCGACGTGCTGCTGCCCGAGCTGCGCGTCGCGGTCGAGTACGACTCCACGGGACGACACGGGCTCGAGCACGTCGGCCACCGCGAGGAGGCGGACCGCCGCAAGGACCGCGCGCTCCGCTCCGCAGGGTGGGAGGTCGTCCGCATCCGGACCGGCGGCCTCGAGGCGCTCGGCCCGCACGACCTCGTCGTCTCGGGGTTGACGCGGAGCACCGTGCCGCAGCTGCTCGACGTGTTCCGCGAGGTGCGCGGCGAGCATCCGGACCGGCGGCCTCGAGGCGCTCGGCCCGCACGACCTCGTCGTCTCGGGGTTGACGCGGAGCACCGTGCCGCAGCTGCTCGACGTGTTCCGCGAGGTGCGCGGCGACCTCTACGTCGACGCCTGGCTGCGCTGACCCGCGCGGGCCGACCCGAGCGGGCCGACCCGATCGCGTCGGGCCGATCGCGTCGGGCCGATCGCATCGGGCCGATCGCGTCGGGCCGATCGATGTGACGCGTCGGGGGCGTCGTCGACCGATGCACCCCCGCGACGCGTCACCTGATCGCTCAGCGATCAGGAGCGGAGGGCGAGGGCCTCGCTGCACCAGCGCGCATAGGTGCTCCACGGGTCGTCCGAGCCGGCCCGGAGCGCCGCCGCGTGCGCGAGCAGCTCGGGCGCAGCCGTGAACCACTCGGTGCGGGCGAGGCGGTGCTCGGCGAACTGCACGTGCCGGCGGTGCTCGACGACCCGGTCGCCGCGCTCGAAGGCGAGCAGGTCGTCGTGCCAGATGCGGGCGAGCCGGCGGCGAGGGTCGGACGAGGTGCCGATCTTGACCCGGTCGTCGAAGCGCAGGTAGTAGACGACGTCGACCCGCGGAGGGGCGAGCTCGCCGTCCGGCGAGTCGCCGTGCCGCCACTCGCAGACCGCGCAGAGCCAGCCCGACGGCCAGTGCACGCCGAGCCGGGACCCGCACGCGACGCACGGCGAGGGCAGCAGGTCGGTGAGGCCGTGCTCGCGCTCCGACCAGTCGGCGGCGGCGTCGAGGTGCCAGGCGCAGAGCGGGGCCGGGCCGCCGGGCTCGACCGGACGTCCGCAGCCGTCGACACAGCAGAGGGAGGAGGCGCCGCCTGCGCTCGAGGACCCGGTCACGTCGTCACCGTAGGTCCCGCCCCCGACATCGGAGCTGGTGGCCACTCACCGACACAGGTCGGCACGCCGCGGGGTCAGTCGCGCGTGCGCGCCTCTCCCCCGCCGGGACGCACCTTCGCGGTGTCGGCGACGTCGATGCGGGTGACGCCGTCGGGTCGCTCCTCGGTGGTGATGCGCGGAGCGGCGTCGGTCTCGTCCGACTTGGGTGCGCGAGTCAGCTGGTCGTGCCGCTTCTCGTCGGCGGTCATGCCGGTCGGGTCGTCGTGGTCGCCGGTCGTGTCGTCGTGCTCGGTCGCGTCGCTGCTCATGCGGTCGAGGCTACGCGGGCGCCGTCCCCGCGGCCCTCGCTGCACCCCGGGCAGGCGCCTAGTCCGCTCGCCCGTCGTTCACCCGTCAAGGCCGGCTCCCACCCGGCGACCGCCGTGCCCCCCGAACGCGGGGCGGCCAGACTGGGAGCGTGACCGACGACGACCACCGCCCCGTGCGCCCGCCGCCCGCCGCACCAGCGCCCGCCGCACCCGCCGCCACCGCTGCCGCCACCGGCGGGGCAACGTCGACGCAGCACCGACCCGCCGGCCGTCGCGAGCTCGTGGGCGCCCTCGCGTTCGCCGCAGCGGTCGTCGTCGTCACGGCGGCGCAGATCGGGGGCACGGTCCTCCTCGTCCTGCTCGGGGACGGCGGCGGCGTGACCGCTCTCCTGCTCGGGGCCCTCGGCCTGGCCCTGCTGACGATCGCCCCGATCGTGCTCGGCGCCGTCCTCGCGGCGCGGGACGCGCCCACCACCCACCGGGAGCAGCAGCGCGCCCGCCGCCTGCTCGGGTGGATGCTCGGCATCCAGGCGGGAGGAGCGGCCCTGGTGCTGCTGTCCGCCTGGCTGGGCGACCCGCCCGCCTGGCTCCCCGCCTCCTTCGTCGCCCTCGGTGCCGCGCTCATGGTGGTCGCGCTCGTCGCGGGCCCGGCGGTCGGCGAACACGTCCGGCAGGGCGCAAAGCCGGTCGAGTGGCGCGAGGTCCCCCGCGGGGAGGTGCGCCGCGGGGTGCGCACGGTGACGCTCGCGTTCGTCCTCACGTTCGTCCCGGCCGCCGTAGGCCTCTCGTTCGTCCCCCTCGACGACGACTCAGGCGCGGACCTTCTCTTCGTCGCCGCCGGGCTGGGGTTCCTCGCCGCCTCGATCGCGTGCACCGTCGTCTCGTTCCGGCTGATGAAGCAGGCAGGGGCGGTGATCGGCCGCGACCACGACAGGGCCAGGAGGATCGGCAAGGCCGTCCTGTCCCGCCGCCCGCTCGAGCTGGGCCCCGACGACGAGCGGGTCGCCGCCCGGTGGGCCTCCGTGAGCGCCGTGTCGCTCCCGGTGCAGTACGCGCAGAGCGCGACGCTGTTCGCCGGCCTGATCTGCAACCAGCTGCCCCAGGCCCTCGGCGAGGACGGCTGGATCTTCTCCCGTGTCCTGCTGGTCGCGATGACCGCCATGCTGCTCGGCTTCGCGCCCTTCTTCCTGGCGCGGGCCTCGCGTGCTCGGCGCTACGCCGCGGCACGGACGCACCTGCTGCCGCCGAGCGCGGCCGAGACGGCGGGATCTGCGGGCCCGGCGGGCCCGGCTCCCGCGCCCGCCGGCGAGCCCTCGTGACCGTGCCGTTCCCCAGCCGACGGGACCTCCGCCGCCGCGGCTGGCACGAGTGGCGGGCCGGGGCCGCGCAGCTCCTCACGCCGCGTCGCCGTCTCGTGCTCGCCGTGGCGGCCGCCGTCGTCGGCTCCGCGGCCGCCCTGGGCACCGATCGTCTCCTCTCGGGCGTCGACGCCTTCGACGGGCCGGGCGCGGTCCGGGCGGTCGCCGCACTCGCCTTCGCCTCGATGTCCGTCGCCTTCGTCGTCCTGGTGGCCGTCGGAGTCTGGCTGCGGCGCGATCGTCGGTCGCTGGCGCCGGTGTCGTGGCGGGACGATCGGCTCGTCGTGGACCACACGACCGAGGGCGCGCCGGAGCTGTCCGCGACCCTGGCCCCGCGCCTCCTCGACTCGGCCCGCAAGCAGCGGCTCGGCCTCGTGGGCGTGCTCACGATGACCCTCGGCGCTGCCGCCGCGTTCACGGTCGGCATCGTCGGCGTGGTGGCCATCGCGATCGTGGAGGGGTTCCCCGGGTTCGGCTTCGCCGGCGCCCTCCTCTCGGTCCTCAGCCTGCCGTTCACCACGGCCGCCAGCCTCGAGGGGCTGGGCCGCGCCGCCGTCGCCCTCGACCTCGCCGAGGCGCACCCGTCCCGTTCGCACCTCGCGGGCACCGAGTTGCCCCGGGATGCTGCTGCTCCCTCGTCGAACTGACCCTTCGGGGCAACTCGTCGGGCTCGCGGCCCACACGTGGGCCAGCCCGGGAGGCACCTGAGCCAGAAAGTGGATTGCACACAACTCAATTGCGCGCAACGTGATACTGTCGAGGGCATGACCGCGGCCGCCCCGACCACCCCCCTGCTCGACGAGCAGATCTGCTTCGCGCTCTACGCCGCGTCGCGGGCGCTGACCACCCGGTACCGCGAACTGCTCCAGCCGCTCGGCATCACCTACCCGCAGTACCTCGTGATGCTGGTGCTGTGGGAGCAGGGGCCGACCGGGGTCTCCGGTCTCGGCGAGCGCCTCCACCTCGACTCGGGCACGCTCTCCCCGCTGCTGCGTCGCCTCGAGGGCCAGGGCCTCGTCACCCGTACCCGGGTGCCCGACGACGAGCGCAGCGTCCGCGTCGAGCTCACCGCCGACGGCGAGGCGCTCCGGGCCTCGGCGGCCGGCATCCCGGCGAGCATCTGCGCCGCCACCGGCCTCGACCCCGCGGCGATCGCGGCCCTCACGGCCCAGGTCGGCGAGCTGGGCGACAGCGTCCGCGCCGCCTCCTAGGCCTGCCGCCGCGTCGGCACGCCGCCTCACCGGCCCCCACGACTCCTCCGACTCCCCCTCCCCACACGAAAGAAGGACACGATGCCCACTCGCACCTCCCGCACCGCATGGAACGGCAGCCTCGAGACCGGCGAGGGCCAGGTCGAGCTCTCCAGCTCGAAGCTCGGCACCTACGACGTCTCGTTCCCGAAGCGCGCCGCCGACGACGCCAACGGCTCGACCAGCCCCGAGGAGCTCCTCGCGGCCGCCCACTCGGCCTGCTACGCCATGCAGTTCAGCGCCGTCCTCGGCCAGGCCGGCGGCACCGTCGAGGCGCTCGACGTCAAGGCCGACGTCTCGCTCGGCCCGGACTCGGCCGGCGGCTTCAAGCTCACCGGCATCGCCCTCACCGTCCGCGGCGAGGTCTCCGGCATCGACGAGGCCCAGTTCCAGGCCGCCGCGAAGGACGCCAAGGAGACCTGCCCCGTGAGCAAGGCGCTGACCGGCGTCGAGATCACGCTCGACGCGACGTTCGAGAGCTAGGCAGCACCGCAGCACCGCAGCACCGACGAGCCCCGCTCCTCACCGTCCGCGCACGACGCGGCGAGGGGCGGGGCTCTCTCGTGCGGCTGATCCGTCACGAGACGGATCAGCCCACACGCACACCTGATCCGTCACGGGGCGGATCAGCCCACACGGACACACCCTCGTCCCGTGCAGCACCGCGGCCTCAGCCCCGATCTGGGGCCAGGTCGGGGCCAGTCACGAGGAGGCGGCATTCCGAACCCGAGACGACGCAGCAGCGCTCGGGCACGGACGACCGGGCGATCCCCTCCACGGAAGGCCCGACGATGCACGACGAGACGCGCCCCACGGCGACCCCCACCTGCCCCGACTGCCACGGCCCGGCGCGACTCGTCGACAACCCGTACTACGGCTCCGGGCTGAGCGTGCACCCCTGGGTGCTCACCTGCACGGCCTGCTCGTCGTCGACGTTCGTGCCCCGGCAGGAGCCGCGAGCGGCCGCTGCGCCGTGCCCGATCCGGGGCCGCAACGCGTGGGCCCGCCTCGTCGGCCGGCGCGGTCGCCGCTGACGCCGACCCCGCTCGGCACCACACCACGCTTCGGGCGCTGCACCGGGACTAGACGCGGTGCAGTGCACGAAACACGGCGAGACGCAGCGCAGCGCAGCTCAGCGCAACTCAGCGCGGCTCAGCGCGGCTCAGCGCGGCTCAGCGCGGCGCGGCGCGGCTCAGCGCAGCCGACCCATGACGCTCCCGTCGAGCCCCGCGAGCAGCGCAGCCACGTCGTCCCACACCTCGACCGCGCCGGCCTCGGTCAGCGACGCCGCCGACGTCCCGCCCGAGCGGACGCCGACGCAGCTGACCCCGGCACGACCGGCCGCCTCCACGTCCCAGACGGCGTCGCCGACCATCACCGCGTGCGCGGCGTCGACCCCGGCCTTGTCGAGCGCCCCCTGCACGATTCCCGGGTCCGGCTTCGCCGTCTCGGCGTCCTCCGACGAGGTCACGGCCCAGAGCGCACCCTCGACGTCGAGCAGGTCGCGGAGCACGGCGAGCTCCTCCTCGGGGGCGCTGGTCGCGAGCACGACCCGGTGGCCCCGTCGCGTGAGCTCGTCGAGCAGCTCGGTCGCCCGCGGGAAGACGTGCAGGTCGGTGTCGCCGTGGGGAAGGTAGTGGGCGGAGTGGCGCTCCTTCGCCTCGTCGCCCCGCGCCTCCGCGACCTCGTCCCCCAGCAGTCCCGAGAGCAGCAGCGTCGAGTCCTTCCCGATCGCCTCGTGGATCCGCCAGCTGTCGACCGGGTGCTCGATGTCGGCGAACGCCTTCGACCACGCGTCGACGTGCGCGTAGTTCGAGTCCACGAGCGTCCCGTCGATGTCGAAGAGGACGGCGGTCGTGCGGGCGCCCGCCGCGGGAGCGTCGGAGACGTCGGTCGCAGGAGCGTCGGAGGCGTCGGTCGAGGGGGTGTCGGAGGCGACGGTCGAGTCGGTCATGCCTCCACCCTGTCCTTGCAGCGACTGCACCGTCCGGGGGTGGCGCCGACCGGCTCACCAGGGTACGAGGTGCACCCGACAGCTGGGCACCTCCTCCGAGCCTCCTGGGAGCGGGAACACCCGACCGCCGGGCCGGCGTTGGCTGGTCACATGACTACGTACGGAATCATCGGAGCAGGCAACATCGGCAGCCAGGTCGCCCGGGCCCTCATCGAGCACGGCCACGACGTCGTGATCAGCAACTCTCGCGGACCGGAGACGCTGACCGACCTGATCGCCGACCTCGGCGAGAAGGCCCGTGCCGCCACGGCCGAGGAGGCGGCCGAGGCAGGCGAGGTCGTGGTCGTCACGGTCCCCCTCAAGAACTACGAGGAGGTGCCGGTCGCCCCGCTCGCGGGCAAGGTCGTCATCGACACCAACAACTACTACTTCGAGCGCGACGGCCACATCGCCGCCCTCGACAACGGCCTCGACACGGTGTCGGGCATGCTGCAGCGCCACCTGCCCGAGAGCAAGGTCGCCAAGGGCTTCAACCACATCATGGCGAAGGACATCACCACCGACGGCAAGCCGGCCGGCACCGAGGGCCGTCGTGCGCTCGCCACCTCGAGCGACTTCGAGGAGGCCGCCGAGCTCGTGCAGCGCCTCTACGACGAGGTCGGCTTCGACACGGTCAACGTCGGCCCGCTGAGCGAGAGCTGGCGCGTCGAGCGCGACCAGCCCGCCTACGTCGTGTCTCAGACCCGCTCGGAGCTCGTCGAGAACCTGGCCAAGGCCACCCGCGCGACGGCGACGAACGAGCCGGCGCCGCACGCCGACGAGGCGTAGCCGGAGCTCCCCTGCAGGAGGCGCCCCGCACCTCCTGCAGGCACACCGCCTCGTGCGCGTGTGCCGCAGCGCCATGAACCGCGTTCCGAACCATGAACCGCGAAAGAACGCGGTTCATGGTTCGGAACGCGGTTCTTCGTGAGCCCGGCGCGCGGGCCCGACCGGCGCGCAGGGCCAGCCCCGCGCGCAGCCGGCCCCACGCGCAGGCCAGCCCCGCGCGCAGGCTGGCCCCGCGCGCAGGCCAGCCCGCGCGCAGGCCGGCCGCGCGCGCGACCGTCAGCGCGTCACGACGACGAACCCGCCGCCGCGCACCAGCGCGACCGACTGACCCGAGACCGTCCGCTGCGACACGAGCGCCCCGCGCGAGTCGTAGCTCGCGACCGTCGACCTCACGCCGCGTGCGCCGACCGTGGTCGGCAGCGGCAGGCGCGAGGTCGACGAGACCAGCTCGGTCGCCCGTCCGCCGGCCCCGGTCAGCGCCAGGCGCTGCACGAGCGGCCGGACGATCAGCGCGTCCACCGTCACCGGCTGCGACCCGCGGGCCGTCACCGTCACGGAGGTGGTCCCCGGCCCGACGGGGATCGGCAGCGTCTGCGGCAGCAGCGCCCCCGAGGCGGCGGTCACGCCCTGCGCGCCCACCCGGGTCGTCAGGGTGCCGAGCGGCACCCGTCCGGCCCTCCAGACAGAGGTCGACACGACTCCCTCGGCGCCGAGCAGCACCGGCTCGACGTGGCGGAGCCCCGACCCGGCGGGCACCGTGATCGTGGCGCTCTGTCCCGGCTGCAGCGTGAGCGCGGCGCCGCCGCTGTACTGCGACTCGCCCGTCCACGCCGAGTCGGGGGTGACGACGGTGCCGGTCGTGGGCGACGCGCCCTCGGCCTCGATCGTCGTGAGGCCGTCCCGTGACGCGACCGCGGTCGACGCCTGGGCCAGCGCCGACACGTCGGGGGCCCCGTCGAGCGCGATCATCGACAGCAGGCCGTGGATCGTGCTCTCGGCGCCGCTGTTGCGGTTCACCGAGCCGTCGGCCTGGACGCCGTCGTTCGTCACGCCGGTCGCCCGGTCGTAGACCGGCTTCCCCGAGCGGTTCGTGCCGAAGTACCAGCTCGCCGCGACGGCGGCCACCTGGCGGAAGCCCGCCCCGCCCGAGGCGTCGGCCACGGCGAGCGCCGACTGCAGGCGCGAGTCCGCGCCGTAGGCGATCTGCGTCTGGTCGACGGGCGTCGGGTACCAGGCGTTGTCCGGTCCGCTGGCCGTGAGCAGGGTCGTCGTGAAGGAGGCAGTGTCGACGACCGCAGGAGCGAGCAGGTCGCTGCGCCCCAGCACGGTCGAGGCGCGCGCCAGGGCCGCGGGCATCTGCGACGCCCACGAGTGCCACATCGAGCGAGAGTTCGTCCACGGCAGCACGGCGCCGTACGGCCAGGTCTGCGGGTCGCCCGACGCCATGCGCGCCACGCCCTCTGCGAGCTGCGTCGTCGCGGTGCGCACGGTCGCGTCGTCGGGGGCGGCGGCGACGTACGAGCTGAGGCCGAGCACGGCCTCGGCCGTGGCGTCGGCGCCGTCGACGATCAGCCAGGCGGGCACCTGCGTGCCGTCGGCCACGTCGTACTGCCCGTAGCGCGACAGCGTGTCGCGCTGCAGCGCCGTCACGCCGAGCTGGAGCCGCTGCTGCAGGAACGCGGCGAACTCCGGGTCCTCGTCGCGGAACGCCGCGTAGCCCTCGCCGAACGCCCAGATGCTGCGGGCGAGCCAGTAGCTGTTGCCGCTGTCGGAGGGGTCGGGCAGCTCGACGGGGACGGGGCTGCGGTTGAACGTGCCGTCCGGCTGCATCCACAGCACGACGTTGCCGGCGGCCGGCCCCGTCGTGGTCTGGAAGTACGCGGTCGCGCGCAGCAGCTCGTACGCCTTGTCGCGGCTCGCCTCCGCCCCGGTCTGCTGCCAGTCGCGCAGGTACACGACCGCGGCGCGCGACACGTCGTCGGAGTTGTACGCGCCCTGCCCCCAGTACCCGGTCGCGGGGTCGAGCGGACCGCCGCCCACCCGGGCGAAGGTGCCGCCGTCGCGGGCGTCCGCGTAGGTCCACGGCAGTGTCAGCGTCGGCTCGGCGTCGAGGCGGTACGAGGTGTGCCCCTCCTCGGCGGCGGGCGTCGTCTGGTCGAGCAGGAAGTCGAGGTGCGCGAGGTTCGTCAGCGGCGCCGCCGTGGCGGCAGCCGACGGCGCGGCAGCGCTCGGCGCAGCCGGCGCAGCCGGCGCAACCGGCGCAGCCGGCGCAGGCGCAGCCGGTGCCGCAGGAGGCGCGGCGGACGCCGGCAGCGCCCCCGTCACCCCCAGCGCGATCGCGGTCGTGGCGGCCAGGGCGAGCCCGGCCCATCGTGAGGTGCGTGCGGTCATCGTCGACCGCCTCCTTCTGTCTCGTGGTGCGGGATGTTCCAGGGTGGTCTCAGGTCGTGACGTGCCGGTTCGCGGGCCTCTGACGCGTCAGCACCCCCGCGAAGGGGCAACTCGCCAGCAGCCCGGGCGCGCGAGCCCGGGCACTCGCGTCAGGCGCGGTCGAGCCGGGCGACGCCGATCCTCGAGTCGGCCATGCCGTAGAAGACGAACGGCACCCCGTCCACCTCCTCGATCGCGGTGGGGAAGACCACGTTCGGGACGATGCCGTCGCGCTCGTCGGCGGTCTCGGCCTCGAGCAGGGGCACCGCCGACCGGGTCACGACCCGGGACGGGTCGTCCGCGTCGAGGATCATGCCGCCCGCGGCGTAGTTGACGTTCTGCTGCTGCGCGAAGGCGTCCTCGATGACGCCCGTGACGCCGTGGTGCAGCAGCAGCCAGCCCTCGGGCACGCGGCGCGGGGGCGGGCCGCCGCCGATCTTGAGCTCCTCGAAGGGGAACTCGGGGCCGGCCACGGGTCGGTGCTGCCCCCAGCGGGCCAGGGCGCGCTCGTCGGCCGCGACCGCGTCGACGGGCACGTAGCTGATCCAGATCGAGTGGCGACCGTCCGTGACGCCGGCGGGCAGCGGGCTGCCCTCCCCCGGCACGGTGGCGCCGATGTGCCACATCGGCCGGTGCAGCACGGCGAAGCTGCGCACCCCGTCGGGCGCGGTGACGGACGACGGGAAGAACGTCGTGTCCTTGTTGTGGAACAGCCCGAGGTCGGTGTCGAGCTCGTCGACGTAGTCGAACGTCACGGGCCCGAGGCGGCGCCACTCGCGCAGGTCGTCGCTCACGGCGACGGCCGTGCGGGGCCCGAGCGGGCCGTACGCGACGTAGGTCATCACGTGCAGGCCGAGTTCGTCGACCCGGGTGACGCGCGGGTCCTCGACGCCCGAGTGCGTGGCGCCGCGCTCCCAGCCGCGGTCGGGGGCGAGCACGACGCCCTCGCGCTCGACGCCGACGGGCACGCCGTCGGCGACGACCACGCGGGCGAGGCCGACGCGCGAGACGTTGCCGGCGGCGACGAGCCGCGGCAGCAGGTACAGCTCGCCGTCGGGCCCGCGGCCCGAGCCGGGGTTGAGCACGCCCTCGGTCTCGAGCGGCTCGTCGGGGTCGGGCGCCATGACGACGCCGAGGCGCGTCAGGCGGTAGGGGAACGGAGGAGGTGCGGTGTCGGTCACGGGGGATCTCCTGTCAGCCCTTCACGCTCGAGCCGACGTCGGTCGAGATGAAGTAGCGCTGGAACACGATGAACAGCAGCACGACCGGGGCGGCGAGCACGACGGCTCCCGCCAGGGTCGCGCCGAAGGGGTTGGCGGCGGTGGCGGCGACGTTCGAGATGTAGTTCGCCAGCGAGACGGCGAGCGGCTGCATCGACGCCTCCTTGGTGATGAGGAACGGCCAGAGGAACTCGTTCCACGGCCCGATGAACGTCAGCAGCAGGGCCGTGACGAGCGCGGGGCGGACGAGCGGCAGGGCGATGTTCCACAGCAGCCGGAACTCGCCGGTGCCGTCGATGCGCGCCGCCTCGAACAGCTCGCGGGGCAGCTGCAGGAAGTACTGCCGGAAGATGATCACCGCCGTCGAGTTGATGGCGAACGGCAGGATCATGCCGAGGTAGTTGTCGCTCAGCCCGTAGTTACGCGCGATGAGCACGTACAGCGGGATGACCAGCAGCTGGAACGGCACCACCTGCACGAGCAGCGCGAGGGCGAAGGTCACGCCGCGGCCCCGCCACTGCAGCACGGCGAGCGCGTACCCGACGAGCACCCCGAACACGACGGTGCAGATCAGCACCCCTGCCGTGAAGATGCCCGAGTTGACGAGCCCCGTGAGCAGCCCGATGCGGCTGTCGATCGCGGCGTAGTTCTCGAGGGTGAGGTTCGACGGGTGCGGGAACGCGCCCGCGACCGTCGGGTCGGGCCGCGCCTGCAGCGAGCCGATCACCATGTAGTAGAACGGGAAGAGGAACGCGAGCGCCCCGAGCGCGAGCACGACGCCTCGCAGCGTGGTCTGGGTCCTGGACATCTCAGTCCTCCTTGCCGCCGGCGAACCGGTTCTGCAGCAGCGCGATGATCAGCACGAGCACGACGAGCACGACGCCGATCGCGGCCGCCTGGTCGGGGTTCCCCTGCTCGATGCCCTTCTGGTACATCAGCAGGACGGGCGACGTGGAGGCGCCGTTGGGGCCGCCTCCGCCGGTGAGCAGGTACGGCTCGGTGAACAGGTTCGCCCCGGTCACCGTCGACACGAGCAGCACCAGCACGGTCGCGGGGCGCACACCGGGCACCGTCACGGTGAAGAACGAGCGGATCGGGCCGGCGCCGTCGCTCGACGCCGCCTCGTAGAGCTCCTTCGGCACGTTCTGCAGCGCCGCGAGGTACAGCAGGATGTAGAACCCGAGCTGCTTCCACGTGACGAACAGCGCGATCGAGGGCATCGCCCAGGCCGAGTTGATCAACCACGACGGCGACGGCGCCAGCGGCCCGAGCACCTGGTTGACGAGGCCGCTCCCGGTGAAGAGGAACAGCCAGACGGCCACGACGGCGACGCTGGCCGCGAGGTACGGCACGTAGAAGGCCACGCGGAGGAAGCCCTTGAAGTGCGACACCTTGTCGAGCGCCGACGCCAGCACCATGCTCAGCACGACCGTGAGCGGCACGTTGATGACCAGGAAGATCCCGACGTTGCCGAACGACCGGAGGACGGCCGGGTCCGTGAACGCCGTGACGAAGTTCGCCAGCCCGACGAACGGCCGGTCGACGACCGCGCCCGGCGCGGTGAAGAAGTAGTCGTGGAACGCGATGTAGACCGCGTACACCAGCGGGTACGCGAAGACCGCGAGCACGAAGATCAGGTACGGCGCGCTGAGGAGCAGGCCGAGCGGGTTCTTGCCCAGCAGCGAGCCTCGCCCGCGGGCCTTCCGACCCGGGGAGGCGGGGGGCGCCTCCTCGGGTCGGCTGCCGGCGGCCGGGGCGGTCGCCCCGGCACGGAGGGAGGACACGGGTCTCAGCCCTGGGCCGCGAGCTCGTCGACCTTGGACGCGGCGTCCTTCAGCGACGATCCGACGTCGCCCTCGCCGAAGATCACGCTCTTCGACCACGCGTCACGGAAGGCCTGCAGCTCGGCCACGGTGTTCGGGCCCGACGGCACCTCGATGGTGCGGGCGGCCTGGTCGCCGAAGAGCGCGTACGACGGGTTGGCGTCGAAGTAGTCCGAGTAGGTCGAGGCCAGGTCGGTGCGGATCGGCATCTGGCCCGTGGTCTCGAGCAGGGCGCGGTCGGAGTCCTCGCTGGTCGAGTACTTCAGGAACTCCCACGCGGTGCCCTGGTTCTCGCACGCCGTGTACATGCCGACGTTCTTCGCGTCGCTGAACGTGTAGGTCTCGTCGGCGTCGGTGCCGTCCTTGGTGGGCACCGGCACGGCGCCCCAGTTGACGTCCTCGTAGACGTTGACCGCCCACGGGCCGACGATCGACATCGCCGCCTCGCCGTCGGCGAAGCTGTCGCCCGTGTACTGCTCCTGGCCGGCCAGGCCCTGGTCGTACAGGTCGCGCCAGAAGCCGGCGACGTCCTCGCCCGCGCCGTCGGCGAAGGTGGCCTCGCCGTCCTCGATCAGGCCGGTGCCGCCGGTCTCGGCCGCGTAGAGCGGCATGAAGTCGAACTGCGTCTGGAAGAACTCGCTGGTCGGGGCCGGGTGGATCGCGTAGTCGGAGACGCCGGCGTCGACGAGCGTCTTGCTCGTGGCGAGGAAGTCGTCGTAGGTCGACAGCTCGGGGGCCTCGGCGTCGAGGCCCGCCTGCGTGAAGAGGTCCTTGTTGTAGAAGATCATCACCGGGTTCGACTTCCAGGGCATCTGGTAGTACTTGCCGTCGGCGTCCTGGTACTGCTCGGCGAGGTCGCCGCTGCGGTCCTCGATGTACTCGGCGCCGTCGTCGAAGCTCGACAGGTCGACGAGGCCGCCCTGCTTCTGGAACTGGCCGACCGCGCTCGGCGCCGTGTTGTAGACGAGGCAGGGGGCGTTGCCGGCCGTGATGGCCGCGCCGATGACCTCTTCGCTCGACTTGCCGGCCGGGATCTCCTGGCCCTTGACCTGCTCGTCCGGGTGGTCGGCGTTCCAGGACGCGACCGTGGCCTTGCCCCACTCGACCTCGGACTCGTTGTTCGAGTACCAGACGGTGATGGGGCCCTTCGCGGTGAGGGCGTCGCCGCCGCCGCCTCCCCCGCCGCCCGAGCAGGCGGTCAGGCCGAGGCCGGTGAGCAGGACGGTGGCTCCGATGAGTGCGGTGCGTCGTTGCACGGTGTTCTCCTTGGGTTCGGGTGGTGCGCTGCGGTGCAGGGGTCGTGCGGGTGAGGGTGTCGTGCGGGTCACGGTGTCGTGCGGGTCACGGTGTCGTGCGGGTCACGTGGCGGGGGCCTCGGTCGTCGACGCCTCGCGGTAGACGTAGAGGTCGCGGCGACCAGGAGGCGCGTCCCAGCCCTGTGCGAAGGTCCAGCGGCCGTCGACCCGGCCGAGCCCGCCCCAGCAGAGCGAGCCGCCGGCCGTCAGCGCGAGCTGGTCGAACGGCCGCTCGACGTCGTAGAGCGCCTGGCTCGCGGCGAAGCGGCCCTCGGCGTCGTCGTGGAACACGTCGAGCACGAGCCGTCCGTCACCGGTGACGATCGCGGCGGCGACCTCGTGCAGGTGCCCGCCGACGCTCGACAGGTCGAGGTACGGGGTCGGCTCGAAGCGCCAGGTGCGCATGTCGTCCGAGTGCCCCACGTGCAGCACGCCGTCGAAGCCCTCGCTGACGAACATCAGGTACTCGCCCCCGACGCGGACGGCGTCGCCGTGCTCGTCGCGCGGCAACACCGCGCCCTTCGCCCACAGCCGCGTCTGCTCGGGGTCGGCGATCGGGCCGAGGCGCTCCCAGGTGACGAGGTCGTCGCTGACGGCCAGCATCATGTCGCAGCCGACCGCCTCGACGGGGTAGCCGGTGCTCGGGAACGCGGCCCGCGCCTCCTCGGTGATCGGCCAGATGCCGTTGTAGAAGAGCCAGAAGCGGCCCTCGGCCCGGTAGATCTTGGGGTCCTCGGTGCCCAGCAGCTCGAGGTCGCGGGTCGGGCGGACGACCGGGTTCGCCGGGTCGTCGACCCAGACGGCGTCGGTGCCGGAGCCGGTGTCGCTGTCGGTGCCGGTGCCGGCGGCGGAGCCGGTGTCGGTGTCGGTGCCGGTGTCGGCGCCAGCGTCAGTGGCTGTGCCTGTACCCGTGCCTGTGCCGGTCAGGTCGCGGGTGGCGTGGCCGATGCGGCTGCCGAGGCTCTCCTTGACGGGCGAGGCGCGGTAGAAGAGGTGCAGGACGCCGTCGTGCTCGATCATCGTCGGGTTGTAGAGCGACGAGCTGGTCCAGCCGATGCCGTCGGGGTCGTCCCACTGGTGGTCGAGCGTGAAGGTCAGCGCGGGGTCGGGCGCGAAGGGGCCGACGGCCCAGTCGGGACGGTAGGGGCCGTAGGCCGCCTCGCCCGAGAACGTGAGCTGGGCGAGCGCGCCGGTCAGCGCGTTCCGGTGCGCGAGCGCGTCGTCGAGCACCTGCCGGAGGCGGTCGCGCGTGAGCGGGACGAGGTGCGCCGCGAGGTCGGTCGCCCCGATCGCGTCGGTCCCCGCGGTCGCGTCGGTCGCCCCGGTCGCGTCGGTCGCCGCGGTCGCGTCGTGGTCGACGCTGCCCACCGCGCCGGTGTCGGCCGGTGCGCGCTCCGCGTCGTCGGCAGCTCGGTCGTGGCCGGCTTCACCGTGGCGGGCCTCGCCGTGGCGGGCGGCTTGGCCGTCGCGAGCCTCGCCGTCGCGGGAGGCGGCTCGGGCGAGGTCGCGGGCGGCGCTGGTCGTCGCGGGGTCCATGGGCACCAACTTCGTCGTCGGGTGGCTGTCTCGGTCTACCGAAACGTTTCGGTAGGGGTGAAGCTAGCACGGAGCCGTGCGGAGCGTAACCCCCGCCCCCGCGCCGCTTCGCGCCGCCGCGAACCGCGTTCCGAACCATGAACCGCGATAGAACGCGGTTCATGGTTCGGAACGCGGTTCGAGAAGCAGGCAGGCCCGCGTGGGCGGCCGGAACGGCAGCGCCCACGGAGCGAGCCGCTCTGCCGGGTCAGCGCGGAACGGGACCCGTGGAGGCCCGGACCAGGAGGCGCGCCGGCTCGATGTCCGCCTGCGCGACAGCGGGCACCGCGGAGCCGGCGCCGGGCGAGGCCCCGGCGTCGGGGCCCTCGACGGCGGCGAGCAGGAGCCGGGCCGCCTCAGCCCCGAGCAGCCGCGGCGCCGTCGTCAGCGTGGTCAACGCCGGCCGTACGTAGGTGCCCAGCTCGATGCCGTCGAACCCGGCCACGCTGATGTCCTCGGGCACGCGCACGCCGCGGGCGTCCGCCTCGGCCATGAAGCCGATCGCGGCGAGGTCGTTGGCGCAGAACACGGCAGTCGGCCGGTCGCCGCGGCCGGCGGCACCGTCGTCGGCACCCCCGTCGCCGGCACCCCCGGCGCGAGCAGCCCCGCCGAGCAGCTCGGCCGCGGCGCGCCGTCCCCCTCGTACGTAAAGTCCGCCTCGACGAGCACGCCGGGGTCGCACCCCGCGGCGACGAGCGCCTCGCGCCACGCCTCGACCCGGTGCACCGCGTGGACGAACCGCGACGGCCCGGCGACGTGGGCGAACCGTCGGTGCCCGAGCGACACGAGGTGGGCGACGAGCTCGTGGACCCCCGCCGAGACGTCCTGGTGCACCGCGGGCAGGGGGAACCCCGGTGCCGGGTTCACGCCGACGGCCGGCAGCCCGAGCTGCTGCACGAGGGCGACGCGCGGGTCGTCGACGACGAGCTCGTTGAGGAACACCCCGTCGACCCGACGCCCGGCAGCGAGGCGTCGGTAGCGGTCGAGCGTCTCGTCGGCGGCCGAGCCCATCTGCAGGATCAGCGCGTAGCCGCGCGGGTCGAGCACCGACTCGAGGCCGCCGATGAAGCTGCCGAAGAAGGGGTCCGACTCGAGCACGAACGGGTCGCGGTGCACGACGAGCCCGACGGCGAAGGCCCGCTTGGCGCTGAGCGAGCGGCCCCGGACGCTGGGCACGAAGCCGAGGTCGGAGGCGGCCTGCTTGATCCGTGCCCGCGTCTGCTCCGAGACGCCGGGCCGGTCGTTGAGCGCGCTGGACACCGAGCTGATGGCGACGCCGGCACGGGCGGCGACCTCGACGATGGTGACCCTGTCCGTCACGTCGCGCCTCCTCGTCGGTCGGCCTGTCGGCTGGTCCTCGGCGGCGGCCGGGGACCCGTCGATGCTACGGCAGCCCCCGCGAGCGTCCCGTGCCCGGCCGCCGGGACGACGCAGGAGCAGTCGCGTGCCGCGGCGCACGCACTGGCGCACGCCCCGACGGATGGCCGTCCAGCGCACGTCCACGCCCGGATCGGCGGAGTCACAGCCCACTGATAGCCCCCTGACCGGAGACTCCGACCATGGACCTCCCCTGGCGCCGCCGCCGCGCGGCGACCGACCCGACCACCTCGACGACCGGCGCCGACCTCGGCGAGCCCGATGCGCCTCCTCGAGTGCTCACGACGACCCCGGTCGAGGAGGCGCGGGTCGGCTCCCCCGGTCGCGCCCTCGCACCCGGCGCAGTCCCGCCGGGCATGCTCGTGGCCGGCGCCTGGGGCTGGCGCCTGCTGGTCGTCGCGGCGTGCCTCGCGGTGCTGGGCTGGCTGGTGTCCCGCCTCGAGGAGATCGTGGTGCCGCTGCTGATCGCGATCCTGATCTGTGCGCTGCTGCAGCCCGTGGTCCGGCTGCTCACTCGACGACGGGTGCCGCACTGGCTCGCGATCGTGATCGCGTTGCTCGCGCTCGTCGTCGTGGTAGGCGGCCTGCTCGTGCTCGTCGTGACCCAGGTGCGTGCCGGCGCGGGCGACCTGAGCCACAAGGGCATGGCGGCGTACGACAGCCTGCGGCAGTTCCTGCGGACGTCGCCGCTGAAGCTCACCGACGGCGAGTTCGACCAGTACGTCGGCCAGGCGGGGCAGGCGCTGCAGGATGCGAGCCAGCAGATCCTCAGCGGCGTCGCGGCGATCGGCTCGGCGGCCGGGCACCTCGTCGCGGGCGGGCTGCTGACGCTCTTCGCGACGATCTTCCTGCTGATCGACGGTCGGGGCGTGTGGCACTGGGTCGTCCGGCTGTTCCCGCGGGCGGCACGTCCGGCCGTCGACGGAGCAGGTCAGGCCGGCTGGCAGACGCTCACGTCGTTCGTGAAGGTGCAGGTCGTGGTCGCCGCGGCGAACGGCGTCGGGATCGGCCTGTTCGCGTTCTTTCTCGGGCTGCCGCTGGCGGTGCCGATCGCGATCCTCGTGTTCCTCGCGTCGTTCATCCCCGTGCTCGGTGCGATCGTGACGGGTGCGCTCGCGGTCGTGCTCGCTCTCGTCGTCGCCGGGCCGGTCCAGGCGCTGGTGATGCTCGGCGGCGTGCTGCTCGTGCACCTGCTCGAGGCGCACGTGCTGCAGCCCCTCGTCATGGGAGGCGCGGTGAAGGTGCACCCCCTCGCCGTGGTCTTCGCGGTGGCGGCGGGCTCGCTCGTGGCCGGCATCCCCGGAGCACTCTTCGCCGTCCCCACCGCCGCGACCGTCAACGTCATGGTCAAGTACGTCGCGTCGGGCCGGTGGAAGGCCCGACGCGAGGGCCCGACCGCCGCCGACGGCGCACCGCCCGCCGGCGCCTGAGGCGCGGGCGGGCGGCAGCGCAGGCCGGGCAGAGCCGCGCCGAGGACCAGGGGTGCGACCCAGTCCAGTAATTTGCGCGTGATCCGCCGAGGTTGCGCCCTCTGGCCCGGCATCGACAGGCCGGAGAAAGCGGATCACTCTCGCTTTGCGGGACGCGCCGCGGTCCCAGCTCAGCTCAGAACGGGACCCCGCAGCGCAGCACGACGTTGGCGTACGGCGTCGCCTCGCCCGTGCGGACGAGCAGCCGTGCCCGCCCGCTCAGCGTCTTCAGCTCGTCGTGCGACACGTGCGTGACGTCGTCGAACCGTGCGGCGATCTGCTCGCCCGCCGCGGTGCCGACGCTCTCGTCCGCCGCCGTGCAGGCCTCGAAGACCGCGTCGGCGAGCAGGGCGTCGAGCACCCCGGCGAACGACGGCAGGCCGTGCACGACCGCGAGGTCGACCACCGACACGCCGACGGGAAGGGGCAGGCCGCAGTCCGCGACGACGACGAGGTCGCCGTGGCCGAGGCCGCTGATCGCCGCGTTCAGCTGGGCGTTGAGGATCCCGCCGCGCTTCACGCCCGCACCTCGGTCGCGGAGCTCTCGGTCGTCAGGCCGTCAGCCGCAGCCCTGTCGATCGCCGTGACCTGCTCGTCCGTCGACGGCAGCTCGTCGTCGACGCCCGGGTACGAGGGCTGCGTGCCCGCGGTCGTGACCGAGTAGGCGCCGACGCGCACCGCCTCCTGCGCGGCCTCGAGCAGCGAGGAGCCGCCCGCGAGCGCGGCGCTCAGGGCGCCGACGAACGCGTCGCCGGCTCCCGACGAGTCGACGGCGCGCACCCGAGGGGACGGCACCGACCACGAGCCGGAGGCGTCCGAGACCAGCGCGCCGGCCGCACCGCGCGTGAGCACGACGGAGGCGACGCCCAGGCCGCGCAGCTCGGCGACGACGGCCGCGTCGCCGCCCGCCGACGCAGCGTCCGACGAGGCAGCAGCCGAGGCGTCCGGCGAGGCAGCAGCCGAGGCGTCCGGCGAGGCAGCAGCCGAGGAGGCGCCGGTCGCGTCGTCCGACGCGTCCCGTCCCGCGAGGCGCTCGGCAGCCTCCGGGGCGACGAGCTCGAGCAGCAGGCGCCCCTCGTGCTCGTTGAGCACCAGCGGGTCCGCGAGCCGGACGACCTCGGCCGAGACCGCGACGACGGGCGCCAGGTTGAGCACCAGGCGGCCCGTCGCGAGCCGTGCCGCGCGCTCGATCCCCGAGACGGGGATCTCGCCCTGCAGCACGACCACGGCGGCGCGGGAGACGACCTCGGCGTGCCGCGCGACCGCCTCCTCGTCGACCGACGCGTTCGCGCCGGGCACGACGACGATCGTGTTCTCGGAGTCGGAGCCGACGCTCACCACGGCGAGCCCGGTGGGGCCCTCCGCCGTGGCGACCCGCTCGACGTCCACGCCGCTCTCGACGAGCAGCGGCAGCGCCGCCGAGGCGTGCACGTCGTCGCCGACCGCGCCGATCATCGTCGTGGCGGCGCCGCGCCGGGCCGCGGCGACGGCCTGGTTCGCGCCCTTGCCGCCGGGCAGCAGCGTCATCGACGTGCCGATCAGCGTCTCGCCGGGGAGGGGGAGGCGGTCGACGGTCACGACCTGGTCGACGTTGATCGACCCGACGACGACCACGCCGGCGCCGGCGCCGACCACCTCAGCAGAGCCGTGCATCAGGAGAAGTCACCCACGTTCTCCTTCGTGACCGTGATGACCTCGACGGCCTGGTCGGAGGGGCCGTCGTCGCCCTCGCCGCCGTCGATCGCCTTGACGGCCTGGTCGACGGCCAGTGCGCCGAGCTCGCCCGGCTGCTGGGCGATGGTGCTCGACAGCGTGCCGGCCTCGATGGCCTTCAGGCCGTCCTCGGTGCCGTCGAACGCGGCGACCTTCACGTCGGTGCCGGCACGCGAGCCGAGCGCCTGGATCGCGCCGAGGCCCATCTCGTCGTTCTCGGCGAAGACGCCGACCGCGTCGGGGTGCGCCTGCAGCAGGTTGGTCGTGACGTCGAGCGCGGTGGCGCGGTCGAAGTTGGCGGTCTGCTGCGCGACGACGGTGATGCCGGGGAACTCGGCGATGCCCTTCGTGAAGCCCTCGCCGCGGTCGCGGCTGGCCGAGGTGCCCGCGACGCCCTGCAGCACGATGACCTCCCCCTGCTCGCCGATGGCCTCGGCCAGCGCCTTCGCGGCCTGCTCGCCGCCGGCGACGTTGTCGCTCGCGACGAACGACGCGACGTCGGCGCCGTTGACCGCACGGTCGACGGCGACGATCGGCACGTCGGCGTCGTTGAGCTGGGAGGCGGCAGGGCCGGCGGCGTCGCTGTCGACGGCGTTGAGGATGACCGCGTCGGCGTTCGACGCGGCGGTGGCCAGCTGGTTGCTCTGCGTCGCCGAGTCGTTCTGGGCGTCGACGACCTGCAGGTCGACGCCCTTCTCGTCGGCCTCGGCCTGGGCGCCGTCCCGGAGCTCGACGAAGAACGGGTTGTTGAGGGTCGACAGCGACAGGACGACCGTGGGGCGGTCGGCCTCTCCTGCGGGGGTGCGGTTGCAGCCGGCGGTGCCGGTCACGACCACTGCGACGACGGCGGCGACGGTGGCGGCCTTGCGGAACGAGGAAGACTTCATCGTGTGTCCTTCGGTGGGGTTCGGGTGGTGCGGGTGGTGTTCAGGGGAAGAGGAGGAGGCGAGGAGGCGCGGGTCGGGTCGCGACCACGCGCTGGGGGTCACGCGCTACGCGTCACGCGCTGCGCGTCACGCGCTGCGTGTCTTGCGGCGCAGCACGTCGACGCCCACGGCGAGTGCGATGACGAGGCCGATGACGACCTGCTGCCAGAACGACGTGACGTTGAGCAGGTTCAGCCCGTTGCGGATGACGACGAGCACGAGGGCGCCGATGACGGTGCCCGAGATGCGGCCGACCCCGCCGGCGAGGCTGGCCCCGCCGATGACGACGGCGGCGATCGCGTCGAGCTCGTAGCCCGCCGCGGCCTGGGGCTGGGCGGAGTCGAGGCGCCCGGCGAGCAGCAGGCCGGCCAGCGCGGCGAACAGGCCCGCCAGGCCGAAGACGGTGACGACGATCCGCTTGACGGGCAGGCCCGACAGGCGGGCCGCCTCCGCGTTGCCGCCGACGGCGTACATGGTGCGGCCGATCACGGTGCGGTTGAGGATGAACGAGGCGATCGCCGCGGCGACGACCAGCACGATGACCGGCACCGGCACGGGGCCGACGTTCCCGCCGAGGAACGACACGGCGGCGGGCGTCGAGATCGGGCGACCGTCGCTGACGACGAGCGTGAGGCCGCGGGCGACGCTGAGCATCGCCAGGGTCGCGATGAACGACGGCAGCTTGCCGTAGGCGCTGGCGAACCCGTTGACGAGGCCGGCGACGAGGCCGGTCGCGAGGCCCACGACGAGCGCGAGCCCGCCGGGCAGGCCCGCCGTGGCGAAGGTCCAGCTCGAGACCATCGCCGAGAGCGCGGCGACCGAGCCGACCGAGAGGTCGATGCCGCCCGCGACGATGACGAAGGTCATGCCGAAGGCGAGCACCGCGACGGTCGACACCTGGATGCCGATGTTGAGGAGGTTGCGGCCGGTCAGGAAGTCGGGCGTCGCGATGAAGAGGGCGAGGCAGAGCACGACGAGCCCGACGAGGGCGCCGTTGGCGGCGAGGAACGCCTTGATGTCGAAGGAGCGTCGCTGCGCCTTCACGGTGGTGGTGGTCATGGGTGTCTTCCTGGTCTGGTGGGGTTCGTCGGGTCGTGGTGAGGAGGAGGCGGCGCGGGAGGCGGCCCTCCGGTGCGCAGCGCGCGGTCGCGTCAGGCCGCGTCGGAGTCCGGGACGTCGCGGGCGGCGAGCGTCATCAGCGCGTCCTGGGTGGCGTCGGCCGCGGCGAGCTCGCCGGCCACGACGCCGTCGCGCATGACGACGATCCGGTCGCTCATGCCCATCACCTCGGGCAGCTCGCTGCTGACCATGACGACGGCTCCGCCGGCGGCCGTGATGGTGTTGATCAGCTCGTAGATCTCGACCTTGGCGCCGACGTCGACGCCGCGGGTCGGCTCGTCGAGCAGCAGCACCGTGGAGCCGGCGATGATCCAGCGGCCGAAGACGGCCTTCTGCTGGTTGCCGCCCGAGAGCGCGCCGATCGGCTGGTCGATGTCGCGCATCCGGATGCGCAGGCGGGCGGCGACCGCCTCGGCACGTTCGCGCTGTCCCGTGAAGTCGACGAGCCCGCCCCGGGCGCTGGAGGCGAGGGTCGCGTACCCGAGGTTGTCGTTGACGGAGGCGCCGAGGACGAGGCCCTGCCCCTTCCTGTCCTCGGGGACGTGGCCGATGCCCGCGGCGATCGCGCCGGCGACGTCGCCCTTCTTCAGCACCGTCCCCCGCACGCTGACGGTGCCCTCCGAGTAGCGGTCGACGCCGGCGATCGCGCGGACGACCTCTGTGCGGCCGGCGCCGACGAGGCCGGCGATGCCCAGCACCTCCCCCGCCCGCACCGTGAACGACACGTCGCGGAACCGCTCGCCGGTGAGGCCCGAGACGACGAGCACGTCGCCCGCGCCGTTCTCGGCGCCGGTGCCGCGCGGGTACTGCTCGTCGATGTCGCGGCCGACCATGAGGCGCACGAGCTCCGCCTCGGGCGTCGACGCGGGCACCTCGGCGACGAAGCGCCCGTCGCGGAGCACCGCGACCGTGTCCCCGATCTCGGCGATCTCGTCGAGGTGGTGGCTGATGAAGAGCATGCCGACGCCGCGGGCCCGCAGCTGCGCGACGACCGCGAAGAGCTGCTCGGTCTCGTGCCGGGTGAGCGCCGCCGTCGGCTCGTCGAGGATGAGGATGCGCGCGTCGATGCTCAGCGCCTTCGCGATCTCGACCAGCTGCTGACGCGCGATGCCGAGCTCGGCGACCTTCGTGTCGACGTCGACGTCGAGCCCGATCAGCTCGAGCGCGGCACGGGCCCGGCGCTTCAGCTCCCGCCGGTCGACCATGCCGAACCGGGTCGGGAACCGGCCCATCATCACGTTCTCGGCGACGCTGAGCGACGGCACGAGGTTGAGCTCCTGGTGGATGGTGGCGATGCCGAGCTTCTCGGCGGCGAGGGTGCCGGGCAGCGAGACGGGCTCGCCGTCGACGAGCACGCGGCCGCCGTCGGGCTGGTACACGCCCGACATCATCTTGATGAGGGTCGACTTGCCCGCGCCGTTCTCGCCGAGCAGCACCTGCACCTGGCCGGCGCGCACGTGCACCGTGACGTCGTCGATGACCCGGACGGGCCCGAACGACTTGCTCACGCGGTCGAGGGTGAGGAGGGGACGATCGTCGCTGATCGAGGTGGTCATGGTCAGTTCCTGCCGAGGGGTCGGGACGGGGTGGGGACGGGAGAGGACGAGGAGGCGCGGACGACGAGCTCGCTCGGCAGCGTCACCGAGTCGGGACGGCGCCCCGCGATGACCTCCTGCAGCAGCTCGACGGCGCGTCGCCCCATCTCGTCGACGCTGTGCGCGATGACGGTGAGGGCCGGGTTCAGCAGCGAGAACCACTCGACGTCGTCGAAGGCGACGACGGCGACGTCCTCGCCGATGCGGAGGTCGAGGCGGTGGAGCATCGCGATCGCGCCGACGGCCATGAGGCTGTCGGCCGCGAGGATCGCGGTCGGCGGCTCGTCGAGGCTGAAGAGCGCGTGCACGCCCTCCGAGCCGCTGGCGCTCTGGAAGTCGCCGAGGTGCACGAGGGCCGGGTCGTCGCTGAGGCCGCTCTCGGCGACCGCGCTCGTCCACGACTCGAGCCGCTCGCGACCGGTCGAGACGCTCTGCGGACCGGCGATGTAGCCGACGCGCACGTGCCCGAGCTCGGCGAGGTGCCGCACGGCCGCCCGGATGCCGGGGCCGCTGTCGGTGGTGACGCTCGGCACGTCGACGCCCGGGATGGTGCGGTCGACGAAGACGGTGGGCACGTCGCGCGTCAGCAACGCGTCGATGCTCGCGGAGTCGCCGCCCTGCGGGGCCACGATGACGCCGTCGACGCGGCGCGAGATGAGCGTGTCGAGGTAGCGGTCCTGCTGCTCGCGGTTCTCGTTGGCGTTGCCGAGCAGCGTCACGTAGCCGAGCTCGAGCAGGCCCTGCTCGATGGTGTGCGCGAGGTCGGCGAAGAACGGGTTCCGGACGTCGGAGACGAGCAGGCCGACCGTGTCGGACCGCGTGGAGCGCAGCGCCCTGGCCTGGGCGTTGGGGCGGAAGTCGAGCTCGCGGACCGCCTGCTCGACCTGCTCGCGCGACTCGGCCGACGTGGCCGGGTTGCCCGACAGGACGCGCGACACCGTCGCCGGAGAGACCCCGGCGCGCTGGGCGACGTCCTTGATCGTGACAGCGGTCATCAGCTACTCCGTCGTGAGCTCGTGTGGTGCGGCAGGTCGCTCTGCGGTGGTGGCACTGGTCGTGGAATCGATTCCATGGAACCGATTCCACGACGGTAGCCGCGAGCGTCCGCAGTGTCAACTCCGTTCGTGGTGCGGTCGGCCGCGACTCGCTCGCTGGCCCTCGCGGTGTCCCGTCCTGGCCCTCGCGGTGACCCGTCCTGGCCCTCGCGGTGTCCCGTCCTGGCCCTCGCGGTGTCCCGTCTCGTTCCGAGCGTCCCGTCCCGCCACGGCGGGACGTGATGCTCGGAACCGGACGTGACAGGCGAGGACAGCGCCTCGCGGGCAGCGCGCCCCCGGGCCTAGAGTCGGCACATGATCGTCGCCCTCGTCGCCGCCTCCCTCGCGGCCCTGCTGCACGTGTACATCTTCGTGATGGAGTCCGTGCTCTGGACGACCCCGCGCGTCCGCGCCACCTTCGGCATCACGAGCGACGCCCAGGCCGAGCACACGAAGCCGCTCGCGCTGAACCAGGGCTTCTACAACCTGTTCCTCGCGATCGTGACGATCGTCGGCGTCGTGCTGGTGATCGCAGGAGGCGTCGGCCCGGCCCCCGAGGCCTCCCCTGCCGGTCTCGCCCTCCTCGTCGCCGGCACGGGGTCGATGCTCGCCGCGGCCCTCGTGCTCGTCGTCACCGACCGCAGCAAGGCGCGCGCCGCCGCGACCCAGGGGCTGTTCCCGCTCGTCGCGCTGCTGGCGCTGCTGGTGTCGGCCGTCGCGTAGCAGGCGCACGCCGCGCACTACCCTGGGCTGGTGACCGACCCGACCACCGCCTCCTCGGCTGCCGCCCCCGCCGCGCCGACGACCCACTGGACCCTCACGCTCGTCTGCGACGACGCCCCCGGCATCGTCCACGCGATCAGCGGAGCGGTGGTGGAGGCGGGCGGCAACATCACCGAGTCGGCCCAGTTCTCGAGCCACGACACCGGCACCTTCTTCATGCGGCTGCAGGTCGAGGCGCCCGGCGAGCGCGCGGCGTTCGAGGCCCGGCTCGCCCCCGTCGTCGAGCGCTACGGCATGCAGCACGAGCTCGACGTCGTCGGCCGGCCTACCCGAACGCTCGTGCTCGCGAGCAAGGCGGCGCACTGCCTCAACGACCTGCTGTTCCGCCAGCGTGCCGGACAGCTGCCCGTCGAGATCCCCCTCGTGCTGGCCAACCACCCCGACCTCGGCGAGCTCGCGGAGTTCTACGGCACCCGCTTCGAGCACCACGCCGTCTCGGACGCCGAGACCAAGGCCGCGTTCGAGGCCCGCGTGCTGCAGGTCGTCGACCGCTACGACATCGAGCTGGTCGTGCTCGCGCGGTACATGCAGATCCTCAGCCCCGAGCTCTGTGCGGCGCTCGAGGGGCGCGCGATCAACATCCACCACTCGTTCCTGCCCGGGTTCAAGGGCGCGAACCCCTATCGACAGGCGCACGCCCGCGGCGTGAAGCTGATCGGCGCGACGGCGCACTTCGTGACGAGCGACCTCGACGAGGGGCCGATCATCGAGCAGAACGTCGTACGCGTCGACCACACCCGCAGCGCGCCCGAGCTGATGGCGATCGGCCAGGACGAAGAGAGCCGCACGCTCACCCAGGCGGTCCGCTGGTTCGCCGAGAACCGGGTGCTGCTCGACGGCGCCCGCACCATCGTCTTCCGCTGACCTGCCTGTCTCCCGCGGAACACCCCGGAGTGGACCATGCACCCCGTCCTTTCGGGGTGCATCGTCCACTCCGGGGTGCACGCGGGCGCTGCGCACCTCGCGCGCGGTCGTACGCTGGCACGGTGACCCCGACCGACGCCGCGACAGCCGACCACCGTCCGCCCGCGGCTCGCCGCCCCGCCCCCTTCGACCTGCTCCGCTTCGCCGTCGAGCTCTTCGCCCTGTTCTCGCTCGCGCTGTGGGGCTACCTGGCCTGGGCCTGGCCGTGGCCCGCCCTCGCCTTCATGCTCGGCGCGCCCGGCTTCGCCGTCGTCGTCTGGGCCCTTTTCCGCTCGCCCCGTGCCGTGGTGCCGACCGACCGGGTCGGCCGCAGCCTCGTCGAGATCGCCGTGATGGGCGCGGCCGCGATCGCCTGGGCCCAGCTCGGGCACCCGGTCGTCGCGGTCGTCTTCGCCCTCGTCGCCGCCGTCACCGGCGTCGTCGCCGCCCGCCGGGAGGACCGCGCATGAGCACCACCCTCTTCACGAACGCCCACGCCGTCGACGCCACGGGCGAGACCGTGGGCTTCTGGATGCTCGTCGACGGCGAGGTCATCGTCGCGACCGGCAGCGCGGCCGAGCAGGCCTTCCCGCTCGAGGCTCCGGGTCGGCACCGCGACGGCCGAAACGGACTGGGAGGCGCGCTGCCGGTCGCCGACGTCGTGGTCGACCTCGACGGCGCCCGCCTCACCCCGGGCCTCGTCGACCTGCACACCCACGGAGGAGGCGGCGCCAGCCACGACGGAGGCGCCGACGAGATCGAGCGCGGCCTGGCCCTGCACCGCGCGCACGGGACGACCCGCTCGCTGGTGAGCCTGGTCGCGAACCCGATCGACCGCCTCCGGGGCTCGCTCGAGACGATCGCCGACCTGCGACGTCGGGACCCGCTCGTCCTCGGCGCGCACCTCGAGGGGCCGTTCCTCGCGCCGCACCGCAAGGGCGCGCACGCCGAGCAGCACCTCGCGGTGCCCTCCCCCGAGAACGTCGACGCCCTGCTCGGGGCCGTGCCCGGCGTGGTTCGGCAGGTCACGCTCGCCCCCGAGCTGCCGGGCGGGCTCGACGCCGTCGAGCGCATCGTCGCCGCCGGGGCCGTCGTCGCCGTCGGGCACACCGACGCCGACCACGACCTCGCGGTCGCCGCGTTCGACCGCGGGGCGACCATGATGACCCACGCGTTCAACGCGATCGCGGGCATCGGCCACCGCGAGCCCGGCCCCGTCGTCGCGGCCGTCAGCGACGACCGCGTCACGATCGAGCTGATCCTCGACGGCGTCCACGTGCACCCGGAGGTCGTGCGCATGGTGTTCGCCTCCGCCCCCGGCCGCGTCGCCCTGATCACGGACGCGATGTCCGCCGCGGGCTCGGCCGACGGCGACTACCTGCTCGGCGAGCTCGCCGTCACCGTGAGCGACGGCGTCGCGATGCTCGCCGGCACCGACACGATCGCCGGCTCGACCCTGACGCAGGACGCGGCCCTGCGCCTCGCCCTGACCGGCGCCGAGCAGTCGCCGACGTGCGCCGTGGAGGCCCTGACGACGGTGCCAGCGAAGGCGCTCGGCGAGGACTCCCGCATCGGCCTGCTCGCCCCCGGCTACGTCGCGGACGCCGTCTCGTGGACCGACGACTGGCACGTGTCCCGCGTGTGGGCCGCGGGCCGGGAGCTGACGAACGGTCGCTGAGCCGCGTCGTCCCGTATCGCCCGGCCGGGATCCAGGAAGCGACACTTCAAGGTGCCTGAACTGTGCACGCTTCAGGACCGCGCCTCCTGCGCAGTACGAACTCAGGACTCGAGTTCCTGAATGAGGAGAGGCACCGGCAGCCGGGGCCACGGCGGGCGCCGGCGCGGGCGCGGGCGCGAGGAAGGCTAGAGCGTGCGGCCGGCGTTGGCGTCGAGCCAGGCGCGCGGGTCGACCTGGGTCGAGCCGCCGATCAGCACCTCGAAGTGCAGGTGCTCCCCGGTGGCGACGCCGCTGCGGCCGACCAGCCCGACGAGCTCGCCCACGGCGACCTGCTGGCCCACGACCAGCGGGCTCGACCCGACGATCATGTGCGCGTACAGGGTGCTGACCTTCTGGCCGTCGATCACGTGGTCGATGACCGCGTACTGGCCGAACTGTGCGTGCAGGCCCGACGTGCGGACCGTGCCCGCGGCGACGGCGCCGATGGGCGTGCCGCCTCCCGGGGTCATGTCGAGGCCCATGTGCATGCTCGAGCAGGCAGCACAAGGCGCCGCACGAGGGCCGAAGCCCGAGCTCAGGACGACCGTGCCGGGGAACGGCCAGCGGATGTCGCCCGTGCCCGCGTTGACGATGGTGCCGCCGCCCGCCGCCACGCCGCCCTTGCGGGTCGACGGTGCGTTGGAGGTGCCCTTCTCGGGCGTCGGCGCGACGACGGGGGGCGGGGGCGGCGGAGGCGGGGCGTCCTTGACGACGAACGCGTCGCGCTCCGAGACGGTGAGCACCACGAGCGAGGCGGCGAGCGTCTGGCCGGGGACGGGCGCCGCGGCCGAGGTCTGCACGACCGATCCGCCGAGGTCGCTCGCGGTCGCCGGCGTGACGTTGGACGAGAAGAACAGCCCGCTCGCGAGGAACGCGACGGCGGGCACCGCGGCGGCGCGCAGCCGACGGGCAGCCTTCGACATGGACGCGCGGGCGACGGGTGGTGCCGACGGCACCCGCGACGACGAGGAGGCGCGGGCCGGCGAGGTCGAGGCGGGCACCCGGCGAGGGCGGACGGCCACGACGGCACGACGCGAGGCCGAGGCCGGCGCAGCTGCCGGTGCAACGGCGGATGCGGATGCGCTAGGCGCAACGGCCGGAGGGGCCGCAGGAGCGGCGGGTGCCGGAGCCGACGAGGCGACATCGGACGGAGCGGCAGCAGCCGACGAGCCGGCGAGCGCCGCGCGCTCCCGTGCCAGCGCCTCACGCCGGGTCAGCGGAGCACCAGGCTCGACCGGGGCGCGGTCGGGAGCGCTCACGGGGCCGTCACGAAGGGGCCGGGGCTGTCGATCACGGTCCTCCTCGCTCCACGGGTCCCGTCGAGTGTAGGCCAGGGGCGCGCTGCACGCCAGGGGCCGCGCCCCGCTCGCGGGCCAGCGCGGACCCGGCGGGGGTGCGTAGTCTCAGGAGCGGACAGATAGGTCATGACCGGACGGGACCACCGCCTCCGGCTGGATCAGGACAGGCGACGGGACAGGCGATGGGGCACGCGACGGGTCAGCGGATCACCGACGGGGCGGTGCCGAAGCACGAGCAGCTCCGCACGATCCTGCAGCGCCTGGCGGCCGACGAGCTGCCCGCCGGCGCCGCCGTGCCGAGCGAGCGCCAGCTGATGGTCGACCACGGGGTCAGCCGCATCACGGTGCGGCAGGCCGTCGGGCAGCTCGTCGCCGAGGGGTGGCTGACGCGGGTCCGCGGCAAGGGCACCTTCGTGGCGCACCGCGCGGTGCAGTCGACCCTGCGCCTCAACTCGTTCACGAGCGAGATGACGTCGCTCGGCCACCGCCCGAGCACCGTCGTGCTCGTGCGCGACGAGTGCGTCCCCGCACCCGAGACCGCGGCGGCCCTAGGGCTCGGCCCCGACGAGCCGGCCCTGCACGTCAAGCGCCTGCGCCTCGCCGACGGCGAGCCGGTCAGCATCGACGACGCCTGGTACCCGTCCGCCCGGCTGCCGGGGCTGCTCGACCGCGACCTCAGCCTCTCGCTCTACCGCCTGCTGGCGGACGAGTACGACCAGCCGGTGACCCGGGCGACCCAGACGGTCGCCGCCCGCGAGGCGCCCGTCGACATCGCGACCCTGCTGGGGACGCCCGACGGCGCCCCCGTGCTGCACTTCGAGCGGGTGTCGTTCTCGGGCGACGAGCCGATCGAGCGGTCCGAGAGCTGGTACCGGTCCGACCGGTACCGCCTCACGATGCAGGTGACGTCGGCCGACGGGCCCCAGGACGCCTGAGCCCCCTGGCGCGACCTGGTCAGGACACCTGAGCCCTCAGCCCTCCGGGCAGCGCCGGTTCAGAACTCGAAGAGCGGCGACCGCGCCTCGAGGTCGCTGCCGACCGACTGCTGCGGGACGCTGTCGGGTGCGGAGTCGAGCACGACGACCGGGCAGACCGCCGAGTACCCCGCTGCCGCGACGACCGCCGGGTCGAAGCGCACGACGACGTCGCCCGCCGCGACGGTCGCGCCCTCGGCGACGGCGAGCTCGAAGCCCTCGCCCCCGAGCTTCACCGTGTCGATGCCCACGTGCACGAGCAGGCCCGTGCCCGACTCGTGCACGACGGCGAAGGCGTGCGGGTGCAGCTTGACGATCTCGCCGTCGACCGGCGAGACGACGTCGACGAGGCGACCGCTCGCAGGAGGCGCGCTCGGCTCGATCGCGACGCCCGCTCCCACGAGCTGGCCGGCGAACACCGCGTCGGGCACGTCCGCGAGCGAGACGACCCGGCCCGTGACGGGGGTGAGCGCGATGGTCACGGCAGCAGGTCGTTGATGTCCTCGGCGAGCGAGTCGGCGATCGTGCCGACGATCACCTGGACGCTGCCGCCGGCGTGGACGACCGCGGTGGCGCCCGCGGCCTTGAGCGCGGCGTCGTCGACGAGCGAGATGTCCTTGACGTCGGTGCGGAGGCGCGTGATGCAGCCCTCGATCTCCTCGATGTTCTCGGCGCCGCCGAGTCCGTCGATCATGGCCTGTGCTTTCGACATGAGCTGTTCTCCTTCGTCGTGGGGCTCGAGCCCGCGGCGGGTCCGGACGGGCTGCGTCCGAGCGGTGCGTCCGAGGACCGGGCGCGCCTCCTAGTTGACACCACCGGCGGGTCTGAGGAAACTACCACTCACTGGTCATGACCGGACAGGACCGGCCGACCCGCACCTCCTGCCCCAGGGCCCTCCCCCGCCTCCGACGACCCGTCGGGCACGGCCCCTGCCGCACGACTCAGCGCCCCGACGAGAGGACCCCTGATGACCACGACCGACACGACGGCCACCAAGCCGAAGAAGGGCTCAGCCGCCTTCGCGGTGCTGCAGCGCCTCGGCCGCAGCCTCATGCTGCCGATCGCCGTGCTCCCCGCGGCCGGCCTGCTGCTGCGCCTCGGCCAGCCCGACCTGCTCGGCGCGATCCCCGGCTTCGAGACCGGCGGCTCGGTCATCAGCGCCGCCGGCAACGCGGTCTTCACCTGGCTGCCGCTGATCTTCGCGGTCGGCATCGCGATCGGCTGGGCCAAGAAGTCGGACGGCTCGACGGCCCTCGCCGCCGTCGTCGGCTACATGGTCATCGACGGGGTCTTCACCGCGATGTCGCCGCTGGTGCTCGCCGGGCAGGAGACCCCCACGGGCGACCCGGCCGTCATCAACTACGGGGTGCTCGGCGGCATCGTGATGGGCCTCCTGTCGGCGATGCTGTGGCAGCGCTTCTACCGGACGAAGCTGCCCGACTTCCTCGGCTTCTTCTCCGGTCGACGCCTCGTGCCGATCCTCACGGCCGTCACCGGCCTCGTGGTCGGCGTCGTCATGTCGTTCATCTACCCGCTCTTCAACAACGCGCTGACCGGCATCGGCCAGGCCGTCGCGTCGAACGACGTCGTCGGCGGCGGCGTCTACGGCGTGGCCAACCGCCTCCTGATCCCCACCGGCCTGCACCACATCCTCAACTCGGTGGTCTGGTTCCTCGTCGGCGACTACACCGACGCGAGCGGCGAGATCGTCCGTGGTGACCTCAACCGGTTCTTCGCCGGCGACCCCAGCGCGGGCGTCTTCATGACCGGCTTCTTCCCCATCTTCATGTTCGCCCTGCCCGCCGCGGCCCTCGCGATCTGGCGCCACGCCCGCCCCGAGAAGAAGAAGCTCATCGGCGGCATCATGCTGTCGACCGCCCTGACCGCCTTCATCACCGGCATCACCGAGCCGCTCGAGTTCTCGTTCATGTTCGTCGCCTGGCCGCTCTACATCGTCCACGCGATCCTGACCGGCACGTCGATGATGTTGGTCAACGCGTTGGACATCCACACCGGGTTCACGTTCTCGGCGGGCTTGATCGACTACGTCCTGAACTTCAACATCTCGCAGAACTCGATCTGGCTGATCCCGATCGGCCTCGGCTACGCGGTGATCTACTACGTCGTCTTCAGCTTCGTGATCAAGAAGTGGAACCTCAAGACGCCGGGTCGCGAGGACGACGACGTCTCGGCCGAGTCCGCCGACGCGGCGACGAAGGCCTGACGCGTGGAGATCGTCATCGTCCGCGACGCCGCCGAGGCAGGCCGCGTCGCCGCCCTGAAGATCGCCTCGGTCGTCGAGGGGAAGCCCGAGGCCGTGCTCGGCCTCGCGACCGGCTCGTCGCCCACCGGCATCTACGCGTCGCTGGCGGCCCGGGTGCAGGCGGGCGAGCTCGACTTCTCGCGCGCCTCCGGCTTCGCCCTCGACGAGTACGTCGGCATCCCGCTCGAGCACCCCGAGAGCTACGCGTCGGTCATCCGCCGCGACGTCGTCGAGCCGCTCGGCATGGACCAGGACCGCGTGCGGGTGCCTGACGGCCGCGCCGACGACATCGAGGCCGCGGCCGTCGAGTACGACGAGGCGATCGCCGCGGCGGGCGGCATCGACATCCAGATCCTCGGCATCGGGGCGAACGGGCACATCGGCTTCAACGAGCCGACGTCGTCGTTCGCGTCGCGTACCCGGATCAAGACGCTCGCGCCGCGGACCCGGGCCGACAACGCGCGCTTCTTCGACGACCCGTCGCAGGTGCCCACGCACTGCATGACCCAGGGCCTCGGCACGATCCTCGACGCCCACGAGGTCGTGCTGGTCGCGGTCGGCTCGTCGAAGGCCTCGGCCGTCGCGGGCATGGTCGAGGGCCCGCTCTCGGCGATGTGCCCGGGCAGCGCGCTGCAGCTGCACCCGCACGCGACGATCGTCGTCGACGAGGAGGCGGCGGCGCTGCTCACCCTCGCCGACTACTACCGCTACACGTACGCGAACAAGCCGGCCTGGCAGCGCTTCGAGCACTGACCCCGGGTCGCGAGCCCCCTCGTTCAGGAACATCCGTCCTGATCCGAGCCGCGCCTCCTTGCAGCATTCAGGAGGCGCGGCTCGCTCGTTCCTGAACCGTGCACGGATCAGGACCGAAGTTCCTGAATGAAGAGGGGGAGGGGGGCGCAGGAGGCGCGGTGTCAGCCCCGCAGGTCGGGGAAGTCGGCGTCGCGCCACTCCGCGGCGAGGCGCTCGCCCGACCGGGCCGCCACCTCCTCGCGCTCGCGCAGCTCGACCCGGCGGATCTTGCCCGAGATGGTCTTCGGCAGCTCGTCGACGAACTCGAGGCGACGCACGCGCTCGTACGCCGGCAGGCCGGTGCGGGCGTGCGCGAGCACGGCGCGGGCGGTGTCGGCCGTCGGCTCCCACCCGGCGGCGAGCGTGACGTACGCCTTGACGATCGCGAGGCGCACGTCGTCGGGGGCCGGCACGACGGCCGACTCCGCGACGGCGGGGTGCTCGATCAGCACGCTCTCGACCTCGAACGGCGACACCTTGTAGTCGGACGACTTGAAGACGTCGTCGGTGCGCCCGACGAAGGTGATCATGCCGTCGGCGTCCCGGGTGGCGACGTCGCCGGTGTGGAACAGGCCGTCGCGCTGCGCCGCTGCCGTCCGCGCCTCGTCGCCCAGGTAGCCCGCCATCAGGTTGACCGGACGCACCCGCAGGTCGAGGCAGACCTCGCCCGCGTCGCCCACGACGCCCGTCGCCGGGTCGACGAGCACGACCTCGACGCCGGGCAGCGGGTGGCCCATCGAGCCGGCCCGGACGACCGACCCGGGCGGGTTGGCGACGATCGCAGTCGTCTCGGTCTGGCCGTAGCCGTCGCGGATGTCGAGGCCCCAGGCCTGCTGCACGCGCGAGATGACCTCGGGGTTGAGCGGCTCACCCGCCGACAGCGCCTCGCGCAGCGCGACGGGGCGCTCGCCGAGCGAGGACTGGATGAGCATGCGCCAGACGGTCGGCGGAGCACAGAACGAGGTCACCTCGGCCCGGTCGAGCTGCTCGCGCAGGGCGGCGGCCGAGAAGCGCGCCTGCTCGTGGACGAACACGGTCGCCTCGGCGGTCCACGGCGCGAAGAACAGGCTCCACGCGTGCTTGCCCCAGCCCGGCGACGAGATGGTGAGGTGCACGTCGCCCGGACGCACGCCGATCCAGTACGTGGTCGTGAGGTGCCCGACCGGGTACGAGGCGTGCGTGTGGACGACCATCTTCGGCTTGCTCGTCGTGCCCGACGTGAAGTAGACGAGGCACGGGTCGCTCGTCGCCGTGGCGACGTCGGGCGCCGTCTCGGAGGCGCGGCGCGAGTCGTCGAACGACGCCCACCCCGGGCGGTCCCCGCCGACCACGATGCGTCCCACCCCCTCGGCGATGTCGTCGAACTTCGGGGCGTCGGCGACTGCGGCGACGACGTGGCGGACCAGACCCCGCTCGACCCGGTCGGCGAGGTCGTGGGGAGCGAGGACGACGGAGGTGGGCAGGATGACCGCACCGACCTTCATGATCGCGAGCATCGCCTCCCACAGCTCGACGCGGTTGCCGAGCATGAGCATGACGTGGTCGCCCTTCGCGACCCCGCGCTCGACGAGCCACGAGGCGACCTGGTCCGAGCGGCGGCGCATCTCGTCGAAGGTGACCCGGTGGTCGACGCCGTCCTGGTCGACGATCCAGAGCGCGACGCGGTCGTTGCCCCGCGCGATCACGTCGAACCAGTCGCGGGCCCAGTTGAACGAGTCGCCGACGTCCGGCCAGCGGAACGCCGCGCGGGCCGCCTCGTGGTCGCCGGCGTGCGCCGACAGCGAGTCTCGGGCGGCGCGGAACGCGGCGGTGGACGGCTTCTCGGCGGCGGAGGCTTCGACGGGGACCATGTGCCCATGATGCTCGCCCGCCCATGCCGAGCGCGGCATGCGGGCGCCGGACTCCGGCGTCGGCCAGCCGGGCCGCACGGCCTCTCCTTCTCCCGAGGGCGGGTGATCGGCGCCGAGGGCGGGTCGCTGGGTACCCGCCCTCGGCGACGGCGACCCGCCCTCGACGTCCTCGACGTCCTCGACGTCCTCGCACGGAGGATCCCAGGCGGGCCCCTCTGGGAAGATCGGGGGATGAGCGACCGCACCCGCACCTCCTCGCCCGCCGCTTCCACCGACGCCGCTGCTGCCGACGTCGCTGCTGCCGGCGCCGCCGTCTCCGGCCCGCGCCCGGGACGTGTCGCGCTCGAGATCGCGGTGACGTCGCTCGCCGGCGCCCGGACCGCCCTGGCCGAGGGCGCCGACCGGGTCGAGCTCTGCACCGCGCTCGAGATCGGGGGCGTCACGCCGTCCCAGGGCCTCGCGGAGGCGGCGGTCGCGACGGGCGTGCCGGTGCACGCCCTCGTCCGGGCGCGCGGCGGCGACTTCGTCTACGACGACGCGGACCTCGCCGTGATGGAGCGCGAGGTCCGCACCCTCGTCGCGGCCGGCGTCGCCGGGGTCGTCGTGGGCGCGCTGCGGGCCGACGGCTCCCTCGACGTCGACGCCGTCGCGCGGCTCGTCTCGGCTGCGCGCGACGCGGCGGGCGCCCGTCCCGCCGAGCTCGGCGGCCCGCACCTCGACGTCACCGTGCACCGCGCCGTCGACCGCGCGGCCTCGCCGGTCGACGCGGTCGCCGCCCTGGCCGCGCTCGGCGTCGACCGGGTGCTCACGTCGGGAGGCGCCTCCCGGGCACGCGACGGGCTCGCCTCGGGCGTGCTGCCCGACATGGTCGCGGCGGCGGGCCGCGTCGAGGTCATGGCGGGCGGCGGCGTGGGGCTCGACGACGTCGCGGCGCTGGTGGAGGCCGGCGTCGCCGCGGTGCACCTGTCGGCGTCGACCGCCGCCACGACCGCGGCGGCCGGGACGCCCGGGGACGGGGACGAGGACGGCCGGTCGCTCGTCTCGCTGGGCTCGGCGGGCGCGACCGACGCGTACGCCGTGACCGACGCCTCCGTCGTCCGGGCCGTGCGCGCGGCGGTCGACGCCGCGGCCGGTGCGGCACGCGACGTCGCGCCCCGGACGCCCGCGCCTCGCACCCCCTGACGCACCCGCGCGACCCCGCCCGCCGACCCTGGCCCGCCACCCCTGGCCCGCCCCGACCGTGAGCGTGCACAGTGGAGCGATGACGCAGAAGTCCCTCCTGGTGGTCGGCGGCACCGGCCAGATCAGTGCCGCGTGCGTGCGCGAGGCGGTGCGCGTCGGCTGGTCCGTCTCGGTGCTCAACCGCGGCAGCACCGCCAGCCGCCCCCTCCCCGACGAGGTCGAGTCGATCGTCGCCGACGTCCGCGACGAGGAGGCGCTGGTCACAGCCCTGGCAGGACGTCGGTTCGACTCCGTGGCCGACTTCCTGACCTTCACGCCCGACGAGCTGCGCTCGATGCTGCGCGCCGTGGTGCCGCACGCCGAGCAGTACGTGTTCATCGGCTCCGCCTCCACGTACCAGAAGCCGCCCGCCGCGCTGCCGATCTCGGAGTCGACCCCGCTCTTCAACCCGTGGTCGCCGTACGCCCGCGACAAGATCGCCTGCGAGCGGCTGCTGCGCGACGAGCACCTCGCAGGCCGGGTCCGCGCGACCGTCGTGCGTCCGTCGCACACCTACGACCGCACGCACGTGCCGCTGCTCGGCGGCTGGACCGTCATCGAGCGGATGCGTCGCGGAGCCCCCGTCGTGCTGCACGGCGACGGGACCTCGATGTGGGCGATGACCCACGCGGACGACTTCGCGCGGGCATTCGTCCCGCTGCTCGGCGCCCCCGAGGCGTCGGGCGAGGCGTTCAACGTCATGTCGTCCGAGCTGCTCACCTGGAACCAGATCGCGCGCTGCCTCTCGGACGCGGCCGGCGGGTCGCTGCACGTCGTCCACCGCACGACCCACGACCTCGTCGCGGCGGCGCCCGAGTGGGACGCCGACCTGCGCGGCGACCGCAGCCACCCCGCCCTGTTCGACTCGTCGAAGGTGCGCGAGGTCGCCGTCGGCTGGGAGCCGCGCGTGCCCTTCGCCGAGGGCGCCCGCCAGATCGTCGCGTGGCACGACGCCGACGCGTCGAGGCGCGTGGTCGACCCCGAGGTCGACGCCCTCTACGACCGGCTCGCCGCGGGCTGACGGGCCGACCGGCCGCTGCCGCGTGCGCGGTCCGGGCGCGCGCGGCCGTCCGTGCGGCTCGTCAGGGCGACGGCGCTCGGAGTGCGGGCGGGTTCGTCGTGGGCGGGCCGTCGCCACCGCCCGGCCACGACGAACCCGCCCGGTCTCGGGGACCCTGCCTCGGCAGTGCTCAGAAGCGCGTCAGCCAGGTGCCCTCGACGACGGGCGGCTGCTCGCGGACGGCTGTGCCGCCGCGCACGAGCGAGAGCTCGCGCCACTGCGACAGCGTCGTGCACGGGTGCGAGACGCCGAGGCGCACCAGGTCGCCCACGGCCAGCCCCGAGGAGGCGCCCAGCCGGAGGAACGCGTGCTGGTCGTTCAGGGCGGTCACCACGGCACCCTCGAGCGCTCCGTCGAGGCGCGTCGCCGACGTGTCGTCCGTGCCGCCTCCTGCGGTCGGCCGCCAGGCGTCGAGGGGAAGGGGAAGTCCCTCGTCGTCGGCCGTGTCGCGTCTCCCGACGTTGAGCAGGGCGAGCTCGGGCTCGGGCCGCGAGATGACGCTCGCCCAGAGCTCGATCGCCGGCAGGAACGACTCGCGGCCCGAGACGCCGTCGATCGGCGGGGTCGTGTCACGGGCGAAGGGCGTCAGCCGGCGGTAGAGGTCGTGGTCGTGCGCGACGTACGACCCCGAGCGGAGCACCACGCGCGTCCGGGGCCCCCGTTCGCCGTCCGGGTCGTGCCGCTCGGCGAGCACGGCGACGACGCGCTCGAAGTAGACGCTGCCGCCCGCGCTCACGACGACGTCGCCAGAGCCCGCCAGCCAGGGCTCGAACGCCTCGGGGTCGATCGCGTCGAGCAGCTCGAGCACCGTGCGCAGGTAGTCGTCGATCAGCTCGATGCCCGCGGGGTCGACGTCGTGGGTGAGGGCGCCCTCGTAGCCGGTGACGCCGGCGAGGACCAGGTGCGGCGCCGCCACGACGGCGTCGACCACGGCGAGCGCCTCGGCGACCGTGCGGGCCCCGGTCCGGCCGACGGGCGAGCCGATCTCGACGAGGACGGCGAGAGGCGGCACCTCGGCGGCGTCGGCGTCGGCGTCGGCGGCCCGGGCGGCTGCCCGCGCGAGCGCCTCGTCGACGAGCCGGACGGCGGCGACCGAGTCGACCCACATCAGCACGCGCGTGGAGCCGGGGTCGGCGGCGAGGGCGACGAGCGCCTCCTCGGAGAAGGTCGTCCCGGCCAGCACGACGTTCGGCACGCCGGCCTCGCGGGCCACCGCCGCCTGGAACGCCGTCGCGACGGTGACGCCCCACGCGCCGGCGTCGAGCTGCCGCCGCCAGATGTCGGGCGACATGGTGGTCTTGCCGTGCGGCGCCAGGTCGACCCTGGCCGCGCGGCACCACGCGGCCATCGTGTCGACGTTGTGGTCGAGGGCGTCGAGGTCGACGGTGAGGAGGGGCGTGGGGAGGCGGAGCAGCGGCACCGGCCGGCGCTCGTTCGCGAAGGTGGCCTTGGACGTCTGCACGGGGGTGTCCTCTCGTCGTGGAGCGGGGCGGTCTCCCGATAGCTTTGCAGGACAGCCTCACCGACACGACAGCACCATCGACACGGAAGAGAGACCCCCTGTGAGCGACAAGACCCAGGTGATCACCACCGGAGCCCCCACCCCCATGCCGATCTTCTCGCAGGGCGTGCTGAAGAACGGGTTCCTCGCCGTCTCCGGCCAGGGCCCGCAGGACCCGGCCACGGGCGAGTACCTGTTCCGCGGAGACCTGACGGCGCAGACCCTGCGCACCCTCGACAACGTGAAGGCGATCGTGGAGGCGGCGGGCGGCACCGTCGACGACGTCATGTCCCTGCGCGTGTTCCTCACGCAGCGGAGCGACTTCGCCGAGATGAACGCGGCCTACGAGACCTGGGTGCGGGCGAACGTCACCAGCGGCGTCTTCCCCACCCGCACGACGATCTTCGTCGAGCTGCCGAACGAGGCGATGCTCGTCGAGATCGACGCGCTCGCCGTCCTCGGCTGAGCTGCTCGCAGCGGCGGCGGCAGCAGCAGCGACAGGCGTCGACGCCGATCCGGCGGCCTACGCGCCCGTGAGCACGGCCGTGCGGCGGAGCCAGGTGTCGTCGCCGAGCTGGGCGAGCATGAAGCGGGCCACGTCGGCGCGGGTGACCTGGGTGGACGCGCCGTCGGCGAGGTGCTCGGACGCCACGACGTCTCCCGTCGCGGGGTCGTCCACGAGGCGGGTGGGGTAGACGAGGGTCCAGTCGAGGCCGCTGGCGCGCACCTGCGCGTCGGCCGCCTCCTTCGCCTCGTAGACCTTGCCGAGCACGGTGTGGAAGAAGATCTTCTGCAGGGCGCCGGCGTCGGCCTCCGAGTCGCCGACGCCGAACGCCGAGCAGACGACCAACCGGCGGACGCCCGACGCCCGCATCGCGGGCAGCAGCGCCTCGCCCACCTCGACCTCGACGGGGTGCCGCACGCGGCGAGAGCCGACCGCGTTCAGGACGGCGTCCTGCCCCACGACCGCCTCGGCCACGTCGTCCGCGGAGGTGGCGTCGCCGACGACGACGCGCACCCCGTCCGCATCGTGACGAGCGGCGTCGTCGAGGCCTGACTCGTCACGTACCAGCACGGTGACGTCGTGGCCCGCGGCGAGCGCCTGGCGCAGCAGGTGCGACCCGACTCCCCCGGTGGCTCCCAGCAACAGCAGCTTCATGGCGTCTCCTCGTCGTCCGGCGCGCGTCGAGTCGGGTGTCGACGAGCTGTGGTCGAGCGAACACCCCCCGGCAGTGTCGCGGCCGTGAGCCTCAGGCGGGCCCCGCGAGCTCGCCCGCGACGAGCTCGCCCGCGACGAGCTCGCCCGCGACCCACACGCCGCGCACGCCCGACGGCGGGCGCCGCGGCTCCGCGTACGTCGCCCGGTCGGCGTACGCGACCGGGTCGACGAGCTGCAGGTCGGCCGCCGCCCCGGGCACGACCCCCACGGGCGTCGAGGAGGCGACGGTCCGGAAGCGGCGGTGCGCGGCGACGCTCATCCGGTGCACCGCCTCCTCGCGGGTCAGCACCGCGGACGGCCCGGTGCCGCCGTACACGTCGAGCAGCCGGGCGAACGTGCCGTACAGCCGCGGGTGCACGGTGCCCGACTCGCGGGGAAGCCCGTCCGAGCCGACGAGCGTGTGCGGCCAGGCGAGGGCGGTGCGCATCCCCTCGAGGTCGGTGTGGAACACGATCACGGTCAGCGCGCCCCGCTCGGCGAGGACGAGGTCGGCGAGCACCTCGCGTGGGTCGCCGCCGAGCTCGGCCGCGATGTCGGCGACGCTGCGGCCCTCGAGCCCGGCGTCCTCCGGTCGCGAGAAGCCGGCGAGCAGGATGCGCGCGGGCCCGATCGCCGCCCACTGGTTCTCGAGCGCCGTGCCCGGCCAGGGCTGCTCGAGGCCGGCGAGCACCGCGGCGCGGCTCGTCGGGTCGCCGAGCGCCTCGAGCAGGCTGTCGACGCCGCGGTCGGCCGTCGAGGGAGGGAACAGCGACGCCACCGTCGTGCTCCCGGCGTCGTAGGGATAGACGTCGGCGCTGATGTCGAGCCCGCCGGCGCGCAGGTCGTCCAGGTGGTCGACGATCGACTCCATGCCGCCGACGTTCCGCGGTCCGGTCACCTTGAGGTGGCTGACGTGCACGCGGGCGCCCGACTCCCGGCCGAGCGAGGCGAGCTCGTCGACGGAGGCGCGCAGCCCGTCGGCCTCGTTGCGGACGTGGGCGACGAGCAGCCCGTCCCTGGCCGCGACCTCGCGGGCGATCGCGAGCAGCTCCGGCCGGTCGGCGGCATCACCGGGCGCGTACATCAGGCCCAGCGAGACGCCGAGCGCACCGGCGTCGAGCGCGTCGCCGACCGCCCCCGCGATGCGCGACGACTCGGCCGCGTCGGCAGGCCGCCGCACCATGCCGAGCACGGAGGCGCGGACCGGTGCGTGCGGGACCAGCGCGCGGGCGTGCACACCGAGCGGCTCACGGGCGAGCGCCTCGACGTAGTCGCCGAAGGTGGCCCAGCGACGGTCGGGGAACGGGCCGAGCACCGGCAGGGAGTACTGCTCGAGCGAACGGTCGGGCGGGTCGGCCGGCGGCGGGGACGGCGCCACGCCCTGCCCGCAGTTGCCGACGATCGTCGTCGTCACGCCCTGCGACGTCTTCGGCGTGATCCCGCCCGGACGGAACAGCGCCGCGTCGTCGTGCGCGTGCACGTCGACGAACCCGGGCAGCACCTCGAGACCGCGGCCGTCGACCACCCGGCCCGCGCGGCCCGCCTCGACGACGGACGCCGCAGCCCCGGGCCCCACGGCCTCGACCACCCCGTCGCGCACGACGACGTCGGCCACCTGCGCCGCCCCTCCTCGACCGTCGTGGACCGTCGCCCCGATGATGACCGTCGTCGACACGGGATCCTCCTCACTCAGGAACGGGCGACCGCACGTTCCTGATCAGTGCACGACTCAGGACTCTCGCTCCCTCCCCCGCGCGGATCAGGACAGATGTTCCTGAATGAAGAGAGAGGGAGAGGAGACAGGCGGGCGGGGCGGTCAGGCGATGTTCGCGGTGATGCCCGCGATGTACGCGGCGCGGTCCTCTCGCGAGGCCGGCCGGCCGGGCACGCCCGGACGCGTCTGCCACGGCAGCGGCCCCGACGCCCGGTGGTACTCGACCCCCGCCGCATCGAGGCGCAGGAGGTGGTGGTCGAGCCGTGCGGAGAAGCCCGCGAAGTCCCGGGGCGCGTCCGACCAGAGCACGTCCGCCACCGCGCAGAGGCGGGGGAACACGAGGAAGTCCACGGTGCGGGGCGAGTCCATGTGCTCGGTCCAGACGTTCGCCTGACCGCCCAGCACGTGCCGCGCCTCCTCGGCGGTCAGCTCGGCCGGGACGGGCTCGAACGCGTAGACGTCCTCGAGGCCGAGCACGATCGAGACCGGGATGGGCTCGTCGGGCGAGTCGGACTGGCGGTAGTCGAGGTAGACCTGGTCGTCAGGGCAGGCGACGACGTCGTAGCCCAGCCGCGCGGCGGTCACCGCGCCGGTCATGCCCCGCCAGGAGGCGACGGTCGCGCCGGGCGACATGGGTCGGGCGCCGTCCGACGCGTGCCCGTCGCGGCTGTGTCCCTCCAGGATCTCGTCCCAGCCGAAGGTGCGGCGACCCGCGGCCGTCACGTGCTCGTCGAGCTGGCCGATGAACCAGGCCTGCAGCTGTTCCTCGTCGGCGAGGCCGCGCTCGCGCATCAGCTCCTGGGTGCGGGGGTCCGCCTCCCACTGGGCCTTCGGGCACTCGTCTCCACCGACGCCGATCCAGGTGCCCGGGAACAGGTCCATCACCTCGGTGAGGACGTCCTTGTAGAAGTCGACGGTCGACTGCTCGGTGTTGAGCACGTCCTCGAAGATGCCCCACTCGGTGCCGACCGCGATCTGTCGCGGCTCGGGCACGGGGATCCCGCCGGCCTCGACCGCGCCGACCCCGAGGTGCGGGTAGGCGGTGATGGCGGCCATCGAGTGGCCGGGCACGTCGATCTCGGGCACCACGGTCACGTGCCGCGCGGCGGCGTAGGCGACGACCTCGCGGATGTCGGCCTGCGTGTAGAAGCCGCCGTGCGGGCGGCCGTCCTGCGTCGCCTCGGGCCCGGCGCCCACCTGCGACGACGCGCGCCACGCGCCCACCGTCGTCAGCCGGGGGTACTTGACGATCTCCACGCGCCAGCCCTGGTCCTCGGTGAGGTGCCAGTGCAGGGTGTTGAGGCGGTGCATCGCCATGAGGTCGATCAGGCGCATCACGTCGTGCGTCGGCATGAAGTGCCGTGCCACGTCGAGGTGCATGCCGCGCCAGCCGAACCGGGGCGAGTCGGCGACGTCGACCGCGGGCACCGACCACTCGACGCCCTCGACGAGCGAGCGACGGAACACCTCGGGCGGCAGCAGCTGCCGCAGCACCTGCGCGCCGTAGAAGACGCCGGCGGCCGAGCCGCCCGTGATGCGGACGCCGGCCGGGCGCACCTCGACGCGGTAGCCCTCGTCGTCGAGCTCGGGGTCGAGGTCGAGCGAGATGCCGGCGCCGTCGCCGTCGCCCTCGCGCAGGGGCAGCCCGGTCGCGGGTCGCAGCACCGACTGCAGCCAGGCGACCGTGCCGCCGAGCGAGTCGGGCGCCGAGACGCGGGTGGCGGAGTCGAGCAGGTACGCGCCGGAGGCGGTGGTCAGCTGGTCGACACGGGGCAGCAGCAGGGGGTCGGTCACGGTTCTAGCCCTTCACGGCGCCGGCGGACATGCCCGACACCAGGTTGCGTTGGATGATGACGAAGAAGACGACGACCGGCAGCGAGAACAGCACGCTTGCCGCCATCTGCCCGCCGGAGTCGGTGCCGGTGTTCTGCGAGACGAACGACGCGAGCCAGACCGGCAGCGTGTACATCGACTGGTCCTTCATGAACGTGTAGGCGATGATGTAGTCGTTCCAGGCCGCGATGAAGGCGAAGATGCTCGTCGCGATGACGCCCGGCGCCACGAGCGGGAACAGGATGCGCGTCAGCACCTGCCAGGTGTTCGCGCCGTCGAGCTGGGCCGCCTCCTCGATCTCCATCGGGATGGCCACGAAGAACCCTCGCATCACCCAGATCGAGAACGGCAGCACCGTCGCGATGTACGCCAGCACGAGGCCCGCGTAGGTGCCGAGCAGCCCGATGCTGTTGAAGATCAGGAACAACGGGATCAGCAGCGCCGTCGTCGGCAGCATCTGCACGGCGAGGATGACGATCATGATCGTGCGGCGCCCGCGGAAGCGGAACCGCGAGAGCGCCGCGGCGGCGAAGAAGCCCAGGATGATCGCGAGCAGCACCGTCGCGATCACCACCACCGCGCTGTTGCGCAGGTTGACGAGGAACCCGCTCTGCGTGATCGCGACGACGAAGTTGTCGAGCGTCGGGTGCTGCGGCAGGAAGAGCGGGGTCGACGTCATCGACTCCGACCGTGGCTTGAAGGCCGTGTTGACCATCCAGTAGACGGGGAAGATCCACACGGCGCTGAACAGCACCGCGAGCGAGTTGCTGAACCAGCGGGGCTTCTTGCGGCGACGCGACCGGCGGACGGGCGTCGCGCCTCCTGCGGTGCCGTCGGAGGAGCCGGCGGCAGGGCCGGCGGAGGCGGGGACGGCCGAGTCGGCGGCCGCAGCGGTCTCGGACGGGCCGTCGGTCGCCGAGGCGCCGACGCCGGTGGGAACTGTCGTGGTCACAGGTCTTCTCCCGAGCGGATGAGGTTGCGGATGTAGAACGCGGTGAGGCCGAGCAGCAGCAGGGTCGTGACGACCGAGATGGCGGCGCCCTGTCCGATCTCGAAGCCGACGAACGCCGTCTTGTACATGAAGACGCCGAGGGTCGACGTCGCGTCGTCGGGGCCGCCCTGCGAGACGAGCCAGATCTGGTTGAAGACGTTGTAGTCCCAGATGATCGAGAGGATCGTCACGAGCAGCAGGGTCGGCTTGAGGAACTGCAGGGTGACGTCGCGGTACACGCGCCACTCGCCGGCACCGTCGAGACGGGCCGCCTCCTTGTACTCGGGCGACACCTGCGTCTCGGCGGCGTAGAGGGTCAGCGCGATGAAGGGCACCGCCTGCCAGACGATCAGCATCCAGATCGACGTGTACGACAACAGGGGATCGTTCGACCACTGCGTGTCGGTCATGTCGCCGAAGACCCGCAGCTGCGTGAGCATCCAGTTGACGACGCCGTAGCCGGGCTGGAACAGCCAGTTCCAGACCAGCGAGGAGGCGACGTTCGGCATCGCCCACGCGAAGATCAGCACGACGGTGACGACGTACCGCATGCTCGTGTGGATCCGCGTCAGCAGGTGCGAGACGCCCATGCCGATGACGACGCTGCCGGCGACCATCGCCACGGTGAAGAGGACGGTGCGGAGCAGCGACCACCAGAAGTCGCTGTCGGTGAACAGCGTGACGTACTGCTGCAGCCCGACCGACTCGTAGGCGCCGGTGAACAGGCTGCGCTGGTCGTAGTTCGTGAACGAGGTGAAGACCAGGAACACGATCGGCGCGACCATCACGACGAGCAGGACGATGCCGGCCGGGCTCAGCAGCCAGAGCGGGGCGAGCTGGCGCTTCTTCCCGGGCCGCGGGGCCGGGCCCTCGGGGGCGTGCTGGCGGGGTGGGAGGGGCGGCGCTGTCGTGACGGCCATGGCTGCTTCCTGGGTCGGGACTCACAGATCGGGTCGAGCGGTGATCGGAACGAGCGGTGATCGAGTCGAGCGGTGGAGCTGGTCGAGCGGGGTGGTCCCGGCCGGGCGGCGCACGTCCTGCTCGTACGTCGCCCGGCCCTGCGGTGCGGAGCCGCTCGCGGGTGGGACTACTTGTTGAGGGCGTCGTCCGTCGTGCTGTCGAACGACTCGGCGGCGGCCTCGGGCGACTTGCTGCCCGAGGCGACGCTGCTGAAGAGGTCGTTGATGCTCAGGTCGCCCTCGAGCGCGGCCCAGTTGCCGCTGGCCGGGGTGGCCTTCGAGTTCAGCGCCGCCGAGAAGAAGCCCTCGTCGATGTCGCCGAGCGTGCTCTGCGCCGCCTCGATGCCGTCGGTGCTGTTGGGGATCCAGCCGTCGTTGCCGTAGACCCAGTCGCTCTGGATCTCGGGGCTGGCCGCGATCTTGACCCACTGCAGCGCGAGGTCGGTGTTGGCGCTCTTGGCCGCGATGCCCCAGTCGGAGCCGCCGAGCATGACGGGCTGCGACTCGCCGGACTTGCCCGGGAACGGGAAGGTGCCGAAGCTGTCGTCCGTCAGGGCGGGGTTGGCCTCCTTGATCAGGTCGATCTTGCCGTTGGTGCCGAGCATGGCACCGGCCTTGCCGTCGGCGAAGATCTGGTCCTGGTTGGGCACGTCGGTGTCGAGCGTCTGCGAGGCACCCGTCGAGTAGGTGTTCTGGAACTCCTTGAAGTCCTCGAGGCCCTGCTGCGCCTCGTCGGACGACAGCCCGGCCGACCAGGTGCCGTCGTCGCCCTGCGTCGCGATCTCCCCGCCGGCGTCCCAGACGAACTGCATGCCGGCGTACCAGTAGGCACCGGGCATGTAGAAGGGCGAGAAGTCGCTCGCCGGGTTCGCCGCCGCCAGCGTGTCGAGGTCGGCCGTGAGCTGCTCGTAGGTGGTGGGCTCCTCGGTGATGCCGGCCGCCGCCCACATGTCCTTGTTGTAGATGACGGCGCGGGCGCCCGCGAAGCCGGGGACGCCGTAGAGCGAGCCGTCGACCGTGGCGGGCTCCTCGAGGCCCGTGAGCCACTCCTGGCCCTGGGCGATGTCGTCCGCGTAGTCGGTGAGGTCGAGCAGGGCGCCGTTCTCGGCATAGCTCGCGACCTGGGTGTTGCCGAGGTCGAGCACGTCGGGCGGGGTGGACGTCGCGAGCGCGGTGCTGATCTTGGTGGTGATGCCGTCCCACTGCTGGGTCTGGACGTCCACCTCCGCGCCGGTCTGCTCGGTGAACTCGTCGTTGATCGCCTTGATCGTCTCGTCGGTGTAGTCGCCCGTCATGACCCAGACGGTCAGCGTCTCGCCGTCGCCCTTCGTGGTGGGCACCGTCTGCGGCCCGTCGCTGCTGCCGCCTCCTGCCGTGCCCGCGCTCGAGCAGGCGGTCAGGGCAAGGGCGGCCGTGAGGCCGAGGGCCGCGACCGCTGTGTGACGTGTCATTCGCATTGTGTCTCCTCGTGGACGGGGCGGCGGTGCCGCGGGGTGCTGCTGGGAGTGATGGTGGTCGAACAGGTGCGGGGGGTGCTGGTGCGGGTGGTGCGGTCTGTGGTGGATCGGGCGGCGGGAGCGCCTGGGGAGGGGCCGCCGGGGCAGGGGCCGCGTGCCGCGCGGCCGTGCGCCGTCACGAGACGCCCAGCTCGGCCGAGAGCACGAGGGAGGCGGCGCCGAGCACGGCCAGGTCGCGGTCGTCACCCGCGTAGCGGAGGACGAGCCCCTGGCCGACGGCCGCGAGCGTGCGGGCCCTGACCGTCTCGACCGCCGCGCGCAGCAGCACGCCGTCGAGCAGCTCACGGGGCCCGGAGAGCACGACCTCGTCGAGCCCGAGGGCGCTCACGACGGGGGCGAGCACGAATCCGAGGTCGCGCCCCGCGGCGTGCAGCACCGCACCGCGCGAGCCGGGGTCGACGGCGAAGAGGCGGGCCGACAGCCCCGGCGCCGCGAGCGAGACCTCGAGGCAGCCGCGGCGGCCGCAGGCGCACACGTCGCCCGCCTCGTCGACGGTGACGTGCCCGATCTCGCCGGCCGAGAAGCGGTCGCCCTCGACGAGCGCTCCCCCGACGATGAGGCCCACGCCCACGCCGTGCTCGATGGTGATGACCATCAGGCTGCGGGACGGGTCGCGCTCGGGGTCGCCGAAGGTGTGCACCCCGAGGGCGGCCAGGTTCGCGTCGTTGCCGACGTGCACCGGCACGCCCGTGCGGGCGCTCAGCCGGGCCGCGAGCGGCAGGTCCCACCAGCCCAGGTGCACCGCCGTGCGCACGACGCCCTGGTGGTCGACGATGCCGGGCGTGCCCACCCCGACGCCGAGGAGGCGCGTGGTCGTCAGCGCGGACAGCTCGTCGACGAGGCGCTCGGCCAGCGCCACGGCCGCCTCGCCCGTCGCCCCGTCGATGTCGACGCTGGCTCGGCCGACCACCTCGCCGCGGACGTCGACGACGGCGCCGGAGAACCGCTCCGCCGACGAGAGGTCGAGCGCGAGGATGTGGAACGAGTCGGGCCGGATGCCGACGAGCGTCGCCGGCTTGCCGACCCGGGAGTCGCCTCGGAGCCCGAGCTCGGCCACGACCCCCTCGTCGGCCAGCTCCTGCACGATGCCCGAGACGGTCGGCCGGGTGAGTCCGCTCTCACGGGCGAGGTCGGCGCGGCTCATCGAGCCCTGGCGCCAGAGGGTCTGCAGCACGAGCGAGCGGTTGCGGGCCCGGGTGTGCTGCGGGAGCGACTTGGCGGTGACGCGCAGGGTCGAGGAGGAGGCGCGCTCTGCACCGGGGGCGACGGGAGCAGCGGCATGCGTGGCGGCACGGGGGGCGGCGGCACGGGGGGCGGCGGCTCGGGGCACGGTCACCTCCTCTCGTCTCGGGCGTCGCCGACCGGGGCCTCGAGAGGCGTGTGCCGTCTCGTGGTGCGAGACGGGCCCGGCAGCGTTGCCGTTTAGTAAAAATGCCTTACAAACACGTTGTCAAGGCTGGTGCGGTGAGTTTACGAGCAGGAAACACGGCTGGTCAATACCCGAAACGAGCCCGAGATCTCGGGCCCCTCGTGCTTGCTGCCGTTCGGTTAGTAAGCTTTACTAACACCCATGAGCAGGCCTGTCCCCGCCTTCCCCGGCATCGTCGTGACGCCCGTCCTGGTCGTGAGCGAGGGGCCTCGCCCTGACCACGCCGTGGCGCCGGGGGCGTGCCCGTGAGGCTCGGCCTCGACATCGGCGGGACGAAGATCGACGCCGTGGCCGTCGCCGACGACGGTCCCCGGTCGCCCCGGCCCGTGCACCGCGTCCGGCTCGCCTCGGGCTTCGGGGTCGACGAGGTCCTCGACAACGCGGTCGAGGCCGCGCAGCGCCTCGCGGCGCTCACCGGCGTGCCGCTCGATCGTCTGTCCTCGGTCGGCGTCGGCGTGCCCGGCGTCGTCGACGCCACCACCGGCAGGGTCGGCCACGCGGTCAACCTCGGCCTCGTCGACACGGCGCTCGGCGACGAGCTGGCCCGCCGCCTCGGCGTGCCCGTCAGGGTCGAGAACGACGTCAACGCCGCAGCGCTCGGCGCGTGGCACGCGATGTCACTGCAGGGCTCGATCGCCTACCTCAACCTCGGCACCGGCCTCGCCGCCGGGCTGGTCCTCGACGGTCAGGTCCGCCGCGGCGCGCACGGTGCCGCAGGCGAGATCGGGCACGTCCCCGTCGACCCGACCGGCGCCTGGTGCGCGTGCGGACAGCGTGGCTGCCTCGAGACCGTCGCCTCGGGATCAGCTGCGGCCCGGCTCTGGCCGACCACCGCCCTGCACCCGGCACGCGCCCTCCTCGACGCGGCGGCCGACGGCGACCACCTGGCCGTGCAGGCCCGACGCACCCTGGTCGACGGGGTCGCGCAGGCCGTCCGGCTGCTCGCCCTGACGGTCGACGTGCAGACGATCGTCGTCGGCGGCGGGATGAGCGCCCTCGGCGACGAGCTGATGGGGCCGGTGCGCGACGCGCTCGCCCACCAGGCCGCCGCCTCCTCGTTCATCGCGTCGCTCGACCTGGCCTCGCGTCTCGTGCTGCTGCCCGCGGGACTGCCCGCCGCTGCCGTCGGGGCGGCCATGGCGGGTGCTCAGGCCGACCCCGTCCCGGCCGCGACCCTGCGCTGACTCCTCCCCTTCTCCCGGCCCGCCGTGAACCGGCAGGAAGTGCTGCCCGGGCCTCCCCGACCAGCACCTCCTGCCGGTGCACCGGGCCGGCCAGCGGCCGACCGGCGGCCCGCCAGCGGCCGACCGGCGGCCCGCCAGCGGGCCCGGGCGGAGCCTCAGCCCCGGCGCGCGAAGCGCAGGGTGACGATCTCGAACGGGCGAAGCGTCAGCTCGAGGGGCTCCCCTGCGGTCCACCGCGCGGCGCCGGGGACGTCGGCTCCGTCGACGCCCAGCTCGCGCTCGTGCAGGTCCGTCCGCCAGGCCCCGCCGAGCGCCGCCGACGCGTCGACCCCGATCGTCGACGCGGCCCTCGATCCCCTGGCCTCGTAGAGCCGGACGACGAGGTCGCCCGAACGGTCCTCCGCGAGCTTGACCGCCTCCACGACCACCGCCGGCGACGACGACGTGACCAGCGGCGCGACCGGCCCGCCGGAGCCGAACACGGTACGCAGCGGCAGGTTCAGCCGGTAGCCGGCCGACAGCGCGTCGACCACGTCGGGCGCGACGCGCACGGTCGACCGCAGCACGTGGCGGCCCTGGTCGGCGTGCGGGTCGGGGAACACCGGCGCCCTCAGCAGCGACTGCCGCACGAGCGTGGTGGTGCCGCCGTCGTCCCGGGTCGAGCGCGTGATGTCGTGTCCGTACGTCGAGTCGTTCGCGACGGCCACCCCGAAGCCGGGCTCGGCCACGTGCACCCACCGGTGGGCGACCGTCTCGAAGCGGGCGAAGTCCCATGAGGTGTTGGAGTGCGTGGGGCGCTGAACGTGCCCGAACTGGACCTCGGACGCCGCGCGGTCGGCGTGCACGTCGAGCGGGAAGGCCAGCTTCAGCAGCTTCTGCCTCTCGTGCCAGTCGACCTCGGTCACCAGCTGCAGTTCCGCCTCGCCCTCCTCGAGGGCCCAGCGCTGCACGATCGTCGACGTGCCGGTGGTCCGCGTCACCACGAGCGACACCCCGTCGACCTCGACCGACACGGCGTCGACGAGGTCGGTGCGGGCGTTGACGTAGACGGCGTCGATGTCCCACGCGTCCCACTGGTTCGGGGTGTCCCGGAAGATCTGCAGCAGCCCGAGCCTCGCGCCGGGAGCGACGAGGTCACGCCCGGACGTCGAGTCGACGAGCGACGAGACGAGCCCGTCGGAGTCGAAGACGGCCCTGACGAGCCCGTTCGAGAGCACCCAGCCGTCGCCGTCCGCGTCGAGCACCACGCCGGTCGCCGTCGAGCCGGCCGCGGCGACGGCGGCGGCGCCGCTGCTGTCGACGACCGCCGCGGACGACGCGGCCACCCCGCGGTGCGGGACCGGGCCCGCGTTGAAGGCGACGGCCACGTCGCCTTGCCCGGCCAGCACCTCCTGCGCCCTGGCCGTCAACGCACCGAGCTGCTCGGCGACCCGGGCGTAGTTCCGCTCGGCGTCCTGGTGCACCCAGGCGATGGACGAGCCGGGGAGGATGTCGTGGAACTGCAGCAGCAGGACGGTCTGCCAGAGCTCGTCGAGCTCGTCGTACGGGTAGTCGAGCAAGCCCCGGACGGCCGCGGTGGCGCACCACAGCTCGGCCTCGCGCAGCAGGTGCTCGCTGCGGCGGTTGCCCTGCTTCGTGCGCGCCTGCGAGGTGTACGTGCCCCGGTGGAACTCGAGGTACATCTCGCCCGACCAGACCGCCGGGTCGGGCATCTCGTCACGGGCCTGCGCGAAGAAGGAGGCGGGGGTGCCGACGGTCACGCGCGGCGAGCCCTCGAGATCGGCGGCCCGTCTCGCGGCTGCCATCATCTCTCGGGTCGGCCCGCCGCCGCCGTCGCCCCAGCCGAACGGCACGATCGAGACGTTGGAGACGCCCTTCTCGCTGTACTCGCGCTCGGCGTGTGCCAGCTCGACCGCCGAGAGGTCGGAGTTGTAGGTGTCGACCGGCGGGAAGTGCGTGAAGACCCGGCTCCCGTCGATGCCCTCCCACAGGAACGTGTGGTGCGGCATCCGGTTGGTCTCGTTCCACGACTCCTTCTGCGTGAAGAACGAGTGGGCACCGGCCGCGCGGGCGATCTGCGGCATGGCGCCCGTGTAGCCGAACGAGTCGGGCAGCCAGACCTCGTCGCACTCGATCCCGAACTCGCGCCGGAAGAAGGCGTGCCCGGCCACGAACTGACGGGCCAGCGCCTCGCCTCCCGGCATGTTCGTGTCGGACTCGACCCACATCCCGCCGACCGGCACGAACCGGCCCTCGGCGATCTTCTCCTTCATGCGGGCGAAGAGGTCGGGGTAGCGCTCCTTCACCCACGCGTACTGCTGGGCGCTCGAGGCGGCGAAGACGAAGTCCGGGTCCTCGTCCATCAGGGCGACGACGTTCGAGAAGGTACGCGCCACCTTGCGCTGCGTCTCGCGGACGGGCCAGAGCCAGGCCGAGTCGATGTGCGCGTGGCCGGTCGCGACGACGCGGTGGGCGCTGGCGGCGGCGGGCGACGCGAGCACGCCCGCGAGCGCCTCGCGCCCGAGGACCGCGGACCCGGCGACGTCGTCGTGGTCGACGACCTCGCACGCCCGCTCGAGCGCGCGCAGGATCTCGTGTCGCCGTGGAGTGCCGAGGTCGAGGGTCCGCATCAGGCCGAGCAGCGTCCAGATGTCGCGGTCGAGCTCCCACACCACGGTGTCCCTCTCGGCGAGGTCGAGTGTCCGGAGCGTGTAGATCGGTGCCGTCCCGGCGGTCGCCTTGTCGCCCATGGGCGTCTCGAGGTAGAAGAAGTTGCCGCCGACGTCGGGGTTCGACGCCGCCTCCACGAAGAACTCGATCGGCGCCCCCGGCGAGGCCGAGCCGCCCACCAGCGCCAGCGGCACGTAGCCGTTGTACGGCTCGATGGCCTTCACGAGCGTCCCGTCGCGACGCCAGACGAGCCCCTCGGCCTGGAAGCCGGGCTGACGTGTGCTGAAGCCCAGGTCGACGACGGCCTCGAGCGCCGTGGCCGGGTCGGCGCCCCAGCCCTCGGGCACGACGCCCGTCACCCGGAACCAGGTGGTGCCCCACGGCCGGCTCCACGGCGTGCCGGGGACGAAGGGCACGTACTGCTGACGGACGGCCTCGGCGAAGGGCACGGGCTCGTCCGGCACCTCCCACGCCTCGACGGTGAGCGGCGCGGCGCGTCGGTAGATGTTCGGCGTGATCCGGTCGAGGACGAAGCGGTCGATGCGGGCCTCGACGAGGGCGGTGTTGTCGTGCATGGGGAGAGTCTCCTTGTCGGCGCGCACGAGCGCGCGGAGGTTCGGTGATCCGGTGGGACGAGGGCAGGTCAGGGGCGGTCGTGGAGGAGCGACATCACCCCTTGACCCCGCCGGCGAGGGCGTTCGATCCGCCGAGGGTGCGCGACACCAGCACGTAGAGGGCGATGACCGGCACCGAGTACACGATCGAGAACGCCGCGAGCTGGCCGTAGGCGACCGAGCCGTACTGTCCGAAGAAGTTGAAGATGCTGACGGCGGCGGGCTGCTTGTCGGGGCTCAGCAGCAGGATGAAGGGGACGAAGAAGTTGCCCCACGCCTGGATGAACACGAAGATGAAGACGACCGCGATGCCGGGCCGCATGAGCGGCACGACGACGCGCGTCAGCGTCGAGAACATCGACGCGCCGTCCGTCCAGGCCGCCTCCTCGAGCGAGATGGGCACCGAGTCCATGAAGTTCTTCGACATCCAGATCGCCATGGGCAGGCTGGAGGCCGCGAGGAAGAACACGGTGCCGCCGATCGAGTCGATCAGGTCGAGCGAGACGAACAGGCTGTAGACCGGCACCATCATGGCGGTGATCGGCAGGCACGTCCCGAAGAGGATGCCGTAGAGGAACGGCTTGTTGATCCGCATCCGGTACCGCGACAACGGGTACGCGGCGAGGATCGCCACGACGACGGTGATCAACGCGCAGCCCCCGGACAGGACGAGGCTGTTCGCGAGCGGGATGAACGAGATCTCGGGCGTGAGCACCTGCCGGAAGTTGTCGAGCGTGAACTCGTCGGGCACCGCTGCCGAGAGGGACGCGTCCGTGTCGACGGAGGCGAGCACGAGCCAGACGAGCGGCACCGCGAAGCAGAGCCCCACGACGACCAGGACGAGGTTCGAGACCAGCGCGAGCCGCCGGCCGCTGGGCGAGGTCATGGCCACGGTCAGTCCACCTCCGGCTTGAGCGCCCTGATGTAGATGATCGAGAAGACCGCCCCGACGAGCAGCATGATGGTCGCGATCGCGGTGCCGAATCCGAGCTGCGAGAAGCGGAAGGCCTCCTGGTAGGCGAGGATCGGCAGCGTCGAGCTGTCGGTGCCCGGGCCGCCGCCGGTCATGACGAAGATCAGGGTGAAGACCGAGAGCGTCTGCAGGGTCGTGAGCATGAGGTTCGTCGAGATGCTGCGACGGATGGCCGGCAGCGTGATGTAGACGAGGCGCTTGAGGCCGCCTGCGCCGTCCATCTCGGCCGCCTCCGTGATCTCGGGCGGCACCTCCTGGATGGCCGCCGAGTAGACCAGCATCGAGAAGGCGGCGCCGCGCCAGATGTTGGCGATGATGACCGAGATCAGCGGGAACGTGTAGAGCCAGTTGGCCCCCGTGATCCCCAGCCCGGCCAGGATCGTGTTGAGCGTGCCGCCGTCGTTGAAGAACGCGTACGCGACGAACGCGGCGACGATCTCCGGCAGCACCCAGGCGGCGATGACGAAGGTGCCGACGACGGCGCGGACGCCCTTGTTCGCCGAGCGCATCAGGAGGGCGACGCCGAGTCCTACGACGTTCTGCCCGACCACGGCGGAGAAGAACACGAACGCGAGCGTGAGCAGCACCGACTTGGGGAAGTCGGGGTCGGCGAACAGCTCGCGGTAGTTCGCGAAGCCGACGAACTCCGAGCCGCCGGCGGCGTAGCCGGTCAGGGAGGCGTTGGTGAACGACCCGTAGAACGACGAGATGACCGGGCCGAGCAGGAAGATCGCGAGCAGCACGATCGCGGGCACCAGCGGGACGGTGCGTCCGGCGGTGCGCAGGGCACGGGCCCGGGAGGCGCCCGCCCGGCGACCGGACGGCTCACCTCCCGGCCCCGCGCCGGGGCCGCCCGGCCGGTCGCCGTCGCGACCGACCGGGGCAGGAGCGAGGGTCGTCATCGTCAGTCGGCCTCGACCGTCGCGTCCTCGCCGACGATGCCGACCAGGGCCTCGTCGTACGCGGCCGCCGCCTCCTCCGGGCTCTGCTGGCCGGTCATCACCGCCTCCATCGCGATGGTGATCTCGCTCGAGATGCGGTTGTAGTCGGTGGTGGCGGGGCGGAAGTGCGTCACGGGGACGATCGACGAGAAGAACTCGAACGAGGGGTTCGCGGCGACGTACTCCGGGTCCTCGGCGACGTCGCTCCGCACGGCGATCTGGCTCGCGGCGATGTCGTAGGACTGCGAGCCCTCCTTGCTCAGCGACTGCTCGATGAACTCGAACGCCTTGTCGGGGTTCGCGCTGTTCGCGCCGACCGCGAGGGTCCAGCCGCCCGACATGCTGACCGCGCCGGGAGCCTGCCCGTCCTGGGTGGGCATGGGCGCCTGGCCGAGCACCTCGCTCCACTCCGGCCACGGGTTCGTGCCCGTCTCGAGCCAGGTGCCGCTCAGCCACGACCCGTCGAGGGCGATGCCGACCTTCGACTGCGGGAGCCACTCGCCGCCGACGATCGTGGCGATGTTGGTGTCGAGCGCCTGCTCGGGGGTCGGGCCGACCCCGCCCTGGTAGACGTCCTCGATGAAGCCGAGGGAGTCGACGAAGCCCTGCGACCCGGTGACCCACTTGCCCTCGTCGTCGTCGAAGAGGGTGCCGCCCTCGGTGCCGTAGAGCAGCATCTCGAAGCCCTGCATCGTGGCGCCCTCGCCCTGCGGCTTGCCGGAGTAGATGTTGAAGGGCACGACGTCCGGGGAGGCCTGCTTGAGCGTCGCGGCCGCGTCGAGGACGTCGTCCCAGGTGGCGGGCTCCCACGGCACGGGCAGGCCGGCTGCGGCGAAGAGCTCCTTGTTGTACCAGAGCGCCCGCGTGTCGGTGCCCATCGGGACTCCGTAGAGCTTGCCGTCCTCGCCGACCCCCGCCTCCTTGGCGTTGTCGTAGAACATGTCCCAGTCGTCCCAGGCCTCGGTGTACTCGTCCAGGGGCAGGAGGAACCCGGCCGCGGCGTCGCTCTTCAGCTTCGCCGTGTCCTCGTACTGCACGTCGGGGGCGGTGGAGGGAGAGCGGTTCATCAGGGCGAGCTTCGTGAAGTAGTCGTCGTTCTGGCCGGCGATGGGGACGAGCTCGACGGTCATGTCCGGGTTCGCCGCCTCGAACTCCGCGGCGACGGCCTTCATGTGGTCGTCCATCTGGGTGAAGGTGCCGAACTTCTGGTACGCCACCTTGAGCGTGTCCTCGTCGCCTCCGCCGCTGCCCCCGGCACAGCCGACGGCCAGCAGCACGGTGGTGGTCGCTGCGGCGGCGACCGCCAGCACGCGACGTCGTCGGGTGTTCGTCGTTCGAGTCATGGTGCTCCCTTGCTCCATCGCTCGACCGGCGTCGTCGCCGGTCCGTGGGAGTTACTACACCGTATGGAGTTATTGCTTGTCAAGACGTCGTGACCGAGCTGTGACCCTCGACCGAGGGCCCCGGTCCGCCGCGCCCGGCGCCCGCCCCTAGGCGGAGATGAGCAGCGCCGACGGCCTGGGCGAGAAAGCGTGGTCGAGCACGAGGCAGGCTGCCCCCACCGCCGCGACGTCCGTGCCGATGGCCGACTGCTCGAGGGCGATCGGGTGCTTGGCGATGAGCGCGGCCGACGACCGCACGGCCTCCGGCAGCACCTGGAGCACCCAGGGGGCGACGACGTGCCAGAACGGCCCGCCGAAGACGACCTCGGCGAGGTCGAGCAGGTTGAGCACGACCACGACGGCCCGGGCGAGGTGCCGCGCAGCCTCGTGCAGGATCTCGAGGGACCCCTCGTCGCCGTCCGCGGCCTTGCCCGCCAACGCGACCAGCGCCTCCTCGATGCGGTGCAGGTCGTCGGGGTCGCCCTCCGAGCGGGCGGCGTCGAGCACGTCGACCCGCAGGTCGTCCGCCGTGAGCACGCCGGCCTCGACCGCCTGGCGCACGAGCGCGTGGGGAGTGATCAGCTCGCCCACGCAGCCGATCCGACCGCAGGTGCAGCGCCGACCCGAGGAGGCGACGGTCACGTGTCCGGAGTCGCCCGCGTTCGAGCTCGACCCCCGCACGACGTCGCGGCCGATGACGAGGCCGGTGCCGAAGCCCGTGCCGTAGTAGACGAAGGCGAAGTCGCGCCGGGAGGCGCCGTCGCTGAACCAGAGCTCGGCGACGGCAGCCGCGGCGACGTCCTTCTCGAGCAGCACGGGCAGCCCCGTCGCCTCGGCGATGGCCCGGCGCAGGGGCACGTGCCGCCACCGCGGCAGCATCGGCGGGTCGAGGACGACGCCGTCCTCGACGTCGATCGGCCCCGGCGCCGCGATGCCGATCCCGAGGAGGCGCGCGCGGTCCACGCCGGAATCCGCCACGAGCCCGTCCACCGTCCGGGCGATCAACCCGACGACCTCGTCGGGCCGCGACGCGGACGGGGTGGGGGTCTGTGCGTGCGCCACCACGGTGCCGTGCAGGTCGAGCAGCACGTAGGTCACGACCGCGGGGTCGACGTGGACCCCGAGAGCGAAGCTGCCTCCCGGCTCGAGCTGCAACATGGTGCGCGGCTTGCCCGGGCCGCTGATGACGGTGCCGCTCTCGCGGATCAGGCCGGCGTCCAGCAGCCGTCGCGACACGTTCGTCACCGCCTGAGGGCTGAGGCCGGTGCGCTCGGCGATCTCGGTCCGGCTGAGCCCGGCCGCCTCACGCCGCACCGCGTCGAGCACGACCGAGCGGTTGTAGCCGCCGACGGCCGGGAGGTTGGTGCCGCGCCTCACGGCTTCGCCGGGCCACGGTCGGTCTGCATGCCCCGATCCTCCCACCCTCGACGGTGGTGCCCGGCCGGGTGCCCCGTTACCCTGAGGCCATGTCGGACCTGCGCCTCGAGACCCTGTCCGCCGCCACCGTCGTGGCGGCCAACAACCTGACGCTGAAGCCGGGCCAGGAGCAGTACGTGGCCCCGGTCTCGCACTCGATCGCCGAGGCGTACGTGAACCCGACCACGGCGTGGCCCCGCGTCGTGCTCGACGGCGACGAGGTCGTCGGCTTCATCATGGGCAACTTCGACGCGGACGCCGACGACGAGTCCCTGCGCAGCTGCATCTGGCGGGTCAACGTCTCGGCCGAGCACCAGGGCCGCGGCGTCGGTCGCTTCGCGATCCACGCCCTCGCAGGCGAGGCGCGCAGCCGCGGCTTCGACACGCTCACCGTCATCTACGAGCCGGGCGACGACGGTCCGGAGCGCTTCTTCGCCCACATCGGCTTCGAGGTCGTCGGCGAGACGCCGTACGGCGAGCACCTCGCGGCGCTCACCATCAGCCCGACGCCGCAGGGCGAGTGACCCAGGGGGCAGCTGCGCCCGACGACGGCCCTCCCGACGACGCCTCGCCGGGCGACGACTTCGTCTCGCGCGTCGTCTCGGTCGTCGAGTCCGTGCCGGAGGGGCGGGTCATGTCGTACGGCTCGGTGGCGGCGGCCGTCGGCTCGCGCTCGTCGCGCGGCGTCGGCAAGGTGATGGCGCACGCGGGCTCCGACCTGCCGTGGTGGCGCATCGTGAAGGCCTCCGGGCACGCCCCCGAGGGTCACGGCCAGCGCGCGCTCGAGCACTGGCGCGCCGAGGGGACGCCCCTGTCGTGGTCGCGGACAGGCACGGTCCGTGTCGACCTCGAGCGCGCCTCCTGGTGGCCCGACGTCAGCCTGTCGGACGAACCGGTCGACCCGTTCGGCTGACGCGCCCGCGGCTGCCAGGCGCTTCGATCGGAGCATGCCCTCGCTCCCCCGTCTCGCCGCCGCCGTCGCCGTCGCCGCCGTCGTCTGCGTCACCGCCTCCTCCTGCTCGGCCCTGGGCCTCGGCTCCGACGAGAAGACGTGGGAGTTCGACCGCTACGGCGACGCACCGAAGGCGGGCACGCGCTCGTTCGTGCTGGATGCCTGGGTGCCGACAGACGCGGTCGACATCAGGGCGGTGGCGCGTCGCGAGGCACCGCAGGAGGCGGTCCTCACGTTCCACAGCGCCGCCTCCCCCGCCGACGCCGCGGGCTGCGCCGCCGTCGAGCCGGTCACCGCCGCCCCGCCGCTGTCTCCGGCGTGGCTGCCCGACCCCACGCCGACGGCCGGCTGGAGCTGCGGCGACTGGACCGTCGTCGCTGACGACGGCACGGTCTGGGCCTGGCGGGGCTGACGCCCGCCGCGCACGACCTGACGCGCCTGACGCCCGCCGCGCACGACTCAGGAGAACGGGCGGGCCGCCTCCTGAACCGTGCACCGTTCAGGAGAACGACTCCCCCGCTGCGCGACGCAGGACAGATCGTCCTGAATGAGGAGGAGGGCGACGCCTACACGAGCGAGTCGCGCCAGGCCGCGTGCAGCTGCGCGAACCGCCCGGTGCCGGCGATGAGGTCGGCGGGCGTGCCGTCCTCGACGACGCGACCGTGCTCCATGACGAGCACCCGGTCGGCGATCGCCACCGTCGACAGCCGGTGCGCGATGATCACGGCGGTCCGGTCGGCGAGCAGGGTCTGCAGGGCCTCCTGCACCATGCGCTCGGACGGGATGTCGAGCGACGCGGTCGCCTCGTCGAGGATGAGCACCGCCGGGTCGGCGATGAACGCCCGCGCGAACGACAGCAGCTGGCGCTGCCCGGCCGAGACCCGCCCGCCGCGCTTGTTCACGTCGGTGTCGTACCCGTCGGGCAGCGCCACGATGAACTCGTGGGCGCCGACCGCGCGGGCGGCGCGCTCGATCTCGTCTCGCGTCGCGTCGGGCTTGCCGAGCGAGATGTTGTCAGCCACCGAGCCCGAGAACAGGTACGCCTCCTGCGTGACCATGACGATGGCCCGCCGCAGGTCCTTCGGGTGCAGGTCGCGCAGGTCGACGCCGTCGAGCGTGACGCGGCCGCGGGTCGGGTCGTAGAACCGCGACATGAGCTTGGCCAGCGTCGACTTGCCGGCGCCGGTCGAGCCGACGAGCGCGATGGTCTGCCCTGCGGGCACGTCGAGGTCGAACTCGGGCAGCACGACCGTGTCGGCCGAGTAGGCGAACTCGACGTCGTCGAAGACGACGGCGCCCTTCGCGTGCCGCAGGTCGACGGGCGACTCGGGGTCGGGCACGCTCGGCTCCTCCTCGAGGACGCCCGAGATCTTCTCGAGCGCCGCCGAGGCCGACTGGTAGCCGTTGTAGAACATGGCCATCTCTTCTGCGGGGTCGAAGAAGCGCTTCGCGTACAGCGCCGCCGCGAGCAGGGCGCCGATCTCGAGCGAGCCGTCGATCACGCGGAACCCACCGAAGAGCACGACGGCCGCGAGGGTGGCGTTGCCGATCAGCACCAGGCCGGGGTCGAAGGTGCCGAACAGCGTGAACACCTTCGAGTTGGCCTGGCGGTACTCCTCGACGTAGCCCGCGTACTCCTTCTCGTTGCGCGCCTCCTTGCGGAACGCCTGCACCGCCCGCATGCCCGTCATCGTCTCGACGAAGTGCACGATCACCCGGGCGCTGGCGACGCGCGTGGCACGGAACAGCTTCTGCGAGCGCACCTGGAACCACCGCGTCAGCGCGACCAGCGGGATGAGCGCGACGGCGAGCACGAGCCCGCTCGGCGCGTCGAGGCTGACGAGCGCGATCGCGGTGAACCCCATGTAGAGCAGGCCCGAGACGAGCTGGTTGATGCCCGAGTCGAGCAGTTCGCGGATCGAGTCGAGGTCGCTCGTCTGGCGCGAGATGATGCGCCCCGACGTGTACGTCTCGTGGAACTCGAGGCTGAGCCGCTGCGTGTGCAGGAACAGCCGCTTGCGCAGGTCGAACAGGATCGCCTGGCTGATGCGCGCCGACAGCACCGTGTACTGCGCCATCAGCACCGCGCCGAGCACGCCGGTCACCAGGTAGACGACGACCACGAGGATCGCCGGCGCCCAGTCCTGTCGGTCCATCAGCGCCGGCAGGGCGGTGTCGATGCCGAACGCGATCAAGGCGGGGCCGGCCACCTGGGAGGCGGTGCTGACGATGACGACGACCGCCATCAGCGCCAGCCGCCAGCGCAGCGGACGGATCAGCGAGCCGAGGAGGCGCAGCGACCGTCGACGGAGCCGCTTGCTCTCGGCCTTGGTGAAGTCCTCGCGCTCCTCGCCCCGGACGCCCTGGGTCGTCGAGCCCTGCTCGGCCCGCTTCTCGGCCGGGGTGCGGCCGTCGAGGGCCTCGTGGGCGGGGCCGCCCCCGGTGCCGTCGACCATGCCGTCGTCGCGGACCGCGCCGTCGGGCGCGTCATCGGTGCGGCGCGTGGCCTGGTCGTGCGTCGTCTGCTCGGTCATGCCAGCACCTCCTCTCGGGCGGGCGTGGTGTCGTCGTCGAGGGACGAGATCACCCAGCGGTAGTGCTCGTTCGTGGCGAGCAGGTCGGAGTGGGTGCCGACCGCGGTGACCCTGCCGTTCTCGAGCAGGGCGACGCGGTCGGCGAGGGTGACCGTCGACGGACGGTGCGCGACGATCAACGAGGTCGTCGACGCGAGCACCCGGCGGAGGCCGGCCTCGACCCGGGCCTCGGTGTCGACGTCGAGCGCCGACAGCGGGTCGTCGAGCACGAGGATCGCGGGACGCGCCGCGACGGCGCGCGCCAGGGCGAGCCGCTGGCGCTGCCCGCCCGAGAGGCTCAGCCCCTCTTCGCCGACACGGGTGTCGACGCCGTCGGGCAGGCGGTCGACGAAGTCGGCCTGGGCGATGTCGAGGGCCTCGCGCATGACGCGGTCGGCCTCGGCAGGGTCGTCGGCGAGGTCGGGGCGGCCGAGCAGCACGTTGTCGCGGACGGAGGCGCTGAACAGCGTCGCGTCCTCGAAGGCCATGCCGACCAGGCGGCGCAGCTCTTGCCGCGAGAGGTCGCGCACGTCGACGCCGTCGATCCGGACGCTGCCGCCCGTGACGTCGTAGAGCCGCGAGACGAGCGCGAGCAAGGTCGTCTTGCCCGAGCCGGTGAGCCCCACGAGGGCCATGGTCTCGCCCGGCTCGACGACGAGGTCGACGCCGTTGACGAGGTCCGGGTACTGGGCCGGGCTGTCCTGGTAGCGGAAGTGCGCGTCGGCGAACTCGAGCCGCCCCTCCGGCGTCTCGATCGTGACCGGTCGCTCGGGGTCGGTGATCGCGTTCTCGCTGTCGAGCACCTCGAAGAACCGGTCGGCGGCCGTGCGGGTGTCAAAGGTCATCGAGAGCAGGAACCCGATCGACTCGACCGGCCACCGCAGCACGGTGGCCGTCGCGAAGAACGCGAACAGCTGCCCGACGGTCAGCTGACCGTCGGCGGCCAGCCAGATGCCGCCGAGCAGGCAGAGGGCGAAGGCGACGTCGGGCACGAGCAGAAGCCACAACCACAGGCGGCTGATCGCCTGGGCCTTCTCGATCTCGGTGCCGCGCAGGTCGTCGGCCTGCTTGGCGAACTCGTCGAGCGAGTGCTTGCCGCGGCCGAAGGCCTTGAGCACCCGGATGCCGTGCACGCTCTGCTCGACGCTGGTCGCGAGGTCGCCGACCTGGTCCTGGCTGCGCCGCGCGACGATCGAGTAGCGCTTCTCGAACGCGAAGCTGACGAAGAACACCGGCATCGACGCGACCATGAACAGGATCGCGAGCGCCCAGCTGTAGAAGAAGAGCACCGCGAAGCCGACGACGATCGTCAGCACGTTGACGACGAGCAGCACGACGCCGAACGCGAGCCAGCGCCGGATCAGCGAGAGGTCGCTGACTGACCGGCTGAGCAGCTGGCCGCTCTGCCACCGGTCGTGGAACGCCACCGGCAGGTCCTGCAGCTTCGCGTAGAGCGAGTTGCGCATCGACGCCTCGACGTGGGTGCTGGGCGTGAGCACGAGCCGTCGACGGAGGCCGATCATGACGGCCTCGACGATGCCGAGCCCGAGGACGACGGCGAAGGCGGGCCACACCTGGGCACGGTCGCCGCTCGACAGCGGACCGTCGACCAGCAGCTGGAGAACGGCGGGGATGAGCAGGGCGACGACGGCGGCGGCGAGCGCGGCGACGGCGCCGAGCACGATGCGCGGGATGGCCGGCTTCGCGTAGGGGTGGAGCCGCATCAGCGCACGGAACGTCGACGGGCGACGCTGCGGCGCGGACGGGGGCGGAGGGGACTTCGGGGACATGGCTGATCCAAGTGTCGTGATCTGGAGCGTCGGTGCCGTCACGGCGACGACCGGCTGGGGAGGGAGTCGCGGCCCGGTGCCCTGGGGAGGGCACGGCGGCGACCCTGATGTGGAGCGCACGAGGCGCTCGGGTGGAGGAGGTGCGGTGCCGGCGGCGAGCCCGGCGTGCGTCCCGGTCGGCCTAGCCGACGAGGGTCCGGGCTGCCCGGCGGGCGGCGACGGAGGAGCGGGGGGCAGGCACGAGGGCACCGGCGGGGGCCGAGGCCACCGTGGTCGCGTCGAGTTCATCGTGTCCTCCTGTGCAGGTCGTCGTTCGTCCGTCATGTCAGTCGCGAGCGACCGGCTGTGAGCAGCTTTTCAGGATATGTGTGCTGGCGCCTCCCCCGCAAGGGCGAGCGAGGAGAAGATGCGCGACAGGTGTCTCGGCGGCCGTCGCCGTGCGGCCGTCGCCGCGCGCGGGCGGAGGGAGCGGAGGGAGCGGCACGTGCGTGCCGCCACGGGCGGCGGACGGCGTACGACGGACGCCCCGGCCGCACGGGCCGGGGCGTCCGTCGACGAGGGCTCGACGGCTCAGTGGAAGAAGTGCCGCTCGCCGGTGAAGTACATGGTGACGCCCGCGGCGGCGGCGGCCGCGACGACCTCGTCGTCGCGGATGGACCCGCCGGGCTGGACGACCGCGCGCACGCCCGCGTCGAGCAGCACCTGCAGGCCGTCGGCGAACGGGAAGAACGCGTCGGAGGCGGCGACCGAGCCGCGGGCTCGCTCCCCCGCCCTCGTCACGGCCAGCTGGCACGAGTCGACCCGGTTGACCTGGCCCATGCCCACGCCCACGGAGGCGCCGGCGTCGGCCAGCAGGATCGCGTTCGACTTGACCGAGCGGCAGGCCCGCCAGGCGAACTCGAGGTCGGCGCGCGTGGCGGCGTCGACCTCGTCGCCCGCGGCCAGCGTCCAGCCCTGCGACGAGAAGCCGTCGAACGAGTCGACCTGCTGCACGAGCAGGCCGCCCGAGATCTGCCGCGCCTCGACGGTCGGCCGGGCGAAGTCGGCCGGCAGCACGAGCAGCCGGATGTTCTTCTTCGTCTGCAGCAGGGCCAGCGCCTCGGGCTCGAAGGCAGGGGCGATGACGACCTCGGTGAAGATGTCCTTCACCGTCTCGGCCATGGCGAGGGTGACCGGGCGGTTCGCGGCGATGACGCCGCCGTAGGCCGACACGGGGTCGCAGGCGTGGGCACGACGGTGCGCGTCGGCGATCGCGTCGACGGCGTCGGCCGAGGCGACGGCGATGCCGCAGGGGTTGGCGTGCTTGATGATCGCCACGGCCGGCTCGGCGAAGTCGTACGCGGCACGCAGGGCCGCGTCGGCGTCGACGTAGTTGTTGTACGACATCTCCTTGCCGTGCAGCTGCTCGGCCTGGGCGATTCCGGCGCCCTCGGGCGACGCGTACAGCGCCGCCTGCTGGTGCGAGTTCTCGCCGTAGCGGAGCGTGGCCTGACGCGTGCCCTCGAGGACGACGTGCTGGGGGGCGTCGAACGCTGCCGACCCGGCCCGCGCCTCCTCGGCTGTGGTCGCTGCGTCGGCACCGGCCTCGTGCTCGGCCCGCGCCCCGACGTTCTCGGCGAACCAGGCGGCGACGGCCGTGTCGTAGGCGGCGGTGTGCGCGAAGGCCTCGCCGGCCAGGCGCTGCCGCTGGGCCAGGGTGGTGCCGCCGAGCGTGAGCGACTTGACGATCTGCCCGTAGCTGGCGGGCGACACGGCGATGGCCACGTTCGCGTGGTTCTTGGCGGCGGCCCGCACGAGGGCGGGCCCGCCGATGTCGATGTTCTCGATCACGGCCGGCGCCTCGGCGCCCGACGCGACCGTCTCGACGAACGGGTAGAGGTTGACGACGACGAGCTGGAACGGCGCGATGTCGAGCTCGGTGAGCTGCTGCTCGTGCGACTCGAGGCGCAGGTCGGCGAGCACGCCCGCGTGGATGCCGGGGTGCAGCGTCTTGACCCGACCGTCGAGCGACTCGGGGAACCCGGTGACGGCGCTCACGTCGGTGACGTCGTGGCCGGCGTCGCGGATGGTCGACGCGGTCGAGCCCGTCGACACGATCTCGACTCCCGCCGCGGCGAGCGCCTCGGCCAGGTCGAGGAGCCCGGTCTTGTCGCTCACGCTGATGAGCGCACGACGCACGGGGACGGCGTCACGGTCGCGGTAGAGGGTGGGGTCGATCTGGTGGCCGCTCATGCGGGTCTCGTCTCCTCGAGGTCGGTCGTTCCGTCGGCGATCTCGCGCACGGTCTGCACCAGCAGCTCGCGCTCGACGATCTTGATGCGGTCGTGGAGCGACGACTCGTCGTCGCCGGGCAGCACGGGGATGCGGCGCTGCGCCAGGATCGGGCCGCTGTCGACGCCGGCGTCGACGACGATGACGCTCGCCCCGGTCTGGTCGACGCCGGCGGTGATCGCGTCCCGCACGCCGTGCGCGCCCGGGAACTCGGGCAGGAACGCGGGGTGCGTGTTGATCAGGTGCGGGCTCAGCGCGTCGACGACCCCGACGGGCAGCAGCCGCATGAAGCCGCTCAGCACGACGAGGTCGGGCTGCCACTGGCGGATCTGCGCGAGCAGCTCGTCGCCCCAGGACGCCCGGTCGTCGAAGCTCGAGAACGGCACGGTGAAGGTCGGCACGCCGAAGTGCTCGGCGTGCTCGAGGCCGTCGGCCTCGCGGTCGGCGCCGACGGCGACGACGCGGGCGGGGTAGCTGTCGTGGTGCGCGGCCTCGAGCAGGGCACGCAGGTTCGAGCCGCCACCGGAGATGAGCACCACGAGCTTCAGCACCCGGCAAGCCTAGTGGCCGAGGCGGGTGCTCCCGGGGCCTCGGAGGCTTGCGGGTCCTCTCGGCCCTCCGGCTCCTCCGGGTCTTCCGGGTCTTCCGGGTCTTCCGGGTCTTCCGGGTCCGAGGAGGCGCGGGTCAGCGTTCGAGACCGCGGACCGGCTCGGTCTCGTCGTCGTCGGGCCCCGGGGCCGGCCGGTCGGCGGTCGCTCCGAGCCTGCGCCACCACGGGGCGGGGCCGTCGCGCTCGTCGTCGTGCTCCTCGCGGTCGCGGGCCTGGTCGCGGTCCCGGTCGCGTGCCGCGCGCGCCGTGTCGACGTGCACCTCGCGGGGGTCGTGGACACGGTCGCCGGGCGCCCGCAGTCCCGTCTCGACGACTGCCGTCTCGTCCGTGTCGGCGTCGGCGATCGAGGGCCTCCGGGTGTCCGACCGAGCAGCGGCTCGGCCGTGTGCGTCGTCAGCCCCGTCGCCGCCGGCCGCGCGGTCACCGCTGGCCGTGCGGTCACCGCTGGCCGTGCGGTCGGTGCGGCGATGCGGACGGAGCCGACGGATCCGCGCCGCCAGCCGCCGTCGCCGACCGGCCGCGCGGTCGGTCTCGTCGCCCGCGTCGCCGTCGGCGTCGGAGCCGGAAGAGGGGACGAGAGCCTCCGCGCCGAGGTCGGTCGTCTCGTCGTGGTCGGAGCCGAGGCGGGAGGCGGCGGCTGTGCCGACGCCGACGCCGGCGCCGGTCCGGTCATCGGCCGTGCGCTCGGGCGAGGGGCCGGACGCGTGCACCGGCGCGAGGCCGGACGACGCGGCGGCAGCACCCGTCGACGACCGCGACCACGGGGACGTGCCCGACAGCACCGGCTGCGGGCCGGTCTCGACGTCGTCGGCCGGACGCGCGCCTCCTGCGGGAGCAGCCGCCGTGTCGTCGTCGTGCCCGAGGAAGCTCCGCAGCGACACGACCATCGCCAGCACGGAGGGCACGGCGACCTCGAGGGCCCCGAAGGCGCCGACGAGCAGGGGGTCGGGCCCGACGTGGGCGAGTCGGCCGGGCCCGGCGGCTCCAGAGGCCGACCAGGCGAGCAGGCCGAGCAGCACCCCGGCGACGACTCCGCCACAGACCCCGACGAGCACGCGACGCAGCACGTCGGCCGATCCGGACTCGGCGAGCAAGCGCTCGATCCGCGGGCGCAGCAGGGTCGTCACGACGAACGCGGCGACGACCGGCACGAGCAGGCCGACGAAGGCGAACGACGAGGAGGCGGTCGGCAGCGCCCCGAGGAAGGGCACGGCGGGCATCGGCCCCACCGAGGTGCCGAGCGGCGAGACGCCCGAGCCGGTGCCGAGCGCGAAGCCGGGGCCGACGAACCAGGAGGCGGCCCAGACGACGAGATCGGGCAGCAGGGCGAGCTGGCCGAGGGTCAGGGCGATGCTGCCCAGCAGCCCGGCGTGCGCGCCTTCGTAGAGGGTGATCAGCTCGCCGTAGTTCGTGAGCATCAGCACGCCGACGACAACTCCGGAGACGGCTAGCACGCCGGCTGCGCTCGCGGTGCCGATCCGGAGCCCCGCGGCGGCCACGACGCGAGCGGTGCTGGGCGCACGGGCGACGAGCGTGGAGACCGCGCCCGTGACCGGGTCGGCCGGCTCGCCGCGACGGCGGCGCGTGACCTCGGCCATCACCACGACGGGCACGGCGTAGACGAGCGTCGGCAGGACGATCCCCTGCCACAGGACGGGCGAGGCCAGGGGGTGCTGAGCCGTGGCGGTGACCAGCAGGCTCAGCAGGGCGAAGACCCCGACGGTGCTGAGGACCCCGACGACACGGTGCGCCGTCTCGGCGACGGCGCGACCGGCGCGCACCCCGAGCAGCACGGTGAGCACCGAGAAGCCGAGCGCGGCGATCGTCACCGCGAAGGGGGCCTCGGCTCCCGGGACGCCGGAGGCGGCGGCGGTCGCCGCTCCCAGCTGCAGGTCGAGGTCGACGCCGTGCCCGACGAGCCAGATGTCGACGGCTGCGCGCCAGAAGACGATCCAGTCGATCTGGAGGCCGTACTGGAACGCCCAGAGGAGGCTGAGGACGACGACGGGCAGCCCGACGCCGATGCCGACGACGAGCAGGGCCTCGAGCGCGGCGAAGACGGCGGTGACAGGGCGGTTCATCGGGCACGACTGTACCGCCGGGCCGCTGGGCGGCCGACGTGCCGTGCCGAGCAGCCGACGTCCCGTGCCGCGTGGCCGGAGACGAACGAAGGCGGGCGTGTGCGTCGACCGCGGTCCGTCGTGACGGACCGGGCCGGACGAACACGCCCGCCCAGGAGGCGCAGTGCCGGTCACGGCACCGCGCGACGACCTCAGAGGGCCGCGTACACCTCGCGCAGCAGGGCCGCGGTCTCGCTCGGCGTCTTGCCGACCTTGACCCCGGCGGCCTCGAGCGCCTCCTTCTTGGCCTGTGCCGTGCCCGCCGAGCCGGAGACGATGGCGCCGGCGTGGCCCATGGTCTTGCCCTCGGGCGCGGTGAAGCCGGCGACGTAGCCGACGACCGGCTTCGTCACGTGCGCCTTGATGTAGTCGGCGGCTCGCTCTTCGGCGTCGCCTCCGATCTCGCCGATCATCACGATCGCCTTGGTGTCGGGGTCGGCCTCGAACGCCTCGAGGGCGTCGATGTGCGTCGTGCCGATGACCGGGTCGCCGCCGATGCCGATGGCGGTCGAGAAGCCGAGGTCGCGCAGCTCGAACATCATCTGGTAGGTCAGGGTGCCCGACTTCGAGACGAGGCCGATCGGGCCGGCGCCCGTGATGTTCGCCGGGGTGATGCCCACGAGCGACTCGCCCGGCGTGATGATGCCGGGGCAGTTCGGGCCGATGATGCGGGTGGCGCCGCCCTTCGACTTCGCGAGCGCCCAGAACTCCGCCGCGTCCTGTGCGGGGATGCCCTCGGTGATGACGACGACGAGCGGGATGCCCGCCTCGACGGCCTCGACGACGGCGTCCTTCGCGAACGCCGGCGGCACGAAGACGATCGAGACGTCGGCGCCGGTCTCGGTGATCGCCTCGGCGACCGTGCCGAAGACGGGCAGGGTGACCTCGCCGTGCGTGACGGTGGTGCCGGCCTTGCGGGCGTTGACGCCGCCGACGACCTGGGTGCCCGCCTTCAGCATCAGCGCCGTGTGCTTGGTGCCCTCGCCGCCGGTGATGCCCTGGACGATGACCTTGCTGTCCTTGTTGAGGAAGATCGACATGGTTGTGCTCTGTCCCTTTACTTCGAAGCCAGTTCGGCGGCCTTGTCGGCAGCCTCGTCCATGGTCGCGACGACGGTGACCAGCGGGTGCGCCGCCTCCGCCAGGATCCGTCGGCCCTCGTCGACGGCGTTGCCGTCGAGGCGCACGACGAGCGGCTTGGTGGCCGCGTCGCCGAGGATGCCGAGGGCCGAGACGATGCCGTTCGCCACGGCGTCGCACGCCGTGATGCCGCCGAAGACATTCACGAAGACGCTCTTGACCTGCTCGTCGCCGAGGATGACGTCGAGGCCGGCCGCCATGACCTCGGCGCTCGCTCCGCCGCCGATGTCGAGGAAGTTCGCGGGCTTGACGCCGCCGTGCGCCTCGCCGGCGTAGGCGACCACGTCGAGGGTCGACATGACGAGCCCTGCGCCGTTGCCGATGATGCCGACCTCGCCGTCGAGCTTCACGTAGTTGAGCCCTGCGGCCTTCGCCTTGGCCTCGAGCGGGTCCGCCGCGTCGGCGTCCTCGAGGTCGGCGTGGCCGGGGTGACGGAAGTCGGCGTTCTCGTCGATCGTGACCTTGCCGTCGAGGGCGACGATGTCGCCCTGCTCGGTCAGCACGAGCGGGTTGACCTCGACGAGCGTCGCGTCCTCGCCGGCGTAGACCTCGTACAGCTTGACGAGCACGGGGGCGACCTTCGAGACGAGCTCGTCGGGGAACCCGCCGGCCCGGGCGATCTCCTCTGCCTTCGCGAGGTCGATGCCCGCGAGCGGGTCGACCTCGACGCGGGCGAGGGCCTCGGGCTTCTCGACGGCGAGCTGCTCGATCTCCATGCCGCCCTCGACGCTGCAGAGCGACAGGTACGAGCGGTTGGCGCGGTCGAGCAGCACCGAGAAGTAGAACTCCTGCGCGATCTGGGCACCGCCGGCGACCATGACGCGCTTGACGACGTGGCCCTTGATGTCGAGCCCGAGGATCGCCTCGGCCGCAGCCTCCGCGTCGTCCGGGGTCTTCGCCACCTTGACGCCGCCGGCCTTGCCTCGGCCACCGACCTTGACCTGGGCCTTGACGACGGTCACGCCGCCCATCTGCTCGGCTGCGGCTCGCGCCTCCTGCGGGGAGTCGGCGACGACTCCCGGCAGGACGGGCACGCCGTAGGACTCGAACAAGTCCCTGGCCTGGTACTCGAAAAGATCCACGCTGTTCTTCCAATCCGCATCGCTGCGCCAGTGCTCTGGAGGGGCTGCCGACCGAGTCGGCACCGGCCTCGTCGCCCACCTCGCGTCTGTCTCGACGTCGGGACGAACAAGCCTGGGCCAGCCTAGCGCCTGGCCTCCGGGCCCCTCTCGGGCACGGACCCGAGGAGGCGCGGAGGGGTACGCTCCCGGCCCCGGGGTACGGATGGGGAGGGGTCTCTGCCGATCCCCTGTGGACGGCGCGCGTGTCGGTGGCCCCCGGCATCGTATGGACCGTCTCGGCGCACTCCGGTGCCGGGACGCACCACGAGGACGCCGCATGACCACCACCCGCACCGCCGCCCGCAGCAGCACGAGCCGCACGCGCCGCGACAGCCGCACCGTCACCGCCGACGAGCAAGCCCCCGACCGCGACCGCATCGCCGACACCGCCGCCCGCCTCTTCGGCTGGGACGACCTCAAGCCCGCCCAGCTCGAGGCCGTCGAGGCGGTGCTCGCGGGCCGGGACACCTTCGGCATCATGCCCACGGGCTTCGGCAAGAGCGCGATCTACCAGGTCGCGGGCGCGCTGCTCGACGGCCCGACCGTGGTCGTCTCCCCGCTGATCGCCCTGCAGGCCGACCAGGTCGCGGGCCTCGTCGGGCACCCCGACGCCCCGCCCGCCGTCGACGTCAACTCGGGCCACACCGACGACGAGAACGACGAGAGCTGGAGGCGCGTCGACGCCGGCGAGGTCACCTACGTGTTCCTGGCCCCCGAGCAGCTGGCCCGCGACGAGACGGTCGAGCGTCTGGCGCGCGCGGGCGTGGCCCTGCTGGTCGTCGACGAGGCGCACTGCGTGTCGTCGTGGGGCCACGACTTCCGGCCCGACTACCTGCACCTGGGCGAGATCGTCGAGCGGCTGGGCCGACCGCCCGTGCTCGCGCTGACGGCGACCGGCTCCGGTCCGGTGCGCGACGAGGTGATCGAGCGGCTGCGGCTGCGCGACCCGCTCGTGATCAGCCGCGGCTTCGACCGCCCCAACCTGTCGCTCGCCGTGCACCGCCACGAAGACGAGGCGGAGAAGCGCCGCGCGATCGTCGAGCAGGTCGCCGAGCTCACGACGCCGGGCATCGTCTACGTCGCCACCCGAAAAGAGAGCGAGCGCTACGCCGACGAGATCGGCGAGCGCTGCCCCGACCGCACAGTCGAGGCGTACCACGCGGGCCTCCGCTCAGCCGAGCGCGGGGCACTGCACGAGCGGTTCCACGCTGGCGAGATCGACGTGATCGTCGCCACGAGCGCCTTCGGCATGGGCATCGACAAGCCCGACGTCCGGTTCGTCGTGCACGCCGACGTGCCCGAGTCGCTCGACGCCTACTACCAAGAGATCGGGCGGGCCGGGCGTGACGGTGAACTGGCCGACGCGACCCTGCACTACCGGGCAGAGGACCTGTCGCTGCGGTCGTTCTTCGCGACGGGGCTGCCGTCACGGGCCGAGCTGCGGCGGGTGCACGAGGCGATCCGCACCTCCTCTGGCCCGGTGAAGCGCAAGGCGATCACCGGGGCGACGGAGCTCAAGCCACGGCAGGTCTCGCGCCTCGTCGACCTGCTGTTCGAGGCGGGCGTGGTGGTCGAGACGAAGAAGGGCTACCGGGTCACGGACGACCTCGACTCGAAGGAGGCAGCGGAGCAGGCGCGCCAGGTCGCCGAGGGACGCGAGCGGGTCGAGAAGTCGCGCATCGAGATGATGCGCACGTACGCCGAGTCGCACGGCTGCCGGCGGCGGTTCCTGCTCGGCTACTTCGGCGAGGAGGCGCCCGAGCGCTGCGGCAACTGCGACGACTGCCGCGCCGCGGCGGCCGAGCCCGACCGCCCGGCCGACGCCGAGGAAGCGCGGGTCGACGACCCTGAGCACGCTCCCCTCTTCGACCCCGACACCCGTGTCTCGCACCCTGCCTGGGGCGAGGGCACGGTGATGAGCACCGAGGGCGACCGCATGACGGTGTTCTTCGAGGGCGAGGGCTACAAGGTGCTCGCCCTGGAGGCGGTCGAGGAGCACCACCTGCTCACAGCCGTCTGACGATCTGTCCACCCGGGCGGAGTAGACGAGAACCACCTGACCGACCCAGAACACGGAGAGACACATGTCGAAAGAGAAGAACCTCGCCACCCAGCAGCTGCTCGGCGAGATCCTGACCGCGCGCGAGATCGACCGACTCGGCGAGGGCTTCCACGCCGCCGTCATCGATCACGACCCGGCGCCCGGTGCACCCGCGGGCGTCGAGGGCATCAAGGCGTTCTGGAGCGACTTCTTCACCGCCTTCCCCGACGCCGACCTGGGCGTCGAGACGCTCGTCGCCGACGACGAGAACGTGACCGCGGTCTTCACCATCAAGGGAACGCACACCGGGCCGTTCCAGGGTCACCAGGCGACGGGCAAGAGCTTCACGGTGCGCGGCATCCAGGTCGGTCGCTTCGACGACGACGGCCTGCTCGTCGAGCGCTGGGGCGCCACCGACGAGGCCGGCATGATGCAGCAGCTCGGCCTGGCCTGACCCTCTGACCCACCAGCAGCACCCTGCAGCACCCAGCAGCACCGATCGGAAGGACGCACCATGAGCGACACCCAGACCCCCGCAGCCTCGGGCGACGAGCCCTACGACGACGAGACCCAGTTCGAGGAGAGCCAGCAGATCGTCACGAACGACGCGGTCGCCGGCGAGACCGTGCTGCCGGGCCTCGGCGACGGCAACGACGGCCCTACGGGCGGCTCGCCCCGTGAGGCGGAGCCGTCGCTGGCCGAGAACGACCTCGACGACCAGGACGTCGACCTCGACGAGACCGAGTAGCGCCCCGCACCACCTCGTCGAGGCGAGTTCCGCTCGGCGGGTCCGGGACGAGCCACACTCGACACGCGTGAAAGCGACGAACCTCCGTGGAACATCACGGGGGTTCGTCGCTTTCGCGTAGCTACGGGCAGGCGCGGCCGTCCGAAAAAGACAGAGTCTCCTTTCTCCCCGGACTCGCCCTCGGCCCATGCCCTCCACAGACAGGGCAGGCGGGCGCGACTCCCCTGGGCCCGTCCCGCCATCGTCGTCGCATGACACCTCAGACCGCCCCACCACGGGCTCCGCGACTCCTGCTCCTGCCCCTCCTGCTGCTCCTCGTGGCCGTGCTCGTCGCACCGCTCGCGCTCGCCTCGCCAGCCAGGGCAGTCACGTCGACAGGCCTCGGCACCGGGTACCTCTGGCGAGGGGACGGAGTCTCGTACCTCGGCACCTATCTGCTCGCCGACGGCCGCAAGGCCTTCTGCCTCGAGGCCGGCAAGTCGTCACCGGTCGGCAACGAGTACGACACCGCGACCGGCCCGGACGTCTTAGACATCTCCAGCGAGGACCACGCCCGGCTCGCCTACATCGCCCGCACCTGGGCCGGGACCGACGACCAGGACACCGCGGCCGCCGGCCAGCTCGCGGTGTGGAGCATCACCGGCCTCGCCGGCCACAGCGCCCGGTACTACGCGGGCCGAGCCAACGAGCGCTGGCCGATCGTGCTCGACAGGATGCAGCAGATGCTCGACGAGTCCACCCGCGAGGCCTCGACGTCGGTCTCAGCGTCGATGGCGGTCGATCTGCAGCCGGACGGCACCGGCACCCTCCGTGCCGACGTCGCGGTCGACCGTGTGACGGGAGGACCAGGACAGCTCCCGCCCGGGGTCGCGGGCTCGGTCACGCTGACAGGCGCCGTCTTCGCGGACGGGAGCAGCACCTCCTCCGTGCAGAACGGCGAGACGGTCTCGTTCCGGGCCGTCGGCGACCTCCCTCAGTTCGTCGTGGGCGCCGAGGCGCGCTTCGACGACCTGCCCTACGGCCGGGTGATGACCGTGGGCAACAGCCCGGCGGGGTCTCAGATGATCCTCTTCACCGGCGGCACGAGCGTCAGCGCGACGGGCTCGGCGAGCGCGACGGCGCTGTCCCCGCTGCCGTTCCGACCGCGTGTCTCGACAGTGGCGAGCGACGCCGTCGCCGATGCGGGCACGGCGCTCACCGATGAGCTGACCCTCACGGTCGAGCCGGGTGACGGCCTCTTGTCGGAGTGGGGACGCATCGAGGTCGCCGGAGGCTGGGCGCCGATCCCGGTGACCGTCAGGAGCCGCCTGCTCGGCCCGTTCTCCGCACGGCCCGTCGAGTCTGTCGACTGGCCGATCGACGCACCTGCGGTCTGCGACGTCGAGGTCCGCGTGGTCGAGGGCCCCGGGACGTACACCACCCCCGCGTGCGAGCTGCCGGCTGGCGGTTGGTACACGTGGGTCGAGTCGATCGATCCTGCCGACACGGCCGAGGAGGAGGGGCGCGATCGGCTGCAGGGCTGGCGGTCCGCGTTCGGCACAGCCTCGGAGACCACCGTCGTGCCCTGGGCACCGGACATCGAGACAGCCGTCGTCGGGGCGTCCGTCGTCGCGCCGGGCACCTGCGTGAGCGACTCGCTCGAGGTGAGCAGGTGGAACCCCGAGGTGGAGGAGGTGGTGGTCGACACGCTGCTGATCGGCCCGTTCGCCGAGCTGCCCGCCGTCGACACCGACCTGGGCGACGTCGACGACCTCGAGACGGCCGGGCTGGTGGCAGGACGCGTCTCGACGACGCTGACCGGCGCCGGCTACGTGGAGACGCCGTGCCTCGTGGCCCTCGACGTCGGCGGGTACGCGTTCGTCTTCACGTCGCCGGGCACGGCCCCGGGGCCAGACTCGCACCAGGTCGTCCCGGCCTTCGCCGACATGCGGGTGCACGCGTCCGAGTCGTTCCGCGTCGAGGCCCCGCCGATGGCTCCCGCCGTGCCGGCCGCACTCGCCTTCACGGGGTCCGGAGCGAGCGGTCTCGTCCTCGGCATCTCGCTCGCCGGGGGGCTCCTCGTCGCGGGCGCGGCGGGTGCGCACGTCGGCCGGCGTCGTCGCCGGCTCCGATCCCACGAGGGCGTCGGGCTCGCCGCTGGCCCCGGCCAGCCGACCACGACCGGGACAGCCCTCCGATGACGAGGCAGGGCTGCCGGACGACGGCCGGGTCACGGCACGGGCACCTGGGCCGGTTGGACGACACCGTCGCCGACGTTGACCTGGGCCACGCCGACGCGAGGGCGGACGGACAGCGAGCTCCGGGGCACGACCGCCCCGATCAGGTCGCCCTCCGCCGGCACCTGCGGGCTCAGCAGCGCTCCGCGACGGCCCCGTCTCAGGTCGACGTGCCATCCCGTGAATCCGTGGGCGAGCTCGGCCGAGGAGCCTGCGGCGACAAGGGCCTGCCCCCGTTCCGCGCACGACGCGACGAAGTCGGCCAGCCATGCCGCAGCGGGGCAGTCCTTGAGCGTCTCCGCGTCGTCCACCACGAGCACACGGCGTCGCTGCCCGCCGTCGAACCACGGCCCGAGGTCGGCGGCGGACACGGCCGCCGTCGCGAGCACCGAGAGGACGCCGGGCACGGCCTCGAGCTCGCGGAGCGGCGAGGCACGCGGGGCGACGACGACGAGCTCGACGTCCTGAGCCAAGAGGGAACGCGCCATCGTCAGGAGCACGGTGCTCCGTCCGCTGCGACCGGGCCCTGCGACGAGGAACGTCCCGCCTCCGGCGGAGAGATCGGGACCGACCACGCCCATGTCGTCGCCCCCGAGACCGACCATCGCGATCATGGCGTCGGCCCGGATCACCGGCGAGCGCCGAGCCCAGGCCTCGCCGAACCCCACCGGCCCGTCGAGGCGCTCGAGACGGAAGGGGCGCCGGGCGGCCGGCACAGTCCTGTCCCGCTCCGTCGCCAACGCGCCGCGGACCCGCAGGGAGTCGGCCTGGGCGCTGGCAGCGGGATCGTCGCAGAGAAGTGCGACCTGCGTCTCGACGGCCGTCTCCGATGTGAAGCACCGCCCGTCTCCGATCCTCTCCGGCAGCGTCCTCGGCGACAGTCCAGCGAGCCCGTAGTCAGCGCGGTCCGCGAGTCGCAGGACGAGCTTGTCCTCGACCATCGTCGCGAGCCGACCCGTGATGAGCTGTCGATCACCCGTGACGACGAGGTGCACCCCGACTCCGGCACCCTCGCGCAGCAAGAACGTCACCTGCTCCACGGGCTCCCCGTGGTCGAGCTCGCCGAGCGATGCCGTGAAGCCCTCCCACCGGTCGATCATGAGCACGACGTGCGGCATGCGGTCGGCGAGGACCGACGCGCGTCGTTGCTCGGCGACGCCGCCGTGCCCCTGCCGGGCGAGCTCGTCCTGCCGCCGCAGCGTCTCCGAGACGAGGCGCGCGAGCAGACGCCGGACACGGTCCACCTCGCTGCGTTGCACGACAGCGCCGGTGTGCGGCAAGGCCGCGAGCGGCAGGAGCGCTCCGCTGCCGCAGTCGATCCCGTAGAGGTGCACATCGGCACACGACGTCCGGTCGGCCACGGAGGCCGCGAGTGTCCGGAGCACCTGCGAGCGGCCCGATCGGGGCGCTCCGACGAGGAAGAGGTGGCCGGAGGCGTCGAGGTCGACGACCGCCGCTTCCTGCGCCTGTCGGGCAGGGTGGTCCTGCAGGCCGAAGGGCAACGACGCGAGCTCCGCGGCCTGCGCCCCCGGGCGCCCGGTCGGGCCGATCGACCTCTCCCCGGGGGGCCGAGGCAGGTCGTCGAGCAGCACCACGTCGGGCAAGGCGTCGAGCCAGGGCCGGTGCGGGGCCGCGCCTCCTCTGAGCCGGTGAGCGGCGGCGGCCGCGGCGACGAGATGTGCCAGATCAGTGAGCTCGTCGTCGTCCGCTCGCACGTCCTCGGGAGGGAGCTCCGGGATCGCGCCGATCGTCGACCACGTCAGTCGACAGCTCCAGACGGGTCCGGTCTGCGTCACGACGGCGCCGGGCGCTCGTCCGCCGACCCGTCCGGCCTGGAAGGGCAGGAGCGCGCCCGCGCCGAGCCTGACGAAGGCCCGGCCGGGGGTGGAAGGGGAGATGGCGGCGGCGTCGGGGGCGTCGATGACGTCGGTGCTCTCGGACGGGTCCGTCACCCTCAGGGCGATGCGCAGGGCAGTGTTCGCACGGATGTCGGCGGAGACGACGCCCGTGGGCCGTTGTGTCGCCAGGACGAGGTGGATGCCGAGGGAGCGCCCGCGCTGGGCGATGTCCACGAGACCGGTGACGAAGTCCGGGAGCTCCCGCACGAGGGAGGCGAACTCGTCGATGACGATGACGAGCCGCGGCAGGGCGGTCGTGAGCTGCCCGCGGGCGACCTGCTCCGCATGGTCCTCGACGTCCTTGGCGCCCGCCTCCGCCAGGACCAGCTCACGCCGGTGGAGCTCGGCGCGGAGCGAGGTGAGGGCCCGCTCGACGAGGTGGCCGTCGAGGTCCGTCACCGTCCCCACCGTGTGCGGCAGGGGCGCGAAGTCCCGGAACGCAGCGCCGCCCTTGTAGTCGACGAGGACGAACGTCATCGCGTCGGTGTCGTTGGTCGCGGCCAGCGACGCCACGAGGCTCTGGCGCAGCTCGGACTTGCCGGCCCCGGTCGTGCCCGCGACCAGGGCGTGCGGGCCGTCCGCGGAGAGGTCCACGGCGAACGAGCCGTCGATGCTCTCTCCGAGCACGACGCGGGTGCTCGGCCCGAGTCGTCGCCAGCGATCCAGGACGGCACGGGCGTCCGGCTCGTCCAGACCGAGCAGGTCGAGGAGGCGAGAGGTCGAGGGCAGGCCGCCTGCCTCGCCCTCGTGGTCGACCTCGACGACCGGCGCCACGGCCCTCGCGACCGTCTCGTGCCAGCCCTGCGGCAGCTCGTCGGCGAGCACCTCCTGCAGGCTCGTCGCGCGCTGTGCGGCGACGCCGTGCCGGTGCGCTCCGGCAGAGACGACGGCCACGCACTCCTCGGGCAGGGAACGCTCGTCGACGTCGAGGCAGATCGCCCAGACACGCACCGACGGACCCTCCTTGAGCACGGTGACGAGCCCGGGCAGGGTGCGCAGCCGCCGGGCCCCGTCCACGACGACCACCACGTCGGGGGCGTCGGGGTCGACCGCTCCGCGCGCCTCGCGGGCTGCTCGCCGCCGGGCCTCGATGAGGGCCGCGAGCTCGGCGAGCCGGCGAGCGACTCCCTCCGCGTCGTGGCCCACCCGGATCGAGCACGAGCCGCCGGCGCCGGGGCGGGTGTGCGGCAGCCATCGGAGCCACGACCAGTGCTCTTCACCGGAGGGCGAGGTGAGCAGCACGACCTCGACGTCGCGCGGGCTCTGCAGCACGCCGATCTGCGCCAGCAGCCACGCGACGAGCGGCCGGGCGTGCTCGTCGCGGCCAGCGATCCCCACGACCCCGCAGCGGGGCAGGTCGAGGGTGACGGGGACGGCGTGCGCCTCGCGGGCGACGGTCCGCAGGTGCTCGAGCTCACGAGGGTCGTCGATGGTGACGCCCGAGGGGTGGTCAGCCGTGCCGACACGGAGAACGAGGTGATCTGGATCGGCGCGGCGGCGCTCCCACAGCCGGGCACGACGACGCATCGCGATGTCGAGCACGGCGGCGGGGTCGGGGCAGCTCGCCCGCCGCTCCTGCTCGAGCTGGTGCACGGCGTCGTCTGCTGCCGAGAGCACCGACGATGTCGCCGCCTCGTGCTCGTCGAGTCTCCGTCGGTGGGTCAGCCGTCCGTTCCGCCGGTCGGACACGTAGTTGGCGACCAGCACGATCGGCGACATCAGGCCGAAGGCGAGGTACATGAGGTGACCGAAGAGGCCGACCATGACCGCGGCCATCGCGAGCGGGGCCAAGGCGGCGACGACCGGGAGCGGTCGCCGTGCCGGCGCCTGCGGCTCGGGTGGCAAGCGGAAGGCGGTCGGCGGCGATTCGGGGAGCAGCCGTGGCGGTCGGGCGAACTCGAGGTGCGTCCCGCTCCGCGCCAGGTGGAGCGCTGCGCCGGGCCGGCGCCCGGCGGCGACCCCGAGCAGGACGCTCCCGACACGCACGACGGACGACTCGTCGAGCTGGACGGACTCGACGAGCGGTCGCCGGTCGACGGTCACGACGGGGCCGTCAGCGAGCGCGTCGCCGGCAGTTCCGTCACCCTCCGTCCCGAGTGCGGGCTCGATCGTGAACCGCCCCGCACCGTCGAGACGGAGAACGGCCGCGAAGGCAGGCACGTCGTCGTCGAGACGAACCGTGGCCTGAGGAGACGACCCGATGACGCACACACCGGGATCGACGACGAAGACGGTCCCGGCCCCCGGCCCTCCGACGACGCGGATGCTGGGCCCGTCGTCGGGCAGGGGCGCGGGGCCAGGAGGCGCACCGATCATCAGCAAGCTCCCCTCGAGCACGAACCCCTGCGCTACGCACACGTCGAGCGCCACCGCACGGCCGTCGACGGTCACCGCCCCGCACCCCGATGCGTGCCGATCGGCGGTCGCCCCCGCTCCGAGGTGCGGCAGCGCGGACGCGATGAGCTGACCCACGGTCGTGTCGGGGCTCACCTCCCAGACCACGTCGGCCCGCTGTCCGCTCGACACGTCGAGGACGGTCGCCGAGAGCCTCACTCCGCTCGGACGACGCTGATGCCGTCGATGAAGTCGTCGACGACGGGCAGGAGCAGCGGCACGTTCTCCGGCGGACCGAGCTGGCAGGCGATGCGCAGGTCGAAGGGCTCGGACCGGAACGCGGTCGCGACCATCGTGGTCAGCTGACCGGCGACGTCGGCGTGCACCAGGCCCCGGAGTCCTCGCCCGAGACCATGGGCGGTGACGTCCTGCAGCGCGGGAGGCTCCAGAGCGTCGAGATCCGTCGTGAGGACGAGGCGTCGCAGCAGGTCGTCACGGTCGCCCTCGCAGAAGGCGTACTGGATGCGGAGCAGCAGGAACTCGCTCGTGACGGACGGCAGGTGCAGGTACCTGAGTTCGTCCTCGTCCTGCCACTCGGCGAGGTGCTCGAGGGTCCTGGTCAACCAGCGCTTGTTCGCACGCGAGGTGCCAAGGGACCTCGTGCAGACGTCACGGACGGTGGCGGCCACCCACGAGCGCGGCCCCTCGTGGCCTTGGTGCGGCCACGAGGGCGGCAGGCAGATCCACGTGGTCGCGTCGTAGCCGACGAGGATCTCCATCGGCGGGTCGTCCCGCGGGGCCACGGCGTGAGGCGAGTCGGTCATGGGGCGTTCTCCTGATCGGTGTCGGGCTGTGGGCAGGTCGAGGGAGGCGGGGCGGCGAGGGTGAGCGTCACTCGACCGGCCGATCAGTGATGAGGCGGCCGCGGTCGTCGCGCCAACGGACGGTCGTCAACACCGCGTCGAAGAGCTCGACGAACGCGTCGGCCACCTCTCCGCGGCCCCGAGCCTCGGGCGCCTCATCCGCGACGACGGTGAGGACGATCGAGACCAGCAGGTGGTCGTGCCCCACGACGCGGGCGAGGACGGCTCGGCGCCGGAGGACCCGTTCGCGTTCGTGAGGCGCCGCAGCCTCGAGCTCCCACGACACCGCCGGGTCGCCTCCCACCACCGTGGGCGTCGCACCGGCCGCGACCCGCGCGAGGAGCAGTCGGTCGAGGTCGCTGTGCGCGCTGCGCGTGACGGGCACGGCGGCGAACACGATGCTGCACGCCACGCCCGCGTCCGGCACGGGACCGGCCGTCACGTACGAGTCGAGCACCGCGTGGTGCACGTCGGCGTCGCCGACCCGCCGGAGGGCGTCGACGAAACGCGTCTCGAACTCGGGACCGGGGCTGGTCTCGTACAGCTGATCAAGTACCGTCGCCAGCGCCGTCTCCGGCCCCGCGCCTCCTGGGATGCGGATGAAGCCCGGCGGCACCACGACCGAGTAGGAGGCACCGCGCGCCCCAGAGTCGCGGGTCACGTACCCCGCCCCCTTCACCGCTCGCTCCGGGAGACGTGACGCTTTCGGGAGTGCTGCGCCGCAGTCCGTCGAATAGCGGCGCTCAGGACGTGTCGCACGAGGACGTTGCAGAGACCGACTGTGCCGGCGATGCAAAGGACAGTGCCCGGGATGACCGAGTCCCGGGGCCATTCCGGCATATCGAGGAAGGCGACCGCGAAGAGGAGGCCGTCCACGCCCCCGAGCAGCGCGAACACCGCTGTCACGGTCGGGCTCCAACTGGACGGAATAGCCGTCGCTCGCACGGTGCGCGCCACCGCGACGACGAGCAACGGCATGGAGACCCAGAACGGCCACGAAGGGAGGTCGAGCGGAGGCCAGCTCTCACTCGTCCGCATCAGCTCATCACCGGACGGGGCAGGTTCGCCGTGTGCTTGCCGGACCAGAGCCACCACCGCAAAGACTGCGCTCCCTCCCCAGTATCCGAGATGAGCCAGGAAAACGGAGGCGAAGACCAACCAGTCGAACCACGTTCGGCGTGGCATGGGGAACCGGCTCACCATGCTGTACCGAAGACCGTGCGAGACGACGCAAGGGGAAGTCGTTCGCGGAGGTCCACTGCGGCGGACCAGACCTCCGAGCCGACGCTCTGCACCTGCCCCGCCCATGCCAGAGCTCGCAGAGGTCGCAAGCCCTGCATGAGGTCAGCAGCGTGCGCCAACTCGGCCGCCGACGCGCCTGGCCGTTCCTTGGCGACATAAAGCATCAGGTGGGCCGTAGCCGCGTCGCCCCCCGCCGAGAAAAGTACCGGGCTGAGAGCTCGAGGCCTGCTCCGGTAGAAGGCCTTGGCGACGGTGGCCCGTGCAAGCGACGACGTCATGCCCTCAGCCACGAGGGCTTCAGCTTGCGCCCCGCGCAGTGCAGCTACTGACCTCTGCGCACTGTTCGTCAAGACTTTCCCTGTACCGAGCGTCAGCAAGGAGAAAGCTGCGAAGCCGAGATCGACGAGGGTGGAAGTCCCTGCGAGCGACCGAGCGAGGGTAAGTCCGACACTCAGGAGCGCCAAAGCTAGGGCGATCGGCCCCAGGAACGGGAGAGCTAGCGACAGAATCCCCACGATCATGCCGACCCGATCCACGACTTCCAGAACTTTCCCGATCCACGCATCGTTCTCGCGCATCCAGTCCTGGAACGACTCGAAGCCCGGAGCGAGCGCATCGCGCAGCGCCGATCCCTCCCAGGCCATGGTGATCGCATCACCGACATCGCCGACCGCCGTCCCGACCGCGTGGGCCACGCCGCCGAGGTCGTCCCAGAACGAGTCGTGCAGGCCGTCGTCCGTGGCGTCGTCGAACCGCCGGATCGCGACCACAGCGGCGGCGTCGGCGGCGGCATGGGCGGCAGCGAGGCGGCGAGCCGACGTCGCGATCCGGTCACGCGCCTCCTCGCGTCTCAGTTCCTGCGCCGCAGCCCAGTCCTCGTACTGCTGCTTCGCCGGCCCTTCGGGCTCGAGCATCGCGCGTCCCTCGTAGGTCGTCACGAGGCGGTCGGCGGCGTCGAAGTCCTCCCTCGCACGGTCGTTGTCGCGCACCGCGGGACGCGACTCGTCGAGGGCGCTCGCCAGCGACCCCGCATACGATCCGAGCGCGGCCCCGGCCTCGACGTAGCGCCCTCGTGCCGCGCTGAGCCTCGCCTCCAGGTCCGCTGCCGCGTGCAAGAACGCCGCCACGGCCTCGCTCTCGGCCGACGACGTGTCGAGCGATCGCAACGAGGACGCGGCCGATCCGATGGACTCAGCGGTCAGCGAGAACCGCTGCGCCATCCGGTCGACGACGGCGGGATCGCCGGGGACGACGGCCAGGGGAGACGACCACGAGTACGCCATCAGTCCTCACCTGCCAGCGACGCAGCGAGTTCCGCGTCCGCGGCGTCGAAGCCGTCGGCGATGCCGAGTGCGGACGTGCCGAGGTCGCCGATCGCCTCGGCGAGCTGTCGCCGAGAGTCGTCCCACCCTGCGGCGAACGACCGGACGCGCTGCGCGAGGCCGGCATGGCCGCACGCGTCCGCGTCGTCGATGCCGTCACCGCCTGCCTCGAACGCCGTCTTCACCTCGCCGAGCGTCGTGAACAGCGACCGGAGGTCACCCGTGTCGACCGTGAGGCTCGATCGAGCCATGTCATCTCCCTCTCTCGGGTGGTCGCCCGCCCCGCCGGCACGGCGAGACGGGCGTCCGTCATCTGGTCGGGCGTCAGCGCAGGCTGCTGGCGAGCTGCTCGTCGGTGCTCTGCAGGGCGTCAGCTGCGCCCTCGAGGAAACCGGCCATCCCCTCGATCGCCTGGATCGTCTTGCTCGCCCCGCTGGTGAACTCGCCGTACGCCGAGTCGAAGGCCTTCGAGGATCGGTCGGTCACGAACCCCGAGCCGACGAGGGTGTCGATCTGCGACCTGAGCTGGCTCAGCTGGTCCTCGATGGCTCGCTGTCCGTTGCGGAGCTGGGTCGCCTGGGTGCGGATGTCGTCGAAGGTGACGGAGACGTTTGCCATGGGTGGTCCTCTCTCGCGGCGACCCGCTCTGAGCCGCCCAGCATTAACATGTCACATGAACAGACGGTTCGGGGCGCATTCCACAGGAAGGAGACGAGATGGCACGAGGGTCGAGAACGAGGAGGGATCGCCGACGGGCGCCGGAGCACAGCCGACCCCTCGCGGAGGAGGACGTTGAGGTGTTCCGACGCGACGGTCTCCTCAGCAAGGTGATCCGACTGCCTCTCGTGGCGGGGGCGCCGTCCGTCCCGATCCCCCCTCCCCCGCGGATCTCCCTGCCCACGCACACCGCGCCGGCAGCCGCGCCGTCAGTCGCACCGGCCGCCGCCCCGGCCACGATCCGGGACCACGGGCAGGGGCCCCACCACGATCTGTGCCTCGCAGACGGGACGAGGACTCGGATCACGTCGGCGGGGCTGGTGGTGGGCCGCCGCCGATCATCGGCGACGGCCTCGGACCCGTCGTCGCCCCGGAGGCTCGAGCTCGAGGACGAGTCGAGGTCGCTGTCCCGCGAACACGCCCACCTCGTCGTCGACGACCAGGGCATCGTGAGGGTCACGGACCTCGGCTCCGGCAACGGAACGACGGTGCGGCGATCCGGAGGCACGACCGTCGAGCTCGTGCCGGGAGCCCCGTTCGTCCTGGGGATCGGCGACGCCCTCCACCTGGGCGGCACGACGGCCTTCCTGCAGGAGGCGCGATCGAGCCCCTAGGACGCGGCGAGCCCCCGCTCGCTCGACCCGCCTAGACCTTCTCGATCGGCGCGACCTTGATCAGCAGCTTCTTGCGGCCGGCGGTGTCGAACAGCACCTCGGCGATGCGGCGGGCGCCCTCGCCGGTGACGGCCATGACGCGGCCCTCGCCGAAGTCGACGTGCGAGATGCGATCGCCCGTCTCGAGCACCAGGTCGCCGTTGTCTCGCACCGTGCCGGTGACGCGGTTCGCCCACTCGGTCTTCGGCTTCGTCTTCGCCGCCGCCGTCTGGCGGTCGTAGCTGCCGCTGCCGTAGCCGCCCGACGCGCGCGGCGTCGCCCCGCGGTTCGTGTCGGGGCCGCCCTCGCGACGCGCGTTGAGCGCCCGCGGCTGGGTGCCTCCTCGGCTGTTCGCCATGCCGGGCGACTGCTTCCAGTCGATCAGGTCGACCGGGATCTCTTGCAGGTAACGCGACGGCATCGCGACGTTCACCTCGCCGAACTGCGCACGGGTCATCGCCAGCGACAGGAACAGCTGCTTGCGGGCACGCGTGATGCCCACGTAGAACAGCCGGCGCTCCTCCGCGGGGCCGCCCGGCTCGCTCGCCGACATGCGGTGCGGCAGCAGGTCTTCTTCGACACCGGTGAGGAACACCGCCTCGTACTCGAGGCCCTTCGCCGTGTGCAGCGTCATCAACGAGACCGTGCCGCTCGAGTCGTCGAGGTCATCGGCCGCGGCGACCAGCGTCACCTCGGTGAGGAAGTCGAGCAGGGTGCCGTCGGGGTTGTTCCGCTGGAATTCTTTCGTGACCGCGACGAGCTCGTCGATGTTCTCGGCACGCGCCTCGTCTTGAGGGTCTCTCGACGCCCGCAGCGCCTCCACCAGGCCGCTGCCCTCGATCAGCCGGGTGAGGATCTCGTGCACCGGCGCCGTGTCGGCCGTCGCCTGGACCTCGTCGAGCAGGGTAGCGAGACCGGTGATCGCCCCCGTCACCTTCGGGCCGAGGCCGAGCTCGCGCGCGTTGCGCATCGCGTCGCGCAGGGGCGCCTCGCGCTCGTCGGCCCAGCGCTGCATCGCCGTCTCGGTCGCCGGGCCGATGCCGCGCTTCGGCACGTTCATGATGCGGCGCAGCGCCATCGGGTCGGAGGGGTTCGCGACCGTGATGAGGTACGCCATCGCGTCCTTGATCTCGGCACGCTCGTAGAACTTCGTGCCGCCGAGCACCCGGTACGGGATCGCCGAGCGGATGAAGATCTCTTCGAGCGCCCGGGTCTGCGAGTTGGTGCGGTAGAAGACGGCGACGTCTTTGTAGGCCGTGCCCTGCTCGTGCAGCTTCGCGATCTCGTCGGCGACGAACTGCGCCTCGTCGTGCCCGGTGTAGCCCGTGAACCCGACGATCTTGGCGCCCTCGCCGACCGTCGTGAACAGGTTCTTGGCCTGCCGGTCGAAGTTGTTGGCGATGACGGCGTTGGCCGCGTCGAGGATGTTCTGGGTCGAGCGGTAGTTCTGCTCGAGCAGCACCACCTTCGAGTTGGGGAAGTCGCGCTCGAACTCGACGATGTTGCGGATGTCGGCGCCGCGGAACGCGTAGATCGACTGGTCGCTGTCGCCGACCACCGTGAGCGACGCCCCGGGGATGCGACCGCTGCCGTCGCGCATCGACTGCACGAACTGCCCGCCGCGCTCGAGGGCGTCGACGTGCTCGGGGTCGACGGGACGCGTCAGCTCGCGGATCAGCGCGTACTGCGCGTGGTTGGTGTCTTGGTACTCGTCGACGAGCAGGTGGCGGAACCGTCGCTGGTACGTCGCCGCCACGTGCGGGAACGCCCGGAACAGGAAGACGGTCTGCGCGATCAGGTCGTCGAAGTCGAACGCGTTCGCCTGCTGCAGCGACCGCGTGTACTGCCGGAAGATCTCGAGGAACATCACGTCTTGCGGGTCGCCGGCGTTGATCTGCCGGGCGTACGTCTCGACGTCGCTGAGCTCGTTCTTGAGCTTCGAGATCTTGCCGGCCGCCTGGCTGACGGTGAAGCCGAGCGAGTCGGCGTCGAGCTGCTTGAGGATGCGCTTGAGCAGCGCCTTCGAGTCGGCCGAGTCGTAGATCGTGAAGCTCTTCGTGAAGCCGAACTGCTCGGCCTCGCGGCGCAGGATGCGCACGCACGCCGAGTGGAACGTCGAGATCCACATGCCCTCGGCCGCCTGGCCGACGAGCTGCTGCACGCGCTCGCGCATCTCGGCCGCGGCCTTGTTCGTGAAGGTGATGGCGAGGATCTGGCTCGGCCAGGCCTCGCGCGTCGCGATCAGCCCGGCGATGCGGCGGGTCAGCACGCTCGTCTTGCCCGAGCCGGCACCGGCGACGATCAGCAGCGACTGCCCGCGGTACTCGACCGCCTCTCTCTGCTGCGGGTTCAGCCCCGCGGTCAGGGGATCACCGGCAGAACCGGAAGCGTCAGAGGGCTCGAGCACGATCGTCATGGCGCGGCCAGTCTAGGCCGGGCCCCCGACATCCGAGCCGGGACGGAGGAGGCGCGCCAGGCCGGCGCAAGGCCGACACCGGCCCGGCACCAGCCCGGCGACACCGCTCGAGGTCAGAGCCCCTCGCGCACCGCGACCGCCCGCTCGGGATGGTCGGCGAAGACCCCGTCGAGGCCCAGCGCCATCAGGTCGGCGAACTCCGACTCCCAGTCGCCCTCCGCCTCCTTGCCGCCGGCCTGGCGGTTGCCCTTCGCGAGGAACGCGTTCTCGATCCGCAGGGTCCAGGCGAACACGTCGAGACCGACTGCGTGCGCGCGGTCGACGAGCTCGGGCCGGGTCTCGCCGGAGGGGTGCAGCAGCATCGCCTTGTCGAACGACACCCCGTGCAGGCCCGCCTCGACCAGGGCCGTCAGCGACGACTCGTCGAGCTGGTCGGCGTAGGTCGGTGCCGCCGAGCCGAGCCGGGCGACCTGGTCGGCCGCCGAGCCCGCCTTCTCGACGAGCCAGACGAGGCTGCCGCCGACTCCCCTGTCGCGCAGCTGCCACAGCACGGTCTGCTCGAAGCTCTCGACGGTGAGGCGCGAGTCGTCCGCCCAGCCGTGCTCGGCTAGCTCGGCGGCGACGAGCTCGTCGAGGGGCAGCCCGAGCGCCTCGAAGTGCTGGGCGTGCTTCACCTCGGCGACGAGGCCCACCTCGCGCGGGGCGTCGTCGAGCAGCCGCAGCAGGTCGCTCAGCCGCTGGATGCCGCCCTCCCCGTCGTGGGCGGCGCTGAGCGGACGCAGGTGCGGCAGGCGCTCGCGCACGGTCAGGGTGCTGAGCTCGGCCCAGGTGAAGTCCTCGGTGAACCAGCCCGCCACCTCCTTGCCCTCGATCTGCTTGGTGGTGCGCCGGTCGGCGAATTCCGGGTGGTCGGAGACGTCGGTCGTGCCCGAGATCTCGTTCTCGTGCCGCAGCACGAGCACGCCGTCGCGGGTCGGCACGATGTCCGGCTCTATCGCGTCGGCGCCCAGCTCGATCGCGAGGCGGTAGGCCGCCTCCCCGTGCTCGGGCCTGTGCCCGCTGGCTCCGCGGTGGGCGATGACGAGGGGGCGAGGCGACATGGCAGCCACGGTACCGGCGGCGGGTGACGGACGAGGAGGCGTGGCGTCGGCACGCAGCTGCACCCCGGTCCCGAGACGGTGCAACCCTGCAGCCGGTGCACGTTCGCCTGCCGCGAATACGGGCCTCATCAGGCAAATCCCCAGCCCTCCCCTGGCCGACACCCGTTAGCCTCTTCTCAACGGCGACGCAGCACACAGCACCTCGCGTCGCGACCACGTCTCACGACCAGAAGAGGAACTCCCTTGGCATTCTCGAATCCCGGCTTCAGCTCGTCGCCGGCCTTCTCGGAGAAGGGCGCCGCCGTCATCCGGCAGGAGCGCGCCGCAGCGGGACAGCGCCCCGTCGAGTACAACGGCATGACCGCCGAGCAGCTGCAGGATCTCTACACGCAGCCCGCCGCCGGCCCCGTCGAGACCGACCGCATGACCTACGAGGACACGATCGTCAAGACGGTCATCGCCTTCGCGCTCGTCGCGGTGGGAGCAGCCGTCGGCTGGTTCATCCCCGCCCTGGCGTTCGTCGGCGCGATCGCGGGCTTCGTGCTCGCCCTCGTCAACATCTTCAAGAAGCGGCCCTCGGCCGGCCTCGTGCTCGCCTACTCGGCAGCGCAGGGCCTGTTCGTCGGTGGCATCTCCGCGATCTTCGAGCAGATCTACCCCGGCATCGCCGTGCAGGCCCTGCTCGGGACGGGCTCCGTCTTCGTCGTCACCCTGCTGCTCTTCAAGAGCGGAAAGGTCCGCGAGTCGGCGAAGGCCACCAAGATCTTCATGGTCGCGATGGTCGGCTACGCGCTGTTCTCGCTGGTCAACGTCGGCCTCATGCTCTTCGGCGTCAACGACCAGCCGTTCGGCCTCCGCAGCGAGCCGATCCCCGGCACCAACATCCCGATCGGTGCAGCCCTCGGCGTCCTCGTGATCCTCATGGCCGCCTACTCGCTGGTGCTCGACTTCACGAACATCAAGACGGGTGTCGAGCGCGGCGCCCCGCGCATCTACGGCTGGTCGGCCGCCTTCGGCCTGGTCATGACCGTCGTGTGGCTGTACGTCGAGATCCTGCGTCTCCTCGCCATCCTGCGAGGCAACGACTAGCAGGCCAGCGACACCAGGAGGCGGGGCTCGTTCCGAGAGGGACGGGCCCCGCCTCTCTGTGTTCGAGGGGTTCTGTGCGCGGGCGGCGGGGGCCGTGCGCGGGCGCCCTCGGCCCCGCGGACCCGTGCCTAGGTAGGCGAGAAGGGACGTCGTACCGGTGGGCCCACCGGTACGACGTCCCTTCTCGCCTAGGACGCGGTGCGAGGCTGCCCGCAGGCTCGCACCGCGCCTCAGCACGCTTCGCAGAGGCGTCTGCGGAACGCGATGCTCAGCTCCTACTGGTGGGCACCGGGGTCGCAGGCTCCCCCGGAATGAGCGGGTTCGATGCTCCGCATCGAGACCCACCCGCTCATTCCCACTCGATGGTGCCCGGCGGCTTCGACGTGACGTCGAGCACGACGCGGTTGACGCCGTCCACTTCGTTCGTGATGCGGTTCGAGATCTTGGCGAGCACGTCGTAGGGCAGGCGCGTCCAGTCCGCCGTCATGGCGTCCTCCGACGAGACCGGGCGCAGCACGATCGGGTGGCCGTAGGTGCGGCCGTCGCCCTGCACGCCCACCGAGCGGACGTCGGCGAGCAGCACGACGGGGCACTGCCAGATGTCGCCGTCGAGGCCGGCGGCGGTCAGCTCGGCACGCGCGATGGCGTCGGCGTGGCGCAGCAGCTCGAGGCGCTCGTGCGTCACCTCGCCGATGATGCGGATGCCGAGGCCGGGCCCGGGGAACGGCTGGCGGCCGACGATGACCTCGGGCAGGCCGAGCTCGCGGCCGATGGCCCTGACCTCGTCCTTGAAGAGGGTGCGGAGCGGCTCGACGAGCTCGAACTGCAGGTCCTCCGGCAGGCCGCCCACGTTGTGGTGGCTCTTGATGTTCGCGGTGCCCGTGCCGCCGCCGCTCTCGACGACGTCGGGGTAGAGCGTGCCCTGCACGAGGAACTTGACGTCGGACTCGCCCTCGGCCGCGGCCTCGAGCACGAGCGCCTCGGCGGCGCCCTCGAAGCTGCGGATGAACTCGCGCCCGATGATCTTGCGCTTCTGCTCGGGGTCGGTGACGCCGGCGAGCGCGTCGAGGAACTGCTGCTCGGCGTCGACCGTGACGAGGCGGACGCCCGTCGAGGCGACGTAGTCCTCCTCGACCTGGCGGCGCTCGTCGGCACGCAGCAGGCCGTGGTCGACGAACACGCAGACGAGCTGGTCGCCGACCGCCTCGTGGACGATGGCGGCCGCGACGGCCGAGTCGACGCCTCCGGAGAGACCGCAGATCACGCGCGACGAGCCGACCTGCTCGCGGATGCGGGCGACCTGCTCGGCGATGACGTTGCCGCTGTTCCAGTCGGCGGGGATGCCGGCGGCGCGGTGCAGGAAGTTCTCGAGCACGGCCTGGCCGAACGACGAGTGCTTGACCTCGGGGTGCCACTGCACGCCGTAGAGCTTGCGGGCGTCGCTCGAGAAGGCGGCGACCGGGGTCGCGGCGCTCGACGCGAGCACGTCGAAGCCCTCAGGCGCCTTCGACACGGAGTCGCCGTGGCTCATCCACGTCGTCTGCGAGGTCGGCTGCCCCGAGAGCAAGGTGCTGTCGCCCTCGGCGAGGGTGACGTCGGTCGCGCCGTACTCGCGCTGACCTGTGCGCGAGACCTCGCCGCCGAGGGCCTTGGCCATCGCCTGGAAGCCGTAGCAGATGCCCAGCACGGGCACGTCGAGCTCGAGGATCGCGGGGTCGAGACCCGGCGCGCCCTCTTCGTAGACGCTCGACGGGCCGCCGCTGAGCACGATGCCGACGGGGTTCTTCGCCGCGATCTCGGCGGCGGTGATCGTGTGCGGCACGATCTCGGAGTAGACGTTGGCCTCCCGCACGCGACGCGCGATCAGCTGCGCGTACTGCGCACCGAAATCGACGACGAGGACGGGGCTCTGGGCCGTCTCGGTGGCTTCTGTCACGCGGGGGCTCCCTGGGTGCTAGGGGTGGGCTCGGCGACCAGCGCTGCGTGCTCACGCATCGCCAGCTTGGTCATGTGGCTCTCGACGAAGAACGAGAGGAACGGCACGACGCCGCCGAGCGCGATGATGATGAACCGCGAGAACGGCCAGCGCATCAGGCTCCAGAGGCGGAAGTCGGCGAAGAGGTAGACGACGTAGAGCCAGCCGTGCGCGATCAGGATGGCGGTCGACAGGTTGAAGCCGGTGGTGATCGAGTCGACGGGCACGAGGAACCCGCCCTCGCCGCCCAGCTGCATCTCGAGCTGCAGGGGCGTGTACTTGAAGGCCATCTCGAAGACGAGCAGCAGCAGCATCACGCCGGTGACGTAGGCGGAGATCTTGTAGAACTTGACGGCACCCGGGATCTTCGGGATGTCGCGTTGCCGGGGCTTCAGGGGCATGGCCTCGATCCTACCCGCGGAGGCGGCGGGGCCAGGGCGGGGTCGGTCGTCGTCGAGCCAGCGCAGGAGGCGCGGGTCGACCACCGCAGGAGGAGCGGGTCAGGAGGCGGTCCCGGCCTCGAGCCGCGCCTCCTCGGCCTCGTCGACGTCACGCTCGAACCGGTCGCGCACCAGCCGGAACCACAGGAAGATCGCGAAGCCGGCGAACACGACCCACTCGATCGCGTAGAAGACGTTCAGCCAGTTGAGCGAGCGGTCGCTCTCGGGCGCCACCGAGTCGATGGCGGCGAGGCCGTCGACCGGGTCGGCCGAGACGACGTAGCCGGAGTACACGTCGCCGTCGAGGTCGGCCCACTCGTTGACGAGCATGGGCACCGACACGACGTTCTCGCGGCCGCCCTTGAAGTCACCGTCGGAGGGCTGGTCGCTCGGCATGTACCGACCGGTCACGGTGACCGTTCCCGTCGGCACGGCGCGCTCGGCGGCCTCGGCACCGCCCTCGTCGTTGCTCCAGCCGAGGGCCACGACGACCGACGACCCGTCGACGTCGTCGACGAGACGGCCGATCAGCCACGAGCCGGGGTCGCCGCCGTTGTAGCGGTCGACGACGACGCGGTAGTCGTCGGGCGCGAACTGCCCGGTGAGCGTGACCATCTGCCCGCCGACGCGGTCGTAGAACGGCGACTGCGGGTCGACGACGTCGCTGAGCACCTTGACCGTCTCGGTCCCGGGGTTGACCTCTTGCCCGCTCTCGACGCTGCGCTCGATCTGCCAGTGGCCGAGCCAGGCGAAGATGCCCGAGATGACGAGGCAGAGGGCGAGCATCGCGATCCAGCGGGGGCGCCGGGCGACCTCCCACATGGAGGCGGGCACGTCGACGTCGCGCGAGACGGGAGGGTTCTCGGTGCGGGTCACGAGCCCGATGGTACCTGCGCCCCCGCGGGAGCCTGCTGGGTGCCTACCGTGCGCGCGACCTGCATCGGGACCTGGTCAGCACCCGGCGTCAGCGCTCGGGGTCAGTACTCGGGCTCGACTCGGGGTCAGTACTCGGGGTCGCGCTGACGCGTGGCCCGCTGGTCGGACTGCTGACCGGCCTGGTCGGCGAGGATCGCGGCCCGGGCCCTGTCCTGCTCGTCGAGGTCGTCGTAGTCCGCGGCGTCGGCATCGGCGTCGGCCTCCGCTGCCGCCTCGGCGGCAGCGCGCTCGCGCGTGCCGAGCAGGGCCTCTTCGTCGTCGGCGTCCGCCTCGGCACTGCGGCCGCTGCCGTCGCCCTGGCGCGAGGCGCCCGGCTCGTCCCCGGCGAGCGCCGCCTCCATCAGGGCGATCTCCTCCGAGTGGCGCGCGTCGCGTTCGAGGCGCCGGGCCTCGCTCGCCTCGCGCTCGGCCCGCCGGCGGGTGCGCAGCACGACCCCGCCGATCCGCTCGGAGTTGGAGGCGAGCACCGGGCCGAGCACCGCCATGATCAGGACGTACAGCCCCGCGAACGGCTGCAGACGTTCGTCGAGCCCGGCGCCGGCCGAGAGGGTCGCGAGGATCAGGGCGAACTCACCTCTGTTCTGCAGGATCACGGCGGTGTTGATGCCCGCCTGCGGCCCGAGCTTGTTGAGCCAGGCGACGAACTGGCCCGCGATCACGTTCAGGGCGATCGTGATGCCGACCGCGATCGCGACGGGCCCGAGCACGCTCGGGAACAGCGACGGGTTGAGGCCGAGGCCGAAGTTGAGGAAGAAGAAGGCGCCGAAGACGTCGCGCATCGGCAAGGCGAACTGCTCGACCCTGTTGCGGTAGCGCGTCGCGCCGATGATCAGGCCGATGAGGAACGCGCCGATCGCGTCGGTCACGCCGAGGATCTCGCCGAGGCCCGCGAAGAGCACGGCGAGGCCGAAGAACAGCACCGTGAAGAGCTCGTCGTCGCGGGTCCGCATCAACTTCGACACGACGGCGCCGCCCCATCTCGCCACCGCGAACATCGCGACGAGGAACGCGAAGGCGACCACCAGCTTGAGCACGACCGGCAGCGGGTCGGTCTCGCCGCTGAGCACCACCGACACGATCGCCAGGTAGATGGCGATGAAGATGTCCTCGACGACGGTGACGCCCAGGATCATCGGCGTCTCGCGGTTCGCCAGGCGGTTCAGCTCGATCAGCAGCTTCGTGACGATCGCGCTCGACGACGTCGCCGTCATGCCGGCGATGATCAGCGCCTCGCGCGTGCCCCAGCCGAGCATGAAACCGAACACCAGGCCGACGCCCATGTTGACGGCGATGTAGCTGCCGCCCGAGACGATCAGGCGACCCGCGTTCGAGAAGAACTCGTCCTGGTCGAACTCGAGGCCGAGGTTGAACAGCAGCAGGATGAGCCCGAAGATCGCGATGAGCTCGATGTTGTGCGAGTCGAAGCTGATCGGGAACCAGCCGGTGTTCGTGCTCGCCAGCAGGCCGACGATCATGTAGATCGGGATGGACGGCAGGCCGATCAGCTTGCCTGCCCTGCCCAGCCCGTAGGCGATCAGCAGCAGGACGCCGAGGACGACCAGCTCCTCACCCAGGTGCACCGGCGATCAGCTCCCGGGCGGGGCGTCGACCGGGCTGCGGTGGCGCAGCTCGCCCGTGCGGTACCAGGCGAAGGCCTTGGCGACCTTCTCGGGGCTGCCGGCCACGACGAGGGTGTCGCCCGGGAAGACCTTGAAGTCGCCCGACGGCGCCGGGTTCGCCGCGTCACCTCGCACGACCGCGACGACCGTGAGGCCGACGACCCCCTTGGCACCGAGGTCGCCGAGCGGCTGGCCGGCGATGTGGTCGTCGTAGTCGACCGTGAACCAGTCGATGCTGAGGCCGGGGATCTGGTCGAGCGCCGACAGGGACTCGGTGATGCGCGTGCCGCCGAGCAGCTCGGCGAGCGTGTGCGCCTCGTCCTCGCTGAGGCGGAGGGACACCTTCTTGACGTCGGCGCCGTCGGCGTCGTCGCTGAACGTGATCAGGTCGCTGTGGCCCGATCGGTGCGTGATGACCCCGCACTTGCCGCCGTCGTCGGTGACGAAGGTGTGCAGCACGCCCACACCGGGGAGCTTCACTCGACGCACATCAGCCATGGTCCGACTCCAGGTCACTCAGGGGCAGTCGTCTCAGCTTAGCGACGGGCACGGACGCGGTCACCGGGCTGCTCACGCGGTGGACAACCCGCGCCTCTCCCCCGGTGTTCCCGGAACGATGCGGTGTTCTCGACGGGCGGACGCAGGAGGCGCGGTGCCCGACCAGCGGGCACCGCGCCTCCTGCAGCCTGGTCGCGTCGCGACCTCGGGGTGCTAGCTCGAGCGGCCGCCCGGGGCGTCCGCCGACGTGTCGTCGCCGGGCGTGCCCGCGGGCTCCACGACGTCCTCGTCGGGCTTCGGCGCACCGCCCTGGTCGGCGCCGGGCACCACCATGTCGTCCTCGTCGAACCCGAAGGTGATGTCGGGGGCCTCGAGGCGGACCCGGTCGGCGGACTCGTCGTCGGGCTCGAGCTGGCTCGCGCGCTCTGCCGCGACGCGCTTGAGGTAGTTGCCGACCTCCTCCTCGGTCTCGGCGTCGGACCAGCCGAGCACCTCGGCCATCAGCTTCGCGGCGACGGGAGCGGCGGACTCGCCCCTGTCCCACGCCTCGATCGAGATGCGGGTGCGCCTGGCCAGCACGTCCTCGAGGTGGAGGGCGCTCTCGTGGCTGGCCGCGTAGACGACCTCGGCCCCGATGTAGTCGTCGGCACCCGGCAGGGGCTCGGCCAGCTCGGGACGCTCCCGGACCAGCGCGAGGACCTCGTCGGTCAACGTCCCGTAGCGGTTCAGCAGGTGCTCGACCCGCACCTTGTGGACGCCGAGCTGCTTCGCGATCTTGCCGCGCTTGTTCCAGGCGGCGTGGTAGCCCTCGGCGCCGAGCAACGGGATCTCCATCGTCGTGCTCTCGGGGATGCGGCCGTCGAGCGCGGCGACCGCCTCGTCGATCGCGTCCTCGGCCATCACTCGGTAGGTCGTCCACTTGCCGCCGGCGACGACCACGAGGCCGGGCACCGTGTGTGCGACGATGTGCTCGCGCGACAGCTTCGAGGTCTGGTCGGACTCGCCGGCCAGCAGGGGGCGGAGACCGGCGTAGACGCCCTCGACGTCGTCGCGGGTCAGCGGCACGGCCATGACCTTGTTGACGTGCTCGAGGATGTAGTCGATGTCGGCCGCCGTCGCCGCCGGGTGCGCCTTGTCGAGGTCCCAGTCGGTGTCGGTCGTGCCGACCAGCCAGTGGCGGCCCCACGGGATGACGAACAGGACGCTCTTCTCGGTGCGGAAGATCATGCCCATGTCGGAGTGGATGCGGTCGCGGGGCACCACGAGGTGCACGCCCTTCGACGCTCGGACCTTGAACTGGCCCCGCTCGCCGACCATGGCCTGCGTGTCGTCCGTCCAGACGCCGGTCGCGTTGACGACCTGCTTCGCACGGATCTCGAAGTGCTCGCCCGTCTGGTAGTCGTGCGCCTTCACGCCGACCACGCGCTCGCCGACCTTGACGAACCCCTCGACCCGCACGCGGCTGGCGGCGTGGGCGCCGTAGCTCGACGCCGTGCGCACGAGCGACGAGACGTAGCGGGCGTCGTCGACCTGGGCGTCGTAGTACGTGAGGCCGCCGACGACCGCGTCCTTCGAGAGGCTCGGGATCGCCCGGAGCACCTGCGTCTTGCTCAGGTGGCGGTGGTGGGGCACCCCGGGCGGACGCCCGCCCGTCCAGCTGAAGATGTCGTACAGGGCCATGCCGGCGCCGATGTAGAAGCGCTCGTAGACCGGCTTGCTCAGGGGGTAGAGGAACCGCACGGGCTTGACGAGGTGCGGCGCGAGGCGCTGCAGCAGCAGGCCGCGCTCGATCAGGGCCTCGCGCACGAGGCGGAAGTTGAGCTGCTCGAGGTAGCGGATGCCCCCGTGCACCAGCTTCGACGAACGGCTCGAGGTGCCGGAGCCCCAGTCGCGGGCCTCGACGATGCCGACGTTCAGGCCCCGCGTCACCGCGTCGAGGGCAGAGCCTGCCCCGACGATGCCGCCCCCGATCACGAGGATGTCGAGCTCTTCGGTCTTCAGCGCCTGGACGGCGCGCTCGCGCTCGTCTGGCCCGAGCTTCGCGGAGAGGGATTCGGTCGCGGTCGTGGCCATGCGGTGCCTCCATCGTCGGATCGGTCGCGGGCCCGAGGACCCGTGCATGCGACCATCCAACGCCCGATCAGCTGGCAGCGCCAGGTGAGATCGGGGCGCCTGGGGAGGCGACGTCGCCTAGTGCGGCTGGTAGGGAGCGACGACGACCTCGCTGCGCTGGAACTCCTTGAGGTCGCTGTAGCCGGTCGTCGCCATCGAACGACGGAGCGCGCCGATGATGTTGGCCTGGCCGTCGACCGAGTCGGCCGGTCCGTAGAGGATCTTCTCGAGCGTGCCGACCTGGCCCACGTGGACGCGACGGCCCCGCGGCAGCTCGGGGTGGTGCGCCTCGGCGCCCCAGTGGAACCCGCCGCCGGGCACATCGGTGGCTCGGGCCAGCGCGGCGCCCAGCATGACCGCGTCGGCGCCGCAGGCGACGGCCTTCACGATGTCGCCGGAGGTGCCGAGCCCGCCGTCGGCGATGACGTGGACGTAGCGACCGCCCGACTCGTCGAGGTAGTCGCGACGAGCACCGGCGACGTCGGCGACCGCGGTCGCCATCGGAGCGTGGATGCCCAGGGAGGCGCGGGTCGTGCTGGCGGCACCGCCGCCGAACCCGACGAGCACGCCCGCCGCGCCCGTGCGCATGAGGTGCAGCGCCGACGTGTACGTGGAGGCGCCTCCCACGATGACCGGCACGTCGAGTTCGTAGATGAACTTCTTGAGGTTGAGCGGCTCGGTCGTCTTCGACACGTGCTCGGCCGACACCGTCGTGCCGCGGATGACGAAGAGGTCGACGCCGGCGTCGACGACCGTCTGGTAAAGGTCTTGCGTGCGCTGCGGGCTCAGCGAACCGGCGACGGGGACCCCGGCGGCACGGATCTCGGCGATGCGCGCCGTCACCAGCTCGGGCTTGATCGGCTCGGCGTAGATCTGCTGCATGCGGGCGACCGTCTCGTCCTCGGGCAGCCCGCGGATCTCGGCGAGCACCGCCTCCGGGTCGTCGTAGCGCGTCCAGACGCCCTCGAGGTCGAGGACGCCGAGGCCCCCGAGCTCGCCGATGCGGATGGCCGTCGCCGGGCTCACGACCGAGTCCATCGGCGCCGCGATGATCGGCGACTCGAAGTGGAACGCGTCGATCGACCAGCTGACGGACACGTCTCGGGGGTCGCGGGTGCGCCGGCTCGGGACGATCGCGATGTCGTCGAACGCATAGGCGCGGCGCGCGCGCTTGGAAACGCCGATCTCTACCTCAGTCACGCCGCAACCCTACCGGAGGCGCGGGCCGGCCCCCCGGGGCCCGCCTGCCAGCGCCGCCACGCGCTGCCCCGCCCCGGCGCTGCTCGCCCCGCGCGCGTCGCCCTGCACGGGCGTCAGGGGACGTGGCAGGCGTGGGCCCGCCCCTGCCGCGTCCCTTGTCACCGCCCGCGGGCGGAACAAGGCGCCCTGCGTGGTCCCTCCACCTCTGCACCCAGCAGCGTGGCTCTCCCCCGGGCTTCGTCGTCGACGCAGCCCGGACTCCCGGTTCCTCCAGGCTCGCGTCATGTCCTCCCTCGCTGTCCACGACCTGTTGCTCGCCCGGGATCTCGCCGCGTCGGGTCGTGACGACCGCGAGCTCGCCCGCGCCTGTGCCTCGGGGACGCTCGTGCGCGTCTGGCCCGGTGCCTACGTCCAGGCCGGCGCGTGGCACACGCTCGACCCACGGGAGCAGCATCGCCGCCGTGCGGTCGCCGCCCTCGTGACCCGCAGGAAGGACGGGCTCCTCCTCTCCCACGAGTCCGCCGCGCTCGTCTGGGGCCTCCCGACATGGGGGTGGCCTGCCGGACCCGTCGAGCTCGTCGACCCGACCGCCCGACGCGGCACGTCGACCGCCCGCCTCCGCGTCCGCGCCTCGCTCCTTCCTCCCGAGGAGCGCGCGACGCGCTCGGGACTCCCGGTCACCTCCCTCGACAGGACCGTCACGGACCTGCTCCTGTCGCGGAGCCGGCTCCAGGCTGTCGTGCTCGCCGACCACCTGCTGCACTCGGGGCTGTCGACGCGCGAGCACCTCCGTGCCCTGCTCGCCGCCCGCCCCGCAGCACGGCGGCGCCGGACGGCGGCCTGGGCCGTCGACTTCGGGGATCCCGGCGGCGAGTCAGCAGGCGAGTCCGTCAGTCGCGTCGTGGCACACGACGCCGGGTTCGTCGCACCCGAGCTGCAGGTCCCGTTCTCCGACGGTGACGGACTCATCGGGGTCGTCGACTTCGCGTTCCGCGTCCCGGACGAACCGGACCGTCTCGTGCTCGGGGAGTTCGACGGTGACGTCAAGTACCGGGGCGCGACGTACCGGCAAGGTCGCACGCCGGAACAGGTCGTCCAGGACGAGAAGTCACGCGAAGACCGTCTCCGTGCCCTGACCTCCACGGCGGGCTTCGTCCGGTGGACGCGCCGAGACATCGCCGACCCCGCGCGACTCACGGACAAGCTGCGCCGTGCAGGCGTCGCGCGGAAGCGATGACGGCGAAAAGGGACGACGTAAGAATGGACCCACCCCTACGTCGTCCCTTTTCGCCTACGGCGCGCGGCGGGGCGCTAGCGGCGGTAGTTGGGCGCCTCGACGACCATCTGCAGGTCGTGCGGGTGGCTCTCCTTGAGACCAGCCGCCGTGATGCGGACGAACTTGCCCTTCGTCTTCAGCTCGTCGACGGTGCGGCCGCCCACGTAGAACATCGACTGGCGCAGCCCGCCGGTGAGCTGGTAGACGACGTTGCCGAGCGCGCCCCGGTAGGGCACCTGGCCCTCGACGCCCTCGGGGATGAGCTTGTCGTCGGTGGGGACGTCGGCCTGGAAGTACCGGTCCTTCGAGTACGATGTGTTCTTGCCGCGGGTCTGCATGGCCCCGAGCGAGCCCATGCCGCGGTAGTTCTTGAACTGCTTGCCGTTCACGAAGACGAGGTCGCCGGGGCTCTCGTCGCAGCCCGCGAGCAGCGAGCCGAGCATGACGGTGTCCGCGCCGGCGACGAGCGCCTTGGCGATGTCGCCCGAGTACTGCAGGCCGCCGTCGGCGATGACCGGCACGCCGGCCTCCCGCGCGGCGAGCGACGCCTCGTACACGGCGGTGACCTGGGGCACCCCGACGCCGGACACGACGCGGGTGGTGCAGATCGAGCCGGGGCCCACGCCGACCTTGATGGCGTCGGCGCCGGCCTCGATGAGCGCCTCGGCGCCCGAGCGGGTCGCGACGTTGCCGCCGATGACGTCGACGGCCGCGAACGACGGGTCGGCCTTGATGCGCTTGATCATGTCGAGCTCGCCGGTGCTCTCGCCGTTTGCGGTGTCGACGACGAGCACGTCGACGCCCGCGTCGCGGAGCGCGCACGCCCGCTTCCAGGCGTCGCCGAAGAAGCCGATCGCGGCACCGACGCGGAGGCGGCCCTCGTCGTCCTTCGTGGCGTCGGGGTACTTCTCGCTCTTGTCGAAGTCCTTCACGGTGATGAGGCCGCGGAGCTTGCCCGACTCGTCGACGAGGGGCAGCTTCTCGATCTTGTGCTGGGCGAAGATCGCGACGGCGGAGTCGGGGTCGACCCCCTCGGAGGCCGTGATGAGCGGTGCCTTGGTCATGACGTCGCGGACGAACGTCGTCTGCATCTCGAACGGCGACACGAAGCGCATGTCGCGGTTGGTGATGATGCCGACGAGCGTGCCGTCGCGCTCGACGACCGGGAGGCCGGAGACGCGGAACTGGCCGCAGAGGGCGTCGACCTCGGCCACGGTCGCGTCCGGCGACGTCGTGACGGGGTTCGTGATCATGCCCGACTCGCTGCGCTTGACCTTGTCGACGTGGGCCGCCTGGTCCTCGATCGACAGGTTGCGGTGGATGATGCCGATGCCGCCCTGCCGGGCCATGGCGATCGCCATGCGCGACTCCGTGACCGTGTCCATCGCGGCGGAGAGCAGCGGGACGGCGACGCGGATGCGCTTGGTGAGGCGCGACGAGGTGTCCGCCTCGCTCGGGATCACGTCCGTGCGCCCCGGGAGGAGCATGACGTCGTCGTACGTGAGTCCGATGAATCCGAACGGATCCGGCTGGTCCATGAGTCCCCTTCGAAGGAGCGAGTGAGGTGGGAGGAGGGAGCACCGGATCGCCGTCGACTCCGGTGATCGATCTTAACCCGGCCCGCGCCTCCTGCATTCCTGGCCCTGACACGCCGAGATCCGGCCAGAAGGACACGATTCGGTGACGAATTTTCGACTCTCGCCTGTGTCCTGCACGAAACACGGCCGACACACAGCGAAAGTATCTTCACCAACGACGGTGAGCCAGCGGCACCCGGGGCATCGCCCCGACTGGCACCTGTCCAGGAGGTTCCGTGAAACCCGACACGACCATCGCACCGCGCGCGCTGCGGCCTGCCCTGATCGTCACCGTCCTCGCGCTGTTGCTCGGCCTCGCCGGCTCCTTCGTCTCGGTGATGCTGGCGCCCGCCGCAGCCCACGCGTCCGGCGGTGCGACCGCCTCGTGCACCGTCGACCCCGCCACCGGCTGCATCCAGGGCAGCATCCGCACCTCGGAGGGCGAGCCCGCGAGCGGGGTCGTCCTGCAGGTGGCCGGCCCCGGCGGCTTCGAGCAGACCGCGGAGGTGGACGGCACCGGCCGCTGGGCGCTGCCCGTCACCGAGGCCGGCCAGTACACGGTCACCCTCGACACGGACTCGCTGCCCGACGGCCAGTTCCTCACCAACGCCGAGCAGGACGAGCGCATGGTGAACGCCACGCTCGGCGCCAACGCGGGCGTGATCTTCCAGCTCAGCGAGACCGAGGGCGCCACCACCGGCGGCGCCCAGGCCTCGTCGTTCAGCTGGGACCGCGTCGCGCAGCAGTTCGCCTCGGGCATCCGCCTCGGCCTGCTGCTGGCCCTCGCGGCCATCGGCCTCTCGCTGATCTACGGCACCACGGGCCTCAGCAGCTTCTCGCACGGTGAGCAGGTCACCCTCGGCGGGCTCCTCGCCTACGTCTTCGCGAACCAGCTCGGCATGAACATCTTCCTGGCGGCGACGCTGACGGTGGTCATCTGTGCCGCGACCGGGTTCCTGCAGGACGCCGCGATCTGGAAACCGCTGCGGAAGAAGGGGCTGAGCCTCACGCAGCTGATGATCGTCACCATCGGTCTCTCGATCGCGCTGCAGTACGCGTTCCAGTACTTCTTCGGCGCCGCGACGGTGCGCATCCAGACGGCCAACCCGACGACGGTCACGCTCGCCGGGGTCACCCTGACGGTGCAGTCGTACGTGGCCATGGGCATCTCGATCGTGGTGCTCGTGCTCACCGGGCTGTTCCTCACGAAGACGCGCACGGGCCGCGCCACCCGCGCCGTCTCGGACAACCCGGCCCTGGCCGCCGCGTCCGGCATCGACGTCGACCGCATCATCCGCCTGGTCTGGACGCTGGCCGCCGGCCTCGCGGGCCTCTCCGGCGTGATGCTCGGCCTCGTGCTCAACGGCGTCAACTGGATGACCGGCCTGCAGATCCTGCTGCTCATGTTCGCGGCCGTCACGCTCGGCGGACTGGGCACCTCCTTCGGGGCGCTCGTCGGCTCGCTCATCATCGGCGTCATCGTCGAGCTCACCAACCTGGTGCTCCCGGGTGACTTCAAGTACGCCACCGCACTGCTCATCCTGATCGTCATCCTGCTGTTCCGGCCGCAGGGCATCTTCGGTCGCGCCGAGCGGATCGGTTGAGGGGAAGAACCATGGACTACGTCATCGACCTCATCCGCCAGCTCACCGGCGAGGCGCTCGCCCCGACCACCGCGGCGTTCGCCCTCGCGGCCATCGGCCTCAACATCCACTTCGGCTTCACCGGCCTGATCAACATGGGCCAGGCGGCTTTCTTGCTCGTCGGCGCCTACGGCTTCGCGATCTCGCTCGTCAACGGCCTGCCCCTCGGGCTGGCCGTGCTCATCGGGCTCGCGGGCGGTCTCGTGTTCGCGCTCATCCTCGGCGTGCCGACGCTGAAGCTGAGGGGCGACTACCTCGCCATCGTGACCATCTGCGCCGCGGAGATCATCCGCATGGTCGGCCGCTCGAGCATCCTCACGGACGTGACCGGCGGCTCCAACGGCATCACGGGCTCGTCGTACCGCGACCCGTTCACCGCCCTGTCGCCGCTGCCGGACGGCCAGACCACGATCCTGTGGTTCACCTACGACAACAACGGCGTCAACGGCTGGTGGATCCGGATCGTCGCCTGGGCGCTCGTGGCCCTGCTCTGCCTCATCGTGTTCCTGCTCAGCCGCAGCCCCTGGGGCCGCGTGCTGAAGGGCATCCGCGAGGACGAGGACGCCGTGCGCAGCCTCGGCAAGAACGTGTTCTCGTACAAGATGCAGGCGCTGGTGTTCGGAGGCGTGATCGGCTCGTTGGCGGGCATCATCTACGTGCTGCCCTCGTCGGTGCAGCCCGACGCCCTCGGCCGCTCGACGACGTTCTTCATCTGGACGGCCCTGCTGCTGGGAGGCGCCGCGACGGTGTTCGGACCGGTGCTGGGGGCGATCCTGTTCTTCGTCGTCCGCCTCCTGATCCGGACCCTGGCAGGCGACTTCATCCCGGCGAGCATCATGAGCAACCAGCAGGCGGACCAGTTCTCCTACGTCCTCGTCGGCATCGCCCTGATGTGCCTCATCATCTTCCGCCCGCAAGGGATCCTCGGGAACAAGAAGGAGTTGTCGTTCAGTGTCTGAGACGAACACGTCGAGCACGACCTCGGCGAACACGACCGGCACGACCGGCGCGGCCGGCCGTCGCGACAAGCCCGGCTACGACTACGACCGCGAGGTGCTGCGCGGCAAGCTCGGCAGCGTCGAGCGCACCCCCGGCTCGGCCAAGCCCGACTCGATACTCACCGTCGACAACGTCGTGCGTCGCTTCGGCGGCATGACCGCCGTCGACGTGCAGCACGTCGAGGTGCAGCGCGGAGCCATCACCGCGCTGATCGGCCCGAACGGCGCCGGCAAGACGACCTTCTTCAACCTGCTCACCGGGTTCGACAAGGCGTCGTCGGCACCGACCACGTTCAAGCGCGGGGCCGACACGGCCAAGTGGGTCTTCGACGGCAAGCCGATGGGCAACGTCGGCGCCGCCAAGGTCGCCCGAGCCGGCATGGTGCGCACGTTCCAGCTGACGAAGGCGCTCTCGCGCCTCACGGTCATGCAGAACATGCTGCTCGGTGCCCGCGACCAGCCCGGCGAGAACTTCTTCGTCGGCATCGTGCCGCCGCTCTGGCGGGCGCGCGAGCGCGAGATCACCATCAAGGCCGAGGACCTGCTGCACCGCTTCAAGCTGCACGAGAAGAAGGACGACTACGCGGGCAGCCTCTCCGGCGGCCAGCGCAAGCTGCTCGAGATGGCCCGCGCCCTCATGAGCGACCCCGAGATGATCATGCTCGACGAGCCGATGGCCGGCGTGAACCCGGCCCTGACGCAGTCGCTGCTCGGCCACATCCAGAGCCTGCGCGACGAGGGCACCACGGTGCTGTTCGTCGAGCACGACATGCACATGGTGCGGCACATCTCGGACTGGGTGATCGTCATGGCCGAGGGCAAGGTCGTGGCCGAGGGCCCGGCCGACACCGTCATGGACGACCAGGCCGTCATCGACGCCTACCTCGGCGCCCACCACGACACCGACCTCGGAGACGACTCGCTGCTGACGGACTCGGTGCTCGAGGAGCTCGAGCAGGAGGTGGCGGCCGAGGACGCGGCCCGCGAGGGCGACGCGACGGGCGCCTCCTCGACGACCGGCTCAGGCGGCACGCCGGGGCGCGACCTGCCCGGCTCCCCCGACCCGTCGACCCCGGCGGCCACGAACGCGGCCGCCGACCAGCAGAGCGGAGACAAGCGATGAGCGCCTCGACGACCGAGATGCACCCCGGCACCGAGAAGTTCGCCGGCATCGAGCCGATCATGAACGCCAGCGACCTCACGGCGGGCTACCTGCCCGGGGTGAACATCCTCAACGGGTGCGACCTGGTCTGCTACCCCGGCGAGCTGATCGGCATCATCGGCCCGAACGGCGCCGGCAAGTCGACGCTGCTCAAGGCCCTGTTCGGCCTCGTCAAGATCCACTCGGGCAGCGTCACGCTCGGCGGCGAGGACATCACGAACCTCAAGGCCAACAAGCTCGTGCAGGCCGGCGTCGGCTTCGTGCCGCAGACGAACAACGTGTTCCCCTCGCTCACCATCGAGGAGAACCTGCAGATGGGGATGTTCCTCCGCCCCAAGCTGTTCGCCGAGCGGCTCGAGTACATCTACGACCTGTTCCCCGTGCTCGGCGACCGCCGCGGCCAGCGTGCCGGGTCGCTCTCGGGCGGTGAGCGCCAGTCGGTCGCGATGGCCCGCGCGCTGATGATGGACCCCAAGGTGCTGCTGCTCGACGAGCCGTCGGCCGGCCTCTCGCCGGTGCGACAGGACGAGACCTTCATCCGCACCCGCCGCATCAACAAGGCCGGCGTCTCGGTCATCATGGTCGAGCAGAACGCCCGTCGGTGCCTGCAGATCTGCGACCGCGGCTACGTGCTCGACCAGGGCCGCAACGCCTACTCGGGCACCGGACGCGAGCTGGCCGACGACCCCAAGGTGATCGAGCTCTACCTCGGCACCCTGGCCAAGGACATGGACTCCTGAGATCGATCTGAGCACCGTCGAAGGCCCCGCACGATCTCGTGCGGGGCCTTCGTCGTGCGGGGCCTTCGTCGTGTGGGGCCTTCGTCGTGCGTGGACGGGGGCGCAGGCGGGCGTGCCCGTGACGGGACCCGGCGCGCCTGGGCTGCACGGCGCCTCCTTCGCTGCCTGAGGCCGGCTGACCGCACCGGCACAGGCACCAGAGCGAGAGAGATGCTCGCGGCCAGCCCTGCAGGTGCTGGCTCCGCGGCCTCGTGCAGCTCGCATCACTCTCAAATTACGGGGGGGGGGGCAGAGCCCGGAGGGAGGAGCGGGGCAGCGTCGAGGAGGCGCGTCCGGGGCACGCAGGGTCCCCCCCGGGCACGCAGGGTCCCCCTGGGCACGCAGGGTCCCCCTGGGCACGCAGGGTCCCCCTGGGCACGCAGGGTCCCCCTGGGCGCGCAGGGTCCCACGGGCGCGCAGACCGGGCCTGTGTGCCGAGGCGGACGCCTGAGCACGGGCAGCATCCTCGGGCGCGCAGGGTCCCCCGGGCGCGCAGACCGGGCCTGTGTGCCGAGGCGGACGCCTGAGCACGGGCCGCATCCCCGGGCACGCAGAGAGGCCCCGGTGCCGCAGCACCGGGGCCTCTCCGTCAGGCAGGGGCCGTGTTACTCGACCTGGCCCTCGACCGCCGTCTGGTAGACGGGGACGTTGTTGTCGTCGAACTTGTAGATGCCGATGAAGGCGCTCGACGGGTCGTTGTTGTCGTCGAACGCACCGATGCCCGAGGGGCCGGTGTAGTGGATGTCGTCGCCGGCCTCGATGGCCGTGACGCACTCCGCGAACGTGGTGCACTCGGTGCCCTCGTCAGCACCGGACACCGCAGCCATGTTGGCCTGGATGGTGCCCGAGTCCGTGCCTCCGCCCTTCACCGCGGCGAGCGCGGCGAGGATGACGGCGTCGTAGGACTCCTGCGCGTACGAGTAGTCGGCCAGGGCCGAGCCCGCGGTGCGCTGGTAGAACTCGGCGAAGCGCGACTGCAGGTCGGTCGACGGGAACGCACCGGGGATGGTGCCCTGGGCGCCGGCGAGGGTGCCCGGGTCGAAGTCCTCGCTGTAGTCGGCCGTGTTGCCGTCCGACATGTAGACCGTGCTGATGTCGGCGCCCTGCGAGATGAGCTCGGGGACGATCGACTTGGTCTCGTCGAAGGCGAGGATGACGATCGCGTCGGGGTTCGTGGCCAGCGCGGCCGTCACCTCGGACGAGAACGTGGTCTGGCCGGGGGGAACTCCTGGCCCTCGCCGGACGCGCCGTAGACGACGGTGCCGCCCGAGGCCTCGATCGACTCCTGGACGGAGTCGCGCAGGCCGGTGCCGTAGGTGTCGTTGAAGACGAGGAACGCGACGTTGGCACGGCCGTCGTTGACGATCTGCGTGCCGAGCGCGCTGCCCTGGACCGAGTCCGGCGGAGCGGTGCGGAAGTAGTACGACGAGTAGCCGCTGAGCGAGGTCGCCGTGTTGGCGGGCGAGATCTCGACGATGCAGGCGGCGGTGAGCTGGTCGATGACGTTGAGCGTGACGCTCGACGACTCGGCGCCGATCGCGACCGGCACCTTCGCGTCGATCAGCTGCGTCGCTGCGGCGCTCGAGACGGTGAGGTCGTTGCTGTCGCCGGAGTCGGTCGCGGGGTCGATCGTGACGTCCTGGCCGAGCACGCCGCCGGCGGCGTTGATGTCCTCGACGGCGAGGCCGACGCCGGCCTCGGCGGGCGGGGCCAGGTAGGCGAGCGTGCCCGTGTTCGGCAGGATCGTGCCGATGCGGAGGGCGTCCTGGCCGGGGCTGCTGGGCGCCTCGCAGGAGGCCGCGGGGTCGGCCTTGGTCGTCGACGACGCGGACGACGACGGGTCGTCGGTCGAGGAAGAAGTGGTGGAACAGGCTGCGAGCAGAACGGAGGCGGCTCCTGCGAGCGCCAGGGCCCTCAGCCCTTTGGTGGATCGGATCATCCGTGGTCCCTTTCATGAAGCGCGTACAGCCGGACCGACACTAGGTGGACGGTCCCCGCGATTGAGAAGAAACTAGGGGCGGAATGTTTCCTGCGTGTGTTCTCCCGGTCACCCTGCCGTTTCGTTAGCAATTCGTGACATCGACTCAGCACCTGCCGAGCGGTCGCCCCCGGGGCCGGCGTCACGTCCGCCCTCAGGGTCGGGGGCCAGTGCCGCCGCACGGTCGGCCTCGCGGCCTCGCGCACGACTCCGCCGGCTCGTCACGACCATGTCGGTCGTCAGCACGATCAGCGCGACCCAGACGATGGCGAACCCGATCCACCGGCTCGTCGGCATCTCCTCGTGCAGCAGGACGACCCCGACGACGAACTGCAGCACGGGCGCGAGGTACTGCGTCAGCCCGATGGTCGCCAGCGGCAGCCGACGTGCGGCGGCGGCGAAGAGCAGCAGCGGCACCGCCGTGACGATCCCCGAGCTGATCACCGTCAGCGTGTGCACCAGGCTGACGGAGCCGAACACGACGCCCCCGCCGATGCCCGTGACGGCCAGCACGACGAGCGCGACCGCCGCGAACGGCGCGACCGCCATCGTCTCGAGGGTCAGCCCGCTGACGGCGTCGACCTTGCCGCCCATCTGCTTCTTGACGAGCCCGTAGGCCCCGAACGAGAAGGCCATGATCAGCGACGGCCACGGCACCCCGCCCGTGCCCACCGTGATGACGACGACGGCAACGGCGCTCAGGCCGATCGCGATCCACTGCACCGGCCGGAGACGCTCCCGCAGCACCAGCACCGCGAGCAGCACCGTGACGATCGGGTTGATGAAGTACCCGAGGGCCGCCTCGACGACGTGCCCGGCCAGGGTCGCGACGATGAAGGTCGTCCAGTTGACGACGATGAGCACGCCCGCCAGCGCCATGGTGCCCACGACCCGGCCTTGACGCAGCAGCGCGAGGAACGCCGGGAACCCGCGGGTGACGGCGAGCAGCACGACGCAGAAGGCGAGGGAGAACAGGATGCGCCACGAGACGATCTCGAACGGCCCCGAGGGCGACATGAGCAGGAAGAACACCGGCAGCACGCCCCAGAGGCCGTACGCGCTGACGGCGTAGGCGAGGCCGCCCGACGAGGAGGTGCGGGTGCGGGTCACGAGAGCGCTCTGCGGTTCACGGGTCGACTCTAGGGCGGGCCGCCGTCGTCGGACACGGCCACTCCTGCCACGCTGGCTCGCTCCGCTGCCGTTCCCGGCCGGGGACGACGAAGGCCCCCGCCTGGGCGGGGGCCTCCGGGTGGAGCAGGTGCGTCGTCTGCCTAGCGGACGATGACGGCGAGGACGTCGCGCGCCGACAGGACGAGGTAGTCCTCGCCGGCGTACTTGACCTCGGTGCCGCCGTACTTGCTGTAGATGACCTTGTCGCCGACGGCGACGTCGAGCGGCACGCGGTTGCCGTTGTCGTCGATGCGACCCGGTCCGACCGCCACGACCTCGCCCTCCTGGGGCTTCTCCTTGGCGGTGTCGGGGATCACGAGGCCGGAAGCCGTGGTCTGCTCGGCTTCGACCTGCTGGATGACGATGCGATCTTCGAGCGGCTTGATGGAGACCGACACGGTTGACCTCTGCTTTCTCGGAACTTCGTAGAACGTGGGCTGGCACTTGCCACGTGCGAGTGCCAGAACAACTGTAGAGCCGAACTGGCACTCGGTCAATCCGAGTGCCAGAGTCGGTCGGCGATGGGCGAGACTGGTGTCATGGACACTGCTGAGCTCCTCGACGTGCTCTCGCCCGAGGGGCTCCGACTGCTCGACTCGCTGCCCCCCTGGAGCGCGTCCGACGACGTCGTCGGCGCCGTCGCGGCGCTCCGCCGGCAGGGCCACTCGCCCTCCCTGGTCGCCGCCGTGCTGAGCCAGTCGCGGCTCCGGGCCAAGGCCGTCGCGAAGTTCGGCGACTTCGCCAGCCGCATGCTCTTCACCGAGGCCGGTCTCGAGCAGGCCACGCGCCTCCCCGTCGCCGCCCGTCACGCCGGCCGCTACCGGGCCGCCGGGCTCGGCAGCGTCGCCGACCTCGGCTGCGGCATCGGCGGCGACGCGCTCGCGCTGGCCGCCCTCGAGCTCGACGTGCTGGCGGTCGACCGCGACGAGGTCACCGCGGCCGTCGCCTCCTACAACCTCGCGCCCTGGGCTTCGTCCCGCGTCGTGCACGGCGACGCCGCGACGGTGGACGTCGGCGACGTCGAGGGCGTGTTCCTCGACCCGGCCCGCCGCACGGCCGGCCACGCCGCGACGAGGCGCCTGGCCGACCCGGCCGACTGGTCGCCCTCGCTCGACGTCGCGTTCGGCTGGGCCGAGCGCCTGCCCACCGGGGTCAAGCTCGGCCCCGGCGTCGACCGCGAGCTGCTGCCCGCCGACGCCGAGTGCCAGTGGATCTCGGTCGACCGAGAGGTGGTCGAGGTCGGCGTCTGGTTCGGGCCGCTCGCCCGCCGCGGCGTGGGCAGGGCAGCGCTCGTCGTGGGCGCGCGCGGCACGGCCGAGCTGACCGCTCCCGCCGACTCCGACGACGTCGAGGTCGGGGAGCTCGGCGAGTACCTCTACGAGCCGGACGGAGCCGTCATCCGCGCCCGGCTGATCGGCGACCTGGCTCGGCGGCTCGGGGCGAGGACGCTCAGTCGCGACATCGCCTGGCTCACCTCGGACGAGGCGGTCGAGACGCCGTTCGCCCAGGTGTTCCGCGTGGTCGAGACGTTCCCGCTCGACGAGAAGACCCTCAAGCGCGAGCTGCGCACCCGCGGCATCGGCCGGCTCGAGATCAAGAAGCGCGGCGTCGACGTCGACCCTGCCGCGTTCCGCAAGCGGTTGTCGCTGCAGGGCACCCACGCCGCGACCCTGGTGCTGACCCGGGTGGCCGGCCGCCACACGGCGCTGCTCTGCGAGCGCATCTGACGTCAGGCCGTCCCGGCAGCCGACCGTCCTGACGGCCCGCCTGCCGGACGACCTGCCCCTCTGAGGACCTGCCCCAGGAGGCGCGGGTCAGGACCCGTCCGAGGAGGCAGGGGTCAGGACTGCCCGTAGCCGCCGTCGAAGGTGCCGGACGACCCGCCGGGCATGCTCGCGAAGAAGACGATCAGCCCGATCCAGATGATGACCGCGAGGGCGATGCCCGCGTAGCCGACGATGAGGCCCGGCAGCCACAGCTTGCGCGACTGCCGCTCACGCCGACCGGCGATGTGGCCGAGCACGACCGCCGCGATCGAGAACACGACGCCGACGCCGACGGTGACGATGACCCCGAGGAACCCCACGATCGACGCGACGAGCGACAGGATGCTGAGGACGCTCGAGGGCTTCGTGGCACCCGCCGAGGCGTACGGCGAGTACGCCGCCCCGTAGGGCTGCTGGGGGGCGCCGTACTGCTGCGGCGGGGCTCCGTAGGGCTGCTGCTGCGGGGGCGCGCCGTAGGGCTGCTGCGGAGCTCCGTACTGCTGTGGTGCGGGAGCGCCGTACGGCTGCGGGGGCACGCCGTACTGCTGCTGCGGCGGGCCGCCGTAGGGCTGCTGCCCCTGCTGGCCCGGCTGCCCGTAGACGGGCCGGGGAGGAGCCTGCGGCGCACCGTACGGAGCCGACGCCGGAGGCTGCGGCGCGCCATACGGAGCCGACGCCGGAGGCTGCGGCGCGCCATACGGAGCCGACGCCGGAGCCTGCGGCGCACCGTACGGAGCCGACGCCGGAGCCTGCGGCGCACCGTACGGAGCCGACGCCGGGGCCTGCGGCGCACCGTACGGAGCCGACGCCGGAGCCTGCGGCGCCGAGGACGCTGCGCCAGGCGCGACGAACGGGTGGTGCGAGGGCTGGGGCGCGGGCGGCTGCGAGGCGGCGCCGGGGAAGGCGGTGGGCGGCAGCGGCGGCGACGAGGCAGGTCGGTCGTGGTCGCCCGACGAGGCAGGCGCGTGCTCGCGCGACGGGGCGGGCGCAGGAGCCGAGCCGGGTGCCGGCTGCTCGGTGTTCGGGTCGTCGGTGGCCATGGGGAGCCTTTCGCGTGCGGGGCTGCTGCGGACGAGTCGTGCGGTCGGCACGCTCAGGATGCGGGAACGGGGCCCGCGCCGGTGGGCGCGGACCCCGTCATGCTATCCACCGAGTCGAGGAGCCGATCCAGGACCCGGATCGCGGGCACGAGGCCCACGGATGTCTCAGTAGGTCTCGTACTCGCCGAGACCTGCCGAGGCGGCCGCCGCGAAGAAGACGACGAAGATGATCACGAGGATGATGCCCAGCGCGATCGCGGCGTAGCCGAGGATCGTGCCCCACAGCGCCATGCTGCGGCCCTCTTCGCCGGTCTTCTTGATCTGGCTCAGCGAGATGTGGCCGACGACGATGGCGCCGATGCTCGCGATGCCCGTGAAGAAGCCGGCGATGCCGAGGATCAGGGCGACGAGGGCGAGCGAGTTGCGCTGGGCCGGGGCGCCGTAGCCGCCGTTCGGCGCCGGGGGTGCCTGGTACGGGTTCTGCTGGTAGGCGTCCTGCTGGTACGGCTGGCCCTGGGGGGCCGGGTTCTGATCGGTCATGTCCGGGGTCTCCTTGGTCGTGAGGCCCCCACCTTAGCGCGAGGGGCCAACGACGGCTCGGCAGCGCACGGGGGCTGTGGACGGCGGAGGCGCGGCGCGCGTCAGACCTGGACGACCGTCACCGGCAGCGTGGAGTCCGCCCCGAAGTCGAGCGGCGACGGCGCCCGCCCCCGGGAGACGAGCTGTGCGCCGAGGGCCGCGATCATCGCGCCGTTGTCGGTGCAGAGCGACAGGGGCGGCACGCGCAGCTCGACCCCGGCTGCCGCACAGCGCTCCTCCGCGAGCTGCCGCACGCGCGCGTTGGCGACGACGCCCCCGCCGAGCAGAAGACGGGGCACGCCGAGCTCGACACAGGCGTCGAGCGCCTTCGTGAGCAGGACGTCGGCGACCGCCTCGCGGAAGCTGGCGGCCACGTCGGCGACCGGCACCTCCTGCCCCTCGTCGCGGCGGCGTTCGACCCACCGGGCGACGGCGGTCTTGAGCCCCGAGAACGAGAAGTCCCAGCGGTGGGCCGCCCTGTCCTTCGGCAGGGTGAGCCCGCGGGGGAACCGGATCGCGGCCGGGTCTCCCCCGACGGCGACGCGGTCGATGTGCGGCCCGCCGGGGTAGGGCAGGCCGAGCAGTCGGGCGACCTTGTCGAATGCCTCGCCCGCAGCGTCGTCGATCGTCTCGCCGAGCAGCTCGACGTCGTCGACGAGGTCGCGCACGTGCAGCAGCGAGGTGTGGCCGCCCGAGACGAGGAGGGCGACGGTCGGCAGCTCGAGGTCGCTGCCGTCGTCGCGCAGCACGTCGGCGCCGACGTGTCCGACGAGGTGGTTCACGGCGTAGAGGGGCTTGCCGGTGGCGAGCGCGAGCGCCTTGGCCGCGCCGACCCCGACCATGAGGGCGCCGGCCAGCCCGGGGCCGCTCGTGACGGCGATCGCGTCGACCTCGTCGAGCGTCAGCCCGGCCTCGGCGAGCGCCGCTCGCAGGGCGGGCTCCATCGCGTCGAGGTGGGCGCGGGCGGCGACCTCGGGCACGACGCCTCCGTAGCGGGCGTGCTCGTCCATCGACGACGAGATGACGTTGGCGAGCAGCTCGGTGCCGCGCACGATGCCGACCCCGGTCTCGTCGCAGCTCGTCTCGATGCCGAGCACGACGGGGGCGCGGAGCGGAGCCGAGGAGGCGGTGGTCTCGGTCACGGCAGCTTCTCGCTCTCGGTCGTCTGGCTCGTCGTGCCCGCGAGCTCGGTCGTCGTCGCCGGCACCCGCAGCCGCATGACGACCGCGTCGACGGCGTCGGGCATGTAGTAGCGGGGGCGCACCGCGATCGCCTCGAAGCCGAGCGACTCGTAGAGGCTCTGCGCCCCGGGGTTGTCGGCACGCACCTCGAGGAACACCTCGCGGACGCCGCGACGCCGGGCCTCGGCGATCATCTGGCCCATCAGCGCGCGTCCGAGCCCCGAGCGCCGAGCCTCGGGCAGCACGGCGATGGTCTGCACGTCGGCGTCGGGAGCGCCGGGCAGCACCATGAGCCCGCTGTAGCCCACGATGCGGGCGTCATCGGCATCGGGCGTGGCGACGAGGTAGAAGCCGTCGCGGGAGGCGAGCTCGTGCGCCATCCCCTCGCTCGACCAGGCGTCGTTCACGAAGACCGACGTCTCGATCGCCATGACGGCGTCGAGGTCGTCGACGGAGGCGCGTCGCAGCCGGAAGCTCACTGGCTGACCGTCTTCGGCCGGGCCGCCGGCGTGACGTCGGGCTCACGCAGGTACAGGGGAGCCGCGTCGGCGAACGGACGGCCGTGCTCGAACAGGCGCTCGGCCAGCATGCCGAGCGCGCCGGCCGAGACGACGGTGTCGTCGGGGTCGGTGCGGGGCCAGGTCGAGGAGGCGCCGGTCGCCTCGTCGAGGAGCGCCGGCACCACGAGCGCCGGCCCCCCGACGGACACGGGGAGGCCGTCGTCGTCGAGGCCCGACCACGCCGTCCAGGCCAGCTCGCGGCGGCGCGCGTCGGTCACGACCACGAGCGGGGAGTCGAGACGACCGCCGGCGTCGGAGACGGACCTGCCGGCCTGCGCGCTGAGGCGCTCGAACGCGACCGCGTCGTGGCTGCCGACGGCGAGGCAGGGCACCCCGGCGCCGAACGCGTAGGCACGGGCGGCGACGATGCCGACCCGGAGACCGGTGAACGGGCCGGGCCCGACGCCCGCGACGACCGCGCTGAGGTCGCGCGCGGCGACGCCGGCCTCGGCCGTGACGGCCTCGATCAGCGTGCCGATCACCTCGGCGTGCCGACGGGTGTCGGCGACGGACCGCTCGGCGAGGACCCCGCCGTCGCGGTCGACGACGGCGACGGCCGTGCCGGCGGAGGTGTCGATGGCCAGGATCACGAGGTCAATCGTAGGCGGTGCCGCCGACGCGGCCCGCGCCTCCTCGCCTCGGATCGGACGCCCCGCGCAGCAGGACTCAGGACGACGACCACGACGGTTCCTGAACCGTGCACGGCTCAGGACCGCGAGTCCCTCCCCTGCGCGGATCAGGACGGATGTTCCTGAATGAGGAGGGGGACGGCGAGGTCAGCGGTGCTGCGAGAGGAGGGCGAGCACGTCCGCGTGGCGCCCCTCGGCCTCGGCGTCGCGGAGGAACCGCACGCGCTGGACGAGCACCTCCTCGACGTCGGGCTGCTGCTCGAGGATCCGTACGGTCTCGTCGAGGAACTCCTCGAGCGGCATGGCCGACTCGTCGTCCTGCTGGCCCATCAGCGTCGTCTGCACGGCCGGCGGCACGAGCTCGACGACCTGGAGGGGCGTGTCGGCCCACTGCACGCGGAGGCTCTGGGTGAACGAGTGCACGGCGGCCTTCGTGGCGGAGTAGGTCGGAGTCACGGGCAGGGGCACGAACGCCAGGCCCGACGACACGGTCATCAGCACGCCGTCCGGCTTGGCCGCGAGCCAGGGGCCGAACGCGGCGGCGGTGCGGATCGTGCCGAGCAGGTTCGTCGTGACGATCGACTCGGCGACGTCGAGGTGGGCGGGGTCGCGCAGGTCCTCGGGGAGCATGATGCCCGCCATCGTGACGACGACGTCGAGGTCGGGGTGCTCGCGGGTGACGGTCTCGAACGCCGCGCGGATCGACTCGGGGTCGGCCACGTCGAGCTCGACCGCGTGCACGCCGGGGTGCGTCGCGACGATCTCGTCGAGCAGCGCGCGGCGGCGTCCGGCGACGACCACGGTGTCGCCGCGGGCGCTCAGGCGCTCGGCGAGGCCGAGGCCGATGCCCGACGTGGCGCCGGTGATCAGGACGGTGTTCCCGGTGGTCTTCATGGTGTCTCCTCGGTCGTGTGGCCCGCCGGTGTCGTCCGGCGGCGTCGGGGCCAGGGGCCCGTCGCCGTCCAGCCTGCGCCGCGCCTCCCTGCCCGGGAAGGGAGCGCCGATCGGGGGAGCGCCGGTCCCTGGTCCGCGCCGCCGCCAAGGGCGAGGATGGGCCCATGGACCGTCCCGGACTCGCCGAGTTCCTCCGCGCACGCCGCGAGGCGCTGCAGCCCTCCGACGTCGGCCTGCCCGCCGGCGCCCGTCGTCGCACCGCCGGCCTGCGACGGGAGGAGATCGCCGCGGTCGTCGGCATGTCGTCCGACTACTGGGCCCGCCTCGAGCAGCGCCGGGGGCCGCAGCCCTCCGACCAGATGCTCACGGCCATCGCCCGCGGGCTGCGCCTCGACCTCGACGAGCGCGACCACCTGTTCCGCCTCGCCGGCCACGAGGCTCCCCGCCGCGCACGCCGCTCGCCGCACGTCAGCCCCGGCCTGATGCGCGTGCTCGACCGCCTCGACGACACCCCGGCCCTCGTCATCACCGAGCTCGGCGAGACGCTGGCGCAGAACAGGCTCGCCGCCGCCGTCTTCGGCGACGGGCTCGGCTGGACCGGCCTCGACCGCAGCGGCATCCACCGCTGGTTCGCCCACCCGGAGGCGCGCGGCCAGTACCCGGAGCACGACCACGAGCACCAGGGCCGGCTCCAGGTCGCGCAGCTGCGCGTGGCCGCGTCGATGCCCGATCCCGATCCGCTGGCGGCGCGCGTCGTGGCGAGCCTCCTCGCGTCGAGCGACGAGTTCCGTCGCTACTGGGACCTGCAGGAGGTGGGCAGCCGCTTCGACGAGCACAAGACCCTGCGGCACCCCGAGGTCGGCGAGATCGAGGTGCACTGCCAGGCGCTCTTCACCGAGGACCAGTCGCAGGTGCTGCTCGTGCTCACCCCCGTGCCCGGGTCGGGCGCCGCCGAGGCGCTCGGGCTGCTCGGCGTCGTGGGAGAGCAGCGCTTCAGCCGGTCGTGAGCCGGACGCCCTCCCAGCGCGGGCCGTGCGCCGTGATCGTCAGGCGGCGCGGCTCGTCGGCGACGTCGTCGGGATCGGTGTCGGCGAGGGTGTCGGGGTCGACGAGGCCGTCGGGGCCGGGGAGGCCCTCGGGGTCGCTGCCGTCGTCGCCGAGCCCGCCTCCCGCTCCGGTCGGGCGCTCGATCACGACGTCGAGCCACGACTCCGCCACGCCGTCGAGCAGTCCGGCGCCCCACTCGACCACGACGACCGACCCCTCGTAGTCGAGGTCGAGGTCGTCGAGCTCGTCGGCGCCGCCCAGCCGGTACGCGTCGACGTGCACCAGCGGCACGCCCGAGGCCGTCGGGTGCGTGCGCGCGAGGACGAACGTGGGGCTCGCCACCTGGCCGCGAACCTGCAGCCCGGCGCCGAGGCCGCGGGTCAGCGTGGTCTTGCCGGCGCCCAGCGGCCCCGTCAGCACCAGCAGGTCGCCGGCACGCAGCAGCCCGGCGAGCCGGCGGCCGAGCGCCTCCGTCGCCTCGGTGTCGACGAGGTCGCCGGCGAACAGCACCCGGCCCGCAGGAGGCGGGGGCACGGTCACGAGGACGCCCCGGCAGCCGTCCCGCCGGGCGCGGTCGCGGGCGCCGTCGCGGGCGCGGTCGCGCGGGGGTCGACTCCCCCGCCGGTCCTGCCGAGGTAGTGCCGCGGCACGCGCGCGCCGATGCGGCACGAGACCTCTTCAGGGATGCTGTCGGTCAGGTCAGCCCACTCGCCGATGGTGAGCTCGCCGTCGTCGCCGGGGCCGAAGAGCAGCACCTCGTCGCCGACTTCGACCACGTCGTCGCCGACGTCGACGAGGAACTGGTCCATCGCGACGCGGCCCACGATCGGGTGCCGTCGGCCGTGGATCGTCACCTGGGCCCGCTGCTGCGCACGCCGACTCACACCGTCGGCGTAGCCGAGGGGCACGAGGGCGAGAGTGGTGTCGCGCTCGGCCCGCCAGGTGTAGTCGTACGAGACGCCGGTGCCGGCCGTGACGCGCTTGACGCGCACCACGCGGGCGCCGAGGGTCAGCACGGGGCGGAGCCCGCGGTCGGCGGCGGTCACGCCCTCCGTGACGGGGTTGCCGTAGCCGTTCGAGCCCATGCGGACCATGTCGAAGCGCCGCTCGGGGTGCTCCATGCCCGCCGAGCTGGACGACATGTGGCGCTTCTCGAACGTCGCGCCCAGCGCCTCCGCGTCCTCGAGCGCCTTGCGGAACACGAGGGAGGCGGCGTGGTCGTCGGCCTCGCTCGTCTCGGACACGTGCGAGAACGCGCCGCGCAGCCGCACCGTGCCCTCGTCGCGCAGCTCGACGGCGCGCGCGACGAAGGCGGGCCAGTCGGCGGGCAGGCAGCCCTCGCGGTGCAGCCCGGTGTCGATCGTGAGGTGGACGAGCGCCTCGTGGTCGGGGCCCGCCGCCCGGGCGGCGGCGGCGAACGCCTCGAGCTGCTCGAGGGTCGAGACCCCGAGGTCGACCCGGAGCCGCACGGCGGCGTCCCAGTCCTCGTCGGGTCCGAGCTGCCACGCGAAGAACGACGCCTCGTCGCCGACGCCCGCCCGGCGCATCTCGTACGCGGGCTGCGGCTCGACCGTGCCGAACCAGCGGATCCCGGCGGCGAGCGCCTCGGGCACGATCACCTCGGCGCCCAGCGAGTAGGCGTCGGCCTTGACGATCGCGAGCACCTCGACCGGCGCCATGCGCTCGATCAGCGAGGTCAGGTTCGCCCGGTAGGCGGCCAGGTCGATCGTCGCGCGGCGCATCCAGGCCGTCATGCGGTGCTCCTCGGGAGTCGTGCGGACAGCGAGGCGACGACGTCCCAGGTGATGCTGCCGGAGGCGCGGGCCCAGTCGTCGGCGCCCTGTCGCCCGAGCGCCGGGTCGCCGAACACGACGACCTCGTCGCCGACCTCGACCGGGTCGTCGCCGACGTCGATCACGAGGGCGTTCATGGCGATGCGACCGCGCACGCGGTAGGTCCGCTGCCCGATCGTCACCGACGCGCGGTCGCTCGCGGCGCGGTCGATCCCGTCCGAGTAGCCGACAGGGACGACGGCGATGGTGGTGTCGCGCTCGGGCCGGAAGAGGTAGCCGTACGAGACTCCCTCGCCGGCCGGGACGCGCTTGGTCGAGGTCACCGGGGCGGTCATCGTCAGGGCCGGTCGCAGCCCGAGGTCGGCCGACGTGCGGTCGGGGAACGGGCTCAGCCCGTAGGCGGCGAGCCCGAAGCGCACCATCGTGCCGTGCGAGCCCTCGTAGTGCAGGGCGGCCGCCGACGCCGCGAGGTGCCGCAGCGGCGGCTCGATCCCCCGCTCGCCGAGGGCGGCGGAGGCACGGAAGAAGGAGGCGAGCTGCAGCCCGTCCTCCTCGGGCGACGTGTTCGAGAGGTGGCTCATCAGCCCCTCGACGGGCAGCACGTCGCGCAGCTCGGCGGCCCGGTCGAACAGGGCAGGCCACTCGGACTCGACGGCCCCGTTGCGGCTGAGCCCGGTGTCGACGCAGAGGTGGACGGCGCGGACGCCTGCCGCCGCGGCCGCCTCGAGCTGCGCGAGGTCGGAGACCGCGGGCGTCACGTCGTGCCGGGCCGCCTGCTCGAACGTCTCGCCGGGCGCGTGCAGCCAGGCGAGCACCGGCGTCGTGATGCCCGCGCGGCGGAGCTCGAGGGCCTCGTCGAGGTCGGCTACGCCGAGCCAGTCGACACCGGCGGCGGCGAAGGCACGGGCGCTCTCGACCGCCCCGTGCCCGTAGGCGTTCGCCTTCACGACGACCATCACGAGGGCGGAGCCCGCCCTCTCGCGGAGCACGCCGACGTTGTGGGCGAGGGCCGCCGTGTCGACGGTCAGCCGGACGTCCTGCGTCACGCGCCCACCGCCTCCTCGTCGGACGACCGTGCCGACGGCGCCCTGCCGGGCTCCGGCCCCTCGGCGACGACGTACGCGACGGCGACGCCGCCGTCGTGGCTGAGCGACAGGTGGAGGCGCGTCACGCCCCGCGAGTCGGCCAGCGACCGCGCTCCCCCGGCGAGCACGAGGCTCGGCGCCCCGTCGGGGTCCGACTCGACGACGACGTCGTGCCAGCGCACCCCGGCCGAGCCGCCCAGGGCCTTGATCAGCGCCTCCTTGGCGGCGAAGCGGGCGGCCAGCGACTCGACGCGACGGGGCGAGCCGTCGCGCAGCACCTGCTCTGCCTCGCCGAACAGGCGGGAGCGAAGAGCCGGCGTGCGGTCGAGCGAGCCCTGGAAGCGCCCCAGGTCGACCACGTCGACCCCGATGCCCACGATCACGATCTGCGGGGGTGTGTCATCGGCGGCCCGCTACTCGACGGTGACCGACTTGGCGAGGTTGCGCGGCTGGTCGACGTCGAGGCCCTTGGCCGCGGCGAGCTCCATCCCGAAGACGTGCAGCGGCACGACGGCGAGCAGCGACTCGAAGAGCGGCGCGGCCAGCGGGATGTGCAGCACCTCGTCGGCGAACGGCAGCACCGCGGCGTCGCCCTCCTCGGCGATCGCGATGACGCGAGCACCTCGGGCGCGGATCTCCTGGATGTTCGAGACGACCTTCGGGTGCAGCGAGCGCGGGTCGCGGGGCGACGGCACGATCACGAAGACGATCTGGCCGGGCTCGATCAGCGCGATCGGGCCGTGCTTCAGCTCGCCGGCGGCGAAGCCCTCGGCGTGGATGTACGCGAGCTCCTTGAGCTTGAGGGCGCCCTCGAGGGCGATCGGGTAGCCCACGTGGCGGCCGAGGAACAGCACCGACCGCGTGTCGGCCATCCAGCCCGCCAGGGTGCGGATGCGCTCGGACGACTCGAGCACGCGCTCGATCTTCTCCGGGATGGCCTGCAGGTCCGTGACCTGCGCGGCGATCTCGTCGGTGCTGAGCGTGCCGCGCAGCTTCGCGAGGTGCAGCCCGAGCAGGAACAAGGCCGTGCCCTGCGCGACGAACGCCTTGGTCGACGCGACGGCGACCTCGGGGCCGGCGTGCGTGTAGATGACCGCGTCGGACTCGCGCGGGATGGTCGAGCCCTGCGTGTTGCAGATCGACAGGACCTGCGCGCCCTGCTCACGGGCGTACTTGACGGCCATGAGCGTGTCCATGGTCTCGCCGGACTGGCTGATCGAGACGACCAGCGTCTTCTCGTCGAGCACGGGGTCGCGGTAGCGGAACTCGTGGGCGAGCTCGACCTCGACGGGCACGCGGGCCCACTGCTCGATGGCGTACTTGCCGAGGATGCCGGCGTAGGCGGCGGTGCCGCAGGCGATGACGATGACGCGGTCCACCGTCGCGAGGCGGTCGGCGACGGCGTCCAGCTCGCGGAGCGAGACGACGCCGCCCGACACGCGGCCGAGCAGGGTCTTCGCGACGGCCTCGGGCTCCTCGCTGATCTCCTTCGCCATGAAGCTGGACCAGCCGCCCTTGTCGGCGGCCGAGGCGTCCCAGTCGATCTCGAACTCGCTCGTCTCGACGGGGGCGCCGTCGAAGTCGACGACCTCGACCGAGTCGGGGCGGATGGTGACCAGCTGGTCCTGGCCGATCGACATGGCACGGCGGGTGTGCGCGACGAACGCCGCGACGTCGCTGCCGAGGAAGTTCTCGCCGTCGCCGAGCCCGATCACGAGCGGCGAGTTGCGGCGGGCGCCGACGACGACCCCGGGCTGGTCCGCGTGCACGACGAGGAGGGTGAAGGCGCCGTCGAGGGTGGCGACGACGGTGCGCAGCGCCTCGGCGAGATCGCCGGTGGCACGGTAGGCCCGGGCCACGAGGTGCGCCGCGACCTCGGAGTCGGTCTCGCTGAGGAATTCGACGCCTTCGGCGAGCAGCTCGGCCTTGAGCTCGGAGAAGTTCTCGATGATGCCGTTGTGGATGAGGGCCAGCTTGCCGTCGTCGGCGAGGTGCGGGTGCGCGTTCTCGTCGGTCGGTCCGCCGTGCGTCGCCCAGCGGGTGTGGCCGATGCCGGTCTGGCCGTCGCGCAGGGGGTCGGCCTCGAGGTCGTCGACCAGCACCTGGAGCTTGCCGGCCTTCTTGCGGCTGTCGAGCGCACCGTCCGCGCCGATGACGGCGACCCCGGCCGAGTCGTAGCCGCGGTACTCGAGCCGCTTCAGGCCGCCGAGCAGCACCTCGACGCTCTTCTCACCGGCTCCGGCAGAGCCCACGTATCCCACGATTCCACACATGCAGACGATCCTAGGGCGTCGGCGCCGGTCGGTCGGCGAGGCCCCCGGGCGTGGCCCGGCGGAGCCCGGGGAGACGCCCGACGAGCCCTCGCGAGGCGGCCCGGCCGGCCCCGCGGCACGCCCGGGTGCGCCGAGCGGCCGACCGGGTAGCCTCGGGCCATGGCCGACGCGAGCTCCCCGACGACCCACGCGACGCCGTTCGTCGAGATCCACCGCGACGCGTGGGCCGACCTCGCCCCGGCGACGCGCCTCCCGCTGACCGAGACGGAGATCGTCCAGCTCCGCGGCCTCGGCGACCGGCTGGACATGCGCGAGGTGCAGGACGTCTACGTGCCGCTCAGCCGCCTCCTCAACCTCTACGCCGCCGGCGCGCGCAACCTGCACCGGGCCACCAGCGACTTCCTGGGCGAGCGGGCGCAGCGCACCCCGTTCGTGATCGGCGTCGCGGGCTCGGTGGCCGTCGGCAAGTCGACCGTCGCGCGCCTCCTGCGCGAGCTGCTCAGCCGCTGGGACGACACGCCCCGCGTCGAGCTGGTCACCACCGACGGGTTCCTCTACCCGAACGCCGAGCTCGAGCGCCGCGGCATCATGGACCGCAAGGGGTTCCCGGAGTCGTACGACCGCCGGCACCTGCTGCGCTTCGTCTCCCAGGTGAAGAGCGGCGCGGAGGAGGTGCGGGCGCCCTTCTACTCGCACACGAGCTACGACATCATGCCGGGGGCCGAGGTGGTCGTCCGGCGTCCCGACATCCTGATCGTCGAGGGCCTCAACGTGCTGCAGCCCCCCGTCGCGGGGCGGCTCGCGCTGAGCGACCTCTTCGACTTCACCGTCTACGTCGACGCCCGCACGAGCGACATCGAGAGCTGGTTCGTCGACCGGTTCCTCGCGCTGCAGAAGAGCGCCTTCACGCAGGAGCGCTCGTTCTTCCACCGCTTCGCCGACATGGACGAGCCCGAGGCCCGGGCCTTCGCCTCGACCGTGTGGCGCTCGGTGAACGAGCCGAACCTGATCGAGAACGTCCTCCCGACGCGGTCACGCGCCACCCTGGTGCTGCGCAAGGCCGCCGACCACAAGGTCAGCTCGGTCCTGCTCCGCAAGATCTAGGCCCGAGGAGGCGCGGGCCGACACCCTGGGCCGCCGCCGGTCGTCACACCGGCAGGAACGACGCCACGGCCAACAGGGCGACGAACACCGCGATCGACGCGACGGCCACGCCGTTCAGCCGCCGGTGCTCGACCATGATGGCGACGTACTCCCTGAGGAACGCGCTCGGCACGTAGTACGCCGCGGTCGGGGACCCGACCACCTGCGCGTCGCTGCCGACAGCCCGTGCCAGCAGGGCCGCGCGGAGCACGTGGTAGTCGTTGGTGACGACGAGCGTGCTGCCCTCCAGACCAGCCGCCCGCTGCACCTCGCGGGAGAGCACGAGGTTCTCGCGGGTGCTCGTCGAGGCGGTCTCGGGGTGCACGTCGGCCGGGTCGGCCCCGTGTGCCAGCAGGTACTCGGCCATGGCCGTGCCCTCGGGCCGCGGCTCGTCGGCGCCCTGACCTCCCGACGGCACGAGCAGCGGCCGCGCCGCGCCCTCGGGGACGGCACGGTAGATCGCGAGGGCCTTGTCCAGCCTGCTGCGGAGGAGCGGGGGCACCTCGCCGCGGACGAGCCCCGAGCCGAGCACGACCAGCGCGTCGGGACTGTCGGTGTGGCGGTACCGGCTGTACACGATCGAGTAGAGGCCGAAGGCGGCGAAGGTGGCCGCGGCGTAGAGGCAGGCGAACACGATCAGCACTCCGAGCGCGATCGACATGGTGACGACGCCCGAGGGCAGCTCGGTGCCGGCCGGGACGAAGATCAGCGCCACGGAGGCCGGGGGCAGCACCAGGAGGGCGAGCCCGGCGAGGAGCGACAGCAGGTTCCCGAGGCTGCGTCCCTCCCGGCGGGACATCGTGACGCCGTTGCCGACCAGGAACCCGGCGAGCACCAGCACCAGCACGCCGGCGAGCCCGGCCCCGGCGAAGACGAGGAGCTGGAGGAGCGCGCTGGCCGCGGCGAGCTCGAGCACCCCCGCGAGCAACAGCGAGCCCAGTGCGCCCACCAGGAACACCCCGTTACGGAGCCGACGAGCATCGCGGCGCCGGCTCACGACGTAGAGGACGGCGAAGACGACAGCCGGCACGAAGAGGGTCATGTGCCCATCGTGCCCGCACCGCAGGCACGATGGGACCGCGACTCGGTCAGGACCTCGACACGCTCGAGACGTGGGCCCGGTCGCTCCCTCGACGCAGCGGATCGCTACAGGGCGAGGCGCTCGCGCACGACGTCGGCGAGCGCGTGCGCGACGCGGTCGGCGGTCTCCTGGTCGGCGGCCTCGACCATGACCCGGACGACGGGCTCCGTGCCCGACGGGCGGAGCAGCACGCGACCCGAGTCGCCGAGCTCGCGCTCGAAGGCGGCGACGGCCTCGGCGACGCCTTCGTCGCCCGCCAGGCGCTCGCGGTCGACGCCCTTCACGTTGATCAGGATCTGGGGGAACACCGTCATGACCTGGGCCAGCTCGGCGAGGGTCTTGCCGGTCTCGGCCATGCGCGCCACGAGGGACAAGCCGGTGAGGATGCCGTCGCCGGTCGTCGCGTAGTCGCTGAAGACGATGTGGCCGGACTGCTCGCCTCCGAGCGTGAAGCCGTGCTCGTTCATGTCCTCGAGCACGTAGCGGTCGCCGACGCGGGTCTGGCGGACGGTGATGCCGTGGTCGGCCATGGCCCGGATGAGCCCGAGGTTGCTCATGACCGTGGCGACGAGCGTGTCCTTCGCCAGCTTGCCGTGTTCTTTCTGGGCGACGGCGATGATCGCCATGATCTGGTCGCCGTCGACGACCGCGCCGGTGGCGTCGACCGCGAGACAGCGGTCCGAGTCGCCGTCGTGGGCGATGCCGACGTCGGCGCCGTGCTCGAGCACGGCGGCGGCCAAGTTGTCGAGGTGGGTCGAGCCGACGCCGTCGTTGATGTTCATGCCGTCGGGGTCGGCCCCGATCAGGGTGATGGTCGCGCCGGCGTCGGTGAAGACCTCGGGCGACACGGCCGACGCCGCGCCGTGGGCGCAGTCGAGCACGACGTGGATGCCGTCGAGCCGGTTCGGCAGGGCGCCGAGGAGGTGGAGGACGTAGCGGTCCTCAGCGTCGGCGAACCGCCGGATGCGACCGACGTCGCCCCCGACGGGCATCAGCTGCGGCTCGCTCATCGCGGCCTCGATGCGGTCCTCGACCTCGTCGGGCAGCTTCGTGCCGCCGAACGCGAAGAACTTGATCCCGTTGTCGGGCGCGGGGTTGTGCGAGGCGCTGATCATGACGCCGAAGTCGGCGCCGATGTCGTCGACGAGGAACGCCGCCGCGGGGGTCGGGATGACCCCGGCGTCGAGCACGTCGACGCCGGAGCTGGCCAGGCCCGCCGAGACGGCGGCGGTGATGAACTCCCCCGAGATGCGGGGGTCGCGGGCGACGACGGCCACCGGCCGCCGGCCCTCGGCACGACGCGCCTCCGCGTGGTGCCCCTTCGTGAGCACCACCGCGCTCGCCTGGGCGAGGCCCAGGGCGAGCGCGGCGGTCAGCTCACGGTTGGCGAGGCCCCGAACACCGTCGGTACCGAAGAGTCGCGACATCGCGGGCCTGCCTTCGTGTGTTCTTAGCGCTTCGAGAACTGCGAGGCCTTGCGGGCCTTCTTCAGACCGGCCTTCTTGCGCTCGATGACGCGGGCGTCGCGCGTGAGGAAGCCGGCCTTCTTGAGCGTGGCGCGGTTGTTCTCGCGGTCGATCTCGTTCAGCGTGCGGGCGATGGCGAGACGCAGGGCGCCCGCCTGGCCCGAGGGGCCGCCGCCGGTGACCTTGACGGTCACGTCGTAGGCGCCGAGCAGGTCGAGCACCTTGAACGGGTCGTTGATCAGCTGCTGGTGCAGCTTGTTCGGGAAGTACTCCTCGAGGGTGCGGCCGTTTACCACGAAGGTGCCGGTGCCGGGCACGAGGCGCGCGCGGGCGATGGCCTCCTTGCGGCGGCCGACGGCCGAGCCGGAGACGTTCAGGACGGCGCGGGGCGTCGCCTGGGCCTCGGGAGCCGAGCTCTCGGTGGTGAAGCTCTCGGGAGCCTGGTCGATGGAATCTGCGATCTGAGCCACTGTGTGGGGGTCCTTAAGTCTGAAGGCGGACGCTACTGGGCGACCTGGTCGAGGGTGTAAACCGTGGGCTGCTGAGCAGCGTGGGGGTGCTCGGCACCCGCGTACACCTTCAGCTTCTTGATCTGGGCACGGCCCAGCGAGTTCTTCGGCAGCATGCCGCGGATGGCCTTCTCGACGGCACGCGTCGGGTGCTTCTCGACCATCTCGGAGTAGGTCGTCGCCGTCAGGCCGCCCGGGTAGCCCGAGTGGCGGTAGTAGAGCTTCTCGGCCAGCTTGGAGCCGGTGAGGGCCACTTTGTCGGCGTTGATGACGATGACGAAGTCGCCCATGTCCATGTGGGGGGCGAAGGTCGCCTTGTGCTTGCCGCGCAGCAGGGCTGCCACGTGCGAGGCCAGACGGCCGAGGACGACGTCGTTCGCGTCGATGATCAGCCACTGCGGCTGGACGTCAGCCGGCTTGGGGGAGAAAGTGCGCGTCACAGTAGTGCTGCTTCCTGGTCGAGGTGAGGTGTCCGTGAATCCCGCTCCGTTGCCGTTGTCGCGACGATGTCGCGAGAACGAGTCAGGTGGAGGGCTCAACTTCGGGCGTCGCGCGCAGTTGCGCAGACACCAAGGGTCGACGATACCCGACACGCCCGGAGGCGTCAAACGGTCGCCGGCGGACGACCAGGCCCTCCCCCGTCAGCCGTCGGTCAGGAGGCGCCGAGGGCGGTGAGCGCACCGCCGTCGAGCCGGAAGGTGGTCCACTCGTCCATCGACGAGGCGCCGAGCGACCGGTAGAAGCCGATCGAGGGCTCGTTCCAGTCGAGGACCGCCCACTCGACCCTGGCGAGTCCCCTGGCCACCGCCTCCTGCGCCAGCCGCGCCAGCAGGGCCCGGCCGTGGCCGGCGCCCCGGTGCTGCGGCGCGACGTACAGGTCTTCGAGGTGGATGCCGTGGACGCCCTCCCAGGTCGAGAAGGTGAGGAACCAGATCGCGAGGCCCGCCAGCTCGCCCGGCTCGTCACCGTCGACCACGAAGGCGAAGACGGCGGGCGCCTCGCCGAAGAGCGCGCGCTCGAGGTCGGCCTCGGTCGTCCTCACGGCGTCCGGCTCCTTCTCGTAGACCGCGAGCTCGACGATCAGGCGCAGCAGCTCGGGGACGTCGGACGGGGCAGCGGGGCGGGGAGCGCTCATCCGTCGAGGCTAGCGGCCGACCTCTTCACCTGCGTGAGCACGACGCGCGCCGCGACCTCGTCGTCGGGCGGGTAGCCCACCTCGACCATGGTCAGGCCCGTCGCCGGGACCACGCGGAACTCGCCGTTGCGCGCGGCCTCGCGGCGCACGCCGACGGCCCGGTGCTCGGGCATCGCGCCCTCCCCCACCGCGACGCAGGCGCCGACGAGGTTGCGCACGAGGTTGTGGCAGAAGGCGTCGGCCTGCACGGTCGCGACGAGCACGCCGTCGGCGTCGCGCCTCCAGGTGAAGTGCTGGAGCTCGCGGATGGTGGTCGCGAAGTCGCGGTGGCGGCAGTAGGCGGCCCAGTCGTGCAGCCCGACGAGGCCCGCGGCCGTCGCGCTCATCAGGTCGAGGTCGAGGAGGTGGTCGTACCAGAGCGTGTGGCTGCGCCTCGTCGGGTCGCGCTCGGCCCCGCGGTCGGCGATGCGGTACTCGTAGCGCCGCCACAGCGCGCCGAAGCGCGCGTGGAACCCGGGAGGCGCGAGCCGCGCCCCCGAGACGACGATCTCGTCCGAGGAGCCGGCCAGCCCGTTCAGGCGCCGGGCGAGGACGGTCGGCGCGTCGAGGGGCGACCGGTCGACCATGCCGCGGTGCGGCCGCTGCAGCTGGGCGATCTGCTCGTCCGTGAGGTCGAGGTGCACCACTTGGCCGCGCGCGTGCACGCCGGCGTCCGTGCGGCCGGCGACCGTGACGGTCGGGACGTGCTCGTGCCGGCCGAAGAGCGTGCGGAGCGCCGCCTCCATCTCGCCCTGCACCGTCCGGCGGCCGGGCTGCTCGCTCCAGCCCGAGAACGAGGTGCCGTCGTAGGCCACGGTCAGCCGCACCCGGGTCAGGCCCGCCGGCACGAAGGCCGGGTCGTCGACGGCCGGGGCTGCAGGAGGGGCGTCGCTCGTCACGCCGTCCATGCTACGGGCGACGCGAGGGGCGGACGGGCTCGTGCCCGTCCGCCCCTCGGGCCTCCTCGCGCAGCCGCCCCGCACGGGCCAGCTGGATCAGCGGCTCAGCGACTCAGCGGCTCAGCGACTCAGCGGCTCAGCGACTCAGCGGCTCAGCGCCAGCGCCACCCGAACAGCTTCGTCAGCCACGACACCACGGCGGTGACGACGGCGACGATGACCTGCACCACGGGCGGCAGCGGGTGCGCGCCCCCGCCGTGCCCGGGATCGGTCGGGTCCGTGGGGCCCGTGCCCGGGTCCGTCGGGTCCGTCGGGTCCGTCGGGTCGGTCGGGTCGGTCGGGTCCTCGTCGGCGACGAGGGAGAGGCCGACGTGGACGGGGTCGTGGTCGCTCGCACGGAACGGCCCCTCCTCGAACAGCGGGACGACGTTGTAGTTGTAGCGGCTGTACTCGAGCCCCACCGACTCTCCCGAGTTGATGTTCCAGATGTCCACCGCGGTGACGGCCTCGGCGGCGGCCGGCGACGCGAGCACGTGGTCGAGCGAGCCGCTGAGGCCGCCGAAGACGTAGCTGTACTCGTCGGTCTCGGTCGAGCCGAGGTCGGCGTAGCCCGCGTCGCGCAGCACCTCGATCGGGTCCTCCTGCGAGTAGGCGTTGAAGTCGCCGAGCAGGAACGCCAGGTCCGTGCCCGAAGCCGCCTGCACGCGGTCCGAGAAGGCGACGAGCGCCTCCGCCTGGTTGACGCGCGAGGCGTTGGAGGCGCCCTGGCCGTCGCCGAGGTCGGCGTCGGCACCCGATCCGCTCCCCTTCGACTTGAAGTGGTTCGCGATCGCGACGAACGTGGCGTCGTCGGAGTCGGCCGCGGCGACCGGGCGGAACGCCTGGGCGAGCGGCTGACGCGCGTTGCTGAAGGCCGGGGCGTCGGTGAGGATCGTCGACCCGCCGACCGTCTCGATCGTGCCGGCCTTGTAGATGAAGGCGAGGCGGATGACGTCCTCGTTCGACGGCACCGTCGCGGGCGAGGGGACGTAGCTCCACTCGTCGGCGCCGAGGTCGGCGTTGAGGGCGTCGACCAGGGTCGACACGGCCGCGTCGCGGTCCTGCCCGAAGCGGGCCGAGTTCTCGATCTCCTCGAGCGAGACGACGTCGGCGTCGAGGCCGTTGATCGCCGCGACGATCTTCGACTGCTGACGCTCGAAGCTGACCTGCGTGGCGGCGCCGCGGGCGTCGCAGCCGCTGTTCACGGTCAGCGGCTCTCCCGCGCGATCCCGGTAGTAGGTGCAGCCGGAGAGCTGGTCGCCCGTGGTCGGGAAGTAGTTCAGCACGTTGAAGCTGGCGATCGACACGTCGCCGCCGACGTCGACGGGGGTCGACTCGCGCACGACGCCGAACGAGGCCGGCAGCTCGGCGGCGGGGGTGTCGCCGGTCACGCGGCCCGTGGGCTGGAGCTTCCAGGTGCCGTTGCGGAAGTCGACCACGACGGGCTGGGAGAAGTCGACCGGGGCACCGACCGTGACGGGGGTCTCGGGCGAGAGCCACGGCAACGGGATCGACTGGTTGGCCGCGGTGAAGAAGTTCACGCTCGAGCCGTCGTCGAGCGTGACGGCGCGGGCGGCGTTGTCCGCGGCGACGGCTGCCGCCTCGGCGCTGCCGGGACGGCCCACCTCGGTCGGCTGCAGGAGCGGGCCGGTGCCTGCCGCCAGCGCGACCTCGCCGTACTGGTTCGTCGTGTAGACGTCGGAGACCGTGAAGTCGCCCTGCGGCGCGATGAGCATGCTCTCGAGCGACTCGCGCTCGAGGTCCGTCGTGGGCCAGGCGACGGTCGCCGCCAGCGGTGCCTCGACGGTGCTCGCGTCGAGCCGCACGAGGCCTGAGGCGTCGGCGACCGTGAGCTCGGTCAGGCCGAAGTACTCGGTGACCTCGCCGGTGAGCTCGACGTGGTCGCCCACGAAGACCGAGGAGGCGGTGGCTGAGCTGTAGACGAAGACCGCGTCGGACGCGGCGTGCGTCGCGAGGTCGAGCGCACCTCCGGTGCCCGGCGTCTGCACGACGTAGCCGTCGAGGCCGCCCGTCGGGTAGGTCGCCGTGACGACGCCGCGCGTCCGGACGACCTGCCCGGCGAAGGGGCTGGCGTCGCCCGTGCCCTGGATCTCGGCGATGGTCGCGTCGACCGCGGGCGCGGGCGGCTCGGTGGGCTCGGGTTCGGTGGGCTCCTCGGGGTCGGCGGGGGCGCCTCCTGCGCTGTTCACCGGCGTGACGACGTCGCTGACCGTGAAGTCGGCCGAGTTGTCGTCGGTGTCGACGTGGTCGGTGCGCACGAGCGAGTTCGGCACGGAGTTCGAGCCCGACGTCGCGGCGACGGCCGTCTCGGAGGTGTTGGACGTGCCGTAGCCCAGCAGGTCGACGACGCCGTCGACTCCGACGGACGACGCGCCGACGGGGAGCGTCACCGCCGTGGGCTGGTCGGCGAGCACGAGGGTGCCCGTCGTGCCGCTGGGGTTCAGCCCGAGCACGGCGTCGGCCGCGGGCAGCGACGCCCCGGCCGTGCCGTTGCTGCCGAGCTGCACGAGGAAGCTGCCGCCCGCGGGAACGGTGCCGGCGAGGGCGCCGACCCCTGAGACGGCCGACGAGGTCGCCGCCCGGTACTGGAGCGACCAGCCCGCCAGGGGGACGGCGGCGTCGGTCGGGTTGTACAGCTCGACGAACTTGTTCGTGAAGGGCGCGTTCGCACTGCCGCCCTTCAGGTAGGCCTCGTCGATGACGAGGCCCGAGCCGTCCACGGCGGCGGTGCCGAGGGAGGGCGAGGAGGAGGCGGCTGTCGCGGGCACCAGCGGCGCGAGGGCGAGAGCGACGCCGAGACCGGTCGCGAGCGCGACCGTCCTGACGGTACGGGGTCGGGGGTGCATGACGTCCTTCGTGACGGTTCGGGCCCGCTGATCCGGCGGGACACCGTCACGCTACGGGGCCGCGAAGGCCCACAGGTTTCGAGCAGGTGAACGACACCCGTTCGGGGGACGCCGCGTGTCGGCATGATCACCCACACGACGGTCGTCGCGTAGCCGGAGGCCCGTCGCCAGCCGTCCGCCCCGCCCCGCCTCGCCTCGCCTCGTCTCGACGACGGAGGGCCCGTCACCTCGCGGTGACGGGCCCTCTGCCGGTGGTGCTCGTGACTACTTGTCGTCCGACTTCGCAGCGGCGTCGGTCTCGACCTCGTCGGCGGCAGCCGTCTCGGTCTCGGCCTCGACGGGCTCGCTCTGCTCGACCGTCTCGGTCTCGTCGACGGGGGCCGCGTCGGCCTCCTCGGCGGGCACGTCCACGGGCGCGGCGGCCGGCGTGGCCTTCGAGCTCGACGACGACTTCACCTTGGGGGTGACGGGCTCGAGCACGAGTTCGATCGACACCATCGAGGCGTTGTCGCCCTTGCGGAAGCCGAGCTTCGTGATGCGGGTGTAGCCGCCCTCACGGTTCTCGACGAGCGGCGCGATCTCGGTGAAGAGGATGTGCGCGGCGTCCTTGTTGTTGCGCAGCGTCTGCATCGCACGACGACGCGACGCGAGGTCGCCCCGCTTCGCGAAGGTGACGAGGCGCTCGGCGACGGGACGGAGGCGCTTGGCCTTCGTCTCGGTCGTCTTGATGCTCTTGTGCTCGAAGAGCGATGCGGCGAGGTTCGCGAGCATCAGACGCTCGTGAGCCGGGCCGCCTCCGAGGCGGGGACCCTTGGTGGGCTTGGGCATGATCGTTGGTTCCTAGCTGTCGAAGATGGAGGGCGTCGGGAGACGAGACCTAGTTGGTCTCTTCCTCGTCGTAGCCGCTGTAGAAGTGGGCTCCGTCGAACCCGGGGACCGTGTCCTTGAGCGAGAGACCCAGCTCGACGAGCTTGTCCTTCACCTCGTCGACCGACTTCTGACCGAAGTTGCGGATGTTCATGAGCTGCGTCTCCGAGAGGGCGACGAGCTCGGACACCGTGTTGATGCCCTCGCGCTTCAGGCAGTTGTAGCTGCGCACCGACAGATCGAGATCCTCGATCGGCGTCTGCAGCTCGCTGGAGAGGACGGCGTCGACCGGCGCGGGGCCGATCTCGATGCCCTCGGCAGCGGTGTTGAGCTCGCGTGCCAGGCCGAACAGCTCGGTCAGCGTGCGACCGGCCGACGCGATGGCGTCGCGCGGCGTGATCGCCGGCTTCGTCTCGACGTCGACGACGAGACGGTCGAAGTCGGTGCGCTCACCGGCACGAGTCGCCTCGACGCGGTACGTGACCTTGAGGACGGGCGAGTAGATCGAGTCGATCGGGATCTGACCGGCCTCGCTGAACTCGGCGCGGTTCTGCACGGCCGAGACGTAGCCACGGCCACGCTCGATCGTCAGCTCGAGCTCGAACTTCGCCTTGTCGTTGAGCGTGGCGATGACGAGCTCGGGGTTGTGGATCTCGACGCCGGCCGGAGCCGAGATGTCGGCGGCCGTGACCTGGCCGGCGCCCTGCTTGCGCAGGTAAGCCGTGATGGGCTCGTCGTGCTCGCTCGAGACGACGAGCTGCTTGATGTTGAGGATGACCTCGGTCACGTCCTCCTTCACGCCCGGGACGGTCGTGAACTCGTGCAGCACGCCGTCGATGCGGATGCTGGTGACGGCCGCGCCGGGGATCGACGACAGGAGCGTGCGACGCAGCGAGTTGCCGAGGGTGTAGCCGAAGCCGGGCTCGAGGGGCTCGATCGCGAAACGCGAGCGGAACTCCGAGATGTTCTCCTCGGTGAGGGTGGGGCGCTGTGCAATGAGCACTGTGGGTTCCTTTCGGCGGAGAGTCCGCTATATGACTCTCGGCGGTACGACAGGGTGGCTGGCCCGTCGGTCTCTTGAGTTGTGGGCGCCCCGTGCGAGGAACGCAGGAGGCGGTGGTGACGCGGTCGAGCCCGCCGCGCCTCCTCGCCCCACGAGGGGAAGAGGAGGCACGACGGGCGGCAACTCAGTTAGACGCGACGACGCTTCGGCGGGCGGCAGCCGTTGTGCGCCTGCGGGGTGACGTCGTTGATCGAGCCGACCTCGAGGCCTGCGGCCTGGAGCGAGCGGATCGCGGTCTCACGACCCGAGCCCGGGCCCTTGACGAAGACGTCGACCTTCTTGACGCCGTGCTCCTGCGCCTGACGCGCAGCCGACTCGGCCGCGAGCTGCGCGGCGAACGGGGTCGACTTGCGCGAGCCCTTGAAGCCGACGGCGCCGGACGAAGCCCAGCTCAGCACGGCACCCGAGGGATCGGTGATCGACACGATGGTGTTGTTGAACGTGCTCTTGATGTGGGCCTGGCCCACGGCGACGTTCTTCTTCTCTTTGCGGCGGGGCTTGCGCGCGGCCGACTTCGGTGCTGCCATTTTGATCTCCTACGAACCTAGAGGCGTACGGCGGGAGCCGGGGCCTAGCGAGCCTTCTTCTTGCCGGCGACGGTGCGCTTCGGGCCCTTGCGGGTACGCGCGTTCGTCTTGGTGCGCTGGCCGCGCACAGGCAGGCCGCGGCGGTGGCGGATGCCCTCGTAGCTGCCGATCTCGACCTTGCGGCGGATGTCGGCGGCGACCTCACGGCGGAGGTCTCCCTCTACCTTGAAGTTGCCCTCGATGTGGTCGCGGAGCAGGACGAGCTGGTCGTCCGTGAGGTCCTTGACGCGGATGTTGCCGTCGATCTCGGTCTCGGCGAGAGTCTTGAGCGCGCGGGTGCGGCCGACTCCGTAGATGTAGGTCAGTGCGACTTCGACGCGCTTGTCACGCGGGATGTCAACGCCTGCTAGACGTGCCATGGTGGCTTCTCCTCAGAGAGTGGTGGAGGTGTGACGCAGCACCGGTGCCCGGGCCTCCGCCCGGGGTGTCCCCCGTCGGCCGCCGCGCGGGGCGACGTGTCGACGAGTTCTGGTGCTGCTCGTGGGGTGGTGCTGAGGGGCTCGAGAGCCCCGGCTGCTGCTGACCGCTGTCGCGGTCGGAGCGTGGCCGCTGACTAGCCCTGACGCTGCTTGTGACGCGGGTTGCTCTTGCAGATGACCATGACGTTGCCCTTGCGGCGAATCACCTTGCAGTGCTCGCAGATGGGCTTGACGCTGGGGTTGACCTTCATCGTTGTTTCCTTGATCTCGCTGGCTTCGTGCCCCGCGGGTGCGCGGGGCCGTTCCTTTCCAGCACGCCCTACTTGTAGCGGTAGACGATCCGGCCGCGGGTCAGGTCGTAGGGGCTCAGCTCGACGATCACACGGTCTTCGGGGAGGATGCGGATGTAGTGCTGACGCATCTTTCCCGAGATGTGGGCGAGAACCTTGTGACCGTTGGTCAGCTCGACGCGGAACATCGCGTTGGGCAGAGCTTCGATCACAGCTCCTTCGATTTCGATGACACCGTCTTTTTTGGCCATGGACTCACAGTCGCTCAGAGTTGGGGGTGTTGGTCGTGCGGGCAGTCGGCGCCCCGGGCATACAGATGTGGCCTGGGAACACCAAAGATCGATCCTAGGTGATGCCGCTACACTTCAGCAACCCGCCCGTCGACCCGACACGCCGAGTCGACGACGAGACGCCGACCAGGAGCTCCGAATGCCCCAGCAGACACGCACGCCCGGCCGCCGAGGCGCCGCCCGTCACGGTCGCCTCCGACCGCGAGGGCCGTTCCGGGCCCTGGTGACCCTCGTGGCCAGCGCACTGGCCGTGCTGCTCGTGAGCGGCGCCTCCCTGGCCGCCATCACCGCCCAGCAGCTCACCTCCTCGGTGACGTCGGTCGCCCTGGACAACGAGACGGCCGCCCCGAAGGAGATCTCGGCCATCCCCGGCGGCGCGAACATCCTCCTGATCGGCAGCGATCAGCGTGATCCCGGCAGCGCGGTGGACGCCGGCGTGGTCGACGGGGTGCGGAACGACGTCAACATCCTCGTGCACCTGTCCGAGGACCAGACCCAGCTCACGGCCGTGAGCTTCCCGCGCGACCTGATGATCGACCGCCCCGCGTGCACCGGCGACGACGGGGCAGCGCATCCGGCCGCCTCGTACCAGCAGTTCAACACCCTCTACGGCGACGGGGGCATCAGCTGCACGGTCGCCGCCGTCGAGAGCATGACGGGGCTCAGCGTCTACTACGCGGGCATGATCACCTTCGACGGCGTCATCGAGATGTCGAACGCCCTGGGCGGGGTCGACGTCTGCGTGACGCAGCGGATCCGCGACACCGACACCGGGCTCGACCTCTCGGCCGGCACCCACTCCCTGCAGGGCAAGGACGCCCTCGAGTTCCTCCGGACGCGCCACGGCGTCGGCGACGGGAGCGACCTCGCCCGCATCAGCTCGCAGCAGGTGTTCCTGTCGTCGATGATGCGCACGATCATCTCGGGCGGCACCCTCGGCAGCCCGACGACCCTCTACAAGCTAGCCTCGGCGGCGCTCGGCAACATGACGCTCTCGTCGTCCCTGAGCTCGCCCGACACGTTGGTCTCGCTCGCGCTCGCGCTGAGGAACCTGACCCCGGCCGACATCGTGTTCGTGCAGTACCCGGTGGTGGACGACCCCGACCAGGCCGGTCGGGTGGTCCCCGCCGAGTCGGACGCCGGGGTGCTGGAGACGGCCCTGCAGACGGACCAGAAGTTCACCCTCGGCGACCAGTCCGAGGGTCGCGGATCCACCGTGGACGAGTCGGCCGTGCCCGCTCCGGAGACGCCGGCGCCGGCCGCGACGACCGGACCGGCAGCGCCCGAGACCACAGCGCCGGTCGAGCCGGCACCGGTGACCACCACGCTGCCGTCGACCATCACCGGCCAGACCGCCGCCGAGGCCACCTGCTCGGTCGGTTCGTCCCGGGGCTGACGCGCCCGGCCGCGCCCGCCGGAGCTGGCGCGCCGCAGCGGGTCAGGCGATCGGGACGGGCACGACCCCGAGAGCGGCCAGTCCCGCCGCTCCCCCGTCGTGCGCGGTCGTCACCCAGATGCCGCCGGCGTGGACGGCGACCGAGTGCTCCCAGTGGGCCGCGTCCGAGCCGTCGACGGTGGCGACCGTCCAGTCGTCGTCGCGGGTGACCGTGTCCGCACGGCCGAGGGTGACCATCGGCTCAATGGCCACGACGAGCCCGGGGCGCACCGCGGGACCGCGGCCCCGTACCCGGTAGTTGAAGACGGGGGGCTCCTCGTGCATCGACCTGCCGATCCCGTGGCCCGTGTAGTCCTCGACGATGCCGAAGTCCCCACGGGACTCCACGTGGTCCTCGACGGCGTCGCCGACCTCGTTGAGGCCCCGCGCACCGGCCAGGGCTGCGATGCCGCGCCAGAGCGCCTCCTCGGTCACCTCGGCGAGGAACCGGCGATCGGCCACGATCTCGGGACGGTCAGGATCGTCGAGCACGAAGGTGCGGGCGCTGTCGCCGTTCCAGCCGTCGACCTCGGCGCCGCAGTCGACGGAGACGAGGTCGCCGGACCGCAGCACGCGATCACCGGGGATCCCGTGGACGACCTCGTCGTTCACGGAAGCGCAGATCGTGTGCCGGTAGCTCGGCACGAGCATGAAGTTGGGCACGCCGCCGCCTTCGCGGATCGTGCGCTCTGCCACGGCGTCGAGGTCGCCGGTGGTGACCCCGGGTCGGATGACGGCAGCGACGGCGTCCAGCGCCTCCGCAGTCAGGACGCCAGGGCGCACCATGAGCCGGAGCTCGTCGGGGCTCTTGTAGATCCCGGGTCTGCGGAGCGCCACGTCGTTCAGGAGGCGGAGGCGGTGGGCCGGAAACCGGCGCTCACGAGAGCGCCGTCGATGCGCGTGGCGACCTCGTCGATGGTGCCGAGCCCGTCGACCTCGACGAGCAGGCCGCGGTCGCGGTACGTCTCGATCAGAGGAGCGGTCTCGCGGAGGTAGACGTCCTGTCGGTGGCGGATCGCCTCCTCCGTGTCGTCGGAGCGCCCCTGGTCGAGAGCGCGTCGGCGAAGGCGCTCGACGATCTCGTCACGGTCGGCGACGAGCTGCACGACGGCGGCGAGGGCCTCGCCGCGTCCCGCGAGGAACTCGTCGAGGAACTCGACCTGCTGCACGGTGCGCGGGTAGCCGTCGAGCAGGAACCCCTGCTCGGCGTCCGCCTCGGCCAGGCGGTCGCTGATGAGTTCGTTGGTCAGGCTGTCCGGGACGTAGTCGCCCGCGTCGAGGATCGCCTTGACCTTGAGGCCGAGATCGGTCTCGCCTGCGACGTTGGCCCGGAAGATGTCGCCCGTCGAGATCGCGGGGATGCCGAACGACTCGGCGATGCGCACCGCCTGGGTGCCCTTGCCCGCGCCGGGCGGACCGACGATCAGGAGGCGCGGTGCCGGGATCGACTGTGCACTGGTCATCGGAGGAGCCCCTCGTAGTGCCGCTGCTGGAGCTGCGAGTCGATCTGCTTGACCGTCTCGAGGCCGACTCCGACGATGATCAGGATGCTCGCGCCGCCGAAGGGGAAGTTCTGGTTGGCGCCGACGGTGGCGAGGGCGATCAGCGGGATGAGCGCCACGATGCCGAGGTACAGGGAGCCGGGCAGGGTGACCCGGGTCAGGACGTAGTCGAGGTACTCGGCCGTCGGACGGCCCGCACGGATGCCGGGGATGAACCCGCCGTACTTCTTCATGTTGTCCGCGACCTCTTCGGGGTTGAAGGTGATCGCGACGTAGAAGTAGGTGAACCCGACGATGAGCGCGAAGTACACGGCCATGTAGAGCGGGTTGTCGCCCGAGGTGAGGTTCGCTTCGACCCACGAGACCCACGCCGCGGGGGCGGTGCCGTCGGTCGGCCGGTTGAACTGGGCGACCAGGGCCGGCAGGTACAGCAGCGACGAGGCGAAGATGACGGGCACGACGCCGGCCATGTTGACCTTGATCGGGATGTACGTGTTGTTGCCCCCGTAGGTCCGCCTGCCGACCATGCGCTTGGCGTACTGCACGGGCACTCGTCGCTGCGACTGCTCGACGAAGACGACGGCGGCCATGATGACCAGCCCGACCGCGATGACCATGAGGAAGATCTCGAAGCCACGGGCCTGGGCGATGCTCCACAGGGCGGTGGGGAAGCGGGCCGCGATCGACGTGAAGATGAGGAGCGACATGCCGTTGCCGATGCCGCGCTCGGTGATGAGCTCGCCCATCCACATGATGAGGCCGGTGCCGGCGGTCATGGTGATGACCATGAGGAGCACGGCGTACCAGGCGTCGTTCGTGATGAGCTGCTGGCACTCCGCGGCGCCGGAGCCCGCGAAGAGCGTGCCGGAACGGGCGACGGTGATGAGGGTGGTCGACTGCAGGATGCCCAGTGCGATGGTGAGGTACCGCGTGTACTGGGTCAGCTTGGCCTGGCCGGACTGGCCCTCCTTGTAGAGGGTGTCGAAGTGCGGGATCACCACGCGCAACAGCTGCACGATGATGGACGACGTGATGTAGGGCATGATGCCCAGCGCGAACACGGACAACTGCAGCAGTGCGCCGCCGCTGAAGAGGTTCACGAGCTCGTAGAGGCCCGACGTGCCCTGGCTGCCGGCGAGGCAGAGCTGCACGTTCTGGTAGTCCACGAACGGAGCAGGGATGAAGGACCCCAGCCGGAAGAGCGCGATGATGCCGAGCGTGAACCCGATCTTGCGGCGAAGGTCGGGCGTGCGCATGATGCGCGCGACAGCTCTGAACATGGTGGGCCTCCCGGTGTGAAGGATAGACGACTGAAGGGGGTGGCCCTGACGGACCACCCCCTCAGGGCATTACTTGGTGACGGATCCGCCCGCGGCGACGATCTTCTCTTCGGCAGAGCCGGAGACCTTGTCGACCGTGACGGTCAGCGCGACGCTGAGGTCGCCCTGGCCGAGGACCTTGACCTTCTCGTTCTTGCGGACGGCGCCCTTGGCGACCAGGTCGACGATGGTGACGTCGCCTCCCTGGGGGTAGAGCTCGCCGAGCTTCTCGAGGTTCACGACCTGGTACTCGACGCGGAACGGGTTCTTGAACCCGCGCAGCTTCGGAGTACGCATGTGCAGCGGCATCTGGCCGCCCTCGAAGCCGACCTTGACCTGGTACCGGGCCTTCTGGCCCTTGGTGCCACGTCCGGCCGTCTTGCCCTTCGAGCCCTCACCGCGTCCGACGCGGGTCTTCGCCTTCTTGGCACCGGGAGCCGGGCGGAGGTGGTGCACCTTGAGCACCTGCGGACGCGCGACGTCCGACGAGCCGGCCGGGGCCGACTTCGTGCTGGACGCCGTCGACGCGGCAGCCTTGTCGGCAGCCGGCTTCTTGGCGGCGGCCTTGGGGGCAGCAGCCTTGGTGGTCGTCGCCTTGGGGGCGGCGGCCTTCTTGGGAGCGGCCTTCGCGGCCGGCTCCTTCTTCTCGTCAGCCATTAGTCAATCTCCTCGACCTTCACGAGGTGAGCGACCACGTTGACGTAGCCACGGTTCTGCTTGGTGTCCTCGCGAACGACCGAGTGGCCGATGCGCTTGAGGCCCAGGCTCCGCAGCGTGTCACGCTGGTTCTGCTTCTCGCTGATTACGGACTTGATCTGGGTCACCTTGAGGTTGGCGGCCATCAGGCACCTGCCTTCTCGGTCGCGGCGGTGCGCGCTGCGTCCTCTGCACGCTGCAGGAACGCCGGCATCACCTGGTCGATGTCGAGGCCACGACGGGCCGCGACGGCACGAGGCTCCTCGAGGAGCTTCAGCGCCGTGACGGTCGCGTGCACGATGTTGATCGTGTTGGACGAACCGAGCGACTTGCTGAGCACGTCGTGGATGCCGGCGCACTCGAGCACGGCGCGGACGGGACCACCGGCGATGACACCGGTACCGGCCGAGGCCGGACGCAGCATCACGACGCCGGCAGCAGCCTCGCCCTGCACGGGGTGCGGGATGGTGTTGCCGATGCGGGGAACGCGGAAGAAGTTCTTCTTCGCCTCCTCGACGCCCTTGCTGATGGCGGTCGGGACCTCGCGGGCCTTGCCGTAGCCGACGCCGACGAGTCCGTTGCCGTCGCCGACGACGACGAGCGCCGTGAAGCTGAAGCGACGACCGCCCTTGACGACCTTGGACACGCGGTTGATGGTGACGACGCGCTCCAGGAACTGGCTCTTGTCGTCACGGTCGCCGCGGCCACGGCCGCCGGCGTTGCGGTCTCCGCGGCCCTGACCGCCGCGACGGTCGGTGCGACCGCCTTCGCGGTTGTTGGACTCCGAGCCGGCAGCCGTCTCGACGGGGCGCTCGACGACGGCCTCGGCGGGAGCCTTCGCGGCCTCCGTCGTCGCCTCGGCCGGGGCCTCGGGGGGAGTGGTGTTCGTAGCGTCGCTCACAGGTTCAAACCAGCCTCTCGGGCGCCTTCGGCGATGGCCGCGACGCGTCCGGCGTACTTGTTGCCGCCGCGATCGAACACGACGGCCTCGATGCCCGCGGCCTTCGCACGCTCGGCGACGAGCGCGCCGACCTTGCGGGACTTAGCGGTCTTGTCACCGTCGAACGTGCGCATGTCGGCCTCGAGGGTCGAGGCGCTGGCGACGGTGAAGCCCTTGCTGTCGTCGACGACCTGCACGAAGACGTGACGGGCCGAGCGGGTGACGACGAGACGGGGGCGCTCTTCGGTGCCCACGACCTTCTTGCGCAGGCGGGTGTGACGGCGCTTGGTGGCTGCCGACTTGGACTTTCCTCGTGTACCGAGACCCATGATTACTTACCTGACTTTCCGGCCTTGCGGCGGACGACCTCGCCGGCGTAGCGGACACCCTTGCCCTTGTAGGGCTCGGGCTTGCGCAGCTTGCGGATGTTGGCGGCGACTTCGCCGACGGCCTGCTTGTCGATGCCGACGACCGTGAGCTTGTTGTTGCCCTCGACCGTGAAGCTGATGCCCGCGGGCGGCTCGACGGTGATGGGGTGCGAGTAGCCGAGCGCGAACTCGACGTTCGAGCCCTTCGCCTGCACGCGGTAACCGGTGCCGACGACCTCGAGGCCCTTGGTGTAGCCCTGGGTCACGCCGATGATCTGATTGGCGATGAGGGTACGGGTCAGACCGTGCAGGGCACGCGACTCACGCTCGTCGTCGGGACGCGTCACGACGACGGTGCCCTCTTCGAGCTTGGCTTCGATGGGGCTCTTGACGACGAGCGCGAGCTCGCCCTTCGGGCCCTTGACCGAAACGGCCTGGCCGTCGATCTTCACGTCGACCCCGGCAGGGATCGAGATGGGGAGTCTTCCGATTCGAGACATGGCGGGTTACCACACGTAGGCGAGGACTTCTCCGCCTACGCCCTTCTTCTCGGCCTCACGGTCGGTCAGCAGACCGGAGGAGGTGGACAGGATCGCCACGCCGAGGCCGCCGAAGACCTGGGGGATCTCGGTCGACTTCGCGTACACCCGGAGACCGGGCTTGGAGACGCGCTTGATGCCCACGATGGAGCGCTGGCGGTCGGGGCCGTACTTGAGGTCGATGGTGAGGGTCTGGCCCACACGGGCGTCCTCGACCTTCCACGACTCGATGAAGCCCTCACGCTTGAGGATCTCAGCGATGTGGGACTTGAGCTTGCTGCTGGGGAGCGAGACGGTCTCGTGGTGAGCCGAGTTCGCGTTGCGCAGTCTGGTCAGCAGGTCTGCGACCGGATCTGTCATCGTCATGCGGTTGATCTCTTCCTCATCCGGTTTCGACATCCGGTACACCGGGTGCCGACCTCGATGATCGGGCGGTCACGGAGCGATTCTCCGTGACCTCAGGGGAACGGTCGGCAACTCCGATGAGGAGTTGCCGACCGGACGATCTTAGTTGGCCTGGTCGGCCGTGCGGAACGGGAAGCCGAGAGCCTTGAGCAGAGCCCGGCCCTCGTCGTCGTTACGGGCCGTGGTGACGACGGTGATGTCGAAGCCACGGACACGGTCGATGCGGTCCTGGTCGATCTCGTGGAACATGCTCTGCTCGTTGAGGCCGAAGGTGTAGTTGCCGTTGCCGTCGAACTGGCGGTCGCTGAGACCACGGAAGTCGCGGATGCGGGGCAGCGCCAGCGACAGCAGACGGTCCAGGAACTCCCAGGCACGGTCGCCACGCAGCGTGACGTGAGCGCCGATGGCCTGGCCCTCACGCAGCTTGAACTGCGCGATCGACTTGCGGGCCTTGGTGACCTGCGGCTTCTGACCCGTGATGGCGGTCAGGTCCTTGATGGCGCCGTCCATGATCTTGCTGTCGCGAGCTGCCTCGCCGACACCGGTGTTCACGACGATCTTGACCAGGCCGGGGACCTGGTGGACGTTCGTGAACCCGAAGTCGCTCTTCAGCTGCGGCAGGATCTCGGCGCGGTACTTCGCCTTGAGGCGGGGCAGCGCGGCCGGCGTGCTCGTGGTGGTGTCAGTCATCAGAGGTTCTCTCCCGACGCCTTGGCGTAGCGGACGCGGACGGTCTTGGTGACGCCGTTCTTCGTGACCGTCTCTTCGCGGAAGCCGACGCGGGTCGGCTTCTTGGTCTTGGGGTCGACGATGGCGACGTTCGAGACGTGGAGGGGGGCCTCGTGCGTCTCGATGCCACCGGTCTTGGTGCCGCGCTGCGTCTGGCCGACGCGCACGTGCTTCGTGACGAGGTTGATGCCCTCGACCACGACGCGGTTGCGCTCGACGAGGACCTCGAGGACCTTGCCCTGCTTGCCGCGGTCGCCGCCGCGGGCCTGGGTCGCCCCGGTGATGACCTGCACGAGGTCACCCTTCTTGATGTTTGCCATGACTTAGATAACCTCCGGCGCCAGCGAGATGATCTTCATGAACTTCTTGTCGCGAAGCTCGCGACCGACCGGTCCGAAGATGCGCGTGCCACGGGGGTCGCCATCGGCCTTCAGGATCACTGCGGCGTTCTCGTCGAACTTGATGTAGGAGCCGTCCGGACGACGGACCTCCTTCTTGGTGCGAACGATGACGGCCTTGACGACGTCACCCTTCTTGACGTTGCCGCCGGGGATCGCGTCCTTGACGGTCGCCACGATCACGTCACCGAGTCCGGCGTAACGACGGCCGGAGCCACCGAGGACGCGGATGGTGAGGATCTCCTTGGCGCCGGTGTTGTCGGCGATCTTGAGGCGGGATTCCTGCTGAATCACTTCTGTCTCCTTCTACGCGAGCAGACCGCGAGGCCTACTTCGCCCTCTCGAGGATCTCGACCAGGCGCCAGCGCTTGGTGGCGCTGAGCGGACGGGTCTCGCTGATCACGACGAGGTCGCCGACGCCGGCCGCGTTGGCCTCGTCGTGGACCTTCACCTTGGAGGTGCGGCGGATGACCTTGCCGTACAGGGGGTGCTTCACGCGGTCCTCGACCTCGACGACGATGGTCTTGTCCATCTTGTCGCTGGTCACGTAGCCGCGACGGGTCTTGCGGTAGCCGCGGACCTCGACGGCTGCCGAGTCGACCTCGGTCTTGTTCTCGGTGGCCATTACTTCTCCTCGGCAGTCTCGACGGTGTCGGCGGCGGGCGCCTCGTCGGCGGCGGCAGCCTTCTTGGTCGACTTCTTGGTCGCCTTGGGGGCGGCCTCGACCGGGGCGGGGGTGGCACGGATGCCGAGCTCGCGCTCACGCAGGACCGTGTAGATGCGAGCGATGTCGCGCTTCACGGCGCGCACGCGGCCGTGGTTCTCGAGCTGGCCGGTGGCCGACTGGAAGCGCAGGTTGAACAGCTCTTCCTTGGCCTTCTTCAGCTCGTCGACGAGACGCTCGTCTTCGAATGTGTCGAGCTCGACAGGACGGAGCTCCTTGGAACCGATCGCCATTATGCGTCGCCCTCCTCGCGCTTGATGATGCGTGCCTTGAGGGGCAGCTTGTGGATTGCACGAGTGAGCGCCTCCTTGGCGATCTCCTCGCTGACGCCGCTGAGCTCGAAGAGCACGCGACCCGGCTTGACGTTGGCGACCCACCACTCGGGCGAGCCCTTGCCGGAACCCATGCGGGTCTCGGCGGGCTTCTTCGTGAGGGGACGGTCGGGGTAGATGTTGATCCAGACCTTGCCGCCACGCTTGATGTGACGCGTCATGGCGATACGAGCGGACTCGATCTGACGGTTGGTCACGTAAGCGGGCGTGAGTGCCTGGATGCCGTACTCACCGAAGCTGACCTTGGTGCCACCAGTGGCCTGGCCGCTACGGCCGGGGTGGTGCTGCTTGCGGTGCTTGACACGACGGGGGATAAGCATGGTTACGCCTCAGCTCCTGTGGTGGCGGGTGCCTTCTGCTCGCGGGGGGCGCGGTCGCTGCCCCCGCGACGTGCACCGTCACGGTCGTTGCGGCGCTCGGGGCGAGACGACTTCTGGTTCGCCTGCTCGCGCGCGAGCTCCTTGTTGGTGATGTCGCCCTTGTAGATCCAGACCTTGACACCGATGCGACCGAAGGTGGTCTTGGCCTCGTAGAAGCCGTAGTCGATGTTGGCGCGGAGGGTGTGCAGGGGCACGCGGCCCTCGCGGTAGAACTCCGAGCGGCTCATCTCGGCGCCGCCGAGGCGACCCGAGACCTGGATCCGGACGCCCTTGGCGCCGGCGCGCTGGGCGCCCTGGAGGCCCTTGCGCATCGCACGACGGAACGCCACACGAGCAGCGAGCTGCTCGGCGATGCCCTGCGCGACGAGCTGAGCCTCGGCCTCGGGGTTCTTGACCTCGAGGATGTTCAGCTGGATCTGCTTGCTCGTGAGCTTCTCGAGGTCGCCGCGGATGCGCTCGGCCTCGGCGCCGCGACGCCCGATCACGATGCCCGGACGGGCCGTGTGGATGTCGACGCGGACGCGGTCACGGGTGCGCTCGATCTCGATCTTGGCCACGCCGGCGCGGTCGAGCGAGGTCTTGAGCAGCGTGCGGATCTTGATGTCCTCGGCGACGTAGTCGCTGTAGCGCTGACCGGCCTTGGTGCTGTCGGTGAACCACCGCGACACGTGGTCGGTGGTGATGCCCAGACGGAAGCCGTACGGGTTGACTTTCTGGCCCATTACTTGCTCGCCTTCTTCGTAGCAGCGGCAGCCTCGACCTCATCCGGCGTCGCGAGGACGATCGTGATGTGGCTGGTGCGCTTCAGGATCTGGAAGGCACGCCCCTGGGCACGCGGCTGGAACCGCTTGAGGGTCGCGCCCTGGTCGACGAATGCACGGCTCACGTAGAGGTCCTGCTCGTCCAGGTAGCTGTTGTCCTTGTCCGCCTTGACACGTGCGTTGGCCATGGCCGACGCGACGAGCTTGTAGACGGGCTCGCTGGCGCCCTGGGGCGCGAACTTCAGGATGGCCAGGGCCTCGAGGGCCTGCTTGCCGCGGATCAGGTTGACGACGCGACGGGCCTTCATGGGGGTGACGCGGATGTGACGCACGCGTGCGATCGACTCCACCATTTCTCTCCTCCTTACGTCGCCGCGTTAGCGGCGACGACCCTTCTTGTCGTCCTTCACGTGGCCGCGGAAGGTGCGGGTGGGCGCGAACTCGCCGAGCTTGTGGCCGATCATGCTCTCGGTCACGAACACGGGGATGTGCTTGCGCCCGTCGTGCACGGCGATGGTGTGTCCCAGCATGTTGGGGACGATCATCGAACGGCGCGACCAGGTCTTGATGACGTTCTTGGTGTTGGCCTCGTTCTGCGTGACGACCTTGCGAAGCAGGTGGTCATCGACGAAGGGGCCCTTCTGAAGACTGCGTGGCATCTTCTACAACTCCTACTTACGCTTCTTGCCAGCGTTACGACGGCGGACGATGAGCTTGTCGCTCTCCTTGTTGGGGTGGCGCGTGCGGCCTTCTTTCTGGCCCCACGGGCTGACCGGGTGGCGTCCACCGGAGGTCTTGCCCTCACCACCACCGTGCGGGTGGTCGACGGGGTTCATGGCGACACCACGGACGGTCGGGCGGACGCCCTTCCAGCGCATGCGGCCGGCCTTGCCCCAGTTGATGTTCGACTGCTCGGCGTTGCCGACCTCGCCGATGGTGGCGCGGCAGCGTGCGTCGACGTTGCGGACCTCGCCCGACGGCAGGCGGAGCTGCGCGTAGGGGCCGTCCTTGGCGACGAGACGCACCGAGGCACCCGCCGAGCGGGCCATCTTCGCGCCGCCGCCGGGCTTGAGCTCGATCGCGTGGATGATGGTTCCGACCGGGATGTTCTTGAGCGGCAGGTTGTTGCCGGGCTTGATGTCGGCGCCGGGACCCGACTCGACGATGTCGCCCTGCGACAGCTTGTTCGGCGCGATGATGTAGCGCTTCGAGCCGTCGACGAAGTGCAGGAGCGCGATGCGCGCCGTGCGGTTGGGGTCGTACTCGATGTGAGCGACCTTGGCGTTGACGCCGTCCTTGTCGTTGCGACGGAAGTCGATCACGCGGTACTGGCGCTTGTGGCCACCACCGATGTGACGCGTCGTGATCCGACCGGCGTTGTTGCGGCCGCCGCTCTTGGAGAGCGGACGGAGCAGCGACTTCTCGGGGGTGGAACGCGTGATCTCCGCGAAGTCGGCGACCGACGAACCGCGACGACCAGGAGTCGTGGGCTTGTACTTACGAATAGCCATTTTGTTTTCCCTCCGGGCCCTAGCCGACAGCCGTGAAGATGTCGATGGAGCCCGACTTGAGCGTCACGATGGCGCGCTTGGTGTCCTTGCGCTTGCCGGTGCCGAAGCGGGTGCGACGGGTCTTGCCGACGCGGTTCAACGTGTTGATGCTGTCGACCTTGACGTCGAAGATCTTCTCGATCGCGAGCTTGATCTCGGTCTTGTTCGACCGCGGGTCGACGATGAAGGTGTACTTGCCCTGATCGATCAGGGAGTAGCTCTTCTCGGAGACGACGGGCGCGATGATGACGTCGCGGGGGTCCTTGCCGTAGCCGCTCATGCGGTGGCCTCCTTCTTGCTCTTCGAGGCGACGAAGCCGTCGAAGGCGCTCTTCGTGAAGACGATGTCGTCGCTGACGAGGACGTCGTAGGCGTTGAGCTGGTCGAACGTGATCACGTGGACCGTGGGCACGTTGTTGACGCTCTTGCGGGTGAGCGCGTCGTCGCGGTCGATGACGACCAGGACGTGCTTGCTCGACGAGATCGTCGACAGCAGCTCGAGTGCGACCTTGGTCGACACCGTGTCGGCGACGAAGCTCTCGACGACGTGGACGCGAGCACCGCGGGCACGGTCGGACAGAGCGCCGAGCAGAGCGGCGGCGATCATCTTCTTGGGGGTGCGCTGCGAGTAGTCACGCGGCTGCGGACCGTGGACGATGCCACCGCCGGTCATCTGGGGAGCCCGGATCGAGCCCTGACGAGCGCGGCCGGTGCCCTTCTGCTTGAACGGCTTGCGACCGGCGCCGGAGACCTCGCCGCGACGCTTGGTCTTGTGCGTGCCCTGGCGAGCGGCAGCCTGCTGGGCGACGACGACCTGGTGGATGAGCGGCACGTTCGTGACGACGTCGAAGATCTCGCCGGGCAGCTCGACCGTGCTGGTCTTCACGCCCTTGGCGTCGAGGACGTCCACCGAGGTGGCCGTTGCGTTGATGGTGGCCATGAGCTACTTCCCCTTCACGGCGGTGCGGACGAAGACGATGCGGCCACGAGCGCCGGGGACGGCGCCCTTGACGAGCAGCAGACCCTTCTCGGCGTCGACGGCGTGCACCGTGAGGTTGAGGATGGTGACGCGGTCCCCACCCATGCGACCGGCCATGCGCATGCCCTTGAAGACACGGCTGGGGGTCGACGAAGCACCGATCGAGCCGGGCTTGCGGTGGTTGCGGTGCGCACCGTGCGAGGCGCTGACGCCCTTGAAGTTGTGACGCTTCATGACACCGGCGAAGCCCTTGCCCTTGGAGGTGCCGACGACGTCGACCTTCTGGCCGGCCTCGAAGGTCGCGGCCGTGAGCTCCTGGCCGAGTGCGTACTCGGCGGCGTCGGCGGTGCGGACCTCGGTGAGGTGGCGGCGGGGCGTGACGCCCGCGGCGTCGAAGTGGCCCGTGGCGGGCTTGTTCGACTTGCGGGGGTCGATGGGGCCGGCGGCGATCTGGACGGCGCTGTAGCCGTCCTTCTCGAGCGAGCGGATCTGGGTCACGACGTTGGGAGCGATCTCCACGACGGTGACGGGGACGAGCTTGTTGTTCTCGTCCCAGACCTGGGTCATGCCGAGCTTCTTGCCCAGGAGGCCCTTGACGTTCTTGGTGCTGCTGATGGTCATGGTCGCCTCCCCTAGAGCTTGATCTCGATGTTGACGTCGGCCGGGAGGTCGAGGCGCATGAGCGAGTCGACTGCCTTGGGCGTCGGGTCGACGATGTCGATGAGGCGCTTGTGCGTGCGCTTCTCGAAGTGCTCGCGCGAGTCCTTGTACTTGTGGGGCGAACGGATCACGACGACCACGTTCTTCTCGGTCGGCAGCGGCACGGGGCCGACCACCGTGGCGCCCGCGCGGGTGACCGTGTCGACGATCTTTCGCGCGGAGGTGTCGATGACCTCGTGGTCGTACGACTTCAGCCGGATGCGGATCTTCTGTCCCGCCATGTGTGACTCTCTCTCGTTCGGACGTCGCGCACCTCGGGGGCCGCCTGACGCTGTTCGCTGGGCGAACATCTGGCTCTACACGATCTCCGAGGGCTGTCGCCCTCGCGTACCGCTGTTCTGGTGTCAAGCCATCTCGGGAACGATGCGGGCGGCCGTTCGACGGGTTCCGCGCGAGAGGACCTCGGGGAGGTCATCATCGTGTCCACCGTCGCTCAGAGCTCGGCCCTGGCGGTGTTCCTGTGTGAGATGTGTCCTGCTACCCGCGGCCCAGACGTCTTGCGTCTGTGCACTGCCTGGCAGTGATCCGGCACTCGCGCACGGCGAGCTCGGAATGTTGAACTAGACGATTTTGCCACACCTGGGCACAAGCTGCAACCCGGGCGTGTCGCGGATGTCGGCCGCGTTCTCGAGGGGGCCGTACGGGCCCCCTCGACTCATCTTCAGGCCGCCTCAGGCCGTCTCGGCGGGGCGGAACCACGGCGGGTAGACCGCCACGCGAGGGGCCGCGCCCCCGGCCTCGACCAGCAGCTGCTTGACCCGGTCGCGCATCTTGTCGTTCGGGACGCCGATCAGCATCACGGAGTCGAGCGGGACGGCGTGCGGGACGAGCACCTCGGGCTCGAGCAGGTCGGGGTCGGCGAGCGAGAAGCGGCGCACCATCGAGGAGGCGGCGTCGACGCCGGCCGCCGAGCGGACCCCCTGCACGGCGGCGTCGCGCTCGGTGACGACGAAGTCGTCCTCCAGCGCGGTCACGGGCACGACGAGCATGACGAAGTCGGTGGCCTTGGCGCTGCGGGCGGCGTCGGACCACTCGTAGCCCTCGGCGCCCGAGCGGAGGACCTCCCACGCGGAGGCGTGCGGCGAGAGGGAGAAGGGCACGTGCGCGGCCACGGCGGCACCGGAGGCGGTCGTCACGGAGGCGCGGAGGGCACGCGTCGCCTCGGAGCTCACGTCGAGGACGGGGGCCGCCTCGGCGGCGGGGACGAGCTCGCCGGCGGCGAACACGGCCGGCAGGTTGCTCACGTGGGTCCAGTGGTAGACGCGCTGCGCCTCGAACGCGGGCGCGACGCGAGCGGCGGACTGCGCCGCCACGGCCACGGCGGCGGAGTCACGGGCCAGGGCCGGCGTGCTGCGCAGCGACTCGGGCTTGCGCGAGGGCGCGCGGCGCTTGGTGACCAGCGTCCGTGCCTGCCCGTCAGCGTCGAGCAGGGGCTCCCGCTTGCGCGGTGCGCAGATGTCGCACAGCTCTCGCTCGAAACCGTGGATGCACTCGTCAGTCACTGCAGTTGGTCCTCTCGAGCGCCCGACTCGAACGGACGCAACCCTCTACGGTACGTCATGGGGCCACCCGCTCGCGACCGCCCGTGGGACGGCGGGGCGCCTCCTCGTCCCCGGGTCAGCGGAAGAGCAGCGACCGCACCTCGGACTCGGCCGACCCCAGGCGGCCGGGATCGATGGTCTCGCCGTGCAGGTAGGCGTCGACGAGACGGGGGTCGACGTACGACGAGCGGGCGACGGACGGGGTGTTGCCGAGGACGTCGGCCGCGTCGCGCATGGCCTGCGACACCGCAGCCTTGCGCTTGCCGGCTCCCGCCTGCGGGCCCGTCCTCGCGAGGCTGACCGCGGCGGCGACCGTGCCGTGCAGGGTGCGGAAGTCCTTGGCCGTGAAGTCGTCCCCGGCGCGGAGCTTCACGTACTCGTTGATCTCGGAGGCGTGCAGGGGTCGCCAGGGCGAGCCCGCCTCGGGACGCCAGGCGAGCAGCCGCGACCGTCCGCCGCGCTGCTTGTACCCGCGCACCACCGTCGCGAGGTCGGGGTCGCGGATCTGGGAGTCCCAGTCCTGGCCGCTCTTGCCCGGGAAGGCGAGCGAGACCACGTCGCCGGACACCTTGGCGTGAGCGCACAGCAACGTGGAGAGGCCGTGGCTGCCGTGCTGCTCGGCGTACCGCTCCGACCCGACCCGGAGGGAGCCGGTGTCGAGCATGCGGAACGCTGCGGCGAGGGCTCGGTCGCGCACCGGCTCGTCGAGGCGCAGGTCGCGGGTCACGAGGCGTCGCGCCGCGGGGAGGGACTCGGCCAGGGCGAGGGCGCGGTCGAACTTGAGACGGTCCTTCTGCTCACGCCAGGTCGGGTGGTAGATGTACTGGCGCCGCCCGGCGCCGTCGACGCCCGTCGCCTGGATGTGCCCGTTGGCGTAGGGGGCGATCCAGACGTCCGTCCAGGCAGGCGGGATGCCGAGGTGCTCGCACCGCTCACGGAGCTCAGGATCGGTCACGGTGGAGCCGTCCGCGTGACGGTACGAGAAACCGGCGCCGCTCGGGACACGGGTGAGGCCCGGGGAGCTCGAGTTCGTCCTTCGGAGGCGCGGCATCCGTCGATCGAACCACCGTGGGCCTGGTCCGCGGTGGGCCGGGGTACAGGCGACGCCCCGTCCCGAGGGAACGAGGCGTCGCACATCGACGGGGCTACTGGTCGCCGATCCTCTTGTCGGCCTGCTCCTTCGCCTGGGCGATCTTGTCGCTGTGCTTGCCCCCGGTTGCCTTGTCGGCAGCACCGGCGACGGCGTCGAGGATCTTGTCGCTGACGCCCTCGGCCTTCTCGCTCTTCAGGGCGTCCTGGACCTTGCCGTCCTTCAGGAACTGCTGGGCCTTCTTGGTGATGTCGTCGAAGCCTGCCATGGTTCGCCTCCTCTGGCCGGCGTCTCCGGCTCGCGACCACTCTGCCGCGAAAGAGCGATCGACGCACGCTTTCGTTCCTCCCCGGGACACGACGAGAGGGGCCGAGCCCTTCCGGGCCCGACCCCTCTCGGGTGTTCAGGTGGTGCTGGTGGTGCTGGTGCGGCTGGTGCTACTTGATGATCTTGACGACCGTGCCGGCACCGACCGTGCGGCCACCCTCGCGGATGGCGAAGCGCAGGCCCTCTTCCATGGCGATGGGCTGGATCAGCTGGACGGTGATCTCAGTCGTGTCGCCGGGCATGACCATCTCGGTGCCCTCGGGCAGCGTGATGACACCCGTGACGTCGGTGGTGCGGAAGTAGAACTGCGGGCGGTAGTTCGCGTAGAACGGGTTGTGACGGCCGCCCTCGTCCTTCGAGAGGATGTAGACGTTCGCCTCGAACTCGGTGTGGGGCGTGATCGAGCCGGGCTTGACCACGACCTGGCCGCGCTCGACGTCCTCGCGCTTGGTGCCGCGGAGGAGGAGTCCGACGTTCTCCCCGGCGCGCGCGTCGTCGAGGGTCTTGCGGAACATCTCGATGGCGGTGACGGTCGTCTTGGACGACTTCTCCTTGATGCCGACGATCTCGACCTCGTCGTTCGGCTTCAGGATGCCGCGCTCGACACGACCGGTGATGACGGTTCCACGACCGGTGATCGTGAAGACGTCCTCGACGGGCATGAGGAAGGGCTGGTCCGTGGCACGGACGGGCTCGGGGACGTTCTCGTCGACCTGGTCCATCAGGTCGGCGACCGTGGCGGCCCACTTCTCGTCGCCCTCGAGGGCCTTGAGAGCGGAGACCTGAACGACGGGGGCGTTGTCGCCGTCGAAGTCCTGGCTGGAGAGGAGCTCGCGCACCTCGATCTCGACGAGCTCGAGGATCTCCTCGTCGTCGACCATGTCGGACTTGTTGAGGGCCACGACGATGTAGGGCACGCCGACCTGGCGGGCGAGCAGGACGTGCTCACGCGTCTGGGGCATCGGACCGTCGGTGGCGGCGACCACGAGGATCGCGCCGTCCATCTGAGCCGCGCCGGTGATCATGTTCTTGATGTAGTCGGCGTGACCGGGAGCGTCGACGTGAGCGTAGTGACGCTTCTCCGTCTGGTACTCGACGTGCGAGATGTTGATCGTGATGCCGCGCTGCTTCTCTTCGGGCGCGTTGTCGATCTGGTCGAAGGCCGACGCCTCGTTGAGGGTCGGGTACTTGTCGTGCAGGACCTTGGTGATCGCCGCGGTGAGCGTGGTCTTGCCGTGGTCGACGTGACCGATGGTTCCGATGTTGACGTGCGGCTTGGTCCGCTCGAACTTGGCCTTAGCCACTGTGGGTCCTCCTCAGGACTCGGTTGCAGTGGGGCCGGGGGCCGGGTCGATGACCCGGCCTACCGGACACTGCGGATTGGTGTGTGTACATGTTACGCGGTCGAGGAACGGCCGCGAGATTCGGGACTATTCGCCCTTGTTCTTCTGGATGATCTCCTCGGCGACGGCCGAGGGGACTTCCTGGTACGACTCGAACGTCATCGAGTAGACGGCACGACCCGAGGTCTTCGACCGCAGGTCTCCGACGTAGCCGAACATCTCCGACAGCGGCACGCTGGCCCGAACGACCTTCACACCACTGGCGTCTTCCATCGACGAGATCTGCCCGCGTCGCGAGCTGAGGTCGCCGATGACGTCGCCCATGTACTCCTCGGGCGTACGCACCTCGACCGCCATGAGCGGCTCGAGGAGAACGGGCTGGGCCTTGCGAGCCGCCTCTTTGTAGGCGATCGACCCAGCGATCTTGAAGGCCATCTCCGACGAGTCGACGTCGTGCGCCGCGCCGTCGAGGAGCAGCGCCCGGACGCCCACCGTCGGGTAGCCCGCGAGGACTCCGACCTGCATGGCGTCCTGGATGCCGGCGTCGACCGAGGGGATGTACTCCCGCGGGACGCGGCCGCCGGTGACCTTGTTGACGAACTCGTAGGTCGACTCGGCCGTGACCTCGTAAGGCTCCAGGGCGATCTGGATCTTGGCGAACTGGCCCGACCCACCGGTCTGCTTCTTGTGGGTGTAGTCGTAGCGCTCGATGCCCTTCTTGAGCGTCTCGCGGTAGGCCACCTGGGGCTTGCCGACGTTCGCCTCGACGTTGAACTCGCGCTTCATGCGGTCGACGAGGATGTCGAGGTGGAGCTCGCCCATGCCCTTGATGACCGTCTGGCCGGTCTCGACGTTGAGCTCGACGCGGAACGTCGGGTCCTCTTCGGCGAGCTTCTGGATGGCCAGCGAGAGCTTCTCCTGGTCGGCCTTCGTCTTGGGCTCGATGGCGACCTCGATGACGGGCTCGGGGAACGTCATCGACTCGAGCACGATCTGCTCGGACGGGTCGCACAGCGTGTCACCGGTGGTGGTGAACTTCAGGCCGATGACCGCGTAGATGTGGCCGGCGGTGACGCTGTCGACCGGGTTCTCCTTGTTGGAGTGCATCTGGAAGATCTTGCCGATGCGCTCCTTCTTGTCCTTGGTCGAGTTGATGACCTGGGCACCCGACTCGATCGAGCCGGAGTACACGCGGACGTAGGTGAGGCGACCGAAGAAGGGGTGCACCGCGACCTTGAAGGCGAGGGCCGAGAACGGCTCCGTCGACTCGGGCTTGCGGATGATGACCTTCTCGGCGTCGCGGACGTCGTGGCCCTCCATGGGGGGCACGTCGAGCGGCGAGGGGAGGTAGTCGATGACCGCGTCGAGCATCGGCTGGACGCCGCGGTTCTTGAACGCGGAACCACAGAAGATCGGGTACAGCTCGCTGTTGACCGTCATCTTGCGGACGGCGCCCTTGATCTCGGCGATCGTCAGCTCTTCGCCGCCGAAGTACTTCTCGAGCAGCGCGTCGTCCGACTCGGCGACCGTCTCGAGGAGCTTGGCGCGGTACTCCGCGGCCTTCTCCTTGAGGTCGTCCGGGATCTCCTCGATCTCGTACTTCGCACCCAGCTCGACGTCTCCCTTGGAGTCGCCGCGCCACGTCAGCGCACGCATCTCGACCAGGTCGACGACGCCCTCGAACGAGGACTCCGAACCGATCGGGAGCTGCATGACGAGGGGCTTGGCGCCCAGGCGGTTGATGATCGTGTCGACCGTGAAGTAGAAGTCGGCGCCGAGCTTGTCCATCTTGTTGACGAAGCAGATGCGGGGCACGTCGTACTTGTCGGCCTGACGCCAGACGGTCTCGGACTGGGGCTCGACGCCCTCCTTGCCGTCGAAGACGGCGACCGCGCCGTCGAGCACGCGGAGCGAACGCTCGACCTCGACCGTGAAGTCGACGTGGCCGGGGGTGTCGATGATGTTGATCTGGTTCTTGTTCCAGAAGCACGTCGTCGCGGCGGACGTGATCGTGATGCCGCGCTCCTGCTCCTGCGCCATCCAGTCCATCGTGGCCGCACCGTCGTGGACCTCACCGATCTTGTGGGTGATGCCGGTGTAGTACAGGATGCGCTCGGTCGTCGTCGTCTTGCCAGCATCGATGTGCGCCATGATGCCGATGTTGCGGACCTTGTTCAGGTCGGTGAGCACGTCCTGTGCCACAGGTTCCTCCGAAGGGGTAGGTGGGGAAAGCGGGAGCCGAGGAGGCGCGGTGCACGTCGTGCGCACACCGCGCCTCCGTGGCTGTTACCAGCGGTAGTGCGCGAAGGCCTTGTTCGCCTCGGCCATCTTGTGAGTGTCCTCACGGCGCTTGACAGCGGCGCCGAGGCCGTTGGAGGCGTCGAGGATCTCGTTCATGAGGCGCTCGGTCATCGTCTTCTCGCGACGAGCCTTGGCGTAGGTGGTGAGCCAGCGGAGCGCGAGCGTGTTCGCGCGGTGCGGCTTGACCTCGACGGGGACCTGGTAGGTCGAGCCGCCGACGCGGCGCGAACGCACCTCGAGGGTCGGGCGCACGTTGTCGAGCGCCTTCTTCAGCGTGACGACGGCATCCTGGTCGTTCTTGGCGGAGACGCCGGCGAGAGCACCGTAGACGATGCGCTCGGCGAGGCCCTTCTTGCCGTCGAGGAGGATCTTGTTGACGAGCTGGCTGACGATCGGCGCACCGTAGACCGGGTCGGCGACGACGGGGCGCTTGGGCGCGGGTCCTTTACGAGGCATTACTTCTTGTCCTTCTTCGCACCGTAGAGGCTACGAGCCTGCTTGCGGTTCTTCACGGCCTGGGTGTCGAGTGCGCCACGGACGATCTTGTAGCGCACGCCGGGGAGGTCCTTCACACGACCGCCGCGCACGAGCACCATCGAGTGCTCCTGCAGGTTGTGGCCCTCGCCGGGGATGTAGGCGGTGACCTCGGTGCCGTTGGAGAGCTTCACACGGGCGACCTTGCGGAGCGCGGAGTTCGGCTTCTTGGGGGTGGTGGTGTACACGCGGGTGCACACGCCACGCTGCTGGGGGTTGGACCGCAGGGCGGGGGCCTTGGTCTTGACGACCTTCGGCGTGCGTCCCTTGCGGACCAGCTGCTGGATGGTTGGCACTGGTTCTCCTTGGTTGCGCTCTGCTCTCGGCCGGTGCTGCGCCGTGCAGTGCTCTGCTCTGTCCGACCGGATGGTCGGCGTCCTCGTCTCGTCGGGACCGGGCCGGATGAGGCCCTGCCCCGCCCGGCGACCGCCGCGTGACGAGCACGCGGAGCAGCTGGGGGACGGTGTGACCCTGCTCGTGCCGGGTCGTCGACCGTGGTACGAGCGGGATTTTCGGGCGCGCGATGAAGCGCACACCCGATAGAGCATAGCTTCGGCCAGGGGGTTAATCAAATGTCTCCGGGCTGCGACGGGACGCCGACGGCGAACGGCCAGGCGCCTCCCTGCCCGGTCAGCGGGCGGGCTCGGCCCTCGAGACCAGCAGCGTGCCGAGCACGACGAGGGCGGCGCAGACGACCGCGCCGAGCACGAACGGCGACAGCGCGTAGCGCGCGGCGAAGAGCACCAGCCAGACGGCCTCGCCGCGGACCACGGCGTAGCCGACGCTGCCGACGAGCAGCATGACCGCCCAGACGGCGGCGGCCGCGGAGACGACGGCGGGCCAGGGGCTCGGGGGCGCGGGTCGGGGACCGGGGACGCCGCCGCCCTCGTCTCCGGGGCGCGGGCCCGGGCGGGCCGGGCGGGCGTCGGGCAGGGGCTGGGCGGGGAACGTGCCTCGCACCTCCGGCGCTCCCCCGTCGCGGGCGTCGGCCAGCGCGGCCGAGCGCATCAGGGCCAGGAGGACGACCAGCAGGGCGGCGCCGCCCATGGCCGGGCCGAGGAAGGGACCCGCGTCGGGCTCGCCGATGACGTCGCGGTCGAGCAGCAGGCTCTCGAAGCCGGCCGTCGCCACGAGCAGGGCGCCGAAGAGGACGCTCGCCATCAGGGCGTAGACGGCACGGGTCATGAGGCGAGGGTACGCCGCGGCGCGCAGGGGGACTCGGGTTTACGTTCCCGCTACTGTCCGCTTCGAAGACCGTCGAACGAGGTAGCCAATATGACTAACTGAGAGTGAGCCCTGTTCGACTATTGTCTGGATATGCCATCGGGATCCACACAGACAGAGCGTTCGTTTGCCATCGGCTGTCTCCCCCTGGAACTGACACCGCAGCTACCAGCAACTGCTTGGGCGTCGGAGCTTCGAAGTGCCTTGTCGTCAGTCGCCGCCATCAGTCACATCGAGATCCGGACTCCTTCTGAGGGGTTCGCGGCCGAGCTTTCAAGCGAACCTCTAGGCGACATCGATCTCCCAGAGGATAACTACAGGCAATTTTTCTGGCCCGAGCCGGGATTTACTCGGGTCAGATTTAACGTCCATATCCCTAAACGCCTGCAGACTGGAGCAACAACGGGGGCCGCGGGGACCGAGGACTTCCGCGTGACGACGCATTACGGCTATTACGGCCCCTGCACCTTCGTCTCCCTAGCAACGAATGCTACGGCGGACAAATTGAATCCCTCTGCCGCTATCGCAACAGTTCACACCTTCATTTCCAACGAACTCGCGAAGCTGCAGTCTCCGATTCGTATGGCACGGGTTGGTCCGAGTCCATTCCACATGGATGGCCGTCTAAAACCATCGAGTCAATCAGGTGCACCCAGCCCGTTATCGTTTGCTGTTACTGGAACTTACGGCTATGAAAATTATGAGTTCACTTACGACACCTCGATGTTCGACTCGGTGGACGAAGCAGATGACGCTCTACAGGAGGCTGTGTCGGATCAGCTGCAGTTGTTCTACTACTTGCAACGGACGAGCAATCTCCGCACGAAACGCGCGTTTGAGTTGTCGGAGGCGTCTCAGCACCTGATACAGAAGCACGCGGCTACAGGCATCAAGGCTTGGTTCGTCCGAGTGTTCGGCACTGCGAGTGAGGCTAGACGCTTGGGTATGGAGGCCTTGCAATCCCGGTTGCTCTCCGCCGATGAAATGCAGAGCGCACAGACATCGATCGCGCAGACTCTGAGCCAAACAGACGCGCTTCCTGCATTTGCAAACCATTTGGATGAATTCAAAAGAGACCAGTACGCTCACGCGGTGCAAAATGCCTCGGACGTCGTCCTATTCGCCGAAGGCTCCCGTAAGGGCGATTTCGAAGTCGCAATCGTCTCCGCCTCAACCATTTTCGGTGCTGTCGCGGGCGGTCTAGTGGCTCTCGCCCTAACGGGCAACTGAACGCTTCACCGCTCTAGGCGCGCTAACTAATCGGCGACGCAGACTCGCGGCAGACTTGCCCCGTAGCGGAGACCGCTCGAGGCGGGCGCAGGAAGCACCTCAGCCCGGGCTGCTCCCCGGGAGGGAGGAGCCGGGCCCTGGCTGCGGAACCGAGCGGAGGAGGCGCGGGTCGGCCGGTCAGCGACCGCTGGCGGTGGTGTCCGTGCCCTCGTCGGTGCCCTCGGCCTGCGTCGGCGCAGTCGTCGTGGCGTCGCCGTCGGCGGGGGCGGTCTCGCCGTCCTGCAGGACGAAGACGAGGCCGCCCACCGTCCAGGCCTGCCCCTCCGCCGCACCGGCCTCGTCCCCGGAGGCCTCCTCGGGGTCGCTGCTCGTGATGGTGGTCACGAGGAACAGACGCGGGCCCGTCTGCAGGCGGTCGACGAAGTCGAGCGCCTGGTCGTACGAGCCCGCGATGTCGACCGTGACGGCGATCGTCGAGAAATTGGCAGCCGTGACAGCGGGGTCAGTGAACGTGGTCGGAGCGGTGGGACCTGACGCCTCCGCCGGGGCGGCAGCCGACGCGTCCGCGCCCTCCGTCGGCTCAGCGCCCTCGGCAGTCGCCGCGTCGCCGACCGGAGCGGCAGCCGACGCGGGCATCTCGTACGAGACGGCATCCGCGGCCGTGAACGACGTTACGGGTACCCCAGCGGCGTCGGCCATCTCGTCAAGCTGACGGATCAGCTCGGGCATGTCGGCCGCGTCCGGCACGGACGCGCGACGCGTGTCGCGATCGGCCGTCAGAGTCGAGAGCTGGTCGTTCTCGGAGACGAGCTGGGCGAGCGTGGCTCGGAGGCTCTCGTTCTGCGTCTCGACCGTCGTGCGCTGCTCGGCCGCGGCGGACGCCGAGGAGAGCTGGGGCTGCACGCCGAGCAGGAAGCCCAGCGCGAGGACGGCGACGCCACTCAGCGCGGCAACGATCATCTTGATGCGATTGCGGTCCACGAGGTCACTCGCCTTCCGTCGGAGCGAAGCGGTTCGAGAACGCGCGCTGGTCGATGTGCATGGTGACTGTCGCCTCGTAGACGCCGTTCTCCAGAGATACCGACCCTGGGGTCGCATCCGTGTACCCAGGGAGAGTCGCGAGGCCGTCCAGCCAGTCAGGGACGCTCGGCAGCTCGTCGCTCCTCGCGCTGAAAGTGACGGTTCCGATACGAGCGCCCTGGAGAGGCGTGTCGGACTGTGCGTAGTCCGACGTCGGAGTGGCTTGGTCGATGCTGATCGTCGAGACCGTCACCCCCGCCGGAAGGGTCGCCTGGATCTGGGCCAGATACGAGGGCCAGGCGATCTCGGTGGCTCCGGCGACGGCCTGCGCGGCGGTCAGCAGCGTGATCTCGGACTGGGTGTCCCGTACCTCGGTGTACTTGCCCTGTTCGAGAAGCAGCTGCTGCGTGTCTGCCTGCGAGGCCAGCAGCTCGTCCTGGGCTTCGATCGAATGAAGGGTGGCGGCCCCCACGGCGATTCCGGCCACGGCGGCCGCCCCGACGACGCCCATCCAGGCGCGACGCACGGCGACGCCGCCACGGCGCTCGGCCCGGACCTCCGGGGGCAGCAGGTCGACGCGGGGCAGTCCCCCGACGACCGCCGCGGCGGTCTTCTTCGTGCGGCTCATGCGGCGCTCCCCAGTGCGAGCCCGAGGGCCACGGTCATGTCGGAGGCGCGCCCGCGGAGGGCGGCCTCGTCGACGTTCTTGCCGAACGCGACGGTCGCGAACGGGTCGGCGACGACGACGGGCAGGCGCGTCACCTCGGACAGGGCGTCCGGGAGGCCGGGCAGCAGGGCACCGCCTCCGGCGAGGACGATCTGCGAGATCGTCTCGGTCGTCCGGGTGTTGACGAAGTACTGGACGGTGTTGCGGAAGCTTCCGAGCAGCTCGTTGACCGACTCGAAGATGGCGGCCGACGAGGCCTGCTCCTCGGCGTTGGTGATGTGCGTGCTCAGGCCGCGTTCGCGCTTGACGGCCACCGCTTCCTCGACCGAGACACCGCGCTTGGCCATGATCGCCTGCGTGACGTCGTCGCCGCCCGAGGGGATGATGCGGACGAACTGCGGCACGCCGTCGGTCGCGACGATCACGGACGAGGTGCTGTGGCCGATCTCGATGAGGGCGACGGTGCCGGTGAGGCCGGGGCGATTGATCAGCAGGCGCGTGTTCGCGAACGGGATGAGGTCGACGCCCATGGTCGACAGCCCGGCGAGCTTGCTGGCGCGGACGTTGCCGAGGACGGCGTCCTTGACGGCGGCGATCAGCAGGCCGTTGAGCACGGGGCCGTTCTCGCCCTCGCTCTCCTTGTAGGGGTAGAAGTCGAGCAGCGCGTCGGCGACGGGCACCGGCAGCATGTCCTGCACCTGGAACGGCAGCGACTCGCGGATCCGCTCGCGCGACGCCTTCGCCACGGTCAGGTCGCGAGCCAGCACGCGCTGGTTGCCCATGCCGAGCACGACGTTCTTGCTCTTGAAGCCGCCGGCGCTCCAGAGCTGCTTGAGGGCGCTGGCGACGGTCTGGGGCTCGAGCACCTCTCCGCGGCTGGCAGCGCCGTCGCTGAGGGCCATCTCGGAGAAGCGGACGACGGTGGGGCGCGGCTTGTCGACGTCGGCGACCTCGACCGCACGGAGCGATCGGCTGCCGATGTCGACTCCGACGATGTTCTTCGTCATGGGGTGGTCTCTTTTCTGCGTGAGTTCGGGCTCACGCGAGGGTGAGGAGCTGGAGGTAGGAGGCGGCGACCGTGCCGCCGACGAGCACGCCGACCCAGGCGCCCGCGAGCATCCAGGGGCCGAAGGGGATGCCGCCGGCGCGCTGGGCACGACGGGTGGCGAGCAGGACGATCGAGAAGAGGCCGCCGAGCAGGAACGCGGCGAAGGCGCCGACGACGAGCTCGCCCCAGCCGAGCCAGCCGAGCCAGAGGCCCAGCACGCCGGCGAGCTTGACGTCGCCGAGGCCCATGGCCCCGGGCTTGACGAGCGCGAGGGCCAGGTAGAAGACGAACAGGGCGACCATGCCGACGACGCCGCGGAGCAGCGCGTCCCACTCCCCCGACACGGCCGAGGAGCTGCCCAGCAGGACGAGGCCGACCGCGTACGACGGCAGCACGATCGCGTCGGGCAGCCGGTGGTGCTCGACGTCGATGATGGCGAGCGCGACGCTCGCGCCGGCCAGCCAGAGGAACGCGACGAGCTCGAGCAGCGCCGCGACGAGCGGGGCGGCCTCGGTCGGCACGGCGGTCCAGGGCCAGACGACGGCCGCGACCAGCGCGAAGAAGCCACCGGTGGCGAGCTCGACGATCGGGTAGCGAGCCGAGATGGCGGTGCGGCAGCTGCGGCACCGGCCCTTGAGGGCGAGCCAGCTGAGCACAGGGACGTTGTCGTACGCCTTGATCGGCGCGTGGCAGCCGGGGCAGGCGCTCGGCGGTGACGAGATCGACATGCCCGCCGGGACTCGGTACACGACGACGTTGAGGAACGAGCCGATCAGCAGGCCGAGCCCGCCGGTGGTGAGCGCGGCGAGGAGGAGTGCGGTCATGAGACGACCTCCTTGCCGGTCCAGTCGACGGCGGTCTGGCTCTCGACGATGTGCGTCACGCCGTAGCTGGTCGACACCGGGCTGAGGAACTTCGGCGGCGCCGTGTAGCGCATGCGCGGATCGTAGACGTAGGACTTCGTGTATCCCGTGGCCCCCGTGGTCGCCACCGGGCCGCGGAACTTCTGCGAGATCGAGCCGAGCACGTTGAGCTTGCCCTTGGGGTAGCCGCCGTCCTGGTTGTAGTTCTGCACGGTGAAGGTGTGCGCCACGGACAGGATCGCGGCCTGGATGGTCCGGTCGCTGGCGGTGCGGTCCATCAGCCCGGTCGAATAGGTGGTCTCGTCGTAGGGGACGTCCCGAGGACAGTTGTAGGCCCTGCCGTTGTAGTAGCAGGTGTAGTACTCGGTGCGGTAGCGCGTCGTCGTCGTCGAGTAGGTCTTCGTGGGGTTGTAGACGTAGACCGCGTTCGTGCCGACAAGGCCGAGCATGTCGCGGGCAGAGTCGGCGAGGAGGACGTCACCCGTGACGTAGACGAAGTTGTAGGCCGCGATCGTCATGTTGCCCTTGAGCGTGCCCTTGACGAAGACGTCGCCGGCGGTGCATGAGTAGCTCGCGCCGGTCTCCCCCGCGGCAGGGAATCCCACCCCGTTGCCCGCGACCGCGCCGTCGGCACCGGTGCAGCTGTACTTCGCTGGCAGGTTCGAGCCGACACGGGCGTTGACGTTGCTCGAGGCCGTCGGGACGTCCTGGACGTAGATCAGGTTGCCGTCGAGCACAGGCAAGGTCTGGCCGCCAGGGCTGCCGAGCGAACCGCCGCCGGCTCGGTCGCCGACGATGCCGCACTTGGCGGGCGTCCGGACGGCTCCCGTCTCGGCCCCGTTGTTCAGCTGTGTGGACTTGGTCCACGGCGAGTACACGGTCATCGTGCCGTCGCCGTTCAGGGTGATCGAGGTCGGACCGGTATAGAGGCAACCCGGGTTCGGCACGGTTGATCCCGACAGGTCAGCCCTCGTCTCCTGCTTCATCTTGTCGTTCGTCTGCGGCATCGTGATCTGGGCCGCGTAGTCGGGAGTCGACTTCTTGTCCTTGCCGAAGACCGGGGTGCCCGTGCAGTTCGCCCCCGTGGCCGAGTTGAAGCGATTGGCACGCGTGCTCGCCGTCGTCGTCGCACCGAGGAATTGAGGACCGCCACAGACGACCATGGTGTCGTTCGTGTGCAGCGGACCGTTGATGACGTCGCCCGGGGCGAACTGGATGGTCGTGCAACTGGGCCGAGAGTTCACAGCCCACTCGTAAGCCGGGCTGCAGTTCGTGCTCGACAGCGCAGGGTCGCTGATCTCGAAATCGGTGAAGTAGACGTAGTCGAGGAAGCCGTCCTGCTTGAGGTCGGCGACCACGCTGCGGGTGGTGTCACCGACGCGTCCCGTCGAGCGCAGTCGCAGGCTGCCCTTGCTCGAGTACTGCGAGGTGTCGACTTCGTAACGGTACGAGGCGTCCGAGCCGGGGACGGTCTGCCATGTGCCGGCCTTGCCTTTGCCGAAGGCAGGGTTTCCGTTCGTGCCGGTGAAGCTGCTCCCGCTGCTGAAGGACGTAGCGCGCACTCCGTACTGGCTGTAGGCGTTGTTGTTGGCGAGCTTGCTCTGGTAGTCCTCGACACCCGCGTAGGCGGCGGCGATGGCAGCGTTGTAGTCCGAGTCGCCACGGGCCTTGACGGAGCCGCTGACCGCGACCGAGATCATCGTGACGCTCAGGAGGAGCAGCACGGCTCCGAGTCCGATGACGCTGGCCAAGGCGACACCGCGTTCGCGGTCGTCGCCGCGCAGACGGCGGAGGACACCCCGGAACATGTGCAGGTGCAGGAGTCGGGTCATTAGGGCAGCGTCCTGGCGATGTCGAGGTTGGGCAGGCCGACGGTGTTCACGAGCGTCGTGGACGTCGCCGGGGTCGTGCCGGTGCCCGCTTGCAGGCGCACACGCACTGCCGCGACGGTGGACACCTTGGAGGCGGGGACCGCGTCGGTCGTCAGAGGGATGACGGCCCCGGCTGCGTCGAGGTACGTGAAGGTATCGACGCCCTGCACCATGGGCGAGCCCACGATTCGTCGAACGGGGGCGTTCGCCACATTGAAGGTGTAGAAGCCATCGGACGTGACGGAGCTGGGCCAGGTGCTCTCCATGAGTTGCCCGCCTGTCAGGTCGTACTGCACCATCACCGGGGTCTGAGCGGCCGAGACCAAGTTGACGTAGGCGTAGAACCTGACGCTGTTGCTCTTCGCCAGCTCGAAGGCGGGTGCGTCGAGAGGCTGCCCGGAGACAGGGTTGTCAGTGGCCGCCCGCAGGTTGCGCGTAACCGCCGTCATCGAGTTCGTCACCGTCCGGGTCGCACCGTCGATGGCGCGGACCTGTGATGAGGCCCGCGAGGCACCGACCATGAAGCTGCCAGTGATGGCCATGAGGATCGCGAAGACCATCATCGAGACGAGCAGCTCGGCGAGGCTGATGCCGAGGTCGCGGCGTCCTGGTTCGTTCAGCTCGGCAAGCCGAGCGCGGAGGAGCGTCACGGGGTGCCGCCTCGGGGGTCGAGCAACACCGTCTTGGCCGTCGTGTCGACGATGCCCCGGGTACGGGCGGCGTCACCGCGCGGCGTGATCTGGTCCTTCAAGGTGAAGACGGTGCCGCTGTTGCTCGTGTTGTAGGTGTAGAACTTCCAGGTGCCGTAGGGCAGCGCCATCGCCGTCAGGGCCGTGACCGAGGGGAAGTAGTACGTCTGGCCCGTCACGCATCCCGGGTCACCGTTCGCCTTACTGTTCTGCTGCACGGCGGCGACCCGCTGGACGCCTGGGAGGTCGGCCAGCTGCACGACCCCGGTCGGGACGATCGGCACCGCCGAGTCGCCGGGTGCAGCGCCTACGGGCATGATCTGAGCGCCCACCATGCCGTCAGCGGCCGGGGTGGTCCAGGCGGACGGGTCGACGTTGAGGCACGACGACTCGACGTTGTTCTTGGGATCGGTCGTCGGGTCGATGTGTCGACCGGCCATGACCGAGTACCCCCCGGTGAACGGGAAGAGCGGCACCGGCGAAGCCGCGGACGCAGCGACCGTGTAGTCGCCCTGTGCGCTGCTGCGGAAGGTCAGGTCGAGGTTCGTGGGGAGGGTGCGGAGCAGCGCCTGCTCTCGACCGACGGAGGCGTTGAACGAGGCGGCGGTGTCGAAGGAGAAGGAGGCCGTCTGCGACGTGCCGGCCGTCACGACGACCGGGGTCATCACCTGGGTGCTCTTCTGGTCTGGACCGACGGCGCCGCCCTTCGAGATGGTCACCTGGTAGTTGCCCGCGGCCAGGCCCAGCGCGTAGGTGCAGCCCGTGGAGTCGGTCTTGGCCGGCGTGGGCGGCGCGACCGCGCCGTTCGGGGAATCGGTGGCCGCAGCGATCTGCACAGTCACTCCCGAGGTGCCCGTGCCGCTGGCGCCTAGCACCTCGACGACGATGGTCCCCTTGTTCGGGTCGTTGATGCGGCTGTTCGGCGCGATGGCGGTGGCGCTGGTGATCTCGCCGCCGGGCCGCATGCCTGCGTAGCTGACGGAGACCTCTACCTGCTTGTACTGCAGCGTGCCGGTACCGGTGCCGCAGATGGTCGTGTTCGACGTGGTGGTCGCCCAGCTGGCGCGGCGCGTGACCTCGTAGGTGGTGCCGCCCACCTCGGTGGTCCACGTCTTGTCGACGATGGTGAAGACGTCCTTCACGCTGCGCAGGAGATCGATGTCCTGGGCGGCGAGCTGCGTGGCGATGGCACGGGCTCGGCTCTCGCGGGTGAGGACGAGGGAGTTGGTGATCGTGTAAGCGACCCCGATGGAGATGATGGTGAAGACCATCATGGCGACGATGACCTCGACGAGGCTGAAGCCGGTGTCACGCTCGGCTGGGCTGGCGGGGCGGAGGACGTCGTTGAGGCGTCGGAACATGGTGGATCACCTCCCGGTCGGGTTCAGGGGTGGGTTCAGGTCAGACCGTCAGGGGGACGATCGGGCGGACGGGTGTCCACGCCGAAGCGCGGACACCCGTCCCGGATGATCAGCAGACGGAGCCGGCAGGCTTGGCCTCGACGACGCCCGAGGACTCGGTGACGTAGAAGCTCTTCGTCGCGTCGCTGGCCTTCTTGGCCGTGAGGCAGAACTTGGCGGCGGTGGCGGTGCCGCTGTAGGCGAGTCCGGCGGTGTTGGCGCCGACCGTGTAGCCGTAGGTGCCGAGCTTCTCGACCGTGAGGTCAGTGGAAGCCGGGAACGAGCCGCTCTCGGTCTGGTAAGCGATGACTGCGGTCTTGGCGTTCGACAGGTCGCTCTTGACGCCCGAGTCCTTGGCGTTGTTCTGCACGCCGAGGTACACGGGGATCGCGATCGCGGCGAGGATGCCGATGATGATGACGACGACGAGGAGCTCGATGAGCGTGAAGCCCTTGTCCTTGTCCTGGGCGAGGTTCTGGCGGCGGGCGGAGAGCTTGCCCATGAGTGCGAAGTACATGACTGGTCCGTTCGAGATCGGGTGCGGGAGAGGTGATCGGAGGCGGTCACGTCGTTCCCGCCGGAGATGACTCTCCCAGCCCCCGAGACCCGCGAGAATCCCGCAGACGGGGGGTTTATGCCGGCGACACGGCCCCAGTCCGGGTCACCCCCGAACGGGCAGAACCCCTGTTCAGGGGTCAGCTGCTATCCGACACCCGTCGCGCACGACGAAGGGCCCGACCGGTGGTCGGGCCCTTCGGGCACAGCGAGGAAGGACGGCTCAGAGCCGCCCTGCGACTACTTGATCAGCGACGTGATCTGGAAGATCGGCAGGTACAGCGCGACGATCATGCCGCCGACGACGACGCCGAGGAACGCGATCAGCAGCGGCTCGATCAGGGCCGTGAGCGACTCCGTGGTCGACTTCACCTCCTGGTCGTAGAAGTCCGCCACCTTCTCGAGCATCGTCTCGAGCGAGCCGGCGTCCTCGCCGACCGAGATCATCTGCGTGACCATCGGCGGGAAGACCCCGGAGGCGGTCAGGGGGGCGGCGATGGACTCGCCCTGCCGCACCGACTCCGCGACCTCGACCAGCGCCTCCTCGAGCACGTAGTTGCCCGAGACCTCCCCGACGATGCGCAGGGCGGTGAGGATGGGGACGCCAGCGCCGATCATGTTGGAGAAGTTGCGCGAGAAGCGCGCGATCGCGATCTTGCGGAGCAGCTCGCCGAACACCGGCAGCTTGAGCTTCAGCGGATCGAGCTTCGAGCGCACCTTGACGGAGTTCTTGTTGGTCTTCCACCAGATCGAGCCGCCGATGCCGCCGACGATCAGGATCGGCAGCACGATCGGCATGGCCTGCGAGGCGTAGACCAGCATCATCGTGGGCAGCGGCAGCTGGCCGCCGAGGTTCGTGAACATGTCCTGGAAGATCGGGACGATGAACGTCAGCATGATGACCACCGCGAGCAGGGACATCACGAGCACGACGACCGGGTAGGTCATCGCCGACTTGATCGTGGACCGCAGCGCCACCTCCTTCTCGAAGTTGTCGGCAGTCGACTCGAGCGCCTTGTCGAGGAACCCGCCGACCTCGCCGGCCCGGATCATGTTGATCATCAGGGGCGGGAAGTGCTTGTCGTGCTTGCCGACCGCGTCGGAGAACGAGACGCCGGTCTCGACGTCGTCGCGCACCTCCTGCATGACCTTCTGCAGCGTCTTGTTGTCGACCTGGTCGGCGAGGATCGTGAGTGTGCGCAGCAGCGACAGGCCGGACGCGATCATGGTCGCCATCTGGCGCGACATGACCGCGATCTCCTTCATCTTGACGCCGCCGCCGCCGAGGCCGCCGAGCGAGATCTCGCGCTGCAGGCCGGTGCCGTCGCTCGCCGCGGCGATCGAGATGGGCTGCACGCCCATGGTGCGCAGGCGGGTGACGACGGCGCCCTCGCTGGACGCGTCGACCTTGCCCTTGACGACCTTGCCGGCCGAGTCGCGGCCCTTGTAGGCGTACGCGGTGCTGGTGGCCATCAGTTGCTCCCGATCGAGAAGGCGTCGCCGAAGTCGATGCCGGCGTCGAGGCCGACCGTCTCGGACTTGTTGATCACACGGGTGACGAGGCGGTCGAAGCCCTCGGCGTCGTGCACCTTCTCCATCGCCGCCTTGTGCGTGACGGTGCCGGTGTTGACGAGGTCGGCCAGCTTCTGGTCCATCGTGTGCATGCCGAGGTCCCGCCCCGCCTGCATCGACGACGAGATCTGGTACGTCTTGCCCTCGCGCACGAGGTTGCCGATGGCCGGCGTCATCATCATGATCTCGGTCGCGACGACACGGCCCTTGCCGCCCGCCTTCGGCAGCAGCGTCTGGCACACCACGCCCTGCAGCGTCGACGCGAGCTGGGTGCGCACCTGGTCCTGCTGGTGCGGCGGGAAGACGTCGATCACACGGTCGATCGTCTGCGCGGCGCTCTGTGTGTGCAGGGTGGCGAACACGAGGTGGCCGGTCTCGGCGGCGGTCAGCGCGACCGAGATGGTCTCGAGGTCGCGGAGCTCGCCGATGAGGATGACGTCGGGGTCCTGGCGCAGCACGTGCTTCAGCGCGTTCGCGAAGCTGTGCGTGTCGTGGCCGACCTCGCGCTGGTTGACGATCGCCTTCTTGTGCTGGTGCATGAACTCGATCGGGTCCTCGACCGTCACGATGTGGTCGGCGCGCGTGCGGTTGACCAGGTCGATGAGGGCGGCGAGGGTCGTCGACTTGCCCGAGCCGGTGGGGCCCGTGACGAGCACGAGGCCGCGGGGCAGCTTCGCGAAGCGGCTGACGACCTCGGGCACGCCCAGGTCGGCGAGCTGCTTGATCTCGGTCGGGATGAGGCGGAAGGCCGCTCCCATCACGCCGCGCTGCTGGTAGAAGTTCACGCGGAAGCGCGACTCGTCCGACAGCGAGTAGGCGAAGTCGAGCTCGAGCCGCTCGTCGAACTGCTCCTTCATCGCCGGGGTCAGCAGGCTCGTCAGCGCGGTCGAGACCGTCGGGGCGTCCCAGGGGTCGCCACCGGCGAGCGCCGGCTGCAGACCGCCGTCGACGCGGAGGGTCGGGGCGGCGTCGACCGTGACGTGCAGGTCGGAGGCGCCCTGCAGCACGACCTCGCAGAGCGCCGAGATCAGGGCAGGGTGCGCGACCGTGCGGGCGTGCTCGTGCAGCTCGATGCCGGGTCGGGACTCGACCTGGGCGGCGGGGGGCGCCTCCTCGGCGGCGTGCTGGGCGCTGGACGGCGCGAACGACGGCACGCGCAGCAGGCCGCCGTCGCCGAGCTGGGGCGAGACGGGCGCCGGGGCGGCGGAGTGCGACGGGACGGCCGAGTGCGACGGAGCGACCCCGGGCACGACCGGAGAGGTCGGCGCGGCCGACGACACGTCGGGCAGCGAGGGAGCCGAGGAGGCGGCGGCTGCGTCGTCGAGGGCGGTCTCGGCGGCGAGGTACGCCGGCATGAACGCCTGCGGCGCCGCCGCCGAGCCGACCTCGCCCACGGCGGGGCTCGCCGGGGCGACCTGCGCGGCGGCGGTGTCGAAGTCGTCGAAGCGGGGGTCGCTCCACGGGGTGCGCGCGGGCAGGCCGCCGCCCTCGAGGGCGCTCGCGAGCCGCGCGGCGCGACGGCTGGTGGGTGCGGGGGTGGGGCTCCAGCCGAGCACCGCCTCCCCGCCGGCGTCGTCCATCGTGTAGACCGGGCCGCGGTCGGCCTCGTCGATGTGCGGCGCCAGCGTCGGCGGCGCCTTGGGCAGCTCCCACTCGGTCGCGGGGGTGTGGGTGCTCAGGTCGTTGCCGGGCGTGCCCGGGGTCCAGCCGTCGGCCGGGTCGACCTGGTCGGGGATCTCGAAGACGTTGTCGCTCATGCGGGCGTTCCCTCGGGTGCGGTGCGGCGGGCGGTGCGGACGGGTGCGGTGCGGGTCGTGCGGATGCGGGCGGCGGGGGCGCTCACGCGACGACCCGCAGGATCTCTTCGACGCTGGTCAGGCCGAGCTTCGCCTTGGCCCAGCCGTCGTGGCGGAGGCTGACCATGCCCTGCTCGGTGGCGACCCGGGCGATCTCGGCGCTCGACGCACGCGAGACGGCGAGGCGCTCGATCTCCTCGGAGACGCTCATCACCTCGTGCAGGGCGATGCGGCCGCGGTAGCCGGTGTTGGAGCACTGCGCGCAGCCGACGGGCTGGTAGACGAGCGGCGCGGGCTCGTCGAGGCGCACCGGGAACCGCAGGTGCTCGAGCTGGCGGGGCGTGTACGAGGTCGGCGTCTTGCAGCGGTCGCAGAGGCGACGCGCGAGTCGCTGGGCGACGACGCAGTCGATCGCGCTGCCGACGAGGAACGGCTCGATGCCCATCTCGGTGAGGCGGGTGATCGCGCTGGGGGCGTCGTTCGTGTGCAGGGTGCTGAGCACGAGGTGGCCGGTCAGCGACGCCTCGATGGCGATCTGCGCGGTCTCGTGGTCGCGGATCTCGCCGAGCAGGACGACGTCGGGGTCGGACCGCAGGATGCTCCGCAGCGCCCCGGCGAAGGTGAGGCCCGCCTTGGGGTTCACCTGCACCTGGTTGATGCCGTCCATCCGGTACTCGACCGGGTCCTCGACGGTGATGACGTTGATCTCGGGACGCGCGACCGCGTTGAGGGTCGTGTACAGCGTCGTCGACTTGCCCGAGCCGGTGGGGCCGGTGACGAGGATCATGCCGTAGGGCTTCGAGTACGACGCGGCGTAGACGTCGAAGTTGCGCTCGAGCAGGTTGAGGTCGCGGAGGCTCATCGACGTGTTCGAGTTGTCGAGGATCCGCATGACGACCTTCTCGCCCCACACGGTCGGCAGGGTCGCGACGCGCAGGTCGATCTGGCGGCCGCCGTGGCGGACCGACATGCGGCCGTCCTGCGGGCGTCGACGCTCGGCGATGTCGATCTCGCTCATGATCTTGAGGCGCGAGATCACGCCGTTCTGGATGGCCTTGGGGGCCGGCTGCATCTCGTGCAGCACCCCGTCGATGCGGTAGCGGATGCGCACGTCGTGCTCGGCCGGCTCGATGTGGATGTCGGAGGCGTGGTCGGTGATGGCCTGGCTGACGAGCAGGTTGACGAAGCGCACGATGGGCACGTCGTCGTCGGGGCCGGAGGAGGCGATGTCGGCCTGGGCGGCCTCGACCGCGCTGGTCTCCTCCTCGAGCGTCGAGGTGAGGTCGTTGAGCTCGTCGTCGGCACGGAGGTAGCGGTCGAGCGCGGCCTGCAGGTCGGCGCGGTCGGCGAGCACCGGCTCGACGCCGATGCGGAGCGCGGCGCGCACGTCGTCGATCGCGAACACGTCGCCCGGGTCGGCCATCGCGAGCAGGAGGAGGCCGTCGCGCACCGCGATCGGCAGCACGCTGTGCCGGCGACAGACGGCGGCGGGCACCATCGTCACGGCGGCGCGGTCGACGGGGTAGTCGACGAGCTCGACGAAGTCGACGCCGTTGGCCTGGGCCCGGGCGCGGGCGACCTGCGCGGGGGTCACGGTGCCGGACTCGAGCAGCTCCCTGATGGACGCCTCCTCGTCGGCGCCCCGGCGCCCCACGCGGTCGAGGTGCTCCATGGGCAGCAGCCCGTGCAGGATCAGGATCTCGGTCATCGAAGCCACGGGTGCATCTCCTCGGTACGCGCGCCCGGCATGTCGGGGTCCTGGCGGCAGGTCCTCGGGAGTCGTCCCGAGCAGTCGCCACGCTACGGCGGGGCCGCCTCGCCGACACGTCCCAGTGAGGGTGCCCCCCGTCTGCGTCACAGCCCTCCGCGGCGGGCTGCGCACCGGCTCTCCCCACAGGGCCAAGGAGGCGCGGCGACCGCCCACAAAGGGGGTCGCCGACGCCCAGAACAGGGGGTGGCACGCCGCCGGACGCGACTGGTCTAGTGGACGACGGCGATCCTGGGCCCGACGACACGTGTGGCCCAGTTCACGGATGACGACCGCCGAACCCCCTAGGAGCCACGCACGATGCACGGTCACGAGATGACGTTCGAGCCTGCCCGGACCGCGCCAGCGGACCCGCAGGCCCCCCACACGGGCAGCGCCCCCGGCCCCGAGACGACGGGCATCACCGTGCCGTCGTTCGGCTGGACCGGCGTGGCCATCGCCCTCCACCGCCTCCAGCAGCAGCCGACCGCGTCGATCGTGGTCGTCCGCCAGGCCGACCACCTGCCCCTCGTCGTCGACGTGGAGACGAACGCCTACTGGTGGGACACCCCCCTGACGGCGTTCCCCGCCGAGCCCGTCGACATCGACGTGGTCGTCGAGGCCAAGGACCCCGCCGTCGAGGCGTCCCGCCCGCCCGGCACCGACCTCGACGCGCTGCTCTGGCTGATCGGGAACAACTCGTTCCTCGGCGAGCTCGCCTGGTGGCTGCAGCGCGACGACCGCTACAAGCTGGTGCGCTGGCCCAACTTCACGATGCTGACGCACACCCCGGAGCAGATGCGGATGACCGCGATGCTCGGCTACACGTTCCTCCCGGTCGGCGAGCTGGCCAACGCGAGCGAGTCGGACCCGGCCGAGGCCCGGCGCCTCGTCAACGCGTTCAGCCTGATGCGCCTGCTGCGCGCCGAGTCGCCCGAGCCGGCCGCGGTCGCCGCCGGCGGCTCCTCGTCGTCGTCGGCGTCCTCTGCCTCGTCGTCCTCCGGCCCCGACCACGTCCGGGTCGCCCCGCAGCCCCGCCGCGGCGGCCTGTTCAGCCGTCTGCGCGACCGGCTCGGCCTCTGATGGCCGAGCACGTCATCCTCTTCGGCGGCCCGATGGGCGCCGGCAAGACGACCGCGATCGAGACGCTCAGCGAGACCGAGGTCGTCCGCACCGAGGCCGCGAACACCGACCGGGCCACCGCCGACAAGGACACCACGACGGTCGCCCTCGACTACGGCGAGATCACCCTCGGCGAGACCGACAAGGTGCGCCTCTACGGCATCCCCGGCCAGCAGCGGTTCGACTTCATGTGGACGATCCTCAAGGAGCGCGCCAAGGGCATGGTGCTGCTCGTCAACAACGACGCCGCCGACCCGGTGGGCGAGATGCTGACGTTCCTCGACGAGTTCCGCGACCTCTACGACCGCGGCGGCGTCGTCGTCGCGGCGACGCGCTCCGACGTCTCGGCCACCCCGACGGTGGCCGACTACTCGGCGGCGCTGACCGAGCGCCGCCCCGACCTGGTCGTGCCGGTGTTCACGGTCGACCCCCGACAGGAAGACCAGATGCGCACCGTCCTCATGACGCTCGTCGCCAACATCGAGATGCGCGAGATGTTCGCTGCACCGGCTGCTGCCGCTGCTGCCTCCGCCGCGCCCCTCGCCGCCCAGCCCGCCGTGGCGGTGGCCGAATGAGCCTCGCGCCCCACCTCGACCCCGTCGTCGTCGACCTCGGCCGTCAGGCCCTCCTCGCCATGGGCGAGGTGAGCCGCTCGCTCGTCTACGGCTCGTTCCTCACCGACGACGGCTTCGAGGTCGTCCACGTGCCTGACGGCAAGGTCGACGCGAACCGCTTCGCCAGCATGGCCAGCTCGATCCAGGCGCTCAGCGAGGCCGTCGCCCGGGAGGTGCGGATCGGCTCGAGCGAGTACGTCATCATCGCGTCCCAGAAGGGCCACGTCATCCAGCTGCGCGTCCCCGGGCACCCCGTCGTGCTCGGCGCGCTGTTCGACGACGACGAGACGCTCGGCAAGGCCCTCTCGGTCGCGCGCCGCTGCGCCCAGCAGCTGGCCGCCTCCTTGGCCGACCGCCCGGCCGTGCAGCCCGACGCGGCCGCCCACGAGCCGGACGCCGCCGTCGAGCACGGCGACGCACCCGTGCACGCCGACGCCCACGGCGTCCCGGTGCTCTGACCCTGGCCAGGCACGCAGCCCTGCCCCTCCGACCGCTCCGGCCGCACCTCCGCGGCCGGCTGCCGAGCGGTGCCCGCCCGACGCCGGCACCGCTGCCCGCACCACCCCTGACCCGACCAGGTCAGGGCCGGACAGCTCACACCCGAACTGCCCTGACCCGAACAGGAAGCACAGACACCATGGCGAACATCTCCGAGTCCCTCGAGACCCTCCTCACCGTCGACGGCGCGATGGCGGCCGCCGTCGTCGACAGCGCCTCCGGCATGCTGCTCGGCGGCGCCGGCAGCGGCATCGACCTGGAGCTGGCCGCGGCCGGCAACACCGAGGTCGTCCGCGCCAAGCTCAAGACGGCGAAGTCGCTCGGCCTCGCCGACTCGATCGAGGACATCCTCATCACCCTGTCGAGCCAGATCCACATCATCCGGCCCCTCGCCAGCAACCGCGAGGTCTTCATCTACTTCGTGCTCGACCGCTCGAAGGCGAACCTCGCCCTCGCTCGCATGAAGTCCAAGGAGGTCGAGGGCCAGCTGGCCTTCTGACCCACGCCGCGGCTCCCTGCGCCGCAGCACCCCGACGGGGCGTCGACCACTGAGGTCGGCGCCCCGTCGTCGTGCGCCGGTGCGGGCCGGTGCGGGGCGGTGCGGTGCGGGCGGGTGCGGGCGGGTGCGGGCCGCTCAGTCGAGGAGGCGCTGGTACAGCACGTGCTCGCGCCACTCCCCCGCGATGCGGAGGTAGCCCGGCGCCGTGCCGTACTGCTCGAAGCCCGAGGCGGCGAGCACGGCACGCGACCCCGCGTTGTGCGGCAGGGCGCTCGCCTCGAGGCGGTGCAGGCGGAGGGCGGTCGCCGCGAGGTCGACCACGACCGCCAGCGCCGCCTTCGCCAGGCCCTGCCCCGTCCGCTCCCGGTCGACCCAGTAGCCGACGGCCGCCTTCTGCAGGGGCCCGCGCACGATCTGGTTGAGCGCGATCGTGCCGACCACGCGGTCGCCCTCCATCAGGTGGAACGGCTGCTGCTCGCCGGCGGCGGCCGACGCGATGCGCGCCGTGAGCATCGCACGCTGGCCGGCGGGCTCGAAGAACGACGGCGCACGCTCCGGGTCCCACGGCGCGAGGTGCTCGCGGTTGCGCCGGTGCGCCTCGGCGAGGGCGGCGGCGTCGCCGACCCGCGCCTCCCGCAGGAGGACGGTGTCGGTGAGGGCCTGCTCGAACTGCACTCCCCGACCCTAGGCCGCGCCCGTGCCGGACGCCGAGGACGGTGACGCGGGCGTCGTGGGACGCCGACGGCGGGGGCCCACGCCCACGACGTCCCTCGTCGCCGACGCCGTAGCATTGACAGGTCAGTTGCCCCGCCGCCAGCCGGCAGACCCGAGGAGACGCCCCCGTGATCGAGATCTTCAGCCCCGCCGAGCTGGGCCGTGCCCGCGACTCCGGCGCGCTGGTCGGGCACATCCTGCACACGGTCTCGCAGCGCGTCGTGGTCGGCACGAACCTGCTCGAGATCGACGAGTGGACGCGCGAGATGATCCTCGAGGCCGGTGCCGAGTCCTGCTACGTCGACTACGCGCCGTCGTTCGGCCGCGGGCCGTTCGGGCACTGGATCTGCACGGCGGTCAACGACGCCGTGCTGCACGGCCTGCCCCACGACTACGCCCTGCGCGACGGCGACCTGCTCACGCTCGACCTCGCGGTCGTGCTGAACGGCATCGCGGCCGACTCCGCCCTGAGCTTCGTCGTCGGCACCTCGCGCCCCGCGGGCAGCACCGAGCTGATCGAGACGACCGAGCGCGCCCTGGCCGCCGCGATCGCCGCCGCCGTGCCCGGCGCGAAGATGGGCGACGTCTCGTACGCCATCGGCTCGGTGCTGACCGGGGCGGGCTACCCCGTGAACGTCCAGTTCGGCGGTCACGGCATCGGCTCGACCATGCACCAGGACCCGCACGTCGCCAACATCGGCCGCCCCGGCCGCGGCTACAAGCTGCGTCCCGGGCTGCTGCTCGCCCTCGAGCCGTGGGTCATGGCCGACACCGACGAGCTGGTCACCGACGACGACGGCTGGACCCTCCGCAGCGCGACCGGCTGCCTCACGGCGCACAGCGAGCACACGGTCGCCATCACCGAGGACGGCGCGGAGATCCTGACCGTCCGCGGCTAGCGCGTCCTGGCGGGCCGCTCGTCGAGTTGCCGGTTCGCGGGGGCGTGGGGCGCGCAGATGCCCGCGAAGCGGCAACTCGAGTCGTCGGGCACGCGTGCGGCGCGCGGGGGCGTCAGTACTCGCGGAGGTACGCGGCGCGACGGCCCGCGACCGTGAAGCCAGCACGCTCGTAGAGCCCGACGGCGCCCGTGGGGCTCGTCGAGTCGACGTCGAGCACGCAGAGCTCGAAGCCCTCGTCGGCCTGCCGGGCGAGGGCCGTCGCGAGCAGCGACTGCGCGAGGTGCCGGCCGCGCCAGGCCCGCCGGACGCCCACGTAGTCGACGTGCGCGCTGCGGCCGCCGTGGGCCGGCCACTGCTCGGGCTCGACGGTGGTGAGCACGAAGGCGACCACCTTTTCCTCGCCGTCGTCGCCCCCGGCGACCGCCACGAACGACAGGTCGGGGCGGAACGTCGCCGCGCCGACGAGCATGCGCCACACCTCGGGCGTGCTCGCCTGGCTGCCCCAGTGGTCGACGAAGGCCTCGTTGCGGGCCAGCCGGGTCGCCTCCTCACGGTGCGTCGAGTACTGCTCGAGCCGCACCGCGGGGTCGAGGGGCACGGCCTCGACCGAGCGGGTCAGGTCACGGCTGAGCGTGCTCCACCACCGGGCGGGGCCGAAGCCCTGGCGCTCCAGCAGGGCCGCGTGGCTCTCCGCCTCCTGCTCGACGCCCGCCGCCAGCACCGCGGGCAGGACGTCGTCCGCACCGGAGAGGTGCTGCTCGCCGCGCAGCCGTTGCCACTCGACGAGGTCGTGCCCGAGGCCCGTCCCGCGCCGACGCGGGTCGACACCGCCGTCGACGGACACGCGCACGACCGACTCGCGGACGGGCCAGAGGAAGCTGAGGCCCCAGGCCACCAGCTGGCCGTCCCCCTCGTCGGCCACGAGGGAGTCGCGCTCGAGGTCGATGCCGGGCATCTCGAGCAGCTGGCGCATCGACGACAGCGACGTCACGTGCAGCGGGTGGTCGGCCGACGCCACGCGCCCGTCGAGCGCGTGCAGCGCCCCGAGGTCGGCGAGGGTCGCCGGGCGCCAGCGCAGGCCGTCGCGGTCACGAGGGAGGGGCGCGTCCGGCCTCGGGACCCGGGCGCTGACGGGAAGGTCGACCGCGTCGAGCCGGACCCCCGCCGCGGCCTCGCCCCGAGCGACCGTGGGCTCGGCGGGCTCGGCGGACGGAGACGACTGTGCGGAGTGCTCGGTGCTCATCGCTCCATACTGCCCGGTCTCAGGAGCCGCTCAGGTCACGGGACCTCGCGCGAGCCTGCGAGAGCGACCCGCGCCTCCCCCAGGTCGCCCGGGAACGACGACGGGCCCCGTCCCTCGCGTGGTGCGAGGGCCGGGGCCCGTCGTGGTGCCTGTCGGCTCCGCAGGTCGTCAGACCCGCGGCGCCGTCATGGCGATCCCGATCAGTTGTAGGTGCCGGGCGTGAAGTCGTCCGACGAGAACGAGTCGAAGTCCACGAAGCTGAGGTCAGCCTCGGTGAACGACGCATCGTCCGTGAACACGCGGTTGGGGTACCGCTCGGCCTTCGCTTCTTCCGTCGCCTCGACCGAGACGTCGCGGTAGCGCGACAGCCCTGTTCCGGCGGGGATCAGCTTTCCGATGATCACGTTCTCCTTCAGACCGACCAGGGGGTCGCTCTTGCCCTCCATCGCAGCCTGCGTGAGCACACGGGTCGTCTCCTGGAAGGAGGCGGCCGACAGCCACGACTCGGTCGCGAGCGAGGCCTTGGTGATGCCCATGACCTCCTGGCGGGCGGACGCGGTCCGCTTGCCCTCGGTCAGCGCCGCACGGTTGATCTCGTTGTACTTCGACCGGTCGACGAGCTCACCGGGGAGGAGGTCGGTGTCGGCGTGGTCGACGACGGTGACCTTGCGGAGCATCTGACGGACGATGACCTCGATGTGCTTGTCGTGGATCGGCACGCCCTGCGAACGGTAGACGTCCTGGACGCCCCCGACGAGGTGCTGCTGCACCGCACGGACGCCCTTGACTCGCAGGACCTCCTTCGGGTCGACCGCACCGGCGATGATCTGCGCGCCGAGCTCGACGTGCTGACCGTCCTCGACGAGGAGGGTCGAGCGCTTGAGCACGGGGTAGATGACCGGCTCGTCGCCGTTGTCGAGGTTGAGGATGACCCGTCGGGCCTTGTCCGTGTCCTCGATCGTGATGCGACCAGCACCGTCGGCGATCGGGGACGCACCCTTGGGGGTACGCGCCTCGAACAGCTCCGTCACGCGGGGAAGACCCTGTGTGATGTCGTCGGCCGAGGCCGAACCACCGGTGTGGAAGGTGCGCATCGTCAGCTGCGTGCCGGGCTCGCCGATCGACTGGGCCGCGATGATGCCGACGGCCTCGCCGATGTCGACCAGGTTGCCGGTGGCCAGCGATCGGCCGTAGCACTGTGCGCAGACGCCGACCGCGGCTTCGCAGGTGAGCACGGAACGGACCTTGATGGTCTCGACCCCTGCCGCCACGAGCTCGTCGATCAGCACGTCTCCGACATCAGCGCCGGCCTCGGCCAGCACGGTGCCCTTCGCGTCGACGGCCGCGGCCGCCAGCGAACGGGCGAACACGGTGTTCTCGACGGTCGCGTCGCGCACCATGACGCCGTCGGCGTCGGGCGCGGCGATCGGCATCTCGAGGCCGCGCGAGGTGCCGCAGTCGTCCTCACGGATGATGACGTCCTGCGAGACGTCGACGAGTCGACGGGTCAGGTACCCCGAGTCGGCCGTACGGAGGGCCGTGTCGGCCAGTCCCTTGCGGGCACCGTGCGTCGCGATGAAGTACTCGGCCACCGACAGGCCCTCGCGGTACGACGAGATGATCGGGCGGGGGATGATGTCGCCCTTCGGGTTGTTCACGAGGCCTCGCATGCCGGCGATGTTGCGCACCTGCAGCCAGTTCCCTCGGGCACCCGAGGTGACCATGCGGTTGATCGTGTTGTCGACCGGGAAGTTCGCCCGCATCTCGGCGGCGACCTCGTTCGTGGCCTCCGTCCAGATCTTGATCAGGTCCGCACGACGCTCGGCGTCGCTGATGAGGCCCTTGTCGAACTCGGACTGGACCGCTGCGGCCTGCTTCTCGTAGCCCGCCACGATCTCCGGCTTGCGCGGAGGCGTGAGGACGTCGGAGAGGGCGACCGTGACACCGGAGCGCGAGGCCCAGTAGAAGCCCGCGTCCTTGATGTTGTCCAGGGCAGCCGCGACGGCGACCTTGGGGTAGCGCTCGGCGAGGTCGTTGACGATCGTCGAGAGCATGCCCTTGTCGGTCACCTGCTGCACGAACGGGTAGTCCGCCGGCAGGTTCTCGTTGAAGAGCGCGCGACCGAGGGTCGTGTCGAGCAGGATGTCCTGTCCGACCTCGTAGCCCTCGGGAGCCTCGCCCTCGGCGAAGTGCACGCCGTTCATGCGGATCTTGGCCATCGCGTTCAGGTCGAGCGTGCCCTGGTCCTTGGCGAGGATCGCCTCGGACACGGACGAGAAGGCACGGCCCTCGCCGACTGCGCCCTCGGTGACCGTCGTCAGGTAGTGCAGGCCGATGATCATGTCCTGTGCGGGCAGGGTCACCGGTCGGCCGTCGGACGGCTTCAGGATGTTGTTCGACGCGAGCATCAGGATGCGCGCCTCGGCCTGGGCCTCGACGGACAGCGGCAGGTGCACGGCCATCTGGTCGCCGTCGAAGTCGGCGTTGAACGCCGCGCAGACGAGCGGGTGCAGCTGGATGGCCTTGCCCTCGACCAGCTGGGGCTCGAAGGCCTGGATGCCGAGACGGTGCAGCGTGGGCGCGCGGTTCAGCAGCACGGGGCGCTCGCGGATGATCTCCTCGAGGACGTCCCACACCTGCGGGCGCGAACGCTCGACCATGCGCTTGGCGCTCTTGATGTTCTGAGCGTGCGACAGGTCGATCAGGCGCTTGATCACGAACGGCTTGAACAGCTCGAGCGCCATCTGCTTGGGCAGACCGCACTGGTGCAGCTTGAGCGTCGGGCCGACGATGATGACCGAACGGCCGGAGTAGTCGACGCGCTTGCCGAGCAGGTTCTGGCGGAACCGACCCTGCTTTCCCTTGAGCATGTCGCTCAGGGACTTCAGGGCGCGGTTGCCGGTGCCCGTGACGGGACGGCCGCGGCGACCGTTGTCGAAGAGCGCGTCCACCGCCTCCTGCAGCATCCGCTTCTCGTTGTTGACGATGATCTCGGGGGCACCGAGGTCGAGCAGTCGACGGAGGCGGTTGTTGCGGTTGATGACGCGACGGTAGAGGTCGTTCAGGTCGGACGTCGCGAAGCGGCCACCGTCGAGCTGCACCATCGGGCGCAGCTCGGGCGGGATCACCGGCACGACGTCGAGCACCATCGCGGCGGGCGAGTTGCCCGTGGCGAGGAAGGAGCTGACGACGCGCAGGCGCTTGATCGCGCGGATCTTCTTCTGGCCCTTGCCCTCCGAGATCTGCAGGTGCAGGTTCTCGGCCTCGGTGGTCAGGTCGAAGCCCTCGAGGCGCTTCTTGATGGCCTCGGCGCCCATGTGGGCCTCGAAGTACATGCCGAAGCGGTCCTGGAGCTCGTGGAAGACGGCGTCCTCGGGCTTGAGGTCGCCCACCTTGAGCGTGCGGAAGTCCTCCCACACGCGCTCGAGGCGGTTGATGTCCTCGTCGAAGGCCTTGCGGGTCTGGCCCATCTCCTTCTCGGCGACGTCCTTCGCACGACGCTTCTGGTCGCTCTTCGCACCCTCTTCTTCAAGCGCGGCGAGGTCGACCTCGAGCTTCTGCAGACGGTCGGCGATGCGCGTGTCGCGCTGCGTCTCGAGCTGCTTGATCTCGAGGCGGAGCTCGTTCTCGAGACCGGGCATGTCGGCGTGACGGCCCTCGTCGTCGATCGAGATCACCATGTAGGCGGCGAAGTAGATGACCTTCTCGAGGTCCTTCGGCGCCATGTCGAGCAGGTAGCCGAGGCGCGACGGGACGCCCTTGAAGTACCAGATGTGCGTGACGGGAGCGGCGAGCTCGATGTGGCCCATGCGCTCACGGCGCACCGACGACTTCGTGACCTCGACGCCGCAGCGCTCGCAGACGATGCCCTTGAAGCGGACGCGCTTGTACTTGCCGCACGCGCACTCCCAGTCACGCGACGGCCCGAAGATCTGCTCTCCGAAGAGGCCGTCCTTCTCGGGCTTCAGCGTGCGGTAGTTGATGGTCTCCGGCTTCTTGACCTCACCGTGCGACCAGGCACGGATGTTCTCGGCCGTGGCGAGGCCGATCCGCAGCTCATCGAAAGTTGTTGCTTCGATCAAAATTCAGTCCCTTGTCAGATGTATCGACGTGTCGTTGTGGGAAGGGGGCTTAGATCTCGTCGACGTTCGACGACTCGAAGCGGGAGGAAATGTTGATGCCGAGCTCTTCCGCAGCACGGAAGACCTCGTCGTCCGTGTCGCGCAGGCTGACCGTCTGGCCGTCGGCCGAGAGGACCTCGACGTTCAGGCACAGCGACTGCATCTCCTTGATGAGGACCTTGAAGCTCTCGGGGATGCCGGGCTCCTGGATGTTCTCGCCCTTGACGATCGCCTCGTAGACCTTGACGCGGCCGAGGATGTCGTCGGACTTGATCGTCAGGAGCTCCTGCAGCGCGTACGCGGCGCCGTAGGCCTCGAGGGCCCACACCTCCATCTCCCCGAAGCGCTGTCCGCCGAACTGGGCCTTACCGCCCAGGGGCTGCTGCGTGATCATCGAGTAGGGGCCCGTCGAACGAGCGTGGATCTTGTCGTCGACGAGGTGGTGCAGCTTCAGGATGTACATGTAGCCGACCGAGATCGGGTTCGGGAAGGGTTCTCCCGAGCGACCGTCGAACAGCATCGTCTTGCCCGAGGAGCCGATCAGGCGGTCGCCGTCACGCGTGGGCAGCGTCGAGTCGAGGAGGCCCTCGATCTCGCGCTCGGCGGCGCCGTCGAACACCGGGGTGGCGACCTTCGTGCCGGGAGCCGCGCTGAGCGCCTCCGGCGGGAGGTTCTTGGCCCACTCCTGGATGCCCTCGACGTTCCAGCCCTGCGCCGCGATCCACCCGAGGTGGATCTCGAGCACCTGGCCGAAGTTCATGCGACCGGGGACGCCCAGCGGGTTCAGGATGATGTCGACCGGCGTGCCGTCCGCGAGGAACGGCATGTCCTCGACGGGGAGGATCGTCGAGATGACGCCCTTGTTGCCGTGACGGCCGGCGAGCTTGTCGCCCGCGGTGATCTTGCGTCGCTGCGCGATGAACACCACGACGCGCTGGTTGACGCCCGAGCCGAGCTCGTCGTCGCCGTCCTGCGAGTCGAAGACCTTGACGCCGATGACGGTTCCCTGCTCGCCGTGGGGCACCTTCAGGGACGTGTCGCGGACCTCACGGCTCTTCTCGTTGAAGATGGCGCGCAGGAGGCGCTCCTCGGCCGACAGCTCGGTCTCGCCCTTGGGCGTGACCTTGCCGACGAGGATGTCGCCGGGACGGACCTCGGCACCGATGCGGATGATGCCGCGGTCGTCGAGGTCGGCCAGCAGGTCGGGGCTGACGTTGGGGAGGTCACGGGTGATCTCCTCCTTGCCGAGCTTCGTGTCGCGGGCGTCGACCTCGTACTCCTCGATGTGGATCGAGGAGAGCGTGTCGTCCTTCACGAGGTTCTGCGACAGGATCATCGCGTCCTCGTAGTTGTAGCCCTCCCACGGCATGAACGCGACGAGCAGGTTCTTGCCGAGCGCGAGCTCGCCGTTCTCGGTCGCAGGGCCGTCGGCGATGACCTCGCCGACCTCGATGCGCTGACCGGCGTCGACGATCACGCGGTGGTTGTAGCTGGCGCCCTGGTTCGAGCGGTCGAACTTGCGCAGGTAGTAGTCCTGCGTGCCGCCCTCGTCCAGCTGGACGGTGACGACGTCGGCCGAGACCTCGGTGACGACACCTGCGGCGTCGGCGGTGACGACGTCGCCGGCGTCGATGGCCGTGTAGCCCTCCATGCCGGTGCCGACCAGGGGGCTCTCGCTGCGGACCAGCGGGACGGCCTGACGCTGCATGTTGGCGCCCATGAGGGCGCGGTTGGCGTCGTCGTGCTCGAGGAACGGGATGAGCGAGGTCGCGACCGACACCATCTGGCGCGGCGAGACGTCCATGTAGTCGACCTCGTCCTTCGCGACGAGCTCCACCTCGCCGCCCTTCTTGCGGACCAGCACCTTGTCGTCGACGAAGTTGAAGTCGTCGTCGAGCGGGGCGTTGGCCTGGGCGACGACGAACTCGTCCTCTTCAGAGGCGGTGAGGTAGTCGATCGTGGTGCTGACGTTGCCGCCGTTGACACGACGGTAGGGCGTCTCGATGAAGCCGAACGAGTTGATGCGGGCGAACGACGCGAGCGAGCCGATCAGGCCGATGTTCGGGCCTTCCGGGGTCTCGATCGGGCACATGCGGCCGTAGTGCGACGGGTGGACGTCGCGGACCTCGACGCCGGCGCGCTCGCGGCTCAGGCCACCGGGGCCGAGCGCGCTGAGGCGACGCTTGTGCGTCAGGCCCGACAGCGGGTTGTTCTGGTCCATGAACTGCGAGAGCTGCGACGTGCCGAAGAACTCCTTGATCGCGGCGACGACGGGGCGCACGTTGATCAGGGTCTGCGGGGTGATCGCCTCGATGTCCTGCGTGGTCATGCGCTCGCGGACGACGCGCTCCATGCGGGACAGGCCGGTGCGGACCTGGTTCTGGATCAGCTCGCCGACCGCGCGGATGCGACGGTTGCCGAAGTGGTCGATGTCGTCGACGTCGAGGCGCAGCTCGACGGACTCGCCGTCGCGGGTGCCGTCGATCGTCTTCTGCTCAGCGTGCAGCGAGACCAGGTACTTGATAGTCGCGACGATGTCGTCGACGGTCAGGACCGAGTCGCCGAGGGGCGCGTCGATGCCGAGCTTGCGGTTGATCTTGTAGCGACCCACCTTCGCCAGGTCGTAGCGCTTCGGGTTGAAGTAGAAGTTGTCGAGGAGCGCACGCGCGGCCTCGGCGGCGACCTGCTCGCCGGGACGGAGCTTGCGGTAGATGTCCTTGAGGGCCTCCTCTTTCGTGAGGATGGCGTCCTTCTCGAGGGTGGCCTCGATGGACGCGAAGCCCTGGAACTTCTCCGTGATCTCTTCGCTGGTCAGGCCGAGGGCCTTGAGGAAGACGGTGACGCTCTGCTTGCGCTTGCGGTCGATGCGGACGCCGACCTGGTCGCGCTTGTCGATCTCGAACTCGAGCCAGGCACCGCGGCTGGGGATGACGCGAGCCGAGTAGATGTCCTTGTCGGACGTCTTGTCGGAGGCGCGCTCGAAGTAGACGCCGGGGCTGCGGACCAGCTGCGACACGACGACGCGCTCGGTGCCGTTGATGATGAACGTGCCGCGCTCGGTCATGAGGGGGAAGTCGCCCATGAAGACCGTCTGGGTCTTGATCTCACCGGTGAGGTGGTTCATGAACTCGGCGTTGACGTAGAGGGGGGCGGCGTAGGTCTTGCCGCGCTCCTTGCACTCGTCGATGGAGTACTTCGGGTCCTCGAGCTCGGGAGCCGTGAAGCTGAGCTGCATGGTCTCGCCGAGGTCCTCGATCGGGGAGATCTCCTCGAAGATCTCCTCCAGGCCGGAGTGCAGCGCGAGGTCGGTGCGACCCTGCTCGGTCGCCTCGGCGAGGCGGGTCTTCCAGATGTCGTTGCCGACGAGCCAGTCGAAGCTCTCGGTCTGCAGCGCCAGGAGGTCGGGGACCGTGAGCGTGTCGGTGATCTTGGCGAACGAGAGGCGCGAGGCGCCACGGCCGTTCTTGGGCGAGTTGGTGGATGCGGTGTTCGCAGCAGCCAAGGAAGTTACCTCCGTGGACCCCGTCGGGTCATCACTGTCGGACAGTATGAGTGGGTGGTGAACGGCCCTCCCGGGAACCGTCGGCCGCGCGGCAGGGTCGCTGGACCGTGCCGGAGGCCGAGACCGAGGACGCCCCCGCCGCGATATTCGGGGGACTGTCTCGGATGTGCGTCGTCGACCGAGATATGACGACGGGACGCACGAGGGAGCGCAAAGGTCAATACTATGCAGCCCGGACACGCCTGGCAAGCCCTGTCGTTGACCTCGGGGCTGACCTCGGGTATAACGCAGGCGATCCCGCGGAATTCCGCCCGCGCCTCCTCGGTGGGAGGATCGGGACATGGCCGCACCCCACGACGACCCGCCCGCCGAGGTCTCGATCGGAGCGGGGCTCGCCCGCGTCGACGAAGACAGGCACCGGCCCGGCTCGTTCACCCTCGTCGTCGACGGCACCCCGCAGTCGCACGTCGACCTCGACGACCCCACGCACCTCGCCTTCGAGTACGTCCGCCGCATCGGCCACGCCGTCGACCTGCTGCCCGAGGGGCCCCTGACGGCCCTGCACCTCGGCGGCGGCGCGCTCACGCTGCCCCGGTACGTCGAGGCGACGAGGCCCGGCTCGCGCCAGCAGGTGATCGAGCTCGAGGCCGACCTGATCGCGCTGGTGCGCGAGCGGCTGCCGTTCCCGAGGGGCGCCTCCATCCGGCTCCGCTACGGGGACGCCCGCGAGGTGATGGAGAAGCTGCCGGCCGGGCTGCGCGGGTCGGTCGACCTGCTCGTCGTCGACGTCTTCGGCGGGTCGCGCATCCCCGCTCACGTGACGAGCCTCGAGTTCTACACGGCCGCCTCCACGTTCCTGTCGCCGACGGGCATGCTGATCGTGAACTCGGCCGACGGGGCCGGGCTGGCCTTCGCCCGCGGGCAGGCGTCGACGTTGTCGACCGTCTTCGAGCACGTCGCCGCGGTCGCCGACCCGGCCACCCTCAAGGGCAGGAGGTTCGGCAACGTCGTGCTGATCGGCTCGCCCTCGCCGCTGCCCACCGACCGCATGCCGCGGCTCTACTCGTCGGACCCGCTGCCGGCGAAGGTCGTGCACGGACGCGAGCTGCGCGACTTCGTCGCCGGGGCGCCGGTCGTCACGGACGCGACCGCGGTGCCGTCGCCGGAGCCGTCGCGGAGCGTGTTCGGGAGCCGCTGAGGCTGCTGGCTGCCTGCTGCCGCCTGCGGGCCATCGCACCGGGTCCCGTACGACGCACCGGGTCTAGACGCGGTGCGGTGCACGAGATGCGGTGCAGTGTCCCGGCGGGCGCGCGGGCGGGCGTACCCGCGGGCCGCTACTGGTCGGCGCGGGGCGCGGGGGCGCCCAGGGCGGCACGGAGGCGGGCCTCGGCGTCGGCCGCGGAGGTCGCGCCGGCGGCCTCGACGTTGGCCTCGGTCACGGCCTTGACGACCTCTTCGCGCTGGATCTTCACGCCGCGGGGGGCGTCGATGCCGATGCGGACGCCGTCACCACGGGAGTCGAGGACGGTGATGACGATGTCGTCACCGATGAGGATCCGCTCCCCGACCTTGCGCGTCAACACCAGCATCCCCCCACCTTAGGAGGTGCGGGGCCGGAGACGGCGCAGACCGGGCGCCCGGCGTGCGGCCACGTCGGGAGTTCGTGTCCCGTCGCGTTCCGAGCATCACGTCCCGCCGCGACCCGACGTGATGCTCGGAACGCGACGGGACAGCGGGGGGCCTGCGGGGACGCCGGTGCGGCCAGGGCGGCTAGGGCGGCTAGGGCGGCTAGGCGCGCCAGCCGACCGGGACGCCGAGAAGGTGCACCGTGCCGGGCGTCGACGTGTCGTCCTCGCCGACGACGGCGACCGCCGCCACGGGCTGCACGGCCCGGACGGCCTCGACCCAGCGGGCCGTGTCGTCGTGCTTGCGGCCGACGTCGACGGCGACCCAGACCTGGTCCGCCGCGATCGCCTCGAGGGCGGCGGGCGCGGCGGCGTCCCACGCGAGGGCGGTGACGACGGCGGAGTCCTCGTGCACGCCGGTCGCCCGGGCGAGGATGGCGCCTCGGCGATCGGCGGCGTCGACCGAGCGCAGCCCGAACGACGTCGCCATCTGGGCAGCCACGCGGAACGCGTCGCCCGGACGCCCGACGACGACCACGAGGTCGCCGGCCCCGCGCAGCACGGACGGCGCGGGGCGGTCGCCCGCGTCGCCCGGGGCGAGCGCCGAGGGGGCGGACGAGGAGGCGGCGGCCGCGGCGAGGAAGGCGGCTGCGGTCGTCAGGGGGCCGGCGGGCGCCTCCTCGACGTCGTGCACCTCGGCCGCCGGGGCCTCGGCGGCGGCGATGCCGTTGAAGGTGAAGTCGTCCATGATCTCGGCGAACGCGTCCGTGCGGGTCGAGAGGTCGCCGGCGGCCGCGGCGACGGCGGGCGACGGGACGGAGGCAGCAGCGGCCGCGGCGGCGCGGGCGGCGCGACGCGGGCTGGCCGCGGCGGGCGGCCGTGCGGCGGCGGCAGCAGCGCCAGCACCTGCGGCTGCGGCTGCGGCTGCGGCTGCGGGCGAGGACGCCGGGGACGCGGGCACCGCGCGGACGACCCGCGGCGCGGTCGCCTCGCGCCCGGACAGCACGTCGTCGAACGGGTCGCGCGGGCCGCCGTCGCCCTGCGGATCGACCGTGCCGTACGCACCGGCCGCACCGCGCAGGTCGGCACCGCCGCGCGGGTCGAACCCGTCGGCGGCGTCGGCGTCGGCGAGCAGCGCCGCGATGCCGGCGCGCGAGGCCGGGGGCGTGATCGTGATGCGGGCCGTCGGCACGTCGGTGCGCGGGTCGGGCACCTCGACCGTGACCTCGTAGTGCTTGCGGGCGAAGACGCCCGCGACTCCCCCGACGGTCACCTTCTGCGCCGCGACGATCCGGGCGCCCGGGCCGTGCACGGCGCGGACCTCGGCCCGCAGCGCCTCGAGCGACTCGCCGCTCATCACCCTCCGCGTGGGCACGTCAGATCGCCGTGATCGGGTCGGCGGCGCGGACGACGCCCACGGTCTCGATGGTCGAGCCGGCGGCCGTGGCCTCCTGGTACGACAGCACGGGCAGGCCGCCCTGCTGCGCCGAGACGAGGCGGTGGATGGCGGGGCGCAGGGCCGGCGCGCAGACGAGAACGGCGCTGAGGCCCTGGGCCTCGACGGAGGCGACCGACTCGCGCAGCGAGCCCAGCACCTGCTCGACGCGGTGGCCGTCGAGCAGGATCTGCGTGCCCTGGTCGGACGGCCGAAGCCCCTCGAGCATCGACTGCTCTAGGCCCGGGTCGATCATGATGACGCGCAGCACGCCCTGGTCGAGGTGGCGCGCGGTCAGGGCCGGTCCGAGGGAGGCGCGGGCCGCCTCCACCAGGCCCTCGGGGTCGGTCGAGACCTTGGCGCGGAGGGTCAGCCCCTCGCATATGCGCCCGAGGTCGTTGATCGGGACGCGCTCGGCGAGCAGGCCCTGCAGCACGCGCTGCAGCTCGGCGAGCGAGAGCATGCCGGGCACGAGGTCGTCGATCGCGGAGGCGTTGACCTGCTTGAGGCCCTCGGTGAGGACGCGGACGTCCTCGCGGCTGAGCAGCCGGGCGGCGTTGTCGCCGATGATCGACGACAGGTGCGTGACCAGCACCGAGACGCGGTCGATCACGGTCGCCCCGGTCATCTCGGCGCTGTGCCGCATCTCGGCGGGCACCCACTTGCCGGCGAGGCCGAAGACGGGCTCGACCGTGGCCGTGCCGGGCAGGCCGTCGAGCTGGTCGCCGAGGGCGAGCACGGAGCGCGTCGGGGCGACGCCGCGGCCGGCCTCGACGCCCGCGATGCGGATCGAGTAGGTCGAGGGCGGCAGGTCGACGCTGTCGCGGGTGCGCACCGGCGGCACGACGATGCCCATGTCGACGGCGATCTTGCGGCGCAGCGCCTTGACGCGGCCGAGCAGGTCGTCCGACGAGCCGCTGACCATGTCGACGAGGTCGGGCGCGAGCAGGATCTCGAGGGCGTGGACGCGCATCTGCTCGAGCAGGTCCTCGGTCGTGTCGGTGGGCGCAGGAGGCGCGGCGATCGCCTCGAGGGCCGCCTGCGCCTCCTCGGCCTTCGCCCTGGCCGCCAGCCGCTGCGCGATGACGAGGAGGCCGGCGCCGATCAGGAGGAACGGGATGATCGGCATGCCCGGGATGAAGCCCATGCCGATCGCGGCGACGCCGGCGATCATGATCGCGATGCGCGACTGCGAGAGCTGCGCCGCCGCCTGGGACCCCATGTCGCTGTCGGCGCCCGAGCGGGTGACGATCATGCCGGTGCTGACCGCCATCAGCAGCGCGGGGATCTGCGTCACGAGGCCGTCCCCGATGGTGAGCAGGCCGTAGTGGTTGAGGGCCTCGCCGATCGCCATGCCGTTCTGGATCGCGCCGATCGCGACGCCGCCGACCAGGTTGATGACGATGATCAGGATGCCGGCGATGGCGTCGCCCTTGACGAACTTCGAGGCGCCGTCCATCGAGCCGTAGAAGTCGGCCTCGGCGCTGACGGCGGCGCGGCGCTCCTTGGCGACCTCGTCGGTGATCAGGCCGGCGTTGAGGTCGGCGTCGATCGCCATCTGCTTGCCGGGCATGGCGTCGAGGGTGAAGCGGGCGCCGACCTCGGCGACGCGCTCGGCGCCCTTCGTCACGACCACGAACTGGATGATGATCAGGATGCAGAAGATGACGGCGCCGATGATGATCGAGCCGCTCACCGCCACGTGGCCGAAGGCCTCGATCACGTGGCCGGCGAAGCCCTCGCCGAGCACGAGGCGCGTCGAGGCGACGTTGAGGCCGAGGCGGAAGAGCGTCGCGACGAGCAGCAGCGACGGGAACACCGAGAAGTCGAGCGGCTTCTTCACGAACAGCGTCGTGAGCAGGATCACGAGCGCCAGCAGGATGTTGAGGATGATCAGCACGTCGAGCATCGGTGCCGGCACGGGCACGACGAGCAGCAGCACGATCGCGACGACGCCGACCGGCACGGCGAGCTTGGGGAGTGTCTTCTTCATCAGGCGGTTCCTCCGGTGGCGGCGGGGCGGGGCGAGAGCGAGGGGGCCGGCGAGGCGGCGGGGGCGACCGGCGCAGGAGGCGCGGCGCGGGCGGCGCGGATCGCGCGCGGCACCGCGTCGGGGGCCAGCGACTCGGGGGCGAGCACGCTCGACACCTCGTCGGCCGTCGTGGGGCGGGGGTTCGCGTGGGCCCGGCCGACGGCGGCGGTCGCGCCGCGCGCCTTCAGGGCCATCACGAAGGTGAGGACGCGGGCGACCGGCGTGTAGAGGTCGACGGGGATCTCCTCGCCGAGGCCGCACGAGGCGTGCAGCGCCCGCGTGAGCGGCACGTCGGCGACCATCGGGACACCGTCGGCCTCGGCCTGCTCGCGGATCTTCGCGGCGACGGCGCCCGCGCCCTTCGCGACGACGCGGGGCGCGGCCTTGCCGGGCTCGTACTTGAGAGCCACGGCGTAGTCGGTCGGGTTGACCATCACCACGTCGGCGTCGACGATGGCGCCCATCATGCGGTTGCGGCTCATCGCGAGCTGGCGCGAGCGGCGCTGCGACTTGACCAGCGGGTCGCCGTCGCTGCTCTTGTGCTCGTCGCGCACCTCCTTCTTGGTCATCCGCGTCTTCTTGCGGTTGCGGCGCATGACGACGAAGACGTCGGCCGCCGCCAGGAGGAGGCCGGCCGCGATGGCGGCCTGGAGCAGCACCGTGGTGCCGGCCGACGCCTCCTCGATGATCGCGGAGACGCTGAGGCCGCCCCCGCTCATGAGGACGGGCAGGAGGCCCTGGACGGCCGTCCAGAGGACGAGTCCGACGACGGCGGTCTTGATCAGGGCCTTCGCGCCGTTCCAGAGCGCCTGGGTGCCGAAGGTCGTCTTGAGGCCGTTCAGCAGGTTGAACTGCTCGTAGTTGCCGGTCATGCGCTTGACGTGCACGCCGCCCTGCACGACCGCGGTCGCGAGCACGGCCACGCCGACGACCGCGAGCATCGGGCCGATCGTGCCGGCCATCGAGCCCACGCCGCCGCCGAGCAGCTGCAGCACGGTGGTGTCGTCGGGGTGGCGGATCACCTGGCCGATCGAGAAGAGCTGGTCGGTGCCGGCCTCGGCGCCGCGCTGGATGGTGCCGGGGATCATGACGGCGGCCGCGCCGACGCCGACCCACGCGCTCAGGTCCTGCGAGCGCGAGAGCTGGCCCTTGGAGCGGACCTCCTTCATCCGCTTGTCGGTGGCCGCCTCGGAGCGCTCGCCGCTGTCGTCCGCCATCGCTACCTCACCCCCAGGACCATGTCGGCCGCGTCGCCGGTGAGGCTCTGCACCACGCCGGGCAGGGCGAGGAACACGCCGCCGGCGAGCATCACCGTCATGAGGATCTTGAGCGGGAAGCCCATCGCGTAGGCGTTCAGGGCCGGCGCGACGCGGCTGAGCAGGCCGAGCCCGACGTCGGCGAGGAACAGGACGACGCAGAGCGGTCCGGCGATCTGGAGCGTCGCGAGGAACATCTGCGAGACGCCGTTCGTCATCAGCTCGACGGGTCGCGAGAGGTCCATGCCGAGGCCGAGCGGGAACGCGTCGAACGAGCGGGTGAGCCCGCCGATCAGCACCTGGTAGCCGCCGCTGGCGAACATCAGCGCCAGCGCCGTCATCTGGAACAGGCGGGTGAACTGGGCGCCGTTGATCATCGACTGCGGGTCGAAGGCCTGCGCCAGCGTGAAGCCGCCGAACAGGTCGATCAGGCTGCCCGCCGACTGGATCGCCGCGAAGACCAGGAACACGAGGAACCCCAGCACCGCGCCGACGACCAGCTCGAGCACGAGCGCCAGCACGAAGCCGCCCGTGTCGAGCGACTCGTAGCCGGGCGCGACGCGCGGCGCCACGGCGAGCGCGAGGCCGACGCCGAGCATCGCCTTCACCCGGCCGGGGAACGCCCGGTACGAGAAAGGAGGCGCGACGACGATGAAGGCGGTCATGCGCACGGCGGCGAGCATGGTCGCCTCGAGCCAGCTGAGGTCGATCGACACGGCGGCCTAGCCCCCGCTCAGGAGCTGGGGGATGCGGTCGAAGACCATGGTCGTGAACGAGACCATCTCGCTGATCATCCAGTGGCCGCAGACGATCAGGGCGATGCCGACCGCGACGGCCTTGGGCACGAACGCGAGGGTCACCTCCTGGATCTGGGTGATCGACTGCAGCAGCGAGATCGCGAAGCCGACGACGAGCGAGGTGATCAGCACGGGCGCGGCGAGCTTGCCCGTGATGATGAGGGCCTGCATCGACAGGTCGAGGACGGCGTTGGAGTCCATCAGGCACTCACCTGGTAGCTCTCGATGAGGCTCGTGATGATGAGCCCCCAGCCGTCGACGAGCACGAACAGCAGGATCTTGAACGGCAGCGAGATCATCACCGGCGGCAGCATCATCATGCCCATCGACATCAGCGCGGCGCTGACGACGAGGTCGATGACGAGGAACGGGATGAAGATGACGAACCCGATGATGAAGGCGGCACGGAGCTCGCTGATCATGAACGACGGGATGAGCGTCAGCATCGGCACGTCGGCCTGGCTGGCGGGGTTCGGCTGGTCGGCGGAGCGGGTCATCAGCGCGAGGTCCTCCTCGCGGGTGTGCGCCAGCATGAACTCGCGGAGCGGGGCGGCACCGGCGTCGATCGCGCCCTGGAAGTCGAGCTGGCCGTTCAGGTAGGGCTGCACGGCGTCGTCGTTGATGTGCCCCAGGATCGGCGCCATGATGAACAGGCTCAGGAACAGGGCGAGGCCCGCGAGCACCTGGTTCGGCGGGATCGACGGCAGCGCGAGCGCGTTCCGCGTCATCGCGAGCACGACGAAGATCTTCGTGAACGACGTCATCATCAGCAGCAGGGCCGGCGCGACGCTGAGCAGCGTGATGCCGAGCAGGGTGACGATCGCCTGGCTGGGGGCGCCGTCGGGGCCGTTGATGTCGATGTTCAGGCCACCGGTGCCCGTGCCGTCGGTGACGGTCTGGTCGGACTCGGTGAAGTCGGGGGTCTCGCCGGTGCCGGTGCCGGTCGAGCCGTCGGTGCTGCCCGTGCCTCCGGTGCTGCCGGTGCCGGTGCCCGGCTGCGCCGGGGCGGTCGGGGACGTGGGGGCGACCGGCGCGGCGGAGGCCTGCTGGCCGATCAGCATGACGAGCCCGGACGCGACGACCAGGGCCAGCAGGGCGACGACGACCGCGCGGGCGAGGCGGGTGTCGGCGAAGCGGACGGGGGCGGCTCCGACGGCGGGGGCGCCGAGGCGGGCGTGGGCGAGACGGGTGCGCGGGGTGCGGGTCGTCACGGCGCGGGTCGCGGCGGCGCGGGTCCGGGCGAGGGGGGCGCCGCGGAGGCCGTCGAGGAGGGTCGGGCGGACGCGCTCGAGCAGGGCGGTGCCGAAGGCCGGGGCGGAGGAGGCGCGGGTCGCGCGGGACGCGGAGGCTGCGGGCGCGCGGTGCGCCGCGGTCCCGCGGTGCGCGGAGGTCGGGTTCGCCCGGTGCGCGGCGGACGCGCTCATCCGGCGCGACCGGCGCGGACGGCGGCGGCCGCCTGCCGCCAGGTGTCCGGGGCGAGGATCGAGCCCTCGAGCGGCTTCGCGGCGCGGCCGCGGGCGCGGTCGCGCGGGTCGCGCGCTGCGGCGCTGCCGGCGCTGCGCGAGCCGCGCGTCACGGCGCGACGCTCGGCCCCGCGCGGCCGCAGCAGCGGAGCGGAGCCCGCGGAGTTGCCAGTTCGCGTGGCCTCGGCGGCGTCAGAGGCCCGCGAAGGGGCAACTCGGGCGGGGTGGGCGGCGCCGTCGGCAGCGAGGACGGCGTCGAAGCTCGGGGCAGCGGAGGGGGCCGGCGCGGGGGCGACCGACGCGAGGGGGACGATCGGGGTGACCCGCGCCTCCTGCGGGACGTCGACGCCGGGCGCAGCGGGCGCGACGAGCGACCGGGGCGCCTCGGACGGCTGCACGGACGAGAGCGCGACGACGGGAGACTGGGGCGCAGGCTCGAGCGCGACGACGGCGGGCTGGGACGCGGGCGCGTCGGCCGCGGCCAGCACGGTGATCGACGACTCGGTCACGCCGAGCACGAGGCGCTCGCCCTCGACGTCGACCACGACGACGCTGGCCTTGGCGCCGATGCCCTGACGGGCGACGATCGAGACGGGAGCCGAGGCACGGCCCCCGCGGAGCCCGCCCTTCGCGAGGCGCTTCTGCAGCACCCACAGCAGGGCGAGCACGACGCCCAGCGAGAGGGCGACGCGCAGCGCGACGAAGAGCGTGTCCACGATCAGGCGACGCCGTCGGCGACGTCGAGGATGCGGGTGATGCGGATCGCGTAGTCCTGGTCCACGACGACGACCTCGCCGTGCGCGATCAGGCGGCCGTTGAGCAGCACGTCGGCGGGGGCCCCGGCCGAGCGGTCGAGCTCGACGACGGCGCCGGGCTCGAGGCCGAGCACGTCGCGGACCGACATGCGGGTGCGGCCGATCTCGACCGTCAGCGCCATCTCGACGTTGTTGATGCGGCCGAGGTTGCCGGCGCCGAGCGGCGCGGCGGGGACGGAGGAGGCGGGCGAGCTCGACGAGACGAGGCCGACGGTGCCGTCCTCACGGAGCCGCACGGCGAACCAGCCGACCGTCTCGCCCGCGGCGGTCAGGTCGAACACGACGGTGGAGTGGTCGGCGAACAGTGCGTCGGCCGACTCGAGCCGGCTGTCGCCGAGCACGCCGGCGCCGAGGACCGAGGTCGCGGCCTCGAGGGCCGGACGGAGCACGTCGACGACCGAGACGAGGGGCGAGTCGGTGCCGGCGGCCGCGGCGACCTGGTCCATGTCGGCGAGCAGCAGCGCGGTGTCGGCCGAGAGCGACCCGACGAACGAGGTGACGACGGCCGAGGAGGCGGTGCTGCGGCGAGCCTGGGCGGTGGCGGCGTCGACGGGCACGGCCCGCAGCGGCACGGGCGTCGGCAGCTGCGCGACGAGCGCCTCCGCCGCGGCGGTGTGCAGGGTGATGGTCGTGCCGGTCATGAGGTTCCTTCTTCGGTGCCGGTGAGGGAGGTGGAGACGACGATGCCCGCGAGGCGCGAGCCGGCGGAGCCGACGGCGGCACGGCCGACGACCTGGCCGTCGACCGTGATCGCCAGCGGGCGCGACTGCGGGTGCGGCAGGGGCAGCACGTCGCCGACGGCGAGGTCGAGCACGACGCTCGGCAGCACGGCCGCGGGGGCCAGCCGGAGCGCGACGTCGACCGGCACCGAGGCGAGCTGGCCGCCGAGCAGGCGGCGCACCTCCGCCGGGTCGACCGCGGACTCGGACTCGCCGAGCTGGGGCAGCAGCACCTCGGCGGGGATCGCGACGGTGCCGGCGGCGCTGCGCTCGCCGACCCGGATGTCGAACGAGGCGACGATCATCAGGTCGGACTTCTGCGCGGCCTGGGCGAACTGCGAGTTGTACTGGAAGCCGCCGACGACGATCTGGGCGACGAGCAGGTTGCCGAACGAGTAGCGGAGGTCGTCGAGGGCGTCCTCCATGAGGCGCCGCACGAGGGCCTGCTCGATCGGGGTGAAGGTGCGCTCGGGCACGGTCGAGGCTCGCGTGCCGCCGAGCATGTGGCTGACCCAGCTGAGCGCCGCGGAGGTGGGGAACTGGATGACGGCCTTGGGCGTCGTGCCCTCGATGCCGCACAGCACCATCGCGGTCGTCGCGGGCAGCGAGGCGGCGAACTCGTCGTAGGTGAGGACCTGCAGCTGCTCGCAGGTGACCTGCGACAGCACCCGGACCTTGGCGGTGAGCTGCGTGCCCCACTGCCGGGCGAACGTCTCGAAGGCGAGCTCGAGGGCCCGCGAGTGCTCACGGGGCAGCGTCGTCGGACGACGGAAGTCGTAGATCTCGACCTGCTTCGGCGGGCGCGGCGCAGCGACGGCCGGGGCCGGTGCGGGCGTGCCCGGGGGCAGGGTCTCGAGGAGCGTCACGACCGGCACTCTCGGCCAGCGCCTCCTCGTCGTTAGGCGCTCGTGGTCAGTGCCCCCCGGACTGGGCCCCCTCGGCGTGGGCGTCCTCGGACTCCTTCTCGGTCTTCTTCTCGGTCTTGTCGGTCTTCTTCTCGGTGGTCGTCGTGGTCGCGGCGGCCTCCTCGACGGCGGGCGGGCTCTCGGCGGCGGCGTTCCTGCCGGCGGTCACCGCGCCTCCTGCGCCCTCGGCCGCCGCCTGCAGCTGGGGCAGCAGCGCGCTCACGTCGTCGGACTGGTTCGACAGGACGACGATGTCGACCCGGCGGTTCGTGGCGAAGTCGGCCTCGGTGCCGCCGGTCGAGAGGGGGCGCGACGAGCCGAACCCGACGGCCTGCGCGTGCTCGACCGGGAGGCCGCCGCGCTCGACCAGGTCGCGCAGCACCTGCGTGGCCCGGGCGGAGGACAGCTCCCAGTTGGTCGCGTAGGGAGCGGTCGAGCTGCGCTGGTCGGCGTGGCCCTCGATCGAGACGTCGTGGCCGGCGCCGCGGAGGACCGGCGCGATCGCGTCCATCACGCGGCGTGCGGTGTCGCTCAGGTCGGCGCTGTTCGTGCCGAAGAAGGTCTCGGAGCCGACCAGCCGCACGGTGAGGCCGCGGGCGTCGGTCGAGAACTGCACGTCGGCGCTGAGGCCGGAGCCGGCGAGGCCCGCGGCGATCGCCTCCTTGATGGCGGTCAGGTCGTCGAGCTCGGCCTGCGCCTGCGCGAGTTCCTCGGCCGTGCCGGCCGTGCCGCTCGCGGAGGCCTTGCTCATGTCGGTCTCGTCGCCGGTGGAGTACCCCTGGCCCTCCGGCGTCACGTCGTTGACCGTGACGACGGTGCCCGACGCCGTGTCGACCTTGCCGACGTCGGTCTGGCCGAAGCCGGTCGCGAGCGAGTTGCGCAGGGCGATGTACTTGTCCTGGTCGACGCTCGACATCGCGAACAGCACGATGAACATGCACATCAGCACGGTGACCATGTCCATGTACGAGGCCAGCCAGCGCTCGTCCGGGTGCTCCTCCTCGGCGTGGCCCTTCTTCTTGCGGCCGCCGCGCGCGCCGCTCACGCTGCGAGGCCCTGGTCGTCGGCGCCGGCCTTCGCCTTGGCGCCCTTGCCCGCCTTGCCGGCACCGGCCTCGAGCGAGTGCACCGGCACCATGGCCTTAAGGCGCTCGCCGAGGAGGCGCGGCTGGCTCCCGGCCTGGACGGCCAGCACGCCCTCGATCAGCAGCGTCATGCGCGCCTCGTCGAGGTCGGCCAGCTTCTTCAGGCGGCCAGCGAACGGCAGCCAGAGGAAGTTCGCGCTGAGCAGGCCCCAGAGGGTCGCCACGAACGCCGCCGCGATCAACGGGCCGAGCTCGTCGGGAGAGGCGAGGTTCTCGAGCACGTGGGTCAGGCTGACCACCGTGCCGATGATGCCGACGGTCGGGGCGTAGCCGCCCAGGCTGTTGAAGAACTTGCTCGCCGTGCGGTCGGCGGCGAGACGCGACTCCATCTCGTCCTCGAGCAGGATCCGCAGCTCCTCGCCGTCGGTGCCGTCGGCGATGTTCTGCAGGGCGCCCTTCATGAAGGGGTCCTCGACCTTCTCGGCCTCCGCCTCGAGCGAGAGCAGGCCCTCGCTGCGCGCCTTCTCGGCGAGCGCCACGATGTCGTCGATGACCGACTGCGGCGGGATCACCTTGCCCGTGAAGGCGTGCGGGATCTTCTTGAAGCTCAGCATCGCGTCCTTGATCGTCGTGCCGGCGATGCCGACCGCGATCGTGGCGCCGAAGACGAGCAGCATCGGCGCGGGCAGCAACAGGCCCTCGACGTGGACGCCCTCGAGCTTGATCATCCCGAACAGCGCGCCGAACGCGAGCAGGATGCCGATGATCGTCGCCGGATCCATCAGCGGGCTCCGGTCGGTGCGGGCACGGTGGTGGCGCTGGTCGCGGGGGCCTGCTCGGCCGGGCGGAGGGCGGAGACGAGGCCGCCGCCTCCTTCGTTGCCGGTGCTGGCGGCGCCTCGCGAGCCGCGGACGATGCCGAGCTGCGGGCCGGTCGACGTGCGGCTGCCGAGCGGCTGCGTCGCGGGGGCGGCGAGGTCGGGCGCGTCGTAGGCGAGCGAGACGATGCGGGCACGGTAGCGGGCGATCATCTCGATCACCACGGCCATCGGCTCGGTGACGATGTACTTCGCCCCGTCGACCATGATCAGCGTCGTGTCGGGCGTCTCGTGGATGCGCTCGATCAAATCTGGGTTGACAGCGAATCTGCTGTCGTTGAGTCGCGTGACGACGATCATCGGCCCGTCCTAGGTCTGTGTCTCCCGCCACCGTCCGTGGGGCGGGCGAGCTGCTCGTCCTGAGCTGCTCAGGGGGAACTATCGGCAGGGGGCCGGGCGGCGTTAGGCGCGGGTCGTGGCGCGTGTCCTCCGTTCGGCGGACGGCGCGGCGTCGCCTCGCTGGCTAGGGCGCTAGCCGACGCGATAGCGACAAGACGACGCGGGGCCCCGCGTCGTCTTGTCGTTTTCCCGCCGGGACCTGTGGCCGCGGGATCGGAGGACGCGGCAGAGGCAGGAGGCGGCGGGCGACACATGCACGCAACACCGGGCTGGCAAGATGCTGCGGTGACCGACACCCCCGCGAACGACGGCACGCGCGACGCCACCCCTGTCGCCCGGCCCTCCTCCCCCACCTCCGCCTCCCCTGCCCCCGTCCCCGCCTCGCCCGGCGCTGCACCCACGGTCGGCTCGACGCCGACCGGCTCGTCGCCCGTCTACTCGACACCCGAGTCGACCGGGCCGGACGCCGCTCTGTCGCCCGACACGGCGACCCCGCTGGTCGACGACCCTGCCCTGACCGAGAACTCCGCGACCGTCGACGCCAACCGGCACAGCCTGGTCGAGAACGTGATGGGGGTGGTGACGGGTGTCTTCATCGCCTCCTTCGGGCTGTTCCTGCTGAAGACGAGCGGAGCCGTCTCGGGCGGCACCGCCGGCATCGCGCTGCTGCTCGACTACGCCGGGCCGCTGTCGTTCGGGGCGCTGTTCATGCTGGTGAACGTGCCGTTCTTCGCGCTCGCGGTGTGGAAGAAGGGGATCGCGTTCACCCTGCGGACGGTGCTCACCGTCGGCATGGTGTCGGCGATGTCGTACCTGCACCCGGCCGTGTTCCACATCGACGACATCGACCCGGTCTACGGCACGCTGGGCGGCAACCTGCTCGTCGGGGTGGGCCTGCTGATCCTGTTCCGGCACGGGGCGAGCCTCGGCGGCATCAACATCCTCGCGCTCGTGCTGCAGGAGAAGCTCGGCTGGCGGGCCGGCTACGTGCAGATGGCGGTCGACGTCGTCATCATCCTGTTCTCGCTCACCGTCGTCTCCCCCTGGATCGTGCTGCTGTCGGCCGCAGGCGCCGTGGTGCTCAACCTCGTGCTCGCCCTCAACCACAAGCAGGGGCGGTACCTCGGTCGCACGTGACCACTTCGGGGGTGATCTGCGGGTGAACCGCTCTCAGGTCGGACACAGACTCGAGAAACTCTCTACCTTCGGAGTCGGGCCGACGACCGTCGAGGCCACCCCGCTCCAGAGGAGTCACGACCATGACCTACGACCAGAACACCCCCGCCACCACTGCCCCCGGCGCTTCCGCCAAGTTCAACACGCTCGCCATCGTCGGCTTCGTGCTGGCCTTCGTCGTCAACATCGCCGGCGTCGTCGTCAGCTTCATCGCCCTGTCGCAGATCAAGAAGACGGGCGAGCGCGGCCGCGGCCTGGCCATCGCCGGCATCATCATCGGCCTGCTGTCGATCGTCTTCGGCATCCTGTACTTCGTGCTCGTGCTGCCCGTGGCCATGGAGCAGATGAACAACATCCCCACTTACTGATCTCTGCGAGATCGACCGCAGGAGGCGCGGTGCCCGCTCGACGGGCACCGCGCCTCCTTCGTGTCTGGGGGCCTCGTCAGGAGGCGCAGGCGCGGGCGCGTGCTCGCCGGGTCCAGAGCTGCCCGACCGCGATCAGGACGGCCGCGACGACGAGGACGGCCACGGCCGCCCCTGTGCCGTCAGGCTCGAACAGCACCGCCGGGGCGCCGTTCTCGGTGCTCGGCCACGTCTGCAGGACACCCGGCAGGTGGACGGCCGTGCCCGTCGTGAGGGTGAGGGCCACGGCTGCGAGCAGGACCACGACCATGACGGCCGCTCCTGCCAGCACGGCGCCGACGACCATGACGAGACTGCGGAGGACTGCCGCGACGCCGCGGACGCTGGTGGTGACGAGGGTCATGGTGGGGCTCCTGTCCTGTTCGTGACGGGCCCGGCCGACGGGGTCGACGGGGTCGACGGGGTCGACGCAGGCCCTTCGACGACGCTACGGGCGACGTGCCGTGGACGCCTCCGTCCCACGGGCGACATCTACGGGGGCCAGGCCGTCCAGAGCAGCACGATCGCGACGACCTGGAGCAGGAGGCTGGCGACGATCGTGACGACCACGCGCCTCCTCGTGGCCGACAGCTGCGGGTCGCCCAGCAGCGGCGCGAGCGGCATCAGCATGCGGAAGCTCGACTGCTGCGGCAGGAACACCGCGACGAGGTAAGCGACGTACCCGATCGTGTACGTCTGCAGCTCGAGGCCGAGACGCTGCGAGCGACGCACCAGCCCGAGCACCACGACCGCGAGCAGCAGCACCACGGCCACCACCCCGAGCCAGCCGGCCATCGCGTCGCCGAAGCGGAACCACGGCGTGAAGGGGACGAAGCCGTCCGAGCCGATGTAGTCACGCCACCACGACGACTCCGTCGCGAAGTAGCCGTCGCGCTCGCCCGTGACCGCGGCCACGACGACCGGCCACGCGAAGCCCGCCGCGGTGACGACCAGGCCGGCCGCCCAGATGCGGACGTGCTCGGCGAGGGGCGTGCGGTCGCGGTCGTGCTCGGCGAGGGGCGTGCGGTCGCGGTCGTGCTCGTGCTCGTGCTCGTCACGCCGTGTGGCGCGGCGAGCACGGATGAGCCGCACCAGCCAGGTCAGCCCGAGCGCCGCCGAGAGGGCGAGGCTGCCGGGGTGAGCGACCGAGGCGAGCACGCCGAGCACCGTGAACCAGGCCCAGCGCCGCAGCGTCATCGCGAGCAGCGCGCCGAACATCAGCAGCAGGAACAGCGACTCCGCGTACGGCACCTGCAGCACGAACGACATCGGCGCGACGCAGAAGAAGACCGCACCCCAGAAGGAGGCGCGGGCACCGAACCGCGTCAGCATCAGCCGGTGGAGCACCAGCGTCGCCCCGGCCCCCGCCAGCACCGCCACGACGATCGCCGCGATCAGCCAGTCGCCGCCGACCACCGGCCGCACGACCCTCACCAGCGCGGGGAAGAGGGGCATGAACGCCCACGCGTTCTTGGCGACCCGGCCCTCGTCGTCCCGCGGCAGCTCGACGGGGTAGCCCTGCTCGGAGATCTGGCGGTAGAACACGGCGTCCCACGACGAGAGGTAGCCCGCGAAGCCCGGGCCTCCGTCGTGCTGCGCCCAGGTCGCGGTCGCCGTGAGGGCGTGCACGACGGCGAGGAACAGCGTCGTGACGAGACGCGAGGCGGCGTAGACGCCGAGGAGGACCAGCGTCGTCGCGAGGCCCGGGCGGGGCAGACGGAGGGTGCCGGCCCGCGGGGCGGACGGCTCCGGGCGCGTGCTGCGCCGCGCCTCCGTCCCCGTCGTCATCGATCTTGTCTACCCGGCAGGCGCTGGGAGGGCAGGCCGCCGTACCCCGCGCCTCTGCTCCGTGCGGCGTTGGGTGCTGAGCCGGCGGGTTCCTGTCGCCGCCGGCGGGTTCACGTGGGGTGCGGCGGGTTCCTGTCGCCGGCGGCGGGTCCGCGTGGGGTGGGGCGGGTTCGTGTCGCGGCGGCGGGTTCACGTGGGGTGCGGCGGGTTCGTGTCGCCGGCGGCGGGTCCGCGCCCGCCCGCCGAGAGAGACAGGAACCCGCCGGCTTCAGGTGGCCACTGCGCAGGGAGGGGTGCGTGCGTGCCGCGGCGAGGTGCCCGCGCGCAGGGCGGGGCTGCCGCACCCCGAAGTGGACGATGCACCCCGGAACGACGGGTGCATGGTCCACTCCGGGGTGCAAGGCGAGAGCACAGGGGCCGGCGAGAGCAGGCAGAGCGCAGGAGGCGCGGGCCGGTCTCGAGGACCGGGTCCGCGCCTCCTGCGCTGCGGCTGCAGCAGCGAGCGAGCGGCTAGCGCTTCAGGTTCGTGAGCTCCTGGAGCACCTCGTCCGAGGTGGTGATGATGCGGGCGTTGGCCTGGAAGCCGCGCTGGGCGACGATCAGGTTCGTGAACTCCTGCGAGAGGTCGACGTTGCTCATCTCGAGCGTGCCGCTCGAGAGCGAGCCGACTCCGGGCGAGCCGGGGACGCCGAGCGCCGCGTTGCCCGAGTTCGCCGTGGCGCGGTAGCCCGACGAGCCCGACTTCTCGAGGCCGCCCGGGTTGGCGAAGGTCGCCAGCGCGATGCGGCCGACGGCGAGCGACTCGCCGTTGCTGAACTGCCCGACGAGCGTGCCGTCCTTCGAGAGGCTGAAGCCCTTGAGCGTGCCGGCCTCACGACCGTTCTGGTCGGTGACGGCGACCGTGTTCAGGGCCGCGAAGCCGGTGATCTTCGAGAGGTCGACGGCGATGTTCCCGACGGTCAGCGACGCGGCGCCGTTCTGCACGCCGTCGGTGAAGCTGAGCTGCGTGGTGCTCGGCGTGCCGGTGCCGTCGACGCCGGTGACGTCCCAGCCGATGTCGGTGCGCTTGAACGAGAGGGTCAGGGTGCGCTCGTTGCCGAACGCGTCGTAGACCTTCGAGTCGCGCGTCAGGGTCTCGCCGACCGCGGTCTCGGACGGCAGGTTGCCGGCGACGTTCGCACCGGTCGTGGCGGTGGCCGGCGCCGCGCCGTTCAGGGGCAGCATGATGTCGCCCACCGCGCCTCCGTCGTTCACGACGCCGTTCGTGGCCGAGTAGCCCTGCACGATCTTGCCGTCGGCCGAGACGAGACGGCCGTCGGCGTCGAAGTCGAAGGCGCCGGCCCGCGTGTAGACGGTGTCGTTGCCGAGGCGCGTGACGAAGAAGCCGTCGCCCGAGATCATCAGGTCGGTCGCCTTGCCGGTCGCCTGGGCCGAGCCCTGCGCGAAGTTCGTCGAGATGCCGGCGACCTGCACGCCGAGGCCGACCTGCGCGGGGTTCGTGCCGCCGATGCCGGTCTGCGGACCTCCGGCGCCCTGGGTCATCTGCGACAGGGTGTCCTGGAACTGCGTGGTCGACGACTTGAAGCCGGCGGTGTTGACGTTGGCGATGTTGTTGCCGGTGACGTCGAGCATGGTCTGGTGCGACCGGAGGCCGGAGATGCCGGAGTAGAGGGAGCGGAGCATGGGAGCTGCCTTTCGGACGGAGCTGAGGAGGCGCGTCCTGCGCGGAGAGACCGGTCGCGTCCTGCGTCCGGGGCGGTGCTGAGAAGTGCGGGGTGCTGCGCGGCCGTGCCTGCGGCTGGGCCGCGAGGGGGGTGCCGTGCGGCTGGGCCGCGAGGGCGGCGGCGCCGCGAGGGAACGAGTCGCTAGGCCTTCGGCGTCGCGGTGATGCCGGAGATGAGATCCAACGCGACCTCCTTCCCGCCGACGGTGACCTTGGGCACGGACTCGGCGAACGAGACGCTGGTCGCGGTGCCGGTGACGGCCTTGCCGTCGGGGCCCGTGTAGCTGACCTCGCGGCCGACCAGGGCGGACGCCGAGGTGCGCATCTGCAGCGAGAAGCCCTCGTTCGCGGTCGTCGTCTGGTTGGTGATCTGCTCCATCATCGCGAGCTGCGTGGTCTGCGCCATCATCGCGTTGGTGTCCATCGGCGACGACGGGTCCTGGTTCTTCAGCTGCGTGACCAGCAGGTTCATGAACATCTCGCCGTCCATGGCGGTCTTCGTCGTGCGCGCCGAGGACGACTGCTGGGCCGCGGCCATGACGGTCGGGTCGACGGTTCCGGAGATCTGGTCGATCGAGGGCATCTGCTGTGTCTTCCTGTGGAGGGCGGAACGGGGGCGAGCTGTGGAGGGTCGTGCTGTGCGGCGGTGCGGGCCGTGGTCGGCGCTGCGGGCGGCGGCGGCGGGCGGTGCGGGCGCTAGGCCAGCACGTCGATCGAGACGGTCGGCGGCGAGGAGGAGCCCCGCAGCCCGCCCGCACCGGCCTCGGCCCCGAGGGCCCCGGCCCGCAGGCTGTCGGCGTCGGGGCCGTCGCGACCGAGCCTGCCGTCGGGGTCGCGCGGCCCGGTGGGCTGGCCGGCCCCGCGCTCTCCGGTGCCGGACTGGGCGGAACCGTCGCGCGCCTCCTGCGGTGACTGCTGCGCCGCCCGCTGGTCGAGCAGCCGCTGCTGGTCGGCACGGTCGTCGGACGGCTGGTTCTGGCTCGAGAGGTCGACGCTCGCCTGGAGCCCCGCTCCCCCGAGGTCGCGGCGGAGGTCGGGCAGGATCGCCCGCACCGCCTCCCGCCCGGCGTCGGTCGGGGCGAACATCTCGACGTGCATGCCGTGCGCGCCGACGTGCGCCCGGACGGTGACCGGCCCGAGGGCCTCGGGGCTCACGGTGACGGTGACGACGTGCGTCCCGGCACCCGCGGCGGCGAGCGAGAAGAGGGGACGCGCGAGCTGCTGCCCGAGGGGCGCCGGGGCCGCAGGAGGCGCGGCGACGGAGGTCGCGCCCGCTGCGGCTGCCGGAGCGGGCGCGCCGGGCACCGCGACCATCGGCGGGGCGACGGGCACGGCGGAGGCGGAGGTGCTGGTCGTCGTGGTGGTCGCGACGCCGGCATCGGCGAGGAGCGCCCGGTCGGCGGCGGTCGCCGAGGGCCCGGCGGCCGAGCCGGGGACCGGGACGGGGACGGAGACGGACGCTGAACCTGCAGCGGAGGCGGCGCGCACGAATGCTGACGGGACGCTGGCCGGGGGCGCCCCGGCCGCGGTGGCCGGGGCCGTCGGGATCTTCTCCCCCGACGACGGCGACGCGGCCGTGACGGGGCCCGGCGTCGCGGGCGACGTGCCCGAGGCTGCCGCCTGCCGCCAGCCGCCGACCGCAGCGCCGGCGGAGGCTGTCGCGGCGGTCGCGGTCGCCGCAGAGGTCGAGGTGGCGGTCGAGGTCGAGGCCGAGGCCGCAGCCGAGGCCGCAGCCGTGACGAGGCCCGCGGGCACGTCGCCGACGCCCGCGGTCGGGGCGGGCACCGTCCGGGGGAAGCCCGGGCTCAGGGCTGTTCCGTCACGGGACGGATCGGTGACCGACACGGTCTGCGCGAGTGCCGCCTCCTGCGAGAACTGTCCCGGCACCGCGGCGCCCGTGGCCGAGGCGGCTGATCCGTCACGAGACGGATCAGGGGTCGCGGCGGGGGCCGAGGACGGGGCCGGGGCCGGGCCGACGGCCTCGCCGACGGGCGGGGAGAGGGGGAGGATCGCTGATCCGTCACGGGACGGATCAGCCTCAGGAGAGACACCCGCAGGAGACGGCGAAGAGCCGAGGGCAGCGGCGACCAGGGCCGCCTGCAGGGAGGCCGCTCCCGGCGAGGACGATCCTGCCTGGGGGAGATCGCCGACGCGATCCGCAGTCCCGCCCTCGAGCGACTCCCCGGCCGCGACCGGACCTGCCGCGGACGCAGCCGCAGCCGCAGCGGCCGGGCCCGCAGCGGCCGCGGGCGCGCGCCCGGCGGCTGCAGCGTGAGAAGGGGAGGCCGTCGCGGTCGACGACGGGCGTCGCGGACCCGGAGCGTGGGCCGGGGCCTGGTCGCGCGGCGCGGCCGACGACATCGCCTCGCCGAAGCCCGCGGCGGAACGCCCGGCCGCGGGACGACCGGCCGACGAGCGCCCTGCCGCCGAGCGGTCGGGACCGGAGGAGGCGTCGGCCCGGTCGGCAGGGCCGGGGACGAGGGGGTGCAGGGTGCGCAGGACGCTCATCGGGCGGCCCCTCCGCTCATCAGGCGCTGGAGCGCGGCGGTCATCAGGTCGGTCGAGCCGGAGCCGCCGGCCGCACCGGCACCGGCACCGGCACCGGTCACGCCGAGCGACGACGCGAGCGAGGCCAGCGAGGTCGCGGAGACGCCTGCAGGCGAGGCGCCCGCCACGGCGGACGCGGCAGCGGTCCCGGTCGCGGGCACGATGCGGCGGATGGTCGACAGGTCGGAGTCCTTGTACCAGTTGTCGACGATCTGGACGTCCTTGCCCGGACGGGGCGCGTGCAGCACCTTGCCGTCGCCGAGGTAGATCACGATGTGCCCCTCGCCCTTGGCGACGAGCAGGTCGCCCGGCTTCGCCTCGGCGAGCGACGGCACCTCGGCGCCCATCCGGGCCTGGTCGGGCACGACGCGCGGCATGGAGACGCCGAGCTCCTTGAACACGGTCTGCACGAGGCCGGAGCAGTCCATCCCGCTCGCGCTCTCGCCGCCGAACACGTAGGGCACGCCGAGGTACTTCTTCGCGCCGCTGACGACGTCGGCGCCGGTCGCGCCGCTGCCGGTCGCCACGGCTCCCTTGACTGCTGCCACGGAGGGGGTCGTCGCGAGGCCGCCCGCGGCGCCCGCCGCACCGGCGCCGCTCGTGCCGGCGAGGGCGTCGGCGAACGCGCCGGCCGAGGCCGCGGAGCTGCCCGACCCCGCGGACGCCGCGGCCGCCGTGCCGAGCACGGACGGCGTGCGTCCGTTCCGCAGCTGGTCGATCTGCGTCCTGATGTCGTCGATCCGGGACAGGACCTCGCTCACGGGGCTCACTGTGCGCCTCCTGGCGTCGAGGTGGTGGTCGGTGTGGTCGGTGTGGTCGTGGAGGCGGCGGCCTCGGCCTGGCGCACCCGCCACGACTGGCCGGCGATCTCGTCGAGGGCGGCCTGCTCGGTGCGGAGGTCCTCGGCGGCGGCCTCGACGGCGTGCGCGGCCTCGAGCTTCTCGAGGCCGATCGCGGCCCGGCGCGCCGCCTCGAACGCCGTCTGCGCCTCCTCCGCCTCGGCCCGGCGGCGTGCCGCGACGGCGTCGAGCTCGGCGAGCATCGCCCGGCTCGACGCGCGGGAGGCGGCGATCGCGCTGAGCATGGCCGCGTCCGTCACCTGGGCGGGCCCGTCGTCGAGGGTGCGCTTGGCGGCGAGGCGACGGTCGGCCGCGTCGCGCAGCCGGTCGTTCGCCTCGGCGAGGTGCCCGGCGGCCTGGTCCTGCTGCGCGTGGCGCAGCCGAAGGAGGCCGAGGAGGGAGAAGGCGCGGGCCATCAGGCACCTCCGAGTCGGGCGGTCAGCTGGGCGAGTCCGGCCCACGAGGCGGCGGTGTCGGCGCGCTCGTCCATGCCCTGCTGCAGGAACGCGTCGATCGCGCCCTGGTGCTCGACCGCGGCGTCGACGAGCGGGTTCGTGCCCCGCTGGTAGGCGCCGACGTCGAGCAGGTCCTGCGCGGCGCGACGCGCGGCCATCACCTTCCGGAGGCTCGTGGCGGCGGCGCGCTGCTCGGCGGTGGTCACCTTCGAGGCGACGCGCGAGACCGAGCCGAGCGCGTCGACCGACGGGAAGTGCCCGGTCACGGCCAGCTTGCGGTCGAGCACGACGTGCCCGTCGAGGATGCTGCGGGCCGCGTCGGCGACGGGCTCGTTGTGGTCGTCGCCGTCGACGAGCACCGTGTACAGGCCGGTGACGGAGCCGATCCGGTCGGTCCCGGCACGCTCGAGCAGCTCGGCGAGCACCGAGAAGGTCGACGGCGGGTAGCCCCGGGTCGCCGGCGGCTCGCCGACCGACAGCCCGATCTCGCGCTGGGCCATCGCCACGCGGGTCAGCGAGTCCATCATCAGCACGACGTCGGCGCCCTGGTCGCGGAACGACTCCGCGATGCGGGTCGCGACGAACGCGGCACGGAGTCGCATCAGCGCCGGCTCGTCGCTGGTCGACACCACGACGACGGAGCGGGCGAGGCCCTCGGGTCCGAGGTCGTCCTCGAGGAACTCGCGCACCTCCCTGCCTCGCTCGCCGACGAGGGCGATGACGCTGACCTGCGCGTCGGTGCCCCGGGCGATCATCGACAGCAGCGACGACTTGCCGACGCCCGAGCCGGCGAAGAGCCCGACGCGCTGCCCGCGCCCGACGGTCGTCAGCGTGTCGAGCACGCGGACGCCGAGCTGCAGGGGGGTGTCGATCCGCGCGCGGTGCATCGCCGACGGGGTCTCGTGGTGCAGCGGGACGAGGTCGACGCCGGCTCCGTCGGGGGCACGGAGGGGGCCCTTGCCGTCGATCGGACGGCCGAGGCCGTCGAGCACGCGGCCGAAGAGGCCGGTGCCGGTGGGGACGAGGAGGGGGCGGCCGGTCGAGCGCGCCGGCGTGCCGGCCGTCACGCCCGTGAGGCGGCCGAGCGGCATGCAGCGGAGGCCGTCCGGGGTGGTCGCGACCACCTCGGCGAGGGCGGAGGCGGCGGACGTCGTGGCGGAGGCGGTCGTGCCGGAGGCCGCGGCGGCGCCGGTCGTGCCGGAGGCCGCGCCGACGCTGGCCGCGCCGACGCTGCTCGCGCCGGCGCCGAGGGAGGCGGCGTCCGTGCTGGTGGCGGGCACGCCGATCTCGAGCACGTCACCGACCGCAGCGTCGAGGCCGCGCACGGTGATGCCGAGCCCGACGGCGCTGACGACGCTGCCGACGCGCTGCGGGCGCGCGGCGGCGCGGGCGGCGGCCAGCCGGGTCCGGGCGGGTGCGGTGAGGGTCACGATCCCCCCAGCAGAGCGGTGCGCGCCCGGGCGAGGGCGGTGACGAGCCGGGCGTCGACGAGGCCGGCGGGCAGGTCGACCTCGGCGTCTCCCCGGGCGAGCCGGGAGTCGGCGACGAGCGGCACCGAGGAGGCGGCGACCGCGTCCCCGAGGGCGGCCAGGTCGGCCGGGTGCAGGCGCACGCCCACGACCAGCGAGCGGTCGAGGCCGTCGAGGGCGCGGGCGACGGCAGCGCGGGCCGTGCGGCCCTCACGGGGGCCGGCGGGGTGCGGGGCGGCGGCGTGCTCGGCGGCGCTGGGGTGCTCGACGGCGGCGCGGTGCTCGGCCGCGCTGAGGTGCTCGGCCGCGGCGCGGTGCTCGGCGACGCCGTCGTGCTCGGCCGCGAGGCTGCTCCCGGCTCGGACGTCGGGCTCGGACGCCGCGACCTCGTAGCCGACCACCGCCGAGGCGAGGTCGAGCGCGGTCTGGACCAGCACCTCCTCGGACTCGGCGAGCACCGGCGCGACCCGCTGCCGCAGCGCCTCGGCGGCCGTGTCGAGCGCGGCGAAGGAGGCGGCCAGCGAGCGCTCGAGGCGCGTCACGGACTCGAGGTGCTCGGCGTCCGTCGCGACCCGACGCGCGGCCAGGTCGGCCTCGGCGGCACGGAGGCCCGCCGCGTAGCCGGCCGCGTGGCCGCGGGCCTCGGCACGGGCCGCGCGTGCGGCGGCGTCGGGGTCGGCGTGGGGAGAGAGGAGCGAGGCGCTGCGGGCGGCGGCACCGTGGGCACCGCCGAGGCCGGCGACCGCGCCGATGCCGGTGCCGCGGGTCACGGCGTGACCGGGGTCGAGTGCGGGGGCGGTCGTCGACGAGCCGGACCGCACCTCCGTGAGCGAGGGGTAGACGACGCGCGAGAACGACTCCGGGGCGGAGATCGTCTCCGAGGCGGAGATCGCGGGATCGAGCATCGACGGGCCGTTCAGGAGGGAGGGCGGTTCGGCCGATCCGTGGCCAGGGGTCGAGCGATCCGTGCTCAAGGGCGACTCTCGGCAGGTCGCGGGGGGCGCGTAAGGCGTTGCCCCGAACGGGGGCAGGGTGCGCGGTGCGGACTTGTCCAGGCAATCAGAAAGTACTTGCTTAACGAGAAAGTACTTCCTAGAGTGGGAACACATCGACGAGAGGACGAGACCATGACCGACCAGACCAGGCTCCCCACGCCGGACGAGGCCCGCCAGCTGCTGGCCGAGGCCGACTCGACCGGGCGCCACGCCACCGCTCGGGCCGGCTGGCCCGGCGTCGCCGTGCTGCTCTCGCTCGGCTCCGTGCTCTCGCTCGGCACGCTCGCCCTCGGGCTCACGACGGGCACGAACTACTTCGTGGCGATGATCGCGCTGCTGGTCTGGATCGCGGCCGTGGTGGCGTTCCAGCTCGCCTTCCTCCGGTCGCACCGCATCGGGTTCGGCCGCCGCTGGGGCCTGTACCTCGGGGCCATCTTCGCGATCTACGTCGTGGCGATGGTCGTCGTCGGCTCGTCCCAGGGCGAGGACGTCGTCGGCACCTGCGTGCTGGCCGCCGCGCTGATGGTCGTCTCCGTCGCCGCGGCGACGCACGAGGCTCGGCAGGCGGAGCGATGAGCGTCGCCGGCGCAGGGTCGGGGTCGGGGTCGGACACGGGGCCGGGCTCGGGTGCGGGGTCAGGCTCGGGTGCGGGGTCGGGCTCGGGTGCGGGGTCAGGCGCGGGTGCGGGTGCGGGTGCGGGTGCGGGTGCGAGCTCGGGCTCGGGGGGCGTCGCCGGCGCGGGGGGCGACGGCACGTCCCGCGGTCCGCACCCGCGCCTCCGGCTGTCGGAGACCCTGCACCAGCCGGTGCGGTTCTCGATGGTGGCGGCGCTCGCGGCGGCCGACCAGCTCGACTTCAAGGACCTGCGGGACGCCGTCCAGGTGACCGACTCCGCGCTGAGCAAGCAGATCAGCACGCTCGAGGCCGCCGGGTTCGTGAAGGTGTCGAAGGGGTTCGTCGGCAAGCGGCCGCGTACGTCGCTCAAGCTGACGCCGGACGGGCGCGCCGCCTGGACCGCGCACCTCGCGGTGCTGCGCGAGATCGCCGTCGGCTAGCGCAGCGGCCTCGCGTCGCACCTCGACTGCCGCCTGCCGCCTGCCGCCTGCCGCCTGCGGCCTGCATAGCGAGAGAGATCCTGCTCAGCTCGACCGCGCCTCCTGGGCTCGAAACCCCTGCCCCCGGAAATCTGCGGCGCTGGCCCAGGCTCGTTCGTGGGCTGCGACCGCAAACGGAGACAGATCTTCCGGAACGGGGCCGCCTGACCCCGCCCATGGCCCGCCCACGACGAGATCACTCTCAAAATTGAGAGTGATCTCGTCGTGGGCCGAGGAGGCGCGGGCCGACCAGCGCGGGACCCTGCAGAACCCGACAGAACGAGCCCGGACCGCGTTCCGGTACCCGGATATCCCCGTATTGCCGCCCCGCCGGTCGGCATTTGCCGACCGGCGGGGCGGGCACCCGCAGCGGACGCCGCAAAGCGAGACAGATCCGCTCCCGCGAGGGCACAGGGCCGGACCGGGCTGGGCGCCTGGAGCAGGATCACTCTCAAATTTCGAGGGCGGCGGCAGCGGCAGCCGCAGCAGCGGCAGCCGCGGGCAGCGGGGGCTACTCGACGAGGGCGTCCTCGTCGGCGCGGTGGATCGTGATCGTGCCGAGCGCCTCGAGCTCGCGGATGGCACGGACGACCTCGGCCCGCGCCTCCTCGACCTGCGACTTGCGGACGGGGCCCATCGACTGCAGCTCGTCGTCGAGCAGCTCGCGGTTGCGCTCCGAGACGTTGCCGCGGATGACCTCGACGACGGCGGCGAGCGCCCCCTTCATCGCGGTCGCGAGCACGGCGGCGTCGATGCCGCGGAGCACCTGCTGGATGTCGCGCGACTCGAGCTTGACGATGTCCTCGAAGGTGAGCATCCGCGAGCGGACCTCCTCGGCGAGCTCGGGGTCGCGTTCGTCGAGGCCGTCGAGCAGCGCGCGCTCGGTGGCGCTGTCGCTGCGGTTGATGATCTCGACGAGGGGCTGGATGCCTCCCACGACCTCGACCTGCTCGCGCGGCGCGACGACGGCGCCGGCACGCACCTTGAGCGTGGTCGCGACGATGCCGACGGCCTCGGGCGTGGCGGTGCCCATCGTGGCGATGGCCTGCGCGACGTCGGTGCGGGCGGCGACGTCGAGGCCGGCGAGCACGGCCGAGGCCTGCTGCGGCCGCAGGTGCGCGAGCACGAGGGCGATGGTCTGCGGCAGCTCGCCGTCGAGCAGGGTGATGACCTGGCCGGGGTCGGCCTCGTCGAGGAACTCGAAGCTCTTGCCCATCGCGTTCGAGGCGAGCCGCTCCATGACGCCGGCGGCGCGCTCCGAGCCGAACGACGCCTCGAGCAGGCCGACGGCGACGTCGTGCCCGCCGCGGCGCTGGTAGCGGCCCGAGCGGGTCAGGTCGTGGAACTCGGCCACGGCGGACTCGGCCACGGCGGGGTCGACGCGGCGCAGCTTGACGATCTCGGCCGTGATCTCCTCGGCCTCCTCCTCGCTGAACTGCTTCATGACGACGGCGGCGTGCGCCTGCTCCATCTGCATGAGGATGACCGCGACCTTCTGCGGCCCCGTCAGCGCCGGGCGCGCGGCAGGTGCACCGAACGCGGCGGGCACCCCGAACGCCTGCGTCGGGGTCAGGTCCGCAGCGGACGCGGTCGCGCTCACGACTGGACCCGCTCGTCCATCAGGCCGCGCAGCAGCTCGGCGGTCTTCTCGGGGTCGCGCTCGGCGAGGGCGTCGATCTCGGCGCGGCGGCGCTCGGCCGACACGTACTCGGGCGAGGGCTCGGGCGCCGCGACCGGCAGGGCCACGGTGGCGGCCTCGTCGGCGAGCAGCTGACGGCGGGAGGCGGCGCCCGCGTCGTCGAGGTCGAGCCGCATGGTCGCGTCCCAGGTCTGGGCGGCGTTGCCGGCCGCGAGCTCGCCGAGGTCGACGTCCTCCCGGTCGTGCCGCTTGTTCTTCTTCGCGAAGACGACCAGGCCGACGATCAGCGCGATCACGATGAGGGCGACGATGCCGACGGTGCGGATCGTGCCCCACATCGCCTCGGAGGCGGCGGCCGCGTCGGCCGCGGCGAGCGCCGCCTTCGCGGCCTCGGCGCCCTCCGTGTCGAAGTCCACGAGGGCGACCTCGACCGCGTCGCCGCGCGCCGTGTCGATCCCCGCGGCGTTCCGCACGAGGTCGTTGATGCTCTGCATGTTGACGCCGGAGGCCGCGTTCGCGTCCAGGGCGACCGACACGGTCTGCCGGCTGACGCCTCCTGCGGGCACGCTCATCGTCTCGGTGACCTTGTCGACGGCGTTGTTCTTCGTGGCCGACTCGTTGACGTAGCCGTCGTCGCCGGTCGCGGTGGGGGTGCCGGCCGCGTCGGTGCCCGTGCCGGTGCCGTTCGGCACGGCGATGTTGTCGGGGCCGAGCACGCCGGTCGCACCGGTGCCGCCCGCTCCCCCGGAGCCCGCGCCGTACTGCTCGGTGGTGCTCGACTCGTTGAGGGCGATGGGGCCGCTGGTGGGCTGCGCGAACGACTCGGTGACCTTCGTGCCCGAGCTCTGGTCGAGGTCGGCGGCGACGATCACCGACGACTTGCCGGGGCCGACGACCTTGTCGAGCATCGTCTGCACGGCGGTCTGGACCTTCGACTCGTAGTCGCTGGCCTGGTCGCCGGCGCCGCCGACGGCCCCGGTGCCGACCTGTGAGAGCACGGCGCCGGTCGAGTCGGTGACGGCGACGTCGGTCGTCGCCATGCCCTCGACGGAGGCGCTGGTCAGGTTGACGATCGCCTGCACCTGCTTGCTGGTGAGGGTCACGCCGCCCTGCGTCTCGACGAACACCGACGCGGTGGGGTCCTGCTGCTCCGCGACGAAGACGGACTCCTCGGGGATCGCGAGCTGCACGGTGGCGGTCTTCACGCCGTCCATCGCCGAGATGGTCTTGGCGAGCTCGCCCTCGATGGCGCGCTTGTAGGTGACGTCCTGCTGGAACTCGGACGAGGTGACGCCCATGGTGTCGAGCAGCGAGTAGCCGCCCTGGCCGCCGGTCGAGGGCAGGCCTGCCGCGGCGGCGGTGAGGCGCTCCTGGTAGACGTGCTCCTCGGGCACGAGGATCGTGCCGCCGCCCGCGGTCAGCTCGTAGGGGACCCCGTCGGCCTTGAGCTGCTCGACGATGGCGCTCGCGTCGGCGGGCTCGATGCCGCTGAACAGCGGCGAGTAGCTCGGCTTCGTCAGCCAGCTCACGAGGGCGACCGTGCCGAGCACGAGCGCGGCGATCATGATCACCGCGATGGTCTTCTGGGCGACGGAGAAGCCGCCCATCGTCGCCCGCATCCGGGCGAGGGAGTTCTGCACTGCGGTCGGCATCAGGCCTGCATCCTCATGATCTCGGTGAAGGCGTCGACGCCCTTGTTGCGGACGGCGGCGACGAGCTCGAGCGTCACCTGGGCACGGGTGGCCGCGATGGTCGCGTCGTGGATGTCGGTGAGGTCGCCGGTGACGGCCTTCACGGCGAGCGTCTTCGACTGGCTCTGCAGCTGCTGGAGGCCCTCGACCGCGCCGACCATGCTCGACCCGAAGGCGGCACCGGAGGCGCTGGCCGCGCCGGTGGTCCCGGTGACGGACGACGCGCCTCCTGCGCCGCCGACCGCGCCGCCCTCGAGCAGTGCGGACACGTCGGCGTAGCCCGTGGGCGCCACGGCCCCGATCGCGGGGACTCCTCCGACCGGCATCAGCCGCGGCCGATCTGGAGAGCGGCCTCGTAGGCGGTCTTGGCGCGGTCGACCACGGCGGCGTTCGCCTGGTAGCCGCGCTGGGCCATGATCAGGTCGGCCATCTGGGCTCCCAGGTCGATGTCGGGCATGCGCACATATCCCTCGGCGTCGGCGAGCGGGTGGTCGGGCAGGTAGGTGACGCGGCCGGCCTCGCTGCCGTAGCGGTCGGCCTTGACGAAGACGCCGCTGGTGCCGGCGCCCTCCTGGACCTCGACGTAGCGGGCCTGGAACGCGGTGTCGTCCATCGACTTGACCGTGTTGACGTTGGCGATGTTGTCGGAGACGGCGTCGAGCCACTTGCGGTGCACGGTCAGGCCGGTGCTCGCGATGCCGATCGCGTCGAAGGCGGTCATCAGTTGGTCCTGAACGCGGCGCGGACGCTGGTCAGCTCGCCGTTCATCGCCTGGGTGGCGAACTGGTACCGGAGCACGGTGTCGATGTTCGACAGGGTCTCGGTGTCGAGGTTGACGTTGTTGCCGTCGAGTCGCGTCGGCTCGAGCGAGCGCTGCGTCGTGGCCTGCACGTGGCCGGCCCCCTGCGCGGCGCCGCCCTGGGCGACGGACCGGCCGAGCGCCTCCTCGAACTGCACGCGCTTGGCCTGGTAGCCGGGCGTGTTCACGTTCGAGATGTTGGCGGCGATGGTCTTCTGGCGCAGCGAGAGACCGTCCAGGGCGCTCTGCAGCGCCGCCTGGGTCACGGATTCGATCGGCATGGTGCCCGTCCGGGGGTGTGGTGTGGTCTGGGGGCCGATCCGTGGCCGAGGGGTCGAGCGATCCGTGCTCAGGGCGCTCTATCGGCGCGGGCCGGGGGTGCGTAAGGCCGCGCGGGGCACGTGCCCCCGGAGTGGGGGCGCGGTGCGACACGGGGGCGTGAGCGACACTGGGGTCGTGAGCGACGACGACGCGTGGCCCGACGGGCTGGACGACGCCCGACGCCTCTTCGGCACCGCCGACGGGGTCGAGCCGGCCACCGTCGACGGCGACGTGGACGACGCCGACCGGGTGCGTCACGTGCTGGGCCGCTCGCTCGGCGGCGTCGTGGGGCTCGTCGTGCTCGGGATGGTCGCGGCGGTCGTCGTCGTGGTCGTGGTCGTGCCGCTCCTCCTGTGGCCGCTCGGCGCGTGGATCGCGTTCCTGCGGCCGCCGCCCCTCGAGCTGCCGTCGCTCTGGTGGTTCCGGTGACCGTCGCGCGGCCGTCGGTCGCCGTGCTCGTCCTCGCGAGCTGAGACTCGCCCCGGCCCGCCGGCCGCCTGCGGTGCGCACGTCCTGTCGTCCCGCGACGAGACTGGGGGCATGACCAAGACGATCGGCATCTTCCTGTTCGACCAGTACGAGGAGCTCGACGCGATCGGCCCCTGGGAGGTGCTCTCGTACTGGACGAAGGCGCACCCCGGCGACGGCTGGGAAGTGATCACGTTCGGCGACGCGCCCGGCCCGGTCACCGCGGCGAAGGGCCTCCGCGTGCTGCCCGACACGACGATCGACGACCTGCCGCCGCTCGACGTGCTGATCTACCCGGGCGGCAAGGGCACCCGCGCCCACCTCGACGACGAGGAGCGCCTCGAGTGGGTGCGGCAGCAGGCCGAGACGGTGCCGCTGATGACGAGCGTGTGCACGGGCGCCCTCGTCTACGCCGCGGCGGGCCTGCTCACCGGGCGTGCCGCGACGACGCACTGGGGCTCGACGGTGCTGCTCGGCAGCCTCGACCCGACGATCGACGTGCGCGAGGACGAGCGCTTCGTCGACGACGGCGACGTCATCACGTCGGCGGGCGTCAGCGCCGGGATCGACATGGCGCTGCACCTCGTCATGCGCCTGGGAGGTGCGGCGCGAGCCAAGCAGGTCCGTCGCGGCATCGAGTACGTCCCCCAGCCGCCCGTGTGACCTCTCGAGTTGCCGGTCGGCGGGGTCTCGCGTGCCTCAGAGGCCCGCGAAGTGGCAACTCGAGGGTCAGCAGCGCTGGTAGCGGTGCTCTGGCCGGCCGGTCGCGCCGTAGCGCAGCTGCATCGCGAGCTGCCCGTCGGCGCTGAGCTGCGCGAGGTAGCGCTGCGCGGTCGCGCGGCTGACGCCGACCTGGTCGGCCACCTCCGAGGCCGAGACCTCGACGGAGGAGGCGACCACCGCCTCCAGCACGGCCTGTTCCGTCGCCGAGCGCGACCGGGAGGAGGCGCGCGCGTCTCCCGAGTGGAGGATGCGCTGGGCGCGCTCCACCGCCTCCTGGTCGGTGCCGCCGTCGAGCACGTGCCGGAAGCGCAGCCAGGACCGCAGACGGTCGACGAGCAGCTCGGCCGCGAACGGCTTGATCAGGTAGGCGAGGGCACCGCGGCGGAGCGCCGTCCGGATCGTCTCGCCGTCGGACGCCGCGCTGAGCACGAACGTGTCGACGTCCAGCTCGCGGAGCAGGTCGAGCCCGCGGCCGTCGGGCAGGTACAGGTCGAGCAGCACGAGGTCGACGCGCTCGCGGGCGACCACCCGGCGGGCCTCGGCGACGGTGCCGACCGCCGGCAGCGCGCGCAGCTCGGGCTGCGCGTCGACCTGCGCACGGTGCACCTCGGCCACGAAGAAGTCGTCGTCGACCACGAGCACGGTCAGGGGCGCGGGTGCGGGCGCGGTGACGGGCGAGGGTGTGGCGGCGTCGGTCACGGGGTGCTCCTCGGGGTCGGTGCGGGGGCGGGCTCCCCCGCCGGGTCGACCGCGCCGACGAGCCGGGCGCAGAAGACGGCGCCGTGCCCGTCGCCGCGCGGCGACGCGAGCCAAACGTCGCCGCCGGCCCGGCGGGCGATCTCGCGCGACAGCGGCAGGCCGAAGCCGAGACCGTGCACGCGGTCGGGATCGGGCTCGGGGTCGGGACCGGCCTCGGGCTCGGCGTGGGGGTCGACTCCGGCGTCGCCGATCGGCTCCGCCGCGGGCCGTCGCGCGAAGACGGCGTGCTCGTCGTCGACGCCGCGGCCGGAGTCCATCACCGACAGGTGCAGATCTCGTCCGTCGTCGAGCACCTCGACCTCCACCCAGGCCGGCGAGGTGCCGCCCGCCACCGCGGCGCGGACCGCGTTGTCGACGAGGTTGCCGAGCACGGTCGTCACGTCGCCCGGCTCGACCACGGAGCCCGACACGAGCGTCTCGGGGCCGAGCTGCAGCAGCACCCCGCGCTCGGCCGCCTCCACCCCCTTCGCGCCGAGGAACGCCTGCAGGTGCGGCTCGGTCAGCCGGTCGGCGTGCTTGACGGGGTAGCGCAGCGGGCCGTGCTCGAGCACGTCGGCCAGGTACCGCTTCGCCTGGTCGACCCGGCCGATCTCGAGCAGCCCGCTGACCGCGTGCAGCCGGTTCGCGAACTCGTGCCGCTGGGCGCGCAGGGCGGTCGTCATCGCACCCACCGCGTCGAGCCGACGGGTCAGGGCCTCGACGGCGGTGCGGTCGCGCAGCACGGCGACGCGTCCGAGGTCGACCCCCTCGCGCCGCACCGGACGCACGTCGACGAACAGCACGTGCTGCCCGACGACGAGCGTCGTCGACTCGGGTCGGGCGGGGCCGCGGCCGAGCAGGGCGACGAGCGGCTCGGGCAGGTCGAGGTCGCCGAGGAGGCGCCCCACGGCTCCGGCGCCGAGCCCGAGCAGCTGCGCCGCCTGCTCGTTGCACACGCTCACGCGCCCGTCGCGCGCGACCGCGAGCACCCCCTCCCCGACCCCGGCGAGCACGGCCTGCTGGTTCTGGACGAGGGATGCGAGGTCGTCGGGCTGCAGCCCCAGCGTGAGCCGGTCGAGGCGACGCCGGATCAGCACGGACGCGACGACGCCGAGCCCGAGGGCCAGCACGGCGACGGCCGCCACCGGCAGGCTGTCGCGGAGGAGCGTGTCGTAGACCCGCGCCGGGGCGTAGCCGACGCTGACCTCGCCGACGACCGCGGCCCGGCCGGCGGCAGCGGCATCGGAGCCGGCCGCGGCGTCGGCCTCGTAGATCGGGACCTTCGCGCGGGCGGAGTCGCCGAGGGTGCCGCGCTCCCACGAGACGGTCTCCTCGCCGCGGAGGGCCGCGTCCGGGCTCGTGCTGACCATCCCGCCGATGCGGTCGGGATCGGGGTGCGCGAGGCGGACACCGCGGTCGTCGGTGACGACGACGAACAGGGCCCCGGTGCGCTGCTGGGCGGCGACCGCCGTGCGCTGCAGGTCGCCGTCGGCCAGCGCCTCCTCGTCGAGGGCGGTGCCGTCGACGCTCAGCCGCGCGACCTCGGTGCGGACGTCGACGTCGCTCGCGACGCTCTGCGCCACGGCGAGCGCCGTCGACTCGGCCTCGCGCTCGAGGCGCTGCACGGCGAGGCCGACGAACACGGCGCTGGTGAGCAGGACGATCGCGGTCACCACCGCGAGCTGCAGCAGGAGCACCTGCGTCGCGAAGCGGGTGCGCCGGCGGGGCCGCGGCAGGGACGCGGTCGTCGCCGACGCGTGCGTCGCGGCGGGCGCCGCCCGTGAGCTGTCGTCGGTCACGTCCGCCAGCGTAGGCCGCAGCCGAGGAGGCGCGTGAGCAGAACGCGCAGAACGCGGCCAACGTGCGGAACGGCCCCAACGCGCAGAAGCAGGACGCGCCTCCTCGTGCCCGGCTAGCGTGCCCGGACGCGCCACCGCGCCCGACGGACGAAGGAGTCCTGATGCTCGTTGTACTCGGCTATCTGATGGTCCTCACCTTCATGGTGCTGATCATGACCAAGCGGCTCTCGCCGATGCTCGCCCTGATCATGGTCCCGACGATCTTCGGCCTCTTCGCCGGCGCGGGGCTCGGCATCGGCGACATGGTGATCGAGGCGATCGGCGACCTGGCCCCCACGGCCGCGCTGCTCATGTTCGCGATCATGTACTTCGGCCTGATGATCGACGTCGGGCTGTTCGACCCGCTGGTGCGGCTGATCCTGCGGGCGACCGGCAACGACCCGGCGAAGGTCGTGCTCGGCACGGCGCTGCTCGCCGGCGCGGTCTCGCTCGACGGCGACGGCTCGACGACGTTCATCGTGACGACGGCGGCCATGCTGCCCATCTACCTCAAGCTCGGCATGAGCCCGGTGGTGCTGACCTGCGTCGCCGGCCTCGCGAACGGGACGCTGAACATCGTGCCGTGGGGCGGGCCCACCGTGCGCGCCGCCGCAGCCCTCGGCGTGCAGCCGAGCGAGATCTTCGTGCCGCTCGTGCCGTCGCTGATCGCGGGCCTCGTGCTCGTCTTCGTGTTCTCGTGGCTGATGGGGCTGCGCGAGCGCCGTCGTCTCGGGACGCTCGAGCTCGGCGGGTCGACGCTGGCCGCCGCGGCGTCGGCGATGTCGCCGCTGTCGCAGGAGCTCGCGAGCGCCTCGCGCGGCGGCGGCCCCGGCAGGCCCGGCGTCGGCGTCTCGATGTTCACCAGCCCGACCGTCGCCCTCGGCGTGCGCGGCGGGCGGGCCGACGGCTCGCGGGCGGACGGGCCGGGCGAGCGCGCGGTCGACAACCCCGGCTCGGGTGCGGGCTCGGGCTCGGACGGCAGCGCGAACGGCTCCCTCGGCGGCGGCGTCACGATGGCCGACACGATGCTCGACCCCGACCGCCCCACGCTGCGGCCCCGGATGATCTGGTTCAACCTCGTCCTCACCGTCGCCGTGATGGTGCTGCTCGTCGCCGACCTGTTCCCGCTCGCCTACGTGTTCATGGTCGGGACGGCGGTCGCGCTGCTCGTGAACTTCCCCCGCGTCAAGGAGCAGTCGGCCGAGATCGTCGCCCACGCCCCGAGCATCGTCGGCGTCGTGTCGATGGTCTTCGCGGCCGGCGTGCTGATCGGCGTGCTCAACGGCACCGGCATGGTCGACGCGATGGCCCAGTGGCTGGTCGACGTGATCCCGACCTCGATGGGGCCGTACCTGGCCGTCATCACGGGGGTGCTGAGCCTGCCGCTCACGTTCTTCATGAGCAACGACGCCTTCTACTTCGGCATCCTGCCGGTGCTCGCGCAGAGCGGCGCCGCGTTCGGCATCGACCCCGTCGAGATGGCCCGCGCCTCGGTCGTCGGACAGCCCGTGCACCTGCAGAGCCCGCTCGTGCCCGCGATCCTGCTGCTCGTCAGCCTCGCGAACGTCAACCTCGGCGACCACCACAAGAAGGTGCTCTGGCGCGCGGCGATCGTGTCGCTCGTGATGCTGGCCGTGGCGATCGTGGTCGGCGTCATCCCCTGGGGCTGAGGAAGCGCCTCCTCGGCTGTCTCGCCTCGCCCGTAATTTGCGCGTGATCCGTCGCCGCGAGGCCCTGGACCCCAGGAGGTTCGGGTGCGGCAGCACGGATCACTCGCGCCTTGAGATGTCCGGGCGGGGTCAGCCGGTGGCGTCGAGGTACACCGGGCGCTCGGGCTCGTGCGAGGACTCGACGCTGCGGACGACCCCGAGGTGCGCGAGCACGGCCTTGCGTGCGGCGTCGAGCCGGGCGAGGGCCCCGCGCTGCGCGCCGGCGACGGCGGCAGCCCGGTCGGCGAGCTCAGGGGGCAGCGGGCCGAGGCCGGCCGGCGGCGTCCAGGTGCCGATCGTGCCCGCACCGGCACCGGCGGCGACGGCCTGCGGGTCGCGCCCGGCGACCGCCTCGAGCTCGTCGAGGGCGGCGAGCCAGGCGGCGTGGGTGCGGTCGGTCCTAGGCGACACCGAGCTCGCCCCCGAGAGAGGTCGAGGAGGCGTTGGTCGCCCCGTAGCCGGAGGTCGCAGCCCCGAAGGCGGCGACGCCCACGGGCAGCGGCGAGCCGGCGCCGGGCTGCGACGCGGCCGGCGAGGCCGGCGCCGCAGAGGGGAAGGCCGACGCCGCGAACGCCGGCGCGGCCGCGGCCGGTGCGGCGGCCGGAGCAGCGGCACCAGCACCGGTCGACGCGGGCGCACCGGCGCCGCCGGCCACCCCGCCGCCGAGCGACGTCGCGGCCTCGTGCCACGCCTGGCGGAGCGGCTCGAGCAGCCCGGTGACCTCGCGGGTCAGGGCCACGTCGCGATGCACGTTCGCGTTGACGAGCGCCGTCGAGGTGTAGCTGTAGAGCGCGAGCAGCCCCTCGCCGCCGTCCCACACGTCGACGCGCAGCGACGAGGTGAGCTCGGCGATGATCGCCTGGGCGTGCAGCAGCTGCTCGGACGCGGCCGGCCACTCCTGGCCGACCTGGGCCTTCTCGGCACGGGCGAGGTCGAGCAGCAGGCGGTCGTAGAGCATCGTGACGAGCTGGACGGGCGTCGCCGAGAGCACGGCCTGCTCGGCGTACTCCGACCGCTGGCGCTGCACGACGGCGGTGGGCTGGGTGGCGGCGGCGAACGCCGCGAAGGAGGTGGCGTCCATCAGCTGCTCTTGCTCAGGCTCGAGATCTGGCTGCTCAGCCAGCTCTGCTGCGCGGTGAGCGAGCTGAGCGCGACCTCGAGGGCGGTGTAGGTCTTCTGGAGCTGGGTGCGACGCGACGACAGCCGGTCGTCCCAGTTCGCGATCTGGGCGGTGAGGTCCTTCACGACCGACTGCTGGCCGGTGATGATCTTCGTCAGGCTGCCGTCGCGCTTGTCGGACGAGCTCGTCGCAGCGGCCTCGACGCGGCCGGCGATCTCGGAGAGGGCTGCCTGCACCTTCACGGGGTCGGCCGCGAGCGCGGCGGAGAACTTGGCCTCGTCGAACTCGAACGCGCCGGTCTTCGTGATCGAGATGCCGATGCTCGAGGGCGAGACGCCCCCGATCGGCGACGACATCGCCGTGGTCAGCTTCTGCACGACGTCGCGCGTCGTCGAGCTGCCCGTGAAGGTGCCCGACGTGACCGTCACGGCCCCGGAGGCGCTGGTCGAGGTCGACGTCGCGCTCTTCGAGGCGATGAGCGAGAGGATCCCGTTCAGCCCCGACACGAGGTCGGAGGCGACCTTCGACGAGGCGGCGCCGTCGCGGGCGACGGTGAGCGTGACGGGGTCGGTGCTCGGCGCCGTGACGGTGACCGAGACGCCGGGCAGCAGGTCGGCGAAGGTGTTGGTCGCGCTCGTCACGACCTGCTCGGCGGCGGTGCCGGCCCAGAGGGTGACGGAGGCGTCGCGCGCCTGCTTGACGACGGCGGCGCCGGGAGCGGCGAGCAGGTCGGGGGCGGTGCCGGCGGCGACCTCGGCGGCCGTGCCCTGGTGCACCGAGAAGCCGCCCGCGGCGCCGGTCGTCGCGGAGGTGAGCTGCAGGCGGTACGTGACGGTGCCGTCGGCGTCCTTGCCGGACGCGACCTTGACGGCCTTGACGCCCGCCTCCGACGAGTTGACGGCGCGCACGAGGTCGTCGAGCGACGAGGAGGCGCTGGTCACCTCCACGGCCTTGCCGGCGGCCGACGTGAACGTCAGCGTCGCGGGCGACGTGGGCCAGGCGGTCATCGCGGCGGTGACGCCGCTCTTCGCCTGCGCGGTGGAGCCGACCGTGAAGTCGATCGAGCCGGGCAGCGCGGCCGCGGACGTCGTGGCCGTGACGTCCTTCGAGCTGCTGCTCGCGGTGAACGCGGCGAGCGAGTCGGCCTTCGCCGTCGTCTTCGCCAGGGTCGCCAGCTCGGCGACCTTCGTGTTGAGGCCCTGGAGCGCGGTGACCAGCGCCTGGTTCGCGGTCGCCTTGTTCTTCAGGATCGTCTGGGGCACCGCCTCCGCCGCCATCAGGCCGTTGATCAGCGTGGTGGTGTCGAGCCCGGAGACGAGGCCGTCGATGCCGAACGAGGCCATCGGGTGCTCCTTCGGGGACGGGGGCGGGTGAGCTGGAGGAGGTGCGGAGGAGACCGCGGGATGCAGGGAGTCAGTGGGGTGGTGTGGTGGTGCGGTGCTGCTGGAGGTGCTGTGCTGCGGGTGGTGCGGTGCTGCACGAGGTGCGGGCGAGGTCGTCGACGACGCTCGGGATGACCGAGGGCCGGGACGCAGAGGATCAGCTGCTGCGTCCCGACCACCGGTCGTGAACCGTTCGCTCCCGGAGGAGCCGAGCTCAGGTGGTGTCAGGCCCTCGCTGGGATCGGGAGCCGGTCATCCGCCGGTCGGTGACGACTAGCGGAGGAGCGACAGCACGCCCTGGGTGCTCTGGTTCGCCTGTGCGAGCATCGCCTGGCCGGCCTGGCTGAGGACGTTGGATCGCGTGTACTTGACCATCTCCTCCGCCATGTCGACGTCGCGGATGCGCGAGCCGGCCGCCGTGAGGTTCTCCTTCGCGACGTTGGTCGACGCGATGGCGTGCTCGAAGCGGTTCTGGACGGCACCGAGCTTGGAACGCTCGGTCGAGACCGCCGTGATGGCCGTGTCGACCGTCGTGATGGTGGCGGCGGCCACGGTCGCGCTGGCGAACCCGTCCGTCGTCACGATCGCGGCCTTCAGGTCCGTCGCGAGGGTCTTGATGTCCGTCTTCGACAGGTCGACGGTGATCTGGCTGGCAGCGTCGCCGTTGGCTCCGACCTGGAAGCTCATGACGCCTGCGGTGCCGGCCGACTTGTCCAGCAGCTTGATGCCGTTGAAGTTGGTCGAGTCGGCGAGGCGCGAGAGCTCGTCGGTCAGGGCCGTGACCTCGGTGGTGATCGCTTCGCGGGCCTTGCCGTTGTTCGAGTCGTTGCCGGCCTGGACTGCGAGGTCACGCACACGCTGGAGGATCGAGTGGACCTCCGTCAGGGCGCCTTCCGCGGTCTGCACGACCGAGATGCCGTCCTGGGCGTTGCGTGCGGCGACGGTCAGTCCGCCGACCTGCGAGCGCAGGCCCTCGGAGATCGCGAGGCCGGCCGCGTCGTCAGCGGCACGGTTGATGCGGAGGCCCGACGAGAGCTTCTCCAGGCTCTTCGACAGGTCGTTCTGCGTGGCGTTCAGGTTGCGGTAGGTGTTGTTCGCCGCGAGGTTGGTGTTGATCTGCATGCCCATGGTGTTTCCTCTTCCGTGACTGGGTGGTGTTCGTCAGCCCGTCCGTGGGCTGACACCGGCTACTCTCGGCCGGTCGCCGGCACTCGTTAGCCGAGCGCCGAAGTTTTTCTCCGGACCGTCGCACGGGGCGACGGCGGGCCGTCAGACGGCGGCGCTGAAGCCCTCGGAGGCCGGCTCGCGCACGGCGCGGGCGATGCCCACGGCGGCGTTCGTGGCGACCTTCGAGAGGTAGGCGCTGCGGCGCGCGGGCGCCGTCTTCGACACGGGGACGAAGTCCGCCGTCTCGTCGTCCGCGTAGTGGGCCGCGAGCGCGTCCCGGAGCAGGCGGACCGCCTCCGTGCGCTGCTGGGAGACCGCGCTGTGGGTGATGCCGAGCTCGGCGGCGACCTCGGTGACCGTGCGGTCGCCGAAGTAGACGGCCTCGACGATGAGGCGCATGCGCTCGGGGAGGGCGTCGACCGCGGCGCGCACGTAGCGGCTGCGCTCGCTGGCGAGGAGGTGGTCGCCGGGCATCGGCACGTCGGCCGCGAGGTGGTCGGCGACCGTGTCGTCGAGGGTCGAGACGGTGCGGGCCGCGTCGGCGAGCGCGCTCGACGCGGTCTGGCGGTCGACGCCGAGGGCGCCGGCGATCTCGTCGACCGAGGGGGCGCGTCCCAGGGAGGCGGTCAGCGCCTCCTGCGTGGACAGCGTCTCCTTGATGCGCTTGCGGGTGCCGCGGCTGGCCCAGTCGCCGGAGCGCATGTCGTCGGCGAAGGCGCCGACGATGCGGGTGCGGGCGTAGGCGCCGAACGGGATGCCGAGGGTGGGGTCGAACGCGTCCGCGGCCTGGACGAGGGCGACGGCGCCGACGCTCGCGAGGTCGTCGCGCGACAGGTGGGTGGCGCGGGCGCACACCTCGCTGACGAGGTAGCCCACCAGCGGCAGGTTCTCGACCACCATGGCGTTGCGTTCGGTGCGGTTCATCCGGTGCTCCCAGCAGGACGGGGCCTGCGTCGGGCAGGCCGGTTCAGGTTCCGGGCGCGCCGATGAGCCCTCTGATCAGGGCTGGTTCGTCGGCGCGCTCAGCGGTGCGTTCGCGGGCAAGCGAGGCGGTCTGGCGTGGCGTGTGGTGCAGGGCTCGGACTTCGTGGACGTCGGGCCAGGGACTTCGGGTCTCCCGGCCCGGCGGATCTCCTCCGCCGTGCAAGAGCAAACCTATCGACGGGCCGAGGGCCGTATAAGGGGTGCGCTGTCCCCAGTGAGGGGGCGCGCACGGCGCGCCTTCGGGGGGTGCCGGGCGGCGGTGGCCCCCGGGCTGGGGCGGCGGCGGCGTAGCGGGCGAGGTGCGTCAGCCGATAAGGGAGGGGCGCGGGCGAGGCGGAGTGACGGACGAGCGGATGCTCATTGATAAACTTATCAAGGAGCAGCCGCGGCCTGATAAGTTTATCCACGTGCGTACTCCGGTCACCAATCCGTTCCAGCCAGGCTCGGACGTCGTGCCCGCCGTATGGGCCGGGCGGACGGGCCAGCTGAGCGACTGGCAGGACGTCCTGCGGCCTCGTCTCGCCGCAGGACTCTGGGAGCGCGGCCGCACGATCCTCGGTGAGCCGGGCCTCGGCAAGTCCTCCCTCGTGCGACGGATCGCCGGGGACGCGGACCGGCGGGGCGACTGGGTCACGCCCCAGATCCGTCTGGCGCTCGGGACCGATCCGGTCAAGCGCCTCGCGGCCGAGATCCTCCGGCTCGCCGACAAGGCCGGGCTGTCAGCAGGACGGGAACACCGGATCGGCGACCTGGTGCGGCGGGTGCAGTCGGTCGCCCTGAGCGGAGTCTCCCTCTCCCTGCGCGGAGCAGAGGGCCAAGAGCCCCACACGGCCCTGACGGACCTGTTGGTCGAGATCGGGCACGCGGCGATCGACCACGACGCGGTCGTCGTCATCCACCTGGACGAGATCCAGAACATCACGGACGAGGCAGCCCTGTCCCAGGTGCTCATCGCCCTCGGCGACGCGATCACCTTCACGACGGAGGTGGACGTTCCCGGGCTTGGCCCGGTCGAGCGGTCCCTCCCGATCGCCGTCTACCTGACCGGGCTGCCCGACTTCGCCGAGGCCTCGGCCGGACGCAAGGGCGCGACCTTCAGCCGGCGCTTCGCCACGACCGTCCTGACGCCGATCGACGACGACGACCTGCGCAGCGCTCTCCGTGAGTTCGTCGTCGTGGGGTGGGAGGTCCCCGACGGTGAGGGCTCCGTGAGCGTCGTCCACCTCGCCCCCGACGCCGCAGAGGTCATCGTGGACGTGTGCCGCGGCGAGCCCTTCCTCTTCCAGCTCGCCGGGCAGGCCGCCTGGTACGCCGGGACGGGAGACGTCATCAGTCGAGCGGACGCGATTCGAGGGTGGCGATCGGCGGAGGCGGAGGCGACCTCCCACGTCGAGCGGATCCTCGAGCGCCTGCCGCCGCGCGAACGGGACTTCGTGGTCGCGATGGCGAAGCTCGACCCGACGGAACGCACCCTCACGCGCATCTCGACCGACGCCGGCTTCTCGAGGTCGACCGACGCCGGTCCGACGTCCCAGCGCCTCGACCGCGTGCGCGGGATCATCGATCGCGGCACGCGCTACAGCTTCCGCCACCGCGCGGTAGAGGCGTTCCTCACGAGCGACTGGCCCGAGGTCGAGTGACTCCGCGGACGCGGACGCGGACGCGGACGCGGAAGCGGGCTCGGGCCCGGACTCGAACCCGTGCCCGTGCCCGTGCCCGCAGGTCAGTCGACAGCTGACGCCGGCGTCGGCGCCGCGGCCGGCGCCGCGGCCGGCGCCGCCGCCAGCATCTCGGGCGCCGGGCTCGGGTCGTCCGAGCCGGCGTCCGACCGCACGGCCACGATGCCCGCGACGATCAGGACGCCTCCGACGAGCTGCCACGGGGTCAGCGCCTCGTCGAGCAGCACCCACGCCCAGGCCGCGGCGGCCGCGACCTCGAGCAGACCGACGAACGACGCCAGGCGCGACCCGAGCATCGAGCTCGCGGTGATGCTCGTCGCGTAGGCGACGGCCGTCGCGACGACTCCGATCACGAGCATCGGCACCCACCAGGCGACGACCCCGCCGAGCACCACCACGTCGTCGGCCGACGTCGTGAAGGGCACGAGCCCGGTGAGGCCCAGGAGACCGAGCAGCGCCGACCCGACCAGCAGCCCCGAGGCGGCGAGCGCGACGGGCGGCAGGTCGCCGGACGGCTGCGCCGCGATGACGAAGTACCCGGCGCAGCAGACCATCGCGAGGACGCCGAAGAGCAGCCCGAGAGGGTCGAGCGCTCCCCCGCCGCTCGGCGACACGACCAGCACGAGCCCGGCGGCGGCGATCGCGGAGCCGACCAGCACGACCCCGGCCGGCCGACGCCGCGAGACGACCCACGCGACGGCGACGAGCAGCAGCGGGGCCATGTACTCGAGCAGGATCGCCGTGCCGACGGGGATGTGCTGGATCGCCGCGAAGTAGAACACCTGCGTGCCCGCGACGCCGACGACAGCCATCCCGAGCACGCGCCGCCGCGCCCGCCAGATCGGTCGCAGGTCGAGGCGCAGCGCCGCGAGGGCGACCGGAGCGAGCAGCGCGCCCCCGACGAGGGCGCGAAGGGCCACGGCGGCGACCGGGCTCCAGCCGGAGGCGAGCAGCGGCTTGACGAAGGGGCCCGACACCCCGAAGGAGGCGGCGGCCACGACCGCGACGATCAGTCCGGTCGTGAGGTGGCGGCGGTCCACGGCTGCTCGTTTCGTCAGGGGCACTGTGCCATCAGGCGCACTGTGTCCGTCAGGGACTAAAGGATGATGAGTCCTGACAGTAGACTGGTCGCGAGTAAGGAGTCAATGTGCTTTTCGCCCCTGACACGGAAGACGTGCTGGAGTTCGACGCGACGATCCTCAACACGGCCGCCCGAGCGACCCGCAGCGGCGTCGACCAGCTCGCCACGACCGACCAGCTGGCCGAGCTGATGACGCGCTTCGGCTTCTCGGGCCGGTTCGACGGCGACGAGGCCGAGCTCGCGGCCGTGCGGCAGGCCCGCACGCGCCTCCGTCAGCTCTGGACCCTCGACCGCGACGCGATGGTCGAGGCCGTGAACGAGCTGCTCGCGCGGCTGCAGGCGGTGCCGCGGCTCGTGCGGCACGGCGACCTCGACTGGCACGTGCACGCCACCCCGCAGGAGGCGCCCCTCGCGGACCGAATCCTCGTCGAGGCGGCGATGGCCCTCGTCGACGTCGTCCGGACCGACGAGACCGGGCGCCTCCGCGAGTGCGCGGCGGACGACTGCGACGGCGTGCTCGTCGACCTCTCGCGGAACGCCTCCAAGCGCTTCTGCAGCGTGCGCTGCAGCAACCGCGTGAACGCGGTCGCGTTCCGCGAGCGGCGCGCGGCCGACCCGCTCGCGTAGCGCGCCGCGGCAGGCCGTCAGGCCGTCAGGCGATCAGGCGGTGCGGCCGCGGCGGCGGACGGCGACCAGCACGACTCCGGCGGCGGCGAGCGCGAGGCCGAGGGCGCCGGCCGTCCAGGCGACGAGGGTCGATCCCGTGAAGGCGAGGCGCGCCTCCTCGTCGCCAGTGACGGGTGCGGTCGCCGCGGGTGCCGACGTGGCGGCCGGCACCGAGGGGGCTGCGGGATCGGCGGGCGCCGGCACCGGAGCGGCGACCGTGCCGACGCGGAACGACGCCGTGGCCTCGGCGGCCGCGTAGACCGCGTCGCCCGAGTAGGCCGCGGTCACCGTGTAGCTGCCGTCTGCGAGGTCGGGGACGGTGCAGGCGACGGTCGGCAGGGTCACGGCGCAGAGGGTCGTGGCTCCGGTCGAGAATACGACGGTGCCGGTGGCGTCCGCGGGCAGCCCCGTGACGCTCAGCTGTGCATCGCCGTCGACGACGACCGCGCCGGCGCCCAGGGCGACGGGCGTGGTGACGACCACGAACGAGCCGAGGTCAGCCCGGGTCGGCTCGTGCGCGGCGTCGGCCTGGTCGTAGTCGACGCGGACGGCGGTCGACGGGTCGGCGTCGGCCGTGCACGTCGCCGTGGACGTCGCTCCCGACGAGGCCGGCACGAGGTCGGCCGCGCAGAGCAGCTCCTCGGTGGCCGAGTCGACGAACTCGACCGTGCCGAGGGGCGCCGTCGGGTCGGTCGCCGCGGCCGAGGCGACGTCGGCGGTGAAGACGGTGGACGGGCCGGTGGTGCCCGGCGTCTGTCGACCCGAGGACGACGTCACGACCGTGGGCTCACGCACGGCCGAGACCTCGAGCTGCGACGTCGCCGCGGCGGAGTCGGTCGACGACACGGTCGTGAGCACGGTCAGGACGCCCGCAGCGTCGGCGGTCGCCGTGTACGGCACGGTCAGGACCGGCAGGGAGGCGCCCGGCGCGAACTCGGGAGAGGGCACGACGGTGCAGGTCACGGTCTGGCCGGAGACGGTGCACGCCCAGCCGGTCGCCGCGGTCGGCAGCGTCGGGGCGAGCCCCTCGGGGAACACGAGCGTCGCCACCACGGGCTCGGCCTCGGCGCCGCCGTCGGCGCTGACCGACGCGGCGACGCTCACGGTCGAGCCGCGGGTCGGCACGACGGTCGCGCTGCCCGACGTCGTCTGCGCGAGCACGGGGGCAGGGCCGACGAGGGTCGTCGCCCGGGCGTTCGCGATCTCGTGGTAGTCGGACAGGCTCCCGGTGCCGCCGGTCCAGCCGAAGGTGAGCTTGTAGGGCACGCCGGTCGTGGGGTCGTACCAGGAAGGGTCGGTCGACGAGCCGAGGAGCGAGGGCAGGGGGCCCTGGGTGATCGTCGGCGCGCTGCCGAAGCTCCCCTGGAGACTCACGACGTAGCTGCCGGCCGGCACCTCGAGGCCCGACGGCGAGGTGACGGTGTCGGCCGAGGGGTTCACGGCCACCTCGACGGGGACTCGACCGGCCTCGTCGCGAACGCCGTCGAACCCGCGCAGGTTCCCGTCGACCCGGGTGCTGCTCAGGACGCAGTAGCCCGTCGACCCGTTGCCGGGGCCGCGGAGAGTCAGGGCGTTCGAGCCCGCCCCGCCGACGGGCGGGCACGAGTTCCCGCTGAAGGCGGGGTTGGCGAAGTTGCCGTAGGCGTCCAGCCCCACGCCCAGGTAACCGTTCGCGAGGCCGAGCTGCGAGTCCTGCGGGCTGTAGCCCAGCGAGCCGCCGATGCCTCCGAGGCGCGTCGGCACCTCGGGGTCGAAGGGATCCGTCGCCGCGAGGTAGAAGGTGAGGCCGTCGGCGGCGCCGCCGCCGTACTGCCACGAGTCGAAGGTGACGTCGAGGCCCTGAGCGGTGGGCACCGAGACGGTCGACCCGACGCCGCCGGACTGGCTCGTGCCGGTGTCCGTGAGGCGGAGCGCTCCCGAACCCTCGGGGTCGTTCGCGAAGCGGCACCCGGGGATCGGCGAAGCGGCGACGTCGGTGCCTGCGGTGAGGCAGGCCACGTTTCCCGACGGCGTCGTCGGGAGCAGGAAGTCGGGCCCGGCCGAGGCGCCACCGAAGCTCTGGTCGAGGAACACCGTCTGCGCCGGAGGGGCCGCCTGGGCGGCACCGGCCCCCGAGAGGAGCAGAGCCCCGGCGACGGTGGTCGCGGCGAGGCCCGCGGCGGCACGGCGGAGGAAGGGGGAACGGAGAGGGCGCATCGGGATCCGGCTTCGTCGGGTGGTCTCGCTCGTCGAGACGTGCTGAGAGTAGGACACAGGAGGCGCATACCGCCAGGTATCGGCGTGTCGCGCCGGCGACAGTGCGCTCAGCGGACCGGCTGGCAGCTCGGGCACCACCAGGTGCGGCGCCGACCGGGGTCGTCCGCGACCTCGGCACGGACGAGCACGGTCGTGCCGCAGCGCAGGCACGGGCGCCCGGCGCGCCCCGCCACCCAGTGCCGCGCGCCGCGCCGCGTGTTCCCCGTCGTCGTCTGGAACATGCCGGGCACCCGCACCGACGCCTGCAGCCCCCGCGCCGCGACCCGCACGAGCGCCGCCGCGTCGACCGCGCCCACCGGGCTGAACGGCGACACCCCGCGCAGGAAGCAGACCTCGTTCGCCCACAGGTTGCCGAGCCCGGCCAGCACCCGCTGGTCGAGCAGCACGGCCGCCACCGTGCGGCCCGGGTCCGTCGCCTCGATCCGGCGCCGCGCCTCCGCAGGATCCCAGTCGTCACGCAGCGGGTCGGGCCCGAGGTGGCCCACCACGGAGCGCTCGTCGCGCGTGTCGAGCAGCTCGACCACGGGCAGGTCGAGGCCCCATGCGGTGGAGCCGGCCTCCGTCTGCATCCGGACCCGCGCCTCCTTCGCGACGGCCGTGGGCAGCCGCCGACCGGGCCGCGTGATCGTCCACGAGCCCTGCAGGCGCAGGTGCGTGTGCAGCGTGCGCCCGGTGTCGAAACGCGTGAGGAGGTGCTTGCCGTGCGTGTCGTGCTCGCGGATCGTCCACCCCTCCAGCGGCGTGCCCGCGGCGGCGCCCGCCCGCAGCTCGCCGCCCGCCAGCCGCTGACCGTCGAGGGACGCACGGAGGCGGGCGGCCAGTCGGAAGACGCTGTCACCCTCGGGCATGCGGGCAGGCTAGCCGCCGCCTCCGACACCGGCGCGCACACGTCCGGACCGCGCACACGTCCGGACCGCGCGCTCGGCGGGACCGCCCGCTCGGCCGGACCGCCCGCACGACTCAGGAAGTCCAGCCCGTCGGTTCCTGGTTCGTGCACGGTTCAGGACCCTCCCTCCTCTCCTCGCACCACGCAGGAGCCGTCTTCCTGAATGAGGAGAGGGGCGGCGGGGCTCACTCGGCGAGCAGGTCCGCCCGCGACCACGAGTCGACGACGCTTCCCCGCCCGCCGGCGCGGAACGCGAGCACCGCGGCGCCGATGCGCCCGCCGTGCGTGCCGAGCTCGGACAGCCGCACCTCGGGCGCGGCCCGCCAGGCCAGGCCGGCCGCCAGCTCGGCGCGCAGCGGGTCGACGAGGGCTGCGCCCGCGCGCGACACTCCCCCGGCGAGCACGATCACCGCCGGGTCGACGAGCAGCGTGAGCGACGTCAGGCCGAGCGCGAGGGCCCGGACGCCGTCCGCCCAGACCCGGTCCGCGACCGCGTCGACGCCGGTCCCGACGCCCTCGACGCCCCCGACCCGCGCGACGACGGCCGCCGTGTCGAGCCCGGGCAGTCCTCCGTGGGCCGCGTACCGCCGGGCGACGCCGGCCCCCGACAGGTAGACCTCGAGGCAGCCGTGCTGGCCGCAGGTGCAGGCCTCGCCGCCGGGCACCGCCGGCACGTGGCCGAGCTCGCCCGCCGCCGTCAGGGCCCCGCGGACGGCCTGACCGCCGCTCGTGATCGACGCGGCCACGCCGGTGCCGACGGCGACGAGCACCGAGTCGGCCACCCCCGCCGAGGCGCCGAACAGGCTCTCGGCCAGGCCGCTCGTCCGGACGTCGTGGTCGATCTCGACGGGCACCCCGAGCTCGGCGGAGAGGATCGGCCCGAGCGGCACGTCCGTCCAGCCGAGCGTCGACGCGAAGAGGACGACGCCGCGCTCGGCGTCGACCATGCCCGGCGTCACGACGCCCACCCCGACGACGTCGTGCCCCGAGGCGCGCGCCGTGGCCCGCAGCTCGTGCAGCAGGCCGATGACGAGGTCGATCGACTCCGCGCCCGTGGCTCCCGCCGCGACCGAGAGGGAGAGGACGGTGCGCCCGGAGTCGTCGACCACCGCCCCCTTGAAGGAGGTGCCCCCGATGTCGACCGCGACGACCGCGGACCGGGACGGGGACGGGTGGCGCACCGCGCCTCCTGGGCTCTCGCTGCCGGCGACGCTGACGGCGCCCGCAGCGCCCGCAGGACTCCCGGCACTCGCGGCGTCCGCGGCGTCCGCAGGACTCACGGCGTCCGCGGCGTTCGCGGCGTCCGCGGCGTCCGGGCCGTCCGCGGCGTCCGCGACGCCAGGGCTGCCCGACCCGCGCCCGACGGCCGCGAGGAACTCCGCGACGACGGCAGGGTCGGTCCGCAGCGTCCCGTCCCCGCGCGGCGACGGCGACATCGCCCGCAGGTGCACCGAGGAGGCGCCGGTCGCGGCGAGCAGGGAGCCCACGCCCGCGGCACGGACCCCGCCGCCGACGAGGACCTCGGGGGCGTCGGGGCTCGCGGCCGACCGCCGTACGAGCTCGGCCAGCACGTCCGCGCCCTCGGCCGCGGTTCCCGGTCCGCCCGCCGTCAGGACGCGGCGCACGCCGAGCGAGCGCAGCACGTCGTACGCGGCGAGCAGGTCGGGCGTGGCGTCGATCGCCTTGTGGAACGTGACGGGCAGCGGACCGGCCGCGGCGAGCAGCCGGCGCATCGCCGGCACGTCGACCTCGGAGGCGGCGGTCAGGGCCCCGAGGACGACGCCGACCTCGGTGACGCCCTCCCGGCCGGCGGAGTGCTCGGTCGACAGCGAGGCCGCGAGCGCCGCCACGGCCTCGAGGTCGGCGCACATGACGTCGAGCTCGCCGTCGTCGTACGTGAAGTCGCCGCCGCGCGGACGGACGATCACCTGCACGCCCACGTGCCGCACGGCCCGCAGCACCGAGCGGACCAGCCCGGCGCTCGGGGTCGTCCCGCCCTCGAGCAGGTCGGCGCAGAGCTCGATCCGGTCGGCGCCGGACCGGTCGGCCACCAGCGCCCCGTCGAGGTCGTCGACGCAGAGCTCGACGACGACGTCCGTCACGAGGCGTCGACCCCGGCGCCGTGCGCACCGGAGCCGCGTGCCCCCGCGACCCACGCCGCGACGTCGGCCCCGACCCGGATCTCGCCGACGGGCACCCCGCCGCCGAGCACCGGCAGCGCGGTCAGCGACCCGGCCCCGGAGACGTCCACGCCGAGCGCCCCGAGCACCTCGAGCGCGACCAGCGTCGTCGCCCGCGGGCTGCCGTCGACCACCTTCATGGACACGGCCTCGCCGGTCGACGTCGCCATCCCGATCACGCCCTCGGCGCCGCCCTTGGCGAGCAGGCCGGGCACGCGGGTCATGGCGTCGCTGTTGGCGTGGGCGTTCCCGCCGACGTAGAAGGGGTGCGCGCGCATCGCGTCGGCGACGCGGCGGGCGGGCGTGCCCGCCTCAGCCGTGACGAGCGCCCGGAACGAGCGCGCCAGCCCCTCGACGGTCGTGCTGAAGAGGGGTGCGCCGCAGCCGTCGACGGCCGTGGCCTCCACGGTCGTGCCGGCCACCGCCTCCAGCGTCCGGCGGACGAGCTGCTGCAGCGGGTGGGCAGGGTCCAGGTAGGAGGCGGTGTCCCAGCCCGCGGACACGCACGCCAGCAGCATGGCCGCGTGCTTGCCCGAGCAGTTCATGCGGACGCGCGACCGGGTCTCGCCGTCGCGGATCAGCCGCTCGCGCGTCGCCTCGTCCTCGGGCCAGTCGACCGGGCAGCCGAGCGCCGACTCGTCGAGCCCGGCCCTCGTGAGGATGCGGCGGACGACCTCGACGTGCGCGTCCTCGCCGGTGTGGCTGCCGGCCGCGATCGCGAGCTCCTCGCCCTCGAGGTCGGCCCCGGCCTCGAGGCAGGCGAGCGCCTGCACGGGCTTGGTCGTCGAGCGCGGCAGCACCTGCGTCGCGCCGCTGCCGAGGTCGGCCGCGACGCGCCCCTCGGCGTCGAGCGCGACCAGCCAGCCGAGGTGCCGGCTCTCGACCACGCCCGAGCGCACCACGACGGCGAGCTCGGCGAGCGACGCGGCCGGGGCTGACGGTGCCGCAGGGCCGGCCGGGGCGGTCGGCGTCGGCAGACCGTCGGCACGGGAAGGGAGGGAGGGGGCCACTGTGTGCTCCTTGGTGACGGGGAGAGGGGGAGGGTCAGTCGAGCGCGGGCGCCGAGGCCGGCGCCGGCACGGGGGCCGCGGCGCGCCGGGGGCTGCGCCGCGACGGCCGTGCCCGCAGGCGGGCGGCGAGCGTCGACAGCGCCCCGTTGAAGACGAGGTACACGAGCGTCACGACGAGGAACGTCTGGATCAGGAGGTGGTTGAACGACGACAGCACCTGGCCGCGGTAGAGCAGCTCGGTGAAGGCGACGATGTAGCCGAGCGAGGTGTCCTTGACCAGGCTGACCAGCTGGGTCACCAGCGACGGCGTCACGAAGCGGAGCGCCTGTGGCAGCACGACGAGCCGGGTCGTCTGCGCCGACGAGAGCCCGAGGCTGAGCCCGGCCTCGCGCTGGCCGCGCGACAGCCCGAGGATCCCGGCGCGGACGATCTCGGCGAACGCGGCCGAGTTCGCCACGGTCAACGGCACGACGAGCTTCCAGATCAGCGGCAGGTCGAGGCCGAGCTGCGGCAGCCCGAACAGCATCAGGTAGATGAGCAGCAGCACCGGCACGGTGCGGGCGACCTCGATGTACGCGGTCGACAGCCAGCGCACCGGGCGACGCGGACTCAGCCGCCCGAGCGCGAGCAGGAGGCCCAGCGCGCCGCCGAGCACCGCGACGAGGGCGGCGGCCTGGATCGTGCCCCAGAGCCCCACGAGCAGGTACTGCCAGATCGGCCAGGAGAGGAACGGCGTCCAGCGGTCGGCGTCGAGCTGCCCGCGCGAGCCGAACTGGACGAGCCCGGCGGCGACGAGCCCCGCGAGGGCGAGCACGACGACGACCGAGCAGAGCCGGATGGCGCGTCGCGTCCGGGGGCCCGGCTCGTCGTAGAGCGAGACCGTGGGCGCCTTCCGGACGGAGGCGGAGGCGGTGGTGACGGCAGCCGCACCGCCGTCAGGACGGGAGGAGGAGGTGGTCGGCGTGGTCATCGGACGATCGCCGCCTTTCGTTCGAGGCGTCCGGCGCCGAGGCCGATGACGAGGGCGAGCACCATGTAGACGAGGCCGGCGGCGGTGAAGATCAGGATCGGCTGGGCCTGGACGAGGTTGAGCTTGTTCACGGCGCTGGTCAGCTCGACGACGCCGACGGCCGCGGCGAGCGCCGTGTTCATCGTGAGCGCGATCATCACGTTGCCGATCGGCTGCACGGCCGCCCGCAGCGACTGCGGCAGCACGACGAGCCGGAGCGTCTGGCCGAGGGTCAGCCCGAGGGCCCTGCTCGCCTCGATCTGGCCGTTGCCGACCGTGTTCACGCCGCTTCGCACCGCCTCCGCCACGTAGGCGGCCTCGTAGAGGGCGAGCACGAGCACCGTCGTCGGCGCGAGCGGCATGATCAGCCCGGCGTCGGGCAGGGCGAAGACGGCGAGGATCAGCAGCGCCAGCAGCGGCACGTTCACGAAGAACTGCGTGTACACCCAGGCGGCGCCGCGCAGCACGGGCACCGGGCTGATCCGGGCGGCGGCGACGAGCGTGCCGAGCACGAGGGCCCCGGCGCCGGCGACGAGCGCCATCACGATCGTCGTGCCGAGGGCCGTGAGGAGCGGCCCTGCACTGTCGACGAAGAGGTCCATGGGGTCTTTCGGGCCGAGGGCGGGTGGGGCGGAGAACGGGGAGGTTCGGTGAACGGGCAGACCGCAGGAGGTGCGGCTGCAGCGAGGCGACCGGGTGCCGGCCGGCCGTCGGGTCGCCCCCACGGCCGGCCGGCGCACCGGCGCCCACGACCCCGGCTAGGAGCCGGGGACCGAGCCGATCTCGGGGGCGTCGGGGGTGTCCGACTCGACGGCCGCGCCGAGGGTCGCGTCCCAGACCTTCGCCCAGGTGCCGTCGTCCTCGATCTGCACGAGCCAGTCGTTGATGAACGCCTTGAAGTCGGCGTCGTCCTTGGCGAGGCCGATGCCGTAGGCCTCGGTCGTGAAGGGCTGGCCGACGACCTTGATCGAGTCGTCCGACGCGGCGTTCGAGGCGAGCAGCGTGAAGTCCTGCACGTATGCGTCGCCGCGGCCCTGCTTGAGGGCCTGCATCGCCTGCGGGTCGGTCGCGAACGACACGAGCGTGGCGGTCGGCTGCTCCTCGGGCACGGCGGTGACGGCCGGCGTGTTGGCGCCGACGATGACCTTCTTGCCGCCGAGGTCCTCGATGCCCTCGATGTCGTCGTTGTCGGCCTTCACCGCGACGGCGAGGCCGGACTCCAGGTAGGGGCCGGCGAACGAGATCTGCTCGGCCCGCTCCTCCGTGATCGTGTACGTGTTGAAGACGACGTCGACGGTGCCGTTCTGCAGCAGGGCCTCGCGGGTCTCGGAGGCGGGCGGGACGATCTCGACGTTCGGCTCGCCCAGGATGTAGATGGCGAGCAGCTTGGCGAGGTCGGCGTCGAAGCCCTGCACGTCGTCGGGGTTCGACGGGTCCTGCTGCGAGAGGAGCGGCGCGTCGAGTGCCTCGCCCACGATCAGCTTCCCGCGCTCCTTGATCTTGGCCATCGTCGAGTCGGGCAGGATGTCGGCCGCGTCCGCGACGACCGCGTTCGCGTAGACCTCGTCGAGGGCCGAGGCGGCCGAGGAGGCGCTGGGGTCGGCGCCGGGGACGGCCGAGCTGTCGCTCGAGCAGGCCGCGAGGCCGAGCATGGCGACGACGGCCACGGCTGCCGGGACGACCCGACGCAGGCGGAGGGGGGAGGGGGAGGTGCGCAAGGTGGTGCCTCTCTTCGATGGGGCTGCTGTGGGAGGTGGTGCTGCCGGAGGTGCGTAGGGGGGAGGAGGTCAGTGGGTGAGGATCTTCGACAGGAACGCCTTCGCCCTGTCGGACTCGGGGTGGTCGAAGAAGGTGGCCGGGTCGGCCTGCTCGACGATGCGACCGTCGTCCATGAAGACGACGCGGTCGGCGGCGCGACGGGCGAAGCCCATCTCGTGGGTGACGACGATCATCGTCATCCCCTCGGCGGCGAGGGAGACCATCACGTCGAGCACCTCGTTCACCATCTCGGGGTCGAGCGCCGACGTCGGCTCGTCGAAGAGCATCACCTTCGGCCGCATCGCCAGGGCACGGGCGATCGCGGCCCGCTGCTGCTGGCCGCCCGAGAGCTGGGCGGGGAACGCGTCGGCCTTGTCGGCGATGCCGACCCGGGCGAGCAGCTCGAGTCCGTGGGCCTGGGCGTCCTTCTTGGACTCCCCCCGCACGGTGATCGGCGCCAGGGTCACGTTGTCGAGGATCGTGCGGTGCGCGAAGAGGTTGAACGACTGGAACACCATGCCGACGTCCGAGCGGAGGGCGGCGAGCGCCTTGCCCTCCTCGGGCAGCCGGACGCCGTCGACGAGGATCTCGCCGCTCGTGGTCGTCTCGAGCCGGTTGAGGCAGCGGCAGAGCGTGGACTTGCCCGAGCCGGAGGGGCCCACGACCACGACGACCTCGCGCGGCGCCACGCTGAGCGTGACGTCCTTGAGGACGTGGTGCTCGCCGAAGTGCTTCTGGACGTCGCGCATCGTGATCATGTCGTTCGCGCTGGTGCCTGAGGCGGTGCTGTCCACGCTGGTGCCGCTTTCTCGAGAGGTGCGGCAAGGGGGCCGCGTCGCCGTCCGGTGAGGTCGTCGTCCGTGTGGAACGGGAACCTACTGTGCGATTGTTACACGTAGATTTCGATCAACTTCGTGCAATACTGGAGAAACGCGACCAGCCTGATCAGGTTCGCGACCGATCATCGCGAGGGGCCCATGACGACGACCGAGGCGTTCCGCGCCCCTCCCCGCCACACGCCCCAGGCCGTCGAGGTGCTGCGTCCGCTGAGGACGGGCGCCGCGAGGTCACGCGCGGACCTCGCCCGGGTGACCGGGCTGTCTCCCTCGACCGTCGCCTCCCGCGTGGAGGACCTGATCCGTCTCGGCCACGTCGTCGAGACGGGCGAGGGCGCGTCGCGGGGCGGCCGCCGTCCCCGGCGGCTGCAGATCCGGGGCGACGCCGGCCTCGTCGGCTGCGTCGACCTCGGCGTCGACCGCGCCTCCTTCGGGCTGGTCGACTTCTCGGGCGCGCTGCTGGCCGAGCGCCACGTGGCCCTGGACGTGGCCGAGGGGCCGACCGCGGTCCTGTCGGCGTCGCTGGCGCACCTCCTCGGGATGCTCGACGAGCTGGGCGACCCCGGGCACGCTCGCCTGAGCGGCCTGTCGGTGGGCGTGCCCGGCCCCGTCTCGTCGACGACGGCGCGCATCGTCTCGCCCTCGCGCATGCCCGGCTGGAACGGCGTCTCGGTCGCCGAGGTCGTGCGGCGCGAGATCGACCTGCCCGTCGTGGTCAACAACGACGCGAACCTCATGGCGGCCGGCGAGCTCGTGGCCGAGGGCGACGAGGCCGTGCCCGCCGACCAGGTCTTCGTCAAGGTCGGCTCGGGCATCGGCTGCGGCATCGTCTCGCGCGGCGAGCTCTACACGGGCAGCAACGGCTGGGCAGGCGACATCAGCCACGTCACGGTGCCCGGCGCGACCGCCGTCCCGTGCTCGTGCGGCCGCACCGGCTGCCTCGACGCGCTCGCCTCGGGCAACGCGCTCGTGCGCGAGATGCAGCTGGCGGGCCACGACGTCTCGACCGTCGAGGCGATGATCGACCTGGCCCGCGACGCGCACCCCCTCGCCACCGGCCTGCTGCGCGGAGCCGGGGTGATGACGGGCGGCGTGCTCGCGACCATCGTCAACTTCTTCAACCCCGACCGGCTCGTGCTCGGCGGCGTGCTGGCCGACTCTGACGTCTTCGTCGCCGGCGTCCGCTCGACGCTCTGGGCCGACTGCCTGCCGATGGCGACCGACCAGTTGCTCGTCGAGGTCACGCGGCACCAGGGCTCGGGCGGGCTGCGCGGTGCGGGGCGGGTGTTCCTCGACCAGGTGTTCTCGGTGCGCGGCCTGCCCTGAGCCTCCGACCGCCCCGAGCTGCACCCTCTGACCAGCGCTACGCCCTCCGTTCACGGGGTGCAGCGCCGGTTCGGGGGTGTAGCTCAGCGAGTGAGCCGGTCTCACCCGTCGAACTGCGCGCGCACCCCCGCTCGCGCACGAGGGTGTGCGCGGGGAGCGCGGGTGCACGCGAGCCCGACCTCTGCTCGGCGACACCGTGTCGCATCGTGCAGGAACCTGCGCGCGAGGGTTCCTGCGTCGTGCACGAGTCAGGACGATCGGTCCCCCCGCCGCGAGAGTCAGGCCAGATGTTCCTGAATGAGGAGGGGCAGGCGGACGCCCGCCGCCTAACGCCGGACGGCGGGACGCCGATAGTCCCCCGTGCAGAGGACATCACCGCTCCGCTGCACCACCCGACGACCCCCTGACCGAGGAGGCCCCATGGGCGCGAACGAGCTGTCCGCGCTGCTCTGGCGTGAGCGAGAGCTGCTGGAGCTGCTGACCTTCAAGCTGGAGGAGGAGCAGCTGCTGCTCACCGCCGGCCGCACCCGCTGGATCGAGCACGCGACCCGCGAGGTCGAGCAGGTGCTCGAGCGCCTCCGCGAGGCCGGGCTGGCCCGTGCCGTCGAGGTCTCGTCGGTCGCCCAGGAGTGGGGCACGGACGAGGAGGCGCCCCTCCGCGAGATCATCGCCGCGGCTCCCGCAGGCCCCTGGGGAGAGATCTTCACGGCTCACCTGAGGTCGATGACCGACCTCACCGCCCGCATCGCGCAGCTGCGCGACGAGAACGAGCGGTTCCTCCGCGCCGCCGCCCGGGCGACGCAGGAGACCATGGCCACGGCGGCCGACGCGGCCGCCGGCAGCATCTACGACGCCAGCGGCTCTGTCGGGGGCGCCTCGGCACAGCGCGCCGGACGTGCCGGCGCGGGCGCCGCCTCCGGCAGCCAGGTCTCCGGCGGTCAGCTCTTCGACGGGCGGCTGTGATGGTCAGCACCTTCGGCAGCCTGCACACCGCCTACACCGGCCTCGTCGCCGCCCGCACCGGCATCGACGTGACCGGCCAGAACATCGCCAACGTCAACACCGAGGGGTACACGCGCCAGCGCGTCGGCCAGAGCTCGGTCGAGGCGCCCGCCCGGACGGGCCGCTTCAGCGCGGGCGTCGTGCCCGGACAGGGCGTCGCGGTCGACGCGATCGCCCGCCTCGGCAACGCCGTCGTCGACGGCCAGGTCCGCGGCGCCGCGGCCGCCGCCGGCTACCAGTCCGTGCGTGCCGATGCGCTCTCGTCCCTCGAGCAGGGCCTCGGCGAGCCGCGCAGCACGGGCATCACCGCCCAGCTCGGCGCCTTCTGGAACTCGTGGAGCGACGTCGGCAGCCATCCCGACCAGACCGGCCCCGCGTCGGTGCTGCTCGGCCAGGCGAAGACCCTCGCCGCGAGCATCGCCTCCGGCCACCAGGCCGTCGAGGACCAGTGGAGCGCCACCCGCGGCACCGCCCAGACCCTCGGCGTCCAGCTGAACGACGCCGCCCGCCAGGTCGCCGACCTCAACGGCCGCATCCGCTCGGCCGTGCAGGACGGCACCAGCGCCAACGAGCTGATCGACGCCCGCGCCCGCCTCACGGAGCAGATCGCCTCGATCGCCGGCGGCACCGTCCGCGACGCCGGCGACGGCACGGTCGACGTGCTGATCGGCGGCAACGCCCTCGTCAGCGGCACGACCGCGCGCGGCGTCGTCGTCAAGGGCGAGTTCGCGATGAGCGCCTCGACCGGCGTGACCGTCGAGTGGGCGCATCGCCCCGGCGACCCCGTGGCCATGGACGGCGGCAGCCTCGCCGGCGCCGTCTCGCTGCTCGGCCCCGCGGCCGGCGGACAGGGCGGCGCCCTCGCCGAGGCCGCGGCCTCGTACGACGCCCTCGCCACGCAGCTCGCGACGCAGGTCAACGCCGTGCACGCCGGCGGCGTCCGCGCCGACGGCCAGCCCGCCGGCCAGTTCTTCGCCCTGGCGCCCGGCGTCTCGGCGGCACGCGGCCTCACGGTCGTGCCGACCGGCGCCTCCTCGATCGCGTCGGGCGGCGGCGCGGGAGCCCTCGACGGCTCCGTCGCGCAGCGCATCGCGCAGATCGGCGTGGGCTCGGGCTCGCCCGACCGCGCCTGGTCGTCGATCGTCGCCGGCATCGGAGCCTCCGCCAAGAGCGAGATGGCACAGTCGTCGCTCGCCGACCTCGCCGCGTCGTCGGCGAAGAACCGGCAGCTCTCGGGCTCGGGCGTGAGCCTCGACGAGGAGAACGTCTCGCTGCTGAGCTACCAGCACGCCTACCAGGGCGCCGCACGCGTGATGACCGCGATCGACGAGATGCTCGACACGCTGATCAACGGCATGGGCCGGGTCGGGAGGTAGGGACGATGCTGACACGAGTGACGAACCAGATGACCGCGCTGCAGTCGCAGCAGCACCTGCAGGCGGGCTCCGTGCGCCTGGCGCAGGCGCAGGAGCGGGCCACGAGCCTCGACAAGCTGAGCCGCCCCTCCGACGACCCCACCGCCACGGCCGAGGCCCTGCGCGTGAAGAGCCTGCAGTCGGCCCACGCCCAGCACACCCGCAACGTCGCCGACGGCGACGGCTGGCTGAGCACGACCGACTCCGCCCTGATCGCCGCCGACTCGCTGATGGCCAAGGTGCGCGAGCTGACGCTCCAGGGCGCCAACGGCTCGCTGTCGCCGAACGCCAAGGAGGCGGTGGCCGTCGAGCTGGAGGGCCTCAAGGCCGATCTGCTCGGCGTCGCCAACACGAGCATCAACGGCCGCAGCGTCTTCGCCGGCACCTCGGACGCCGGGGTCGCCTTCCGCGCCGACTACAGCTGGACCGGCACCGCGGGGTCCAGCGTCACCCGCCGCATCGGGCCGGAGACGACCGTCGCGGTCGACTCGGACGGCTCGGCCGCGTTCGGCATCGGCGCCTCCTCCGTCTTCGCCCTGATCGACGACATCGCGACCAGCCTCCGCAGCGGAGGCGACGTCGCGTCCCACCTGACCACCGTCGACGCCCGTGTGTCCGGCCTGCGCAGCGTGCAGTCCGACATGGGCGCGCGCCACGCCCAGCTGCTGAGAGCCGAGGACACCCTGATGGACACGAAGGTCACGCTGGAGGCACAGCGCGCCGGGCTCGAGGACCTCGACCTCGGCCAGGCCGTGCTCGACCTGCAGCTGCAGAACAACTCGTACCAGGCCGCCCTGCAGGTCACCGCGAAGGTGCTCCAGGTCTCGCTGATGGACTTCCTCCGATGAGCGCCGTGACCGCCCCCGTGGCGTTCGTCGCGCCTCCCTTCGGGCTCGAGCCGCTGGTCGACTTCGTCCTCGACGAGGTCGAGGGCGCGACCGGGCTGTTCGCGCTGCGGGCGACGGACACGTCGTCCGAGGTCCGGCTCTACGTGCTCGACGCCGCCGTGCACCTGCCCGACTACTCGCCGGTGCTGACCGACGAGCAGACCACCGGGCTCGACCTGCACGACGCCGCGGAGGCGCTGCTGCTCGTCGTCGCGACCCCTGCGGCCAGCGGCATGACGGTGAACCTGCTCGCGCCGGTCGTCGTCAACACGCGCACCGGCCGGGCCGCGCAGCTCATCCTCGAGGGCCAGGACTGGCCGCTGCGCGCGGAGCTCGCCGCCCGCGCCTGAGCACCGCCCGCGCCTGACCCGCCCCGCACCCCGGAGTGGACGATGCACCCCGTCGTTGCGGGGTGCATCGTCCACTCCGGGGTGTCTGCCGGTCAGGCGTCGACGCGGCGCTCGGTGAACATCGCGAGGACGTCCTGCAGCACGGTGCCGGTCGGCACGGGGAACAGCTGCACGAGGTCGGGGCGGTCGACCACCGGCTGACGTCGGAACGCGCCGGCGTCGCCCGCGGTCACGACCCGGAAGCCGTTGCCCGTCGTGGCCGACCAGCCGGAGATCTGCGTCCACGCCGGCCGGTCCCAGAGACGGCGCATCGCCCAGTCGTCGACCGGCGACGGCTCGGACCGCGGCCCGGGGCGGTCGATGCGGTCGTCGAGCACGTCGGCCGGCAGGATCAGCGGCTCGTCCTCGGCGACGGCCCAGGCGGGCGACAGCCCGGTCCAGGCGAGGAGGCGCCCCACGGCCCGGTCGAGCGGCAGCAGTTCCAGGTGGACCGGCCCGGTCTGCGCCGGCGCGTCCTGCGCCGGCGCGGCCACGGCCGGGCCCTCGAGCAGCTCGGCCACGGACGCCCTCGCCTGCACGACCCCGATCTCGCGGTCGGCCCAGTAGCCCCAGGTGCTCGTGCGCCCCGCGTGACGGGCCTCGACGCCGAAGGTGGCGACGGGGGCGCCGATGCACCGGGCGACGGTGGCCCCGTCGGCGGTCAGGGCGCCGAGAGCGGTGGTGAGCCCCGCCGAGCGGAGCTCACGCCCGGCCTCGGACGTCCGCTTCGCCTTGGCCACGAGGCCGCGTTCGCGGATCGACCAGAGGTGCTGCAGCGCCTCGTCGCTGACCGACCACCGCGACGTCGGTCGAGGCTGGTGCAGCGGCACCCGCTCGAGCGACTCGAGGTCCTGGCCGACCTTCGCGGAGGCGGCGACGTCGAGCTGGGGCATCACGGGGCGCCTCCCGGCGAGAAGTCGAGCCCGCGGACGAGCTCGGAGAAGTGCGGGTGGACGAGCAGCATCTCGTCGATCGAACAGCTCGCGGTCACGTGCACGTGCGTCGCGCCCGTGGCGAACACCCACTGCTGCACGCACACGTACGCGGAGTCGGAGTCGTAGCCGTACGTGACCAGGCGGCCCGGCACGGCACCGTCGTGGAGCGGCTCGACGGCCAGCACCTGGGCGTCGCGCTGCAGGCCGAGCGTCGCCGCGACCACGTCGGCCGACGCGGCGGGCACGGGCTCGTCGGAAGGGCGGCGGGTGACCACCACGTTCGGTCGGAAGCTGTCGTCGGGACGCTCCGGCCACGCCAGGACGACCGCCTCGGGCGCGTCGTCGACCACGACCCAGCCGTCGGGCACGGGCACGAGCACGTCGGGCGTGGCGACCACGCGCGACTCGCTCACGAGAGACCCCGGCTCGCCCGGTACCAGCGAGGCAGCAGGAGGCGCGGGACGCCGAACACGAGCAGGCCGACGAAGAAGACGAGGGCGACCAGCGCGACGCCGAGCGACCCGAGGGCCACGGCGGCCGACGTGTCGGCCGTGAGGCCGAAGAGCAGCGCCATGAGCACGCCGACGCCGAGGTACCACCACGGCAGCACGAAGCTCGGCGGCTGGCGTCGGGTCCACGACCGCCAGAGCCCGAGCTGGGCCGATCCGCCGAGCACGATCATGCCGAGTCCCACCACTGCTGCGATGATCATCCGAAGAGGTCCTCCCAGACGTCGTGGACGGCGTCCTCGGCCGCACTGCCTTCATACCATCCCGTGAGCACGTCGCCGAGCGGCTCGGCGCCGAAGCCGCTCGCGAGCCCGCCGCCCACGATCGCCCCGATGGCCGTGCCCACGCCGGGGAAGATCAGCGTCCCGAGGGCGGCGCCGGCGGCCGCGCCGGCGAACCCGGTCGCCACGCCCGCTCCGCCCTTGATGACGGTCGCCGTCGTGATGCTCTCGGCGCGCTGCGACGTCGTCCACTCGGGGTGGTCGCGCTGGTCGGCGACGTACTCCTCGTAGCCGGCTGCGCCGAGGGTCAGCACGAAGCCGGCAGCTCCGAGCGCACGGCCGCCCCACTTGGCCGCCGTGGGGATCGCACCGGGGCTGACCTTCGCGTCGCCGACGAAGAGGTCGTGCGGCCGGACGCCGGGACCCACCTCCAGCGGAGGCGGCGCCGGAGGCCTGGGCAGGAGCAGGGACGACCCGGGGCTGCGCCAGACGGGCTTGCCGTTGACGAAGTCGTCCGGGGCCGGCACCGTCATGATCGTCGGGACGGCGTCCGCCGGCACGATGGCGATTCGGCGCCAGCGCGACAGGGCCTCCTCGGTCGTGGCCATCAGACCACCCGTCAGCACGCCGCCGAGTCCGTCCGACGTGAGGTCGTGGAACCGCGCGACGACCGTGTCGGAGTACTTGTCGAGCACGTTCAGCGCGTCGGCGCAGTCCTGGTCGGCGGCGTCGGCGTCGACGTTGAACCGGCGCACGCGCTCGGCGAGGTCCTCCGTGGCGGCCTCGGCGGCGCGGACGTCGGCCTCGTGCCCGGCCGGGTCGTCGGGGTCCTCGACGGGGGCGGGCGTCGCCGCGTGCGCCGCGACGTCCTCGACGAGGGCCGCCCTGCGGGTGGCGAGCCGCTGCAGGTCGCCCGCGTAGGCGTCGAGCGCCGCGGCGGCCGTGCCGGCGTTCTGCTCGATCATCGCCGCGATCGTCGCGGGCTTCTGCATCGCCTGCAGGACCGTCTCGCGCTCGGGGGTCTCGTAGACGTCGCCGCCGCCGAGCCCTGCCCACGAGCGGCTCGCGGCGTCGACGGCCGACACGACGTCCGAGCCGAAGGTCGTCAGCGACGTCGCGGCCGCCTGGAGCGTGCCCGGGTCGGGCAGCTCGCGCAGCTCCTCGAAGGCGGTCATCGCGGCTCCACCGCCCCGTCGCTGCGGGTGCCCATCTCGGCGTCGCCCGCCTCGTACGCAGCGATCGCCGCCTCCGTCGCCTCGACCGCCGCGGACAGGCGCTGCGCGACCGCGGCCAGGTCGAGCTCGAACGGGTCCGTGAGGATGCGCTCGAGCGACGACGTCGTGGACGGCGCCTTGCCGGACGTCGCCGTCGACGCCGACTGCAGCGCACTCACGAGGCCGACCTCGAGCTGCCCGAACCCCTCTGCCTCTGTCCGTGCCCCGGCCACGGCGGCACGCGCCGTCGCAGGGTCGATCCGCCAACCGTCTATGGGCATGTCCCGCTCCCCCGTGAGTCCTGCACCTGAACGACTGCCCAGTGTACCCATCTGTCTCCGCGACGCCACTGCCGCTCGCACGTTCGTCACGGTCGGGTGACGGACTCGTCACGGTCGTGCAACGATGCGCCGCACCCGTCGCCCGGCCCGCTCCTCCTCATGTCTGATTGGAGCACGAGGAGGTGCACCCCATGACACGAGACCGGCCCCGACCCCGGCCCGCCCGGCGCACGCGCGCCGTGGTCGCCGCTGCCGTGACGACCTCCCTCGCCCTCCTGCTCGCGGGCTGCACCGGAGGCGACGGCGCGTCCCCGGGCACGTCGTCGTCCCGCTCGGCGAGCGACGCCGCCGCACCCGTCGAGACGACGCCCGGTCCCGGTCCGGTCGCGCCGACCACGGACACCGCGGCGGTCCGCGTCGCCGACGGGGCCGAGCCGACCGACGTGGTCACCGGCCTCGAGGCCCCCTGGTCGGTCGTGCGGCTCGACACCGGGTCATCGCTCATCAGCCTCCGCGACAGCGGCCGCGTCGTCGAGCTGACCGGCGACGGGTCGGTCCGCGACGTCGCGACCCTCGACGGCGTCGTGCACCAGGGCGAGTCGGGCCTGCTGGGGCTCGCCGTGCTCGCGGGGTCGCCCTCCTACCTCTACGCCTACCTGACGACCGCCGACGACAACCGCATCGTGCGCGCGCCCCTCACGGGCGAGCCCGGCTCGTACGGACTCGGCCCCGTCGAGGACGTCTTCACCGGCATCCCCGCCGCCCGCAACCACGACGGCGGCCGCATCGCCTTCGGCCCCGACGGCATGCTCTGGGCGACCACCGGCGACGCCTCCGACGACACCGCGTCGCAGGACGAGACCTCGCTCGGCGGCAAGGTGCTGCGGATCTCGCCGACCGGCGCCGTGCCGAGCGACAACCCGATGCCCGGGTCGCCCGTGTGGAGCCTCGGCCACCGCAACCCGCAGGGCATCGCGTGGGACGCGTGGGGCGGCGGCTGGGTCGCCGAGTTCGGCCAGGACACCTGGGACGAGCTGAACTCCCTCGCCCCGGGCGCGAACTACGGCTGGCCCGAGGTCGAGGGCCGGAGCTCGTCGGGGTCGTCGGGGTCGTCGGGGTCGTCGGGGTCGTCGGGCCGGTTCCTCGAGCCGGTGCTGCAGTGGCGCACCGACCAGGCGAGCCCGAGCGGCCTCACGGCCGTCGGGTCGACCTTGTTCCTGGCGGGTCTCGGCGGCGAGACGCTCTTCGAGATCCAGGTGCCCGAGGCCGGCGAGGCGACGTCGACCGAGCGGTTCTCGGGCGACGAGTCGCTCGGGCGGATCCGCGACGTGCTGCCCGGGCCGGACGGCACCCTCTGGCTGCTGACGAACAACACCGACGGCCGCGGCGACACCCGGCAGGGCGACGACCGCATCGTCAGCGTGCCGCTGCAGCCGGTCGGCTGACGGGCGCGGCGCGGCGCCGCGCGGCGCCAGGTCCGGCAGGGGTCGACCCGCGCCTCTTGCGATCCGGTCGTGGCCGCCGCCGCCGCCGCCGCAAAGCGAGACAGATCCTGCTCGCCCGCCCCTTGCTGCCCAGCTCCCCCGGTCGCGACGCGGCGGATCACTCTCAAATTTGAGAGGACCACGCGCGGTGGCGACCAAGCGAGACAGATCCTGCTCGCCCGCCCTTCGCTGCCCAGCTCCCCCGGTCACGACGCGGCGGATCACTCTCAAATTTGAGAGGACCACCACAGTATTCGAGCGGACCGCCGCCGAGCGCGCGCCGGACGGCCCGAACGACCACCCTGCGGTTACCCTCGTACTCGATGAGCCAGCACGACTCGAACCCCGGATCCGCGACCGGCAGCACCCGCCCCCGCAGCGTGCCGCCGGGCTCCGACGCGCCCTCGGGCCGCACCTCCCGTCCGGTCCCCGGCGTCGAGCCGATAAGCCTCCGCGTCGCCGTCGACGTGCGCACCGCCGAGGCCCGTCTCGCGGCCCTCGGCCAGAGCCGCAGCACCTCCGCCCTGGGCGAGCGCGCCGACCTGCTGCGCACCCTGGGGCGCCTCGACGAGGCCCTCGCCATCGCCGAGGAGGCGTTCCGCCTCGCCCACTTCACCGGCGACCGAGCCGACTCCACGGCGGCGCGCATCCGTCGTGCGCACGTCCTCCGCGAGCAGGGCAAGCTCGAGCGCGCGCTCGGCGACCTGCACACCAGCCGCATCACCGCCTCCACCGAGGAGTGGCGCGTGCTCGAGGCCACCGCCGCCGAGCTCGAGGGCTACACGCTCTTCGACCTGGGCCGCTACGACGAGAGCGACGAGGTCCTCACCGCCGCGCTGACGGCCTACGAGCAGGCCGGCGCCGCCCGTGACCGGCTCGACGCGCTCCGCACCGTGATCGAGGGGCTGATGCGGGCTGCGCACGAGGGCCCCGCGCACGCCCGCGAGACCGGCTCGATCACGCCGATCGGCCGCGCCGCGACGGGCGCCCACGCGGCCGTCGTCTCGCCGCCGGAGGAGGGCGACACGAACCCCTCGGGCCTGCCTCGCGTCGGGGGCGGGTCGCCCGCGACCGCGGCTGTCGGGCACGACGGCCAGGGCGAAGGAGGCGCACAGCAGTCCCCGGAGCACGCGGACGCCCCGGCTCCCGCCGCCTCCGCCGCGCCCGCCCCGGCTTCGCCCGCGACGTCAGAGCCCGGCGCGGCTGCCGCAGCTGCCGCGTCGGCCGCGGTCCCGGCCCCGCAGGCCCCGGCGCCGATCGAGCCTGCCCTCGCCGCCGCGATGCGGATCGATCCCGGTGACGCGCCCGCCGCCTCCTCGGTGCCTGTCGCCCCGTCGGAGCCCGTGCTCGACAAGCCGTCGACCCGCGCCGACACCAGCCTCTGGGGCAAGATCTCCAGCCTCGCGGCGAACGCCGCCGGGCACCGTGACCGCGAGGGCGAGCGTGCCGTGGTCGTCGACGCCCCCGCGGTCGACGACGACGGCGAGCCCCGCCGCGGCGCCACCGGCGTCACCGGGGTCGTCGACGGGCTGCCGCGCGACGACGAGCCGACCACCTGGCCGTTCCCGTCGCGCTGACCTGCGCGTCGATGCTGCGCCGCGCCTCCTCGTGACGCCCCGGACCGTGCCCGCCACGCGGAGGGGCTGACCGTGGCCGACCTCGACCGGGTGCGGCGCTGGGCCGACGCCCTGATCGCCCTGCACCTCGACCCTGCCGTGTGGAGCTTCGGCTTCGACGCGGCCAAGACCCGTGCCGGGCTCTGCGACTACGGCAAGAAGCGGATCACCGTGTCACGGCACCTCGCGGGCAGGTACGAGGACGACGAGATCCACCAGGTGCTGCTGCACGAGGTCGCGCACGCCGTCGCCGGGTCGCGGGCGGGCCACGGTCCGCGCTGGAAGAGCGTCGCCACCGAGCTGGGCTACGTCGGCGGCCGGCTGCACGACGGGGCGATCGCCTCCGAGCTGGCCCCGTGGGTCGGCGTCTGCGCCGCCGGGCACGAGCACTTCCGCTACCGGGAGCCGAAGCGGCCCCTTGCCTGCGGTCGCTGCTCGCGCCGGTACGACCCCGCGCACCTCATCACCTGGACCAAGCGCGCCGTCTGACGCTCTGAGCCGCGGGGCCCGCCTTCGCGCCCGGCGCCCAGCGCCCGACGTCCGGTTGAACCCTTCTCAAATTTGAGAGGGATCCGACCGTGGGCGACCTAGGAGTCAGCCCTGCGGGGAGTCATCTGCCAGATCTGTCTCGCTCCACTGCCACTGCCACTGCCGCTGCCGCTGCCCCCGTCGGGCCCGCAAATGCCGACCGCAAAGGCTCGACACGCCCGGGATCCGCCCCACCACGCGGCGTGTCGCACGTCCGCGGTCGGCATGTGCGGAGCCGCAGAGCCGAGGAGGCGCGAGCCGAGCCGCGTAACCGGCTACGGTGGTCAGATGAAGACTGGGCAGTGGTTGCGCTCCGACACCGGCACGCTCTGGTTCTTCGACTCCGGGGCGCTCGCGCTCGACTTCGCGTACCTCGGCGGGTTCCGCGCCGGCTCGCGCCTCGGCCCCGAGTCAGGTCTCGCGCAGCCGGTCGACGGCTCGTCACCCTGGGACGGCCTCCTGCTGCCCGCCGACCTCGACGACTGGCTCGCCGAGCGGTTCCCCGGGATCGGCGGCGGAGCCTCCGACCGCGAGCTCGCGGACGCCCGCGGCCTCCGCGACGCGATCGCGCGGCTGGCCGTCGCCGCGGTCGACGGGGCCTCGCCCGACCCCGGCGACGTCGACATGCTCAACCTGTTCGCCGCGACGCCGGACGTGCCTCCCGCACTCGCCGGTGGTCGCCGTCAGGCCGGCGCGGGGCGGCTGCGGCTGGGTCAGGCGCTGGCCTCGGTCGCCCGCGACGGGGTGCGGCTCTTCGACGAGGTCGGGTTCGGCGGCGGGGACGAGTCGCGCCTCCGGCGCTGTGCCAACCCGCTGTGCGGGCTCGTCTACCGGGACGAGTCGCGGGCCCGCAGCCGCCGCTGGTGCTCGATGCAGCGCTGCGGCAACCGGGCGAAGGTCCGAGCGCACAGGGCGCGTTCGGCTCAGCGGTGACGCGCCAGCGTCATGCCGAACGCGCCGGGTGAGCCTGCGAACCCGGATCGGCTCAGCGGTGACGCGCAGCGTCACGCCGAACGCGCCGGGTGAGCCTGCGAACCCGGATCGGCACAGCGGTGACGCGCAGCGTCACGCCGAACGCGCCGGGTGAGCCTGCGAACCCGGATCGGCTCAGCGGTGACGCGCAGCGTCACGCCGAACGCGCCGGGTGAGCCTGCGAACGGCCCGCACACCACACCGGCGAACGAGCACCGCACCCCCGGATTCAGGGGTGCGGTGCTCGTTCGCGGGTGCGAGGCGACAGGTGCGCCTACTCGACGACCTGCACGTCCTTCCAGAACGCGACGTAGCCGGTGTAGTCCTTGCCGACGCGGTCGAACGACGCGGGGATCGGCGTGGGGTAGCTCCACGCGCGGTCCTGCAGCAGCGTCTCGCCGTCCTTCACGCTGAAGTACTGGGTGTCGCCCTTCCACGGGCAGTGGTACTGCGTGGGGCTCTTCTCGAAGAGCTCGTCGTTGACGCTCGCGGGCGGGAAGTACCAGTTGCCCTCGATCGAGATCAGCTCGTCCTTCGGTGCCTCGGCGACCACGGTGCCGTCGCTCAGAACTGCCTTCATCGTCCACTCCTCTGGTCGGGGGCTCGGTCGGCCCCCGTGCTGGGCAGAACGCTACGCCAGCTCGCTCTGTTCCCCGTGCGAGCCGGGCCAGCCGGGTCAACCGTGCGAGCCGGGTCAGCCGGGTCAGCCGGGTCAGCCGTCCTCGCCGGACGGCACACGGTGCACCGTCGCGACGGCGGCCGGTGTGCGGGCGGCGGCCAGCGCCTCCTCCTGCCCGGTCGCCACGAGCTCGGCAGCAGACGAGGAGGCGGTCAGCAGGTGGGACTGAGCGCCCCGCAGCGACACGGCCGCGGCACACGCGACGGCGGCCTCGGGCGACGAGAAGTCGATGCCGGAGGCGGCGAGCGCGTCGACCACGACCCCCGCGGCGAGGACGTCCTCGACGGCGGAGCGGAACCCGTCGTCGTCGAGCGCGCCCGCGGCGACCACGGCCACGACTGCGCGGTCGCCCCGCTCGGCCTGGCGGTCGAGCACCCGGCGGGCGACGTCGGCCGAGGAGGCGGCGGTCGCGTGCAGCACGAGCGCCTCGGCGTCCGAGACGGCGGCGACCGCGTCGAGCACGTCGGCCGTCGAGAGGAGGCCGTGCCCGTCGAGGACGTCCACCACCACCACGACGTGCGCCCCGGGCGCGACGCGGGCCGCACCGGCGACGCCCTGGTCGAGGCGGACCTGGTACTTGGACTGGTGCGGCTCCCTGTGCCGGGGCTGCTGCTGCGGGGCCTGCGGCTGAGATGCCGTCTGCTGCGGGGCTGTGCGAGGTGCGGTCACGTCCTCAGGGTAGGTCGGGGCGCCTCCTCGGGTCGGTGCGTTGCCCCGCGTTACGACGAGCGCGGGCTGCACGATGCAGGACGTCGCGACCCGCACTTCCTGAACCGTGCACGACTCAGGACCGGGAGTCCCCCCGGTGCGCGACTCAGGAGCGATCTTCCTGAATGAGGAGAGCCGCCCAGCACCGGCGTCCGACACGCCGCGCCCGCCGCCCAGCCCACGGGAGCAGACTCGTCCGCATGCACGTGCAGCTCAAGATCCGACTCGCCTGTCCCGTCGACGCCGCGGCCGACGCCCTGCGCGACCCGGCCGTCATGGTCGCCGTGACGAAGCCGCTGGTGCGGTACCGCTCGCTCGCGCCCGACGGCTTCCCTAGCCGCTGGACCGAGGAGGCGCACCCCGTGACCGCCCACATCCTCGGCCTGCTGCCCCTCGGCGACACGCACGTCGACCTCGACTGGCACGACCGTGACGGCGCCTGGATCCAGCGTGACACCGGGAGGGGCACCGCCGGCCAGTTCTCGCGGATGCGCATCGACCACCGCATGGCGGTGTCGCCCCTGGGCCCCGACGAGACCCTGCTGCGCGACCGCCTGGTGTTCCACGCCGGGCCGGTCGGCATCGCCCTGTGGCCCGGGCTCTGGCTCGTCTGGCAGTGGCGGGCGCTCCGGATGCGCGCCCTCGCGCCGGGCTGGCGTGCACCCGAGACGCACCCGCGCCACGCGGGCTGAGCGCGAGCACGCGCCGGTCGAGACCGGCGCACGCGGCCACGTCCCGACCGGGGCGAGCGCGACCTAGCCCTTCGGCTCCTGGTCGACCTCGACGGCGACCGAGTAGTCGTCGCCTCCGTCGGTGCTGATCGTCGAGACCGAGTCGTAGACCGTCTCGTCTCCGATCGCGCCGACGTCGCAGTGCACCTCGTCGCCGTCGACGAGGTCGATCGCGTCGTCGCCGCAGTCGACGTCGGGTCGCTGGCCGACGGTCTGCTCGAGCGCGTCCGCGACCGTGGTCGCGAACTTGTCGGCGGAGACCGTCCGGTTCACCTGTGCGGAGCACCCCGCGAGCCCGAGCCCCAGCACCGCGGTCGTGACGAGCACGGTCGTGGCCGTGCGGATCCTGTTCTGCATGTTCTTCCCCCTGACGGGACGACCGTCGCCCCCGGGCCGATCCTGGCAGACCGCGCCGTCGCACGACCGGCTGCCCGGAGAGCGGCCCGGTCGTCGCCCGACCGGCCGCCGCGAGACGAGGAGGCGCCTTCCCGGTCCCCGAGGAGGCGTCCCGACTACCGTCGCCCGCGTGACCGACCCGACCCCCACCTCCTCGTCCCCCACCGCCGCAGGCGACGCCGCCGCGGCCGCGCCCCTCGTGCCCGACACCGACTCGGGCCTCGCGCTGGCGGCGTGGCGCCGGACGATCCACGGGCTGTACCGGCAGGTGCGCGAGGCGACCGACCTCGAGGCGGCGCACGACCTGTGGCGACGCACCCGCGACGAGCTCTTCACGACGAACCCGGTCACGCCGCTGCTCCCCGAGGACAGGCCGCACTTCACCGGCCTGCCGACGAAGCCGTACGACGCCGCGTGGCGCTTCGAGGTGCCCATCCTGCCCGCGGAGCCGCACCGCATGGTCGTCGAGACGGGCACCGACGGCGACGTGCCCTTCGACCGGGTAGGGCGCGTCGAGGTGCCGGGCGTCGGCTCGCTCGACGTGTGGCGGCTGCGCTCGTACGGGGGCGGCCTGTTCGTGCCGGTCGGGGACGCGCTCGCCGGCAAGCCGGGCGGCACCTACGGAGGTGGTCGGTACCTGATCGACTCCGTCAAGGGCGCCGACCTCGGGCCCGGCTCCGAGCCGGGCACGATCGTGCTCGACTTCAACTTCGCCTACAACCCGAGCTGCGCCTACGACCCCGCGTGGGCCTGCCCGCTCGCGCAGCCCGGCAACCGCGTGGCCGTCGAGATCCCGGTCGGCGAGCGGTACTCGGGGGCACACTGAGCCCCGGCCCGGACCGTGCAGCGGGGGCAGGACGACCTGTCCGCTAGCGTGGCCGCATGACCGTGCCGACGCCGCCCGACGGCTCTTCATCCGCGACAGCTGCCCCCTCCTCGCCCGAGGTCGTGACGGAGGCGCTGCTCGCACTCGGCCGCGACCCCGCGAACCCGTTCACGGTCGCCGTCGAGGACGGCAGGATCGTCGCCACCTGGGTGTACCAGGACGCCCGGGGCATGCTCGGCAGCAGCCGCTCCGGCTACCGGCTGCGCATCACCCTGCTGCCCGAGACCCACGAGTACAAGCGGTCGGAGATCAACACCGAGCGCAGCGTCGGGACTGCGTCCGGCTCGTACACGTTCAACTCGGCGAAGGTCGTCGGTCCCGTCAAGCGGACCCTCGCCGCACACGGCTGGCACCGTCGGAGGACGGCCCTCGGCAAGGCGATCCGCGGCCTCTTCTCCTAGGTCGACCCGCCTGCCCGGCGTGCGCGCCCTGCGGGCCCGGCCCGCGCCTCCTCGCGTGCCCGGCCCGCGCCTCCTCGCGTGCCCGGCCCGCACCTCCTCGCGTTCTGCGACGAGTGCCGCTAAGCTGATGTCACTTGCGAGTCGGCCCGACCGGCTCCCTGCGTCGTAGCACGCCCCTCCTCGCCTCTCGCCCTGGCACACACCCAGGCATCCAGCAGGCGCGCGAAGCTCACTCTGCGGCGAAACGATCGTGCACACCTGCACCGTCGCCACACCTCGAGCCCGGCTACGACAGCCGCTCACCGGCTCTGCACCGCCGTTCCCGGCAACGCCCACGACCACTGCGTCAGGGCGACCGAGACGCGTGGCCCGCAGCCTCGGCCCGGCTCGACACCTGCCCCTGAAAGGCACGCATGTCACTCACCACCGACTCCCCCGTCGTCCCGGTCGCCGACGCGACCGACGCCCCCGCCGTCTCGTTCGCCTCCCTCGGGGTCCCCGCCCCGATCGTCTCCGCCCTCGCGAAGGACGGCAAGGAGAACGCTTTCCCGATCCAGGTCGACACGCTCCCCGACACCCTCGGCGGACGCGACGTCCTCGGCCGCGGCAAGACCGGCTCGGGCAAGACCCTCGCCTTCTCGATCCCGATGGCCGCGCGCCTCGGCGGCAAGCTCGCCGGCGGCAAGCGCCGCCCGGGCCGCCCGCTCGGCCTCGTGCTCGCCCCGACGCGCGAGCTCGCCACGCAGATCGACGCCGTCCTCGCGCCGATGGCGGCCGCGTACGGCATGAACACCACCACGATCTTCGGCGGCGTCTCGCAGAACCGCCAGGTCCAGGCCCTCAAGTCGGGCGTCGACATCGTCATCGCGTGCCCCGGCCGCCTCGAGGACCTCATGAAGCAGGGCTTCATCAAGCTCGACGCCGTCGAGATCACCGTGCTCGACGAGGCCGACCACATGGCCGACCTGGGCTTCCTGCCCGGCGTCACCCGCATCATGAAGGCCACCCCGAACGACGGCCAGCGCCTGCTCTTCAGCGCGACCCTCGACAACGGCGTGGACAAGCTGGTCAAGCAGTTCCTCCACAACGAGGTGCTGCACTCGGTCGACGAGGCGAACTCGCCCGTCGCCGCGATGACCCACCACGTCTTCGAGACGCCCGACCTCGACAGCAAGAACGCCCTCGTGCAGAAGCTCGCCTCGGGCAAGGGGCGCCGCATCCTCTTCATGCGGACCAAGCACCACGCCAAGAAGCTCGCCAAGAAGCTGACCGAGGCCGGCATCCCCTCGGTCGACCTGCACGGCAACCTGTCGCAGCCGCAGCGCGACCGCAACCTCGCCGCGTTCCAGGACGGCTCGGCCCGCGTGCTCGTCGCCACCGACGTCGCCGCCCGCGGCGTGCACGTCGACGACATCGAGCTCGTGATCCACGTCGACCCGCCCACCGAGCACAAGGCGTACCTGCACCGCTCGGGCCGCACCGCCCGCGCCGGAGCCGAGGGCGACGTCGTCACCCTCGTCATCCCCAGCCAGAAGCGCGACGTCGCCCAGCTGATGAAGAAGGCCGACATCAAGCCGACCACCACGGCCGTCACGACCTCCTCCCCCGAGGTCGCGGCGCTCGTCGGCGAGGTCGCCGCGTACGTGAAGCCCCTGCCGAAGTCGGCCGTCCAGCAGCAGCAGGGCGGCAACGGCGGAGGCGGCGGAGGTCGCTCGCAGGGCGCCAACGCCCAGCGCAAGCGCGCCGCCCGCCAGGACAGCACCGGCGCCCCGATCGCCCGTGCCGACCGCTCGGGTCGTCCCGCTGCGGGCGGCGGCCGTGCAGGAGGCGCGGGTCGCGACGGCGGACCCGCCCGCTCGGGCGGTCGTGACGGAGCACCCCGTGGCGGACGCGACGGCGGCGGTCGCTCGCGCGACGCTGCTCCCCGCGGCGGCGCCTCGACCTTCTACTCGACCGAGTCGGGCCGCGGCGCGTCGACGCCCGTACGTGACGGCGGCGCCCGCGACTCCGAGGCTCGCGGCACCCGCCAGCCCGGACGCCGCGCCCAGAGCGACGGCGGCCAGAGCCGCACGAACGCCGTGCGCAACGACCAGGCCGACTTCGCGGCGTCGCAGGGCGAGCGTTCGCAGGGCGGTCGCTCCGGCGGCGGCTCGCGTCGCGCCTCCTCGGACGGCGGACGCCCCGGCGGCCTCAAGGTCGGCGGTCTCGTCGGCGGCAAGCCCCGCAGCGGCGGCGGCCAGCGCGGCGGCCGCTAGGCCCCACGGCACCACGTGCACCCACGCCCCCGGGCGGCGCCACCGCGCCGCCCGGGGGCGTCGCGCTGGGCCCGCGCCCGCGCTGGGCCCGCGCCCGCGCTGCGCCCGCGCCCGCGCTGCGCCCGCGCTGCGCCCGCGCCCGCGCTGCACCCCCGAACCCGCACGACACCTCCGGAACCGCTGGTGCAGTGCCGAACAGGGGGTGCAGCGCCCGGCGGGGGCCGCGCGCTCGGGCGGCGCTCCGGCGGCACCGCCTCAGCAGACGCCCGCGCGGGCCAGCTTCCGGAGGAGCGGCTCGACCGCGAGCGCCTCCGCCCAGCCCCAGCGCACGACGGTGCGGACGCCGGGCAGTGCACGCAGGGCGTCCTCCCGCAGCTTCTCCTCGACGACGACCTGCTCGGCGGTGCGCCCTGCGCGCATCGCGGGGTCCCTGTACTTCACCTCTCCGTCGAACTCGCCGATCACCCCGCAGCACGGCCACCAGAAGTCGACGAACCCGACGAGCGACCCCTCGGCCGGCAGACGGGCCTGCAGCTCGGGTCGCGTCAGCCCCGCGGAGTGCATGGCGGCGCGGCTGATCGACTCCCCGGGCGACTCGGCTCGCCCGTCGGCGAAGGCCACGGAGGCGGCGGCCCGCCGGCTGCCCTGGGCACGACCGTGCTCGGCGAGGACTCCCTCGAGGTCCTCTCGGGAGAACGCGCCGACAGCGAGACCGTGGTCGAGGACGACGGCCCCGCCACGGAGGTCCCATCGGCGGACGACGTCGACCGCTGCCCGTCGCGGCAGCACCACCGGCAGCCCCTGGACCACGCTGGTCTCGTCGTTCCGCAGGGCCACGGCATGTCGGTGCACGGTCGAGCTGACCTTGGTGCGCGGGCGCCCCCGGGACACGACGTGCACCCGCGTCGGCCATTCGCCCAGCAGCGGGAAGCCCTGCAGCGCCAGGGCCGACTCGTGCGACACGAACGTGTCCGGCCCGAGCCGCGGCACGACCGCGTGCACGCGGGCCCCGTGCTGCTCTGCGCGGGTCAGGGCGGCCCACTCGTCGGCGCGGACGTACGCCCCTGCGGTCAGGCGGACGAGGCGCCCGCGCCGGGCGTCGCGCTCGAGGGTCGAGCTGTCGCCCCCGTCGGCCACGACCTCCTGCCGGAGGACGAGCAGTCCTGACATGTCACGCACGAGACGAGCATGTCGCAGGCGGTCCTCGGGGCGCGACCCGAGCCTCCTCGGCTGTGGACAAGTCGCCCGCCGCACCCTCGGATCCGGATTGCACCCTCGGATCCGCATGGCACCGTCGGTTCCAGGGGTGCAGCGCTGGTTCAGGGGTGCAGCGATGCCGCCGGGCGCGCCACGCAGCGCGGGCGCGGCGCAGCGGCGCGGCGCAGTGCTAGTGCAGCGCGCCGACCGAGGCGAGCGCGCTCCGCAGCAGTGCTCCGCGCCCGCCCTCCATCTCGCCGGCGACGTCGTCCGACGCGGCCTGGTGCGGCGTCAGCCAGGTGAGCTCGAGCGCGTCCTGGCGGGGGTCGCAGGTGCCGGTGACGGGCACGACGTACGCGAGCGACACGGCGTGCTGGCGGGCGTCCGTGTAGACCGACGACCCCGGCAGCGGGAAGTACTCGGCGACCTGGAAGGGCACCGGCGACGGCGGCAGCTGCGGGAACGCCATCGGCCCCAGGTCCTTCTCGAGGTGGCGGAACAGCGCCGTCCGCAGGCTCTCGCCGTACATCACGCGCCCCGAGACGAGCATCCGCGAGATCGACCCCCCCTCGGAGGCGCGCAGCAGCACCCCGACCTCGGTCACGACGCCCATGCCGTCGGTCCGCACCGGCACCGCCTCGACGTAGAGGATCGGCATGCGCTGCCGGATCGTGTACAGCTCCTCCTCGGACAGCCAGCCCGGGTTGGGGTCGCCGGGCGTGGGGTCGGGGGTCTGCACGGAGCTCATGGCCCCTGTCTACTAGCCCTTCGTCACGGTCGGGTGACGAAACGCTCTCCGAGCCCCGAGGAGGCGCGCGTCCCGTCAGCCCGTCTGGCAGGGTCGAGGCATGGTCACGATCGATCCCGCCCTGGTCCGCTGGTCCGTCGAGGAGCCCGACCGGGCCGGGCGGCCGCTCGTCGTGCTGCTGCACGGCGTCGGCTCGCACGAGGGCGACCTGATCGGACTCGCCCCCTACCTGCCGCAGAACGTCGCGCTCGCGTCGCTGCGCGCCCCGCTGCCGCACGGCGACGGCTTCTCCTGGTACCCGCTCAGCACGCCGGGCGCCCCGTCCGCCGGCGCCGTGGACGACGCCGCGGAGGCCGTGCTCGCCTGGCTCGACTCGCTCGGCGACGCGCACCCCTCGGTCAGCCTGCTCGGCTTCTCGCAGGGCGGCTCGCTGTCGCTGCAGCTGCTGCGGCACGCTCCTCGCCGCTTCGAGTTCGCCGCGGTGCTGGCGGGCTTCGTCGTGCCGACCGCGCCCGACGCCGACCCCGATACGGCCGCAGCGTCCGCCGCTCGTGACGAGGCCCTCGCCCAGGTCCGACCGTCCGTCTTCTACGGCAGGGGCGACGTCGACTCGGTGATCCCGGTCGCCGCGGTCGAGCGCACCTCCGCCTGGCTCGAGACGCACGCCGACGCCGAGCAGACCGTCTACCCGGGCCTCGCCCACGGCGTCTCACAGGAGGAGCTCGCCGACCTCGTCGCCTTCATGTCGCGGGTCACGGCCCCCGCGGTGCTCGACGGTGCGGACGAGGCGCCCGTAGCCTGAGGCGCAGCCCGGCCTCTGAGGCCGAGCCCGGCCTGCTGGCGGCGACCGCCGAGGAGGCGCGCGCCGCCCCGGCCGACCGCCCGCCCACTCGAGGAGGCAGACCATGACCACGATCGCCGTCACCGGCTCCGTCGTCCACCGGCACCACGCCGAACGGGGGGTCGTGCACCTGTCGCTCGTCGCCGAGGGCACCGACCGTGAGGCCGTCGTCGCCGAGGCCGAGTCGCTGCACGCGCGGGTCTCCGAGCAGGCCACGGGGCACCGACGGCAGGGCGCCGCGACCTGGTGGAGCGCGCAGGACGTGACCGTGGGCCCCGTCGTCCCGCCGGTCCGCTGGGACGCGGACGGCACCTCCTCGGCTCCCGACCCCGACCTGCCCGCCCGCTTCCGGGCGCGCTCGGTCGTCGTGGTGCGGTTCAGCGACTTCGCGGCGCTCTCGGCCTGGGTGTCCGAGCTGGCCCGGATCGACGGCGTCTCGGTCGACGCGCTCGAGTGGTCGCTCGGCCACGACTCGCGGGCGGAGGCCGAGCGGGCGGCCCGCGTCGCGGCCGTCGGCGACGCGGTGACGCGAGCGCGCGACTACGCCGAGGCGCTCGGCCTGTCGCAGCCCGTGCTCGTCGCCGTCTTCGAGCCCGGACTGCGCCCCGGGGCGGCGGGCGGTGCCGCGACCTTCGGCCTCGCCCGCGCGGCGACGTCCCCCGCAGGAGGCGGTGGCGGCTTCGATCTCGCCCCCGCCGACATCGAGGTGCACGCCGAGATCAGCGCCGACTTCACGGCGTAGGACGCGAGTCCGCGGTCAGACGCGCCGCCACCCGTCGCCCACCAGGTGCGACCCGCCCTGTGGCCCCATCTGCAGCATCCCCCCGTCCACGGCCCAGGAGGCGCCCGTCACGTACCCGGCCGCGGGCGACGCGAGGAACGCGATCACCGCCGCGACCTCGCGCGCGTCCCCGGGACGTCCGAGCGGAACGCCGGGCCGGTCCACCGTCGTGGGGTCGACGTCGGCCTGTCCGGTCATCGGGGTCGCGATCTCGCCGGGCGCGACCGCGTTGACGGTGATGCCGTCCCGGCCGAGCTCGAGCGCCATCGTCTTGAGCAACCCGCCGAGCCCGTGCTTCGCGGCGTCGTAGGCGCCCGAGCCGACCCGCGGCTGGTGCTCGTGCACGCTCGTCACGCCGATGAGGCGCCCGCCGGTGCCCGCCGCGACCATCCGCCGGGCGGCGCGTTGCAGGCAGACGAACGCGGCGTCGAGGTCGACCGTGACGACCCGCCGCCACTCCTCGAGCGAGAGGTCCACGACCGGGACGGACGACCCCGTGCCCGCGTTGTTCACGAACACGTCGAGGCCGCCGAGCCGCTCGGCCAGGTCGTCCACGACGTCCCCGCAGCTCTCGAGCTGCCCGAGGTCGAGGTGCGCGACGTGGGCGGTGCGCCCACGGGAACGCACCTCCTCGGCGGTGGCCTCCGCCCCCGCCTGGTCGTCGAGCCAGGTCACGCCGACGTCGAGGCCCGCCTCGGCGAGGGCGACCGCGGTCGCCCGGCCGATCCCGGACTCGGAGCCCGTGACGACAGCGGTGCGGGGCAGGAAGGGACTCACGGCGGGGACCTCTCGACATCGACGGCGGCGGGCGGGGCGGGGCGGGCGGACGGACGTGAACGTCCAAGGAGTCGACGACCGGCGGGGAGCTGCCCTCCCCGCCGGTCATGCTCGACGGTAGCCGGGCAGGTCCGACGCGGTCAGGGCCTTGACACGAGGTCGAGGCGTCACAGCTTCTTGCTCCACGCCCCCTCGTGCTCGAACGGAACGAAGCCCACGGCCTCGTTGACGTCGAGCATCGGCCGGTTCTCCTCCGCGTTGAAGGTGAACACCGCGGGGTGCCCGGGACGCTCGGCGAGCAACAGGTCGGTCGTGGCGACCTTGAGCAGCCAGCCGAGCCGGTGCCCTCGGTGCTCGCGCAGCACGAGGGTGTCCTGCTGGAACGCCGGTCGTGCGCGGTCGGCCGGCGCCTCGACCTGGCTGAACCCGACGAGCCTGCCGGAGGCGACGTGCTCGACCACCGCCGTGAACCGGGTGCGGGGACCGGAGATCGAGCGCTCCTCCTCGTCGCGCCAGCGCTCGGCGGTCCAGACGTCCTCCGGCTCGTCGAGGCCGCCGGCGGGGGCGTCCGTGCTCATCCGCGTCTCGAGCGCGGCGAGGTCGTCGACCCAGCGCTCGGGCGAACGGCCGACCCAGGTGTGCAGGCGGTAGGCGTCGCCCGCGGCCGACCGGGCGCGCTCGCGGACCGTGCCGAGCGCCTCCTCGTCCGGGGGCAGCGGCAGCCGGCTGCAGCGCATCACCTGGCCGAGCTCCCAGCCCCGGGCCAGCAGGAAGCGCACCTCGTCGTTCCCCCGCGGCACCGACCCGGCGCCGGTGGGGGAAGGAGGCGCGGCTCGCCCTCGCCCCGGGAGCGCACGTAGGCGATCACCTGCGTCCGCCCCTCGGCGCGGGCGAGCTGCTCGAGGTGCTCGGCCAGCAGCGTGCCGTGGCCGCGGCGGCGGGCCTCGGGCAGCACCGACACGTCGAGCCAGGCGGTCGTCGCGGCGTCGCCCTCACGGCGCGTCTCGTACCAGCCGACCGCGACGAGACGGCCCTGCTCCCGCACGCCGAAGAGCCGGTGGTCGCTGTGCACCTCGTCGAGCAGGTGGGGGAGCTGCTCGTCGGGCTCCCACGAGAGCTCGTCGGAGCCGATCGCGGCGCGCCGGACGGCGTTCTCGAGGTCGACGGCGGCGACGTAGTCGGCGGCGCCTGCTGCGTCAGGCGACACGGACGCGGGGAAGGGGATCTGCTCGACGACGGCGTGCGTCGGCGTCTCGGGGACGGCGTGCGTCGGCGTCTCGGGGACGGGCTCGTGGCCGGGCTCGGCGGTGGAGGTCATCGTGGTCTCTCGGGCCGCGGGGGCGTGCGGCGAGGACGCGCCGCCCGGTCCGGGCAGCCGACCAGACTAGCTCGTGCGGCGACGGCTCCGCCAGCCCCTGGAGGGTCGCGGGCTCGCAGGGGCGACGACAGGCCCCGTGTCGGACGCACCGCCCGTCGACGGGCGTAGACCGGGACGATGACCGACGACGACCTGCTCTCCCGCCACGACCTCGACCGCTTCGTCGACGCCCAGGAGGCGGACGGCACGTACGACCACGCGCTGCGGGAGCTGCGCGCCGGGCGCAAGCGCGGCCACTGGATGTGGTTCGTGTTCCCGCAGGTGGCGGGGCTGGGCACCAGCGCGACCTCGCGGCACTTCGCCCTCGACACGGTCGGTGCCGCCCGGGCGTTCCTCGCGCACCCGGTGCTCGGCCCGCGCCTCCTCGACTGCGTCGACGCCCTGCTCGAGCTTCCCGACGGTGCTGACGGCCCCTCTGCCGTCGACGTGCTCGGCGAGGTCGACGCGATGAAGCTGCACTCGTCGCTGACGCTGTTCGCCCAGGCGGACCCCTCCGAGGAGCGCTTCGCCCGGGCGCTCGGGCGGTTCTTCGACGGGACGCTCGACCCGGCGACGCTCGAGCGGCTCTGAGCCGCCGCACCCGTCCGGAGCTCGCTGCCGCCCGCCCGCCCGGACACAGCTGCTGGCCGCTGGCTGCTGGCTGCTGGCTGCTGGCTGCTGGCTGTTGGCTGCTGGCCGCAAATGCCGACCAATCTGGCCTCGAGACCGCATCCGGCGACCGGAAAAGCCGCTACAACGGGCTCTCCGGTCGGCATTTGCAGCTTCACGGGCGGTGCCTGCGGCTTCCCGGTCGGCATCTGCAGCTTCCCGGTCGGCAACGGCGGGAGGCGCGGCCCGCGTCGGCGCGGAGCGCTGTGCGCGGGAGGCGCGGGCCGCTTCGGGGAGGGACCGGCAGGAGGTGCGGGGCGCCCCGCCCAGGCCGCGCCGCACCTCCGTCGGTACGCTCGATCGATGAGCATCGTCATCGCCGGCTGCGGCGACCTGGGCACCGAGACCGGCCTGCGGTTCGCCGCCGAGGGGCACCGCGTGGTGGGCCTGCGCCGCCGGCCCGAGGTGCTGCCCGAGCAGCTCGAGGGCCGCGCCGTCGACCTGCGCGCCGAGGCGCCCGTGATCGACGACGACGCGACGGTCGTCGTGGTCGCCCTCGCCGCGGGCAGCCGCGACCCGGACGAGTACCGGGCCACGTACGTCGACGGGCTGGCGCACGTGCTCGACGGGATCGAGCGCTCGGCGGCCGACCCGCGCCTCCTCGTCGTCTCGTCGACCGCGGTGTACGACGTCGACGACGGCGGCCTGGTCACCGAGGAGACCCCCGCGACCGGCGGCACCCCCACGGCCGCGGTGCTGGTCGAGGCGGAGGCGCTGCTGCGCGACCGCGCACCGCACGCGACCCTCGTGCGACTCTCGGGCATCTACGGTCCAGGGCGCGAGCGACTGATCGAGCAGGTGCGCGGCGGGTCGGCGACCCTCGCCGAGACGCCCGGCACGTCGCCGCACACCAACCGGATCCACCGGGACGACGCCGCCGCCGCGCTCGTCCACCTCGCCGGGCTCGCGATGGTGGGGCCGGTCTACCTCGGCACCGACGACGAGCCGGCGCGGCTCGACGACGTCCTGGTCTTCCTGGCCGCGGAGCTGGGCGTCCCCGCTCCGCAGCCCGCGCCTCCTGCGGGGCGGCAGGCGGGCGGCGACAAGCGGCTGTCGAACGGGCTGCTGCGCGGGACGGGCTTCACGTTCGCCTACCCGACGTTCCGTGAGGGGTACCGGGCCGTGCTCGCGGGCGAGGGCACGCGCTGGGCTTAGTCGCACCGGGTGCTGGCGCGGACGGAGGCTGGGCCGAAGCCCGGACGCGGGCACGGACGCGGACGCGGACGCGGACGCGGATCACTCTCAAATTTGAGAGTGTTCCTGAGCCGGAGGACGGAAGGAGGCGGCAGCGCGGTCGCGCGAAGGAGGATCCGTCTCGCATTGCGGCACGTCGACCCGACCCCAGCCCCGGGGACGGCGAACGGCCCGCCCCGCACGCCGGCCACGACCGACGGCCCGCCCCGCAGCAGCGGGACGGGCCGTCGACGACCGCAGGAGGCGCGGCTCAGTGGATCGGCGTGCCGCCGGTCACCGCGATGGTCTCGCCGCTGATGTAGCTGGACTCCTGGCTCGCGAGGAACACGAACGACGGGGCGAGCTCGACGGGCTGTCCGGGACGGCCGTAGGCGGCCTCCGACCCGAACGTCTCGATCTTCTCGTTCGGCACGAACGCGGGCTGCAGCGGGGTCCAGACGGGGCCGGGGGCGACGCCGTTGACGCGGATGCCGCGCTCGGCGAGCTGCTGGGCCATGGCACGGGTCCAGTTGGCGATGCCGGCCTTCGAGACGGCGTACTCGGCGAGCGAGGGCGACGGCTGGAAGCCCTGGATCGACGAGCAGGTGAGGATCGACGCACCGGGCTTCAGGTGCGGCGACGCCGCCTTCGTCAGCCAGAACAGCGGGTAGATGTTGGCCTTCAGGACGTGGTCGAGCGTCTTCGTCTCGAAGTCGTCGATGCTGTCGACGGTCGGCATGACGCCGGCGATGATCGCGAGGATGTCGAGCCCGCCGAGCTCCGCGACCGTCTTCTCGACGACCTCGGCGTTGGTCTGCTCGTCCTGGAGGTCGCCGGGCAGCAGCACCGCGGTGCGGCCGGCGTCGCGGACGAGCTGGGCGACCTCCTCGGCCTGGGCCTGCTCCTCGGGGAGGTAGCTGAGCGCGACGTCGGCGCCCTCACGGGCGTAGGCGATGGCGGTCGCACGGCCGATGCCGCTGTCGGCACCGGTGACGAGCGCCTTGCGACCGGCCAGCCGGCCGCTGCCGACGTAGCTGGTCTCGCCGTGGTCGGGCTCGGGCTTCATCGCGTGGACGTCGCCGGGCGCGGACTGCTGCTGTGGCTCGAAGGGAGGCTGCGGGTACTGCTCGATGGGGTTCTGGGGCGTGTACATGTTGTCGGCCATGACCCCGGTCTACGCCCGGGCGGCTGCCCGGCTGGTCAGGTCGCTGTACCCCGGCGCGAGCACGGCCGGACCCGACCGCCGCCCGACCGCGGCCCGACGGCGGCCCGGTGCGAGCCCGACCGCGGCCCGGCCGGGCACGCGAGAGGTCCGAGATCGACGTCGGCGTGCGGGCCGGGGATCGATCTCGGACCACTCGCGAGGTCACCAGCGGGGGTGGACCGCGGCGCGGAAGTACTCGTCGTAGATGCGGACGACCTCGGAGTCGAGGCCCTCCTCGAGCTCGACGTCGCCGGCCGCCGCGTTGGCCTTCGCCTGCTCGACGTTGCGTGCCCCCGGGATGACGGTGCTGACGCCCGGCTGGTCGACGATCCACGCGAGCGCCGCCTGGGGCACGGTGACGCCGTCGGGCACGGCCGCCGCGAACTCCTGCGCGGCGCGGACGCCCTGCTCGAAGTCGACGCCGCTGAAGGTCTCGCCCTGGTCGAAGGCCTCGCCGTGGCGGTTGAAGGTGCGGTGGTCGTTCTCGGCGAACGTCGTCTCGGCCGTGTACTTGCCCGAGAGCAGCCCGCTGGCGAGCGGCACGCGGGCGATGACGCCGACCCCGGCCCGCTGAGCCGCCGGGAGGACCTCGTCGAGCGGCTTGAGCCGGAACGCGTTGAGGATGATCTGGACGGTCGCGACGCCGGGGCGGGCGATCGCGGTCAGCGCCTGCTGCGCCTCCTCGACGGACACCCCGTAGGAGGCGATGGCCCCGTTCTGCACGAGCTCGTCGAGCGCGTCGTACACGGCGTCGTCGTCGTACACGGCGGACGGCGGGCAGTGCAGCTGGACCAGGTCGAGGGTGTCGACGCCGAGGTTGCGACGCGAGCGATCGGTCCAGGCGATGAAGTTCTCGCGCACGTAGTTCGAGGGCACCTGGTCGAGGCGGCGGCCCATCTTGGTGGCGACGGTCAGCGGGACGTCGGGGTTCGCCGCGCGGAACGTGCTGATGACCTTCTCGCTGCGGCCGTCGCCGTAGACGTCGGCGGTGTCGAAGAACGTGACGCCCGACTCGACGGAGGCGCCCAGCACCTCGAGCGCGTCGCTCTCGCTGACGTCGCCCCAGTCGGCGCCGAGCTGCCAGGTGCCGAGGCCGATGACGGATGTTTCGCGGCCGGTGCGGCCCAGGGTGCGACTGTGCATGGTCCGACCCTAGGCGCTGCCGCCGACAGCGCGCCCGGCAGCGTGCCCGATCGCCGCCCCGGAGCTCCTCCCCCGCGAGGGGGTTGGCACCCGGCCCGCGAGACCGCCATCCTGGGGCCTCACCACCAACGTCGAGAGGCCCTCATGTCGAGCGAGCTCGTCCCTGTCCCGCCCCGCCGGCCCACGCCTCCCCGTGCACTGGTCCAGTACGGCGACATCACCCTGACCGAGCACGAGCTCGTGACCCCGTCGGGCACGCGTCCGCTCGCGGGCACGCAGCTCTTCGTCCAGGACATGTCCCGGACCGACCGATACACGCCGGGCTGGGCGATCGCCCTCGGCGTCGTGCTGCTCGTGCTCTTCTTCTGGACGATCATCGGCCTGGGGGCCATCGCGTTCTTCTTCGTCAAGGCGGACCGCCGCTCGGGCTTCGTCCAGTTCACCGCGACGAACGGCTCGTTCACCCACCAGAGCTTCGAGCCAGCGCTGCCCGACGGCCAGGCGCAGCTGTTCGAGGCCCAGTCGCGCCTCAACTACGGCCGCGGACTCATCGCCCGGGCCGCCTGAGACGGGAGCTGCGCCGCGAGCCGGGCTGGTCCGGGCGGCGCCGGTCCAGGCTGCGCCGGTCCACAGTGCGCCGGTTCACACTGCGGACGAAGGCGTACGCGATCGCGACGAGCACGAAGGCGGCGAGCAACAGCAGGCCGCCCACGCCGGGGCTGCCCTTGGCGAGCGTCACGACGCCGACGACGGCGAGCACCGCCGAGAGGTAGCCGAGCACCCGGGCCGCGACGATCTGCGCGCGGCGACCGAGGCGGCCGGCACGGCCGTTCACCCGAGTCGGCGCGCGGCGTCGGCGGCCGCCGCGAGCGCCTCGGCCAGCTCGCGCTCGGCTCGCTCGCGCGCCCCGTCGGGCATCGCGATCTGCCCGCTCAGCGTGAGGTTCACCGCGATCACCTCGACGACCATGCCGAGCGTCGACCCCAGGATCTGCTCGAGCACCGGCACCGCGTGGTCCCAGCCCTCGGTCGGCGAGCCGGCGTCGTACGAACCGCCCCGGCTGGTCGCGATCAGCAGCGGACGGCCGAGCATCGGCTGCTGGTCGTCGCCGTCGAAGGGCGCCGTGACCCCGGGCAGGTGCACGTTGTCGAGCCAGGCCTTGAGCGTCGACGGCACCGTGTAGTTGTAGAGCGGGGCGCCGACGACGACCACGTCGGCGGCCGTCAGCTCGGCGATCAGCTCGGCCTGGAGGGCCTCGGCGGCAGGGTCGGGGGCGGCGCCGGGGAGCCGCAGCCGCGCGGGCCAGTGCAGGGCCGGGTCGCTGAGGTGCGGCGGCTGGTCGACGTGCAGGTCGCGGCGCGTCACCGTGTGGTCGTCGCCGAGCGACCGCCAGGCGTCGGCGAAGGAGGCGGTGATCGCGCGCGACCGGCTGGTCGCCGTGTCGGCGGACGAGTCGAGGTGCAGCAGGTTCGGCATGCGCCCACCGTAGCGGCGGCCCCCGACGCCCGGGGCTCGTGCCCGGCGCGCGCGATGTCGGCGGGTCGCCGTCGCCCGCGGCGGGTCGCCGTCGCCCGCGGCGGGTCGCCGTCGCCCGCGGCGGGTCAGAGCACGGGGCGGCGGGTCAGAGCACGGGGCGGCGGGTCAGAGCACGGGGCGGCGGGTCGTCGTCGCCCGCGGCGGGCGGGCGCCCGCCCGCCGCGGGGCACGGCGACCCGCCGACTCCCCGACCACGGTCTGCGACGCCGCGCTCACGGCGCAGTGTCGGTGGTCCGGAGCAGGATGGTCCTCACGATGACCGACATCCTCGAGCGCTTCTCCCCCGCGACCCGCGAGTGGTTCCGGGGCGCCTTCGCGGCGCCGACGCTCGCGCAGCAGGGGGCGTGGCAGGCGATCAGCGAGGGCGACGACGCCCTCGTCATCGCGCCGACCGGCTCCGGCAAGACCCTCGCGTCGTTCCTCTGGTCGATCGACACGCTCGCGAGCGGGCCGCCGCCCGAGGTGAAAGAGCACCGCACGCGGGTCCTCTACATCTCGCCGCTCAAGGCGCTGGGCGTCGACGTCGAGCGCAACCTGCGCTCGCCCCTCGTCGGCATCACCCAGACGGCCCGCCGGCTCGGCATCGACGCACCCGAGCTCACGGTGGGGGTGCGGTCGGGCGACACCTCGTCCGGCGACCGCCGCCTCCTGCAGCGCACCCCGCCCGACATCCTCATCACGACCCCCGAGTCGCTCTACCTCATGCTCACGTCGGCGGCGCGCGAGAACCTCAAGGGCGTGCACACCGTCATCGTCGACGAGGTGCACGCGGTCGCCGCCACGAAGCGCGGCGCCCACCTCGCCCTGTCGCTCGAGCGGCTCGACGCGCTGCTCGAGAAGCCCGCGCAGCGCATCGGGCTGTCCGCGACGGTGCGCCCGCCGACCGAGGTGGCCCGGTTCCTCTCCGGCCGCAAGCCCGTCACGATCGTGAACCCGCGCTCGGAGAAGACCTTCGACCTGCGCGTCGTCGTGCCCGTCGACGACATGACCGAGCTGGGCACGGCCGCGCCGCTCGAGGGCTCCGCCGCGGGCAGTGCCCCCCAGGGCTCGATCTGGCCCCACGTCGAGGAGGGGATCGTCGACCTGATCCTCGACCACCGCTCGACGATCGTCTTCTCGAACTCGCGTCGGCTGGCCGAGCGGCTCACCGCGCGCCTCAACGACATCTACCTCGAGCGCACGGGCGCCGACGTCGAGACCCGGGCCGCCGCGCTGCAGGCCGCCGACGAGGCGCGGGGCGAGCTGGTGCCCGCCGGTGCCGTCCCCGAGATCGCCTCCGGCGGCTCCGACACCTCGGACTCGTCCACCGTGGTCGACCCCTTCGCGCCGTCCGCACCGACGAACCCGCCCCGCAACCCCATGGTGGGAGGCGGCGCACCTGCCCAGCTGATCGGCGGCAGCGGGCAGACCCAGGGCAGCGAGCCGCTGCTCGCGCGGGCGCACCACGGCTCCGTCTCGAAAGACCAACGAGCGATCATCGAGGACGACCTGAAGAGCGGACGCCTCCGCTGCGTCGTCGCGACCAGCTCGCTCGAGCTCGGCATCGACATGGGCGCGGTCGACCTCGTCGTCCAGGTCGAGTCGCCGCCGTCGGTCGCCAGCGGGCTGCAGCGCGTCGGACGGGCCGGGCACCAGGTCGGCGAGATCAGCCGGGGCGTGATGTTCCCCAAGCACCGAGCCGACCTGATCCACTCGGCCGTCGCCGCCGAGCGGATGGTGGCGGGCCTGATCGAAGAACTGCGCGTGCCGACGAACCCCCTCGACGTGCTCGCCCAGCAGACCGTCGCGGCCGTCGCCCTCGACGAGATCGACGCCGACGAGTGGTTCGAGACCGTGCGCCGCAGCGCCCCGTTCGCGACCCTGCCGCGCTCGGCCTACGACGCGACGCTCGACCTGCTGAGCGGCAAGTACCCCTCCGACGAGTTCGCCGAGCTGCGGCCCCGCATCGTCTGGGACCGCGTGCACGGCACGCTCACCGGTCGCCCGGGCGCCCAGCGGCTCGCGGTCACGAGCGGCGGCACCATCCCCGATCGCGGCCTGTTCGGCGTCTTCATGGTCGGCGAGAAGGCCGCCCGCGTCGGCGAGCTCGACGAAGAGATGGTGTACGAGTCCCGGGTCGGCGACGTCTTCGCCCTCGGCGCGACCAGCTGGCGCATCGAGGACATCACGCACGACCGCGTGCTCGTCTCCCCTGCCTACGGGCAGCCGGGTCGTGTCCCGTTCTGGAAGGGCGACGGGATCGGCCGTCCGGCCGAGCTGGGCCGTGCGATCGGGGGATACATCCGCGAGCTCGCCAGCTCGTCGACGGACGACGCCACCCGACGGGTCACCCAGGGCGGGCTCGACGAGCGCGCGGCCCGCAACCTGTTGGCCTTCGTCACCGAGCAGCGCGAGGCGACCGGGCACGTGCCGTCCGACACGACCCTCGTCGTCGAGCGCTTCCGGGACGAGCTCGGCGACTGGCGGCTCGTCCTGCACTCCCCCTACGGCATGCAGGTGCACGCGCCGTGGGCCCTCGCGATCTCGGCCCGCATCCGCGACCAGCTCGGCGTCGACGGCGGCGCGATGGCGGCTGACGACGGGATCGTCGTGCGCATCCCCGACACCGACGCCGAGCCTCCCGGGTCCGAGCTCTTCCGGTTCGAGGGCGACGACCTCGACGCGATCGTGACGGAGGAGGTGGGCGGCTCCGCGCTGTTCTCCTCCCGCTTCCGCGAGTGCGCGGCCCGCGCGTTGTTGCTGCCCCGGTACAACCCCGGCCGTCGCTCACCGCTCTGGCAGCAGCGCCAGCGGGCGTCGCAGCTGCTCGACGTGGCGCGCAAGTACCCGCAGTTCCCGATCGTGCTCGAGGCCGTGCGCGAGGTCCTGCAGGACGTCTACGACCTCCCCGCCCTGATGAGCCTCACCCGCGAGCTCGAGACCCGCGCCGTGCGCGTCGTCGAGGTCGAGACCGAGGTGCCCTCGCCGTTCGCCCGGTCGCTGCTCTTCGGCTACGTCGCCGCATTCATGTACGAGGGCGACTCGCCGCTGGCCGAGCGCCGCGCGGCCGCCCTCTCGCTCGACTCGACCCTGCTGCAAGAGCTGCTCGGCCGGGCCGAGCTCCGCGAGCTGCTCGACGCCGACGTCATCGACCAGCACGAGCTCGAGCTGCAGCGACTCGCTCCCGACCGCCGCGCCCGCGACATCGAGGGCGTCGTCGACCTGCTGCGCCTGCTCGGGCCGCTGACCACCTCCGAGATCGTCGACCGGAGCTGGCTGGCGACGACGGCAGGCAGCGCGGCGACCGCCACGGCGGGGGCCGGGGCCGAGGCCGAGAGCGACGCGGACGACGCGGGCGACGATGCAGGCGCCGTGGCAGGCGACACCGTGGCAGCCGAGTCCGCAGAGTCGGCGGAGGGACGCACCAAGCTCGAGGCGGCGCTCACCGACCTCGTCCGCTCGAACCGCGTGCTGCGCTTCACCCACGGCGGCACCGAGCGCTGGGCCGGCATCGAGGACGCGTCGCGCCTGCGCGACGCCCTCGGCGTCGCCCTGCCGATCGGCGTGCCCACAGCGTTCGTCGAGCCGGTCGACGACCCGCTCGGCGACCTCGTCGGTCGCTTCGCGCGCACCCACGCCCCGTTCACGCCGCAGATGGTCGCCGACCGGCTCGGTCTCGGCACGGCGGTCGTCCTCGACACGCTGCGCAAGCTCGGGGTGCAGCGGCGCGTCGTCGAGGGCGAGTTCCGACCGCAGCAGCAGGGCAGCGAGTGGTGCGACTCCGAGGTTCTCAAGCGGCTCCGCAGCCGGTCGCTCGCGGCGTTGCGGCACGAGGTCGAGCCGGTCGCGCCCGACACGCTCGGCCGCTTCCTCCCGGCCTGGCAGCACGTCGCCATCGGCACCAAGGGCTCGGGGCTGCGCGGGCTCGACGGCGTGGTGCAGGTCGTCGACCAGCTCAGCGGGGTCGCGTTGCCTGCTTCCGCCTGGGAGACGCTCATCCTCCCCGCCCGCGTCACCGACTACGGCCCCGGCATGCTCGACGAGCTGACGGCGACCGGCGAGGTCATCTGGTCGGGCTCGGGCAGCCTGGCCGGGAACGACGGCTGGGTCAGCCTGCACCTCGCCGACGGTGCGCAGGTGACGCTGCCCGAGCCGCTGGGCACCGACACCGACGAGCTGCAGCGCGAGGTGCTCGGCGCGCTGGCCGGCGGTGGGGCGTACTTCTTCCGGCAGCTCTCCGACGCCGTGGGCAGCACCGACGACGCGGCGCTCGTCACCGCCATCTGGGACCTCGTCTGGGCCGGACAGATCACCAACGACACGTTCGCGCCGCTGCGCACGCAGGTGAGCGGCAAGGCGTCCCGTCCCCGCACGCCGACCCGGTCGCGGTCGTCGTACCGCAGCCGAGGGCGGGTGACGATGCCGCGCCAGGCCGGGCCGCCGACGGTCGGCGGGCGCTGGTCGCTGCTGCCCCTGGCCGAGCCCGACGCCACGGTGCGCGCCGCGGCACAGGCCGAGATCCTGCTCGAGCGACACGGCGTCGTGACGCGCGGCGCCGTCATGAACGAGGGCGTGCGAGGTGGCTTCTCGACCGTCTACAAGGTGCTGAGCGGCTTCGAGGAGACGGGCCGGGCCCGCCGTGGCTACTTCGTCGAGGGCCTGGGCGCCGCCCAGTTCGCGACCGGGCCGACGGTCGACCGGCTGCGGTCGTTCGTCCGCGACGAGACCGACCGCCGCGACGACGACGCCCTCGCGTCGGCCGGGCGCGGGCGCGAGATCCCGGTCGTGACCCTGGCCGCGACCGACCCCGCGAACCCCTACGGAGCCGCCCTGCCGTGGCCCGGGCAACCCGCCGCGGCCGAGGGCACCGCCGGCGACGGCGCCGTGGCCGCGGCGGCGGGGCTGACCCGTCCCGACGGAGCAGGCACCGCCCCGGACCGGCCGACCACCGGCACCGGCACCGGAACCGCCACCGGTACGTCGAAGAGGACCGGTCATCGTCCGGGCCGCAAGGCCGGCTCGCTCGTCGTGCTCGTGGACGGACGCCTCACCGTCTACGTCGAGCGCGGCGGCAAGACCCTGCTCACCTTCGGCGAGCCCGACGACCGCGAACTCGCGTTGGCAGCCGGCTCGCTCGCGTCGGTCGTGCGCGCGAGGCTGGGCAAGCTCGCGGTCGAGCGCGTCGACGGCGAGTTCGTCCTCGGCACCCGTCTCGGTGACGCCCTGCGCGACGCCGGCTTCGCCCCGACCCCGAGCGGGATCCGGCTGCGGTCGTAGGCCGCGCCCGGCCGTCGCCGCGCCGGGGCCGACCACGACCACGATCGTTCGACGACGGCGACACCAGCACCAGCACCACATCCGCACCGGCACAGTCACCGGCACCGGCACCGGCACCGGCACCGGCACCGGCACCGGCACCACACCGCACCAGCACCAGCACCAGCACCAGCACCAGCACCGCACCGCACCGCACCGACCAGGAGGAGCCCCCACCGTGCCCGAGGGAGACACCGTCTACCGCTCCGCCAAGAACCTCGACGCCGTGCTGCACGGCCAGGTGCTGACGTCGACCGACTTCCGCGTCCCGGCGTTCGCCACGGTCGACCTCAGCGGCGAGGTGGTCGACGACGTGATCGCCCGCGGCAAGCACCTCCTGCACCACATCGGCGACCACACCCTGCACACGCACCTCAAGATGGAGGGCTCGTGGCACGTGTACAAGCACGGCACGAAGTGGCGGCGGCCCGCGTACCAGGCGCGGGTGGTGCTCGAGACGGAGGAGTGGGTCACCGTCGGCTTCGACCTCGGCATCGTCGAGCTCGTCGCCCGCGACCCGGAGGACTCGGTCACGGCGTACCTCGGCCCCGACCTGCTCGGCCCCGACTGGGACGCCGCGCTGGCCCTCCACAACCTCGAGGCCGACCCCGCGCGCGAGGTCGGGCTCGCCCTGCTCGACCAGCGCGTGCTCGCGGGCCTCGGCAACGTCTACCGGGCCGAGGTCTGCTTCCTGCGCGGGGTGCTCCCGACCCGTCCGGTCGGCGAGGTCGAGAACCGCCCGAAGATGATCGACCTCGCGCACCGGCTCATCGTCGCGAACAAGGACAGGATCGAGCGCACCACCACGGGGAACCTGCGCGGCACCACCGACTGGGTCTACGGACGAGCCGGCAAGCCGTGCCTCCGCTGCGGCACGAAGATCGTCCGGGGCGAGCTCGGCGAGTCGGAGCTCGAGCTGCGCGACACCTACTGGTGCCCCCACTGCCAGAGCTGACGCGCCTCCTCCCCGTTCAGGAACTTCTGTCCTGCATCACGCGACGGGGGACTCGGAGTCCTGAGCCGTGCACCGTTCAGGAGGACCCGGGCCGCTGGTCCTGAGTCGTGCACGCACGCACGCGGCAGCGACGGCGACGGCGGGAGCGGGGGCGGGGGCGTTCGTGACGAACCGTGACGCACCGGCGAACGACACCGAGGAGGTGCCCCTACAGTCGCACGCACCCGGCCCGCACCCGACGCGCGGCCTCACGGAGGAGCACGCCATGACGACCGACATCGCCACGCAGGTCAGCACGTTCAACGAGGGCTTCACGACCCAGATCGGCCCCGAGCTCAGCGCCGTCTTCGACGCCGAGCAGCGCGGCCTCCGCGAGGCCGGTGTGCCCGACGACGCGATCGCCGTCGGCGACCAGGTCGTCGACGCCACGCTGCTCACCCCGGCGGGCGACGAGGTCTCCCTCGCGGAGACGATCGGCGAATCGGCCGCGGTGCTCGTCTTCTACCGCGGCGCCTGGTGCCCGTACTGCAACCTGACGCTGAAGACCTACCAGGAGGAGCTGCTCCCGACCCTGCGCGACCGCGGCGTCGCCCTGGTCGCCATCAGCCCCCAGACCCCCGAGGGCAGCGACCTCGCCACGACGAACGGCTCGCTCGAGTTCCCCGTGCTGTCCGACCCGGGCAACGTCCTCAGCCGCGCGCTCGGCATCGTGACCGAGCCCACCGCCGACGCGCGGGCGGCACACACCCGGCTCGGCTTCGACGTCGCCGACAGCAACGCCGACGCGACGGGCGACATCCCGTTCCCGACGGTGCTCGTGGTCGACGGCGACGGCCGGGTCGTCTTCGCCGACGTCCACGTCGACTACACGACCCGCACCGAGGTCGCCGAGGTCGTCGCCGCCCTCGACCAGCTGGGCTGACCGGGAGCGCCCGGACGCGGGTGCCCGCGGGCGCGAGCCGACGCGAAAGGGACAAGACGACGCGGGCCCCCGCGTCGTCTTGTCCTTTCGCGTCGCTCCGCGCACGCGCCGACCGGCGGCGGCGCCGACCGGCGTCCCTCGGCTACCTCGGCACCGCGAGGAACTGCGTTCCGAACCATGAACCGCGTTCTATCGCGGTTCATGGTTCGGAACGCGGTTCGACGCCGAGACACCCGGCCGGCCGCAGGCGCAGCCGCAGCCGCAGCCCGCGCACCCTACGACCGGGGCGCCTCCTGCAGCTCGGCCGCCTGCTCGCGCCCGACGCGCGAGTGCCGCCGCCCGTAGGCGAAGTACACGACCACGCCGATCGCGAGCCACACGGCGAACCGCGCCCAGGTCAGCGTCGTGAGGTTGAGCATCAGCCAGATGCAGAGCACCGCCGACAGGATCGGCAGGAACGGCACGAGCGGCACGCGGAACGCGCGCGGCAGGTCCGAGCGGGTGCGGCGCAGCACGATCACGCCGATGCTCACGAGCACGAACGCCGACAGGGTGCCGATGTTGATCATCTCCTCGAGCACGCCGACGTCGGTGAGCCCGGCGATCAGCGCGACGACGACGCCCGCGAGCACCTGCACGCGCACGGGCGTGCCGCGCTTGGCGGAGGTCTTCGAGAGGCCGCGGGGCAGCAGCCCGTCGCGGCTCATCGAGAAGACGATGCGGGCGAGGCCGAGCAGCAGCACCATGATCACGGTCGTGAGGCCGACGAGCGCCCCGACGGCGATGACCTTGGCGGCCCAGTCGACGCCGACGAGCTCGAACGCCGTGGCGAGGTTCGGCGTCTCGCTCGAGGCGAGGTCGCGGTACGACACCATGCCGGTCAGCACCACGGCGACGAGCACGTAGAGCAGGGTCACGATGCCGAGGCCGAGGAAGATGCCGCGGGGCATGGTCTTCTGCGGGTCCTTGACCTCCTCGGCGCTGGTGGCGACGATGTCGAACCCGATGAAGGCGAAGAAGACCAGGGAGGCGCCGGCCAGCAGGCCGAAGACGCCGTACTGGGCCGGGGCGGCCCCGCTGAGGAACGAGAACAGCGACTGCGTCCAGGCGTCGGTCGAGCCCTCGCCGGTGCGCGGCTGCGACTCCGGGATGAACGGCGTGTAGTTCGACGCCTTGACGAAGAAGAAGCCGACGACGATCACGAACAGCACGATGCCGACCTTGATCACCGTGAAGACGCTGCCGACGCGCGAGCTCAGCTGGGTGCCGAGCACGAGCAGCACCGTGAAGACGGCGACGATGAGGAACGGCCCCCAGCTCAGCTGGACCGGCCCGAGCGCGATCGTGTCGGGCAGCGGCACGCCGAACTGCTCGAACACGGTGCTGAGGTAGATGCCCCAGTACTTGGCGAGGACGGCCGCGCCCGTGAGGGTCTCGAGGATGAGGTCCCACCCGATGATCCACGCGAGGAACTCGCCCATCGTCGCGTAGGTGAAGGTGTACGCGCTGCCGGCCACGGGGATGGTCGAGGCGAACTCGGCGTAGCACATGATGGCCAGGCCGCAGGTGACGGCCGCGAGGATGAACGAGATGATGACGCCGGGCCCGGCGAAGTTCGCGGCGGCGTTCGCGCCGACCGAGAAGATGCCGGCGCCGACGGCGACGGCGATGCCCATCAGGGTCAGGTCGGTGACGCCCAGCGAGCGCTTCAGCTTGCTCTCGCCCTCGAGCGAGTCCTGGATCGACGACTCGACGGACTTCGTGCGCATCAGGCCGCGGCGGGCGCTCGGGGGCGGGGTGGTCGCCATGGGTGACTCCTCGGTGGGCGGACGCGGCCCCCGGCCGGGGGCGACGCGCCAGCATACTGCGGGCCGCGCACGCGCGCGAGGCGGCGTCGAGGAGGCGGTCGTCGGCTCGACCACGACCGCCGCGCGACCGGACGGTCGGTCGCGGAGGGGCGGCGGCGGAGGCGCGGGCCGGCCCGGCAGCCCCGGTCCCGACCTAGCATGGAGCCGTGCGGGACGACGACGATCAGCCCTGGCGCCCGGCGGCTCCCGCCCGGGCGTCGGCCGTGTGGGAGGGGGCCCCGGCGCGGAGCGACGGCGGGCCCCGCACCGAGGACGTCGACGACGCGGGCGACCCCGCCCCCGCTGCGCCGGACCCGGCCCTGTCGACGGCCGGCCCCCTCCGCCCTCCCGGTCGCGCCTCCTCGGCCCTGACCGGCGTCGTGCGGGCCGCGGCCGCCCGCTGGCGACGGCTGACCCCGACGCGGCGGGTGGCGGGCCTGCTCGGCGCGACCGCCCTCGTCGCCGTCCTGGTGGCGGTCGGCGGCGTCGCGGCGGGGCCCGAGTACGCCCCCGTGGCCAGGGCCTCCTTCGAGGTCGACGACCTCCGCACGGCCCCGACGACGACGGCGTGGAGCACCGACCTGCGATCGGCCCTGGCGCCCGGCGCGGAGGCGGACTGCGTCGGCTTCGACGGCAGCACCCGGCTCGGCGACGACGACGTGCTCGTCACGACGTCGGCGCAGGGGTACGTGCCCGACTCCGGCTGCGAGGACGCTCCCGGCCGGCTGGCCCGGCTCGACGCGCGCACGGGCGAGGTGCTCTGGGTCGCCGACGTCGCCGAGGCGGTCGGCGTCGACGCGATCGGGCTCCAGGCGAGCGTCGACCCGGCGACCGGGGACGCCCTGGTCGCGGTGCAGTCGATCGTCGGATCGGGCCTCGCCCGGATCGACACGGAGACCGGGGAGGTGCAGGAGGTGCTGCGCGGACCGCCGGACGACGGCGCGACGGGCCAGGTGGACGAGGCCGACGGATCGGACGGGACCGACAGAACCGACGAAGCCGACGGATCGGACGGGTCGGCCACGGGCGGCGCCGCCGACGGGAGCGATCCCGGCTACGACCCCGAGGGCTCCGACCCGACCACCGGCAGCAGCACCGGCAGCAGCACCGGCACCGTCCTCCAGGTGGAGGGCCTCAGCACGACGGCCGTCGTCGTCTCCGAGCAGTCCGTCGACCGCTTCTCGGACGAGGGGGCCGTCGTCGCCCAGGGCGGCCGCTCGCTCTACCGCCTCTACCGCGCGGACGACCTGTCGGCGCCGACCTGGACGGGGAACGCCGGCGCCGGGCTCAGCGTGCGCCTCGTCGGCGACCTGCTCGTGATCGACGTGGGCGACGAGCCGCTCGTCGTCGACGCGCGTGACGGCGCGGTCGAGCCGCTGCCGGGCGGCCTGCGCAACGTCGAGTCGTGGGCCGCGTCGCTCGACGGGGTCGTGCTCAGCGGGCGCGCCGGGGGCGAGCCGACGATGGTGTCGCTCGACTCCGACGGCGCGCTCCGCTGGTCGGCCCGCCTCCCGTCGACGAGCTACCCGTCCGTGACGGACTCGTGCATCTCGGTCACCGTCCCGGGCGGCGAGGTCACCTGCCTCGACCCCCGCACCGGCGACGAGCTCTGGAGCCGCACGCTCCAGGCCCCGGGCGGCGGCGACCGCGACGGAGGTAGCGGCAGCGGCGAGGCCGAGCAGGTGCAGGCGTACTTCGGCACGGCGACCGACGACGTGCTGGCGGCCGTCGTCGACGCGGACGAGCAGGGCGACCCGAGCGGTCTGGACCGAGGCAAGGAGGTGCACGCGCTGGCCGCGCCCTCCGGCGACGAGCGGTGGGTGACGGCGCTGCCGGTCGCCTCCTACGTCATCGCCACCTCGCGGACGACCGGCTACGCGGCGACGTTCTTCCCGAGCGGCCGCGACACCCCCACCCTGATCGCGTTCGACCTGTCCGACGGCCGCACGCTGTGGACGATCGAGCTCTCGACGGGCTCGTTCACGTCGGCGTTCTGGGGGCCGACGCTCGTGCGCGTCGACCCCGACGGGGTCGTGCACGGGCTGACGACGGGCGTCGAGCTCGTCGGCTGAGCCCGATCGCGGGCTCGGCCGCAGGAGGCGCGGCCTCACGTGCCGGGCTGGCCCGTTCCGGACACGATGACGCGATCCAGCGCGTCACCGTGTCCGGAACGCGTCGCCGGACGCAGTCCGCGGCCGCCGCGACGAGCGGGGGCGGCACGGGGCCGCAGGAGGCGCGGGTCAGTTCCCGCGGACGAGCAGCGGACCGTGCCCGTCAGTTCCCGCGGACGAGCAGCGGGAAGACGAAGACGGCGAAGAGGAAGAAGGCGGCCGTCACGGCGAAGATCACGTAGGTGCCGCGGCCGACCGGGTCCTGGCCGGCGGCCTGGCGGCGGCGCATGACCCGGCGGCGGTACAGGACCTGCATCACGATGAGGACGACCGCCGCGACGGCGAGGATCGAGATGACCAGGGCTTCGATGAGGCTGTCCTCCGGGGTGGGGCGGCTGCGGGGTGCGGCGAGGTGCGGCGAGGTGCGGCGGTGATCGGGCCGCACCAGGCATGGCCGGGCCAGGCCGGTCAAGCCTAACGGCGGGCGATTCCGGGCAAGCCGAGAGAGATCCGTCGCCGGGAGGGCGCAACTCCGGGCTGCGGAGGGGCGCACAGCTCGGATCACTCTCAAATCTGAGAGGGATCCGCAGGACGGGCCAGCGAGGGCAGCCGGAGAGGGGCGGCCGTACCATCGGCGGAGGCGCGCGAGAGGGGACGAGCACCGTGACGGACCACGAGGACACGCGCCCCGGCGGCGACGAACGCGCCGACGGTGCTCGGGCCGGCCGCGCCCGGACCGGCCGCGCCGACGTCGATGCCCAGGGCCGCGCTGCGCGGCCGGGCGGACGAGGAGGCGGCCTGCGCGCCCGCTGGCAGCGCGCCTCCTCGGGTCGTCGAGCGGGCACGGCCGCCGCCGCGGTCGTCGTCGCGACCGCCCTCGTCGTCGGCGCGGGGGTCGCCTCGCAGCCGGACTATCCCGACGGCGCCCCCGCGGACGGGCTCGTCGTCGACGAGCTGCGCAGCGCTCCCGCGGCCGAGGGCTGGCGGATCGACCCTGCCGACCTCGGCGTGCCCGACGTGCAGCCGGGCTGCATCGACCTGCGGGTCCTGGCGCGGGCGGGCGACGACGTGCTCGTCCTCACGACCGCGCAGCTCGGCACCTCGACGACGACCTGCCCCGAACCCGCCGCCCGAGGCGACCGCATCGCCCGCGTCGACCCGCGCTCGGGCGTGGTCCGGTGGAGCACGCCGACCTCCGACGTGAGCGACGTCGCCTCCTCCGCACAGCTCGGCGCCTGGGTCGACGGCGACGCCGAGACGGCCGTGATCGGCACCGCGGCCTCGGAGCTCGGCTCGGAGAGCACCACGGTCGCGCTGCTCGACCTCGCGACGGGCCTCGTCCTCGAGCGTCGCGTCTCGGCCGAGGGCCCGGTCACGGTGCTCGAGGCCGACGACGACTGGGTACTCGTCACGACGGAGACGGGCGGCGGCGGCGGCGACCGCGGCAGGGGCTTCGTCGACGGCCCCGCGCGCACCCGCGTCGCGACGCTGTCCCGCGACGAGATCGGCAGGTCCACGTGGCAGGCGGACCTCGGCACCGTGGGACGCGCCCAGCTCGTCGCGGCTCGAGTCCTCGTCGTCACGGCGGGGGCGGCGTCGCTCGTCGACCCGGCGACCCGTGCCTCACGCGCGTGGGGCGAGACGTGGGGGCGAGGCACGTCGAGCGTCGTCGACGACGACCTCGTCTTCGTCGACCTGCAGGCCGACGGCGACGGCGGGTTCCCGGTCGAGCGCATCGCCTACGCGGCCGAGGGACGTGAGCTGTGGAGGCGGGGCTTCGAGCCCGATCGCCCGCCCGTGGTGGTGGGGGGCTGCGTGGTCTTCGCGGACGAGGAGGCCGTGACGTGCGTCGAGCGCGACACCGGGTCGGAGCGCTGGTCGACGCCGACCGGGAGCGCCGACGAGCCCGCGCCCGTCGTGCTCGCGGCGGCCCCGGGGCAGCGCGACGGCGACGTGCTGTTGCGGACGGCCGTCTCCGTCGGACGGCCGGACGAGTCGGACGGGACGGGGCCGCGCCGGGAGCTGCTCGTGCTCGACGCCTCGACCGGCGCCGTCCGGAGCCGCCTGGCCGCACCGTTGGAGGCCGCCCCTGTCGCCGGGTCGCGCACCGCGCTCTACCTCGCGACGCCCGACCACGTCGGTCTCGGCGGCGAGTCGCTCGGCGGCGCCGTCGTCGCGTACGACCTCGCCGACGGCCGCGCGCTCTGGCAGCTCACGCCCGGCGAGGGCGACGCCGCCGGCGCGCGCGACCTGCAGTTCTGGGGCGGCACCCTCGTCGCGGTGGGCGACGACGGCGTCGTCACGCAGCTCGTCGACGACACGCGCGTCGTCGGCTGACGCCGCCCCGGACGCGGGGAACCGCGTTCCGAACCATGAACCGCGAGAAAACGCGGTTCATGGTTCGGAACGCGGTTCGAGGCGGGCGCAGCCACAGCCGCGGCCGCGTGCAGCTAGCCGCGCGCCTGCGCCGCCAGGATCCACGCCATCGCGTACGACCGAGAGTTCCCGTCGTCGATCCCCGTGTCGGGCAGCGCGGCGAGCGTCGTGAGCGCCGACGCGGCCGCGTCCTTCCCGGCCAGCGCCGAGTACATCAGGACGTAGTCGGCGAGCGGCCCGTCGAAGCCGTCCGGGGCTGCCTCCGCGACGAACGCGTCGACCTGCTCCGCGCCTCCTGCGGCCTCGGCGGTCAGGTAGTCGACCGACGTCGGGCTCAGCGGGATCAGCTGGATGCCCGCGATGGCCGACGGCTCGGCCGAGAACCAGGTCGCCCAGTCCCGTTTGCCGCCCCAGTTGAGCGACACGACACTGTGGTCGAAGGTCGTCGTCCCGGCAGAGCCCGCGAACACCGGGTCGCTGAGGTCGGGCGCCACGAAGTAGGCGAGGGCCGCCTGCGACTCGGCGCTCAGCATCCAGCTCGCCTCCCCGCCGAGGGCGTCGTCGCCGGTGGCCGACGCCCAGAGCGACAGGCCCGCGTAGGCGCCCACCGCCTCCGACGACGACTCCTGGTTGTTGCCGTCGGCGAACGGCGAGTAGCCGCTGGCCCAGCTGTGCGACCAGAACGGGTCGAACGCGCGACGGTCGGGGAACGAGCCGTTCTGCGAGCCCGACGCGATGTCGGCGGCGAGCAGGTCCATCACCGGCTGCCAGCCCTCGGCGAGCGAGGGGTCGTCCGCGGCCATGACGCCGGCCGCGTAGAGGAAGTAGCCGTAGTGGAAGTAGTGGTCGTTGAACTCGTCGGAGCCGAACGACGCGGCCTTGCCGACGACGCCCTTCACCGCGGGGTCGTAGACGAAGCACTCCTGGTCGCGCGACTCGCAGCCGTCGGGCTCGGTCCAGAGGTCGAGCTGGTCGACGATCCGCTTCTTGAGGTCGGCCGCCACCTCCTGGTCGTCGAGCTGGACGGCGAGCTGGTAGAGCATCGACGCCCGGTAGAGCGCCTTGCCGCCGTAGTACGTGTCGGCCGCGAAGGTCGGCGTCAGGCTGACGTCGATCTCGAGCTGGTCGCGCACGGAGGCGCGCTCGGCGTCGCTCAGCCCGCTCAGGTCGAGCGCCGCCGAGGCCGTCGTGGTGGGCGCCCCGAACGACAGGCCGGTGCCGATCGAGAGGGGCACCGTCCCGTAGACGGTCGGGTACGTGAGACCGGTGTCGGTGCCGCCGGCCGCGGGGCCGGAGTCGCCCTGGTGCGGAGCCGCGACGACGAGGGCGTCGCCGCCCGCCGCGGTCACGTAGCCGAGCTCGGTGGTCTGCTGCTGCTGGTCGCCGCTGCCGCTCGTGCCGTACGAGGTGGTGACTCCGGTCAGCGGCGAGGCCGCCGCGTCGAGCACCTGCGTGGTCTGGTCGGAGGAAGCGCCGGCCGGGACCGAGACGAGCACGACCGAGCCCCCCTCGTCCAGCGAGACGGAGGAGGCGTCGGCGTCGAGGGTGCCGCCGGTGACGACGACCCCCCAGGTGGCGTCGCCGACCTCGACCGTCGCGCGGCCGTCGCCGGCCGCCTCGAAGGTGCCGTCGCCGAGCACCGAGAGCGCGTCGGTCTGCGCCGTCGCCGCGGTGTACGACACCGTGGGCGAGCCCACGGCGATCGTCGTCCGGCCGAGCACGGTGTCGCCGTCGCGGTGCTCGAGGGTGACCGACACGTCGTCGTAGCCGCTGACGACGAAGTCGGACGACCCGAGGTCGACCGAGACGTCGGTCAGCGCGGGGCCGACGATCGCGGTGGCGGACGGCACCGGGGCGGGCTGGCCGGCGGCGAAGCCGTCGTCGGTCAGCTGGAACGAGATCGGGAACGGGAAGACCGGCATCGGCTCGTCGCCGAAGACCAGTCCCGAGAACCAGCGGTTGGTCGGCGGCAGGACGCCGTCGGCGAGCCGCATCGTCGGGACGTCGGCGACGGACTCCTCGGGCAGGGCGGCCACGAGCGGGTCGACCTGCGAGGCAGGCAGCACGTCGCCGGCCGCGGTGGTGCGGCCCTCGGTGCTGCCGCCGTCGGGGCCCGTCGAGCCGTCGTCGCTCGTGCAGCCGGCCAGCACGAGGCCGCCGGCGGTCACGAGCGCCACGGCCGCGACGAGGCGACCGGCCGGGCCGCGGCCTGCGAGGCCGCGGCCTGCGAGGCGGGGGGTGCCGAGGAGGCGCGGCGCGCGTCGGGTGTCGACCCGCGCCTCCTCGGCGTGACGGGTGGTCGCGGCGTCGGTCGAGGGTCCCGAACGACCCAGCCCACGACGACGACCCGTCGTCTCTTCTCCTGCGTCAGCGATGATCAGACTCCGATCTGACGCAGGAAGTCGGTGAGGGAGTCGACGGGGCCGGCGAGCACCCCGTCGTCCCGGAGGTGCAGCTTCGCCTCGACGGGCGTGCCCGGCGTGACGAGCCCGTTGTACGCGCCCTCGACGAGCTCGTCGCTCGAGACCTGCAGGGTCGTCTCGGCGTCGCCGTCCTTGGTCTCGACGTTCACGACGCCGACCTTGCCCGTGATGGTGGTCTGGTTCGGCAGCATGAGGTCGACCTCGGCACCGGACTCGATCCGCTCGTAGTCACGCGGCGTCAGCACGAAGTCGGCGGCGACGAAGAGGGTGTCCTCCTTGTCGATGGTGCCGAGCGAGCCGCCGGCCTGGACGAAGCTGCCCTCCTTGAGCAGCACGTCGGCGACGGTGCCGTCGACGGCGGCCTTCAGGGTGAGGGTGCCGTCGGGGGCCACCGAGTAGGTCGCGGTGTCGTAGGTCACCAGGCCGCGCGAGATGTCCTGCAGCAGCGAGAGGCTCTGCACCTCGAAGAGCGTGTCGCCCTCCTTCACCTCGTCGCCGTTCTCGACGTACGAACGGGTGATGGTGCCGCTGTAGTCGGTGCCGACCGAGTACTCCTGGGCGGCGATCTCGGCGCTCGTGCTGTTCACCTGCTGCTGGCGCTGCGTGAAGATCATCGTGAAGGCGGCGACCAGCACGAGCACGACGAGCATGCCGGCGGTCATCTTGAGGCGGTTCATCCAGGTCATGACGTGACCCTCTCCTGCTGGTCGGCGCGGGCGCCGGAGTCGTCGGCGCTGGCGCCGTGGTCGGGGGCGTCGCCGTGGTCGGGGGCGGCGGAGGCGGCGGCGCGGCGGCCGCTGGGACGGTCCGCCCGGCGTCCCGCGCCGACGAGCGAGTCGGGGTCGTGCTCCGCGGCGTGCGCCAGCGCGTCCCTCTCGTGGGAGTGGGCGAAGGCGCGGGACGCCGCGAGCTCGGCCTGGCGGGCCTGGTCGCGCGCCGTCTGCTCCGGGTCGTCGGAGGGCGTGCGGTCGGCGAGGCGGTGCGCGGTCGCGAGGTCCGCCTCCCTCGCCGCCGCCTGCTCGGCCTCGTCGGCCTGCTGCAGGGCGAGGATCTCCTCGCCGGTGCGCGGAGCGGGCCGCGAGACCTGCGTGCGAGGAGACGCGGGCGCCGAGCCGGGAGGCGCGGTGAGCACCACGGGGGCGTCGGTCACGTCGCCGCGCTGCTCGGCCCTCGCGAAGCGCTTGAGCGTGCGGCCCTCGCGCCAGGCGGCGACGAGGAACGCGGACAGGATGAAGGTGTTGAGCAGGTTCCACACCGTCGCCAGCGTGAGCACGCCGTTGTCGGCGTCGCGGACGAGCGCCACGCACGAGGTCAGGGTGAGGAACAGCCAGAACAGCACCTGCGGGATGATGAAGTTGAACGGCGACGACACCTTGCCCTTGCGGCCGGTGACGCTCCACGCCTCGTCCTTGCCGCTGATGACGTTCCACAGGGCCTTGACGTAGATCGGGAACGACACGGTGGCGAGCATCAGCACCTCCCAGCGGAACGAGCCGAGCGTGTAGAACGCCAGCACGATCTGCATCAGGTAGAAGCCGGCGTAGAAGAGGAACCACTGCAGCACCGAGATGTGCAGGTTCATCGGGCGGAGGTCGAAGAAGATCTCCATCGGCGGCACCATGAGCAGCAGCAGCGGGGCGATGCCGGTCAGGTAGTTCGTCGCGGTGACGAAGTACTGGAGGCGCTGGTCCATCGTCAGGGTACGGCGCGGGCTGAGCGGGTTGTGGCGGAACAGGATCTCGAACCCGCCGGTCGCCCAGCGCAGCTGCTGCTTGCTGTACGCCTCGATGGTCTCGGGGGCGTCGCCCACGGCGAGCGTCATGGGGATGTAGATGGACTTCCAGCCGGCCTCGTGCAGGTGCAGGCTCGTCCAGACGTCCTCCGACTTCGAGTCGGTGTCGATGCCGCCGATCTCGTCGATCGCGCTGCGGCGGAAGATGACGTTCGTGCCGACGCAGAAGGCCGCGTTGAAGCGGTTGCGGCCCGGCTGGATGAACCGGTAGAAGACGGTCTGCATGTAGCCCGCACCGCGGCTGACGAGGCTCGTCAGGTTGCCGTAGGTCTGAGGGGTCTGCACGAAGGCGACCTTCTCGTCGACGAAGAACGGCACCGTCTCGAACAGGAAGTCCGTCTTCGGCACGAAGTCCGCGTCGAAGATGGCGAAGTAGTCGCCCTTCGCGATGGCCAGCGCGTGGTTCACGTTGCCGGCCTTCGCGCCGTTGCTGCTGAGGCGGCGGATGTAGCGCGCGCCGAGCTGCGCGGCGAGGTCGCGGACCTCGTCGCTGCGCCCGTCGTCGAGCACCCAGGTGCGGTGCTCGCCCTTCAGGGCGAGCGCGGCCTGGACGGTGGTCGCGATCTTGGCGAGCTCCTCGCCGTAGACCGTGATGAACACGTCGGCGACGATCTTCTCGCCGGCGATGCGCATCGGCCAGAGGTGCGGCGTGCCGCGGAGGCCCAGGCGGTCGATCTCGTCCTCGTCGTACAGGGTGTCCTGCGTCGCGTGGAAGTCGAAGTCGCGGGGGTCCTGGCCGCCGGAGAGGATCGTCCACATCGCGAAGAGCGTCTGCACGACGAGGATCGCCTCGGCGACGATGATCATCGCGTAGGGCAGGATGTCGCCGCGGTTGCTCGGGTTCAGCAGGAACTGCGCGTAGAGCAGGATGCCGAGCGTCGCGATGAGCACGAGCAGCACCATGACCGGGCTGTGCGCCCTGCCGCCCTCGGGGCGGGCCGCCACGCTGACGTGGTCGGCCCGCGGCCGAGGAGCGGGCACCGGCTCGCGACGCTGGCCGACGGGTCCGGAGGGTGCTAGGTGCCTCTGGTCGACGGTCGTCGCGGTGTCGGGACGCTCGTCGAGGACGAGGGTGCCGGTGCTGGTGGTGCCGGGTGTGGTTGCGGTGGTGCCGGCCGCGAGGCGGTCGGCGGTGGACGACGTGGCGGCCGACCCCGTTTCCGGGGACAGCGGAGCGTCGCGCATGGTTCGGGACATGCGAGTACTTCTCTCCTGGTTCGGGACTGCGGAGATCCCGGACGGCAGAGAGGAGCCGTTGTCGCCTGCAGACGTCCGGGGAGGGCGTCGGCAGCTGTGGCGACGGGTGGGTGCAGTCGACGGCCTGGGTGTGAGCCGGCGACGGCGGTGAGCGGAGGAGGGTGCCTCCGGGGCTCGTCCTCTCGGACGGGCCTGTCGGGTGCGCCCGGTGGGTGGCCGGACGGCGGGTGGTTCTGGTGGTGCGGTCGTCGTGTGGGCCTTTCGGGGGACCTCGCGGCGACTGCTCAGAACAGTACAGGCTGGTCTGGAACCAGGTTGTCACCCGTTCGGGGGGTCGTACCCCTCCTGCGGGGCACACGACCTCGACGACCCGCGCGGTTGCTGGGCTCATACCCGGCGGTATCGCCCGTCGTGTCACCCGGGCGAGGGACAGACTCACCCGGGGCGCCCTGGCTCAGGCGCCGACGTCGCGGACCCAGCGCGCCAGGAACTCCGCCCCGGCGTCGTCGTGGATCAGCCCCGTCGCGCTCGTGAGCACCGGGTACTCCGTGGCCGGCACGCCGTCGGCGGGCCGCACGTCGACGTGCGCGACGTCGTGGCCGTTCGCGTGCAGCCAGTCGGCCATGGCGTAGTCGCTGCGCGAGTCGCCGACGGTGCGCCAGGCGAGGGGCAGCTCGCCGTCCTCGGCGAGCAGCTCGAGGGCGCGCTCGGCGCCGAGGTCCTTGCCGAGGCGGACCGACTCGATGTCCGTGGAGATGATGGTCGGGTCGACGCGCCACTGCACCTCGCCGCGGGCGTCGCGACGCTCGTCGTCGAGTCGTCGGACCCCGGCGCCTCGCCGGACCAGCGCCTCCATCGCCTTCTCGTCGAACTCGCGCTGGCGGGCCAGGTAGGTGGCCGACTCGACCGTCGTGAGCTGCTCGATCGAGACCATGGCGCGCTTGGTGTGGTCGAAGAAGACCAGGTCGGCGAACTCGGCCGTGACGAGCTCGTCCATCTCGGCGGCGAAATCGGCGGGCATCGCGAGGGCGGAGTCGACCTGCACCTCGCTTATGCCGCCGGGGCCGTGCTCGGGCCCGATCGAGAACCACGACGCGCCCTTCTCGCAGATGCCGTGCACCCGGGCCCCGGCGGGCAGGCCCGCCGCGATCATCGGGCCGACGACCTCGTCGCGGATGAACGCGTCCGACCGGCCCGTGTTGAAGACGACCGGGATGCCCGCCGCGGCGAGCGCGACGAGGTCTCGCGTGATCTGCGGCAGGGCGATGGTGCGGCTGACCGGGCTGGCGATCGGCCCGTCGACGTCGAGGAGGAGGCCGAGGGGCGGGGGCGTCGAGGAGGCGGAGGTCGAGGAGGCGGTGGTCACGGGCCCATCCTCGCAGTCGCGGCCCCCGTCGGCGCCTCGACCGCGCGGAGGACCCGCCCGTCCGCACCAGGTGGGAGGATGGGTGATCCAGACCCCGAAGGAGATCCCCGTGCCGCAGCTGCCCGCACCCGTGATCGCGGCACTCGAGGCCTTCGCCGCGCCCGACGCCCGCGACGCCGTCCAGAGCCTGGCCCACGAGGCCGCCGAGGGCGTCGACACCCCCCGCGAGCGCCTCGACGCGCTGCTCGAGTCGGTCGAGTGGGTCGACATGGGCGTCGTGCACCCCATGGCCCCCGAGCTGCGCGACCCCGAGGGCGTGCGCCGGCTGCTCTCCGCGATGGGCGCCGAGGGGCGCTGCGCCGTGCTCTCGGCCGGCGGCTCGGAGGACGACCGCGACCTCGGCGGCGCGCTCGACCAGGTGCTGCAGCAGCAGTCCGGCGGTGCGCTCGTGGTCTGCCGGCCGGGGCCCCTCGCGTTCCTGGTGACCGCCTCCGGCGAGCGCTGGCTGCTCAGCGACCGCGAGCTGCCGCAGCTCACGGGGCCGCTGCCGATCATCCGCGACTGACGCCGCGACGCGTCAGACTGGGGCGATGAGCACCGACGCGTCCCGTCCCACAGCCCTCGTCACCGGAGCCACCCGCGGCATCGGCCTCGCCGTCGCCCGCGACCTGTCGCGCACGCACCACGTCGTCGTGCACGGCCGGGACGAGGAGGCGCTGGTCGCCCTGGCCGGCTCGCTCCCCTCCGCCGCGCCCTGGGTCGCGGACCTGGCAGGGTCGCCCTTCGAGGCGCCCGCGCTCGACCGCCTCGACGTCGTCGTGCACGCCGCGGGGGTGATCGGCGGCGGGACCGTCGAGGGCACGAGCCGCGACGACTGGCGCCGCGTCTTCGAGGTCAACGTCTTCGCCGTCTCCGAGCTGACCCGACAGCTGCTCCCGGCCCTGCGCGCGGCCCGGGGCACGGTCGTCGCGATCAACAGCGGCTCGGGCTTCGCCGCCGGCCCAGGCGGCAGCACCTACGCGGCGAGCAAGTTCGCGTTGCGGGCCCTCACCGACTCGCTGCGCGAGGAGGAGCGTCGGCACGGCGTCCGCGTCAGCTCGGTCCATCCCGGCCGCGTCGACACCGACATGCAGCACGAGCTGGTCGAGAGCGAGGGAGGCGTCTACGACGTGTCGCTCTACCTCGAGCCCCAGTCGGTGGCCGACGCCGTGCGCCTCGTCGTGGACCTGCCCCACGGCGCGACGGCCGAGGTGGTGTCGGTCCGCCCGACCCGTCGCGCCTGACGCCGGGCGCAGAGCCCCGGCCCGAACTGAGCACCCGGGCCGGGCCGGGTCGGTACGGCTCAGGCGAGGGCGAGGGCAGGCCACTCCGGCAGCTGCGTCTGGCGGATGGTCGCCTCCTCGAGCAGGTGGCCCGGCAGCTCGCCCTCGTAGACCGCGGCGTCGATCTTGACCAGCTGCAGGCCCTCGGCGAGGTCGGCGTCGTGGTCGCTGTACGTGCCGCTGAGCCGCAGGCCCGTGGCGGTGGGGTACTGGTCGGTGACGCGGTAGCCGAGGCCGTTCCAGCGGGTGCGGACGTCGAGCTCGAAGTACTCCTGCGCGTCGGCGACGTCGATGGTGCGCGACCAGACCATCGGGGTGGTCGGCGTCCAGCCGTCGGCCTCGGCCTGCTCGTCCTGGCGCACGGCGATCACGCGCGTGCCCCCGTCGATCAGGTCGGCGATGCGGACCTCGCCGTCGTCCATCCGGGCCAGGCCGCCGACGAAGCGGCTGACGAGACGCGGCTGGCGTTCACGCCTCGCCTCGATGTCGTCCGCGTAGATCCAGCCCCAGGCGGCGGAGTGGAAGTACGCGAGGTAGGTGCTCGTGCCGTCGGCGGCGATGCGGTGCAGCTCGGCGCCGGCGGGCACGCGGCGGTGCGGGAGCCACGAGAGCGGGATGACGTGGTCGGGGTCGGCGACGAAGCCATCCCCGCGGAACGGCGGGCGGTCGAGGAACGGCCCGCCGGTGACGTTCTGCGTGGCCCGGTCGGGACCGCCCGTGGCCTTCTCGAGGAGCAGGTTCGCCGTGCTCTCGAAGCGGAGCACGTCGATGTGCGGCATGTCGGGCGAGAACGGCGTCCCCGGGAAGTCGAGGCCGTGCGCCGTGATCAGCTCACGCGGCGTGCGCGCGTGGCCGACGGCGCCCCAGGGCACGACGAAGCCGGCCACCCGGTCGTGGTCGTGGTCGTGGTAGGCCGCGCTCAGCTGCGGCGTGACGGCTTTCTGCAGGATCATCTGCGCCCCTCCGAGGTCGTGCGGCGACGGCGCTGGTTCACCGCTCGCCCGGACCAGGATGACACAGGAGGCATACCGACAGGTCGACCCACCACGTCCGGCGTCGGCGACGGGAGCGGTGCGCCGGCGCGCGGTCTACCGTCGTCCGCATGACGACCGCGACGCGACACACGGCCAGCGACCCCGCCACGGAGGCGACCATCGGCGACGAGGGCGGGCCGAGCAGCGAGCCGGTGACGCTCCTGATCCTGGGCGCGTCCGGCGACCTGGCGGCCCGCCTCCTGATGCCCGGGCTCGGGGGGCTGCTGGCCCACGAGCCGGTGCGACGCGTGCAGCTGATCGGCGCCGGCGTCGAGGAGTACTCGGACGAGGAGTGGCACCAGCGGGTCGCCGACTCGTTCGCGAGCGTCGAGGCGGCCGGGCCCGCCGTCGACGCCCTGCTAGCCTCGACCCGCTACATCACGGCGGACGTGACGTCGGCCGGCGCCCTGACCACGCTGCTCGACGCGTGCGAGGCACCTCCCGCGATCTACTTCGCGCTGCCGCCCGCGATCACCGAGAAGGCCTGCGAGGCCCTGAGGCAGGTGCAGCTGCCCGAGGGCACCGCCCTCGCCCTCGAGAAGCCCTTCGGCACGGACGTGGCGTCGGCCGGGCACCTCAACGAGCTCGTGCTGCAGCTCGTCCCCGAGGAGCGGGTGCACCGCGTCGACCACTTCCTCGGCCGGGCCACGGTGCTCAACCTGCTCGGGCTGCGCTTCGCGAACCGCCTCATCGAGCCGATGCTCAACAACCAGCACGTCGAGAGCATCGACATCGTCTACGACGAGACCCTCGGCCTCGAGGGCCGCGCCCGCTACTACGACCACGCCGGCGCCCTCGTCGACATGATCCAGAGCCACCTGCTGCAGGTGATGGCCGTGCTCACGATGAACGCGCCCTCGACCCTGAAGGCCGTCGACCTGCGCGACGAGAAGCAGCTCGTGCTGCGCGCCACGCGCCTCCTCGACGGGGACCCCGTCGCGAACAGCCGCCGTGCCCGCTACACGGCCGGCACCATCGAGGGCCGCGACCTGCCCGCCTACGCCGCCGAGGAGGGGGTGGACGCGTCCATCGAGACCGAGACGCTCGCCGAGATGGTCGTCGAGGTGCAGAACTGGCGCTGGGCCGGCGTGCCGATCCGGCTGCGCTCGGGCAAGGCGCTGGCCTCGAGGAGGCGCGAGATCGTCATCACCTTCCGCCCGCCGACGCACGTGCCGCGCGAGTTCGTCGGCGGCGGCACGCCGGACCGCCTCCGCATCGCCATCGCGCCCGACGAGATGTCGCTCGAGCTCAACGTCAACGGCCCCGGCGACTCGTACGACCTGTCGCGGGCGACCCTGCACGCCGAGTTCGGGCTCGGGGACCTCACGGCCTACGGCGAGGTGCTCGCCGGGATCCTCGACGGCGACCCCACCCTGTCGGTGCGCGGCGACTCGGCGGTCGAGGGGTGGCGCATCGTCGCCCCGGTGCTCGACGCCTGGCGCGCCGGCGACGTGCCGATCGACGAGTACCCGGCGGGCACGGCCGGCCCTGCGTCGTGGCCGGCGGTCGAGGACGACTGAGCGGCGCCGGTCAGCCGGGGAACGTCCTCCGTGCTCCGTTCCGGACGAGATGCCTCGGCGTGCCGGGGCATCTCGTCCGGAACGAGGCATCGAGGCGGATGTCGGCTGCTCCCCCGCTCAGCCGAGGCTGACGAAGGCGGTCACGTCGTCGCGGGGCAGCTCGTCGGCGACGGCGCCGACCTGCATCGACGCGACGGTCACGGCGTCGCCGTGGCTCGTGAGGAACGCGGTGTCGCTCGCGTCCCGGCCGGTCGCGATGCGCAGCAGCGTGCTCCGCGGCGCGAGTGCCGTGGCGTCGACCACGTGCCACTCGTCGTCGACGAAGGCCTCGGCCACGGCGTGGAAGTCCATCGGCGACAGTCCCGGCGCGTAGACCGACACCAGCCGGGCCGGGACGTCGAGCGCGCGGAGCAGGGCGATCACGAGGTGCGCGTAGTCGCGGCAGACGCCCTGGCGGTCGAGCAGGGTCTGCACGGCGCCGTCGGTCGGCGCGCTGGCACCGGGGACGTAGGCGAGGTGCGACCCCACCCACGAGCTGACGGCGGCCAGCAGGTCGCGGCCCGCGAGGCCGCCGAACTCCGCCCGGGCCGTCGGGGCCAGGGTGTCCGACTCGCAGTAGCGGCTCGGGCGACGGGAACGCACGAGGTCGAGCTCGTCGACCGGTGGCGGGGCGAGCCTCCCCTCGACGACGACGCGGTAGTCGACGAGCACCCTGCCGGCGCCGACGTCGCACAGGTGCAGGCGGGTGCCGTGCTGGTCGACGAGCTCGCGCACGGCGACGGGCGCTCCGTGCTGGGTGACGACCAGCGCCTCCTCGGCTCGCTGCTCGTACAGGGCCGAGGCGGCGATCGACAGGACGAACTCGGCGGGGCCGGCGACGTCGAACTCGAGACGGGCGGAGGCGGTGCGCTTCATGCCCCGAGCCTGGCAGGCCCGCGGGTCGGGGCCGAGTCGGGCGTGCGTCGAGCGTGTGAACTCACCCGCCTCGCCTCGCCTAGCGACCGAGCGCGTGCCGTGTCAAGGGGTGGGTGCCGGAATGATCCATGCGCGTGCAGGCATCTACGCTCGAACGGCAGGGAGGGAAGCACTTGGGCACACTGTTCTACGGGTCGGATCGATACGCGATCGACCTCGACGACCGAACCCTCGCTCATCTTCAGCTGGCGATCGTCACCAAGCTCCGCCGGCACGAGAGCTTCTCGTTGACCTGGCGCGACGACCAGCCGTCGGGCCAGGGCCGGAGCGTCATCTGGGTGCACGAGTCGATCCCGCTGCACTTCGTCTATGCCGGGAGCCGCATGCCCGCCGTCAACCGCGCCTGGGTCACCGATCTGCTCGAGACGGCGTCGACGACCGTCGGGATGCGCCTGGTGCCCGAGCCGACGGAGGCAGCCGCCGTGACGGAGGACGACCGCTAGTCGGGCAGGATCGAGGCATGTCCTCGTATCGCGTCCTGCTCGCCGTCGGCTCCCTGCACGCGAGGGTCCGGCCCGACGCCCTGCTGCCCCGGGCCGCGGCGGCCGCCGCCGAGCACACCACCGTCGAGGCGAACGACATCGTCATGGTTCGGGGCGAGCCCCAGCTCGTGGTGCGCTTCACGGGCGCCGACGACTCCTTCGCGCTCGGGGTCGGGGCCGCGGTCGAGTCGACGGTCGGCGGGCTGGCCGACGTGCGCGGCGCTCAGGTGACTCGCCGGGACGGCGGGGCCTGGACCCTGGTCGGCCCCGTCTGACCGCGCGGGCTCGGGCTCGGGCCTGTGCTCGAGCGGGTGTCGGCGAGTGGTCAGGTGTGGTCCTTCCGCGTCGGCGGGACGACACTTCGTGACCACTCGACGGGCTCGGCTCGTGCGTAGGCTCGGGGGATGACGACGAGGAGTGCCGAGAACGGGACGAGCAGGACGCCCCGGACGAGCAGGACGAGCGCGGGCGCACGTGCGGCGACCGCGCTGACGACGGCCGTGCTCGCGGTGGGGGTGCTCGCCGGCTGCGGCGAGCGCGACGACCCCGTGGTGACGCCGAGCCCGACCCCGGTGAGCCCGACGGCGACGCCGGAGCCCGCGACCCCGGAGCCCACGCTGGAGGTGCCGGTCACCACCGACAAGCCCACCGACCGCGAGACGATCCCGCCCCAGAACTGACCAGCCCCGGCCCTGCTCCCCCGCGCCCCTCTTTCCCCGCACTCGTCTCCCCCCTGGTCAAGGGCCGCCGACCGACGAGAAAGGTCCTCCCCGAGCTCGGGGAGGACCTTTCTCGTCGGCTGAGGCGCGATCGTCACCCCCGTGACGGGACGCGGCCGAGACCGCCGGGCGGGCTCAGTACCAGTTGACCGACTGGCTGTGGCCCCAGGCGCTGCACGGGGTGCCGTACGCGCGCTTGATGTAGTCGAGGCCCCAGGTGACCTGAGTGGTGGCGTTCGTGGCCCAGTCGGAGCCGGCGGTCGCCATCTTGCTGCCGGGCAGCGCCTGCGGGATGCCGGTCGCGCCGCTCGGGTTGTAGGCCTTGTAGTTCCAGCCCGACTCCTTCTGCCACAGGTTGACGAGGCAGCCGTACTGGTCGCTGCCCCAGCCGTACTTCGACGAGGCGAGCTGCTGGGCGGCGGCCTTGGCGGCGGCGGGCGTGTTCGCGGCGGCCTGCGCGGCGGCGGCCGCGGCTGCGGCTGCCTCGGCGGCGGCCTGAGCCTCGGCGGCGGCCTGGGCCTCCGCGGCGGCCTTGGCGGCAGCTGCGGCGGCGGCGGCCTGGCGGTCGGCCTCGGACGCGGCGGCCTGGACCGTCTGCGCGGTCGTCGCCGTCTCGGCCACGCGGGCGGCGAGCGTGTCGGAGTCGAGGTTCTCGTAGTCCGCGAGCGAGGCGACCGAGGTCTCGAGCGCGCTGGCGTCGACCTTGTCCTTCGTCGAGCTCACGACCTGCGAGGCGATGTCGATCGTGGTCTTGGCCTGGGCCTCGGCGAGCGAGTCGGCGATCGCCGCCTCGTTCTGCTTGACGCTCTCGGCGTGGGCCGCGGCGACGGCCTCGGCCGACGGGGCACGGTTGACGAAGGCGAATCCGGTGCCCGCGACGATCGCGACGGCGGCGACCGCGGTCACTCCGACGAGGCGGCGGCGGCTCGCGCGGCGACGGTCGGCGGCGATGGCCCGGCGCGTCAGCGGCGCGGCCGCGGTGCCGGTGGAGCCGTCGGTGACGGAGCGGGTGGTGCTGGCGGTGCTGGTGCTGCGGGTGCCCTCGGGGGCGGGGGTGTTCTCGGAGGTCATGTCGTCCCATTGCTCGGCCGGCCTGCTCGGCGCGCCTCGGTCAGGGGCACGTCGACTCACCTCTGCGCCTCGGGTGCGCAGCACCGCGGGAGGCGCGGTGCACGACGGCACGGCCGGGGAGTCGGTCCCGGAGGCGGCCCGGCCGTTCCGCCCAGGGGCGGACCGGTCGACCGGCAGGTGCTGTCGAGGTGACGGGTCGGTGTCGGTTCCAGCGGGGCCTCGGGGCCCGGCACGTCCGCCCAGCGCTGCCGAGGGGTACGGGCGGGCGCGGGCGAAGCGACGAGCATGCACCACGAGCCTGAGTGTCCCCGCAGAATCCGGGATCGCCGCTCGGTCTGGACCCCTCGAGAGTTGCCAGTTGGCGGGGTCTCCCCTGGTTCAGGGGCCCGCGAAGCGGCAAGTCGAGGGTCATCGTCGCCCGCAGGAGGCGCCTCCTCAGTCCTCCGTCACGGTGCGGCGACGACGGCTCGGGCGACGGGAGACGACCAGGGCCGCCCCTCCGGCGACGAGCAGCGACAGCCCCATCAGGAGCACGCCGCCGAGGTCGGAGCCGGTGAAGGCGAGGCGCTGCGCGGTCAGGCCGGTGAGCACCTGCTCGGAGCCGCCCGGCGCGAGCGTGAACGTGGTGCGCACGCCCGCGCTCGGTCGGGTGCCCGCGGGGACGCCGTCCATCGACACCGTCACCGTGTAGTCGCCGCCGGGCAGACCGCCGACCGACCAGGTGCCGTCGGGTCCGGTCGTCACGACCATCGTGACCGGGCCCTCGGGTCCGCTCCAGACGATCGTGACGCCGACGCCTCCGACGCCCTTCTCGCCCGGGTCGCGCACTCCGTCGCCGTCCTCGTCGTCGAACACGACGCCTCCGACGCTGGCCGTGCCGCGCACCACGAAGTCGACGTCGAGCTGCTGCTCGCCGGCCTCCAGCCGCACGGTGGCCGCCGTCGGGGTGCCGCCGTCGAGGTCGGAGCCCGGCACGGTGCCCGCGGGCAGGGTCGACGGGTCGTAGCTGACCCGCACCGCCCCGGCCGGGAGACCGCCGACGGTCCAGGAGCCCGACGCGTCGGTCGTCCGCGTCAGCACGAGGTCGTCGGCGGTGTCGAGGGCTCCGTCGGCACCGGCGAGGCGCACGGTGACGACCACGCCTCCGACGCCGGGCTCGTGCGGGTCGCGCACGCCGTCGCCGTCCACGTCGAGCCAGACCGAGTCGCCGAGCGACGCGTCGGCACGGAAGCCGAAGTCCTGGTCGAGGTCGGCCTCACCGGCCGCCAGCGTCGTCGTGCTCGTCGGCACGGAACCGGAGCCGCTGCCGGCACCAGGGCCGGAGCCCGAACCAGCACCAGCACCAGCACCAGACTCGGACCCGGCCCGCGTCGTCGTCAGCCCGACGGGCACGCCGCCCGTCAGCTCGACCCGGAACTCGCCCGCGGCGAGGTGCTCGACCAGCCAGCGGCCCCGCTCGTCGGTGACGGCCGTCTCGACCCGGTCGTCGGGCGAGCCGAGCACGCCGTCGACGCCGGCCCAGGTCAGGGTCACCGTGACGCCGGGGATCCCGACCTCGTCGGCCCCCTGACGGCCGTCGCCGTCCTCGTCGAGCCAGACCGTGTCGCCGATCGAGCCCGCCCCGGCGAAGCCGAAGTCCTGGTCGAGGTCGACCACGCCGCCGACCAGCTCGACCGCGCTGCGGCCGTCGGCCGACGCGTCGCCCGCACCGTCCGACCCGCCCGTGGCGTCCGCACCGTCCGCGTCGCTGCTCGGCGTGAGCCCGGCGGGCACGCCGCCGACCACCGCCACCGTCCAGCGACCGTCGGGCAGGCCGTCGACCCGCCACGAGCCCGCGGCGTCGGTCGTCGTCGTCAGCACGACGTCATCGACGCCGCCGGCCACGCCGTCGGGGCCGAGCCAGGTCAGCTCGAGCTGCACGCCGGGCAGGCGCGGGTCGCCGGCCGAGTCGGTCCCGTCCCCGTCGCGGTCCCAGGAGACCGTGTCGCCGAGGGCGTTCGTGCCTCGGTAGCCGAAGTCCTGCGCCAGGTCCGACGCGCCTCCGGCGATGGCGATCTGCGAGACGTTCGGGGCACCTCCGTCGGGGTCACCGGTGTTGACGGCGCCCGAGGCGATCCCGCCGTCGACCGACACCCGGTAGGCGCCGTCGGGCAGCAGGGTGACGAGGTACGAGCCGTCGGCCGCGGTCACGGTGGAGAACAGCTGGTCGTCCGCGGTGTCGAGCACGCCGTCGGGGCCTGCCCAGCGCAGCGAGACGGGCTGGCCGGGCACGGGCTGCTCGTCCGCCGAGCGCACGCCGTCGCCGTCAGTGTCGAGCCAGACCGAGCTCCCCACGGAGGCGCCGCCCGCGAACGCGAAGTCGGCCGTCCGGTGCGCCGTGGCGACCGGCAGCTCGATCGTCGTGACCCCGTCGGGGCTGGGGTCCTCGTCGCGCACCAGGCCGAGCCCGGCGGGCACGGAGGCACTGTCGACGCCCACGCGGTAGCTGCCCGCGGGCAGGCCGTCGACCCGGTAGCTGCCGTCCGTCGCGGTGACGGCGCCGAACACGGCGTCGTCGGCCGTGTCGAACCGGCCGTCGGGGCCGGCCCAGAGCACGTCGACCCGCACGCCGCCGAGGCCGCGCTCGTCGTCGTCGAGCACGCCGTCGCGGTCACGGTCGAGCCAGACGACCCGACCGACGCTGCTGTCGCCGCGCAGGCCGAGGTCGGCGTCGTCGACGGTCGTCCCGGTCCGGGCGACGACGACGGTCGTGGCCAGGTCGAGGTCGGCGTCGCGTTCGTGCACCGACGACAGGCCGGGCAGCAGCGTGCTCTGGTCGACCACGACCGAGAACGAGCCGAGGGGCAGCGAGCCGACCGACCAGGCCCCGGAGGCGTCCGTCAGCACCGAGGGCAGCGCCACGTCGTCCGCGGTGCCGGCCGTGCCGTCGGGCCCGGCCCACGTCACCGTGACGCGCACGCCGGGCAGGCCGGGCTCGTCGCTCGTCTGCAGGCCGTCGCCGTCGCGGTCGAGCCAGACCCGGTCGCCGATCGTCGAGTCGCCGCGGTAGCCGAAGTCCTGGTCGAGGTCGACGGAGCGCTCGCTCGAGAGGGAGGTGCGCGAGACCCCGTCGGCCGGGCCGACGGCGTCGTGCGTCGGCACGAAGCCGGGGGCGACGCCCGAGGTCACGGCGACCGTGTGGTCGCCGTTCGGGAGGTCGCGGACGAGCCAGTCGCCCTCGTCGTCGGTGACGGCGGTGAAGCCGAGGTCGTCGGCCGTGCCGAGCACGCCGTCCGCGCCGAGCCAGGTGACCGTCACGCCCACGCCGCGCAGGCCGGGCTCACCGGGCTGCTGCGTGCCGTCGCCGTCGACGTCCCACCACACGCGGTCGCCGATGCTCGAGCCGACCTCGTAGCCGAAGTCGGCCGTCAGGTGCGCGGTGTCGCCGGCCGCGAGCACGACGCGCGTCGTGCTGTCGCCTCCTGCGGTGCCGGGAGCCGTGCCGTCGCCGGTGGCGTCCGCGGTGCCGTCCTCGTCGAAGCTCGAGGTCGCGCCCTCGGGCAGCGCGCCCGTGACGGTGACCCGGTGCTCACCGGGCAGCAGGTGGTCGACGAGCCACGAGCCGTCGGCGCCCGTGACCACGGGGACGACCGCGTCGTCGGCCGTGTCGAGCTCGCCGTCGGCGCCGGCCCAGGTGACCGTCAGCTGGACGCCCACGAGCCCCTGCTCGCCGTCGTCCTGCACGCCGTCGCCGTCGCGGTCGAGCCACACGCGGTCGCCGATCGCGCCGGTGCCGCGCCAACCGGTGTCCTGGTCGACGACCTGCTGGCCGGCGCCGAGCACGAGCGTGCTCGTCGCGGTGCGGCCGCCGAGGCCCGAGACGCCGGCGGGGCCGGACGCGAGCAGGTACCCGGCCGGGAGGGCGCCCGTCTTCACCGAGTAGGTGCCGGCGGGCAGGTTCCCGACCGACCACGCGCCGGTCTCGGCGTCGCTGTCGCGCTCCCACTCGACGTTGTCGCCCTCGGTGGCGAGGTCGCCGTCCTGGCCGGCCCACGTCACGAGCACCTCGGCGCCGCCGAGGCCGGGCTCGCCCGCTCCCTGGCGGCCGTCGCCGTCGCGGTCGGCCCAGACGAGGTCGCCGATCGAGCCGCTGCCGACCCAGCCGAAGGAGGCGTCGGTGCGGTCGGCGCCCTCGGCCAGCGTCAGCACGGCCGAGCCCGCCGAGGCCACGCCGTCGAGGTCGTAGCTCGCCACGAGGCCGGCCGGCAGGGTCGCGGGGTCGACGTCGACCCGGTAGCTGCCGCCGGGCAGGTGGTCCACCCCCCACGAGCCGTCGGGGCCCGAGGTCGTCGGGTGGCGCTCGTCGTCGGCCGTGCCGAGCACGCCGTCGGCGCCCGCGAAGACGACGGTCACGCCGACTCCCGAGAGCCCGGGGTCGCCCGCCGTGCGGACGCCGTCGCCGTTCGCGTCGAACCAGGTCGAGCCCGCGAGCGAGGCCAGGTCGACCTCGACGCCGACCGTGTCGGCGTCCACGTCGTGGTAGGTCTCGTAGTCGCGGCCGTCGGCCGGCTGGTCGGCCACGCCCGCGTACGACGCCACGTCGGCCGTGTTGGCGAGCTCGGGGCCGGCGACCTCGTCGGCCGAGCTGAGGCCGGCGGGGACGGTCAGCCGGTAGACGATCGTACTGGTCTCGCCCGGGGCGACGGGGCCGTCGATCGTCCAGCTGCGGACGGCGCCGGTGACGGCGCCCGCGCCTCCCTCGACCGGGGTGAAGCCCGTGAAGCGCGTGTCCGGCGCGTCCGTGACCTGCACGTCGTGGGCGGGGCCGGTGCCGACGTTGGTCACGGCGACGCGGTAGGTGAGAGTCTCGCCGGGCACGGCGCGGCGGGTGTCGGCGTCGCCGACCTGGCCGTCGACGCGCTTGTCGAGAACGAGGCGCGGCTCGACGACGGTGACGGCGGCGGTCGACGCGAGGCTCGTGTAGTCGTACGAGGCCGCGAGCGGGCGCGAGGCCGGCTTGCCGTCGATCTTGTCGGTCTTGTCGAACGCGACCTGCGCGACGTTGGTGAGGACCTGGCCCGACGTCGTCGACACCTGGGCCCAGGCCGTGTACTCGATGCGGACGACGCGCTCGACCGGCGACGCCTCGAGGTCGCCGAGCCAGAAGCCGATCGTCCCGGTCCGGGGGGTGCCGAGCATCGACACCGGCACGGCCGGGTCGCAGGAGGCGCAGGTCACGGCCACGAGGGAGCCGAACGACTGCCCCGCCGGCAGCGTGTCGTGCACGGTCACGTCGAAGGCGCTCACCCGGGCGGGGACCCGGACGTCCAGGGAGTACGACGAGAGCTCGCCCGTCGTCCGCGTCGGGGAGTCGAGGAGCTTCTTCGTGACGGTCGGCGCCGGGGAGGTGACGCTGTTCGACGCGTCGACCGCGTAGGTGCGCTCGCTCAGGAGCGTGCCGTCGGCCGTGCCGTCCCCGGGCTGGTCGCCGGGCAGGGACGTGCCGACGGCCGTGGCCGTGTTCTCGATCGTGGTGTTCGCGACGATCGGCGGCACCTCGGCCCGGAAGGAGAACGCGGCCGGCGTCGCGCCGGGGGCGACGTCGATCGGTCCGAAGGTGACCGTCCTGTCCGACTCTCTCCAGGTCCCGCCCGAGAGCCACGTCAGCCCTTCGGGCAGCTCGTCGGTGACGACGACGCTCCAGGCGGTCGACACGTTCGGGCCGGCCGGGTTGCGCACGGTCAGGGAGTACGTGACCACGTCGCCGCCGGCGACGACGCCGCCGGGAGCGCTGCTGGTCTTGCGGAGCGTCAGGCCGGGCTCGGCCACGACCGTCACCGCCGGGGCGCTCGAGGCCGTGCGCACCGCCTCCTCCGTCGTAGGGGCCGCGCCCCACCAGCGCAGTGTCCCGGTGTTGCGCAGCTGCGTGCCGCGGAGCACCGCGGGCGCGCTCGCCGAGTTCAGCACCTGCGCGGTCACCGTCACGGTCACCCTGTCGGGCGCACCACCGACTGCGCTGACGTACACGCCGCGTTCGTCGAGCGGCAGCGAGGCCGTCACGGTCTGCCGCAAGGGCGTGCCGTCCGCGGCGGTGGCGGGCGTGACCGAGGCGGCGGGCTGGGCGACCCCGTCCACGACCACCGTCGGCCGGCCGACGACGCGGAGCCCTGCGGGCAGCTCGTCGACGACTGCGGGAGTCGTGCCGCGGGTCGAGCTGTACAGCGACACGCCCTGCGGGATCTCCGCCGTGACGTCGTAGGTGATGATCGTCCCGACCGCCGCGGACGTCGGGGCACCCGTCTTCGTCACCGTCGGCACGCCGGCGGCCACGTCGGCGACGGCGCGGGCCCGCGCCGCGTTCGGCCTGGGCGTCTGCGGGTCGACGTTGTCCTCCGGGACGTACGTGAACGGCGTGCCCGCGTTCGTCTCGCCCTGGTAGGCGCGGACGCCGACCGTGTTCGAGAACACGTCACCGGACGCCACGCCGGAGGGCACCGTGGCCGAGTACGCGAGGACGAGCGTGCCCGGCGTCGACCCCGACCGCGGCGGGACGGTGAGCCCGGTCCAGTCGATCCGGCTCGGCGAGCCGTCGGTGACGGTGCCGCCCGCGCTGACGTCGCGCACCTGCGCGGTGCCCCAGCCGGCGGGGAGCAGGTCGCGGACGGCCGTCGCGGTCGCGGGCACGGCGCCGTCGTTGGAGACGGTCACCGTGTACGCGACGACGTCGCCGGCCTGGACGACCGCGGGCGAGGCCGTCTTGGTCACCGTGAGCTGGGGTTCGGCCCACGTGGCGTCAGCCCGCGCGCGGAGCTGCTGGACGGCCCCTGCCGTGTTCTGGTAGGTCAGCTTCGCGAGGTTCCCGGCGACGTCCCCGTCCGAGGCGGCGCGAGCGTCCGCGACGGTGGTCGTGACGACGGCGCGGAAGCGCGTGCCGGGCTGCTCGGTCGGGAGGGTCCAGGTGATCGTCCCGGCGGCCGCGTCGAAGACGGGCGTGGGCCTCGCGCTCGTGTGCGCCGCCGCGTAGCCCGACTTCACGTACCGGAACCCGGCTGGCAGCAGGTCGGTGACGGTGCTGCGCACCGTGTCGAGGCCGGCGGGGAAGTCCACCTCGATCAGCCAGCAGACGGTGTCGCCGGGACGGTAGGAGGGGGCGGTGCCGTCAGCCAGGTAGGACGCCGTCAGGCAGTCGGACGAGGCCGAGCGCTCCGCCACGAGCTTGCGCAGCTGCACCGGCGCCGCCTGCTGGCCCGCCGAGGAGTCGTCGTTCGTCGCGAGCACGTGCGTCCGCAGCTCGGTGGACCGATCGCTCGCGTCGACGAGCACCGAGGTCGTGTCGCGGACCTCGACCACGTTCGTCCAGGTGTCGCGGGCCGCCACGGGGCCGGCGCCGCTGCGGTAGGCGTCCAAGGTCGTCGTCGTGAAGTCGATCGTGTAGGTGCCGTCCTGTGCCGTGAACCCGGGCACGACCCAGGTGACGGTCTGGGCCGGGACCTCCTGGGTGCCGCCCGTGACGGAGACCGGCGCGAAGGGGGCCCCCGTCTCGCCGTGCACCGCCGACTCGCGCGGGGCGCCGGGGCCGCCGTCGTACGACAGGCCGTCCGGGATCGTGTCGACGACGGTGAGGTCGCTCGTGCCCTGCGCGTACTCCGAGGTGGCGATCGCGAGGTGCCAGTTCGTCGTGGCGCCCTGGCGGATCGAGCCCTGGTCGTCGCCGCTGACGCCGCGGCTCTTGACGATCCGCACGTCCTCGGCGGTGACCATCGCGGACGCGGACGAGGTGTAGGCGGTGCCGAGCCAGCCGCCCGACGTCGTGGCGCTGTTCGTCAGCGGCTGCTCGTCACGGGTCTCGGTGCCGGTGTTGTTGTCGAGGTTCGCCGTCGAGAGACCGGTCGCGCCCGCGGCGGGCGCGCCGGCGGGGAACAGCTCGTTCTCGCGGAGGGGCACCGCCGCCGCGTAGCGCAGGGTGGTCGTCGCCCCGGCGGCGAGGTCGCCGAGGCCGGTCCACTCGACCCGCGTGTACACGCCGAGGGCGAGCGGGCCGGTCGCGCCGTCCGGGTCGACCCGGACCGTGCTGACGCTCGAGGGCTCACGGCAGAGGCCTGCCGTGTCGGGCAGCGGCCGGGAGTCGAGGCGGGGCGCGCCCGGGTACTCGACGGTGCCCGGGGCGCTGTTGTCGACGCTCGCGCAGCCGAGGAACTCGAGGCCTGCAGGCAGGAAGTCGACGATCGAGAAGCCAGTCGAGCGGCCGACCCTGTTGTTCGTCACCGTCAGCGTGTACGTCGTGGGGTGGTCGTGCACACCGCGGAGCAGCTCGCCCTCGGGGCTCGAGTCCTCCCTCTTGTCGAGCTTGAACGGCACGAGCGTCGTCGTCGAGCCGGCGGTCGCGCTCACGACGGCCGGGTCGGCGACGGGGTCCCCGCCGGGGCTGCCCGCGGGCGTGCCGGCCGCCGTGAACTTCGGCAGGGTCCGCGCGGCCGAGCTGACGAAGGCGGCGCCCGAGGTCGTCACGACGGCCCCGACGGCCGCGGTGCTCGTGTACGAGTAGGTGTAGGCCACGGTGACCCCGGCCTGCAGGTCGGCGACGTTCGACCAGATCAGCTTCGTCGTGCCGTTCGCCAGCTTGACGACACGGCTCGGCGAGCCGAGGCCCGCGTCCGCCGAGGCGAACGTCGCGCCGTCCGGGATCACGTCGGTCAGGGTCAGGTTGTAGCCGGGCGTCGTCGTCGCGTTCGAGGCCGTGAGCGTCACCGCCACGGCGTCGCCGACGAGGGTGCTCGCGGGGGCGGACTCGGTGAAGGTGACGGCGAGCCCGTCGGCCGCGCGGGCGGCGGTCGGGGCGACGAGGGCCGGGACGGCGAGCCCCGCGAGCACGACGGCGACCGCGAGCAGGAGGCGCCAGAGCGCGCGCGGGAGGGCAGGGGCGTCGGGACGGGGCACGGGTGACTCCAGGAGCTCGCCCGGTCAGCCGGGCGCGAGGCGCCTCGTGCGCGGGTTCAGTCGCGGGCAGCGCCGCCGCGGGTCGGGACGCGGCAGTCCTCATTGTGGAGGACCCCCTGGAGGCAGGCAACGAGTCGAGGTCCCCCACTTCGGGGACCGGCAGGACCCCGTTCCGGGGGACGCCGCCCGTCCGCACCCCGGCCGTCACAGGAGAGCACGAGCGGCCCCGGCCGCGGCGGCTAGGGCTCGGTGCGCGGCTCCGGCTGCGACGGCTGCGGCTCCTCGCGGACGAACCGCGGCCCGTCCCAGCCGTCACGCGTCACGTGCTCGACGAACTGCGCCACAGGACGCACCCAGTGCGAGCGGTCGCCGTAGAGCGTGCGGTAGAAGACCAGCGCCTCCTCGGTGTCGACGTGCCGCCCCGTGCCGATCACCTCGTAGCGGCCGCCCTTGAAGTGGCGGTAGGTGCCGGGCGCAGGAGGCGCGGGCTCGGCGGGGCGGTCAGGGCCGGCGGCGGAGGGAGTCGCGGTCACCGCACCAGGCTAGGCCCGCGCTGGCCGGCGTCGGTCGTGCCCCCTACGATCGCGGCATGGCACTCCTCCACCAGGCCGAACTCGTCCCGTCGAAGCTCGAGGCCCTCGCGGCCTGGGCGCCGAGCCAGCCGTGGTTCGAGGGCGACCCCGGGCCCCTCGAGAAGGTCGCGGCGTTCCGCCTCGACGACCCGGCCGGCGAGGTCGGCGTCGAGGTGCTGCTCGTCCGCGCCGGCGACGGCCCCGTGCTGCAGGTGCCGCTGACCTACCGGGGCGCCCCGCTCGAGGGCGCCGACGACCTGCTGGTCGGCACGATGCAGCACTCGGTGCTCGGCGAGCGCTGGGTCTACGACGGCTGCGGCGACCCCGTCTTCGTCGCGGCGACGATCGCGGCCGCGCTGACGGGCGACGGCCAGGCCGACGAGGTGCTGCTGAAGGCCGACGGCGAACGGGTGCCCCGCGATGCGACGATGGTCGTGGTCGGCAGCGGCACGCCCGACGCCGTCGTCCCCTCGACCTCGGTGCGGGGCACGCGCCCGGTCGACGGCGCGACCGTCGTCGACGCGGGATCGTGCACGCTCGTGGTCGCGCGCACCCCCGACGGCGGCGGCTCGCCCGCCTCCCTCGCCGAGGCCGCAGGAGGCGTGCACGACGACACGACGCAGGTCCTGTCCGCGACGTGGCCGGGCCACGAGGCCCCGACGACGCTCGCCGTCGTGCTGGTGCACTAGCCCACCCTCCTCATTCAGGAAGATCGCTCCTGCGTCGCGCACAGGGGGGACCAGGAGACCTGGATCGTGCACGGATCAGGATGCGTCACGACGCCCTTCCTGAATCGAGTCACGTGCACGGACACGCGCAGGAGGCGCGGTGCAGGACTTGCCTGCACCGCGCCTCCTCGGAGTACTGGCGTCGCGCTACTTGATCGCGGCGCGGATCTCGCGCGCGGCGTCCGCGACGTCGTCGGCGCCGTAGATCGCGGCGCCCGCGACGGCGACCTGGGCGCCCGCGTCCTGCACGGAGCCGACCGTGGCCGCCTTGACGCCGCCGGCGACCGAGAACGGCACGCCGCTGGCCTTGCCGGCCTCGAGCAGCGCCTCGAACGTGAAGCCGTCCTCGGCCTGCTCGTCGAGGCCCGCGTGCATCTCGACGAACTCGGCGCCGAGGGCGACGACCTCCTTGGCGCGGGCGGCCTTGTCGTGCACTCCGATCAGGTCGACGACGATGCCCTTGCCGTGCTCCTTCGCGGCCTTGACCGCACCCGCGATGGTGCTGTCGCCCGCGACGCCGAGCACGGTGACGAGGTCGGCACCGGCCTTGAAGGCCTCGCCGGCCTCGAGCTCGCCCGCGTCCATCGTCTTGAGGTCGGCGAACACGACCTTGTCGGGGTGCGCCTCCTTGATCGCGGTGATGGCGCGGAAGCCCTCCGCCTTGATCAGCGGCGTGCCGAGCTCGATGATGTCGACGCTGGGTGCGGCGGCGGCGGCGAGCTCGAGGGCGGCCTCGGTGGTCAGGGTGTCCATGGCGAACTGCAGCTTCATGTGGTGCTCCTTCTTTCGGGGTGGGACGTGTCGGACGAGCAGCCGACGGCTACTCGAGGTTGGCGTGGCGGGGCCACATGTCGTCGGCGCTCTGGCCGGAGCGCTGCCACAGGGCGTGGAACAGCGCGTCCCCGATGAGCACGACGACCTGCTCGAAGAGGCCGCCGGCGTACTGCGCCGAGGCGGAGCCCGAGCGGTCGAGCTTCTCGGCGGCGGGCACGAGCACGACGGCGGTCGCGACCCCGGCCAGCGGCGAGTCGGCGGCCGTGGTGATCGCGGCGACCCGGGCACCGGCGTCGACCGCGGACTCCGCCGCGCTGACGATGCCGCTCGTCGTCCCCGACCCGCTCGCGGTCAGCAGCACGTCGCCCTCGCCGATCGCGGGGGACGTCACCTCGCCGACCACGTGCACGGTCAGGCCGAGGTGCATCAGCCGCATCGCGGTCATCCGCAGCGCCAGTCCGGAGCGGCCCGCGCCGTGCACGAAGACGCGCCCGGCACCGGACACGAGGTCGGCCACGGCGTCGAGGCCGTCGGGGTCGGTCTCGACGACCGCGCGCACGGCACGGTCCACCTCGGACCGCACCAGCTCGAGCGCGTCGGCGGGCGAGGAGGCGGGGGCCGAAGAGGCGGTGGAGGTGCTGTCTGCGTCGGGCATGGTTCCCAGCCTGCTCCCGTGCACCTCCGGGTGCGCTGCCCGTCGGGGCGGGGCCACCTGCCCGAACGGGTAGGCAGGAGCGCGCGGGTAGGGGCCGGGTAGGGTGACGTCGTGCCCGACCTGCCCGTGCCTGACCTGCCCTCGGCCGCGAGCCGCGCCGTCGTCGCCCGGCACGCGCGCACCGTGTCGGAGTTGCTCGATCGGCACGCACTGACCCTGGAGTCGCTGCTCGCGACGCTCCGCTCCGCCCGCCTGGACGACCGCGCCGCCCGCACCGTCGCCATCGAGGTCGCCGCGGCGGCCGTCGTCGAGCTCCGGTCCGAGACGGACGAGCAGCGATCCCTGCTGCTCGAGCCGGTCGTCGGGGCCTTCGCGCGCCTCCGGGACGACCTGCGCCCCCTCGTCCGCTTCGGCGAGCTCGACGTCCAGTTCGTCGAGCCGCCGGCGACCGGTCGCGCCCTGCCGGGCGAGGTCGCGCACGCCGCCCGCACGATCGTCCGCAGCACCGTGCTCGCCCTCGTCGACGACGGCCGCGCCCGCCGGGTGCGGATCCAGTGGGACTGCGACGGCCTCAACCTGCTCATGGCCGTCCGTGACGACGGAGCCGGGGAGCTGACCGCGCACGACGACTCGCTGCGCCCGGTCGCCGAGCGCGTCTCGGCCCTCGACGGGACGCTGTCAGTGTCGTCGACGCCCGGCTGGGGATCTGACCTGACGGTGAGCCTGCCGCTCGACCCGCCGCCCGAGCCGGGGTCGCTCGACGAGGCGGTGTCGCTCAGCCCCCGCGAGCGCGACGTGCTCCGGCTCGTCGCCTCCGGGGCCCGCAACCGCGCCGTCGCCGAGTCGCTCGGCATCAGCGAGAACACGGTGAAGTTCCACGTCTCGAACCTGCTCCGCAAGGCCGGGGCCGCGACGCGGGCAGAGCTCACGGCGCTCGCCCGCTAGCGACGCCCCTCCTGCTGTCCGCCGTCGCCGCGCCTCCTGCTGCCCACGCTCGAGGGCGGGTCGCCTCCGCCGAGGGCAGGTACCTGCCGACCCGCCCTCGACCCGGAAGACCCGCCCTCGGCGACACGTGCCGAGATTTCTCGACGATTCCTGTCAGACCTCGGCGATCTGCGACATTCCTGTAGTGAGGGGGGCAGACATGGACATGACGACGGAGAACGACTCCGACCTCGTCCGACGCACGTCGGGCGGGGACGAGCGGGCGTTGTCGGAGATCTTCGACCGTTGGGCGCCGACGCTGACGCGCTACGCGTGGGCGCTGGCCGACAGCAGGATGGACGTGGAGGAGATCGTGCAGGACACGCTCGTCACCCTCTGGCGCCGCTCCGCCGAGATCACGCTGCACGACGGCTCGCTGCTGCCCTGGCTGCTCGTCGCCTGCCGCAACCACGCGATGAACCTGAGGCGCAAGCGGCAGCGCACCGAGGCGGACGAGCTGCCCGCCGAGCTGGTCGCCCCCGCCGACGACGACGCAAGGGAGGCGCGCGAGCGGCTCCGCTGGGTCCGCGCCGAGATCGAGGCGCTCAGCCCCGTCGACCAGCAGATCTGCGAGCTGTGCCTGATCGAGGGACGCAGCTACGCCGAGGCCGCGAAGCTGCTCGGGCTGAGCGTCGGCGCACTGACACAACGGGTCTCCCGGACCCGGACACGACTGAGGAAGGCGGTGATCCGCGATGGACGTTGAGCCCCCCACCGGAGACGACCTGAACCGCATGCTCGTCTCGATGAAGCAGGACGTGCTGCGCCGCGCAGCCGCCGAGCCCCCGGCGCGACGACGCCCCTGGGCCCGCCGCCACCTCGGCCTGACCCTCGGCCTCGTCGCCCTGCTCGGCGTCGGGGGCGCAGGAGGCGCGCTCGCGCTGGTGCTGCCCTCGCCGTTCCAGGCGTCGCCGGCCGCCACCCCCACGAGCACGCCGTCCGCGACGCCGACCGCGCGCCCGACGCCGACCGCGACGGCCGCCCCGGTCGTCCCGGCGCAGCCCGCCGCGCCGTCCGTGGCGCTCGGCGTCGACTGCGCGACCCTCGGCGAGCGCATCGGCGTCTCGACCGTGGTGCCGCGCGGCGCCGTGACGCCCGAGGTGCCCCAGGGCAACACCCCCCTCGACGCCGCCTACGACCAGGTCGGGGCGCTCGAGTGCAGCTGGTCGACCGACGGCGACATCTACGAGCTGTCCGTCCTCCAGGTGACGGTCGTCCCCGCCGGGGACCGGGGGCGCGAGTGGATCTCGGGGCTGCGCGAGTCGGGGCTCTCCGACCAGGGCCTCGGAGACGTCTCCGCGGGCGCCTGCGAGGGTGCCGCGACAGGGTGCCGCACCTCCGTCGTCGTGGGTCCGTGGTGGTTCGAGAGCAGCGGCTACGTCGAGTACGAGGCGACGCCGGACACGTTCCGCCCGGTGCTCGCCGCCTTGGCCGACGAGTTGCGTTCACAGACCCCGGGCGCCGCGTGGAAGCCCCCGGCGACGAGCTGGGACGAGACCACGTGCTCCGACCTGCCGTCGGCTGCCCGCATCAGCGAGCTCCTCACCGGCGGCGTCCCCACCGAGGTCACGGACGCCTTCAGCTACTACCTGCACACGGGCATCTTCGAGACGCAGCAGCGGGCCGAGGGCTGCGACTGGCTGGCAGCGCCCGATGCCGACAGCGCACGTCCCCAGGGGGTCACGGTCACCTGGGCCTCGGGCTCGGGATGGGCCCTCGACAGCGTGTCGCCGCGCGAGAGGTCGGCCGTGACGGTGGCGGGCGCGGACGCGGCCTGGGCCGCGTGCATCGAGGCCGAGGGGAACGCGTGCTGGATCGACGTGCTCGTCGACGACACCTGGGTCCAGGTCCGCGGCGGCTCCGGTGTGACGTCGGAGAACCAGGACGTGCTGATCCCGGTGGCCGAGGCGGTCATCGCCGCCCAGGCAGCCGCCTCCGGACGGGGTTAGTCCGGGCCTGGGCAGCCCCTGCGGGGGCACAGGGACCATCCGGCGCGGGGGCGCCGGACGGACCGGTCGTCGGGGAGGGACGGCCGGCGAGAGGGGGAAGACGCGGGAGCGTCGGGTCGAGCACGAGGGGCACCGACCCGCCGCTCCCGTTGTCGCGTGCGCAGAGCCGCGCTCAGCCGCGGTCGAGCACCAGCGCCTGCGACGCCCCGGCGGCGGCGTCCGCCGCGACGGTCCCGGTCCGCGCGAAGTCGGCCCAGATCTGCCGCACCCGCCGCCCGAGCCGGTCGACCTCCGCCCAGTCGGACTCGCCCAGCAGGGCCGACCGGCCCCACGCCTCCTCCGTGCCCAGCAGCAGCGGCAGGTCGGTGATGTGCGCGGCGCCGTAGCGGCTGCCGCGCGGCGCCCAGCTCAGCTCGTACCGCACGGCCCGACCGCCGGAGGCGCGGTGCCGGGCGACGAAGCGGCGTGCGTCGCGTCCGTACACGGCCCCGGTCGTCGCCCGGACGAGCACGCGGCGCAGGAGCCCGCCGACGACCGGCAGGCTCGTCAGCACGTCGAGCGGCCGGACGAGCGGCACGTAGAGCCCGGTCTCCTCCGTCGTCGCGCCCATCAGCAGGTCGACGTGCGGGGCGACGTCGCGCCAGGCGGCGTCGCGGTCCTCCTCGGCGGGCAGCGGGGCGCGGCCGTACTGCGGGCCGAACGGCATGCCCCCGCGCAGCCCGAACCGCAGGGCGACGCGCTCGGCTAGGGGCTGGCCGGCGAGCAGCTCCTCAACGGTGGCGTCGGGAGCGGGCGCACCCGTGACGCGCAGCATCGCCTTCGTCATCGCGGACCGACCACGGTCGAGCCCGAGCGGAGCGCTCTGCACGATCGCCCGGCGGAACAGCCCGCGCGCCCCCTCGCTGATCATCAGGTGGGCGATCGAGTCGCCGCCCGACGACTGGCCGAACAGCGTCACCGTGTCGGCGTCGCCCCCGAACGCGTCGATCGTCTCGTGCACCCAGCGCACGGCCTCGAGCTGGTCGAGCAGCCCGAGGTTGGACGGGACCCGCTCGCCGTCGCCGAGGAACCCGAACACCCCCAGCCGGTAGGTCACCGTGACGACGACGACGCGCTGCTCGACCACGAGCGAGCGCGGGTCGTAGACCGCCAGGTCGCCCGCCCCGTTGACGTAGGAGCCCCCGTGGATCCACACCATCACGGGCAGCCGCTCCCCCGGCGCGAGGTCGGCGGGCAAGGTGATCGACAGCGCCTGGCAGTGCTCGGAGTCGACCATGCCGCGGGCCGCGTCGTCGAAGAGCACCTGCATCGACGGCGACGACAGCTGGGGCGACGCGGGCGCGCGCTCGAACGCGAGCAGCGGCACGGGCCGCCCCTCGTCATCGACCGCAGGAGGTGCGGGCCGGGGAGCCTCGAACCGCTCGGCCACCGCGTACGGCACGCCGAGCACGCGCACCACGTCGCCGTCGACGCGCCCGACGACCGTGCCGACCCGCGTCTCGAAGGTGCGGGTCTCGGCGTCGCCGACCTCGGCCGCGGGCGTCTCGGACGTGCTGGTCTCGGACGTGCGGGTCTCGGACGTGCGGGTCTCGGGCGTGCCGGTCTCGGGTGCGCTGTTCACCGGCTCACGCTACGCGCGCCTCCTGTGCCCGAGCGCGCCCCTCACGCCGGCAGCAGCACCTCCGCCGCCGAGCGCCGCACCGACTCCGTCAGCGTGTCGAGCAGCCGCGACGACAGGGCCCAGCGCTGCCAGTACAGCGCGAGGTCGACGTGCTCGCCGGGGGCGAGCTCGACGAGCGACCCGTCGGCGAGCAGGTCGAGGCACTGCGCCTCGGGCAGCAGCCCCCAGCCGAGGCCGAGCCGAGCGGCCCGCGCGAAGTCGGCCGACGACGGGACGAACGTCCGCGGCGGCCGCGGGTCGTAGCCGAGCGACGCCCGGAGGAACCCCCGCTGCAGCTGGTCCGACCGGTCGAAGTCGAGCATCGGCGCGGCGTCGACGCGGCCCATCGTCGGCACTCCCCCGAGCCAGCGGTCGACGAAGCCGGGGCTGGCGACCGCGCGGTAGCGCATCAGCCCGAGCGGCTCGGACGAGCAGCCCTGCAGCGGCTCCCGCGTCGACGTGACCGCGGCGAGCACCGTGCCCGAGCGCAGCAGCGAGGTCGTGTTCTCCTGGTCCTCGCGGTGCAGGTCGAAGACGGCGCCCACCTCCGGCGGCAGGGCGGCGAGCGCCTCGAGGAACCAGGTCGCGAGCGAGTCCGCGTTCACGGCCACGGCGATCGACGTGCCGAGCCCGCCCGGCCCGCCGGCGCCTCCCGGACCGCCCGCGCCGTCGCCGGCGCCCAGCTCGACCGCCGCGTCGTCGGCGAGCAGCTGCACCTGCCGGGCGTAGCGCAGCACCACGTCGCCGGCCGCGGTCGTCACGACGGGCGTGGTGCGCTGCACGAGCACCTGTCCCGCGGTGCGCTCCAGCTGCTTGATGCGCTGCGAGACGGCCGACTGCGTCATGTGCAGCCGCTGGGCGGCCGCCTCGAAGGTGCCCTCGTCGACGAGGGCACGAAGGGTCACGAGGTGCTCCGTGGCGAAGGTGATCATCAGCAGAGCTTATGCAGCATCACGAACATGAGCTAGAGAGATGCCCCGCCTCCTCCCTAGCGTCGAGCCGTGACCTTCTCCTCCCTCCTGCTGCCCGCCCTGTTCGGCATGGGCACCGGCCTCGCCCTGATCGTCGCGATCGGAGCGCAGAACGCCTACGTGCTGAAGATCGGCCTGCAGGGCGTCAACCGCGTGGTCCTCCCGGTCATCGCGGTCTGCGCCGTGAGCGACGCCGTGCTGATCATCGCCGGGGTCGCCGGCGTCGGGGCCTTGATCGCGGCGGCCCCGCAGGCTCTCGTGGCGGTGCGCATTGTCGGGGCCGCGTTCCTGCTCGTCTACGCGGGGTTCGCCGCGAGGCGGGCGATCCGGCCGTCGGGCGCCCTGCAGACCGAGGGAGGCGCGGTGCAGCCGAGCAGGAAGACCGCGGTCGTCACCGTGCTCGCCCTCACCTGGCTGAACCCCCACACCTACCTCGACACGATCGTGTTCCTCGGGTCGGTGGCGAACCAGCAGCCGGGCGACCTCCGCTGGTGGTGGGCGGGCGGGGCCATCGCGGGCAGCTTCCTGTGGTTCGCGGCGCTGGGCCTCGGCTCGCGCCTCCTCAAGCCGTTCTTCGCGAAGCCGTCGTCGTGGCGCGTGCTCGACGGCCTGATCGCCGTGGTGATGACGGCGCTGGGGCTTCGACTGCTGCTCGGGGCGTGACGCACGCCTCCTCGGTCGGGGTGTTGTTTTGAACTGTTCAAGAAAAGGCGCTAGGGTGGTGCTCACGCCGACGGAGACGAGCACCCCGCCCTCAGTCGACCGGCGGCCCTCGTCTCCCTGAACGAGGAGGCCCCCATGGACCGCACCGCATCGACCACTCCCGCCCAGCCGTTCCCGCTCGGCGGCCGCTACGTCAGCACGACCCGCCGCGACGAGCCGATCGGCTCGTACGTCTCGACCGCGCACCGCGACGCGGTCACCATCGGCGCCTACGTGTCGCCGTCGGTGCAGCGCACCTCGCTCGGCCGCTACGTGCGCGCCCAGCTGAACGCGTTCAGCACCCGCACCTCCACGATCCGCACGCACACCGGCTCGATCGTCCTCGGCCGCTAGCACCCGCCGCCACGACGCACGACGACCCCGCCCCTCGAGGGGACGGGGTCGTCGTGCGTCTGCGCTCAGCCCTTGTGCAGCGCGTCCTTGACGGCGCCCTTCGTCTTCTCGAGCAGCGGCGACTTGCCCGTCGTGCCGTGGAAGCGCTCGTCCGGCGTGGTCGGAGCGGGCATCGGCGCGGTCGTGGTGGGACCGTCGTGGTACGAGAACTCGCCCTTGCCGTCGGGCGAGGGGCCCGAGGCCCACGACCCCTCCTTCGCGTGCTCGCCGTCGGAGAAGTTGAGGTACTGGTAGTTCACCGTCTGGTCCTCCTTCGACTGGGGGAACGTGCTCGGCACCGGGAACTGCTCGATCCCGTCGTCCTGCAGCTCCTGGATGGCGGCCAGCCACTGGTTCTGGTGCATGGTGTCCCGGGCGATGAGGAAGCTCAGCAGGTCCTTCACGCCCTTGTCGTCGGTCATGTGGTACAGCCGCGCGGCCTGGAGACGGCCCTGCATCTCGCCGTTGGCGTTCGCCGTGAAGTCGGCGAGCAGGTTGCCGCTCGAGGTGATGAAGGCGCCCTGCCACGGGTTGCCCATGCTGTCGACCGGGCGGGCGCCCGCGCCGGCGACGATCGCCTGCTGCACGTCGGTTCCGCCGATGACGGCTGCCATGACGGGGTCGTTCTGCACGGCCTCGTCGGTGAGCCCGACGGGGGCCTTCTCCAGCAGCTGCGAGATCATGATGGCGAGCATCTCGACGTGGCCGAACTCCTCCGCGGCGATGCCGTAGAGGAGGTCGCGGTACTTGCCGGGGATGTGCGTGTTCCAGGCCTGGAAGCCGTACTGCATGGCGATGGTGATCTCGCCGTACTGGCCGCCCAGCACCTCCTGGAGCTTGCGCGCGTAGACCGCGTCGGGGGCGTCGGGGGTGGCGCTGTGCTGCAGCTCTTGCTTGTGGAAGAACATGTGGTTCCTTTCGAGAGGGTGACGGGCTCAGGCGCCCTGGACGGTGTCCTTCGACTGCTGGGCGCTGTCCTTGACGTCGCCGGCTGCCGACCGGGCGTCGTCCTGGACCGTGCTCGCCGCCTCCTGAGCGGTGTCCTTCACGCTGGCGAAGGCCTCCTGCGCGGGCTCCTTGAGGTTCTGCGCGACGTCCTGCGCGGCGCCCTTGGCGGCGTCGACGGCGGGCCCGGCCTTGTCCTTGGCGGTGGCGGCCAGCTCCTGCTCGGCGTCGGACGCGGGGATGAGCGAGGCGACGAGCGCACCGACGCCGAAGGCGATGAGCCCCACGGCGAGCGGGTTGCCCTTGGCCTTGCCGACGGCCTGGTGCGCGGTCTCCTTGGCCGAGTCAGCGGCGCCGGAAGCTGCCCCGGAGACGCTGCTCGTGCCGCTGTGGGCGGTGCCCATGACGGACTCCTTCATGGTGGTGAACTTGCCCTTGACCTTGTCGGTCTGGCGGTGGGCGATGCTCGTCGGGTTGACCTTGTCGGCCAGCGTGTCGACGTCGTAGCTGAGTCCGGCGCGGGTGCGCTCGATCTCGGCGCGGATCTCCTCGGGGGTCTTCGACCCGTCTGCGTTGCTCATGCGGTGCCTCCAGGCTTCACGGTGTCGGGGATCTTCTTGAGGGAGTCGACCGTCTTCGGCGCCCCCTGGATCTGCTTCAGCTCCTTCTTGCCGCGCAGGAACAGCACGAGCGCGACGACGCCGTAGATCACCGCGATGATCAGCGACGACCAGCCGAGGCCGATGAGGGAGCCGAGGCCCCACATCGCCGCCAGCGACAGGAACAGCAGGGCGAACAGGCCGGTGAGCCCGGCGCCGCCGAACATGCCGGCGCCCTTGCCCGCCTTCTTGGCCGAGACGCTGAGCTCGGCCTTGGCCAGCTCGACCTCCTGCCGGAAGAGGGTGGAGATGTCGCCGGTCACGCCGCTCAGCAGGTCGCCGAGCGACGTGTTCGCCGCGCGTTCCTCCGGAGCGGGCGAGTCGGGGCCGGGGACCCGGGGGTCCGGGCCGCCGACGGGAGAGGACGGGTACGCCGCCCCCGTTGTCGGGTCGGTCACGGGCGCGCCCCCGTGGAGTCGGGCCAGGTGCCGGGCACGCTGCTGGTGCTCGTGCCGGCGGTGCCGGAGGCGCCGCCCGTCGCGCCGAGGCCGGGGACGTCGCCCTCGGTGACGACGTCGTACTCGCCGGCGATCGGGCCGGTGGCCGAGGTGCCCGTGGTGTGCGCGGCACCGGTGCTCGGGGTGGTGGTGCTCGGGGTGCCGGTGCCGGTGCCGGTGGTCGAGGTGCCGGTGCTCGACGCGGCCCCGTGCTCGTCCTTCGCCTCGGCGGTCAGCGACTTGACGACGCGGCCGGCGAGCAGGCCGGAGACCGCGGCGATGGCGATGAAGGTGCCGGGCTTGCGCGCGGCGAAATGCTTGACGTCGTCGAGCAGCGACCCCGGGTCGCGCCCCTCGAGCCACTCGGCGACGCCGTGCGCGCGGCCCGACAGGTTGCCGACGAGCTGCTGTGCGACTCCGCCGTCGGAGCCCTGCGCCATCGACTCGAGCTGCTGACCGACGGTGCGGAGGCCGGCCGCGGCCTTCTCCTGCTGTGCGCCGGCCTGGTCCCTCAGCTCGGACGTCGTCTGGCCGAAGAGCTGCTTCGCGTGGTCGGCGGCCTCCGAGGCGACCTTGCCGGCCTGCTCCGTGGCGCTGCCGGCCACGTTCGCGGCCTGCTCCTTGGCATCGCCGGCGACCTTGCCTGCCTCGCCCTTCGCCGCGTCGGCCTTCCCGCCGCCGCCCGAGTCGGAGTCGCCGGTCGAGCCGGTCGCGCCGGTCGTGCTGCCGCCGACGGTGCCGTACGCGCCGGTCGAGCCGACGGCGGTGCCGTCGGTCGAGGAGGCGCCTCCTGCGGCGCGGGGGACGCCGTCGACGTCCGTGTCGTCCAGCGGGCGCTCGAGGCTGCTCTCGACGTCGCGGTAGGCACCGGCCTCGCCGAGCGGCGAGCCGGTCTCGGCGGCCTGGTCGTACACGGGGGTCGACGGCGTGGTGCCGTCTCCGTTGGTGTCGCTCATGTCGAACCTCTCCAGGGTCGTGACCGTGGTGATCACGGTCGTCTGTGGTCGCCTCAATCTGTCCCGAGCCGAGGGAGGCTCGTCCCAGGAACGAGCATCAGGGGGACAAAGAGGCAGGGGGGCTTGACCCCGTCCCCTGCCAGCAGCGACAATCCGCGCGCGTTCGACAGCCAGCCTCCCGTTCGACGGGGTACGCCGAGCGCCCGCGACGCCTGTCGTCGCGCCCGCGACACGGGTCTCCGCACGCGCGGACGAGCGGTTCTCCGCGCGACACGAGCGCCGGGACGCCGGGACGCCCGACGCCCGGACGCGCAGCGAGGCCCCGTCCTCCCGGGACGGGGCCTCGCCGTGGAGACGGCCGCGGACTAGCTGACGGCTGCCGAGCCGGTGACGCCCGTGCCGCTGGTGCCCGTGCCGTCCGTCGGCGCCGGGCCGCCGCCCGCGCGCGGCACGCTCTCCGTGCCGTCCTGCTCGGACGACTCGGTGTCGGCGTCCGCACCCTCCGCGTCGCGGAAGGCGCCCTGCTGGCCGAGCGGCGACCGCCCGTCGGCCTCCACGCCGGAGCCTGCGTCGACGTCGGTCCCGGTCGTCGCATCGTCGTCGTGCGCGTGCGTGGTGTCGCTCATGTCAGGCCTCTCGCTCGTGTCGTCCGCGGGTTCGTGCCGGTGGTGAGGGCGCCGCGGTCGCTCCACTCTGCCCCGGAGGCGCGGGCCGGGGCCCAGGGAGACGCCAGCGCCGTCAGTGCCGTGCGAGGAAGTCGAGCGTGCGCTCGGTCAGCAGCGCCGCGGCTGCCGGCTCGTACGCGGCCAGCGACGAGTCGGCGAAGAGGTGCTCGCTGCCGGGGTAGGTGAAGACCTCGGCGTCGGCGTCGGGGTCGTCGGCCCGCAGCTGGGCCACGAGCTCGCGGGCGGCGTCGAGGTCGCCCTCGTCGGCGAAGAAGGGGTCGTGGTCCATGCCGTGCACCTGCAGGGCGAGGCCGGCCGGCCAGGTGCCGAACTCGGCCGCGGGCACGCAGGCGTGGAAGAAGAGCGCGCCGCGGGCACCGGGGCGCGACTGCGCCAGGTGCTGCGCGGGCAACACGCCCAGGGAGAAGCCGGCGTAGACGACGTCGGCGTCGAAGTCGGCGGCCGAGCGGACCCCGCGGGCGGCGACCTCGCCGACGCCGAGGCCGTGCACGAACTCGAGGCCCTCGTCGATCGAGTCGAAGGTGCGGCCCTCGTACAGGTCGGGCGTGTGCACGACGTGGCCGGCGGCCCGCAACGCGTCCGCGAAGGCGACGACCCCGCGGGTCAGGCCCTGGGCGTGGTGGAACAGGACGACCTCGGTCACGGCTGCGCGCCTCCTCGACTGCCGTCGGCTGGGTGCGCGACGGTCGTCACGACCCTAGCCCGAGCCCGGGGGGCCACCGTCAGCGGTGGAGGCGGCGACGGCGTCGCGCGGGACGGTCGGCGGAGAAGAGCGGGACGACGGGCGCGAGCGGCCGGTCGTCGGGGTCGGGCGCGCTCGGGGGCGACGCGTCCTCCGTCAGGTGGCTCGTCTCCGCGTCCGCGTCGTCGTCGATCACGAGCCCGGCGATCTCGGCGCCGAGGGGGACGAGGTCCTCGAGCGACGCCACCAGCCGGAGGCGGTCGTCGCCCTCGCGGTCACGGCGGACGACGGGCGACGCGTCCCGACGCCAGAGCACGTAGCCCTTCACGGGCGCTCGCCCGGCACGCAGCGGCCTCGACGGTGGTGTCCTGTCACGACGATGTACCCCCTCGGCCGTCCGCTCGCGCGGGGCCCTCTGATCCGGTGACGACGACCCTACGCCGCCCGCGCCGGGTCCGGCCGACGACGCCGGGAGGCCTCTCGGAGCGTTCAACGACACCCGTTGCGCAGCCTGCAGAACGGTGTCCGACGGACCCTCACAGGCGAGTACCCTGACACGGGCGGAGGAACCAGCCGCCTGCAGATCGGGGTCACCGGCGACCTCCGCCACGAACCGAGCACCCCGCAGGAGCACCCTCATGTCCGACGACCGCACCTCCGACGAGCGACCTGCCGGCACCTCCAGCCCCACGCCCGCTGCACGGCCCGCGCGGCCCCACGTCGTCGTGGTCGGCGGCGGCTTCGCCGGCATCGCCACGATGCGCGCCCTCAAGGACGCCGACGTCGACATCACGCTGATCGACCGGCACGTCTACAACATGTTCCAGCCGCTCATGTACCAGGTCGCGACCGGCGGCCTGAACGCCGGCGACGTGACGTACTTCCTCCGCAGCCTGCGCTCGAAGCAGTCGAACGCCGACTTCCGTCACGGCCTCCTCACGACCGTCCGTGCCGACGAGCGCGTCATCACGCTCCGCGACGGCGAAGAGATCTCGTACGACGCGCTGGTCCTCGCGAACGGCGTCAACACGAGCTACTTCGGCACCAAGGGCGCCTACGAGTTCGCCTACTCGATGTACTCCCGCTCGCAGGCCCTCCGCATCCGCGACGAGATGTTCACGCAGCTCGAGAACGCGGCGGCGTCGCAGGGCAGCGGCGAGGTCCGGGTGGTCATCGTCGGAGGCGGCGCGACCGGCGTCGAGATGGCCGGTGCGCTGGCCGAGCTCCGCGACCAGGCCCTCAAGGACGCGTACCCCGAGATCGACGCCTCGAGCATCACGATCACGCTGGTGCACCGCAGCGGCGAGCTCCTCAAGCCGTTCGCGCCGCGCCTCCGTCGCTACGCCGCCAAGGTGCTGCGAAAGCGCGGCGTCGACCTGCGGCTCGACACCGGCGTCGAGGAGGTCACGCCCGACGGCGTCCGCACCGCCTCGGGCGAGTTCATCCCCGCCGAGCTCGTCGTCTGGGCCACCGGCGTCGCCGCGCACGCAGAGGTGGCCGCCTGGGGCGTGCCGCAGACCCACGGCGGTCGCATCCAGGTCAACGACGACCTCACGGTCAAGGGCCTCGACCGCATCTGGGCTGCAGGGGACATCGCCGCGACCGACGAGGCCCTGGCCCAGCTCGCCCAGCCGGCCATCCAGGGCGGCGAGCACATCGGCGAGCAGATCGAGCGCCTCCTCGCCGGCAAGCCGTCCACGCCGTTCAAGTACCACGACAAGGGCACGATGGCCACGGTCGGCACGAACGCGGCCGTGGTGCAGCTGCCGAACGGCTTCACGATGACCGGGCCGGTGGCCTGGCTGCTCTGGGTCTTCGTCCACATCACGAGCCTGCTCGGCAACGGCAACCGCCTGTCGACGCTGACCCACTTCTTCGTCCGCTACATGTGGGCGCTCCGCAAGCGGGCCATCCCGATCGTCGGCGACGTGCGACCGGTCCGCCCGAACGGCGACCGCGCCCCCGAGAAGTGGCAGACCGAGAAGGCCGAGTAGCCCGCCGACTCCCGAAGCGCGAAGAACCGCGGACCGAACCATGAACCGCGTTTCTTCGCGGTTCATCGTTCGGTCCGCGGTTCATGGTGGGCATGCAGCTCGAGGAGGTGCGGTGCCCGCCCGGCGCACATCGCACCTCCTGCGCCGCGCGAAGCACGAAACACGAAACACCCCGGAGTGGACCATCCACCCCGAAACGACGGGGTGCATGGTCCACTGCGGGGTGCATGGTCCCCTGCGGGGCGCGCGGCGCGCGGCGCGGGCGCAGGGCGCGGGGCGCGGGGCGCAGGGCGCGGGGTGCGGGGCGCGCGGCAGGGCGGGGCCGGGCCGGCCAGTGCCGGGCGTCAGCCCAGGTGCACCACGGGGCCGCTCGGGAGCAGCTCCTCCTTCGTGCCCCGGATCATGAAGAACGAGATCGGCGCCGCGATGAACGCGGCCACCGCGGCCGCGACGAACGCCGCCGAGTAGCCGTCGACGAGCGCTCCGAGCCCGCCCGCGGCGCTGCCGGCCACGGCCGACGCGTACAGGTTCGTGTAGACGGCGAGCCCGATCGAGCCGCCGATCTGCATCATCGCGTTCGAGGTGGCGCTGGCCGCGCCGGCCTCGTGCGGAGCGACCCCGGCGAGCGCGAGGTTCTGCATCGGCACGAAGATGCCGGCGAGGCCGACGCCCATCACGATCAGCGGGGGCAGCACGTGCGTCGCGTAGCCGCCCTCGGGCGTGATGAACGACAGCCAGAACAGGCCGGCGGCGGCCACGATCGGACCGACGACCATGAGGAGGCGCGGCCCGATCACCGGCAGCAGCTTCGTCAGGATCGGGGCCATCACCATGATGACGAGCGTCATCGGCAGGGTCGCGAGACCGGCCTCGAGCGGGCCGAAGCCCAGCACGATCTGCAGGTGGAACGTCAGGTAGAGCAGGGCGCCGATCATGACGCTGCCGACGATCAGCTGGACGAGGAACGCTCCGCCGCGCACGCGGTTCGTGAGCACGCCGAGGGGCAGGAGGGGGTGGTCGCTGCGCTTCTGGACGAGCACGAACAGGGCGAGCAGGCCGGCGCCGAGGGCGATGAAGCCGATCACGACGGGGCTGCCCCAGCCGTCCTCGGCCTGGGTGAAGCCGTAGACCAGGGACGCGAGGCCGAGGGCCACGACGACCGTGCCGACGACGTCGAGCCGGTTGTCGCCCTCGGCCTTGCTCTCGCGGACGACGAGCGCGGCGGCGACGATCGCGACGATCACGATCGGCACGTTGACGAGGAGGCACCAGCGCCAGCTGACGAACTCCGTGAGGACGCCGCCGAGCACCAGGCCGACGGCCGCGCCGGCACCCGAGATGGCGCCGAAGACGGCGAAGGCGGTGTTGCGCTCGCGTCCGCGCGAGAAGGTCGTGGTGAGCACGGCGAGGGCGGCCGGGGCGAGCAGCGCGGCGAAGACGCCCTGCAGCGCACGGGCGGTGACGAGCAGCTCGCCGGTCGAGACGAGCCCGCCGAAGGCCGACGCGGCGCCGAAGCCGACCATGCCGACGATGAAGGTGCGCTTGCGGCCCCAGAAGTCCGCGATGCGGCCGCCGAGCAGCAGCAGGGCGCCGAAGGCGAGGGCGTAGGCCGTGACGACCCACTGGCGGTTCTCGTCCGACAGGCCGAGCTCGGCCTGGGCCTGCGGCAGGGCGATGTTGACGATGGTGCCGTCGAGGACGACGACGAGCTGCGCGAGCCCGACGATCACGAGCACCCACCAACGGCGGGCGGACGGAGGTGCGGCGGGCGAGGACGCAGCGGGGATCGACCCGGTGGCGGGCCGTGCTTCTGAGGTGGTCACTGTTCTCCTGGTTCTGGTGCCCTGAGTCTCGGGGCGCTCCACGACGGGCGGCCGTCATGGACCTGGAGATACTACCTACTAGTTGGTTGGCTTTGTAAGGGGCTACTCTCGCCGCATGGCCTACGACGCGGACGAGACGCGCCGCCGCATCCTCGCGGCGGCCACGGCGGAGTTCGCCGAGCACGGCCTCGCCGGCGCCCGCGTCGACCGGATCGCCGCGGCGGCCACCTGCAGCAAGGAGCGCCTCTACGCCCACTACGGAGACAAGGAGTCGCTCTTCACCGCGGTGCTGAACGCCTCGTTCGCTCACCTCGGCGAGGCCGCCTCGGCCGACTTCGCCTCCGTCGAGGACTTCGCGGTCGCCGTCTTCGACCACCTCGTCGACAACCCCGCCAACCAGCGCCTCCTCGCCTGGGCCCGGCTGGAGCAGCGGCACGACTGGGCGGCGTCGTTCGGGGTCCTCGAGAGCGTGCGGGCCACCTCCGTCGGGCACCTCGAGCGCCTCGTCGGCGCCGACGCGTCGGGCGCATCGGGCGCATCGGGTGCATCGGGTGCGTCGGCCGCATCGGGCGCATCGGGTGCGTCGGCCGCATCGGGCGCGTCGGCCGCGTCGGCCGCGTCGGCGGAAGCGCCGCCGTGGTCGCCCGACGACCTGTTCGCCCTCGTGCTGGCCATCGCGTCGGCGTGGGTCCAGCTGCCGGGCCTGCCCGACGACCAGCCGCGCACGGCTGACGTCGACGCCCAACGCGAGATCGTGCGCGTGGCCGTGGGGCGCCTCCTCGGGTGACGCCCCGGCGGTCCTCCCGGGCCGGTGGTCGGCCCCGCTGACCCGGCCGGCGGCGTCGAGTGGTCCCGAACGGTTCCCCTGGGGGCAGGGAACGACCAGTTCGGACCACTCGGCGCCTGCTGGCCGAGCCGGCCGGGTCAGCCGAGTCAGCCGCGCCGGCCGGGCCAGCTAGGTCAGCCGAGCCAGCCGGGTCAGCGCCCGTCGACCACCGTCCGCACGAACCCGGCGGTCCGCTCGCGCAGGCTGAGCACCCGCTGCTCGACGGCGGCCGCGACGTCGAAGCCGAGGTACGCGGGCGGCGGCGGGCGGTGGGCGTTCGCGCTGCACTCGAACCCGGCGCAGACGAGAGTGCCGACGGTGTCGCCGTTGCGTCCGGCAGCACCGGCCCGCTTCGCGCTGAAGAAGGCGACCGGAGCGGGCAGGGTCACGTCCTGGCACCAGCTGCACTGCGCTCGCGACCGGGGCGTGGCCTCGGCCTGGCGCAGCACGAGGCCGACGGGCTCGCCGTCGACGGGCACGACGACGTAGGCCCGGCGGGGCAGCTTCGGGTCGCGCCAGCCGACGAACTCGAGGGAGTCCCAGTCGAGGGCGTCGAGGTCGGGCGGGAGCACGAGGTCGGAGGTCTCCTTGCGCGAGGCGTTCGCGAAGGAGGCGCGGAGGGCGGAGGCGGTCAGGGGCAGCATCAGGGGTTCACCAGTCGTTCAGGGTGCTCAGGCGCCGGGCCGCGCGCACCTGCCCCGGCCCCGTCAGGACGTGCCCGCACGACGAGTGGTCAGCTCCGGTCGATCCCGCGACGGGGACGGACGAGAAGTGACCACTCGACGGCGGGCAGGCATTTCGAGGGGCGAGGAGGTGCGCGCACGACGGCGCACACGAGCAGTGATCAGGGGAGGAGAGAGGGGGTGTCGACTGTGCGACTACCTGCCGCCGGCGGAGAGTGCGCCGACGACCTCCTGACGCCCCGAGGGCTGCGCGACTGCGGTGATGATCACGGGTCGACGATACGTCTCGTGCCGGGCTGCGTCCACCCCGGGGCCGGGGCCGCGGGGCCGCCGGACCGCCGGCCGCCTGCGTCAGCCCTCCGCGCCTCCGCCGGCCCTCTCGTCGTACTCGGCCCAGGCGCCGGAGACCTGCCCGAAGTGCGCGATCGACCACTCCTCGAGGGCGCGCAGCGGTGTCCGCAGCGTCTCGCCCGCCTCCGTCAGCTCGTAGACGACGCGCGGCGGGACCTCGGCGAAGACCGTCCGGGTGACGAGCCCGTCGCGCTCGAGCCCCCGGAGGGTCTGCGTCAGCATCTTCTGCGAGATGCCCTCGACGCGCCTCCGGATGTCGGAGAAGCGCAGCGGACCCGTGCCGAGGGAGCCGACGACGAGCACCGTCCAGCGGTCGCCGATGCGGTCGAGCAGGCGGCGCGACGGGCAGCCCGCGGCGTACGGGTCGAGCGGGGGCGGACCGCCCGCAGGAGGAGCGGGAGCGACCGCCGGGGCAGCGTCCGAGCTGGTGATGGTTACCAAAAAGTGCCTACTTCCCATCAGTGACCAATGGACCTAGCGTAGCCGCGAAGCCCCACGGACAGAAGAACCAGAAGGAGAACGCCATGACCCGCATCACCGTCGTCGGAGGGACCGGCTACGCCGGCAGCGCGATCGTCGCCGAGGCCGCGCGCCGCGGACACGAGGTCGTCTCGGTCAGCCGCAGCGTGCCAGCCGAGGAGGCCCGCGTCGCGGGTGTCCGCTACGAGACCGGGTCGCTCGTCGACGCCGACGTGCGCGCCCGCGCCGTGTCCGACGCCCAGGTCGTCGTCTCGAGCCTCTCGCCCCGCGGCGAGCTCGACGGACGCATCGTCGAGGTCGACCGTGAGCTCGCGGCCCTCGCCGAGCAGCACGGCGCCCGCTTCGTCGTCGTCGGCGGCTACAGCTCGCTGCGCCTCGAGGAGGGCGGGCCGCGCCAGGCCGAGACCGGCCAGATCCCGCCGGAGTACGCCGACGAGGCACTCCAGATGAACGAGGTGCTGAGCGAGCTGCTCACCAGTGCCGAGTCGCTGGACTTCACGTTCGTGTCGCCCGCGATGCAGTTCGGCGCGTACGCCCCCGGTGAGGCGCGGGGCCGCTACCGCGTCGGCGGCGAGGTCGCGTTCACCGACGAGGACGGCGCCTCCGCCGTCAGCGGAGCGGACTTCGCGCTGGCGATCGTCGACGAGATCGAGACGCCGGCGCACCGGCGCGAGCACATCTCCGTCGCGTACTGACGCGCCGCGCGCCCTGCCGAGCCCGACGCACCGCGTCGACCTCGGCGACGACGTGCGGACCCTAGGGACGGGGGAGGCGCGGGTCAGGATCACCTGACGCGCGCCTCCCCCGCTGTGCCTGTCCCTGCTCGCCCCGCTGTGCCTGCCCCTGCTCGCCGGCCCCGCACCTCCTCGGCACGGGCGTCGTTCCGCACGACTCAGGAACCCGTGGCGGCGACGTCCTGATCCGTGCACGACTCAGGACGAGCACTCCCCCCGCCGCACGACGCAGGACCGATCTTCCTGAATGAGGAGGAACACCGAGCAGCGCGGCGCGCGGCGCTCAGGCGAGCGGGTCGGACGGGATGCCGAGCAGGTCGGCGCTCCGCTCCCACAGGTCGCGCATCAGGTCGCGGTCGCCGGCCTGCGCCGCGACGCGACCCGGCGCACGGAGCCGGTCGAAGTAGTTGCCGCTCGGCGCGGGCACCGTCGGCGCCGCCGCGAGCCGCACCAGGGGCTCGGCGCCCTGCTCGGTCGACACGGCCGCGCGCTTGGCGAAGGTGGCGACGGGGCCGTTCCCGCCGAACCCCGAGGCGACGAAGCCGGGGTGGAACGCGAACGCGTCGACTCCCGTGCTGCCGAGACGACGGGCGAGCTCGCGCGTGAACAGGATGTTGAGCAGCTTCGAGGTGCCGTAGGCGCGGAACCCGCCGTACCAGCGCTCGTGGTCGCCGTCGAGGTCGGCCAGGTCGACCCGGCCGAAGAGGTTGCCGGCGCTCGAGGTCTGGATGACGCGGACGGTGCCCGGCGCGTGGTCGGCCGCGGTCTCGACCATGCGCGGCAGCAGCAACGAGGTCAGCAGGAACGGCGCCAGGTGGTTGCCCTGGAACGTCAGCTCGAAGCCGTCGGAGGTGCGCTGACGCTCCGCGATCGTGGCCCCGGCGTTGTTGGCGAGCACGTGGATGCGGGGCAGGTCGGCCAGGAGCTGGTCGGCGAGCGAGCGCACCGAGGCGAGGTCGGCGAAGTCGGCGAGGTAGGCGGTGCCGCCGACCTCGTCGGCGACCGCGCGGGTGCGGTCCGGGTTGCGGCCGACGACGGCGACGGTGGCGCCGAGCTCCGACAGGGCACGGGCGGCCTCACGGCCGATCCCGGAGCTCGCTCCGGTGACGACGACGGCGCGGTCGTCGAGGCGGCCAGGGGCAGGGAGGGTGACGGACATGTCCTCGACGGTAGACCGTGACCGCCTGGGGGCGTCGTGCACGATCCCCGCGTCCCCTCGTCCGGGTGCCGACCGGGCCCTGACCGGGATGCGGACGGGCACGGGTCGGAGCGCGTACCGTCCACCGGGTCGAAGGCGTCACCATGCGTCTTCACCGGCCGGTGTCGCTCCGCTCCCCTGCCCGTGAAGCTCAGATGCGGACAACATCGACCCGGGCACGGCCACCTGCGTGGTGGCCGTGCCCTCTCTCTGCCCGTCCGCTGTGCGGTCCCCGCGGCTCGTGAACCCGTGGATCCGGCAGACTGGCCCGCATGCGCAAGGTGCTGGTGCTCGGCGGGACGGGGTGGCTCGGCCACGAGATCGCGCGGCAGGCGGTGGCCGACGGAGCCGACGTCACCTGCCTCGCCCGGGGCAGCGCAGGAGGCGCCCCCGAGGGAGCCGCGCTGGTCCGGTCAGACCGCACCCGCCCCGGCGCCTACGACGCGGTGGCCCGCGTCGACCGCGAATGGGACGAGGTCGTCGAGCTCGCGACGCCGCCCGACCTCGTCGAGGGCGCGCTCGACGCCCTGGCCGCACGCGCCCGCCACTGGACCCTCGTCTCGTCCGTCAGCGTCCACTCCCGCGACGACGAGCCGGGCGCCGACGAGTCCGCCGAGCTCGTCGCGGTCGGCGAGCGCCCCGACGACGCCGCTCCCGATCTCTACGCGCAGCAGAAGGCCTGGGCGGAGCGCACCTCCGCCGCCCGGCTGGGCGACCGCCTCCTCGTCGTGCGGCCCTCGCTCGTCGTGGGTCCCGGCGACCCGAGCGACCGGTTCGGCCACTGGCCCGCGCGGATGCTGCGCGGCGGCCGCGTGCTCGTGCCCACGACCGAGGGACGCTGGGCGCAGGTGATCGACGTGGCCGACCTCGCAGCGTGGGTGGTGCGGGCGGGCCGTGAGCGCCTCCTCGGCCCGGTCATCGCTGCCGCAGAGCCGGTGCCCCTGGCCGAGGTCCTCGAGGAGGCGCGGCTCGCGGCCGGCACCGACCCCGAGCTCGTGCCGGTCGACGACGCCTGGTTGCTCGAGCACGACGTGCGGTGGTGGGCGGGCCCCCGGTCGCTGCCGTTGTGGCTGCCGCTCGAGGCGTCCGGCTTCGCGCGGCGCAGCACGGCGGCGTTCCGTGCCGCCGGCGGCACGACGCGCCCCCTCGCCGAGACGATACGACGCGTGCGCGACGACGAGGTGACGCGCGGGGTCGGCCGTCCCCGCCGAGCCGGCCTCGCCCCCGACGAGGAGGCGGCGCTGCTGCGCGAGCTCGCGACTCAGGATCTTTAGGCCACTTTGTTGCATTTGACTAAAACGGGACTGCCGCGGCTGCGGCGCCCGAGCGTTCCCTGGCAGGGCGCGTCACGCCTCCTCGGGCCTCCGTAGGGTCGGGCCATGACCACACTCGCCATCATCGGCGCCGGCCAGGGCCTCGGCCTGGCCGTCGCCCGCCGCTTCGCCCGCGAGGGCCTCAGCATCGCGCTGATCGCCCGAGACCAGGCCAGGGTCGACGAGCTCGCCGCGACCCTCGTCGCCGAGGGCCACACGGCCGCCGGCTTCGTCGCCGACGTGCGCGACCGCCCCTCGCTCGTCTCCGCGCTCGAGCAGGCCGCCTCCCGCCTCGGGCCGATCGAGGTGCTGCAGTACAGCCCCCTCCCCGCCAAGGAGTTCATGCGTCCCGTGCTCGAGACGGTCGCCGACGACCTCGTCGGCCCGGTCGAGTTCTCGATCTACGGCCCGGCGACGGCGGCCCACCAGGTGATCCCCGGGATGCGCAGCCTCGGCGGGGGCACGCTCCTCTTCGTCAACGGCGCGAGCGCGGTGCGTCCGCGTGACGGCGTCACCGGGACGGCCGTCGCCTTCGCCGGCGAGAGCGCCTACGCCGAGCTGCTGCACGGCGCGCTGGCGTCCGAGGGCATCCACGTCGGTCAGCTGATCATCCCGCTCGGCATCGGCGGCGGCGACCCGGCCCACGAGCCGGACGTGCTCGCAGACACCCTGTGGACGATGCACGCCGAGAAGGGCGACTTCCGCGTCTACGCGGCGCCGCTGCCCGACTGACGCCGACCCCGGCCCTGGACGCAGGAGGCGCGGTGCCCGTCGGGCGCCGCGCCTCCCCCCGTCACCCCGCCCCACCAACCGCGTTCCGAACGATGAACCGCGTTCTTTCGCGGTTCATCGTTCGGAACGCGGTTCACCGACCACCGGCGTGACCCCTCCCCGGCACCACGTGCCCGCCCCGGCTCCACAGGGGCACCAGCAGGGCACCCCGGGCGCCGGGTCGCCGTCGTAGCGTCGAGGTGCGCCTCGCGGTCAGCCCCGCGGCGGCGCGAGCGGCCGCCGCCCGGCAGGCCGCTCCCCCACGACCGAGGAGCACCCGTGCAGATCGTCCCGAAAGCGCCCACCGTCAAGAACCCGCCCGAGCAGTTCACCGGCGACGTCTGGCTCGACGCGATCGCGTCGCCGCAGCAGGAGGGCGACCGGATGACGGTCGTGAAGGTGCGGTTCGTGCCGGGGGCCCGCACGGCCTGGCACTCGCACGCGAGGGGGCAGACCCTGCACGTCACCGAGGGCGTCGCGTTGCTCGGCTCGCGGGACGGCACCGTGGTCGAGGCGCTGCCCGGCCAGACGATCTACACGCCTCCCGGCGAGGAGCACTGGCACGGCGCCACTCCGGACGACTACATGGAGCACCTCGCGATGATCGAGTCGGCCGACGACCCGTCGACGACCACGACGTGGCTCGAGCACGTGTCGGACGACGACTACCGACGTCCGTAGTCCCGCCGGGTGCCCGGTGCGGGTCAGTCCCCGTCGACGGCCTCGCCGAGCGCCTCGCCGGTCGGGTCGTTCGGGGCGGCGACGCCGACGGGCGCGCCCTGCCAGCTCACGACCGTCCAGCCGGCCTCGAGCGAGCCGACGACCTCGATGACGCCCGTGTTCTCCATCTCGGTGCTGGTCGTGAACTCGGGGTCGACGTTGAGCGCGCGACCGCCGAGCCAGACGCGGGTGGCGGCGCCGTGGCCGACGACGACCACGGTGGCGTCGTCGTCGTGCAGCGCGACGATGTCCGCGATCGCGGCGTCGAACCGCTCGAAGAACGCGTGCCCGTCCGGGGCGCCCGGGGCCGAGGCCGTGAGGTCTCCCCCTGCCCAGGCGACCAACGGCAGGACATAGCCGCGCAGCGCCTCCTCGTCGGTGCGGTCCTCGAGGTCGCCGGCCTCGATCTCGTGCAGTCCGTCACGGACGACGACGTCGAGCCCGAGACGGGCGGCGAGGGGGAGGCGGTCTGCTGGGCACGGACGAGCGTCGACGCGTAGATGGCGTCGATCCGGTCGTCGCCCAGCGTCCCGACGAGGGCGTCGGCCTGTTCGCGACCGAGGTCGGTGAGGTCGGGGCCGGGGGCCGCGCTGGAGACGGCACCGGCGGCGTTGGCGGTGCTCTGGCCGTGTCGGACGAGGAGGATGCGCACGTCGTCGAGTCTTCCACGACACGGATGTGACGGAAGTCCTAGGGGCCGCGCCGACCGTGGGCTGACTTCGGCGTGCCGGGGCGACCACCTCGGCAGGACACCCACGCCGGACTTGCCCCTTCGCACCCACACCGTCGTGACCGAGGTCGCAGGCGGCCCTCCCCCGAGGGTCGACCATCGCGCGGACGTCCGGCACCCCGACTGCCGGGCGGTCCCCTTCGACTCGCGGGCGCCGCGGCCCCTGACGGTCACCTCCTCGTCGCCCGCCGTCCACGTCCCCCCGTGGCACGACGCCGCGAGATCGGCGACGATTGGGTCGATGGACCCCGCCGACGCGACCGAGCCGGCCGACTCGCCGGAAGACGGCCGGCAGGATGCGCCCCCGCGCCCCGGCACCGCGGCCGAGGTGCTCCGCGCCTTCGCCGTGCTCGGCGTCACCTCGTTCGGCGGCCCCGTCGCGCACCTCGGCTTCTTCCGCGCCGACCTCGTCGAGCGGAGGCGCTGGCTCGGCGATGCCGACTACGGTGACCTCGTCGTGCTGGGGCAGTTCCTCCCCGGCCCGGCCTCGAGCCAGGTCGGCTTCGGCCTCGGGCTGCTGCGCGGCGGCCCCCTCGGCGCCCTGGCCGCCTTCGTGGCGTTCACCCTCCCGTCGGCCCTCGTCATGCTCGCTGTCGCGTCGGGCGTCGGGCTCCTCGAGGGCCCCGTGGGCAGCGCGCTGGTGTCGGGCCTCACGATCGGCGCCGTGGCGATCGTCGCGCACGCCGTCGCGGGGATGGCTCGTTCGCTGGCTGCCGACCGGACCCGCGCCTCCGTCGCCGTGGTCGCCGCCGTGCTCGCGCTCGCGCTTCCGGGCTCGACGGGGCAGCTCGCGGCGATCGCCGTCGGCGTGCTGGCCGGGCTCTGGCTGCTCCGCGGCGCGAGCGACCCGGCCGGCGGCGCGGACGGCGGCGCGGATGCCTCTCCGCCTGCGGCACCCGCGGCCTGGGCGGCCGCCGTCCCTCGCCGGGCCGCCGTCGCCTGCCTCACGCTCTTCGCCGGGCTGCTCGTCGGCCTGCCGCTGCTCGCCCGCGCGACCGGCTCCGAGGCGCTCGCGCTCGTCGACGTCCTCTACCGCTCCGGCGCCCTCGTGCTCGGCGGCGGCCACGTGGTGCTGCCCCTGCTGCAGGCGGGTCTCGTCGACCCCGGCTGGGTCACCGAGGAGGCGTTCCTCACGGGGTACGCAGCGGCCCAGGCGGTGCCCGGTCCCCTCTTCACCTTCGCCACCTACCTCGGCGCCGTCACGACCCTCGGCCCCGGGGGCCCGCTCGGCGCGCTGCTCGCGACGCTGGCGATCTTCGCCCCCGGCCTGCTCCTCCTCGTCGGGGTGCTGCCGTTCTGGGCGGCGGTGCGGGACCGGGCGTGGCTGCGCGGCGTCATGCGGGGGGCGGGGGCCGCGGTCGTCGGGCTGCTCGCCGCGGCGCTCTGGGACCCCGTCGCGACGACGGCGATCACGTCGACCGGGGCGTTCTGCCTGGCGCTCGTCTGCTTCGTGCTGCTGACCGCCTGGCGGACGCCGCCGTGGGCCGTGGTGCTCGTCGCGGCCGGGGGCGGGCTGGTGCTCTCGCTCCTCGGCGCCTGAGGGGACTGGGCGGGCTGCGGGCTGCGGTCCGCGTCGACCACGGGGACGTCCCCCGACGCGGATGCCGTCGGGGTGCCGCACACTGAGCGCGGCACCCCGACGACGACTCAGCTCAGCGGCCGACCTTCTCGTCGGCAGCGTCGCCGGCCTTCTCGATCTTGTCGTCGAACTTGCCGCCGCTCTTCTGTGAGGCAGCCTGCTCGGCCTTGTCGATGCCCGCGTCCGAGGCCTTCTCGCCCTTGTCGCTGCCCATCGCGTCCTTCGCGCTGTCCATGAGACCCATGTCGGTCGTCCTCTCGTCCGTGGCCCGCCCGGCGCGGACCTCCCCCAGGTCACTCCCTCGGCGGCGGGACCGTCCTGCACGTGCAGGCAGGTCCCAGTCCCGGCCGCCGGACGTCCCCCGGCTGCCGACATGTGCAGGACCCGCGCCGGACCGGTACGGCCGCGACGCCGGAGGCGGCTGTCGCTCGGCACGACAGACCCTCGGCACTCCGGTACCAGCGGACGGATACCCGTGGAGGATCTCACGTCCGTCCGACGTCCGTAGCGTCGGCACCATGATCGAAGCGACCAGACTCAGCAAGCGCCACGGCGCGAAGACAGTCGTCGACGGCGTGTCCTTCTCGGTGCGGCCGGGCACGGTGACGGGGTTCCTCGGGCCGAACGGCGCCGGCAAGTCGACCACGATGCGGATGATCGTCGGGCTCGACCGCCCCACGTCGGGCACCGTCACGGTGAACGGCCGCCGCTACGTCGACAGCCCTGCGCCCATGGCCGAGGTCGGCGTGCTGCTCGACGCCGGCGCGGTCCATCCCGGCCGACGGGCCCGTGACCACCTGCGCGTCGTCGCCAGCACCAACGGGATCGGCGACCGTCGCGTCGACGCGGTGCTGAGCCTGGCCGGGCTCGAGAGCGTCGCCCGCAAGAAGGTCGGCACGTTCTCGCTCGGCATGAAGCAGCGTCTCGGCATCGCCACGGCACTGCTCGGCGACCCCGGCACGGTGGTGCTCGACGAGCCGGTGAACGGCCTCGACCCCGAGGGCGTCATCTGGGTGCGCCAGCTGTGCCGCCAGCTGGCCGCCGAGGGCCGGGCCGTGCTGCTCTCGAGCCACCTGATGGGCGAGATGGCCCAGACGGCCGACCGCCTCGTCGTGCTCGGACGAGGGCGCGTGATCGCGGACACCCCGACGGCCGAGCTGCTGGCACGAGCCGGCGGCGGCGGCGCCGTCCGCGTCCGCACGGACCGACCGGAGGACCTGAGCGCCCTGGTGGCGCCGCTGGGCGCGACGCTCGTCCCCGTCTCGGCCGACACCGTCGAGGTGGCCGGCCTGACCGCCGAGCAGATCGCCCAGGCGGCCGGGCCCGCCGGCGTGCTGCTGTACGAGCTCGCCCCGGTCCAGGTCTCCCTCGAGGCCGCCTTCTTCCACCTCACGGGCGACTCGGTCGAGTACCGGGCCGACGCGATCACCGACACCGACTCCTCGAAGGCCACACGATGAACGAGCACCTGCCCACCTCGTCCTCGGCACCCGTCGCCGCCCGCGACACCCGCACGTCGACCGCCGCCCACCAGGACTTCACGGGCCTGATGAGGTCGGAGTGGCTGAAGGTCGCCTCCCTGACCTCGATGCGGTGGCTCGCGCTCGCCGCCGTCGGTGCCGGGGCGCTCGGCGCCGTGGCGTTCGCCTCGAGCGCCGAGGCCTCGACCACCACCGCGGTCCTCGGCTCCGCCACCCTGTCCGCCCTCGTGATCGGCCTCCTGACGGCCCTGGGGACGACGTCCGAGTACGCAACCGGAAGCATCCGCACCACCCTGGCCGTCGCGCCCCGTCGCGGTCTCGCACTGCTGGCCAAGGCGGCCGTGTCCGCCCTGCTGGGCGTCGTCCTGTCGGTCCTCGGCTCGGTCGCCGGCCTGGCCGCCACCTCGGCCGTGCACCCCGACGGCTGGATCGAGGCCGGCACCGTCGTGCGCGCCGTGGTCGCCGCCGCGATCTACGTCGCCGTCGTCGCCGTCTTCTGCCTGCTGCTCGGCACCGTGCTCCGCGGGGTCGCCCTCACGACGGCCTCCGTCATCGCGCTCGTCCTGCTGCTCCCCGGGATGACCGGCGGCGTGCGCGTCGGCGACGTGTTCCTCTCCGACTACCTCTTGTCCGAGGCCGGGCCGGGCCTGGTCCTCCAGACCTCGTTCGGCACCGACGCGTGGGTGCAGGTGGCCACCGTCAGCGTCTGGATGGCGCTCGCCTCGGCCGCCGCCGCCGCCCGCCTCGGGTACTCCGACGCCTGAGGCGCGGCCCTGCTGCCGAGGCCGCGACCTCGGGCCCCGCGGTCCAGGCGGTCTCCGGAGAGCCGGACCCTAGGCGGCGTACCGCTCCACGCGCGGGACGCAGGTGAGGCCGTCCTCCTCGACGGGGATGGTCATCGACCAGTCGGCACCCTCGCCGGCCTCCACGGGGCCGACGTCGACCTGCTGCAGGGCGCGGGTGTCGGACCCTCCGCTGAGCAGGGACATGTAGAGCCGGTAGGTGACCGGGCCCTCGCTCGGGTTCTGGACCGTCCCGTCGACGGTCCAGCCGCCGTCGCCCCGCTCGCAGGTGGCGATCTGCAGGTCGCTGAGGGCCCCGGTGAAGCCCTCTCCGGAGCCGGGGACGTCCTGGACGTCGGTGATGCCCGCCGAGGCCTGCTCGGTCGCCTCGGCCGTCGGCGTCGGCGACGGCGACGGCTCCGCGTCCTGCGAGGTGCAGCCGGTCAGGGCCAGTGCCAGGGCACCGACGGCGAGGGTCGTCGTCCACCGGGTGGAGGTCATGGGCGTTCCTTTCGGGGTGGGCGGCGCTGCCCCCATCTCACCACGAGGGCGCCGAGCAGCAGCAACAGGCCGCCGAGGGGGAGGCCGGCGAGACCGGCGAGACCGCCGCCGGTCCAGGCCAGGACCGCCGTGGCCACGGGCGAGAAGACGGGCACGAGCACCGAGGGGCCGGCGGGCGCGGCAGGCTGTGCCGGGTCGGCCGGCGACACCGGACCGACCGGCGGCTGCGGGCCGACCGGCGGCTGCGGGTCCACCGGCGGCTCGGGGTCGGGGACCGGTGCCACGGCCACGGTCGCCCCGTCGGTCGCCAGGACGCTCGCGTCGTCCGCGCCGACAGCCCCTGCCGTGGCCGTGTTCGCGACGGCCCCGGCCTCGACGTCGGCCTCGCCGACGACGTAGGAGGCCGTCGCGACGACGACCTCGCCCGGCGCGAGGACGCCGGGCGCGCCGGGCCACCGGTAGACGGGCGACGTCAGGCCCACGAGGTCGTCGTCGACGACGACCTCGGTGAGGGTGGCCGTCCCGGTGTTCGTCACCTCGAAGCGGTAGTCGACGACGGCGCCGAGCTGGGCGGCCGTCAGCGGCTGTGCGGTCTTCGACAGGGCGAGCTCCGAGATGGCCACGATCGCCACCGAGTCGGCCGCCCGGTCGACGACGATCGCGTCGGCGGGGGTCGACGCGGAGGCGGTCACGGCGGAGGCGACGACGCCGGCCTCGACGTCGGCCTGCGTCAGCACGTAGGTCGCCGTCGCCGTCGCCGTCTGGCCCGGGAGGAGCACGCCCGGCTCGCCCGGCCACCGGTACGACAGCCTCGAGAGGCGGGCCTGCGGGTCGCGCAGCTCGACCCCGTCGAGGGTCACGTTGCCCGTGTTCGTCACCGAGTACGTGTACTCGACGACGTCGCCGGGTCGGCCCTCCGCGCCCGCGGCGAGCGCCTGCTGCTTCGACACGTCGAGCGAGGCGGCGCGCGGGGCGGTCGGCACGACCGACTCGTCGGAGGCGTCGACCACGTCGTCGCCGCGGGGGGTCGTTCCCGAGACGGTCGCCGTGTTGCGGACCGAGCCGCGGTCGACGTCGGCCTGCACCAGGACGTACGTCGCCGTCGCCGTGACGGACTCGCCCGGGGCGAGCACGCCGGCCTCGCCGGGCCACGTGCCCCAGGCGACGGCCGACAGCCCGGGCAGCGGGTCGGCGACGACGACGTCGCGCACGGTGGTCTCGCCGGTGTTCGTGACGACGAAGCGGTAGTCGACCGCGTCGCCGACGACGCCGGAGCCCGAGCGCGTCCCGGTCTTCACCAGGTCGAGGGCCCGCGACGCCGCCACGAGCTCGACGACGGCCTCGTCGGAGTCGTCGGCGACGAGCGCCCCTGCGGGGTCACGACCCGAGCCCGTGACGACGTTCACGACGCGGCCGGCGTCCACGTCGGCCTGCGTCACGACGTGCCGAGCGGTGACGGTCAGCTGCTGACCGGGGGCGAGGGTCCCCGGCTGGCCGGGCCAGGCCGCCACGACGTCGGTGAGCCCGACGACCGTGGAGTCGACGCGGACGTCGGTCAGCGTGCGCGGCCCGTCGGCGACCACCGTGAACGCGTACTCGACGACGTCGCCCACGCGACCCACGTCGCCCGGCGCCAGGCGCGCCGTCTGGGTCGTCGTCACCGAGGCCGCCTCGGGATCGGTGGAGGTGCGGACGGTGTTCGAGACGCCGGTCACGACGGTGCCGTCGGGCGCCGACCCGACCGAGGTGGCCTGGTTGTCGACGTGCCCGCGGTCGACGTCGGCCTGCGAGATCGCGTACGTGGCCTCGCCGAGGGCGCTCTCGCCCGGGGCGAGGATGCCCGTCGCGGTCGGGAAGTCGATGTCGGGCCGCGAGAGCCCCGGCAGGCGGTCGCGGAGCGCGATGAGGTTCAGCGTCACGTTGCCCGTGTTCAGGATCTCGAACGTGTAGGTGACGACGTCGCCCACGGCTCCGGAGCCGGCGACGACCGCCGACTTCTCGGTCGCGATCGACGGGTCCGACGCCTCGGTGGGGACGACGACGAGGGTCGACACGGCGACCGACGAACGGCCGTCGGGCGCCGTCGCCGTGACGGTCGCCGAGTTCTGGACGGCACCGCGGTCGACGTCCTCCTGCTGGATCGCGTAGCGGGCCGTCGCGGTGGCCTGCGTGCCCGGCGGCAGCACGCCCTCCTGCTCGCCCGGCCAGCTCACGACGACCGGGCCCAGCCCGGGCAGCGCGTCGGCCAGCACGACGCCCGTCAGCGTCACGTTGCCGGTGTTGCCGATCGTGAAGGCGTAGTCGACGACGTCGCCCAGGCCGTTCTGCCCTGCGGACGCGAGGGCCGCCTCCTTGACGAGGGTGAGCCCGGGAGCGGAGGCGATCGGCACGGTCGCGACGTCGGTCGCGGTCGCCGCGGCGCCGGTCGGCGGCAGGCCGCTGCCGGTCACCTGGCTCGTGACGCTTCCGGCGTCGACGTCGGCCTGGAGCAGCACCGAGGTGGCCGTGGCCGTCGCGACCTGGCCCGGCAGCAGCACGCCGGGTTCGCCGGGCCACACCCAGACGGGCTCGCCGATGCCGGGCAGCGCGTCCGTGAGCGCGGCGCCCGTGAGCGTCACGTTGCCGCTGTTGCGGAGGGTCTGGGTCCAGATGACGGTGTCGCCCGCGACTCCCGTGGAGCCCGGCGCCAGGGCGCCGGAGTCGGTCACGGCGACGGCGGGGCGCGAGGCCTCGGCGGCGACCGGCGCCGGGTCGGAGGCGTCGCCCACGGGGGCGGCCCCGCCCGGGGGCGTCCCCGTGGCCGTGGCCGTGTTGACGAGTCCGCCGGCGTCGACGTCGGCCTGGTCGAGGACGATCGTCGTGGTCGCCGTGACGGACTGGTCGGGGGCGAGGACACCCTCCGCACCGGGCCAGGGGCCGTAGGCGAGCGGCGAGAGCCCCTCGAGGTCGTCGGCGACCGAGACGCCCGTGAGGGTCACGTTGCCCGTGTTGCGGACGACGATCTCGAAGGTCGCGAGGTCGCCGACAGCTCCGGCGCCGGAGACCGCGCCGCTCTTCGTCGTCGTGATGCCGGGCACCGCGGAGACGGTGGCGACGCGGACCGCGCCGGCGACGGCCGTGACCTCGGCGCCGCCGGGGGCCGTGCCCCGGGCCGAGGCCGTGTTCTCGACGAAGCCCCGGTCGACGTCGGCCTGGGTCAGCGTCAGCGTCGCGCGCACCAGGACGGACCGGCCGGGCTCGAGCACGCCGGGGGCGGCGGGCCAGTCGATCGTGTCGGCGGTCAGCCCGGCGAGGCTCAGCGCGACGTCCACGTCGGCGAGCGTGACGTTGCCCTCGTTCCGGACCGTCGCGACGTACTCGACGGTGTCGCCGACCTGGCCGATGCCGGGTGCGACGACGCCGCCGACCTGGGTCACCACGAGGGCGCCGGCGGGGGCGATCGGCACGGTGGCGGAGGCGCGGGCGGCCACGACGGTGCCTGCCCGGTCGGTGCCCGTGGTGTCGACGGTGCTGGAGACGGCACCGGCGTCGACGTCGGCCTGCGTGAGGACCGCGGTCGTGGTGGCGGTCGCCGACGCACCCGGCGCGAGCACGCCCGGCTCGCCCGGCCACACGACGACGGGGGCCGTCGTCCCGGGGACGCGCTCGGCCACGTCGACCCCGGCGAGGGTGACCGTGCCCGTGTTGGTGACGCGGTAGGACCAGGTCACGGAGTCGCCGGCCACACCGGTCGAGCCCGGGGCGAGCGCGCCGGAGTCCGTCACGGCGATCCCGGGGACCGGGGCGGCGGTGGGCGTGGACACCTCGCCCGTCGTCGCGGACACCGCGACGCCGGCGAACGAGCCGGTCGCGGTCGCGACGTTGAGCACCTGTCCGCGGTCGAGGTCGGCCTGGCCGATCTCGGAGGTGGCGGTCGCGGTGGCCTGCTGACCAGGGGCGAGCACGCCGTCGGCGCCCGGCCAGCGGACGGCGGGCGTCGAGACGCCGGGCACGTCGTCGACGAGGTCGATGCCCGTCACCGTGACGTTGCCCGTGTTGGCGACCACGAACGTCCAGTCGACTGTGTCGCGCAGGGCACCGTCGGCCCGGACGGCGCCGGTCTTCGAGACGCTGAGCCCGGGCGCGGCGGGCTGGACCGTCGTCGTCGTCAGCGGCGAGCTCACGCTGATCGTGTCGCCGGCGGGCGGCTTGCCGGTCGCGACGGCGGTGTTGCCGACGCTGCCGCGGTCGACGTCGGCCTGGGTGACGGCGTACGTCGCCGTGGCGGTGGCGACCTGCCCGGGGGCGAGCGTGCCGGGCTGGCCGGGCCAGGTGATCTGCGGGTCGGACACGCCGCCGAGCTGGTCGACCAGGTCGACGAGCGAGAGGGTGACGTCGCCGGTGTTCGTGATCGAGAACGAGTAGTCGACGACGTCGCCGACGCCTCCTGCACCTCGGGCGGCACCCGACTTCGCGACGACCATGGAGGCCTCGTCGGCGAGCACGACGCCGTCCGTCGCCGTCGCCTGGACGGTCGACGACGCGGGGGTGCGACCGGTCGCCGTGACGGTCGACGACTGCCCGCCCGAGTCGACGTCCGACTGCGTCAGCGTGTACGCGGCCGTGGCCGTGACGCTCTGTCCGGGCGCGAGGACCCCGGGCGTGCCGGGCCAGGCGTAGGTCGGGGCCCCGGCGCCGGCCTGGGCGTCGACCAGCTGGACCCCGGTGAGCGTCACGGTGCCCGTGTTGGTCGCCGTGTACGAGAACGAGACCGTGTCGCCGGCCACGCCGCGGTCGCCGTCGGCCAGGGCCGCCGTCTTGGTGACCGACAGGCCGGGGGCCGCGGCGAGCGTCGCCACGGTCGTCGGGGCGTCGGGGCCGACCACCGCAGCACCGTCACGGGCGGAGGTGCCGGAGGCGGCGGCCACGTTCGTCACGGAGCCCGCGTCGACGTCCGACTGCTCGACCGGCGACGACGCGCGGGCGGTCGCCACGGCTCCCGGCGCGAGCACTCCCGGGGCCCCTGGCCACTCGACGACGTAGTCGGAGAGGTCGGCGAGCGTGCCCGTCGGGGCGACGCCCTCGAGGGTCACGTTGCCGGTGTTCCGCAGGACGACGACCCAGTCGACCGTGTCGCCGGCGACGCCGGCGGCCCGGACGGCGCCGGTCTGCGTGACCGTGAGCGCCGGCGACGGCTCCACGGTCGTCACGCGGACGGTGTTCGACTCGGCGCGGACCTCGACGCCCTGGGGCGTCACGGCCGAGACGGAGGCCTGGTTGTCGATGTGGCCGAGGTCGACGTCGGCCTGGGTCAGCGCGTAGTCCGCGACGCCGACGACCGTCTCCCCGACGGCGACGCGACCGGGCCGCTCGGGGTCGGGCCAGGTGATCTGCGGCGTGCCGAGACCGGGCAGGGGGTCGAGGAGGCGCCCGTCGGTGAGGGTGACCGAGCCGGTGTTCGTGATGTCGAGCCGGTAGCGGACGACGTCGCCCGCGCCTCCGGTGCCCGAGACGATCTCGGCCGACTTGAGGACGGTGAGCGCGGGGGCCGGGGCGACGGTGACGGTCGCCGGGGCGGAGGCGGTGCGCACGACGCCGGCCGGGTCGGTGCTCGTGCCGTCGACGACGCTCGTGACCGAGCCTGCGTCGACGTCGGCCTGCGTCAGCGTGTAGCGGGCGGTCGCGGTGACGGTCTGGCCGGGAGCCAGCACTCCCTCGGCTCCGGGCCAGGCGTAGGCCGGTGCGCCGACGCCCGCGTTGCCGTCCGTGAAGCCGACGGCGGTCAGGGTGGTGTTGCCGGTGTTCGCCAGCGTGTAGGTGAAGACGAGCTCGTCGCCGGCGAGGCCGGTCGCACCGGGCGCGAGCGAGCCGCTGTCGGTGACGAGGGCGGCGGGTGCCGCTGCCGCCGTGGGCACGGTGAGCAGCGGCGCGGGCGCGTCGACGACACGGACGTCGGGCGCCGTGCCGGATCCCGTCGCGCCGAGCGCGACCGAACCTCGATCGACGTCGGCCTGGGTGAGGACGTAGGTCGTGCGCGTCTCGACCGCCTGGCCGGGGGCGAGCACGCCCTCGTCGCCCGGCCACGTCGTCGCGGGGGCCGAGAGGCCGGGCAGCGGGGTGGACGTCGTGACGCCGGCGAGGGTGACGTTGCCCGTGTTGCGCACCAGCACGGTGAAGGTGACCGTGTCGCCGACCACGCCGGCGCCCGTGCCGCCCACCGTCGCGGTCGACGTCGTGGTGACCTCCGGAGCCGCGGCGACGGTGCGGTTGACGACCTCGTCCGAGACCGTCGGCACCGACGCGCCCGTGGGGGTCTGTGCCGACGCGCTCGCGAGGTTGGTCACGGTGCCGCGGTCGACGTCCGACTGCCGCACGACGTACGACGCGGTGGCCCTCGCCGACTCCCCCGGTGCGAGCACGCGCTCCTGGCCGGGCCAGGTGACGACCGGCCGCGACAGCCCGTCGAGCGCGTCGTAGATCAGCACGCCCGACAGCGTCACCGTGCCGGTGTTCGTCACGGTGATCGTGTAGTCGATGCTCTCGCCGAGCCCGAAGGCCTTGCCGCGCTCGACGGTGAGCTTGTCGATGAAGAGGCCGGGGGCCGGCGCGATCGAGAGCGTCGCGGGCGCGGTCCCCGAGAGGACGACGCCCCGGGGCGAGGCGGCCGAGCCCGTGACGAGGCTCGACAGGGAGCCGGCGTCGACGTCGGCCTGCGTCAGGGTGTAGACGGCGGTCGCGGTCACGGCCTGCCCGGGGCTGACGGTCGTGCCGTCCGCGTTCGGGAACAGGTAGGTGGGCGAGGAGGCGGCGGCGAGGGCGTCGACGAAGGCGACGGACGAGAGCGTCACGTTGCCGTCGTTCACCAGCGTGTAGGCCAGCTGCACCTGGTCGCCGGCGACGCCGCGGTAGCCCGGCAGCGGGACCGCCGTGTTGCTGACGAGGATCTCCGGGGACGCCTCCTCGGTCGGCGTCGTGACGACGACGGGGACGGACTCGACTGTCGCGCCGCGGGGTGCGACGCCGGTCGCCCCGGCCGAGTTCACGACCGATCCGGCGTCGACGTCGGCGAGGGACACCGTGTAGGTCGCGGTGCCGCCGATCTCCTCGCCGGGGGCGAGCACGCCGGCGGTGCCGGGCCACGCGTCGACGACGATCGACGAGAGCCCCGGCAGCGAGTCGGTCAGGGCGACCCCGGTGAGCGTGACGGTGCCGGTGTTGCGGGTCGTCACGCGGTACGTGACGACGTCGCCCTCGCCGGGCGCGGCGCCGTCGGCGGTCGTGGCCGTCTTGGTCGTGGTGAGCGCGGGCGCGGGCAGGGCCGTCGTGACCCGCACGGTGTTCGACGGCGCGTCGACCTGGTCGCCGGCGGGCGTCGTCGCGCGGACCGCTGCCGTGTTGTCGATGTAGCCCAGGTCGACGTCGGCCTGGGTGAGCGGGTACCCGGCGACGCCGATGACGGTCGCGCCGACCGGCACGAGCCCCGGCTCCTCGGGCACCGGCCAAGTGATCGTCGGCGTGCCGAGGCCGGGCAGCGCGTCCACGAGGACGCCCCCGTCGAGGGTGACGTTGCCCGTGTTGGTGATCTCGAGGCGGTAGACGACCGTGTCGCCCACGCCGCCCTCGGCGCCGTCGGCGAGGGCGCCGGTCTTGACGACGGAGAGGGCGCCGCGGGCGAGCACCTCGACGAGGGCGGTCGTCCTGGCGGTCACGGTGGTCGCGGCCGGCGACGTGCCCCTCGCCTCCGCGACGCTCTCCACGCCGCCGGCGTCGACCTCGTCCTGCGTCAGGCGGTGCGTCGACGTGGCGGTCGCGGTCTGGCCGGGGGCGAGCTGCCCGGTCGCACCGGGCCACGCCACGGCGAGGCCGTCGACGAGGAGCTCGTCCGTCAGTCTCACGTCGGTGAGGGTGACGTTGCCGGTGTTCGTCACGGAGTAGCGCCACGCGACGGCGTCGCCGGCGACCCCGGTGGCGCCGCTCGCGAGCGCTCCCTCGTCGGTCACGGCGATCGACGGCGACGCCGCCGCCGTGACGTCGGACGTCCTGGTCGTGGCGCTCGTCACGGAGGTGCCGCTGACGGCGGCGGTGCCGGCCGAGACGGTGGTCAAGACGACGGAGCTCGCATCGAGGTCGGCCTGGGTGAGGACGTGGCTCGTGCGCACGGTCACGGACTGGCCGGGGGCGAGGGTGCCGGCCGTGCCGCTCGGGAAGGCGTCGTACGCCAGGGGCGCGAGGGCGCCTCCTCCGGCGAGGCGGGCGTCGAGCGCGATGCCCTCGACGGTGACGTTGCCCTCGTTGGAGATCACCACGTCGTACTCGACGACGTCGCCGACCTGTCCGAGCCCGCCGACCCTCGACACCACGGACGTCGTGAGCTGCGGTGCGGCGGCGACCGTCGGGAGCACCGTCTGCGGCGAGAGGACGAGGAGGTCGTCGCCGGCGGGGGTCGCCCCGACGACCGATGCCTGGTTGCGCACGGCACCCGCGTCGACGTCGGCCTGCGTGACCGTGTAGGTCGCGGTCGCGGCGGCCGTGTCCCCGGGCGCGAGCACGCCCGGGTCACCCGGCCAGGTCGTCGTGAGCGCGGAGAGACCGGCGAGGGGGTCGGTGATCGCCACCCCGTCGAGCGTCACGGTGCCCGTGTTCACGGCCGTGAACGAGTAGGTGACCACGTCGCCGACGCGGGCCGCGGCCACTCCGCTCGGCAGCGTGGCGCGCTTGTCGAGCGTGAGGCCCGGGGCCGCCGCGAGCGGCACGCTGGCCGCGTCGCTCGAGGTGACGACGACGGACTGGTCGACGGGAGAGCCGGGCGTCGGCCTCGACGTGGCCGTCACCGTGGCCGAGTTCGCGACCGCCCCGGCGTCGACGTCGGCCTGCGTGAGCGCGTAGGTCGCGGTCACGCTGGCGCTGTCGGCCGGGCGGACGACGTCGCCCGTCTCCGGGTCGAGCAGGGCGGGCCGCAGGACCGCGGGCAGTGCGCCGACGTCGATCGGCGACAGGCCCGGCAGGGCGTCCGCGACGGTCGGCGCGTACAGGGTGGTGTTGCCGGAGTTCGTCACCGTGAACGAGTAGGTGACGACGGAGCCGGCGGCGGGGTCGCCGGCCAGCGAGGCGGTCTTGTCGACGGAGACCGCGGCGGCACGGCGCACCGTGGGGGTGTCGACGGCGACGGAGGCGCTGGTGACGGCGACGCCGGCCGGGGAGGTGCCGACCGAGCGGGCCGCGTTCGTGACCGAGCCGCGGTCGACGTCCGCCTGGGTGATCGTGTAGCTCGCGGTCGCGGAGACCTTCTCCCTGGGCGCCAGGACGTTCGGCGCGCCCGGCCACAGGACGTACTCGACGGGGCTCAGGCCCGGCAGGCCGTCGACGACCTCGACGCCGGTCAGGGTGACGTTGCCGGTGTTCTCGGCCGTGAACGAGTAGACGACGTCGTCGCCGACCCCGCCGTCGCCCTCGACGACGGCGGACTTGGTCGTGATCAGGTCGGCGCGCTGCTCGCCCGTCTGCACGACGACGGTCGCGCTGCCCTCGACCACCTGTCCGCCGGGCGACGTCGCCCTCACGGTCGCGCTGTTGGTCACGGACTCCGCGTCGACGTCGGCCTGGGTCACCGTGTAGTCGCCGACGGCCGTCGCGACGGCTCCCGGGGCGAGCTCGCCGGGCCGCGAGGAGTCGGGCCAGGCCCAGCCGCCGACCACGACGCCCGGCAGCGCGTCGACGAGGGTCACCCCGGTCAGGCTGACGTTCCCGGCGTTCCGCACCGTGAAGACGTACTGCAGGGGGTCGCCCTCTTCTCCCGCGCTGCCGGGGGCGATGCGACCGATCTTCTCGAGCGTGATCCGCGCGTCGCTGCCGATCGGCACGGTCGCGGGGGCGGAGGCCTCGACGGCCGTGCCGGCGGGCGAGGTCCCCCGCGTCGTCGCCAGGTCGGAGACGTTGCCGGCGTCGACGTCGGCCTGCGTGAGCGTGTAGGTCGCCGTGGCCGTCGCCGTCTGCCCCGGAGCGAGGACGCCGACCGCCCCGGGCCAGCGGACGACGGGAGCGGACGTGCCGGGCAGGCCGAAGGCGACCGTGATGCCGGTCACGGTCTGGTCGCCGGAGTTGCGGACGGTCGACGACCACGTGACGACGTCGCCGGCGCGGCCCGCGGCGCCGGCGGCGAGGCTGCCCGTCTGCGTGATCGCGAGCGACGGAGCCGCGACGGCGGTCGGCGACGTGAGGGGGGCGTTCGGCGCCGACACCAGGGCCCCGGCAGGCGTGGTCCCCGTCGCCGTCGCGGTGTTGGTGACGGAGCCTCGGTCGACGTCCGCCTGGCGGATCGTGTAGTTCGCGGTGGCCGAGACGGACTGGCCGGGCAGCAGACGGCCGGCGACGCCGTCGGGCCAGGCACCGGGGGTCAGGGTCGAGAGACCGGGCAGGGGGTCGGCCAGGACGACGCCCGCCAGCGTGACGTTGCCCGTGTTCGACGCGGTGACCGTGTAGCGCACGGTGTCGCCGAGGCGTGCGCCCGCCGCGGGCGTGACGCTCTTCGTCGTCGAGAGGCCGGGGGCCGCCGCGACCGTCGGGGTCGTCGTGCCGGCCTCCGCTGAGACGACCACGCCCTGCGGGGTGCGCCCGGTCGCCGTCGCCGTGCTCGCGACGACGCCGGCGTCGACGTCCGACTGCCGGATCGTGTACGCGGCGCTGGCCGTCACGGACTCGCCGGGGGCCAGCACGCCCTCGGTGCCTCCGGGGAACACGCCGTAGCCCACGGGCCCGAGCCCGGCGAGGCCGTCGACCACGCCGACGCCCGCCAGCGTGACGGCGCTCGTGTTGGTGACGACGTAGTCGAAGGTGACCGTGTCCCCGACCCCGCCCACGCCGGACACGGTCGCGGTCTTCGTCAGGGAGACGGCGCCCGCGGACGCGAGGGGGAAGGTCGAGGAGCCGCGGGTCGTCACGGCCGCGCCGACGGGCGGCGTCGCCGTGGCCACGGCGGTGTTGGCGAGCGCGCCCGCGTCGACGTCGGCCTGGCGCAGGGCGTAGGAGGCGGTGCCGACGACGGCGTCGCCGGGTCGCAGCGTGCCGGCGGCGCCGCTCGGCCACGTCGCGACCGTGATCGCCCCGAGGCCCGGCAGGGCGTCGGCCACGCCGACACCGGTGAGGGTCACGTTGCCCGTGTTCACGAGGCGGAACGTGTAGTCGACGACGCCGCCGGCACGCGGCGTCGAGCCCGCCGCGAGCGCGCCCGACTTCTCGAGCGCGAGGGCCGGCGCCGACGGGACCGTGGGGGTCGTCACGACGGCCGAGCTCGACGAGACGGCCGTGCCGCCGGGCGCCGTGGCGGTCGTGGTCGCGGTGTTGACGACCGAGCCTCGGTCGACGTCGGCCTGGCCGAGCGTGTAGGTCGCCACGGCGGCGACGGACTGCCCGGGCGCGAGCACGCCGGTCGTGCCCGGCCAGGTCGTGCTGAGCGGCGACAGCCCGGGGAGCGGATCGGCGATCGTCACGCCCGTGAGCGTCACGTTCCCGGCGTTGGTCGCGCGGAACGAGTACGTGACGACGTCGCCGACCGCACCCGCGCCTCCTGTGCTCGCGGTCTTGGTGGTCGTGACCCGCGGGGCGCCGGCGACGGTCGCGACCGACGAGGAGGCCGTCGCGGCGACGGTGCGCGCACCGGCCGTGCCCGTCGCGGTGCCGGCGTCGCGGACCGAGCCGGCGTCGACGTCCGCCTGCGTGATCGTGCGCGACGCCACGAGAGTGACGGTCTGCCCCGGCGCGAGGGTGCCGGGCGTGCCCGACCACGTCACGGTCTGCGTCGACAGGCCCGGACCGGGGGCGACGACGACGCCGGCGAGGGTCTGGTTGCCCGTGTTGCGGGCGGTGTAGGTGAAGGTGGCCGTGTCGCCGACCGCGGCCCGGCCGGAGGCGGCGGCCACCTCGACGAGGCTCAGCGACGGCGTCTGCGCGGTCGGGACGGACGCGCTGCCGCTCGCCGTGACGCCGACGCCGCCCGGCGCCGTGCCGCGGCCCTCCGCGGTGTTGGCGATCGCGCCCGCGTCGAGGTCCGACTGGCGCGACGTGTAGCTCGCGGTGGCCGTGACGGCCTGGCCCGGCGCGAGGGTGCCCGTCGTGCCGCTCGGCCAGGTGCCGTAGGCGAGGGCCCCGAGGCCGGGCAGGGTGTCGGTCGCCGTGACGCCGGTGAGGGTCTGGTTGCCGGTGTTGCGCAGGGTGACCGTGAAGTCGACGACGTCGCCGGCCCGGCCGCTCGAGCCCGAGGCGAAGGCGCCGGCCTTGGTCACCGCGAGCGAGGGGGCCGCGGCCTGGGTGCTGGTGGCGACCTGGCCGGACGAGTCGACGACGGCGACGCCGCCCGGGGCCTGGCCGGAGGCGCTGGCCTCGTTGACGACCTTGCCCGCGTCGACGTCGGCCTGGCGGACGACGTACGTCGCGGTGGCGAGCGCCTGCTGGCCGGGCGCGAGCACGCCCGCCTGGCCGGGCCAGGTGACGGACGGAGCGGAGAGGCCGGGCAGCGAGTCGACGATCGTGACCCCGGTGACCGTCTGGTTGCCGCTGTTCCGCACCGACACGGCGTACGTGACGACGTCGCCGACCTTGCGGTCGCCCGGCGAGCTCGCCGACTTCTGCACGTCGAGGGCCGGCGCGGCCGCGGCGGTCGGGACGACGGCCGGCAGGGACGCTGCCGAGACGGTCGTGCCCGCCGGCGTCGTGCCCTGCACGGACGCCGTGTTGCGGACGCTGCCCGAGTCGACGTCCGACTGGCGGACGACGTAGCTGGCCGTCGCGGTCGCCTGCTGGCCGGGGGCCAGCGTGCGCGCGGCGCCGGGCCAGGTGATCGTGGGCGTGCTGACGCCCGGCAGCGCGTCGGCGAGCACGATGCCGGACACGGTGACCGCGCCCGTGTTCCGCACGACGAAGTCGAAGCGGACGGCGTCGCCGGCGACGCCGGTGCCGCTCGTGACCACGCCGGTCTTCTCGACGGCGAGTGCGCCCGACGCGGGCAGCGGGACGGTCGCCGACGCCGAGGTCGAGACCCGGCCGCCGGTGGGCGGGGCAGCGGAGGCGGAGGCCGTGTTCGCGACGGCGCCCGCGTCGACGTCCGCCTGCGTCACGGTGCGCGTCGCCGTCGCGGTGGCCCGCTGGTCGGGGCCGAGGACGCCGGGGGTGCCCGGCCAGGTCACGACGAGCGGCGACAGGCCCGGCATCGGGTCGGCGACGGTCGCCCCGGTGAGCGTGACGTTGCCGGTGTTGCGCAGGCCGAACGAGTACGTGATCGTGCTGCCGGCCGCGGGCGGGCCGCTGAGCACGCCCGACTTCGTCAGGGCGAGCACGGGCGAGGAGGCGACGGTCGCGGTGGTGACGGCCGCGGACTGCGCCGAGACGGCCGCGCCCGAGGGCGAGGCGCCGGAGGCGGTCGACCGGTTGAGCACGGCGCCCCGGTCCACGTCGGCCTGCGTCACGGTGTAGGTCGCCGTCGCCGTGACCGTCTGGCCCGGCCGGAGCGTGCCCCCCGTGCCCGGCCACGAGTACGCCAGCGCCGAGAGGCCGGCGAGGGGGTCGGTGACGACGACGCCGCTGAGCGTCACGTTGCCCGAGTTGCGGGCCGAGAACGCGTAGCTGACGACCGACCCGACGCCGCCTCCCCCGTTCGACGCGGTCTTCGTGGTGAGGAGGGCCGGTGCAGCGGCCGCCGTCGCGACGACGGCCTGCGGCGAGGTCGCGGCCACGGCGTCGCCGGCCGGCGTCCGCGCGCTCACGGTGGCGGTGTTGCGGACCACGCCGGCGTCGACGTCGGCCTGCGTGACGACGTGCGTCGCCGTCGCCGTGACGGCCTGCCCGGGCGCGAGCGTCCCGGCAGTGCCGCCGGGCCACGTCCCGTACGTGAGGGCGGAGAGCCCGGGCGCCGGGTCGGCCACGGCGACGCCGGTCAGGGTGGTGCCGCCGGTGTTCCGGGCGGAGAACGTGTAGGTGATCGTGTCCCCGACCGCTCCGGTGCCGGACGTCACGGCGCCCGACTTGCCGAGCGAGATCCCGGGGACGGCGGCGAGCGCCACCGTCGCGGGCGCCACGGAGCGGACAACGGCGTCCGAGGGCGCGGTGCCGCTGCCGGTCGCCGTGTTGGCGACCGAGCCCGCGTCGACGTCCTGCTGCGTGACCGGCGACGTGGCGGTGCCCGTGACGGTCTGGCCAGGCTGCAGCGTGCCCGCCGCCCCGCTCGGCCACGTGCCCCAGGTCACGGCGGAGATGCCGGGCAGCGAGTCGGCGACGCCGGCGCTCGTGAGCGTGACGTTCCCGGTGTTGCGGAGCGTGAACGACCACGTGATCGTGCTGCCCGCCGCGGCGGCCTGCCCGTTGGTGAGCGCGCCGCTCTTGGTGACGGCCACCGACGGCTGGGCCGCCGCCGTCGGGGTCGTCACCTCGCCCGAGGTCGCCGTGACCGGGGCGGTGCCGTACCTGCCGGAGGCGGTGGCCGTGTTGCGCACGCTGCCCGCGTTCACGTCGGCCTGCGTCACCGTGTAGCTCGCGGTCGCCGTGGCGGTCTGGCCGGGCGCCAGGGTGCCGGCCGTCGCGGGCCAGGCGTACTGCAGGGCGGAGAGGCCGGGCAGCGGGTCGGACACGCCGAGGCCGGTGACGGTGACGTTTCCGCTGTTGCGCAGGGTGAAGGTGTACCGCACGACGTCGCCGGCGGCTCCGGCCGCGCCGCCCTGCACGACGCCGGCCTTGCCGAGCGTGACGGCGGGGGCCGCCGGCTGCGTCGTCACGACCGACTGCGGCGAGGTGCCCGTGACGGTCGCGCCCTGCGGGGTGCGGCCGGTCGCCGACGCGGTGTTGGGCACGCGGCCGGCGTCCACGTCGGCCTGCGTGATCGTGTACGCGGCCCTGGCCGTCGCCGTCTGCCCCGGCGTGAGGGTGCCTGCCGGACCGGGCCACGTGACCGTGGGTGCGGAGACCCCGGCGCGCGCGTCGACGAGCGCCACCTGCGTCAGGGTGACGTTCCCCGAGTTCCGCACCGTGAAGTCGTAGGTGACGGTGCTGCCCACGCCGGCGGCGCCGCTCGCCGTCCCCGTCTTGGTGACGACGAGCGCCCCGGTCGGGGTGATCGGCACGGTGGCGCTGCGGGTCTGGGAGACCGCGGCGCCCGTCGGCGGGGCGGCGGTGCCCGTCGCGGCGTTGGCGACGGCGCCGGCGTCCACGTCCGACTGGCGGAGTGTGTAGGTCGCGGTGGCGGTCACCTGCTGCGAGGGCGCGAGCGTCCCGGCAGCGCCGCTCGGCCAGGTGCCGTAGGTCAACGGCGAGAGGCCCGGCAGCGGGTCGGCGACGGAGGCGCCGGTCAGGGTGACGTTGCCGGTGTTGCGCAGCACGAACGAGTAGGTGACCGTGTCGCCCGCGACGCCCGTCGCGCCCGTGGCGAGGGCCCCCGACTTGGCCAGCGTGACGGCCGGCGCGGCCGCGGCGGTCGGCGTGACGACCTGCGGGGAGGCCGCCGAGACGGCGGCGCCCGACGGGGCCGTGCCGGTCGCGGTCGCCGTGTTGCGCACGGAGCCGGCGTCGACGTCGGCCTGCGTCAGCGTGTACGTCGCGGTCGCCGTGACGGTCTGGCCCGGGGCGAGGGTGCCGGCCGTGCCGGGCCAGGTCGGGGCGAGGGCGGAGAGCCGGGGCAGCGGGTCGGCGATCGAGACGCCGGTGACGGTGACGTTGCCGCTGTTGCGGGCCGCGAACGAGTAGGTGACGGTGCTGCCGACGCCGCCCGCCCCGCCGACGAGCGCGCTCTTGGTCGTGACGAGGGACGGCGCCGCCGCGACCGTGGTGACCACCGCCTCCGCACTCGTGGCGCTCGTCGTGGTGCCGGTCGGCGTGCGCCCGGTCACCGTCGCGGTGTTCCGCACGGCCCCGGCGTCGACCTGCGCCTGCGTCAGGGTCGAGGTGGCTGTGGCGGTGGCGGTCTGACCGGGGGCGAGCGTGCCCGCGGCGCCCGGCCAGGTGACGACGGGCGTCGACAGGCCGGCGAGCGAGTCGGTCAGCGCGACGCCGGTGAGGGTGACGTTGCCGTTGTTCGTGAACGAGATCGACCAGGTGACGCGGTCGCCGACGACGCCCGCGGCACCGGCGGCGAGCGCCCCCGTCTTCGTGACGCCGAGGCCCGGCGCAGCGGTCAACGGGGTCGTGCGCGCCGCGCTCGCACGGGGTTGCTGACCGCCGTCGGGGTCGGTGCCGACGAGGGTCGCCGTGTTGGCGACCGATCCGGCGTCGACGTCGGCCTGCCGGAGCACGTAGGTCGCCGTGGCCACGACGGCCTGTCCGCCGGTCAGCGTCCCCGCTGCGCCGGGCCAGGCGTACGACACGGCCGAGAGGCCGGGCAGCGGGTCGGTGACGGCCACCCCGGTCAGCGTCGACTGGCCCGAGTTGGTGGCGGTGAAGGTGTAGGTCAGCGTGTCGCCCGCTCGACCGGTCGCGCCGGCGGCCAGGGCGCTCGTCTTGGCGAGGGCGAGCGCCGTCACCTGGACGGTGGTGCTGTCGCTGTCCTCCGCGAGGAACGCCCCGGCCACCGTCCTGGCCGTGGCGGTCGCCGTCGAGACGTACTGCTGGCTGGACCCGCCGTTCGCGGTGCAGGTGTACGTGTACGACTCCTGCGGCGCGAGGGTGAGGCCGGTCAGCGTCCTGGCGCAGTCGGCCTGGTCGTCGCTGACCACGATGGACTGCAGCGTGCCCGCGCCCGAGTTCGTGAGGCGCACCGTGAAGGTGGCCGGCTCGCCCGCCAGCCGCGACTGCACGTCCGCGGTGCCGTCGGCCGACTTGTCGACCTGCAGCCCCGCGGTCGGCACGGACAGCACCGCGTTGCGGAGCAGGTAGGAGTCGCCCGAGGTGCTGATCCGCAGGTCGATGCGGCTGTCGCCGCTCTGCACGGCGGTCAGCGAGTTCGTGGTGACGTCGACGCTCTGGTTGGTGAAGGGCGTGCCGGTCTGCGTGTACCGGGTCGAGCCGAGCGCCTGGCCGACCCCGTAGTTGCCCGTCGCGCCGTTGGCGTTGGGCAGCTGCGTGTAGGTCGACGAGCTCGCCCTGCTGTACTCGACCGTGTCGCCCGTGATGTTCCGGTCGCCCTCGAACAGCGTGAAGCCGGCCCGCGTGCCGGCGCCGACGGCCGTGAACCCCGCGAAGGCGACGGTCAGGGGCGTGTCGGTCGAGGCCTGGCGCACGTGCCCCTCGTAGAAGATGACCCGCTTCGGCGCCGACGCCGCGTTGCCCGCGACGTAGCTGCCGTAGTCGTAGACGACCGTCAGCGACCAGCCGGCGTAGCAGCCGGCGCCGGTGGGGGTCCAGATGTTGCCCGCCGACACCGTGAGGGGGCTGCCGGTCGCCGCACCGGCGAAGGCCGACGTGACGTCTGCGCTCGCGCTGTAGTACTGCGGCTGCGACGCGACCGGCTGGTCGACGAGGACGCTGGCGGGGGCGATGGAGGTGGGGGCCGCGGTGCCGCTGCCGACCCGCAGCTGGGCCGCGCGCGTCAGGTAGCCGTTCGCCGCGCCTCCGGGGAGCGTCGTCGTGCCGCGTGCCGTGCTGGGGGCCGTGCAGGCGGTCTGCGAGACGTTGTACGACCCGGTGTTGGCGCTCCAGCTGAGGAAGGCCTTCGCGACGGACGCCCCGGCCGGGATGGTGACCTGCGCGCTCGAGGAGTTCGTCGTGAAGCCGGAGACCGAGTTCGTGGCGACCATGGCGAAGTTGTCGTTGACGTTCTGCGCGTTGGTCGACGTCGAGTGCAGCTCGGCGCAGGTGCCCGCGCCGGAGATGTTCAGCGTCTGGCACGCGAGCACGCCGTTGCCCGCCATCACGAAGTCGCCGTTGACGGTGGCTTGGTAGTTGGGCGCCGTGCCGCTGTTCGTCCCCCACTGCACGACGGCGGCGTCGGCCTGCTCGACGGGCGTGAGGCTCAGCCCGACGACGGCGACGGCCACGGCGAGCACGCCCGCGATCGCACGCACGAGCGGCGGGCGACGCCGTTCGTCCCTGCGTGCCCTGTGGCGTGGCTTCTGCACTCTGGCCCCTGACGGCATCGGTTCTGGCCGGCTGGTGAGGCAGCGGCGGTTCGCACCGCGTCTGTACCCCGAGGAGGAGGTGGTCGAGACGGTGCATCGACAACTCTATGAAGAAGCGATGGAGGAAGGAAGGGCTGACACCCCCTCAGGCGTCCCCCGTTCGGGGCACGCCGCCCCCTCCAGTCGCCCGTCTGGCCGACCGTCCTGTACCCCGTTCACCTCGCCTCCCCGACCTGCTCGCACCGCCGTTCACCTTGCCTCCTCGTGCTCGTGCCGGCGCCTCCTCGTGCTCGTGCTCGTTCTGCCGAGGGCGGGTCTTCCGGCTCGAGGGCGGGTCGTCCCGGACCCGCCCTCGGCCCGAGAGGCCCGCCGTCGACGGATGTTCACGGCGGCTCGCTAGCCTCCGGCCATGAGCGGACTCGTGCCTGACCTCGTCGCTGTCGTCGCGTTGCTCACCAACGGTCTCGTGGCGGGCCTGTTCTTCGCCTTCGCGGTCGCGGTGTCGCCGGGGCTGCGTCGGCTCGACGACGTCGCCCTCACCGGAGCGTTCCGCGCGATCAACACGGCGATCCTGCGCCCGTCGTTCCTCCTCGTGTTCGTCGCGGCACCCGCCACCGCGGTGCTGCTCGCGGTGCTGCACGTCATCGACGGCAGTTCGACGAGCACCTGGGCGGTCGGCGCGGCGGCCGCCTCGGTCGCCACGTTCGTCATCACGGTCGCGCGCAACGTGCCGCTGAACGAGGCGCTCGCTCGGGCGGACGTGTCCGGGCCGACCTCGGCGAGCGCCGCGCGACGTGCGTTCGAGTCGCCGTGGGCCCGGTGGAACACCGTCCGCACGCTGACGGGCGTCTGCGCCGTCCTCGGTCTCGCAGCCACCGCGGTCGCGGCTGCCTGACCCGCCGAACCCACGTGCTTCGCCGCGCCGCGCTGCGCCGCTGGCTGGCCCGCTGGCTGCCCCGGCCCCTCGGCCAGCGCCACACCGCGTTTCGGACAACGCACCGGGACTAGACACGGTGCGTTGTACGAAACGCGGTGCAGTGCAGGTGGCGCGGCTCGGCGAGCGCCGGGCACGCCCGGGTCAGGCCTCGGCGGCAACACCGGCAGAGCCGAGCGCGATCGCCTCGCGCAGGTCGGCGGCGAACTCTGCCGGCCGCTCCCACGCGGCGAAGTGCCCGCCCGCCGGGTGCTCGTGGAACGCGCGCACGTCGAAGAGCCGCTCGGCGAACGACCGCGGGGCGTTCGCCAGGTCGCCGGGGAAGATCGACAGCACCGCAGGCACCGCCGCCTCTACCCGCTCGTTGGTCGAGGGCTCCCGCAGAGCGTAGGGGCCGAACGACGTGCCGATCGTGCCCGTGAACCAGTAGGCGGAGACCCAGGTGAGCACGTCGTCGTCGCTGAACACCGCCTCCATCCCGCCCTCGACCGAGCGGTCGCTCCACGACCAGAGCTTCTCGCCGATCCACGCGAGCAGGCCCGCCGGGGAGTCGCCGAGAGCCACTGCGAGCGTGCCCGGCTTGGTCGCGTGCTCGTGGGCGTAGCCGCCCTCGGCAGCCTGCCACTGCTCGCGGCGGTCGGCGTAGGCACGCTCCTCGCCGGTGAGGTCGTCGGGCAGCTCGGCGGCCAGGTGCCCCTGCGGCACGTCGGTGAGGTGCACGGCCGAGACCGCCTGGCCGTGGCGGCGCAGCATCGCCTCGGCGACGTACGCCCCGATGTCGCCGCCGCTGACCACGTACCGGTCGTGGCCGAGCCGGTGCATCGCGGCCGCGACCACGTCGGCCATGTCGGTGCCCGACATGCCCCCGACAGCCGAGGAGGCGCTGAACGGGTACCCGGGCAGGGCGGGCACCACGACCGTCGCGTTGCCCAGCAGCGGCAGCACCTTCTCGAAGCGCAGCACCGAGTCGGGCCAGCCGTGCAGCAGCACGACCACCGGGGCGTCGGGCGCACCGCGGCGGTGCACGACGCGGAGGGGGGTCGGGCCGTCGACGAGCTCCCACGGCAGGTCGAGGATGCGCTGCTCGTGCACCCTCCAGTCGTATCCGTCGGCCCAGCACGCGAGCAGCCGCTCGAGCCACGCGGCGTCCACTCCGTGCCGCGGCTCGAGCCCCGAGGGCAGGTCGACGCGTCGTCGGCGGGCGAGCCGTTCTCGGAGGTCGGCCACCGCCTCCTCGGGGACGCGTGCCGGGGCCGGGGTCTGCGCGTTCGTGTGCATGGCGGCACCCTACGGCTCGGGGCCGACACGGGCCGCTACGATCGCGGCATGGGGACCGAGGGGGGACCGGAGCCGGCTGGCGACGCCGACCCGGCCGACGCGCAGCACGCTGCTGGCGCGGAGCACGCTGCTGGCGCGGAGCCCGCGGCCGACGAGCAGCACCCGGCCGACGCGCAGCCCTCACCGGACGAGCAGCCGATCGACGAGACGCGGCCGGACGCGAGGTGGGCGGCCCCGGCGCTGATGGCCGCGGCCTTCTTCCTGGCCGCGCTCTCGGGGATCCCCCGCACCGACGCGCTCGGCACCGTGTTCTTCCTGGCGCTCGGCGTCCTCCTGGTAGGGATCGCCGTCGTGCTGAGGCGGCACTGGTTCCGTCTCTTCGCCGACCGCATGGAGTACAGCTCGCTGTCGGGCAGGGCCCAGGTGATGTGGTTCCGTGACGTCGAGGAGGCGGTGCTGCGAGAAGGCTCCTTCGGCGGGGCCCCGATCCTGAAGGTGCGATCGAGCACGGGCCAGGAGCTCAGCTGGGACGCGAGGCCGAAGAAGGGCGACCCCGGCCTGGTCACCGAGAGGCGGATCAAGGCGGTCAACGAGGCCCTGCTCGCGTCCGGCGTCGAGGTCGACTCGCAGAACTACATGCGGACGGGGCCGTTCCGCATGTGGCGCGTCTGACGCCGGTCGCCTACCGCTCCGCGGCGGCCTCCGGCCCCTGTGCGGCCGCTGCCGGATGCATCCAGCCGAGCTCGACGACGTTGCCGTCAGGGTCGGAGAGCTGGCGCTGGTACATGAAGCCGAGGTCGGTGGCGGGGCGCTCCTCGACGCCGCCGCTCGCGAGGCCCGCCGAGGCCATCTCGTCGACGCGCCCACGGCTCTCGACCATGAGCGCGGTCATGGTCGAGACGGTCGTCGACGGGTCGCCGGCCGGTCGGTCAGTGAACGTCTGGAAGAAGTCGCGCACGAGCAGCATGAAGGCGGCCTGGTCTTCCTCGACGACGATGCAGGCGGCGTTGTCGTCGCTGAACGCGGGGTTCTGCCTGAAGCCGAGCGCCGTGTAGAACGCGACCGCGCGAGGCAGGTCGGTCACGGGCAGGTTGACGAACAGCATGGGGACTCCTCTGTCGGCGATGCGCTGGTGCTCGCGATGGTCCACCCCGGAGCGGCTCGGGTCAAGGGCCGCTGGCCAGAGAACGCCGTCACTCGCCGCGGCCGGGTCTCCGCCCGCCGTGGGGAGTACAGCTGGTCACGAGAACGACCCGAGAGACAGGAACCCCATGACCACCTTCAGCCACGTCACCGTCGTCGGCGCCGGCGTCCTCGGCGCCCAGATCGCCTTCCAGATCGCGAGCCACGGCGTCGCGGTCCGTGCCTGGGACGTCGACGACGACGCCGTCACGGCCGCCGAGGCGCGCCTCCGGTCGATCGTCGAGCAGTACGTCGGCGACCTCGGCGACGAGCACCGGCAGGCAGCCGAGGAGGCGGTGGCCGGGATCGCCCTCACCACCGACCTCGCCGAGGCGGTCGCCGACGCCGACCTCGTGGTCGAGGCCGTGCCGGAGACGCTCGAGCTCAAGCAGGGCGTCTACGCGCGGCTCGCCGCCGCGGCGCCCGAGCACACGATCTTCGCGACGAACTCGTCGACCCTGCTGCCGAGCCAGCTCGCCGACGCGACGGGCCGCCCCGAGAAGTTCCTCGCGCTGCACTTCGCCAACCACATCTGGCGGCAGAACACGGCCGAGATCATGGGCAGCCCGCGGACCGACCCCGCCGTCTTCGACCAGGTCGTGGCCTTCGCGGGCGAGATCGGGATGGTGCCGATCCCCCTCCACAAGGAGCAGCCCGGCTACGTGCTGAACTCGCTGCTCGTGCCGTTCCTCGGCGCGGCGTCCGAGCTCGTCCTGCGCGGCGTCGCGGACCCCGAGACGATCGACGCCACCTGGCGCATCGGAACGGGTGCCCCGATGGGGCCGTTCCAGATCTTCGACGTCGTCGGCCTGCGGACCGCCTACGCCATCTCGGCGGCCAGCGACGAGGAGGGGGCCCAGCTCTGGGCGGACCACCTCAAGACGAACTACCTCGACCAGGGCAAGCTCGGGGTCGAGTCGGGCGAGGGCTTCTACTCGTATCGCTGAGGGTGGCCCGCTTGCCCGGCAGCAGTGGCGACAAAGCGTCCGCTATTGACACTTATCGGTGGTAAGTGTCAACATCGACTGACTTGTTGACACTAGGGGGGCGCGATGACGGCTTGGCCGGAACACGCCACACGGACGGCTCGGTGGCAGAGCTCTGCCCGACGCGGCAATCGAGAAGATCGCATGCTCGGCGAGATCGTCGTGTCGCTGCCACCTGAGATCGCCGGGCTCACGCCGCCGAGTGCACCGGAGCGCGACCTCGCAAGAGCCTGCTGGGAGGCCCAGGACCTCGAGCGGGTCGCAGACGGCGTGCTCGCCCCTCTCGCCGGCTTCCTGATCCGCATGGAATCGGTCGCCTCCAGCCGCATCGAGCACGTCGAGGCGACGCCGGTCGCGTTCGCCCGCGCCATCGGCGGGCTCAGGGAGAACGAGTCCGCGCTGTCGATGGTCGCGGCCGGCGTCGCGATCGTGACGCTCATCGAGGCGTCGAGCGAGACGATCGTGCTCGAGGAGATCCTCGCCGCCCACGCGGCGCTGATGCGGAACGACCCGGATCCGGATGAGCGCCGGAGCGCCGGCCGGGTGCGCGACGTCCAGAACTGGATCGGCGGCTCGCAGCACTCCCCGCGGAGCGCCCTCTACGTGCCCCCGCCGCCGGAGGACGTGCCTGCGCTGCTGGACGACCTCGTCACCTTCGTGAACCGTGACGACGTCGAGCCCGTCACGCAGGCCGCGATCGCACACGCGCAGTTCGAGAGCATCCACCCGTTCACCGACGGGAACGGCCGGATCGGCCGGGCACTGATCGGCGCAGTCCTCCGTCGTCGGGGCGTGACGCCGCACACGGTGCTCCCGGTGGCCAGCGCACTCGCTGCGGACACGACGCACTACTTCTCGCTGCTGACGAGGTACCGCTCGGGAGACCCCTTGCCGATGATCACGGATCTGGCGCTCAGCGTCGAGGCCGCGGCTCGGGAGGCGCGAGGCACGGCGCGTTCGTTCGCGCGCTACGAAGAGACCTGGCGCGCGCAGATCGGTTCTCGCTCGGGCAGCACTGCCGACCAGCTCTTGTCGCACCTCCTCGCTCTGCCGGTCTTCACCGTCGAACAACTCGCCCGCGTCACCGGCATCGCCGAGCGAAGCGTCTACCGCGGGGTCGAGACGCTCGCGGAGCACCATGTCGTCGAGGCCGTGACCGAGCGCGCGCGCGGTCGCGCCTATGCGGCGATGGACGTCCTCGACGAGTTCGGGGACCTCGACGCCCGCATCCGCGAGCGGATCACGTGGCTGCGCGCAGCGTGAGGCCCTCCGTAGACGCACGGCATCATCCCTTCCTCCGCACAGAACGAACGCCGAGGAGCAGACTGCGTCCATGACCGACACCACCACGAACCGTCCCGCAGCCGCCTCCGGCACCTTCAGCATCGGTGGGGACCTGCCCACCACCCGCCTCGGCTACGGCACCATGCAGCTCACCGGCCCCGGCGTCTGGGGCGAGCCGAGCGACCGCGACGAGGCCGTCCGCGTCATCCGCCGTGCCGTCGAGCTCGGCGTGACGTTCTTCGACAGCGCCGACGCCTACGGCCCCGCCGTCACCGACGGCCTCCTCCGTGAGGCCCTCCACCCCTACGCCGACGACATCGTCATCGCCACCAAGGTCGGCAACACCCGTCAGGGTCCCGGCCAGTGGACGCCGCTCGGCGTCCCGGCCTACCTCCGTCAGCAGGTCGAGATGAACCTCCGCCACCTCGACGTGGAGCGCATCGACCTGCTGCAGCTGCACCGCATCGACCCGAACGTCCCGCTCGAGGACCAGGTCGGCGAGCTGGGGGCGCTGCGCGACGAGGGCAAGATCCGCCACATCGGCCTCAGCGAGGTCAGCATCGACGAGGTGAAGGCGGCACAGGCGGTCGCCCCGATCGTCTCCGTGCAGAACCTCTTCAACCTGACCGACCGCTCCGCCGAGCCGCTGCTCGACTGGGCGACCGAGAACGGCCTGGCCTTCATCCCCTGGTTCCCGCTCGCCACCGGCGGCCTGACCGGTTCGGACAGCCCGCTCACGAAGCTCGCCGAGCAGCACGCGGCCACCCCGGCGCAGCTCGCCCTCGCCTGGCTCCTCAAGCGCTCGCCCGCGATGCTGCCCATCCCCGGCACGTCGAGCATCGCCCACCTCGAGGACAACCTCGCCGGCGCGACCATCGAGCTCACCGACGCCGAGTTCGACGCGCTCACCGACGCCGTCAGCTGACCCGAGGCTGCGTCTCGGATCCCTCCGCAGCACGCGCGACGAGAAAAGCCCCGGAACCCGGTGAGACTGGGCTCGCGGGGCTTTCTCGTGGCGGGCTGTTCTCGACACTCGTTCTGCCCCGGGAAGAAGCGGCACTTTGCCCTCCCGGGATCGATCGATCTTCCCACGCGCCGCGTTTTTTCCTCCATCACGAAGAACCCGTGGTCAGAGGGCGAACAGGCACGAGGTGCGTGACGACGAGATCAGTCCGCTGAGATGACGCGCGGGTCACGGCCGTAGCGCGGGGCGGCGTGCATGTTCTCGCGGAGGGTGGCGCCCTCGTAGTCGAGGTGGAAGACGCCGCGCTCCTGCAGGATCGGCACGACCTCGTCGACGAAGGCGTCGACACCGTCGTGGAGGCTGTCGATCGCGAGGGAGAAACCGTCGCAGGCGCCCGCCTCGAACCACTCCTGCATGAAGTCGGCGATCTTCTCGGCCGTGTCGGCGACAACGGGGTGGTAGTCGATGACGCCGTGTGCGATGACGTCGCGGAGGGTCCATCCCTCCCGGACGACGTCGAGGGCGTGCTCAGATCGCGGGTCGGACAGGTTTGCGCGGGCTCGGTCGAGGAGGTGCTCGGGGACGGGCTGGTCGATGTCCTCGTACCGGAGGGGCAGCCCGATCATGTGTCCGAGGTACGCCACCCGCTGGCGGAGGTCGATCGACTCGTCCAAGGCACGGCGGCGGTCCAGTGCCTCGCGCTTCGTGGCGCCGACGGTGGGCATGAACCCGGCGAACATCTTGATGTCGTCCGCGTTCCGGCCGGCGGCGACGGCCGCGGCGCGGAGGGCGTCTCGCTGGGCTCTGGCGGTGGCGATGTCGTAGGGGTTGGCGTAGACGCCGTCGGCGTAGCGGGCCGCGAGGTCGATGCCGTTCTGCCCGCCCCCGGCCTGGAAGATGACGGGCTGGCCCTGCTCCGACGGCGGGATCGGCAGGGGGCCGCGGGAGGCGACGTACTGGCCGCCGAGGTTGATCGGCTGGATCTTCGACGCGTCGGCGTAGACGCCGACGTCGACGTCGCCGATGAGTGCGTCCTTGCCCCAGCTGCCCCAGAGGGCCTCGACGACCTGGATGACCTCGTGGGCGCGTCCGTACTTCTCCGGCCTCGGCGGGACCGCTGACCCGAAGTTCGCTGCAGCCTCCGGGTTCGAGGTGGTGACGGCGTTCCAGCCGATCCGGCCGTGACTGATCACGTCCATCGCCTTGTACTGGCGGGCTATGTTGTACGGCTCGTTGAAGGTGGTGGAGGCGGTGGCGACGAGCCCGATGCGGGTGGTCTCCCGGGCGATCGAGGTCATGACGACGACGGGGTCGATGACGTGCCGCTGCGGCTGGACGTTCAGGTCGGTCTCGAGCGCCGGGGTGTCGGCGAAGAACAGGAGCTGGATCTTGCCCCGCTCGGCAGCCTGGGCGTGGCGGACGTGAGCGTCCATGTCGGTGTAGCTGTCGAGAGGGACACCAGGCAGACGCCAGGCGCCCGGCTCACCCCCGAAGCCCCCGACGAGCTGCATCGCCAGGAGCATCTGAGGGGCATCGGTCGGGGCGGAATTCTCGGTGGTCATGGAACCAGTCTCAACATTGACACTAGTGACAAGGTCAAGCCCGCGTGTTCGCGTCCCGTTCGAGGCGTTCGCCGTGGGCTTCGAGGTAGGGGTTAGCTGGCCAGGGCGGTCTGCGGTTCGGCGACCGCGGCGTCCACGGCCGCGATGTAGCTGGTGAGGGCGTCGCGGTTCTGGATCAGGAAGTCGATCTTGCGGGCCATGCGGTCGCGCTCCTCAGCGAGCATGTCGCGCAGCCCCGGCTCGACGTCGCGGACGATGATCGCCTGCTGCTTGTCGAGGCACGGGAGCACGTCGATGATGATCCGCGACGGGATGCCCGAGTCGACAAGGCCACGGATCTTGCCGACCCGCTCGATCAGGTAGTCGTCGTAGTCCCGGTACCCGTTCGGGAGCCTCGTCGGCTGGATGAGGCCTTGTGCCTCGTAGTACCGGAGCATTCGGGGCGCGACGCCCGTCTTCTCGGCCAGTTCTCCGATTCTCACGATTTCTCCTTCATTCGACTTGACATTGACACTAGTGACAATGTTGAGGATGGGGAAGACACCCGAGACGGAAGACAGGCATTCCCCATGAAGATCGGCATCATTGGCGCAGGCATGATCGGCACCACCCTCGCTCAGCGACTCAGCGCCGCCGGGCACGACGTCGCCATCGCGAACTCCCGCGGCCCGGAGACCATCGACCAGGCAGCACTCGAGACCGGCGCCCGCGCCGTCGAAGCTGCCGACGTGACCCAGGGGGTCGACGTGGTCATCGTGTCCGTCCCGATCAGCCGGGTCCCGGACATCGCCCCCCTCGTCAAGAACGCACCGGAGACGGCGGTCGTGATCGACACGTCGAACTACTACCCGCTCCGCGACGGCCACATTACCGAGCTGGACGAGGGACAGACGGAGAGCCTGTGGGTGTCCGAGCACTACGGACGCCCCGTGGTGAAGGCGTGGAACGCCATCACGTCCCAGTCCTTCGCCGAACACGCCAGCGCCCCGGGAACGCCTGACCGCATCGCGATCGCTGTCGCCGGTGATGACCCGGCAGCGAAGGAGACGGCGATGTCCCTGGTCGAGGCGACGGGCTTCGAGGCTTTCGACTCAGGCTCGCTCGCGGAGTCGTGGCGGCAGCAGCCGGGGACGCCGGCGTACTGCACCGACCGGACCGCAGCCGAGCTTCCCGCGGCCCTGACGAAGGCCAACGCGACCCGCTCCCCGAAGCGCCGCGATCTCGCCATCGCTGCCGTCACGGAGCGAGGAGAAGCAGAGGGATCGGTCAGCGCCGCCTACCTCGTCGCCCTCAACCGCGCAATCTACTGAGTCCCGGCGACACGAGCAGCCCGACCATGACCGAGACCGTCGAGACCCGTCCCCGGGACGAGGTCTACCTCTCCACTGTGCGGCGTGCGTTCGCCCTCTTCCCGTCCGGCGTGGTCTCTCTCGTCGCCGCCGTCGACGGGCACGAGGTCGGGATGGTGGCGTCGTCGTTTACGGTCGGTGTCTCGGCGGATCCGCCGTTGGTGTCAGTCGCGATCCAGCGGACGTCGACGAGCTGGCCGCGGCTGCGTGCTGCGGCGAGCATCGGGGTGTCCGGCTTCGCGGAGGACCAGGCGGCCCTGGCCCGGCAGATGGCTGGCCCTGACCGGGATCGGCGGTTCGAGGGCGTGACCCTGCTCTCGACACGGTCCGACGCCCGCTTCGTCGAGGGTGCCGCCACCTGGTTCGAGTGCACCGTCCACGACGAAGTCGACGCCGGCGACCACACCGTGGCCTTCCTCGAAGTCGTCGCAGTCCGTACCGCAGAAGCCCTCCGACCCCTCGTCTGCCAGGGCTCGGGCTTCCACCGCATCGCCCCCTGAACCTCTCAGCCCACCTGACTGAGACTCCCCGCCACCCGGCGGTCTACGCATAATTCGAAGGAGAACCCTCATGCGTGCAGCACTCATCCGAGAGATCGGACAGCCCTTCCAGGTCGAGGAGGTGCACATCGCCGCCCCCACAGGCCGGGAAGTCCTCGTCGACGTCCGCGCCTCCGGCCTCTGTCACAGCGACATCACCGTCGCCCGCAGCGGCATGGGCATCGGCCTGCCGGCCGTCCTCGGCCACGAGATCTCCGGTGTCGTCGCAGCCGTCGGCGACAGCGTGACCCGGATCAAGGTCGGCGACCACGTCGTCGCGGCCGCCCTGCAGCCTTGCGGGCACTGCCAGGCGTGCCTCCGCGGGAACCTCAACGGCTGCACGAACCCCGGTTCCCTCGACCGCACCGACGAGGAGGCGCCGCGCCTGGACGTCGACGGGGTCCCGGTCGTGCAGATGCAGGGCCTCGGCGGCTTCGCTGAGCAGGCCCTCATCCACGAGAACCAGCTCGTCGCCATCGACCCCTCGATGCCCTTCGAGCAGGCATCGATCATCGGCTGCGCCGTCGCGACCGGCGCCGGGTCGATCTTCAACGCCGCGAAGGTGACCCCGGGGCAGTCGATCGCCGTGTTCGGCTGCGGTGGAGTCGGCCTGAACGCGATCCAGGCAGCCGCTCTCGCCGGGGCGACGACGATCATCGCCGTCGACATCCAGCCCGACAAGCTCGAGCTCGCCCAGAAGTTCGGCGCCACCGCCGTCGTCAACTCCGGCGAGGAAGACGCCGCCGCACGTGTCCTCGAGCTCACCGGGGGCGCCGGTGTCGACCACGCCTTCGTGATGATCGGCGTGCCCGCAGTCGCCGAGACCGCCATGGCGTCCCTCGGGTTCGGCGGCACCACCTACCTCGTCGGCGGCATGCGCCCCGGCGCTGCCCTTGACGTGCGCCCCTCGCCGGCCGACAGCACCCTGCTGTCGAAGCAGCAGGGCGTCCGGGGCATCTGGCTCGGGTCGTCGAACTTCTACGCCGACATCCCTATGTACGTCGACCTGTACCTCCAGGGAAAGCTAAACCTCGACGACCTCGTGTCGCAGACCATCGAGCTGGGCGACATCAACGAGGCCTACGAGGGTCTCGAGGGCGGCGGCATCGCCCGCAGCGTCATCACCTTCCCCGCCCGCTGATCGTCCCGGTTCCTCCTCGAGGAGGGAACCGGACGTCGACAGCAGAAGGCCCCCGCCGTGTGGCGGGGGCCTTCTTTTGTGCGGGGAGCGACCCGGTCAGGAGGCGTTGACCGAGAGCTCCGGGGTGGCCCGGCGACGGCCGATGGCGAGGGTGCCGATGATCGCGGCGATCGCGATGATGCCGGCGGTCATGAAGGCCGTCTGGCCGGCGGCGACAGTCTGCGCGACCGTGAGCTCGCCGGCGTTCGCAGCGTTCGAGCCGATCGTGTACGCCGACACCAGGACGGCGCCGCCTGCAGCGCCGGCGAGCTGCTGCACCGTGCTGAACGCAGCGCTGCCGTGCGGGTAGAGCTCCGAGCGCAGCGACGACAGGGCGAGGGTCGTCATCGGGGCCCACATCATCGCCTGGGCTGCGGTCATGACGAGGTACCCGGTGAGGTAGATCCAGACGCTGTGGGTGTTGTCGAGGGTGCTGAGGAACCAGATGCTGGCCGCCCAGATGATCGAGCCGGGGATCGCCAGGGGCAAGGGCCCCCAGCGGTCGTAGACGCGGCCGCCGAGGGCCGAGACGACGGAGATGACGACACCTCCGGGCACGAGGAACAGCCCGATCGAGAGGGTGCTGAGCCCCAGGGAGCCAGTGAGCACCAGGGGCAGGACGAGCAGGATCCCGAAGCCGTTCAGTGCCACGAAGAGCATGACGAGGATCGGGACGACGAAGGACTTCGACCGGAAGATGCGCATGTCGAGGAACGCGTCTCCGTGGCGACGGAGCGCGAGCTGACGGAACACGAACCCGGCGACGCCGAGGACACCGATGAAAATCGGGATGGCAGGCGGGACGGGTGCGTGGCCGGTGGCAGATTCACCGATGAGGGACAGCCCGAACACGAGGGCGCCGAACCCGACGGCGGAGAGCGCCACCGAGACCAGGTCGAGGGTCGCTCGCTCTGGGGTGGTGATGTTCTTCAGCCGCATCGCGCCGGCGACGAGGGCGATGACGGCGAGGGGCAGGACGAGGATGAACAGCCACCGCCAGGGCAGGAACGTCAGCACGAGGCCGGAGATGGCGGGGCCGACTGCGGGGGCGATCGCCGGGACGGCGGTCACGAGCGCCATGATCCGGCCGCGGCGGGACTCCGGCACCAGGCGGATCGCGGTCGTCATCAGCAGCGGCACGAACACGGCCGTGCCCACCGCCTGGACGATGCGGCCGACGAGGAGAACCGCGAATCCCGGCGCGAACGCCGAGATCGCGGTCCCGACGATGAAGATCGACAATGCGGTGAGGAAGATCGTCCTCAGGTGGAAGCGGCGCATGATGAACCCGGTTGCGGGGATCAGCAGGGCGAGGGTGAGCAGGTACCCGGTCGTCAGCCACTGGCCGGCAGACGGGGTGATGCCGAGGTCCCGGATGAGGGTCGGAAGGGCGACGCCGAGGAGCATCTCGTTCAGCAGGACGAGGAACGTCGAGGACATCAGCAGGCCGAGGACGAGACCGTCGCCTGGCTTGAGGCGGTCCGTGCTCGGGGGCTTGCTCTGGGTGTGGGCAGAAGTCGTCATCTGACCATCGTCAACACTGACACTAATGTCAATGTCAAGTCGATCGAGGAGATTTACGTCAAGGGCGTGGCAGCGCGGAACTTCGAGAACGATCAAGTTTGATCTCCGTCAAAGTTAAGCGTACCGTGAGGCTTCGGCTCCGGGACCCCGGTGCTTCCCCGGGACGATCGGACCGCCATGCGCGCCTGGACCCTCGCCGACTTCGGCTTCGACAACCTCGACCTCCGTGAGGTCGACACCCCGACCCCCGGCCCCCACGACCTCCTCGTGCAGGTCTCGGCCGTCTCCCTGAACTACCGGGACAAAGCCCTCGTTGAGGGCAACTACTCCCCCGAGAAGATGCCGAAGGGCCTCATCGTCGGCGCTGACTCCGCCGGCGTCGTCACTGCGGTCGGTTCCGACGTGACGAAGTGGAAGGTCGGCGACCGAGTCACCTCGCACTTCTACTCCACCTGGACCGATGGCCCATGGGACGACGCTCACACCGACGCGATGATCGGCGGCCCCATCGACGGCGGTCTCGCCGAGTTCATGCTGCTGCATGAGGACCGGGTCGTGAAGAGCCCTGACAACCTCACCGACGCGGAAGCTGCCACATTGCCGATCGCAGCGCTGACGGCGTGGTTCTCCCTCTTCCACCACGGCAAGCTGGGCAAGGGCGGCAGCGTCCTCGTGCAGGGCACCGGCGGGGTGTCCGTCTTCGCGATCCAGATCGCGTCGGCCTTCGGCGCCCGCGTCATCGCGACCTCCTCCAGCGACGACAAGCTCGCCGTCGCGAAGGGACTCGGCGCCACCGACCTCATCAACTACCGCACCACCCCCGACTGGGCCGGCAAGGTCCTCGAGCTCACCGACGGGAAGGGCGTCGACGTCGTCATCGACGTCGCCGGCGGTGACGGCGTCAACGACTCCGTCCGGGCAGCGAAGGCCGGTGGCGTCGTCGCCGTCATCGGGTTCCTCGCCGGGCAGACCACGAACCTAGATCTCATGACGGTGCTGTTCCGTCAGACCACCATCCAGGGCATCGCCGTCGGCACGCGCTTCGCCTTCGAGGAGCTCGTCGAGTTCCTCGATGAGAACAAGATCAACCCCGTCATCGACTCCACGTTCCGGTTCGAGGACGCGAAGGCCGCGTACGACCGTCTTGCCGAGGGCCCCCTCGGCAAGGTCGTCATCCAGGTCCGCTGACCCGCGCCCGGTACGATCATCTCCCTCGTAAGGAGACCCGAATGGCTCGAGCACTGATCGACGACGAACCCTCCGTCGAGGACCTGCACTTCCCACGGGTCCTCGAGGTCATCGCCGACCCGATCCGCCTGAGCATCGTGGCGCAGCTCGCCGCCGCCGAGGCAGACATCAGCTGTGGCAACTTCGACCTGCCCGTCAAGGCCTCGACCGCGACGCACCACTTCACAGCCCTGCGGCAGGGGGGCGTCATCCACCAGTACTACGTCGGCACGTCACGGATGAACGTGCTCCGCGAAGCCGACCTCGAGCAAGCGTTCCCCGGATTCCTCCCGTCCGTGATCGCCGGCGCCCGCAGCGGGGGTGAGCACGAGACGGGTCGGTCGCATCGGTGACAGTCTCGGACGCCGCGAGGAGCCAGCCACCATCCGTGTGGGTCGATGACGCTCGACCTCAGCGACGGGGTCGATCTGAGCTGACGAGGTGACACGTCACTGCCGTGCGATCCCATATCTGTCGGCAGGCTGCACCACATGTGCACCAACAGCCCCTTAGTAAAACAGAAAACCCCTGGATGACCAGGGGTTTTCTTTGGCGGTACCGGTGGGATTTGAACCCACGGTGGAGTCAACCCCCACACATGTTTTCGAGACATGATCCTTCGGCCGCTCGGACACGGTACCGGGAGAGAGCTTAGTACATCCGTGCCCCCGTGTCGAAATCCGCCTCCGGCCAGGGTGAACCGGCGGAGAGTGCTGCCCCGAGGCCAGCAGCGAGCGCATCGCGACGGTTCGCCGCGCCTCCTCGAGAGGCCACAGATCGACTCCGGAGACGCGTGCGAGGTCGATCCGGGCGGTCTCGCGGCTCCGACCTGACCGCCGGGCGTACGCTCCCCGCATGCCCACCCGTCACCCCCTCGCCTTCTTCTCCGGAGTCGGCGTCACCCTCGCCGCGGGCGGGGCCCTCTTCGCCGTCTGGCGCCGCGCGCTGCGCAGCCAGCGCTCCGCCGCCGCGACCCTGAACGACCTGCTGCCGGTGCACTCCGCCTGGTGGCGCGACCGGTTCGACCGCAAGGGCAAGCTGCTCTACGTCGCGCTCGGCGACTCGACCGCGCAGGGCATCGGGGCGTCGAGCCCGGCGCGGAGCTACGTGGGCAGGTTGTCGGTGCGGATCCGGCACGCGACCCGCACCTCCGTCCGGGTCGTCAACCTCAGCGTCAGCGGGGCCACGACGTGGCTCTGCCGCAAGGACCAGCTGCCCAAGCTCGAGAAGTACCAGCCGGACATCGTGACGGTCGCCATCGGCGCGAACGACATCATCGACTTCGACGCCGAGACCTTCGAGCGCAACCTGCGGCACATCTACGAGGCGCTGCCGAGCCACGCGATCGTCGCCGACCTGCCGACGATGTGGATCCCCGAGCGCGAGCACCGCATCGCCGAGGCGAACGCGATCGTGCGGCGCCTCGCCGACGAGCTCGGCCTGACCGTCGCACCCCTCTACGACACGACGCGCAAGCAGGGGCTCGTGCGGACGTTCCGCAACTCGGCGGGCGACCTGTTCCACCCGAACGACCGCGGGTACCGCGTCTGGGCCAGCGCCTTCGAGCCGGCCATCGCCGCCCGCGTCGCGCGGATCGCCGCCGACCACGCCGTCACGGACGCCGACGCCAGCGTGCACGACGCCGCGACCGCGGGCTCGACGGCCCGCACTGCCGAGCGTGCGGCCGCCCGCGCCTCGGCCCGCGGTGCGGAGACGCTGCCCCGCAGCTGACCCGGGAGGAGGACGTCGTCGGGTGCCGGGTCCGCCGGCGGTCGACGAGCTGAGGAGGCGCCTCCTGCGAGGCCCGCCGGCTGCGGACCCAGCGGCCCAGCGGCTCAGCGGCCCAGCGGCCCAGTGGCCCAGTGGCTCAGCGGCGCCAGTCGGCGCCCTTGTCGAGGACGCGACCGGCGTCCGCGAACGTGACGGTCCCGCGGTAGGACGTCATCCCGGGGGCGAACGTGCCCCCGGCCGGCCGGCCCTGAGCGGCGCCGAACGACGGGAGGGACGCTCCGTACTGGAACAGGGTCTCCTGGATGGGGCGGTAGCAGGCCCCGCCCTTGTCGCTGACGCCGACGACCGTGCCGAGGGCCCGGACACCGCTGCCCTCGCTGCGCCACACGGGGCCGCCGATGTCGCCGATCGAGGCGGGAGCGTTCGTGCAGAGCAGGCTCGTCCCGTTCGGGCCGGCCGCCGTGCCGACCACGCGCCCCTCCGTCCAGCCGGTGTCGATGCCCATCTTGCCGATCACGTAGCCGACGGGCTGGTCGACGCTGCGGGTCCACCCGACCACGAGGCCGCTGCCGGGACGCTTGCCCGTGGTCGGGTCCTCGACGATCTGGTGCGCGTCGTTCCCGGAGCGCATCAGCAGCAGCGAGAGGGGGTCTCGCGGGTTCGAGTAGTAGATGTCGGCGTGGTAGCCGGCGTCGCCGCGCACGCTGCCGTCGACCGTGACGCCGGCCGCGCAGTTCTGCGCCGTGGTCAGGAAGAACCCGCTGTCGCCGGCGACGGCGTAGCCGCCCGTGCAGGCCTTGTCGGACGCGGCCGACGATGCGCTGCCCTTGCTGCCGAGGATCGCGGGCTCGCCCGCGCTGTAGTCGTACCCGGACGCGGTCGGCACGGTCTTGACCTTGGGTGTCGGCGTGGGCGTGGGCGTGGGCGTCGGCGTCGGGGTGGGCGTCGGCGTGGAGGTGGGCGCGGGTCGCCCGGCCGTGTCCCCGGCGGGCGCGGCCTGCGTCGGCGTGCCGCCGCTCAGGCTGACGTCGAGCACGGCCCCGCCCGAGGGCGAGGTCGAGCGGACCGCCACGGTGAAGCCCCCGCCGGTGCTGGTGAAGCTCTCGCCGGCGTCGAGGTGCGTGTCGCGGCGCGTCAGGTCGCCCGCCTTCACGGGGCCGGCGGCCAGGACGGCCGTCGAGACCGACGAGCCGAACAGCGGCATCGCGCGCAGCACGCGCACCTCGCCGACGGCACGGTCGCCGTCGAGGGCGCAGCGCACCAGCGTCTTGTCGAGGGACGAGCACCGCGGCGACGCGCCCCGGAACTCGGCGCTCGTCGCGTCGCGGCCGCTCGCGGTTCGGTACTCGACCCAGTAGGTGTCCCCGCTCAGCGGGTCGACGACCTGCACGGCCCGGCCGCCGGCCGTGGTCGCCGCGCCGTCGAGCGCGCCGACCGTCACCTGCTGCCGGGTGCCCGGCTCGCGGAGCGTCGTGGCGTCGACCTGGAAGCCGGCGCGGAGGCGCTGCGGCGTCGACAGGTGCGGTCGCGCACCCGAGACGGAGTAGCCCATGATGTCCAAGAAATCGCCGTACTCCTCCACCGGGCACGCCACGGAGGTGTCGGTGTCCGTCGTGTGCGCGAAGTCCGAGAGGGGTGCGTCGACGGTGGTCGAGCTGCGGCACATGCCGGCGCCGGCGTGGCCGAAGCCGAGGTTGTGGCCGAACTCGTGCATCAGCACGGGGACGCCGAGCGCGGTGTCGGTGCCGACCGAGCTGAAGATCTCGCCGCCGCCGCCCCCGACGGTGCCGAACGCGGCCGACCCGCAGGTCTCGCGCGTCAGCACGAGGAGGTGGTTGTCGGTGCCTGCCCACCGGTACGACGCGAAGGCGCCCCCGAACGCGGTCGTGTGCACCGAGTCGAGCACAGCCGAGGGGTCGCACGTGGCCTTCGCGAGCGAGGTGCGCTCGATGCCGCCGAGGCGGACGTCGACGGTGCCGCCCGACTCCTCCCACCAGAAGTCGTGCAGCTGCTGGATCGCGGTCGTGACGGACGCGTCGTCGGGCGGGGTCGCGGCGTCGTCGGCGGTGGTCGTCGTGACGGTCGCGATGCTCACCGAGACACGGTGGACGACGGCGACGGGAGCGGCCTGGGCCGACTGCGTCGGCTGCTGCGCGCCGCCTCCCTCGACCTCGGTCTGTTCCATGACCTCGGCCTCGCGCGCCTCGACCTCCGCCGCCTCGGCGTGCAGGTGCGGCGCCGTGACGGGGGTGGAGGGGACGGCGATCATGTCGTCCGTGAGGTCGGGCGCGGCAGGAGTGCCCTCGGCCGGCGCGGTGCCGGTCGGCACGGCGGGGACGGCAGGTGCGGTCGCGACGGTCGGATCGACCGGGGCGGCGTTCACCGCCTGTCCGTCGGCGAGGCCGCCTGCGACGATGAGGGCCGCGACGAGCACGGCGGACGCACGGATGGAACGGGGGGTGGGCACAGCGGACTCCAGTCGTGCGGGGAGCTGCGGGGTCGTCGGGACCGCGCGCTCGTGAGCGCGGGGTCGTCGGGACCGCGCGCTCGTCGACGTGGGGCCGTCGGGACCCCACGCACGTCGCACGGTCGTCGGGACCGTGCGCACGTCGCACGGTCGTCGGGACCGTGCGTTCACCGCAAGTTCGATGCAAACACAGGGACTTCACCCTCCGAGCCCCCCACAACGGGTCCGGTTCGCTCTCCGGACACGGTGCGCGCCCCCACAACGGGGCCGAGGAGGCGCCCCCGCTGTCGGACGTCCCACCTAGGCTCGCAGCATGCCTCGCCCCACCACCCCGCCCTTCCGCTGCACCGAGTGCGGCTGGACCAGCCTCAAGTGGGCCGGCCGCTGCGGCGAGTGCCAGCGCTGGGGCACCGTGGTCGACGTCACGTCCGCGCTCGTGAGCGCCCGGGGCACCGCCCCCGTGTCGGTCGGCGGCGACCGGGTCGCCCGGCCGATCACGCAGGTCGAGGCCGGTGCCGTCGCCTCGTGGCCGAGCGGCATCGCCGAGTTCGACCGCGTCCTCGGCGGCGGCATCGTGCCGGGCGCGGCCATCCTGCTCAGCGGCGAGCCGGGGGTCGGCAAGTCGACGCTGCTGCTCGAGGTCGCGTCGCGCGCCGCGGCGACCGGGGCCCGCGTGCTCTACGTCACCGCGGAAGAGAGCGCGCAGCAGGTGCGGATGCGGGCGCAGCGCACCGGGGCGATGCACGACAACTTGTTCCTCGCCGCCGAGGTCGACCTCGCCGTGATCCTCGGCCAGATCGAGCAGGTCGACCCGCAGCTGGTCATCGTCGACTCGGTACAGACGGTCTCGTCGTCGTCGATCGACGGCATCGCGGGCGGCACGTCACAGGTCCGCGAGGTCGCGTCGACGCTCATCCGCGTCAGCAAAGACAGGAACCTGCCGGTGCTGCTGGTGGGGCACGTGACGAAGGACGGGACGATCGCCGGCCCGCGCCTCCTCGAGCACCTGGTCGACGTCGTGTGCCAGTTCGAGGGCGACCGGCAGACCTCGCTCCGGTTCATCCGGGCGCACAAGAACCGCTTCGGGCCCACCGACGAGGTCGGCTGCTTCGAGATGACGGGCGACGGCATCGCCGAGGTCGCCGACCCCAGCGGTCTCTTCATGTCGCGCAGCGGCGCCCCGGTCAGCGGCACCTGCATCACGATCGCGATGGAGGGGCGGCGTGCGCTGCCCGTCGAGGTCCAGGCGCTGATCGTCGCCAGCAGCACTCCGCAGCCCCGACGGGTCGTCAACGGCGTCGACTCCTCGCGAGTGGCGATGCTGCTCGCGGTGCTCGAACGACGGGCCGGCATCCGGCTCGGCGACGCCGACGTCTACGTGTCGACCGTCGGCGGCATCAAGATCACCGAGCCGGGGGCCGACCTGGCGATCGCGCTGGCCCTCGCGAGCGCCAGCCGCGACGTCAGCTACCCGCACACGATGGCGGCGGTCGGCGAGATCAGCCTGGCGGGCGAGATCAGGCCCGTGTCGTCGCCGAGACAACGCGCCAGCGAGGCGGGCCGGCTGGGCTTCAGCCAGCTCGTGGACGCCGAGTCGGGCAACCTGCGCGAGGCACTGCGACGCGCCTTCAGCGCGGCCAGCACGCCCCGCGAGCGCGAGCTCGACGGCGCCTTCTAGGCGCCCACCAGGTCGATCACGGGCGAGTTCGTCCGACCTGGGCCGTCACGACAGCCCGCCTGCGACGAACTCGCCCGCCTGACGCGCGCCGGGCAGCCCGCCGCGACAGCGCCCGGCCGCAGGCCTACTTCAGGGCCTTCAGCAGGTCCTCGGGGGCGGCGGCCATGGTGTGCGGGCCGGCGATGTCGAAGAAGACCTGCTCGAGCACGTCGAGGTGCACCTCCATGAACGCCCGCAGCGCGTCGGAGTCGTAGAGCATCACCTCGAGGTCGGGGTCGTCCGGGACCATCGCGGCGTACGCCTCCGCCGAGGAGAAGAGCAGCAGGATGCGCTTGTCGGTGTTCTCGCGACCGAAGACGCGCACCTGCTCGGCGACGACGGAGACGGGCTCGGCCGAGTCGCGGTCGGCGAGGGCCGCCGTGTCGGCCGCAGCGACGCCGACGCCGACGCCGTCGCCGACGCCGTCGCCGACGCCGTCGCCCTCGGCGACGAGCCCGCCTTCAGCAGGGGGAACCACGAGCTTCGGCACGACGACCACGTCGTGCCGAAGGGCGAACGCGACGGCGGCGACGTCCTGGCTGGCCAGGGCCAGCTCGAGCGCCTCGGAACGGGGGAAGCAGCTTCGGTCATCGCTCAGTTCAGGATCATGGGGGCGGTGTCGGCCGACGTGATGTCGCCGACGCTGACGGTCAGGCGGTACGTCGCGCCTCCTGCGGGCACGGCCTGCCGGGAGTCCGCGTCGCAGGTGTCGATCGTCGACCGCGTCCTGTCCCAGGCGATGGCCGGGGTCGAGAGGGTCTGGCCGGCGGTGAGGGTGACGTCCTGGTCGGTGGGGTCGACCTGGCAGTCGGCGGACGACCACCACTGCTCCTCGCCGCTGGTCACGACGAGCTTCTGCTGGCCCGAGCCGAGGTTGATCACGCAGTCCGACGAACCGGTGTTGGTGACCGACATCGAGATCTGCGGCAGCTCGGTGGGCGCGAACACCTGCTTGTCGACGACGGGGACGAGCTCGATCGCGGTCGCGGCGCAGCGGGCGCCGTCGACCGCCGCCGCGTCGGTGCTGCCGGGATTGGGGGTCGCGTCGGCGGCAGGGGCGGTGGCGGCCGTCGACGGGGCCGGGTCGGCGGCGGGGGTGCTGGTGGCCGCGGCACCGGGCTCGTCGCCCGAGGCTCCGGGCCGCACGACGATCAGCACGACGACGACGATCGCGACGACCAGGCCGAGCAGCACGAGGGCTCGGCGACGCCAGTACACCGAGGGCGGCTGCGGGCCGGTCGGATTCGTGAACGTCGACATGCGCACAGGTTAAGTGCTGGCCACCGCCCTGCGGCGGACGCTGGCGGCGTGTGGCCTGGGAAGTTCCGCCGAGCACGCAGGAGGCGGGCGCGCGGCCGGGCGGGACGCGGTCAGTCCGCGAGCGGCGGCAGCGCCTTGAGCATGCGCGAGTTGCCGAGGGTGTTCGGCTTGACCCGGGCCAGGTCGAGGAACTCGGCGACGCCCTCGTCGGTCGAGCGGACGAGCTCGGCGTAGACCTCGGGCGGCACGAGCCCGTCGTCGCCCACGTTGAGGTAGTCGTGCTTCTCGAAGAACTCGACCTCGAAGGTGAGGCAGAACAGACGGCCGATCTCGAGGCGCCGGGCGGCGCCCTCCAGCGAGTCGAGGAGGCGGTGGCCGACTCCCCGGCGGATCCAGGCCGGGTCGAGGGCGAGCGTCCGGATCTCGGCGAGGTCGTCCCACATGACGTGCAGCGCCCCGCAGCCGACGGGCACCCCGTCGGGGCCGACGGCGATCTGGAACTCCTGCACGTCGCCGTAGAGGGTGACGAGGTCCTTGCCGAGCAGGATCCGCTTCTGCACGAAGGGCTCGCAGAGGCGCTGGATGTGCGGCACGTCGCTGACGACGGCGTCGCGGACGGTGATGCCGTGCTGGTCCGCGGATGTCATCCCCCGAGCCTACCCACGCCGCAGTCCCCGTCGGCGGGTCGCCGTCCCCGTCGGCGGGTCGCCGTCGCCCCCGGCGGGTCCGCGCCCGCCCGCCGCGGACGACCACGACCCGCCGCGGGCCACCACGACCCGCCGGCATCGAGCGGCGGGCTGGCACCCGGGGCGCACGCGAGAGGGCGGCCCGGCCGGAGCCGGACCGCCCTCTCGGCGGATCACGGGGAGCTGACGCTCCCGACGAGCTGGCTCGCGCCTAGCTCTCGATCTCGGGCACGTCGCCCACGAGCACCTCGTCGCGGCCAGGCTGGCGGGTCGTCGTGAAGACGAACTCGCCGTCGACCCAGTCGACCAGCACGTGGTCGCCGGCCGTCAGGTCGCCCGTCAGGATGCGCTCGGACAGGCGGTCCTCCACCTCGTGCTGGATCGCACGACGCAGCGGGCGAGCACCCAGGGCCGGGTCGAACCCGATCTTGATGAGCTGCTCCTTGGCGGGCACCGTCAGCATGGCCGTCATGTCGCGGTCGAGCAGACGGTCGCTCAGGCGCTTGATGAACAGGTCGACGATCTGCAGCAGCTCGGGGTTCGACAGCTGCGGGAACACGATGGTGTCGTCCACGCGGTTGAGGAACTCGGGCTTGAAGTGCTTCTTGAGCTCTTCGTTGACCTTGGCGCGCATGCGGTCGTAGCCGGTCGCGGTGTCGCCCTCGATCTGGAATCCGACGGGACCGCCGGCGATGCCCTTCGAGCCCAGGTTGGTCGTCATGATGATGACCGTGTTCTTGAAGTCGACCACGCGGCCCTGGCCGTCGGTGAGACGTCCCTCTTCGAGCACCTGCAGAAGCGAGTTGAAGATGTCCGGGTGGGCCTTCTCGATCTCGTCGAAGAGGACCACGGAGAACGGCTTGCGGCGCACCTTCTCGGTGAGCTGGCCGCCCTCCTCGAAGCCGACGAACCCGGGAGGGGCACCGAAGAGCCGCGACACCGTGTGCTTCTCGCCGAACTCCGACATGTCGAGGCTGATCAGCGCGCCCTCGTCGTCGAAGAGGAACTCGGCGAGCGCCTTGGCCAGCTCGGTCTTGCCGACGCCCGTGGGGCCGGCGAAGATGAACGACCCGGAGGGGCGGTTCGGGTCCTTGAGGCCGGCGCGAGTGCGTCGGATGGTCTTGGACAGGGCCGCGATGGCCTCCTCCTGACCGATGACGCGCTGGTGCAGGGCCTGCTCCATGAAGACGAGACGCGAGGTCTCCTCCTCGGTGAGCTTGAAGACGGGGATGCCCGTCGCCTGGGCCAGCACCTCGGCGATGATGCCCTCGTCGACGGTTCCGCCGGCTCCGGCCTCGCCCGAGCGCCACTGCTTCTCGAGACGGAGACGCTCGCCGAGGAGCTTCTTCTCCTCGTCGCGCAGCGAGGCGGCCTTCTCGAAGTCCTGGTCCTCGATCGCGCCCTCCTTCTGGGCGCGGACGCCGGCGATGCGCTCGTCGAACTCGCGCAGCTCGGGCGGGGCGGACAGGATCGAGAGGCGCAGACGGGCGCCGGCCTCGTCGATCAGGTCGATCGCCTTGTCGGGCAGGAACCGGTCGCTGACGTAGCGGTCGGCCAGGTTCGCCGCCGACACGATGGCGCCGTCGGTGATCGAGACCTTGTGGAACGCCTCGTACTTGTCGCGGAGGCCCTTGAGGATGTTGATCGTGTGGGGCAGCGACGGCTCGTTGACCTGCACCGACTGGAAGCGCCGCTCGAGGGCGGCGTCCTTCTCGAAGTGCTTGCGGTACTCGTCGAGCGTCGTGGCGCCGATCGTCTGCAGCTCGCCTCGGGCCAGCAGGGGCTTGAGGATCGATGCGGCGTCGATGGCGCCCTCGGCGGCACCCGCACCGACGAGCGTGTGGATCTCGTCGATGAAGACGATGATGTCGCCGCGGGTGCGGATCTCCTTGGTGACCTTCTTCAAGCGCTCCTCGAAGTCACCGCGGTAGCGGCTGCCGGCGATGAGCGAGCCGAGGTCGAGCGAGTAGAGCTGCTTGTCCTTCAGCGTCTCGGGCACCTCGCCCTTGACGATCGCCTGCGCGAGGCCCTCGACGACGGCGGTCTTGCCGACGCCGGGCTCACCGATCAGCACGGGGTTGTTCTTCGAGCGGCGGGAGAGGATCTGCATGACCCGCTCCATCTCCTTCTCGCGGCCGATGACCGGGTCGAGCTTGTTGTCGCGCGCGGCCTGCGTCAGGTTGCGGCCGAACTGGTCGAGGACCTGGCTGCCGCCCTGCGCGCTCTGCTGCTGCTCGCCTCCGACGGCCACCGCCTCCTTGCCCTGGTAACCCGAGAGGAGCTGGATGACCTGCTGGCGGACGCGGTTGAGGTCGGCGCCGAGCTTCACGAGGACCTGGGCGGCGACGCCCTCGCCCTCGCGGATCAGGCCGAGCAGGATGTGCTCGGTGCCGATGTAGTTGTGGCCGAGCTGCAGCGCCTCGCGGAGGCTCAGCTCGAGGACCTTCTTCGCACGGGGCGTGAAGGGGATGTGGCCCGTGGGCTGCTGCTGGCCCTGGCCGATGATGTCCTGGACCTGCTCGCGCACGGCGTCGAGCGAGATGCCCAGCGACTCGAGGGCCTTGGCGGCCACGCCCTCGCCCTCGTGGATCAGCCCGAGCAGGATGTGCTCGGTGCCGATGTAGTTGTGGTTCAGCATCTTCGCCTCTTCTTGGGCGAGGACGACGACGCGACGGGCACGGTCGGTGAATCTCTCGAACATCTCTTGACTCCCTCGGTGGCGGGGTGGTCGTCGCCACCAGTACGCGGTCGACACCTGCATTCGGTGCCGGTCTACGGAGAGCGTAACCAGCGCCTCCCCCGCAGGTCATCCCTGTTCGCTGGGGGCGTGACACCCTGTGAACCAGCGGGACAGCCGCGGAGGCGGGGGTCGCGTCGGCGGGCGCGGGCGCGGGAGGCGCGGGCCGGGTCGGCGGCGTCAGCCGGGCGACAGGGGCGCGGTCTAGCCTCGCCTCATGGGCAACCTCGTCGTCGGCCTCGTGCCGCACCCCACCAAGTCGGTCCGCGACTCCGTCGACATCCTCTGCGGGTGGAAGCAGCGCGGCGAGGTCGCCGGCGGCCACGTCCGTCTCGTCGCGCAGGCAGCCGACGAGTCGCGCATGCAGGGCGGCGTCGAGCTGGTCGACGAGCAGGAGTTCCGCGACACGGTCGACGTCGTCGTGGCCCTCGGCGGCGACGGCACGATGCTCGGCGCCATGCGGCTCGTCGCCGACCGGCCCGTGCCCGTGCTCGGCGTGAACTACGGCAACGTGGGGTTCCTCGTCGAGGTCGAGCCGCACGAGCTGCCGGCCGCCCTCGAACGGCTCGCCGCCGAGGACTTCTCGCTCGAGCCGCACCACGCCGTCGAGGTCGTGCACACCGCGTCGGGCACCGAGAACCGGTTCCTCGCGTTCAACGACGTGTCGATGGCGCGCCGCCCCGGCGAGGGCGTGGTCACGGCCGACCTCGTGCTCGACGGCACGCCCTACGGCTACTACAAGGCGGACGCCGTCGTCGTCGCGACGAGTGCCGGCTCGACGGCCTACAACTACGCCGCGGGCGGGCCGATCCTGTCTCCGGCCGTCGCGGCGACGCTGATCACGCCCGTCGCGCCGATGTCGGGCATCGACCGCTCGGTGGTGCTCGGACCGCTCGAGCAGCTGCGCTTCCAGATCGGCAGCGGCACGCACTCGGCGGCCCTCGAGGTCGACGGCCGCGTCGTCGCCGACGTGAGCGACGGCTGCGTCGTGTCGATGTCGCTGCGGCCCGAGGCCGGGCAGGTCATCCGCCTCGACGCCGGACGGCACGCCACGAAGGGGCGCCTGAAGCTCAGCCTGCTCGACCTGCCGCTGCGCGAGGACCAGCTGCTCGAGCTCGTGCCGAGCGACGTCCGCGCGAAGTTCAAGGCGCGCACCGCGCACCGCCGGGGCGCCGCAGGGGCCGAGGCGACCGAGGTCCTGTCGCCGACCCCGTCCAGCTGACCCGCGCCTCCTGCCGTCGTGGTTCCGGTGAACCGTCAGGAAGCGTCGCCCGGCAGGGCTGCCGCAGCGCTTCGCGACGGTTCTACGTCGCCTCCTAGCCGAAGACCTCCCCCAGGGCCTCGGCGAAGAGGTGGTCGTGCGAGCGCTCGAAGCCGCGGCGACCGAACCACTCGCAGACGTTGCGGCAGTCGCGCTCGAGCAGCTCGGCGCCCTGCGGGTTGCTCGCGACGTCGACGAGCTGCGGCACGTCGATGACGACGACGCGGCCCTCGTGCACGAGCAGGTTGTAGGCGCTGAGGTCGCCGTGGGCGAAGCCGGCACGCGCGAGGACGAGCACGATCTCGGCCACCTGCTCGAACAACGGCCAGAGGTCGGCACCGTCGGCACGCGTCTGGGCCAGGCGAGGTGCGGCGGCCGTGCCGTCGCCGATGAACTCCATCAGCACCTCCGTGTCCGAGATCTGGACCGGGTACGGGACCGGCAGGCCCAGCGCGTGCATCCGGCCGAGCGCGTCGAACTCCGCCGCCGCCCAGAGGCCTGCCTGCACCCGGCGACCGTGCGAGGAGCCGCGCGCCATGGCGCGACCGTCGCGGGTGTTGCGGGTACGCCGCCCCTCTCGGTACTGGGCGGAGCGGTGGAAGTCGCTCTGCTCGGGGCCCCGATAGCGCTTGGCGGCGAGCAGCGCGCTGCGGCCGCCGTCCAGGGGGCCGAGCTCGACGTCGTCGGGCACGGTGCGGTCGATGAGGAACAGGTCCGCCTCCTTGCCCGACTTGACGACTCCGAGCTCGGTGTCGACCGCGGCGGCCGAGGTGACGAGCCAGCCCGGCCACGGACGTGGGCCGCGCTCGGTGGGCGTGGCCGCCGGCCAGGTCGACCAGCGCTGGTCGTCCTCGGGCTCGGCGGTGCTGAAGGCAGGGACGACGAAATCGGCCGGGAAGGGGGCCGAGGATGTGGGGGTCGAGGTGGTGGGGGTCGAGGTGTAGAGCGGGACGACGGAGTCGTCGGGGTGAGAGGACAAGCGGATCTCCTGAGGAGGGGGCCGCTCACCGGCGCTCGCGCGAGGCGCAGCGTCTAGACGGCGACCCGGGTGTGAGGGGGGTTCGCGATCGCGATGACGTCGGCCATTCTCATCACCCCTCTCGTGCAGCTCCTGCGGCGTGCGCTGATGTGCGCTCGCTCGTCCGTTCCCCACGGTACCGCCGCCGCGCCTCCCCCACCACCCCCTCCTCCCCCCGTCCCCTTCCCGCCACGGACCGAGTGGTCGCGAACAGTCGTCCCGGCGGCGGTGAAGGACAGATCGAGACCACTCGACGGAGTCGTCAGCCAGAGAGGACACGCCGGACCCGGCCGACGAGCTCGCGCCCAGACGCCCCTCGCAGATCGGCATCCGTGACTCGGATCGTCCGCCAGCCCGCGTCGGCGAAGCGCTCCCGTCGGCGGATGTCGCGGCGCCATCGTTCCGGGTCACGTCGGTGCTCGTCGCCCTCGTACTCGATCGAGACCCGCTCGTCCGGGTAGCGGAGGTCGGGCTTGCCGAGGTAGCGACCGGCCCCGTCGTAGGTCTTGGTGTTGATCTCGGGCTCGGGGAGTCCTGCTCGGACGAGGAGCAGGCGGAGCTCTGTCTCCTTCGGGGACTCGACGCCGATGCGCACGTGCGTGAGCGCTCGTCGGCCCGAACCGACCCCACGTGCCCGACCCGAGGCGGCGAGGTGCTCCTCGATGTCGGTCAGTGCTCGCTCGCGCGCCTCCGGCCACGGCGACCACGAACCGCAGAGGGCGTCGCCGACCGCCACGAGAGCGTCCAGAGGCAACTGCGAAGCTGCCTGCACGAACGCCGTCAACGGGTCGACGACGGGAAGGTCACCTAGGGTGCGAGCCGTGTCGAGGCCGAGTCCGCGATGTCCGACGATGCCTCCCCGCCGAGGACCGCGCCCTGCTGAGGCGGAGACGTGCAACAGGGTCGGTCCAGGCGGCCCGCCGAGGACCGGCATCGAGGGAAGGGGCAGGCCCCAGATGGCGAGTGCCGTGACGTGGGAGAAACACCATCCTGGTCGCATCGCAGGGAGGAAGAGCCGAGCCGCGTCCTGGACGTGACCGACCGAAGCCGTTCGGAGGGGTGCCCGGACTCCGTGATGTGGACGGACCAGGTCCCGGCCCCGGAGTCGCTCTCGACCCAGCCCCGCGTGGAGCGCTTCCGCCACGGAGAAGGGCCGGGCGGACAACGACGGAGGCAGATCGACACGAGGCATGTGACGAGCATCGGGGCGATGCGGGGCGGGTGGCCCGGGAACGGAGGCGTCCTGTGCGAACGACGCGCGCCTCCTCGGGTGTGGAGGGTTCTCCGCCTGACGTCGAGTGGTCCGTTCTCGTGCTTGCATCGGCTGAGGGGCCCCAATTGGGACCATTCGAGCGGATACGCCCGGTGAGCCGGCGTGCCGGGCCGTCCTGGGGTCACATGTCGTTCTTCACGAGGAGACGAGGGCCGAATTGGGACCACTCACGGGCAGGAATGACCGTGGGCCCGTCACTTGGGCGATGGGACGAGGGGGACGTCAGAGGGCCGCCTCCCCGCGTGGACGGGGAGGCGGCCCTCAGGCACTGCAGGTCGGAACGGCCTACTGCAGGTACAGCTGCAGGTCCTGGCTGACGGCCTTCGCGAACATGCGGAGGCGGGCACGGCTCTCGACGCGCGAGACGGCCTGGCGCGAGCTGTGCACGCGCTTCGAGATCTCGTCGAGGGTCATCGGCTGGTCGTCGTCCAGGCCGAATCGCATGCGGATGACGCGGGCCTCGTCCTCGGGCAGCGTCGCCACGAGGGCGTGCATGTCGCGGTTCAGCAGCGAGTTCTCGGTCGCGGCCGTGGGCGAGGGGGTCTCCTCGTCCTCGATGAAGTCGCCGAGCTCGCTGTCCTCGGCGTCGCCGACGACGGTGTGGATCGAGACGGGCTCGTGCGAGCGCGACTTGAGCTCGACCAGGTCGGCGACCTCCATGGCGACCTCCTCGGCCACCTCCTCGACGGTGGGCGCACGGCCCAGGTCGACGGTGAGGTCGCGCTCGGCACGCGAGATGCGGTTGATGCGCTCGACCGTGTGCACGGGGATGCGGATGGCGCGCGCCTTGTCGGCCAGGCCGCGGGCGATCGCCTGGCGGATCCACCAGGTGGCGTAGGTCGAGAACTTGTAGCCCTGCGTGTAGTCGAACTTCTCGACCGCGCGGACGAGGCCGAGATTGCCCTCCTGGATGACGTCCATGAAGGGGAGGCCGCGCTGCGTGTAGCGCTTCGCGATGCTGACGACCAGGCGGAGGTTCGCCGTGATCATGCGGTCCTTGGCACGCTCGCCGTCGTGCTGCAGCCAGCGGAGGTCGCGCATCATCTCGGCGTGCGCCTTGGTGCGGTTCTTCTTGACGGCGTCGGCGGCCTGGAGCTCCTTGAGCTTCTCGCCGGCGAACAGGCCGACCTCGATGCGACGCGCGATCTCGGTCTCTTCTGCGGCGTCCAGCAGCGGCATGCGGCCGATGTGGCGGAGGTAGTCGCCGACCTGGTCGGTGGAGGCACCGCGGACCTGGGACAGGACCTCGACCTCGGGCTCGTCGGTGGTGTCCGTGGTGGTGTTGCGCGTGGTGACGGATGTGATCGTCATCGTTCTCTCCCTGCTCGAGGTCTGACTGGTGTCATGTCGAATAGTTCGTGAAGCTCTTCGGCGTTGAGACGAGTCTGGCGCGTGGCAGGGTCCCGACAGAAGTCGCTCCGGGCCTTCGTTAGGCAGTTCTGTGCGCGCGCACAGGGTTTCGAGCCTTTCGGGGGACGGGAGAGACCAGGCTTTGACGAGCGCCGCCATCGGGTGTAGGGCGCAGATGCGGGTCCTGGGGTACAGTGCCCGCTCTCCCGTCCAGATGGCGACCCTGGCCGGGGGACAGGCTCGTCCCCCGCGCCGCGCGCTCCTCTGCCCTCGGGGTACAGCAGACGCCCGCCGACGATGTCGACGGGCGTGCAGGGACGCTCAGGAGGAGCGGGTCGCGCCGGCCCCGCCGCGCTCGAGGGCCTCGGCTCGCTCGCGCTCCTCCGCCTCGATCTTCGCGTAGGCGGACCGCTCGGTCCGGTCGGCCCGCAGCAGCGAGCGCACCACGAACCAGAAGATCAGGCCCACGACGATCGTCGGCGTCACGGCGAAGATCGCGGCTCCCAAGAAGGTCTCTGGCATGCGTCGAGGATAAGCGCTGCCGGCCCCTGCGCACCTGGGGATGCGTCGAGGCCGAACGACCTCGCGCCGCAGTCGCCCCGCAGGAGGCGCCCCGCACCTCCTGCAGGACAGCCCGCTCCGTTCAGGCCGACGCGTCGAAGGCGGCGTCGACGAGCCCGCGCGCGGTCGCCGCGTCCACCCCGAGGCGGCGCAGCCGCGCCACGAACTCTGCAGCGGCGGACCGCGCCTCGGCCTCGGCGCCGCCCGCGGTCACGAACGTGCCGTGCCTGCCGCGGGTCTCGAGCACGTCCGCCTGTTCCAGCTCGCGGTACGTGCGGGCGACGGTGCCGGGCGCGATGCCGAGGTCCTCCGCGAACCGCCGCACGGTGGGCAGCCGGGCGCCGGCCGCCACCTCGCCCGAGCCGATCGCGGCGAGGAGCTGCTGCCGGAGCTGCTCGAAGGGCGGCACCGACGAGCGCTGGTCGATGACGATCACGGTCGGCTCCCCGAAGCGCCGGCGGGGCCGACGACGGAGGGGCGGCGCGGCTCCCACAGGCGTCGCCACCAGTGCAGGTGCGGCTTCGTCGCCAGGGCCCAGATGACGACCCCGGCCGCGAGCGTGAGCAGCACGACCACGCCGAGCCCGAGGACGCCCACGACCACGTTGCCGACGGACCCGGGGCCACCGCCGGCGGCCGCGTCGCCCAGGACGGTCAGGGTGCCGGTGAGGCCGACGAAGCCGAGGACGACGGGGGCCGTCACGAGGTCGCGGAGGGCCATCGACCGGAGCGCGTCGTCCCAGGCGAGGTCGAGCTCGGACACGGCCGGCTGCCCGCGGTCGACGAGGCGCCTCATGGCCACCTCGGTCACGACGAGCCCGACCACGGCGACGAGGGCGGTCACCCCGGGGATGCCCGTGACCCAGTCGACGAGAGCGATCGGAGGGAGGGCGCCGCCGAGGCCCGTGACGGCGACCACACCGCCGACGACGACGGCGACGAGTGCCAGGCCCACGACGAGGCGCGCGCCGAGCAGCTCGGGCGGGCCGACGTAGTCGGCGACACGAGGAGGCGCGGTCCGGGCGACGCGGACCGCGTCGGCGGCGGGACGGGGCACCGAGCCGGTGGCGGCCACTGCCGCGCCGACGCCCGTGCCCGCGAAGCCCGCGACGAGCACGGCCGCCGCGGCGACGGGCGACTGCCGCAGCTCGGGCGACAGCAGCCCGGCCGTGAGCGCCGCGGCGACGACCACGCCGCCGCCGAGCCCCACGCCCCAGGCACGACGGCGGAGGCGGGCGCGGACGAGCGGCTCGACCTCGGGTGTCACCGGCAGGTTCATGCGGGCGGCGAGCTTCGCGAGCTGTGCCCCGTGGCGACGGGGCGATGCCGTGTCGACGGCGATGACGACCAGCGACGCGACGAGGAGCAGGTAGATCCAGAACATCGAGCCCTCCCGGGTTTTGTATCAGCTTCGTACCAACGTACTGACACAGACTCGGGCGGTCAAGAGGCGCACACGCCCCGGGACGGGGCTTTACTTGACGAGCGGGAAGAGGATCGTCTCGCGGATGCCGAGCCCGGTGATCGCCATGAGGAGGCGGTCGATGCCCATGCCCATGCCGCCGCTCGGCGGCATGCCGTGCTCGAGGGCACGGAGGAAGTCCTCGTCGAGGCGCATGGCCTCGGCGTCGCCACGGGCCGAGAGCGCGGCCTGCTCGACGAAGCGCTCGCGCTGCACGACCGGGTCGACGAGCTCGGAGTACGCCGTGGCGAGCTCGAAGCCGCGCACGTAGAGGTCCCACTTCTCGACGACGCCGGGCTTCGAACGGTGCTGGCGGACGAGGGGGCTCGTGTCGACCGGGAAGTCGACGACGAAGGTGGGGCGGTCGAGCGAGGGCTTGACGAAGTGCTCCCACAGCTCCTCGACGAGCTTGCCGTGCGTCTCGTGCGGCACGACCAGGTCGACGGTCGCGGCGAGGCGCTGCAGCTCGGACACGGTCGTCGACGGCGTGACCTCGACGCCGGCGGCCTCGCTCAGCGACTCGTACATCGGCACGCGGGCCCACTCGCCGCCGAGGTCGTACTCGGTGCCGTCGGCGAGCGTGACGAGGTGGGTCCCCGCGACCGCGAGCGCCGCCTCCTGCACGAGCTGCTGCGTGAGCCGGGCCATCTGCTCGTAGTCGCCGTAGGCCTGGTACGCCTCGACCATCGCGAACTCGGGCGAGTGCGTCGAGTCAGCGCCCTCGTTGCGGAAGTTGCGGTTGATCTCGAAGACGCGGTCGATGCCGCCGACGACGGCGCGCTTGAGGAACAGCTCGGGCGCGATGCGGAGGAACAGCTCGGTGTCGAACGCGTTGCTGTGCGTCTGGAACGGACGCGCCGCCGCGCCGCCGTGCATCGTCTGGAGCATCGGGGTCTCGACCTCGAGGTACTCGTGCTGGTCGAAGGTCCGGCGCAGCGACGAGACCGCGGCGGCGCGGGCGCGCACCGTGGCACGGGCCTGGTCGCGGACGATCAGGTCGAGGTAGCGCTGACGCACGCGGGTCTCCTCGCTGAGCTCGCCGTGCAGGTTCGGCAGCGGCAGGATCGCCTTCGACGCGATCGCCCACTCGCTCACCATGATCGACAGCTCGCCGCGGCGCGACGAGATGACCTGCCCCTTGACGAAGACGTGGTCGCCGAGGTCGACGAGGTCCTTCCACTCGGCGAGCGACTCGTCGCCCACCTCGGCCAGCGACACCATCGCCTGGATGCGCGAGCCGTCGCCGGCCTGCAGTGCCGCGAAGCAGAGCTTGCCGGTGTTGCGCGCGTGCACGACGCGACCGGCCAGGCCGACCACCTCGCCGGTCTCGGCGCCCGCCTCGAGCTCGGCGTGCCGCGCCCGCACGGCGGGGATCGTGTCGGTCAGCGGGACGCCCACCGGGTACGCGTCGCGCCCGGTCTCGAGCAGCCGGGCACGCTTCTCGAGCCGCACCTGCTTCTGCTCGGAGGCCTCGCGAGCCGCCTCGGCCGCGGCGGCGGCCACGGTGGCCGCGTCGTCGGAGGGGGTGGTGGTCTCGGGGGCGTCGGTCATGTGCGGGGGCTCCAGCGGGGTGGTGGGGGACGGAGAGAACGGGGAGGCGAGGAGGCGCGGCGTGGGCCGCGACGGCGACGAGCGGACGAGGAGGCGCGCAGCCGTCAGGCGCCGAGGCCCCCGCCGAACGGGGACGGCGGGTCGTCGAACGCCGCCATGTCGATGGTACCGGGGCCGCTCGAGCCGCCGGCGACGCCCAGGGCGCGGTCCATGGCGGAGCGGACCAGGGGCGCGATGAGGCGGCCGGGCTCCGGGACGCCGAGCTCGGCGAGCATCGAGACCGACTGCGTGACGATCGCGGCGGAGAACTCGGTGGCGGTCGCCACGGCCTCGGCGTAGCGCGGCCGGTCCGCCTCGCTGACGAGCACGGGCTCCGCGCCCATCTCGACGACGAGCGCCTGCCCGATCGGCTGGACGGGCCCGGGCGCGGTCACGGCGCACCACGCCTCGCGGAGCCGGACGAGGTCGATCGTGGTCCCCGTGAACGTGAGCGCGGGGTGGATCGCCAGCGGGATCGCCCCCGCGACGAGAGCCGGCCGCAGCACCTCGAGGCCGTGCGCCGCCGACGTGTGGACGACGAGCTGTCCCGGCTGCCAGACGCCGGTCGCGGCGAGGCCCTGCACGAGGTCGGCGAGCTGGTCGTCGGGCACCGCGATCAGCACGAGCTCGCTGCGCTCGACGACCTCGGGGACCGTCAGCACGGGGACGCCCGGGAGGATCGCCTCCGCCCGGTCGAGGCTCCGCTCGGACACGGCCGAGATGCCGACGATCGCGTGGCCCGCGGCGGCCAGGGCGGCGCCGAGCACCGGCCCGACGTGGCCGGCGCCGATCACGCCGACGCCGAGGCGGCCGCTCTGCTGCGGGCTCACGGGCGCGGCTCCTCTCGAGGTGCGTCGCGGGGCGCGTCGGCGAACGGAGACAGATCCTGCTCGCCAGCGCTCGGTGGCGGGGTCGCGGCGCTGTCCGAGGGCGGATCACTCTCAGATGTGAGAACAGGGGCGACCACGGGGGCGACGGGAGTCGAGGAGGCGGGGGTCGGGTCTGCCGGGTCGAGAGCAGGGGCAGGGGCCGAGGAGGCGCCCCAGCGGTGGGTGCGGTCGGCGCGGGCCGAGGTCACCGCGTCCCGCGCGGCACCCTCGAAGAACGCCATCGCGTCGTCCTGGTCGAGCGCGCCGATCGTCGCGATGATCGGCCCCTGGACGGTGTGCAGGTGCACGGCGGCGAGCCGGAGCCGACGCAGCAGCGGACCCTGCGACAGGCCGACGCTCTGCATCCGGGGCAGCGGCACGACGACGAGCTCGCGCCAGATCGCTCCCTTGCGCAGCAGCAGGGCGCCCGGAGCCGTGCGGAACCCGTTGCGGCGCCACGAGAACCAGCGCAGCACGGCGGCCCGTCGGGGCGAGGTGGTGAAGCCGCCCTCGCTGCCGCGAGAGGTCAGGCCGTCCTCGACGAGCGAGAGGGTGTGCGAGGCGCGCTCGTGCACGACGGCACGCTCGGGCTCCTCGTGCGCGGGCCCGGCGTGCGCGGGCTCCGCGAGCGCGGGCTCCGCGACCGCGGGCTCAGCGACCGCGGGCTCGGCGCCCGCGGTCTCGGTGCCGACGCCGGTCTCGGCCGACGGGACCGACGCCTCCTCGGCCTGCTCCTCGGCTTGCACCTCGGCGGCGGCCACGCCGACGAGCTCGGGCAGCACGAGCTCGAGGACGCGCCGCACGTCCGTCTCGTCGCCGACCGGCAGGAGCGTCGAGTTGCCCTGCTGTCCCGACCCGTCGGTCGACGAGCGCGAGGCCCGGTTGATGCTGATCTGCCACCAGCCGAACGGCCGCCACAGCAGGGGCTGGCTCACCCGGACCGAGTGGATGCGCCCGGGCGGCAGCGTCTCGTTCGTCGTCGAGAACAGCCCGTAGCCGATGCGGATGCCGTCCCGGGACGACGAGATGCTGTAGCGCAGCGACTTCGTGACCCGGTTGACGTAGTACCCGCTCGAGCCGAGCACGGCGGGCAGCAGGGCGAAGAGCAGGAAGAACTCGCCCGTCAGCCGCACGCTGACGACCACGGCGATCGCGGCCGCGACGAGGAACAACGTGTACCCGCTGAGCAGGACGGAGCCGACCAGGCGGCCGACGTCCACCTTCACGACCGACTCGGGAGTCGCCTCCTGCGGGTCGAGGCCGTCGGAGAGGAAGTCCTGGGCGCGCTGCTCGACGAGCCCGACGAAGCGCTGACGGGAGTCGGCAGGCGCGGCGTGGCCGGGAACGGCCTGGCCCGGGGCGACCTGGCCGGCCGCAAGCTGGGGGGACGCGGTCGCGGACGCGGTCGTGGCCGCACCGGCAGGCGCCGCCGCCTGCACGCCGTCGACGGCCGACCGCTGCACGCCCGAGGCGCGCCGCAGGATCTCGCGCCGCAGGTCGTCCGCCGCCGCCGAGCGGAGGTAGGCGAGCGAGACGTTGGCGTCGTCGCCGGCCTGGCTCACCTCGAGCTTCGCGGCCCCGAAGACGCGCGCGAGCACCGGCCGCTGGATGTTGATCCCCTGCACCCGGTCGAGACGCGCCCGCCGGTTCGTGCGGAAGACGACGCCGCTGCGGACCTCGACGATCTCCTCCGTGACGCGGAACGTGTTCATCCGCCACGACAACCAGAAGACGAGCACGAGCACGGCGACCACGACGAGCACCCCGAGCAGCACGAACCCGAGGTACCCGTGCTCGACGACGTAGCCGAACGGGTCGCCCTCGCCGTCGCCGTCGGGGCGACGCCCGCCCGGCACGAAGAAGCCGACGACCCACTCGCGGGCGTTGTTGACGATGATGCCCAGCACGACGATCAGGGCGATGCCGCCCTTGAGCAGCGGGGTCGCCGGGTGCAGGCGGTGCCACTCGCCGTCGGTGAGCTCGGCCACCGCGGCGGGCGTCGCAGGCGGCGCGGACGCGGCAGGCCTGTCCGCAGGAGGCGGTGCCCCCTCCCCCGGCAGCGGCCCGCTCACAGCCCCGCCCGGCGGGACTCGGCGAGCTCGACGAGGCGGTCGCGCAGGGAGTCGGCCTCCGCCTCCGGGAGCCCCGGGATCGTCACGCCCGACGACGCCGCCGCCGTGACGAACTTCAGGTCGCTGAGGCCGAGGGCCCGCACGACGGGGCCGCGGTTGATGTCGATGAGCTGCATGCGGCCGTAGGGCACCGCGACGAAGCGCAGGTACAGGATGCCGCGGCGGACGAGCAGGTCGTCCAACCGCAGCTGGTACCGGATCGAGCGGACGCGTCGGGGCACGAACGCCATGACGACGACCATGACGACCACGACGGCGGCGGTGATCGCGTAGCACCACCAGGCGCCGATGAACCAGAGCGGCGTCGTGGCCACGGCCGCGATCAGCCCGGTGACCAGCCAGCCCACGAGCTCGGGCCAGACGTACTTGGGCGAGATGCCGGTCCAGGCGGGCTCTGCCACGTCGAGTCGGTCCATGGCGCGTACCTCCGGGTCGGCTGCGGGTCGCCCTGCAGCAGTGCTGTCGGCGGGGCTGCGGCCTGCGGTCAGGCCGCCTGGGCTCCTGGCCCGCCCTCGTCGTCCCCGGGCGGCACCGTGCACATGTGCTCGGCGACGATCCCGGCCGCGAGGAGGCCGAGGCCCCCCACGACGGCGACGATCGTGGGCACCACGGAGCCTATCGCCACGTCCACGCCGCGTGTCGTCATGAACGCGAGGACCCCTCCGCTCGCTCCCGCGAAGAGCGCGCCGGCCAGGCTGCTGGCCTTCGCGAGCAGCAGCACGCGGGTCGCGTAGTAGGGGTCGATCCGCTCCTTCTGGGTGCCCTTGGCGACTCGGCGCACCGGCAGGGCCATCGTCACGACGATCCCGCCGATCACGAGCAGCACGAGGCCGAGCACGATCGACGGCACGATCGAGGGCTGGCCGGACGACACGAGCGCGGCGTCCACGACGAAGCCGCCGACGAGGGCCACGAGGGCGAGGCCGATGAGGGTCGCGGGACGGGTGTGCCTCACGAGGCGCCTCCCGCCGAGTCGGGGACGCGGGCGGGGGCAGGGGCGCGGGCGCCGTCCGGGCCGGACGCGTCGTCGGAGCCGGCCGCGGCGGCGTCGGAGGCGTCGTCGGACCCGGGGGCCGGGGCCGTGGAGGCGCGCGCCGGCACGAGCAGGCCGGTCGCCCCGGGCACGGGCCGGGTGCGGTCGGGCAGCGCGGCGAGCAGGTCGGCGACGCGTCCCCGGGTGCCGAGCCGCGCCTCCTCGTCGACCTGGAGCCACGGCTCGAGCACGAACGCCCGCTCGGCCGCACTCGGGTGCGGCAGCGTGAGACGCTCGGTGTCGAGCTCGAGGTCGCCGAGCACGACGACGTCGAGGTCGAGGGTCCGGTCGCCCCAGCGCTCGTCGCGCACCCGGCCGTGGTCGTGCTCGATCGCCTGCAGCGCGTCGAGCAGCGCCAGGGGCTCGAGCGTCGTCTCGACGAGCGCGACGGCGTTGAGGTAGGTCGGCTTGCTCGCGTCGGGGCCCGCGAGCGTCACGGCGACCGACGACACCGGCGAGGAGGCGGCGGTCACGGTCACGCCCGGGGTCGCCGCCAGCGCGGCGACGGCGTCGCGCAGCAGCTCGTCGCGGTCGCCCAGGTTCGAGCCCAGCGCGATGACCCCACGGCGTGCGACGGGCCCGGCCCCGGCCGCGCCGCTCACGCGCGCTCCCGCACGACGGTGATCGACACGTCGCCGAACGGCACGGTGATCGGGGCGCTCGGCTTGTGCACGGTCAGCTCGACCCGCGCGGCGGCGGGGTGGCTCAGCACGAGGGCGGCGAGGCGCTCGGCCAGGGTCTCGATCAGGTCGACGGGGTCGCGCTCGACCGCGGCGACCAGCTGCTCGGCGAGGACGCCGTAGTGCACCGTCTGCGCGAGGTCGTCGTCGTCGGCGGCCGGGGTCGTGTCGAGGTGCACGACGGCGTCGATCACGAACTCCTGCCCGTCGCGGCGCTCGTGGTCGAAGACGCCGTGGTGGCCCGTGGCGCGGACGCCGAGCAGCCGCAGCACGTCGAGCCCGACGGGTGCCGTGCGGGTCGTCGGCGCCTCGTCGGGCGCGCGCCCGTCGCCCGCCGCGCTCACGCGTGCCTCGCCGAGCGGGCCGGGCCCGACCCGCGCTGCCACGCCTGCCAGACGTCGAGGGCAGCGCGCGTCGACGCGGCGTCGTGCACCCGGACCGCCCAGACCCCTGCCTGGGCGGCGAGCACGCTGATGACCGCCGTGGCCGCGTCGCGGTCGCGGGGCTCGGCACTGTCCGGCAGCAGGTCGCCGAGGAACCGCTTGCGCGACGCGCCGACCACCATCGGGTGGCCGAGCCGGCCGAGCTCGTGGAGGCCGGCGAGCACCTCCCAGTTCTGGTCGGCGTCCTTCGAGAAGCCGAGGCCGGGGTCGAGCACGATCTGGTCGCGGTCGACGCCCGCGTCGACGAGGTCGTCGACGCGGCGGCGCAGCTCGTCGCGCACCTGGCCGGCCACGTCGTCGCCCCGCATGCCCGCGGTCGCGTCGGCGAGGTGTCCTCGCCAGTGCATCGCGACGAACGGCCGGCCGGTGTCGGCGGCGACCTGCGCCATGTAGCGGTCCGCGAGGCCGCCGGAGACGTCGTTGATGACGTCGGCGCCCGCGTCGACGGCGGCGAACGCGGTGGCCGCGTTCATGGTGTCGATGCTCAGCCGGACGCCCTCGGAGGCGAGCTCGCGGATGACCGGCAGCACCCGACGCTGCTCCTCGACCGGGTCGACGCGGCGGGCGCCCGGCCGGGTGGACTCGCCCCCGACGTCGACGATGTCGGCCCCGGCGGAGACGAGCTCGCGAGCGTGGCGCAGGGCGTCGTCGAGGCCGACGTAGCGCCCGCCGTCGCTGAACGAGTCGGGCGTGACGTTGAGGATCCCCATCACGAGCGTCCGCGAGACCGTCACGGAGCCGTGGACGTCCCGCGTCGCGCCTGTCGCGCGCACGGAGGCGGCGGGCCGCTGGACGGGGATCGCCCGCGTCGCGACGTCGCGCGGGTCGACCTCGTCGGCGCGGCCGCGTGCCCGGCGGCGTGCCCGGGGGCCGGAAGCGGCAGGAGCCGGCCGCGAGTGCCCACCGGGGTCGGCAGCGCGGGCGGCGTCGGCGGCCGCAGCCACGTCGTCGGCCTCGAGCCGGAGCAGCTCGGCCCGGTCCTCCGGAGGGGCGGCGTGCGAGGCGACACGGGTGCGCTCGCGAGGCGGTCGGCCGGGCTCGTCGAGCTCACGGGCAGGTGCGTCGACGAGGCCGGGCGCGGCGTGCGACCCGGATCGCGTGCGAGTCGCGTCGCCGCCGGGGAGCGGGCCGTCGTAGCGGCCGCCGACCACGAGGCGTCGCCCGGAGACGTGGCCGGAGGCGGCCGTCGGGAGAGGTGCCCCGGACGCGGCGGGAGCAGCGGAGGCCCGCGGCGCGACGGCCGGCGGCACGCCCGGACGGGCGCCTGTGGGCGGGGTCGGCACGGGCGGGTGCTGCCGGGCGGGATCCTCCGCGGCCGACGACCTCGCGGCCGGTGCCTCCGTCGTCGGTGCCTGCGCCGGTGCCTGCGCAGCGGACGACTGCGTCGCCGGGGTGTGGGTCACGGGCGGCAGCTGGGCGGGCGGCCGGACGGCGGCGCGCTCGTCCAGCGACAGGGCGAGTCGACGCTCGGCACCGGCGGCGGGGGCACTGGCCGGAGGAGGTGCGTCGACGACGACCGGGTCCGGGTACCGCTCGCGACCACGCGGCCGCTTCCAGGCACGCGGCTCGGACGCGGCGGACGACGAGCGGGGGGCACCGTCGGACGGCGAGTCGGTCACGGGGAGGTTCCTCCGATCAGGGCCACGGGTCGAGAGGCAAGGCTACCGACCCGGGCGGACGCGGTGCGCCGCCCGGATCGGCCTGCGCGCCTAGGCCGTGGCGATGCCGGGGGTGGTGCGCGGCGGGCGCTTCCGTGAGGGCGCCTCCTCGGGCTCGGAGCCCACTCCGCCGTCGACGGCCTCGGCGTCGACCGGTGCCTTGGTCGGCATCGGGATCGCGGGGCGGTCGGACACGGGACGCTTGTCGCTCGAGAGCCACTGCGGACGCTCGGGCAGCTTCTTGACGTCCTTGAAGATCACCGCGAGCTCGTCGTGGTCGAGCGTCTCCTTCTCGAGGAGCTCGGCCGCGAGGTGGTCGAGGATGTCGCGGTTGTCGTTGATGACCGCCCAGGCCTCGTCGTGCGCCTGCTCGAGCAGCACGCGCACCTCGGCGTCGACCGTCTCGGCGATGGTCTCCGAGTAGTCGCGCTGGCCCATGTCGCGGCCCATGAACTGCTCGCCGGATCCCTGGCCGAGCTTGACCGACCCGACCTTGTTGCTCATGCCGAACTCGGTGACCATCTTGCGGGCGGTGCCGGTGGCCTTCTCGATGTCGTTCGAGGCGCCGGTGGTCGGGTCGTGGAACACGAGCTCCTCCGCGACGCGGCCGCCCATGGCGTAGGCCAGCTGGTCGAGCAGCTCGTTGCGGGTGACGGAGTACTTGTCCTCGAGGGGCAGCACCATCGTGTAGCCGAGGGCACGACCGCGCGGCAGGATCGTGATCTTGGTCACGGGGTCCGTGTGCCGCATCGCCGCCGCCGCGAGCGCGTGGCCGCCCTCGTGGTACGCCGTGATGAGCTTCTCGTGGTCGTTCATGATGCGGCTGCGGCGCTGAGGGCCGGCCATGACGCGGTCGACCGCCTCGTCGAGGGCGCGGTTGTCGATCAGCTGCGCGTTCGAGCGGGCCGTGAGCAAGGCCGCCTCGTTGAGCACGTTGGCGAGGTCGGCACCGGTGAAGCCCGGCGTCTTGCGGGCGAGCACCTCGAGGTTGACGGAGGCGGCGAGGGGCTTGCCCTTGCCGTGCACCTCGAGGATCTGACGGCGACCGTCGAGGCCGGGGGCGTCGACGCCGATCTGACGGTCGAAGCGGCCCGGACGCAGCAGGGCGGGGTCGAGAACGTCGGGACGGTTGGTCGCGGCGATCAGGATGACGTTGGTCTTGACGTCGAAGCCGTCCATCTCGACCAGCAGCTGGTTGAGGGTCTGCTCGCGCTCGTCGTTGCCGCCGCCGACGCCGGCGCCGCGGTGACGGCCGACGGCGTCGATCTCGTCGACGAAGATGATGGCCGGCGAGTTCTGCTTGGCCTGCTCGAAGAGGTCACGCACGCGGCTGGCGCCGACGCCGACGAACATCTCGACGAAGTCGGAGCCCGAGATGGAGAAGAAGGGCACGCCTGCCTCGCCGGCGACGGCGCGGGCGAGCAGGGTCTTGCCGGTGCCGGGAGGGCCGTAGAGCAGCACGCCCTTGGGGATGCGGGCACCCACGGCCTGGAACTTCGCGGGCTCCTTGAGGAACTCCTTGATCTCCTCGAGCTCCTCGATGGCCTCGTCCGCGCCGGCGACGTCGGTGAACATCACCTGCGGCGTCTCCTTCGACGCGAGCTTCGCCTTGGACTTGCCGAACTGCATGACCTTGCTGCCGCCTCCCTGCATGGACGACAGGAGGAACCAGAAGATGACGCCGATGATGAGGAACGGCAGGAGGACGCTGAGCAGCGACACGAACCAGCTGGTCTGCGTGACGGTGTCGTCGAAGTCCCTCAGGTCCGCGTCGTTGATCGCGGTGACGACCTCGTCGCCGCGGGGCGTCGAGTAGTAGAACTGCTGCTGCGCGTCGCCGTCCTTGAGGACGAGGTCGACCCGCTGCTCGTTGCTGAAGATCGTGGCCGACGAGACCTTGTCGTCGCCCAGGGCCTTGAGCCCCTCCTGCGTCGACACCTGGGTCGTGCCGGAGGCGCTGATGACGCTCCAGCCGATGCCGATGCCGATCACCGCGATCACGATGTAGATGATCGGTCCGCGGAACAGTTTCTTGAAGTCCATGTCAGTACGGGCGACGCCCGACACCTTTCTGCAGGAAGAACGTGAGCGAAAGGCTACAACGGGCCGCCTAGGGGCCTGATGGGTGTTCGCTCATAGCGGGCTGCCCGCTCCCGTACTGGGGTGGTGGACGGGCGTCAGCTGTAGACGTGCGGAGCCAAGACCCCGACCCCACGCAGGTTGCGGTACTTCTCGGCGAAGTCGAGGCCGTAGCCGACGACGAACTCGTTGGGGATCTCGAAGCCGACGTACTTGACGTCCACGTGCACCTTGGCGGCCTCGGGCTTGCGGAGCAGCGCGAAGATCTCGACGGAGGCGGCACCGCGGCTCTTGAGGTTCTCGAGCAGCCACGAGAGCGTGAGGCCCGAGTCGATGATGTCCTCGACGATGATCACGTCGCGGCCGTGCAGGTCGGTGTCGAGGTCCTTGAGGATGCGGACCACGCCCGACGACTTGGTGCCCGAGCCGTACGACGAGACGGCCATCCAGTCCATCTGCGCGTTCAGCTTGAGCTCGCGCGCGAAGTCGGCCATGACCATGACGGCGCCCTTGAGCACGCCCACGAGCAGCGGCTCGCGCCCGGCGTAGTCGACCTCGACCGCACGGGCGACCTCGGCGATCGCGGCGTGGATCTGCTCCTCGGTGTACAGGACGCTGGTCAGGTCGCTCTCGATGTCGCTGAGTTCCATGGTCGGGCGTTCTCCAGTCGTGAGGGGGAGGGAGGGGCGGAGCCTCAGGAGGCGGCGGTCGCGGCGAAGTGCAGCGCGCCTCCGGTGCGGACCACTGTAACGCCCGGCAGGGACACCGCCCCCTGGCCGTGCCAGTCGGTGACGAGCCGGGCGACCTCGAGGGTCTGCGCGCGGCTCAGCGTCAGCGCGAACTCGCTCTCGACGGCCAGGCGGATCAGCCGCTGCCGCAGCGCCGCGGGGTTCGCGGCCAGCGACCGGACGTCGAGCGAGATGCCGGCCTCGGCGTGGTCGGCCACCTCCTCCGCCTGCTCCTCGGCGAAGTGGTCGAGCGCCTCCGAGTCCTCGCGCAGCTGCGCCGCGGTGCGCACGAGCGCCTCGGCGACGCCGGGCCCCAGCTCGCGCTCGAGCACGGGCAGCACGCTCGTGCGGACGCGCACCCGGGCGTACGCGGGGTCGTCGTTGTGCGGGTCGTCCCACGGCTCGAGGCCGAGGTCGGCGCAGGAGGCGCGGGTCGCCTCGCGCCGGACGGCCAGCAGCGGCCGCCGCCACCGCCCCGACACGGCGTCCATGCCCTGCAGGCTCGTCGGGCCGCTGCCGCGGGCGAGGCCGAGCAGCACCGTCTCGGCCTGGTCGTCGAGGGTGTGCCCGAGCAGCACGGCGCGGGCGCCCGTCTCGTCGGCCACGGCCGTGAGCGCGGCGTAGCGGGCCTCGCGGGCGGCGGCCTCGGGGCCGCCCTCGGCGCCGACGTCGACCCGACGGACGACCACGGGGGCGAGCCCCAGGGCCGAGGCCCGGGCGGCCGCCGCCTCGGCCACCTCGGCCGAGCCCGGCTGCAGGCCGTGGTCGACGACGACCGCACCCGCCGCGAGCCCGGCCCGTGGCGCCTCGAACGCGGTCGCCGCGGCGAGCGCGAGCGAGTCGGCGCCGCCGCTCAGCGCCACCAGCACCAGGTCGCCGGTCGTGAGGCCTGCCAAGGAGGCGCGGACGGCACGTCGGACGTCGGCGACGGCAGGGGTCAGGCGCGGTCTCTCGGGCATCTTGTAACGTTACCGGCAGCCGCCGACCGGCCTGGTCGGCGTGCCCCCGAGACTGAACCAGGAGCACCCATGGCCGCGTACGACGCCGTGATCGAGATCCCCAAGGGAAGCCGCAACAAGTACGAGGTCGACCACGAGACGGGTCGCGTCTACCTCGACCGCGTGCTCTTCACCGGCTTCGTCTACCCGACCGACTACGGGTTCTTCGAGAACACGCTCGGCCTCGACGGCGACCCCGTCGACGTGCTCGTGCTGCTCGACTACCCGCTGTTCCCGGGGGTGGGCGTCAAGGTCCGTCCCGTCGGCGTCTTCAACATGACCGACGACGGCGGCAGCGACGCCAAGGTCATCGCCGTCCCCGCGAAGGACCCGCGCTGGGAGCACATCCAGGACGTCACCGACGTGCCCGAGTTCCTCCGCAAGGAGATCGAGCACTTCTTCGAGCACTACAAGGACCTCGAGCCCGGCAAGTGGGTCAAGACCGAGGGCTGGGGCGACGCCGCCGAGGCCGAGGCCATCGTCGAGGCCGGCATCGTGAAGCTGGCGGCCGAGGGCCACTGACCCACGCCTCCCTGCACGACGAAGGGCCCGACGCACGAGCGTCGGGCCCTTCGTCGTCGCCCGTCGGGCGCCCGCCCGCCCCGCAGTGTCTGCTCCTCGTTCAGGAACGTCGGTCCTGATCTTCGCGAGGAGAGGACGCGGGGTCCTGAACGGTGCATCCCTCAGGAAAACCGACCGCGCGGTTCCTGAATGACGAGAGCAGGAGGGGCCGGCCGGGACGCGAGGACGCGCAGCGCGGTCGGAGCGCAGCGGCCGCTAGAGGCGGATGCCCCGCGCCGACATGAACGGGACCGGGTCGGCCGCGACGCCGCCCTGCCGCGTCTCGAAGTGCAGGTGGCAGCCGGTCGAGTTGCCGGTCGAGCCGACGGTGCCGATCCGCTGGCCGACCTCGACGCGCTGGCCGACCGAGACCATGATGCCGCCGTTGACCTGGTGGCCGTAGCCGGTGCTGACGCCGCCGCCGTGGTCGACCTGGACGAAGTTGCCGTAGCCGCCCATCCAGCCGGCGTAGCTGACCGTGCCCGCGGTGGCGGCGAAGATCGGCGTGCCGCAGGCGGCGGCCAGGTCGGTGCCGGCGTGCAGCACGTACGCGTGGGTGACCGGGTTGACGCGCATGCCGAAGCCGCTGACGACGTTGCCGCCGGACGGGCGGGTCCAGCCCGCGCTCGAGATGACGCCGGCCGGGGTGCCGTTCGTCGGGCTGCCGTACTTGGCCGCCTCGGCTGCCGCAGCGGCCTCGGCCGCCTTGCGCGCCTCCTCGCCGGCCTGGAACTCGGCCTCGGTGGTCTGCAGGTCCTGCTGCAGGATCGCGAGCTGCGCCTCCAGCCGGGCCTTGTTGTCCTCCTGCTCGGCGAGCGCGTCGGCGGCGGCCTGTGCCGCCTCGTTCGCGGCGGCCAGGGCCACCCGGGCCTCGTCGGCGAGCTCCTCGAGGGCGGCGGCCGCGACGGCGGCCTGGTCGCTCAGTGACTGCGCGGTGTTCCTGTCCTGCGTGGCCTGCGAGTAGATGCCGTCGGCCTGCTCGGTGAGCTTGCTCATCGCGCCGAGCTTGTAGAGCAGCTGGCCCGCGTCGCCCGGGTCGGCGATGAGGCTGCTGCTGATGCCGTCGTTGCCGCCGGACCGTCCGAGCTGGGCGGCGAGCTGCCCGGCCCGCTCCTCGCTGGCGTCGGCGACCTTCGCGGCGTCGTCGGCCTGGGCCTGCAGCTGGGCGGTGCGGAACTGCGCGTCGTCGTAGGCGGTCTGCGCCGCCTGGAGCGCGTCGCCCTTCTGCCGGGCGTCCTCGTTCTTCGCGTCGAGATCGGCGTCGAGCTGGGTCAGCAGGGCCTGGAGCGTGTCGATCTCCCCCTGCTTCGCGGCCGTGTCGCCGCGGGCGGCCTGCACGTCGGCCCAGGACGGGTAGTCCGCGGCGTGGGCGGTCTGCGGCGACGCGACGCCGGCACCGACGAGCAAGGCGACGGCCGCGAGGGCGGCGGCGAGACGCGCGCCGTGCGGGCCGAGGTGGACGGCGAGGGCCGAGGAGGCGCGGTGCCGGAGGGTGCGGCTGGAGGTCATCGAGGTTCCGATTTCGTCGTGCACGAGGTCGAGCTCGCCCGGGAGGCCCGAGCCGTCCGATCGTCCGCCGATCTCGCGACCGACGAACTGTGGAGTACAGGTCGAAGGTAGACGGCCCCGTGCCGACCCGCCAGCAGGTCGCGCCCGGCGGCGAGTCGTGTCGAGCGGCGGCCGCCGCGGCGCCCGTCGAGACCGTTTTGCGCGGAGGGTCTCCGGTCTGTATGCTTGCTCCTCGGTTGCCTGTGGTTCCTCGTGGACCACTCGGCCCCATCGTTTAGTGGCCTAGGACACCGCCCTTTCACGGCGGCAGCACGGGTTCGAATCCCGTTGGGGTCACGGTCCGACCGAGAAGCTCCAGTTTCTCCTTCTGACCAGGTCCAGGTAGCATCATCACCAGCACGAAGCACCAGAAGTACCATCAGAAACACCAGTTTGGCCCTGTAGCGCAGTTGGTTAGCGCGCCGCCCTGTCACGGCGGAGGTCGCCGGTTCAAGTCCGGTCAGGGTCGCCAAGGCGAGTCACTCGTCTGGAGGGCACGTCCCTCCGAGAGACCAGCTCACGAGCTGGACTCCACGGCTGGGTAGCTCAGTTGGTAGAGCGTTCGACTGAAAATCGAAAGGTCCGCGGATCGACGCCGCGTCCAGCCACATCACGAAGCCCCCGGTCAAGCCGGGGGCTTCTTGCGTCGCTCTCCGGTCGTGGCCGCCGTCGTGGCCAGCCGCCCTGGACGCCAGGACGATACGCTCGGGACAGATGCTCGACAGCACGCACTCCTCCACCGCACCGACTGACGATCGAGAGGTCCACGGATCGATGCCGTGCCCCGCCACGCAGGCCTCCGCGACAGAGGGTCGCGCACAGGCGGGACCCGTGTCGTCTGAGGGCCCGGCGCCGTCCACCGGCCCGGCGTCGTCCACCGGCCCGGCGTTGTCCACCGGCCCGGCGTCGTCCATCGGCGCGGCGTCGGCAGGAGCCGCGTGAGCATCGGCCACGACCCGGCCGTCGTCCCCTCGCGCAGCCGCTGGCTCGACCCGCTGCTGGCCGGCGTCGCGGCGCTGGTCGTCGGGTTCGCCGCCGCCTGGGTCCCCTCCTACTGGAGCGACGAGGCCACCACCCTCCAGGCCGCGCGCCTCCCCCTGCCTGCCCTGCTCGGGTTCCTCGATCAGCGCGACCTCGTGCACGGCGCCTACTACGTCTTCATGCACTTCTGGACGGGGCTGCTCGGCGAGAGCACGCTCGTCACCCGGCTGCCGAGCGCGGTCGCGGTCGGCGTCGTCGCGGCCGGCGTGCTCGTGCTCACGCGCATGCTCACCGACCGCCGCACGGCCCTGCTCGCCGCCGGCATCTCGGCGGTGCTGCCCCGCCTCACGCTCGAGGCGACCGAGGCACGCCCGTACGCGCTCACCGCGGCCGTGGCCGTCTGGCTCACCGTGCTGGTGCTCGTCGCCTCCCGCCGGCACCAGAGGAGGTGGTGGATCGGCTACGGGGCCGCCCTCGCCGGCGCGATCGTCACCTTCGTCCCGCTCGGGCTGATCGTCGTCGTGCACGGGGTGTTCCTCGTCCTCGCACCGGCCCAGCGCCGTCGTCGGGGAGCCCGCCACCGCCTCCTCGGCTGGTCCATCTCGACCGGCTCCGCGCTGCTCGCCTCGGCGCCGGTGATCGGCACCGTGCTCTCCGAGCGGACCAGGCTGCTGACGGCCGACGACCCGTCGACGGGCTCCGACATCACCTGGTACAGCGTGCTGGTCGAGCCGTGGTTCGCGACGTCCGTGGCGTGGGCGGCCATCGCCGTCGTGCTGCTGATCCTGCTCGGCACCCGCCTGCGGGACCGCTCGCGCACCCCCGGCAGCGTCGTGCTGCTCGGGGCGCTCTGGGCCGCGATCCCTGCGGGCCTCATGCTCGTCCTCGGCATCGTGCTCTCGCCCGTGTACCAGGCGCGGATCGTGACGTGGTCGTCGCCCGGCATGGCCCTGCTGCTCGCGGTCGCGATCACCGGGTTCCGGCGTCGGTGGATCAGCATCGCCCTCATCGCACTGCTCGTCGTGGCCTCCGCCCCGACCTGGGTCGCTCAACGGCTGCCGGCGGCGAAGGGCGGCGGTGCGGACCTCGCGCAGCTCTCGACGTACATCGAGGGCCAGGCCCGACCAGGCGACGCGTTCCTGCTCGACGCCACCGGGACGGTCTCGACGAGGCCGCGCCAGGCCCTCTACGCGTACCCCGAACGGTTCGACCAGCTCGACGACCTGGCCTTCGTCCGCAGCGGCATCCCCGAGGGGCGCTTCACCGACGTCACGCTCGACCTGGAGGACGCCGACGACGCCGTGGTGCTGCGCGAGCGCCTCGACGGCGTCGACCGGCTCTGGATCGCCCGGCTGCAGACCGACGCGCTCGACGACGCCGACCGGCGCACGCTCGGCGGGCTCGGCTTCACGAACGCGCAGGAGCACCGCACGGCGCGCAGCGTCGTCTACCTCTTCGTCACGCCGACCGGCCGCGGCTGAGGCCCGGCCCGGCCCGGGCTCCGGATGTCGGCGGGTCCCCGTCGCCCGCGGCGGGTCCCCGTCGCGTACGGCGGGTCCCCGTCGCCCGCGGCGGGTCCCCGCCGCGTACGGCGGGTCGCCGTGCTCCGCGGCGGGCGGGCGCTGACCCGCCGCGGGCTACGGGAACCCGCCGACATCCAGGACAGCGCGAGGGACCGCGACCGCGATCAGCCCCGGCGCAGGTCGCTCAGCACCGCGCCGAGGGTCGACACGAGCTCGTCGACCTCCCCCTCGGTGATCACGATGGGCGGGGCGAGGCGGATGGTCGAGCCGTGCGTGTCCTTGGCGAGCACCCCGCGGCGCATCAGCTCCTCGCAGACCCGGCGGCCGGTGCCGACGGCCGGGTCGATGTCGATCCCCATCCACAGGCCGGCTCCTCGCACGGTCACGACGCCCGAGCCGACGAGGGCCTCGAGGCCGTCGCGGAGGCGGGTGCCGAGTCGCGTCGCGCGCTCCTGCCACTCGCCGGTCGCGAGCATCCGCACCACGGCCAGGCCGACCGCGGCGGCGAGCGGGTTGCCGCCGAAGGTCGAGCCGTGCTCGCCGGGCCGCAGCACCCCGAGGACGTCACGATCGCCGACCACGGCGCTGACGGGGACGATGCCGCCGCCGAGGGCCTTGCCCAGCAGGTACAGGTCGGGCACCACGTCGACGAGGTCGCAGCTGACCGTCGCGCCTGTGCGCCCGAGGCCCGACTGGATCTCGTCGGCGATGAAGAGCACGTTCCGCTCGCGGGTGATCCGACGCACCTCGGGCAGGTACGCCGCGGGCGGCACGACGACGCCGGCCTCGCCCTGGATCGGCTCGATCAGCACGGCGACCGTGTCGTCGTCGATCGCGGCCTCGAGCGCGGCGGAGTCGCCGTACGGCACCGTCACGAAACCAGGGGTGTACGGACCGAAGTCGGCCCGCGCCTCCTCGTCGTCGGAGAAGCTGATGATGGTCGTCGTGCGCCCGTGGAAGTTGCCCGCGGCGACGACGATCTTCGCGGCCCCGGGCCGGACGCCCTTGACCCGGTAGCCCCAGGCACGGGCGACCTTGATGCCCGACTCGACGGCCTCGGCGCCCGTGTTCATCGGGAGCACCATCTGCTTGCCGAGCAGGGCGGCGAGCTCGGCGGCGAAGGGGCCTAGCTGGTCGTTGTGGAACGCCCGGCTCGTCAGGGTGACGCGGTCGAGCTGCTCCCGCGCCGCCGCGACGAGCGTCGGGTGGCCGTGGCCGAAGTTGACGGCGGAGTACGCCGCCAGGCAGTCGAGGTACCGGCGCCCCTCGACGTCGGTCACCCAGGCGCCCTCGGCCGTCGACACGACGACGGGCAGCGGGTGGTAGTTGTGCGCCAGCGACGCGTCCTCGACGGCGATCGCCGCGGTGGTGGCGGCGGCCGGGGCCGAGGAGGTGCGGGTCGTGTCGGTCGTCATCGTCGCAGCTCCAGGGTGCAGCACTTCACGCCGCCCCCGCCGAGCAGCAGCTCGGACAGGTCGACGCCGATCGGGTTGTAGCCGCGCTCGCGCAGCTGGCGCTCGAAGCCGGTGGCGGCCGCGGCGATCACGACGTTGTAGCCGTCGCTGTAGGAGTTCAGCCCGAGGATCGAGGCGTCCTCCTGGCCCACGAGCACGGCGTCCGGGAACCGCTCGCGCAGCACGGCGAGCGACGGCCCGTCGAACGCGCTCTCGAGGTAGGCGATGTTGTGCACGCCGTCGACGGGCTCGGGGTCGAGCACGGCGATCGCCGTGTCGAGGTGGTAGAAGCTCGGGTCGACCAGGGTGAGGCCGACGACCTCACGGCCGAAGATCCGGGCGACCTCGGCGTGCGAGTCGGACGCGCTGCGGAACCCGGTGCCCGCGAGGACGACGTCGCCGACGAGGAGGAAGTCGCCCTCGCCCTCGTTGACCTCGTCGGGCACGACCACCTCGAAGCCGGCCGCGGCGAACCACTCCATGTAGGCCGGCCCCTCGGGCTGGCGCTCGGGGTAGGTGAAGCTCGCCCCGTAGGCCTTGCCGTCGAGCACGAAGCCGCCGTTGGCCGAGTAGACCATGTCGGGCAGGCCGGGCAGCGGGTCGATCAGCTGCACGTCGAAGCCGAGCCCGAGGTAGGTCTCGTAGAGTGTCTGCCACTGCTCGACGGCGCGCGAGGTGTCGGTCGGCACCTGCGGGTCCATCCACGGGTTGATGCGGTAGCTGACGGTGAAGTGCTCGGGCCGGCACATCAGCACGCTGCGGTGCGACGCGCGTCTGGTCGGCGGCTGCGGTGCCTCGGGAGAGGGCTGGACGGTCTCGGCGGCGATGCTCACAGAGTTCAGTGTCACACCGACAACGCGCACATTGGCTGCTCTCTACGCAATGATCGTGCGCGTAGATCACCCTGCGCGCAAGAAATTAGCGTACAGTGCCCGATGTGGACAATCTCGACTACGGCATCATCGACCTGCTGAGGCAGAACGCCCGCGCGGGCTACGGCGACATCGGGTCGTCGGTGGGCCTCAGCGCCTCGGCTGTCAAGCGCCGCGTCGACCGCCTGGTGGCGGACGGCGTCATCAAGGGGTTCACCGTCCAGGTCGACCCGGCCGTCGAGGGCCTCGGCACCGAGGCGTTCGTCGAGCTGTTCTGCCGCGGCACGGTCTCGCCCGCCGAGCTGCAGCGCATCCTCAGCACGGTGCCCGAGGTCGTCGACGCCGGCACCGTCACGGGCAGCGCCGACGCGATCGTGCACATGCGCAGCCGCGACATCCCCTCCCTCGAGGAGGCGCTCGAGCGGGTGCGCAACGCCCCGAACGTCGACCACACCCGCAGCGCCATCGTGCTGTCGAAGCTGATCAGCCGCCGCACCGCCTGAGGCCGGCGGCACCCGCGCTGGCGCCCACCCCCGCCTCGCCTCCTCAGAAGCCGACCGCGCCGCGCCCGCCCCTACCCCCTCCTCCGCCTCCGCCTCCGCCTCCGCCTCCGCCCCCGCCTCCTCAGAAGCCGACCGCGGCGCCCCGCCTCCGCCTCCGCACATGCCGACCGCGGCGCCCCGCCCCCACCCCCTCCTCCGCCTCCGCCTCCGCCTCCGCAAATGCCGACAGCGGCGCCCCGAATAGTGTGAAATCCGGGCATCGAGGGCGCTGAGCGGGCGCGTCGGTCGGCATTTCCCGCGGGAGACGGGCGCGAGGGGTCAAAGCGAGAGAGATCCGTGGTCTCGAGGGCGGCCGGCGGGGCAGACCGCCCTCGACGGGGCGGATCACTCTCAAATTACGGGGGGGTCGCGGGCAGGAGGACGGGCCGCTGAGACGCCGTCCAGGACTGCCGGCTGCTCAGACCGGCAGCCGGACCGGCCGGGGGCCCGGCTCGGACACCGGGCCGCTCAGATCCTCAGGTCGCGCAGCTCGGGGTCCACGAGCCCCGACCGGTGAGCCGTGACCGTCACGCTCTGCTCGCGCACGAAGGTCAGCAGCTCGACCCGGCCCTCGTCGGTGACGTCGCCGCCGTGCACCACGACGTCGACGCTCCCGCCGACCGCGCGGGCCAGGGCCCGTGGGTCTCCCCCGATGAGCCGCACGTGCAGGTCGCGGTACGCGGCGACCGCGACCTCGTCGGGCGGGGGGACGTCGCCGTCGCCGTCGCCCTCGACCTCGGCGGCCGGGTCGCGCGACCCGGTCGCACGGGCGAGGAGGCTGAGGTCGTCCAGCTCGTGCGTCGCCTCCCGCGCCTGGAGCAGACCGGCGGAGGCGCGGGCCAGGAAGGCCCGGTCGCTCTCGACCACTACGGCGCCGACCCGCATCGGCGACGCCGGCGAGTGCAGCAGCTGGACCAGCGACGCCGGCACGGGCACGGCCGAGCTGACCGTCACGGGCGCGCGCACCCGAGCCGCGGCGACGAGGAGGCGCACGAGATCGGACAGGTCGGCGTCGGACGACAGGCGCAGGAGCACGGGCCGCGGCCGGTAGCGCGTCACGTTGCGCTCTGCCCGCAGGTCGGAGTCGTCGTGCGCCACGCCGACGTGCGCCTGCCAGGCGCGTTCGTCGCTGACCGCGCCCGACCGGACGCGGTCGAACTGCTCGAACGACAGGGACGACCGGGCCGCCTCGATCACGGGCACGACCACGTCGGGGACCCCGGTGAGGCGCAGCGACGGGTGGGGCTCGCGCGACAGCCGCCACCACGAGCCCTGCACGAGCAGGCCGTCGGGGCCGCCTGGCGCGACCGCGAGTCCCACGGCGGAGCGCCCCCACGAGGCGGCCGGCCGACGACGCACGACCATCGGCGACGTGGGTCGCCCGACCACGAGCGTGCCCGCCCGGACGCGTCGCAACCACGTGTCGACCTCGTCGACGTCGAGGCTGTGCAGGGCGGCCGAGCCACCGGCGCTCAGGCTCTGCTGCAGCTCGATCGCGGCGTCGAGGTCGTCCACCTCGACCAGGCAGAGCACGGGCGCGGCGGCGGCGGCGGTGCGGGCCGCCCCCTCGGGCGTCACGCCGACCTTGACGCCGGGCGACCACAGGCCGCCGTCGTCGTCGAGCTGCCGGGGCTCGACGAGCCAGCTCTCGCCGGGCGCCAGGACCGTGAGCGCCTCGAGCACGGCGCCCTCGGCCGGGTCGATCAGCGGGCCGACCTGCGTCGTCGCGTCGTCGGGCCAGCCGGTCCGCAGGCTCGACGCCGCGTCGACGAGCTGGCGGCGGAACCGCTCGGCGTGGGCGGCCGAGCCGACGAGCAGTGCGGTGCGAGAGGCCGACGGGGCCTGGCCCGCGAAGCGGAAGGCGCCGGCCACGAGGTCCGCCGCCGCGAGGTCGGCGTCCGCGCTCGGGGTCACGACCGCGACGGCGGCCACGGCCACCTCGGCGACCAGGTCGAGGTCCGGTCGCCACGACCGCAGCTGCCGCGCCTGGTCGAGCGAGCCCGTCAGCCGCACCCGGTCGACGGCAGGGTGGCCCACGAGCCGGCGGCCGGCCTCCGAGTCGAGCTCCAGGTCGACGAGGACGAGCAGCGAGCGCGGCACCCCCGCGCCCCAGAGCACCTCGGCCAGCACGGCCGCGGTGCGGCGCGACTCCCGCACCGGGCAGAGCACGACCGCGCTGCCCGCGGCGAGCGCGGCGAGGACGGGCTCCGCCGCGGAGACGAGGGGCGCACGCCACGAGGGGACGACGACCGTGAGCCGAGGAGGCGCGTGCCGGGCGCCGAGGAGGCCCGCCTCGGCGCGGGCGAGACCGGCGTGGTGCCGCGCCGAGTCGACCGCGGCGCTGACCTCGGGGTCGGCGCCGTCGAGCACGGAGCCGGTCTCGCTGACGAGCACCTCGAGCAGGGCGGCACGCTGACGTGCGACGCCGTCGGCCGCGAGCTCGAGCAGCTCGGCGCGCGTCGCCGGGTCTTCCCGGCCCCAGGCCGCACCGGCCTGGGCCGCGTCGGTCACGAGCTCGTCGACGAGGGCCGCGCCGTCGTCGCCGTCGACCTGGGCGGCCTCGATCGCGTCGAGACCGGCGTCCGACCGCCGGGAGGCGGCGAGCACGCGCCGGGCCCACGCGCGGTTGCCCTCGAGCCCGGGATCGGTGTCGGGCTCGTTGCGGAACGAGGACGAACCGTCGAGGTCGAGGTCGGCCCCGGCGAGGTGGGGGCGGGAGCGGTCCTGACGACGCGCGGGCAGCGGCACGTCGTCGTCGACCGCGGCCTCCGCCGTCGCGGCGGCGTCGCGGTAGCGGACGGCCTCACGGTCGAAGACCGCCCCCTCGGGGGCGAGGTCGGCCGTCGCGGCGAGGGGCGAGCCCGGCGCGGCGACCTCCGCGAGGCGACGGACGACGTGGTCGGCCGCGGCCTCGAGGTCGCCGTGCTGCACGATCGGAGCGCGCACGACCAGGTCGCCGACCTCGGCCCGCACCGCCCGGAGGAGCCCCCGCGACGTGCCGAGGGGCATCTCGATCGTGAGGTGCTGCGTCACCTCGCGCCGCTTCGCCAGCGTCCAGGCGTGAGCCACGACGAACGGGTCGTCGGTGACGAGCCCGAGGTGGGCGAACTCGGCCGACACCGGACGGAGGGCGTGGTCGAGCACCCGGAGGAGCGCGGCGTCGGCCTCGGCCCTCGACGTGTGGGTCGCGACCGGCCAGTCGTGCAGCGCGGCGTCGACGGCCTCGAGCGCGACGCCGCCGACGGTCAGCCGGACGCGGACGGGCGCCCCGCCGCGGGCCACGCGTCCGCGAGCCCAGTCGGTCAGCAGCTGGAGGGACGCCAGGGCGTCGGGCACGTCGGCCTGGATCTCGATGCCCGCCTCGAGGTCGGCCAGCTGCGGCTGGTCGAGGAGCCGGGTGAAGACGTCGATGGCGAGGTCGAGGTGCCGGTGCTCGCCGACCTCGAGGTCGATCGTCTTCGGCGGGTCGGACGCGAGCGCCAGCTCGTAGAGCGGGGTGAGCGCCTCGACCGCGGCGGAGGCGCGCTCGTCGGCGCCCCAGGCCGCGCCCGTCCCGACCACGGAGGCGACGGGAACGGAGACGTGGTGGACGTCGTCCCGCTCGAGCAGCGCGCGCGTCGCCTCGATCCTGCGGCGGGCGGCAGCCTCGCCGAGCACGGGCTCGCCGAGCAGGGCGAGGTCGAGTCGGGCGCCGTCGGCCGCGGCCGCGAGGGCCGGGCCGAGCTTGTCGGGTGCCGCCTCGACGACGAGGTGCTGCACGAGCCGCCGCAGGGCCTTCCGCGCGACGGGCACGACGGTGCGCGGCGCCAGCGGGCCGAACCCGCCGCCCGCGGCGACGGCGGCCTTGAGCTGCCACGGCAGCGAGGCGGGCATGTCCCGGCTCAGGCGGTCGAGCTGCCGTGCGGCCACCGCAGGGTCCTCGGGACGCACCACGCGGTCCGCGAAGGCCACGGCGAAGGCGAGCCCGTCGGGGTCGCGGAGCAACGCCGCGAAGCGCTCGGCCGCGGCGTCGCCCGGGACCGAGGACGCGACGACCAGCCACCGTCGCACCGTGTCGACGACCTGGGAGGTGAGATCGGCGGCGCGCACATCGGACATGGGTCGAGGATAGGCCGGACCTCCGTCCCTACACTGGGCGAATGGCCGAGCGACTCTCCGACGACGAGTGGGCCGTCTGGGACGCCTTCTACTCGATGCGCCGGCGTCTCGACCGCGCCCTCGAGCTGAGGCTGCACGACGACTCCGGCGTCTCGGCGCCCGAGTACGAGATCCTCGTGGGCCTCGGCCGCAGCGACGACCGGCGGCTGCGGGTGCGCGACATCGCCGAGCAGATCGGCTGGGAGAAGAGCAGGGTCAGCCACCAGGTCACGCGCATGGAGAAGCGCGGCCTCGTGCGCCGGACCGACTGCGCGTCCGACGCCCGGGGCACCTGGGTCGAGCTCACCGCCGACGGCCGCCGGGCGATGCTCGCGGCGACCCGGGGGCACACCGCCGCGATCCGGCGCTACTTCGTCGGGGCGCTGGACGACGACGCCGCGACCCTCGAGTCGTTCTCGCGGCGCGTGCTCGAGGCCATCGGCGACGACGCGTCGCCCGACCACGCGACCTCGTCCGACCACGCCGCCTCGCCCGACCACGCCGCGTCGGGGGACGACCCCGGCGTCGTGGCCCGCGCCTCCTAGTCCGCACCCGGGCGCGGCCGCGCCGGCCGGGCTGCTCAGTGCCGGCGGTGGTCCTGGATCGTCATGCGGGGACCGAACCTCGGCTTCGAGAAGCCGCTGGCCCCGATGAGCCGCACGACCCGCTCGCGGTCCCCGCGCCACGGCTCGAGCAGCTCGAGCATGCCGTCGTCGTCGACGGGCCGGCCGATCAGCGCCCACCCCACGAGGGCGGGGAGGTGGTAGTCGCCGACGCTCGGCGAGTCGGCGTCGCCCAGCGCGCGCTGCGTCGTCTCGGCCGACGTCCACACGCCCACGCCCGGCACCGAGCGCAGCCGGGCCTCGGCCTCGGGCCCGCCTCGGCCCAGGTCGACCACCCTCTCGAGCGAGGAGGCGACGGCACAGACCCGCATCACGGTCGCGGACCGCTGCGGCCCCACCCCCGCCCGGTGCCACTCCCAGCTCGGCACACGGCGCCACGTCTCGGCTGAGGGCGGCACGACCATCCCCTCGGGAGCCGGCCCCGGGGCAGGGTCGCCGTGCGCCCGGACGAGCTGGCGCCAGGCGCGCCACGCCTCGGTGCTCGTCACCTTCTGCTCGAGGACGGCCGGCACGAGCACCTGCACCACCTGCCGGCCGCGGGTGAGCCGGAGCCCGGGCGACCGCCGGCGGGCCTCACGGAGGAAGGCGTTGCCGGAGACGTCGAGGCCGCCCCAGTCGTCGCCGTGGCCGAGAAGCTCGGGGACGCCCTCGATCAGCCACTCGGCACCCGGGCCCCACGCCGTCGCCCGCACCTCGGACCGTCCGCCCGCGAGGCACAGCGTGCCGGGACCGGAGGGCGTGCGGACGGCACGCCACACACGCTCGCCCTCGATGCGCCAGGCGGGGTCGCCCGCTCCCCTCGCCAGCGTCCGCAGGGTCGCCCGGACGTCGACGGGGTCGGCCGGCCGGTAGACCGTCTCGACCGGTCGGAGGGGGGCGGCGCCGACGGACGCCTCGGGGACCAGGGCCACCCGCCGATGGTAGCCCGCGCCTCCGTGAGCCCTGGTGGCCGCGTACCTGCGTGTGATATTTTGCGTACTCCACATTGGAGGAACATGCCTGTGCCGGCCTACGCCACCCGCCATCCTCGACGTCTGCTCCGCGACCTCACGTTCGAGACGATCCGCGACGCCATCGTCGACGGCACCCTGACCCCGGGCGAGCGCCTCTTCGAGGACGACCTCGCGAACTGGCTCGGGGTCTCGAAGACGCCGGTCAAGGAAGCCCTTGCCCGGCTCTCGTCCCAGGACCTCGTGAAGATCGAGGCGAACCGGTCGACCTGCGTGGCGACGGCGGACGACCTCGACCTGCTCGACACGCTCGAGCTGATCGGCGTCCTGCACGCCGAGGCCGTCCGGTCCCTCGCCCGCGGCGACTCGGCGAGGGCCGGGGCCTCGGCCGAACGGGCCTTGGCCGTGCTCGACGAGGGCCCCACCTGCCTCGGCCTCGTGCAGGCGAGCGCGGGGTTCCTCGAGCTGGCCCGCAACCCGCTCGTGCGCCGAGCTGCCGAGCCGCTCGACATCCGGGCCGCGTTCCTCTGCCGCCACCTGTCGATCGACTGGACCCGTCCGGCCCTCGTCGCCCTCCTCGACGAGCTGCGCACGGCCCTCCACGACCGAGACTGGCCCCGCACCGCGGACGCGCTCGTGCAGGCGTTCCGTCGCGCGTCGCTGCGCGACGCCATCGAGGTCGTCCCGTCCACGTCGTCACGGTCTCCCGACCTCGTGATCGATGCCCGCAGCCATCCCTGACGGCCCGTCGTCGCCCGGCGGCGGAGGTCAGTGAGACCGGGCGCCCGGGCGGGCCTGCGTCACCGCCCCGTCGCGGCGACGCGACGCAGCAGCTGCCCGACGGCATCGCCCCAGGCCCCGCCGTCGCGCGCAGCGAGAGACTCCAGGGCAGAGGCGACGAAGTCGTCCCACACGCCGAGATCGACGACGCACCGTCGCGATCGCAGTCCGTGCGCGAGGCGCAGCTCGGCCTCGGCGAACGACGTGGCCAGCACCTCGACGGGCGCGCGCGCGGCGACGCCGCCGACGGCCACGCCGACGCACCGCAGCACCTCCACCGTCGCAGGAGCTCGCGCGCCGCGCCGCACCACGGGCCGCGCGGCTCCCAGACCGACGGAGACCTCGTCGACGGAGCGGTCGTCGAGCCGCGCGAGGGCGATCACGGCCGCGGCACGGTGCAGCGCGGCCACCACGGCCGCGCTGTCGCCGAGCACCGAGTCGTCCGGGTCGCGGACACGGGTCCACCGGTTCGCGGCGAGCTCGACCAGCCCGGCGCCGCGGAGACGGTCGAGGGCGTTGCGGATCGGGGTCCGGGACACGCCGAGCCACCTCACGAGCTCGTCGTCGCGCAGGCGTTCACCCGGCTCGAGGACCCCGTCGAGGACCGCGTCCCGGAGCGCCCGGAAGACGTCGTCGCTGAGCAGCTGCCGGCGACCGAGGTGACCCCGGTCGCCGACCACGGCCCGGGTCACGGTCGCCACCAGGGGCCACGTGCCGGGGAGGGGCCCGGGCAGCTCTGCGCGGCACGGCGGGCCAGCTCGTCGAGGGCGCCCCGCAGCCGGCCCGCATGGGCCGTCGCGACCGCCACGTCGGCCTCGCCGATCGCCGTCCGCACGAGCTCGGCGTCGAGGCGACGGCCGAGCAGCGCGGCCTGGTGGCGCAGACGCGACTCGAGGTCGTCGAGGGTGCCCCGCACCACCTCGGGAACGCCGCCGCCCCGCAGCAGGGCGACGCAGGCGAAGACGTCGTCGACGAGGGCTCGACACCGGTCGGCGTCGTGCGACACGTCGGCCCGGTAGGCGTCGAGGGTCGTCGCGCAGCGCGCGAAGGCCCGGCGTGCGTCGTGCTCCGCGTGGGGCGCGAGCACGCCCTGCCCCTCTGCGACGAGGTCGCGCCACAGCGCGCACAGCGCGACGACCAGGGCCGGCACCGTGGCCGGGCGGGCGACGGCGACCCGCGTCCAGCGCTGCGGCAGGGTCTCGACGAGGCCGGTGTGCTCGAGCCGGACGAGGGCCGCCCGGATCGGAGTGCGCGAGACCCCCAGCCACGACTCGAGGTCGGCGTCGCGCAGACGGCTGCCGGCGGGCAGGGCACCGGCCGTGATCGCCGCGAGCAGCGTCTCGTGCACGTCGTCCTTGTGCAGACGGCGCTCGATGACGGTCTGGCGGTCGTGCGGAACGGGCACAGCACCTCCTCGTGTGTGATGTACGAGATGCTGACACTAGTGCATGTATGCCCTGCCGAGCAGTCCACTACGCTCGTCCGGTGCCCGTGTCGAGGATCGTCCTGTTCTACGTGTTCGTGCCGCTGGCCGACCCCGACGCCGTGCGGCTGTGGCAGCGCGACCTGGCCGAGTCGCTCGGCCTCCGGGGCCGCGTGCTGCTCTCGCCGCACGGCGTGAACGGCACCCTCGGCGGCGAGGTGCCCGACGTGAAGCGCTGGCTCCGCAAGACCCGGGAGTACGCCCCCTTCCGCGACCTCGACGTGAAGTGGAGCGACGGCGGCGCCGACGACTTCCCGCGGCTCTCGGTGAAGGTCCGCGACGAGGTCGTGACGTTCGGCGCCCCCGACGAGCTGGTCGTCGACGGGTCGGGCGTCGTGGGCGGCGGCACACGCCTCACGCCCGAGGAGCTGCACGAGCTCGTCGCGCGCGAGGACGTCGTCTTCCTCGACGGCCGCAACGAGTTCGAGTCGCGCATCGGCCGGTTCCGCGACGCCGTGGTGCCGGACGTCGCGACGACCCGCGAGTTCGTGGCCGAGCTCGACAGCGGCCGGTGGGACCACCTCAAGGACGAGACCGTCGTCACGTACTGCACGGGCGGCGTGCGCTGCGAGGTCCTCAGCTCGCTGATGGTCTCGCGGGGGTTCGGCCGGGTCTACCAGCTCGACGGCGGCGTGGCGCGCTACGGCGAGCGCTACGGCGACGACGGCCTGTGGGAGGGGTCGCTCTACGTCTTCGACCGGCGGGGGTCCGTCGAGTTCAGCGACCACGCCGCCGTCGTCGGCCGCTGCTCCGCCTGCGGCGAGGCGACCAGCCGGATGCAGAACTGCTCCGACCTGCAGTGCCGCGAGCAGCTGGTCGTGTGCGAGCCGTGCGCGGGACGCGACGTCGTCCTCTGCGACCCGCACCGCGCCTCCCGCGGGTGGACCCCTTCCCTCGCCCCCGGCGTAGCGTCTCCCGCATGACTGAGACCAACGACATCTCCCGCGTCGCCGAGGTGCTCGACGCCGGGCGCATCGGCATCCTGACCACCCGCAGCGGCCACGGCCGCCTCGTGAGCCGGCCGCTCGCGATCGTCGACCGCGACTTCGACGGCAAGGTGTACTTCTTCACCCGCGACCCCTCCCCCAAGGTCGACGACATCAAGGCCCACCCGCAGGTCAACGTCGCCGTCGAGACCGGCAAGGGCTGGCTCTCGCTCGCCGGCGAGGCGTCGGTGACGAAGGACTCCGCGCTGGTCGACGAGTTCTGGACGGCCGGCGCCGAGGCCTGGTTCGACGAGGGACGTGACGACCCCACCGTCGCCCTGATCGAGGTCGACGTCGACACGGCCGAGTACTGGGTCAGCAACGAGCCGAAGGCCGTGACCCTGCTGAAGTACGCCAAGGCGGCGCTGACCGGTGGTCACCCGAAGAACGTGGCGGACACGGGCACGGTCCAGCTCTAGTCAGGGTGCAGGGCAGCGCCCCGCGCACCCGGCGCACCCGACGGGCGCACGGTCAGCCGCAGGTGACCGTGCGCCCGTCTGCGTCGACGTAGTCGCCCGGGCCGAGCTGGGCACAGGTCGACGAGAGCCGCGTCACGTAGTCGAGGGCGGAGATGCCCCACACGAGGCTCGCGACGATCACCACGCCCGAGACGACCATGCCCACCAGCGCCAGGGTCGGGGCGTGGCCCGCCTGTCGCGACCTCCGTGCCGAGACCAGCCCGAACACGAGGCCCAGGGGCGCGGCGAAGACTCCGAAGACGACCGAGGCGATCGCGAGGCCGCGTCCCGGGTCGTCGCTGCGGGGAGGTCGGCTGTCCCAGAAGTCGTCGTCGTCGAGCGACGTGAAGTACGAGCCCTGGCCGCCTGCGGCGTGGGGCGAGGACGAGGAGGCGCCGGCCGACGAGCTCGTCGGCTGCGGTGCCCAGAGGCTCGCCTCGTCCGACGGAGCCGGCGCCGGGGCCGGGGGCCAGGCCGCCTCGGGGACGACGGCGGCCTCGTGGCGGGCCCGCGCCTCCTGGTGCAGGGTCGGAGGGGGCCCCACGACGGACTGCCCGCGCTGCTCGCCCGGCACCGGCCGTGCGAACCTCGCCCACGGCGACGGGGGCCGCGGCGGGGGATGGTCGGTCATGCACCGAGGGTAGTACGCCGACTCGTGCTCCCGACCGTGCGGGCGCGGAGGTGCAGGGACCCGCGCACGCAGCCCCGTGCGCCATGATGGGACGCACCTCGGCCCGACCCCGGGCCCGACATGCGACGGAGCGACACGATGCGGATAGGGATCCTCACCAGCGGCGGCGACTGCCCCGGACTCAACGCGGTCATCCGAGGGGCGGTGCTGAAGGGGACGCAGATCCACGGCCAGGAGTTCGTCGGGTTCCGTGACGGCTGGCGCGGGGTCGTCGACGGCGACGTCATGCCCCTCACCCGCAAGGAGATCCAGGGCATCGCGAAGCAGGGCGGCACGATCCTCGGCACGAGCCGCACCAACCCCTTCGAGGGCGCGGGCGGGGTCGAGCGCATCACCGAGAACCTCGAGCGCTTCGGCATCGACGCCATCATGGCCATCGGCGGCGAGGGCACGCTCGCGGCCGCGAAGCGCCTGACCGACGCCGGCCTGAAGATCGTCGGCGTCCCCAAGACCGTCGACAACGACCTCGGCGCCACCGACTACACCTTCGGCTTCGACACCGCCGTGCAGATCGCGACCGACGCCATGGACCGCCTGCGCACCACCGGCGACTCGCACAGCCGCTGCATGGTGGCCGAGGTGATGGGCCGGCACGTCGGGTGGATCGCCCTGCACTCGGGCATGGCCGCCGGCGCGCACGCCATCCTCATCCCCGAGCAGGCCACGAGCATGGACCAGATCGTGGCGTGGGTGCAGTCGGCCTACGACCGCGGGCGCGCACCGCTGGTCGTCGTGGCCGAGGGCTTCGTGCCCGACCACGAGAGCGACGCGCACTCCGAGCGCGGCCTCGACGCGTTCGGCCGCCCGCGCCTGGGCGGCATCGGGGAGGCGCTGGCGCCGATCATCGAGGAGCGCACGGGCATCGAGACGCGCGCGACCACCCTCGGCCACATCCAGCGCGGCGGCACCCCCACCTCCTACGACCGCGTGCTCGCGACCCGCCTCGGCATGGCGGCCAGCGACTCCGTCGTCGAGGGCCGCTGGGGGCGCATGGTCGCCCTGCGCGGCACGGACATCGTGCACGTGTCGTTCGAGGAGGCGCTCGACAGCCTGAAGACCGTGCCGCAGCACCGCTACGACGAGGCCGCGATCCTCTTCGGCTAGGGCACGGGTCGCTCCTCCCCGGGGTCGCGAGGCGTCCGTCCGTCCACGCTCCGCCGCGCAGGCGATGCGCGAGGCCTCCGGACCTGTCAGTCTCGACGCATGATCACGTTCATCGTCGTGGGGGCGGTCGGGCTCGTCGTCCTCCTCGCCAGCATCGTCGTCGGCGACCTGCTCGACCTGTTCGACGTCGGCGACGGCCTCGTCTCGGGCGTCGCGCTCGGCGCCGCCCTGTCGATCTTCGGGCTGGCCGGGCTCGTGACCACCCAGGCCGGTCTCGACACGGTCTGGACGTACATGGTCGCCGTGCTCGTGGCGGCGGCCGTGCTCGTGCTCGTGCAGCTCTTCGTCCGCCGGGTCACCCGACGCGAGAGCGGCGGCCACTGGTCGCCCGTCGGCTTCACCGGCACCACGACCGAGGCGACCACGCCGAGCGGCGGCGAGGTCCGCCTCGACGACGTCCGCGAGCTCGAGCGGCGCCTCGCGTACAGCGACGCCCCGATCGCCCGGGGGGTCCGCGTCCGGGTCGTCGCCGAGGCCGGGCCTCGGGTGCAGGTCGAGCCCGTCGACCCGGCGGGTCCCGTCGCCCCGTAGGCCCGTCGCCCCGCAGTCCCCGCCGTCGCCGGCCACCTCGCCGCACCGGCGCATCCCGACCAGCACCGCTCCAGCCCTGCACCACCCCGCCCCTTGGAAGGAAGCCCTGTGGACTTCATCACCGGAAACACCAGCGTCGTCGCGGTCGTCGTCGCCGTCGTCATCGTGCTCGCCCTGCTGTCGTTCGTCGCCAGCCGCGTGCGCCGCGTCCCGCCGAACGAGGCGCTGATCGTCGTCGGCCGCGGGGCCGAGCGCTCCGAGGGCGGCGGCATCTCGAGCCCCCAGAAGGTGATCATCGGCGGGCGCACGTTCGTCTGGCCGATCTTCCAGGAGGGCTTCACGCTCTCGCTCGAGCAGTACCAGACCCCGGTCGAGGTGCAGGCGATCGACGCCAACTACATCCGCACGGCCGTCAAGGCCACCGTCAACTTCAAGGTGACCGGCACCGAGGACGGCGTCCGCCGGGCGGCCCAGCGCTACCTGCTGCAGCAGCAGCAGCTGCCCGTGATCGTGCAGCAGTCCCTCGAGGGCTCGATCCGAGGGCTGATCGGCGGCCAGCCGGTCGACGACCTCGTCAAGAACTTCTCGCGCCTCGCCGCGGACGCCGTGAACGAGACGAAGGGCGAGCTCGCCGAGCTCGGCCTGCAGATCGAGACCATGAACATCCGCGAGATCGAGACGCCCGGCAGCACGTACCTCGCCGACCGCGGACGCGCGGAGGCGGCGGTCGCCAAGCAGAACGCCGACGTGGCCGAGGCGGAGGCGGAGCGCATCGCGGCCCTGGCCCGCATCGGCAACACGCAGCAGACGGCCGAGCGCCAGCTGCAGCTCGACGTGCGCCAGGCGCAGATCAAGGCCGAGACCGACCGGGCCAACGCCGAGGCGTCGGCCGCGGGCGAGCTGGCACGCGCCACGCAGGACAAGCTCGTCGCCGAGCAGGAGAGCATCGCCGTCGCCGAGCAGGCGAAGGTCAACCAGGAGCGCCTCAACATCGACGTGCGCCAGCCCGCCGAGGCCGCCGCCTACGCCTCGGTGCAGAACGCCGAGGCCGAGCGCGACGCGGCCAACGCCGCCGTCGAGGCCGAGGCGTTCCGCCGCACCCAGCTGGCCGACGCCGCCCGCGCGGCCGCCGAGAACGAGGCCGCCGCCGTCGAGGCCGCCGGTCGCGCCGAGGCTGCCGCGATCAGGGCGAAGGGCCTCGCCGAGGCCGAGGCCGTCGACGCGCTGGCCGAGGCCCAGGGCAAGTTCGGCCAGGCGGCCCTCGCGTCGCAGGTCATCTCGCGCCTGCCCGAGATCGCCCGCGAGATGGCCGCGCCGATGGGCAACATCGATGCCCTCACGGTGGTCTCGACCGACGGCGCGAACCAGCTCACGAAGTCGGTCGCGAACAACATGACCCAGCTGCAGGACGTCGTCAAGGCGACCACCGGGCTCGACCTCGTCGGCGCCCTGGGCGGGTTCCTGGGCGCCCAGTCCGGCGCGTCCGCCGCAGCGTCCCCGCGCACGACGACGCCGCCGGTCGACCAGCCGTAGGGCACCGAGGCCGCGTAGCGTGACGGCATGCGTGCCGTCGTCGTCGAGAAGGGTCGGCCTGCTGCCCTGCAGCAGGTCGACCGGGCCTTCCTCGGGCAGGGGGACGTCGTCGTCGACGTCGCCTGGTCGAGCCTGAACTACAAGGACGGCATGGCCCTCTCGGGCGATCCCGGCGTCGTGCGGACGAGTCCGCTCGTGCCCGGCATCGACCTCGTGGGCACCGTCGCCGAGTCGTCCTCCCCCGACTGGTCGCCGGGCGACCAGGTGCTGCTCAACGGCGCCGGCATCGGCGAGGGCCGCCACGGCGGATACGCCGAGCAGGCCGTCGTCGACGCCGCGTCGCTCGTCGCGGTGCCGGCGGGGATCTCGCCCCGGCAGGCCGCCGCCGTCGGCACGGCCGGGTTCACCGCGATGCTCAGCGTCCTGCGCCTCGAGCGCGACGTGCGGCCGGACGACGGCGACGTCGTCGTGACCGGCGCCGCCGGCGGCGTCGGGTCGGTGGCCATCGCGGTGCTGAGCGCTCTCGGGTACTCGGTCACCGCCTCCTCAGGGCGGGCCGACGAGCAGCGCGACTACCTGACGCGCCTCGGCGCCTCGACCGTGATCGACCGCAGCGAGCTCGACCGGCCCGGCCGGCCGGTGCAGTCGGCCCGCTGGGCCGGCGGGGTCGACTCGGTCGGCAGCCGCACCCTCGCGACCGTGCTCGCACAGACGGCCTGGGGCGGCACGGTCACCGCCTGCGGGCTCGCCCAGGGCAGCGACCTGCCCACGACGGTGCTGCCGTTCATCCTGCGCGGGGTCTCGCTGGTGGGCGTCAACTCGGTCGACGCCCCCGTCGAGCTCCGCCGCGAGGCCTGGCGGCGCCTCGCCGCCGACCTCGACCTGGGGCTGCTCGACGAGCTCACGACCGAGATCGCGCTGGCCGACGTGGTCGACCACGGCCCGCACATCGTCGCGGGATCCGTGCGCGGCAGGATCGTCGTCGACGTCCGCCGCTGACCTCGTCCGGCCTCTCGAGGGTCGGCGGGGACCCGCGTCGTTCCTGGGCGCGTCCAGGCTGCGGCCCTAGGCTCGCACGATGTATCGGATGTCCGATGCACTCTCCCGTACGGCACGGCAGACCGCGACAGGCGCAGGGAGCCTCGTGGTCCGCCCCTCTCTCGACATGGAGCAACCCCGATGCCCATCCCCCAGCTGACCGATCAGCCGCCCGCCCCCCGCCGCCTGCTGCGCGACGTCGTCTACGACAAGATGTTCGCCGCGATCCTCGACGGCACGCTCCAGTTCGGCGAGCGCCTCAACGACGACCAGCTCGTCGCCTGGCTGGGCGTCTCGCGCACCCCCGTCCGCGAGGCCATCGCGAAGCTCGCCGACCAGGCGCTCGTCGACATCGAGGCCAACCGGTACACCCGCGTCGTCGACCCGACCCACGACGAGTTCGTCGACACGATCGACATCGGCTACGGGGTCTGGGCGATGGTCTGCGAGCGTGCCGTGCCGAAGCTGAGCACGGCCGCACGCGACGAGGTCGTGCCGCTCCTGGAGGCGCGCGCGGCCGCCTTCGCCTCGAACGAGCCGGAGGACGTCACGGGCCTCGTGAGGACGAACAACATCTTCCTGGAAGCGGCCGGCAGCCCGTCCCTCGCACGCCTCTGGGCGAACAACGCACCTCGTGTGGCGCTGCTCGCGCAGCGACCCGTCATGAACGGCGTCTTCGAGTTCGCCCCGGCCCGCGCCTTCACCGAAGAGCTGCGCGACGCGGTGCGCGACGCCGACGGCCCCCGCGCAGCCGAGGCGGTCCGTCTGCAGCCCGGGCGCCTCCAGGGCTGGTTCGACGCCGTCCGTGAGGCGGGCATCTACCGGTCGTGACGCCGAGCGGGTCCCGCGCCGTGCTCGACGAGGAGCGGACGGCGCGGCCCGCGCCGCCGCGCCCCGCGGCGCGGCTACGCGCCGGGGGCCGTGGCGGCCGCGGCCGCGCGCGCCGCAGCCGGCACGGCGTCGAGGATCCGCGACACCGTCGCGTCGTCGTGCGCGGCGGTGACGAACCACGCCTCGTACACCGAGGGAGGCAGGGCCACCCCCGAGTCGAGCATCGAGTGGAAGAACGCCGGGTACCGCCAGGTCTGCTGTGCCCGCACGTCGTCGTAGTCGCGCGGCGGGGTCGCCGTGAAGGCGAACGAGAACAGCGAGCCGGCGTGCTGCACGGTGTGCTCGACGCCCTCGGCCGACAGGGCCGCGGAGACCTCGCGCGACAGCGTGTCGGCGACGGCGTCGAGCCGGGCGTAGACCTCCGGGGTCGCCAGGCGCAGGGTCGCGATGCCCGCCGCGACGGCGACGGGGTTCCCGCTCAGCGTGCCGGCCTGGTACACCGGGCCGGTCGGGGCCAGGAAGTCCATCACCTCGGCGCGGCCGCCGAGCGCGGCGAGGGGCATGCCGCCGCCGATCACCTTGCCGAAGGTGACGAGGTCGGGCTGCCAGCCGGCGCCGTCGGGCACGACCTTCGACGCCTCGAGGCCCCACCAGCCGGCCGGGCCGACGCGGAAGCCCGTGAGCACCTCGTCGACGATCAGCAGCGCGCCGTGGCGGCTCGTGATCTCGGACAGGCTGCGGTTGAAGCCGCGGTCGGGCGCGACCACTCCCATGTTGGCGGCAGCCGCCTCCACGATGACCGCCGCGATGCGGGGGCCGTCCTCGTCGAACACGGCGCGCACGGCGTCGAGGTCGTTGTAGGGCAGCACCAGCGTCTGGGCCGCCGTCTCGGCGGTGATGCCGGCCGAGCCGGGCATCGACAGCGTGGCGACGCCGGACCCGGCCTCGGCCAGGAGCGAGTCGGAATGGCCGTGGTAGTGGCCGGCGAACTTCACGAGCAGGTCGCGACCGGTGTAGCCGCGGGCCAGGCGGATGGCCGTCATCGTGGCCTCGGTGCCGGTCGACACCATGCGGATCTTGCCGATCGGGCGGGCGTCGCCGACGGCCACGCGCTCGCGCACCAGCTCGGCGAGCTCGGTCTCGGCGGGCGTCGACGCGCCGAAGGACAGGCCACGGGCCGCGGCCTCCTGCACGGCGCGCACCACCTCGGGGTGGGCGTGCCCGAGGATCGCGGGGCCCCACGAGGCCACCAGGTCGACGTACTCGCGCCCCTCGGCGTCGGTCACGTGCGGCCCCTTCGCCCCCACGAGGAACCGGGGCGTGCCCCCGACGCTGCCGTAGGCGCGCACCGGGGAGTTCACCCCGCCCGGGATCGACTGCTTCGCGCGGGTGAAGAAGTGCTCGTTGGCGTGGTCGCCCATCAGATGTCTCCCTTGCGCAGGCGGGTGGCCAGCTCGGTGGCCCAGTAGGTGAGGATCGCGTCGGCACCGGCGCGCTTGATCGACAGCACGCTCTCGTACGACGCGGCGTCGAGGTCGATCCAGCCGTTCGCGGCGGCGGCGTGCATCATCGAGTACTCGCCGCTGATCTGGTAGGCCCAGACGGGCACCGGGCTCATCGCCGCGGTCTCGGCCAGCACGTCGAGGTAGCTCATCGCCGGCTTCACCATGACGATGTCCGCGCCCTCGGCGATGTCGAGCTCGACCTCGCGGATGCCCTCGCGACCGTTGGCCGCGTCCTGCTGGTAGGTGCGCCGGTCGCCGACGAGCGTCGACTGCACCGCCTCGCGGAACGGGCCGTAGAAGGCCGAGGCGTACTTGGCCGCGTAGGCGAGCAAGGCCGTGCCGCCGAAGCCGGCGTCGTCGAGGGCCTCGCGGGCCGAGCCGATCTGGCCGTCCATCATGCCGCTCATGCCGATCAGCTGCGAGCCGGCCTCGGCCTGCACGATCGCCATCTCGTCGTAGCGGACCAGCGTCGCGTCGTTGTCGACCGAGCCGTCGGCGGCCAGCACGCCGCAGTGGCCGTGGTCGGTGAACTCGTCGAGGCAGAGGTCGGTCTGCACGACGAGGGCGCCCTGCGCCGCGTCGACCGCCACGCGCGTGCCGACGTTGAGGATGCCCTCGGGGTCGGTGGCGCCCGACCCGACCGCGTCCTTCTCGAGGGGCACGCCGAACAGCATGACGCCTCCCACCCCGGCCGCGGCCGCCTCCTCGACGGCACGCGGCAGGCTCGAGAGGCTGTGGTGCACCACGCCCGGCATCGAGCTGATGGCGACGGGCTCGTCGATGCCCTCGCGCACGAACATCGGCAGCACGAGGTCGGCCGGGTGCAGCCGCGTCTCGGCGGTCAGGCGGCGGAGGGCAGGGGTGGCGCGCAGCCGGCGGGGCCGCACGCGGGGGAACTGGGACATGGTCCTTCTCGGGTCGTCGATGGTCGTCGATGTCGGGACCCCGGCACGGTCGAGCCGAGGAGGCGCGGTGCGGGCACCGCGGGAGGGTCGCGTCAGCGTCCCCCTCCGTGCGCGTCGTCGAGGTCGGCCGTGCCGCCCGCGACGGCGTTCTCGACCACCGCCTCCACCAGGGCCGCGGCGGAGCGCGTCTCGGCGATGAGGTGGACGGGCAGCCCGGCCGCACGGGCGTCGAACGCCGTGCGCGGGCCGATGCAAGCCACGACCGTGCTCTCGGGCAGGGGCGTCAGCTGGGCGGCGATCTGCCGTGCGACGCTGCCCGAGGTGACGAGCAGCACGCTGATGTCGCCGGAGGCGACGTCGCGCACCACGTCGTCGGTGACGGGCACGCCGACGGTGCGGTACGCCGAGACGAACTCGGCGTCGAAGCCCCGGGCGGACAGGCCGGCGACCAGGGTCGGCTCGGCGATGTCGGACTGGGGCACGAGCACGCGCCCGGCGACGAGCTCCGACGGCCACTCCTTGACGAGGCCGCGGGCGGAGTTGTCGCCCTCGGGGACGAAGTCGACGTGGTAGCCGGCCAGCGTCAGCGCCGCGGCGGTCGTCTCTCCGACGGCCGCGATGCGCGTCGCGGGGATGGGCCGGATCCCGTTGCCGACGAGCACGTCGACGGTCGTGGCGCTGGTGACGACGAGCCACTCGTAGACGCCCGCCTTCAGTCGCCCCAGCGCGGCGGCGAGCAGCTCGGGCGTCTCGGCGGGCGCGAAGTTGATGAGCGGCGCGATCACGGGTGCCGCGCCGTACGACCGGAGGGACGCCGACACGCCGTCGCCCCACTTGCCGCCCCGCGGCACGAGGACGCGCACGCCCTTGAGCGGCTTGGCGGCGGTCACGACGCGCTCCCCAGGGGGTCCCCGCCCGCGGGCCCCCCGCCGATCGGCGCGAGCTCGGCCGCGCCGAGCTCGAGCAGCTCGTCGACGACGCGGCCGGCCACCTCGTGGACGTCCGCGAGCTGGGCCGTGACGGGCCCCTCCTCGAGCGAGACCGCGTGCGACGAGCTGATGCGGCGCGAGCCGTCGGGGCTGTAGACCGTGGCGCTGAGCAGCAGCAGGCCGGCGTCGACGACGGCGGTCGCGCCGATGGGCGCCGAGCAGCCCGCCTCGAGCCCGGCGAGCACCTCGCGCTCGGCGGTGACGACGAGACGGGTCTCGACGTGCTCGATCGCGCGGAGCCCGCGGGCCAGCTCGTCGCTGGGGTCGCCCTCGCGCACCTCGACGGCGAGCGCGCCCTGGCCGGGGGCGCTGGGCCACGGGCCGAGGCCGAGCAGGTCGGTCACCGAGGTCGAGCGGCCGAGGCGGCCTAGGCCGGCCGCGGCGAGCACGACGGCGTCCAGGTCGTCCTCGAGCCGACGGAGGCGGGTGTCGACGTTGCCGCGGATCGGCACGACCTCGAGGTCGGGACGTCGCGCGAGCAGCTGGGCGACACGACGGGGCGAGCCGGTGCCGACCTTCGCGCCCTGCGGCAGCGTCTCGAGGGTGAGGCCGTCACGGGCGCAGAGCGCGTCGCGGGCGTCGGCCCGGCCCGGGATCGCCCCGATGTGCAGACCCGGGTGGGAGGCGGTGGGCAGGTCCTTGAGGGAGTGCACCAGCACGTCGCACTCGTCGGCGAGCAGCGCCTCGCGCAGCGCGCTCGCGAACACGCCCGTGCCGCCGAGCGAGAGCGACTCGCCCGTCGCCTGGGTGCGGTCGCCCTCGGTGTGCACGCGGACGAGCTCGACGTCGTGGCCGGTCGCGGCCGCGAGGCGCTCCGCGACCGTGGTGGACTGCGCGACGGCCAGCGCGCTGGCCCGGGTGCCTACTCGGAGTGTCGCCACGCTCCTACGGCACCAATCCCGAGACGGCGGGCTTGAACCCGAGGCGCACGTTCTCGCAGCAGCCCGGACGGCACACGTCGTACCAGGGCCCGATGTCGGTGAGGTGCGGGCGGTCGTCGACGGGGGTGCCCTCGACACGCTCGAGGACGAGGTCGACGAGGCCGGTCACGTAGTTCGGGTCGATGCCGGGGGTGGGGGTGCGCGTGGCCCAGAAGCCGTTCTTCTCGCTGGTCTCGAGCGCCTCCTCGTCGAGGTCCCACATGACCTCCATGTGGTCGCTCACGAAGCCGAGCGGCACGATGACGACGGCGCGCGTCGGGCCGCCGGCGAGGTCGTCGATGGCGTCGTTGATGTCGGGCTCGAGCCACGGCATCGAGGGCGGGCCGCTGCGCGACTGGTAGACGAGCTGCCACGGCACGGTCGTGCCGCCGCCGGCGGGCAGGTCGAGCCCGAGACCGGCCTCGGCCGCGGCCATGACGACCTCGGCGACGGCCTTGTGCTGCGCCGCGTACGCGCCCTCGTCGTCGAAGCCGCGCGCCTCGGGACCGCTGCGGGCGGCGTCGGTCGACGGGATCGAGTGCGTCGCGAAGAGCACCTGCACCTCGGTCGCGAGGTCGAGGTCGGCGTTCTCGGCCTGGGCCTTCTCGAGGCCCTCGCGGACGCCGTCGATGAACGGCTGGACGAAGCCGGGGTGGTCGAAGAACTGACGCACCTTGTCGATCATGATCTTGCCCTCGAGCCCGGTGGCCTCGAGCGCCATCGCGAAGTCCTCGCGGTACTGGCGGCACGAGCTGTAGGACGAGTAGGCGCTCGTCGCGACCGCGATGAGCTTGGTGAAGCCGCGCTCGTCGGCCTCGCGCACGGCGTCGGCCATGTACGGGTCCCAGTTGCGGTTGCCCCAGATCACGGGCAGGTCGATGCCGCGCCGCGACAGCTCGCCCTCGAGGGCGACCTTGAGCTCGCGGTTGTGCTGGTTGATGGGGCTGACGCCGCCGAAGTGGCGGTAGTGCGTCGCCACCTCCTCCAGGCGCTCCTCGGGGATGCCGCGGCCGCGCGTGACGTTGCGGAGGAACGGGATGACGTCGTCCTGGCCCTCGGGCCCGCCGAAGCCGGCGAGGAGGATCGCGTCGTAGTCGGTGGGCACGCTGACGTGCTCGGGCCCCTGCGCGGCGGCGGGGGTGGCAGCCCGGACGAGCTGGCCGTTGGTGATGCCGGTGGTGTCGGTCACGACAGGACCTCGATGATCTCGGTGGTGGTGATGCGACGGCCCGTGTAGAACGGGATCTCCTCGCGGACGTGTCGGCGGGCCTCGGTGTAGCGGAGGTCGCGCATGAGGTCGACGAGCTGGACGAGCTCGGGAGCCTCGAGGGCCAGGATCCACTCGTAGTCGCCGAGGGAGAAGCTGGCCACCGTGTTCGTGAGCACGGCGCGGTGCTCGGAGCCCTGCTTGCCGTGGTCGGCGAGCATCTGACGGCGCTCGGCCTCGGGCAGCAGGTACCACTCGTAGCTGCGGACGAACGGGTAGACCGTGAGCCACGCCTCGGGCTCTTTGCCGCGCATGAACGCGGGGCTGTGGCTCCGCGAGAACTCGGCGTCGCGGTGCATGCCCATGGCGTTCCAGGTCGGCAGCAGGCCGCCGAGGACGTCGGTGCGCAGGAGGCGGCGGTACGCCGACTGGATCGCCTCGGGGACCTCGCCGTGCAGCCAGATCATCACGTCGGCGTCGGCGCGGAGGGCGCTGACGTCGTAGAAGCCACGGACGACCACGCCCTCGGAGGCGAGGGAGTCGACGAGCTCGTCGAGCTGCGCGACGTCCTCGTGCTCGGGGGCGTACGGGTTCTGGGGATCGCGGCGGAGCACTGCCCAGAGGGTGTACCCGAGGCGCTCGGCGCCGGGTCGCTCGGCAGGAAGGGAATCGGACGTCGGCAGCTCGGGGACTGGCGAGTCGGCGCTGTGACTCATGGGGCCATTCTCCACCTGTGCGGGCTGGGAGCCCAACCAGGTTGCGACGTCGTCGAGCGATCTCCGGCCGACCGCCCGGGGGCCGTCGGACGGGGCCGTCGGACGGGCGGTCGCGCAGGGGCCGTCGCGCAGGGACCGTCGGGCGGGCTCGCAGCCCGGCTCCCGGTCAGCGCGACCGAACGGCCGCGACGACGACGCCCGCGAGCGCCAGCGCGGCGACGCCGGCACCCGCGACCCAGGGCAGCGGGTCGCGCGAGAACGACGACTTCGCGCGGTGGCCCGCGATCCCGAGCTGCTTCGGGACGTTGAGCTTGTCCTCGAGCTCGTTCAGCGTCGCGGCGAGCTCCGCACGGGTGCGGTCGATGTGTGCCTGGATGTCGCTGCCGTCGGCCTTGTCGGCCTTGTCGCTGCTGTCGTTCTTGGCGGTGCTGTCGCTCACGGGGTCTCCGATCGGTGCGGGCGGGGAGGAGGGGTCGAGCGGGGCTCGCAGGGAGTCGCGGAGGCGGCGGCTCAGAACTCGGTGACGTCGTGCCCCGGGATGGTCCCGACGCCCTTGACGGCCTTGAGGTCGCGCTTGAGGCTCGCGATCGTCTTCTCCGGCACGGCCGGGAGGCCCTTCTTGATGCTCTTGTAGCCGAGGAACGCCAGCAGGGCGGCGACGAGGAGGAGCACGAAGGCGACGATCAGCGCCGACAGCCAGCCGGGCAGCCAGATCGCGATCAGCAGGACGATGCCCGTGAGCAGCACCCCGAGCATGGCGAAGACGAAGACGAGCGCGCCGACGAGGAACCCCGCACCGATGCCGAAGGCCTTGAGCGTGCCGATGATCTCGTACTTGAGCAGGGCGAGCTCGCCCTTGACGAGGTCGGTGACCAGGCTGGGGACGTCCTGGACCAGGGCGAAGAACGAGCGCGACTTGGAGCCGCGTCGGACCTTGTCGCTCCGGGTGGAGTCGGTCACTTCTTCTTCTTCCCGCCTCCGACGGCCTTGACGGCCACCGTCTTCACGCCGTTGACGACCGCGTCGACCGCGTCGGCGGCCTTGGCGCCCGCGAAGTCCTCGGCCTTGACGACCTGCCGCTGCACGGCGCGGCTGTTCCACAGCTTCGACGAGTTCGCGGCGATCTGCTCGTAGCGCTCGTGGCCGGCGCGAGCGCCCAGCACGAATCCGACGGCTGCTCCGGCGACGAAGATCAGTTTGCCTCGCATGTCGCTCCATTCATGTGTGGGGGCGCACGGACCGGTGCCCGACGCGCTGTCCCAATGTAGCCCGGTGCCGCCCGCCGCCGCCCGGACGCGCCCGTGCTCGGCCGCTGCGCGGGTCGACTTGACCCGCCGCGCCTCCTCCGCTGCCCCGAGCGCGCAGCTGCGGCCACATGTCGGCGGGTAGTGGCCGCCCGCGGCGGGTCGCAGTCGCCCGCGGCCGGTCGTGGCCGCCCGCGGCGGGTCGCGGTCGCCCACGGCGGGTCGCGGTCGCCCGCGGCGGGTCAGGGTCGCCCGCGGCGGGTCGGCGCTGACCCGCCGGGGCTGACGGGAACCTGCCGACATCGAGCAGCACCCGCCGCCGGCGGCACGGACCCGCCGACCGGGGGCCGGATCAGCGGGCGACGAGGTCGGCGGCGGTGCGACGCGCGTGGGCGATCACGGCGGCGAGCCCCCGACCGGCCACGGCGCCGCCGACGCGGACGACGCCGTCGGGCAGGGACGAGGAGGCGCCGGCCGCCTCCTGCGGGAGGGGTGCGGACCACTCGACGCGCGCCGCGTCCTCGACCGTGGCGGGGTCGAGCGGCAGCCCGAGCAGCACCGACGCGTCGGCGAGCGCCGTGGAGCGCAGCTCGTCGTCGCTCGTGGCCGCCGTGACGACAGGGGAATCGTAGCTGAGCCGGAGGACGTGCCGACCGTCGGCCCGCTCGGCGAGCCACGGCCACTTGGCCGTCGCGTGGGTGAGCGCCTTGGCGCGCACGCCGTCGGCACCGGGCGCCACGAGCACCCCGGTGCCGCGGGGCGCCGCGTCGAGGCGGTCGTCGCGCAGCACGAGCGTGGCCAACGTGATGAGTCCCGCGGCGTGGGCGGGCCGCCCGCCGAGCACGCGTCCCGCGCCGTCGCCGACCGCGAGCACGACGACGTCGGCCTCGAGGCGCTCGGGTGCGGTGCCGTGCTCGTCGTGCACGACGTGGTCGCTGCCGGTCGCCGTCACCGAGCCGGTCGCCGTCGCCGAGCCGGTCAGCGTCACCGACCGCGCGTCGAGCACCGCGACGTGGGCCCCGAGCCGCACCTCGACGCCGAGGCGGACGAGCTCGGCGACCAGCGCCTCCGCCAGGCTGGCCATGCCGCCGCGCAGCCCGGCGACCGCGGAGCCCGCCGGTGCGAGCGCGCGCACCCTGAGCACGGCGCCGGCCAGCGAGCCCTCCCGCCGCAGCGCCGCCCGGAGGCCGGGGGCGACCCGGTCGACGGAGAGCAGGTCGGGGTGCACGGAGTGGACCCCGCCGATGATCGGGGTGACGAGCCGGTCGAGCACGGCGTCGCCCATCCGCACGCGGACGAGGCCGCCGACCGAGGTCTCGTCGGCGCCGACGTCCCCCGCCGCCGCGTCGAGCCGCGCCGCCTCGCCCGTGCCCGCCGCGCCGACGACCGCGACGACGTCGTCGGCCGTCAGGTCGCCGGGGATGCCGAGCAGGCCCGTGCGGGGCAGGGGGAAGGCCTGTCCGGCGCCGTGCTGCACCCAGGCCCCGCGCGGGTCGGGCAGCACGACGTCGCCGCCGAGCCCGAGCTCGTCGAGGTACGCCTGCACCGTGCCGCCGCGGGTCGCGAAGCTCTCGGCGCCGGCGTCGAGGGGCAGGCCGCCGACGACGTGGCGGCCGACCTCGCCGCCGAGCCGGTCCGAGGCCTCGACGAGCGTGACGGCGACGCCGGCTGCCGCGAGGTCGCGCGCGACCACGAGGCCGGCGACGCCGCCGCCCACCACGAGGGCACGCTGCGCGGCCGCCCCGGAGGAGCGGGTCGCCTCGGTCACTGTCGCGCGCCTCCTACAGGGTGTGGGCCAGGGCCACGATGCGGGTCAGCACGTCGGGGTCGGTGTCGGGTCCGACGCCGTGGCCGAGGTTGAGGACGTGCGCGGGGGCGGCACGGCCCCGGCGGACGACCTCGCGGACGTGGGCCTCGAGCACCGGCCACGGCGCCTGCAGCATCGCCGGGTCGATGTTGCCCTGGACGGGCACGCCGCCGCCGAGTCGCCGCGAGGCCTCGTCGAGCGGGATGCGCCAGTCGACGCCGACGGCGTCGACCCCGACGCCGTGCATCGCCCTCAGCACCTCGCCGCTGCCGACGCCGAAGTGGATGGTCGGGACGTCGAGGTCGGCCACGTGCGACAACGCCCGGGCCGAGAACGGCGCCACGTGCTGCTCGTAGTCCGACAGCGACAGGCTGCCGACCCACGAGTCGAAGAGCTGAGCGGCGCTGGCGCCGGCGAGCACCTGGGCGCGGAGGAACGCCCCGGTCACGTCGGCGGCCCAGCCGAGCAGGGCCTGCCAGGTCTCGGGGTCGCTGTGCATGAGGGCGCGGGCGCGGATGTGGTCCTTCGACGGGCCGCCCTCGACGAGATAGGCCGCCAGCGTGAAGGGGGCACCGGCGAAACCGATCAGGGGGGTGTCGCCCAGCTCGGCCACGGTGCGGGCGACGCCCTCGGCGATCGGGGCCAGCGCCTCCTGCTCGAGGGGACGCAGCGCGGCGACGTCGTCGGGCGTGCGGATCGGCTGGTCGAGCACGGGACCGCGCCCGGCGACGATGTCGACGCCGACCCCCGCGAGCTTGATCGGCACGACGATGTCGCTGAAGAAGATGCCGGCGTCGACGCCGTGGCGACGGACGGGCTGCAGGGTGATCTCGCTCGAGAGCGCCGGGTCGAGGCAGGCGTCGAGCATCGCCGTGCCGACGCGCAACGCGCGGTACTCGGGCAGCGAGCGGCCGGCCTGGCGCATGAACCAGACGGGCAGCACCTCGGGCCGGTCGCCGCGCAGGGCACGGACGAGGGACGAGGAGGCGGTGCGGCCGGAGAGGAGCGGGTGCGTGTCGGGCAGGGTCACGTGCCCCATTGTCCCACCCGGCCGCTGGGCAGCGCCGGGATCGAGGTGACGCGGCCGAGGGGTGCGCGTCGGACGCACTCCCCCGGAGCGTCACCTCGATGTCGGACCGCGGTCAGACCGCGGTCAGGACCAGGTCAGGACCAGGTCAGACCGCGACGACCATCTTGCCGACGTTCTCGCCGCGCATCAGGCCGGTGAACGCGTGGAACGCCGAGTGGATGCCCTCGACGACGGTCTCGTCGTGCACCACCTCGCCGGCCGCGAGCCACGGGCCCATCTCGGCCTGGAACGCCGGAGCGACGTGGCGGTAGTTCCCGAGCGTGAAGCCCTTGAGCATCAGGCCGCGGGTCACGATGTTGGTCGTGCCGGTGATGCCGACGGGCGCGCCGGTCGCGTTGTAGCCGGCGATCGAGCCGCAGAGCGCCGCCCGGCCGCCGTCCCGGAAGCTGGCCAGCGCGGCCGACAGGTGGTCGCCCCCCACGTTGTCGAAGTAGAGGTCGATGCCCTCGGGCGCGGCCTCGGCCAGCAGCTCGGCGACGTCGCCGTCCTTGTAGTTGAAGGCCGCGTCGAAGCCGTACTTCGAGGTGAGCAGCTCGACCTTCTCGGCACTGCCGGCGCTGCCGACCACGCGGGAGGCGCCCTTCAGACGGGCGATCTGGCCGACCATGGTGCCGACCGCGCCTGCGGCGCCCGAGACGAAGACGACGTCGCCCTCGCGGATGCCCGCGATCTCGGTGAGCCCGACGTAGGCCGTCAGGCCGGTGAGGCCGAGCACGCCGAGGTAGGCCGAGAGCTCGACGCCGGGCGCCGGCTCGACGGCCCGGAACGACGAGGAGGCGCCCTGAGCGACGTCGCGCCAGCCCAGGTCGTGCTGCACCACCGTGCCGACGGGCAGGTCGTCGGACGCGGACGCGACGACGCGGCCGATCGCGCCGCCGGTCATCGTCTCGCCGAGGGCGAAGGGCGGCACGTACGACTTCACGTCGTTCATCCGGCCGCGCATGTACGGGTCGACCGAGAGGAACTCGTTGGCCACGCGCACCTCGCCCGCCGCGAGCGCGGGCAGCTCGACCTCGACCTCGCGGACGTCGTCGGTGGTCGGCTCGCCGTGCGGCCGGGCGACGAGCTGCCACTGCGTGCTCGTGGCGGTGCTGCCGGAGTCAGTGGTGCTGGTGGTGCCTTCGGTCATGGTGGTGCTCCTCTGGTCGTGCGGGGCCCCGGTGATGCGAGGCCGTCTGCCAGGCTGACAGGCACCTCCTGAACGCGCGCTGCGGAATGTGCAGCCTGTGCACGGATCACCTGTGCACAGCCTCGACATCGAGGCAACCCCCGGGTTCGACCGGCGCATGAGAGTTATCATCGACGGGTGCTCATCTGCCTCACGGCGTCCCACCGGAACGCCAGCTTCGACCTCCTCGAGAAGTTGAGCATCGGCGCACCCTCCGCGGCGAGCACCCTGGTCGACGCGAACGACTTCGTGGGCGGGGCCGTCGTGCTCGCGACCTGCAACCGGTTCGAGGCCTACGTCGACGTGGAGGAGCCCCTCACGGCCGCTGCCTCCGTCGCGGTGGAGGCCACCATCAGCACCATGAGCGAGGCCAGCGGCATCGACGCCGACGAGATGCGCGACAACGTCCGCGTCATCACCGGCGACGAGGTCGTGGAGCACCTGTTCGCCGTGAGCTCGGGGCTGGAGTCGGTCGTCATCGGCGAGGACGAGATCTCTGGCCAGGTCCGCCGGGCCCTCGAGGCCGCCCGCACGCGCGGCACGACGTCGCGCGACCTCGAGCGGCTGTTCCAGAAGGCGTCCCAGACATCACGCGGGGTCAAGAACCGCACCAACGTCGGCGGGGCCGGGCGCTCGCTCGTCCGCCTCGCCCTCGAGCTCGCCTCGTCGCGGGTGACCGACTGGGCGCAGGCGCGGGTGCTCATCGTCGGCACCGGCCAGTACGCCGCCACCACCGTGGCCGCGCTGCGCGACCGGGGCGCGGGCGACCTGGCCGTGTTCTCGGCGTCGGGCCGCGCCTCCTGGTTCGGGCTCAAGCACGACCTGCGCCCCTTCGACGACCTTGCCGAGGCCATCTCGTGGAGCGACGTGCTCATCACCTGCACCTCGACCACCGAGCCCGTCGTCGTGCCCGAGGTCGTCGACGCGTCGCGCCGCCTCGTCATCGACCTCGGCCTGCCGCGCAACGTCGACCCCCTCGTCGCCCGCGTGCCCGGGGTCGAGCTGCTCGACCTCGAGACGATCAGCCTGCACGCCCCGATGGCCGAGCTGACCGCCGCCGACGACGCCCGCGCACTCGTCTCGAGCGCCGCCGCCGAGTTCCACGCCGTCGCCGCCGAGCAGTCGCTCACCCCGGCCGTCGTCGCGCTGCGTCGCCACGTCTTCGACCTGCTCGACGCCGAGATCGAGCGCGCCCGGTCGCGCGGCGACTCGTCCGAGCGCACGGAGTCGGCACTGCGACACCTCGCCGGCGTGCTGCTGCACACCCCGTCGGTCCGGGCCCGCGAGCTCGCCCGAGAGGGGCGCGGCGAGGAGTTCCGCGACGGCCTCGAGTCGCTGTTCGGCCTGACCGACACCCGCGCGGCCGCCGTCGAGCCCGCCGTGCTGCGCCCTGCCGCCGACGAGCGGCTCCGCGACCGCGACGTCAGCTGACGCGCCCCCGGCTCTTCCGCTCCTCCCTGCTTCCGCTCCTCCCCGCTCTCACCACCTGTAATTTGCGCGTGATCCCGTGTCGCGGACCTCGGGACAGCAGCAAGTCCGGGTGCGCCGACGCAGATCACTCGCGTCTTGAGGGCCGGATCACGAGCGCCGGGTCGTGATGCGGCACGATGGGCGGATGGACCCGATCGTCGTCAGTGCCCTCGTGCTGGTGCGCGACCGGCGCCTCCTCATGGTCACTGCTCGCGGACGCGACGTGCTCTACCTCCCGGGCGGCAAGCAGGAGGCAGGCGAGACCGGCGAGGACGCCCTCGTCCGCGAGACCCGCGAGGAGGTCGGCCTCGAGCTCGACCGCTCGTCACTCCGCGAGCTCGGCACCGTCCGGACCCAGGCCCACGGCGAGCCCGAGGGGCGCGAGGTGCACATGCGCCTCTGGTCGGCGACGCCGACGGACGACGGAGCCGAGCCGTCGCCCTCGGGCGAGATCGGCGCACTGCACTGGGTCACGTCGGCGGACGCTCACCGCTGCCCTCCCGCAGGCGTCGAGACGCTGCGCGTCGCGGTCGAGCTCGGCCTGGTCGACTGACCCGCACCCGCACCCGGGCCCTGCCGCACCCGAGCCCGGGCCCTGCCGCAGCCCCGGCCCTGCCGCAGCCGCAGCCTCTTTCTGCCGCTGCAGAACCCGACCTCGTGTGCTGCAACAACGGGAATTCCCCGTGTTGTACGGCCCCCGAGGGCAGAGCGGTCGGCATTTGCCGGTCGGCATTTGCCGGTCGGCACCTGCGGGGCGCGAATGGGCCCGGGCGGCCCGCGCGTCAGCGGACGCGGGCGAGCAGGTCGACGCCGACCGCTCTGGCCCCGGCGAGCACCCGGAGGCGGCGCTCGAGCGTGAGATCGTCGAACGTCATCGTCACGGCGTAGGCCACGCCGGCCCGCGGCCCGCGCAGCACCCCGAGCTCGGACCGCACCCCGCGGTCGCTGCCCACCGCGTTGACGAGCTGCAGGTCGTGGTCGGTCCGGCGGTGCGACACGGGGTCGAGGCCGAAGGGCGCTGCGACGAACGACAGGTCGACCCCGAGCGACAGCCAGCCGAGCACCCGGCTGCTGACCGCGGACCCGACCACCTGCCCCTGCGCGAGCAGGGCCGTCAGCTGGGCGAGTTCCCGGGTCGAGCCGACGGAGGGGGCAGGCGCGTCGTCGGGACCGCGCTCGGACCGGATCTCGTCGAGCAGTGCGGTGTTCCGCACGCCCAGGTCGTCGGCCCTGGCCCGGACCGCCTCGAGCCCGACCCTGCCGAGCAGCGCGTTGACGGCGGCGGGGTCGCGCACGGCCCCGACGAGGGCGGCCGCGTCGGTGACGGCCAGCCGACGCCGCTGCAGGTACGACCAGATGCCGCCGCCGCCGAGGGCCGCCCGGCTGCCCGGACCGGCGATGCGCTCGAGCTCGTCGAGGGCGCCGAGCCGGCCTGCCTCGATCTGGGCGCTGACCTCGATCAACAGCAGCACCGCCCCGAGCTGCCCCACGGGCAGCACGACGCAGTCGTCGACGGCGAGCAGCTCGGTGCCGTCGTCGAGGTCCCAGACCGACACGGAGACCTGCACGCCGTCGGCCGCGAGGTCGCCCAGGGCCGTCAGCGCGCCCCCGAGACCCCCCGGAGGCGAGGGCGGCGCGTGCCGCCCCGCCTCGACGGCCTCGTCCGACCTGCTGCTGTGCCGGCCCGTCCGACCCTCCGCGGCCGGCACGGCTACCAGATCGTGACGCGCTGCTCGGCAGGGAGCCAGAGCGCGTCGGACTCCGTCAGCTCGAACGCGTCGTAGAAGTCGTCGATGTTCCGCACGATCTGGTTGCAGCGGAACTCGTTGGGCGAGTGCGGGTCGATCGACAGCAGCCGGATGGCCTCCTCGTCGCGGAGCTTGATCTGCCACGCCTGCGCCCAGCTGAGGAAGAACCGCTGCGCCCCCGTCATCCCGTCGATCACGGGCGCCTCGGCACCGTCGAGCGAGATCAGGTACGCGTCGTACGCGATGGACAGCCCGCCGAGGTCGCCGATGTTCTCGCCGATCGTGAGCGCGCCGTTGACGTGGTGCTCGGGCACCTGTGCCGGGGCGAGGGCGTCGTACTGCGAGATGAGCGAGGTCGTGAGGCGCTCGAAGGCCTCGCGGTCCGCCGGGGTCCACCAGTCGGTCAGCTTGCCGTCGCCGTCGTACTTCGAGCCCTGGTCGTCGAAGCCGTGGCCGATCTCGTGGCCGATCACGGCCCCGATCGCGCCGTAGTTGGCCGCGGCGTCGCGGCTCGCGTCGAAGAAGGGGAACTGGAGGATGGCCGCCGGGAACACGATCTCGTTGAAGCCGGGGTTGTAGTAGGCGTTGATGGTCTGCGGCGTCATGAACCACTCGTCGCGGTCGATCGGCTGGCCGATCTTGCCCAGCTCGCGGTCGAAGCCGACGACGGCCGAGGCGCGGACGTTGCCGACGAGGTCGCCGGGGTCGACCTCGAGGGCCGAGTAGTCGCGCCACTTCACGGGGAAGCCGATCTTGGGCGTGAACTTCTCGAGCTTGTCGAGGGCCCGGGCCCGCGTCTCGTCGGTCATCCACGACAGGTCGGCGATGCTGCGGCGGTAGGCCTCGACGAGGTTGTCGACCAGGACGTCCATCGCCTCCTTCGCCTCGGGCGCGAAGTGGCGCTCGACGTAGATGCGGCCGACGGCCTCGCCCATGGCGCCCTCGACGAACGAGACGCCGCGCTTCCAGCGGGCCCGCTGCACGGGGGTGCCCGTCAGGGTGCGCCCGTAGAAGTCGAAGTTCGCCTCGACGAAGGCCGACGACAGGTACGCGGCGAACGACCGGACGACCTGCCAGCGCAGCCAGTCCTGCCAGGCCGGGAGGTGCTCGTCGGTCATCAGCCCGGCCAGGCCCGTCACGAACGAGGGCTCGCGCACGACGACCTCGTCGAAGACGCCGGCGGGCGCACCCACCGCGTCGCGCCACAGGCCGAGGTCGACGCCCTCGGCGAGCGCGGCTGCCTCGGACCACGGCAGCAGGTTGTAGGTCGCGTCGCTGTCGCGGGTTGCGACGTTGTCCCAGTGGTGCGACGCGACGGCGGTCTCGAGCTGCATCACGCGCGAGGCGCGCTCGTCGGCGTCGTCGAGGCCCGCGAGCCCCAGCATGCGCGAGATGAAGGCCACGTAGGAGGTGCGGATCGCCTCGCTCTTCTCCTCGCGGTAGTAGGACTCGTCGGGCAGCCCCAGGCCGCCCTGCTCGACCTGCACGACGTACCGCGTGGGGTCGCCCGGGTCGTTGTCGACGAAGAGCTGGACGAAGCTCGCGACGCCCTGCTTCTCGAAGGCGCCGACGAGGCGGAGCAGCCCGGGCACGTCGTCGACGGACGCGACCGTCTCGAGGAGCGGGCGCAGCGGCTCGGCGCCGAGCGCCTCCACCCGGGCCTCGTCGGTGAAGCTGGTGAACAGGTCGCCGACCTTGCGGGCCTCGGTGCCCGGCTCGGCCGACTGCGACTCGTGCACGATGTCGCGGACCGCCGCCTCGGCCTCTTCTGCGAGGAGGTAGAAGGAGCCGTAGCGCGCCTTGTCGTCGGGGATCTCGGTCCGCTCGATCCACCGCCCGTTGACGTGGCGGAACAGGTCGTCCTGAGGGCGCACGCCCGGGTCGAGCTCGTCGGTGGTGATGCCGGAGGACAGTGCGTCGGTCGTCATGTCCGCCAGCCTAGGCGGGGCCGGCGACGCCGCGCCCGACGTAGCAGGGCCTGTGCAGAGCGCCCTGCCCCTCCACAGGCGCGGTGCAGGAAACGAGCAGGAAACAGCGCGCCGCTACAGTTCTGCCCATGGCACTCCCCTGGGCACTGCACGGCGACGGCAAGACGGTCGACTCCACCGAGATCGTCGCCCCGGAGGAGCGGCTCACCTGGCCGCGCACCATCGGCCTGGGCGGTCAGCACGTCGTCGCCATGTTCGGCGCGACGTTCCTCGTGCCGATCATCACGGGATTCCCGCCGAGCACGACCTTGCTCTTCTCGGGCATCGGCACGCTGCTGTTCCTGATCATCACGAAGAACAAGCTGCCGAGCTACCTCGGCTCGTCGTTCGCGTTCCTGGCCCCGATCGGGGCCGCGACCGCCGTCGGCGGCATCCCCCTCGCGCTCAGCGGCATCATCGTCGTCGGCACCCTGCTGGCGATCGTCGGCGTCGTCGTGCACCTCGCCGGCACCCGCTGGATCAACGCCTTGCTGCCCCCGGTGGTCAGCGGCGCGATCGTCGCCCTGATCGGCTTCAACCTGGCTCCCGCGGCGCGCGACAACTTCGCGCAGGCCCCGCTCACCGCGGTCATCACCCTCGCCGCCGTCGTGCTGAGCGCCGTGCTCTTCAAGGGCCTGCTCGGCCGCCTGTCGATCTTCGTCGGCGTCGTGGTCGGCTACGTGGCCGCGGTGCTGCTCGGCGAGGTCGACTTCAGCGCGGTCGGCGACGCCGCCTGGGTCGGGCTGCCGACCTTCACGGCGCCCGCGTTCGACCTCGCGCAGCTGCCGATCTACCTCGGGTTCCTGCCCGTGGTGCTCGCCCTGATCGCCGAGAACGTCGGACACGTCAAGGGCGTCGGCCAGCTCACGAAGCGCGACCTCGACCCGCTGACCGGCCGTGCGCTCTTCGCCGACGGCCTGAGCACCGTGCTGGCCGGTCTCGGCGGCGGCTCGGCCACCACCACCTACGGCGAGAACATCGGCGTGATGAGCGCCACGCGCGTGTTCTCGACCGCCGCGTACTGGGTCGCGGGCGTCGTCGCGATCCTCCTCGGCCTCTCGCCCAAGATCGGCGCCGTCATCTTCACCATCCCGCCGGGGGTCCTCGGCGGCGTGACGACGGCGCTGTACGGCCTGATCGGCGTCATCGGCATCCGCATCTGGGTCGAGAACAAGGTCGACTTCAGCCGCCCGAAGAACCAGCTGACGGCCGGCGTCGCCCTGATCATGGGCATCGCCGACTTCACCTTCGCGCTCGGCGGCGCGAGCTTCGGCGGCATCATCCTCGGCACCGTCGCCGCGATCGTCGTCTACCACCTGATGACCGTGGTCGGCCGCCTCCGGGGCACCGACTAGACGTGCGCCTCCGGTCGCCGCTCGACCGCGAGATCCTCCGCCTGGCCCTGCCCGCGCTGGGCGCGCTCGTCGCCGAGCCGCTGTTCCTCCTCACCGACACGGCCCTCGTCGGGCACCTCGGCTCCGTGCCCCTCGCCGGGCTCGGCGTCGCGAGCGTGATCCTGCAGACCGCGCTCGGCCTGCTGATCTTCCTCGCCTACGCGACGACCCCGACCGTCGCTCGGCGCCTCGGCGCGGGCGACCGCCGCGGGGCGATCCGCGCCGGCGTCGACGGCCTGTGGTTCGCCCTCGTCGTCGGCGTGGCGATCGCCGTGGCGGGCGCGTTCGTCGCCGAGCCGCTCGTCGGCCTCTTCGGGGTCGACGGCGACGTGGCCCGGGCCGCGACGACCTACCTCTCCGTCTCGCTGATCGGCCTGCCGGGCATGCTCGTCGTCATCGCGGCGACGGGCCTGCTGCGCGGCCTGCAGGACACCCGCACGCCGCTCGTCGTCGCCGGCGTCGGGTTCGCGGCCAACGCCGCCCTCAACGCGCTGTTCCTCTACGGCTTCGGCTGGGGCATCGCGGGCTCCGCGGCAGGCACCGTCGTCGCGCAGTGGGGCATGGCCGCCGTCTACGTCGTCATCGCCGTCCGGGCGGCGCGCGACGTCGGGGCCGACCTGCGTCCCGGCCTCGCCGGGGTGGGCCGGACCGCCCGCTCGGGCGCGTGGCTGCTGGTGCGGAACGCGGGTCTGCGTGCCGCGCTCGTCGCGACCGTCGCGGCCGCCGCCTCCTCGGGGGTCACCGGCCTCGCCGTGATACAGATCGCGCTCACGCTGTTCAGCACGCTGGCGTTCGCCCTCGACGCCCTCGCGATCGCGGGGCAGGCGATGGTCGGGCACGCGCTCGGCCAGGGCGACCGCGAGCGGGTGAGGGCGATCACCCGACGCCTCATGCTGTTCGGCGTCGGCGGCGGCGTGCTGCTCGGCGCCTTGCTCGCCATGCTGGCCCCGGTGCTCGCGCCCGTCTTCAGCAGCGACGAGGGGGTGCGCGCACTGCTGCCCTCGGTGGTGGTCGCGATGGCCGTCGGGATCCCGCTGGCGGGCTTCGTCTTCGTGCTCGACGGCGTGCTGCTCGGCGCCGGCGACGCTCGCTACCTCGCCGTCGCGAGCGTCGTCAGCGTGCTGGTCTACCTCGCGCTGCTGCTCCCGGTGGAGGCGCGGGTCGGCCCCGGCACGGCCGGCGCGGTCGCGCTCTGGCTCACGTTCGGCCTCGGCTACGTCGGTGCCCGCGCGGTCACGCTCGGGCTGCGGGCCCGCACCGACCGCTGGATGGTCGTCGGCGCGCGCTGACCCGCGACCGCGGCGTCAGGCGCGCGGCGGCGCCGTCGTCGAGCCCGGGCGGAACACGCTCGTGAAGATCGTGCCCGTGGCGGCCTCGCCGGCGAGCAGCGCGAGCACGGCGCGACCGGCCGCGCGGCCCTTCTCGACCGCCGGCTGCACCACGGTGGTGAGGTCGGCGGCCCGGGGGTCGTCGAGCCGCACCCCGTCGTAGCCCACGACGCTGAGGTCGCCGGGCACCGAGAGCCCGAGGTCCGCCGCCGCGGCGATGACGCCCGAGGCCAGCAGGTCGCTCTGGGCGATGATCGCCGTCGGCCGCTCGGACGCGGGCACGTCGAGCAGGTGCGTACCGGCCCGGTGCCCCTCGGACGTCCAGCTGCCGCGCGTGACGAGCCCGCCGGCGTCGGGGTAGACCAGGCGCGTGCCGCGCAGTCGCTCGAGGGCAGGCCAGGTCGTGCCCGCCGCGACGCGTGCGTCGGTGATCTCCCCGGTCTCGCGGCCCGGGCCCAGCTCGAGCGCGACGACGGCCACGCGGCGGTGGCCGAGGTCGTGGAGGTGCTGCGCCAGCAGCCGGGACGCGCCCACGTTGTCCTCGCCGATGTCGAGCACGCCCTCCATCGGCGGCGCCTCGATCGACACCAGCGGGATGCCGCGGCGTCGCACCGTCGACACGGACGCGTCGAGTCGCGTGCTGCAGCCGAAGAGGACGAGCGCGTCGACCGGGGCGTCGAGCAGCCGGGTGTGCTCGCCCTCGGTCTCGGTGAGCAGCAGCAGGCTGTTGTCGGCGGGGCCCGTGACGTCGGCGATGCCGTCGAGCATCGCGACGTTGATCGGGTCGCGGAAGGCGTTGCTCAGGGTGTCCTCGAGGACGGCGCCGACGATGCCCGAGCGGCCGCGGCGCAGCGACCGCGCACGGGGGTCGGGCCCGCCGTAGCCGAGGTCGGCGGCGACGGCCAGCACGCGGCTGCGCGTCTCGTCCGAGACGGGGCCGGCACCGCTGAAGGCCAAGGAGGCGGTGCTCGCGCTGACCCCGGCCGCCCGCGCGACCGCGGCGAGGGTCGGCCTCGCGGCGACGTCGCCCTCTGCCCGGCTCATGGTGCCGCAGCCTAGCCGACGGCCCCCGGGACCACGGCTGGGCCGGGACCGTCGCCTCCTCCGTCGCCGCAACTCAGGAGATGGCGGGCCCGAGTTCCTGATCCGTGCACGACTCAGGACTCGCACGCCCCCCATTGCGCAGCTCAGGACCGATCTTCCTGAATGAGGAGAGGGAAGGGAGGAGGGGAGGTCAGCGCTCGTCCGCGCCGAGGGCCACCGCGTAGTCGGCGACGAGCACCGGGACGTCGTCCCACTCGCCGTAGTGGGCGGCGACCTCGACCAGGTCGACGATGACGCCTCGGACGTCGTCGGAGATCGCGGGGACGATGCCGTGCACCCGCATCGCCGTCGTCGTGCCCAGCACCGAGAGCGGGGTGACGATCTCGGCGAGCACCTGCCGACGACTCGCCTCGGGCAGCGTGAGCACGAGGAGCCGGACGAGGTCGAGCAGGTGGGCGAGGTCGGGCGGCAGCACGAGACCGTGACGAGCCCTCGCCGAGATGGCGGGCCCGGGCTCGGGCAGGTCGTCCAGCGAGGGACGGCGCGCCGCGACCACGGACACGACGCCGACGAGCCTGCGCAGCAGCACCTCGTTGTGGCGGCGGTGCCAGACCACGACGGCGCCGCCCGTGAAGGGGTTCGTGTTCACGAGCCCGGCTCGCCGCAGGTCGTGCAGGGCGAGCCGGACGACGCTCTCGTCGACGCCGTGCTCGACGGACGCTGACCGGACGTCGACCTCGTCACCCGGCACCCAGCGCCCCACGGCGACGTCGGCGAGCAGCATCTCGACGACCTCGTCGACCGGCCGGAGCAGGTCGACAGGGTCGGAGGAGGCGCACCGTCGGCAGCGGGGGACCGGCGCGACACGAGCGGCGCCGTCCGTGCTGGTCGGGATCTGCGTCGTGTCGGTCATCGGTGTCGTCCCCTCGTTCTCGCCCGGTCGTTCCGGACGAGCAAAACGTATTTCAGATTTCTAATCTAGTCAATATATTTTGCAGAACGTGAAGTGTGCTGATCACCGAGCACCGGACCCTAGGATCGTCGGGTGCGTCTCGTCATTGCCCGCTGCTCGGTCGACTACGCCGGCCGGCTCAGCGCCCACCTCCCCCTCGCCACCCGACTGCTCATGGTCAAGAGCGACGGCAGCCTGCTCGTCCACTCCGACGGCGGCAGCTACAAGCCGCTGAACTGGATGAGCCCGCCGTGCACGCTGACCGTGCTCGAGCCCGACGCCGACCAGCAGGAGGCGGGGGTCGTCGAGCTCTGGAAGGTCACGCAGGCGAAGACCGCCGACATCCTCGTCGTGTCGATCCACGAGGTGCTGCACGACTCGTCGCACGAGATGGGCGTCGACCCCGGGCTCACGAAGGACGGCGTCGAGGCCGACCTGCAGAAGCTGCTCGCCGAGCAGATCGACCTGCTGGGCGAGGGGCACGTGCTCGTCCGCCGGGAGTACATGACCGCGATCGGGCCGGTCGACATCCTCGCCCGAGACGCCTCGGGCGCCGCCGTGGCCGTCGAGCTCAAGCGCCGCGGCGACATCGACGGGGTCGAGCAGCTCACGCGCTACCTCGAGCTGATGAACCGCGACCCGCACCTGGCGCCCGTCACCGGCGTCTTCGCCGCACAGGAGATCAAGCCGCAGGCCCGCACCCTCGCGCACGACCGCGGCATCCGCACCTTGCTGCTCGACTACGACGCGATGCGCGGGCTCGACGACTCGCACTCGCGGCTGTTCTAGCGGCTCCGGCCGCGGCCGGAGCTCCGCGGCGCTCGTAAGCTGGAGGCGATGACTCCCTCCTACACGGCCGTCCTGTTCGACCTCGACGGCACGATCGCCGACTCGGCGCCCGCGATCACGGCCAGCCTCGCGCACACCATCGCCTCGCTCGGCCTGCCCGTGCCCGAGCACTCCGAGCTGATGGGCTGGGTCGGCCCGCCCCTGCCGCAGAGCTTCGAGGTGCGCCTCGGCCTCACCGGCGACCGCCTCGCCGAGGCGATGCGCACCTACCGCGCGCACTACCTCGCGAACGGCGCCCTCGAGGGCGAGATCTTCCCGGGCGTCCGCGACCTGCTCGCCAGCGTGCACGCCGCGGGGCTGCCCACGTCGACCGCCACCTCGAAGCCCGAGACCCCGGCCACCAAGATCCTCGAGGCGCACGACCTCGTGCAGTACCTCGACCTGATCACCGGGGCGTCCGACGACGAGGTGCGCAACACGAAGGCCGACGTCGTCGCCGAGGCCCTCCGCCGCCTGCGCGAGCGCGGCGCCGACGTCTCGCGTCCGGTGCTGATCGGCGACCGCCACCACGACGTCGAGGGCGCGGCCGAGCACGACGTGCCGACCATCCTCGTGACCTGGGGCTACGGCGAGCCCGCCGAGCACGTCGGGGCCGTCGCCGTCGCCTCCGACGTGCGCGAGGTGGCCGACCTGCTCGGCGTCGAGCTCGTCACGGCACCCGTGCGCGGCGCGGCGTGAGGCAGGCCGGCTCGGCCGCGGTCCGCTCGCCCGCCGCCTGGCTGCTCACCCTCGCGATCGTCCTCATCGCGCTCAACCTGCGCGGCCCCATCGTCGCCACGGCGCCCGTGCTCGGCCAGATGAGCGCCGACCTCGGCCTCACCGCCGTCGTCGCGGGGCTGCTGACCAGCATCCCCGTGCTCTGCTTCGCCCTGGCGAGCCCGCTCGCCTCGAGCCTGATCGTCAAGGTCGGCGCCGAGCGCGCCGTCAGCATCGGCCTCGCCGGTGTCCTGCTCGGCACCGTGCTGCGCGCCCTCGGCACCTCGTCCTGGCTCTACGTCGGCACGATCGTGATCGGCATCGCGATCACCGTCGGCAACGTCGTGCTGCCGGTGATCATCCGGCGTGACTACACGCCCGAGCGAGCGGGCTTCGTGACGGGCATCTACACGTCGGCGCTCAACGTCGGGTCGATGATCACGTCGCTGGCGACCGCCCCGATCGCCTCGGTCGTCGGCTGGCCGGCCGCGCTGGTCGGCTGGGGGCTGCTCGCCGTGCTGGCGGTGGCCGTGTGGGCCGTCGCCGTCGGGCCGCGGGTCGCGCTCGGCGTGGGGGCACGGGCCGGGAGCGGGGCGGTCGACGCAGGAGGCGCCTCCTCGGCCGACGTCATGACCGGCGGCATCGACGTCGTCGAGGCCGCAGCCCACGAGGCCGACGCGGAGGCGCGGCGCCGGCCGCTGCTGCGCCGCTGGACCACCTGGGGCCTCACCCTCGCCTTCGCCGGCCAGGCCTTCGCCTACTACGGGCTCACCGCGTGGATGCCCACGCTGCTCGGCGACGAGATCGGCCTGACCCGTGAGGCCGCCGGCGCGAGCTCGTCGGTGTTCCAGATCATGGCGGTCGTCGGGGCGCTCGGCGTCCCGCTGCTCGCCCTGCGCTGGCGCCCGTCCGCGGTCATCGCCCTGATCGGCGTGCTCTGGACGGCCATGCCGCTCGGCCTCTTCTTCGCGCCCGAGCACTGGCTGATCTGGTCGATCTTCGGCGGCGCGGCCCAGGGCGGCGGCATCACGATCATCTTCATCGTCATCGTGCGGATGGCCACGACCGGCGACGACGCCCGCCGCCTCTCGGCCCTGGTGCAGGGCGGCGGCTACGCCATCGCCTCGCTCGGGCCGCTGGCGATCGGCGGGCTGCACGACGCCTCCGGCGGGTGGGAGCTGCCGATGGTCGGGATTTTCGTGTCGGTGCTCGTGCTCGGGGTCAGCGGGGTGCTCTCCGCGCGACGCGTCCGCTGAGCCGGCGGGTCCCCGTCGCCCGCGGCGGGTCAGCGCGCGAGTCGGCGGGTCCCCGTCGCCCGCGGCGGGTCCACGCTCCGGTTCGGCGGGTCCCCGTCGCCCGCGGCGGATCAGCGCTGACCCGCCCTGAGCGACAGGAACCCGCCGAGATGCCCTGCCACGAGCGGCAGCGGCGGCAGCGGCAGCGGCAGCAGCGGCTCAGGCGCCGCGCGGCCCGAAGAGGGTCTCGATCGTCAGCGGGTCGTGGCCGGTGAGGTCGCGCACGGCGGTCGTGACGCGGGACACCTCGCCCGACGCGAGCGACGTGTAGGTGCTGACCCACGCGTCCGCCTGCCACGGCTCGGGCTGCCAGCGCTCGCGTGAGGCGTACGCCTCGTCGAGCGTCTCGTCCACGAAGGAGAACGGCCGTCCGAGCACGACGGACAGGCGGGCCGCCGCCTCCGCGAGCGTGACGGCCTCGGAGCCGGTCAGCTCGTAGGTCTCACCGGCGTGCGCCGTGGGCTCCTGGAGCACGGCCGCGACCACGTCCGCGACGTCCGCGCGTGCGACGGCCGCGACGCGCCCGGAGCCGGCGGGCCCGCGGAGCACGCCCTGCTCGTCCGCGAACTCGGGCAGCACGTCGAGGTAGAAGGAGTCGCGCAGCAGGGTGACCTGCATGCCCGACGCACGCAGCGCCTCCTCGGTGGCCCAGTGGTCGCGGGCGAGGGTGAAGACGGCGTCGGGGGCCGCCCCCTGGAACGACGTGTAGACGACGTGGCCCACGCCGGCCTCGGCCGCCGCCGCGACGAAGTCGAGGTGCTGGGCCCGCCGGTCGGGCGCCTCGGCGGCCGAGACCATGAAGAGGACGTCGACGCCGCGCAGCGCCGCGACGGACGCCTCGTGGTCGCCGTAGGTCACCTCCGCCACCTCGGCGCCCGCCAGCCGCGGCGCCCTCGAGGCGTCGCGGACGAGCAGGCGCTGCCGGACGCCGACCTCGGCGAGCGCCGCCGCGACACGGCCGCCCACGGCGCCGGTCGAGCCGGTCACGCCGACGAGCGGGCCCGACGAGGAGGGGCGGGGGACGGAGGAGGCGCCGGTGTCGGTCATGACGCTGCCAACGACCGGGGCCCCTCCTCTGTTCCCGGCCCCGCCGTGCCGGATCACCGTCGAGGCACAGTCGGGAACGATCCTCGACATCGACTAGCCGCCGCACCTGTCGAGCGTCGGTCGCCGCCGGTAGGGTCGACGACGGCCAGCACCCGGCGGGCCGACCGGGTGACGCGAGGAGCGACGGATGGGCCACGACCACGCGCACGGCCACATGGCCGCCGACGGCCGTCGCCTGCGCCTCGCGATCGGCGTCGTCGCCCTCGGCCTCGTCGCCCAGCTCGTCGGCGCGGCCCTCTCCGGCTCGCTCGCGTTGCTCGCCGACTCCGGCCACATGGCCTCCGACCTGGCCGGCCTCGTCATCGCCCTGCTGGCGACGATCGTCGCCGCCCGCCCCGCGAGCGGCCGTCAGACCTACGGCTACCGACGCGCCGAGGTCTTCGCGGCGCTGGTCAACGGCCTCGTGCTCGTCGCCGTCTCGCTCTCGGTGGCCGTCGCCGCCGTGTCGCGGCTCCTCGACCCGAGCCACCTCGAGGTGCTGGGCCTGCCGATGCTCGTCGTCGGCCTCGTGGGCGGGGCGACCAACGTCGTGGCGCTGCTGGTGCTGCGCGGCGGCGCCTCCCACTCGATCAACATGCGCGGCGCCTACCTCGAGGTGCTCGGCGACCTGCTCGGGTCGGCGGCGGTCGTCGTCGCCTCGGTCGTCGTGCTGACGACGGGCTTCGCCCAGGCGGACTCGGTGGGCTCGCTGATCATCGCGGCCATGATCGTGCCGCGGGCGTGGTCGCTGCTGCGCGAGGCCGTCCGGGTGCTCTTCGGCTCGGCGCCGGGCGACATCGACCTCGCGGCCGTGCGCGCGCACATCACCGACACGCCAGGGGTGGTCTCCGCCCACGACGTGCACGCCTGGCAGATCACCAGCGGCGCGACCGTCTTCTCGGCGCACGTCGTCGTCGAGCGGGACGTGTTCTGCGACATGCGCGTCGACGAGACCCTCGACGCCCTCGACAAGTGCCTCGCCTCGCACTTCGAGGTCGAGCACGCGACGTTCCAGCTCGAGCCGGCCGACCACGCCGAGCACGAGCGCACCACCCACGCCTGAGCAGGAGGGGCCGCTACAGCTCGTCCTCCCACGGCAGCGCCTGTGCGCGCGACACGGGCGAGAGCGGCACGACGACCACGGGTCGCGTCTGCCGGTGGCTGAGGTGCAGCGCCACGGAGCCGGCGAAGAACTCGCGCAGGCTCCCCCGGAGCCCCGCCTCCCGGCTGCCCACCACGATCATCGGCGCGTCGATCGTCCCGGCGAACGACGCGAGGCCGGTCGCGGGGTCGCCCGTGAGGGCCACGAAGGCGACGGGCCCGGCGTGGTCGACGAGCACCGTGAGCAAGCGCTCGCGCAGCTCCGGCTCGAACGCGATCTCGTCCGCCCAGTCCTCCGCGGCGATCGGGTACGAGAGCACGGTCCCGTCGATGCTCTCGGCGAAGGCCATCCGGTCGGGCTCGACGGCCACGCAGGCGAGCCCGGTGCCGAAGCGCCGGGCGAACTCCGCAGCCCGGGCCACGACGGCCTCGGCGGTGACGGGGACGACGCCCACGACCACCCAGCCGCGCAGCTCCTCCGCCGGGTCCGGGATGTCTCCTGAGCGAGCCACGGCGACCACCTCTCCTGCTCCCGAGCGGCGGCGCCGCCGCGCGTGGCCACAGTGAACCACGCGGGTGCCCCCGAGGGGAACCGCCGGTCTGCCCCTTCCGCCGGCTCCCCGACGAGAGCACACTGTCAGGATGTGCGGCCGCTACGTCATCGCGAAGGCCACGTCCGACCTGATGCCCGACCTGCTCGCCGGCCTCGGGACCCTGCCGGACGACTTCAACGTCGCCCCGACCACGACGGTGCCCGTGGTGCGCACGCGTCACGGCGAGCGCGAGCTCGCCCAGGCACGCTGGGGGCTGACGCCCTCCTGGTACCCCGACCTGAAGAAGCGGCCCCAGCCGATCAACGCCCGTGTCGAGACCGTCGCGACGAGCGGCATATTCCGGCGACCGTTCGCGCAGGGACGCTGCATCGTACCCGCTTATCTGTAGTTGCAGGTCGAGTTCCAGCGCACGACCGCACGAAAGCAGCGATCGTGCCGTGAAGACATGACCGCAACGAGATCGAGATTCACCCTGCGGGTGATTCCCAAGCGGGGCACGAATCTTGCACAGCCGCCTGGCGCCGGGTCAGTCGGCGGGTGCGTCCTGAATGTGCGGGTCGTCGAGATGGGAAACGAGTTCCCCGAAGGGGACATCTAGGCCGTGTGCAATCTTCCACCATGTGGTGAGCGAGCCCTTCTGACGTCCCTGCTCAAGCCAGATGAGGCTAGAGCGGGCAACACCGGATCGGCGCTCGAGTTCATCGAAGCTGATGCCCCGTTCGGCCCGCAGATGAACGAGGCCCAGTCGGAGGGATTCGAAGTTGGGACTCGAATCAAGGGGCACCCATCGAGGCTGGTCGGATGCGATCTGGAGCGCAGTACTAGATCTAGTACTATTTCTGTGGTGGCCGTGACAAGCAGCAAGAGCGACGAAAGAGCTTCCGGCGAGCCTGGGAGGTACCAACGCCTGAGTGACGCCGTTCGCGGCTTGGGCTTGGAACCCACAGCCACCATTGACGAGATGGCTGCTCTCATCGAGAGCTACGCCGCCCCGTCAGCACTCAGCGCTGCATACCGCGTCTTGATGCTCGAGTGGTTCGGAGTGCGCGACGTGGCCAGGCGTGGCAGGGGCTTCCTGGCAAAGGAGGACCTGGCCAACATTCTGGTGAGGATGGCTGTTTTGGACGCCTCGACATCGTTTGGCGTTGACGAGACAGCTAGAGCCTTGGATGAGTCGCCGGAGACTCTCTCTCAGCTGCTGGCCACGCGACACCTCTACGGGTACGACAGCGGTGAGGGCATAAGGCTTCCGGGCTGGCAGTTCGTACTTGACGAGGGCAACATGCCCGTCCAGGTCATCTCTACCAATCTTCACCGCGTCGTTGAGGCCATTCCCTTCGCATCTCCTCCGGCGCTGGTTCGCGGAATCATGACCCTGGAGGATCCGAGCCTGCCGGCACGATCAGGCGAGCCCATCAGTCCCCGCGACTGGCTTCTTCTTGGCGGGAGTCCCTTTCCGGTGGCGGCAACCCTGGCCAGGCATCTCGAAGGCTCGAGACTGGGCGCCCTGGACATGTCCCTTCTCACCTCATGAGGACCCGGAGCGGGCTGTTGCGTGAGCCACCTCGTGCCGCACACGATCTGCAGGCAATGTCGTGAGAACGTCCGGGCTAGAGATGGACCTCGCTCAGCGCACACTCCTTCGCGTCGAGGAGTTGACCCGCTCCCTACCGATCTCGATCAACCACAAGACGTTGTTCGTCGCCGGTGAATCCAGCGCACCGTGGGCAAGCTTTACCGTGAGCCACGCCACCATCAAGTACGGCATCTTCGCCGCATCCTTTGACTTGACTGCGGATGTCGAGACCACGGCGCAGGGCCTGTCAGAGCTCATCTTCGCCAAGTGGGCAAGCAGCGAAGACGAGAAAAGAGCTGCAGATCTTGGCTGAGGACAGCACTCACATCCGAGATCTCGACGCAGTACTGGGAGCCTTCTACGCCTGGAACCTCAACACCGATCTCATCAGGACTACGTGGACAGTCACCCAGAGCGACGTCGCAATAAAAGACGGGTACCCGTTTGGCTGGATTCGGTACGCCCAGCCCGGAACGGAACAAGTCACGGTCGTTGCCGTGCGGTGGAACCAGCACGAAGGTCAGTTGCAATGCACTGCGGTGGATACATCGGTGGACACTGACGAGCTCGCGGGGCTTGAGCGAGACGCCAGACTCCGAGCTGGATGCCTGTTGACTGCCTACGCCCACCTCGGGAGCAGCAGTGCTCGCAGCGCGACCGCTCAGAAGGACTTCCTTTGCGCCGCGGGCTGATCTATCAAGGCTCGCCGCCCGGGGTTACGGAGACGCCGTGACGACCGAACATCCGGAGTGAGCCGGGCCGCGGCAGTGGCGGACACGTGAGTTTCGTGGGGGCTCTTGCCTACTTCGCAAAAACCTGACCGCGCAACGAGCGGGACGCGTGCTCGCGCAAAAGGGCGGATCCGTAGTGAGCCGCAGCGGGCTGACTGAGGATCATTGCCTTGACGGCTACGGCGAGCTGGGCTCGCGCCTGTGGCTGCTCCAAGGCCTGGAGGACATCGATCGACCCGGTTGCGGCGGTCTGACCGTGGCCAGAGGTTGACTCTTCGTACAGGCGCTCAACCAAGACGAGAGCCTCGGGCACCGTGGCTGCGACGCTGGCGAGCTGCCGGCCGAGGATCTCCGCGTTGGAGCGTGTCGGCTGACCAATGGGCTTGATGTATTTCCGGCCTTCCGTGAGCGTGGCCCGGGCTTGTTTGGCTAGCGGCGACATGCCGCCGCTGTGGTCGCTTAGGTACTTCGACGCCAGGTTCGACGGATTCTTTCGACTTATCTCATGAAGCGACGTAAGCGCGATGGCCTGCTCGCGGTCAGTCTGACCTAGGGCTTGCTCGACCAAATCGGTGAGAGCCCGAGGCACCTCAGAGACAGTTTCACTGAATTGCGTCATGCCGCTCGTCAGCAACTTTCGCCTGACGGCGGGAAACTCAGCGGCGAGATTGTCGAGGTAGAGGTCACCGGCAAGTCCGGCCCCGAGGGCGGTCAAGGCGTTCTCCGGCGACCCGGAGTCATACTCAACCACCATCCTCACAACCTCGTCAGTGAGATGCTCCCGTCGCTTGAGGAGCCGCCCTGCCGCCAAGAGCCAGGTGTTTCTCCAATGACTCGATGGCAGGAGCTGTCGCAATCCACCTAGCACCGTGACATCGTCACCATCGGTGAGAGCCCGGGCTGCCATGTACTCCTGGAGGGATCTGACCTCGAACTCAAACTTTGTGGGCCGGCGGGAGACAAGCATGACCACGCGTTCGGTCGACAGGCGGAGAAGCTTCTCTGCGATGGTCTCCGATTCAGCTTCCTCGAAACCAGCGGCCGATAGGCGCCTTCGGAGGATCCGGGCGATCTCGCTCTTCGTTAAGAGTGCATCGGAGTTCCCAGCTTGCTCCGTGCGCGCCTGCAGCTTCACGCCAGCCTGCTCGTGGAGGTGATCGATGTGTTGCCTCAATGTTCTGAGCTCGGCGAAGGCCTCGCTCTTGGAGAGTTCGCGCTCGTAGACGACCTTGTAATAGCGATCGAAGAGCTCGAAACGATCGCTCGGAAGCTCGACAGCCTCCTCGGCGAGTGCAGTCATGATCGTCACTTGAAGGGGAGTCGTCATCAGCCTCTGCGTAACCCTTTCATGGACCGCAGTGAGGAGCCGCTCAGTCACTTGAGCAGCAAGGTCTGGGTCCTCCGAGGTTCGGACCGACGTGAGAGATTCTGAGTAACTCAAGGCCTCGCGTTCAGTGAATTCGAGCAACTCCAACTGGTCACACGGAAGAGCGTCTCGGAATTCTCCGCGGTACCCCTGAGGCCGAGTGGTCGCAACGACAAAAACATCAGCACGTTGTGCGCTGAGTTCGCTTACGAATCCGCTGATGGCGTCGATGAGTCGACTGCGGACTTTGGCATCGGGGACCTCGTCAAGACCGTCAAGGACAAGGCAACAAGGCCAGCTCTTCATCCACTCGAGCAGGGCGGTCGGATCGGCCGGCCGCCCTTGGACGAGGATTCCGTCAGCGATGTAACGAAGAAGCGAGAAAGGTCCATCTTGGCGCCCGATCATCGTGCCCGCCTTGGCCAGCTCAACGATGACGGGCCAACGGCGCCGCTCAGGGATTGGGATGCCGGCAGCCTGAAGGCGGTCGCTCAAGCCGTCAAAGGCCTGCTTAGCGTTCGCCCCGTACCTGGTTATGTCCGTGTCGCGCAGAAACGCCACTCGGTAGGCGTGTGCGATCACCTGCGCAATGGTGCTTTTTCCCTGACCTGGGCCACCAACGAGTACAACACCTCGCGGGCCAGAGCCCCCCAGGCTGGACAGATTGCGATCGCCCATGAGGAGCGTCTCCTGGGCCGTCGCACGCCGCACCCTCTGACCCTGGACCGCCTCATCGCGCCGTCTGCAGGGAAGGTCGATTGCGATGTCAGCTAGCCGCACTTTGGAGGTGTCGCTGTAACCTGCGTCACCGGTACGCACCCACTGTCGGGTGATGAGTTCGGCCACGGCATGGGTTGCAAGCCTCTCGGCCTCGAGGGCGGTCTTCCTAGGGAGTAGTGATTCGAGTTGCGCCAGGAAGTCTCCTGTAACGATTGCTTCCAGGTAACGCTGTCGAATTGAGGTGTGCTTGTCGAGCATTGTGCGGATCTCCGCCTCGTCCCAGACATACGAGCCGCGCAAACCCAGTTCTGACGCTGCATTGCTCATGAGCAGCTCGAACTGGTCTTTGCCCCCCGTGCCCTCTGTTCCGGAGAGCGCCACGTTGGTCGCAAAGAGCAGGTAAGCCGGAATCTTCGTGCTGCCTAGTCGTTTCTTAGCGACCCAACCCCGGAGCTCCCCCCGGACCTCATCTATGAACCATCTCCAGTCCGCCGTGGCGGTGGTGGATTTCTCCTTGTGCTTGATCTGGATGACTCCGTACCCGTTCCACGTACCTGACGTGCCCACGGGGAAGGGCACGGGTCCGTCAAAGGTGGCGTCTCGTTGACCGTCCTTGCCTGCCCCGAAGGGGCGCACCCCGTTACCCAATTCCGCCTTGGCAAGTGCCTGCACCATGTGCTCAAACTGCTGCCAGCCCATGCGATTGAGGTCATAGTCGCCCATCTCGTTGCCCCTCCTTGAGACACCGGCACATGACTCGCGCTAGAGACGCCCTAGAACCAGGCCAGGGAAGTAGGGACGCCGTAATTCCCACCACCTAAGGGCGTGGCGCCTCGCGCTTTGTTAGGTGCGTCACCCCGAGAGTAGTCGTGACGATTGCGGGGACGATCAGCAAAATGTTCATGTGCGCAGTGTCGATTAACCAGTACGCAAAGGCACCAGACACGAGCCCGATCAGAGTCAGGATCAAACCGGCAATGTCAAGACGTCGATGCGACGGATGCCTGTGTGTCGTCGTCACCTGCAGCCCTCCTGTGGCTCTCTACTCGTAGCACTGTCCAACTCGTGCGTGTGCTGCCGTTCTTCGTTACTGCATCCTCACGGATGCGCAACCGGAAGACGTCCGTCTTCCGGATTGCGAGCCCACCCGCGACCTGACCGAGGAACGTTGCATCCTCGACCGTGGCCGAACGGGTTCGCGCGGCCGTCTTCACCTTCCACCGGGTCGAATCATCGAAGTCGATCGCAGACATCTGCGCTTCGGTCTCGAAGATCTCGGAGGTCTCCTCGACCTCGTCATCCGGCTTGACCGCATCGTAGTCGGGACGAGTCAGAACGTATGTGGTCGGAGCAGCCTCCGCGCCGGGCGCCTCAAGAACATCATCCGGAGGACCACTGACATCAAGCGCGGACACCCGCCGGTCACTCAGTGGCGTCAGGATTTGACGCAGCTGCTTCTTCCGTCGCCGAGTTCGCTTCTGCAGCTCCTCCCAAGCCGCAACCGGGATCTCTTGTGCGGTTTCGTCCTGCCAAACAACCTTCACATTCCCGTTGTCGAGGTGGTCGAAGTCCTTCACGCCGGCACGGGCCGACTTTGTCGCCCACCACAGAACGCTCGCAAGTGAAGGCACGCCCGCTGCCCCGCCCACCGCAAAGATTCCCGGCCAGTTGTCGGTCGTGAACCGGACGACCTCAATGAGGAACGACCCCTCCTGAGCGGGACGGACGAGAACCTCTGACCCGCTAGGCCCTTCAGGGTGGAAGACACCAGCCTTGTCGAAGTCGCTAGTCAGACCGACCAGACCCTGTAGCACCTCCGCGACGTGGGCAGCACGGAGCTCGTGCAGCTGTGTCCCGTCCTCATCCTCCCCAGTGAAACGCAAAGTCAGGGTGTCTGCCGCAGCATCTTCGGTCGGTTTATTAGCCATGAGATAGGAACGTACCGGCTCAGGCCCCAACCCTTGAGCAACACTCACCCCCGGCACCCCATTTGTCTCTCGCGAGCCGATCCGTCACCGGACGCGCAGAGAGGCGACGACCTAGCACTGACGAGCTGCTTCCCGAGAGAGTCGAGGGCGCTGGGGACGAGGGCGTAGTTCGCCCAGATCCCGTGCATGTCGCGGGTGAGGATGCCGGCCTCGACGAGCCCCTTCAGGTGGTGCGAGTCCGTCGGCTGGCTGAGCCCGAGAGGTCGGGGAGGTCGCAGATGCACGCCTCGGCCCCGTCGTGCGCGGCGACCATCGAGATAAGACGGAGCCTGGCCGGATCGGCGATCGCCTTCAGGCTAGTTCGGGCGTGCGCTCAGAACTACGTTTCAGATATCCATTCTCCTTCTGACCCCGTCGAGTACGACCGAGACGAGTGTTGACGGATGGCAGGGCCCCTTCTGGGGACTGCCACCCGCCCCACCTCGCTAGCTACGGTCGGACCATGCGCGGCCGATACGATCCAAGCGATCTCACCACCTACGGGGCCATGGACGACGAGGAGCTCGACATGATCCTGGGTGCGCTCGACCGCGCCACCGAGGACTAGCCCGCTACGTGATGAAAATTGACTGGCATTGGGCCAAGCTCCGCACTCTCGAGTCCGTCCGCAGTGACGATGATTACCGCCGGGCAGGACGTCACACCACCCATCAGACGCTCCGCCACATCGACATCCGCACCGAACGGTTCCTGGCCGAGCCTCCTGGCGTCCAGCGTGCGACTCTCCTGCTGCTGCGACGCGACAGCCTTACCCATGAGCCCGGAAATCGGGGAATTGCCTCCTCTGTCCTCGTCAGTGGCCTTACAAACGTCGCAACCGTAATCACGGCCGTCGTGGCTGTCCTCCTGGCCGCGTATTTAGGGCTCGTTGATCAACTCACCCCGCAGGATGCCCGCGCTAACCAAGACTTCCTGACAACAGCTCTGCTCTGGGTCGCAGCCGCACTTATGGTCGTGCTGTTCGCGGTCACCGTGGTCTGGTTCAGCGGGGGACAACGAGACCGGCGGCGGGCCATGGCCACGCTCTGGCACGAGATCTTCACCCAAGCTCAGAACGACATGCCCGAAGACACATCCGCAAGCGAGACCGATGCGCTGAGGACGTGGCTTGAGAGGTTTCCCGTGACTCCTGGAACAGGACCGAGCATGTACCAGACGCCTGACGCTGGCTGAGCGGCCCCGGCGCAAAACCCGAGGTAGGGGTAATCACTCTTTTGTCGAGGTCACACCGTTGTTGCAGCTGGAACAGGCCGTGTCCCGACGTCACTGGCTGCGGCCTTGCCGACTTCCCAAGTCTTCTTCCGGCTCTGCAGAGGTTTCATCCATGACGGGGTCGAGGAAAAGCTCGAAGAACTGAATTTCCCTAGCGCTGACAACGACAGCGGTGCCTTCAAGAGCGTAAAGCTCATCCGAGCCGGCGTTCTGGAAGCTCAGCGGAGTTTGGAGAATAAAGTCCCGATCCGCATGCTCCTCGGCTTCGTTATTGAACGATTTAAGGTTCCCCACAAGCATCGATCCGTCCTTGAGATAGACGCTCACACGGCGGACAGCGTGTGGCTCATTGCCGTTGTCGGAAGAAAAGACTTGCCACCAGGCCGAGGCCCCCGCATCTGATTTTTTGGAGAACGCGCGGTGCCTACCTCGCAAGAACGCAACGACAGAGCCCGTCGCCACGAATGCGAGCAGCCCGCCGATTGATCGGTAGGCGTGTGCGGCGTAGTACTTCTCCGGGCCTGCAAGGGCTTGTCCCACTTCACCGTTGAAGCTCGGCACGGTCAGCGCCAGCACTGCGGAGACAACGACGACCGGAACGTAGGACGCCGCGCTAGCCGAAACAACCGCGGCCGTCTCACGAAACGCAGACAGCTTTCGGATCGGTCGATGCCCCTCACGCACGCTGACGTAAATAAATCCGGGGATAAGGACTACGAGGAAGAGAAAAATGCCGCTTAGAGTCGTAGGTATCACCAGCACAGCATGCCCTTAGCGCAGCGCCGCAACCCTTCGGCACTCGCCCATTCCGTCAGATACTTCGAGGAGCAACATGGCCGAATCTGAGAAAAAGCAGCCTAAAGTGCCCTCACCTCGCGTAGGCAGAGTTGTCGAGGGACAGCAGGCCGCTCCCAACTCCAAGCCTTTGAAAGTCAGTCGCGAAGGCAGCGCCCCGAAACCCCGCCCTCGAGATTAGGAGGATTCATGCCCGGTAAAAGCGATCCAACGAAGAAGACCCAGACCTTTGAGAATCAAACGCATCTTGAGCATGGCCAGCGGGAGGCACCGAACGCAAAGCCCTTGACGACTTCGAACATGAACACCACGCCGACGCCTAAGCCGCGACCGCGCGATTAGGACGTATGCGTTTATAGGAGGCCAGCGATCGTCCTCCGGACGATCTCTGGCCTTGATTACTTCCTAGCAGCTATGCGCATCCGGCTGTTCTAAATAGGTAATTCCCCATGTGGGACTGCCGACTGAACTCCACGGCGCCGGTCGGCTAAGCCCGCCTATCCGACGGTTAGGACCTCACAAGGCAGCACTGGCTCCTTCAGAGCGCGAAGTGACGCGGCCAATCTACGGCGACAGGGCACGAACGGGGCAACGTGGACCGTCAAGGCCTGAGTGAGACGCAGGCATCTTGCCGTGAGGTCGACACCCTCGTGATGACCAAAATGACCGCCTAGCGCTGTCCTTGCGAGGTGCCGCCGACATAGCCGATGGGTAGTGACTGCCCTTACTCATTAGAAGCGGGCAGCCACGCCCTTAAACTGCGCCGATTGTTTGAGTTGTCCAGACCTTGGGCTTCCTGTCGGTGGTACGCCCTACTATCCAGGCATGGAGCACCTGAAGAAGGATCTGGGGCAGTTGAAGAAGGGCTCGACGGTTGTCGTCACCCTTCGAAAACAAGCAAATGTGCTGCTGATGGACTCGTCCAACTACCGCACTTACTCGAGTGGACGTGGCGGGCGCTTCAAGTACACCGGGGGCCTAGTGAAGAAAAGCCCTGCCCGTCTGACCGTCCCCTCCAATGGCCACTGGTTCATCGCAGTCGACCTAGGCGGGGCTGCTGGCACGGTAAACGCTTCTGTTGTTGTTGAGCCCCCACCCCGTGGCAATCTGCCGGAGTTTCGTAGCGCTCCGGACGCCGGTGTAGCCGGACAGGTGTCGGTAAGACGCCCCCTGCCTCCCGAGTCTCCCGCCGAGTTCGATGGGCAGGTCTGGGACGTGTTCCTCTCGCACGCGAGTGAAGATAAGGCAGCCGTCGCACTGCCCTTGGCCGAAGCGCTCGGAGAGAGAGGCATCTCTGTGTGGCTGGACCAAGCAGAACTGCGCATCGGGGACAGCCTTCGTCGACGCATCGACCGCGGCATCAGAAGCAGCAGTTTTGCGGCCGTCATTCTCAGCGAGGCTTACTTCGCCAAGGGCTGGACCCAGTACGAGCTGGACGGAATCGTGACTCTCTCGGTGGGTGGAGAGCAGAACCTGCTCCCGGTCTGGCACGACATTGATCGCGCTGCAGTTGCCGCTCACAGCCCCTCCTTGGCCGACAAATTTGCACGGTCCACGGGCGACACAGAGATCGAGGACATCGCAGACGAGATCGCGGAACTGGTACTGGCGGTTCGTAAAGGCTGACGGGCCTATGCACCCTTGGACGGAGCTTGGCGCCTCTACTGCGAGATCGCGGTGATCAGGTGTGGGCCGTCGTTCTTAACGGAGTTGACGAACTTGCCGACCCCTGTCGGAGTGAGGTGCGGTTCGGGGAGGGAGCCGAGTAGGCCCTCCACGGTGGCACGGTCTGAAACGCTCGGATCAAGCCACTCATCAAGACGCGACTCCGGAACTATGACTGGGGACCGGTCGTGAACGTGCCCGATGTCGTCGGCGGCGGGGCGAGTAATGATGGCGAGAGAGGGAAGCCACGCCTGACCATCTACGGGGTCGCGCCAGTACTCCACAACAGCCGCGAAGAGCAGCCCTTCATGGTCGGCACGGTGCAGGTACACAGGCTCTTTTCCTGACGCGGTGGTTGTCCATTCGTAGTACCCGTCCGCAGGAACGAGTCCTCGCCTCTTGAGCACTGCAGAGCGGAAGGAGGGTTTCGCGGTGACAGTCTCAGCTCGAGCATTGATCAGAGGTGCTCCTTGGGGTCCTCGTGACCAGGACGGGACCAGTCCCCACCGTGCGCTCTCGAGTGCGACGCGATGATTGCGTGTGTCCTGATCGGCTTTGAGAACCGGCACGGTCTGGGTCGGAGCGACGTTGTAGGACTCTCCCCCAGGCGACTCGTCACGAAGATCGATGCCCAGGCTTGCGACGAGGTCACCGGCAGCTCGAGCTATCACCATCCGTCCGCACATGCCGCCAGTATCCACCCGCGCAGGCGGCGAGGAGCCCCGAGGCCAGCGCCGTTTTCAGCTCCGGTCCACAGAGACGTCGACCTGTCGGCTCAGCTCGAGGATTCTTCCATGAGAGCCACGCTCACCAACTTCCTCGTTGACTTTCGACCACACCGTTGACGATCACTACCGGATAACGCAGCCGCAAGTGGTGGCTTTGCCTCAACCTAGACGGATAGCCACCATCACCGACAGAGCAAGCAACTACCGGATAAGCCGGCGCTCGGGTACTACGAGTGGGTCGTCACCGAGACGGGCAAGCAGCCGCACTTCGTGCACCAGCCGGACGCCGGCCTCGCCATGGCCGGCGTGACGAGCGCCTGGCCCGACCCCGCCAAGGACGAGGACGACCCGACGAGGTGGGTGCTCTCGATGTCGATCATCACCCGCGACGCCCACGTCGCGCCCGGCGAGGTCCACGACCGGATGCCGTCCTGCCTCACGCCCGACGCCTACGACGACTCGTTGGGCGACCACCTCGACACCGGTGAGCTGCTCTCGCTGCTCGACCGCGCCTCCTTCGAGGTGGCCCACGACCTCGTGCACCACGAGGTCACGCGCGACGTCGGCTCGGTGCGGAACACCGGGCCCAGGCTCATCGAGCCGGTGGGCTGAGGCCCGGGGCGACCGGAGGCGGCGCGGTCGTGCTCGCGCCCGCGTGGCTCACGAGCCGCTCGCGCAGGTACGACGCGAGGGTGGCCTGAGCACGGCGCGACTCGGCGTTCACGCGGTTGAGCGGCACCCGGCCGCCCGCGGCGAGCGCCGGGTCGCGCGGGACGACCACGAGCGACCGCCGGCCGAACTCGTTCTGCAGCGCCTCCTCGGCACGCGCGGTGGAGTGCTGGCCGAAGGTGCCCACGACGACCACGAGGATGCGCCTCAGCCCGCCGCTGCCGTGGCGCTCGCGCACCTTCTCGAGCACGCGGCGGACGTCGGCCGTGCCGGCCTCGGTGGTCGGCCCGACGACGACGCCGAACACGTCGGGCTCGGCCAGCAGGTCGATCAGGGCCCCGTCGGCGTGCGCCCCGAGGTCGTGCAGCGACAGCGACCGGTCCACGCGGCCCGCGTCGTCCCCTCCGGTCAGGCGTGCGCCGAGGTCGCCTCCCGAGTGGTCGACGAGCCGGGGCGACGAGTCGCCGGAGAGCGTCGTGAAGAGCAGGGCCGTGACGGTGGTGGTGCCCACGCCCCCCGCCACGCCCGCGACGACGACGCGACGGCTGCCGGCGACGCCGCTCACGACGCCGTCCCGGACGCGGAGGGCTCGCCCGCACCGGCAGGCTCGCCCGCACCGGCAGGCTCGCCCGCACCAGGAGGCCCGGCAGGCCGGAAGTCGGCCACCTGCACGATGCGGGGCGACTGCCCCCGGCGCACCAGCCGGCCGCGCCCGGCGGTCATCTGCTCGGCGTACACCTGCGGCAGGATCTGCCCCTCGCTCCGCTCGCCGGACATCACCAGCGACGACCCGCCCGTGTCGCGGATCGTCTGCAGAGCGGAGTCGTAGAGCGCGCGCGAGGCCCCGGCGACCGGCCGGCTGAGCAGCACGTGCAGCCGCAGGTCCCGCGCCGACGGCAGGAACGGGAGCAGGGGACGCAGCGGCTCGGTGCCGCCGGACGCGACGATGTCGTAGTCGTCGACCACGACGACGATGCGCGGCCCCGCGGCCCGGTCCCCCGCCTGGCGCGCCGCGAGCTCGCCGGCGACGGCCGTGGCGAGCGCCCTGGCGTCCGTCGAGGTCGAGGCGTGTCCGCCCAGGTAGTCGTCGGGCACCTCCGAGACGAGGTCGCCGCGGAGGTCCATCAGGGCGACGACGAGGTCGTCCGGCGAGGCGCGCTCGACGAAGCCGCGCACCAGGCCGCGCAGCACGGTGGACTTGCCCGAGCGGGAGTCGCCGAACACCAGCAGGTGCTGCTCGAGCGCCGGATCGAGCAGCACGGGCTGCATCGTGTCCTGCCGCAGGCCGAAGGGCACCGCGACGGGCTCGTCGCGGACGTCCGGCAGCTCGTCGGGCGAGAGCTCCGTCGGCAGGAGGCGGATCGGCGCGGCGGCCGGCCCGTTCCAGCTCGTCGCCGAGCGGCGCGCGAGGGCCTCCAGGGCTGCCCCGAGGTCGTCGTCGTCCGTGTCGTCGAGCACCGGGAGGGCGACCTGGGCGAACAGGTGGTCGTCCGTCAGCGCGCGGCCGGGCTGGTCGGAGCGGATGGTCTGGGCGAGCTTCCGGCCGATGACCGAGTCGGCGGGGTCGTTCAGGCGCAGCTCGACCCGCGTCCCGACGAGCGGCTGCTGCGCCATGCGCAGCTCGTTCCAGCGGGTCATGCCGAGCACGACGTGCAGCCCGTAGCCGCCGCCGCGCTGCAGCAGGTCGCCGAAGGGCGTCTCGAGCTCGGCGAAGTCGTTCCGCAGCGCGCCCGTGCCGTCGACGACGAGCACGACGTCGGCCGAGATCAGCTCGGGCACCTCGCCCGCCGCGTGCAGGCGACGGAGCATGGCGAGGGAGTCGATGCCGTGGTCGCGGAACACGCGCTCGCGCACCACGAGCATCGCCGCGAGCTCCTCGAGCAGCCGGAGGAGGCGGTCCTTGCTGGCGCGCGTCGCGACGCCTCCCACGTGCGGGAACCCCTCGATCCGCGCGAGCCCGCCGCCCGTCAGGTCCATGCCGTAGACGGTGACCTCGCGGGGGGTGTGCGTGAGGGCGAGGGAGGCGACGACCGTGCGCAGGAACGTGCTGCGGCCGGTCTGCGGGGCGCCGATCACGGCGACGTGCCCGCCGGCCCGGGAGAGGTCGAGGAGCCAGGGGTCCTGTCGCTGGCGCACGGGGTCGTCGAGCAGCCCGACGGGCACGCGCAGCCCGCCCGCGCCGGGCTCGCCGACGACCCTCGAGAGGGCGAGCCGGTCGGGCAGCGGCGGCAGCCAGACCGGGTCGACCGCGGATCCGCCGGCCATGAGGCGGTCGACGGCCTCGTCGATGACCGCACGCCCGACGTCGGGCCGGCTCAGCTCCTCCTCGCCCTGGTCGTCGTCCGACGACGCGATGCCGTTGTAGGTCGGCAGCAGCAGGGGCACGGGACGCACGTCCTCCGTCGACAGGGCGCGCGCCGCCTCCGAGGGGAGGGGACCCGAGACGAAGCCCGCGCGGAACCGCCGGTACACCGACGTGTCGACCTTGAGGAACCCGTAGCCCGGCACGGCGGGCAGGTGGAACGCGTCGGGCCGGTCGAGCACGATCGAGCTCTCGGCCTCGGAGAAGGTGCGGAGGCCGATCCGGTACGAGAGGTAGGTGTCGAGGCCGCGCAGCTTGCCGGCCTCGATGCGCTGGCTGGAGAGCAGCAGGTGCACGCCGATCGACCGGCCGATGCGGCCGATCGTCAGCAGCAGGTCGACGAACTCGGGCTCGGCGGTGAGCAGCTCGCCGAACTCGTCGATGACGACGAAGAGGTGCGGCATCGGCGGCAGCTCCGGCCGCTCGGCCCGCATCTCGCGGTAGTGGCTGATCGAGGCGGCCCCGCCGGCGTCGCGGAGCTGCTCCTGACGCCGGACGACCTCGCCCTGGATGCTGACCCGGGCACGCTCGGTCAGCTGGGCGTCGTCGGCGAGGTTGTCGATCAGACCCGCGACGTGCGGGAGGCCCTGGAAGGGCGCGAAGGCCGCGCCTCCCTTGTAGTCGACGAGCACCATGCTGAGGTCCTCCGGGGGGTGCGACAGGGCGAGCCCCAGCACGAGCGTGCGCAGCAGCTCGCTCTTGCCCGAGCCGGTGGCGCCGATGCAGATGCCGTGCGGGCCCATGCCGAGCTGCGCCGACTCCTTGAGGTCGAGCAGCACGGGCGCGCCGAAGTCGTCGAGCCCGATCGGCACCCGCAGGAAGTCCCGCGGCGAGCGCGGCGTCCACGCCGTCGCCGGGGTCAGCGTGGTGACGTCGTCGATGCCGAGCAGCTCGGTGACGCTGATCGAGCGGGCGGAGTCGACCTCGTCCTGGCGGCTGAGGCTGAGGCGCAGCGGCGTGAGCGTGCGGGCGACGGCCTCGAAGAGCTGAGGGGTCGTGGTGTCGATGACGGCCCGCTGCACGCGCACCTGGCCGTCGTCCTCCACCCGCGCGTCGGTGACGACCGCCTCCTCGCCCTCGACCGTGATGCGGAGCGTCACGTCCGACGGCTCGTGCAGGCGGTCGCTGAGCAGGTGGACCGTGGTGACGCCGAGGTCGGTCAGCGACAGGTCGGCGTCGGGCACGGGGATGCTCGAGGCGACGTGGCCCCAGTCGTCGACGAAGACGACCAGCCGTGAGCCGTCGGTGCGCGCGGTCGTCCCGATCGAGCGCTTCGTGGTCGCCGCCTCCTGCGCCCTGTCGCCCAGCTCGCCGCCGATCACCGAGAGCAACGAGGAGGCGCTGGGCGCGACCCGGCGCGCCGGCACCGGCCCGTCGAAGAGCGAGTCGACCACGGCGTGGGGCAGCAGGTCGACGCCCTTCCAGTCGGCGGCCGCGCTCTCGGGGAAGGCCGCGGCGATGTGCACGTCGTCGGGCGAGTGCAGGGCGGCCAGCTGCAGGATCATCGAGCGCGCGACGCGCAGAGCGGACTCGCGGTCGCCGAGCACGGCGACCGATCCGGCACGGTCGAGGTCGACGGTGATCGGCATGCCGCGCACCGTCGAGAGGTGGTCGACGACCGACTGGGCCTCGCTCACCATGATCGGGTCGAACGGCTGGACGGGGTCGGGGTCGTCGGGGACGGACATCGGGAACCAGGCCAGGTCGCCCTCGCCGATCCGGACGGAGAGGAAGTCGTCGTGCTGACGGCGGCGCTCCCAGAGCCGTGCGGGGTCGCGGACGAGCTCGAGCAGCGCTGCGGGCTCGGGGTCGAGCACGGCCGCGGTCGCGCGCACGGCCCGGCCCTTGGTCCGCATGGCGGCGCGCAGCCGCTCGAGGAAGTCGAGGTAGCGCTCACGCTGCACCCGGCGCTGCCGCACGGCGTTGCCGCGCTGGCTGAGGGTGACCGCCAGGCCGCCGATCAGGGCGACGAGCAGCAGCACGCCGCCCACGAGCAGGAACAGCGGGTTGGAGCTGCCGCGGTAGACGACGATCATCACGACGGACGAGAGCGCCCCGACCACGGGCAGCAGCGCCTGGACGGGAACGCCGCCGACCTTGCCGTCGGCCAGCTGGGGCGGCGGCGTGACGTCCTGGTGCTCGGCCGGCTTCACCGGCCGGGTGATCCGGGTCGGACGGTGGACGAGCTTGACGGTCATCGCCGTCCCTCCTGGCTCCGCGTGGCGGTTGTCGGCCCGGCGGACCGGCGCCCGCTGCGGCGCTCGGGGTCGCGCCCGGCGGTGGCGTTCGGGTCGCGACCCGGCACGGCGTCCCGGGCGGAGGCCGCCTCCGCCCCCGGCGACGCGGCTGCGCCCGCTGCTGCTGCGCCTGCTGCTGTCGACGAGCCGGCCGCGGGCATGAGCGCCGCCGCCAGCCGCGCGTACGCGATGCGGGTCCGCGTGCCGAGGGCGGCGCTGCCCACGGGCCGGGCCGCCCCGCGTCTCGCGTCGTAGGGCACGTGCACGACGGGCACGGTCGGGTCGTCGCCCACCGTCCTCGGGGCCGCACGCCCGGCCGCCCCCACGTCGACGAGCGCGATCACGACGTCGGGCCGGTCGGGGTGGTCCTTGATCGCGGGCACGAGGGCCGCCGCCTCCTCGGCCGCGTGCCGGTCGGCGCGGGCGACGATGCAGACCGTGCGGCTGGCCGAGACGACGTCCGTCAGGTCGGCCCGCCAGTCGCGGACTCCCCAGTCGGTGACGACGAGCTCGAAGAACCGGCTGACGGGCGTCACCTCGTCGAACCAGGTCTCGGCGGACGCGACGGCGCGCGACTCGTCCCGGGGGTCGAGGTCGAGGGCCCACAGTCCGGACGGTGTCCGGGCCAGGCCGTCGACCGCCTCCGCCGAGCTCGTGGCGCCGCGTCGACGGCCCCGGTGCGCCGAGCCCCCGCCCGTGGGCGCCCCGGCGTGCCAGAGCATGCCGCGCGGCCCACGGGACGCGTCGACCCCGAGCACGAGCCCGGGACGACGACGGGCGAGCAACGACGCGACGTAGCCGGCGGTCGAGCTGGCGCCCGCGCCGCCCCGAGCCTGCACGACACCGATGCGTCGCGAGACCGGGAGGGGTCGCCGCAGCACCTCGTCGACGGTGCTGAGCTCGTGCACCCGCGCCGACACGCTGCCGAGCAGGGCGAGCGGCGCCGACCGGACGAAGGCGTCGAAGGCGGTCACGAGAAGGCCGCCAGGAGCTCGCCGTACACGCCGAACACGCCGACGAGGACGGGCAGCAGCGCGACGACGCCGAGGGCCTCGACCGTGTTGCCGAACCGGCGGAGCGAGGCGCGCTGGTGGGCGACCGGGTCGACGCCGCCCGCGACGACGGCCACGACCACGCCGGCCGCGAGCACGACGACGAGCAGCCACGTGGGAGCGAGGGCCTGCACGAGCACGCCGCCGGCGAGGCCGACGAGGGCCGCGGCCCAGAGCGCCCAGCCCTGCACGGCCACGGGGAGGGCGCGGGTGCGGGCCGCGACGACGAGCACCACGGCGACGCCGAGCCCGACCTGCCAGAGGTCGTCGGCACCGACGAGGGCCACGGTCGTCACGGCGATCGGTCCGGCGACCGCGAAGGTCGCCCAGGTGAGCGTGCGGTACGCCTCCGAGACGGTGACGAGCACCTCGTCGCGCCGGCCCCGTCGACCGTCGACGACCTGGTCGTCGAGCCCGGTCAGGCCGGAGGCGCTCATCGCGTACCAGGGCAGCAGTCCGCAGACGACGACGGTGAGCACGGCCCCCGTCCCGACGGCCCCGGCGTCGTCGACTCCGAGCAGCCGCAGCACGACCGGGGTCGCGGCGAGCACCGTGCCGAGCACGCCGGCCCACCACGCCGACCGGTGGCCGAGGCCCGCTCCGACCCCGAGGGCGAGAGCCGCCCAGACCAGCACCAGCGCGACGAGCGGCAGGTCCACGGCGGGCACGAGCAGGCCGGAGGTGCCGCTCGCGACGATCGTCGCGGCCAGCGGCACGGAGGTGCCGAGCGCGACGGCGGTCGCGGCGACCGAGAGCCAGCGGCCGCGGAACCGGCCCGCGACGATCGCGACGGCGACGGCGAACAGCCAGGCGCCGCCGAGCGACCCGAGCGGCTCGACCTCGTCGAGCCGCACGGCGACCAGCGAGAGCACCCCGGAGAGCGCACCGATCGTGACGGCCGCGGTGGCCGTCCTCGAACGACGGGTCCAGAGTCCCGGCCGCGAGGCGAGCGACTCGGCGAGCACGTCGGTGACGTCGGCGACCTCGGGAGGCGGCGGGGCGGCGTCCTCGCGCAGCAGACGCAGCAGCTCGCCGTCCACCACGCGCTGCTCCGCCGCCGACAGCGACGAGTCGAGCTGCTCGCCCGTCGAGCGCACGAGGGCGAGCGGGCGCGACACCGCGCCGGGCACCTCGCCGAGCAGCTCCATGAGCCGGGGCACGAGGCCGCCGATCGGCTCGTCGGCGGGCACGACGAGATCGGCGCGCCGCGTGGACCCGACGATGGTCAGACGGGTGTAGTCGGTCATCGGGGCTCCGTCGTCGGGATCTGGCTGGGGTCGGGACCGTCGGTCCGTGCGGTGTCGGCGGGGGCGGTGTCGGCCGGCGTCGGCGACGTCGTCGCACCTCCTGTGCTGCCCGACCGCTGCTGCTGCTCGAGCTGCTGCTGCGCCTGGGCCTCCCGCTGGTCCGCGAGGACCGAGAGCACGAACGAGGTGCCGGCACAGCCCGCGCAGGCGACGGCGGCGACGACGAGGCTCACCACGAGGCGGCGCACGTTGTCGACGACGGGCCGGCGCTCGTCGAGCTCGCCGAAGAGCAGGGCCGAGACGAGTCGTGCCCGGTGGGTCTTGACGGTCTCGAGCAGGACGACGTCGCGGTCACCGCTCACGGGACGCTCCTTCCCCGGAGGTCCCGGCGGCCGCGTGCGCGCCGGCGCCGACGGACACGGCGGCCCGGGCGGGCGCCCCGGCGGCGAGACGGCGGTCGTCGACGACGCCGGACGGCTGCACCAGCACCGTCCGCTCGCCGAGCTCGATCGTGTACCCCACGGCGGCCGGGCCGCGGAGCCCCGGCACGAGCGGCTGCCGCGTGCCGTCGGGCGCCACGAGCGACGACCCGTTGGTCGAGCCGAGGTCGGTGACCCAGAGCACGGGGCCCTGCCACTCGAGCAGGGCGTGGGTCTTGGTGAGGCTCCGCCCGAGGTCGGCCCAGGCGAACACGGGGTGGTCGTCGCCCTCGCGGACGACGGGTGCGCGGCCGATCAACAACGACGTCTCGAGCTCGAGCCGCTCGCCGCTGTCGAGCACCAGCACGACGACGGCGTCGCCCTGGGTCGCCCGGCCCGAGCCGGTCCGCCCGAGCGTGGCCTCGTCGGGGCGCCAGGCCGGGTCGGCGGCCTCGTGCTGCCGCACGGGACCGGCACCGATGCCGGCTCCCGGAGGCGCGAGCACGGGACGCCGGACCACCGGCGCCGACGACGTGAGCGGGTCGCGTCCGCGCCGCAGGTCGACGGTGACGGTCTGTCGGCGGATCGAGAACCTGCCGCGACGGTCGACGCGGAGCACCGCGGGCGGCCGCCCGGTGAGGTCGTCGACGGTGCGGAGGGAGAGGGCGAGCCGGCCGAGCGAGCGGCCTCGCGTGACGAAGGCGACGACGTCGACCACGACGAGCGCCACGGCGGCGGCGGCGACGGCGACCTCGACGGGCAGGGGCACGAGGGCGGCGCCGGGAGCAGCCGAGGAGGCGCCCGTCACGACCCCGAGGACGAGCACGGCCAGCAGCGCGAGGGGCACGCCCCAGTCGAGCGCGACGGCGCCGCGACGTCGTGAGGGAGCAGCGGGCTGCACGCCGGCGAGCAGGCCCGAGTAGGTCCCGATGGCGCTGCCGGGTGCGGCCGGGACGATGCGGACGCCGCAGGACGAGCACCACGAGCCGCCTGTGGCGAGCGGGGCCCCGCACCGACCGCAGCTCCGCGCGCCCACCAGAGCACCCATCGGCGTCGCCTCTCGTCCCCGGGACCAGCCGTGCCGCCCGCCGCGACCGGCGGCGCGCCCGGCGAGGTCCCCTCGACCGCCGAACCGCCCCAATCTAACGGATCACGAGCTGCGCGGGTCGGTGACGATCGAAGGGGGCGGCAGACCGATCTGTCCGTCCTCCTCGGCGATCGAGATGTACCCCTGGGACGGGTGGCGGAGGCGCCGTCCCCGTGGTTTCCTCATATGTCGACCACCAGTTCGAGACGCACGAGGAGACGATGATGAAGTTCGCCATGGGGAGCGAGACACTCACGCAGCTGAGCCAGAAGACGAGCGGGGCCGGCGACGACCTCGGCGCCCTGGTCCGCCAGCTGGCCGACGCCGCCGAGCCGCTCGAGGGGCGCTTCAACGGCGCCGGACGAGCAGCCTTCGACCGCTTCAAGAACGAGGTCGACGGCATCTCCGTCGAGCTCAACGCGGCCCTGTCGTCGGTGCTCACCGGCATCACGGGCCAGAACCGCGCGTTCCTCGAGGGGGAGCAGCAGATCGCCGACGAGACCTCGTCGGCCCAGGCGGGCGCCGGCTTCGAGTCGGCCCGTTTCGGCACGCAGGCATAAGGCAAGGGGAGCAGACAGATGGCCAACGCAACGGACCGCCGCGACTACGACCTCGCGGCCTCGGGCAACGCCCAGGACAACTTCAACGCCGTCGCCGGTCGGCTCGAGGCGCTCATCACGCAGCGCGACGCCGACGTCAAGACGGCGATGGCCGACTACCAGGCCGACGGCTCGAGCGAGGAGTACGCCACCAAGGAGCAGCGCTGGAACCGCGTCGCGACCGAGGTGCGCACGATCATCAACACCCTCCGCACGTCCCTGCAGTCGAACGACGAGTCGGCGCAGACCGCCATGCAGCGCGCCAAGGCAGCCGTCGACGGCATCTGAGTCACGTCGCCGCCCGTGACGCTCTCACGGACCGACCGAGAAGGGCCCTCCACCGGAGGGCCCTTCGTCGTCGCGCCGCAGGGGCGGCAGCGCGACAGAAGGCACGACGAACGAAGAAGGCCCTCCAGTAGGAGGGCCTTTCGACGTCGCGCCGCAGGGGCGGCGGCGCGACAGAAGGCACGACGAACGAAAAAGGCCCTCCAGTAGGAGGGCCTTTCGTTCGTGCGCGAGGGGGGACTTGAACCCCCACGCCCTTTCGAGCACTGGCACCTGAAGCCAGCGCGTCTGCCAATTCCGCCACTCGCGCGAACTCGAGAACATTATCATGTCCGAGCGCCCCGTCAGAGCACCTGCGGGGGCCGTCCACGCCGTCCGGCTAAGATCGGGCGACCAGCGACCCCCGAACCTGGAGACCCATGGGACTGCTCGACAACTTCGAACGCGGGCTGGAGCGCGCCGTGAACGGCGCCTTCGCCAAGACGTTCCGTTCGAGCGTGCAGCCCCTCGAGATCACGAGCGCGCTGCGGCGCGAGCTCGACACGAAGGCGGCCGTGGTCTCCCGTGACCGCATCCTCGTGCCGAACGAGCTCCTGGTCCGGCTGTCCCCGGTCGACCACGAGGCGATGGCAGCCGTGGGGCCTGCCCTGATCGACGAGCTCACGCAGCTCACGCAGCGGCACGCGACGGCGCAGGGCTACCAGTTCGCCGGTCCGCTCCGGGTCCGGCTCCGGGAGGACGAGGCGCTGAGCGTCGGCATCCTCGCCGTCGACTCGCGCAACGTGCAGGGCGACGTCACGTGGCGACCGTTCGTCGACGTGGACGGCACGCGCCACGCCCTCACCGGCCAGCGCACCGTCATCGGCCGGGGCAGCGACGCGGACATCACGGTGCAGGACACGGGCACGAGCCGCAAGCACGTCGAGATCCTCTGGGACGGCCAGCGTGCCCAGGCCCGCGACCTGGGCTCCACGAACGGCTCGAAGCTCAACGGGGCGCCGCTCACGAAGGCCGCCCTGCAGCCCGACTCGGTCATCGAGATCGGTCGTACGCGTATCGTGTTCCGGGTGCTCCCCCAGTCATCGACGCCCGACCCCTTCGACGGGCCCGACGTCCGAGGGGGATCCTGGTGACCAGTGAGCTGACCCTCTTCGCCCTGCGCTTCGCCTTCCTGGCCGTGCTGTGGCTCTTCGTCTTCGCCGTCGTCTTCGCCCTGCGGTCCGACCTCTTCGGCCAGCGGGCGCGCAAGATGCCGACCGACCAGCAGCCGGGACGCGCCTCGTCCTCCGCCGCCGCGCCTCCTGCGCCCCGGCCCGTGTCCACGCCGGCGCCCGCGCAGCAGCGTCCGCCCGTCGCCCCCTCGTCCGACGGCGCCGCGACGCGCCTCGTCATCACGAAGGGCGCCAAGGCGGGTCTCGAGATGCCGCTCGGCGACGGCCCCCTCACGATCGGTCGGTCGCAGGAGAGCAACCTGGTCATCCGCGACGACTACACCTCGACGCACCACGCCCGGCTCATGCTCTGGAACGGACGGTGGGTCGTACAGGACCTGGACAGCACGAACGGGACGTTCCTGGCGGACGAGCGCGTCACCGTGCCCACTCCGGTGCCGACGGGCGCCACGGTGACGATCGGGCAGACGAGCTTCGAGCTGCGACGGTAGCCGCCCGATGACGACGCCCAAGAGTGCCGCCCTGTCCAACGTGGGCAAGATCCGGTCCAACAACCAGGACAGCGGCTATGCCGGTCAGCAGCTGTTCGTGGTCGCGGACGGCATGGGCGGCCACGCCGGCGGCGACGTCGCCTCGGCCATCGCCATCCGCCGCATCCGCGAGACCGACAAGCAGTACACGTCGCCGGGCGACGCGGAGTTCGCGCTGCAGTCGTCGCTGATCGCGGCCAACCAGCTGCTGGCCGAGACGGTCTTCGAGCACCAGGAGCTCACCGGCATGGGCACGACCGTGAGCGCGCTGCTCCGCGTCGGCGACAGCATGACGATCGCCCACATCGGCGACTCCCGCATCTACCTGTGGCGCGACGGCGAGCTGAGCCAGATCACCGCGGACCACACGTTCGTCCAGCGGCTCGTCGACAGCGGCCGGATCACGGCCGAGGAGGCGGCGGTCCACCCCCGCAGGAGCGTCCTGATGCGCGTCCTCGGCGACGTCGACGCGGCCCCCGAGATCGACACGGCCATCATCGGCACCCAGCCGGGCGACCGGTGGCTGATCTGCTCCGACGGACTGAGCAGCTACCTCGCCGAGGACCGCATCAAGAAGGCCCTCGCCGCCGGGCTCGACGCCGACCAGACCACGCGCCGCCTCGTCAAGGAGACCCTCGACCACGGCGCCCCCGACAACGTGACGGTCGTGATCGTCGACGTCGACGACACCGGCGACTCGTCCGTCGAGCCCCCGGTCACGGTCGGCTCGGCCTCGGCCCCGCTGACGTTCGAGGGCGAGGCCGGTCGCAAGTCGCTGCGGCTGCCGACGATCCTGCTGCACCCCCTCAAGGTCGCCTCGACTCCGGAGGACAGCCACTTCGAGCCCGAGTCCGACGAGTACCTCGCCGAGCTCATCGCCGAGGACAGACGTCGCCGTCGCCGTCGCCGCGTCACCTGGCTGGTGGCGCTGGTCGTGGCCGTCGGCGCCCTCGTCGCCGGTCTGTTCCTCGCCTACCAGTGGACCCAGGACCACTACTACGTCGGCGAGCGCAACGGCACGGTCGTGATCTACAAGGGCGTCCAGCAGACGCTCGGCCCGATCACGCTCAGCGAGGTGCACGAGGTCACCGACGTCCGGGTGGACGACCTGCCGAACTACACGCAGCAGACCGTCGAGGACACGATCAACGCGGACTCGCTCGGCGACGCCCGCGCCATCGTCGAGAGGCTGGCCGATGCCGTCGCTCGATGACCAGCGGTCCGACGAGGCCTCCACCGAGCTGATCGGCCGTCCCGCAGGAGGCGCGGGAGCGTCCCGTGGACCCGCCCGCGCCTCCGGCACCTCGCCTCGAGACCCGGGGCAGGCCCAGAACCTGACGCAGGCGATCACGCTGCGGCTGCGCCAGCCCGCGAAGCTGCGGAACCTCGAGCTGCTGCTGCTCATCGTGGCGGCCGGCATCGGCGCCGGGGCCATCGTCCTCGTGCAGCTCGGAGCGACCGGGGCGATCGACGCCTCCGTGCTGGTGGCCGGCTCCGCCGTGCTCGGCCTCGGGCTGATCTTCCACCTCGTGCTCCGGGTGGTCGCCCGAGAGGCCGACCCGTTCCTCCTGCCGATCGCGCTGACGCTCAACGGCATCGGCATCTCGATGATCTACCGCATCGACCTCGCCTACGGGCGCGAGGGCTGGGCCGCCTTCGGCGTCAAGCAGATCGCGTGGACGGTCATGGCGATGACGATCGCGCTCGTCGCGCTGATCGTCGTGCGCAACTACCGGGTGCTCTCGCGGTACCGCTACATCGCGATGTTCGTGTCCATCGCGCTGCTCCTGCTCCCCTTGATCCCGGGGCTCGGCCGTGAGGGGCTGAACGCGCGCGTCTGGATCGACATCGGGCCGTTCTCGTTCCAGCCCGGCGAGATCGCGAAGATCACGTTGGCGATCTTCTTCGCGGGGTACCTGGTGACCGCCCGCGACAACCTGTCGCTGATGGGGCCCAAGATCCTCGGCATGCGGTTCCCGCGCGCCCGCGACCTGGGGCCGATCCTCATCGTCTGGGTCGTCGCCATGGGCGTGCTGATCTTCCAGCGCGACCTCGGCACCTCGCTGCTGTACTTCGGCCTGTTCCTGGTCATGATCTACATCGGCACGGGCCGCGGCAGCTGGATCGTGCTGGGCCTCACGCTGTTCCTCGGGGGCGCCATCGTCGCCAGCACGTTCCTCGGGTACGTCCAGGGGCGCTTCCGGGCCTGGCTGAACCCGTTCGACCCTGCCGAGTACTCGGCCGACGGCGGCTCGTTCCAGCTCGTGACGGGCCTGTTCGGCTTCGCGAACGGCGGCCTCGTCGGCACCGGGCTCGGCCAGGGCCGTCCGCAGACGACGCCCCTCGCCGAGAGCGACTACATCTTCGCCTCGCTCGGCGAGGAGCTCGGCCTGGCCGGGATCTTCGCCATCCTGGCGCTCTACCTGCTGCTCGTCTCCCGCGGCTTCCGCATCGGCTTCGTCGGCCAGGACGACTTCGGGCGGATGCTCGGCGTCGGCATCGCCTTCGTCATCGCCCTGCAGGTGTTCGTCGTGATGGGCGGCGTCACGCGGGTAATCCCCCTGACCGGGCTGACGGCCCCCTTCATGGCCGCGGGCGGCTCCTCCCTCGTGGCGAACTGGATCATCGTGGCGCTCCTGCTGCGGCTGTCCGACTCCGTCCGCGACCAACCGAGGCTGGTGATCGGCTGATGAACAAAGAACTCAAGCGCGTGAGCTTCGTGGTGCTCGCCATGTTCGTGGCGCTCTTCATCTCGAGCTCGTACATCACGACGATCCAGGCCGACACGCTGCGCGCCGACGGGCGCAACTACCGGTCCCTGCTCGCGAGCTACTCGGCCCAGCGCGGTCCGATCCTCGTCGGCGGCCAGCCCGTGGCGCAGTCGGTGCCCGTCGACGACGTCTACGAGTTCCAGCGGACCTACCCGCAGCCCGAGCTCTATGCCCCCGTGGCGGGCTACTACACGCTCGGCCAGGGCTCGCGCGGTGTCGAGGACGCCATGAACCAGCAGCTGACCGGCAACGCGAACTCGCAGTTCTTCGACTCGATCAACTCGTTGCTCACGGGTCAGGACCCCGAGGGCGCCACGGTGAACCTCACGCTCGACCCCGTGGTGCAGCAGGCGGCGTACGACGCCCTCGGCGACAACTCGGGCTCGGTCGTCGCGATGGACCCGGCGACGGGCAAGATCCTCGCCATGGTGTCGAAGCCGAGCTACGACCCCAACCCGTTGGCGTCGCACGACCCCGCGTCGGTCAAGAGCTCGTACGACGCGCTCGTCGCCGACCCGTCGGACCCGCTGCAGAACAGGGCCATCCAGGGCGACCTCTACGCCCCCGGCTCCACGTTCAAGCTCGTCACGGTGGCCGCGGCCCTCGAGAGCGGCGACTACACGCCCGACAGCGAGTTCCCGAACCCGGCGACCCTGCAGCTGCCCGGATCCACCTTCAGCATCAACAACGCCGAGGGCGGCAGCTGCGGAGGCGGCGAGACGGCCACCATCGCCACCGCCCTCCGCCTGTCGTGCAACATCCCCATGGCCCAGCTCGGGCAGGCCCTCGGCACCGACGCCATGGCCGACCAGGCCGCGGCGTTCGGCTTCGGCGACGACTCGATCGACATCCCCCAGGCCGTCACGCCGAGCCGCTTCCCGATCGAGCGCGACGGAGAGCCGATCGACGACGCCACGCTCATGCTGCAGTCGTTCGGCCAGGGCTCGGACCGGGTCACGCCGCTGCAGATGGCCATGGTCTCGTCCGCGATCGCCAACGGCGGCACGCTCATGGACCCGACGCTGATCGAGAGCGTCCTGAACCCCGACCTCAGCCCCGTGGAGGACTTCTCGCCCAGCGAGTACGGGAAGCCCGTCAGCACGGCGACGGCTCAGACGATGACCGACATGATGGTGCAGGACGTCGCGGACGGCGCCGCCAGCGGTGCGAGAATCGCTGGTGTCGACGTCGCGGGCAAGACGGGAACGGCCGAGAACGGCCCAGGCGACCCCTACACGTTGTGGTTCACCGGCTTCGCGCCGGCGGCGGACCCAGAAGTGGCCATCTCGGTGGTCGTCGAGAACGGCGGCGGACTCGGACAGTCCGCGTTCGGGAACAGTGTCGCGTCACCAATCGCGAAGAAAGTACTAGAGGCGGTGCTGAACAAATGAGACCTTCCGGCGGAATCACCTTCGGTGGGCGATACCAGTTGTCGACCCGCGTCGCCATCGGCGGCATGGGCGAGGTCTGGGAAGCCACGGACCTGGTCATCGGCCGAACGGTCGCGATCAAGATCCTCAAGGACGAGTACCTCGGCGATCCCGGGTTCCTCGAGCGCTTCCGCGCCGAGGCGCGGCACGCCGCCCTCGTCAACCACGAGGGCATCGCGAACGTCTTCGACTACGGCGAGGAGGAGGGCAGCGCCTACCTCGTGATGGAGCTCGTCCCCGGCGAGGCCATGTCGACCGTGCTCGAGCGCGACCGGGTGCTGCCCACCGACAAGGTGCTCGACATCGTCGCGCAGACCGCGTCCGCCCTGCAGGCCGCGCACGCCGCGGGCCTCGTGCACCGCGACATCAAGCCGGGCAACCTGCTCGTGACGCCCGACGGCCGCGTCAAGATCACCGACTTCGGCATCGCGCGCATCGCCGACCAGGTGCCGCTCACCGCGACCGGCCAGGTCATGGGAACGGTGCAGTACCTGTCGCCCGAGCAGGCCAGCGGGCACCCCGCGTCGCCGAGCACCGACATCTACTCGCTCGGCATCGTGGCGTACGAGGCGCTGGCCGGCCGACGCCCGTTCACGGGCGAGTCGCAGGTCGCCATCGCGATGGCCCAGATCAACGAGCAGCCGCCGGACCTGCCCTCGACGGTGTCCGAGCCCGTGCGCCGCCTGGTGCTCTCCTGCATCGCCAAGAAGCCGGCCGACCGTCCCGCCAGCGCCTCGGCGCTCGCCCAGGCGGCCCGGGCCCTGCGTCGAGGCGACGTGGCCGCCGCGACCGTCGCGGTCCCGATGATCGGCATGGCCGCCGCCGGGGCAGGCGACGCCGCGACCCAGGCCTTCAGCGCCCAGGACGCCACCACCCAGCTCTACGACCCCACCGGCAGCACGCGCCAGCAGCCGGGCGCCGCTGCCTGGACGCCCGGTGCCGCCGACCCCGAGGCCCAGCGCGGCGAGGGCGACGAGCTGGACGACGAGAAGAAGCCGCGCAGCCCGTGGTTCTGGCCCCTCATCGTGCTGGGCGTCATCGTCCTCGCGGGCGTCGGCGCCCTGATCGCGTTCGCGGTCACCTCGGGCGACCCGACACCGGCACCGACCACCCCCTCGTCGTCGGCCCCCGCGCCGTCGCCGTCGACCACGACGCCGGAGCCCGAGCCGAGCCCGACGACGGTCGCCGTCGACGAGAGCGTCTACGTCGGCCTCGCCGAGGACGACGCGCGCGGCCGCCTCGGCGACCTCGGGCTCGACGTCACGTCCGTCGACGCGACGACCCCGGCTCCCGACCAGGCCGCGGTCGGCACCGTCGCGGGTCTCGACCGCAGCGGCAACGTGCCCATCGGCGCCTCCGTGACGATGTACATCTACCGTGCGGCCCCGACACCCCCGCAGCCGACCGCACCGACCGCCTCCGCCCCGCAGGTGAGCGGCAACGGCCAGGAACAGGTCACCATCTCGTGGCAGGCCTACGGCAACTGCCCCGTGGGGTACACGCTGACCGGCTACACGTACTCGATCACGGGCGGCACGGACTCGGCGGGCCAGACGAGCGGGCAGCTCGGCACCAACGTGACGAGCGTCTCGGTCAAGTCGGCGACGCCCGGCAACATGACCGTCCAGTACGTCGCGGTCTGCGGTCAGCTGAGCTCCGCTCCGTCGGCCGGCGTGACGGTCGCCGTGACAGCACCGCCGATGACCCCGAGCCCGAGCCCGGGCGACGGCAACGACGGTTAGGCCTTCCGCGCCGACCGAGGCCACGATCGTCAGCGACGATCGTGGCCTCGGTCGTCCAGAGGTGTCACGAAGCGCTGACAATCATCCCTCTGGCGTAGGCGGCGGCCCCGTCCGGGGGTCGAGGCCCGGATACACTGGGTCCGGTTCGGAAGGGTCGCGCAGGCAGCGGGGTCCCAGAGGGGAGACTGGCGCGTGGCTGAAGGCGTGAGAGAGGGCATCCACCTCCTCGCCAACCGGTACCAGATCGGCGAGCTGATCGGCCGGGGCGGGATGGCCGACGTCCACGTCGGGACCGACGCGCGGCTCGGCCGCCGTGTGGCGATCAAGTTGATGAAGCCGTCGCTCGCCACCGACCCCGCGTTCCGCACCCGCTTCCGCCAGGAGGCGCAGGCCGCGGCCCGCATGGCGCACCCCACCATCGTCCGCGTCTTCGACGCCGGCGAGGAGTCGACCCGTGACCGCAGCGGCCACGAGGTGCAGGTCCCCTTCATCGTCATGGAGTACGTCGAGGGGCGGCTCCTCAAGGACGTCGTCCGCGAGGGCCCGATGGACCCGACCGAGGCCGTCCGGATCACCGAGGGCATCCTCACCGCCCTCGAGTACTCGCACCGGGCGGGCGTCGTGCACCGCGACATCAAGCCCGGCAACGTCATGATCACGCACTCCGGCCAGGTCAAGGTCATGGACTTCGGCATCGCCCGAGCCATCTCCGACTCCTCCGCCACGGTCGCGCAGACGACGACCATCCTCGGCACTGCCCAGTACTTCAGCCCCGAGCAGGCACGGGGCGAGACGGTCGACGCCCGCTCCGACCTCTACTCGACCGGCGTCCTGCTCTTCGAGCTGCTCACCGGCCGCGCGCCGTTCCGGGGCGACTCCCCCGTCGCGGTCGCCTACCAGCACGTCAGCGAAGCACCCGTTCCCCCGAGCACGGTCGCGCCCGCGGTCTCGCCGGCCCTGGACGCCGTGGTGCTCCGTGCCCTCGCGAAGGACCGCTTCGAGCGCTTCCAGACGGCCGCCGACTTCCGGGACGACGTCCACGCCGCCGGCGAGGGGCGCGCGCCCGAACGACGCCGGGCCGCGCCCGAGGCCGGCTCGACGCTCTTCGGCGTCGACCCGCACAGCCGGGTCGGCAGCGAGGCCGCGCTGAAGGAACTCTCCTCCGACGACAACGACCGGCCCCAGCGCACGCAGACACGACCCCCGGTCGCCTGGATCTGGGCGGGCATCGTGCTCGTCGGCATCGTGATCGTCGCCGTGGTGTTCTGGGTGGTGAACCTCCAGCCGCCCCAGATCGACAACGCCCAGACCTCGATCATCCCCGTCGTCGCGGGCAGCACCTACGACGACGTCGCCGCGCAGCTGGGCGACCTCGACCTCACGGTGACGCGCACCGACGCCCCGAGCGACACCGTCGACGAGGGCCTCGTCATCTCGACCGACCCGGAGGCCGGCACGGCCGTGCTGAAGAACTCCGCCGTGGCCGTCACGGTGTCCTCGGGGCCCGTCCAGGTCGCGATGCCCTCCGTCGACGGCCAGCAGCTCGATGCGGCGTGGGCCGCGATCACCGCGGCGGGGCTCGTCCAGGGGCAGCAGGTCTCCGACTACTCGCCCGACGTCCCCGAGAACGGGGTCCTCGAGTCGACGCCGGCCGCCGGCACCCAGGTGGACGTCGGCACCACTGTCGACCTCGTCGTCAGCAACGGCAAGGTGAGCGTCCCCGACGTGACCCGTCAGTCGTTCGAGCAGGCCGTCTCGGTCCTCGGCGACCAGCTCGGCCTGACGGTCAAGTCGTACGTCGACCCCGGCTGCTCCGGCGGCAGCGTGTCCAACCAGTCCCTCCCGCCGGGCGACCAGCCGCAGGGCTCGGAGATCACGCTCGGGGTGTGCAGCGCAGGCTGACCCGCGCCTGCTGAAGGCCACGGCCCCCCACCGCCGACGCGGCGGGGGGCCGACGTCAGCTCAGGTCGACCAGCGGGCTCAGCGAGCGCGCGGTGACCGCCGCCTCCGGCAGGCCGGCGACGCCGAGCCAGTTGCCGATCATCTGGTAGCCGCCCTGGGTCAGGACCGACTCGGGGTGGAACTGCACGCCGTAGAGCGGCGCGGAACGGTGCTGCAGGCCCATGATCACCCCGCCGGAGGTGCGGGACGTGACCTCGAGGTCGCCCGGCACCGTCTCGTCGACGACGGCCAGCGAGTGGTACCGGGTGGCCGTGAAGGGCTGCGGCACGTCGGCGTAGAAGGCGCTGTCGTCGTGCTCGACGCGCGACGTCTTGCCGTGCATCAGCTCTTCGGCGTGCGTGACGGTGGCGCCGAGGGCCTCGGCGATGGCCTGGTGGCCGAGGCAGACGCCGAGCAGCGGCTTGTCGACGGCGAGGGCGGCGTGCACGACGTCGACCGAGACGCCCGCCGCCGCCGGGGTGCCGGGGCCGGGCGAGAGCAGGACGGCGTCGTACTCGGAGATGCGACCGGCGATCTCGTCACGGCCGAAGGCGTCGTTGCGCACGACGTCGGTCTCGGCCCCGAGCTGCTGCAGGTACCCGTTCAGCGTGTAGACGAAGCTGTCGTAGTTGTCGACGACCAGGATGCGCGTCATTGTTCCTCCACGGTGACGTCGGGGGCGGGGATCAGCTCGTTCACGAGCGGGAAGACCCACTCGACCAGGGCGAACAGGACGGCGGCGAGGAGCACGAGCAGCAGCAGGAGCCGCAGCCACCAGGGGCCCGGCAGCACGCGCCAGAGGGCGCCGTACACGGTCAGCCCCCGATCCCGGCCGCGGCCAGGGCGGCGGGCGGGCCGTCCGAGAGAGGCTGCCACGAGTCGAAGACGCCGTAGGCGACGATGCGCTCCTGGGCGGTGAACATGGGGTTGCAGCTGGTGAGGGTGATGAGGCGCTCCCCGGAGGCGGCGGACACGTCGGGCGAGTCGGGCACGGGCTGCAGCACCGACACCTGGGTCGCCGGCACGTACTGGAGATTGCGGAAGGCGTAGGTGTACCAGCCGTCGGCCGTCTGGACGTAGAGCTCGTCGCCCGGTCGCAGGTCGGCGACCGCGTTGAACGGGGCGCCGTAGGTCGTCCGGTGCGCGGCGATGCCGAAGTTGCCGACCTCGCCGGGCATCTGCGTGTCGTCGTAGTGCCCGATGCCGATCTTGTTCAGGGTGCGGACCGTGCTCGTGCCGCCCGCGATCGGCACAGCGTAGTCGGCGCCGAAGCGCGGCACGTACAGGTTCGCGAACTGCTCGGCCTCGGCGGGGGCGGCGGTGACCGGGGGGTCGCCGGCCGCGTCTGCAGCGGCGGGAGGCGCCTCCTGCGCCTGGCGCTCGAGCTGCTGAGAGAGCTGCGAGGCCTGGTCCCGGTGCTCGCCCGCCACGACCAGGTCGTTGAACCACTGCTGCCACGCGATGAAGAGCAGCACCAGGACGCCTGCCGTGATGAGGAGCTCGCCGAGCACGCCGACGAACGACACCGGTCGGCGTCGTCGCCGGGGACGACGGCCGTCGACGGAGGCGAGGCGCGCGTCGACGGTCATGGGGTCGATCCTAACCGCGGCGCCTGGGGCCTCGGGGGCTGCGGGCCGGACCCTGTGGACGAGGTGCCGCCCGGCCGAGGAGCCCGTCAGGGCCGCCACGCTAGGATGTGCGCCATGGCTGCAGACAAGAACCCCACCTCGAAGCCCGCCCGCGCCCGCGCGGACCGCTCCGCCGAGGCGCGCCCCGCGGCCGACGCCCCGAACCCGGTGTGGTTCAAGCCGGTCATGTTCGGCTTCATGCTGATCGGCCTCGCCTGGATCGTCGTCTTCTACGTGAGCCAGAGCGCCCTTCCCATCGGCTCGCTCGGCTCGTGGAACATCCTGATCGGCTTCGGCATCATGTTCATCGGGTTCCTCATGACGACCCGCTGGCGCTAGGCGCTCGGGGCCCCGTCTCTCGAACAGGCGTTCGCACTTACACCGCTGTAACTATCCCCACTGTGGACAGTCTTGTGGATAAGTCGGTGGAGAACGCCACTCGCTGAGATCGGACCGGCCCGACGACGAAGGAGGCGGCACCCAGGTGGGTGCCGCCTCCTTCGTTCTGCTCACCTCGCGTCGGAGGTGCCCGGGGGCAGGGTCAGAGGTAGCCGAGGTACATCGCCGAGCGCCCGAGGACGATCAGCAGGCAGACCGCCCCGACGGCGACGAGCCCCGCGGTCTGCAGGCCGGCCTTCGAGCGGTGGCGTGTCTTCGTGTAGAGGAACGACACGAGGGCGCCCACGACGAGCCCGCCGACGTGCGCCTGCCACGAGATGTTCGGGGAGACGAAGCCGATGGCGAGGTTGATGCCCAGCAGGACGAGCAGCTGGACGCCGTTCGAGCCGCCCAGGCTGCGCGCGATCACGAAGAAGCCCGCCATGAGGCCGAAGATCGCCCCGGACGCGCCCACCACCGGAGTGGTCGGCGACAGGAGCGTCACCGCGGCCGCGCCGCCCAGCCCGCTGATGAAGTAGAGCGCCGCGTAGCGCGCCCTGCCCAACGTCCGCTCGAGCTGCGCTCCGAATATGTACAGCGCGTACATGTTGAAGAGGATGTGCAGGACGCTGCCGTGGGTGAACATCGACGTGACGATGCGCCATGGCTCGACCAGAGCGATCGGCGCGTAGTACGAGAACGCCGAGCTGACCACGCCGCCCGTGAGCACCTGCGCGAGGTACACGACGAGGCTGACGCCGATGAGGCCGTACGTGACGACCGGGGCCCCGCCGCGCGAGGCGCTGCGGATGCTGCCCATGACACGAGGCTGGACACGCGGAGCGGAGGCCTGGGCCTCGCGCACGCACTCCGGGCAGTGCACGCCCACCGCGGCCGGGGTCTGGCACTGGCCGCAGATGGTGCGGCCGCACCGCTGGCAGAGCACGAAGCTCTGCCGGTCGGGGTGCCGGTAGCAGTAGTTCGCGGCGTCGGCGGGGACCTGTGTCACCTAGACCTCGTCGATGGTGACGCTCTCGATCACGACGTCCTCGAGGGGCTTGTCGCGGGCGTCGGTGGGGACGGCCTCGATGGCGTCGACGACCTTCTTGGACTCGTCGTCGGCGACGACGCCGAAGATGGTGTGCTTGCCCTGCAGCCACGGCGTGGCCACGGTGGTGATGAAGAACTGCGAGCCGTTGGTGCCGCGACCGCCCTGCTTGCCGGCGTTCGCCATGGCGAGGACGTAGGGCTCGCCGAAGTTGAGCTCGGGGTGGATCTCGTCGTCGAACTGGTAGCCGGGGCCGCCGATGCCCTGGCCGAGCGGGTCGCCGCCCTGGAGCATGAAGTCCTTGATGATGCGGTGGAAGACGACGCCGTCGTAGAGCCGGTCGGTGCTGACCTTGCCCGTGGAGGGGTGGGTCCACTCGATGGTGCCGGTGGCGAGGCCGGTGAAGTTGGCGACGGTCTTGGGTGCGTGGTCGCCGAAGAGGTTCACGGTGATGGTGCCGTGGTTGGTCTTGATGGTGGCGACAGCGGTGTGCGTAGACATGACGCCATTCTCCCACAGGGCCCTCCGCACATCAGCGGGTGCCCAGCGAGCGCGGTGTTACCTGCCAGGAAGCCTCGTGCCAGACTGGGAGGCCAGCATCGAACCGAGCCGTTGCGCACTAGTCGTTGGAGGAACACTGTGGCCCTGTCACGCAAGCAGAAGAAAGAACTGAAGAAGTTCAAGAAGCACGCGTTCGACGTGTGGTCCGAGCAGCGCGAGGTCGTGAGCCACGCAGGCAAGGTGATCGGCGACGCCCGTGACCACGGAGTCCGGTACGCCAACAAGAACGTGACGCCGCGCATCAAGCACGCCGTCGACCAGAACGTCCGTCCGGCCGTCTCGCAGGGCCTCTCGGCCGGCAGCCACGCCGCGACCGTCGCCCAGGACCGTCTGAAGCACGACGTCTACCCGGCCCTCTCCTCCTACTTCGGCGGTCTCGACCTCGTCAACGACCCCAAGGTCAAGAAGGCCGTCAAGAAGGCCAAGAAGCAGGGCGGCAAGTTCGCCTCGCAGGCCGCGAAGTACGCGCCCGCCAAGAAGAAGTCGGGCCCCGGAGTCGGCGGCGTGCTGCTGATCGGCCTCGGCGTCGTGGCGCTCGGCGGCCTCGTCTTCGCCGCCGTGCAGACGCTCCGTGCCGACGACGAGCTCTGGGTCGCCGACGACGACGCCGACACGAAGGCCTAGTCGCTCAGCCCCCGCACCACCCCGAAGGGCCCGCCTCCTCCCCGGAGTCGGGCCCTCCGTGCACCCCCGCGCCTCCGCGGCGAGCGAAGCGACGTCACGGCGGTGACGAGCGAAGCGAAGTCGCCCCTCGCCCCGCGGCAACGAGCGAAGCGACGTTGCCCCCCCCCGCGACGAGCGAAGCGACGTCGCCCGCTCCGCAGGCGGCTGTGCCATCTGGGTCGGCGGAGCCGACGCGCTGCGCCGCAGGAGCGGCGGCGCAGCCGAACGAGCACGAACGAAAAATCCCCGCGAACCCACGACGTGGGCGAGCAGGGAAAGGCCTATTTTTCGTGGAGCCTAGGAGAATCGAACTCCTGACATCCTGCTTGCAAAGCAGGCGCTCTACCAACTGAGCTAAGGCCCCGAGGTACCGGGTGAACCCGTCGGAGGACCTTCGGGAGTGGGGCTAACAGGACTTGAACCTGTGACCTCTTCGTTATCAGCGAAGCGCTCTAACCGCCTGAGCTATAGCCCCCGGACCGTCGTAAAGCCTACAGCACCACGACGGAGATGACGAATCGGCCGCGGGGGCCGATCCGACCCGGATCAGTTGTTCGTGAAGCCGACCAGCAGGCCGCCGGTGACCCGGACGCTGAGGTTGTAGAGCACGGCGACGACGGCGCCGAGCACGGTGCCGACCACGACGTTCAGCACGGCCACGACGATCGAGAACAGCATGACCTGCCCGACGTTGAAGCTGTCCTGGATGGTGAAGTTCTGGTCGCCCAGGATGTCGCGCAGCACCTGGTCGAGGTCGTTGAAGATGCCCGTCTGGTTGAGGATCAGCCAGATCAGGAACGTCGCCACGACGGTGACGATCCCGAGCGCCACGGCGATCAGGAACGACAGCTTCACGACGGACCAGAAGTCGATGTAGACGAGCTTCAGGCGCACCTGCTTGGTGCCGGACGGGCGCGCGGTCTTGCGCTGAAGCTTCTCGGCGACGCTACTCATTGGTCGGTTCCTCTCCGGTGCTGCTGTCGTCGGCCGTGTCCGCGGGCGCCTCCGTGACGGGCTCGACGGCGTCGATCACGTCTCCGGGGCTGACTGCGGGCACGGCGTCGTTGTCGCCGACGGCGTCGATGATGGCCTCGTCGGACGGTGCCACGAGGTTGCGCTCGGTGTTGCGCGCCAGTGCGATGATGCGGTCGTCGGCGGCGAACCGCGCGAAGACGACACCCATGGTGTCACGTCCCTTCGCCGGTACCTCGGCCACGGCAGAACGTACCACCTTGCCGCTCGAGAGCACGACGAGCACCTCGTCGTCGTCGCCGACGATCAGGGCGCCGGCCAGGTCGCCCCGGGCCTCGGCGAGCTTGGCGACCTTGATGCCGAGTCCGCCGCGGTTCTGCACGCGGTACTGGTCGGCACCGGTGCGCTTGGCGTAGCCGCCCTCGGTGACGACGAAGACGTAGCCCGTGTCGTCGGCCACGGAGGCGGACAGCAGCGTGTCGCCCTCGCGGAAGGTCATGCCCTTCACGCCGGACGTGGAGCGGCCCATCGGGCGCAGCGAGTCGTTGGTGGCCGTGAAGCGCAGCGACATGCCGTGGCGCGAGACGAGCAGCAGGTCATCGCTCTCGTCGACGAGCAGCGCCGAGACGAGCTCGTCGTCGTCGCGGAGGTTGATGGCGATGATGCCGCCGGTGCGGTTCGTGTCGTACTCGGTCAGGGCCGTCTTCTTGATCAGGCCGTCGCGGGTCGCGAGCACGAGGTACTGGGCGACCTCGTAGTCGCGGATGTCGAGCACCTGCGAGATCGACTCGTCCGGCTGCATGGCGAGGAGGTTCGCGACGTGCTGTCCCTTGGCGTCGCGTCCCGCCTCCTGCAGCTCGTAGGTCTTGGCCCGGTAGACGCGTCCCTTGTCGGTGAGGAAGAGCAGCCAGTGGTGCGTCGTCGTGACGAAGAAGTGGTCGACGACGTCGTCGGCCCGCAGCTGCGCGCCGCGGACGCCCTTGCCGCCGCGGTGCTGGCTGCGGTAGTTGTCGCTGCGGGTGCGCTTCACGTAGCCGCCGCGGGTGATGGTGACGACCATCTCCTCTTCCGGGATCAGGTCCTCGACGCTCATGTCGCCGTCGAAGCCGAGCATGATCTCGGTGCGCCGGTCGTCGCCGAACTTGTCCGTGATCTCGCGCAGCTCGTCGCTGACGATCGTGCGCTGGCGCTCGGGCTTGGCGAGGATGTCCTTGTAGTCGGCGATCTCGCGCTCGAGCTTGTCCGCGTCGTCCTGGATCTTCTGGCGCTCGAGGGCGGCAAGGCGGCGCAGCTGGAGGTTGAGGATCGCGGAGGCCTGGACCTCGTCGACGTCGAGCAGGTCCATCAGGCCGGCGCGCGCCTCCTCGACGGTGGGCGAGCGGCGGATGAGGGCGATGACCTCGTCGAGCGCGTCGAGCGCCTTCAGGTAGCCGCGGAGGATGTGGGCGTCCGCCTCGGCCTTGCGCAGGCGGAACTGGGTGCGCCGGACGATGACGTCGATCTGGTGCGCCACCCAGGCGGAGATGAAGCCGTCGAGCGCCAGCGTGCGGGGCACGCCGTCGACGATGGCCAGCATGTTGGCGCCGAAGTTCTCCTGGAGGGAGGTGTGCTTGTACAGGTTGTTGAGGACGACCTTCGCGACGGCGTCGCGCTTCAGGACGATGACGAGGCGCTGGCCGGTTCGGCCCGAGGTCTCGTCGCGGATGTCGGCGATGCCGCCGATGCGGCCGTCCTTGACGAGCTCGGCGATCTTGATCGCGAGGTTGTCGGGGTTGACCTGGTAGGGCAGCTCGGTGACGACGAGGCAGGTGCGGCCCTGGATCTCCTCGACGTTGACGACGGCACGCATCGTGATCGAGCCGCGACCCGTGCGGTAGGCGTCCTGGATGCCGCGGACGCCCAGGATCTGCGCGCCGGTGGGGAAGTCCGGCCCCTTGATGCGCTCCATCAGCGCCTCGAGCAGTTCTTCGCGGGAGGCCTCGGGGTGGGCGAGCGACCACTGCGCGCCCTCGGCGACCTCGCGGAGGTTGTGCGGCGGGATGTTCGTCGCCATGCCGACGGCGATGCCGACCGAGCCGTTGACGAGGAGGTTCGGGAAGCGTGCCGGCAGGATGGCCGGCTCCTGGGTGCGGCCGTCGTAGTTGTCCTGGAAGTCGACGGTGTCCTCGTCGATGTCGCGGACCATCTCGAGGGCGAGCGGTGCCATCTTCGTCTCGGTGTACCGAGGGGCGGCGGCGCCGTCGTTGCCGGGTGAGCCGAAGTTGCCCTGGCCGAGCGCGAGCGGGTAGCGGAGGCTCCACGGCTGGACCAGCCGGACGAGCGCGTCGTAGATGGCCGTGTCGCCGTGGGGGTGGAACTGGCCCATCACGTCGCCGACGACGCGCGAGCACTTCGAGAACGCGCGGTCGGGACGGTAGCCGCCGTCGTACATCGCGTAGATCACGCGACGGTGGACGGGCTTGAGGCCGTCGCGCACCTCGGGCAGCGCACGGCCGACGATGACGCTCATCGCGTAGTCGAGGTACGAGCGCTGCATCTCGAGCTGCAGGTCGACCTGCTCGATGCTGTCGCGCTTGATCGCCGCGGGGAACGCGGTGGTGCCCTCGGCGTCGGTGCCCTCTGGGGTGTCGTTCGGCTCGTCGGCCATGATTCTCCGTCTGTCGTGGTCTGCCCCGGTGTCCTCCGCGGGGCGCGGGCGTGCTCCGGCTCAGCCGGCGCACGCGTCAGATGTCGAGGAAGCGGACGTCTTTCGCGTTCTGCTGGATGAAGTTGCGTCGCGACTCGACGTTCTCGCCCATGAGCGTGTCGAAGATCGTGTCGGCCGCCGCGGCGTCCTCCAGGGTCACCTGCAGCAGGGTGCGCGTGTCGGGGTCCATGGTGGTCTCCCACAGCTCCTTGTAGTCCATCTCGCCGAGGCCCTTGTAGCGCTGGATCGCGTTCTCCTTGGGGATGCGCTTGCCGGCGGCCTTGCCCGAGACGAGGACCGCGTCGCGCTCGGCGTCGCTGTACACGTACTCGTGCGCGGCGTTGCTCCACTTGAGCTTGTAGAGCGGCGGCTGCGCGAGGTAGACGTAGCCGAGGTCGATCAGGGGGCGCATGTACCGGAACAGCAGCGTCAGCAGCAGGGTCGTGATGTGCTGGCCGTCGACGTCGGCGTCGGCCATCAGCACGATCTTGTGGTACCTGGCCTTGTCGGGGTCGAAGTCCTCGCCGATGTCGGCGCCGAACGCCTTGATCATCGCCTGGACCTCGTTGTTGCCGAGCGCGCGGTCGAGCCGCGCCTTCTCGACGTTGAGGATCTTGCCGCGGAGGGGCAGGATCGCCTGCGTCTCGGGGTTGCGGCCCTGGACGGCCGACCCGCCGGCCGAGTCGCCCTCGACGATGAAGATCTCGCTGCGCGAGGGATCCTTGCTCTGGCAGTCCTTGAGCTTGCCGGGCATGCCGTTCGACTCGAGCACTCCCTTGCGCCGCGTCTGCTCGCGCGCCTTGCGGGCCGCCATGCGCGCCTGCCCGGCCAGGATGCCCTTGCGGACGATCTCGGCGGCCTGCTTGGGGTTGCGGTCGAACCAGTCGGTGATCTGGTCGAAGGTGACCTTCTGCACGAACGACTTCGCCTCGGTGTTGCCGAGCTTGGTCTTGGTCTGGCCCTCGAACTGCGGCTCGCCGAGCTTGATCGAGATGACGGCCGTCAGGCCCTCGCGGACGTCGTCGCCCGTGAGGTTGTCGTCCTTCTCCTTGAGCAGGTTCTTCTCGCGCGCGTACCGGTTGATGAGCGTCGTGAGCGCCGCCCGGAAGCCCTCTTCGTGGGTGCCGCCCTCGTGGGTGTTGATCGTGTTGGCGTAGGTGTGGACGCTCTCCTGGTACGAGGTGTTCCACTGCATGGCGACCTCGAGCGAGATCTTCTTCTCGGTGTCCTCCTGCTCGAAGGCGAGGATGTCGTCGTGCACCGTCTCGACCTTCTTGACCGCGTTCAGGTACTGGACGTAGTCGACCAGGCCCTTCTCGTAGTGGAAGACGTCGTGACGGGGCTCGGCGTCGTCGGGCTGCGGGCGCTCGTCGCTGAGCTCGATGCGCAGGCCCTTGTTGAGGAACGCCATCTGCTGGAACCGGGTGCGGAGCGTCTCGTAGTCGAACTCGACCGTCTCGAAGATCTCGGCGTTGGGCCAGAACGTGATCGTCGTGCCGGTGGTGTCGTCCTCCTCGCCCTTGGCGAGCGGCGCGACGGGGACGCCGTCGGTGAAGCTCTGGCGGTAGACGTTCCCCTGTCGGCGGACCTCGACGTCGAGCTCGCTCGAGAGCGCGTTCACGACCGAGCTGCCGACGCCGTGCAGGCCGCCGGAGACCGCGTAGCCGCCGCCGCCGAACTTGCCGCCGGCGTGCAGCACCGTGAGGACGACCTCGACGGTCGACCGGCCCTCGACGGGGTGCACGTCGACGGGGATGCCACGGCCGTTGTCGACGACGCGGACGCCGCCGTCTTCTCGCATGGTGATCTCGATGTGGTCGCACCAGCCGGCCAGGGCCTCGTCGACCGAGTTGTCGACGATCTCGTAGACCAGGTGGTGCAGACCGCGCGGGCCCGTCGAGCCGATGTACATGCCCGGTCGCTTGCGCACCGCCTCGAGACCCTCGAGCACCTGGATCGCGCTGGCGCCGTAGGAGTCGTCGGGCTGGGCGTCGGCGGGGTTCGGTGTCATGTTCGCGGGGGCTCCTGGCGTCTGGGACGAGGGTCGTCGCCCGGCCGCGACCTCGCTGAGGACGGCTCGCGGACGACCTTGTGAGTCTACCGCAGGCCTGTCCCCCACGGGGCTGATTCCGCCCTCAGAGGGATTTTCCCGAGCCGGGTGGACGATTCACCCTCCCTAGCCGTAGGTATCGCGAGGGCCGCGCCCTGGGACCGATCTGGGGCCGCGTTTCCAGGACGGGGCGTTGGGTGCCAGGAAACGCACCGACTGGATGCCGGCGTCGGGGTAGCGCTGGACGATGGTCGTCGTCACCGTGCCGCGCATCAGGCGGAGCTGCGTCGCCCAGGCCGTCGAGTCGCACTGCACGGTCAGGGTGCCGTCGTCGATGGACACCGGGTGGGAGTGCGCGGACAGCTCGTCGCCGACCATGTCGGGCCAGGCCGCCATGAGGTCGGACTGCGCCAGGGGCGACTTCCAGCCCAGCTCGGACGTGACGCTGGCGAGCACGTCGGCGATCCCGCGGGGCTCGCGTCCCGTGCCGAAGGGCTGGCTCGGCGAGCCGAGCTTGATGGCCTTCCGCCGCCGGCCGTCGCGCGAGCGTCCGTTCGGGTCCCCGAAGACGCGGCGGAACCTCAGGTAGACACGCTGCGCCTCGTCGTCCGGCAGCGGCTCGGGGGGCGCAGGAAGCGGCGGTCCCGTCGTCGAGGAGGGCGCGTCCTCCGCGGCGCGCCCGGTCGGGTCCTCGTCGTCGGCGTTCACGACGGGTCCGGGGTCGCGCCCGCGGCGTCGGTGGGCGCTGCCGGGTCCGCGGTCACGGCCGTGCCCGTGACGCCTGCCGTGTCGGGCTCCTCGACGATGGTGCCCGCGGAGATGCGCACGGTGTGCGCGGCGAGCCGGTCGGGCACGTCCTCCTCGACCGCTGCGGTGATGAGCACCTGCTCGTAGTCGGCGACGGCGTCGGCCAGCCGCTCGCGGCGGGACCCGTCCAGCTCGGCGAACACGTCGTCGAGCACGATGACGGGGTCGCCCGTGGTCGCCTCGGCGCGGACGACCGCCGCCGACGCGAGCTTCAGGGCCAGGGCGAACGACCAGGACTCGCCGTGGCTCGCATAGCCGCGGGCGGGCAGGCCGTTGAGCGAGAGGAAGAGGTCGTCGCGGTGCGGCCCGACCAGGGTGAGGCCCCGGTCGAGCTCGCTGGGCCGGACCCGGGCGAGTGCCTCGCGGAACACGTCGGCGACCTCGGCCGGCGCCACCTGCTCGGTGGGCGCCTCTGGCGCCGGGGCGTCGTCGTCGACCGTCGCGCCCCGGATGCTCAGGACGGTCGAGAGCCGTGCCGCGTGGTCCTCGCCCGCGACGGCGGCGTACGAACGAGCCACCTCGGGGGCGAGATCGGCGACGAGCCTCTCGCGTGCGACGACGATCTCCGTGCCCAGCGCCACGAGGCGCTCGTCCCAGATGTCGAGGGTGCCGAGCTGACCCGCCTTGACGCCGGAGGCGCGGGCCGACTTGAGGAGCGTGTTCCGCTGGCGGAGCACACGGTCGTAGTCCGCCTGGACCCCGGCGAACCGGGGCGCCCGGGTCACGAGCAGCTCGTCGAGGAACCGGCGCCGGCCCGACGGCTCGCCCCGGACGAGCGCGAGGTCCTCGGGAGCGAACAAGACGCTGGTGAAGTAGCGCGGCAGCTCGCGGGGCTTGATCGCGCTGCGGTTGACCTGGGCACGGTTGGCCCCGGTGCGGTTGATCTGCACCTCGGCGAGGAGCTCGCGCCCCTCGGACTCGAGGCGCGCGCGGACGATCGCCGAGTCGGTGCCCTGTCGGATCATCGCGGCGTCGGACGAGACGCGGTGCGACCCGAGGGTCGCGAGGTAGCCGAGCGACTCGACCAGGTTGGTCTTGCCCTGGCCGTTGCGGCCGACGAAGAGGTTGGGCCCGCGCGCGAGCGCGACTTCGGCGGAAGCGTAGTTCCGGAAGTCGGTCAGGCTCAGATGGAGTACTCGCACGCGGGCCGGAGGCGACTAGGCCTTCTTGACCGCGTGGCCGCCGAACTGGTTGCGCAGGGCGGCGACGGCCTTCATGGTGGGCGAGCCCTCGCCCTGGCGCGACACGAAGCGCGCGAAGATCGACGCGCTCAGGGCCGGCATCGGCACGGCGTGGGCGATGCCCTCCTCGAGCGTCCAGCGACCCTCGCCGCTGTCCTCGACGTAGCCCGAGAGCGCGTCGAGCTTGGGGTCCGCGTCGAGCGCGAGGACCATGAGCTCGAGCAGCCAGGAACGGACGACCGTGCCGCGCTGCCATGCCTTGAACACCGCGGGGACGTCCTCGACGAGGCCCTTGGCCTCGAGGAGCTCGTAGCCCTCGCCGTAGGCCTGCATGATCGCGTACTCGATGCCGTTGTGGACCATCTTCGCGTAGTGGCCCGCGCCGACGGGGCCGGCGTGGCTGAAGCCCTCCTCGCGAGGGCCCTCGGGGCGGAGCGCGTCGAAGACCGGCATCGCGCGCTCGACGTCGGCGGTGTCGCCGCCGACCATCAGGCCGTAGCCGTTCTCGAGGCCCCACACGCCGCCGGAGACGCCGGCGTCCATGTAGCGGATGCCCTTGGCGTCGAGGAGGGTCGCGTGGACCTCGTCGTCGAGCCACTTCGAGTTGCCGCCGTCGATGACGAGGTCGCCCGGCTCGAGGACCTCGCCGAGGTCCTTGATGACGGCGTCGGTGATCTGGCCGTGGGGGACCATCACCCAGACGAGACGAGGCGACGGGAGCGCCTGGGCGAGGGCGCCCAGGTCGGCGACGTCGGAGACCGCCGGGTTGGCGTCGTAGCCGGTCACCTCGATGCCTGCGTTGCGCAGGCGAGCGCGCATGTTGTTGCCCATTTTGCCGAGACCGACGAGGCCGATGTGCATGAGGATCCTTCGTTCTGTGGAGGCGTCGATCGTGGCGCCTCCGTCGTGTCGCGCTGTCAGCGCAGGAGGAGGTTGGGCTGCAGCAGGTAGCGGTAGCTGTCAGCGCCCGCCTGGTCCTTGGAGGACTGACTGGTGATCAGCACAGGACCGGGCTTGTTCGGGTTCTCCGTCTTCGTGAAGGAGATCCGCACGAACTCGGAGTGGACGGCTCCGAGGCCGTCGAGGAGGAACTGGGGCTTCAACGAGACCACCGTGTCCTCTCCCGTCAACAACGCGTCGATCGACTCTGATGCCTGCGCTTGTTCGCTGCCGACCGCCTCGAGGGTGAGGCCGTCGATCGTGAACGTGAACCTGAGGGCCGCCTCGCGCTCGAGCACGAGCGAGACACGGCGGATGGACTCGACGAGCTCGGCGGTGTTGATCACCGCGAAGTTCTCGACGGTCTCGGGGAAGAGCCGCTTGACCGGGGGGAAGTTGCCCTTGATCAGCAACGACGTCACGGTCTTGTCGCCGGCCTGGAACGCGATCAGCTCGCGGTCGTCGCTGCCGGTGATCGACACGGAGACGGTGCTGGCGCTGCCGAAGGTCTTGCCGACCTCCTGCAGGGTGCGGGCCGGGACGAGCGCCGTGGTCGTCTCGGTGCTCGCGGCGGTGCCGGGGTCGAACTCGATCCCCCGGACGGCCACCCGGTAGCGGTCGGTTGCCACGAGCGACAGCGCGTTCTCGGTGACCTCGAGCTGCACGCCCGTGATGACCGGCGTCACGTCGTCGCGGGAGGCGGCGACGGCGACCTGGGAGATGGCCAGCGAGAAGGCGTCCCCGGGGACGACGCCCGAGCGCTCCCCGACCGTGGGCAGCGTCGGGTACTCCTCGACGGGCATGCTCAGCAGCGAGAAGTTGGCGGAGCCGCAGCTCACGGCGATGCGGTTCTCGTCGGTCGAGAACGTCACGGGTGCGTTGGGCAGGCGGTTCGCGATGTCGGCGAGGAGCCGCCCCGAGACGAGGATCGTGCCGGGCTCGTCGACCTCGGCCGCGATGCTCGTCTGGGCCGAGACCTCGTAGTCGAAGGACGAGAGCGTGAGGCCGTCGGCGTCCGCCTCGATCAGCACGCCGCTGAGGATCGGCAGCGTCGTCCGCTGCGGGAGGAGCTTCACGGCGAAGGAGACGGCATCGCTGAAGACGTCGCGGTTGACCTGGAACTTCACGCGGGGACCCCTGTTCGACTTCTCGCTCGTGGATGGCCCGCCAATACTGCCACAGCGAGGAGGCGGGCGGTCCCTGCTCCGTGGACCGCCGCCGGCTGTCCACAAGGTTGTCTCTCCAACAATTTCTTGTAATCAGGATTAACAGTCTTAACCGTTGTGCACAGTGTGGATAACCTGTTTAAAACCCCGAGGCCAGAGGGAACTACACGATTGTGACTTGTGCACGGAGTGTGGACTCGACGGGGTGATCGGTCGACGTCCTGCCCGTCCGCCGAGGGCGGTTCCCACAGGCCCGAGCGATCCGTGAACACCTGAGCTGTAGTTGTCCACGTCTTTCCACAAGTTATCCACACTGTGGGATCGATGGCTGTCCTCAGGTGCTGCAGGCCGCCTCCTGCGGGCTCGTGGACGCACGAACGGGCGCCGACCCGAGGTCGACGCCCGTCCGGGGCACGCGGCGAGGAGGCGCAGGCACAGCGCCTCGACTCGCCTACTTGTAGCGGGTGTCCTGCTTGATGCGGCTCGTCAGCTCGGTCACCTGGTTGTAGATCGAGCGGCGTTCCTTCATGAGCTCGCTGATCTTCTTGTTCGCGTACATGACCGTGGTGTGGTCGCGGTTGCCGAAGAGCTGGCCGATCTTGGGGAGGGACAGGCTGGTGAGCTCGCGGCAGAGGTACATCGCGATCTGTCGAGCCGTGGCGATCGCCTGCGAGCGGGACGACCCGTAGAGGTCGTCGACCGAGAGCTTGAAGTAGTCGGCGGTGTGGTTGATGATGTCGACCGGCGCGACGATGTTGTCCTCGTCGAGGGTGATCAGGTCCTTCAGGACGGTCTGCACGAGCGCCATGTCGACCGCGGTGCGGTTCAGGCTGGCAAACGCCGTCACCCGGATCAGCGTGCCCTCGAGCTCGCGGATGTTGCTCGACACCTTCGTGGCGATGAACTCGAGCACCTCGTCGCGGACCTGCAGCTTCTCGCTCTGCGCCTTCTTGCGGAGGATCGCGATGCGGGTCTCGAGGTCGGGCGCCTGCACGTCGGTGATCAGGCCCCACTCGAAGCGCGAGCGCATGCGGTCCTCGAAGCCCGTCAGGTGCTTGGGCGGCAGGTCGCTCGTGATCACGAGCTGCTTGTCGTGGTCGTGCAGGGTGTTGAAGGTGTGGAAGAAGGCCTCCTGGGTCGAGTCCTTGCCCTGCAGGAACTGGATGTCGTCGATCAGGAGGATGTCGATCTCGCGGTATCGCTGCTGGAACAGGTTCGACCGGTTGTTGGCGATCGAGTTGATGAAGTCGTTCGTGAACTCCTCGCTGCTCACGTAGCGGACCCGGATGCCCGGGTACATCGTCTCGGCGTAGTGGCCGATGGCGTGGAGGAGGTGCGTCTTGCCCAGCCCGGACGAGCCGTAGATGAAGAGGGGGTTGTACGCCTTGGCCGGCGCCTCGGCGACGGCCACCGCCGCGGCGTGCGCGAACCGGTTCGAGGCGCCGATCACGAAGTTGTCGAAGCTGTACTTGGGGTTCAGCCGCGAGTCGTTGCGCTTGCCGGTCGACGGCGACTCGACCGGGGCCGGCACGAACGGGGCCTCGATGTAGTGGGCCGGCTCCGACTCCTCGGGCTGCTGGGTGAGGGTGTCGGGCGTGATGTCGGGGTTGACGGTGATGGCGAAGCTCGCGACCGAGGTGTCGCCGAGCGCGGCGATGGACTCGAGCAGCGGGGTGCGGATGCGCTGCTCGAGCATGCCGCGGGTCAGGTCGTTGGGCACCTCGAGGTAGAGGGTGCCGCCCAGCACGCCCTTGGGCTCGACCAGGCTGATGAAGCCGTGCAGCTGAGGAGTGATGCGATCGTCGGTCGTCAGGGTCGCGAGCACGGATCGCCAGAGGTCCTGGACCGGATCGACGGTGTTCGCCACGGGGCTCTTCCTACCTACTTATGCACAGGTTTCTCCACTGGCCGACGAGCGACGTCAGAGCCAGGAACACTGCTACTTCCCCAGAACTACGCGGATGCGGAGCGGGAGGTGCCCACTTTAGTTCGTCGGGCCGCACCCTCCGCAACCGAGGTTGTCAACACTGTGGAGAACTCCGGGGAGGGCTGTCGTTTGACCGCAGGACAGAAGCCGCGTACTTTTAATCAGTTGAATCCCAGCCGACTCGGCTGACGAAGACTTCTCGGATCACGGCACCAGGCCAGGTCCGCATCCCCCTGGAGAGAACACCATGAGCAAGAGAACGTTCCAGCCGAACAACCGCCGCCGCGCCAAGAAGCACGGTTTCCGTGCCCGCATGCGCACCCGTGCCGGCCGCGCCATCCTGGCGCACCGCCGCGGCAAGGGCCGCACCGAGCTCTCCGCGTAGCAGCCTCCGTGTTGGCCCGGGCCAACCGGATCGTCCGCGCAGACGACTACCGCAACACAGTGCGCCGTGGCCGCAAGTCGGGCACGGCGCACTCGGTCGTCTACGTGCGTCGTCGAGACGACGACCTGGTCCGGTTCGGCTTCATCGTGGCCAAGACGGTCGGCAACGCCGTGGCGCGCAACACCGTCCGTCGTCGGCTCAAGCACGTCTGCCACGACATCCTCCCGGGGGTGCCCCCGGGCACCGACGTTGTCGTCCGGGCACTGCCAGGCAGCCTCGACGTTCCGTGGTCTACCCTGCTCAGGGACATCTCGGGGGTCGTCGACAAGGTCGTGGGACAGTGAAGCAAGCGGTGCAGTTCGTGACGTTGCTGCCGCGCAACGTGTGCGTCGTGCTGCTCCGCGCCTACCGGGCCGTCGTCTCTCCCCTCTACGGCGAGGTCTGCCGGTACCACCCGTCCTGCTCGCGGTACGCGCTCGAGGCCATCCAGCAGCACGGCGTCGTGCGGGGCTCGGCGATGGGCGCGTGGCGGATCGGACGCTGTAACCCCTGGGCTGCCGGCGGCATCGACGACGTGACCCCGCCCCGGCGACAGAAGTACACCACCACGGCCTTCGGCTTCGTGGTCCCTCGATCCGACGTGGTCGCGCCCGCCCCGAGCGGCGTGCCCCGTCTCATCGTCCAGAGCCACGGAAAGGGCTGACCCGAACACCATGGACTTCATCGGAACCATCCTCTGGCCCCTCAGGTGGGTCGTCGAGGCGATCCTCGTGGGCTTCCACAACGTGCTCACCGCGCTCGGCATGGACACGGCCGCCGGCAGCACCTGGGTCCTGTCGATCGTCGGCCTCGTGCTCGTCGTCCGAGCTGCCCTCATCCCGATCTTCGTCCGCCAGATCAAGAGCCAGCGACGCATGATGGAGATCGCGCCCCGGCTCAAGAAGATCCAGGACAAGTACAAGGGCAAGCGCGACCAGTTCAGCCGCGAGGCGATGTCGCGCGAGACCATGGCGCTCTACAAGGACACGGGCACGAACCCGCTCAGTTCCTGCCTGCCGCTCCTGATCCAGATGCCGATCTTCTTCAGCCTCTACACGGTGCTGCACAACGCCCAGCAGGACAAGGTCGGCATCGGCCTCCTCAGCCAGGCGCTCTCCACCTCGTTCGGCGAGTCGTCGCTCTTCGGCGCCCCTCTCAAGGAGACCTTCCTCGGCGCCACGACCTGGGAGGTCCGGCTGATGGCCGGCATCATGGTCGTCGTCATGACCGCGTCGCAGTTCATCACGCAGCTGCAGATCGTCTCGAAGAACATGTCGCCCGAGACCAAGGCGAGCCCGATGTTCAAGCAGCAGCGGATGCTGCTCTACTTCCTCCCCCTCGTGTTCGTCTTCTCGGGCCTCTCGTTCCCCCTCGGTGTCATGTTCTACTGGCTGACCTCGAACATCTGGACGATGGCGCAGCAGTTCATCGTCATCCGGAACATGCCCACCCCGGGCAGCGAGGCGGCCCTGGCCCGCGAGGAACGTCTCGCGAAGAAGGCCCAGCGCAAGGGCCTCGGGCTCGGTGACATCACCGTCACCGAGATCGAGTCCGCCCCCGCCGTGCCGAAGGCGACGCAGCGCGTGCAGCCGGTCGGCAAGAACCGCGCCAAGAAGCAGAACGGCGCCAAGAAGTAGCGCCGTGCTCCCCCGGCCTCGTGCGGGGGGAGCACGTCCGGCAGCCGATGCCGGCGACGTGTGACCGATCTACCCGGAAGAGGCGACGAGCATGACCGACAACGACACTGCCGACATCGACACCACCGGCGCCGACCTCCCCGTGGGCACCGCGGCGGCAGCCGAGGAGGCGACGGTCACCGACGACCGGCAGCGCACCTCCGGCGCTGCCGACTCGGTCGACGGGGCCGACGCCGCGTCCGTCATCGACGAGGGCGAGATCGCCGCCGACTACATCGAGGAGCTCCTCGACATCTGCGACTTCGACGGCGACATCGACATCGAGGTCCGCGGCGGCCGGTCGTACATCTCGGTCGACGCCTCCGGCGAGGGGTCCCTGCGGGCACTGTCGAAGCCCGACACGGTCACGGCCCTCCAGGAGCTGACCCGCATCGCGGTGCAGACCAAGACGGGCGAGTTCTCGCGTCTCATCCTCGACATCGGCGGATCGCGCCAGACCCGCGAGGCCGAGCTCGGGGCCATGGTCGACCGGGCCGTCGAGCGTCTCGAGGAGGGCGCCGAGGCGGCGTCCCTGCCGCCCATGTCGTCGTACGAGCGCAAGCTGGTGCACGACATCGTCGCCGCCCGCGGCTTCGTCTCGGAGTCCGAGGGCGAAGGCCGCGACCGTCACACCGTCATCAAGCGCGGCTGACCCGATCGTGAGCACCGACCAGGCGGGCCTCCTCGAGGCCGAGCCCGCCGTCGCGCGGGAGATCTTCGGCGACCGCCTCGAGGTCGTCCGACAGTTCACCGCCGACCTCGCACAGCACGGCGAGGAGCTCGGGTTGATCGGGCCCCTCGAGCTCCCCCGCCTCTGGACACGTCACGTGGTCAACTCGGGGCTGGTGGCTCCGCTCCTCCGACCGGGTGCGCGGGTGGGCGACATCGGCTCCGGCGCCGGCCTGCCCGGCCTGGTGCTGGCAGCCGCGCGCCCGGACACGACGCTCTTGCTCATCGAGCCGATGGAGCGACGGACGGACTGGCTGTCCGCCGAGGCCGAGCGCCTCGGCCTGACCAACGTCGAGGTGGTCCGTGCCCGCGCGGAGGACGTCGAGCTCGACACGTGGCTCGACCAGGCGACCGCGCGCGCCGTGTCGGCGTTGTCCAAGCTGATCCCGTTGACGGCTCGACTCGTGCGGACCGGCGGCGAGCTGATCCTGATGAAGGGCGTTCGTGTCGACCAGGAGGTCGAAGCGGCACGCAAGGTCATCGCCAGGACGCACCTGGTGGACGTCGAGGTGCTCGAGCTCGGCGTCGGGGTCGTCGACCCCGCGGAGACGACCCGGGTGTTCCGGGCCACGCTCGACTGACGAGCGCCGAGGAGGCGCCGGTCGGCTCCACAGGAAGCGATCTGAGCGCCGCGGGTGATCCACCGTCTGGCACGTCGCCGTTCAGCGTCCGAGATCGGCCTAGCCGTCGATCGAGTTGTATGTGACCGTGGATCAGGGTATTTGCTGGAGCGCACTGAGATGTCGCTGATCTCGGCGTTCTCGGGTCCCGAGCGCGACAGCTCGTCCGGGATGCTTCCTCGTGGGGCCGTGACGCGCCGCCGGCGACTTGCTCGACGTGCCTGCGACACAGTTATGCACATGTTGGCGAGCCTGTGCACAAACATGTCTGGCGCTCGTCCTGCGCATCCCGCGCCGTCACTCGCCTCTCGTTTCACGTGAAACGCGAACACGATGGGAAGGGCTCCGATGCCTGTCTGCACGACCCGGCGAGATAGAGTGGAGGCTCGGCTCAGCAGTGATGATCATCGTCGATCGTCACCACGCGCGAGGCCGTTTCACGTGAAACACAGCGATGCGGAGATCCCCCGGTGAGTTCATCCACGGAGTACGACGACAGCACTCCCCTGGCGCGCGAGCTCGCTGATCTCCGCCGCAGGCGCGAGGCACTGTCGAGGGACCCGCTCCCCGCGCCGACCAAGACCCGCATCTTGACCGTCTCGAACCAGAAGGGCGGGGTGGGCAAGACGACGACGACGGTCAACCTGGCCGCCGCCCTCGCCCGGAGCGGCGCTCGCGTCCTCGTGATCGACCTCGACCCGCAGGGGAACGCCTCGACCGCACTAGGAGTGGAGCACCGTGCGGACACGCCCAGTGTCTACGACGTGATCGTCAACGAGGGCGACATCTCGGACGTCGTGCAGCAGAGTCCCGAGTTCCCCGACCTGTACTGCGTGCCGGCGACCATCCACCTGGCGGGTGCGGAGATCGAGCTCGTGTCGCTCGTGGCTCGCGAGCAGAGGCTCCGTACCCAACTCGACGCTTACCTGTCGGCCACGGAGGCGGCAGGCGAGCGGTTCGACTACGTGTTCATCGACTGCCCGCCGTCGCTCGGCCTGCTCACCATCAACGCCTTCGTCGCGGCCGGAGAGGTGCTGATACCGATCCAGTGCGAGTACTACGCCCTCGAGGGGCTCAGCCAGCTGCTCCGCAACATCCAGTTGATCGAGAAGCACCTCAACCCGACGCTGCAGGTGTCGAGCATCCTGTTGACCATGTACGACGGGCGCACGAACCTGGCGAGACAGGTCGTCGCAGACGTGCGCGAGCACTTCCCGGCCGAGGCACTCGACACTCTCATCCCCCGATCCGTCCGCATCAGCGAGGCGCCCGGGTACGGACAGACGGTCATCAGCTACGACACGAACTCACCCGGCTCGATCTCGTACCTCGAGGCCGCAGCAGAACTAGCACGACGAGGAGCACCCCAGTAGTGGCAACCAAGAGAACGGGCCTCGGGCGCGGCATCGGCGCCCTCATCCCCGTGGCAGAAGAAGGCCAGGACAGGCCCGTCGACGTCTTCTTCCCGACAGGACAGCAGACGGCAGACGAGCTGGTGGCGGTGCCGGGGGCACGGCTCGCCAACATCAACCCGCTCGATGTCGTCCCCAATGCGCAGCAGCCCCGTGCGGAGTTCCGCGAGGAGGAGCTGGCTGAGCTGGTCACCAGCATCCGGGAGGTGGGTGTCCTCCAGCCCATCGTGGTGCGGCCCCTCCCCCGTGACGCGTCGGCGAAGGGTGCCACCGCGGCCCCGCAGTACGAGCTGGTCATGGGTGAGAGACGGCTGCGGGCGACGAAGCAGCTGGGCCTGGCGACGATCCCTGCGATCGTCAAGGAGACAGCCGACGAGTCGATGCTCCGCGACGCCCTGCTCGAGAACCTGCACCGGGCGGAACTGAACCCTCTCGAGGAAGCATCCGCTTATCAGCAACTTCTCGCGGACTTCGGCATCACCCAGGAGGAGCTGTCGAGCCGCATCGGGCGCAGCCGGCCACAGATCTCGAACACCCTCCGCCTGCTCCGACTCCCTGCGAGCGTGCAGCGACGCGTCGCTTCCGGTGTGCTCTCGGCGGGCCACGCCCGGGCGATCCTGTCGACCGGTGATTCGCTCTTGATGGAGCGTCTCGCGGAGAAGATCGTCAACGAGGACCTGTCGGTGCGTGCAGCCGAGGCCGCAGCCGCAGGTACGAGCCTCAAGCCCCGTACCACCCGGGCTGCGGTGGGCCGCCATCAGGCTCATCTCGACGAAGTCGCGGAGAACCTCGGGGATCGGCTCGAGACCAAGGTGAAGGTCAAGATGGGTGCCAGGAAGGGCTCGATCGCCATCGACTTCGCGTCGATGCAGGACCTCAACCGGATCCTCGCTGCCCTGGGGCAGGATCCCTTCTCCCAGTAGCTCTGGTGCTCTGGCCGACCGGGTCATGGTCCGTTCCACGTGAAACGCCCGTCTTCTCGTCCGAGGAGGCGGGCGTTTTGCTGCGGACGATGCCTTAGTCGCCCCGTTCCACGTGAAACATTCCCTCGTGTCGGGAAGAACGCTTGCGCTTTGGGCGACCGTTACGCGCCCGGCCTCATGTGAGTGTCGTCGCCCACGGTCGCCCTGTCGTAGGGGCGAGGCAGGCTTCGAGTAGTGCACGAGCCCTCAGGCGGTTGTCAGCATGCCCCTCGCAGGGAGCGGTTGCGTCGTCATCAGGGAAGGCAGGATGGCAGTCGTTGATCTCTCAGGCCGGTCGGATTCGCATGTTCCACGTGAAACGCCCGCCTTCTTCATCGAGAAAGCGGGCGTTCCACGTGAAACGGTGTCACGCGTGGTCGAGGACTGCCTTCTCGGCGAGAGCGGCGTAGACGAGGCCGAGCTCGAAGCCGGCGGCGTCGAGTGCCATGGGGACCAGGGACGTCTCGGTCAGGCCGGGCAGCACGTTCACCTCGAGGAACCACGGAGTGCCCGCGGCGTCGACGATCAGGTCGACCCGGGAGAGGTGGCGGAGGCCGAGCGCCCGGTGGACGGTCACCGCGGTCTGAGCCGCCGCCTCCTGCGCTCGGTCGTCGAGGCGGGCCGGCGTGAAGAACGTGGTCTCGCCGGCGTTGTACCGAGCCTCGAAGCCGTAGACACCGTTGCGGGGGACGATCTCGACGGCCGGCAGGGCGGACGGGCCGTCACCCGTGTCGATGACGCCGACCGCGATCTCGGTGCCGGTGATCTTCTGCTCGACGATCACGTCGTCGCAGTACGTGTAGGCGTCCACCATCGCTCGGGGCAGCTGATCAGCGGATTCGACGACGGTCACGCCCTGTGCCGAGCCGCCGCGGGCCGGCTTCACGACGACCGGGACGGGGTGCTCCTCCGAGATGGCGGTGAGCACGCCCGCAGCGCCGAGCTCACGGAAGGCGTCGTGCGAGAGCGTGATGCCACGGGGCGTCCGGACCCCCGCACGGTACGCGAGCTCCTTGGCGGTGGGCTTGTCCCACGCGAGCCGAGCCGCCGCCGAGCTGCTGCCGACGAAGGGGATGTCCAGCGCCTCGAGCAAGCCGCGCAGGGCACCGTCCTCGCCGCTGGCGCCGTGCAGGGCCGGCCAGACGACGTCGGGTCGGGTCGTGGTGAGGTGCTCCAGCAGCGAGGCGTCGGGATCGCGCAGGTCGACCTCGATGCCGTTGGCGACCAGGCTGTCGACCACGCGCCTCCCCGACCTCAGCGAGACGTCCCGTTCGTGGGAGATGCCCCCGGCCAGCACGGTGACCTTCTTGACGGCGCTCTGAGTCATCGGGGCTCTCTCTCGTGAGTCTGCCACGCGATCGTCCCGTGGCGGCATTTCGGGTTAAGTGCTGATCAGTTCATGTTCGGCGGCGGTGTCGACACGCCGGTGCGCATCGTCAGGGGCGAGCCGAGCCGGGCGCCGGAGAACGTCGCGAGCAGGTCGAGCTCGCCGTTGACGACGGTCGCGAGCCGGGCGATTCCGGTCCGGATCGACTCGGACGTCGGGTAGCAGAACGACAGACGGATGTTCTGGCGCCCGCCGCCGTCGGCGAAGAACGCCGTGCCGGGCGTGTACGCGACCAGCTCCTTCACGGCACGGGGCAGCATCGCCTTCGAGTCGAGCTCGTCGGGCAGGGTGACCCAGACGAAGAAGCCGCCGTCGGGCACGGTCCAGCTGAGCGACGGGAGGTACTCCCCCAGCGCTGAGATCATGGCGTCCCGACGCTCGCGGTAGAGGCCGCGGAACGACTCGATCTGACCGCGCCAGTCGGCCTGGTCGAGGTACTCGGTGATGACGAACTGGCCGAACGAGTTGGGCGAGAGCGTCGCGGACTCGTTGGCGAGGATGAGCTTCTCGCGGATGGCGTGCGGGGCGAGGGCCCAGCCGACGCGGAAGCCGGGAGCGAGCGTCTTGGAGAACGAGCCGAGGTAGATGACGCCCTCGTCGTCGACCGAGCGCATCGCCTGGGGGGCCGGCTGGTCGAAGTACAGGAGGCCGTACGGGTTGTCCTCGAGGACGAGGATCCCGGCGTCGCGACAGATCTCGAGGATCTCGAGCCGGCGGGCCCAGGTCAGGGTCACGCCGGCCGGGTTGTGGAAGTTGGGGATCGTGTAGAGGAACTTGATCGTGCGGCCCTCGGACCTGACCCGGGCGATCGTCTCTCGCAGCGCCTCCGGCACGAGGCCCTCGGCGTCGGTCGCGACGTGCGAGACGTCGGCCTGGTAGGCCTTGAAGACGCCCAGGGCGCCCACGTAGCTGGGCGACTCGGCCAGCACGACGTCGCCCGGGTTGACGAACAGCCGGGTCACCAGGTCGAGGGCCTGCTGGGAGCCGGTGGTCACGACGACGTCGTCGGCGCTGCCCCGGATGCCCTCCATCGCCATGATCTGCATGATGTGCTCGCGGATGGCCGGCGTGCCCTGCCCTGAGCCGTACTGCAGGGCCATGGCCCCGCCGTTCTGCGACATCACCCGGTCGATCGCCCCGGTCACGAGCTCGCGCGGCAGGGCAGAGACGAAGGGCATGCCGCCGGCCAGGGAGACGACCTCGGGTCGGCTGGCGACGGCGAAGAGGGCTCGGACCTCGGAGGCGCTCAGGCCGGCCGTGCGGTCGGCGTAGGAGTCGTACCACGGGTCGAGGTTGGTGCCCTTGTCGGTCATGTGCGTCCCTGTCGGTCAGAGGTGGTGCGGTTCAGGATATGCCCGGAGCGGCCCGGAGACGGCGAGAGCCCGCCCAGCGGGTGCTGGGCGGGCTCTCGGGCGGTGCGTCGACGGGAGGTCGACCTACGCGAGGAACTCCGCCAGGTCGGCCTCGAGGGCCGGCTTGGGCTTGGCGCCGATGACGGTCTTGACGACCTGGCCGCCCTTGTAGACCTTCATCGCCGGGATCGACGTGATCTGGTACTGCATGGCGGTCTGGGGGTTGTCGTCGACGTTGAGCTTGACGATCTCGATCTTGTCGGCGTTCTCGGCCGCGATCTGGTCGAGGATCGGCGAGACCGCGCGGCACGGGCCGCACCACTCGGCCCAGAAGTCGACCAGGATCGTCTTGTCGGACTTGAGGACGTCGGCCTCGAAGGAGGCGTCGGTGACTGCCTTGGCGCTGCTCATGGTGGTTCCTTTCGTCAGGGGGTTCGTGTGTTCGTGCGTGCGGGCCGACGTCGCCGACCTGCGGTCGCAGGTCAGGCTGAGACGGGCTCCGGGGCGACCGACTCGGCGGTGTCGATGCCCTCGGCGGCGCCCTCGGTGTGCTCGGCCAGGAAGGTCTGGTCGAGGCTGGCGAGGAAGTGCTCGGCGTCGAGTGCGGCGACGACCCCGGAGCCGGCCGCGGTGGCCGCCTGGCGGTAGGTGTCGTCGACGACGTCGCCCGCCGCGAAGACGCCGCGGAGGTTGGTCTTCGAGCTGCGGCCCTCGACGGCGATGGTGCCGCTCGTGGTGAGGTCGACCTGGCCGTGGACGAGGTGCACGCGGGGGTCGTTGCCGATGGCGATGAAGAGCCCGTCGAGGTCGAGGTCGCTCGTGCTGCCGTCGACCGTGTCGGTCAGCTGCACGCCCGTGGCCTTCTCGTCGCCGAGGATCGCCGTGACCTGCTTGTTGAACAGGAACTCGATCTTGTCGTTGCCCTGCGCGCGGTCCTGCATGATCTTCGAGGCGCGCAGCGTCTCCGAGCGGTGGATGACGTAGACCTTCGAGGCGAAGCGCGTCAGGAACGTCGCCTCCTCCATGGCCGAGTCGCCGCCTCCCACGACCGCGATCTCCTTCTGCTTGAAGAAGAAGCCGTCGCAGGTGGCGCACCAGCTGACGCCGCGGCCGCTGAGGCGCTCCTCGTCGGGCAGGCCGAGCTTGCGGTACGCGCTGCCGGTCGCGAAGATCACGGTCAGCGCCTCCTCGACGGTGCCGCTGCCGAGCGTGACCTTCTTGACGTCGCCCGTCAGGTCGACGCTGGTGACGTCGTCGAGCAGCACCTCGGCGCCGAACTTCTCGGCCTGCTCCTGGAGCTTGAACATGAGCTCAGGACCCTGGATGCCGTCGGGGAACCCGGGGAAGTTCTCGACCTCGGTGGTCTTCATGAGCTCGCCGCCCGCCTCGACCGAGCTCGCCACGATCAGCGGCTCGAGACCGGCGCGCGCCGCGTAGATGCCCGCCGTGTAGCCGGCGGGTCCGGAGCCGATGATGATGATCTGGCGCATGGCACCTTCCTCAGTGACGTTCGTGGATGACGGGAGAGGGACTGCGGGCCGTCTGCCCGTCTCGCCCTCGCTCGACCGTCTGGTGCAACACATCCTAGGGTCGGCGCATTCCGTCGGCCCGGGGCTCGCAGACGGCGCCCAGCGACCGGCCTGCGAGCCGCTCGCTCGGCGGCCGCGGCGCCGACCGGGTCAGCCACTGGCTCGGCGACCGCGTCAGCGACCGCGTCAGCGACGAAGGAGGCGCGCGGCCAGCGGGCGCACCCGGCGGACCACTGGGGCGGTCAGGTCGGTCAGCTCGGGCAGGCGGATCAGTGCCAGGAGCCCGAGGTACACGGCGGCCATGACGAGCCCGGCGACGACGACGGTGAGGATGCCGGCGATGCGGCCCGAGTGCGCGAATCCGTCGGGGGTGAAACCACCCAGCACGGTCACGACGACGAGCCCGACGGCCCCGGCGACCAGGGAGAAGAAGGCGAACTGCAGGTAGCGGCGCAGCACCCAGCGACCGTCGATGCCGCCCAGCCGGCGCTTCACGAGCACGAGGGCGACGATCGTCTGGGCCGAGCCGGCGACCGAGGTCGTGATCGCGATGGCCACGGCGATGAGCTCGTCCGGCACGACCGCCGACGAGATCAGCGTGCCGACGACGAAGATGCCCGACTGGACGATCTGCATGAAGAACGGCGTGCGCTGGTCGTGCAGGGCGAAGAAGACGCGCTGCACGACGAACAGGACGCTGAAGAGCACGAGCCCGGGCATGAAGCCGAGGATGACCTGCGCCATCTGGCTCGCCCCGGTGAAGGTGCTCTCGAAGAAGCTCGCGAACGGGTAGGCGACGACGCACATGGCGACCGCCGCGAAGACCATGAACATGCCGATGGTGCGGAGCGACTGCGAGAGGTCGGTGCGCACCGCGCGCAGGTCGCCGCGGGAGGCGTGCCCGCTCATGCGCGTGAAGTAGGCGGTCGCGATCGAGACGGCGACGATGCCGTGGGGCAGCATGAAGAGCAGCCACGAGTTGGCGAGCACGGCGTTCGAGGCGCCCGTGCCGCTGCCCTCGGAGGCGACGCGGCTCTGCACGAGACCGGCGAGCTGGGTCACGAGGACCATGCCGAAGAGCCAGCCGGCGGCCTTGCCGGTCGCCCCGAGGCCGACGCCGCGCCAGCGGAAGTCGGGACGGAACGACAGCCCCGCCCGTCGCCAGAAGAGCAGCAGGAAGCCCGCCTGCGCCAGGACGCCGAGGCTCGCCGTGCCGGCGAGCACGGTGATGCGGCCGGGGGTCCAGACGTCGACGACCGAGTTCTCGGCCGAGCCGCCGAAGAGCACCATGAAGACGACCAGGCCGGCGATGGCGACGACGTTGTTGACGACCGGTGCCCAGGTGAACGGCCCGAAGACCTGGCGGGCGTTGAGCACCTCGCTGAGCAGCGAGTACATCGCGTAGAAGAAGATCTGCGGCAGGCACCAGTAGGCGAACGCCGTGGCGAGGGCGATCGCGTCCGGCGTGTAACCACCTTGACCGGTCGACCCCGCCTGTTGGGCGTAGAGCCGCACGAGCAGGGGCGCGAGCAGCGTGCCGACCAGGCCGACCGCCGCGAAGACGATGGTGCCGAGCGTCACGATCTTGTTGATGAAGCGCTGGCCGCCGTCGTCGTCCTGGGTGGCGGCGCGCACGATCTGCGGCACGAGCACCGCGCTCAGCAGACCGCCCGCGATGAGCGCGTAGATGTTGTTCGGCAGCTGGTTCGCGAGGGCGAACGAGTCGGCGGCGCGGCTGGCCGACTGGCCGATCGCCGCGGCCAGCACGGCCGTCTTGACGAAGCCGAGCACCCGGGACACCATCGTGCCCGAGGCGAGCAGCACGCTCGCGCGGCCCAGGCCCGCCTGCTGCGCGCTCACGAGCTGACACCTGTCTCGGTGGTGTCCGGTCGGACACCGGTGTCGGTGGTGTCGCTGCCGACGGCACCGGCGCCTCCGTCGGAGGTCCGTGTCGTGGCCTCCTCGCGAGCGAGCCGCCGCTTGCGGAACGTCCGGTAGATCCCGCCGCCGAACAGCACCAGGAACCCGACGGCGAACACCCAGGTGATCGCGGTCTCCCAGCCGGCCTGCACCGAGATGGACACGGTGGACGGCGTCGAGATGGCGACCCCGGCCGCGCTGACGAGGCTGAGCGAGACGTCGACGGTCCCGTTGGCGACGGACTGCACCGGGACGCGGACACGGGCCTGCGAGTCGGACGCGACGGTCACCTCGATGCGGTTCTGCTCGACCGACAGCAACGAGTTCGAGGGCTGCACCATCAGGTAGACGGTGGCTGCCGACGAGGTCGAGTTCTGCACGTAGAGGGGCAGGGAGGTGCGGTCGCCGAGGATGGAGAGGTCGCTGCCCTGCACGATCGAGACGAGGCCCGACGTGGCGACGGACTCGGCGTCGGCCGCCGCGACCTCGGCGGCGAGGCCGTCGGGGTTGTCTCGCCAGGCGTGCGAGGCGAGGGCGAGCGTCCGGAGGCGCGCGGGGCCCGTGACGGCCTGGGGCTGGGCGAGGGCCGTGGAGAAGTCGGAGACGCGGCGGTCGGCCGTGGCGAGCGTGCGCAGCAGGGCGGCCCGCGCGTCGTCCTCGGGCTCGTCGAGGACGGTGGCGGTCGACGGGGCGCTGGCCACCGCCTCCTGCAGGGTGCTGGCAGCCGACCACGGGAGGTCGCGCAGCGCTGCGAGCGTCCGCGTCAGGTAGGCGCTGTCGGGCGACCAGCCGCGCCCGAGCGTGGCGAGGAGCGTGCGGGCGTCGCTCGGACGCTCTCGGGCGACGGTGGCGACGCTGGCGGAGAGCTCGGCCATCGCCGTCGCCCAGGCTGCGTCGTCGGAGGCGCCGGCCGCGTCCGAGAGGAGCGTCGAGAGCGTGTCGTCCGAGACGAGTCCCGCGGTGGCCCCGAGCTGCGTCGCCGCGTTCTCGGTCGCCCCGGTCGAGACCTCGACGTTCGAGCTGGACACGATCGTCGAGGTGTACCCGCTCGCGGCCAGGACGTCGAGGTCGGCGGCGACGACCGTGTCGGCCTCGGGCCACGCGACGCCGGTGGTCGACCAGGGCCAGCTCAGCAGCGACTCGGTGGTGGGCAGGGCCGGCGCGGCCGAGGGGTCGTCCGTCTGACCGGTGCCGCTGCCGTCGGTGCCGTCGCCGCCGTCGGCGGGCGGCTCGACGGCCGACGGCTCGGAGGTGCCGCTCGCCGACGGCTCGGGCGTGCCGCTCGGCGTCGCCTCGGCGAACAGCGTCGGGTCGATCAGGGAGTCGAACGAGACGGGCGTCGGGATTGTCGTCGCGCCTCCCTGGCTCAGGCCCGTGACGTCGGCGTCCGCGTACGCGAGCGGGAACATCTCGAGGCCCGACTGCTGCAGCTGGTCGAGCCAGTCGAGGGCCGAGGCCGGCGCCGACGTGCCCAGCAGCCGGACGGAGGCGATGATCATCGGGTCGACGGCCACGGCGGCCTGCGTGCCCTGCACCGCCCTCAGCTGGCGTGTGAGCGTGCCGTCGATCGAGGTGTACGCCGCGAGGGCGTTCGCGTCGAGCACGCCGTTCTCGGTCTCGGGCGTCGTGATCGGCACCGCGACGGCGAGCTTCGTCGCCTGGAAGCTCTCGGCCGGGAACCAGGCGACGCTGCTGCGCGCCTGGGCCAGCTGGGCGCCGTCCGCGTCGACGAGCCGGGCGCCGAGGGCGCGCGCACCCCAGCCGTAGCCGCCGAGCGCGACGGTCGCGGCCGGCACGGTCACGGAGCCGACGGTGCGCGACTGCCCCGACGGGACCTCGGGCACGTCGACGCGCGTCAGGGAGGTGCCGAGGTAGTCGCTCCCGCTCGTCGAGGCGGGCGAGAGCCAGCCGGCGAGCTTCGCGCGGGTGACGAAGGCCTGCCGGTCGAGGTAGATGCGCGCGACGGAGGCCGCCAGGTCGTCCTCGGTCGCGTTCGTGACGACGACGTCGAGCACGAGGTCGCGGTCCGGCACGAGCACGCCCGACTCGGCGGGCGCCAACGAGAGCGTGACGGCGTCGTCGGGGGCACTCGACGCGGCGGCGGCCGCGCGGGCGGGCGACGCGCCCGACGACCCGAGGCCGAGCCCGACGACCACGACGAACACCGCCGTCAGCGCGGCGAGCAGGGCGTGGAGTCGTCTCATAGGCAGGGTGCGGCCGGCGCGGGACGGCCGACGAGCATGCCGAGTCTAGGCAATCGAGACCCCCTGGTCGCGGTGAGGGTCCCGAGACGCGACCGACGACGGACGGCCTCAGCCCTAGGGAGGAGGCGCCCGCCGCCCGGTGCGCCGGGCGCACTGTGGCAAAGTGGTCGGTCATGGACACCGTCGCCTCCGCAGTCGAGCGACTGGACCGACTGGCCGCCGCCCCCCGCATCGAGAAGCTCGCCGCCGCGTTCGCCGCGGCCGGCCACGAGCTCGCCCTCGTCGGCGGCCCCGTCCGTGACGCGTTCCTCGGCCGCCGGGTCAACGACCTCGACTTCACCACCGACGCCTCCCCCGACGAGATCCTCGAGATCGTCGTGCCCCTCGCCGAGGCGCACTGGGACGTCGGGCGTCAGTTCGGCACCATCGCCGCCCGGGTCGACGGCGAGGTCGTCGAGATCACGACGTACCGCAGCGACGTCTACGACGGCGAGACCCGCAAGCCCGTCGTCGAGTTCGGCGACACCCTCGAGGGCGACCTCGTGCGGCGCGACTTCACCGTCAACGCGATGGCGCTGCGACTGCCCGAGCGGGTGCTCGTCGACCCGTCGGGCGGCGTGGAGGACCTGCTGGCCGGTCGTCTCGCGACGCCGGGCAGTGCCGTCGACTCGTTCCGCGACGACCCGCTCCGCATGATGCGCGCCGCACGCTTCGTCGCGCAGCTCGGCTTCTCCGTGTCGGACGAGGTGCGCGAGGCGATCTCGGCCCGCGCCTCCACCCTGTCGATCGTCTCGGTCGAGCGCGTCGCCGACGAGCTCTCGAAGCTGCTCCGCACCGACACGCCCCGCGACGGCGTCCGGCTGATGGTCGACACCGGCCTCGCCGACCACGTCCTGCCCGAGCTCGCGGCGATGCGCCTCGAGGTCGACGAGCACCACCACCACAAGGACGTCTACGAGCACAGCCTCACGGTGCTCGACCAGGCCATCGGCTACGAGCGCGAGCGGCACCCGGGCGAGGCGCCCGACCTGACCCTCCGGCTCGCCGCGCTGCTGCACGACTGCGGCAAGCCCGACACCCGCAGGCTCGAGCCGGGCGGTGTCGTCACGTTCCACCACCACGACGTCGTCGGGTCGAAGCTGGCCCGCAAGCGCCTGCGCGCCCTCCGGTTCGACAACGACACGACCAAGGCCGTGTCCCGTCTGATCGAGCTGCACCTCCGCTTCTTCGGGTACACCGAGGGCGCCTGGACCGACTCGGCGGTGCGCCGCTACGTCCGCGACGCCGGCGACGAGCTCGAGCGCCTGCACATGCTGACCCGTGCCGACGTGACGACCCGCAACAAGCGCAAGGCCGACCGGCTCGGCTTCGCCTACGACGACCTCGAGGCCCGCATCGCCGACCTGCGCGAGCGCGAGGCGCTCGACTCGCTCCGTCCCGACCTCGACGGCGACGACATCCAGCGCGTGCTCGGCATCTCCCCCGGCCGCGAGGTCGGCGAGGCGTACCGGTTCCTGCTCGAGCTGCGCACCGAGGAGGGGCCCCTCGGCAGCGAGGTCGCGACCGACCGGTTGCTGGCCTGGTGGGCGACGCGCGCCTCCTAGGCCGTACTGTCGGGTCGTGCCCACCCGACCCAGCTCCGTCACGATCGCCGCCGCCGTCTGCGTCGTCGTGGTCGCCGGCTCCGCGGCGGGCATCGCCGCCTTCGGCGCCTCCCACTCGTCCGAGGGCGCGACGGCCTCCCCCGGCCGCGACGGTCGGACGACCGTCACCGTGCGGCTCTGGGACGAGGGCGTCGCCTCCGGCTACGAGAAGTCGTTCGCGACCTTCGAGCGCGACAACCCGACGATCGACGTCGACGTCGAGGTGGTGCCCTACGCCGACTACGCCGCCGACCTCGAGTCGGACGTCGACGACGGCAGCGCCCCGGACGTCTACTGGCTGAACAGCGCCGCCTACGCCGACCAGGCCGAGGCGGGCGATCTGCTCGACGTCGACCGGGTGCTCGGCGCCTCGGCGCACCGCGCCTGGAGCCCCGAGGTCACCGAGCAGTACACGCTCGACGGCCGGCTCTGGGGCGTGCCCCAGCTCAGCGACGGGGGCGTCGCGCTCTACTACAACGCCGACCTGCTCGCCGCGGCGGGCGTCGACCCCGCGGCGCTCGACGAGCTGACCTGGGCGCCCGGCGGCGGCGAGGGCGACACCCTGCTGCCGGTGCTCGAGCAGCTGACCCGCGACGCCCAGGGCCGCAGCGCCGCCGATCCCGCGTTCGACGGCACGCCGGTGCAGTACGGCTACAACGCCGGCGAGGACCTGCAGGCGATCTGGCTCGACTACCTCGGGTCGAACGGGGCGAGCCTCGAGGACGCGACGGGCACCTCCTTCGAGCTGGACACGCCGGAGGCGCAGGCCGCGTTCCGGTACGTGGTCGACCTGGTGCAGGAGCACCGGGTCGCTCCCCCGGCGTCGCTCACCAACGCCGACCCGGACTACAGCCGCGACCAGTTCACGTCCGGCCACATGGCGCTGTTCCAGTCGGGGCTGTACAGCCTGGCGCCGGTCGCGGCCGGGTCCGACTTCACCTGGGGGGTCGCGCGCATGCCCGCCGGTCCCGAGGGGCGCGTCAGCGTGTCGAACGGCATCGTCGCGGCCGGCAACGCCCACACGCCCCACCTCGGCGCCACGGCGCGGGTGCTCGCCTGGCTCGGCTCGACCGACGGCTCCCGCTACATCGGCGCCGACGGGGCGGCCGTGCCCGCGGTGCTCGGCGCCCAGGCCGCCTACTACGAGCACTGGTCGGACCAGGGCGTCGACGTGGCGCCGTTCTTCGACGTCGTCGCGTCGGGGCGCTCGATCCCGGCCCCGACCGGCATCTGGGGCGACGCCGAGCCGGTCGTCGACCCGGTGCTCGACGAGATGTTCCTCGGCACGACGACGGTCGAGGAGGCGCTGGCCAGGGCCCAGGAGCTGGCGACGGCCACGCTCGAGGACGACCCCGGCGAGGGCGGGCGCGGGACGCCTCGCTGATCGGGTGCCGCGCTGGCCGCGCGCCGGGCTGGCTCGGCATCGTGCGGGGCTGGCCGGGTGCCGGGCTGGCTCGGCATTGTGCGGGGCGGGGCGACCGGCTACGCTGGGAAGGTTGCGTCTGCCCCCGGGCGGGCGCGACGTCATGAACACCCTCCTGCTGCAGAACGTCTGTAGCCGCGAAGTCCGAAGGAGGTGGGTTAGTCATGCACCAGTACGAACTGATGGTCATCCTGGACCCCGAGATCGATGAGCGCACCGTCGCCCCGAGCTTGGACAAGTTCCTCAACGTCATCCGCAACGACGGCGGCACGATCGACAACATCGACATCTGGGGTCGTCGTCGTCTCGCCTACGAGATCAAGAAGAAGACCGAGGGCATCTACGCCGTCGTCAACATGACCTCGAACTCGGCCGCCACGGTCGAGCTCGACCGTCAGCTGGGTCTCTCCGAGGCCGTGCTCCGCACCAAGGTGCTGCGCGCCGAGGAGGCCATCGCGATGGTCGCCGAGGCCAAGAAGCTCTCGGACGAGAAGGCTGCCCGCAAGGCCGCCAAGGCTCCCGCCGCTGCTCCGGCCGCCGCTGCTGCACCGGCCTCCGCCGGTGCCGCGACGCCTGCCGGCTCCGCGACGCCCGCCGCGCCCGCCGCACCGAAGGCTGCCGAGTAGCCGATGGCAGGCGAGACCGTCATCACAGTGGTGGGCAACCTCACCAGTGACCCCGAGCTGCGCTACACGCAGAACGGGCTCGCGGTCGCGAACTTCACCATCGCGTCGACCCCCCGCACGTTGGACCGCGCGTCCAACGAGTGGAAGGACGGCGAGGCGCTCTTCCTCCGTGCCAGCGTCTGGCGCGAGTTCGCCGAGCACGTGGCGTCGTCGCTGACGAAGGGCTCGCGCGTCATCGTGCAGGGCCGTCTGAAGCAGCGCAGCTACGAGACGAAAGAGGGCGAGAAGCGCACCAGCTTCGAGCTCGACGTCGACGAGATCGGCCCCTCGCTCCGCTACGCGACCGCTCAGGTCACGCGTGCGGCCTCGTCCCGTGAGGGCGGCGGCGGTGGTGGCTCCTTCGGGGGCAACCGCGGCGGCGGCCAGCAGGGCCAGGTCGGCGGCGGCCAGCAGTCCGAGCCGTGGGGCCAGTCCGCACCGGCTCAGGGCGGCGGCCAGCAGGGCGGCGGTTCCCAGGGCGGCGACGTCTGGAACACCCCCGGCGGCAGCGGCACCTACAACGACGAGACGCCTTTCTAGGCCTCGTCGCACCTCACTTCTTCTTCATCTGGACTCGAAAGCAGAAAAACAATGGCTGGAAAGAGCAGCGGCGACCGCCGCAAGCCCCTCCGCGGCAAGGGCGGCAAGAACGCCGCTCCCGCGAAGGCGATCCGCGTCGGCGTCATCGACTACAAGGACGTCGCGACCCTCCGCAAGTTCATCTCGGAGCGTGGAAAGATCCGCGCCCGTCGCATCACCGGCGTCTCCGTCCAGGAGCAGCGCCTCATCGCCCGTGCCGTGAAGAACGCCCGCGAGATGGCGCTCCTCCCCTACGCCGGCTCCGGCCGCTGATCAGCGGCGAACGGAAGAGAGAGCAACCATGTCCAAAGTGATCCTCACGCACGAGGTCTCCGGCCTCGGCTCGGCCGGTGACGTCGTCGACGTCAAGAACGGCTATGCCCGCAACTACCTCGTCCCCCAGGGCTTCGCCGTGGCGTGGTCGCGTGGTGGCGAGAAGCAGGTCGAGCAGATCCGCACCGCCCGCGAGACCCGCGAGCTCAAGACCATCGAGGAGGCGCACGACCTCAAGGCCCGCCTCGAGGCCCAGAAGATCCGCCTCACGGTCAAGACCGGTGCCGACGGCCGCCTGTTCGGCTCCGTCCGTCCCGGCGACGTCGCGGACGCGGTCAACGCCCAGGGCGTCGCGACCATCGACAAGCGCAAGGTCGAGATCCCGACCGCGATCAAGCTCGTGGGCGACCACGAGGCGACCCTGCGCCTGCGCGAGGACGTCGTCGCCACGATCACCCTCACGGTGGTCAGCGCGAAGTAGTCCCGCGCTGCGTCAGCAGCCAGCACCACCGCAGCACAACAGAGCGGCGGCCCCCTCGGGGGTCGCCGCTCTTCTGCGTGCGCGGGGCGCGGGTCAGCCGGCCCCCGGGGTGTGCTCGACGGCCTGCCCTACTCCGGGCGCGGGACGTCGTGCTCCGTTCCGGACAGGATGCGCCCGCGTGCCGCGCCATCTTGTCCGGAACGCGGCATGGAGGGCACGAGGTGAGCCGACAGGGCCCGCAGGAGGCGGGGAACGGCCCCCGAACAGGGGGTTACGTCAAGCTGAACGCGGGCTGCGCTCGTACCGGGTGCCGCGCCTCCTTGTCAACTTCTCTGTGCACAGCCAGAAGTCAAATCGGGACTCTCAACCCACGGTTCAAGGAACTTTCTACACACAGGCTGCGGGAAAATAAACCCCAGGTCAGGGGTGCCTAGTCGGTGTGAAGTATCTCTTTGTCCACAGGATGATCCACAGTTGTCAACAAGCACCCCCGGCGTTTCTCACCGGTTCTCCCCAAAGTTATCCACAGGTGCATTTGCTGTGGAGAACTAGGTGTCCATAAGGTGTACCGCGCTCGCCAGACGGGGGTCGCGGGGGCTCGGCACAGGGATGTCGGTCGCTCGCTGTAGAACCGTCCTGGACGACGTCCGTCGCCGTCCGGCACGCACCCGAACACCTTGCAGGAGGTCCCATGTCGATCGCTCACCTCGGTCTCGCGAGCGGCACCTCCGGCGACAACGACCGGCAGCAGCGCAGCGACCGCGGCGGCATGGGCACGGGCATGGACAGGGTGCCCCCGCACGACCTGCTGGCCGAGCAGAGCACCATCGGCGGCATGCTGCTGAGCAAGGACGCGGTGGCCGACGTCATCGAGACCGTCCGCGGCATGGACTTCTACGTGCCGAAGCACGAGGTCATCTACGACGCGATCCTCGGCCTGTACTCGCACGGCGAGCCCACCGACGTCATCACGGTCAGCGACGAGCTGATGAAGTCGGGCGACCTGTCGAGGGCAGGAGGTGCCGAGTACCTCCACACGCTCACCGGCGTCGTGCCCACGGCCGCCAACGCGGGCTACTACGCGTCGATCGTCGCCGAGAAGGCGGTGCTGCGGCGCCTGGTCGAGGCCGGCACCCGCATCGTGCAGATGGGCTACGCGAGCGAGGGCGAGGTCGTCGACCTCGTCAACAACGCGCAGGCCGAGGTCTACAACGTCGCCGGGGGAGTCCAGACCGAGGACTACGTGCCCCTGAACGAGGCCGTGACGGTGGCGATCGACGAGATCGAGGCGGCCAAGGGCCGTGACGGGCAGATGACCGGAGTGCCGACCGGCTTCGCGCAGCTCGACGCGCTGACGAACGGGTTCCACCCCGGTCAGCTGATCATCGTGGCCGCGCGACCCGCGCTCGGCAAGTCGACGCTCGCGCTCGACCTCGCGCGGGCGGCGTCGATCAAGCACGGCCAGGCGTCGGTCTTCTTCTCGCTCGAGATGGGGCGCAGCGAGATCGCGATGCGCCTGATGTCGGCCGAGTCGAGCGTGCCGCTGCAGAACATGCGCAAGGGCACCGTCGACGCCCGCGACTGGACGAACATCGCGCAGGTGCGCGGTCGCATCAACGATGCGCCCTTGTTCATCGACGACTCGCCCAACATGACGCTCGTCGAGATCCGGGCGAAGTGCCGTCGGCTGAAGCAGCAGCACAACCTCAAGCTCGTGGTGATCGACTACCTGCAGCTGATGACCTCGGGCAAGCGCGTCGAGAGCCGTCAGCAGGAGGTCTCGGAGTTCTCGCGTGCGCTGAAGCTGATGGCGAAAGAACTGCAGGTGCCCGTGATCGCGCTGTCGCAGCTGAACCGTGGCCCCGAGCAGCGTGCCGACAAGAAGCCCGCCATCAGCGACCTGCGTGAGTCCGGCTCGCTCGAGCAGGACGCCGACATGGTCATCCTGCTGCACCGCGAGTCTGCCTACGAGAAGGACAACCCGCGCCAGGGCGAGGCCGACTTCATCGTCGCCAAGCACCGCAACGGCCCGACGGACACGATCACCGTGGCGTTCCACGGCATGTTCTCGCGGTTCGTGGACATGCCCAGCTAGTCACGGCGCCGTCAGTCGAGGGCCACGCGGGCGTGCAGCCCCAGCCGGTCGAGGAACCTCTCGTCGTGGCTGACGACCACGAGGCTTCCGCGCCAGGCCGTGAGCACGTCGACGAGGTGGTCGGTCGTCGTCATGTCGAGGTCGTTCGTCGGCTCGTCGAGCACGAGCAGCTGGGGGACCGGGTCGGCGAGCACCAGGCCCGCGAGGGCCACGCGGAATCGTTCTCCTCCAGAGAGGGTGGCCGTCGTCCGGTCGACGACGGAGCCACGGACGAGGAGACGCGCGAGGGCGTTGCGCAGCTCACGGTCGGGCACGGCGGGGGCCGCGCGGGCGACGTGCTCGAGGACGGTGTCGTCGTCGGCGAGCAGCCCGTCGCGACGTTGGGGCAGCCAGGCGACCCGTTCGGTGAACGACGTCGCCCCCGTGTCGACCAGGGGGTGCGGCCGCGCGCCGGGGGCGCCGACGAGCTGCTCGAGCAGCGTCGTCTTGCCCGTGCCGTTCGCGCCGACGACCGCGATCCGTTCCGGCCCCTGCAGCACGGTGGTCCTGCCCCGCACGGTCAGCTCCGCGAGGCGTCGTCCCGCCGGGATCGCCGGATCGGGGAGGTCGACCCGGACGGCGTCGTCGTCCCTCACCGCTCGTGAGGCGACGTCGACCTGGTCCCTGGCCCGCGCCTCCGCGTCCCCGTGTCCCGAGCGCAGCCGGCCCGCGGTCGCCTCCGCCTTGTTCCTCCTCGCGTGGGCGATGATCGCGGGCATCGACTCCGCCGAGCGTCGCCCGGCGCGCGCCCGCCGGGCGATCGTCGTCTCGGCCTCGATGCGCTGTCGCCGCTCGGCGCGCAGCAGCTGGTCGGCGTCGCGCAGGTCGCGTTCGGCCGCCGACCGCTCGACGGCCAGGCGCTGCTCGAAGTCGGACCAGGTCCCGCCCGAGGTGCGGATCGAGCCGTCGCGCAGCTCGGCGATCTCGTCCACGTGCTCGAGCAGCTCGCGGTCGTGGCTCACGACGACGAGGGTGCCACGCCAGTGATCGACGAGGTCGAGCAGCAGCCCGCGCGACCGCAGGTCGAGGTCGTTCGTCGGCTCGTCGAGCACGGCGACGGGTCGGTCGCGCAGCCGCACGCCGGTGACGGCGGTGAGGACGGCCTGGCCGCCCGACAGGGTCGCGACCGGACGGAGCAGGTCAGACGTGTCGAGGTCGAGCCCGACCTCGCTGAGGGCGGCGACGGCCCGGGCTTCCAGATCCCAGTCGTCGCCGAGGGCGTCGAAGTGCCGCGGATCGGGATCTCCGCCGAGGATCGCGTGCAGGGCGTCGAGCCGCGGACGGATGCCGAGCAGGTCGGCGACGGTGTCGTCCGGTCCGCGACGGAGGCGCTGCGGCAGCAGGTCGACCGGGCCGGTCGTCGAGACCCTCCCGCCGGTGGGGGCGAGATCGCCCGTGACGAGGCGGACGAGCGTCGACTTGCCGGCGCCGTTGGACCCGACGAGGCCGGTGCGGCCCCGCCCGAAGGCCGTCGTGACGCGGTCGAGGACGACGGCGCCGTCGGGCCAGGCGAACGAGCAGTCGGTGAGGACGACGGACGGTGAGGGCATGGTGGTGCTGAGGGTGGAGGGCACGGTGCTCCCGGGGGTGGTGTCGGCGCACGACACCACCGCGCTCCCGGCCGGAGGCGGGGGAGCGTCGGCCTCGCCCGGGTCAGCGGGCGGGCACGGGCGGAGTCAGTGCGAGGGCAGCTGCTGCGTCGTGGACGCAGTACCGGTGCTGGTGCGCAATGGGCCGTCTTCCGTGCGGGGAGCCCCCGTGTCCGCGAGCCGTCCGGTCGGCCGGTGAGGTGGCCGCACCGACGTCGCGGCTCGCGACGAGGTACGCGCCGATGCTAGGCGCAGGCTGCGGAGCGGCGCAAGGGCGTGACGGGGTGCCGTGCACGGCGCCCGGCACCCGGCACCCGCGGCGAGTCCTACGGCGCAGCCGACTCGACCGTCAGCCCGCGGATGACCGCCGTCACGGTGACGACCTGTGTCCGCACGCCGTCGGGGTCGACCGCCGCCTGGCCGACCGCGCCCACGTGGGCGGCGACCACGGCCTTCGCCAGGAGGGCCGGCTCGACGACGGGCTCGCGTCCGTGGACGGCGGCGAGGGCGACGAAGCGAGCGCCCAGCTCGGCCGCGACGGCGCCGTCGTCGATCCTCATCAGGTCGGCGAAGACGGGGTCGGCCGCCGCCCGCGCGAGCAGCACCGACCGCAACGAGAACCACTCCCTGCTGTCGGGGAGCGAGTCCAGGAGGTGGCCCACCGCCTCCTCGAGGGATCCCTGCCGCCCCTCACCTGACGTCTGCGCCTCGAGGGCCGCCCCCAGGCGGTGCCAGACCCGGCCCGCCTGCTCCTCGTGCAGCGCGAGGTAGAGCTGGTCGACGCTGGTGAAGTTCGAGTAGAAGGCCCCGCGGGTGAAGCCCGCCCGCGCGCAGAGGGCCTCGACGCTCTGGCCGATCGTGCCGCTCGCCTCGAACAGGTCCGCCGCGGCCGCCAGGAGGCGACGCCGCGTGTCGGTCCGCCGGCGCACCGAGGGGGTTTCTCCGTCGTTCACGGGACGAGCCTATGCGCCCTGGCTAGCACCTCCTCCAGTTTTGATGCAGTTCGTATCGAGTACGGTTCGTATCGAGTACGGACCGCATCGAAGGGATCAGGGTGACGAAGAGGACGCAGGACGGAACACGCAGCAGATCACACGGCAGGAGGTGGTGGCTGCCGACCGCAGCCGTGGCGCTGGTCGGCGCGGTGGTCGCCTGGCTGAACCAGGCTCCGTGGTGGGGGTGGCTGCTCGTGGCCGCGACCGTCGCGGCGGCCGCTCTCCTCTCGCGGACGTGGCGACGTCGTCGGTGGTTCGTCCGCGGCGCGGCGTGGGTCGCGGTGGCCGCCCTCACCGGCGGCGTGGCCCTGGCGGCGGGCCCGATCGTCGGCACGCGGACCCTGGACGGGCCCCACACGGACCCGGTGACGACCGCCCAGGGCGACGTGGTCGGGGTGCACGACACGAGCGCCAGGGTGGACGCCTTCGCGGGCATCCCCTACGCCGCCCCGCCCGTCGGCGACCTGAGGTGGGAGGCGCCGCAGCCGGCCCCCGCACGATCCGAGACCCTCGTCGCCGACGACTTCGGCACCTCCGTGGTCCAGGCCGAGCCCAGCGTCGTCACCCGGGCCGCGACCCGCGTGCTCGACCTGCCGCTCGAGCAGACCCTGCTGGGCGGGTACACGACCGACGAGGACAGCCTGCGGCTGAACGTCTGGAGACCGTCGGAGGCGCCTCCTGCGCCCCTGCCCGTGCTCGTCTACCTGCACGGTGGCGCGTTCGTCGCCGGCTCGGGTGCGCTGCCTGCCTACGACGGGACGGCCCTCGCCTCCACCGGCCGAGCCGTGGTCGTCACGATCAACTACCGGCTCGGCGTGTTCGGGTTCTTGGACAGCACAGCCTTGGCCGGCGACGCCCTCGGCGGCGAGACCCCGGGCAACCAGGGCCTGCTCGACCAGCTGGCCGCCCTGCAGTGGGTGCACGACAACATCGGCGAGTTCGGCGGGGACCCGGGGCAGGTCACCGTCGCGGGGGAGTCGGCGGGCTCGGGATCCGCGTGCATCCTGGGCGTCTCGCCCCTGGCCACGGGCCTCGTGCACGGACTCATCGGCGAGAGCGGGGGGTGCTTGGGCAGCGCGGGCGACCGCGACGGGGGCGACCTCTACGACGACGCCGAGCACGCGCGCGAGGCCGCTCGCGGCCTGAGCGACGCACTTGGCGGCGCGACCCTCGCGGAGATGCGCGAGATGCCGGCCGAGCGCATCGCCGAGGCCGCGGCGGCCGCGGACCTCACGACGCACTGGTGGCCGGTCGTGGGCGACGCCGTGCTGCCCGACACCCCGTCTGCCCTCTACGAGGCGGGGCTGCAGAACGACGTCCCCCTGCTGCTCGGCAGCAACGCCGACGAGACGTCCCTCGACCTGGTCGGCGGGGTCGACTCGGACCCGGCGACGTGGGCCCGGGAGGCCCGCGACGAGTACGGGGACGACGCCGACGAGTTCCTCGCGCTGTACCCGGGAGGCGACGAGGAGGAGGTGGTCGAGTCACGGATCCGGTCCGGCACCGACCAGTCCATGACCGCCCCGATGCGGAAGTGGGGCCTGACGGCCGCCCGGTCGGGGGAGTCGCCGGTCTATCCGTACTGGTTCACGCGCGTCCCCCCGGACCCGGACCTCGAGCGCTTCGGCGCGTACCACGGGTCCGAGGTGATGTACGCGTACGGCAACCTCGGCGCCGACGGCGACATCGACTACACGACCGTCGACCGCCGGCTCGAGTCGGAGATGACAGGGTACTGGCTCGACTTCGTCACCCGCGGCGATCCGAACGGAGCCGACCGTGAACGATGGCCGACCCTGCAGGAGGCGCCCGACAGCGTCCTCGAGCTCGGTGACGTCACCTCCGTCACGTCGCGCCCGTCGGCGGAGGCGGTCGACTTCTGGCTGCGCCGGGAGGGCTGAGGCTGCGGGGCTGGCGCTGCGGGGCTGGCGCCGCAGGGCTGACGCCGCAGGGCCGCCGCCGGTGTCGGCGACGGCCCTGCGGGTCAACGGGTCAACGGGTCAGCGGGGGAGCGGAGCTCAGCCCCGGGCGACCTCGAGCGCGACCGAGGGCAGGAGCTCCGTGCCCTTCGAGATCGAAGAGGCGTCGTTCCCGGCGCCGCCGAACTCGATGCCGACGCGGTCGCCGCCGTCGTCCGGAGCGACGGCCACCTCGGTGACCCCGGCCGCCTCCAGGCGCTCCACGACCTCGGCGGCGAACGCCGGTGCCTCGGGGTTGCTGCGGTCCAGCTCCCACGGCGGTGCCGGCTCGAGCGGTGCGCAGAACGCCTCGGCCTGCTCGCCGACCGCGGTCTCGGCCGCCGTCGCGGGCCGCGTCAGCGACGACGAGTCCGCGGTCTCCGTGATCGCGGTCGCGCTGCCCTTCGCCGAGACCGTGCGATCGGCGATGCACCTGAGGTACAGGTCGTTCGCCGGGTCGGCCGCGGCCAGGTAGGCGAGCGACTCCCGGGCCGGGGTGCCGTACTCCTGGATCGCCGCGGCGTCGAGCGCCTTCGTGACCTCGTTCGCCGCCGTGCCGGTCGACGTCGTCGACGAGACCTGAGCCTGGGCGCCCGTGCTCGCCGCGCTGGTGGCGGGAGCCTCGGCAGCCTGGGCGGACATCGAGAGACCCGCGACGGCGGCGCCTCCGAGGACGAGTGCGCCGCCGACGACGGCGCTGATCTTGGTGAGGGACATGTCGGTCCTTTCGGTTGGGGAGATCTCAGCGTCGACCAGGAGTGTGAAGGACCTGTGCGCTCGCCGTGCCGGTTCGGTGAGAAGAGCCGTAGCAGGACGATCGCCGGGCTCACGGCCCCGTAGCGTGGCTCACGTGGCGCGGATAGTGGTGGCAGAGGACGACGAGCTCCAGGGGGAGCTGCTCCGGCGCTACCTCGAACGCGAGGGGCACGAGGTCGAGGTGGTCTCCGACGGCGTCCGCGCGCTCGAGAGCGTGGGGGACGGCCGCGCCTCCTTGTTGGTGCTCGACGTGATGCTCCCGGGCCTCGACGGCCTGCAGGTCAGCACCCGCCTCCGTGAGGAGGGGTCGGAGCTGCCGATCCTGATGGTCACCGCCCGCGTGGCGGAGAACGACCTGCTGCTCGGCCTCGACCACGGCGCGGACGACTACCTCACGAAGCCGTACAGCCCGCGCGAGCTCCTCGCCCGGGTCCGGGCGCTGCTGCGGCGGAGCGCGCCCCAGCGCGTGGACGGCGTGCTCCGCGCCGGGGACGTCTCCCTCGACCCGGCGCGGCGCGAGACGCGGACCTCCGGCCGGCTCGTGGACCTCACGCGTGCCGAGTTCGACCTGCTGAGGGCGCTGATGTCGGCAGCGGGGAGCGTGCTGAGCCGAGGGCAGCTGCTGGTCGCCCTGCACGGTGACGGCCGCTTCATCACGGAGCGGACCATCGACGCCCACGTGAAGAACCTCAGGGCGAAGCTCGAGCTCGACTCGGAGGCGCCCTGCGGCATCGAGACCGTCTACGGCGTCGGGTACCGCTTCTCCTCGACCGGGGAGACGGGGCCTCGTGCGTCGTAGCCTGCTCGTCCGCTTCCTCGCGATCGGCATCGTCATCGTGACCCTCTCGATCGCGGGCACGACGTGGATCGTCTCGACGGCGGTCACCCGCCGGGACGCCGTCCAGATCGACCGGGACGCCCGCACCGACCAGGACATCGTGGCGGCGGTGCGGAGCTGGGCAGGCCGGGAGCAGAGCTGGGCCGACGTCGCGACGGAGCTCGACCGGCTCGGCGACCGGTTCGATCGGCGCCTCGTCCTCCTCGACGTCGACGGCCGGACCATCGGCGACACCGACGCGTCGCGGCCCGTGCCCCAGCTGCCCGGCACGCCGGTCGACCCGCTCTCGGAGACCTTCGCGGACACGCTGAGCCCGATCAGCACGACGGTCGCGGGCGCGATGGTGCTCGACGAGTCGCAGGCACGGTCGTCCCGTGCAGCGGCGGAGGCGGTCGCCGCCTGCGCAGGGCTGCCGTCGTCGTCGGTCTCGCTCTGGCCGAACGGCCGGGCGGTCGTCTCGGGTGCGTTCCCGCCCGGCTGCGAGACCGAGGCCTACACGGCACCGCACGGCCCCGAGCAGGCGGCCCTCGGCCTGCTCACCGCGCAGACGAACGAGTGCCTGGCCGTCCAGTCCATCACTTCCGTCAGCGCGGTCCAGCTCGACCTCGTGTCGCCCGGTGCCGCCGAGGGGATCTCGCTCCGCGTCGTCGGAGGCGACGAGGCGGTCCCCCTGGAGACGCTGCAGCGGACGAGGAGCTGCGTCACGAGGGCCTGGACGACGATCAACGAGGACCTCGTCCCGCCCCGCGCCTACCTGGTCACCTCGCCGGTCGACGGCGCCCGGCCGGCTCTGGACTCATTGACGACCGACTCCCTCGCCCGGATCGCGGCGGTCGTCATCGGCCTCGTCGCGCTCAGCGGCGCCCTCGTGCTCGTCGCGAGCGGCCAGGCGGTCCGTCGCATCCGTCGCCTGCAGCTCGTCACCGAACGGCTCACGGCAGGGCAGCACGCCGCTCGCGCACCGGAGTCGGGGCAGGACGAGATCTCGAGGCTCGGGAGCGCGGTGAACGAGCTCGCGGACGGTCTCGAGCAGGCGCGGCAGCAACGAGACCAGCTGACGGCCGACATCGCCCACGACCTCAGGACCCCGCTGACGAACATCCGCGGCTGGGCCGAGGCCTGGGACGACGGGGTGGTCTCCGACAAGGACGAGGTCGTCAGGGTGATCGGCCGCGAGGCCCAGCACCTCGAGCGTCTCATCGACGACCTGCGGACGGTCGCGTCGTCCGACGCAGGGGAGCTGAGGCTGCAGCCGCAGGAGGTCGACCTCGCGGCGTTGCTGGAGGAGTCCGTCGACGCGCGGCGGCTGCAGGGGCCGGTGGTCGAGTACCGAGGACCCCTCCGCGTGGTCGTCGTCGCGGATCCCGTGCTCATGCGCCAGGTCGTGGGCAACCTGCTCGACAACGCCCTCGTGCACGGTCGCCCCCGCACGGTGGTCGTCAGCCTCCTGCCCGGGGACGGCTCGGTCCAGGTCGACGTCGAGGACGACGGGGTCGGCATCCGCGAAGAGGACCTCGGGTCGGTGTTCGACCGCCTCTGGCGAGCGGACCGGTCACGCCGGCGCGACGGGCCCGGGCACGGCCTCGGCCTGACCATCACCCGACGCGTCGTCGAGCTGCACGGCGGGACGATCGACGTCGCGAACGTGCGGCCGCACGGGGCCCGGTTCACGTTCCGCATCCCGTCGAGTCCGTCGAGTGTCGGGTGGCGAGCGGCGCCTCCTCACTTCCTGACGTCTGGCATCCTCGGTCCATGAGCGATGCGAGAGACCTGCCGAGTGCTCGCCCCGTCGAGGTCCGTGAAGTCGTCGAGCCGTCGTCACCGTGGCTGCCCTTCAGGGAGGTCGTGACCAACCTGCTGCTGGTCTTCGTCGGCGGCGCCCTGTTCTGGTTCGTCGCCGATCGGCTCGAGGAGCCGATGTGGGTCGCCTTCGTCGTCCTCGCGGGCGTCTGGATCGCGGGCACGGTGCTCGCCCGCCTCCTTCGACGACGGCGTCCTGCCGGGGCGGTCGACACAGACGAGTGACCCGCCGCTGACCGTCGTCGAGCGGGGAAGGCGCGAGCACGGCACGGGACGGGACGGCGAAGGCGCGAGGAACACCGGAAAGGGACGACGTGCCCGGGGGCCCGAGGGCATGTCGTCCCGGTCGAGGCATCTCACCGAGAGGAGCGGACGTGACCAGGACGACTTGGGCGGAGGTGCCCACCACGGTGCGCCGTGCACTCGAGGAGGCGCTGGGCGACCAGGTCGAGGAGGCGGCGAGCCAGCCGGGAGGGTTCTCGTCCGGCAGTGCCGATCGGTTGGTGCTCCGCAGCGGACGGCGAGTCTTCGCGAAGTCGGTGAGTCGATCGCGCAACGCCGGCACCCACGAGCTGCATCGGCGGGAGGCGATGGTCGTCCGGGGTCTGCCCGCGTCGGTGTCGGCACCCCGAGTGGTCGCGACGGTCGAGCAGGACGGCTGGGTCGTCGTGGCGTTCGAGGACGTCGACGGCCGGCACCCCGGGCCGGAGGACACGACGCTCGTGCTCGACGCGCTGGCCGGCCTGCCCCGCATCACCGAGGCGTCGCTACTGCCGCGTCTCTCGAACGAGCTCACGCCCGACTCCACGAGCTGGGAGCGCCTGAGCGAGGCCGGGGTGACGGGAGAGCTCGGACCCTGGACCACTGCGCACCTCGACCAGCTGCGCGACGCCTCTGCGCAGCTCCCGGGCGCAGCGGCGGGGGAGCACCTGGTGCACCTCGACTGCCGTGCCGACAACTTCCTCCTCGACGCCAGCTCGCGCGTGTGGCTGGTCGACTGGCCGTGGGCCTCGGTCGGGGCGCCGTGGTTCGACTCGGTGACCTACCTGCTCGACGTGCTCGTGCGCGACCCGCGCAGCGACGTGGAGGGGCACCTCCTGCACGACTCCCTGCGGGAGGTGCCGCCGGAGGCGGTCGACGCGGTCCTCGCCGGCCTCGCCGGTTCGTGGACGGATGCGCTGCAGACGCCCGCACCGGCGGACATGCCGACCCTCCGGGAGTTCCAACGGCGAGAGGCCGCGGCCGCCCTGGGCTGGCTGAGGCGGCGCTGGGCCTGAGGCCCGCCCGGGCGCACGGAAAAACCCCATCCCGCTCACGAAGCGGGATGGGGTTCCACCGGGATGCCGGCCCTACGAGGTACGGCGCAGCACCGGCGCGGTCGACACCGTGCGGGAGAGAGTTACTCGGTGGCGACGGTGATCTTCGCGACGCCGACGAGCATCTCGTCCTGGACGGCGTCGGTGTTGAAGGTCTGGTTCAGCAGGCCGGCGGCGTCGGGGCTGATGTGCACGGTGGTGCCCTCGAGGACGGCGTTGGTGCCCTCCATCTGGAGGGGCTTGAGCGAGCCGCCGTAGAGGTTGAAGAGGTAGGCGTCTTCTGCTGCGACGGTGCCGTTGGCGGTGACGGTGCCGTAGAGCTTGCTCTCGCCCGGGTCGATGCGGAAGTCGGTGAGCTCGACGACGGTGCCGTCGGCGGCGGTCAGCGACAGGCCGGAGCCGTCGTGGTCGATCTCGCCCTGGACGTAGGGGCGCACGTCGGAGGAGGGGTCGTAGTAGTCGACGTTGCCGCCGGTGATGGGGAAGGAGAAGGTGCCGGTGGTGGCGTCGAAGCCGGCGGTGCCGACGACTCCGGGGGTGAGGCCGAGGCTGGTGAGTGCCTCGACGAAGGACGCGTCGACGGCGACCTGGGTGTCGACGCCCTTGCTGAGGTCGGGGAGCGACGCGACGGGCTCGGTGCTGGCGGCCGACGAGGACGACGACGGGGCAGCGGAGGACGACGAGCCGGAGCCGGCGTCGGTCGAGGAGCAGGCGGCGAGGCTGAAGATGAGGGCGCCGGAGGCGACGATGCCGAAGGCGGACTTGGTGATGGTCTTGCGCGAGATGTTCATGGGTTTCTCCTTGTCTGTGGTTCCCGGTGGGGAGTTGACAGGGGTTCGCCACCCTCGCTGGATGGGATTGGTGCGTTACCTGACCGTTACCTCAGCAGTCCGTCGGCTCAGGTCAGGGGTCGAGCAGGACTCGCATGGCCTCCGTGAGCACGCGGTTGCCGGCACGGAGCGCGACGACCTCCGCCTCGAGGGCCGCGATCTCGTCAGTGTGCGGCACCGGAGCGCGGGCAGCGACGGGGGTCGGGGCAGGAGGTGCGGGCTGGGTCTTGACGTCCGGTCCGGCTTCGCGGTCCGCCTCCGCCTCCGCGTCCGCGTCCGCGTCCGGCTCCGGCTCCGGCTCCGCCTCCGACTGGTGTTCTCCGTCAGGCTCGACGTCCGCGTCCGGCATGACCTCGGGGGCCGGCACCGGTGCCGGCTCGATCCGCGTCGTCACGACCTGCGAGAACTTGGGACGGGGCTTCCGGGCCGACTTCTCGGGCTCGGGTGCCGCCTCCTCGACCCAGGCGCGCAGCGTCTGCTGCGGGATGCCGAACTCGTCGGCGACCACCGTGAGCACGTTGCGGTCGCCCGGCTTCGTGGCCCTGCGCTCGAGGACCCGCGCGGTCGCCGCCTCGCGGGTGTCGTCGTCGTACCACTCGTCGTAGGGCATGCGCCGATTCTAGGGACGGCTGCGCGGCCACAGACCGCACGGCCGCGGACTCGTCACGGTCGAGTCGTCACCGAGGGAGCGGGAACGACTCCACCCATGTGGTGAACGAGTCGAGGTCGTCGCCCGCGAGCACGACCTGGGGCGCGGCCTCGACGGGGCTCACCACGAAGGCGAGCGAGCGGTCGGGGAGGTGGGCGGTGACGTCGCCCACGACCGACGACCGCGCGGCCGCCCGGGGCCACGCGAGGTAGACGGGCCACTCGGCGCCGACCGACTCGACGATGCCCTGCCGGTCCGCCACGAGGTCCGTGAGCTCGTCGTGCCTCACGAGCACACGGGCGACCCCGTCGGAGAGGGCGACCGCCGGCAGGGCTCGTTGCTGTCGGGGGCCCTCGCGAAGGGTGGCCGCCTCGGCCGTCAGCCCCGCTCCCGACCACGGAGCGACCGCGTCGAGGGTCGCCTCGAGGGCTGCCGCGGCCGCGGCGTCGGCCTCGGCACGCGCCTGTCGCCTGCGCTCGAACACCGCGCCCTACGCCGCGATGTCGAAGACGACGACCCGGGCGGCCGAGTCGCGCAGGAAGCCCGCGACCGGCAGGTGCTCGGGGTGCGGGAGGTACGCGTCGAGGGCGGCCCGGTCGCGGAAGCGGACCACGAGCATCCAGTCGAAGCCTCCCTCGAGGCCCTCGCCGCTGACGGTGGGGCCGCTCGACACGGACAGCACGCCGTCGATGGTGGTCAGGTGCTCGTCCGACAGCTCCGTCGACCTGGCCGTCGCGTCGACCCCGTCGTTCCACTCCGCCAGCACCACGTGCAGCACCTCTGTCGTCTCGGCCATGTCGCGTTCCTCTCGTCGCCGACCGGCTCCCGGTCGCTCGTCCCAGCCTGGACCCCGAGGAGGCGCGGCGCCGGGGGCGCCGACGGCCCGGGCAGGCAGAGTGCCCGGGCGCACAGAGAGAGGAGCGACGCATCATGGTCGGACGCGGCTGGCCGGGGGGCGAGTCCCGGGCCGCGCGAAGCTGGGAGCCAGCCGGAGGTGCGTGACGGCAGGGGAGCGGGACACGACTTGATGGGGAGTCCTGCACCGCGCCTCCCCCGGGGAGGTGCCCGTCGAGCAGGGCCGAGACCAGGAGGAGCCCCGTGGCCGAGAAGGACACCACCGACACCGCCGCAGCCGAGACGCGCACCGACGACGGCCGCACCGGAGCGCGCCTGCGCGACCAGCTGAGCAGCCGGGCCGACCAGCTGAGCAGCCGCGCGATCGAGCCGATCGTGCGTGCCGTGCGCGGCGAGATCGGCAAGGCGAAGGCCGAGGTCGCCGACCGTGCCCGAAGTGCGCGCACCGGACTCGTCCTCGTGGGGGTGGGCGCCGTGCTGGCCGTCGTCACCGTCGGGCTGCTCGCGGCCGTCGTGGTCGCGGCCCTCGCCGTGGCGCTGCCGCTCTGGGCCGCGACCCTCATCGCCTTCGCCGTGTTCGCGATCGCCGCGGCGGTCGTCGTCAAGGTCGGCGTCTCGGCGCTGGGACGCGGCGTCCCGCCCGTCCCGAGGGACACGATCGCCGGGCTCACGTCGCGCGGCGACGAGTCCCCGACCGGCCGCGACTGACCAGCCGGCAGCTCACCACCACTGCGACTCGACCGGAACCACGAACCCCACGACACGACGCCCGCACGGCGGGCAGACCAGGAGACACCCCATGAGCGAGTCCTTCAGCGACAAGGCCAAGCGCGTCGCCAGCCGCGCCCTCGACGAGGCCGAGCGCCGGTACGCGGCCCCCGGCGACCGGGACGGCAGCAGCTCCGCCGGGCGAGACGGCGACGGGCACAGCGACACCGGTGGGCTGAGCAGCACCGACCGGCTGCTGCAGAAGGCGAAGGAGGCGGCCTCCGAGGTGCTGGACCGCGCCCAGGACCGAGGCGAGCGGTTCGCCGACAAGGCCGGCCGGGCGACCTCGGACGTCGTCGACCGCACCGTCGGATCGCTCGACACGGACGACGAGGGCACGGGGGTCGCGGCGTTCGTGCGTCGGAACGCACGGCGTCGACCCGTCGTCACGGTCGTGGCGGCCGTGCTCGTCGGGGTCGCCGTCGGGAAGACGCTCAGCCGGTAGCCGGGCGCCCCGCGGATGCACACTGGTTCGTCACAGGACTTCCCAAGCGGCCGCAAATCAGTGACACTTACTCAGAACCTTTCTCGATGCGACGGCGCACCCCTGCGCAGACGCCGTGATGGGGGGATCACCGTTCTGCCGCCCCTCACCCGGCGCGGCTCACTCTGAGAAAAAGGATCACCAGTGAAGCAGTCCCGCATCTTCTCCGTGGCCGTGGCGTCCGCCGCGGTCCTCGGTTCCGTCGTCGCCGTCTCCGGCACGGCGAACGCCGCATTCGACCCCGACACGGCTGACCGCGTCACCACCAACGCGCAGCTCGGCCAGGAAGTGCCCGGCACGCCCTACCCCGCCACCGGCTGGTTCCAGGGCGCCGTCACGGCCCCCGCCGGCACGGTCACCTTCGACGGCGCCGGCCTCAACTCGGCCGGCGGCAACGTCCAGCTGCTCAACGCCTACGACGCGCCGGCCAGCACCCTGACCGACCTCGTGCTCGACGCCGACTTCGCGTCGCTCGGGGACGCGACCTTCCAGGTCCCGATCTTCGCCAACGCCACGGGCACCGGCACCCAGTTCACGACGCTGCGTCCGGTCGCGACCGGCGACGCCGGCTTCACCGCCACGAGCCAGTGGGTCACCTCGCAGGCCCTCGGCACCTACGCCGCCGGCGCCGTCGCGACGCTCGCCGAGTTCCAGGCCCAGATCGCCCAGATCGACGCGGGCGGCGACCAGGCCGCCGCGGCGACCATCCTCGCCTACGGCTTCATCACGCCCGACCCCCTGACCTCGTCGGTCCAGGCCGTCGCGTTCGGTGACGAGAGCACGTGGTTCATCCCCGCGCCCTCCGGCACCTACGTGCCCGCCACGCTCACCGTCTCGCAGGTCAGCACGACCGGCATCGCGGTCGAGGGCGCCGGCTTCTTCCCGGGCGAGACCCTGTCCGTGCTGTTCTCGAACGAGAACGCCCAGAGCTCGGGTGACCAGGACATCGTCCTGACCGCCGACGCCCAGGGTCGCATCGCGGCGAACATCGTCATCCCCGCCGACCAGCTCCAGGGCCCCGGCACGTACATCATCAACCTGATCGGCGACGACTCGGGCATCGCGCTCGAGGGCATCGTCACGGTCACCGCCGACGCCGCGGTGGCACCCGTGCCCGCCGGCCCGGTCGCCCCGGTCGCCGTGCCCGTGCGCGCGAACGCCGCGTTCACCGGCTAGTCAGCACCGCAGCACCTGCACCACCCGGAGGGCCGTCCGACGAGAGATCGTCGGGCGGCCCTCCGTCGTTCGCGCCGCCGCCAGCAGGCGAAACGCGTCGATGCAACACGGTGTGGTCCGCATATGCCGACAACGCCGTTCGCGAGAACTGGATTTCCCGGTGTTGCAGCCCACGTTCTCGCCCGACCGTCGGCATTTGCGGGACGCGCCCGCGCCTCCTGCGGTCGGAATTCCCGCCGCCGGATCTGAGCCCGCAAAAGCCGACCTGAGCGCCTGCAATGACGGGATATTGAAGTGGTGCGGGCTGCGAGGGGGCCTGAAGGTCGGCATTTGCGGAGATGCGAGGGTGCGCAGCGGCGACCGCAGGAGGTGCGCGAGCTCCGGGCGGGACGGACCCGCGCCTCCTACGGAGTCGCCTCGGACGGGGACTCGCGGCGCACGGGCCCCTCGCCCACGACGTGGTGCCGTCCGAGCGGCAGCATCATCGGCGCGCCCGTCGTCGGGTCGTCGACCACCCGGCTGTCGAGGCCGAAGACGGCCCGGACGCAGTCCTCGGTGAGCACCTCGTGCGGCGTGCCCGCGGCGTGCACCCGCCCGTCGGCCAGGGCGACGAGGTGGTCGGCGTAGCGCGCGGCCAGGTTGAGGTCGTGCAGCACCATCACGACCGTGGTGCCGCGGCTGCGGTTGAGGTCGGTGAGCAGGTCGAGCACCTCGACCTGGTGGCTCACGTCGAGGAAGGTCGTCGGCTCGTCGAGCAGCAGCACGTCGGTCTGCTGCGCCAGCGCCATCGCGATCCAGACGCGCTGGCGCTGCCCGCCCGACAGCTCGTCGACCGAGCGGTCGGCGAGGCCGGTGGTCTCGGTCGCCTCGAGCGCCTCCGCGACGGCGAGGTCGTCGGCGGAGCTCCAGCGCGAGAGCAGGCCCTGGTGCGGGTGCCGCCCCCGGCCGACCAGGTCGGCGACCGTGATGCCCTCGGGCGCGACGGGCGACTGGGGGAGCAGGCCGAGCGTCCGGGCGAGCTGGCGCGCGGGCGTCCGGTGCACCTCGGCACCGTCGAGCACGACCTGCCCGGCACGCGGCTTGAGCAGGCGCGACATCGAGCGCAGCAGCGTCGACTTGCCGCAGGCGTTCGCGCCGACGATCGCGGTGATGCGGCCCGGCGGCACCACGAGGTCGAGGTCGTCGACGACGACGCGGTCGCCGTAGCCGAGGGTGAGTCGTCGGGCGACGAGCGAGTGGTCGGTGGTCACAACGAGCCTCCGGCACGGTTGGTGCGGACGATGAGCCAGATCAGGTAAGGGGCACCGAGCACACCGGTGACGACCCCGACGGGGAACCTCGTGCCGAGCGCGAACTGCCCCACGACGTCGGCGACGAGCACGAGCAGCGCCCCGACGAGCGCCGACGGCACGAGCAGCGAGCCGTGCGGACCGACGATGCGCGCCGCGATCGGGCCGGACAGGAAGGCTACGAACGCGATCGGCCCGCAGGCCGCGGTCGCGAACGAGATGAGGCCCACGGCCGCGAGGACGACGACGAGCCGCGTGCGGTCGACCCGCACCCCGAGGGCCGAGGCCGTGTCGTCGCCGAGCTGCGTGACCGAGAGATCGCGCGACCGCGAGAGCAGCACGGGCGTCAGCACGACGAGCGCGACCAGCACCGGGACGACCTGCGGCCAGCTCGTGCCGTTGAGGCTCCCTGTCAACCAGCGCAGCGCCTCCTGCAGGTCCCACTGCGCCGCGCCCGACAGCACGTACGCCGTCAGGCTGTCGAGCATCGCCGCGACGCCGATCCCGACGAGCACGAGGCGCGTCCCCGCGACGCCGCCTTTCTTCGACAGGAGGTACACGAGCACGGCGACGGCGAGCCCTGCAGCGATCGCGAAGGCCGAGACTTGCGCGTCGTCGAGCGACAGGGTCACGATCGCGAACGCGGCGGCCGCGCTGGCGCCCGAGCTGATGCCGATGATGTCCGGGCTCGCTAGCGGGTTGCGCAGCATCGTCTGGAACGTCACGCCGCCCAGGCCGAAGCAGAGGCCGGCGGCGATCGCGAGCACAGCCCGCGGCAGGCGCAGGCGGCCGACGGTGAAGGAGGCGCCCGGCACGTCCTGCCCGAGAACGACGCCGAGCACGTCGCCGGGCCCGTAGAAGGTGCGCCCGACCATGAGGGTGAGCACGAAGACGGCCAGCACGGCGGCGGCCAGCAGGCCGATCACCACGCGGCGACGGCGGCCGCGTCGGACACGGCCGCGGGCGACGTCGGAGGCGACGCTCGCGATGCGGGCGGCACGGTCGTCGCGGGTGTCGCCCGCGTCGAGGGCGGCACCGGCAGCCGTCGAGGAGGCGCCCCTCGCGGAGCGCAGGTCGGCGCCGCTCACAGCGCCCTCAGCTTCGCGCGGCGGACGATCCAGATGAAGAAGGGGGCGCCGATCAGCGCCGTGACGATCCCCACGTCGATCTCGGCGGGCCGGGCGACGACCCGCCCCACGACGTCGGCGGCGGTGAGCAGCACCGCGCCGCCGACCGCCGAGAACGGCAGCAGCCAGCGGTGGTCGACGCCGGTCAGCAGCCGGCAGGCGTGCGGCACGACGAGGCCGACGAAGCCGATCGGGCCCGTGACGGCGGTCGCCGCCCCGCAGAGCACGACGGCGCCGAGGGCCGACAGCCCGCGGACGACCGCGACGCGCTCGCCGAGGCCGGCCGCGAGCTCGTCGCCGAGTGCCAGCGAGTTCAGCGCCTTGGCCGAGAGCAGGCAGACGACGAGCCCGGCGGCGAGGAACGGCAGCACCTGGCCGAGGCTCGAGAACGTGCCGCCGCCCACGCCGCCGATCTGCCACGAGCGGATGCTCGCCGAGATGTCGCCGCGGGGCAGCGCGACGGCGGTGATGAACGAGGCGAGCGCGGCCGAGGTCGCGGCCCCGGCCAGGGCCAGCTTGAGGGGGGTGGCGCCTCCTCGTCCCAGGGATCCCACCGTGTAGACGAACAGGGCCGTGGCGGCGGCGCCGACGATCGCGACCCAGACGATGCTGGTCGCGGCGCTCAGGCCGAAGAACGCGAGGCCGGTGACGACCGCGAGGGAGGCGCCGGTCGTGACCCCGAGGATCCCCGGGTCGGCCAGCGGGTTGCGCGTCACCCCCTGCATCACGGCCCCGGCGACGGCGAGGGCCGCCCCCGCCACGACGGCGAGCAGGGTGCGGGGGATCCGCTTCGCGACGGAGGCGCGATCGAAGCCGTCGGTCGCGCCTCCCAGCGCGGCGAGGACGTCGTCGACCGACACCGACCGCGAGCCGATCGTCAGCGACAGGACCATGACGACGACGAGCACGCCCAGCAGCGCGAGCAGCCAGGCGGCACGGAGACGCCTCGGACGGCGCACGGCGGCGACGTCCGAGGCTGCCCCGGAGGTGGTGGTGACGGTCACGTGGGTGCTGGCTGCCCGCTACTTCTGCGACGCCTCGGCGAGGAGGTCGGCGTACTCGGCGAGGATCCACGAGATCGACAGGGGAGTCGGGTTCGCGGCCGTGCCCAGCGGGCCGGTGCTCGGCAGCGCGACGATCGCCTTGTTCGCGACGGCCGGCATCTGCGACAGGACGGGGTCGCCCTCGAGGGTCTGGACGAGCTCGTCGTCGCCGTACGTGACGATCACGTCGACGTCGTCGAACGTGTCGGCCGTCTCGGCGCTCTGCGTCAGCGAGAACAGGTCGGTCGAGTCGGACGCCTCCTGGATGCTCGCGGGCTGCTGCAGGCCCAGGTCGTCGAAGAACTGCACGCGGGTGTCGTGCGTCGTGTAGAAGCTGACCTCGCTGAGGTCGGTCGTGTCGACGTGCGTGAGGAACATCGCGGTCGAGTCGGTCAGCTCGGGGTGCGCGTCGGCGACCTCGGCGATCTCGCCCTCGAGGTCGGCGACGAGCTGCTCGCCCTCGTCGGCCATGCCCATGCCCTGGCTGTTGAAGGCGATCATGTCGCGCCAGGAGGTGCCCCACGCGGTCTCGGGGTAGGCGACCACCGGAGCGATCTCGCTGAGCGTGTCGTAGTCCTCCTGCGTCAGGCCGGAGTACGCGGCCAGGATCACGTCGGGCTCGGTGTCGGCCACGGCCTCGAAGTCGACGCCGTCGGTCTCGTCGAACAGCACGGGGGCCTCGCCGCCGAGCTCCTCGAGCTTCTCGCTGACCCACGGCAGGACGCCGTCCCCGTCGTCGTCGCCGAAGTCCGCCCGCGCCATGCCGACCGGGACGACGCCCAGCGCGAGGGGCACCTCCTGGTTGGCCCAGTTCACCGTGGCGATCCGCTCGGGCTTCTCGTCGATCGTCGTCGTGCCGAGCGCGTGCTCGATCGTGACGGGCGTGAAGTCGCCGGAGCCGGTGCCGGCCGCGTCGGTGCCGGCGGACCCGGCGTCGGTCGAGCAGGCGGTCAGGCCGAGGGCCAGGACGGAGGCGGCGCTCAGGGCGAGGAGGCGCGAGGTGCGGGACATGGGGGCCTTCCGGAGGTGGGGCGAGGGCGGTGATGTGCGGTGCGAGGGAGGTGCAGGCGACTCGGTGTCGCGAGCCTGCCGCGGCGCGGGCCACGACTGCGGGAGGCGTGGCGGACGTACCGCGGGCACGACGGATCGCCCGGTGTCGGGAGGGCACGCCGGGTGCGTGCCGCGTCGACGGACAGCCCCTCTCGCCGGTGCTGTCCGGCTCGAGGGCCCTCACGGGTGATCGCCGTGTTAGGTGTGCCTTACCTTACCTGGGGCGACGGATGTCGGCAACCCGTCTTTCCGCAGATGCCGACCGGGGGGCTCCCATCTCGCGCGACACGCCGCGGAGGAAAGTGCATCCCGGGCGTGTCAGTCGGCATTTGCCGAGGTGGTGACGCCGGCGAACTCACACGGAGAGTGATCTTGCTCCGCGCGGCGGCTGGGCCGGGCAATTCGGGTGCGCACGGTGCCGATCACTCTCAAATTACGGGCACGACCAGGGGCACGACCAAGGGCAGGGGCAGGGGTGAGGGGCGAGAGGCGAGGAGGCGGGGCTAGCGGGGGAGAGGCGAGGAGGCGGGGGGAGGAGGCGGGGCTAGCGGGCGACGAGCTCGCGGGCGGCGGCGAGCACCGCGGCGTCGTCGACGCCGCGCAGGCGCAGCAACTCCGGGCCCGAGCCCGACTCGCCGAACTCGTCGATGCCGACGCTGATCCCGTCGAGCCCCGCGTAGCGGCCCCACGGCTGCCGCGAGCCGGCCTCCACCGTGACCCGGGCCCGCAGCGACGGGGGCAGCACCTCGTCCCGGTAGGCCCTGGGCTCCTGCTCGAACCACTCGAGGCACGGCAGCGACACGACGCGCACGTCGACGCCCTCGTCGGCGAGAAGCCGCGCGGTGCGGAGCGCGACCTGCACCTCGCTGCCGGTCGCGATCAGGGCCAGGTCGCCACCGCCTCCCTGCTGCCAGAGGACGTAACCGCCTCGGGGCGTTCCCTGCTCTGTGGTGTCGCCTCCCTCGAGGTCGGGCAGGGCCTGGCGCGACAGGACGAGCGCGGTCGGCGCGACCGTCCGGTCCGAGCCCGCGGGTCGATCGCCAGAGCCGAGGAGCCGCCGCCACGCCGCGATGACCTCGCGCGCGTCGCCGGGACGCACGACGTCGAGACCCGGCACGGTCCGCAGCGACGCGACCTGCTCGACCGGCTGGTGCGTCGGCCCGTCCTCGCCGACGGCGACGGAGTCGTGCGTGTACACGTACAGCGCGGGCAGCTGCATCAGCGCCGCGAGGCGGATGCTCGGCCGCGCGTAGTCGCTGAACGCGAGGTAGGTCGAGCCGTAGGGACGCCACAGCCCGTGCAGCGCGACGCCCGACATGATCGCCGTCATCGCGTGCTCGCGGATCCCGAAGTGCACGAAGTCCCCGCCGGGCAGGGCGGCGCTGACGGCCTCGCCCGGGATCGCGACGTTCGTCGACGACGAGAGGTCGGCCGAGCCGCCCCAGAGCCGGGCGGCGCCGTGCACCGCGCTGAGCACGGCGCCTGAGGTGGTGCGCGTGGCGGCGCCGTCGTCGACCGCGACGTTCGCCAGGGCCGCGGCCACCGCCTCCTCGTCCACGCCCGCGGCGACCGCGTCGCGCCGGTCGGCCGCGGCCGGGTGCTCGCGGCGCCAGGCGGCCTCGCGCTCGTCCCACTCGGCGTGCAGGCGGGCTCCGCGGTCGCGGGCACCGAGCGCCCAGTCGCGTACGTCGTCCGGCAGCAGGTCCGTCAAGGAGGCGCCCGCCGCGAACCCGAGTGAGGTCGCCACCGCCGCTACCTCGTCGTCGCCGAACCCGCCCGCGTGCGCCGCGGAGGTGCCGCCGCGCAGGGCGGAGGGGGCGCCGATCACGGAGCGGACGGCGACGAGCGTCGGGCGGCCGGCGCGAGCGCCGCCTCCTGCGGACCCGTCGGCACCTGCTCCGCCGTCGCCGTCGCCGTCGCCCGTCTCTGGCTCGCGCGCCTCCTCGAGCGTCGACCGGAGCGCGTCGAGGTCGGCGGCGTCGTCGACCTCGAGCACCCGCCAGCCGTAGGCGCGGTAGCGGGCGCGGACGTCCTCGCCGAAGGCGATGTCGGTGCCGCCGTCGATGGTGATGCGGTTGTCGTCCCAGATGAGCACCAGCTCGTCGAGGCCGAGGGTGCCGGCGAGGCTCGACGCCTCGCCCGAGACCCCCTCCTGCAGGCAGCCGTCGCCCGCGATCACCCAGGTCGTGCTGCGGAAGAGGCCCGTGCCCGCGCCGTGCAGCGCCTCGTCGCGGCGGGCGGCGAGGGCCAGGCCGACGGCGGAGGCGACTCCCTGGCCGAGGGGCCCGGTGCTCATCTCGACGCCGGGCGTGTGGTGCAGCTCAGGGTGGCCGGGGGTGCGCGACCCGAGCGTGCGGCTGAGGGCGAGCTCGTCGAGCCCGAGTCCGTAGCCGGTCAGGGCGAGCTGCACGTAGAGCAGCAGGCTGGCGTGGCCGGCCGAGAGCACGAGACGGTCGCGCCCAGTCCACTCGGGATCGGCGGGGTCGTGGCGGAGCACGTGCTGGAACAGCGTGTGCGCGAGGGGAGCCAGCGCCATCGCGGTGCCGGCGTGGCCGTGGCCCTTCGCCTGGACCACCTGCGCGGGGATCATCACCGCGGCGGCGACGGCACGGGCCTCCAGCACGTCGGCCTCGGCGGCCGCGTCGCCGCGCGAGGCGGCTGCGGCAGCGGCGCCGTCGGTCGCGGCCTCACGGCTAGTGTCTGTCGGGGGAGTCGAGGGGACGTCGTCGGCCATGGCCCCACTTTCGTCTACACCTAGACTGAAGTCAACCGAGCTCGGCCCGACGAGTCGACGCCCACCCATCGCAGAGGAGCGCAGCGTGGTGATGACCCCCAGGACGCCTTCCACCGGCTCCGGCGTCGTGCTCGACCTGATCCGCCGGGGCGAGGCGACGACCCGCAGCGACCTGATCGAGCAGCTCGGCTGGTCGCGGGTCACCCTGGCCCGCCGGCTCGACGACCTGCTCGAGGCGGGCTTCATCGTCAGCGCCGGCCAGCTCAGCAGCAGCGGCGGCCGTCCGCCCGAGGAGTTCGCGGTCGCCGCGGACGCGGGCGTGATCCTGGCCATCGACATCGGCGGCTCGCACACCCGCGTCGGCGTGACGGACCTGGTCTCGACCGTGCTCAGCGAGGACGAGGCCGACATCGGCCTGCACGACGGCCCCGACGAGATCTTCAGCTGGGCGATCCAGGTCTTCGACTTCCTCCTCGCCGATCTCGGTCGCAGCCGTGCCGACGTGCGCGCGATCGGGGTCGGCGTGCCCGGGCCGGTCGACGCGGTCACCGGCCGGCTCGGCAGCCCGCAGCTCGACCCCCGCTGGGAAGAGGTGCGGGTCGACGACTACTTCGCCGGCTTCGACGCCGTCTTCGCCGTCGACCGCGACGTCAACATCCTCGCCGTGGGCGAGTCCCGCCTCAGCTGGCCCGAGTACTCGCACCTCACCGTCGTCAAGGTCGGCATGGGCGTCGGCTGCGCCTTCGTGCTCGACGGGCACGTGTACCGAGGGGCCCGAGGAGGCGCCGGCCAGCTGAGCGCGCCGCGCGCCTCCCGCGAGCCGCTCCACCGCCTCGAGCTGGAGGCGAGCGGCGCGACCATCCGCAGCGCCCTCCGCGACGCCGGGCACGACGTCGCCACCAGCGCCGACATCGTCGCCGCGGCGCGGGCCCACGACCCGCTCGTGCTCGAGCAGCTGCACACCGTGGGCACCCGCATCGGCGAGGCGCTCGCCGACGTCGTGGGGCTGCTCAACCCGCAGGCCGTGATCGTCGGCGGCAACCTCGCCGAGACGGGCGAGCGCCTCGTCGCGGGCATCCGCTCGGCGCTGCTCACGGGCACGCACGACTTCTCGCGCCGCGGCCTCGTGGTCGAGCGGGCCCGGCTGGGCGACAAGGCCGGGGTGCGCGGCGCCTCCCTCATGGCGCAGGACGAGCTCTTCGACGTCGCCCGCGTGAGCGCCGCGACGAGCCGGCGCGCCCCGGGCGCCCAGCCCGCGCCTCCCGCGGGGCTGCGGGGCTGACGCGCTCGACTTTGGAACACGAGTGGTCAAAAGGCTCGATCCGAGCTAGAGTCGGGGCGCGCCCGTCGACACCTGTCGGGCGACCCTGCTCGCGTGAGCAGGCACGCGCCCCCGCGGCGCCGAGCGAAGGAGCCCGCCCATGACCGTCGACCTGGCAGAAGAACTCTCCGTCGAGGCCGTGACCACCGCGGCGCACGCCGCCGACTGGCGCGAGGCGATCCGCCTCGCCGGCGCCGGCCTGGTCGCCTCGGGCGCCACCACCGACGCCTACACGGACGAGATGATCGCGGCGGTCGACGAGCTCGGCCCCTACATCGTCATCGCCCCCGGCCTCGCGCTCGCCCACAGCCGTCCGTCGCCCGCCGTCGCGCGCACCGGCCTCTCGTGGGTCGGCCTCGCCGAGCCCGTCGCCTTCGGCCACAAGACGAACGACCCGGTCGACCTCGTCATCGGCCTCGCCGCCCTCGACCACGACGGCCACATCGAGGTCATGTCGGCGCTCGCCGGCGTGCTCGCCGACGACGAGGGCCTGGCCCGCCTCCGTGCCGCGCAGACGCCCGACGAGGTGCTCGCCACGCTGCACGAGCTAGCGCAGGCCGCGGCCGTCTAGCCGACCGGCCTCCCGAGGCCGGCGCGACCCGCGCCTCCTCGGGACGGGCCCTGCGCCACGACTCCCCGAACACCCGAACACCAGCACTCAACCCCCCCGGAAGGGACAGCACCATGAAGATCATCACCGTCTGCGGCATGGGCATCGGCACCTCGGTGCTGCTCAAGATGAACGCCGAGAAGGCGCTCCGCGCGCTCGACATCGACGCCGACGTGGAGGCCGCCGACATCGGCACCGCCCGCGGCGCCGCCCGCACCGCCGAGCTCGTGCTCACCAGCGAGGACCTCGTCGAGGAGCTCGGCCAGGTCCCCGCGAAGGTCGTCGTCATCGACAACTTCACGAACGTCGCCGAGATCCAGCAGAAGATCCAGGACTCGATCGCCTGACCCCCGGTCAGTCGAGCGAGAGAAAGAACTAAGGAGTCCCAATGGAGTGGCTGGTCGTCGTACTCGACTTCATCGGCAAGCAGATCCTCAACGTGCCTGCCTACCTGATCGGCATCATCACGGCGATCGGACTGATCGCCCTGCGTCGCAACGCGGGACAGGTCGTGGGAGGCGCGCTCAAGGCGGCCATCGGCTTCCTGATCCTGGGGGCCGGCGCGACGGTCGTCACCGGGGCGCTCGACCCGCTGGGCACGCTGATCCTCGCGGTCACCGGCGCCCAGGGCGTCATCCCCACCAACGAGGTCATCGCGGCCGTCGCGCAGGAGCAGTACGGCGCGCAGAGCGCCTACGTGCTCGTGCTGGGCTTCCTCGTGATGCTGGCGCTCGCGCGCTTCACGCCGCTGAAGTACATCTTCCTCACCGGGCACCACATGGTGTTCATGTCGGTGCTGCTCACCGTCGTGCTCTCGGTCGGCCTCGGCGACGGCCTCAGCTGGCTGACCGTGCTGCTCGGCGCCGTGCTGCTCGGCGTGATCATGGTCGTCATGCCGGCGTTCGCGCAGCCCTTCATGAAGAAGATCACCGGTGACGACTCGATCGCCATCGGCCACTTCGGCACCCTCGGCTACGTCGCGGCGGCCTCGGCCGGCATCGCGGTGGGCAAGAAGAGCAAGTCGACGGAGGAGATCAGGTTCCCCAGGGGCTCAAGTTCCTGCGCGACTCGATGGTCGCCACGAGCCTCTCGATGGTGCTGATCTACCTGGTCTTCACCATCTGGGGCCTGATCAGCCTGCCCCAGGCCGAGGCGTTCGAGATCTTCGGCGTGACCGACGCGGGCGCGTTCATCATGGCCGGCTTCGCCCAGGCGCTGCAGTTCGGCGTCGGCGTCGCGATCATCCTCTACGGCGTGCGCACCGTGCTCGGCGAGCTCGTCCCCGCGTTCCAGGGCATCGCCGAGAAGGTCGTGCCGGGCGCCAAGCCCGCGCTCGACATCCCGCTGGTGTTCCCCTACGGCGCGAACGCCGTGCTGATCGGGTTCCTCTCGTCGTTCGCCGGAGGCCTCGTCGCCCTGGGCGTGCTCGCCGCGTGGCTGAACCCGGTCTTCGGGCTCGCGCTGATCCTGCCCGGCATGGTGCCCCACTTCTTCACCGGCGGTGGAGCGGGCGTCTTCGGCAACGCGACCGGCGGACGTCGCGGCGCGATGGTCGGCGGATTCGTCAACGGCCTGATCATCACGTTCCTGCCCGCGATCCTCCTGCTCGTGCTCGGCAACCTCGGCTTCGCGAACAGCACGTTCGGCGACGCGGACTTCGGCTGGTTCGGCACGCTGATCGGCGCGAGCTTCCTCGGCAGCCCCGTCGTCGGGGTCGTCCTCAGCCTCGTCATCGGCGCGGCCCTCGTCATCGGCGCCTCGATCTACCAGATCAAGCTCGTCGACGGCGGCTGGGTGCCCGGCGCGGGGCGCGACGAGCGCCTCGCAGCCGAGAAGGCCGAGGCGGACGCCGCGGCGAAGCGCGCCAAGGAGGCGGCAGCCACGTCGTGACCCTGCGCCCCGCGCGCTGCTGCTGAGGCAGGGTGCGCGGGGCAGGTGCGCGCAGGAGGCGCGGTGTCGGTCTGACCGGCACCGCGCCTCCTTCGTGTCTGCGCGCGTGCACCGCGACTGACGTGCGCGCGTGGGCAGGTGTTCAGCGTCTCGAACCGCGTTCCGAACCATGAACCGCGATCTGTCCCGGTTCTTGGTTCGGAACGCGGTTCTTCGCGTCACGAGGTGCTCCCCTCCGCACAAGCCGACCGCAGGAGGTCCACACGCGGCGTGGGGAGGTGCATCCCGGGCGCGTCAGTCGGCGTCTGCGGGATTCACCACTCCGGCGGCCTGAAACCGAGAGGGATCCTGCTGTCAGCGGCGGCGGGGGCCTGCATCAGCGGCCCGGTCGCCGCAGATCACTCTCAAATTACGGGCAGGACACGGCAGAGCGCCGCGTCCCCGAGACGGGGACGCGGCGCTCTGCGGCGGTGCGAGGAGGAGCGGTGCGGGCTAGTGCGCCGCGCTGTCGTCCTTCTTCGAGGCGGAGGAGTCGTGCGCGTGCGTGATCGGCTCGCCCTCGACGGTCTCGCGCTTCTTCTTCTCGGCATCGCCCCGGGTCTTGGCGAGGCTCGCCACGGTCGCGACCGTGATCGTCGCGCCGATGAAGAGCAGCGACAGCCAGATCGGGATCTCGGGCACCCAGAGCAGCGGCTCGCCGCCGTTGATGAAGGGCACCTCGTTGACGTGCAGGGCGTGGAAGACGAGCTTGACGCCGATGAAGGCCAGGATGACCGCGAGGCCCTGCGACAGGTAGACGAGGCGCTCGAGCAGTCCGCCGATCAGGAAGTACAGCTGGCGCAGGCCCATCAGCGCGAACGCGTTGGCCGTGAAGACGATGTACGCCTCGTTGGTGAGGCCGTAGATCGCGGGGATCGAGTCGAGCGCGAAGACGAGGTCGACGAAGCCGATCGCGATGACGCAGAGCAGCAGCGGCGTGACGAAGCGCTTGCCCGAGATCTTGACCGTGAACTTGTCGCCGTTGAAGTCGTCGTGCACCGGCAGCACGCGTCGTGCCACGCGCACGAACATGTTGTCGGCCGCGTTGCCGCCGTGGTCGCCCTTGAGCTGCTGGTAGGCCAGCACGAAGAGCAGGGCGCCGAAGATGTAGAAGACCCACGAGAAGTTCTCGATCAGCGCTGCACCGGCGGCAATGAAGCCGGCACGCATGATGAGCGCGATGACGATGCCGATCATCAGCACCTTCTGCTGGTACATCCGCGGGATGGCGAACCCGGTCATGATCAGCAGGAACACGAAGAGGTTGTCGATCGACAGCGCCTTCTCGGTCAGGTAGCCGGCGAAGTACTCGCCGCCGAAGCCCCAGCCGCTCGTGAAGCCGATCCCGACGCCGAACAGCAGGGCGAGGCCGATGTAGAACGCCGACCAGCGGGCGCTCTCGCCGATGGTGGGCTCGTGCGGCTTGCGCACGTGCGTGAAGAACTCGTAGACGAAGAAGGCGATCGTCACACCGATGGTGATGAGCCAGGTGGTCAGGGTGATGTTCACGGGGGTCTCTCCGCAGAGGTCGGGCTGTGAGGCAGCGGGCCCTGCGCACGCGCGGCGAAGGGGGTCTGATCGACCGTAGGGCGATCGGCGCTGTCAGCGTGCCCCCAAGCAGCCTCGACAGTGCTGTGAAGCTGCGGCCCCTGCAAGCTTCAGCCGGTAGGGGACCGGCCCGACTCAGGCGGCGGGAGCCTGGTCGGTGGAGGCGGCGACCCGGTCGATCTCGGCGGTCACGCCCCCGAGGACCTTCGTCATGTACGGCCCCCAGAGCAGCCGGACCACGGCACGCACCAGCAGCCCGCGGCCGGGCTTCGCGTCGAACGAGTACTGCCAGCAGACACGGGTGCCGGACCCCTCCTCGTCGTGGCGGTCGAGGGGCTCGTACCACCACTCGGCGCGGCCGCGCTCGACGAGCGAGCGGAGCGGACCACGGAAGTCGGTCAGCTCGTAGACGAACAGCGCCGGACGGGCCACGGTCACGAGCGTCTCGACCAGTTGGCCGCCGCCGGAGAGCTCGAGGCGGCGGGTCTGGCCCGGGGCGTCCCAGGGGCCCGTCTGTCCGTGGACGGCGACGACGGCAGGCAAGGGGCCGGAGCGCGGGTAGAACCCGACCGGCGTCATCGGCGTCCCGATCTCCCACGCCCGCTCGAGGGACGCCGTCGTCACTCCCTCGCGGATCGCGCTCGCTGTGGTGGTCATGAGGATGGTTCGGAGTCACCCGCCCGGGGGACTGGTCGGCCTGCGGGGCGACCTCGCGCCTCCTCGACTCGGCCTGCGGGCTGCCACCGCGCCTCCTCGACTCGGTCTCTCCTCCTTCAGGAACGTGTGTCCTGAGAACGCACGACGCAGGAGGCGCGGTCCTGGGTCGTGCACGTATCAGGAGGACGGGATGCCCACTTCCTGAATTGCGGGCCCTGCCCCGCCGCGCGCATCACAGAGCCGGCCGGGAGAGTGCTGGGAGCCGCGCACCGCACCACGTGGTTCGTTCGGCCTGTCAGCCGTCGCACCCGCGGGGCCCCACAGAACGGACCACCATGGCAGGCCGAGTCGCCGTCTTCGCCCCTTCTCCCGTGCTCACGGTCACCGTCGAGGACCACGGTCCCGGCGCCGACGTGCACGTGCACGCGGGCGGGCAGGGGCTCTGGCAGGCGCGGATGCTGCAGACGCTCGGGGCCGAGGTCGTCGTGGTCGCCGCGCTCGTCGGCGAGACGGGCGCGGTCGTCGGGCACCTCTGCGACGACGAGGGCGTGCCGCTGCTGTCGGTCCGCCGCGAGGGGCGCGGCGCGGCCTACGTGCACGACCGGCGGGACGGCGAGCGGGACGAGCTCGTCGAGACCTCCGGCGACGCCCTCAGCCGGCACGACCTCGACGAGCTGTACGGGCTCGCGCTGCGGGCCGGGCTCGAGTCGGACGTCACGGTGCTCAGTGGCCCGTCCGGCGACGACACCCTGCCCGTCGACGTCTACCGCCGTCTCGCCGCGGACCTGCGCGCCGTCGACCGCGTCGTCGTCGCGGACCTCGCCGGCGAGCGGCTGGAGGCGGTGCTCGAGGGCGGCGTCGACGTGCTCAAGGTCAGCGACCAGGAGCTGCTCGCCGACGAGCTGATCACCGAGAGCACCCCCGAGCGGATCGTCGAGGCGATGCGCGACCTGCGGCTGCGCGGGGCGTCGTCGGTCGTCGTCACCTGCTCGGACCTGCCCACCTTCGTGCTCGACGGGCCCGGCGCGCGCGTGTTCGAGGTCAGCGTGCCCTCGATGCAGGTCGTCGACACCCGCGGTGCCGGCGACTCGCTCACGGCCGGCGTCGCCGCCGTGCTCGCCGCGGGCGGCGGACTCGAGGAGGCGGTCGTCACGGGCACGGCGGCCGGTGCGCTGAACGTGACCCGCCACGGGCTGGGCTCGGGCGACCCGGACGCGATCGCGGCGTTGCGCGCGGTCGTGAGCGTGCGCGACCTGTAGCCCGTCGCTGCCGGCTGGGCTGGGCTGGTCTCGGCTCGGCTCGGCTCGGCTCGGCTGTCTTCACTCGGCTCCCCTCCGCTCGTTTCCGCAAATGCCGACCGGGGAACCCCTCGGCGTCTCGCGATGCCCGGATATCCACGTAGTGCAGCCCCCAACGGTCGGCATCTGCGGGCCACGGCGACCCCGAGCAGCCTGGGACCGCTCGGCGGGCTCGGCGTACCCTCGACGGCATGTCAGCGGAGGAGGGCGACCCGGCGGCCCGGAACGACTCGGCGCGCAGCGACCCGCGAGTCGCCGCAGCCCGCTACCGGGCCGAGGGCGAGCGCCCGCCCGACGACGCCCCGCGCGACACCCGCACCGCCGCCGAGATGCGCGCCTGGGCCCGCACCGCGATCGACCTCGCGGTGCAGCGCGGCGAGTTCGACGACCTGCCCCTGGCCGGCAAGCCGCTGCCCGGCCTCGCCGGCGGCACGGTCGACCCCGACTGGTGGATCCGTGGCCTGATCGAGAGGGAGGGGCTCACCGGGCTGGCGCCTCCTGCGCTCTCGCTCCGCACCGAGCACCAGCAGCTCGACGACGTGCTCGACGGCCTCGGCACCGAGGCCGCGGTGCGCGCGCACCTCGACGACTTCAACTCCCGGATCGTGGAGGCGCGGCGCCAGCTGACCGGCGGACCTCCCGTCGTGACGCCCACCCGCGACGTCGACGACGAGCTGAGGAGGTGGCGCGAGCGCCGCGAGGACCGTCGCGCGGCCCGCGCCGCGGCGGTCCCTCCTGCCCCGCCGACCTGGCGCGAACGACGCGCGCTGCGCCGCGAGCTGAGGAGGCGGCGGCGCGACGGGTGAGGCGGCTCACCCGCCGCCGCTGACCCGGATGAACCTGGGAGCGGACTCGGCTCGGGGGACGAACCGCGATACAGTCGGACGTTCCCTCCTGACCGACCGACCGTGAGGACCGCCCGCGTGACGACCACCGCCTCCCCGAGCCCGTCAGGTCACGACGCGCACGGACGAGGCGGAGAGGCTGCCCCGCTGCTGCGTCCCCGAGGTCGCCGCCGGGCCGAGGCCGCCGTGCTGCCGCAGAGCTGCCGGGCGTCGTTCGTGCAGCCCGAGGCGCTCGTCGACGCGTCCGTCGCCGCCGCCGAGGCCGCCGTCGTGACGGTGCCCGGGCTGAGCGGCCGACGCGCGGCCCGCGCCGCCCTGTCGGCCCGTGTCGAGCGTCGCGGGGTGCTCGCGCTGGCCCGACGGGACGCGCGTGCCGACCGGTCGTCGTCCGCCGGAGCCCCGGCCTCAGCTGCATCGGCCTCGCCGGCTCCCGTCTCGCGCCGTCTCGTCGCCGTCGTCAAGAAGGTCTCCGTCGTCGCGGTGCTCGTGGGCTTCGCCGCCAGCGGCACGCTGCCCCTCATCGCCGGCTCCGACCAGGAGGCGCAGGCCGCGGCCGGCGGCTCGGGCTTCGCCGCCGCCGCCTCCGCAGGCGGGCAGCAGCACCTCTCCGTCGACGCGACGGTCGTCCTGGACGACGTCGAGCGCGACGAGTACTCGGCGACGTCGATGATCGACGCTCAGACCCAGCTGCTCCGCAACGCGAAGGCGGCGAGCTCGAGCGAGTGGGACGGCCGGACCACCGCCTCCTACCTGGCCGACCCGCTCTACGACACCCTCGACCGCGACCAGGTGCTCGCCGTCGCGATGCAGTACATCGGCACGCCCTACGTGCACGGTGGCGAGGACCCGACCGCGTTCGACTGCTCGGGCCTGATCACGTTCGTGTACGCCCAGTTCGGCATCTCGCTGACCCACTACGTGCCCACGCAGGACACCGAGGGCACGCGGGTCTCGGCAGCCGACGCCGTGCCGGGCGACCTCGTCGTCTTCGACAACCTCGCCCACGACGGCATCTACGCGGGCAACGGGATGATCCTCGACGCGCCGAAGCCCGGCGGGTCCGTCAGCGTGCGGCCCATCTGGGACTCGCCGCACCACTTCGTGCGCATCGGCGCGTAGCCCGCCGCTCGCCGCCCCCATGCTCTGACGGATCGCACCGCGTTCCGTGCACTGCGCCGCGTCTGGACACGGTGCAGTGCACGGAACGCGGTGCGGTGCGCTGCGGGCGGCGTCGCGGCGCGGTCAGCTGCCCAGCTTGCCCGTGAGCCGGCCGTGGAACGAGCCGCTGCGCTCGTCGAGCCCGACGAACTCGACGGCGAGGCCGTGCGCGGCGAACTTCGTCTCGACCGAGTCGAGTGCCGCGACGCTCGAGGCGTCCCACACGGAGGCGCGGCTGAGGTCGACGAGGACGGTCGCGTCCGGACGCGACGCGGCGTCCGCCTCCTCGGCGAGGGCCGCGTCGTCGGCGTACGCGAAGTGCTCGACGAGGTCGTTGCTGCTGCCGAAGAAGAGCGGGCCGACGACGTCGTAGCGGACGCGAGCGCGCGGGCGGGCGGAGCCGTCCGCGTCCGGGACGGCGGCGGCCGTCGGCTCGACGGCGGGCGCCTCGACGGTCCGCTCGACCCGGATGACGTGCGCGATGCGCCGCGCGAACAGCACCATGGCGAGGAGCACGCCGACGGCGACGCCGATCGCGAGGTTGTTCGTCGCGACGACGACCCCCACCGTGACCACCATGACCAGTGTCTCGGGCACGGGCATGCGCCTCAGCGTCGACGGCCGGACGCTGTGCCAGTCGACGGTCGTGATCGCGACCACCATCATCACGGCGGCGAGGGCGACCATCGGGATCCGCGCCATCACCGAGCTGAGCCCGGTGACCAGCAGCAGCAGGAAGAGCCCGGCGGCGAGCGTCGAGACCCGCGTCCGTGCACGGCCGATCTTCACGTTGACGACGGTCTGGCCGATCATGGCGCAGCCAGCGATGCCGCCGTAGGCGCCCGCGGCGATGTTCGCGACGCCGAGGGCCCACGACTCCTTGCCCTTGTGCGAGGGCGTCTCCGTGATGTCGTCGACGAGCTTCGCGGTGAGCAGCGTCTCCATCAGGCCGACGAACGCGACGCTGAGCGCGGTGGGCAGGATGATGCCGAGGGTCTCCGGGCTGAACGGCACCAGCCACGGGGTGAGTCCCGGCAGGCCGCCTCCCATCGGTCCCTCGTCGCCGACGGTGTGCACGTCGGTGAGGCCCGCCGCCACGACGACGACGGTCACGACCACGATCGCGACGAGCGGTGCCGGGACGACGGTCGTGAACCGCGGCAGCAGCACGACGATCGCGATCGTGAGGGCGAAGAGCGGGTAGACGATCCACGGCACGTCGACCAGGTGCGGCACCTGTGCGACGAAGATCAGGATGCCGAGCGCGTTGACGAAGCCGATCATCACCGAGCGCGGGATGAACCGCATGAGGCGGGCCAGGCCGGCGGTGCCGAAGACGATCTGGATGACGCCGGCCAGCAGCACCGTCGGCAGCACGTACTCGACGCCGTGGGTGCGCACGAGCGGCGCGATCACGAGGGCGACCGAGCCCGCGGCGGCGGTCACCATCGCGGGTCGGCCGCCGAGCAGCGACATCACGACGGCGAGCACGACCGACGCGACCAGGCTGACCATCGGGTCGACGCCGGCGATCACCGAGAACGAGATCACCTCGGGCACGAGGGCGAGGGTGGTGACGATGCCGGCCAGCGCCTCCCGGGTGAGGAGGCGCGGCGAGCGGAGCACCGCGCGCACGCTGTCGTCGGGACGGGCGGGCGCGACGGCGCGGGGCTGGGGGGAGTCGACGGTCACGGTGTGCTCCGGGTGGTGTGGTGAGAAGATCGGGGGACCGGCGACACTGCCGTGTGATCGACCCTACCCTCACGTGAGGGTAGAGATGGGCCAGTGAGCATGACGGACGCCGACGCACCGATGATGCAGATCGGCGAGCTCGCCGACCGTGCCGAGATGTCGCTGCGCACGATCCGGCACTACGACGAGGTCGGGCTGCTCACCCCCTCGGGGCGCAGCGACGGCGGGTTCCGCCTCTACACGGACGCCGACTTCTCGCGGCTGATGGTGATCCGACGCATGAAGCCGCTGGGCTTCTCGCTCGACGAGATGGCCGAGCTGCTGCGCGTCGTCGACGCCCTGGGGGCCGTCGATGCCGATGCCGACGGCGCCGAGGGCGGAGGAGGCGCGGTGCCCGACACCCGCGCCCGTCTCGACGCCTTCATCGCGGACGCCGCCGAGCGCCGGGCCCGGCTCGAGCGACAGCTCGCCATGGCCGACGAGTTCCTGGAGCTGCTGCGCAGCCGCTGACGCGGTCCTGCGGGCCCGGCCCGCGCCTCCTGCGGGCTAGTCGCTGCGGCGCTCGACGAGGCCCTCGGCGAACGACGCCCACCACTCGCCGGCGGGCGGCCCGCCGTTGCAGGTGCCGTCGCTGATGCCCGGCGTCTTCACCCACAGGAACGCGTCGAGGCCCTTGCTGCCGCCGGTGACGTGCGGGTCCTGGCCCAGGCCGGCTCCCTCGGGGTTGCACCAGGTGCCGCGCCAGCCCTGGCCGTTCCGCGAGACGTCGATGACGTAGCGGCTGTCGCCGGTGAGCTCGCTGACCCGCTCGGCGTAGGCGCGCTCGTCGTCGACCGGGTAGAAGCTCGCGACGTTCGTGTAGAAGCCGCGGGCGCGGTCGATCCCGGCCTGCTCGAGGCGCTCGGCCATCTCCCGGGCAGGCACCCAGTTCGAGTTGCCGCCGTCGAGGTAGGCGGGCACCCCCGCGTCGGAGAACGCGGCCACCGACTCCCGGATCAGGGGGATCCTCTCCTCGGCGAGGTCGGGGCAGCGGGTGAGCATGCCGAGCGAGTCGGGCTCGACGATGACCACCGCGCGGTGGCCGCGCAGCGTGTCGGCGACGAGCTGGTTCCAGGCGGGGTAGTCGTCGGCCGCGAGGCCTCCGGCCGAGTAGTTGCCGCAGTCGCGGTCGGGGATCGCGTACGTGACGAAGACAGGCGTCGCGTCCTGGATCTCGGCCGCCACGAGGTAGTCGGTGATCTCGTCGACGAGCGCGGCGTCGTCGTGGCCGTCGCCGAGCCAGAGGGCGACGGGGCGCTCGGCGATCAGCTCGGCGGCCCGGGCGGCGTCGGCGTCGCCGTCGGCCGTGAGGCGGTCCGCGGCCCGGGCGGCGAGGGAGTTCGGCTCGACCGCCAGGCCGCCGTCGAAGACGAGGGTGTTCGGGGCGGAGCGGATCGTGTCCGGGGTGATCGCGCCGAAGGGCCGCGGGGCTGCCTCCCCGGTGGGGGCAGGCGTGCCCGTCGTGTCGTCGGTCGCGTCGTCCGACCGGCTCGGAGCCGCCGTGGGGCTCCCCGGCGGGTCCGTCGCGTCGCGGCCGTCGGAGGTGCAGCCGGCCGTGCCGAGGGCCGCGACGACGACGAGCGCGCCGAGGGCGGTGCGGAGGAGGTGCGGCAGGCTGTGCGACATCGGGCCCGTTCCCGGGCGCCGTGGGGAGGGCCCCGACGATGGTGGACCTCCATGACAACACGGCGTGCGCCCGGGCGCAGGGGGCCCTTCGGGGGACACGAGCTGTCCCCGGTGCGTGCGCCGCGCCTCCTGCACAGGGGCGGGATGGTCCACACGTGTCGTGTACCGCTCACGGGGGGAGGTGCGGCGAGGAGGCGCTCGGTAGGGTGGACGGACCGCCGCGCCCGAGCAGCGTGACCACGACCGGCCCACCACCGGTCCTGCCGCCGCCACACGACGAACCGAGAACCATGCTCCGCCGCCCTGCCCCCTCGTCCGCCCCGCTCGCCGCCGCCGCTCCCTCGTTCCGCGCCGGCGCCTTCCGCACCGCGTCGCGAGCGGCGATCGCCGCCCTGCTCGTCGTGGGCCTCGCGGCCGTCCCCGTGCTGGCGGCTCCCGCCCCGGCCCAGGCGGCCGGCCCGAGCTGGCAGCAGGTGCTCGACGCCCGCGGCTCCGAGCAGGCGAAGAAGGCGGCGCTCGCCGACATCCAGGTCGCCCTCGAGGCCGCGTCGAGCCGGGCCGCCGACGCCCAGACGGCGGCGGACGAGGCCGGTGCCGCCCTGACGGAGGCGCAGCTCGCCGTCGACGAGGCCACCGGCGAGTACGAGACGGTGCAGCAGAAGGCCGCGGCCGCACGGGCCGACGCCGACGCCGCACAGGTCGTGGTCGGCCAGGCCGCCGCGTTGCTCGCGCGTCCGGGCAGCGGGGGGCTCACCGGAGACCTGCTGTCGTCCGGCGCCGACGCCGAGACGGTGCTGCGCGGCCTGAGCATGTCGACCAAGATCGGCGAGAACCTGAGCACGCTGCGCGAGCGCGCCGTCTCGGCCGAGAACCTCGCGACCTCGCTCGCCGACCAGGCGGCGGTCGCCCTGGCCGAGCGTGACGAACTCGCCGACGAGGCCTCCGACGCCCTCGACGCGGCGGTGGCCGCGAGCGACACCGCGCAGCGCGACGTCGCGGCCGTCGACGAGGAGAAGGCGACCCTGGCCGCACAGGCCGAAGCGCTGCAGGACGACCGGCTCACGCTGGAGCAGGCGTACGCGTCGGCTCAGGCGAAGGCGGCTGCCGACGCGGCTGCGGCCGCGGCCGCGCGTGCCGCCGCGGCCGCGCCCGCTCCTCCCCGGGGCGGCGGCGGATCGCGCCCGGTCGGCCCCGGCTCGCCCGGCACGTCCGTGCCCGACCCGGGAACGGGCTGGGTCGCGGGCATCCGCTCGTACTCGTCGTACCAGGCGTACGGCTACCGGGTGCACCCCATCACGGGCGAGCACAAGCTGCACGCCGGCGCCGACTTCGGCGCGAGCTGCGGCACCCCGATCTACTCGGTCGCGGCGGGCACCGTCACCTACGCGGGCGTGGCCGGCGGCTACGGCAACCTCATCATCATCGACCACGGCAACGGCATCAGCAGCGCCTACGGGCACATGGAGCGCTCGGGCATCTACGTCGCCAACGGCCAGTCGGTCGCGGCCGGCCAGAACATCGCCGGCGTCGGCACCGCCGGCGGCTCGACCGGCTGCCACCTGCACCTCGAGATCCGTCGTGGCGGCATCGCGACCGACCCCGTCGCCTTCCTCGCCACGAAGGGCGTGCGCTAGGCCCCTTCCGCGGGGCCGACCGGCGGCGTACCGTCGTCACCAGCGGGCCCTCGGGCCCACCGCGCCGGTCCCCGTCCGGCGGCACGGCTCCCGACTCGTTTCCCGTGAGCCGGGGGCCATCCCTCGTCCCGGGCGGCGCGACCCGGCCTCCGGGCGACGCGACCCGGCCTCAGCGCCACCTGACCCGGCCTCAGGAGGCGCGACGCGCCTCCTCGGAGGCGGCCTCGGTCGCCCGCGCCTCGGCCGCGATCTCCGCGACGACCGTCTGCACGACGGGCCGGGCCGCCCGCTCCGGCCGCATCAGCGCCTCGACGTGACGGCCGGCCTGCACGCTGTCGAGCGTCGCGAGGCGGAACCGCCCCGGCGCCCGCCCGGCCGACGTGTGCCGGGGGACGAGCGCGACGCCGAGCCCCGCGGCGACCATCGCCTCGATCACCGGCAGGTGGACCGTGCGGTGCACGACCTGCGGCACGACCCCGGACTGCAGCGCCATCGAGACGAGCACGCGGTCGATGGGGTACCCCTCCGGCACGCCGACCCAGGGCTCGCCGATCACGTCGGCCACGGTGACGCGCTCGCGTCCGGCCAGCGGGTGGTCGAGGGGCAGCGCGACCTCGAGCGGCTCGCGCAGCAGGGGCACGACGGTGAGCCCGGGGTGCTCGACCGGGACGACGCCGTCCGACCGGTGCCCGATCACCACGTCGACGTCGGCCGTGAGGGGCGCGAACTCGTCCTCCGAGACGTCGCGGTCGTCGATCTCGAGCTCGACCCCCGGGTGCTCGCGCATCCGGACGAGCAGGCCCGGCAGCAGCAGCTCCGCCGCCGAGGGGAACATCGCCAGCCGCACCACGCCGACCCGGCCGCCGCGGTGCGCCTCGAGGGCTGCCTCCGCCTCGGCGACCGCCGTCGAGACCGCCACGGAGGCGCGCGCCAGCACCAGCCCCGCGTCGGTCAGCTGCACCCCGCGTCCCGACCGCCGCACTAGCTCGACCCCGAGCTGGCGCTGGAGCGTCCGCAGCTGCTGCGACACCGCGCTCGGCGACCGGTGCACGGCGGCGGCGACGGCGGTGACGCTCCCGCGGTCCGCGAGCTCGCGGAGCAGGTCGAGGTGCTGGATCTCCATGAAGGGACGCTACATCGTCGATGACGAGACCTGCGCTGGTCCTGCATCCGCGCCTCCGGCAAGCTGGTCCCATGAGCCCCCGCGACCGCCTCCTCGCCCTCGTCGTCGTGGTGTGCTGGGGCGTCAACTTCCCGATGACGGCGCTGGCGCTCGACCACTTCCCGCCGATGTTCCTCGTGGCGCTGCGGTTCGCGCTGCTCGCGGTGCCGACCCTGCTGTTCGTGCCGCGGCCGGCGATCCCGTGGTCGCGGCTGCTGATGGTGGGCGTCGGGCTCGGCATCCTGCAGTTCGGGTTCCTGTACCTCGGCATGGCCGCGGGCATGCCGTCGGGCCTCGCGTCGCTCGTGCTGCAGGCGTCGGCGCCCGCCACCGTCGTCATCGCGGCGATCTGGCTGCGCGAGCGCATCACGCGGCGGCAGGCGATCGGCATCGGCGTCGCCGTGCTGGCGCTCGCGGTGATCGCCGCGCACCGGTCGCAGGTCGCGGCCCTGCTGCCCGTGGTGCTCACGCTCTGCGCGGCGGTCGGGTGGGGCCTCGGCAACGTCGCGGTCCGGCGTGCGGCCGCCCCCGACCCGCTGCGCCTGACGCTGTGGATGTCGGTCGTTCCGCCCGTGCCGATGCTCGCCCTCTCGCTCGTCGTCGAGGGTCCTGAGCGCATCGGCGACAGCCTCGCGGGCGCGTTCACGGTCGCGGCCCTGCCCTCGGTGATCGGCCTGCTCTACGTGGTGCTCGTCGCGACGGTGCTCGGCTACGGGCTGTGGACCCGGCTGCTCGCGGCGTACCCGTCGAGCACCGTCGCCCCGTTCTCGATGCTCGTGCCCGTCGTCGGCGTCTTCGCGTCGTGGGTCGCATTCGACGAGGTGCCCGACCTCGTGGAGGTCTGCGCGGGGGTCGTCGTCGTCGCCGGGGTGCTGTTCGCGAGCCGCCCGCCGCGGGGCGCGCGTGCAGCCGGGGGCCGTGCTGTCCCGTCTCGTTGCGAGCATGACGTCTCGCCACGACGGGACGCGACGCTCGGAACGTGACGGGGCACCGCGGCACCGTGCGGGCTCCGCGGCAGCGGATCCACGGCACGCCGACGACGGCACGGCGACGACGGTCTCGTCGCGTCGTCCTGCCCGGGCAGTGAGGTCGGTGGCCCTACCCTGGGATCACCTCGCCGATGCCCGCCGACCACGGGCACGCGACGAGCAGAGTGCAGGAGGCGACCGTGGCGCAGCAGCGCAGGGCCCGCGAGACGCGGGCGGCCATCTTGCAGGGCGCCTCCTCGGTGTTCCTCGCCCGGGGCTACGCCGAGACGTCGCTCGACCAGGTGACGGACGCGGCCGGGGTCACCAAGGGCGCCCTCTACTTCCACTTCCGCTCGAAGGCCGACCTGGCCGGGGCCGTCGTCGCCGAGCAGCAGCGCCTGTCGCAGTCGTGGACCGAGCTCGCGATCGCGGACGCCCCGTCGGCGGCCGGTGCGCTGATGCTGGCCTGCGCGTCCTTCGCGACGCAGCTCTCGACCGAGCCGATGGTCGCGGCCGGCCTGCGGCTGTCGACCGAGTCGATCGGCGAGGTGCCGAGCCGGGCGCCCTCGGCTCTCGCCTGGGTCGACGAGACCGCGGGGCACGTGGGGCGCGCGGTCGCGGAGGGGACGTTCCGCGACGACCTCGACGTCGACCGTGCGGCCCGCTTCGCCGTCGGCGCCTTCAGCGGGGTGCAGACCTTCTCGGCCCTCAGCACCGGCCACGCGGACGTCTTCGAGCGGCTGCAGGACATGATGCGCTTCGTGCTGCCGTCGTTCCTGTCGCCGCGGTCCGCCGGCCTCGCCGGCGAGCTCGCCGCGCTGATCAGGCCGACGGACCGTCCCCCGATCGACTGACCAGCGTCAGCCGACCGGCAGGCGCCCCCGCCCCGTCAGTGTCCCTCTGTACCCCATCATGCATACTCCGCAACCTGTTTCGTAACCCCCCGTCGGAGGGCCGAGGCGTCCTCGTCTCCTACAGGCCCGCCGGCCGCTCGGGTCCGAGCCGCTCGATCGTGCGGTCGACGAGCTGCTGCGCCGCGACGAGGGGGCCCGTGTCGATCTGCGCCAGGCGCTCGCCGTAGTCGTGCGGCACGGTCAGCTGCTGCTGCCACTCGGCCTCGTAGAGCGCGTCGAGGTAGCCCGAGGCGGCACGGCAGGCGGCGTCGGTCTCGGCGAGGTCGCGCTCCTCGTCGCCGACGGTGGTCGCGGGGTCGTAGGAGGTGAAGGTCTGGGCCATCCTCGTGGTGGGCATGTCCGCCGGGTCGTCCGGCAGGTCGTCGGCCCAGGGCCCGGCGCCGACACCCTGGTCGAGCATGCAGGTGTGCCACTCATCGGCCGCCCGGCGCACGGAGGCGTCCTGCCGGGCCTCGAGGAACGCCGCGTTGCTCAGCCGGACGGCGACGTCGCCCACCGAGCCCGTGGTCGAGGACGCGGAGGCGCCCGTCAACAGCTCGGGGTGCTGGCGGTAGGCGCGCTCGAGGCAGGTCGCACGGTCGGCCGCCTCGTCGGGCGAGGTCTCGCGGTACTCGAAGGCCCGCCAGGCGTCGGCGCCGGCGTCGAACGTCGGAGGCACGTGGTACCCGCGTTCCCGGGCGGCGTCGAGGTCGAAGGCGCGGAGCGGCTGACGCTCGGTCGCGCCGGCGGCCGCGTCGACGTCGCGCCAGGGCACGACCGCGTCGTCGTGGCCGGCGTCGACCATGCAGTCCTGGATGAGCAGCTCGGTCGCGTAGTTGAGGCGGACGACGCCGACCCCGACGTACTGGTCGAGCGGCATCGTCCACGACGCCTGGTCCTTCTCGGGCAGGTCGGGCAGGGTCCAGGCGGCGTTGGCGGGGATGCCGACGGCCACGACCGCGGCGACGAGCGCGGCCACGGCGACGACGGTGACCCGCTTCGCGACGCGCTCCCGTCCGCCGGCCCTCACCGGCCGGCCCCTCGGCGACCGGCCCTCACCGGCGCAGCCTCGGCCCGCCGTCGGAGACGGGCACGAGGCCGTTCTCGTAGGCGAAGACGACGATCTGCACGCGGTTGCGCATGCCGAGCTTCTGCAGCACCGAGCGGACGTGGCTCTTCACCGTCGCCTCGCTGAGGTAGGCCTCGCCGGCGATCTCGATGTTGCTGAGCCCCCGGGCGACGAGGGTGAACATCTCGCGCTCGCGCGGCGACAGCGGCTCGAGCGGGTCGACGCGGGGAGCCGGGGACGTCGGCACGGCGAACTCGTGCACGACGTCGAGCGCGGCCGCGGCGGTCGGCACCGGGTCGCCCGCCCACGCCGCACGGATCGTCGTCAGCACCTCGTCGGGCGTCGCGTCCTTCGTGAGGAACGCGTAGGCCCCGGCCTTGAGGGCCCCGAACACGGCCTCGTCGCGCTGGATGGTCGTCAGCGCGACCACCCGGGGCAGGTCGTCGGGCGAGACTCCCTCCAGGATGCGAGCCGTCGCCTCGAGCCCGTTCATCACGGGCATGCGGAGGTCCATCAGCACCACGTCGGGGTGCTCGCGCTCGACCAGCGCCAGCGCTTCGCGTCCGTCGACGGCGGTGCCGACGCAGCGCAGGTCCGGCTGCGCCTCGATCAGCATGCGCAGGCCGGACGCGAAGAGGGGCTGGTCGTCGACGACGGCGACGGTGATGACGGCCGGGCTGGCGGTGCCGGCGGCGGGCGAGTCGGTCATGAGGAGCTTCTCTCGGTGGGGGCAGAGGCAGAGGCAGAGGCAGAGGCAGGGGCGGAGGAGGCGCCGGGCGAGACGACCGAGGAGGCGTCGGTCGTCGGCACGAACGCGGTCACCTCGAAGGCGGTCCCGTCCGCCGAGGGCTGCGCGGTGAGCCAGCCGCCCGCCAGACGGGCACGCTCGGTCATGCCGCGGACGCCGGCGCCGCGGTCGGCCCCGGTGCGGGCCGCGACGAGCGGGGCTCCGCGGCCCCGGGACGTGACCTGCAGCGTGAGCCCGCGGCCGCGCCAGTCGAGCTGCACCGCGACGCGGCTCGAGGTGCCCGCGTGCTTCAGCGCGTTCGTCAGGCTCTCCTGGACGATGCGGTAGACCGCGAGCTCCTGCGAGGGGGCGAGGGCGCCGTCCGGCCCCTGGGGCCCGGGGGCTCCCTCGGTCGTGACGTCCACCTCCATCCCGACCTCGCGCATCGCGACGACGAGGGCGTCGACGTCGGCGAGCGTCTCGCGGGGAGCGGTGACGTCGTCGTCCTGCGTGATGCGCTCGACGAGGCGCCGTACGTCGAGCAGGGCCGTGCGGCCGACCTCGGCGATGGTGCGGAGGGACTCCTCCGCGACCTCGGGGCGGGTCGCCTGCAGCGCGAGCCCGCCCTGCGCCTGCGAGACCACGACCGCGAGGGAGTGCGCCAGGGCGTCGTGCACGTCGCGGGAGATCCGCGCCCTGTCCTGGGCGAGCCGCAGCTCGAGGTCGGTCGCCTCGAAGCGGGTCTCGGTCGCCTCCAGGGCCTGGCGGATGACGAGCACCCGTCGGAGGCTGGCGAACGCGACCCCGATCGCCCACGCACCGGCGAAGACGCCGAACAGGGCCGCGGTGAGCAGGGAGAACTCGATGCGGAGCCCCGTCGTGCCGGCGCCGACCCAGGTGCTCCAGCTCTGCGGCCGGGTCAGCGTCGGCACGGCGAGCAGCCAGGCGGCGAGCCCGGCGGCGACCGCGGCGACGAGCAGCGCGGCGAGCCGGAGCCAGGGCGACGGCTTCACGGCGACGAAGGCCATCACCAGGGCGATGGCGACGTACGCCGTCCAGGTGTCCTGCGACGGTGCCTCGGCGAGTCCGAGCAGCTGCAGCACCGGGACGACCACGACGAGCGCGAGCGACGTGGTCGGGATCCACCAGGCGAGGGCGATCCCGATCGCGAAGAGGCCGAAGACCACCGTGTTGTCGGCGACGCCGCCGCGGCCCCACGAGCTGGCGACCCAGAAGACGAAGTACACGAGGGCGGTGGCCGGCGCGACGACGTGCCGTCCCCACCGTCTCGCGTCCGCCATGTGCGCCAGGTTAGGTGCAGGGCCGGGTGCCGCGCGCCTCCTGCCCCGGGTTTTCATCCCGAGGTCGGACCCGTCGCCGCCTCTGCTGTTCCTCCCTCATTCAGGAAGATCGGTCCTGATCCTCGCGAGGAGGGGACGCATCGTCCTGAGTCGTGCACGGTTCAGGAGCCCGAGGCGACGACTTCCTGGATCCCGAAGATCGAGGACTGAGAACACGAAGGAGGCGCGGTGCGGGAGATCCCGCACCGCGCCTCCCTGGGAGGACAGGCTGCTGCTAGAAGGTCAGCAGGCCCTGCGTCTTGCTGGTCGCCGCGGCGTAGCGCTGGCCGACGTTGTCCCAGTTGACGATGTTCCAGAAGGCCTTGACGTAGTCGGCGCGCACGTTCTGGTAGTCGAGGTAGTAGGCGTGCTCCCAGACGTCGAGCATCAGCAGCGGGACGAGGCCGAACGGCACGTTGCCCTGCTGGTCGAAGAGCTGGAAGACGCTGAGGCGCTGACCGATCACGTCGTAGGCGAGCACCGACCAGCCGGAGCCCTGCACGCCGAGCGCGGTGGCGGTGAAGTGGGCCTTGAACTTCTCGAGGTCGCCGAAGTCGCGGCCGATGGCCTCGAGCAGGTCGCCGGTGGGCTCGCCGGTCTCGGGGGTGAGGTTCGTCCAGAAGATCGAGTGGTTGACGTGGCCGCCGAGGTTGAACGCGAGGTCCTTCTCGAGCTTGTTCACGTTCGCCAGGTCGCCGGTCTCGCGGGCCTCGGCGAGGGCGGCGTTGGCCGTGTTCGCGCCGGTGACGTAGGTGTTGTGGTGCTTGGAGTGGTGCAGCTCCATGATCTTCGCGCTGATGTGCGGCGCGAGGGCGCTGTAGTCGTAGGGGAGATCGGGAAGGGTGTACTCAGCCATGTGGGGGTCCTTTCGCAGTTGACCTCCGTCCACCGTACGACTCCCGCGGGGGCTCGTGTCGAGCAACTCCCAGCGGGATCGCAGGCTGGCGGTGGAGGCGCGGGGGTCCGGAGCGGGACGCCCCGGCGCGCGCGGCTCGGGCCGGTTAGCCTGGCGTCGACCACGAGGAGGCGCACCATGGCAGGTTTCACGGGCTTCGGCCGACGTCGCGAGGCCGACCCACGCCTCCCGCCGGGGCAGCACCTCGAGAAGGGCTTCCCGGTGCTGTCGGCCGGCCCGACCCCGAACATCAAGCGGTGGGAGCTGCAGCTCGGCACCGAGCAGGGCAGCCGCTCGCTCAGCTGGGCCGACTTCCAGGCGCTGCCGCACGAGCAGATCGAGACCGACATCCACTGCGTCACGAGCTGGTCGAAGCTCGGCACGCACTGGTCGGGGGTCTCGCTCGACACCCTCTTCGACGGCCTCGAGACGACGCACGAGTTCGCGATGACGACGAGCTACGGCGGCTACACGACGAACTTGCCGCTCAGCGAGCTGCTCGGCGGCAAGGCGTGGGTCGTCGACACCTACGAGGGCGAGCCCCTGGGGTCCGAGCACGGCGGCCCGGCCCGGCTCTTCGTGCCCGGCCTCTACTTCTGGAAGAGCGCGAAGTGGGTGCAGGGCATCCAGACGATGGCCTCCGACCGCCGTGGCTTCTGGGAGAGCATGGGCTACCACGCGCTCGGCGACCCCTGGCGCGAACAGCGCTACGCGTGAGCGCCCCGGGCGGCGGCGAGGCCGCTTCCTCGCCTGCGTCGCCGCCCGACGACCCGTTCAGGTGGTTGCCGGCGACGATCGTCGCCGCGGCAGCGCAGACCTCGACCGGGCGCTCGATCGTGCTCGAGGTGCCGGGGCTGCGACCGGCCCGGGCCGGTCAGCACGTCGACGTCCGTCTCACCGCGGACGACGGCTACCAGGCCGTCCGCTCGTACTCGCTGTCGGACGTCTCGTCGTCGGACGTCTCGTCGTCGGACGCCTCGCTGTCGGACGTGCGGGCGAGCGCAGGAGGCGCGGGCCGGGCACCGCAGATCGAGCTCACCGTCGAGGAGCTCCCCGACGGCGAGGTCTCGCCGTACCTCGTCTCGGCGGCCGAGGTCGGCGACCCGGTCGAGGTGCGCGGCCCGATCGGGGGCTGGTTCGTCTGGCCGCCGACCGAGTTCGACCCCGACTCGGCGGTGCACGCCGTGCTGCCCGAGCCCGACGGCGCACCGGCGCCGCGTCGGTCGCCGGTGCAGCTGATCGGGGAGGCTCGGGCATCGCCCCGCTCGTCGCGATGGTGCGTGCCCGGGCCGCGGGTGCCGGTGCTGGTGCCGGTGCTGCTGATGTCGCAGGCGTCGCTGACGCTGCTGCCGCTGCGGGAGACGCGGCGTCCAGCGGCGCGGCCGGGGCGCCGCCGCCGATGCGGCTGCTCTGCTCCGTCCGGACGCCGGCCGACCGCTGGTTCGAGGCCGAGCTGACTGCGCTCGCCGAGGAGTCGGCCGGCGCGGTGCAGGTCGACTGGGTCTTCACGCGGGAGGCTCCCGCGGGGGCGACCCGCGCCTCCGGCAGGCTGACCCGCGACGAGCTGCTCGACCTCGTGCTGCCGGCGTCCGAGCACCCGCTCGTCTACGTCTGCGGCACGAACTCGTTCGTCGAGACCGTCGCCGGCTGGCTGGTCGCCGCCGGCCACGACCCGACCCGCGTCCGCACGGAGCGCTTCGGCGGCGTCTAGCGCCGCCCGGCGCCGAGTGGTCAGGTCCGGTCCTGTCGCGAGCGATCGAGGACAGGTGCTGACCACTCGGCCTCACCAGCGGCAGCTCAGCCGAGCAGCTCGCGCATCTTCGTGTAGAACTCGGCCGGGTCGCCGGCGAGCGACGCCTTCACCATCGCGCTCCAGTCGTCGACGACGACCTCGATCGCACCGGCGGCGAGGCCGTCGAACGAGCTCCGGGGCACGTCGCGCGGGTCGATCTTGGGCCCGTCGTAGTTCGCCGTGATGTCGGTGTCCGCGGCCCCGAGCATCACGCCCTGGACGAGCGTCCCCTGGGCGGCCAGCTCGAGCCGGACGGCGTTCGTCATGTTCCACTCGGCGGCCTTGGCGGCGGCGTAGGCCCCGCTGCCGGGGGCGGCGAACCACGAGAGGGCGGAGAGGACGTTGACGATCGCCCCGCCCCCGTTGGCCGCGAGCACGGGCGCGAACTCGCGGATCACGTCGAGGGTGCCCCAGTAGTGCGTGTCCATCTCGCGACGGGCGTCGACGAGGTCGCCGGTGATCAGCGATGCACCGGTCGCGATGCCGGCGTTGTCGACGAGCACGGTGACGTCGTGGGCGGCGGCCGCGGCGGCCACCACGGAGGCGTGGTCGGTGAGGTCGAGCTGCAGCGGCGCGATCCGGGGATCGGTGCAGTCGAGGGTCTCGGGTCGACGAGCCGTCGCCCAGACCTTGGCGGCGCCGCGCTCGAGCGCCTCGAGGACGAACTGGCGGCCGATGCCGCGGTTGGCCCCCGTCACGAGGACGGTCTGGCCGGTGATGTCGATGTTCATGCGTGGTGTCTTCCTGGTCGTGGACGGTCGGCCGGGCAGTCTCCGCCGGCCCGGCGTCGGCTACGCTAGGACTTCACGTTGACGTCAAGGGCAAGTCCGGCACGCGGATCAGGCCGAGACGTCTCCCCGGCGGTCACGGAGGCACGGATGCGCATCGGCGAGGTGGCAGAGCGAGCGGGCGTCAGCACGCGCGCGCTGCGGTACTACGAAGAGCAGGGCCTGCTCGAGTCCGACCGCACGAGCAGCGGCCAGCGCAGCTACGCGGAGGCGGCGGTCGAGCGGGTGCAGCTGATCCAGCAGTTCTTCACCGCCGGGCTGCCGAGCCGCACCATCCTCCAGCTGCTGCCCTGCGTCGACTCCGGCACGAGCTCGCCCGAGGTCTTCGCCGTTCTCGAGGCGGAGCGTCGGCGCATCACCACGGCGATGGCCGACCTCTCTGCCGCTCGCGACGCCCTCGACCGCATGGTCGAGATCGCGCGGCACCCCACCCCCGAGCACTGCCCGGCGCTGCGCGAGCCCGCCGAGCCGGCCCGCGACGCGGCCTGACCTGCCCGGCCTGCCCGGCCTGCCCGGTCGGCGCACCGAGTGGTCAGTTCCGGTCCTGCCGAGCGGCGTCGACGACCGTAGCTGACCACTCGTGCCCGCGCCGGCGACGTCGCCCCGAAGGAGGCGCGGGCCGGGTCAGGCGCGCGGGTCGCCCTCGTCCAGCCACGACGGCCGTGAGGGCCGCGGGTGCCGGAGCGTCTGCACGACGCCGATGAGGCAGACGACGAACACGACCGCGACCAGCACCAGGAACACGATGCCGAACGGCGTGGGCGCCTCGCCGCGGCCGAGCGAGACGGCGGCCGTGACCAGGTGCAGGAACAGCGGGAACGCGAGCACGCCCCAGAGGAACGGCGACCCGCGGAAGGTCGGCCACTGCAGGCGCAGCCTGCCTCGCGACCGACCGTCGGCCGCAGGGTGCGTCGCGCCGGGGCGCTCGTGTCGGTCCTGCCGGCGGTGCTGCTCGGCGTCGCGGTCGCTCATGGAGTCCCCCTCGTGGTCGTCGTCGATCCGTCCACCGTACGCCGCGCCTCCTTCGCCCCTCGGGCCGGGTCGAGAGGCCTCGGATCGACGTCCGGAGGTGCCCTCAGGTCGATCCGGGGCCTCTCGCGATCGCGGGGACGGGCGGCGGTGCAGGCGCTGCACCGGGGGAGGCGGCGCCCAGGGCGGTGCTGAGACCATGGAGGCCCACCGACCCCCTCACCAGGAGCCGCCATGTCGCCCCGCGCCCTCTTCCGCTCGTTCGCCGTCGCCGAGGTCGTGACCTGGGCCCTGCTGATCGGCGGGATGCTGCTGAAGTACGTCGCGAAGGTGGGCGACTGGCCCGTCAGCGTCGCGGGGCCGATCCACGGGTTCGTGTTCCTCGCCTACCTCGTCGCGGGTGTCGTCGTCGCCGTGAACCAGCGCTGGTCGCCGGGGGTGACCGTGCTCGCCCTCGCGAGCGCCGTCGTGCCGTTCGCCTCGCTGCCCGTCGAGCGCGGGATCGACCGCCGCGGCGGGCTCGACGGCGACTGGCGGCGCGAGGCGACCGGCGACCCGCGCGACCGTCGGCCGCTCGACCGACTCCTCCGCTGGGTGCTCGGGCACCTCGCGCTCGCGGTGGTGCTGCTGCTCGCGGCCGTCGTGGTCGTCTTCGTGCTGCTGCTGATCGTCGGCCCGCCCGTCGGCGGCTGATCCGTCGAGAGGGCTGACGGTCGGCGGGCTGACAGCGAGGAGGCTGAGGGTCGAGGAGGCGGTCGCCCCGAGTCCTGGACGTCGCGCGCGATACCCCCCTAGGGTATGGGGATGAGCACCTCGCACGACCACCCCGCCCCCGGCGACGACGAGCAGGTCGGCACCGACCACTCGGGACTCGCGACGGCCGACCACGGCCAGGAGGCGGCCGACGTCGCTGCGGGGCACGACCCGCACGCCGGCCACGACGCGCGCGCCGGGCACGACGCGCACGCGGGCCACGACGGTCATGCGGGCCACGACGCGCACGCGGGCCACCACGGCCACGGCGACCACGCCGCGCAGTTCCGCGACAAGTTCTGGGTCAGCCTCGTCGTCGCCGTGCCGGTGGTCGCCTTCAGCTCGATGTTCGCCGGGCTGCTCGGCTACGACGTCCCGTCGTTCCCCGGCTCCGAGTGGATCTCGCCGGTGCTCGGCACGTTCCTCTTCGCGTGGGGCGGCTGGCCGTTCCTCAGCGGAGGCGTCGCGGAGGCACGGGCGAAGCAGCCGGGGATGATGCTCCTCATCGCGATGGCCATCACCGTCGCGTTCGTCGCGAGCTGGGCGACGACGCTCGGCATCGGCGGCCTCGACCTCGACTTCTGGTGGGAGCTCGCGCTCCTCGTCGTCATCATGCTGCTCGGGCACTGGATCGAGATGCGGGCCCTGGGTGCCGCCTCCGGTGCCCTCGACGCCCTCGCCGCGCTGCTGCCCGACACGGCCGACCGTGTCGACGGCACCTCCGGCACGGACTCGGGCGACGGCACCGGCACCGGCACCGGCGCGACGACCGAGGTGGCCCTCGCCGACCTCGTCGCGGGCGACGTCGTGCTCGTCCGCTCGGGTGCCCGCGTGCCCGCCGACGGCCTCGTCGTCGACGGCTCCGCCGAGATGGACGAGTCGATGGTCACGGGCGAGTCCCGGACCGTCGCGCGCGGCGAGGGCGACCGGGTCGTCGCCGGCACCGTCGCGACCGACGGCGCCCTGCGGGTCCGGGTCACCGCCGTCGGCGACGACACCGCCCTCGCGGGCATCCGGCGGCTCGTCGCCGAGGCCCAGGCCTCGTCGTCGCGCGCCCAGGCGCTCGCCGACCGCGCCGCCGCCCTGCTCTTCTGGTTCGCCTCGGGTGCCGGGGTGGTCACCTTCGTCGTGTGGCTCCTCCTCGGCGACCTCGACCAGGCGATCACGCGCACCGTGACCGTGCTCGTCATCGCCTGCCCGCACGCCCTCGGACTCGCGATCCCGCTGGTGATCGCGATCTCGACCGAGCGCGCGGCCCGGGCGGGCGTCCTCGTCAAGGACCGCCTCGCCCTCGAGCGCATGCGTACCGTCGACACCGTGCTGTTCGACAAGACCGGCACCCTCACGAAGGGCGAGCCCGGCGTGACGGACGTGGCCACCGCCTCGTCGTCCGGGGGGCTGACGCGCGACGAGGCCCTGCGCCTCGCCGCGGCCGCCGAGCGCGACAGCGAGCACCCGGTCGCCCGGGCTCTGGTGCGTGCTGCGTCCTCGACCGACCGGCAGGCGGCGGGCGCCGCATCGACGGCCGAGCCGCAGGAGCCGCAGGAGGCGCGGGTCGAGTCGTTCCGCTCGCTGACCGGCAGCGGCGTCTCGGCCCGGGTCGACGGGGTCGACGTCGCGGTGGGAGGCCCCGGGCTGCTCCGCGACCTGGCGCTCGAGGCGCCCGCCGATCTCGCGGCGGCGACCGAGCCGTGGCGCGGCGACGGCGCGGCCGTGCTGTGGCTCGTGCGCTCGGGCAGCGTCGTGGCGGCCTTCGCGCTGCGCGACGAGGTCCGGCCCGAGTCGGCCGAGGCGGTGCGCCGGCTGCACGACGCCGGGGTGCGCGTCGCGATGGTGACGGGCGACGCCCGGCAGGTCGCGGACTCCGTCGCGCGCGAGCTCGGCATCGACGAGGTCTTCGCCGAGGTGCGCCCGGACGAGAAGGACGCCCGCGTCGCCGAGCTGCAGCAGCGCGGCCAGCGCGTGGCGATGGTGGGCGACGGCGTCAACGACGCTCCCGCGCTGGCCCGGGCCGACGTGGGGATCGCGATCGGCGCGGGCACCGACGTCGCCGTCGAGTCGGCGGGCGTCGTGCTGGCGTCGAGCGACCCGCGCGCGGTGCTCTCGGTGATCTCGCTGTCGCGGGTCGGCTATCGCAAGATGATCCAGAACCTGGTCTGGGGCGCGGGCTACAACGTGCTCTCGGTGCCGTTGGCCGCGGGCGTGCTCGCGCCGATCGGCTTCGTGCTGTCGCCGGCCGCCGGGGCCGTGCTCATGAGCCTGTCGACGGTCATCGTGGCGCTGAACGCGCAGCTCCTCCGCCGCTGGCGCCCCGCCGCCTGAGCGCCGCGCCGCGCCGCACCTCGGCCTCCCGCCTCGGCCTCCCGCCTCTGCTTCCCGCGCCGTTCCTCGCGTCACGCCCCCTCGATCGCCTCGCCAGGCCCGCAAATGCCGACCGTCAGGGCTCCTGTAGCGGGAAATCCCCGCTTTGTCGGGCGATCTGTGCGCTCAGTGTCGGCATTTGCGGGCATAGGGCTGACGGAGGGGCCGGGCGCAGGAGGCGCGGGCTGGGAGATCGCTGATGATTCAGTTGCTAAGAGATCAGGCGGGGATAGCGTCGGCGGCATGAGCACAGCAGCGACCCGTCCCGCCTCCGCCACCGCACCTCCGGCGTCCTCCGACGTCGTCCGCCAGGTCGTCGTCGTCGTGGGCGCCGTGCTCGCGATCGTCCTGGCCGCGATCGGCTCCGGGGCCTTCGGCGGCACCTCCGTGTCGGGAGCCTCGGGCGGCGCGCTCAGCGCCGACGCGACGCCCATCGCCCCGGCGACGACGGCCTTCTCGATCTGGTCGGTCATCTACGCCGGCCTCGTCGCCTACGCCGTCTACCAGGCACTGCCCGGCCAGCGGGCCGTCGACCGCCACCGTCGCCTCGGGTACTGGGTCGCCGCCTCCATGCTGCTGAACGCGGCCTGGCTGTTCGCCGCCGTGCAGCTCGGCCAGGTCTGGCTCAGCGTCGTCGTGATCGTCGCGCTGCTCGCCGTCCTGGTCCGGATCTTCCTGCTCGTCGTGCACACGCCCACCCGCAGTCGGGTCGACGCCGTCGTCACGGACGGCACCATGGGCCTCTACCTCGGCTGGGTGTCGGTCGCGACGGCCGCCAACATCGCCGCCGCCCTCGTCGAGTCGGGCTTCGACGGCTTCGGGCTGCCGAGCGGCCTCTGGTCGACGATCGTCCTCGCGGTCGCCGGGCTGTCGGGCGTCGCGGTCGCCGTCGTCGGACGGGGGCGGATCGCCCCGATGCTCTCGCTGGTCTGGGGCCTGGCGTGGGTCGCCGTCGGCCGCTTCTCGGGGCAGCCGCTCGACACCGCCGCGGGGGTCACCGCGCTGGTCGCCGCCGCCGTCGTGCTGGTCGTCGTGCTCGTGCTGCGGGTGCGCGCCGAGCGGAGCGGCTCGGCCCGCGTCCCCGGGGAGCCGCTGCGCGCCTCCTAGCGGGCCCGTCCCGACGTCGAAGCGACGAACCGACGTGATCTTCCACGTCGGTTCGTCGCTTTCGCGTCGCCCTGCGCCCTGCGCCTGAGCCCTGCAGGGGCGGGCGAGGGCTGAGGCTCAGCGGCCGCCGGTCAGCTTCCGGTCGCGCTGCGCGACGCCGGCGGTCCCGTACGGGTAGTCGTCGACGCGCGGGCTGCTCGACGCGTCGAGGCGGGCCAGCTCGTCGTCGGTGAGCAGCTTCGCGAGGTCGGACGCGCCGAGGTTGTCGTCGAGCTGTGCGACCGTGCGCGCGCCCAGGATCACCGAGGTCACGGCGGGCTGCCGGAGCAGCCACGCGAGCGAGACCTGCGACGAGGAGGCGCCGTGCGCGTCCGCGACGGACGCGACGGCCTCGATGGCCGACCAGGTCCGCTCGTCGCCGTTGCGCGCCTCCCACGCCTCCATGCCCCGCTTCGGGTCCTCGCCCAGGCGGGTCGCGCCGGTGGGCGCCTCGTCGCGGCGGTACTTGCCGCTCAGCCAGCCGCCGGCGAGGGGCGACCAGGGCAGCAGGCCGATGCCGGCGTCGAGCGAGGCCGGCACGATCTCGTGCTCGATGTCGCGGACGAGCAGGTTGTACTGCGGCTGCAGCGTGACGGGCGGCGCGAAGCCGAGCGCATGCGCACGGGCGACGGCCTTCGTCAGCTGCCAGCCCAGGTAGTTCGAGAAGCCGTAGTAGCCGATCTTGCCCGCGGTGATCGCGTCGTCGAGGAACCTCAGGGTCTCGTCGATCGGCGTGAACGCGTCCCAGGCGTGCATCTGGTAGAGGTCGACGTGCTCCACGCCGAGCCGGCTGAGCGAGGCGTCGAGCGCGGTCGTGAGGTGCCGGCGCGAGAGGCCGACGTCGTTGGGGCCGTCCCCCATCGGGAACCGCCCCTTCGTCGCGAGCACGACCTGCGCCGCCTCCGTGGGGTGCGAGGCGAGCCAGCGCCCGATGATCTCCTCCGAGGTCCCCGCCGTGTACACGTCGGCGGTGTCGACGAGCGTGCCGCCGGCCGCGACGAACGCGTCGAGGATCTGGTGAGAGGTGGTCTCGTCGGCTTCTGCGCCGAACGTCATGGTGCCCAGTGTCAGCTCCGACACGGAGGCACCGCTGTTCCCGAGGGTCCTGTAGTCCATGCCCCGACGCTACGCCGCGAGCTCGTGGCCGTGCCCGAGGAGGCGTCGGCCCGGCACCCGGGAGACGCTCGATACCAGGCGGTCGGGTGAGAGTCGCCCGAGTCAGGCCTGAGAGGTACCATCACGGGAATCGGTGGATCAGGCCGATGCGTGCGAGGTGCGTCGACCACCGGCCTCGTCGCCCACGAGAGCACCCTCGTGCTCCGTCGCACCGCCTGGAGGGGCGCATGGCCAGTCCTGCGACGCCCATGGCCTGGACCCGCGCGGGCTCCCGTCGCCCGGACTTCGACGACCCTCGGGTGCGCGGCGTCGAGACCGCAGACCCCGCGGTCGCGCACTCCATCATCAGCCGCATCTACCGTCTCCGCGACCTCACTCCCGAGGCCGGCCCCGACTTCAGCTTCGGCCGGGTCGTCTCCGGCGACGACCGGTTCGCGATGGGCCAGATCCACTACCGGGGACGGCTGCACGCCGTCAGCGAGCCGCTGCCCGAGTTCTTCTGCATCAGCCGCGTCCTGGGCGGCCGCTACGGCCTCGCGGACGGCAGGGCCGACCTGCGGGCACAGACGGGCGACCGCTTCGTGTTCCCGAGCGACCGGGTCAAGGAGCACCGCTGGGACGACATGCACCTCGGCCAGGTCATGCTCGACCGGGCCGCCATCGAGCGCGAGCTCGCCGGGCTGTCGCTGGCGACGCCGCCCGAGGGCCTGCAGACCCTCGCGATGGAGCCCGTCTCGGAGGCCCTGGGCGAGCACTGGGGCAGCACGACCCGGCACGTGCTCGACGGGGTGCTCTCGAACGACGCCGCGATGGCGAGCCCGCTGGTGCGGTCGGCCGCGTTCCGCTCGCTCGTGACGGCGTTCGTCGAGGCCTACGACACGAACGTGGTGGGGACGGGCCGGTCCTCCGACGCGCGTGCCCTGCCGTCCACCGTCCGTCGAGCGCTCGCCTTCGTCGAGGAGCACGCGCACGACGACATCGGGATCGTCGAGATCGCGGAGGCGGCCCGCCTGACCCCGAGGGGGCTGCAGCTGGCGTTCCGTCGCCACCTCGACACGACGCCGATGGCGGCCCTGCGCGCGGCTCGCCTGCGCGGTGCACATGCCGACCTCGTGCTCGGCGACCCCACGCTCGGGCACACCGTGGCCGGGATCGCGCTGAGCTGGGGCTTCGCGAACCCCGGGCGGTTCGCCGCGCTCTACTCGACGCAGTTCGGCCGGACTCCCCGCGAGACCCTCGAGTCCTGAGGCCTGGCCCCGGCCCCTGGCTGCCGGCCCCCGGGGGAGGCGGCCGTCGCGATCCCGATCCGGCGCCTCCTTCGCTCCGTGTCCTCTGCCTTCGTTTCGTGACCACCTGGTGGCCAGGCGGGGGAGATCCATCGCAGAATGAGGGGGCCTCGCGATTTGGGTTCAGGATCGCGAGTCGTACACGCGGCAAGCGCAGGGACGTCGGGTCCCGGTCGCGGCTGCGAGGGGTGCGGGTGAGGGCGTCGGGTCCCCGCCCGCACCCCCTTCTCGTTCCGCTCTCCGAGCCCGCGGGCCGTAAGGTCGTCCCATGTCTGGCAGCACCTTCGGTGAACTCTTCCGCGTCACGAACTTCGGCGAGTCGCACGGCGTCGCCATCGGCTGCGTCATCGACGGGTGCCCTCCGGGCCTCGCCCTGACCGAGGCCGACATCCAGGGGGAGCTCGACCGCCGCCGCCCGGGCACCTCGCGCCACGTCACGCAGCGCAGGGAGCCCGACGCCGTCGAGATCCTGTCCGGCGTCTACGAGGGCGTGACGACGGGCACGCCGATCGCCCTCATGATCCGGAACGTCGACCAGCGCAGCAAGGACTACGGCAACATCCTCGACACGTTCCGCCCCGGCCACGCCGACTACACGTACTGGCGCAAGTACGGCGTGCGCGATCCTCGTGGCGGCGGCCGCTCCTCCGCCCGGCTCACCGCGCCGATGGTCGCCGCCGGCGCCGTCGCGCGCAAGTGGCTGCAGGAGCAGGGCGGCATCTCGTTCACCGGCTGGATGAGCCAGCTCGACGACATCGCCGTCCCCTTCACCGACGAGTCGCAGATCTCGCAGAACCCGTTCTTCGCCCCCGACGCGGCGATCGTGCCGCGGCTCGAGGAGCGCATGGACGAGCTGCGCCGCGCCGGCGACTCGTGCGGCGCGCGCATCGACGTCGTCGCCCGGAACGTGCCCGCGGGCCTCGGCGAGCCCCTGTTCTCGAAGCTCGACGCGGACATCGCCGCCGCGATGATGGGCATCAACGCCGTCAAGGGCGTCGAGATCGGCGCGGGCTTCGACAGCGTCTCGCAGCGCGGCAGCGAGCACGGCGACGCCCTGACCGCCGACGGCTTCGAGACCAACGACGCGGGCGGCGTGCTCGGCGGGATCTCGACCGGGCAGGACCTCAGGGTCTCCGTCGCGATCAAGCCGACGAGCTCGATCCGCACCCCCCAGCGCTCGATCGACCGCGAGGGGAACGAGACGAGCGTCGAGACCTTCGGACGGCACGACCCGTGCGTGGGCATCCGTGCGACGCCGATCGTGGAGGCGATGCTCGCCCTGGTCGTGATGGACCACGTGCTCGCGTTCCGGGCCCAGATCGGACCGGTGCCCTTCACGCCCCCGGGGGCCTGATCGGGGCAGCTCGGCCGAGCGCCCTGCTCAGCCGAGCCGCACCTCCTGCAGGGCTGAGCCCTCCGGGGCTCAGTCGCGCGCGGACACGTCCGTGTGGACGAAGTTCGTCGCCGAGCGGCTCGCGGTCGGCCCGCGCTGGCCCTGGTACCGCGAGCCGTACTCGCCCGAGCCGTACGGGTGGTCGGCCGGCGAGCTGAGGCGGAAGAAGCAGAGCTGCCCGATCTTCATGCCCGGCCAGAGCTTGATCGGCAGCGTCGCGACGTTCGAGAGCTCGAGGGTGACGTGCCCGGTGAAGCCGGGGTCGATGAAGCCGGCCGTGGAGTGCGTCAGCAGGCCGAGGCGGCCGAGCGAGCTCTTGCCCTCGAGGCGGGCGGCGACGTCGTCGGGCAGCGTGACGCGCTCGTACGTGCTGCCGAGGACGAACTCGCCCGGGTGCAGGATGAACGGCTCGTCGGCCGGCGTCTCGACGAGGCGCGTCAGCTCGGGCTGCTCGGCGGCCGGGTCGATGAACGGGTACTTGTGGTTGTCGAACAGCCGGAACAGGCGGTCGAGCCGCACGTCGATGCTCGACGGCTGGATCAGCGACGAGTCGTACGGGTCGAGGCCGATGCGCCCGGCGTCGAGCTCGAGCTTGATGTCGTGGTCGGAGAGCAGCACGCGGTCAGCCTAGTCAGCCGCCCGGTCCGCCTCGCTGCCCGGCGCCTCCTGCACCTCGTGGCTGACGATGGCGATGTGGGTGCGCACCTGGTGCTCGGCCGCGTCGCCGTCGCCGTCGGCGACCGCGCGCGCGGCCGCGACGTGGGCGTCGAGGGTGCCCGGCCAGGGGACGGCCGGCGTGAGGCCGAGGTCGGCGCGCCCCTCCAGGATCTCGCGGACCGGGGCGGCGAGCTCGGCGTAGAGGAGGTTGCCGCTGGCCGTGAGCAGCAGCGAGTGGAACGCGACGTCGATCGCGAGGTACTCGGACGAGTCGCCCTGCCCGGCCCGGCCGAGGTCGTCGAGCTCGGAGGCGAGGCGCACGAGGCCCGCGCGCTGGTCGTCCGTGGCGTTCCGGGCCGCGAGCCGGGCGGCGACCGGCTCGAGCGCGGCGCGCAGCTCCATCAGCTCGACGAGGTGACGCTGCCGCAGCGGGCCGGCCAGGGTCCAGCGGATGAGCTGCGCGTCGAGCACCCGCCACGACTCCCGCGGCTGCACGGTCATCCCCACCCGTCGGCGCGACCGGATCAGGTCGAGCGACTCGAGGACGCGCACCGCCTCGCGCACGGCGGTCCGCGAAGCCCCGAACTCGAGCTCGAGCGCGGCGAGGGTGAGCACGGTGCCCGGGGGGAGGTCGCCCGAGGCGATGCGGCCGCCGAGGGCGTGCACCAGCCGGGCGTGCGTCCCCTCGGCCCCGGGGCGAGATGTCATGAGGGTCATCCTGTCGTAGGCCGAGAGCTCGGCACGACTTGAAAAGTACTACCTTTGATGGCACCCTGGCCTTCACCGCGGTCGCGCACCTCCTGTGCGCCTCGACCGCGGACTCGACGGGCGCAGCCCACGGTATTCAACGGAGAAGATCGACATGGACGACTGGACTCAGACCCTGGGGGCGGCTCCGCTGCTCGCGATCGCCGCGGGGGCGATCGCCTTGATCCTGGTGCTCGTCATCAAGTTCAAGCTGCACGCGTTCCTCACCCTCGTCATCGTCGCGGCGCTCACCGCCCTCGCGACGGGAATCCCCACGGGCGCCATCGCCGACCTGCTCGTCACGAGCTTCGGCAGCACCCTCGGCTCCGTCGCGCTGCTCGTCGGGCTCGGGGCCATGCTCGGGCGGCTCGTCGAGTCGTCGGGGGGCGCCCGGGTGCTCGCCGACCGCATGGTGGACGTCTTCGGCGAGAAGCGCGCGCCGTTCGCCCTCGGCCTCGCCTCGCTGATCATGGGCTTCCCGATCTTCTTCGACGCCGGCCTGATCGTCATGCTGCCGATCGTCTTCGCCGTGGCCCGCCGCATGGGCGGCAAGTCGCTGCTGCTCTACGGCATCAGCTCCGCCGCGGCCTTCTCGGTCATGCACGTGTTCCTGCCGCCGCACCCCGGCCCGGTCTCGGCGACCGAGCTGCTCGGCGCCGACCTCGGCATCGTCCTCGTGGCCGGCCTCGTCATCGTCTTCCCCGTCTGGTACGTCTCGGGCTACCTGTGGGCCAAGTACGTCAACAAGCGCATCCCGCTGCCCGTGCTGTCGCTCTTCGGCAGCGAGAAGGACGACGTCCACGCCGCGAACCCGCCCAAGGCCGGCACGGTCATGGCCGTCCTCGCCGTCCCGCTCGTCCTGATCCTCCTGAACACCGGGCTCAGCTCGCTCGGCTCCGTCGGGGTCGTCGACCCCGACGCCACCTGGGTGCAGGCACTCGTCCTGATCGGCACCAGCGGCATCGCGCTGCTCATCTCGGTCCTCGTCGCGGCCGTCGTGCTCGGCCGGGCCCGCGGCGTCGGCGGCAGCGCGCTCGAGAAGGTGCTCGACAGCGCGCTCGGCCCCATCTGCTCGGTCGTGCTCATTACCGGCGCCGGCGGCATGTTCGGCGGCGTGCTCCGCGCCTCGGGCATCGGCGACGCGCTCGCCGACGTGCTGGGCGACCTCGGACTGCCCGTCATCGTCGCGGCGTGGATCATCGCCGCGATCCTCCGCCTCGCCCAGGGCTCGGCGACCGTCGCCCTCGTGACCGCCGCGGGCCTCGTCGCCCCGGCCGTCGCGCTGGCCGACCTCAACGCCGTCCAGCTCGCCGCCGTCGTGCTCGCCACGGCCGCCGGATCGGTCTTCGCCGGCCACGTCAACGACTCGGGATTCTGGCTCGTCGGCCGGCTGATGGGCATGGACGTGAAGACCACCCTGCGCGTGTGGACCGTCCAGCAGGGCGTCGAGTCCGTGCTCGGCTTCGCCGCGGCGCTGCTCGTCTTCGCCGTCGGCTCGCTGGTCTGACGACCGCCCGGACCGCCCGGAACCACCAAGGAGAACCATGACCTCGTCCCTGTTCGACCTCACCGGCCGGCTCGCCCTCGTGACCGGCTCCTCCCGGGGCCTCGGCCGCTCGTTCGCCCTGGCGCTGGCGGAGGCGGGGGCCGAGGTGATCGTGCACGGCCGGGACGCCGAGGCGCTGCGCGAGGCCCAGGACGCCCTCGAGGCCGCCACGGGGACGCGGCCCGCGACGACGGTCTTCGACGTGACGGACGCTGCTGCCGTCGAGGCGGCGGTCGCCGACCTGGTCGCCGAGCACGGCGTCCCCGACGTCCTGGTCAACAACGCGGGGGTGCAGAAGCGGGCGCCGTTCACCGAGTTCCCCGTCGAGGACTGGGACGCGGTCGTCGCGACGAACCTGTCGAGCGTCTTCTACGTCTCGCGCTTCGTCGCGCCCGGCATGGTCGAGCGCGGCTCGGGCAAGATCGTGAACGTCGCGAGCGTCCAGTCGATGCTGGCTCGGCAGACCATCGCGCCGTACTCGGCGACCAAGGGCGGCGTCGCGCAGCTGAGCCGCGGCATGGCCGCCGACGTGGCGCGGCACGGCGTGCAGGTGAACACCCTCTCGCCCGGCTACTTCGCGACCGAGATGAACACCGCGCTCTGGCAGGACGAGGACTTCGACGCGTGGCTCCGCCAGCGCACCCCGGCTCAGCGCTGGGGCCGCGTCGAGGAGCTCACGGGGACGCTCATCTACCTCGCCTCGAGCGCGAGCGACTTCGTCTCGGGGCAGAACATCTTCGTCGACGGCGGCATGACGAGCGTCGTCTGACGTGCGTCGTCCGACGAGCACGCAGGACCGACCCGCCCACAGAGGAGAACGACCGTGAAGACCATCCAGATCGACTCCGCGACCGTCCTGACGGAGCGCGAGGTCCCGACGCCCGAGCCCGGCGAGGGCGAGGTGCGGATCCGCGTCGACTTCGTCGGCATCTGCGGCTCCGACCTGCACTACTACTTCGAGGGCGCCAACGGGGCCTTCGTCGTCGAGGAGCCCCTCGCCCCCGGCCACGAGCTGTCGGGGCGCATCGACCTCGACCCGAGCGGTCAGTGGGCCCCCGGCACGCCCGTCACCGTGCACCCTGCCCGGTTCGGCACCCCGACCGAGGGCACCGAGGACGCGCCGCACCTCTGGCCGGGCGGCTCCTACCTCGGCAGCGCCTCGACGCACCCGCACACGCAGGGCGCCCTCAGCGAGTACCTCGTGGTCGACGCGGGCATGTTGCGGGCGCTGCCCGAGTCGCTCCCGCTCGAGCGGGCCGCGCTCGCCGAGCCGCTCGCCGTCGCCCTGCACGCCGTGACCCGGGTGGGCGACGTCGCGGGTGCCCGCGTCCTCGTCTCCGGCGCCGGCCCGATCGGCCTGCTCGCCGCCGCCGCGGCCCGTGCCCGCGGCGCGGCACGCGTGACCGTCGTCGACGTCCTGCCCGAGCCCCTGGCCAGGGCGCTCGCCGTGGGTGCCGACGAGGTCCTCCGGCTCGGGGAGGACGCCGTCCCCGCCGACTCGTTCGACGTCGTGCTCGAGTGCTCGGGCGCCGCGCCGGCCGTCAGCGCCGCCTTCGTCGCCGCCCGTCGCCTCGGCGTCGTCGCGCAGGTCGGCATGGTCCCCGACGTCGCCCGCCCGGTCAACCTCGCGCCCGCGATCTCGAAGGAGCTGACCGTGCTCGGCGTCTTCCGCTTCCGGGACGAGATCGACGAGGCCGTGCGGATGCTCGACGCCGACCCGTCGCTCGGCGCGGTCGTCACGCACGTCGTCGACAGCGCCGACGCGGCCCGGGCCTTCGACGTCGCCCGGGACTCGTCGGTCAGCGGCAAGGTCCTCGTCGCCGCCTGGCCCGACAGGCCGTAGGAGGCGCCGATCGCGCCACGGGACGGGGCCGGCGAGCCTCGTCCCGCCCCGCAGGGGGAGGATGGAGGCATGCGCGCCGTCACCGTCCCCGTTCCCGGAGGGCCCTCCGCCCTCGTCGTCAGCGAAGTCCCCGAGCCCGTCGCCGGTCCCCACGAGGTCGTGATCGACGTCGCCGCGGCGGGCGTGAACCGCGCCGACGTCTCGCAGCGCGAGGGGCACTACCCGTCGCCGGCCGGGGCGCCCGCGTGGCCGGGGCTCGAGGTGAGCGGCACGGTCGTGAGCGTGGGCAGCGAGGTGACCGGCGCCTCCCTGGGCGACTACGTCCTGGCGCTGCTGCCCGGCGGCGGCTACGCCGACCGCGTGGCCGTCGACGAGGGCCTGCTGCTGCCCTACGCGAAGGGCCTCGACCTGGTCGAGGCGGCGGGGCTGCCCGAGGCGCTCGCGACCGTCTGGTCGAACGTCTTCATGTCGGCCGGGCTGCAGCCGGGCGAGACCCTGCTGGTGCACGGCGGGTCGAGCGGCGTCGGGTCGATCGCGATCCAGCTCGCCGTCGCCCGTGGCGCCACCGTCTACGCGACCGCCGGCTCGGCCGAGAAGACCGCGTTCTGCGAGCAGCTCGGCGCGGCCCGCGGCATCGACTACAAGCAGGAGGACTTCGTCGAGGTCGTCCGCGAGCTGACCGACGGGCGGGGCGTCGACGTCGTGCTCGACCTCGTCGGCGGCGACTACCTCGCGCGCGACGTCGAGGCCGTCGCCCCCGGGGGACGCGTCATGGTGATCGCGACGCAGGGCGGAACGGCCGCGACGATCGACGTGGGGCGCCTGATGGCCAAGCGCGCCCGCATCTGGGGCACGACCCTCCGCGCCCGTCCGCTCGAGGAGCGCCGCGCGATCATGGCCGAGGTGCGCGAGCACGTGTGGCCGCTCGTCGCCGCCGGCACCGTGCGGCCGGTGCTCGACAGCGTCTACCCGCTCGAGTTCGCGGCGACGGCCCACAAGCGGATGGAGTCGGGGCAGCACCTCGGCAAGATCGTGCTCGCGGTGCGCTGAGGGCCCTGCGCCCGGCCGATCTCAGTCCTCGTCGTCGTCGCCCGGGATGTGCACGTCGGTGACGGACACGTTGACCTCGGCCACGTCCATGCCGACGAGCTGCTCGATGGCGGCCGCGACGGACTCGCGGACCTGGTCGGCGACCTGGCTGATGGCGACGGGGTACTCGACGACGATCGTGACGTCGGCCGCGACCTGGATCTCGCCGACCTCGACGCGGACGCCCTGGCCGAGGTCCGTGCTGCCGACGACGTCGCGGAGGGCGCCGAAGGCGCGGGCCGCGCCGCCGCCGAGGGCGTGCACGCCGGGCACCTCACGGGCGGCGATGCCCGCGACCTTGGCGACGACGGCGTCGGCGACGACGGTGCGGCCGGGCGTCGGGCCGTCCGTCGCGGGGCCGGTCGGGGTCGTGGCGGCGGTGAGGGTGGTCGGGGTGGTGTCGGCCATGGTGGCTCCGTTCTGCGAGAGGCTGGTGTAGTCATGGACGAGACGCACGCCGGGACCTGATCGTCACGGAATCCGTCCCAGTCGTTCCATCGAACGCCCTGCCGGGGCTCGCCGCACAGAGGAGGCACCGTGTCGATCGACCTCACCGAGGCTGCCGACGGCACGCTCGCGTCCCGTGCCGCGGAGGGCGACGAACGGGCCTTCGAGGTGCTGCTGCGGCGCCACCTCGGGCTGATGACCGCCTACGCGACGCGCCTGACCTCGTCCCGGGCCGACGCCTCCGACGCGGTGCAGGAGGCGTCGATCACCATCTGGCGGGAGCTGCCGGGCCTGCAGACCCCCGACGCCGTGCGCGGCTGGATGATGACGATCGTGTCGCGCAAGGCGTTCGACCTGATCCGTCGTCGCCGTCCCGCGGCCGACGTCGACGAGCTGGAGGTGCCCTCGGCCGACGGCGCCCACGACGACCCCGAGAGGCGGGCCCAGTCGTCCGACGCGATGGTCGCGCTGCGCCAGGCGCTCGACCGGCTGCCCGCCGCCCAGCGCCGCGTGTGGACCATGCGCGAGGTCGGCGGCGAGTCGTACGCTGACATCGCGGAGCGGACCGGCTCGTCCGTGACCGCCGTGAGGGGCCAGCTCGCTCGTGCCCGAGAGTCACTGACCCGAGAGATGGAGGCCTGGCGATGAGCGACCCGACGCCCTTCTCGCCCTCCGCGCAGCCGAGCGACGGCCGCGCCGAGGGCCCCCTGACGGACGTCGGATCGGGCTCGGGGGCCGACTCGGTCCCGACCGAGCGGCTCGCCGACTACCTCGACGCCGGCCGTGAGCCGTACGACCCGCTCATCGAGGACGACCCCGAGTGCCTGGCGCAGCTCCTCGCGCTCGAGCGGCTGCGGGCGCTGTCGTCCGAGCTCGTCGAGAGCGACGTCGCGACGGCTCCGGCCCCCGACCCGTCGTGGATCGCGAGCGTCATGGACCGCGTCCGGCTCGAGTCGCGCACGGGGCGCGACATCCCGCTCGCGTCGCCCGACGTCCGCAGCACCCTGCACATCACCGAGGGCGCGGTGCGCTCGCTCGTCCGCGAGGCCGGCGACGCGGTGCCGGGTGCCGTCGTCATCTCGTGCGGGCTGGCCGGCGACGTGGGCGTCGTCGACGCGCCGATCAGGGTCGACGTGGCGGTGAGCGTCGTCTACGGCGCCGACCTGCGGCGAGTCGCCGAGCTCGTGCGCGAGGCCGTGTCCGAGGCGCTCGCTCGGCAGACCGAGATCGTCGTCGAGTCCCTCGACGTCACCGTGCGCGACGTGCACCTCGAGGCCCGAGAGGCAGGACTGTGATGGACGACCCGACGATCGACGACCGTGCTGGTCAGGGCGCAGGCCCGGCCGTGGGTGCCGACGGCGTCGCGACCGTGCCGCAGGACCGTCTCGACGACCTCGCGCTCGAGCTCGGAGCGCTGGCGGCGGAGACGGACGGCGTCGCCCGCGTGCACGCCCGGCCCGGTGCGGTCGAGATCGCCCGCCAGGCGCTCGGCGGACTCCGGGCAGCCGTCGCCAGCGTGACCGGTGCGGCCGGTGCAGTCGTGACCGGTGCCGCGGCGGCCGGCGTGCCCGCCTCGGCCGGCGCGGCCGACGGGACCCCGGGTCGGCCGAGGCCGCTCGTGACGCTCGCCGTCACCGACGACGAGACGCGGGTGGTGCTCGACCTCGCCGTGGACGACGCCGCCTCGGGGCCGGCGGTCGCGCGGGCGGTCGCGGCTCGCCTCCTCGGGCACCTCGAGGCGCAGCAGCTGCCGGCCCCGACGATCGACGTCCGCATCGTCGGCACCTCGTCGTAGCCGGGGGCGGACAGCGCGGGGAGGCGCGCCTACCGTCGAGGGGACCACGACCGACCGAGGAGGTCACCATGAGCAGCGTCCCCATCACCCCGCAGAACCCCGACTCGAACCCCGACGACGCCCAGAAGTGGGACCAGGTGCTGAAGGGCGAGGACTACGACCTCGACGCCGACGGCTCGGTCGACGACGACGTCGATCAGCGCGCCGACGACGCCCCGACGCAGGCGCCCTCGCCCGACCAGGTCTGAACCGCGTCGACGAACGCACGGGACCGCCCGCCGTCCCCGACGACGGGCGGTCCCGTGCCGTGTCCCACGGCGGCGAGCTACTCCTCCGAGACGCCCTTGCTGACGTCGGTCGGCGCGTCGAACGAGTCTCCGTCGAGCGCCTCGAGCGCCGACACGACGTCGTCGGGCGCTCCCTGCTCCCTCGCCGTGGCGATCAGGTCCTCCTTCGAGACCGGGTAGTCCACGCCGCTGAGGTACTTCTGCATCTGGATGGGGTTCGGGGTGTCGGCCATGACGGTCGCCTCCTTCATCTCGGGGTGGCCCGGCCGGGTCCGGCCGGGGTGTCGAGGTCGACCAGGTCCGTCGCCTCGACGTCGCGGCGCTCCACGGTGGTGGGCGCCTCGAGGTGGACGGCACCGCTGGGGACGATGCCCGCGCCTCCTCGTGCCTGCATGACGCGCCACTGGGCGGCGACGTCCTCGCCCGCGTGGTCGCGCGGCAGGTCGTCCCAGAACCCGAAGCCGCCGGCCTCGAGCAGGACGTCCCTGCGGTACAGCGCGCAGCCCCCGACCCAGGCCACCCGGTAGGCCTCCCAGCCGCCCTCGGGCACGTCGAGCCGAGCCGCCTCGTGGACGAGGTTCGCGGCGTTGTGCAGCCGCCAGCGGGAGAACGCGGGCGTGTCCCGACGGACGCGCTCGGGCAGCACCTCGCCGGACCAGAGCTCGAAGGCCTCCCGTTCGTGCGGCCGGACGTCGTCCAGGTACGACAGGCCCTGCACCGCCGAGCCGACGAAGCCGCAGCCGAGCCGGTCCAGGGCGTCGTGCATCCGGTGGAGAGCCCCGGGCTCGAGCCAGACGTCGTCGTCGAGGAACAGCACCTCGGGTGCCGTCGCCCGCTCGAGCAGCGACTGGCGGTGCTCGGCGAGGCCCCGACGCGGCAGGTGGACGTGCGTCTCGACGGAGCGTCCCTGCGCGCGCAGCACCCGCACCATGGCCTGCGCCGCCGGGTGCGCCCAGTCGGGCTGGCCCTCGGACTGGTCGCTCACCACGACCGAGAACGGCGGGTCGTCCTGGGCGGCGAGCCCGGCGAGCGTGACCGCCAGCTCTGCCGGGCGATCGGCGGTGGGCACGAGCACGTCGACGAGCGCAGGAGGCGCCCCCTGCGCGTCGAGGACCGACGCCGACGCCGACGCCCACGCCCCCGACCAGCGCCGGCTGCCGCTCACGCGCGTCCCCGTCCCGGGCCGTCGCCGTCGGCGCCGGCACCGTGCGACTGGCGGATGCGGTCGACGATGCCCGTCGTCGAGTGGTCGGCGACGTAGTCGAGGATGCGCACCTCGCCGCCTCCCTCGACGACCGAGGCCGTCTCCTCGAGCATCTGCGGCGTGTAGTCGCCGCCCTTCGCGTAGAGGTCGGGTCGGACGCGACGGATCAGGGGGATCGGCGTGTCCGTGGCGAACGACGTGACGTAGTCGACGCAGCTCAGCGCGGACAGCACGCCGGCCCGGTCGGCCAGCGCGTTGATCGGTCGGCCGGGGCCCTTGAGACGCCGGGTCGAGTCGTCGTCGTTGAGCGCGACGACGAGCACGTCCCCGAGCTGCTTCGCCTGCGTCAGGTAGGTGGTGTGGCCTCGGTGCAGCACGTCGAAGCAGCCGTTCGTGAGGACGACGCGTCGGCCCGCCGCCCGCTCCTCGTCGAGCCGGCGCGCCAGCTCGTCCAGGCCCAGCATGAGGTCGCCGGTGCGGTCGACGTGCCCGACGAGGTCGTCCGTCGAGCACACGGAGGTGCCGAAGCGCCGTACGACGACGTCCGCCGCCGCCTGCGCCAGGTCGACGCTCGTCGTCAGCGGGAGGCCGGCTGCCCGTCCGACGGTCAGCGCGGCGACGAACGAGTCGCCCGCGCCGGAGGCCTGCCGCTCGCGCGCCCGACGCGCCCAGGTCCGGTGCTGCACCCGCGCCTCCTGCGGGCTGCCGTCGCCGCGGTCGAGGGCGACGTCGGGCTGACCCGCCGTCGCATCGCCGTGCTGACCCGCCGTCGTGCCGCCGTGCACGAGCAGCATCGACCCGTCGTGGTCGAGCGTCGCCACGACGGCGGCCGCCCCCGAGCGCTCGAGCAACGAGGAGGCGGCGGCCTCGACGCGCTCGACGCGGACGTCGGTGGGCAGCGAGTCGCCGATCGCGATCCCCGCGAGGGCCCCGCTCTCGCCCGCGTTCGGCGTGACGAGGTCGGGCCGCAGCCGCGCCCAGGGAGCGAGGTCGTGCGCGTCGACCACGACGAGCGGCGGGCGGTCGGCGGCGGGCCGGGCGACGAGGGCGTCGAGCACGACGCCGGTGAGGCACCCGGAGGCGTAGTCGCAGACGAGCTCGGCGTCGGCGCCGTGGGCCTGTGCGAGCGCGGCCTCGGCGAGCAGCGCGAGGGAGGCGGCCGGCGCGGGCTCCGACTCCACGTCGTCCAGCCGGATGAGCACCTGGTCGTCGACGAGAACCCGGTTCTTCGCGACGGTGGCACGGCCGCGCACGCGCACCACGCCCGTGGTGTCGACGCCGTGCGAGGCGAGCAGCTCGGTGAGCCGTCGGCCGGCCTCGTCGTCGCCGACGATCCCCGCGAGCCGCACCCGCGCGCCCAGGGCGGCGAGGTTGACCGCCGTGTTGGCGGCGCCGCCCGGCACGAACCGGCGGTCGGCCACCTCGACGACGGGCACGGGAGCCTCGCGCGTCATGCGCTCGGTCGTGCCCTGCCACCAGCCGTCGAGCACGAGGTCGCCGACGACGCTGACGACCGGGGCGGCGTCGCGCAGGGCGCGCACCACCTCGGGGCTGAGCCCCCGGACCTGGCCGAGGTCGATCCGGCCCGCCACGTCAGTCGCCCTCGGCGGGGTAAGAGGGGTGCACGCGGAGCTCGGCGTCGTCCTCACCCCTGCCGGTGCCGTGCGGCGCCTCGGCCGAGTCCTGGCCCCCGACCTGGTCGCCCGCGGCGAGCGGTGCCGAGGAGGTGCCCCGCACCTCCCGGTGCCCGCCGTCGGCCGCGAGCACGGGGACCCCGTAGTGCACGACCTTCGTCAGCGTCAGCTCGTCGAGCAGCTCGGGGCCGTAGCCGAAGCCGGAGCCGCTCTCGCCGCGCGGCTGGGCTGATCCGCCCGGTGCTCCGCCGAAGACGGCGTTGATCTTGACGGTGCCGACGGGCAGGTCGGCCAGAGCCCGGTTCGCGTGCGCGATCGAGCCCGTGAGCACGGTCGCCGCGAGCCCGTGGCGGTCGTGGCAGGCGAGGCGCAGGGCCTCGTCGAAGTCGTCGACGACCTGCACGGGGGCGACGGGGCCGAAGGTCTCCTCCTGCATGATCGTCATGTGCGGCCGACAGCCCGTCAGCACCGTGGCGGGCCACCACGATCCCGGGCCCTCGGGGGTCGTGCCGCCGATCTCGACCGTCGCCCCGTCGGCGACGGCCTCGTCGACCTGGCGCTGCACCTCGGCACGGAGGCGGGCGTCGACGAGCGGGCCCATCTCGAGCCGGTCGTGGCGCCGGGCCGCCTCGGCGACGAGCGCCTCGACGAAGGCGGCGGCGACGTCCCGGTGCACGAAGATGCGCTCCACGCTGGTGCAGATCTGGCCCGCGTTGGCGAACGAGCCGATCGCCGCCTGCTCCGCCGCCCAGACGGGGTCGACGTCGCCGTCGACGATGAGGGCGTCGTTGCCGCCGTTCTCGAGCACGACGTGGGCGCCGGTCAGCGCGGCCATGCGCGCGATGCGCCGGCCCGTCGCGGTCGAGCCGACGTGGGCGACGGCGTCGACGCCCGGCTGCTCGGTGAGCGCGGCGCCCACGCCGCCGCCTCCCGAGACGGTGACGAGCACGTCGGGCGGCAGCGTCTCGGCGAGCACGCGGCCGAGCAGCTCGCCGACGTGCGGGCAGCGCTCGCTCGGCTTGTGCACGACCGTGCTGCCCGTGACGAGCGCGGCACCGATCAGGCCGCAGGCGACGGCGACGGGGTCGTTCCAGGGGGTGATCGCCGCGACGACGCCCCGGGGCTGGTCGATCGTGAAGTCGGCGGACTCTCGGCCCCCGACGAGGCTGAGGCCGCGGTGCACGGGCCCGAGCTCGGCGTACTGGCGCAGGGTGTCGGCACCGGCGAGCACCCCGCCGAGGGAGTCGTCGAACGGCTTGCCGGTCTCGCGCTGGTTGAGCGCGGCGAGCTCGGCGGCGTGCTCGCGGAGGGCCGCGGCGGCGCCGTGCAGCTGGGCGCCGCGGTCCGCGGCGGGCGTGCGCTCCCAGTCGTGCTGGGCGGCCCGCGCCCGGCGCACGGCCTCGACGACCTCGTCGCGGTCGGCCTCGCGGATCTCGCCCACCGTCGACCCGTCGCTCGGGTCGAGGACGGTCAGTACGCCGTCGGCCGCCGACCTGCCGACGACCGGGCCGGGCCGGTGGTCGTGCGCGACGTCGTCGTGCGGGTGCGCGTCGACGGCGTCGTCGGGGCGGGTGCCAGGGGCCCAGGTCGTCATGGAGGCGTCCTCTCGTGTCGGTGCTCGTGCCCTACCCCGGCTCGGCGCGCCTCACACGTGGTCGGGGTCGCGGGGCCGGGGCCGGGGCGGGGAGCGGACGGTGCAGGGGCAGGAGGGCGTTTGGCCACGAGGCCCGCAGGGCAGGGGGCCGACGAGAGAGAGGACCCCGTGCAGCCCGACACCACCGCACCCGCCCGCCCGGCGCCCGCCCGCCCGGCGCCCGACCGCCCCGCGTCGTCCCAGCCCGTCCCCGGCCTGCCGGAGCTGCATCCGCGCTTCGACGACGTCCACGAGATCGCCGTCCTCCGCGGCGGAGGCATCGGCGACCTCGTCTTCGCCCTGCCCGCGATCGAGGCGCTCGCCGCGGCGTACCCTGCGGCCCGCCTCACGCTGCTCGGCTCGCCCGTCCACCGGGCCCTGCTCGCCGGACGCACCTCCGGCGTCGACGAGGTCGACGTGCTGCCCGTCGTCCCCGGCGTCGGCGACGCGTCGGGCACCGAGGTCGACGCCGTCGCCACCGAGGAGTTCGTCGCTCGCCACCGTGCGCGCCGCTACGACCTGGCCGTGCAGGTGCACGGCGGGGGACGCAACTCGAACCCGTTCCTGCACCGGCTCGGCGCCCGGCACACGATCGGCACGCGGACCCCCGACGCGATCCCGCTCGAGCGCACGATCCCCTACGTCTACTACCAGCACGAGGTGCTGCGCGCCCTCGAGGTCGTGGCGCTCGCCGGCGCCTCCTCGTCGGGGCGTCCGGTGCTCTCGCCGACCCGGGCCGAGCGGGGCCGCGGGGCGGCGCTCGTCGGCGGTGGTCCGGCCGGCACGTCGGCCGGCGGAGACGGGCGCCCGGTCGTCGCGATCCACCCCGGGGCGAGCGACCCGAGGAGGCGGTGGTCGGCCGACCGGTTCGGCGAGCTCGCCGCTCGCCTCGCGCACCACGGCGTGCGGGTCGTGGTCGTCGGCGAGGGCGACGACGTGGCACTGGCCGACCGCGTCACGACCGTGGCCCACGAGCGCCGGCCGAGCCGCGCCTCCCTCGTGTCGTCGCTGGCGGGGCAGCTCGACCTCTCCGGCCTCGTGGGCGTGCTCGCGTCGGTCGACGCCTTCGTCGGGAACGACAGCGGGCCCCGGCACGTGGCGGAGGCCGTCGGGACGGCGACGAGCGCGGTCTTCTGGTTCGGCAACGTGATCAACGCGGGTGCCCTCGGCCGGACGAGGCACCGCGTCGCCATGGCGTTCAGCACGTCGTGTCCGGTGTGCGGAGTCGACATCACCCAGGTCGGCTGGACGGCGGAGCGCTGCGAGCACGACGCGAGCGTCGTCGACGGGGTGGGGCTCGACGAGGTGTGGGAGAACACCCGGGAGCTGCTCGACGGTGTGCTCGCGGGCCGCGGCACGTCTGTCCCCGTCCAGGAAGCCCGGTCCTGAGCGGGAGGTCGCGGTGAGGACGTCGCTCAGCGCGTCATGCGGTCCAGCGAGAAGGTCGAGGAGGCGAAGGGCCCGCCCTGGGGACCCGCGGGCTCGGCCGGCTCCCCGGTCTCGGGAGGGACGATCCCCGCGGGCTCGGGCAGGGGGCCGTCGACGACCGTCGAGGCTTCGTCCTGCGGCCGGAAGCCGACGGCCTCGCCTGCCGCGAGGTCCCACCACCCCTCGGCGTTGGCCGACACGGCGTAGAACACGGCCGCGTGCACGTCGGTCGTCATGGCGGCGACGAACGCGCGCACCGCGTCCGGCCGGCTGAGCCACGTGTGCAGCTGGCGGGAGTCCTCCGGCGCCTCGCCCCAGCTGCCGATGCGGAGCGCGATCGTGCTGAGGCCGAACTTGTCCGAGTAGAGGCGGCAGAGCGCCTCGCCGGCGACCTTCGAGACGCCGTAGAAGCCGTCGGGGCGCGGCGGCATGCCGACGTCGACGGTCGTGTCGGTGTCGTACGAGCCCGTGAGGCGGTTGCTGCTCGCGAAGACCACCCGGCCGACCCCCGCCCGGCGGGCCGCCTCGAGCACGTGGTACGTGCCCACCACGTTCACCGTGGCCAGGTCGTGGAAGTCCGCCTCGTCGCTGATGCCCCCCAGGTGGACGACGCCGACACAGCCTGCGAAGAGCTCGGTGAGGGCCTCGAGGTCGGCGACGTCGACGACCTCGCGCCGCTCGGCGGCGGCTGCGGGGTCCGCATCGGCCGAGATGCCGGTCGCGGTGGCCGGCGGCACCTCGACGACGTCGGTCGAGACGAGCTCGACGCCGAGCTCGTGCAGCGCGGAGCGGAGGTGCACCCCGATGCGGCCCGCGGCGCCGGTCACGGCCCAGCGTGCTCCTCGGAGGCGGGCGGCGTCGGGCTCGGCATGGTCGCTCATGCCCCTCACCGTACGGCTCGCCCCCGACGCTCGCTCGGCCCGCACATGCCGACCGTTCGCGTCGATCACTGTCCGTCGTACCCGGACATCCCCGCATCGCAGCGCGTGCGGTCGGCATCTGCGGAGCCACGCGCCACGCCGAGCCGGGCCCGGACAGCGGTCGAGCCCGGCACCTGTGCAGGTGCCGGGCTCGACCGGAGGGCGCGATGGATCGGCGCCCGGGTGGATCAGTGCTGGTCGCCGTCCTTGGCGCGCTCGGTGGCGAGACGGTCCTCGCTCATCGACTTGTCCTTCTGGCCCTGCGCGGTGAGCTCGGCGTCGTCGGTCTTCTTGCCGACGGCCTCCTCCACGTGTCCGGCTGCCTTCTGCACTGCGTCCTTGGCCTTGTCTCCGATGGACATGCGGTTCCTCCTCCTGCTGAGTCCCGGGATGTCCCGGCTGTGACGTGGACGGTAGGCCCGCAGCGCCGCCACGGGCCGCCGCTCGGGATGTTCCCAGGAGGCGATCGGCCAGTGGTCAGCGCCGGGGCGGCGGCCTAGACCTCGCGGCCGGCGGGCATCTGCGTCTTGCGGGGGTCGGTCTCGGCGAGCCCCTCGAAGATCGACTCGATCTTCGCGAGCACGTCGGCCTCGAGCACGACGCCCGACGCCTTCGCGTTCGACTCGACCTGCTCCGGACGCGAGGCCCCGATGATCGCCGACGCGACGTTCTCGTTGGACAGCACCCAGGCCAGCGACAGCTGCGCCTGCGTGAGGCCGAGGTCGTCCGCGACCGGCTTCAGCTGGGCCACGGCGTCGAGCACGTCGTCGCCCATCCAGCGCTCGATCATCGCGGCGCCGCCCTTCTGGTCGGTGGCCCGGCTGCCCGAGGGCAGCTCGCCGCCCTTGGTGTACTTGCCGGTGAGCACGCCCTGGGCGACGGGCGACCAGACGATCTGCGAGATGCCGAGCTCCTTCGAGGCCGGGACGACCTCCTCCTCGATGACCCGCCAGAGCAGCGAGTACTCGGGCTGGTTCGAGACGAGCTGGATCTTGAGCTCACGGGCGAGCGCGTGCGCCTCGCGCAGCTGCTCGGCGTTCCACTCGGAGACGCCGATGTACAGCACCTTGCCCTGGCGGACGAGGTCGGCGAACGTCTCCATCGTCTCCTCGAGGGGAGTCTCGACGTCGTAGCGGTGCGCCTGGTACAGGTCGACGTAGTCCGTCTGCAGCCGCTTCAGCGACCCGTTGATCGACTCGGTGATGTGCTTGCGGCTGAGGCCGGTGTCGTTGTGGCCCTTGGGGCCGGTCGGGCCGTAGACCTTGGTGAAGATCTCGACCGACTCGCGGCGCTCGCCCTTCAGCGCCTCGCCGAGCACGACCTCCGCCTGCGTGTTCGCGTAGACGTCGGCCGTGTCGAAGGTCGAGATCCCGACGTCGAGCGAGGCGCGGACGCACGCGGTCGCCGTGTCGTTCTCGACCTGCGAGCCGTGGGTCAGCCAGTTGCCGAACGTGAGCTCGGAGACCTTGAGTCCTGAGTTGCCGAGGTACCTGAATTCCATGGGGTTCTCCTTGTCGGGGGCGCTCCGCTGCGCACCGCCGTCGACGCTACGCCTCGGCGGCGTGAACGTTCACGCCGGGGTACGCCCGCCTGCGGCGACGGCGAGTGGTCAGCTCCTGTCCTCCCCGGCTCGGTGAGGGACAGCACCTGACCACTCGAGCGCGACAGGGCCGAGCCGAGGAGGCGAGGGCTGGCTCACCGGAGCCGGCCGGCTGCCGATCAGGGCCAGCTGTCCTCCTCCGGGTGCGTCACGACGAGCTCGCGGATCTCGCTGGTCGCGGGCATCCCGAGCACGTAGAGCACGGCGTCGGCGACGTCCGACGGATCCTGCAGGCGGGAGTCGTCCTGCGGCTTGTACTGCTCGTCGCGGGCGTCGAAGAAGCGCGTCTTCATGCCCGACGGGATGAGCGTCGTCACGCCGACGACGCCCTTCAGCTCGGCCGCGAGCGAGCGCGTGAAGCCGACCACGCCGAACTTCGAGGCGCAGTACGCGGTCGCGTCGCCGACGGCCTTGATGCCGAGCGACGACGCCACGGTGACGACCTTGCCGCGCGACTGCTTGAGGTGCGGCAGCGCGGCGCGCACGGTCGAGACGGTGCCGAACAGGTTGACGCCGACGATCGCCTCCCAGCTCGCGGTGCTGATGCCGTCGAGCGGCGCGGGGGTGTCGATGCCCGCGGCGGTGACGACCGCGTCGAGGCCGCCGTGCGCCTCCGCGGCCGAGGTGACCGCCGCCTCCACGGCTGCCGAGTCGGACACGTCGACCTGGTGTGCCTCGACGCCCTCGGCCACGCGGGAGACGTCGAGGTCGAGCACGATCGGCGTGCCGCCGGCCCGGAGCACGGCGTGCGCGACGGCCGCGCCGAGTCCGCTGGCACCGCCGGTCACGATCACGCGGCCAGGGCCGCGACGGCCCTCGGCGCCGGTGCCGGTGCTGGTGTGGGTCGTGCGGGTGTCGGTCGAGGTCATGGGTGGTTCCTTCCGTAGGGGACATGGGTGTCGTGCGGCGCGGGCGGCCCGGTGCACGGGCGACGACGAGGAGGCGCGGGTCAGCCCACGCGCTCCAGCGCCGACGCGAGCCTCGTCGTCGACCGCCCGGGGTGGAACGGCACCGTGACGGTGCGCCCTCCCCAGCCGGCGACGAGCGAGGCCTCCGGCAGGGTGTCGGCGGTGTAGTCCCCGCCCTTCACCCACAGGTCGGGCCGGACGCGGTCGAGCACGGCGTGCGGGGTGTCCTCGTCGAAGACGACCACGGCGTCGACGCACTCGAGCGCGAGCAGCAGGTCGACGCGGTCGCCCTGCGACATGATCGGCCGCTCGGGCCCTTTGAGCCGCGTGACCGACTCGTCGCTGTTGAGGCACACGACCAGGCAGTCGCCGAGGGCGCGGGCGCCGGCGAGGGTGCGCGCGTGGCCGGCGTGCAGGAGGTCGAAGCAGCCGCCGGTCGCGACGACCGTGCCGCCCTCGGCGCGCACCCGTCGCGCGACGGCCAGGGCGTCGACGCCGGGGAGGGCGACGGGCGCCGGAGGCGCGGGCTCGGACCCGGCGTCCGTCCCGGACCGCAGCGCCTCCAGGTCGAGCACCGCGACCCCGCCCGCGCCGAGGAACCACGCCGCCGACCGCACCGCCGTCGCCAGCGCCTCGTCGAGCGACGAGCCGCCGTGCAGCGCCACCGCGAGGGCGGACGCCAACCGGTCGCCTGCGCCGCACGGGTCGGCCGAGTCGACGGAGGGCGCCGGCACGTGAGCGGGCACGCCGTCGGGCCCTGCCGTGGCGAGCACCGCCCCGCGTGCGCCGAGGGTCACGGCGACGGCACCGACCTGCCACCGGTCGCGGAGGTCGCCCGCGACGGCGCCGGCCGAGGCGACGTCGCCGACGACCGAGCCGTGCAGCGCAGAGGCCTCGCCCTGGTTGGGGGTGACGACCGTGCAGCCGACGACGGGAGGGGAGCCCTTCGGGTGCGGGTCCCAGACGACCGGCGTGCCGCGCTCGGCGACCTGTCGCAGTGCCTCGCGCAGCCGCTGGACACCGGTCAGGCCGCGACCGTAGTCGGCGACGACGACGGCGTCGGCCGAGAGCACGGCGTCGACCATCTCGTCGGTGACGAGCGGCTCGGGGGCGGCGCCGCAGTGGTCGTCGACGCGGGCGATCGCGTGCCCGCCCTCGGCGCGCACGCGGGTCTTGGTGGGGGTGCCCGCGCGCAGGTCGCCCGCGACGACGGGCACGGTGCCGAGGGCACGTCGCAGGTCGTCGGCGCCGGCGTCGTCGGACAGGGCCGTGACCAGGCGCACGGCCGTGCCGTCGAGGGCGAGCATCGCGGCCACCAGGCCGGCGCCTCCTGCCCTCGTGGTGCGCGACGACACGTCGAGCACGGGCACGGGGCCGTCGGGGCTGAGGCGAGTCGCGGTGCCGACCACGTCGACGTCGAGCAGGGCGTCCCCGACGACGACGATCCCGCCGCCACGCATGCCGCCGCCTCCGCGCACGCCGCCGCTCACGGGCGCGCCCCCGCGGGACGCAGCCCCGCACGGTCGGGACCGGTCGACCCGGTGCGCTCCACCTCCGCGTCGAACACGAGGCAGAGGGCGTGCACGGCGATCAGCTGCGCCTCCTGCACGTTCGACGAGGGGCCGGGCAGGGTGACGGCGTCGTCGCAGACGGACGAGAGCGGGTTCGGGCCGGGGCCGGTCAGCGCCCAGGTCGTCACGCCGATCCCGCGGGCGGCCTCGGCGGCCTCGATCAGGTTGCTGCTGGCGCCGCTCGTCGAGAGCAGCACGAGCACGTCGCCCTCGCGTCCGTGGCCGCGCACCTGGCGGGCGAAGACCTGCTCGTAGCCGTAGTCGTTGCCGATCGCGGTCACCGCGCTCGACTCGGCGTGCAGCGAGATGGCCGAGAAGGAGGGGCGGTCCGCGGCGAACCGTCCGACGAACTCGCTCGTGAGGTGCTGGGCCTCCGCGGCCGAGCCCCCGTTGCCGGCGGCGAGCAGGCGGGCGCCCCCGCAGAGCCGCTCGGCGAGCTCCACGCCCCAGTCGCGGAGGTGCTCGGCCTCGTCGCGGAGCGCCCGCAGGACGGGGTCGAGGGTGACGAGGTGCTCACGGACGACCTCGGCGAGGTCGAGCGCGGGCGCGGGCGCAGCCGTCGCCGTCGCAGGCGCCCCAGCCGGCGCCGCCGCGGGTCCCGTGATCGGTGGCGCGTCGGGCGCGGCGTGCTCTGCCGGGCTCGTGGCCGTGCGCACGATCGTGATCGGCCGGGTGCGGACGAGCGAGGTCACAGGGTGGCTCCCTTCGTGGAGGCGAAGTCGGTGCGGTCGGTGTGGTCCGTGTGCTCGGTGCGCCCGGCGGGGCCTGCGGCGCGCGTGCGGGCGACCGTCGACCGGTAGCTGCGGTCGGTGCCGGCGGCGACGCGGTCCCACGAGTAGCGGCTGCGGGCACGGCGCCGGCCCTCGCGCCCGTACTGCGCGGCGGTGGCGGGCGAGTCGAGCAGGACGCCGAGTGCCCCGGCCACCGCCTCGGGGTCGCGCGGCGGCACGAGCCGCCCGGTGCGCCCGTCGACGACGGTGTCGATCAGCCCGCCCACGGAGGCGGCGACCACGGGCACGCCGCAGGCCATCGCCTCGAGCGGCACGATGCCGAACGGCTCGTACCAGGGGGCGCAGACCAGGGCGTCGAGCGAGCGGAGCACCGTCGGCAGCTCGGCCTGGGGCACCTGGCCCCGGAACTCGACCCGGTCGCGCACGCCGAGCTCGTCGGCCAGGGCGGCCAGTGCGCGGTAGGTCTCGTCCTCCGCGAGGCGCTCGCGCGGCGGCCCTCCGACGACGAGCAGCTCGACGTCGCGGCCCTCGTCGACGAGCCGGGCGAGCGCGCTGATCGCGGTGCCGTGGCCCTTGCGGGTGACCAGGCGGCCCACGGTGGCGATCCTCGTCGGCCGGCGCCGCGCCTCCTGCGGGCCCTCGGGGGTGAAGAGCGCGGTGTCGACGCCGCAGGGCGCCACGTCGATGCGGTCGGCGTCGATCCCGATGCCGCGCAGCTCGAAGACCTCGTCCGAGCAGGTCGCGATCACGGTGTCGACCGTGCGGCCGACCTGCGGCTCGAGCTGCGCGCGCTCGGGCGGGCTCGTGTCGAGGAGGCCCTGGTGGCAGCGCTTCACGTGGCCGAGCGCGTGGAAAGTCTGCACGACCGGGACCGTCCTGCCCTGGCCGGCGTCGCGCACCGAGGGGCGGCGGGCGGCGTCGAGCGACGCGACGCCGCTCATCCAGAAGTGGGCGTGCACGACGTCGGGCCGGTCCGCGAGCCACGCCTGCTCGAGGCCGTCGGCGAGGGCCGCCATGTGGGGCAGCAGCTCGTCCTTGGGCACGTGCTCGGCGGGGCCCGCCGCGACGTGGACCACCGTGACGCCCGACGGCATCACGACCCGGTCGGACAGGCCGGCGTCGTCGCGCCGTGTGTAGACGACGACGTCGTGCCCGCGGCGGACGAGCGCGGCGGACAGCTCCGCGACGTGCACGTTCTGGCCGCCGGCGTCGACGCCGCCGAGCACGGCCAGGGGGCTGGCGTGCTCCGAGACCATCGCGATCCTCATGCGTTCGTCCTCTCGTTCGTGCTCGTCCCAGCCGTGCCGGCCGCAGCACGCGGGCCGTCCGCGAGCACCGCCTCCAGCACGGCGTCCCACTCGGCCAGGAACCGTCCGAGCCCGTACCGCTCGAGCGCGTGCGTCCGGGCGGCCTCGCCGGCCGCGCGGGCCGCGTCGGGGTCGGCGACGAGCTCGCGGGCCGCGCGGACCAGGACGTCGAGGTCGGTCGAGACCGCCCCCGCGCGCGCCGGCACCGCCCGGTACGCCTCGGTCGTGGCCAGCGCGACGACGGGCATCCCGGCCTGCATGGCCTCGATCAGCGAGAGGCCGAGCGACGTCCAGCGGACCGGGTGCAGGTAGACGCGGCACTCCGAGAGGCGGCGATGGAGGCGCGCGGTCGGAAGGTCGCCGACCACCGTCATCGAGTCGGGGCCGAGCCCGAGGGCGTCGGGCAGGCCCTCCGCTCCCATGCCGAAGACGTCGAGGGGCGCGGCCTCCGCGAAGCGCGGCAGCAGGTCGCTGCCGGTGACCCGCCAGCGGCGCACCGGCTCGTTGACGACGACGCCGAGGCGGGCGCGCTCGCCGGTGTAGAGGGGCCCGGGGTCGACGACGCCGTGCTCGATCGTCACGGTCGGTGCGTCGCCGCAGTCCCAGAAGAGGGAGTTGAACGCGGTCACGTGCGCGACGAGCACGTCGTCGCGACCGGAGAGCGGGTGGACCGAGTTCGGCACGGACTCGCGGGGGGCGTTGTGCTCGACGAACACGGCGGGCACCCGGCCCGCGCCGGTGCCGAGCCGGCGGCCGAGGAGGCGCTCGGCCACCGCCAGCTCGTCGGTGCGCTGCAGCACGACGAGGTCGACGCCGGCGTCGCGGAGGTCGTCGGGGTGCACCTCGCGGACGCTCTCCGGCCAGTCGCGACCGGCACGGCCGAGGCCCCACGCGCCTCCCTCGGGCGTCGTCGGCAGGAGGTACTCGTGCCGCCCCCGGACGAACGCGTCGGCCCAGCCGCCGTGCACGTGCCAGAGCAGGATCCTCATCGGGTCGCCTCCTGGAGGGTCGGGGCCGGGGCGGCGTCGGGGACGGCGGCGGGGGCCGAGGAGGCGCGGGTCGCGCGGGTCGCACCGGTCGCGCTCCCCGACGAGGTCGTGCCGGGCACGCCCACCAGGCCCGTGAGCGCCGCGACGACATCGTGCGCCGTCACCTGCCCGAGGCACGGGTGCCCGGGGACGGGGCACTCGCGCGCCCGCGTGCCGCGGCAGGCGGCCTGCTGGTCGCCGAGCAGTGCGACCGGGACCCCGTACGGAGCCCAGCGCCCGGCCGGGACGACGGGGGAGAAGAGGCTGACGACCGGAGTGCCGACGGCGGCGCTGAGGTGCGCGGGTCCGGTGTTGCCCGTGACCGTCGCGGCGGCGCCGGCGAGGACGCCCGACAGCCCGGCGAGGTCGGTGCGGCCGCCGAGGTCGACGCCCGAGGTGCCGGCGACGGCGCGCGTCAGCTCGGCCTCGGCGGGGGAGCCCGTGACGAGCACCCGCCAGCCGGCCGCCGCCAGGGCGACGACCGCCTCCTCGTTGCGCTCGGGTGACCAGGCGCGGGCCGGGACGGCGGCGCCCGGGTGGACGACGACGTAGGGGCGGTCGCCGAGCTCGGCGATGCCCAGCTCGGACACGTCCGGCCCGGGCAGCACCGCGAGGCGGCCGTCGTCGTCGGCGGGCAGCTCGAAGCCGGCAGCTCTCGCGATCGCGAGGGCGCGCAGCGGCTCGGGCTGGTCCTCGTCGAGGGTCTCGCCGGGCTTCAGTCGCACGTCGAGCAGGCTGCCCGCGTAGTCGGTGCTCGCTCCGCTGATCCGTTCGACGCCGGCGAGGCGGAGCAGCAGCGCGAGCGGCAGCGGCGACTGGTGGAACGACGTGAGCAGCACGGCCTCGTCGGGGCGGGCCTCGGCGAGCAGCTCGGCCAGCGCGGCGACGTGATCGGGGGTCGCGGCGGGGGCAGGGTCGACGATCCACGGCGCGGCCCAGGTCAGCACGCGGTCGACGCCGGGCAGGAGGCGACCCGCGGCAGCGCCCTGCGGGCCGCAGAGCAGGATCACCTCGGTGTCGGGGGCGGCGGCCACGGCACGCACGGCCGGGCCCGAGACGAGCACGTCGCCAGCGCTATCGAGGCGGGCGACGAGGACGCGGCGGGTCACGAGGTCGCCTCGCGCTCGGGGGACGGAAGTACGCGCGACGTCGCCGAGCCGGCGCGCGACGCGACCTGCGCCAGGTGGGCGAGCGCCAGGTCGACCGCCTCGCGGAGGTCGGCCGCGACGACGTCGGCGTCGGCGATCTCGGCGGGCAGCGTGACCGGGGTCGGCACCAGGACCCCCAGCGCCCCCGCCGCGCGCGCGGCGCCCACGTCCGCGCCGATGTCTCCGATGACGACGCAGTGCGCGGGGTCGACCCCGAGCGTCTCCGCCGCCTGCAGCACGAGGCCGGGGGCGGGCTTGCGGCAGCGGCAGCCGTCCTCGGCGACGTGCGGGCACACGGCCCAGGTGCCGAACGCGCCGAGCAGCTCGTCGACCCGCGCGGCGACGTCGTCGACCTGGTCGCGCGTGATCAGGCCGCGGCCCACCGCGGACTGGTTGGTGAGCACGCCGGTGGCGACGCCGACCTCGCGGACCGCGGCCACCGCCTCCTCGGCCCCCGGCACCAGCTGCACGAGGTCGGGGTCGCCGTTGTGGGGCACGTCGACGACGAGCGTGCCGTCGCGGTCGAACAGCACCGCCGAGGGCACCGCGAGGGGCCACGAGGAGGCGCGGGTCGACGAGGTCATGCCAACGCCGTGCCCCGAGGCGCCCCCGCCGAAACGTGCACAGATCACCTTTCTGTCGAAGCCCTCCTGTTCGGGCGGCGGGCGGTCCGGCGCGGCAGGCTGTCGGGATGGACCGCCTCCCCGAGAAGGACGACACCCCTGAGTTCCTGGCGCTGCGCGCCCTCAAGCTGGGCGACCTGCTCGTCGCCGTGCCCGCGCTGCACGCGATCCGCCGCTCGCGGCCCGACCACCGCCTGGTGCTCGCCGTGCCCGGTTGGCTCGAGCCGGTCGCCGAGCTCGTCGGAGGGATCGACGTGCTCTGGCCGACCCCGGGGCTCGACCACCCGCTCGGCATCGAGCCGGGGCGGATCGACACGGCGATGAACCTGCACGGCGACGGTCCCGAGAGCCGCGGGGTGCTCGAGCAGCTGCAGCCGCGGGTGCGGCTGGGTCACGCGAGCCCCGGGTGGGAGGGCCCGGAGTGGGAGGACCACGTGCTCGAGCGGCACCGCTGGGCGCGGCTGGCGAGCGAGCACGGGATGCCCGCCGACCAGGAGGACATCGGCATCGCCCGCCCCGACCTGCCGAGCGCCGCGCCCGGTGCGGTCGTCGTGCACGTGGGGGCCTTCTACGGCTCGCGGCACTGGCCCGTCGACCGCTTCGCGACAGTCGTGCGCGAGCTCCGTGAGGAGGGACGGCGGGTCGTGCTCACCGGCAGCGAGAAGGAGCGGCCGCGTGCGCTCGAGGTCGCGGCGCTCGCCGGACTCGACGACGAGGTCGTCGCCGCGGACGTGCTCGCCGGCATGGTCGACCTGGCCGAGATGGCCGCGGTCGTGGCCGACGCCTCCGTCGTGGTCTCGGTCGACACCGGGGCGGCGCACCTGGCCTCGGCCTACGCCACGCCTTCGGTCGTGCTCTTCGGGCCTGCTCCGCCCGAGGAGTGGGGCCCGCCCGCGAGCGGCCCGCACGTGGTCCTCACGGACGCGAGCCTGCGCGTCGGCGACACCTTCGGCAGCGAGTGCGACCCTGCCCTGCTCGCCGTGCAGCCCGCCGACGTGCTCGCCGCGGCCAGGGAGGTCGCGCGCAGCCTCGACGGGATCGGCGCGTGACGACGGACGACTCCTTCTTCGCGGCGCTCGCCGCAGACCTGCAGTCCGAGCCCGACCTGAGGGTGACGGTGCAGCGGGCCGTCGGCTACGTCCGTGCGCTGACGCGGTGCGACGAGGTGGCGGTGCGACTGCACGTCGGGGGCTCCGCGGCGCCTCGGGCTGCGGCGACGTCGTCGCGGGGAGAGCGGCTCGACGGGCTGCGCGACGAGCACGGGTCGGCCGCCGCCGACGAGACCGTCCCCGACGAGGTCGAAGGGGTCGTGCTCGTCGACGACACCGCGCACGATCCGAGCTGGCCCGCGTGGGCCGCCGCGCTCGCCGCGGAGGGAGTCGGCAGCGTGCTGACCGTGCCCCTCGCCGCGCGGGGCTCGTCGCTCGGCCTGCTCTCGCTCTACGCCGCTGAGGCGGGGTCGCTGAGGCGCTGGGCGGACGACGACTCGCTGGAGCTGCTGGTGCGGCAGGTCGCGGTGGCACTGGTCGACCTGCGCGCCGCCGAGGACCTCGAGACCGTCCGTGAGGCGCGCACGCTCGTCGGACAGGCCCAGGGCATCCTCATGGAGCGCCACGACCTCGACGCCGACCAGGCCTTCGCGGTGCTGCGGCGCTACTCGCAGCAGGGCAACGTCAAGCTCCGCGACGTCGCGGCGCAGCTCGTGCGCACACGGCGGCTGCCGGAGGGGCGTCCAGGCCGCTGACGGCGGGGTCCGCTCGGGGCGCACGTCATGACGATGCCGTGAGGTCGAGCCGCGGCCGGTCGCGCGTGGACGTTCCTGGGCTCTGCCCCGTGGAGCACGTCACGGTCGCAGCCGAGTCGCTCCCGGCCTTCGTCCTCGACGTGCGAGCTACAGGACGAGCCGGCGGTCGACGACGTCCTGCGCCACGTCGCGGAGCGGCAGCCGGTGCGACCGTGCGTGGCTCCTGAGCAGGGAGAACGCCGAGGCGACGGTCGTGCTGCGCTCGTAGGAGAGGTATCCCTTGGCCTGCTCGATCACGACCCGGCTCTCGAGGGCGTAGGCCAGCTGGTCCGCGAGGGCGGTCCGCTCGTCGTTCTCCCGTCGCTGGCTGAGGCCGGTGCCGACGACGCGCAGCATCGAGGTGATCAGCGACACCTCGGGCTCGCTGAGCTCTCCGGCCTCGGCCAGGAAGACGTTGACGCCTCCCACCGCCACCCCGTCGACCTCGAGGGGCAGCGCCAGAGCTCCGCTGAGCCCCGCGGCGAGGGCGGTCTCGGTGAAGTCCGGCCACCGGTCGTGGACGGCCCGGACGTCGGGGACGGCGAGCAGCTCGCCGCGCGCGATGCTCTCGATGCAGGGTCCGCCCTCGACGCCGAGCTGGGCCTCCTCGACGTCGAGGGTGCGTTCGTGGGTCGAGGCGACCGCACGGTAGGTGCGGTCGTCGGCACGGAGGATCACGGCGGCCTCGACGGCGCCCGTGTGCTCCGTGCACGCCCGGACGAGGAGGTCGAGCGCGTCGACGAGCTCGCGGCCGGAGCGGAGGGCCTCGACGAGCTCGACGAACACGGACGCGATGTCGGCGTCGCGTCCGGCGTCAGCCATGCTTCGCTGCGTCCCCGGGGCGGGAGCCGGGGGCCGGCACCGGCTCGGGCCTCGTGGTGAGCCCGGAGCCGCTGTTCGCGGCGTGCATCAGCACTGCCAGCCAGTCCTGGTTCATGGACTCCGCAGCGGCCTTCTCGACCCGGAACCGCATGGCCACCGCCGGGTGCATCCAGAGGGACTCCTCGACGGGCTCGGGCCCCGTGTCGTCGGTCCAGGTGAACAGGAAGCACTCGCCGCGCCGCAGCTTGGTGACGACGACGGTGCGGAGATGGGCGAGCAACCGGTCGTCGAGCGTGACGTCGATCGACGTCGGGCCATAGGTGAACGTGCCCATCTGGAAGTCCTCACGGGGTCTGGGTGAAGGGGGGCCGGTGGGTCCCGGCAAGCGTCACGATAGTGGAGGCTGGGATCTCGGCGAGGCTCACGACCGCCCCCTGTCGCATGGTGGACGACACCGCCCGCCGGACGACCGGGTCCCGTGCCTCGACGCCGCCGCCTAGTCGGCCCGGCTCCTGACCTCGTCGAGCGAGAGCAGCCCCCGGAGGCGCCCCAGCACCTTCGCGAGCAGCCGCGACACCTGCATCTGGGTCACGCCGAGCACGCGGCCTATCTCGGCCTGTGAGAGCTCGTCGACGAAGCGCAGCCGGACGAGCAGCCGGTCTCGATCGGGAAGCTGCGCGATCGCCCTCTTCAGCTCGCACCGCACCTCCGTCGCCTCGTGCTCGTCGGCGGCGGCGATCGTGTCGCCGAGGCTCGTGCCCTCGGCGGTGCCGATCGGGAGATCGAGCGAGGCGGCGGTGCGGTCGAGCCGGGCTCGCAGCGCGAGGCGGACCTCGGCGACGGGCTCGCCGAGCCGCAGGGCGAGCTCCTCGGCGGACGGCTCGTGGCCCAGGTGGTGCGTCAGCGGACCGCGGACGGCGGCGAGGGCGACCGACAGCTCCTGCAGGCGGCGGGGCGGACGCACGGCCCAGGTCGCGTCGCGCAGGTGCCGCTTGACCTCGCCGGACACGGTCGGCCCGGCGAACGCGACGAAGTCGTCGCCCTTCTCGTGGTCGAACCGCAGCGCCGCCTTGAGCAGGCCGAGGCAGGCCACCTGGCGGATGTCGGCCCACTCGTCGCCTGCCGAGGCGTAGCGCCGGGCGACCGCGTCGGCGACGTCGAGGTGCTGCTCGACGACCTGGGCGACGAGCCCGCGTCGTGCTCGATCGGCTTCGTGCGACGGTGCGAGGGCCGCACGACGATAGGCCGCGAGCGTGTCGAGCCGACGCCGCTCCTCGCGGGGCGACCGTGCCGAGGAGGCGCGGTGCGCGGCCGAGGACAGCCTGCGAGGCGAGGCGACCGGGCCGGTCCCGGTCGTGGCCGAGGTCGTGGTCGTCGCGGAAGTGGTGATCGGAGTGGTGGTGCGTGCTTCGGTCGTGATGGTGCTCACGTCGTCCTCATCCCAGCTGAGGCGGAGCGGCTCGTTGCTTGGCCGCCGTCGTCGACGAGGGCGACGCTGCCACCGGGCACGGACCTCGGCACCCCCCTGGACCGGACTGGGCAGTGCTGCTACTTTCACGCCGCCCCCGGGCTGTCGGGGGACGGATTCTCAGGTTCGGGAGCTGGCTCCCCGGACCGCCGACCGCCGACCGCGCGCCGGCCGCGGTGAGGCTCAGAGCTTCGACAGCGGGTGACCGGCCGACTCGTTGTCGACCCAGAGCGGCAGCTCGGGCCGTGGCTGCAGGGCCGTGACCGCGCAGGCGGCGGCGAGGCCCGCGAAGAGCACGTCGTCCATCAGCGTCAGGCCGGTCGGCGCCGCGCCCGCGAGCTGCCGGTCGGCGAGGCCCGCGAGGAGCAGCGCGAGGTACGAGAGGGCCACGAAGCCCACGATGATCCTGATCGTCAGGGCAGAGAGGTCGAGCACGGCGACCGCGACGAGCAGCAGCGCGGTGCCCAGGTAGATGACGTCGAGCACGATGTCGACGGTGAAGATGCCGAGCATGTGCTCGCCTTCGATGAACAGGCCGATCAGGCCGTGTCCGCCGACGACGACGGCGATCATGAGCGAGAGGGACTTCGCCACGGGGGCTCCTTCGGTGGGGGACGGAGGTGCGAACGGTGCTGCCGTCCCCTACCCGGTGCGCCCGGTCTCATGCCTGCCGGTCCGGGATGTCCCCCGACCGCACGGGGACGCCCCCGGCGCCGCTGCTTCGATGGCAGCCATGTCCGTCGCCTCACCGCCGACGCCCTCCGGCGTGCCCGCCCTGGCCGTCGCCGCGTCCGCCTACCTCTTGACCTGCGGCGTGGGCCTCGGCGTGCGGCGCGGGGTGCTGCGCACCGACCGGGCCCGCTGGGTGCACCACCTCCTGTTCGTGCTGACCGCCGCCTCCTCGTCCGCGGCGGTCGTCGCCCTGACGGCTGCCCGGCAGCGCGCCGCCGCCCTGGCGCTGCTGTCGGTCGCGGCGCCGTTCGCCCGGCTGACGCGCATCTCGGCGCGCACGGGGCCGCACGCCCGGACGGCGCTCGCCGCGGCGCCCGCCTACGCCGCCGCGTGGCTGCTCAGCCGTGGGGTGCGCTGATGGACTTCATGGACGTCGTCCGCCGCCGCCGCACCACCAACGGCCACTTCACGGACGAGCCCGTGAGCGCCGCCGACCAGCGCCTCCTGATGGAGCTCGCCGGCCGTGCGCCCAGCCAGCTGAACAGTCAACCGTGGCGCTTCGTGCTGGTCGAGGCGCGCGAGACCATCGACGAGATCGCCAGGATCAGCGGCGAGAGCATGACCGAGTCGATGTCGTCGGGCTCGTTCTTCGAGCGCTACAAGCCGTTCTTCCGCTTCAGCGCGGCCGAGATGGCGCGGCACCGGGACGGGATGCTGTTCGACAAGCTGCCGGCGCCCCTGCGACCGTTCACGGGGCAGGTCTTCACGAGGAGGGGCCAGCTGCTGATGAACGCACTGCGGGTCCCGCAGACGCTCGGTGCCGAGAACCGGGCCCTGGTCGCCGGGTCGCCGCTGCTGCTCGGCGTGATGCTCGACCGGTCGTCGTACCGGCCCGACTCGCTGACGTCGTTCTACTCGACGTTCAGCATGGCGGCCGCCGTCGAGAACATCTGGCTGGCGACCGTGCCGCTCGGGCTGGGCATCCAGTTCATCTCGTTCCCGATGGAGTCGCCCGCTCGCTGGGCGCAGGTCTCCGAGCTGCTGAGGGTGCCCGACGACCTCGAGCTGATGGCCGTGTACCGGATCGGCCACGTCCCCCCGGAACGCGTGCGGCCGGCGATCGACTGGGTCAGCGACGAGCGGAAGCGCATCTCGCAGTACGTGTTCCGCGAGGACGCGACGACGCCGCAGACGGGGTGGGACGAGGCGCCCGGCGCGCCGGACGCGTCGGGCGGCGCCGGGACGGGCGGCGCGTGACGAGAGGCCCCGACCCGTCGCCCGCAGCTGCGGGACGTCGGATCGGGGCCTCTCGTGGGGCTCGCGGAGAGCGGGCTCAGGCCTTGTCGGCGTCCGAGTCCTTGTCGTCGTCGACGAGGCCGTCCTTCGAGCCGTCGGCGAGCTGCTCGGTGTGCTCGGCCTGCTCGTCGGTGACGTTCGTCGATCCGTCGGGGGCGGTGTCCGGTGTGGTGTCGTCGTGGTCGCTCATGGGGGCGACGATACGCCGCCCGGCACGCCTCAGTCCGGCCTGTCCGCGGAGAGCTCGGCACGCCGCCGCAAAGCGAGAGTGATCGGCGACACAGGAGCTGAGGACCGCACCCTCTGGGCGGTCCGCCGCCCCGATCACTCTCAAATTACGGGGCAGTGCGTTGTAGACGGAGGGCAGGCAGGAGGCGCGGTGCCGGCCGTGCCGACACCGCGCCTCCTCGAGTCGCGAGCGCCTAGAGCGCTGCGGCCGCCGCGGGCTCGTCCGCCCGGGCGACCAGCTCGCCGTCGTCGCCGACGCGGACCACGACGCGCCCGCCCGCGGCGATCGCGCCCGTCACCATCAGGTCGGCGATCCGGTCGTCGACCTCGCGCTGGATCGTGCGGCGCAGCGGCCGCGCGCCGAACTCGGGCTCGTGGCCGCGGTCGACGATCCAGTCGGTCGCCGCCGCGTCGACGTCGAGCACGACGCCCTGGGCGGCGAGCCGGCCGGCGGTCGCGCCGAGCAGCAGCCCGACGATCTCGCGCAGCTGCTCGCGGTCGAGCTTGCGGAACAGCACGATCTCGTCGATCCGGTTGAGGAACTCCGGTCGCATCGCCTCCCGCAGCTTGCCCATGACACGGTCGCGCAGCGCCTTCTCCGACCCGAAGCCGTTCCCGGCCGCGGGGTCCGACCCGACGGGCCCGGTGGGCGTGAAGCCGAGCGCGCCGCCGCGCGACGCCAGGAACTCCGAGCCGAGGTTCGAGGTCATCACGACGACCGTGTTGCGGAAGTCGACCGTGCGGCCCTGGCCGTCGGTGAGGCGCCCGTCGTCGAGCACCTGCAGCAGCAGGGTGAACACGTCGGGGTGCGCCTTCTCGATCTCGTCGAACAAGATGACCGACCACGGGTTCCGGCGGACGCGCTCGGTCAGCTGGCCGGCCTCGTCGTAGCCGACGTACCCGGGAGGGCTCCCGACCAGGCGGCTCACGGTGTGGCGCTCGCCGAACTCGCTCATGTCGAAGCGGATCATCGCCTGCTCGTCGCCGAAGACCGACTCGGCGAGGGCCTTAGCGAGCTCGGTCTTGCCCACGCCGGTCGGCCCGAGGAACAGGAACGACCCGGTCGGCCGGTGTGGGTCGCCGAGGCCCGTGCGGCTGCGGCGGACGGCCCGGGCGACCGAGGTCACCGCGTCGTCCTGGCCGACGACCCGCGCGTGCAGCTCCTGCTCGAGCAGGGCGAGCCGCGCCCGGTCGCCCTCCGTGAGGCGCGACGCAGGGATGCCGGTGGCGCGAGAGACCATCTCGGCGACGTCCGCCTCGGTGATCTCCGTGCCGGGCGCCTCCTGCGTGGCCTCGAGGGCCTGCTCGTCGCCGACGGCGTCGAGCCGGGCCTGCACGGCCTCGAGCTCGTCGCGCAGCTGCGAGGCTTCCTCGTAGCGCTCCGCGGCGACCGCGGCGCGCTTGGACGACTCGAGCTCGGCGAGCTGCGCCTGGAGCGCTGCGACGTCGACGCCCTCACGGGCGCCGAGACGGAGCCGACGACGGGCGCCCGCCTGGTCGATCAGGTCGATCGCCTTGTCGGGCAGGAACCGGTCGCTCACGTAGCGGGCCGACAGCTCGACGGCCGCGCGCAGCGACTCGGGGCTGTAGGTCACGCCGTGGTGGGCCTCGTACCGCGGGGCCAGGCCGGCCAGGATCGCGACCGCGTCGTCGACGCCCGGCTCGGGCACCTGGACGGGCTGGAAGCGGCGCTCGAGGGCGGCGTCCTTCTCGATGGTGCGGTACTCGCGCAGCGTCGTCGCCCCGACGAGGTGCAGGTCGCCCCTCGCGAGACGTGGTTTCAGGATGTTCCCGGCGTCCATGGCGCCCTCGCCGCCGCCGCCGGCCCCGACGACCGTGTGGATCTCGTCGAGGAACACGATCAGCTCGTCCCGGTGCGCGGCGATCTCGTCGACGACCGTGGTCAGGCGCTCCTCGAAGTCGCCGCGGTAGCGGGTGCCGCTGAGCATGCCGGGCAGGTCGAGGGCGACGACGCGCTTGCCCTGCAGCAGCTCGGGGACGTCGCCGTCGACGATGCGCTGGGCGAGTCCCTCGACGATCGCGGTCTTGCCGACGCCGGGCTCGCCGATCAGCACGGGGTTGTTCTTCGTGCGGCGCAGCAGGATCTCGACGGCCTGCTCGATCTCGTCGGCGCGGCCGATGACGGGGTCGATCTCGCCTCGGCGGGCGCGGGCCGTGAGGTCGCTGCCGTACTGGTCGAGGGTCGGCGTCGAGGAGGCGCCGGTCGCGCCGGCCTCGCCGGTCGCCGGCGCGCCCGCCCGGGTTCCGCCGCCCGCGTGGCTCGCGCCGCTCGTGCCCGCGGCGTCGCCGGTCGGCGACCCGTCCCGGACGAACGCCTGGAGCGCCTGCGGGGTGACGCCCGCGGCGGCGAGCAGCTGGCCGGCGGTCGACTGCTGGTCGACGACGAGCGAGAAGAAGAGGTGCTCGGGATCGACGTAGGTCGAGCCGAACGCGCGGGCGGCCTGCGCCGCCTGCAGCAGCACGCGCTGGGCCGCCGGCGTGAGCGACGCGGTGCTGGGGGTGTCCGACGAGGGGCCGGGGAGGCGGCTGTCGACGGCGCGCAGCAGCGCGTCGCGGTCGGCGCCGGAGTGGCGGACGACGTCCGCGGCGGGAGACTCGTCCAGGAGCACCCGGAGCACGTGCAGCGAATCGACCTCGGCGTGCCCGTGGCTGGTGGCGAACTCGCCGGCGCGGGTGACCACGCCGTGGGCGCTGCTGCTGAGCAGCCGCGAGATGTCGACCGGTCGGCCGGGCTGTGACGACCGGGCGCCGTTCATGAGGCGGGCGAGGAACTCGTCGAACGAGTCGCTGCTGCCGGAGCCGAACTGTGCAGGCACGGGACCTCCTGGGTGAACTTGAGTGCGTAAGACTCAAGTCAACGCAGGAGGCCCCGTCGCATTCCCGTCTCGGCTCCGAAGTTGAGCGGAACCGACTCAACCTGCGGGTCCGACCTCTACGAGGATCCTTCCGGCCCGTGCGTGTGGGCGCTCAGCTGCGGCTCGTCCTCCTCGTCCGCGCCCGGGTCGTGGGCGGCGTCGAAGTCGTAGCCGTCGAAGTCCAGGTCGGGGATGTCGGCCATCTCCTCCGGCCAGGAGGGGCGGCCGGGCTGGAGCCGCAGGGTCGCCTCCTCGAGCTCGCGGATGACCTCGTCGTCCTCCCGCTCCTCCGTGCCGTTCTCGACGGGGGTCGAGAAGATCTGGCTGGCCGGGCCGATCAGCAGGTGCGCGTAGGCGCGGCTGCCGCCCTCGGTCACGACCGGGACCGACACGATGTCGGAGGTGCCGGACCGGGCCAGCGCTCGTGCATACCGCAGCACGGCCTTGCAGGTGGTGTCGCCGAGCAGCATGTAGCCGCCCGCGTAGTGCAGTCGTCTCATGGCTCCACGCAATCACCGGCCGGAGGCCTCGTCCGGCCCTTGACGCGCCTCCTGCAGGTGCCCTACGGGCCGGGGCGGCGCCTCCTCGGGTCAGCCCGCGTTCGGCAGCCGCACCTCGACGGCGCCGTCGACGACGCGCGTCTCGAAGACGGGCTGCGGGGACGTGGCCGGACCGTGCACGACCTGGCCGGTGCGCATCGAGAAGACGCTGTCGTGCCACGGGCACGACACGCAGGCCTCGCCGGGGCGGCCCGCGTCGAGCACGACCTCGCCCTGCGAGAGCGGTCCCGAGAGGTGGCTGCAGACGCTCGAGAGCACCTCGACCTCGTCGCCGCGCCGCAGGGCGACGAGCGGCTGGCCGTCCAGCTCGAGCCCGGTGAGCTCGCCCTCGGGCAGGGCGTCGAGCCGGGTGACGGCGTGCCAGCCGGGGCTGACGAGGTGCGGCACGTCCTCCGCGTGGTTCGCTCCGACGGCCTGGCGGTAGGCGAGGTGCCCGCCGATGAAGCCGCCGAGGCCGACGGCGCCGAGCCCTGCGAGGCCGAGGAGCTTGGCGCTCGCCTGCTTCCCCCGCACCCGCTGGAGGTACGAGGCGCCGTAGAGGCCCGTCGCCACGAGGTTCGCGACCGAGTGCACGAGGCCGGTGCGCTTCTGCTGCTCGTGCGACGCGGCCCAGTCGACGAAGCCCGCGAGGGCGGCGGGGGCGACGGCCAGGACGCCGACGCCGACCAGCGCTCGCGACGCCTTCTCCTGGCCGGGCACGAAGTCGAGCACCGCCGAGCTGATCCACGCGCCGGTCGGCACCAGCACCAGCACAGGGTGCAGCGGGTGCCCTGCGGGCACGCCGTGCAGCAGGTCCTTGAGGGCGCGGGGCTGGACCACGGCGTCGACCACCCCGGCCACCTTGTCGATCAGCGGGTCGAGCTGTGAGGCGTTCTCGACGGCGCTCAGCGCCTCGACGATCTTCAGTTCTCGCATGGCTGCTCCTCTGGTCGGGGCTCCGGTGCCCTGGGTGTCGGTGGTGGCGGCGGTGGGTGGTCGCGGCGGCCGGCCGGCCGGCGATGGTCTCCGTCTACTCCGCGGGGTCGGCGGCGGCACGCGAGCCACGACGCGACCCGGCGCGGGCGACGAAGAAGAGCACCGTGCCGACGGCGAGCAGGACGGCCCCGAACAGCCACACCCGGCCGCTCTGCTGGGTGAGCAGCAGCACGCAGGAGGCGGTGCCCAGCACGGGCACGGCGGTCCAGACCCTGAAGTGCGAGTGCTCCACCCGGTCGCGGCGCAGCACGAGCACGGCGACGTTCGTGCTGATGAAGACGAAGAGCAGCAGCAGCACGACCGTCTCGGCCAGCACGCTGATGTCGCCCACCGTGGTCAGGACCATCGCCACGGCGGTCGTGACGAGGATCGCGGCCCACGGGGTGCGGCGACGCGGCAGGACGGCAGCGAGCGGGCGGGGCAGCAGCCCCTGGTCGGCCATGCCGTAGGTGACGCGGCTCGCCATGATCATCGTGAGCAGCGCACCGTTGGCGACGGCCACGAGCGCGATCAGGCTGAAGATCCACTCGGGCACGCCGACGCCGGACGCCGAGACGACGGCGAGCAGGGGGCCGGTCGAGTCGCTGAGCTCCTCGGCGGGCAGGGCGATCGAGCTGGCGAGCCCGACGAGCACGTAGACGACGCCCGCGGTGGCGAGCGAGGCGAACAGGGCGCGGGGGTAGACGCGGCTGGGGTCGCGCACCTCCTCGGCGACGTTGGCGCTCGTCTCGAAGCCGACGAACGAGTAGTAGGCGATGATCGCGGCACCGAGGGTCGCGATCGCCGGGTTCGCGTCGACAGGGAACTCGCCGACGCGGCCGACGTCGCCGCGCCCGCCGCCGAGCATGATCGCCACCACGGCGATCACGACGACGAGGCCGCTCACCTCGATCACGGTCATGAGGACGTTGCCCTTGAGCGACTCGCTGATGCCCCGGGCGTTGAGGCAGGCGACGAGCGCGAGGAACGCGATCGCCGTGGGCACCGCCGGCAGGTCGACGAAGGTGCCGAGGTAGTCGCCCGCGAAGGCGAGCGAGAGGCCGGCCGCGCTGGTGACGCCCGCGGCCAGCATGCTGAAGCCGACGAGGAACGACACGAGCGGCGCCTTGTACGCTCGCTCGGCGAAGATGGCGGCCCCGCCGGCCTTGGGGTACTTCGTCACCAGCTCGGCGTACGAGCCGGCGGTCAGCAGCGCGAGCAGCAGCGCCAGCAGCAGAGGAGCCCAGAGCGCGCCGCCCACCTCCGCCGACAACGTGCCCATCAGCGCGTAGATGCCTGCCCCGAGCACGTCGCCGAGGATGAAGAGGTAGAGCAGCGGGCCGGTGATGGCACGCTTCAGCGCGGTGCCGCCTCCGGAGCGGCCGCCCGAGTCTCCGTCGGGGCCGACGGGAGCGGCGTCGGTGGGGGCAGGGGTCGACATCGGTGTCCTCCGGAGGTCTCGTCGGCGCACTCGTCCGGTCGCGGCGGTGCGCAGACGATCGTGGTCCGGCTCGGGGCGCGAGGGCCGTTCTGCGCGAGGGGCTTGCGCCGCAGGTGCGCGACGTGCAAAGCAGGAGGCGCGGGCAGGCCTGCGAGGGCCTGCCCGCGCCTCCTGCGCTCGCCCCTCGCGCACGACACCCCCTCCGGTGCAGCGCACCCCTGAGATCGGGGGTGCAGTGCACCGAAGGGGGTGTGCCAGGTCGGGGGGCCGCCTGCTCGCGGGCGGTCTAGCGGGCGGTCTCGCCCGCGTCGGCGATGCAGCTGAGCGCCTGCTGGCCGGCGTCGGACTGCTCGGCCGACGCATCGGACGAGACGGGCCAGGTCGACGACGACTGCGCGTCCTCGTTCACCGACTCGAAGCTGCCGTCGAACTCGTCGGACTCGACGTCCCCGGTCGTGGTCCAGAGGCCGACCGTCTCGCTGAGCACGTTGTTCTCGCCGACGGGAGCGGCGACGTACCAGGTGCCGTCGTCCTCACGGGCGTAGGCGAGCAGCACGTCGTCGTCGACCTCGTCGCCGAGCGCGTTCAGCGCGCTGTCGAGCACGCGGGTGCAGTCGACCTGGTTCGACTGGGCGGGGCTGGTCGCCGTCTTCTCGCTGCCGGGCACGTCGCCGGCCGGGTCGGTGACCTGCGCGCCTCCGGTGCAGCCCGTCAGCGGCAGCAGCAGGAGGGCGGCGAGGGGGAACAGCGTCTTCTTCGTGATCATGGGGCGACCGTACGGCGACGGGCGGGGCGGCGTCCGCATTCACAGGAGGTCGTGCCCTGGTCGGGCGCCGAGCAGTTCACGGCCGCCCACGCGTGCACGGGTGCCGGCCCGCTCACGGGCCCGCGACGAAGCACGCGCAGACGGCGAGCAGGTCGTCGCACGCGTGCTTCTCGAGCGGGTGCCCGATCAGGGTCGCCTGGTAGCCGGGGCCCACGCGCTCGACGAAGCCGAGCAGCGCCGCGATGTCGTCGTCGGGCAGGCGACGGTCGAGCACGCGCCACTGGCCGTCGTCGATCATGTGCAGGTGCACCTCGCTGACGTCGGTGAGGGGCACGCGGTCGAGCTGCTGCGTCGTGGAGGCGGGGTGTGCGTCCACGTCAGGACCCCTCCGGGACCCGGCTGCCGCCGACGACGTCGTCGAGGCACGGGCTCCGGCGGGCCGCGACCTGCTCGTGCGAGGAGGGGAGGCGCCACGACCGGGGCCGTGAGCGGCGGCCGACGGGTCGGAGACGGGTGCGGTCGGACAGGTCGGAGCTCGTCGTGCCGGCGGAGATGTCCATGGTGCGTCCTCGGGGTGTCGCCTGCCGGCGCCCTGATCGCCAGCAGTGGGACGGTCCACGTTAGGCAGGGGACGCGCCCGGCGTCAGGCCCTTGACAACCGCGTACCCCGTCTGCTCATCGGGGGACACGGCCCGATCCTGCACGAGCCCCGCGGCGGAGGCGCTGCACGAGACGAGGAGGCGCGGTTCGCTATAGTGGGGACACCCCGCTCCTGAGCGGGCCCGCCGCCTCCTGACGGCTGCGCGAGTGTAGTTCAATGGTAGAACTCCAGCTTCCCAAGCTGGTAGCGCGGGTTCGATTCCCGTCACTCGCTCCACTTCCGCCTCGTCGGCGACGCGCCGTTGCCGCACTGACCGATCTCCCGCAGGTCAGAGCCAGCCCGTCGACGTCCTCGGGCAGGGCGGCTGCACCTGCCCCGCCTCCTCGGAAGGACCACCATGGACGTCCTCCGCGAGGACAGCGGCGAGCACGGACGCCGCGCGCCGACGGCGGCGACGGTCCGCCGCAGCCCTCCGCTCGGGCGACGGACGATCGCGGGGATCGTGGTCGCCACTGTCTTCTCGGGCGTGGTCGTGCTGCTGGTGGGGCTCTTCCTCCTCCGGATGGTGATGCAGGTGGTCTTCGCGACCGAGGGCGACGTGCCCGACGCCTCCTCGATGGACCTGCCCGTCGGCAGCTCGGTCACGGCGAGCGAGACGAGCTGCGGGTCCGGCGGGTGCTGGACGGTGTTCACCGTGCGGCCGCCCGACGGCACCTCGCCGACCGAGCTGGCGCGACAGATCGAGGACGAGCACGGCGACGGCATCCCGGGCGACCTCCTCGACCCCCGGACGATCCAGGTGTCGACCGAGGTGCGCGCGTCGGACGTCGCGGTGCGCGGCAGCTTCTGGTGAGGCCCGGGCCGCTACGGTGCGAGGAGCACGAGAGGAGCCGCACATGACCTGGCAGATCGAGGTCGTCCCCTACGACCACCCCGAGGCCGACGAGCTGCGCCGGGCCCAGCGCCGTGAGCTCGACGAGCGCTACGGGAGCGACGACCACGAGCCGGGCACGCCGCCCAGCGCCTCGGACGTGCCCGTCTTCGTCGTCGCACGCACCGCCTCCGGTGCCGCAGTCGCGTGCGGAGGGCTCCGCCCGCTGCCCGACGACGTCGCCGGGCCCGGCTCGGTCGAGGTGAAGCGGATGTTCGTCGATCCGTCCGCCCGCGGCTCGGGGGTGGCCGTCGCGGTGCTCCGGGCCCTCGAGGAGGAGGCGCGCGGCCTCGGCGCTCGCCGCGTCGTCCTCGAGACGGGCACGTCGCAGCCCGACGCGATCCGCTTCTACGCCCGCGAGGGGTACGGCGAGGTGCCGCTGTTCGGGGCCTACGTCGGCAGCGGCAACTCGGTCTGCTTCGCCCGCGAGCTGTAGGAGGCGCGGCGCGCGTCGCCGAGGGCGGGTCTTCTGGCTCCAGGGCGGGTCGCGGACGACCCGCCCTCGGCCCGGGACACCCGCCCTCGGCAGGGCTCGGGGTCGCTCTCGCGGCGGTCGGCTGCCGCTAGCCTGGGCAGGTCGCGAGGGGCGACGGTTCGAGGGGGACGACATGAGCGACGCACGAGACAACGAACAGGGCGGGGCCGAAGGGCAGCAGCCGCAGCCAGACGGGCAGACGCCCTACGGGCAGCACGCAGGCGGGGAACAGCCGCCCTCCGGGCAGCCGTCGCAGCCGCCCTACGGGCGACAGCCTCACGGCCAGCCGTCGCAGCCGCCCTATGGCCAGCAGCCTTACGGTCAGCAGCCTTACGGCCAGCCGTCGCAGCAGCCCTACGGGCAGCAGCCTTACGGCCAGCAGCCTCAGCAGCCCTACGGGCAGCAGCCTCACGGCCAGCAGCCTCCTTACGGCCAGCAGCCTCAGCAGCCCTACGGGCAGCAGCCTCCTTACGGCCAGCAGCAGCCCTATGGCCAGCAGCCCTACGGCCAGCCGCCGGTGGCCTCGCCGCGACTCTCGGACGGCTCCGTCCCGCTCTGGGCGCCGCTGTACGACGCCGGTCCCGCGCCGGCCGTCAAGCGCTTCTTCACGAAGTACGCGGACTTCACCGGCCGTGCGAGCAGGAGCGAGTACTGGTGGGTCGTCCTCGCCACGAGCGTCGTCTACATCGTGCTCAGCATCGTGTCGGTGGTCGCTGCGCTCCCGGGCATGACCTACGACGTCGACGGCACGTCGAACCCGGGCCCGGGGTTCCTGCCCGTGTCGCTCGTCATCGCCGCGTTCTTCTTCGGCACGATCGTGCCCACGCTCGCGCTCGGTGCCCGACGGCTGCACGACGTCGACCTGAGCGGGTGGCTGCTGCTGATCAACCTGTTCCCGTACCTCGGCGGCATCGCTCTCACGGTGCTCGCGATCCTCGGCCCGAAGCCGGGCGGCGCGCGCTTCGACCGCCCCCGGCCCTAGCTCGAGGCCGCCAGGCGGCCAGGAGACGTGAGAGCGACAAGACGACGCGGTGTTCCGCGTCGTCTTGTCGCTCTCACGCCGCTGAGCGGCGCGCACGCGTCGCGGCGCCTCGAGGCGAGGCGTCAGCGGGGGAGCGTCAACCGGAAGACCGCGCCGCCAGCAGCTCCGACCGCTGCGCCGCGTGCGGCCGCGCCTCCGGGCTCACAGACGAGGTCGCCGCCGTGCGCCCGCGCGATGCCGCGGGCGATGGGCAGGCCGAGGCCGGCGCCTCCGTCGCCCGTCCGCCGGGCCGCGTCGAGCCGGACCAGCCGGTCGAAGACGCGCTCGCGGTCGGCCTCCGGCACGCCGGGGCCGTCGTCGGCGACGAGTACTACGACGCTTTCCGGCCCCGAGCCGTCGACCGTCAGCACGACCGTGCCCGTCCCGTGCGTCGCCCGTGCTGCGTTGTCGACGAGGTTGCCCAGCACCTGCGCCAGCCGACCGGCATCGCCCAGGACGACCAGAACACCGGTGCCCGCACCCGCACCAGCACCCGCACCAGCACCTGTGCCCGCACCAACGCCAATGCCCCCACCTGCGTCGACACGGGCCCCCGCACCGGTGCCCGCACCGGTGCCCGCACCAACGCCAATGCCCCCACCTGCGTCGACACGGGCCCCCGCACCGGCCCCCCGCACCTCGACCCGCAGCTCCAGCCCCGGCCGACGCACCCGCTGCCCCTCCACGACCGAGGCGACCAGCGCCTCCACGTCCACGGGCGCGACGTCGAGCTCGAGTCCGCGGTCGACGCGGGCCATCAGCAGCATGTCGTCGATCAGGCGCGAAGCCCGGGCGGCCTCCCGGACGACGTGGACGGCGAGCCGCTCGCGCTCGTCGGGCCCGACGTCGGCCGACGAGCGGACCAGAGTGTCGGCGGCGGCGCGCATCCCGGCGACGGGCGTGCGCAGCTCGTGCGCCGCGTCGGACACGAACGCGCGCACCCTCTGCTCGGCCTCCAGTGCGGTGCGCTCCGCGGCGAGCGCCGTCCGCTCGGCCTCGAGCGCGGCCAGCTCGGCGCCCTCGACCCCGTCGAGCATCTCGTCGAACGCGGTGGCGACGCGGCCGATCTCGGTCGACTCCGTCGCGGGACGCAGTCGCCGACCTCGGTCGCCGCGGGCGATGGAGCGCGCCACGGCGGTCATCCGGTCGAGCGGGCGCAGGGTCGCCCGCACCACGAGCACGAGCCCCGCGGCGGCCACGACGAGGAACACGCCCGACGCCCCGAGCATCACCCAGCGCAGCTGCGTCAGCGTCTGGCCGACCGAGCTCGAGTCGGCCGTCAACGTGATCGTCGACCCGTCGCTCAGCTCGCTGACGAGCGTCGTCACCTCGTCGTCGGCCGTGACGTCCGAGGCGGTCACCGTGACAGCACCGGCACCGGCACCGGCACCGGCACCGGCACCGGCACCGGCGTCGGTCGCGTCGTCGTCGGCTGCACCGGGATCCGAGGAGGTGCCCGTCGCCTCCCCTCCCGGGGCCGCGGGGCCTGCGGTCGCGTCGCCGGTCGGCGTGTCCGTGCCCGCGCCTCCTGCGCCCCTGCCCGGTCCGGCCGGCAGGCCGTCCCCGAGCGCGGGCGGGCCGTCGCGCAGCTCGTCGGGGGAGGGGCCGGCGACGATCGCGCCGCCGTCGGCGTCACGGATCACGACGGAGAGGCCCTGCGCCGACAGCCGGTCGGCGAGGTCGTCGCCGTCGACGGTGCCGACGAGGGCGGCGGCGGCCGAGGCGCGGTCGCGGAGGCGGTCCTCGACCTGGGCGCGGAGCCGCTGGCCCAGCGTCGCCTCGACCGCGACGGCCAGCCCGGCGAGCAGCAGGGCGAGCAGCACGAGCACGCCGACGACGGTGCGCGCGCGCAGCGACCCGGTGCGGAGCCGCGGCCCGTCGTGCCGCGCGGTCTCGGGTCGCGCGGAGTCTCGTCGCGCGGAGTCGTGTCGCGTCCTGTTCCGAGCGTTCCGTCCTGTCACGGCGCGACGCGATGCTCGGAACACGACGGGACAGCAGCTGCGGCAGCTGCGGCGGCCGCAGCGGCCGCGGCGGGCACCCGCATCACGCGCTCATCCGGTAGCCGAGGCCGCGCACGGTGTGGATGAGCCGCGGCCCCTCCCGCTCCATCTTCTTACGGAGCGAGCTGAGGTGCACCTCGACGAGGTTCGGGTCGTAGTCGTCGTAGCCCCACACCTGGGTGAGGATCTGCGTCTTCGACACGGTCCGGCCACGGCTCTCGGCGAGGAACGTCAGCAGGCGCTGCTCGGTCGCGGTGAGCTCGAGCGCGACCCCGGAGCGGGTGGTGACCGCCGCCTCCGGGTCGACGACCAGGTCGGCCACCTCGATCACGGCGGGGATGCGCCCGCGGCGCCGCAGCACCGCGCCGATCCGGGCGAGCAGCTCGGCGACCGAGAACGGCTTGACGACGTAGTCGTCGACGCCCTCGGCGAAGCCCCGGAGGCGGTCGTCCAGCTCGTCGCGCGCGGTCAGCATGACCACGGCCGCGTCGCTGCTCGTGCGCACCGTCGCCGCGAGGCGGATGCCGCTCGCCCCCGGCAGCATCCAGTCGAGGACGACGAGGTCGGGGACGAACGCGCGGAGCGCCTCCGGCAGCTCGGAGCCGTCGGGCAGCCCCTTCACGGCGAAGCCCTCCGCGCCGAGGGCGGTGACGACGGACGAGAGCAGGGCAGGGTCGTCGTCGATCACGAGGACGCGGGCAGGGGAGATCACGGACCGGACGGTACGGGGCCGAGATGCGCCGTCGCCGCCGGTCGCCTATCGAACCGCTGGGCGCCCCGGCGACTTAAGCGCGGCTTCAGGTGCGCTCCCGAGGTTGGTCACAGCGGCGGACGACCGGTCCGCGTCACCACCACCCCCTCGTCAGGAGACGACATGAACGACCAGCAGAACCCCTTCGACCGCGACGGCGACCTCGGCCGCGACGGCAGCGGCGCCGGCGACGGCGACCGGCACCGCGACCAGCGCGACGCGTTCGGCGCCCCCCGGCAGGACTCGACCGCCGACGACACGACCCGCGAGCTGCCCCTCTCGCCCCGCGTCGCGTCGGAGCAGGCCGTGCCCGCCGCTCCGCGCCGACGGGTGACGAAGCGGCTCGGGATCGGCCTCGGCGTCGCCGCGGTCGGGCTCGCGCTCGTCGGCGGCACGGCGGCGGTGGCGTCGTCGGGCGGCGGCGCGAGCACGCTCACGGCGGCGACGTCGAGTGCGTCGCCGAGCCCCAGCGCGAGCTCGGACGCAGGAGGCGGCAAGGACTCCGCAGACGAGACCGGCCCCGCGGCCCCCGGCTCGGACGCCTCGGGGTCGCCGACGCCCGCCGCGCCGGGTGCGACCGGCGACGAGGCCGACGGCGACGCGCCGGCCGGCCCGCTCGCGGGCGGCCCCGGCTGCGCGCCGGGCGCCGCTGCCGAGGGCGGCCCGGCCGCACCCGCGCCGGGTGACGCACCCGAGCCGGGCGCGAAGGGTGCCGACGGGGCCGAGCGCCCGACGCCGCCCTCCCCGCCGGCGGACGCTCCGACCCCCGGCGAGGAGGGCTCGGGCAGCGGCGACCGCCCCACGCCGCCGACCGACGCTCCCACCCCGCCGGCCGACGCTCCGTCTGCCCCCGCCGACGAGTCCGCCACCGGCAGCTGACCCGCTCCTCCTCGTGCACCTCGAAGTGGACGACGCACCCCGTCATGTCGGGGTTCATCGTCCACTCCGGGGTGCCCGGTCGGCCCGGGCCGGCTGGCCCGAGCCGTGCTGAGCCGTCGCGCCGGGGCAGACCGCTCGGTCTGTCCGCAAGGCGCAACGGCCGGGGCCGGCGCTGGCGCCCTAGATGCGGCTGCATGTACCGTCGGCGAGCGCCACCGCGCCACCGACCGGGACGGATCCCGGCACCGCACCGCCAGGACGGCCCATGACCACCCTCCGAGACCGCACAGCAGCGACCCTGCTCACGTTCGCCCGCCCCTACCTCGCTCTGCACCTCGGTGTGCTCGGCGTCAAGATCCGCCGGGCACCGTTCCCCCGGGACGAGGCCGTCGCGTCCGTGCCGGGCCCGGACGCAGCCCGCCTCCTCGTCGTCGGTGACCTGGCCGCGTCGGGGTACGGAGTCCTCCTGCACGGCATGGCGTTCCCGGCTCAGCTCGGGGGCGCCTGGTCCGGCCGGACCGGTCGGGGCTGCTCCTGGAAGACGATCGCCGACCCCCTGATGACCGTCCGCCGGGCCGCGCACCACCCCCGGCTCGGCGCAGCTGCGGCCGACGCCGACGCCGTCATCGTCGCCCTCGGAGTGCCCGACGTGCTCCAGCTCACCGCGAGCGAGGACATCGTCGCCTCCGCCGGTCGTCTCGTCGCACGCGTCCGCTCGGCCGCGGGCCGTGAGGTGCCCGTGCTGCTGGCGGGGCTGCCGCCCATGACGCAGTTCCAGGGCCTCTCGCCCGCCGCCGCCCGCCTGATCGGCTCGCAGCTGAGGCGCGTCGACGACGCCCTGCGCCAGGTCGCCGCCCAGTTCGCCGGCGTCGAGTTCGTGGGCTTCCCCTCCTGGGACCTCGGCGGCACGACCCTGCGCCGGGCCTTCTCGTTCAGCGCGATGCACCGCGGCTGGGCGAGCGCCGTCGCGGCGGGGCTCGAGGTGTCCGACCCCGGTCCCGCGCCCGATCCCGGGTCCTCCGTCGTCGTCGAGGCCGAGCAGGTCGCGCAGGAGGCGGCGGCCGCGACCGGCGTGACCGACACGTCCGTGACGCTGGCCGCGTAGCGCGGCGCCCCGGCCCGAGCGGGACCGCACCGGTCGCCGAGCGACGTCGCGACGTAGTCTCGGCAGGGTCGCGCGGAAGTCCACGACGACGCCGACGAGGACGAGCAGCGACGCGACCACGACCACGACCACGAGCGACCAGACCGATCGGACCCGACATCATGGCGATCTCCAACCTCCCCTACGACGACCGCGCGATCGTCGACGCGCTCAAGACCGTGCCCGTGCAGAGCGAGACGATCAGCAAGGTGTCCGTCAACTTCCTGGACAACGAGATCAGCGAGCAGTCGACGGCGACCGTCACGGCCACGCTCAGCTGGGTGGTCAGCTCGGCCGAGGCCGTGCGGATCCTCGAGCGTGCCGCGCCCGCGCCGAGCGAGTCGGCGCCCGGCCTAGCAGCCCAGGGCTGATCCGACCAGCCCTGGCCGAGGCTGTACGGCACCGGTCCCGTCGTGGCAGCATGGCCCCCAGCCGACTGCCGTGGGGGTCCTGATCCCTGCGCGGCCGACCCGACTGGTGCTCCATGGTCGACGCTTCTGGGACGTCGCCTCGGCAGGGAACCACCGCCACCGAGAGGACACCCCGTGGGCTACCTGATCTACGACGGCAACACCGCTGAGATCCACATGGACGACCGCACCCTCGCGCACCTGCAGATCGTGGTCATCAACAAGCTCCGGCGCCAGGAGAGCTTCGCCTTCTCGTGGAAGGAGCCCGCCTCGGCGGGGGACGGTCGCAGCACGATCTGGATCTACCCCACGGTCAGCCTCCGCTTCAAGTTCGAGGGGAGCCGCCCTCCCGTCGTCAACCAGGCCTGGCTGACGGTCCTCTCGAACGCCGCGAACAGCGGCACCGGCCTGCAGATGCTGCCCGAGCCGCTCGACCGTGGTGCCGTGCACGTCGGCGGGCAGCACGAACGGACGGCCAGGGGCGCCTAGCCGACCTGGTGCACCGCGTAGCTGGCGACGAAGCCGAGCACGGTCACCAGCCCGGTCAGCGTCTGCGCCTTCCGGAACGCCTCCGGGATCATCGTGTCGCAGATCATCGCGAGGATCGCCCCTGCCGCGAACGCCATCACGAACGACTGGGCCCCCTCCGGCACGCCGCCCAGGAGCGCGTACCCGCCGACCGCCGACAGCGCGCAGACCACGGCGATGCCCGACCAGAGCCCGAACACGTACCCTGCGCCGCGTCCTGACCCCTTGAGGTCGGCGGTGCTCGACATCCCCTCCGGGAAGTTCGAGATGACGACGGCGACGAGCACCGCGACGCTCAGCGATCCGCCGCCCGTGAGGCTGACGCCCTGCACGGCAGTCTCGGGGACGCCGTCGAGCAGGGCGCCGAGCGCGATGCCGAGACCCGTGCCGCCGCTCGCTGCTGCGGCCTTCCCGCCGTGGCCACCACCTCCGCGGTCGTCGCTCGCGGCGTCGTCCGCGGGCTCGCTCCGGTCGTGGCGACGACGGTGCCGCTTCAGACGGAAACCGCCGTGCTCGAGCAGCTGGTCGAGCACGACGTAGACGACCGCCCCGACGACGAAGCCGGAGATCGTCGGCACGAAGCCGCCGCTGCTGGTCGCCTCGTCGACGAGGTCGAAGGCGAGGGCCGAGATGAGGACGCCGGCGCCGAACGCCATCACGAGGGCGACCAGCTCGCGGGGCACCTTCACGAACCAGGCGACGAGCGAGCCCACGACGAGCGAGAGGCCGGACAGCAGGCCGGCGAGGCCGGCGAGGAGGAGCGGTGAGGTCACGGGATCCGGTGTACTCCGCCTCGGGCATGGTGGGTCGCCAGCCGCCTGTACCCCGTTCGCGCTTCCTGTCGCGGCCCTAGCGCACCCCTCGTTCGGGGCGCAAGCCCCTGACGGTCACGCGTCGCCCTCCCTAGATTCAGGAGGACAAGACAGGGCGGTCGTCGTGCTCGACACGGCCTCGGCCGCCCGTCCCCCCTCCGCCTCACAGGAAGGACGACACGATGAGCCTCTACATCTCGGATCCCCGCGTGCACCCTGCCTCGATCGGCGCGTACCCCAAGCGCCGTCGCCCGGTCACGGTGCTGCCGCCCATGCGGTCGGCCCGGCCGCCGGAGCCCACCTACGCGGACTTCTTCGACGCCGGTCGCATCGCGAGGGCCGCCGCCGTCTGAGCGCTCGGCCCGGGGTGGTCAGCCCCGGGGCGTCCGCACTGCGAGCTGCACCGCGAGCCCGACGCCGACGAAGGCCGTCATGAGCCCGCCCATCACGAGTGCGGTCCCGCCGAGGGCGCCGGCGAGCGGCGTCGCGAGCCCGCCGAGCCCGAACTGCAGCCCGCCCTGCAGCGCGGCTGCGGAGCCGGGCCAGCGGTGCCCGAGCGCCTGCGTCAGCGTGATCGACCCGGGGATGACGAAGCCCCAGCCCGCCGTGACGAGCGCGAGCGCCGGCCAGACCAGCAGGGGACCGACGCCGGTCGCCGCGCCCACCAGCACGAGCGCCGACCCGGCGGTGCAGGTGACGAGGCCTGCCGTGTAGAGGGAGTCCTCGGCGAAGCGCCCCACCAGCCGCCGGAAGAGCAGCGTCGACAGGATCATGCACGACGCGTTCGAGGCGAAGACGAGGGTGTAGCCGAGCTCGCTGAAGCCGTACTGCTCCTGGAACACGAACGACGACGTCGAGATGTACGAGAAGAAGCCGATCGTCGCGGCACAGCCCGTGACGAGGTACCAGCGGAAGCGCGGGATGCGCAGCAGCTCGCCCATCCGTCGGCCGGCCGCGCCGAGCGAGGCACCGGACCGGGAGGCGGCGGGCAGCGTCTCGGGGAACCGCACGGCCGAGAGCACCGTGAGCGCCAGGCCGAAGACCGCGAGCACCACGAAGAGCGAGCGCCAGGCGGCGACCGTCAGCACGACGCCGCCGACCAGGGGCGCGACGACCGGTCCGAGCGAGTTCACGACCGCCAGGGAGGCGAAGAGCCGGCTGCGGCGCGTGCCCGTCGTGGAGTCGCCGACCATCGCCCGCCCCGCGATGCTGCCCGCCGCGCCGCCGAGTCCCTGCAGCACCCGCGCGACGATCAGCGTCGTCGCGTCGGGCGCCAGGGCGCAGCCGAGGGAGGCGACGGTGAAGACCGCCGTGCCGATCAGCAGCACTCGGCGTCGGCCGATGCCGTCGCTGAGCGGGCCGATCACGAACTGGCCCAGCGCGAAGCTGACGAGGAACGCGGTCAGGCTGAGCTGCGCGACGGCCGTCGTGGTGCCGAGGTCGCGGGCGATGGCCGGCAGCGCCGGGACGTACATGTCGGTCGCGAACGGCGAGATGCCGACCACGAGGGCGAGCAGGGTGATCGACGACCGTCGACGGGTCCACGAGGAGGCGGGGGTCGCGTCGTCGTCGTCCACCTGACCGACGCTAGTCGTTCATCGTCCCGGCCCGCGCCTCCTGCGGGGTGCTCGTCGCGGGGACGTCGCGCAGCACTGAGGAACTCTGCCCGCGCCGATCCTGCACGGTGCACGGTTCAGGACTCCGGCTCCCCCCGCGGCGAGGATCAGGACCGGACTTCCTGAACGAGGAGCGGGCACGGAGCCGACATCGGCGCGCGCTGGCCGGGCGGCTAGCGCTCGGCGTCGGTGCGGGCGCGCTGGCGGGCCCGCACCATCAGGACGGCGGCGCCGATGAGGGCCGACACGAGCGACCCGACGAGCACGCCGACCTTGACCACGTCGTCGCGCTCGCTGCCGCTGCCGAACGCGAGCTCGCCGACGAGCAGCGACACGGTGAAGCCGATGCCCGCGACGAACGACAGGCCGACGACGTCGGGCCAGCGGAGGCTCGGGTCGAGCCGGATGCCGGGGAGGCGCGTCACGAGCAGCGACGACACGGTGATGCCGATCGACTTGCCGAGCACGAGGGCCAGGACGATGCCGAGGGCGACGCTGTCCGTCAGCGCGTCGCGGAGGCCGGCGACGCCGCCGACCGTCACGCCCGCCGAGAAGAACGCGAAGAGCGGCACGGCGACGCCGGACGAGACGGGACTCCAGCGCTCGGCGAAGTGGTGCGTGAGCGGGTGCCGCTCGACGTGGCCGTCGGGGCCGGTGTGGTCGACGCCGGCCCGTCGGGTCGCGATCGCCGGCACGAGCAGGCCGAGCACGACCCCGGCGATGGTCGCGTGGATGCCCGAGGCGTGCACCAGGGCCCACGCGACGACGCCGAGGGGGATCAGCAGCCACCACGAGCGGACTCCGCGACGGACGAGCAGCGCGAACGCCGCGAGCGGGACGAGCGCGGCGAGCAACGGCAGGAACAGGATGCCGGAGGTGTAGAAGACGGCGATGATCGTGATGGCGAGCAGGTCGTCGACCACGGCCAGCGTCAGCAGGAACGTGCGGAGCGCCGGCGGCAGACGCTTGCCCACGACGGCGATGACCGCGACGGCGAACGCGATGTCCGTCGCCGCCGGGATGGCCCAGCCCTGCAGCGCGTCGCCGCCCGCGTCGAGGTTGACCAGCGTGTAGATCACGGCGGGCAGGGCGACGCCGCCGACCGCCGCGGCGATCGGCAGGGCCGCCGCGCGCGGGTCTCGGAGCGAGCCCGCGACGAACTCCTGCTTGAGCTCGAGGCCGACGACGAAGAAGAAGATCGCGAGCAGCCCGTCGGCGGCCCAGGCCCCGACGCTGAGGTCGAGGTGCAGGGCCGCGGGCCCGAACGTCGTGTCGCGGACGGCGCCGTACCAGTCGGCGGCGGGGCTGTTGGCGAGCACGAGCGCGAGCACGGTCGCGCCGAGCAGCAGCAGGCCGCCCGTCGTGTCGCGGCTCACGAAGTGGGCGAGGCGGGCGCCGCGGCCGAGCGCGCCCGGGGCGTGGGCGGGCGGCGCGGGCGTGGAGGGGGCCTTGCCCGTCGGGACGGGGGAGGACGAGGAGGCGTCGGGGACGTCAGGGGACACGGTGGCTCTCAGAGGGGGTGGCGGGACGGCGGGCGCAGGTGTGCGCCCGGGTCGTCGACGACCCCGGGCGCGGTCACGCCGTCGGCGGCGGGCAGCCCGCGATCTCGCCGTGGGCGTTGCTGCCCCAGAGGCTCATCCAGCCGTTGGTGCCGCACGTGCGCTTGGTCAGCACGAGTCGCTTCGGGAACGCCTGCCGTGCCGCGCGCTGGCGGCGCGTGCTGCGGGCGATCGGGTGGCTGGTCACGCCCCGATGGTACCCGTGCCTGCAGATGCCGACCGGGGAGGCTGCAGAACAGGGATTTCCCATCATTGTGGTGCTCCACGTGGGCCTTTGGTCGGCATTTGCGGGCACGGGCACTGGGCGGGGGCGGTGTCAGCGGGCGGCGAGGCGCAGGTCGACGCCGGCGTCGCGCAGCGCGGCGGCGGCCTCGTCGCCGAGGGCGTCGTCCGTGATCACGCCGTCGAGCTCGTCGAGCCGCAGCGCGCGGTACCGGCCGAAGCGCCCGTACTTCGAGCTGGCGGCGACGAGCACGGTCCGCTCCGCGACCGCGAGGGCAGCCCGCTTGGCCTCGATCTTCGCCTCGACGGGGGTGGTGACGCCGTGGGCGAGGTCCCACGAGCTCGACGAGACGAACGCGAGGTCGAGCGACAGCTCGGCGAGGGCGACGCCGGTGAGGCGCCCCATCGTCGACTGGTTGGCCCGGTCGACGCGTCCCCCGACGCAGATCAGGTCGGCCGTCGGGTGGTCGAGGAACGCCTGCACCGTCGCGAGGTCGTTCGTCACGACGGTCAGGTCGGAGACGTCGTCGAGGTGCCGGCGCATCGCCTGCACCGTGGTGCCCGCGTCGAGGTACACGGTCATGTGGTCGTGGACGAGGGCGGCCGCCTCGCGGGCGATCGCCTCCTTCTCGGCGACGTCCGCCTCCTGCTTGACGGCCCGGCTCGGCTCCTCGACCAGGCGCGACGCGAGCTTGGCGCCGCCGGCGGTCGCGCTGACGCGGCCGGCGTCCTCGAGGGCGGCGACGTCGCGGCGCACCGTCATCTGGCTGACACCGAGCAGCTCGGTCAGCTGTCGGTAGCTCAGCACCCGCTCGCGCTGCAGGTGCTCGACGATCGACTCTCGGCGCTGCTCGGGGATGAGGGGGGTCGACACGCGCGTCAGCCTAGTTGTCGCGGCCCTCGCCGGCGGCCGAGGGGACCGGGGACGAGGAGGCAGGCGAGACCGCAGCCGAGGAGGCGCCGGCCTCGTCCGCGGGACCGGTCCAGGGCATCCCCCACGCGGCCGTGATCGCCCGCACCTGGTCCGGCGCGATCAGGCGGCGCGCCGCTCCCTGGGTGAGCAGGGCGATGCGGCACGCCTCCTCGAGCTCGATCGTGCTCTGCACGGCCCGGTCGAGGTCCTCGCCGCTGACGACGGCGCCGTGGTTGGACAGCAGCGCCGCCCGGAACGGCAGCGGGCTGTCGCCGACGAGCGCGCCCATCGCCGGGTCGCCGGGGGCGACGAACGGCAGCAGCGGCACCTGGCCGGCCCGCATCAGCGCGTACGGCGTCAGGGGCGGGACGGCGCTGTGGGCCGACCACGGCTCGAGGCACGACAGGGCGACCGCCGACGGAGAGTGCACGTGGACGACGGCGGTGTGGGCAGGGTCCTTGGCGTACATGGCCAGGTGCAGCGCCACCTCCTTCGACGGCGCCGGGCCGCCGAGGTGCGCGCCCGCCAGGTCGAGCACCGACAGGTCGTCGGGCGCGAGGTCGCCGAGCTGCGTGCCGGTGCCGGTCATCAGCAGGCGGTCGCCGTCGCGGACGCTGACGTTGCCCGAGCTGCCGGGGCTCAGCCCGGCTGCGACGAGGGCGCGACCGGCGGCCACGAGGAGGCGGCTCGCAGACGCGTGCTCCGCCGCGCTCTCGAGGCGCCCGGGCTCCGCAGCCCGCGTCGTGGTCCGTGCGTCGGCGCCGCTCATGCCAGCGCCTCCCAGGCGCTCGAGAAGAGGTCGACCGCGCCGAAGTTGCCGCTCTTGAGGACGAGCGCCACCTCCCGGCCGTCGTCGGTGGTGGCCGCGCTCCAGCAGACGCCGGGGGCGAGCAGGGGCCCGATCGTGAGCAGGCCGACGCCGAGGGAGCCGACGACGGCGCCGCTGGTCTCGCCGCCCGCGACGACGACCTGGTCGACCGTGCCGTCGGCGACGAGGTCGAGCACGAGGCCCGACAGGACCGTCTCGACGACCTCCGAGGCGCTGACGACGGCGCCCGCGCCTCCTGCGGGCAGTGCCCCCGCGGGCACGACGTCCGACGGCTGGCCGACCGAGTAGACGACCGGCACGGAGGCGTCGTCGAGTCCGCGCACCCACTCGGCGAGCGAGGCGGTCTCGGCCTCGGGATCGGCGAGCGCCTGCGCGACGTCGACCTTGCGGGTCGGGTGCCCGGCGGCGACCGCGGCCGCCACCTGCGCCTGCGTGGTGGTCGAGGCCGAGCCGCACACGACGAGACGACGACGGGAGAAGGAGGGGAACGGGACGGCCTCAGCCGAGGTCGACGCCGAGGCCGACGCCATCGCGACCGGGTCGAGCCCGAGCGCGAGGCCGGCCCCGCCGCTCACGAGCCGGTGCCCGGCCGTCGCCTGCGCGATGGCCCTCAGGTCGTCGTCCTCGACGGCGTCGACGACGAGGTAGCCCGCGGGGGCGGCGTCGAGCGCCAGCCGCAGCGCGTCGGCCCCGCGGCGCACCACGTCGAGCCCGATCTCGGTGACCGTGGCGGGCGTCTGCGGCGCGAGCAGGTCGCGCAGCCGCGACCGCGTCATGGGCGTGAGCGGGTGGTGCCGCATGGACGAGTCCTCGAGCAGCTCGTCGCCGACCCACAGCGAGCCGTCGCGCACGGTGCGGCCTGTGCCCGGGAACGCGGGCACGACGACGCTGCGGTCGGTGCCGAGGCGCTCGCGGAGCGCGTCGAGCACCGGCCCGATGTTGCCCTCGTCGGTCGAGTCGAAGGTCGAGCAGTACTTGAGGTAGAAGCGGTCGGCACCCCAGCCGAGGAGGCGGTCGGCGGCCCCCAGGGACGCGCCCACCGCCTCCTCGACGGGGGCGGTGCGCGACTTGAGGGCGACGACGACGGCGTCGAGCCCGGCCACCTCCTCGTCGGGGACGGGCCGGTCGCCGATGACGACGGCGGTCCGCAGCCCGCGCGAGTGCAGGGCGGCGGCGAGATCGGTGGCTCCTGTGAAGTCGTCGGCGACGGCACCTGTGAGCATGGGGACCTTCCGGTGGAGACATGTCGTCCGTCGTCGGACGCGACGGAGCCATCTAAGCATATGTGACTATTTGGTGCGATCTTTGACAATCTGTGAAGTCAGGCTACGGTTGCCCACGAAGCCCCGGCCGACCGACCCCTCTCGGGCGACAGGCCACCTCGAACGAACGGGAACAACGGTGATCCTCCACTCGACGTCGCGCCGCGCGACCCAGGCCCGCGAGACCCCGGTCCGCGTCCTCCTCACCGGAGCGAACGGCGGGTACGGCCGCACCCTGCTCGACCAGCTGCGCCGTCTCGACGACATGGTCGCGACCCAGCTCGTCGACCCCGACGTCGCCGGCACCACCCGGATGCTCGACGAGCTCGGCGTCCCCGCCGACCGCGTCGCGACCCCCTCCACCGTCGCCCAGACGACCGCGGCGCTCGCCGTCGGCCAGGTCGCCGTGATCGCCGACGGCGCCGCCGTCGACTGGAGCGCCGCCGACGTGCTCGTCGAGGCCACCGGGCGCATCGAGGCCGGCCACCGGTACGCCGACACGGCCCTCGACCACGGCGTGCACGTCGTCATGGTCAGCAAGGAGATCGAGTCCGTCGCCGGCGTCGCCCTCAGCGCCAAGGCCCGCGCCGCCGGCCTCCGCTACCTGCCCGGCGACGGCGACCAGCCCGCGAACCTGCTGCGCCTCGTCGCGTGGGTGCTCGACTGCGGCTTCGACATCGTCGCCCTCGGCAAGTCGAGCGAGTACGACCTCGCGTTCGACCCGGCCACCGGCGTCGTCGACCAGGCCGGCACGACGATCGACGCCCCCGGGCTCGTCGACCTGCTCGAGCTCGGCGACCGCCCCCTCGAGACGGTGGAGGCGCGGGCCGCCCAGGTCGCCTCGCTCAAGCGCAGCGCCGCGGCCGACCACTGCGAGATGACCGTGGTGTCGCTCTACACCGGCGCGCACGCCGACGTCGAGGGCATGCACTACCCCGTGGCCCGGCCGCACGAGCTCGCCGACCTCTACGCCACGCGTGAGGACGGCGGCCTGATCGGCCGCACCGGCAGTGTCGACGTGTTCTCGATGCTCCGCCTGCCCGGCGAGGCCAGCTTCGCCGGCGGCGTCTTCGTCGTCGTCCGCACCGGCGACCCCGTCACCTGGGAGACCCTGCGCGGCAAGGGCCACGTCGTCAGCCGCGACGGCCGGTACGCCTGCATCTACTGGCCGTACCACTTCATGGGCGTCGAGACGCCGCTGACCATCGCGGCAGCCGTCGACGGCGGGTCGTCCGTCGCCGAGCCCCGGCAGCACACGGTGCTGGCCGCACGGTCGAGCACGGCGCTCGCCGCGGGCACGACGTTCCGCGTCGAGGGGCACCACCACGAGATCGCCGGCGTCGCACCCGTCATCGTCGATCCCGACGACCACGGCGTCGCGCCGTACTACCTGCTCAGCGGCGCGCGGCTCGTGGCCGACGTCGCCCCGGGCGAGCTCGTGCGCCTCGACGACCTCGTCGACGTGCCCGCCGCCGCGCTGGCCGCGTACCGGACGGGCCTGGCCCTCGGGGCCTGAGCCGCCCCTCCTTCCCCTCTTCCCGCCCCTGCAGCACCCACCGCCCCCACCGCACAGGAGATCGACGACGATGCCCCTCAGCCCGACACCGCCCGCCCCCGCCCCGATCGAGGTGACCTCGTGAGCGTCGAGATCATCGCGCTGATCGTGCTGGTCGCCGTCTTCACGATCTCGGCCGTGCGCAACGTCCACATGGGCGCGCTCGCGCTCGTCGCCGCCCTCGTGGTCGGCGTGCTCGTCGTCGGCGAGAGCCTCGACGACGTGCTCGGCGGCTTCCCCGTCGACGCCCTGCTGATCCTGCTCGGCATCACGTACCTGTTCGGCATCGCCCGGGTCACCGGCACCATCGACTGGCTGGTCGACCGCTCGGTGCGCCTGATCGGCGACCGCGTCGCGCTCATCCCGTGGGCGATGTTCGTCATCGGCACGCTCGTGGCCTGCCTCGGCACGTCGCACGCCGCGTTCACGATCGTCCCGATCGCGATGAGCCTCGCGCACAAGCACAAGATCCACTCGACGATGATGGGCATCGTCATGAGCTCGGCCATCGTCGGCGGCGCGCTCGCCCCGACGAGCATCAACGGCATCACCGTGATGACCGTGGCCCGCACCGCGGGGATCCCCTACAACCCCGCGCTGATGTTCGGGCTGTCGATCGGCATCAACACGCTCGTCGTGCTGGTCGCGTTCTTCCTGTTCGGCGGACGCGAGCTGATCGCCAGGACGCGCGCCGCCGGTGCCGCCGCTGCTGCGGGCGGTTCCGGGCGCTCGGGCTCTTCCGGCTCGTCGCGTCGTCGTGCCGGCGGGGCGGGCATCGGCGGATCCGGTCTCGCGACGACCGTCGCCACGAGCGAGGGCGCCGTGGGCGCACCCGCCACCAGCGCCGAGCGCGCACAGGCCGGCTCAGCTGTCTCGTCCTCCTCCTCCGCGACGTCGACGGCCACCGCGACCGCCGCCTCCTCGACCGCCGCGGTCTCGGTCGACGCTGCGCCCTCGGAGAAGCTCAGCGGCTACCAGCTGCTCGTGCTCGTCTCGATCCCGGTGCTGATCGTCGGCTTCTTCACGATCACGTTGCTCGACGTCGACCTGAACCTCGGCGCCGTGGCGCTGACGATCGCCGTGCTGCTCGCCTTCGTCAACCCCGACGTGGGCCGCCAGGCGCTCGGCCGCATCGACTGGGGCACCATCCTGCTGCTCGGCGGGATCATCACCTACGTCGGCGTCCTGACCCGCCTCGGCGCCATCGACCAGCTCGGCGAGGCGGCTCGCTCGGTCGACTCCCCGCTGCTCGCCGCCCTCGTGATCTGCGTGATCGCCGGGCTCGTGTCGGCCTTCGCGTCGACGATCGGCATCCTCGGCGCGCTCATCCCGCTCGCCGTGCCCCTGCTGATCCCCGGCGGAGGCCTCGAGATGACCGGCTTCATCTACGCGCTGGCCATCTCGGCGTCCCTGGTCGACTGCGCGCCGTTCGGCACGACGGGAGCGACGATCGTCGCCTCGGGCGTCGAGGAGGAGCGGCCGCGCCTCTACCGCCACCTCATGTTCTGGGGGCTCTCGATGGTGGTCATCGGGCCGGTCGTGACGTTGGCGCTGTTCGTGGTGCCCTTCCTCTGGGCCTAGCCGGCCGCGGCGCCTGTCGGGCACGACCCGACGCAGAAGCGACGAACCTCCGTGATCTTCCACGGAGGTTCGTCGCTTTCACGTCGGCACCCGCGCCTCCTCGCCTTGCTCCGGCTCCCGTTGCCGGCCGGCCGGCCGGCGCATGGGCGTCGAGTGGTCAGCAACGGTCCCGGACGGCTCCCGCGAGGACTGGACCTGACCACTCGCGCTCGTGAGCGGCCTCCTCGCCCACCCGCACCTCCTGCGTCCGGCCGTCGTTCTCGAGGGCGGGCATTCCGGGCCGAGGGCGGGTCGCCACGGACCCGCCCTCGACGCCGATGACCCGCCCTCGACCCGGTGGCGGGCGCGCGAGGTCGCTGCGAGGCGCGATGCGCGATGCGCGATGCGCGAGGCGAGGAGGCGCGGGTCAGGCCTCGGGGGAGCCGCCCGTCACGGGACGCAGCAGCGCCGCGACGACGTCGCCCATCAGGTCGCCGGGCGCGACGTCGCCGGTGGCGGGCGCGTCGAAGGCGGAGCCGACCGAGATCGTGATGAGGAGGCGCGCCAGCTGGTCGGAGGAGAGCCCGGTCGCGTCGGGCGTGCGTCCCTGGAACACCTGGTCGACGAGGCCGCGCAGCGTGTCGAGCACGGCCCGTCGCTGCTCGACGAAGACCTCCATGACGCGCGGCTCGGCGAGCGCCTGCGAGCGGAGCTCGGACATCAGGCTGAAGTCGTCGGCCGTGCCCGCGCCGTAGGGGGCGAACGCCGCACGGATCGCGGCGGGCAGGTCGGGCAGGTCGGTGCCGGGCACGCGCATCTCGTGCAGGGCCCGGAGCGCGCCGTCCGTCTCGCGGCGCAGCAGGGTCACGACGAGGTCGGCCTTCGAGTCGAAGTTCGAGTAGACCGCGCCCTTGCTGAACCCGGCCGCCTTGGCCACGTCGTCGAGGGTCGTCGTGTGGACGCCGTGACGTGCGAACAGCCGGCTCGCCGCCTCGATCAGGCGCTCGCGCACCTCGGCGCGCGGCGGGCGCTTGGTGGGGGCGCTCCCGGTCGTGGACATGTCGTCACCCTAACGTCGGGGCGACGGCTGTCGTCTGCGGCGCGCAGGGCCGGGATCCCTTGCATACTCACGGGTATCCAGGCGCTAGGATCGTCCTGCCTGGTGGACCCGAGACACCAGGAACGACCGAGTGCGCGTCGAGCGAGGCCCGCCCGAACGAGCCGCCGCCCCGCGCGCTCGGTCCCGTCCCTCGCGCGGGCTGCCGGGTGCACGGCCCGTGGCGAGGCCGTCTCGCCTGCCCGTTGCGCGCGCACGGCCCTGCTGTGGATGAAGGAGGCGCTGCACCTGTTCATTTATCCACAAGCGACAGCGTCGCTAAAGGCCTGATCAGAGGCAAGTAGCTGAGTTACAGCCGTGTAATTTCCACACAGTAGTCCACAGCTTTCCTCAGTTATCCCCCGAAAGAGTCGCTCCCGACACACATTTTCCACACGCTTATCCACATGCTGTGGGGAGGCTGCCGCGCCCCGACGGTCACCCCCGGGCTGGGTGCACCTGCCCCTCGCGTCGAGGTCGGGGCGCTCGCTAGGCTCCCGACCGTGTACGTCCTCTTCACCGTGGCGCTGTTCGCCGTCAGCCTGATCGCCCTCGTCGACATCGTGTCGCGCGACGACTCGCAGGTGCGCGGGCTGCCCAAGCTCGTCTGGGTGCTGCTCGTCGTGTTCGTGCCGCTGCTCGGTAGCGCCCTGTGGTTCATCGTCGGCCACGACTGGAGCGCCGCCCGCGCGGCGGGGTCGTTCGGGGGGAGGTCGTCCGAGAACGTCTCGTTCGGGGACCCGCGCCGATCGGAGCGGGTCGGCTTCGGGGGATCGCGTCGCGCCTCCTCGTGGTCGTCGCAGCCGGCCGCCCCCCGCCAGAAGACGACCGAGGAGCAGCTCGCCGACCTCGACCGCGAGATCGAGTTCCACGAGCAGCAGGCCCGCCTGCGTGCCCTCGAGGTCGAGGTGGAGAAGCGCAAGCGCCCCGAGTGACCCCGGACGCGGCCTGACCCGTCGACGGGCTCGACCTTGACCGGGCCTCAGTCGTACACGCGGCCGAGCACCCACTGCCCCGCGCCGTCGCGGAGCACCTCGAACATGTGCGTCGTGCCGACGCCGTCGGTGGCCTGGAACCGCCACCCCACGAACTGCTGCGGCGGGTGCGTGATGAGCGCGGGCACGAAGGCCGGCTCGTGCCACATCTCGGTCGGGGTGTCCGTCACGCGCCACCGGGTGCCGTCGTGCACGAGCCGGTCGGGCGTGCCGTCGACGAACCAGAGCGCGACGGCCGATCGGGTCGTGGAGATGTTCATCGGGGCCGCCTCTCTCTCGAACACGTGTTCGAACAGGAGGCGAGTGTAGGCAGGCCGGATCGGCTCGCGCAACCGCTCCGGCGTGTCGTCGGTCCCGCCTCCTGGACGCTCGCCCCTGCGCGCCTCGACGCCAGCCTCAGCCCCTGAGGAACCGCGTTCCGAACCATGAACCGAGTTATTTCGCGGTTCATGGTTCGGAACGCGGTTCGAGGCGTGGCTCACACTCGGGGCGGCAGAGTCAGGCCCGCGCGGGCGCCGCTCCGAGCGGCATCCCGAGCGCGGCGGCGACGCCCGGCGCGACGACCGCTCCCGCGACGACGTTGAGCCCGGCGGCGAGGGCCGGGTCCGCCGCCGTGGCCGCCTCCCAGCCCTGGTCGGCCACCGCCACCACGTACGGCAGCGTCGCGTTGGTCAGCGCGCGCGTCGAGGTCTCGGGCACGGCGCCCGGCATGTTCGCGACGCAGTAGTAGACCGTGTCGTGCACGGCGAAGGTGGGGTCGTCGTGGGTGGTCGGCCGAGACCCCTCGAAGCAGCCGCCCTGGTCGATCGCGATGTCGACGAGCACGGCGCCCGGCTTCATCGTCGCGACCATCTCGTCGGTGACGAGCTTCGGCGCCGCCGCCCCCGGGATCAGCACCGACCCGATCACGAGGTCGGCCTCGCGCACCTGCGCGGCGATCTCGAAGGGCGACGAGTGCCGCGTGGCGACCCGGCCGTCGAAGCGCGACTCGAGCGCACGGAGGCGCGGCAGCGACAGGTCGACCACGGTCACGTCCGCGCCCAGGCCGAGGGCGTTCGCGGCCGCGTGCTCGCCGGCGACCCCGCCGCCGATCACGACGACCTTCGCGGACGGCGTGCCGGGCACGCCGCCGAGCAGGGTGCCGCGACCGCCGGAGGCGCGCATCAGGTGGTACGCCCCGACCGTGATCGACAGGCGCCCTGCCACCTCGCTCATCGGCTGCAGCAGCGGCAACGAGCGATCGGGCAGCTGCACCGTCTCGTAGGCGATCGCGGTCGTGCCCGAGGCGACCAGCGCCTCCGTCAGGGGCCGGTCGGCGGCGAGGTGCAGGTAGGTGAAGACGACCTGGTCGGCGCGCAGGTGGCGGTGCTCGGACGCGATCGGCTCCTTGACCTTGAGCAGCAGGTCGGCGGCGGCCCAGACCTCGTCGGCGGTCTCGACGATCGTCGCGCCGACCGCGGCGAAGTCGTCGTCGTGGATGCGCGAGCCCAGCCCCGCGCCCGCCTGCACGAGCACCTCGTGGCCGCGACGCACCAGGGCGTCGGCCCCGGCGGGCGTGAGGGCCACCCGGTTCTCGTTGTTCTTGATCTCGGTGGGGACTCCGACGCGCACGGCTGCTCCGATCTTCGTCAGGAGCGCCTCGTCGCGACCCTGCTCATCCAGTGTGACCCGATCGTGGCGATCGTTCGTTTCGGACCTGTTTCGACCGAAGCATCTTCTGCGAAGATGCCCCCATGGCTGCATCAGACCCGAGAGAAGGCGTCCCCGCGAGTGCAGGGCCGAACGATCTTCGCGCCTCCGGCCCGCTCGACGAGCTCGACCTGCGCCTCCTCGACGTGCTCGGGACGGACGCGCGCATCTCGAACGCCGCGCTCGCGGCGGCGGTGGGCGTCGCGCCCTCTACGGCGCACGTGAGGCTGCGCTCGCTGATCGACCGCGGGGTGGTGACGGGGTTCCTGACGAGCATCGACCAGCGGAGCCTCGGGCTGCCCCTGCAGGCGATCGTCGGCGTGACCCTGCGGCCGGGGTCGCGGCAGGCCGCCATCACCGCCTTCTCGGAGGCCGTGCGGAGCCTGCCGCAGGTGCTGCAGGTGTTCTTCCTCGGCGGGCACGACGACTTCATCGTGCACATCGCCGTGGCCGACTCGAGCGAGATCCGCACCTTCGTGGTCGACCACCTCTCCGCCCAGCCGTCGGTCGCCTCGACCCGCACGAGCATCGTGTTCGACTACCACCGCAACGGGGTCGCGGCGTCCTTCCGCTGAGGTCGGGCACGAGGAGGCGCGGGTCACGATCCGGCAGGAGGCGCGGGTCACGGTCCCCTGGGAGTCGCGGTCAGCCTCCGCCCGCCTCGCCTACCGTCCGCCTCATGCGATCGACACGAGCAGCTCTCACGAACCGGACCCCAGCCCGCGCGACCCTCGCCAGCACCCCGTCACGCAGCACCCCGTCACCCCGCACGCGCCAGTCCCGCACGCCGTCGGCCCGCGCGACCCTGACCGGCGCCGCACTCGCCGTCGCGGTGCTCGGGGTCACGGCCGGCTGCACCTCCGCGGAGGCCGAGGGGACGACACCGACGGTGACCGTCACCTCCGCCCCCGACCCCGTCCCCTCCGCGTCGGCGACCTCTGCCGCCTCGCCCGCGGTCGAGCTCGTCCGCGAGTACCTCGACGCCGCCGCGGCCGGCGACGCGGCCGCCGCCTGGGCCCTGCTCACGCCCGAGGCGCAGGCCTTCTACCCGTCCGAGCAGCAGTTCGCCTCGCTGTTCGGACGGGACGGAACCGTCACTCCGGAGGCGGCCGGGCAGCTCGCCGCGGCGACCTTCGAGGAGACGAAGGCCTTTGAGGACGTCGTCACCGTGGTCAGCGCGACGACCGAGGCCGAGGCCGACGCGTGGATCGTCCGCGAGTCGTCGGCGGGCCTCCGCATCGACGACGCCGGCGTCCCCTCGACCGGTGACTCGGTCTACGAGTGGACGAACCCGGCCGTCGGCGCCGAGGACGTCGCCGCGACCGCGGACGCGGGTGCCGCCCCCTTCGACGACTCGGCGCCCGCCTCCCTGACGTTCGCGTCGCCGGCCTCTGCCGACGCGACCGGCCCCTCGACGGTCGGCTACCCGAACGGGGTCTTCGCGTTCGTCGACGGGGTGGAGACCCCCACGGACGAGCCCGTCTCCGCCGGCTCGGGCCGCGAGTTCACGATCCCCGTGGGCTCGGCCTCGAGCGACGGCGCGCCGCGCGGCCTGACGGTCGTCTGGCAGGTCGGGACGACGTCGCCGTCGTCATTCCGCAGCAGCACCGTCCTGCTCTGAGCGACGGGCGGTCGTGCACCCGGGCAGCTCGCAGCCGGCCCGCCAGGCCGGCTAGCGCGCCCAGTCCTCCAGGTCGACCGCGATGACGAGGTCGGACCACGCGTCGGGGTCGAGCTCGACGACGTCGGTCGTCCCGATGGTCACGTGGTCGCCCGGGCGCACGAGCACCGCGAGGACGCCTCGGTCAGCGGTCGGGACGTCGACGAACGAGGCGCCCGTGACGACGGCGTCGAGCACCCGCCCCTTGAGGGCGGACACGTCGGCGTCCGCCGCCAGGCGGTACTCGTGGCGGTCGAGGGTCAGGAAGGTGGATGCCATGGTTCTCTCGTCTCGTCGCTGGCCGCCGAGGGAGTGGCGGCACGATCGCGTCGGGCCCGAGGTCCAGGGGTCTCTCACGTCTGCGACAAGCGTCGCACGACGTGCGCTCCCACGCCAGGGGGCCGGGTAACCTCACATCCATGGACGACCTCACTCGCGTGGACGACACGGACCTGGCCGGCAGCGTGCTCGCGTCCCTGCCCGTGACCGGCGTCTCCGTGTCGACGATGGGCGAGCTGCTCCGCACCGAGACGGTGTCGGCGAGCGACGCGACCGCGGCGCGGCTGGACGAGCTCCAGTTCGACCTCGGCGAGGGGCCCTGCTGGGACGCCGTCGCCGAGCGGCGTCCCGTGCTCGAGGGCAGCCTCCGGCTCGCCCCGCGGCGCACCTGGCCGGCCTTCTCGCGTGCCCTGCTCGACCACGAGGGCGTCGAGGCCCTCTTCGCGTTCCCGCTCCTGCTCGGCCCGCTCGCCCTCGGCGCGATGGACCTGTGGTGCGACCGTCCGGGCGAGCTCCCCGACGCGAGCGCGCGCCGCGCCTCCGCGCTGGCCGACGACCTCAGCCGCCACCTCCTGCGCCGTGCCGTGCGCGACGTGGCCGACGACCAGGCCGAGGAGGTGCGGGTCGACAAGTACTCCCGACGTCGCGTCCACCAGGCGACCGGCATGGTGCTCGCCCAGGCCGACGTCTCCGCGGAGGACGCCGAGCTGCTGCTGCAGGGCCGCGCGTTCGCCGAGGGCGTGTCGATGACCGACATCGCCGACGCCGTCCTCGAGGGACGCGTGAGCTTCGCCGCCGCCCCGGACGGCCCCCGCCCCGACGAGCCGGAGCAGGAGTGGTGAGCGAGGCGGGCCGTGAGGCCGTCCTCGTCGATGCCTTCGCCACCCTGGCCGACAGCCTCGTCGCCGGGTTCGACGTCATCGAGCTGCTGCAGACGCTCGTCGAGACCTGCCGGTCCGTCCTGGACGTCCAGGAGGCGGGCATCCTGCTCGCCGACGAGGACGGCGACCTCGACGTGGTCGCGTCGACGAGCGAGGCGAGCACCCTCGTCGAGACGATGCAGCTGGACGCTCGCTCCGGCCCGTGCTGGACGTGCTTCACCACGGCGGAGCCCGTCTCGCTGCCGAACGTCGCCGTCGACCAGGGGCGCTGGCCGGAGTTCGCCGCCGTCGCCCGTGAGCAGGGCTTCCGATCGGTGCACGCCGTGCCGCTCCGCCTCAGAGGGACGGTCATCGGCACCCTCAACCTGCTGCGCACCTCCGTGGGCGCCCTCAACGAGCGCGACGTGAGGGTCGGGCAGGCGCTCGCCGACGTCGCGACGATCGGGATCCTGCAGGAACGCACGCTGCGCGAGAGCGTGGTCGTGCAGGAGCAGCTGCAGGGCGCGCTCGACACCCGCGTCGTGATCGAGCAGGCCAAGGGCGTCGTCGCGCACGTGCGCGGCGTGAGCACGGACGAGGCGTTCGTGCTCATCCGTCAGCACGCCCGCAGTCGGCGGCTCAAGCTGGCCGACGTCGCCGTGCAGCTCGTCGAGCGCCGCCTGACGCTCTAGCGCTGCCCGGAACTCGGTCGCAGGGCGAACGGAGCAGCCGCGGGCCCCTCCTCCGTGAACGAGCACGGCGTCAGCGCCGTAGATTCGACGGATGTTCCTCTCCCACGAGGTCGACCCCCGGTCGGCCACGGCTGTGGTCCGTTCTCGCCTGCCGCGCTCGGTGGCCGGCTCCCTCGAGCTCGCCGCCGACCTGACCCGCCGAGGAGGCGCGGCACCCGTTCCCGGGGCCGGCTCGACCGCCGACCTGTGGCTGGCCCTCGCGACCCTCGCTGCCCACGACGTCGGAGCGGCCCGGGCGGTCGAGCCGCACCTCGACGCGACCGCGATCCTCGACCAGGCGCGGGAGGCGGGCACGGTCGTGTTGCCGACCCGCGCCTCCTCGGCGGACCGGTTCACCTGGGGCGTCTTCGCGGCCGAGGGCCCGGGCGCGAAGCTCGTCGCGGAGTCCGCCGAGCCCGCGGAGCCCGCGGAGCCCGCGGAGCCCGCCGGCTCGGCGACCGCCGCAGGTGCGGGAGACGACGCCCGCACCTCCTGGACGCTCACCGGCACCAAGCCGTGGTGCTCGCTCGCGGGCGTGCTCGACGGCGCGCTCGTCACCGCCTGGGTCGGCGACGAGCGCCGCTTGTTCGCCGTCGACCTCCGCCAGCCCGGCGTCGAGGTCGTGCCCGGCGCCTGGCACGCGCGCGGCCTGGTCGAGATCCCCTCGGGGCCCGTGACGTTCTCGTCCGTGCCGGCGACACCCGTCGGTGAGCCTGGCTGGTACCTCCGTCGCCCCGGCTTCGAGTGGGGCGGCATCGCCGTCGCCGCCTGCTGGTACGGCGGCGCGGTCGGCGTGGCCGGCGCCCTGCTGAGGTCCGCGGTCGCCCGCGACCCCGACCCGTGGCTGCTCCGGGCGCTCGGCGTCGTCGACGAACGCCTCGGCGACGCGCGTCGCGCACTGGAGGAGGCGGCCGTCGCCGTCGACTCCGGCCGAGCGGTCGGGCAGGAGGCGCGGCTCCTCGCGAAGAGGACGCGCGCGACCGTCGCCCACGCGGCCGAGGACGTGCTCGCCGCCGTCGGCGGAGCGCTCGGCCCGGCGCCGCTCGCCTCCGACCCGGAGCACGCCAAGCGCGTGGCCGACCTCGAGCTGTACCTGCGGCAGCGGCACGCGTCGAAGGACGACGCGTCGCTCGGCGGCGCCGTGCGCGACGCGGCCGTCGCGGCTGCTGGCGCCGCCGCTGCCGCTGCTGCGCCCGCGACCACTGCTGCGCCCACGACGAGCGAGTTGCCACTTCGCGGGGGTCTCGCGACGCCAGACGCCCCCGGAACGGCAACTCGACCGGCCGCCGGCAGCACGGGCAGCACGAGCACCGCGGGGATCGCCCCTTGGTGAGCTTCGACGCCCGGGAGCCCGGCACCTCCGTGGGGACCTGGCGCTCCGACCCGCGCTGGGCGACGCTGCCTGCTCCGCGTCCCCTCGACCCCGCGATCGTGCCCGCCGTCGCCGAGCCGGACGCGCCCGGCGCGTTCGACCTGGTCGGCGCCTCCGGCCCGGTGGTGGTCCTCGCCGCGCACCCTGACGACGAGACGCTCGGCGCCGGCTCGCTGATCGCGCAGCTCGTGCGGCACGGACGCGCCGTCACGGTCGTCGTCGTCACCGACGGGGCAGCGTCGCACCCGCGGTCGACGTCGACCCCGGCCGGGTCGCTCCGCGAGCTGCGCCTGGCCGAGGCCCGCGCCGCCCTCGACGAGCTCGGCGGGCTCGCCGATCCCGACGAGCTCGGCGACCCTGCCGCCCAGAGCGCCCAGAGCGCCCAGAGCGCCCAGAGCGCCCAGAGCGCCCAGGACGCCCAGGACGCCCAGGACGCCCAGGACGCCCAGGACGCCCAGGACGCCCAGAGCACCCAGAGCACGCCGATCGACGTGATCGAGCTGGTCGCCCTCGGCGTCGCCGACGGCGCCCTGCGCGAGGCCCGCGACGACGTCCGCCGCCAGCTGGCCGACCTGCTCGCGGAGCGCCGGCCCGTCCTCGTCCTCGCCCCGTGGCGGGGCGACGGCCACCGTGACCACCGGGTGCTCGGCGAGGTCGCGGCGGAGCTCGTGGGAGGCGACGGGTCCGCGCTGCCGGACGCCCGCCTCCTCGAGTACCCGATCTGGATGTGGCACTGGGGCGGGCCCGACCACCCCGACGTGCCGTGGGACGCGCTCGTGCGCGTCGACGGCGACGAGGAGGCGGGCCTCGCGAAGCAGCGGGCGCTCGCCCGGTACTCCTCGCAGGTGCTGCCGCTGAGCGACCGGCCCGGCGACGAGGCCGTGCTGCGGCCCGACTTCGTCGAGCACTTCGTCGGCGGCGCGGAGGTTTTCGTCGAGGCGCCCGCCGACGCCCCTGCGCCCGAGCTCGCGCCGTCGTTCGACGCGACGCACGCGCGCCGCGACGACCCCTGGGGAGTCACGACGCGCTGGTACGAGCGCCGCAAGCGCGCCCTCGTGCTCGCCTCCCTGCCCGACGAGCGCCTCGGCCGGGTGCTCGAGATCGGCTGCTCGATCGGCGTCGTCACCGAGCAGCTCGCCCTGCGTGCGGACTCCGTGCTCGCCGTCGACGTCTCGTCGGTCGCCGTCGAGCGGGCCCGCGAGCGCCTGGCCGCCCAGCCGCACGTGCGCGTGGAGGTCGCCGACGTCTCGGCCGGACTGCCCCAGGGCGACCACGGGCTCGACCTCGTCGTGCTCGGCGAGGTCGGCTACTACCTGGCTCCCGAGGCGCTCGGAGCGCTGCTCGTCGACGTCGACCGCGTGCTCGCGCCGGGCGGCTCGCTCGTCGCCTGCCACTGGCGGCACGGCGCCGACGACTTCGCGCAGCGCGGCGACGAGGTGCACGAGGCGCTCGCCGCCTGGGCCCGCGACGCGGGCCTGACGCGCGTCGTCGGCCACGTCGAGGAGGACTTCCTCCTCGACGTCTTCTCGCGCGACCCCCGATCGGTCGCGAGCAGGACGGGCCTCCGATGAGCGCGCGGCCCGCCGTCTCGCAGCCCGCGATCCCGCCGCGGCCGACCGCGCAGCCCGTGACGCCGGCCGCGACTCGCTCGTCCGCGATCCCGCCGCGCATCTCCGGCGTCGCGGTCGTCGTCCCCGCACGCGACGAGGCCGAGCTGATCGCGCGGTGCCTCGCCTCGATCCGCGAGGCGCGCCTCCTGCTGGCCGGTCGTGCCGCAGCCGGTGGTCCCGGGGCGGCAGGGCAGGGCCGAGACGAGGAGGTGCGGGTCGTCACCGTCGTCGTGGCCGACGACTGCTCGGACGACACGGCCGCGATCGCGGCCGCCGTGCCCGACGTGACGGTGGTCGAGACCCGCCTCCGCTCCGTCGGGGCCGCCCGCTCCGAGGGAGCCCGGGTCGCCTTCGCCCGGCTCGCGGAGCTCGGCGTCGCGCGCGACGCCGTCTGGCTGGCCGCCACGGACGCCGACTCGGCCGTCCCGCCCGCGTGGCTGACGTCCCAGCTCGACCTCGCCGACCGCGAGGGGGCCGACGTCGTCGTGGGCACGGTGCGCCCGGACTTCGCCGACCTCTCGGACGCTCAGATCGCGGCCTGGCTGTCGCGGCACACGCCCGGTCGGCCCAACGGGCACGTGCACGGTGCCAACCTCGGCCTGCGGGCGACGGTCTACGACGCGGCGGGCGGGTTCGGCGAGCTCGACCTGCACGAGGACGTCGAGCTCGTCGCCCGGGCTCGGGGCGCGGGGGCTGCCGTCGTCGCGTCGGAGGCAGGTGAGGTCCTCACCTCGGGCCGCCAGGTGGGACGGACCCGCGGAGGCTACGCCGGCTACCTCGCGAACGACCTGCTCGCGTAGGCGACCCGGGCCACCTGGGCGACCCGAGGCGACCCGAGCCGACCCGAGCCGACCCGAGGCGGCCCGGGCGACCCGAGGCGACCCGGGCGACCCGGGCGACCCGGGCCGTCGGAGGAGGACGAGCCGGGTCGTGCCGCGGGCCGGTCAGCACCGGGTCGGGCCCGCGCCGTCCTCGTGGGCGAACGCGAGCCGCGCGGTCAGTCCGCCGGACTGCGGCGCCTCGAGCGTGAGGGCGGCACCGTGCCCCTCGGCGACGGCGCGGACCAGGGCGAGGCCGAGGCCGTGCGAGCCGGCCACCCGCCCCTCCGCCCGGAAGAACGGCTCGTCCAGGCGCTCCGCCACGGCAGGGTCGATCACGGGGCCGCCGTTGGCGACCTGCAGCACGGCAGCCCCGTCGTCGCCCTGGCCCAGCGCGACCTCGAGCCAGCCTCCCGGCTCGTTGTGCACGACGCCGTTCCGCACCAGGTTGCCGACGAGCACGCCGAGCAGGGCAGGATCGCCGTGGACGAGCGCCGGGCAGGTCGCGCTGCGGACGTCGACCCCCCTCCGGTCGGCCTGCGCCCTGACCGCCGCCACGGAGTCGTCGACGACCGCGGCGAGGTCGACGAGCTCGCGCTCGTCGCCGAGCCCCGCCTGTGCGTCCGCGAGGACCAGCAGGGCCTCGACCGTCTCGATGCTGCGGGTGTTCATCTCGCGGAGCCGTGCCGTGAGGCGCTCGTCGACCCGAGGGGCGTCCACGGACGCGTCGAGCATCGCCTGGGTGGTCGCGAGCGGCGTGAGCAGCTCGTGCGAGGCGTTGGCCGCGAAGCGACGCTGGGCCTCGAACGAGCGGTCGAGACGGGCGAGCATGTCGTCGAAGGCCGTCGCGAGTCGCCCGAACTCGTCGTCGGGTCGTCCGGGCGCCCGGTCGGCCAGCCGCTCGCGGAAGAGCCCTCGCCGACCGTGCTCGGCGTCGCGGGCGGCGGTGGCGAGGTGCTCGACGGGTCGCAACAGGCGCCCGGACACGATCCAGCTGCACCAGACGCCGAGGGCGAGCGCCGCGGTGAAGACGACGAGGGAGGTGGTGAGCAGCACCCGGAGCAGGTCGCCCTCGCCGGCGATGGTCACCATCGACGGCACGTCCACGCTCGCGACGGGCGAGCCGGGCGAGCCGGGCGAGCCGGGCGCGACGGGCGCGACGGGCGAGCCGAGTGCCTGGGCCGCTTCGGGTGCGATGCTGACCGAGGGGCCGTCGCCGCCCTCGGCGCTCCCCCCTGCGGGGAGGGCCCTGGTGCTCACGGTGGCGAGGTCGTATTCGGGGACGTACACCATGACCAGGAAGGTGGTCGTGACGATGGACAGCCCGACGGCGGCGAGCACACCCGTGAAGGCCGCGGTCAGCCGCAGGCGGGCACTGCCCCGCGGCCAGCCGGACGTCGGCCTCGGGGGGCTCGTGCGCCCCGCCCCGGCGCCGCCCGTCACGTCCCGGCCAGCTCGGGCGCCGGCACCCGGTAGCCGCGCCCCGGGACCGTCTGGATCAGCCACGGCTCGCCCAGGCGGCGCCGCAGGTTCGAGATCGTGACGCGCACCGAGTTGGTGAACGGGTCGACGTTCTCGTCCCAGGCCTTCTCGAGGAGGCGCTCGGCGCTGACGACGCCCCCGTCGGCGTCGAGCAGCACGCCCAGCACCGCGAACTCCTTGCGCGTGAGCCTGACGAAGCGCCCCGCTCGGAACACCTCGTGCCGGAAAGGGTCGAAGCGCAGGTCGCCGCGCTCGGTGACCGGGGGCCGGACGGCGCCCGCGCGGCGTGCGAGCGACCGGAGCCGGGCGATCAGCTCGGGGAACTCGAACGGCTTGGCGAGGTAGTCGTCGGCACCGAGCTCGAAGCCGTCGACCTTGTCGCGCAGGCCCCCTGCGGCCGTGAGCATGAGCACCCTGGGGCCGGCGGGCGCGAGGGCGAGGGTCGAGCAGACGTCGTCGCCGTGCGTGCCCGGCAGGTCGCGGTCGAGCACGACGACGTCGTAGTCGTTGACGGCGAGGCGCTCGAGGGCGGAGTCGCCGTCGTGCACGACGTCGACGGCCATGGCCTCCCGCTCGAGCACGGACTGGACGGCCTCCGCCAGGTAGACCTCGTCCTCGGCGATGAGCACGCGCATGCCGGCTCCTTTCCTCGGGGGTGATGGTCCTGCAGTGTGACATGCCAGACATCATGTCCAGATAAAGGCAGCTGCTTACGGGCTGGCAACGCCCGGTGCGGTGGTCTGGGGCCTGTCGTCCTCCCCGGGCGACGGAGGAGCGCACTCAGCGCGCCTCCCCTGCTCACACCTGGAGACCCACATGTCCACGAAGCGTGCCGCCCTGCTCCTCGCCCTGCCCCTGTTCGCCGTCGCACTGGCCGGCTGCTCGGCGGGCTCCGACGCCGGCGGGGACTCGTCCACGCCGCGGAGCGAGTCGCGGCTCGCCGCCGACGCCAAGGCCTGGGACGTCGCCAACGCGCAGTGCCTGCGCGACGCGGGCATCGACGTCGGCGACCCGTCGGAGTCGGGGGGCACCGCCGTCGGGGTCGGCGGCGACTTCGACCCCGAGGCCTTCCAGGCCGCTGCCCGGACGTGCAGGGAGGAGGTCAGCGCTGAGCTCGGCGAGCGACCCGTGACGGCCGCCGAGGAGAAGGCGCAGGGCGAGTACGAAGAGCAGCTGCGCGAGTCGAACGCCTGCCTGCGCGACGAGGGCTACGACGCCCCCGATCCGAAGGAGGGCGACGGAGGCGCGATGATCTCGGAGGCACCCGACCAGGACATCCCCGACGACGTCCTCGAGGCCTGCGGCGCGTTCGCCGGCTCGGGCTCGACGGGCCAGGAATGACCCTCCGACGCCGCGCCGTCGTCTGGTCCGGCGTGGCCGGGGTCGCCCTGGTCGGCTGCGTCGTGACGGCGCTGATGCTGGCCGGGCTGCCCGGGGCCGCCTCGGCCGGCGCGGACGACGACGAGCCTCGCGACGACGACCGGTCGACGTCGACCGTCGACCGGGGGACCCTCACCGGCACCACGACCAAGCCCGGCACGTTGAGCAGGCTCGACGGGCCGACGATCGGCGGCGCGGCCCAGGGCACGATCACCTGGCTGCCCCAGGTCGGCGACGTCCTCGCGCCGCGGAACGAGCTGTACCGGGTCGACGACCGACCCGTCACGGCGTTCGAGGGCGCCCTGCCCCAGTGGCGTGCCTTCGAGTCGGGGATGTCCCCGGGGCCCGACGTGCAGCAGGTCGAGCAGAACCTGCACGACTGGGGGTACTTCACCCGGACGCCCGACCAGACCTTCGACGCCCGCACGACCGCGGCGATCCGCGCCTGGCAGAAGGCCGGCGGCCAGCTGCGCACCGGCACGATCGAGCTCGACGCCCTGCAGTTCGTCTCGGGCTCGTTCGTGGTCGGGGGCCTGTCGGCCGCCGTCGGCGACGCGTCCGGCGGCGGTCCGCTCTACACGACCAAGCGGACCGAGAAGGTGGTCACGGTCGACCTGCCGGTCGGCTCACCGCTCGCCACGATCGGCGACGTCGTCTCGATGGAGCTGCCCTCGGGCACGACCGCTCCCGGGCACGTCACGGCCGTGGGGGCCGCGAAGGTCGACGACGACACCGCGAAGACGGCCGTCCCGACGACCCTCTCGTTCGACGACCCGGCCGCGCCGGGCGACCTGACCGACGCCTCCGTGACCGTCGACTTCGTGTCCGAGGTGCGGGAGGACGTGCTGTCGGTGCCCGTGCTCGCCCTCGGCGCAGCGGTCGGCGGGGGCTTCGTGCTCGAGGTCGTCCAGCCGGACGGCACGACCGAGGCCGTGCCCGTCGAGACCGGCCTCTTCGCGGGCGACCGCGTCGAGGTGACGGGCGACGTCGCCGAGGGCCTCGAGGTCGTGGTGCCGGCATGAGCGCCGTCATCGAGCTCACGGGCGTGACCCGTGAGTACGGCCGACCGCCCACCACCGCCCTCGACGGCGTCTCGCTGCGCGTCGACCACGGCGAGATGGTCGCCGTCGTCGGGCCGTCGGGGTCGGGCAAGTCGACGCTGCTCAACGTCCTCGGCACTCTCGACCGACCGACGTCGGGCACCGTGGCCGTCGACGGAGTCGACGTCGCCACGCAGAGCGACGCGCAGCTCTCGGCCCTGCGGGCGCACCGCATCGGCTTCGTGTTCCAGCAGTTCCACCTCAGCGACGGGGTCTGCGCCACCGACAACGTCGCGGACGGGCTGCTCTACACGGGCACGCCGATCAGGGAGCGCAGGAGGCGCGCGACGGAGGCCCTGCACCGCGTCGGCCTCGGCCACCGCCTCACGCACCGGCCGAACCAGCTGTCCGGGGGTGAACGCCAGCGCGTCGCCATCGCCCGCGCCGTCGTGCACCGACCGCCCCTGCTGCTGGCCGACGAGCCGACGGGCAACCTCGACTCGCGGGCCGGCGAGGGCATCGTGGCGCTGCTGCACGAGCTGCACGCCGAGGGCACCTCGATCGTCGTCATCACCCACGACGTCGAGCTCGCGCGGCGGCTGCCGCGGCGCGTGACGATCCGCGACGGGCGGGTGGCCGACGACAGCGCCCGTGCGTCCGAGACCGCGACGGTCTCCGTCGGCCGCCCCGACCTCGGTGCCGGCTCGTGACGGGGCAGGACGGCGTGGGCGACGCCCGGTCGCGGCTGCTCGCGTCCGACGTCGCCCGGCTCGGCGTGTCCGGGCTCGTCGCGCGACCGACCCGAGCGGTGCTGTCGGCGCTCGGCATCGCCATCGGCATCGCCGCGATGATCGCCGTCGTGGGCATCTCGACCTCGAGCCGGGCGCAGCTCACCGCGACTCTCGACCAGCTCGGCACGAACCTGCTCACGGCGTCGCAGGGGACCGACTTCTTCGGCGAGTCGGCGTCGCTGCCGCTCACGGCGGGCGCCTCGGCCGGACACGTCGACGGCGTCGAGTCGGCCGCGACGACCGGCTCGGTGCCCGACACGGGCGTGTACCGCAACAGCCGCGTCCCCGACGGCAACACGAACGGCATCACGCTGCGGACGGCGTCGCCTCGGCTGCTCGAGGTGCTCGAGGCCGAGGTCGCCACGGGGTCGTGGCTCACCGCCGGCACGGCGCAGTACCCCGTCGTCGTGCTGGGCGCCGAGGCGGCCGAGCTGCTCGGCGTCGCCGAGGCCGGACGCCACGTCGTGATCGCCGACTCGGAGTACGTCGTGGCGGGCATCCTCGAGCCCGTGCCCCTCGCCGCGGAGATCGACTCGTCCGCTCTGGTCGGCGAGGTCGCCGGCGAGTCGTTGGCCGGAGAGCCCGTCGCCCCCACGACCGTCTACACGCGGGTCGACCCCGAGCGCGTCGAGCAGGTGCGCGAACTGATCGCGCCGACCATCCAGCCCCGCTCGCCCTCGGACGTCGAGGTCACCCGGCCCTCCGACGCGCTCGCGGCCAAGCAAGCGGCGGACCAGGCCTTCACCGGCCTCCTCGTCGGGCTCGGCTCGGTGGCTCTGCTGGTCGGGGGCATCGGGGTCGCCAACACGATGGTCATCTCGGTGCTCGAGCGCCGACGCGAGATCGGCCTGCGCCGGGCCCTCGGCGCGACCAAGCCCCACATCCGGCGGCAGTTCCTCGCCGAGGCGCTGTTCCTCTCGGCACTGGGCGGGGTCGCGGGCGTCGTGCTCGGCACCGGCGTGACCGCGGTGTTCGCGGTGTCGAAGGGCTGGCCGGTGTCGATCCCGCCCGTCGTCCTCGCCGGGGGGCTCGCCGCCACGCTGGTGATCGGCGCCCTCGCCGGGCTCTGGCCCGCGGTGCGGGCGGCACGCATCCCGCCGACCAAGGCGCTGCAGTCCTGACCGGCACCGCGCCTCCTCGTGGCCGGGTCCGCGTGAGGAGCGGAGCGGCGCAGGAGGTGCGGTGCGGCAGGTCAGGCCGGCGTCGGCAGCGCCGCCTCGATGACCGAGACGATCGCCGGGTCGTCGGGCTCGGTGGTCGGACGGAACCGGTGCACGCCGCCGTCGGGCGTGACGACGAACTTCTCGAAGTTCCACTTCACCTTGCCGGCCTTGCCGGAGGCGTCGGACGTCTTCTTCAGCTCCGTGTAGAGCGGGTGCTCCGAGCGGCCGTTGACGCGCACCTTCTCCATCATCGGGAACGTCACGCCCCAGGTCGCCGAGCAGTACTCGTCGATGGCCTCCGACGAGCCGAGCTCCTGCAGGAACTGGTTGCTCGGGAACCCGACCACGGTGAAGCCGCGCTCGCCGTACGTCTTCTGCAGCTGCTCGAGCTTCTCGTACTGCGGCGCGAGGCCGCAGCGCGACGCGACGTTGACGACGAGCACCACCTTGTCGGTGAAGGCGCCGAAGCGGGTGTGCTCGCCGCGGAGGGTGGTCAGGTCGATGTCGTCGAGGTCGCTCATGCGCGCGACGCTACTCGCACACCTGCCGAGCGACCTGCACTGCAGCACGACTCCCCTCCTCTCGTCAACCCCCTCTCGACGACTTGTCCCGGCCCGGGCGGCCCGCCAAGATCAGGGGGATGTCCGCCGATCCCCGACGCCGTGTCCTGGTGGAGGCGCAGGGCGACGACGTCGACGGCGCGGCCCGGTTCTTCGGCTCGGGCTACGGCGAGGTGGGCGGCCTCCGGTTCGTCGCCTCCGACCGGCCCTTCCACTGGCGGCACACGACGCGCGGCGACGGCGAGCTGACGCTCCGCACGACCCACTTCTCCGGCGAGGTCACGGGCACGATCCAGCCCCGCGGCGAGCGGATCATCCAGTGGCTCGGCCGGGGCTCGGCCCTGATGGACATCGGCCGCGACGAGGTGACGCCCGAGCTCGGACAGCCGATGCCGTTCCCCTGGGGCCGGCCCTTCTCGTTCCGCGTGACCGACGTCGAGCAGAACCTGCTGCACCTCTCCGACCGCGTGCTCGACGAGGTCGCGTCCGAGCGCGAGGACGCCTACCCCGGCTCCGTGCGCTTCGACCACACGGCCGTCATCGACGACGAGGGGCGCACCCGCTTCAACGCCGCCCTGCGCCACATCGCGCGGACCTACCTCGACGACGCGTCCGACGACGCGGTCCGGGCCGAGACGGCGCGCTACGCGGCGAAGGTCCTGCTCGACACGTTCCCGCACACCTCCCGTCGCCTCCCCGACGAGGTGCTGGCGCCGCGCAACGCGTCGCTCCGCGAGGCGGTGGAGTACGTCCACTCGCTCGCCCACGAGCCGATCACCCCGAGCGGCGTCGCGAAGCACGCCGGCCTGACCCCGCGCGGGCTGCAGCAGGCGTTCAGCCGGCACCTCGACACGACGCCGTCCGAGTACCTGCGCGCCGTGCGGCTCGACCGCGTGCGGGACGAGCTCGTCGAGGGCACGGCGGACACCGTGACGGTGGCCGAGGTGGCCCAGCGGTGGGCGTTCGCGCACCTGGGACGCTTCTCCGCCTCCTACGTCCACCGCTTCGGCGAGTACCCGCGCGAGACGCTGCACCGCGCCTGACCGTCCCCTCGTGGGGGCGTCCCGAGGGCGCCGCGGCCCGGCCGGGGGACGACCACGACCACGGCCAGGCCGCCGGAGGTGCCGTGCGCGTAGCGTGGGAATCTCGCCCTGACGACCGGAAGAGCCGCATGAAGCGCATCAGCTACGCCGAGGACCACCTGGTCACCGGTGACGACATCGCCGACGCGGTCATGGCCTACGCGCAGGCCCTGGCGATGAGGGGGCGGTCGGACTCGATCGACGTCCCGGCCGTCGACGCCGGCGGCTCCGCACGGCTCTTCAGCATCCTCGTCGGGCCGGCGAGCCAGATGCTCACCTCCGACGTGCTCACGGTCGACGAGTCCCGCGGCGACGAGATCACGGACGCGCGCCTCGTGGCCGACCTCGCGGCCCGCACCGCGGCGCTCTCCGGCCCGTCGCCCGTCGCCGTGCCGCAGGGCACCGACGCCGTCGACCTCGAGACGGAGCAGTTCGGCGTCCCCGACCTCGGCGGCGATGCGCCGGACGAGGGCGGCGACGACGCGGACGGCGACGACGCGGACGGCGACGACGAGGGCGACAGCCCCAGCCGTTAACCCGGCGGCCATCTCTGCGGCACGTGTCGTGCATATGGTCGTGGCGTCCCGACGCCCGACCACCCCGAACGCACGACCGACCCGGTCGACCCGACCGCACCAGAGAGAGCTCCCGCATGCGCGCACGCCGCCCGGCCTCCCGCCCCACGACACCGTCCTCCACACCGGCGGCGGCCGCGACCCCCTCGCGGGCCGCCCGCGTCCGGCGCCCGCTCGGCGCCGTCGCCCTCACCGGCACCGCGGCCCTCGCCGCCGCCGGCCTGATCGGCCTCTCGGCGCCCGCGAGCGCGGCCGTCGTCGCGGCCCCGATCGAGGTCTTCGCCGACCAGGAGGCCTTCGACCTGCAGCCGGTCGGCTCGTACGAGACCGGCACCTTCGACGCCAGCGCCGCCGAGATCGTCGAGCACTGGACCGGCCCGGCGCGGGACGCCTCCGTCACGACGCTGCACCGCCTCCTCGTCGTCAACGCGGCGGAGGCGGTCGTCGAGGTCCTCGACGTCGGCACGCCCTCGGCGCCGGTCTCGGCCGGCTTCACCGTGCAGACCACCGGCGTCACGGCCGCCGACGGCTCGGTCGTGCCCGCGGGCGCCGTCGCCAACTCGGTCTCGGTGCGGGCTGACGGCCTCGGCGCCGTCGCCGTCGAGAGCGACGACAAGACCGACCTCGGCTGGGTCGTCTTCTTCGACGCCGCGGGCGACGGAGGCGCCCTGGGCGCCGTCCGCGTCGGCTCGCTGCCCGACATGGTCGCCTTCAGCCCCGACGGCGCGCGGGTGATCGTCGCGAACGAGGGCGAGCCCGCCGAGGACTACTCGGTCGACCCCGAGGGCACGATCAGCGTCGTCGACGTGCCCGCGACGGTCTCCGCCCCCGCACAGTCGGCCGTCAGCACGGCCGACTTCCACGACTTCGAGGTCGGCGGCAGCTCGGTGCTCGACCCCGAGGTGCGGATCTTCGGCGGTCGTGCGGACGCCGGGACCGTCACGCCCGAGTCGCCCCTGCTGTTCCCCGTGAGCGAGAACCTCGAGCCCGAGTACGCCACCTTCTCGGCCGACGGCGCGACCGCGTGGGTCTCGCTGCAGGAGGCGAACGCCCTCGCGATCGTCGACGTCGCCTCGGCGACCGTCACCGAGGTCGTGCCGCTCGGCACCGTCGACCGCGCGGTCGTGCCCTTCGACCCGTCCGACCGCGACGGAGCCGGCGGCGGCCCGGCGATCGCGATCGGCACCTGGGCCGGCGTCGAGGGCTACCTGATGCCCGACACGATCGCCAGCTACGAGGTCGGCGGCTCGACCTACGTCGTCACCGCGAACGAGGGCGACTCGCGCGACTGGGACGGCTACAGCGAGGTGTCCAGGGTCAGCGCCCTCGGCCGGGGCGGCGTCCCGCCGGTCTGCGCCACGTCGCCCGCCGCCGGCTCGCTGGCGCCCGCCGCCCTCGGCCGGCTGAACGTGACGACGGCGAACGGCCTCAGAGCCGACGGCTCCTGCTACGAGACGCTCTACACGTTCGGGTCGCGGTCGTTCAGCATCCTCGACGCGAGCGGTCAGCAGGTCTTCGACTCGGGCTCCGACTTCGAGGAGGTCACCGCGGCCGCCGCGCCGGAGTTCTTCAACTCGAACCACACGGAGTCCAACCTCGACGGCCGCAGCGACGACAAGGGGCCCGAGCCGGAGGGCGTCGCCCTGGGCGAGATCGACGGACGCACCTACGCCTTCATCGGCTTCGAGCGCGTGGGCGGGATCGCCGTCTACGACGTGACCGTGCCGACCGCCGCCTCCTTCGTCGCGTACGTCAACAACAGGGACTTCACGGCGCCGCCGGCCGAGGCCTCTCCTGCCGCGCTCTCGGCCGCGGGCGACCTGGGGCCCGAGGGGCTCGCGTTCATCCCCGCCGCCGACTCGGCGACCGGTGAGCCCGTGCTCGCGGTCGGCAACGAGGTGTCGGGCACGACGACGCTCTTCGCGATCACGGTGCCCGCGGCGGTCGAGCCGCCCGTCGTCGTGCCGCCGGTCGACCCGCCCGTCGTGGTGGACCCGCCGGTCGTCGCGCCGGGCGACGGCGCGGGCGCGCCGGGCGCGGGCGCTCCGGGATCGGGGAACGGTGCAGGCGCAGGAGGCGCGGGCACGTCGACCGCCGCCGGCACGACCCGGGACGGCCTCGCCTACACCGGCTCGGAGCTGGCCGCCTGGGCCCTGCCCCTCGCCGGCGGACTCGTCGCCCTCGGCGCCGTGCTGCTGGTCCGCGCTCGTCGCAGGGCGGTCCGCCTGCGCGGCTGACGCCTCCTCGGCCCTCACGAGAGGCCCCGGATCGACCTCCCCTCGCGGGCGACGGCCGATCCGGGGCCTCTCGCCCGTCCCCGGCCGAGGAGATCAGGGTCGTGGGTGCCGAGTGGACCGATCTGGTTCCTCCCGACCGGCCGGAGGACCAGATCGGACCACTCGACGGGCGGACGGATGGACCGGCAGGCCGGACAGCCCGACGGACCGGCCGGCCGGCCGGGACGGGAGGAAGAGGAGGGGCGGTGCGAGACGTCAGGCGCGAGGCGCGCCCTCAGGCGGAGGCCGAGGCGGCCGGCGCGATGACGTGCAGCACGCCGGGCGCGACCTCGACCGTGACGGGCAGCGGCCCGACCCGCTCGCCGTCGGCGTAGGCGACGATGCCGTCGCCCGACTCGATGACGACCTTCCGCACCCGGTGCACGTGCACCCGAGGGTCGGCGAGGTGCGTGCCCTTCGCCACCTTCAGGAACAACCGCAGGAACTGCAGCCGCCCGAGCCGCTCCACGATCAGCACGTCGAGCAGGCCGTCGTCGAGGCGCGCGTCGGGCAGCACCGTCATGCCTCCGCCGAACGAGCGCCCGTTGCCGACGGTGACCAGCGTGCCCCGCACCTCGCGGGAGTCGCCGTCGAGCTCGAGCCGGTACGAGAGCGGCCGCAGGCGCAGCAGCTCGATCAGCAGGGCGAGGTCGTAGCGGCGGCGTCCCTTGGGCCAGCGCAGGGCGTTCGTCCGTTCGTTGACCACGGCGTCGAAGCCGGCCGAGACGATGCAGCCGAACCAGGTCGACCCGCCGTCGTGCGTGACCCTGCCCGCGTCGATCACCAGCGGCGGGCGGTCGAGGAGCGAGACGAGGAGGCGCGTCGCGGCCTCGGGGTCGTCGTGCGGGATCCCGAGGGTGCGGGCCATGTCGTTGCCGGTGCCCGTCGGCACGATCCCCAGCGCGACCGGCACCCCGACGACGAGCTGCACGCCGAGGTTGACGACCCCGTCGCCGCCCACGACGACCAGGGCGTGGGGGAGGGTCAGCACCTGCGCGCGCGCGGCTGCGGCGAGGGCCTCGACCGTGGGCTCGCGGAGCGGGACGACGTCGTGGCCCGCCGCGCGGAGGGCGTCGACGACTGCGTCGCCCACACCTCGTCCACGGCCGGACGACGCCGACGGGTTGATCGCGACGACGACGCGGCGGCGGGGAGTCGGTTCCATCCCCCGATCATGTCAGCGCGGGCGCCGTGCCGCCCCGGCGGCTGCCCCGTGGCCGGGCCCGGCCCGGGCCCGGCGGCGCGGCGGCCCCGCCCGGCCGGCGGGGCGGCGGCGGCTGGGCCCGGCCTGGCGGCCCGGCCTGGCGGCTGCGCCGTGCGGCTGCCCCGTGGCCGGGCCGGCGGCTGCGGCGTGCGGCTGCGCCGTGGCCGGGCCGGGCCCGGGCCTGGCGGCCGGCGCGCCCGGCGGCGCGCCCGGCCGCCGGCGCCGGCCCCGGCTCGGTAGGCGAGAAGGGACGAGGGAGGCGTGGGCCCGCACCGTCCCCGTCCCTTTTCCCCGCCGATCCAGGCGGGAGGTGCGCGGCGGTGCACTGCACCGGAGAACGAACACTGCACCAGGTCTAGACCCGGTGCAGTGTACGAAACGCGGTGCGCTGCAGCGTGGCCGAGCGGCAGCGTGGCCGAGCGTCAGCGGCGGCGGCGCTCCGCACCGATCGCGGTGAGCAGCAGCACGGCGCCGGCGACCAGGTGCAGCACGTCGTCGCCCAGGTTGAGCGCGAGGACGTTGACCTCGGTGTCGCGCACGAGGAACCCGGCGACGCCGAGCACCACGAAGAGCAGGCCGACGGCCCCGTTGATCGTGCGGGCGGGGGCACTGCCGGAGGCGCCCGCGATGAGCAGCGCCGCGCCCGAGAGCACCCAGACGACGACGAGCGCGGGGTTGACGTTGAGGAACCCCAGCGCCGCTCCGGTCGTGTCGAAGAACGAGCCCATGTTCTCGGCGAAGAACCCGCAGGCGCCGACCAGCAGGACGATCGTGCCGATCGTCAGTGCGGCCGCGCGGTTGGGCGACTCGCGGATCGTGGGCTCGTAGGCGGCAGGAGTCGTCGTGGTCATCCCCCGATCATGCCAGAGCGTCCCCGGGGGAGGTGCGGAGCGGCGCACGCCGCGGCCCTCGGCCGGCGGCGGTGCCCTGCCCGAATGCGCCCGCACCGCGTCTCGTGCACTGCGCCGCGGTGCAGTGCACGGGATGTGGTGCGCTGCGGTGCGGCTGCCGCCGCAGCCCCTAGCTGACGGCGTCAGCCGCCGCAGCCCCTAGCTGACGGCGTCCGCCGCCGCGCCGCCCGCCGCCGCCGCGCCGCCCGCCGCCGCGGCGTCCGCCGCCGCCGCGTCCTCCGCCGCGCGGATCGCGGGCACCCGCGTCGCCTGGCTCATGAACCGCCGCACGTCGAGGTCGACGATGATGTCGGCCGGCCGCAGCGGGCGGGTCAGGTAGAGCCCGTCGAGGGCGGTGATGCGGCTGAGCGCGACGTAGGTCTGACCGGCGCTGAAGACCCGCGTGCCCAGGTCGACGATGGCGCTGTCGTACGTCTTGCCCTGCGACTTGTGGATCGTCACGGCCCAGGCGAGGCGCAGCGGGAACTGGGTGAACTCGGCCACCACGTCCTTGCGGAGCTGCTTGGTCGAGGCCGACCACGAGTAGGCGAACTTCTCCCACACGGCCGGCTGCACCTCGTGCTCCTCGCCGTCGACCTCGACGAAGACGGTGTCGCGCACCTTCGTCACGGTGCCGGTGGTGCCGTTCACCCAGCGCTGGTCCTGGTCGTTGCGGAGGAACATCACCCGGGCCCCGCGCTTCAGCTCGAGAGCCTCGTCGGCGGGGAACGTGCGTCCGCCGAACTCGCCGCTGACCTCGGCCTTGGCCGTCAGCGCGCGCCCGGGCAGCCGCTCGAGCTCGACCTTGTTGATGCGGGTGACGGTGTCGTTGCGGGTGGCCAGCGTGATGGCGGTGCCGTCGGTGGGCGCGGGGCGCGCTCCGGCACCGTTCAGCGCACCGGCGATCTCGGCGGTGACACGACCGTGGCGGACGGCGTTGAGCATCTCCTTGAAGTCGCCCTCGGTCTGCCGGTGGATGAACGCCAGCTCGTAGATGCGCAGCGACGCCTCTTGCCAGACGTGCGCGTCGAAGAACCACATCGACCGGTAGTTGTCGCGGAAGTACGCCCGCTCCTCGGCGTCGCCGGGCACCGGGGGCAGCTGGTACGGGTCGCCGAAGAGGACGACCTGCACGCCGCCGAACGGCTCGGACCGGCGCTGGCGGGCCTGGCGCAGCGAGCGGTCGATCGCGTCCATCAGGTCGGCGTTCACCATCGAGACCTCGTCGATGACGAGCGTGTCGATGGTGTTGAGCAGCTTCCGCAGCTCGCTCTTCTGCTCGATGTCGTGGTCGGCGATCAGCCCGATCGACAGGCGGAACAGCGAGTGGATCGTCTGCCCGCCGACGTTGAGGGCCGCGACGCCCGTCGGGGCGCAGATGACCACCTGCTTCGAGGTGTTCCACGACAGGTGGTTCAGCAGGGTCGACTTGCCGGTGCCGGCCCGGCCGGTGACGAAGATGTGCTCCTTCGTGTCCTCGATGGCGTCGAACACGGCCTGCTGCTCGGCGGAGAGGGCGACGGACACGGGCGACGGGGACCTTTCGAGCAGGGGAGGCGGCGAGGACGGACGAGGCGGGGTCGCGATCTCGGGGAGGCGCGCCCAGGGATCCAACCTACCCGCGCCTCCTCGGCTGCACGGCGGATCGTGACCTCCGCCGACCTATGCTGTGGACATGTCTTCGTCCGTGGGGGAGAGAAGGCGCCCGTCGTCGTGGTGGCCCTTCGTCGCCATCTGGGGCGGCGCCGCGCTCTTCGTGGTCATCGGGTTCGCCGTGACCGTCGTGGCGCTGAACGCGACCGTGTACAGCGCCGGCGGCTTCGCGCGCGGCTACCTCGACGCGATCGACCGCGGCGACACCGCCAGCGCGCTCACCCTCGCCGGCATCGAGCCGACGGGCGAGCTCGAGGACGCCCTGCTCACCGTGCCCTCGCTCGGCGGCCTCGCCGACGTGCAGGAGGAGAGCGAGCTCGACCTCGGCGACGGCACCCGCACCGTGACGCTCTCGTACACGCTCGACGGCACGCCCGGCCAGTCGCAGTTCGTCGTGCAGCAGGCCGGCACGCGCTTCGGCTTCTTCCGTGCCTGGAGCTTCGCGCAGACCCCGACCGCGACCCTCGACGTCACGCCGATGAACGACCCGCGCTTCACGGTCGACGGCCGCCTCGTGACGACCGAGAGCGGCGACGTCGCGACGCGCTTCCAGGTGCTCGCCCCCTCGCGCTTCGTCCTCTCGCACGAGAGCGCGTACCTCGAGGCGCCGACCGTCCCCGTGACGGTGATCAGCGCGGGGGCCACCTCGTCGGCCAGCGTCGCGACCGTGGCCCGCGCCTCCTTCTCGCAGGTGCTGCAGGAGCAGCTCGACACGATGCTCGACACCGACTGCGTGACCCAGCCGGTGCTGCTGCCCGCCGGCTGCCCCTTCGGGCGGCAGGTCGACGACCGCGTCACGGGCGAGCCGGCGTGGAGCATCGTCGCCTACCCGCAGGTGGCCGTCCAGCCCGGCACGGTGTCGGGACAGTGGCTCGTCACCGAGGCCGCGGGCACGGCGCACCTCGTCGTCGACGCGCAGTCGCTCTTCGACGGGCGTCGCTACGCGATCGACGAGGACGTCCCCTTCACCGTCAGCTACACGATGAACATCGGCACGGACGACGTCCTGACCTTCCAGTAGGTCAGCCGCTCTCGACGATCAGGAACCGACTGGTCGGATCTCCTGATCCGTGAACGATTCAGGACCCTGGCTCCCCCTGTCGCACCAGGCAGGACGCATCTTCCTGAATGAGGAGCGAGCAGGACCGGACACGAGGAGGCGGCCCCCGCCCCGGTGGGGGAGGGGGCCGCCAGGTGGTGGGCCGGTCGGGCAGGCGAGGTCGCCCTACCGCGCGGCGACCTCGTGCCGGCGGCGTCGGCGGCGGGCCGCCTCGAGGGCGAGCACCAGCCCGCCGGCGGCGAGCAGCACGCCCGCGACCAGCCCGGCGTCGACGGCGGCCTCGGGGTCGCCGCCCGTGTAGGCGAGCGAGCCGTCGTTCGAGCCGGGCCGCAGCGGGGCGCGTCCGGCGTCGGCCGCCGCCGTGTCGACGACCCGGAAGGCCGCCCGCACCGCCACCTGCGACGTCGCGCCCAGGGCCTCGACCTCGTGCGCCCCGGTCGTCGCTGCGGCAGGCACCGTGAACGACCCGCGGACGATGCCGTCCGCGTCGGCGGTCAGCGTGCCGAGCGCGATCGGGTCGCTGAACAGCGTCAGCGACACCTGTTCGCCCGGTGCGAAGCCGCTGCCGTCGACGGGGACGACCGTGCCCCGTGTCGCCGAGTCGGCCAGGACCTGCAGCGAGGGCGTCCACGCCCCCGGCGTGCCGGGGTTCCCGGGCGTGCCCGGCGTGCCCGGGTTCCCGGGCGTGCCGGGGTTCCCGGGGTCGCCGGGAGTTCCCGGGTCCACCGGGCCCGGGTCGACCGGCGCGGCCGCGATCACCGCGGTCGTGGTCGTGGCCGAGCTCGAACGCCCGTCGTCGACCGTGACCGTCACCGTGTAGCTCCCCGGCAGCGCGTAGGTGTGCGCCCCCGAGACCACGCCGTCGACGATCGTCCCCGACGTGACGGCGGTGCCGTCGCGCCAGTTCACGAGCGCGCGGACACCAGCCTCCGCACCAGCACCAGCACCGACTCCGCCCGTCACGGTCGCGAGCGCGCCCGAGACCTCGACGCCGGCGGTCCCGGCCAGGCCGGCCTCCGCGCCCGTGGCGACCAGCGCCTCCGGCGGTGCGAGGCGCGTCCCGTCCGTGGCGATCGCGAACACGTGGATCCGCCCGGCCGACCGCGGGTCGCCCGTCTGTGTGGGCATCGTGAGCGACACGGCGCGCCTGCCCTCGGGCAGCGTCACGGGCGCCGTCGAGTAGACGCCGGCGACGGCCGTGTCGGATCCGTTCGCCCCGTTCGTGCGGCCGTCCGACGTCGCGACGACGATGTTCCCGAACGAGGGCGTGGTCACGCCGCCCGTCCAGTCGCCGAACTCGATGGGCAGCTCCTGCGTCGTGCCGTCGTCGAAGGTCAGCGTGCCGACCGTCTGCTGCGGCTTCTCGGTCGCGGTGCCGATCACCGACAGCTGCGTCACGTCGTCGCCGAGGTCGAGCGGCAGCACCTGGCCCTGCCCCGTCGCGTTGTCCGGCTCACCGGCGGGGACCGCCGGCAGGTCGAACGTCAGCTCGGTGCCGGGCACGGCCACCTCGGTCCCCTGTACGAAGCCCTTGCCCGCCAGCGACGGCCGCGAGAACCCGTTGCCCAGGTAGTCGCAGTTCGCGGCCTGTCCGGGCTGGCCGAGGCAGACGCTGTCGAAGGCGTCCTCGAACGCCGGAGCCGTCCGCGAGACGGCCACCGAGGTCGTCGTGCTCGCGGAGTCGGTCCCGTCGGTCGCGGTCACGATCGCCGTGTAGGTCGCCGGGGCGTCGAAGACCTTCGCCGGCGCCGTGACGTCCCAGCCGCCGAGGGCGGTCGGGGTCAGGGTCGCCTGCTGCGGGCCCTCGCCGTCGAGCCAGTCGACCGTCGCGACGAGTCCGTCGGGCACGGCGCCGGCGTCACCGCCGCCGGCCTCGGGCGACCCCGTCGAGGAGGCGCGGGTCACGGTGGCGACCGCGCTCTCGAACGAGGCGCCCGCCTCGCTCGTCAGGCCCGGCTTGCCGCTGACCGTGAACGCGCCGGCGGGTGCCGTCGGGTCGGCCATGAGCTCGATCTCGCTGAGCGTGGCCGCGCGTCCGTCGGTGGTGCCGGTCGTCGCGATCCGGTACCAGGTGAAGGGCCGCGGGTCGGTGACGGCGAAGGGCCGGGTCTGCAGCGCCGACGGGAACGTCTGCGCCGCGCGCTCGTCCAGCGGCAGCCAGGTGGTGCCGTCGGTCGAGCCCTCGAGCGTCCAGCCCGTGGGGGCCGCAGAGCCGTCTGGCCCGTTCGTCAGGGTGTACCGCGACACGGTGACCGGCCCGGAGGCCGAGCGCCAGGTGACGTCGACGTCGGGCAGGTCGAACGTCGCCGCGGTGCTCGCCGAGTCGTCGGCTAGGCGGGCGACGTCGGTGCCGTCGCTCGCGCTGAGCACGCCCTGGCCCGCCGTGGTGGCGTCGACGAGCGTCGCCGCCGGGTCGGCGGGGTCCGGTGCGTGGGCCGCCCACCCGCTCGGCTGCGTGCCCATGGTGAACTCGAGCACGCCTCCTCGGCTGATGCTCTGCTGGCTCAGCGAGGCGGTGTCGATCGCCTCGCCGTCGAGGGTGGCCGACTGCACGTAGACCGCCTCGTTCGAGTTGCCCTCGGCGCGGACCGTGAAGTCCTTCCCGTTCTCGAGGTGGATCGTCGCCTCGTCGAAGAGCGGCGAGCCGATCGTGTACGAGTCCGTGCCCATCGCCAGCGGGTAGAAGCCGAGCGCCGAGAACAGGAACCACGACGACATCTCGCCGTTGTCCTCGTCGCCGGGGTAGCCCTGCCCGATGTCGCTGCCCACGAAGAGGCGCTGCGTGATCTCGCGGACGACCCGCTGGGTCGTCGCGGGGTCGCCGTTCGCCGCTGAGACGTAGGGGATGTGGTGCGAGACCTGGTTGCTCATGCCGAGCTGGCCGATCCGCACGTCGCGAGCCTCGACCATCTCGTGGATGACGCCGCCGTAGCCGCCCGGCTTGTCCGCCTCCTCGGGCGTCGCGTAGAACTCGGCGAGCTTCGCGTCGAGGCCCTCCGAGCCGCCGTACAGCGCGGCGAGGCCCGGCACGTCGAACGGGGCGTGGAACGCGAAGTTCCAGCCGTTCGTCTCGGTGTAGGCCCCGCCCCACGACTCGGGGTCGTAGGTCTCGGCCGGCTCCGCGAAGGCGCCGTCGGCGCCGCGGGCCTGGAAGAACCCGGTCGCCGGGTCGAAGAGCGTGCCGTAGTCGCGGGCTCGGTCGAGCAGCCAGGCCGACTCCTCCCTCAGCTGCGCGCGCCGCGCCTCCGGGGTGGCCGGGTCGTCGGCGAGCTTCGCCGCCATCTGGCCGAGGCCGAAGTCGTTGATGTGGCCCTCGAGCCCCCACGACACGCTCTCGCCCGTGCTCGACGGCGTCCAGCCGAGGAACAGCGACTGGTCGAGGCCCTTGCGGCCGACGCCGCTCTGGGTCGGCTGCACGCTGGCGTTCTTCAGCGCCGCGTCGTACGCCTCGAGCGCGAGGTCGCCGTCGACCGCGCCCTTGACGTAGGCGTCGGCGAACGCGACGTCCGAGCTGGTGCCGGTCATCAGGTCGGCGTAGCCGGGGCTCGACCAGCGGGCGATCCAGCCGGCGTCGCGGTACTGCTGCACGAAGCCGTCCATCAGCTCGCCCGCGACCTCGGGGTAGAGCAGCGAGTAGGCGGGCCAGACGGTGCGGTAGGTGTCCCAGAAGCCGTTGTTGACGTAGACCTTGCCGTCCTTCACGGCGGCGTTCGGCGTCGTGTCCGTGGCGGTGCCGACGGTCGGGGCGACCGGGCTCGCGTAGCGGTAGGTCGGCGCGGCGGCCGTGCCCGTGTTCTCGAACTGCGAGTTCGGGTACATGTTGAGGCGGTACAGGCTGCCGTAGAGCGTGGCGAGCTGGTCGTCGCGGGCGCCCTCGACGGTGATCACGCCCAGGCGGTCGTTCCACTGTCGCTCGGCGTCGGTGCGCACCTCGTCGAAGCTGCGTCCGGTGAGCTCGAGGTCGCGGTTGTGCGCGGCCTGCTCGGACGAGATGAACGACGTGGCGAGGCGGAGCTCGACGACGCCGGCAGCGCTGCCGGCCCCCGCGGCGGAGACGTCGAACGAGGCGTACCGGGCGCCCGTCCGGTCGCCCGCGGCCGAGCCCACGGAGGTGGGCGTGCGGTCGAACTGACCGCTGACGAACATGCGGGTCGCCCCGGTCGACAGGCCTGAGCCGCCCTCGACCCAGCCGGAGACCCGGCCGTCGGCGGAGATGGTGAGGCCCGAGTTCCCGGCGACCTGGTCGACGAGCACGCTGCCGGTGCGGTCGCCCGCAGCCGCGCCCTCGGTGCCCGTGCCCTCGGGGGCTGTGCTCTCCGGGAAGGCGAACCTCAGCACGGCGCCGTGGTCGGTGGGCGTGACGGCGGCCTCGAGGCCGCTCGTCGTCTCGACGCTGTACAGGTCGGGGCGCGCGATCTCGGCGCCGTGGTCGAACTGGAGGGCCCGGGCGGCGAGCGAGGCGTCGGGCGCGGTGCCGCCTCCCGCGGCTGCGTCCGCGGCGGTCACGGCCGTCGTCGAGGGCAGGATCGCGAGCTGGTTCCGGTCGCCCATCCACGGGCTCGGCTCGTGCGAGACGCCGATGCCCTGCAGGCGGGGCAGGTTCGCGTCGTCGTTGCCGCGCTGGTAGTCGTAGAGCCAGGTCTGGCTCGACGCGTTCGTCATCGGGGTCCAGAAGTTGAACCCGTTCGGCACCGTCGCCGCGGGCACGTTGTTGCCCCGGCTGAAGCCGCCGGTCGAGTTGGTGCCGCGGCGGGTGTCGACGTGGTTCACGAGGCTCGAGCCGTCGACCCGGGCGGGGGCCGGGTCGAGGTCGAGGTCGTCGACCCAGCCCTGGAACCTCGTGCCGACGGCGCCGCCGGCGTTGTCGTAGTCGAACAGGACGCGCGTCACGATCTCGCCGGCGAGGTCGCCGAGCGGCACCCGCACCGAGTTCCACTGGTCGGCGTAGAGGATCTTCGACGAGCCGCGGGCGGCGGCCGAGGTGCCCTCGCCGTGGGCGTCGACGACGCCCTGCACGCCGCTCACGACGCGGCCGTCGGCCAGTTCGAGATCGATCGCCGCGTAGGTGGCGGGGTACTGCAGGTCTCCGCCCAGCTCGGGGAAGATCCGGTACGAGAACTCGGTGTCGTCGCCGATCTCGAGCTCGAGGCCCTCGAACAGGACGTTCGTCGCCCGCCCCACGGCCGCCGTGTGCTCGCCCGCGTAGCGCAGCGACTTGGTGCCGCTGAAGCCCGCGCCGGGCTTCATGTTCGGGCCGCTGACCGGGCCGCCGCCGACCACGGTCACCATGGGGCCGGACTCGGGCACCGCCTCCGTGCCGTCGCCGAGCGACCAGTCGGCGAGCTGGGTGAGGCCCGCACCCGCGTTCTGCGTGATGTCGAGCCGGTACGCGTCGTAGGCGCCCGGGGCGGCGACCGCGTACTCGTTCGTCGTGCCCCGGCCCGTGAACGCCACGGCGGGCTGGGCGTCGAGGTCGACCCAGTTCGCGCCTCCGTCGGCGGAGCCCTGCAGCGTCACCGCACGCGGGTCGCGCTCGGGGGCGTCGTTGCCGCTCGTCAGCGACCACTCGGTCGCGGTCTGCGGCGAGTCGAGCAGGTAGGTGATCGTCGCGGTGCGCTGGAACGCGAGCCACTTGCTGGCGGGGTTGCCGTCCGTGAGGTTCACGGCGATCTCGCCCGGGGCGTTGTCAGCGCTCGCCGAGGCCTCGGTGACGTGGCCGAGCAGGCTGCCGGGCGGCAGGCCGTTCGAGGCCTTCACGGTGCCGAGGTCGTCGGGCGTCGCGGGCGTGCTCGCGAGGGGCTGCGCGTCGGCAGCCTCGAAGCTGGTGCGCCAGTCGCTGCCGAGCACGGCTGCGGCCGCACGCGAGTCGCCGCCGCTGCCTCCTGCACCGCCGCTGTCTGCACCGCCGCTGCCGCCGCGGCCTGCGGCGCTTGCCGCGTCCACGCCGACGAGGGCACCGGTCGCCGCCAGGGCCGTCGCGGTCACGATCACCCCCGCCCGCTGTGCTCGCGTGCGCCAGGTCGCCCCGGGGTGCTGCGGTCGCTGATCGGTCTGTGAACGGCCTGACGCCATCGTCGTGCTCCTGCGGGTGATCCCGTGATCTGGGTGAGGCCGCTCGGGAGCGGCCACGCGTGACGGGGTACACCTGTCGTCGATGACAGCGCCGTCAGCTCGTCATTCCTATCGGCACCGTGGCCCCCGGTCAAGGGGTGTCCACTGGTTCCGGGGTACAGGCGACGAGTCTCGGGTGCTGGGCGACGCCTCCTCGGCTCGGCCCTTCTGTCCTGGTGAACCGTCACGATGTGCTCCTCCCGGCGTCGCGGGCAGCAGTTCGTGCCGGTCCACCGCATGCAGGGCAGGCAGGACGGGCGGGACGGGACAGGTCAGGAGCGCGAGGTGACGTGCTCCGCGAGGACGTCGCGGGTCGACGTCCAGTCGCGTCCCTCGCCCCAGCGGTCGTTGTCGACGCGGCGCAGCTGGCCGTCGCCGCTGTACATGCTCACGAGGTACTGCATGCCCTGCCAGGCGGGGAACGCCTCGTCGGTCTCGCGCGAGAACCGGCGCATGCCCTTGCTCATCGCCGAGAGCAGGCCCGTCGTGCCGGCCCACTGCACGCGGAACGGCTCGCCCGTCAGCGACGACATGGTGCGGGCGAGCTCGCGGGCGGTGACGCGGTCGCCGGCCACCTCGACGTACCGCGGAGCCGAGGCGTCGAGCGCGACGGCGGCCGTGACGGCCGCGGTGTCGTCCTTCGAGGTGAAGTCGAGCACCTGGTCGGCGTCCGACCAGAAGAGCACGAGCTTGCGGTCGGCCAGCACGATGGGCGCCTGCCCGGTGAGCATGTCGGCGAACGCCCCGTTGAGCACCGAGGAGGCGCGGATCGGCGAGGCGTCGAGCACGCCCGCGAACTCCCGCCGGAACTCGAGGTTCCGGTTCGACCGCGGCGGCAGGGACCGGTAGTCGGCCGAGTAGTCGGAGGGCACGAAGCGCGGCACGCCCTCGGCGACCGCGGCCTCGAGCAGCGCGGTCTGCGCGTCGACGATCACGTCGCGCACCCCGCTGACGGTCGACACGACGACGTCGACGCCGCGGACCGCGTCGCGCAGCGCCGCCGGGTCCCCGTAGGAGGCGCGGGTCACGACCACGCCGTCGGTCCCGCCGAACAGGCGGTCGGCCGTGCTGCTCGCGGGGCGGGTGAGCACGCGGACGTCGGCGCCCCGGGCGAGCAGCTCGCGGACGACGCGGCGACCGAGGTCTCCGGTCGCTCCGGCGACGAGGACTGTGGGCATGGAGGGCTCCTGACGTGGGTCCTCCATCAGTACGCGCCCCGCGCCTTCGGCGCCTGTGCGTCGTCGGCCCGCGGCCCGGGCTACCGCACGGAGGCGCGACGGAGGAACGCGAACGTCCCCGCGATCGACAGCGCGGTCAGGGCCACGGCCGCCACGGCCAGCCACCAAGGGCGGAACGCCTCGGCGACGGCGGCGAACGACGGCACGGCTGCCAGCACGACGACGGCGAGCACGACGACCACGGAGACGCTGATCACCAGCGGCCCGCGCGGTCCGAAGCGCAGCCACGAGGCGCCGTAGACCCCGCCGATCGACAGTGCCAGCCACGACCCCAGGAACGCCGCCAGGCCGAGGACGAGCGGGTCGCCTGCCCCCAGGACGGCGACGTCGACGACGTAGAAGCCGCCGAACCAGTGGTCGGTGAGCCGCTCGAGCCCGAGCAGGCCGACGAGGAACGCCGTGACGAACAGCGCCGTCAGCGCCTGCGTCGCCGCGGTCCCGAGCGCGAAGTCGCGGCGGGTCGTGCCGAGGGCGGCCGCCAGCGGGAACGTCGACGCGACCGTGGCGACGCCCGTCGCGACGAGGTAGCCGGCGAGCGCCCACGCGACGCCCGGGTTGGACCGGGCCCCGGCGACGTACTCGAGGCTGCCGGCGTCGCCGCCGGCCCGCTGGATCGCCAGCTGGACGACGACCGACACCACGAACGTGACGCCGACCACGAACAGCGGCACGAGCAGCAGGTTCATGCGACGGGCGAAGTGCAGGCGCACGACGGGCACGATGCGGGAGGCGGTGCGCGCCTCCTCGGGCCGGCTGCGGGCGGTGAGCGTCGAGGCGGTCATGAGCGGGCCCCTTCCAGGGCGGTGTCGGTGGTGTCGGCGTCGTCGGCGGGGTGGGCGCCGTCATGGGGGAGAGGGCTCGACGAGGAGGTGGCGCCCGAGGCGCCGAGGGCGGCCACGACCTGCTGCAGCCCGACGGGCGAGAGCTCGACGCCCGCGGCCGCGGCGTCGGCGCGGACCCGCTCGTCGGCGGCGCCCTCGACCGTCGCCGTGGTGAGGCCGCCGATGCCGTGCGTGCTGAGCACGGCCCGGCCGGCGAGGAACGCGGTGACGGCCCGGGTCGTGCCCGCCACCGAGTACGCCGAGGCCCTGGCGGCGTCGACGTCGCAGTCGAGCCGGACGCGGCCCCCTTCGAGCACGACGACGTGCTCGAGCAGCGACTCCATCTCGTCGATGAGGTGCGTCGACAGCAGGATCGTGCGCGGGTGCTCGGAGTAGTCGGCGAGGAGGCGGTCGTAGAAGAGCTGACGCGCGGTCGCGTCGAGGCCGAGGTACGGCTCGTCGAAGATCGTCAGCGGCGCACGCGACGCGACGCCGATGACGATCGCGACGGCCGAGGCCTGGCCGCGCGACATCTTCTTGACCGGCGTCTTCTCGGGCACGCGCAGGTCGGCGGCGAGGGAGCGCGCCAGCTCGGCGTCCCAGCCGCGGTGGAACGCGGGCCCGACGGAGAGCACCTCGCGCAGCCGGAAGTCGTCGGGCCAGCGCTGGTCGTCCTTGACGAAGGAGGTGCGGGAGGCCACGCGGGAGTCGTCGGCGGGGTCGTGCCCGAAGACGCGGACCCGGCCGCCGGAGGGGCGCTCCTGCCCGGCGACGATGCTGAGGGTGGTGGTCTTGCCGGCGCCGTTGCGGCCCAGCAGGCCGCAGATCGTGTCCTGCTCGACGTCGAAGGCGACGTCGTCGAGGGCGGTGGTCGATCCGTAGCGGCGCGAGAGCGCGGTGATCTCGATCGCGGTCGTCATGCGGTGGTCTCCTGATCGATCATGCGCCGCAGGTGGGCGGCGTCGATGCCGAGGGCGGCTGCCTCGAGCACCAGGGGTCGGACGTACTCGGCCGCGAACGCCGCGCGGCGCTGCTCGGCGAGGCGCTCGCGGGCGCCCTCGGCGACGAACATGCCGATCCCGCGGCGCTTGTAGAGCACGCCGCGGTCGACCAGCAGGTTGACCGCCTTGCCGGCGGTGGCGGGGTTGATCCGGTAGAACGCGGCGAACTCGTTCGTCGAGGCGACCTGGTCTCCCTCGGCGTACGTGCCCGAGAGCACGTCGCCCGCGATGCGGTCCGCGAGCTGCTGGAAGATGGGCGTCCCGTCGTCGAACACGTCGCCTCCTTCGTCCCGGTCAGTGCATTGGTTAGTTGGTTCAGTAATGAACATAGGAGGCGCCGCTCTTGCTGTCAAGGCCCGCCCGCCTCGTCATCTCGCACCTCGGGTCGACGAGCCGACGAGAAATGCTCCCTGCACAGGTGCAGGGAGCATCTCTCGTCGGTTCACCGGCCGCGGGCCGGGGCAGGGTCAGTCGGCGTCGATGACGACCGTCGTGATGACGGGCGTGCGACGGTGGCGACGGAAGAACCAGCGGCTGAGGCCGTCCTCGATGGCGCGCTCGGCGGCCTCGCCGTCGACGTGGCCGCGGGCGGTGGCCTGCTCGAGGGCCTTGGCCGCGACGTCCTCGGCCTGGTCCTCCCAGCCGACGGCCTCGACGAAGCCGCGCGGGATGAACTCGACGGGCTCGACCAGCTTCTGCGTGGCGAGGTCGAAGATGCCGAGCACCGTGATGTGGCCCTCCTCGGCGAGCGACAGGCGGTCCTTGAGGGCGTCCTCGGTGGCGACGCCGATCGTGGCGCCGTCGACGAACACGTAGGGCGCGGGGATGCGCCCGGCGATGCTGGCGCGGCCGCGGTCGAGGTCGACGACCACGCCGTCCTCGACGACGAGCACCCTGTCTTCCGCGACGCCGGTGGCGATCGCGAGGTCGGCGTTGGCCGTGAGGTGGCGCCACTCGCCGTGCACGGGCAGGACGTTCTTCGGCTTGACGATGTTGTAGCAGTAGGTCAGCTCGCCGGCGCTGGCGTGGCCGGAGACGTGCACCTTGGCGTTGCCCTTGTGGACGACGGTCGCGCCCCAGCGGATCAGGCTGTTGATGACGCCGTAGATCGCGTTCTCGTTGCCGGGGATGAGCGAGCTCGCGAGGAGGATCGTGTCGCCCTCGCCGACCTTGATGATGTGCTCGCGGTTGGCCATGCGCGACAGCGCCGCCATCGGCTCGCCCTGCGAGCCGGTGCAGATCAGGACGATCTTGTTGTCCTGCATCTTGCTGAGCTGCTTGAGGTCGACGACCAGGCCCTTGGGGATGTTCAGGTAGCCCAGGTCGGAGGCGATGCCCATGTTGCGAACCATCGAGCGGCCGACGAAGGCGACCTTGCGGCCGTGCTTGTGGGCGGTGTCGAGCACCTGCTGGATGCGGTGCACGTGGCTGGCGAAGCTCGACACGACGATGCGCTTGGGCGCCTCGCGGAAGACGCGGTCGATCGCGGCGCCCAGGTCCTTCTCGGCGGTGGTGAAGCCGGGGACCTCGGCGTTGGTCGAGTCGGTCATGAACAGGTCGACGCCCTCGTCGCCCAGGCGGGCGAAGTGGTTGAGGTCGGTGATCCGCTTGTCCATCGGGAACTGGTCCATCTTGAAGTCGCCCGTGTGCAGCACGAGGCCGGCGCTCGTGCGGAGCGCGACGGCGAGGCCGTCGGGGATGGAGTGGTTCACGGCCACGAACTCGAGGTCGAACGGGCCGGCCTGGTGGTGGTCGCCCGCGGCGACCTCGTGGGTGATCGGCGTGATCTTGTGCTCCTGCAGCTTCGCCGTGATGAAGGCGAGGGTGAGCTTCGAGCCGACCAGGGGGATGTCGGGGCGCTCCTTGAGGAGGTAGGGCACGCCTCCGATGTGGTCCTCGTGGCCGTGCGTCAGCACGATGGCCTCGACGTCCTTGAGGCGGTCGCGCAGCGGCGTGAAGTCGGGCAGGATCACGTCGATGCCGGGCTGCGTCTCTTCCGGGAAGAGCACGCCGCAGTCGACGACGACGAGCTTGCCCTTGTGCTCGAAGAGGGTCATGTTGCGTCCGACGTCGCCGAGGCCGCCGAGCGGGGTCACGCGCAGGGCGCCGCGCTTCAGGGGCTGGGGCTTCTTGAGGTCGAGGGAGTGCTTGGTCGCTACGTTCGGCATGCTTGGCCGCTTTCTGTGGGGAGTCGCGCGAGGTGTGCCCGCACGGAGGTGTCGGTGTTCTGCCGGCGTCGACCCGCTCGGCGGGCTGCCCGGCCCGCTGTGGCGGGACCGGCGAAGGAGGCTCAGGTCTCGGTCGGCGACTCGCTGTCGAGTGCCGTCGAGATCGACCACGTGGCGATCCGCCTCGCCGCCCGTGTGGGTTTCGGCGGAGGCGTCCGTTGCATCCACTGGCGTGGTCGCGTCGACCACAGAGAGCGTGGCCAGACGAACTGTCGGACCGCAGTCTAGGCCACCCGGCTCGACGCCCGCCTCCTGGCGTCCTCGCTCTCCTCGAGCCGGCCCGCCCTCGCGTTCGCAGCTCTCCTCATTCATGGATCTCAGTCCTGATCCGCGCGGCGGGGGACTCGCAGTCCTGACCCGTGCACGACTCAGGATCCGCGCCCCCCGACTTCCTGGATCAGCACGCTCGCCGACCCTGGGCGCCAGCCCCGCTCCCGCCGAGGCCCGAGGTATATCGTTCGGGCATCGCTCGACCCTCGACAGGAGATCATCATGGGCACCTCGCGCACACCCGGCACCTTCGGCATGGACCTCGACGGGATGTGGCAGGCCATGGACCAGCTCCGCTCCACCTTCGACCGTCGTGACGGCGCCCGTGCCCCGCGCGGCGAGGTCCGCGCGGCGATCCTCGCCCTGCTCGGCGAGCGGCCGATGCACGGCTACCAGATCATCCACGAGATCGACGAGCGCAGCGGCGGCGACTGGAAGCCCAGCGCCGGCTCCGTCTACCCGACGCTGCAGCTGCTCGCCGACGAGGGCCTGATCGTCGCCGAGGAGACCGACGGCCGCAAGGTCTGGTCGCTCACCGACTCGGGCCGCGCCGCCGCCGGCGTCGACCCCTCCGACCCGTGGGCCGCCCCGCGCTCCTCCGGCGACCGTCGCACCGCCCTGCCCAAGGCCGGCGTCGAGCTCGCCCGCGCGACCGCCCAGATCGGCCGCACCGGCACCTCCGCACAGGTCGACGAGGCGGTGGCGGTCCTCGACGAGGCACGTCGTCGCATCTACTCGATCCTCGCTCGAGACTGACGCGGGTGGCGTCGCCCCGTCCCGACGAGGCCAGCTCCGCGGCAGGAGACCGCGGCTCCGCGGAGCGCGACCGCAGCTCCGTGGCACGTGACCGCGATCCCGCGGTGCGCGACCGCGCCGGCCGTGCCCGGTACCGCCGCATCCTCCGGTTCGCGTCCCGCCACCTCGCGGTGACGTGGTGGTTCGAGCTCGTGCTGCCCCGGTTCGGGCTCCGCTGGGTCGCCGAGCGCACCCGCGCCCGGCGGATGCAGCGCTTCGCCCGCGGCTTCCACGGGCTCGCGCTCGACCTCGGCGGCTTGATGATCAAGGTCGGCCAGTACTTGTCGTCGCGCCTCGACGTGCTGCCGCCCGAGATCACGAAAGAACTGGAGGGGCTGCAGGACGAGGTCACGCCCGTGCCCTTCCCCGAGATCCGTGCGCTCGCCGAGGCCGAGCTGGGCATGTCGCTCGACCGGGTGTTCGCCTCCGTGTCGCCCGAGCCGATCGCCGCCGCCTCCCTGGGCCAGGCGCATCGCGCCGTCCTCGGCCCGGCCGACTCGGCCGACACCGGTCTCCGCGACGTCGTGCTCAAGGTGCAGCGCCCCGGCATCGACCGCATCGTCGACGTCGACCTCGCCGCGCTCCGCAAGGTCGGCGGTTGGCTCAGCCACGTCCGCCTCGTGTACGACCGTGTCGACGCGCCGGCCCTCGTCGAGGAGTTCGCCCGCACCAGCCTCGAGGAGATCGACTACCTGCACGAGGCAGCGAACTCGGCCCGTTTCGCCGCCGACTTCGCCGACGACGACCGCGTCGGCGTGCCCGACGTCGTCTGGGAGCGCTCCACCCGCCGCGTGCTCGTGCTCGAGGACGTCTCGGCGATCAAGATCACCGACGCCGAGGGCCTGCGCGCCGCGGGCATCGACCCGGCCGAGGTCGCCCCGGTCTTCGCCGCGGTCATGTTCGACCAGCTCTTCGGCAACGGCTTCTTCCACGCCGACCCGCACCCCGGCAACATCTTCGTCACGCCCGTGGAGGTCGCCGAGGGTGAGCGCCCGTGGCGGCTCACATTCATCGACTTCGGGATGATGGGGGAGGTGCCCACCGGCACCCGGAACGGCCTGCGTCAGCTGCTCATCGCGGCCGCGTCGCGCGACGGCAGCGGCATGGTGAACGCCATGCGCGACCTCGGTGTGCTGCTGCCCACCGCCGACACGGTCGGCCTCGAGCGCGCCGTCACCGCCACGTTCGCCCGCTTCGGCGGCATGGGCTTCGCCGAGCTGCGCGAGGTCGACCCGCGCGAGTACCGCGAGTTCGCCGGGCAGTTCGGCGACCTGATCCGGTCGCTGCCGTTCCAGCTGCCCGAGGACTTCCTGCTCGTCCTGCGGGCGGTGACCCTCACCTCCGGCGTGGCCAGCGCCCTCGATCCCGTCTTCAACCTCTGGGACTCGGTCGAGCCCTACGCGGCCCGGCTCGTGCGCGACGAGCGCGGCAACGCCGTGCAGGACGTCGCCCGACGAGCGGCCGACGCGGTCGGCGTGGCCGCTCGGCTGCCGGGCCGGCTGGACCACCTGGTCGGCCGCCTCGAGGACGGCACGCTCGAGGTGGGCAGCCCCCGCATCGAGCGGCAGCTCGGCCGCATCGAGCGGACGGCCCGCCGCGTGCTGGCCGCCGTCCTGTTCGGCGGGCTGCTCATCGCCGGGGCCGTGCTGCGCGCCGACGGTGACGCGCTCGGAACGGTGCTGATGGCCGCCTCCGCGGTGCCGCTGCTGTACGCCCTGCTCGCCGGGCGCCTCCCCGGGTAGGAGGCGGCGCCTCCTGCAGGGCTCAGGCCGTCGCGGTCTCGTGCAGCACCTTCCGCGCGACCACGTTGCCGAGCAGCTGCGCCACCTGCACCAGCACGATGATCAGCACGATGACCGTCACCATGACGAACGTGTCGAAGCGCTGGTAGCCGTAGGTGATGGCGAGGTTGCCGAGGCCGCCGCCCCCGACGAGGCCGGCGACCGCGGTCGCGTCGACCAGGGCGACGAAGATGTAGGTGAGGCCGAGCACGAGGGGGCCGAGCGCCTCCGGCACGACGATGGTGACGAGCACCCGCAGGGGCGACGCGCCCATCGCGGCGCCCGCCTCCACCGATCCGCGGTCGACCGCGACGAGGTTGGTCTCGGCGATGCGCGCGATCGAGAAGGTCGCGACGATGGTCAGGGCGAAGATCGCGGCGCCCGTGCCGATGCTCGTGCCGATCACGACGCGGGTCAGCGGCGAGATGGCGACGATCAGGATGATGAACGGGATCGGCCGGATCACGTTGATGACCGCGTTCAGGGTCGTGAAGACCGCCGCGTTCTGCAGCAGGTTGCCGCGCCGGGTCGAGTAGAGCACCAGGCCGAGCACGACGCCGAGCACGGTCGCCAGCACGAACGACACCGTCGCCATCTGCAGGGTCTGGAGCAGCGCCGTCCAGATCTTGGGCCAGAGCACGGCCGGCTCGATGTCACGCACCGGCGACCACCTCCGTCACGCTCGTGGTGCGGCGCAGGTCGACCACGGCCGCGTCGATCGCCGCGTCGTCGCCGAGCAGCTCGACCGTGAGGTCGCCGAACAGCCGGGACTGCAGCTCGCTGACGCCGCCGTAGACGACGTTGAAGTCGACGCCGTGGGTGCGCGCGACGCGGGAGAGGAACGGGTCGTTCGACTCGCGGTCCTCGACGTGGAGGCGCACGATGCGTCCCGTGTGCACCCTGCGGATGCGCTCGAGCACGCCGGACGTCGCCTCGTGGTGCAGCACGGACGACACGAACCGTCGCGACGTGGGGTGCTGCGGATCGGCGAACAGGTCGTAGACGGAGCCGGTCTCGACGACCTCGCCGCCCTGCATCACGGCGACGCTGTCGGCGAGCTCGCGGATGACGTCCATCTCGTGGGTGACGAGCAGGATCGACAGGCCGTACTCGTCGTTGACGCGGCGCAGCAGGTCGAGCACCTCGCCGGTGGTCTGCGGGTCGAGGGCGCTCGTCGCCTCGTCCGAGATGAGCACGTCGGGGCGGTTCGCCAGCGCGCGGGCGATGCCGACGCGCTGCTTCTGGCCGCCCGACAACTTGGCCGGGTACTCGAGCGCCTTCTCGCTGAGCCCGACGAAGTCGAGCAGCTCCTCGACCCGGTCGACCGTCTCGTCGCGGGAGAGGCCCGAGAGGCGCAGCGGGTAGGCGACGTTGCCGTAGACGGTGCGCGACGAGAGCAGGTTGAACTGCTGGAAGACCATGCCGATCCGGCGGCGGGCCGCGTAGAGCTCCTTCCCGCGGAGCGCCGAGACCTCGCGGCCGTCGACGACGACCCGGCCGCTCGTCGGCCGCTCGAGGGCGTTCACGGTGCGCAGCAGCGTCGACTTGCCGGCTCCGGAGTAGCCGACGATGCCGAAGACCTCGCCGCGCGCCACCTCCAGGCTGACGTCGCGGAGGGCGTCGAACCGGCGCCCCTGCACCGTGTACGACTTCGAGACGTGCTCGAACGAGACGACCGGGTCCGCGGTCACGAGGTCAGCTCGCGCGCGGCGGTCTCGAGGTCGGCGAGGGTGCTGCGCAGGTCGGCCGCCGAGACGTCGACGAGCACCGTGTTGCCGAACGACTCCTCCTCGAGGGCAGCGGCGACGCGCGGGTCGGCGTAGGCGTCGGCGAGCCTCGTCCAGGCCTCGTCGTCGGCGTTGTCGGCCCGGGTCACGACCGCGTTGACGTAGGGCCGCGACTCGTCGCTGAGCGAGTCGTCGAGGTAGAGCGCGTCCTCGGCGTCGATCTCCTGCGACGGGTCGAAGTACGAGGTGCCGACCACGACCGCGTCGAGGCTCGGGTCGTCGAACTGGGTGGGGATCGTCGTCGCGCCGATCGGGACGAACTCGAGGCCGAGGTCGTTCGACACGACGTCGTCGACGGTCGGGTAGACGCCGACGTCGGGGCCCAGCTCGATCAGCCCGGCGGCCTGCAGGATGAAGAGGGCGCGGGCGCCGTTCGAGGCGTCGTCGGGGATCGCGATCCGCGCGCCCTGGCCGAGGTTGTCGAGGTCGTCGACCGTCGCGGAGAAGACGCCCCACTGCGTGATGGTGGTCGAGAAGACCGGCGTCAGATCGGTGTCGTTGGCGACGTTGTACGCGCTGAGGAACGCCGTGTGCTGGAACGCGTTCGCGTCGACCTCGCCGGCCACGAGGGCCGAGTTGGGCAGGGTCCAGTCGTCGAAGTTGACCCAGGTGACGTCCAGGCCCTCCTCGGCGGCGACCGTCTTGACGGCGTCCTGCAGGTCGCTCTCGCCACTGCCGGCGATCTTCACGCTGATCCGGTCGCCGCCGCCTCCCGCGGCTCCGCCGGTCGCCGCCTGGGCACCGTCGCCGGCTCCCGCGGTGGCCGAGCCGGCCCAGAAGCCGCCGCCGACGAGGGCCGCGGCGACGACCACGCCGAGCCCGGTGAGCAGGCCGCGGCGACGTTTGCGGCGCGAGTCGTCGAGGGAGGCGCGGAGCCCGGCGGGAGCGCCGGCGGGCGGGTCGGCGGCGGGCGTGGACTGCGGTGCGTCGTGATCGGACACGGTGACTCCTCGGGGTGGTGAGCGGTGGGTGGTGGGCTGTGTGCTGTGGGCGGCGAGCCGGACGGTGGACTGTGCCGGGGTGATGGCTGCCGACCCTGCCACGGCCTCCGAGGCCGCCGCGAGCTCTCTTTCGACATGTGTCGTGACGTTTCGTCATGTGTCGTCGGCCCTGTCGCAGGAGGCGCAGGCGTGACACAAAGGAGCGCATGACCGACAGCACGAGCGACCCCACGGCCGGCCCCGGCGCGCGCCACCTCGACGACCGCATCGAGGCGGTGTTCGGCCCCTTGGTCGACGAGATCGCGGCGGGCGCGGTCGCCCGGGAGCGCGACCGCCGCCTCCCCGTCGACGAGGTCGACCTGCTGCGCCGGGCCGGCTTCGGCGCGCTGCGGGTGCCGGTCGAGCACGGCGGCTGGGGAGCGTCCCTGGAGCAGGAGTTCCGCCTCCTCGTGCGCCTCGGCGAGGCCGACTCGAACCTGCCGCAGCTGCTGCGCGGGCACGTCGCGTTCGTCGAGACGCAGCGGGCGCAGCCGGACGGGCCGCTGCGCACCGAGTGGCTCGAGCGGCTGGCGGCCGGCGACGTGCTCGTCGGCAACGCGCAGGCCGAGCGCGGCGACGCGACCGCCGTGACGACCCGGCTGACGGAGGTCGACGGCCGGCTCCGCCTCGACGGACAGAAGTTCTACAGCACGGGCACCCTCTACGCCGACTGGATCTGGGTCGGGGCGCTCCGCGGCGACGAGCCCGTCGCGCTGGCCGTGCGCGCCGACGCGCCGGGCGTCACGCGCCTCGACGACTGGGGCGGCTTCGGCCAGCGCCTCACCGGCAGTGGCACGACGATCTTCGACGACGTGACGGTCGACCCGGCCCAGGTGCTGCCTTGGAGCGACAACGCCGAGCGCCGCCCGCTCGCCTACACGCAGGCGCTGTACCAGCTCGTGCTCCTCGCGGCCGAGACGGGGATCGCGCGGGCGGTGGTGCACGACGCCGTCGACTTCGTCCGGCCCCGCACCCGCACCTTCGGCGTGGCGGGGGTGTCGCTGCCGCGCGAGGACCCGCTCGTGCAGGGCGTCGTCGGGCGGCTGTCGAGCATCGCGTCGGCGGTGGAGGCGGTGACGCTGTCCGCGGTGCGGGCGCTGGAGGCGGCCGACGGGCGTGCCTCGGCAGCCGCGTCCGCGTCGGCGGCGGCCTCGGTCGACGCGTCTGCTCCGGACGGTGCCTCGACCGCCGACGACGACTACCAGGAGGCGCTGGCCACGGTCTTCGAGGCGCAGCAGGTCGTGTTGCCGCTCGTCCTCGAGGCCGCGACCGCCCTGTTCGAGGTGGGCGGCGCCTCAGCGGTGGACGCCGACCGGGCCCTCGACCGGCACTGGCGGAACGCCCGCACCATCGCGTCGCACAACCCCGCGATCCACCGCGAGCGGGCGCTGGGCGACCGCCGCCTCAACGGGACGCCGTTCCGCACGGGGCCACAGGCGGCTGCCGCTGCGCCTGCGACGCCTGCGGCGCCCGCCGCCGCCCACGCTGCCCTCGTCCGCACCCCGTAGACCCGCTGAACCGGCAGGAAGTGCTCATCCGGTGGGCAGTGAGAGCGCTTCCCGCCGGTTCAGCGCGCGACGCGGTCGACGAGCAGGCGCCGACGAGGTGCTGGTCGAGCCGCCGGCCCTCGACGACGGCGGAGGTCGTCGGTAGCGTGGGCGGACGCCGTCGAAGGGACACCGCATGAACACCGCCACAGTCGTCATCGCCCTGATCGTGCTCGTGATCGTCGCCGCCACCGTCGCGATCACGCTCCGCGACCGGCGGGACCGGGCGCTGGCCGCCAGGCTCGACGAGTCCGACCCGGGGGCGGGCGTCCGCGCCCAGGCCGAAGCCGAGCGGCAGCAGGCCGGCCCGCGGGGCGAGGCCGGCGGTTCGTCGTGGTCGGCCGCCGGCGGGAACTCGGCCTGAGCCGGGGCCGGGCCGACCCCGTGCATCCGCACCGACACGTGCACCCGCACCCGCACCCGCACGGCGACGACCACGACACGGCGGCCGTCACCGGGACGGCCAGCTGCCCCGACCCTGACCCCGATCCGGACCCTGACCCCGATCCGGACCCTGACCCCGATCCGGACCCTGACCCCGATCCGGACCCTGACCCCGATCCGGACCCTGACCCCGATCGGGACGAGGGATCGCTGGTCTCCTTCGCCGCCCTCGCGGTCGAGAAGCTCGTCTCTGCCGCTCGCGGCACCCGGCAGGGCGCCCTCCTGCCCGGCGTCGACACCCACGTCGTCCGGATCTGGGGAGACGGCGTGGACGTCGTCGTGCGCACGCCTCGCGATCTCACCGGGTCGGCACCCGACACCTACCCGGCCGAGCGATGGGCCGCCGAGCACGCTGCGCGCCACGGAGTGCCGACCCCTCCGGTGCTCGCCTACGAACCCGAGTTCGGGGAGGCGCCGCTCATGATCGTCGAGCACGTCACCTCCCTGCCCTCCGAGCGCGACCCGTGGCGCGACCTCGGCCGCTTGGCCGCCGCGCTCGCCGAGGTGCCCCTCGGGGCGAGGGCTGCGGCCGTTGTCGGCGACGATGCCGACCTCAGCGGGCCCGACGTCACCGTGCCCGACCTCAGCGTGCCCGAGGTCACCGTGCCCGACGCGCTCCTCACCCGCTTCGGCCGCGACCTGCCGGAGGCCTGGCGCCGCCACCTGCGGTACGGCCTCGACTCCCTGGTGCCGGGCGACCGCCTCCTCGGCCTCGGTGTCTACGCCGAGCGGCAGCGCGGTCCGCTGCGAGCGGCCCTCGAGCCGCGGTCGAGAGCGCCGACTGGCGGCACGGGCTCGTCCACGGCGACCTCGCACCCCGCAACCTCGTGCCCCGCGGTGCCGACGACCCCGTGCTGATCGACTGGGGCTCGGCCCGGACGGGCCCGGTGCCGTGGCTCGAGCTCGACCGCGTGCACCGCTGGAGCGCCCTCGACGGCATCGTCGGCGCCGACGAGCTGCGCCGCTTCGCCGACGGACTCGGGGTCGACCTCGACGACTCCCTGCCGACCCTGCGACGGCTCGCCCTGCTGCACCACCTCGACCTGGTCCGCTGGGCCCTCGAGCGGCGGCCGGACCGGCTCGCCCGCGAGGTCGAGGAGGCGCGGCGAGCGATCGCCCGCTGCCTGCGCTGACAGCCCGGTCGGCCATCCTGCCGTGGACCTCGTTCTGGCTGGATCGTCGGACGAGTGGTCATCAACTGTCCTTCCGGCCCGTCTAGGGGGCAGTTCCTGACCACTCGACGCTGCGCCGCGCCTCCGGTGGGCACAGGGGCACCCGCACCCGTCGGCTCGACATGTGCATGCCGTGCATGATTCTCCTGCTGTTCACCGACGCGGCCCGCCCGCGGGCCTAGCGTCGCCGGTGCAGGAGCAGCACGTCACCGCGACGGCCGCGCACCTCCTGCCTCCGGACGGGCACCTGCCTCGGAGCAGACGACAGAGGGGCGACATCGATGGACGTCTTCGTCACGGTCACGCTGGTGATCGTCGTGGCGCTCGTGTTCGACTTCACGAACGGGTTCCACGACACGGCCAACGCGATGGCCACCTCCGTCGCCACCGGGGCCCTGAAGCCCAAGGTGGCGGTGCTGATCTCGGCCGTGCTCAACCTGGTCGGGGCGTTCCTGTCGACGGAGGTCGCGAGCACCGTCTCGAACGGCATCATCCGCGAGGGCGACGGGGGAGTGCAGGTCACCCCGACGATGATCTTCGCCGGCCTCGTCGGCGCCGTGATCTGGAACCTCGCGACCTGGTACCTGGGCCTGCCGTCGAGCTCGTCGCACGCGCTGTTCGGCGGCCTGATCGGCGCCGCCGTGATCGGTGCCGGCGTCGGCTCGGTCGACTTCGGCGTCGTCCTGTCGAAGGTGGTGCTGCCGGCGCTCATCTCGCCCCTGGTGGCCGGCACGGTGGCGCTCGTCGCGACCTACGCGGCCTACCGGATCACGAAGCAGGCGACGCTGCGCGGCTCGACGGCCGGGTTCCGGCACGGCCAGACGATCAGCGCCTCCCTGGTCTCGCTCGCGCACGGCACGAACGACGCGCAGAAGACCATGGGCGTCATCACGCTCACTCTCATCGCAGCCGGCTACCAGGGCGCGGGCACGACGCCGCAGCTCTGGGTCGTCCTCGCCTGCGGGCTCGCGATCGCGCTCGGCACCTACCTCGGCGGCTGGCGGATCATGCGCACCGTCGGCAAGCGCATCACCGACGTCCAGGCGCCGCAGGGCTTCGCGGCGGAGACGAGCTCGGCCGCGACGATCCTCATCTCGTCGCACCTCGGCTTCGCGCTCTCGACGACCCAGGTCACCTCCGGCTCGATCGTCGGGGCAGGCCTCGGCAAGAAGCTCGCGACCGTGCACTGGGGGGTCGTCGGCAAGATCGCCTCGGCCTGGGTGATCACGCTGCCCGCCGCGGCGCTCGTCGGCGGCGTCAGCGCCTGGCTCGCCAGCACCAGCACCGTCGGGCTCGTCCTCGTCGCAGTCCTCGCGCTCGCCGGGGGCTCGGCCTTCGTGTTCCTCGCCCGTCGCCACCCGGTGACGCACGAGACCGTCAACGACAGCGAGGAGGCGCCCGCCGCGACCCAGCCGGCCGGCGCCTCCCGCGGACAGGGAGAGTGACCGTGTTCCTCGGAGTGGACTGGGGCGCCTTCGTGGTCGTCTTCGTGGTGGCGCTCGCCGCGACCGCCGTCATCGTCACGTCCTTCGCGCTCGGCATCCGGCTGTTCGCCGCAGGGGCGACCGAGGCCGTCGCCGGCGGCCCTCGCTCGCTCCCCGCCACCGTCGGGGGTGCGGCCTGCTTCGCGGTCGGCATCGCCGCCGTGCTCGCCGGCCTGTGGCTGATCGTGCCGCAGTTCCACTGACGCCGTCCTGCGGGGCCGGCCCGCGCCTCCTCGGCTCTCGCCTCGGGGCGACGGCGTCGAGTGGTCGGATCTGGTCCTTCCCGAGCCGCTCAACGACAGTTCGCGACCACTGGGCGCTCGGCCCGCAGGGCAGGCGGCGGGCAGGCAGCGGCAGGCAGCGGGCGGGCGGCGGTCAGGCGGCGTCGGCCGCGTCCGCCCCGCGGAACGTCGCCCGGTACGCGCGCGGCGTCGTCCCGAGCACGCGCGTGAAGTGGTGCCGCAGCACGGCGGCCGACCCGAACCCGGCCTGCCCGGCGACGGCGTCGAGCCCGAGCCCGGTCACCTCGAGCAGGTGCTGTGCCCGCAGGAGGCGCTGCCTCGTCAGCCAGGCGGCCGGCGTCGTGCCCAGCTCGGCCTTGAACCGGCGGGCGAAGGTGCGGGGCGACATGTGGGCCCGCGCGGCGAGGGCCTCGACGGTCTGCTCCTCGCCGAGGTGGGCGAGCATCCAGTCGGTGAGGGGCGTCAGCGAGGCGTCGACCTCCTTCGGCAGCGGCGTCTCGATGAACTGGCTCTGGCCGCCGTCGCGGTGCGCGGGCACGACCATGCGGCGGGCCACGACGTTCGCGGCGGCGGCCCCGGCGACCCGGCGGACGAAGTGCAGGCACGCGTCGATGCCGGCGGCGGTGCCGGCGCTCGTGATGACCTTCCTGTCCTCGACGAAGAGCACGTCGGGGTCGACGGTCGTGCCGGGGTGCTCGCGCTGCAGCCGCTCGGCGTACATCCAGTGGGTGGTGGCGCGACGGCCCTCGAGGATCCCGGCGTCGGCGAGCACGAAGGCGCCGCTGCAGACGCTGATCAGCCAGGCGCCTCGCGCCTCGGCGGCGACGAGCAGGTCGCGCACGGCAGCCGAGAGCGTGCCGTCGGCCCCGTAGCTGCCGAGCGCCGGGACGCACACCACGTCGGCGTCGGCCGCCGTCTCGAGGCCGTCGGGGACGGTGATGCCGAAGCCCTGGTTCGTGGCGACGACGCCCGGGTGCTCGGTGACGACGCGGTGCTCGAACGACGGGCCGCCGTCGGCGCTGCGGTCGAGGCCGAAGACCTCGCAGAGCACGCCGAACTCGAAGGGGGCGACGCCGTCGGCGACGAGGGTGACGACCTTCATGCGGTCCACGGTGCCTCCCGGCATCTGGCAGTGCTGACGTGTTCGTTGGCGATCCTGCCACTGGTCGGGGTCGCCGTCCACTCGTAGGTTCGGGGGCATGTCGTCCGTCCCGCCCCCGCCCTCGTCCGCCTCCTCCTCGACTCCTTCCGCCTCCTCGCCTCCGTCCGCCTCCTCCTCGTCTGCGACCGCCTCCTCGCCCCCTTCCGCCTCCTGCTCCTCGCCACCTTCCGCCTCCTCGGCCGCCGTCGCGCGCCTCCTCGTGCCGCCCTCCGACGTCGCCGCCCGCGCCCGGGAGGTCACCGCCGCCCACGCCAGCCCTGCCCTGCTGAGCCACAGCGTGCGCTCGTGGGCGCTCGCCGCCGAGCTCGGGCGCCGCGAGTCCGTGCGGTTCGACGCCGAGCTGCTCTACGTCGCCTCGCTGCTGCACGACCTCGGCCTCGTGCCGTCGTTCGACGCGCACGCCGTCGACTTCGAGCACGCCGGGGGAGCCGTCGCCCGCGTCTTCGCCGCCGGAGCCGGCTGGCCGGAGGCACGTCAGCGGCGCCTGGCCGAGGTGGTCGAGCGGCACATGTGGACGTCGGTCGACGTCGCGCTCGATCCCGAGGCGCACCTGCTCGAGCGCGCGACCAGCCTCGACGTGAGCGGCGCAGGAGGTGCGGACTGGGACGCGGCGTTCGTCGCCTCCCTGGTCGCGGCCGTCCCGCGGCTCGGCTTCGCCGCCGAGTTCGCCGCGGCGATCCGCGACCAGGCCGAGCGCAAGCCGGACAGCCAGGCGGGTCGCACGGTGCGGAGCGGCATGCCCGGGCGCATCGCAGCGAACATGCTCGATCGCCTCCCCTCGGCGTGAGCGGCAGCCGCGGTGGTGGGCTCGTACCGCTCCGTTCGCGCTCGCGCTCGCGCTGCAGGGTTCGGCGGGTTCCCGCCGACTTCCCGCACCCCGCCGTGCCGTGGAATGCCCAGCCGCCGCTCACGGTTCACCCCGTAAGATCATGCACACGCATGAAACGCAGCGGATCGGAGCGCACCCCATGGCACACCCCCTCGAGTTCGGACTCGACACCTTCGGCGACGTCACCGAGCGTCCGGCGGGCGTCGACGGCGCGGGCGAGCTCATCTCGCACGCCCAGTCGATCCGCGACCTCGTCGAGCAGGCCGTGCTCGCCGACCAGGTCGGCCTCGACTTCATCGGCGTCGGCGAGCACCACCGCGTCGACTTCGCGGTGAGCGCGCCCGAGGTCGTCCTCGCGGCGATCGCGGCCCGCACCGAGAGGATCCGCCTGGGCTCGGCCGTGACCGTGCTCAGCTCGGACGACCCCGTCCGCGTCTACGAGCGCTTCGCGACGGTCGACGCGCTCTCGAACGGCCGGGCCGAGGTCATCCTCGGGCGCGGCTCCTTCACCGAGTCGTTCCCGCTCTTCGGACTCGACCTGCAGGACTACGAGGTGCTCTTCGAGGAGAAGATCCAGCTCTTCGCCGAGCTGCTCAAGGACGAGCCCGTCACCTGGCAGGGCACCAAGCGCGGCTCCCTCAGCGACCAGTGGGTCTACCCGCGTCCCGAGAGCGGGACGCTGAAGACCTGGGTCGGCGTCGGCGGATCCCCGCAGTCGGTCATCCGTGCGGCGCACTACGGCCTGCCCCTCTTCCTCGCGATCATCGGCGGCCAGCCCGCCCAGTTCGCGCCCTACGCCGACCTCTACCGCCGTGCCCTCGGCGAGTTCGGCAAGGAGTCGCAGCCCATCGCGATGCACTCGCCCGGCTTCGTGCTCGAGACCGACGCCGAAGCGAAGGAGGTGCTGTTCCCGTACCAGGAGGCGCAGACGAACCAGCTCGGCAGCGAGCGCGGCTGGCCGCCCTACTCCCGTGCACAGTACGAGCAGAGCGCGGGCCCGCAGGGCGCCCTCTACGTCGGCTCGCCCGAGACGGTCGCCGCGAAGATCGCCCAGAACATGGCGCTGCTCGGAGCCACTCGCTTCGACATGCGCTACAGCATGGGCCGTCTGCCGCACGCGGAGATGATGCGGAGCATCGAGCTGTACGGCACGAAGGTGGTGCCGCTGGTCCGCGAGATGCTCGCCTAGCCGACCCGCGCCTGCTCGGTCCCTGCGCCCGGCCCCGTCGTTCCTCGCACGCGGCCGGGCGCACTGCTGCCTGGGCCGGGCCGGGCCGGGCCGGCCGGGCTCGATGTCGATGGCCGCACATGCCGACCGTCAGGCCCCGAGAACACGTTCCGCGACCGGAAATGCCACTGGTGCGGGCTCTCCGGTCGGCATTTGCGGGCCGCGCGGTGCCTAGCGCTCCCAGGACGACGAGGAGGCGGCGGCAGCGTCGGGCGTCTCGCACACGTCGCCGGAGACCCCCACGGCGCCCACGGCTCCGACCCGCAGGAAGTCGAGGGCCGCGGCCGCCGGGGTGCCCTCGGCGGCGGTGTACGCGACGATGGCGAGCTCGCTGCCCGGCACGGTGAACACGTCGCAGTCGAGCTCGAGCGGGCCGACCAGCGGGTGGTCCATCACCTTGCGCGAGGACTCGTGCACGCCGACCGCGCCCCGGGCCCAGAGCTCGGCGAACGCGGGCTCGGACGCGAGCAGCCCGTCGACGAGCGCGCGGAGGCGAGGGTCGGCCGGGTGGTCGACGAGCGCCCGGCGCAGGTCGGAGACGAGGGCGGCCCGGAAGCGGGCGCCGCCCGAGCCGTCGAGGTGACGGGTCCGCACCGCCGTGTCCGCGCCTCCTGCGGTCGTCCGTGTCCTGTCCTCCGCCGCGGCGGCAGCCGGGTCGGCCTCGCGACGGGCGTCGCGGAACGCCCGGACGACGATGTTCCGCTCGCCCGCCGGCCAGCCCTCGGGGTCGCCGAGCAGGCGTCCCCAGAGGGGGCTCCAGGTGAGCAGGTCCCAGGAGGCGCTGAAGACCGCGACGGGTGTCTCACGCAGGCGACCCACCAGCCGCTGCACGCCGGGCGGGATGTGCCGCGACACGACGGCCGACGTCGGGGGCAGCAGGCCCGCGCTGCGGAACAGGTGGTCGCGCTCGGCGTCGTCGAGCTGCAGGGCGCGGGCGAGAGCGGTGGCGACCTGGTCGGACGGGTGCCGGGCGCGGCCCTGCTCGAGCCGGACGACGTAGTCGACCGAGAGCCCGGCGAGGGCGGCGAGCTCCTCCCGGCGGAGGCCGGTCGCTCGGCGCCGGCCGCCGGAGGGCAGGCCGGCGTCGGAGGGGGCGAGGCGGGCGCGCCAGGTCTTGAGCAGCCAGCCGAGCTGGTCGTCCTGTGCAGGCATGCGCTCATCCTCTCCTCCCCAGGGAGGTGCTGCCTGGTACTGGCAGTCCTCCTGCCGGGGCGGGCCACGCGCGCGTCGACGGCGGCGCGCAGACTCGTCCCATGACCACGACACTCATCACCGGATCCAACAAGGGCCTCGGCCTCGAGACCGCCCGCCGCCTGCTGGCCGAGGGCCACACCGTCTGGATGGCGGCGCGTGACGCGTCGCGCGGGCAGCAGGCCGCCGACGAGCTCGGCGCGCGCTTCGTGCAGCTCGACGTCACCGACGACGCCTCTGTCGCCGCGGCGGCCGAGCTCGTCGGGGCCGAGGGCGGGCTCGACGTGCTCGTCAACAACGCGGGCATCACGGGGTCGCACGCCGACCCCGCCGACCTGACGGGCGCCGACGCGCTCCTCGTCCTCGACACCAACGTCGCCGGCATCGTCCGCACGACGCACGCGTTCCTCCCGCTGCTCCGCGCGTCCTCGGCGCCCGCGATCGTCAACGTGACGAGCGGGCTCGGCTCGTTCACCGCGGTGCACGACCCCGACCGCATCGAGTCGACCGTGGTGGCGCCGCTCTACACGGCGTCGAAGTCGGCCGTGACGATGCTCACCGTCCAGTACGCCAAGGCTCTGCCGGGCATCCGGGTCAACGCTGCCGACCCCGGCTACACGGCGACCGACCTCAACGGCCACAGCGGGCACCAGACGGTCGCCGAGGGCACCGACGCGATCGTCGAGCTGGCGACGCAGGGGGCGGACGGGCCCACGGGCACGTTCGTCGACCGCAGCGGCGTCGCGCCCTTCTAGGCCGTCGCACGAGGCCGTCGCACGAGGCTGTCGCACGAGGCGGCCCGCTCGTGGTGGCCCGTACGGCCGGCGGTGTGCCGACGTGTCCGGGGTCGACCCGGTCGTGCTCTGCGTGTCCGGTCCGACCGTGTGGGCTCCGCCTGCGAGCCCTGTCGAGCTCCGCACGACCGTCGAGTCGGCGTAGGGCCCGGGGCCTAGCGCGAGCCCGCGTCGGTCGCCTGAGCCGCGTCGGAGGCCGACTGCTGCTGCGACGGCTGCCGCGCGGCTGAATCGTCCGCCGCGCGGTCCGGCAGCGTGCCGCCGAAGAGGGTCGCGGCGGCGATGCCGAGCACGACGACCCCGAGCTGAGTGCGTGCGATCGTGCTGGCCATGGGGCGTCCTCCCGGTCGGGGCGCCTCGTGACGTCCGGGTCCGATCCAAGCCGCCGCGCGCCTCCTGCACGACCCCCAGAGCGAGCGCCCCTCGCACGGGGCGCAGCCTCGTCCGTGGCGCCGAGCTACACCCCCGGACCAGCACCACACCCCCAGAACTGCGGGTGTGGTGCGGAATGCGGGGTGTAGCGCGACGCACGCGGGGCACGCGACGCACGCGGGGCGCGCGACGCACGCGACGCACGCGGGGCACGCGGGGCACGCGACGCACGCGGGGCACGCGACGCACGCGGGGCACGCGACGCGCGCGTGGCGCGCGGCCTCAGCCCCGGTCGCTCCGCGCCAGCGCCCCGAGCTGCTCGTTGTAGGCGGCCAGCTCGGCGTCGCCGTCGCGGTCGGCCTGGCGGTCCTTGCGCTTGGCCTCGCGGCCGTCGCTGCGGCTCCACATGATCGCGACGATGATCGCCATCGTGACGGTCGGGATCTCGCCGACGCTCCAGGCGATGCCGCCGGCGGCGTACTGGTCCTGCATCGGGGTCGGCCCCCAGGTGCGACCCATCGCGCCGTACCAGTCGGCCAGGAACAACCCCGTCGCCGTCATGATGCCGATGCCGAAGAACGCGTGGAACCCCATGGTCGCCAGCAGCACGACGAGCCGCATCGGGTACGGCAGGCGCCCCTTGACGGGGTCGATGCCGATCATCGACTGCACGAAGAGGTACCCGACGATCAGGAAGTGCACGATCATCCAGTAGTGGCCGAGGTGCGTCGTCGTCGCCCAGCTGAAGAGCGACGTGTAGTAGAAGACGAAGAGCGAGCCGGCGAAGAGCACGGCGGCGACGATCGGGTTGCTGATGACGTGCGCGTAGCCCGAGTGCACGAGGATCATGATCCACTCGCGCGGCCCCCGGGTGCCGTCGGTCCGCTTGCGGATGGCGCGCAGGGCGAGCGTGGCCGGCGCTCCCGGCACCAGCAGCAGCGGGATCACCATGCCGAGCACCATGTGCGACAGCATGTGCGCGCTGAACAGGTACGGCTCGTAGACGTTGGGGGCGCCGCTCGTCACGTAGAAGAGCACGAGCAGCCCGGCGACCCACGAGGCCGTGCGGCCGAGCGACCAGCTGTCGCCGCGACGGCGCAGCCGCACGACGCCTGCGATGTAGAAGAAGATGCCGAAGGCGCAGACGAGGGCCCACAGCAGGTCGACGTTCCACTCCGTCAGGTAGCGGATCGGCGTGAGCTCGCGCGGCAGCGCCTCCTCCGTGAGGATCTCGGCAGGGGTCGGGGCGGCGAGGTCGCTGGCCGCCACCTCCTCGACCGGGGTCGCCGTGCGGGCGAGCGCCGACGCGACGCCGGAGGCCAGGCCCATGAAGGCGAGCTCCGCCGCGACGAACCACCAGAAGAAGCGGGCGGTCCTGGCCGGCTGCGTCTCCATCCGCCTGACCAGGTACTGCCGCTGCACGACGCCGAACAGCCCGAGCGCGACCAGGGCGAAGGTCTTCACCAGCACGAGCACGCCGTAGCCCGTGGACAGTGCCGCCCAGTCGCCGATGCGCAGCGCGGCGCTGCCGACGCCCGAGACGGCCACGACGACGAAGCAGATGATCGCGATGGTCGAGTAGCGGGCGAGGACGACGCCGATCCGGCCTTTCTCGAGCGTGCTCCGCAGCAGCACGAGCGCGACGAGCCCGCCCAGCCACACGGACGCGCCCTCGAGGTGCAGCGCGAGGTCGGTGACGGCCGCGTCGTGTCCGCTCGAGCCCGCGGCGTGGCCCTGCTGGGCCAGGGGGATGAGCCCGCCGCCCGCGAGGACGGTGAGGGCGACGAGCGCCCAGATGTTCCGCAGCACGAAGCTGAGCACGGTGACCGCCGCCGCGATGAGGGTCGTGATGAGCCAGGCGCGGCCCAGCTCGGTGTCGGTGAGGAAGAACGCGAGCGTGCGGCCGAACTGCTCGTCGAGGGTGACGGGCACGTTGGCGACGCTGAGGAACGTGAAGAAGCTGGTGGCCGCGGAGGCGACGGTCCAGAACCCGGCAGCGCCCGCCGCGATGTCCATGGCCCGCTCGAACTCGGGCCGGTCGCGTGAGAGGGCGAAGCAGGTGAGGAACAGCGTGCCGATCGTGACGGCCGCGCCGATGTTGCCCAGCATCTTGGCCATCGGCAGCCCGTAGCGCACGACCTGCCCGGGGTCGACGACGAGCGGCGCGTCGGCGGCGCCGCCGAACTTCAGGGCGGCGACGAGGGCCGCGAACGCGACGACCACGAGCAGTGCGGGCCCGGCCGTGCGGGAGAGTCTGGGCATCGCACCCATGGTAGGTCGCCCCGACTGGGAGCGGGAGCGGTCCGCTCGCCGCCGAGCGACCTGCGCCGCCCTGCCCTGCCGCCCCCGCTCCTCCCTCATTCAGGACGATCGGACCTGCGTTGCGCATCGGGGGGAGGCGGACTCCTGATTCGTGCAGGATCCAGGATGCGCAGACGACGGTTTCCTGAATCCTGCGGGCAGAAGGCAATGCGGGCCCCGCGAACGCGAGAGAGGGCGGCGACCGAAGTCGCCGCCCTCTCCCGGGTGCTTCGTGAGAAGCGGAGGACTACTTGACCGCAGCCTTGAGCTTGCTGCCGGCGCTGACCTTGACCGAGTCGCTCGCGGCGATCTCGAGGGCCTCGCCCGTCTGCGGGTTGCGACCCGTGCGGGCGGCGCGGTGCGTCTTCTCGAAGGCGATCCATCCGGGGATGGTGACCTTCGTGCCGTCGGCGACCGACTTCGACACGACGGAGAAGAAAGCGTCGACGACGCCGCTGACGGCGGCCTGGCTCTGGCCGGACTCGGAAGCGACAGCTGCGACGAGCTCGGTGCGGTTCAGTGACTTGTCAGCCATGTGGTGTCCTCCTCGGACTTCGTTCGGTGAGACATGGCACGGCGTTCACCGTGCCTGTTCGGATCAGACGGCAGGGCCGAGGGCCCTCCGCCCGTGTAGCTCAGCCCCGGGGCCGAGGCCCCGGGCTGTCCAGCTCAGACCCGGGGCCGAGGCCCCGGGAAACGGCTCGAACCTACCAGGAAGACTTCGTGATGCCCGGAAGCTCACCACGGTGAGCCATGTCGCGGAAGCGCACACGGCTGATGCCGTACTCCTTGAGGTGACCGCGGGGGCGACCGTCGATCGCGTCGCGGTTGCGGAGGCGGACCGGCGACGCGTCGCGCGGCAGCTTCTGCAGGCCGAGGCGAGCGGCCTCGCGGCTCTCGTCGGTGCCGGCCGGGTCGACCAGGGCCTTCTTCAGCTCGAGGCGCTTCTCGGCGTAGCGTGCGACGATGACGGCACGCTGGTCGTTCTTGGCGATCTTGCTCTTCTTGGCCATGCTTAGCGCTCCTCGCGGAATTCGACGTGCTTGCGGATGACCGGGTCGTACTTCTTGAGAACCAGGCGGTCGGGGTTGTTGCGACGGTTCTTCTTGGTCACGTACGTGAAACCGGTGCCCGCCGTCGAGCGGAGCTTGATGATGGGACGAACGTCCTGCTGACGAGCCATTAGATCTTCTCCCCACGAGCGAGCAGGTCCTTGACGACCGACTCGATGCCACGAGCGTCGATGACCTTGATGCCCTTGGCGCTGAGCTGGAGGGTCACCTTCCGGCGCAGCGACGGCACGTAGTACGTCTTCTTCTGGATGTTCGGGTCGAAACGGCGCTTGGTGCGTCGGTGCGAGTGCGAGATGTTGTGGCCGAAACCAGGAATGGCTCCGGTCACCTGGCAGGTTGCTGCCATGATTTCCTCCGTAGGTACCGTAGGAGCTCGCCGTCCGAGGACGGCGACCCCTACCCAAGGTCACTTGTCGGCGCGCGTCACCCCGCTCGGCCCGCATGACGGACCGTGGTGCTCGGGGATCGGTGCACATGGGCGCAGAGAGCGCCCAACCAAAGGAAGAGCTTACGCGACACGCCCGACCCGGGTCAACTGCGGGCCCCGAGGGCTGCGGGCCCAGGGCGCAGCGATCCCGACGCGCAGCGAGCCACGGCCCAGGAGCCGCGACGCCCCGAGCCCGGGAGGCGCGGCTCAGCCGGCAGCGCCGCCGCGCGTCACGGCAGGGTCGCGTCCTGCGGCCTTCTCGGCCGTGCACGCCGCGCAGGTGCCGAACACGTCGACGATGTGCTGCGCCTCGGTGAAGCCGTGCTGGGCGGCGACCTGGCGGGCCCAGGTCTCGACCGCGTCGGCCTCGATCTCGACCGTGGTGCCGCAGGTGCGGCAGATGAGGTGGTGGTGGTGCGTGCCCGGCGTGCAGGCGCGGTAGAGGCTCTCGCCCTCCTGCTGCAGCGAGTCGGCGGCGCCGTCGGTGGCGAGGTCCGCGAGCGCGCGATAGACGGTGGCGAGCCCGATCGGCGACCCCGTCTCGCGGAGCTGCCCGTGCAGCGACTGGGCGCTGACGAAGCCCTCGCTGCGGCCGAGCGCCTCGCGCACGGCCTCGCGCTGCCACGTGTTCCGCTTGGCTACCACTGCGCACCTCCGTGCCTCGGTCGTGCAGGTCCGACCACGTCAGGCCTCCTTCGTCGTCGTCGAGGCTACCGGGGCGGCCTGGGGGCGACCGGGGGCGCCTCCTCGGCCCTCCCGCCCGCCTCCTCGGCCTGTCCGCCCGCCTCCTCGGCTCTCCCGTCGCCCGCCGACGACGCGGCAGACGAGCCAGATCAGGAACGAGATGGTCGTGACGTACGGGCTGATCGGCAGGCCGCCGCCGAGCGCCAGCAGGATGCCGCCCACCACGGACACGACCGCGAACACGACGCTGAGCACGGGCACGAGGCGCGGGTCGACGGTGAGCCGCAGGGCCGCCGCCGCCGGGGTGACCAGCAGCGCGAGAACGAGCAGGGCGCCCACGATCTGCACCGAGACCGCCACCGCGAGGCCGAGCACGAGCATGAAGACGAGGCCGAGCGCCCGCACCGGGATGCCCGCCGCCGCCGCGACGTCGGGGTCGACGCTGGCGAACGTCAACGGTCGCCAGATCACGAGCAGCACCACGATCACGACGGCCGAGATGGCGATGAGCCAGCCCAGCTGCGGGTTGTCGACCGACACGATCTGACCGGTGAGCAGGCCGAACTTGTTCGCCGACCGCCCCCGGTACAGGGCGAGGAACAGGATGCCGAGGCCGAGCCCGGCGGGCATGAGCACCGCGATGATCGAGTTCCGCTCGCGCGCCCGCGACCCGAGCAGGCCGATCAGCAGGGCGGCGACGACGCTGCCGACGACCGAGCCGCCCACGACGTTCGCGCCGATCAGCAGGGCCGCCGAGGCCCCGGCGAACGAGAGCTCGCTGATGCCGTGCACGGCGAAGGGCAGGTTGCGGGTGATGACGAACGGCCCGATGAGCCCGCCGACGAGGCCCAGCACGGCGCCCGCGATGATCGAGTTGCGCACCAGCACGACGAGCTCGCCGAAGTCCTGGAACGAGAACAGCTGGGTCCAGAGGTCGGTCACCGCACGAGTCCTTCGTCGTCGTCGTGCTCGTCGGCGTGGTGGTCGTCGTGCCCCTGGCCGCCGACGATCACGATGCGCCCCATGGTGCGCACCACGTCGACGGGCGTGCCGTAGAGCTCGCTGAGCACGGGCGCCTGCAGCACCTCGTCGGGGGTGCCGACGCGGAACTTGCCGCCGGCCAGGTAGAGCACCCGGTCGACGACGTCGAGGATCGGGTTCACGTCGTGGGTCACGAACACGACGGCCGCCCCGCGCGCGCGTCGCTGGCGGTCGATCAGCTCCGTGACCCCGCGCTGGTGCCGCAGGTCGAGCGAGATCAGGGGCTCGTCGCAGAGCAGCAGGGCTGGCTCGGCCGCGAGGGCCTGGCCCACGCGGGCGCGCTGCTGCTCGCCGCCCGACAGGCTGGCCACGGGGGCCGAGGCGAACGAGGAGGCGCCCACCTCGTCGACGAGGGCGTCGATCGTCGCGCGCTCGGCGGCCGACTCGCGGCGCAGGCCCCAGCGGTGCCCGGTGACGCCGAGCGCGATCATGTCGCGGGTCCGCAGCGGGGTGCCCGCCTCCATCAGCCGCTGCTGCGGCACGTACCCGATGCGGCGGTGGCCGCGGCCGACCGGACGGCCGAGGAACTCGAGGGTGCCCTCGGCGAGCTGCTGCTGGCCGAGCACGGCGCGCAGCAGCGTGGTCTTGCCCGCGCCGTTGGGCCCGAGCACGGCGAGGAACTCGCCCGGGGCCACGTCGAGGTCGAGCCCCGACCAGAGCGTGCGGTCGCCGAACGACACGCCCGCGCCGCGCAGGCGCAGCACGGCGTCGCCGCCGCCCCCGGCCGAGGAGGCGCGGTGGGCGGCGGCGACGGAGGCGTCGGTCGTGCCGGGGGTCACTTGTCGAGCGCCGCCGTGATCGCGTCGATGTTGCTCTGCTGCCACGAGACGTAATCATCCCCTGTCGGGAGCAGCTCCGTCACCGGGACGATCGCGACGCCCGCGTCGGTGGCCGCCTGCTCGACCTGCTCGGTCTCGGGGCTGGAGGTCTGCTCGTTGTAGGCGAGCAGGTCGACGGTGCCGGCCGAGAACAGCTGCAGGGTCTCGTTCAGGGCGGCGGGCGACACGTCGTCGCCCTCCTCGATCGCCTCGGAGAAGTCGGAGGGGGTCACGTTCACGAGCCCCATGGCGTCGAAGAGGTACCCCGGCACCGGCTCGGTGTAGGCGACCGACTCGCCGTCGTGCGCGGTCTTCACCTCGGCGGCCTGCGCCTCCAGGTCGGCGATCTGCTCGCCGAACGCCGCGGCGTTCGCGCTGAACGTGTCGGCCTGGGCAGGGTCGACCGAGCCGAGCTCGTCGGCGATCGCCGTGGCGAGGGCTGCCATCGAGGGCAGGCTGTAGAAGACGTGCTCGTTGAACTCGCCGTGGTCGTGCCCGTGGTCGTCGGCCTCGCCCGACTCGTCGGCGTGCGCCTCGCCGGACTCGTCGGCGTGCGCCTCGTCGCCGTGCTCGTCGGCGTCGAGGCCGCTCACCTCGACGGCGTCGATCACGGCCGCGTCCGACCCGCTGGCGTCGAGCAGCGTGTGCATGAACTCGTCGTAGCCGCCGCCGTTCTCGATGACGACGTCGGCGCGCGAGACGGCGAGCTGCGTGCGGGCGTCGGCCTCGTACGAGTGCGGGTCCTGCGAGGGGTCGCTGATGACGCTGGTGACGTCGACCGCGTCGCCGCCGACCGTCTCCGCGATGTTCCCGTAGACGTTGGTCGACGCGACCACGGCTATGGCGCCTCCGTCGTCCGACGACGAGCCGGCGCCACCGGCACCGTCGCCCGAGGCGCAGCCGCTCAGCACGAGCACGGCGGCGGGCAGGGCGAGCAGCGACAGGGCGCGCGGTGTCTTCATGCCGCCACGCTATTGCTACTGATAATGATTGTCAAAATAGGCTGCCGCGACAGGCGGAGCCGAGGAGGCGCCCGCTCAGTCGAGCAGGAGGGCCGGCTCCTCGAGCACGCTCGCCACGTCGGCCACGAAGCGGCTCGCCACGTCGCCGTCGACGACGCGGTGGTCGAAGCTGGCGCCGATCGTCGTCACCATGCGCGACCGCACCTCGCCGTCGACGACCCACGGCTTCGCCTTGATCGTGCCGAGCGCGACGATGGCCACCTCGCCCGGGTTGAGGATCGGCGTGCCGGTGTCCATGCCGAAGACCCCGATGTTGGTGATCGTGATGGTGCCGTCGCGCATGTCGGCCGGGCTCGTCTTGCCGTCGCGGGCCGTGAGGGTCAGCTGCTCGAGCGCCTGGGCGAGCTCGAGGAGGCTCATCGACTGCGCCTCCTTGACGTTCGGGACGATCAGGCCGCGGGGCGTCGCCGCGGCGATGCCGAGGTTGACGAAGTGGTGCACGAGGATCTCGCGGTCGGTCCAGGCCGAGTTCACCATCGGGTTGCGCCGCACGGCCCAGATGATCGCCTTGGCCATGATCAGCAGCGGCGAGACCTTGACGCCCGCGAACTGCGGCGAGGCCTTGAGGCGCTTGACGAACTCCATCGTGCGGGTCGCGTCGACGTCGACGAAGAGGCTGACGTGCGGCGCGGTGAAGGCGGACGAGGTCATCGCGGCGGCGATGGCCTTGCGGACGCCCTTGACGGGGATGCGCTCGACGCGCTCCTCGCTCCACTCGGGGGTCTCGATGTTGCGGAACACGCTCGCCTGCTGCGCGTGGCGGATGACGTCGTCGCGCGTGACCTCGCCCGCGAGGCCGGTCGGCTGCACGGTCGCGAGGTCGACCTCCAGGTCTTTCGCGAGCTTGCGGATCGGCGGCTTGGCGATGATCGGCAGCGCGAGCGCGGCGGGCACCGAGGTCGTCGGCCGGCGGCGGGCCTGCTCGGCCACGCGCAGCTGGCGCGCGTCGACCTCGCCCTGCGACGGCTTGCGGCGCCGGGTCTGGCCGTGGCCGCCCGCGGCGCCGTAGCCCACGAGCACGGCGCCCGAGCCCGAGTCGGCCGATGAACCCGACGCCGACGGCGCCGAGGTCGACGGAGCCGTCGACGCCGCGGACGGCACGGTGCCGGTGCTGCCGGACGCGGCCACCTCGTCGGCCGAGGGCGCAGGAGGCGCGGGCGGGGCAGCAGGGGCGGGCGCGGACTGGCGAGCGCGCTGCTCGGAGAGCGCCGCCTCCTCCTGCGCGATGATCTGGGCGGTGCGGGCGAGCGCGCCCGACTCGCCGGACGCGGCCTCGGCGGCCCGGTCGGACGGCGTCGCCGGTCCGGTGCCGTCGGCGATGGTGATGATCGGGGTGCCGACGTCGACGGTCTCGCCGCTGGCGACGAGCACGCTCTCGACGACGCCCGCGTAGGGCGAGGGCAGCTCGACGAGCGACTTGGCCGTCTCGATCTCGACCAGAACCTGGTTGATCTGGACGGTGTCGCCCGGGGCGACCTTCCACTCGACGATCTCGGCCTCGGTCAGGCCCTCGCCGACGTCGGGAAGGGAGAACTCACTGGTCACGGAGGTGTTCCTCTCAGTACGCGAGAGCGCGGTCGACGGCCTCGAGCACGCGGTCGGCGTCGGGCAGGTAGAGGGTCTCGAGCTTGGCGGGCGGGAAGGGCGTGTCGAACCCGCTCACGCGCAGCACCGGGGCCTCGAGCGAGTAGAACGCCTTCTCGGCGACCGTCGCGGCGATCTCGGAGCCGACGCTGACGAAGCCGGGCGCCTCCTGGGCGACGACGAGGCGGCCGGTCTTGCGGACCGACTCGAGGATCGGCGCGTAGTCGATCGGCGACAGCGACCGCAGGTCGACGACCTCGGCCGAGATGCCCTCGGCGGCCGCGATCTCGGCGGCCTGCAGCAGCACGCTGACCATGGCGCCGTGGCCGAGCAGGGTGACCTCCGTGCCGGTGCGGACGACGCGGCTGGCGTGCAGGGGCGCGTGCGGCTCGGCGAGGTCGACCTCGCCCTTGGGCCAGTAGCGGCTCTTGGGCTCGAAGAACATGACCGGGTCGTTCGACGCGATCGCCTCCTGGATCATCCAGTAGGCGTCGTGCGGCGTGCTCGGGCTGACGACCCGCAGGCCGGCCGTGTGCGCGAAGTAGGCCTCCGGGCTCTCCTGGTGGTGCTCGACGGCGCCGATGTGCCCGCCGTAGGGCACCCGGATGACCACGGGCATCGTGACCGAGCCCTCGTGGCGGTTGGTCATCTTGGCGAGCTGCGAGACGATCTGGTCGAAGCCGGGGTAGATGAACCCGTCGAACTGGATCTCGACGACGGGGCGGAAGCCGGCCATCGCGAGGCCGATGGCGCTGCCGACGATGCCCGACTCGGCGAGGGGAGTGTCGATGACCCTGTTCTCGCCGAACTCGGCCTGCAGCCCCTCGGTCACGCGGAACACGCCGCCGAGCGTGCCGATGTCCTCGCCCATGAGCAGCACGCGCGGGTCGTCGGCCATGGCGCGGCGGAGACCGGCGTTGATCGCCTTGCCGAGCGGCATGGTCTCGAGGGAGGCGCGGGTCGGCTCGTCGACGCCGACGCCGCCCTGCGGACCGGCGGCCGGCGCGGCGGCAGCGGGGGTGGTCGTCACGTCGCTCATGCGCGTCCTCCTGCAGAGTCGGAGCCGGCGTCGCCGCCGAGGCCCTGTTCGTAGTGGGTGAGCCACTCGTGCTGCTCGCGCATGACGGGGTGCGGCTCGCTGTAGACGTGCTCGAACATCAGCGACGGGTCGGGCGCGGGCAGCGACGTCGTGCGGGTGCGGACGTCGTGGCCCAGGTCGTCGCCCTCGGCCTCGAGCCCGGCGAAGAACGCGTCGCCCTCGCCGCGCGACCGGAGGAACGCGGCGAAGCGGTCGATCGGGTCGCGGGCGATCCAGCCCTGCAGCTCGTCGTCGGTGCGGTACTTGCTCGGGTCGTCGGACGAGGTGTGCGCGCCGATGCGGTACGTCATCGCCTCGATGAACCGGGGACCGGAGCCCGAGCGGGCGGCCTCGAGGTCGCGGCGGCTCACGGCGTAGCTCGCGAGCACGTCGTTGCCGTCGATCTGGGTCGCGGGCAGGCCGAAGCCGGCGGCACGGTCGACGAGCGGCGTGCGCGACTGGCGCGACACCGGCACGCTGATGGCCCACTGGTTGTTCTGCAGGAAGAACAGCTCGGGCGTCTGGAAGCTCGTCGCGAAGATCATCGCCTCGTTGACGTCGCCCTGGCTGGTCGCCCCGTCGCCGAAGAAGGTGACGACGGCCTGGTCGACCTCGGGGTCGCCGGTGCCGCTCTTGCCGTCGAGGCCGAGGCCCATCGCGTAGCCCGTGGCGTGCAGCGTCTGCGAGCCGATCACGAGCGTGTACACGTGGAAGTTCTGGTGGTCGGCGGGCACCCAGCCGCCGTGCGTGTGGCCGCGCAGCAGGCGCAGGATGTCGACCGGGTCGACGCCGCGGGCGAGGGCGACCGCGTGCTCGCGGTACGACGGGAACAGGTGGTCCTGCGGGCGGGTGGCGTGCGCCAGGCCGACCTGCGCGCCTTCCTGGCCGTGGCTCGGCACCCACAGGGCGAGCTGGCCCTGACGGGCGAGGGCGGCGGCCTCGCGGTCGAAGCGCCGCGTCAGCACCATGTCACGGTGCATCGCGCGCAGCTGGTCGTCGCTCAGGGCGTCGATCAGGGGCAGGAACTCGGCCGTCTCGTCGGTGCGGACCAGCTCGCCGGCGGGCGTCAGCAGCTGGACCGTGCCGGGGTGCCGGCTCGTTTCGCTCAGGGACATGCGGACCAATCTACTGGCGCTCTCATGCCCTCACACGGATGTAGTGCCCAGCACCTCCTGCGCGGCCTGCAGGAGGCGGTCGACGGACGCGGGCTCTCCGATCGTGACGCGGATGCCCTCGGGAGCGAAGGCGCGCACGACGAGGCCGTGGGTCTCGAACACCTCGGCGGCGTGGGCGGTGTGCTCGCCGGTCGGCAGCCAGACGAAGTTGCCCTGCGCGAGCGGCGGCTCCCAGCCCTGGTCGACGAGGGATCGCCAGACCTGGTCGCGCAGCACCGCGATCCGGTCCACCCGCGCGAGCAGCTCCTCCTCGTGGGCCAGCGACGCCAGGGCGGCGGCCTGGCCCTGCGCGGTCACGGCCAGCGGGATCGCCGTCGAGCGCGCGGCGTCGAGCACCGAGGAGGCGCCGATCGCGTACCCGACGCGGAGCGCCGCCAGGCCGTGCGCCTTCGAGAACGTGCGCAGCACCACCAGGTTCGGGTGCCGCTCGGTGAGCGACGGGCCGTCGACGGCGTGCTCGTCGGTGACGAACTCGGCGTAGGCCTCGTCGAGCACGACCAGCAGGTCGTCGGGGACGGCCGACATGAACTCCTCGAACTCGGTCGTCGTGACGACCGTGCCGGTGGGGTTGTTGGGCGAGCAGACGATCACCAGGCGGGTGCGCTCGCCGACGGCCGCGGCCATCGCGACGAGGTCGTGGCTGCCGTCCTCGCGGAGGGGCACCTGCACGCTGGTCGCGCCGCTGACGGTGACCAGCCCGGGGTATGCCTCGAACGAGCGCCAGGCGTAGACGACCTCGTCGCCCGGGGCCGCGGCGGCGAGCACGAGCTGCTGCAGCAGCGAGACGCTGCCGGCGCCCACGTGCACCTCGTCGGTCGTGACGCCGAACTTGTCGGCGAGGGCGGCGCGGAGGCCGGCGGCCGTCGCGTCGGGGTAGCGGTTGACCGCGACGGCGTCGCGGAGCGCGTCGACGACGGCGGGCAGCGGCTCGAACGGGTTCTCGTTCGACGACAGCTTGAACGCGTCGGGCGCGGCCTGCTTCCCCTGGCGGTAGGCGGGCAGGGCGGCGATCTCGGGACGGAGCCTGACGGGAGCGTTCACCCGGCCACCTTAGGGCGGCATGATGGACCCATGCGATTCCTCGTGCGGCTGCTGATCAACGCCCTCGCCCTCTGGGCGACCACGTTCGTCGTCGGGGGAGTGCGGGTCGACGCGTACGGCGACGGCGGCACCACCGAGACCGTGCTGACCTACCTGCTCGTCGCGCTCATCTTCGGCATCGTCAACGGGGTCGTCGGCACGGTCATCCGCATCGTGGCGTTCCCCCTCTACGTGCTGACCCTCGGGCTGCTCTCGCTGATCGTCAACGGGCTGCTCCTCGGCATCGTCGCCTGGATCTCGGGGCAGATCGGCTTCGGCCTCGTCGTCGACGGGTTCTGGTGGGGCGTGCTCGGCGCGCTCGTCCTCGCGGTCGTCGCCTGGCTGATCGGGATCGTGATCCGCCCGATCGTCGAGCCGAGCGACCGCCGGCGGTGAGCCGCCTCAGCGTCGTCTTCGTCTGCACCGGCAACATCTGCCGGTCGCCGATGGCCGAGGTGGTCCTGCGCGAGGTCGCCCGCCGGGCCGGCCACGCCGACTCGCTCGACGTGTCGTCGTCGGGCACGGGTGACTGGCACGTCGGCGAGGGGGCCGATCCGCGCACCGTCGAGGCCCTGCGGGCCCGTGGCTACGATGGCTCCCGGCACCGCGCCTCCCAGTTCTCGACCGCCGACTTCGCTCGTCACGACCTCGTGGTCGCGCTCGACCGGGGCCACGAACGGGTGCTCCGGTCGTGGGCCGAGAACGAGTCGGACCGCTCGAAGGTGCAGCTGCTCATGTCGTTCGACCCCCAGGGCGCGGCGCAGGGCGGCTCCGACGTGCCCGACCCCTACTACTCGGACCCGGCCATGTTCGACGACGTGCTCGCCATGGTCGAGCGAGCCTGCACCGCCCTCTTCCGCCAGATCGAACCCGCACTCCGCAAGGGACCCTCATGACGTTGCCCCCTCAGCCCCTCAGCCCGCTTGACGGCCGCTACCGCGCCTCCGTGGGGCAGCTCGGCGACCACCTCAGCGAGGCGGGCCTCAACCGAGCCCGCGTGCACGTCGAGGTCGAGTGGCTGATCGCCCAGACCGACCGCGGCGCGTTCGGCGCCGAGGCGCTCACGGCCGACCAGAAGGAGGCGCTGCGAGCCGTCGTCACCGACTTCGGGCAGCCCGCGATCGACGAGCTCGCCGGGCTCGAGGCCACGACCCGCCACGACGTCAAGGCGGTCGAGTACTACGTCCGCGCCCGCCTGTCCGAGCTGGGCCTCGACCCGATCGCCGAGCTCACGCACTTCGCCTGCACGAGCGAGGACATCAACAACCTCTCGTACGCGGTGACCGTCAAGGCCGCCGTCGCCGAGGTCTGGCTGCCGGCGCTCGACGCCGTCGTCGACGCCCTGTCGACCTGGGCCACGGACGCGCGCGACGTGCCGATGCTCGCGCACACGCACGGCCAGCCCGCGACCCCCACGACCGTCGGCAAGGAGTTCGCGGTCTTCGTGCACCGCCTCCAGCGCCTCCGCGCCCAGGTGGCCGGCACCGAGTACCTCGGCAAGTTCAGCGGCGCCACCGGCACGTTCTCGGCGCACGTCGTCGCCGACCCGTCGGCCGACTGGCCCGAGATCTCGCGGGCCTTCGTCGAGGACGCCCTGGGCCTCAGCTGGAACCCCCTCACGACCCAGATCGAGTCGCACGACTGGCAGGCCGAGCTCTACTCGCGCATCGCCCACGCCAACCGCGTGCTGCACAACCTCGCGACCGACATCTGGTCGTACATCTCGATGGGCTACTTCACGCAGATCCCGCAGGCGGGCGCCACCGGGTCGTCGACGATGCCGCACAAGATCAACCCGATCAAGTTCGAGAACGCCGAGGCCAACCTCGAGCTGTCGTGCGCCCTGCTCGACTCGCTCGCGGCGACCCTCGTCACCTCGCGCCAGCAGCGCGACCTCACCGACTCGTCGGCCCAGCGCAACATCGGCGTCGCCCTCGGCCACTCGGTGCTCGCGCTCGACAACCTGCGCCGCGGTCTCGGCGAGATCGCCGTCGGCACCGCGGCCCTCGAGGCCGACCTCGACGGCAACTGGGAGGTGCTCGGCGAGGCGATCCAGACGGTGATCCGCGCCGAGGTCGTCGCCGGGCGCTCGTCGATCGCCGACCCCTACGCGATGCTCAAGGAGCTCACCCGGGGCAAGCGCGTCTCACAGGCCGACCTCGTCGCCTTCGTCGAGGGGCTCGACATCGGCGCCGACGCGAAGGCCCGCCTCGTGGCGCTCACCCCCGCGACCTACACGGGCCTCGCCTCGGACCTCGTCGCCCGCCTGAGCTAGCCGCGGCGCTCTGCGGGCTGCCGGCTGCGTGCTGCGTGCAGGTCGCGCGGCGCCGCGCCGCGCCGCGGGCAGCACGCAGAACGCCGGACGCGGCGGGCCGGGCGCGAAGCTCCGCGATCCCCGCCCGTCGCGACGCGATGGTCCCTCGCTAACCCACCCGCTCCCTGTCGCTCTCAAATTTGAGAGTGATCCGGCAGCCGGCGGGCCGCGTGCCCACCGTTCCCGCGAGCCGTGGCGCGGATCGCTCGCGCTTTGAGATCACTACCCGCAGCGGCCTCGGACCGCGCCGCGTGCGGGCGAGCAAGGCGCGAGTGTTCCGCGCGTACGGCAGCCGGATACGCGGAATCCTGGCGGCCCTGAGACGAATCCCTCTCAAATTACGAGGTGAGGGCAGTGAGGGGCCGGGTCGGGCGGGGCAGCGGGCCCGAGTCAGTGGCCCTTGGGGCGGTCCGACTCGTCGATCTCGTGGCGCTCGTCCTCGTTGGGCTTCGCGGCGAGGGCCAGCATCGCGATCACGACGAGCGCGACGATGAAGCCGATGCAGAGGAAGATCAGCGCGAGCTCGAGCTGACGGGTGGTCATCAGCACGACGACGCCGACGAACACGGCGAACACGGCGCTGAGGCCCAGGAACTCGGCGGGACGGACGCGCTCGCGCCAGCTGGGTGTGGTCATGCGTGCTGTCCCTCGTCCGATGTCGGGTCGATGCTGCTGTCAGTGCTCGTGCTCGTGCTCGTGCTCGTGCGGCGGCCGGCCGGCCCCGCGTCGGTCCGTCCCGCGGCGTCGTGCCCCGCGGCGCCGTGTCCCCCCGCGCTGTGCCCCGCGTCCGTCTGCCACCGCAGCGACAGCCCGGCGATCACCAGGAACACGCCGACGACCGCGGCCCAGGCGCCGAGGACCCCCACCAGCACCGTGGACGAGGTGAGCTCGCCCTCGATCTGCTCGACGCCGCCGAGCGGCTGCGCGTAGTCGAGCGGCACGACCAGGAACACGACGCCCAGCGCCAGCGTCAGCACCCCGACGCTGGTCCAGTCGCGGGCGAGCGGCGAGCGGCCGCGGCGACGCAGGCCGGCGACGAGCTCGAGGGCGCCGGCGACGAGCGCCCAGCCCGACACGAGCGCGACGAAGAACGCGAGCCCGGCCGCGGAGGCGGCGAGGGCGACGGCACCGGCGACGACGGTCGTCACGCCCTGGACGACCTGCAGCGTGCGGCTGCTGCGGTCGTCGAGGCGCAGCAGCACGCCGACGGTGAGCAGCAGCCCGCCCACCAGGGCGGCGACGCCGAAGGACACGAGCCCGACGAACGGCGAGTGGTCACGCGAGAACGTCACGGCGGCGGCCGTCACGAGGAGGGGCACCGCACGCACCAGGGGCACGGGCCAGTACGCCGAGGAGCCAGCCGAGGAGGCGCGGCCCCGGTCGGCCGTGTCGCCGCCGGACGGCACGGGGGGCACGGAGGCAGACGGCACGGTACTTCTTCCTGGGCGGGGCGGACCCGAGGAGTTTACCGCCCCCTCCTGGCAGGTCCCGCGCGGGACGGCGAGGGTCGCTCGCCGTCGAGCGAGGAGCCGCCGGCACGCGCGCTCGCGCGCGCCCGCGCGACCGTTCGGCCCACCTGTGCATCCGCCCGGCATCGCTGTGCATCGGCGCCTGCGCTGGCGCTGACCCCGACCGTGCCCCTAGCGTCAGGGGCATCTAGGGGCGCACCGCTCACCTCCACGGCTGGGAAGTCGACACACCCGCGGGAGCTCCATGTCCGTCATCGCACCCCCCACCGGCGCCTCCGGCCCGGTCTCGTCCGGCTTCCGGCCGACCGTCGCCGGTCGTGCCAGCAAGCCGACCAGCACCTACTCGGCCCTGCTCGCCAGCGTGCGCGAGGCGGGCCTGCTCCGCCGCCGCACCGGCTTCTACGTCACGGTCTTTGTGATCCTCGTGGCCTGCCTCGGCGGCGCCGCGACCGGCTTCGTCCTGCTCGGCTCCAGCTGGTTCCAGCTGCTCATCGCCGCGGCCCTCGGCGTCATCCTCACGCAGTTCGCGTTCCTCACCCACGAGGCCGCGCACCGCCAGGTCTTCGACTCCGGCACCCGCAACGACAAGGTCGGCCGCGTCCTCGCCGCCGGCGTCGTCGGCATGAGCTACGCGTGGTGGATGTCGAAGCACACCCGGCACCACGCCAACCCGAACACCAAGGGCAAGGACCCGGACATCGCGTTCGACACGGTCTCGTTCCTCGAGGAGGACGCGGCGAAGCAGACCGGCCTCATGAAGCACCTGACGCGTCGCCAGGGCTACTTCTTCTTCCCGCTGCTGCTCGGCGAGGGCGTCAACCTGCACGTCCACTCGTTCAAGGTGCTGCTCACGAAGGAGAAGATCGAGGGCCGCGCGCTCGAGATCTCGCTGATCGCCACGCGGATGGTGCTCTACTTCGGCGTCGTCTTCTTCTTCCTGCCCGTCGGCATGGCCTTCGCCTTCATCGGCGTGCAGATGGCCGTGTTCGGCCTCTACATGGGCTCGTCGTTCGCGCCGAACCACAAGGGCATGCCGATCATCCCCGAGGGCGCCAAGGTCGACTTCCTCAGCAAGCAGGTGCTCACCTCGCGCAACATCACGGGTCGCTTCTCGACCGCGTTCATGGGCGGCCTGAACTACCAGATCGAGCACCACCTCTTCCCGAGCATGGCGAGGCCGCACCTGCGTGCCGCGTCGAAGTTGGTCAAGGCGCACTGCGCCGCGCACGAGATCCCCTACCAGGAGACGACGGCCGTCAAGTCGTACGGCATCGTCATCCGCTACCTGAACCGCGTCGGCCTCGCCGCGGGCGGCGACCCGTTCGACTGCCCGGCGGCGGCACAGCTCCGCCCCCGCTGAGCGGCACCCGGTCCTGAGCACGACGGCGCCTGTCCCCGAGGGGACAGGCGCCGTCGTGCTTCCTCGGCGGGGCGATCACCCCTGCGGCGTCGGCCAGGCCTCGAGCTGCCAGCCGAGCCACGGGCTGAACGCGAACGGGGTCGCGGCGACCGCGTCGCGCAGCGCCGCGGGGTCGGTCCAGGCCCACTCGGCCACCTCGTCGGGCGACGGGTCGGGCACGCCGACCGCGCGGGCGGTGAACACGGGGCAGATCTCGTTCTCGACCACGCCGGAGGCGTCGGTCGCGAGGTACCGGAAGTCCGGCAGCACGCTGGTCACGTCCGTGACCTCGATGCCGAGCTCCTGTGACGCGCGCCGGGCCACCGCCTCCTCGGGGGTCTCGCCCGGTGCGGGATGGCCGCAGAAGGAGTTGGTCCAGACGCCGGGCCAGGTCTTCTTCGACAGGGCGCGGCGGGTGACGAGCACCCGGCCGCGGTCGTCGAGCACGTGGCAGCTGAAGGCGAGGTGCAGCGGCGTCGTCGCCGTGTGCACGGTCGCCTTGAGGTGCGTGCCGCAGGGCTCGCCGGCCTCGTCGAGCAGTACCACGAGCTCGTCGCCGTCGCTCGCGAGGGGGCTGCGGAGCGCCTGGGGATGCACGGAGGTCTCGGGTGTCATGAGAGGTAGTCTGCCCTGGTGAGCGGTGAACACCAGCGTGCGGGGACGCACGACCGGCAGGGCCGCGTCGACGGCGACCTCGCCCAGCGCGAGGCGCGAGACCAGTCCCGGGTCGACGCCGTCCTCGACGACTTCTTCCGGCTGGCCAAGCGCCGGGCCGAGTCGGTCGGCTACCGCTACGTCGACCTCTGGAAGGTCCTCGAGCGCAACACGAGCGGCGGCAAGCGCTTCCGCCCGCGCATGGTCTTCACCACGTACACGGCCCTCGGCGGCCGCGACGACGAGGCCGCGGCCCGCGTCGGCGCCGCCTTCGAGCTGCTGCACACCGCGCTGATCGTCCACGACGACGTGATCGACCGCGACTTCTCGCGCCGTGGCATCCCCAACGTCTCGGGCAGCTACCGCGACGAGGCGACCACGGCGGGCATCCCCACGCCGACCGCCGAGCACCGCGGCATGTCGGCCGCGGTCATCGCGGGCGACCTCGCGCTGACGGGTGCGAGCCGCCTCCTGCTGCAGGTGCCCTGCGACGGCCCGGTCCAGGCGCGCCTCCTCGACCTGCTCGACGAGGCCGTGTTCGTCAGCGCCGGCGGCGAGATGATCGACGTCGAGCTCTCGCTCTCGGACGACCTGCCGACCGTCGACGAGATCCTCGACATGGAGCGCGCGAAGACCGCGGTGTACTCGTTCGAGGCGCCGCTGCAGGCCGGCGCCGTGCTGGCCGAGGCTCCGGAGGCGGTGGTCAGGGCCCTGGGCGAGTTCGGCCGCGAGGTCGGGGTCGCGTACCAGGTCGTCGACGACCTGCTCGGCGTCTTCGGCACGCAGTCCGACACCGGCAAGACCGTGCTCGGCGACCTCCGCGAGGGCAAGCGCACCGTGCTCGTGGCGCACGCGGCCACGACCGACGACTGGTTCGGCATCCGGCCCTTCATCGGCAAGGCCGACCTGTCCGAGGCCGAGGCCGAGGTCGTGCGCGGCCGCCTCGAGGCCTGCGGCGCGCGGCGCTTCGCCGAGCAGCTCGTCGAGGACCACGCGCGTCGAGCGCTCGCCGTGCTCGACGGCCCGGACGTCGGCGAGGCCCTGCGCGACGCCCTGGCGCCGCTGGTGCAGGTCGTGCTGGAGCGCGTGCGGTGACCGGTCTCTCGCTCTACGACGCGACCGCCGACGGCACCGCGTCCGGCGTCATCCGCCGGTACTCGACCTCGTTCGGGCTCGCCTCGCGGCTGCTCGGCCCGGCCGTGCGCCAGCACGTCGAGAACGTCTACGCGCTCGTGCGGGTCGCCGACGAGGTCGTCGACGGGCCGGCCACGGAGGCGGGCCTGACGGCCGACGAGTCGCGTCGCTGCCTCGACGAGCTCGAGGCCGAGACCGAGCGCGCGATGGCCCAGGGCTTCAGCGCCAACCTCGTCGTCCACGCCTTCGCGCGCACCGCGCGGGCGACCGGCTTCGGCCCCGAGCTGACCCGCCCGTTCTTCGAGTCGATGCGCGCCGACCTGAGCGCCAGCGAGCACGACCAGGAGTCGTTCGACCGCTACGTGCACGGCTCGGCCGAGGTCGTCGGGCTGATGTGCCTGCGTGCGTTCCTCACCGGCCACAGCTACCCGGAGTCGACGCGGGCGCTGCTCGACGAGGGCGCCACGCGACTCGGCGCGGCGTTCCAGAAGGTGAACTTCCTCCGCGACCTCGCGGCCGACTTCGAGCACCTCGGCCGCAGCTACTTCCCCGGCGTCGACGTGACGACCTTCGACGAGGCCACGAAGCGGCGCCTCGTCGCCGACATCGACGACGACCTGCGCGTCTCGGGCGAGGTCATCCCCGTGCTGCCCGCCTCGTCGCGCCGCGCGGTGGCGCTCGCCCACGGGCTGTTCGCCGAGCTGAACCGGCGTCTCGAGGCGACCCCCGCCTCCTCGCTCATCCGGGCGCGCGTCCGCGTGCCCGACCCCGTCAAGGTGCGGATCGCGCTGCAGGCCTCGGCCGGCCGCGTCGCCTCCGTCCCCGACCACCGACCCCCACCTCCTGGAGCCTCCCTGTGACGACCCCTTGGCTGAAGCGCGCCGTCGGCGACACGAGCGTCGAGCGGCACGGCCGCCGGGTCGTCGTGATCGGCGGCGGCATCTCCGGGCTCGCCAGCGCGGCGCTGCTCGCCCGCGAGGGCCACGACGTCACCGTGCTCGAGAAGAACGACCAGGTCGGCGGTCGCGCCGGCAGCTGGGAGCAGGACGGCTTCCGCTTCGACCTCGGCCCGAGCTGGTACCTGATGCCCGAGGTGTTCGACCACTTCTTCCGGCTGATGGGCACGTCCGCCGACGAGCAGCTCGACCTCGTGCCGCTCGACCCCGGCTACCGCGTGCTGTTCGAGCCGGGTGCCGACGGCACGCGTGAGGAGCCGATCGTCGTCCCGCGCGGCCTCGAGGAGAACATCGCGCTGTTCGACGGGATCGAGCCGGGCAGCGGCGACCGCATGCGCGGCTACCTGCGGTCGGCGCGCGACACCTACGAGCTCGCCAAGCAGCGGTTCCTCTACACGAGCTTCGAGACCGTGGGCCCGCTGCTGCGCGGCGACGTCGTCGTGCGGCTGCCGAAGCTCGGTCGCCTGCTGCTGCAGGACCTGGACGCGTTCGCCTCGCGGGCCGTCAAGGAGCCGCGCCTGCGCCAGATCCTCGGCTACCCGGCCGTGTTCCTCGGCTCGTCGCCGTTCGCGACCCCGAGCATGTACCACCTGATGAGCACGCTCGACCTCGACGACGGCGTGCTCTACCCGCAGGGCGGCCTGACGACCGTGATCCGGCGGATCGCGGCGGTGGCCGAGGAGGCGGGCGTCCGGATCGTCACGGAGGCGCCCGTCACCCGGGTCCTCACGTCACCCGGGCCCGGACGCTCCGCCGTCGTGCGCGGCGTCGAGCACGGCGACGCCGAGGGCGGGCACCACGTGCTCGAGGCCGACGTGGTCGTCGGCGCGGCCGACCTCGAGCACCTCGAGACGCAGCTGCTGCCCGAGGGCCTGCGCACCTACGACTCCGACTACTGGGCCACCCGCGACCCGGGGCCGAGCGCCCTGCTGCTGTACCTCGGCGTCGAGGGCGAGGTGCCCGAGCTCGAGCACCACACGCTGTTCTTCGCGCGCGACTGGCACGAGAACTTCGACCGCATCTTCGGCGACGACAAGCGGATCCCCGACCCGCCCTCGCTCTACGTCTGCAAGCCGAGCACCGTCGACCCGTCCACGGCGCCCGCCGGGCACACGAACCTCTTCGTGCTCGTCCCGCTGCCCGCCGACCCGTCCCTCGGCCGCGGCGACGTCGGCGGCGACGGCGACCCGCTGATCGAGCGGCTCGCCGACCAGGTCATCGAGCAGATCGCCGACTGGGCGGAGATCCCCGACCTCGCGTCCCGCGTCGTGCTGCGCCGCACCCGCGGCCCGCGCGACTTCGTCGACGACGTCAACGCGTGGAGCGGCAGCATGCTGGGCCCTGCGCACACGCTCTCGCAGAGCGCGATGTTCCGTGCCGGCAACACCTCCGAGCACGTGCAGGGCCTCTTCTACGCCGGCGGCTCGGTGCGCCCCGGCATCGGCCTGCCGATGTGCCTGATCAGCGCCGAGATCCTGCTCAAGAACATGCGCGGCGACACGAGCACGGGGCCGGTGGCCGAGCCGGCCGTCGGCGCGGGCACGGGCTCCGAGGCGGGCTCCGGGGTCGTGTCCGGCGCGATCGGCGACGCCTGATGGGCTTCGCGTACCTCGTCGCCCTGCTGATCTCGATCTTCGGCATGGCGATGCTCGACCGGCGCTTCGACCTGTTCTTCTGGCGGGACGGCTGGCGGGCGTTCGTCACGCTGCTCGTCGGCGTCGTGTTCTTCCTCATCTGGGACATCGTCGGCATCGACGCCGGCGTCTTCTTCCGTGGCGAGACGTCGTTCATGACGGGCGTGCAGCTCGCGCCCGAGCTGCCCCTCGAGGAGGTCTTCTTCCTCGTGCTGCTCTGCTGGCTCACGATGAACCTGCTCGCCGGCTCGCGCCTCGTGCTCGACGCGGTGGAGCGCCGTCGGGCCGCGTCGGCCGCCCTCTCGACGGGCGGTGACCGCGCGTGACGTACTGGGCGATCAACGCGGTCTTCCTCGGGCTCGTGGCCGTGACGGCGGGGGCTGCGCTGCTGCTGCGCTGGGCGCGCACCCGGTCGACCCGCGCCTCCTCGGGCAGCACCTCCTCGGGCCGCGGCTCGCTCGCCGCCGTCGTGCGCGCGGCCGGGCTCTCGACCGCGGTGCTGCTGGTGATGACCGCCGTCTTCGACAACGTCATGATCGGCGTCGGGCTCGTCGGCTACGACGAGGCGCGCATCAGCGGCGCCTTCGTCGGCATCGCCCCGCTCGAGGACTTCGCCTACGCGGTCGCGGCGCTCGTGCTGCTGCCGAGCATCTGGACGCTGCTCGGGTCGCGGCGCGAGACGGAGGCCGCGAAGGCGGCGAGGGCGTCCCGTCGCGCCGGCAGCGGCGCCGGTCCCGGCTCGGCCGCGGACGCCGAGGAGGCGCGGTGACCGCGACCCTGAGGGCCCTGTTCTGGTCGTCCCGGCCCCTCAGCTGGATCAACACGGCGTTCCCGTTCGCCGCGGCGTACATCCTCACCGCGGCCAGCGCGCCGCGGGTCGACGCCGACGCGGGCGGGGCCTACGTCTCCCAGTCGGTCGCGGACGCCGTGGCCGACGGCTCGGCCGCGGTGGTCGTCTTCACCGGACCGACCCCCGCCTTCGACTTCGCCCAGGTGAACTGGCTCGTCGCGGTCGTCGGCATCCTGTTCTTCCTCGTGCCCTACAACCTCGCGATGTACGGCATCAACGACGTCTTCGACTACGAGAGCGACCTGCGGAACCCGCGCAAGGGCGGCGTCGAGGGCGCCCTGCTCGACCGGAGCATGCACCGCACGACGCTCTGGGCAGCGGTGCTCACGTGCGTGCCCTTCGTGCTCTTCCTGGTCGTGGTGGGCAGCCCGCTCAGCTGGTTGGTGCTCGCCGCCAGCCTGTTCGCGGTCGTCGCCTACTCGGCGAAGGGCCTCCGCTTCAAGGAGCGCCCGTTCGTCGACTCGGTCACGTCCAGCACGCACTTCGTCAGCCCGGCCGTCTACGGCCTCGTGCTGGCAGGCGCCACCTTCACGCCGCAGCTCTGGGCGCTGCTCGGGGCGTTCTTCCTCTGGGGCGCGGCGAGCCACGCCTTCGGTGCCGTCCAGGACGTCATCGCCGACCGTGAGGGCGGCATCGCGTCGATCGCGACCGTGATCGGCGCCCGCACCACGGTCCGGCTCGCGGTCGTCGCCTACTTGCTCGCCGGCATCCTGCTGACGTTCACCGACGCGCCGGGCCCGTTCGCGGCGGTCATCCCCGTGGCCTACGCCCTGAACTGCGCTCCGTGGTGGAACATCACCGACGCCGAGGCGGAGGGCGCGAACAAGGGCTGGAAGAGGTTCCTCTGGCTCAACTTCGTGTCGGGGTTCATCACGACGATGCTGCTGATCGGGTGGGTCGCGCTGCGCTAGTCGGACGGTCGGTCAGCCGCCCAGGTTGCCGACGGCCCTCCGCAGCACGCGCAGCGCCGTCTCGCGGTCGTCGGGGCTGACGCCCGCGAAGGCGTCCGCGCCGATGCCGAGCACCACGTCGCGCAGCTTCGCGTGCGCCACCGCGCCCCGCTCCGTGAGCGAGTGCCGGCTCGCGCCGAGGCCGTCGGTCTCGACCGTCACCCAGCCGCTCTCGACGAGCTCGCCGAGGTCGTCGACCAGCGACTGGTCGTCGTCGGCCGGCCCGTCCGACGACGCGGTCGACCCGCTCGCCGCCGCCGAGGACTCCTCGTCGCCCGGCTCGACGCCGCGCTCGAGGCCCTCGAGCACCTGCCACTGGCGGCGCGTCACGCCGTGCTCGTCGAGAGCCTCGGCGAACCGCTGGTCGAGCAGGCGCTCGACCCGGGTCAGCCACCAGCCGACCGGCCTGTCGTCGTCCCTGTCGTCGTCGCGCGTCAGCGTGTCGTCCTCGGACCCGGGCGCAGCCGTGCGCGGGTCGTCGTCGGAGCTCCGTCGGTCCATGCGCCGCATCGTACGCCCGACGTTCACCTCGCCGAAAGGTGTGCCCCCTAGCGTCCGCAGGGTGAGCTCGCGCGCGCCCTCGACCACCGCCTCCTCGTCCCTGCGTGTCCGCGTCGGCCACCTGCGCCGGGTCTGGGGGGTCTTCCGTCAGCAGCCCCGCGCGATCTGGTGGACCTTCGTCGCCCTGCACGCCGCCGTCTTCGTCGCCCTGACGCCGCTGATGCTCCGAGGAGGCGCGGAGGGCGACCTGCCCCTGTACCGCACCTGGGCCACCGGCGCCCTCAGCGAGGGCCGCTGGCCCGTCATGGACTTCGCCTGGGTCTACCCGGCCGGCGCGCTGCTGCCCGTCGTGCTGCCGAACGTCCTGGGGGAGTCGCTCTACCAGCTCGTCTGGCTCCTCCTGGTGACGGCCGCGAACGCCGCGTCGCTCTGGCTGCTCACCGACCGAGGGCGCCGCACGGTCGACGCCCCGGCGGCGTGGTGGTGGCTGCTCGTGCTGTTCCTGCTGAGCCCGGTGGCGTTCCTCCGGCTCGAGGCGTTCAGCGCGCCCGCCGTGGTCGCGGCCCTCCTCCTGCTCGGCACCCGGCCCAGGGTGGCCGGCGCGCTGCTCGCCGCGGCGACGTGGGTCAAGGTCTGGCCCGCGGCCGTCGTCGCGGCCGTCGTGGTCGCCAGCCGGGGACGCGCGACGGTCGTGCGGGCGTGCCTCTGGGTGACGCTCGTCGTCGTCGCGGTGGTCGCCGTCGGCGGGGGCCTGTCGTGGGTCGACAGCTTCGTCACGATGCAGTCGGACCGGGCGCTGCAGCTCGAGGCGCCGCTCGCGACCCCGTGGCTGTGGATGGCGATGCTGGGGGTGCCCGGCGCCTCCGTGTACGAGAACGTCGGGCTCGCGACCCGCGAGGTGATGGGGCCCGGCGACACGTGGGCGGTGCACGGCAGCACGCAGGCGATGGGCGTCGTGATGGTCGCGCTCGTCGGGCTGCTGGCGGTCGCAGCGGCCGGCCGCGCCCGGGCCGGCCGCGCCCGGGCCGGCCGTGCCGTGTCCGGGCGTGCGGGTCCCGGGCCTGCGGATGCCGGGCCCACGGGTGCCGACAGGGGCGCCCGCGCCGGGCACGAGTCCCGCCTCGTCCTGCTCGGGGCCCTGACCCTGACGATCACGCTGATCGTCTTCAACAAGGTCGGGTCGCCCCAGTACGTCCTGTGGATCGCGCCGGTGGTCGCGGCGGGCCTGTGGGCGGACGCCGCCGCGTTCCGCGCCCCTGCGAGGATCGTCGCGTGGACGGCCGGGCTGACGACGCTGGTGTTCCCGGTGCTCTACCTGCCGTTGACCGACCTGCACCCCGTGGCGGTCGCGGTGCTCGGCGCGCGCAACGTGCTGCTCGTCGTCCTCTTCGGCTGGTGCGTGCTGCGCCTGGTCGAGGAGGCGCTGGCCGCGTGGGGCCGCGAGCTCCCGCCCCACTGGTGGTCGAGACGGGTGAGGTCCGTCCGCGTCCCCGTGGCCGTCCTGGCCGACACGACCTCCGCGACCTCCGCCTCCTCGGCGTCGTCGCTGTCGGCCGTCCACAGCCGGGGCGCTCGCCGCTCCTCCTGAACGGCGTCGCTGTACCCCTGACTGCGCCGCGGTACTGGGAATCTGGTCTGTGCCCGGGGGTCTGTGCCAGCGTTGGTGTCCTGGGCCGCTGGGGCCCGGTCGACCTCGAACTGAATGGAGCACTCATGAAGGGCAAGATCCTCTTCGTCGCCGGAGCAGCTGTGGGCTACGTGCTGGGAGCACGTGCCGGACGCGGTGCCTACGTCAAGATCAAGTCGCAGGCCGAGAGCCTGTGGGAGAACCCTTCCGTGCAGAAGACGGTCCACCAGGCCGAGGGCTTCGTGAAGGAGAACGCCCCCGTCGTGGGCAAGAAGCTGCAGGGTGCCGCCGGCGACGCGGCCTCGAAGGCGAAGTCCGTCGCCTCGAAGGCGTCCGACAAGGCCGACGACGTGAAGGCCTCCGCCTCGGGCGCCGGCTCCGACAGCGAGGGCGCCGCGAAGCTGCCCGGGGTGAACGTCGGTGAGTGACCTCAAGGCACCGGAACAGAGCACCAAGAAGTCGCTCGGCTCGCTGCTCGGCAGCTTGCCCGAGCTCATCTCCCGTCTCGTCAGGGGCGAGATCCAGCTCGCGAAGACCGAGCTCGTCACCAAGCTGAAGGAGGCGGGGGTCGGCGCAGGACTGCTGGTCGGCGCCGCGCTCTTCGGCTTCTTCCTGCTCGCCGTGCTGATCACCGCCGGCGTGCTGGGGCTCGCCACCGTGGTGGCGCCGTGGCTCGCCGCCCTGATCGTGGCGGCCGTGCTGCTGGTGATCACCGGCGTGCTCGCGCTGCTGGGCGTCAAGGCGCTCAAGAAGGGCGTGCCGCCCGTGCCCCAGCAGGCCGTCGACAGCGTGAAGGCCGACGTGGCCGCGCTGAAGGGGACCAGCACGAAGAGCACGACGACGAAGGGCGCGACCGACTGATGAGCGACGACGAGAGCGACCAGAAGCCCGGCCCGCGCGAGGGTGCGAGCATCCCCGAGATCGAGCTGGACATCGCCCGCACCCGCGAGCAGTTCAAAGAGACCCTCGACGCCATCGAGGACAAGCTGAGCGTGCCGGCGCACGCCCGGCGCCTCAAGGCGAGCGTCAAGCGCCGCCTCGACGATGACCCGGCACCGGTGATCGCGACCGCGGTCGCGGGCGTGGCCGGCGTCGCCGCGATCGTCGCGGGCGTCGTCAAGATCGCCCGCCGCTGAGGCGACGCTGACGGACGGCAGGGGGCGCGCCTCCTGCCGTCTTCTGCATCACCCGCACTGGATCACCGTCCCTCCGTCACCGCGCCGGCATCATCCACCCGGCAACGCACCCCACCCGGCAAGACCCCTTCTCCGAACCACCTCTCGTTCACAGGACAGGAACACGAGACCCATGGCACAGACCAGCACGCGTCGGGACGAGACCGCCCCCGACCCGGACGACTCCCGCAAGCCCGACAGCCCCGACGACCTGCACGCGCGGTCGTGGGGCTACGTGCTCAAGAAGACCCTGCGCGAGTTCGGGTCCGACCAGTGCACCGACCTGGCCGCGTCGCTGACGTACTACGCCGTGCTGGCGATCTTCCCCGGGCTGCTCGCCATCGTCGCCCTGCTGGGCGTCTTCGGCCAGGCCGGGCCGACGACCGACGCGGTCCTCGAGCTCCTGACGCAGCTCGGCGGCGCCTCCGTCGCCGACACCCTCCGCGGGCCCATCCAGGAGCTGATCGGCTCGCAGGCGGCCGGCATCGCCCTCGTCGTCGGTGTGCTCGGCGCCCTCTGGTCGGCCTCGGGCTACGTGGGCGGCTTCGGCCGGGCGATGAACCGCATCTACAACGTCGACGAGGGGCGGCCGATCTGGAAGCTCCGCCCGACGATGCTCGCCATCACGGCCTTCACCGTCGTCCTGATCGTGATCGCCGGGCTGATCCTCGTGCTGAGCGGCGACGTCGCGAAGACGGTCGGCGACGTGATCGGACTCGGGTCGACGGCGGTCTTCGTCTGGGGCATCGTCAAGTGGCCCGTGCTGCTGATCATCGTCGTGGTGGTCGTCGCCGTGCTCTTCTACTTCGCGCCGAACGTCCGCCAGCCGAAGTTCCGGTGGATGAGCATGGGCTCCCTCCTGGCGATCGTCATCTGGGGCCTCGCGAGCGCGGGCTTCGGGTTCTACGTCTCGAACTTCTCGAACTACAACAAGACCTACGGCTCGCTCGGTGCCGTCATCGTGTTCCTGCTGTGGCTCTGGATCACCAACCTGGCTCTGCTGTTCGGCGCCGAGTTCGACGCCGAGATCGAGCGCGGCCGTGAGCTGCAGGCCGGCATGAAGGCGGAGAAGGACATCCTGCTGCCGCCGCGCGACACCGCCCAGAGCGAGAAGAAGCAGGCCAAGGCCGCCCAGGACGAGCTCGACGGGATGCGCTTGCGCCAGGCCGCCGCCGAGTCGATCGAGCGGCAGGAGGCCGAGGAGGCGCACGACGGGAACGGCCGTCGCGGCGACGACCACGCGGACGCCGACTCCGACGACCTCGACCGCGCCAAGGCGAAGGACGACGCCGCCGACGACACCGCGAAGGCGAAGGCCAAGGCGAAGCGCAAGGCCGACAAGGCCGAGGCGAAGGCCGCCGCGAAGCACCAGGACTGAGTCCGGCTCCACGCACGCACGAGGCCCCGACGACGCGAGTCGTCGGGGCCTCGTGCGTGCGTGGGCCGCATCCTGTCGACGGTCGAGAGCGGGCGAGTCCGTCGTGCACGGTCCGTCACGACGGACCGGCGGCGACGAACCCGCCCGCCGGCGCCGCCCGCCGCCCTCTAGAAGCCGAAGCCGAGCTCGCGGGGGTAGTCGCCGCGGGCGGTGAGCTGCTCGGCGGCGTCGCGCAGGTGCGACAGCGTCAGGCCCATCGTCATCGGGCCGAAGCTGACGCGCGAGACGCCCAGCTCGGCGAGGCGCGCGAGCGGCACGGAGTCGGGCCCCGAGATGACGCTGACCTTGCCGTGGATCTCGTCGAGGGCCCGCGCGACGAGGTCCTCGGTGCCGAGGCCGAGCACGAACGCGCAGTCGGCTCCGGCGTCGAGGTAGGCGTTCGCACGACGGACGGCGTCGTCGAAGAGCGAGGGGTCGCCGGCGAGTGCGTCCACGCGGGCGTTGATGACGATCGGCACCCCGGCGCGGTCGCCGGCCTGACGGGCGGCCGCGACCTTGGAGACCTGGGTGTCGATGTCGTAGAGCTCCGTCTTGGACTTGCCCGTGCTGTCCTCGAGGTTGAGGCCGGCGGCGCCCTCCTCGATCAGGCGCCACACGTTGTCGAGCGTGCCGGCCGCGTCGGTCGCGTAGGCCTTCTCGAAGTCGACGGAGACGGGCAGGTCCACCGCGCGGATCACGAGCCGGACGGCGTCGAGCATCTGGTCGACGTCGAGCCCCTCGCCGTCCTCGACGCCGTGCGCCTCGCTGATCGAGTGCGACGCGGTGGCGAGGGCCTTCACCCCCGGGGCGCCCGCGACGACGCGGGCGGTGATGCTGTCCCAGACGTTGGTGACCACGAGCGGGTCGCCGGGCACGTGCAGGGAGCGGAGCAGGTCGGCCTTCGCGGCCGTGGAGGAGATCGACATGGTCCCAGCCAACCGCACCCGCGCCTCCTGCGCCATCAGGGGACGAGGAGGTGCGCGTGCGGTGCGCGGGACCAGCACGACCCCCGGGTCAGCGGCCTGCCCAGTCCCAGGTGCCGGTGAGGCTCGTGAGTGTGCGCTCGGTCGCTGCGGCACGGACGGCGGCGGAGGCGTCGTCCGTCGAGCCGTCGTCGTAGCCGTAGACGTAGCCGAGGTCCGCGTCCGTGTCCGATCCGACGGTCACGAGGGTGAGCGAGGAGGTGCCGGTCGCGTCGGCGGGCGACCACGCGACGACCACGGCGGCGGGCGTGCCGAGGTCGTCCCCGGTCGCGACCCGGACGAGGGCGGCGGGCTGGCCGTCGAGCGTGGTCTGCTCGGGCGCGCCGACGACGGTGCCGACGCCGGGCAGCCAGCTCGGGCGCAGGGCGGCGACGGCGTCGGCGACCCGGTCGGTGCTCGTCGCGGGGACGAGGCCCGCGGCGACGGCGGCGGGCACGGTCACGACCCGCACGGGCGTGACCGCGGTGTCGTCGGCGACGCCGAAGGACGTGGCGCAGGCGTCGGCGTCGCTGCCGTCGCCGGAGACCCAGGCGTCGTCGGGGAGCGAGAACGACCAGCACGAGGTCGTCACCACGACGGGGTCGGCGGCGCCGTCGTCGTACCCGGGGCCCTGGCCGGGGCCGTACGGGTCGCCGTCGAGGCCCTGCCCTGTGTCCCCGCCGTACCAGCTGCTCGCGGCCTCGTCCGCGAGGCGGGCCCCGACGGGCACGGCCACGACGAGCACGGCCACGACGGCGACGTTCGTCACGGCTGCGAGACCCGACAGCGCCAGGCCCGTGACGCCCAGGCCGAGACCCGACTGCGCACGACGGCGGCGCACCAGCGCGACGACCCCGAGGGCGACGCCGACCAGTGCGACCAGCAGGCCGACCACGGGGACGAGCCCGACGAGGAACGCGCCGATGCCGACGACGAGGGCCGCGATCGCCCAGCCGCTCGCACCGCTGCGGGCCGGCGGCAGCGCGGGTCCTGCGGGCTGCGCGGGTCCTGCGGGTTGCGCGGACCCCGAGGGCTGCGCGGACCCTGCGGACCCTGCGGGCCCTGCGGGCTGCGCCGGTGGCGCGAGGGGCGCGTCAGGTACGGAGCGGCCGAGCTCTTCGGTCGCGTGTCGGTCGGCGTCGTCGGCGACGCCCTCGGGGGGCGTGCGGTCGTCGGTCATGGTGTCTCCTCGCGTGCGCGGCCGGCGTCCACCGGCCCGTCCTCGACGCTACGGAGCCGCGCCTCCCCGCACGTCCGCCGTCGGTGGCCCGGGGGCGGTCCTGCAGGATGACCCGCGCCTCCTGCGCCGTCGCCCCAGCGGATGAGGCGGCCGCGTCACGACGAGACCCCTCGGACCCGCGCACGCCCTCGCTCGCGCAGAAGGGTGCGCGCGGGTCCGAGGGGTCAGGACGCGCAGCGCTCGGGCAGCGGCAGTGCCAGCCGCCGCAGCGGAGGGCTAGTCGCGGCGCAGCACCAGCTCGTCGAGCGACAGGCGGACACGCGGCGCGGTCTCGCGCTCGGCCAGCGCCTCGATCAGCTTGTCGGCCTCGTCGACGACGCCGACGGCGGTGACGGTGACGGGCTTCAGGTTCGCGGGCAGGTCGAAGGCGGCCACGAGCTTGTCCCACTCGACGCCGGCCATCTGGTGGGTGTGGAAGCCCTCGGCGTGCGCCTGGACGCTGAGGTGCGCGACTGCCTGGCCGAGGTCGTACTCGGCGGTCGGGCGGTCGTCGCCCTCGACGGTCGAGGTCTCGGCCAGGGCGACGACCAGCGCCGAGGCGTTCCCGGCCCACATCGCGTTGAAGCTCAGCAGGGCGCCGACGATCGTGTCGAAGGTCTCGGTGCCGCGGCGCGCGACGACGAAGCGGCGGGGCTGGTGGTTCTGGGCCGACGGGGCCCAGCGGGCGGCCTCGAGCAGGGCGTCGAGCTGTGCGTCGCTGATCGTCGCGGTCGGGTCGAACGAGCGGGGGCTCCAGCGCTCGTCGAGCAGGTCGACGATCGGCACGCTCGTCTCGGCGGTGCGGACGGTGGAGGGGGCGGTGGAGGTGGTCTCGGAGATCGACACGGTGGACCGGCTTTCGTGGTGACGGGGGTGGGGGAGGGGCCGGCGCGACGTCGGGCCATCGAGGTGAACCGTTGCTCTTCGCGCAAGATTCCCGGCGCACCCCGGGGCGCCCCGCGGCGCCGCGACCGCACCGAGTGGTCAAGAAGTGTCCCCCTCGGGCCCCGAGAGGACAGCTCCTGACCACTCGGTGGTCCGGGAGACGCGGGCGACCCTAGGAGGCGCCGCGCACCTTCGCGAGCACGGCCGCGATCCGCTCCGGCACCGACGCGTCCTGCAGGCTGGTCGTGTCGCCGAGCTCGCGCCCCTCCGAGACGTCGCCCAGCAGGCGCCGCATGATCTTGCCCGAGCGGGTCTTCGGCAGGTCGGGGACGACGAGCACGGTCGCGGGCTTCGCCACGGGGCCGATCTGGTCGGCGACGTGGGCGCGCAGCAGGGGCGACAGCGAGCCCGACGCCGACCCCGAGAGTGCGGCCCAGACCTGCGGTTCGGAGGCGTCGCCGGCGTCGCGCACCGCGCCTCCTGCGGGACGGGTCGCGGGCACGACGAAGGCGGCGATCGCCTGGCCGGTGCGCGCGTCCGAGACGCCGACGACCGCCGCCTCGGCGACGAGGGGGTGCGCGACCAGCGACGACTCGATCTCGATCGTCGACAGGCGGTGGCCCGACACGTTGATGACGTCGTCGACGCGGCCGAGCAGCCAGATGTCGCCGTCGTCGTCGTACTTGGCGCCGTCGCCGGAGAAGAACCAGCCCTGCCGCCAGTACTTCGCCCAGTAGCTGTCGCGGTAGCGCTCGGGGTCGCCCCAGACCGTGCGGGCGAGCGACGGGGGCGTCTGCTGCACGACGAGGTAGCCGCCGGAGCCGTTCGGGACGCGCTCGCCGGCCTCGTCGACGATCGCGGTCGAGACGCCGGGCAGCGCCCGCAGCGACGAGCCGGGCTTGAGGGTGTCGACGCCCGGCAGCGGGGCCATCACGGCCGCTCCCGTCTCCGACTGCCACCACGTGTCGACGATCGGCAGCTCGCCCCGGCCGAATTGCTCGCGGAACCAGACCCACGCCTCCGGGTTGATGGCCTCGCCGACCGTGCCGAGGAGACGCAGGGAGCTCAGGTCGTGGTCGGTCGGCAGGCCGTCGGGGAACCACGACGCCAGCGTCCGCACCAGGGTCGGCGCCGTGTAGTACGTCGTCACGCCGTAGCGCTCGATGATCTCGAGGTGCCGGGCAGGGTGCGGGATGTCGGGCGTGCCCTCGTAGATCACCTGTGTGAGGCCGTTCGAGAGCGGGCCGTAGATCTCGTAGGTGTGCGCCGTCACCCAGGCCAGGTCGGCCGTGCACCAGTGCACATCGTCGGGCCTCGCGTCGAAGACGGCCCAGTGCGTCCAGCTCGCGGCCGTGAGGTAGCCGCCGCTCGTGTGCACGAGGCCCTTCGGCTTCCCGGTCGTGCCGCTCGTGTACATGATGAAGAGGGGCGTCTCGGCGTCGAACGCCTCCGGTTCGTCCGTGTCGGGCTGCGCGTCGACCACGTCGTGCCACCAGAGGTCGCGGCCCTCGGTCCACGGCACGTCGGGCGTCTCGTCGCCGGTGCGCCGCACGACGAGCACGTGCTCGACCTGGTTCTCGCCGCTCACGGCGTGGTCGGCGTTCGCCTTGACCGGCACCGCGGCGCCCCGCCGGAACTGCCCGTCGGTGGTGACGAGCAGCTTCGCGCCCGTGTCCTCGACCCGGAACTTGAGCGCCTCGCCCGAGAAGCCGCCGAAGACGAGCGAGTGGATCGCGCCGATCCGCGCGATCGCGAGCGTCACGACGATCGTCTCGGCGATGACGGGCAGGTAGACGACGACGCGGTCGCCCTCGCCGACCCCCAGGCTGCGGAGGCCGTTCGCGGCCTTGACGACCTCGCGCTGCAGCTGTGCGTACGTGACGTCACGCCGGTCCCCGCGCTCGCCCTCGACGTGCAGCGCGACCTTCTCGCCGTTCCCTGCCGCGACGTGCCGGTCGACGCAGTTGACGGCGACGTTGAGGCGGCCGCCCGTGAACCAGGTCGCCTCGGGCACCGTGAGGCTGCCGTCCTCTCGCTCGGTGACGGGCGCCCAGGTGTGGGCCGTGTGCCACGGCGTCACCCAGTCGAGCCGGCGAGCCTGCTCCTCCCAGAAGGCGACGGGGTCGGCCGCGGCGCGCGCGTGCTCGGAGCTCGTGACGTTCGCGGTCGCGGCGAGCGCGCTCGGCGCCGGGAACGTCCGCCGCTCGTCGAGCAGGTTCGAGATGGTGTCGCGGGCGGTCGTGGTGGTGTCGCTCGGGGCCATCACCCGAGCGTACGGAGGCGCGGGCCGGCCCACCGGGGCAGCGTCACGTCGCGTAACGGGCCGCGCTCGCCGCCGAGCTCGCCGCGCTCGCCGCGCTCGCGGACGCCGCGCCGACGCCGCGCCGACGCCGCGCCGACGCTGCGCCGCGCCGCGTCCCGTCTCGTTCCGAGCATTCCGTCCGGTCGCGGCGGGACGGGATGCTCGGAACGAGACGGGACCCGATGCGACCGAGCCGGCCCGCACGGCCGCCGGGGTCACCGGCTGCACGGCACGCCTGCGCTCTCGAGCAGCGACCGGAGTCGCCGCGGGTCGCCGAGGTGCCAGGCGGTGCACCGCACGAACGCGCGCACGTCGGCCTGGCGACGGATCGCGTCCTCCCGGATCTTCTCCTTCACCACGACCTGCTCGGGCGTCAGCGACCCGCGCCACCGGCTCTGCGTGTACTTGCTCACGCCGTCGAACTCGAGGACGCAGCCCTGGGCGGGGAACCAGAAGTCGACGTGCGGGTCCCAGCGGCCGCGTCCGAGCTCGAAGCGTCGTTGCAGCACGGGTACGGGCGCGCCCAGCCGGTGCAGCAGCACCCGGGTGCGCGACTCGCCCGCCGAGTCGGAGCGGCCGTCCGCGAAGGCGAGGGCTCGGCGGGCCCCGGCCTGGCCGCGCGCCCGCGGTCGGCGGTCCAGGGAGGCGAGCACCGCCTCCTTCGTGGTCAGCTCCCGGTGCAGCAGGTCGTCGAGGACCACGGTGACCTCCTCGATCGACCGCGTGCCGAGGGCGAGATCGGCCGCGGTGCGGGCGGGCGTCGTGAGCCGGGCCCCGCGGAGCGACGACACCTCGTCGCCGTCGAGCGGTCCCTGGTGCTTCACGAGGGCGACCGTCGACTGCGGGCCGAGGGCGTCCGGGTCGGTGACGTGCACCCGGTCGGGCCAGTCTCCGAGCACCGGCGTGCGGAGCAGCGCGGCCGCCGACAGGTGCGACACCACGTGGCGGGCGCCGGTGCGGCCGAGGGCGGACTCGACCAGCAGCACGTGGCGTCGACGGGGCGTCAGCGCCTCCCACTCGTCGGCCCGGACGTACGAGCCGGGATGGAGGCGGCGCCAGCGTCCGGCAGACGCGGCCCGTCGCAGCCTGGTCGCCTCGCGCGAGTCCGAGCCGAGGCTCGGCACCCGGACCAGGAGGGGGAGGGGGTCGTCGTCGCTCACCCGACGACCCTGCCCGAACGCGCTCCTCGGCGTCGGATCCTCTCCACAGGCCTGGTCGCCGCGTGTGCGCTGCCCGTCGCGGTCGGTCGAGTGTCCCGTCTCGTTCCGAGCATCCCGTCCGGTCGCGGCGGGACGGGATGCTCGGAACGAGACGGGACGGGATGCTCGGGACCGGACGTCGCGAGGGGCAGTACGCGGGGTACGGGCGGGCAGGCCACTTGGCGCACACGTAACGCGCCCGAAACAGCGGGCCCCTACTCTGGGGTACATCCGGCCTCGGGGGCCGCTCGACCAGGGGGCCGAGCGACCTGGTCCCCGACGCTCGCGCCCGTCGCCGTGCGCCCGACATCAGGAGTCACCACGTGATCAGATCCACCCGAGGCCGGGGAGCGCGCTACGCGACCGCCCTGGCGCTCGCGAGCGCCCTCGTGCTCGCGCCCACCGCCGCGTTCGCCGCCGACGGCGACGAAGGGCTCGACGTCGAGTCGGCCGCTCCGGCCGAGACGGCGACGACCGACGCACCCGCACCGACGAGCGCGCCGGTCGTGCCCGCCGAGACGGACGCGGCCGAGACGACGGACGGGCCCGAGACGACGGACGGGCCCGCCGAGACGGACGGGGCCGCCACGACGGACGAGGCCGCCACGACGGACGAGGCCGCGGTCACGGAGGCCCCCTCCGCGTCCGACGACGTCGACGCCGCCGCCGCGCCCGGCCCCCTCATGAACTACGCCGTCAACACCGCGGCCACGGTCGCGGCGACGACGAGCGCCGAGCTCGCCGTCGTGCAGGCCGGCGGTGTCGTGCTGCAGTCGTACCCCGAGATCGGCGTCGTGACGGCTCAGGCGAGCGACACCGAGTTCCTCGCCGCCGTCCGCGCCTCCGTCGGCATCGACTCGGCGGGGCCGACGCGCACCGCCGAGGTCACCGACGCCCCCGCCGCCGGCGGCACCCTGGCCATCCACACCCCGCTCGGCGAGCAGGCCGTCACGGTCGACCCCCGCGAAGGCGAGCAGTGGGACATGGACGTGATCGGGGCGCCCGAGGCACGCGCGATCGACCCCGGCAGCGCCGAGGTCGTCGTCGGCGTGCTCGACAGCGGCATCGACGCTGACCACCCCGACCTCGCGACGCAGATCGACGCGTCGAAGTCGGTCGGCTGCACGGTGAACGGCGTCCCCGACCAGACGCAGGCCGCCTGGGTGCCGACCACGAGCGACCACGGCACGCACGTCGCGGGCACGATCGGCGCGGCAGAGAACGGCGTCGGCATCGTCGGCATCGCACCCGGCGCGAAGATGGCCAGCGTCAAGGTCGTCAACGACGACGGGTTCATCTACCCCGAGTACGCCCTCTGCGGATTCATGTGGGCTGCCGAGCAGGGCATGGACGTGACGAACAACAGCTACTACGTCGACCCGTACCAGTTCTGGTGCGGCACCGACGCCGACCAGGCGCCTGCCCTCGAGGCCGTTCGCCGTGCCGTCGAGTACTCCGAGACGCAGGGCGTGCTGAACATCGCCGCGGCCGGCAACTCGAACTACGACCTCGCGAACAAGACGACCGAGAGCACGAGCCCGAACGACAGCACGCCGATCGTCGACCGCCCCCTCGACGACGAGTGCCTCGACATCCCGACCGAGGTCGACGGTGTCGTGACGGTCGCCTCGGTGCAGCAGAACACCGACGGCAGCATCTCCAAGTCGTCGTTCTCGAACTACGGCGAAGGCGTCATCGACATCGCGGCTCCCGGTACGGACATCCTCTCGACAGTCGTCGCCGACAACGGCTACGGCGTCAAGAGCGGCACCTCGATGGCATCGCCGCACGTCGCCGGCGTCGCTGCGCTGCTGGCGTCCGTCCACCCTGACGCGTCGCCCGCCGAGCTGCAGGCGCTGCTGGAGCAGCAGGCCACCCCCGTCGCCGGTGCGGGCGGGCTCACCGGCTCGCGCTACTTCGGCGCGGGTCTCGTGAACGCCTTCGCGGCGGTCACCGAGGACCTCGCCCCGGTCGCGGCCGTCGCCGACGGCACGGTCCAGGCCGGTCGTCCCTTCCTCATCCGCGGGGCCAACTTCGTCCCCGGTGAGACCGTGACGGTCACGGACGCCGACGGGCAGCCCCTCGAGGGCGAGTTCGTCGCCGACGCCCAGGGCCGCCTCGTCGGCCCCGCGGTGCTCAGCCCCTTCCTCCCGGCCGGTGCGACGACGCTCGCGCTGACCGGCGACGCGGGCAGCCGCGCGACGCTCGACCTGCTGGTCGAGGAGGCGGTGGCCGGGCCTGCCATCACCGCTCCCGTCACCGGGTCCACCGTCGAGGCCGGCACCGTGACGGTGACCGGCACAGCGCAGTCGAACGCCCTCGTCACGGTCGTCCTCGCCACGGCCGACCAGTTCGAGGGCTTCGAGCAGCTGGTGACGCCCACGTCGCCCTCCGCCAGGCTCGACGTGGCGGGGGAGCCGGTCGCGTTCGACACGGACCTCGGCTTCTCGGCGTCGACGATCCAGACCGACGCGACGGGCGCGTTCACCGCCTCCTTCACCGGGGTCCCGGCCGGCGACTACGGCACCACCGCCCTGCAGGTCCTCGCCGACGGCACCTCGTCGACGTTCACCGACCCGGTGCTGTTCAGCGTCGCCGCGGCGGCCGTCGTGCCGCCGGTCACCGTGCCGGGCGCCGGCGTCGTCCCCGTCACGACGCCCGCGGGCACCGGCGTCGTGCCGGTCGCCTCGACGCGTGCCGGGGCCCTGGCCTACACCGGCTCGGAGCCGGGCGCGCCCCTGTCGGCCGCTCTGCTCCTCCTCGTCGCCGGTGCCGGCGCGCTCGTCGCGGCCCGTCGCCTGCGCCGTCGCGCCGACGCGCGGATCGAGGGCTAGGCCGGAGGGTCGCCCCGCGGTCGCTGAAGTCGACGGAGCCGCTCGTCCCTCCTGGGGCGGGCGGCTCCGTCGCGCTCCCCGCCCCGGCCCGCCGCGTCCCCGTGCCTAGGATGGAGCCCATGCCCTGCGCCGGACGGACCCCGTGACCAAGGCCCCCACCGTCTACGACGTGGCCGCCCACGCGGGCGTCTCGATCGCCACCGTCTCCCGCGTGCTCCGTCGTCCCGACGACGTCCGCCCCGAGACGAGGGCCCGCGTGCTCGACTCGGTCCGCTCGCTCGGCTACGTGCCGAGCGGCGCCGCGCGCGGCCTCGCGGGTCGTCGTCACGGGGTGCTCGGCCTGTTCCTCCCCGGCCACGACGGCATCGACCTGCCCGAGCCCGACTGGGAGCGCGTCGCGGACGCGAGCCGCATCCCGCTGATCGACGATCGCGAGGGGCGACCGACGCCTCCTGCGCCGACCGGCACCGGCACCGGCACCGGCACCGGAACCGGCGCCGGCACCGGCGCCGACGCCCCCCGCACCGCGTCGAACCCGGCGAACCTCTACTTCGACGAGGTGCTCCGCGGCGCGGAGGTCGAGTCCTGGAGGCGCGGCTTCGCCCTCATGGTCGCCGCCGGTCGGGGCTCCAGCCGGGAGGTCATGCTCAACGACATCGCAGGCCGCGTGGACGGCCTCGCCGTCCTCGCCCAGACCGTGCCCGCCGACCTGCTCGCGCACGTGTCGCGCCGCATCCCCGTCGTGGTGCTCGCCGACTCCCGCCCGGGCGACGAGCTCGACCACGTCAGCGTCGACAACGCCGCGGGCATGCGCGCCCTGACCGAGTTCGTCCTCGGGCGCGCGGCCGGCGGGCCGGGCGCGGCGAGCGAGCCGCGCGCGGCGGGCGAGCCGGGCGACGGGCTCGAGCCGGCCGAGACGCGCAGCCGGGTCGCCGACCTCGTCTACGTCGCCGGCCCCGGCGACTCTCCCGACGAGGCCGACCGGCACCGAGGCTTCGACCAGGCCGTCGCCGCGGCCACGGCGGCCGCAGCGCTGCAGGGCCGCGGCCCTGTCCGCGTGCGCGTCGAGCGCGGCGACTTCTCGCGCGAGGGCGGCAGGCGGGCCGGGGAGGCGCTGGTCGCCTCCTCCGACCCGCTCCCGCAGGCCGTCGTCTGCGCCAACGACCAGTCGGCGCTCGGCGTGCTCGACGCGTTCGTCGCGCACGGGGTGGACGTGCCGGGCCGGGTCGCCGTGACGGGCTTCGACGGCATCGAGGCGGGCCGCTTCTCGACGCCGCGCCTCACGACGGTGCGCCAGCCGATGAACGACCTCGGCCGGGTCGCGGTGCGCACGATCGTGACGCGGCTGACCGACCCCACCGCGCCTCCTCAGCGGGTGACCCTGCCCGTCGAGGTCCTGCTGCGCGAGAGCTGCCCCGCCCGCTGACCGGCCCGGCCCGACCCTGGTCCGGCCTCGAACCGCGTTCCGAACCATGAACCGAGATAGAACGTGGTTCATGGTTCGGAACGCGGTTCATGCCGCCGCCCACCGTTGCGGCGCAGCCATGTATGCGCTTACACTGACGATGCTCACCTCGACGACGAATGAGAGAACCGTGGCGATGACGCACACGAACAGACACCGCGCCCGAGCGCGCACCGCCGTGGCGGCCCTGGCCGCCGCCACCGCCGTGGTCCTCGTGGCCACCGGCTGCAGCATCCAGATCCGCAGCGAGCCCGACCCGACGATCGGCGCCGACACGATGCTCATCAACGCCGACAAGGGCAACCCGCAGTTCGAGCGGAACTTCAACCCGTTCCTCACGAACAAGCGCACCGCCTCGACGTGGATCTACGAGCCCCTGCTCGAGATCAACCCGCTCGACGGCGAGATCACGCCGTGGCTCGCGAGCGAGACGACGCTGCCCGACGCGCGCACCGTCGACATGACGATCCGCGACGGCGTCGAGTGGTCCGACGGCGAGCCGATGACGCCCGCCGACGTGGTCTACACGTTCGACCTGATCAAGGCGAACCCCGCGCTCGACCTCAAGGGCGCCTGGCAGCACATCGACACGATCGAGCAGCAGGGCGACCACGTCGTCTTCCACCTGCAGACCGACGACGTGCCGGCCATGGAGATCATCGGCCAGACGACGATCGTCCCCGAGCACCTCTGGAGCCAGGTCGACGACCCCGCGACGTACCGCAACCCCGACCCGGTCGGCACCGGCCCGTTCACGCTCGGCAACTACTCGGCGCTGCAGTACTCGATGGACAAGAACGAGTCCTACTGGCAGGCCGAGAAGATCGACATCGCGCACCTGATCCTGCCCGCGACGAACAACCAGCTCGACACCGTCACGCGCGGCTACGACTGGGCGTACTCGTTCATCAGCGACGTCGAGGGCACCTGGGGCGCGGCGAGCGACACGAACTCGTACTGGTTCCCACCGGGCGGCGTGATCGGCCTGATGCCGAACCTCACGAAGGCCCCCTTCGACGACGTGGACGTGCGGAACGGCATCGCGCTGGCGCTCGACCGCGACCAGATCGCCGAGTCGGCGACCGAGGGCTACCTCGAGCCGGCCGGCCAGACCGGGCTCATCCTGCCCAACCAGCAGGACGACCTCGACCCCTCGATCCCGAACGAGGGAGTGATCGGCCAGGACGTCGACGGCGCCCTCGCCGCGTTCGCGCAGGCCGGCTACACGCAGCAGGGCGACCAGCTGGTCGGCCCCGACGGCCAGCAGCTGCGCATCACGATCCTCACGGCCAACGGCTACACCGACTGGCTGAGGGCCGTGCAGGAGGTGCGGGCCCAGCTGGGCGCGATCGGCATCGACGTGCAGATCCAGGCTCCCCAGCCTGCCGGCTACCAGTCGGCCATCGCGAACGGCGAGTTCGACATGGCGCTCGGCGGCATGGGCAACGGCAACACGTACCAGGCCTACAACACGCTGCTCAACAGCGGGTTCGCGACGCCGGTCGGCGAGACGACGGCCTCGAACTTCGGCCGCTTCAGCGACCCTGCCGTCGACGAGCTGCTCGACGAGTGGAAGGCCGCGATCGACCCGGCCGAGCAGCAGCGGCTGTCGTACGCGCTGCAGAACGTCGTCTACGAGCAGAAGCCGGTCATCGGCCTCTACTACGGCGGCCTCTGGGGCCTGTTCAACGACTCCAAGTTCACCGGCTGGCCGAGCGAGAAGGACCCGTACATGGCCCCGCAGAACTACGACCAGGCACCGCTGCTGATCTTCACGAAGCTGAAGCGCGTCGACCAGGGCGGTGACGACCAGTGAAGTACGCAGCCCAGAAGCTCGGCCTCTTCGTCCTCACCCTGTGGGCGGCGGTGACGCTCAACTTCGTCCTGCCGCGGCTGATGCCCGGCGACCCCACCGACGCCGCGATCGCGAAGCTGTCGCAGAACGGCCCCGTGACCGAGGCCACCCGCGCCGCCATCGAGGCGCAGCTCGGCGTGCCCGACGGCAACGTGCTGCAGCAGTACGTCGCCTACCTCGGCCAGGTCGTCCGGCTCGACTTCGGGACGAGCTACACGTTCTTCCCCGAGACGGTCGGGCACCTCGTCGGGCAGGCGCTGCCGTACACGCTGATCCTCGTCGGCGCGTGCACCGTGATCGCGTTCGTGGTCGGCACCCTGATCGGCGTCGCCGCGGCCTGGAAGCGCGGCACCTGGCTCGACTCGCTGCCGACGCTCTCGGGCAGCTTCATGAGCACGTTCCCGTACTTCTGGACGGCCCTGCTCCTCCTCTTCTTCCTCGGCTACGTGCTGCACTGGTTCCCGACCACCGGGGCCTACGGCGCGACGACCACGCCGGGCTTCACTCCGGCGTTCGTCGGCGACGCCCTGCTGCACGCGGTGCTGCCGGCGGTGACGATCCTCGTCACGAGCCTCGGCGGCTGGATCCTCGGCATGCGGAACGCCATGATCAACACGCTCGGCGACGACTACGTGACCTTCGCGGAGGCGAACGGCCTGAAGGGCCGGACGGTCGCCGTGCGCTACGCCGCCCGCAACGCCATCCTGCCGAACCTCACCGGCTTCGGCCTCGCCCTCGGCGGGGTGGTCGGCGGCTCGATCCTCGTCGAGCAGGTCTTCGGCTACCCCGGCATCGGCTACCTGCTGTTCAACGCCGTCATCGGCCAGGACTACCCGCTGATGCAGGCCCTCTTCCTGATGATCACCGTGAGCGTGCTCGTCGCCAACTTCCTCGTCGACATCTTGTACGGCGTGCTCGACCCAAGGACCCGCCGATGACCTCCACCGTGTCCGTCCGCCTCCCCGAGGGCGGCGACCCTGCCGGCCCCGCCGCCGAGCAGGCCGCGCCCAGCACCTGGCAGACCGTGCTGCGCACCGCCGGCGTCGTCTGGTCGAACCCGAAGGCCAAGATCGGCATCGTCATCCTGGGCGTCTTCGTCCTGATGGCCGTCCTCGCCCCGCTCATCGCGCCCTACGGCGGCAGCGAGAACGGGTTCGAGCGCAACCAGGACGCCTCCTGGGCCCACTGGATGGGCACGACCGCCGCCGGCGAGGACGTGCTCAGCCAGCTGATCTGGGGCGCCCGCATCAGCGTGTTCGTCGGCTTCGTGGCCGGCATCGCCGCGACGCTCGTCGCCGTCGGGATCGGCCTCAGCTGGGGCTACATGCGCGGCCCGGCGGCCGAGGTGGTCGGCTTCGTCGTCAACCTGTTCCTCGTCATCCCCGGCCTGCCGCTGATGATCGTCATCGCGGCCTACCTGCAGAACGGCGGCATCGCGGTCATCATCGCGGTGATCGTCGTGACCGGCTGGGCCTGGGGCGCCCGCGTGCTGCGCAGCCAGACGCAGTCGCTGCGGTCGCGCGACTTCGTCGAGGCCGCCCGGTTCTCGGGCGAGGGCGCGACGCGCATCGTGTTCCGCGAGATCCTGCCGAACATGACGTCGCTGATCGTCGGCTCGTTCTTCGGCGCCGCGACCAGCGCGATCCTGGCGGAGGCGGGCCTCGAGTTCCTGGGGCTCGGCGACTCGTCGATCGTCAGCTGGGGCACCATCCTCTACTGGGCGCAGAACTCGAACGCCCTGCTCACCGGGCAGTGGATCCTCCTGTTCGCCCCCGGCCTCTGCATCGCCCTGCTCGCGATGAGCCTCACGCTGATCAACTTCGGCGTCGACGCCGTGAGCAACCCGCGCCTGCGCGAGGGCACGTCCAAGAAGAAGGCGCGCTGGAGCTCAGAGGGACGCGCCAGCGTCACTGCGACGCCAGCGCCGACCCGGCTTGCCGGGTCGGGCCAGCGAGCAACAGGAACGAAGGAAGAACGATGAGCTCGTCAGATTCGGCTACCGGTCTCGGCAACGCAACCGCCTCCTCGACGACGACGACCGCCGGTGACGCCCCGCTGCTCGACGTGCGCGACCTCAGCGTCGTCTACGAGTCAGCCGCCTCGACGCCGGTGCAGGCCGTCGACCACGTGTCGTTCTCGCTGCGCCGCGGCGAGTTCGTCGGCCTGGTCGGCGAGTCCGGCTCGGGCAAGTCGACGCTCGGCTACGCGCTGACGCGGCTGCAGAAGCCGCCGGCGCGCACCAACGGCGGCAGCATCGTCTTCGACGGCGCCGACATCCGCGACCTCGACGCCGAGGCCCTGCGCCAGCAGCGCCAGGGCGGCTTCGCGATGGTGCTGCAGTCGGGCATGAACGCGCTCAACCCGGTGCGCACGATCCACAAGCACTTCGTCGACATCTTCAAGGCCCACGGCCACGTGCCGCGCGAGCGCTGGGACTCCCGCGCCGCCGAGCTCGTGCAGAAGGTCGAGCTCGACCCGAAGGTGCTGGCGCGGTTCCCCGGCGAGCTGAGCGGCGGCATGCGCCAACGCGTCTCGATCGCCCTCGCCCTCTCGCTCGAGCCGCAGCTGATGGTCTTCGACGAGCCGACCACGGCGCTCGACGTGCTCGTGCAGCACGCCGTGATGGACACGATCATCTCGCTGCAGCAGAGCGAGGGCTTCACGGCCGTGCTGATCAGCCACGACCTCGGCATCGTGCTCGAGGCGACCGAGCGCGTGCTCGTCATGCACGAGGGCCGCATCGTCGAGGACGGCCGCTCCGCCGACGTGCTCGCCGACCCGCAGCACGAGTACACGCAGATGCTGCTGTCGCACTACGCCGACCCCCGCGCCGAGGTCGTCTCGCTGCCCGGCTTCGAGGACAGGGCGGTGCGTCGGGCGCGGGGCGAGCGCCGCGTCGACACGACCACCAGCACGCCGAGCGTCGCGACGCGCAGCACGAAGGTGGCCCAGAGCGCGATCACCGTGACCGGCGTCAGCAAGACCTACGCGCCTCCTCGTCGGGGCGAGGACCCCGTGCGGGCCGTCCGCGACGTGTCGTTCACCCTCGAGCCGGGGCAGTCGCTCGCGCTCGTCGGACAGTCGGGGTCGGGCAAGAGCACGATCGCGCGCATGGTCACCGGCGTCGAGAAGCCGAGCGAGGGCACCATCACGTTCGGCGACGTCGACGTCACGAAGGTGCGCGGGCGCGGCCTCCGCGACCTGCGCAGCGACGTGCAGATGGTGTTCCAGGACCCGTACTCCGCCCTGAACCCGCTGCACACCGTCGAGTACACGCTGACGCGGCCGGTCGTGAACTACACGGGGCTGCGAGGGCAGGAGGCGCGGCGCCGTGTCCTGGAACTGCTCGAGACCGTCGGTCTGACGCCGGTCGAGCAGTTCGCGGCGAAGCTGCCGCACCAGCTCTCCGGCGGTCAGCGGCAGCGCGTCGTCATCGCGCGGGCGCTCGCCAGCGACCCGCAGGTGATCATCGCGGACGAGCCCGTCTCGATGCTCGACGTGTCGCTGCGGGCCGGCGTGCTCGCCCTGCTCGAGGACCTGCGCGAACAGTGGGGGGTCTCGATGCTCTACATCACGCACGACCTGCTCAGCGCGCGGCTCATCACCGACGACGTGATGGTGCTGCACGACGGCGCCGTGGTCGAGCGAGGCCGCACCGCCGAGGTGCTGCAGCGGCCGACCGACCCGTACACGGTGCGCCTGCTCGACGCCGTGCCGAACCCGCGGCGCACGCACCGCGCCTCCTGACCCGCCCGACCTCGCACCACCAGAACGGACACCCGATGCTGACCTTCCCCGACGGCTTCCTCTGGGGCGCCGCGACCGCCGCGCACCAGATCGAGGGCAACAACGTGAACTCGAACTGGTGGGTGCACGAGCACGCCCCCGGCACGACGATCGTCGAGCCGAGCGGCGACGCCGCCGACAGCTACCACCGGTTCCGCGACGACATCCGGATCCTCGCCGAGCTCGGCCTCAACAGCTACCGCTTCAGCATCGAGTGGGCGCGCATCGAGCCCGAGCGAGGCGTCGTCTCGACGGCCGAGATCGCGCACTACCGCCGCATGGTCGAGACCTGCCACGAGTTCGGCGTCGAGCCGATCGTGACGCTGATGCACTTCACCGTGCCGCGCTGGTTCGAGCGCGACGGCTTCTGGCGCGCGCCCGACGCCGCCGACCTCTTCGCGCGGTACACCGAGCTCGCGCTGCCCGTCGTCAGCGAGGGCGTCCGGTACGTCTGCACGATCAACGAGCCGAACATCGCCGCGATGCTGGCCGGGGGAGAAGACGCCTCGAACCTCGTCGCGTACGGCCTGCCGAACCCCGACCTGCTGGTCGCCGACGCGCTGCTCGCCTCGCACCGGCGCAGCCGCGAGGTGCTCTCGCAGGTCGACGGGCTCAAGTCGGGCTGGACCGTCGCCACCCAGGCCTTCAAGGCCGTCGACGAGCCGGGCGCCGCCGAGATGACGCGCGAGTACGGCTACGTCCGCGACGACTGGTACAGCGAGATGGCGGCGGGCGACGACTTCGTCGGCGTGCAGGCCTACACGCAGACCTTCGTCGGGCCCGAGGGTCCGCGACCCGTCGCCGAGGGCCTCGAGACGACCCTGACCGGCTGGGAGTTCTGGCCGGCCGCGGCCGCCGAGGGCATCCGGAGCGCCTGGGAGCTCAGCGGCCACGTGCCCGTGATGGTCACCGAGAACGGCATCGCGACCGCCGACGACAGCCGTCGCATCGCCTACACGCAGGGCGCGCTCGAGGGCATCCACGCCACGATCGAGGAGGGCATCGACGTGCTCGGCTACCAGCACTGGAGCGCCCTCGACAACTACGAGTGGGCCAGCGGCTTCCGTCCCACCTTCGGGCTCATCGGCTGGGACCGCGACACGTTCGAGCGCACGCCGAAGCCCAGCGCCCGCTGGTACGGCGAGGTGGCGCGGGCGAACGGCCTGCCCGCCGCGTCGTAGGGCGGCCGCGCCGCAGCGACGGTCGCGCCGCTGCGACGGTCGCGCCGCTGCGACGGTCGCGCCGCTGCGACGGTCGGCCGGCCGCGGAGCTCAGAACGACGTGACGCCGTACAGCGGCCGCTCGGGCCGGAGCATCGCGCGCAGCGTCTGCACGGCACCGGCCCGGCGCTCCCGCACGAGACCCGCGGCCGCGAGCGTCACCGGGTCGACGCCGCCGAGCCACAGGCTGCCGAGGGTCGCGACGTCGACCTCGAGGTCCGCGCGACGCACGGCGGCGCGCTCGACCGTGCCCGCGCCTCCTGCGCTCGTCAGCCGCCAGGTGCCCGCGGCGTGGCCGAGGTCGTCCGAGACGGCGACGGTCACGACGCCGTCGGCGGCCCACGGCCGTGCGGAGAAGGCGGCGGGCACGTCGAGCAGGCGCAGCCAGACGTGGTCCTGTTCGTGCGTCGTGCTGAGGGCACGCGCGTCCTCCAGCGCGTGGACGAGGGGGTCGTCGAGCGGTGCGGCCGCCCACGTGATCGACGTGACGAGGTCGATCGCGAGCAGCAGCTCCCACAGCGCGAGGTACGCCTCGTCGGTCGCCGTCACGAGGTCGGTGACCTCGAGCACGGTCTCGGTCGGCTTCTCGGTCACGCGGTAGACGACGTACCCGTCGACCCGACCCGAGGAGGCGCGGTGCACGGCTCCCCGCAGGCTGCGGTCGGGCTTCTGGTCCTCGCCCGTCGCGAGCCCGAGCCGCCGGTCCCAGCTGCCGACGGGCCGGTCGATCGAGCCGGGCGTGCGGGCGTGGAACCGCGCGAACACCTCTCGCGCGACGGGCTCGAGGCGGGCGGTCGGCACGAGCTCGACGGTGCCCGTGGTCGGCCCGAGCAGCCGGACGGGGCGACGTCGGTCGATCGTCACGGTGCGCTCGCGGGTCGCCGTGCCGAAGCCGAACCGGCGGTAGATGCTCGCCTCGCTGGCGGTGAGCGCCGCGACGGCGAGGCCCGCCTCGGCGGCGCGGGCGAGGTCGTCGGTCATCATGCGGCGCAGGATGCCTCGGCGGCGGTGGGTGGGCTGCACCGTCACTCCCGAGATGAGGTGCGCGGGCAGTAGCGTGCCGCCTCCGACGTGCAGCGTGCGCTCGAACGACTCGAAGGTCGCGACGGGCCACTGCTCGTCGTCGAGGGTGCCGGGCCGCGGCTCGCGGGGGTAGGCGCCCGTCAGCACGCGGGCGTCGGCGACGGTGCGTCGGGCGTCTCCGGCCACGCCCTCCGGGGTGTCGATGCTCTCGTGGAACCCCAGACGGCACGCGGCGAACCAGGCGGCGGTCGCGTCGTCGTCGATCGCGGCGGGGAAGGTGCGGAGCTCGTAGGCGTCGTCGAAGGAGGTCACCCGACCAGGCTAGGGCCCTGGCCCCGCGCCGTGCAGTGCCGGGTCAGTCGATCGCGCGCTGCACCGTCTTGACCGGCAGCATGAGCACGAGTCCGGCGAGCAGCACCAGCGCGATGCCGACGATCCCGAACCGGGTGTCGCCCGTCAGCCCGACGAACAGCGTGAAGAGCCCCGGCGCCAGGAAGCTCACCGCGCGCCCCGTGGTCGCGTAGAGGCCGAAGATCTCGCCCTCGCGTCCGGGAGGCGTCACCCGCGCCAGGAACGACCGGCTGGCCGACTGGATCGGCCCGACGAAGAGGGCGAGCGCGAGCCCGAACACCCAGAACAGGTTCGTGGCCGTGCCGATCGCGAGCACCGCGAAGGCCGCGACGACGAGCCCGGCGAGGGCTCCGACGATGATCGTCTTCGCGCCGACCTTGTCGTCGAGCCAGCCGCCGACGAAGGTGCCGATGCCGGCGACGAGGTTCGCACCGACCGCGAAGTAGATCACCATGCTGGGCGTGAAGCCGAACACCTGGGCGGCGATGATCGCGCCGAACGTGAAGACGGCCGCGAGTCCGTCGCGGAACACCGCGCTCGCGAGCAAGAAGAGCAGCACCTGCCGGTTGGTGCGCCAGAGCTTCGCGATGGTCGAGCCGAGGAGGCGGTACGACCCCACGATCCCGACCCGAGGCCGTCCCGCCGCGGCGGGCAGCTCGGGCACGCTGAGCAGCACCGGCACCGCGAAGACGGCGAACCACACGGCCGCGACGACGATCGACAGGCGGACGTCCCACGCGCCGCCCTCGGTGCCGGTGGCGACGCTGAAGAGGCCGCCCCTCCCCTCCTCGCCGAAGCTCTGCAAGAAAGCGACGAGCAGCAGCAAGAGCAGAACGATGCCGCCGACATAGCCGAGCCCCCAGCCGAAGCCGGACACCTTGCCGATGGTCTTCGGCGTCGAGACCTGCACGAGCATCGCGTTGTAGCTGACGCTCGCGAACTCGAAGAAGAGGTTGCCGACGGCGAGCAGCGCGGCGCCGAAGACGAGGTAGCCGGGGGCGGGCGCCACGAACACCATGGCGAGCATCGCCAGCACGACGAGGCCCGTGTTGATCGCGAGCCAGAGCTTGCGGCGCCCGGAGCCGTCGCTGCGCTGGCCGAGCACGGGCGCGAGCAGGGCGATCAGCACGCCGGCGATCGTCAGCGCCGTCGAGATGACGGTCGCGTTCTCGGCCTTGGCGAGCACGAGAGCGGGGTTGCGGGTGTCGTCGCCCGCCGCCGCGACGATCGCCGGGTCGACGAAGGCGCCGCTCGCGAGGTAGGTGCTGAACACGAACGAGGTGACGACGGCGTTGAACGCGGCCGAGCCCCAGTCCCACAGCGCCCACGAGACGACCCGGCGGCGGGGGATCGGGGTGGCGTCGGCGAGCGTCTGCGCTGCGGTCATGGGGGTCAACCTAGTCGGCGCCGGTGTCGCGGAGGAGGCGCTGCCTCCCTCTGGGGGCACGCTCGCGGGCACGGCCCGGTCCCGCTGGCCCACACCGCGCCTCCTTGAGTCGTTCTGGCTCAACTTTCAGGTTCACAGCTTGACTCGGCCGACACCGTGAGTAAAGTTGATGCCAGCGGACTCAAGGTCCGCGGCAGTCTTCCCGGTCCGCCGGGCACACTCGCCCGGCCAGCCGGGCACCCCCAGACAGCACCGCACCAGAACGAAGGAGCGCCACCCATGGCACGTGCAGTAGGAATCGACCTCGGAACCACCAACTCGGTCGTCAGCGTCCTCGAGGGCGGCGAGCCCACCGTCATTGCGAACGCCGAGGGCCTCCGCACGACCCCCTCGGTCGTCGCCTTCACGAAGGACGGCGAGGTGCTGGTCGGCGAGACCGCCAAGCGCCAGGCCGTCACCAACGTCGACCGCACCATCGCGAGCGTCAAGCGCCACGTCGGCACCGACTGGAAGGTCGAGATCGACGACAAGAAGTACACCCCGCAAGAGATCAGCGCGCGCATCCTCGGCAAGCTGAAGCGCGACGCCGAGCAGTACCTCGGCGAGGACGTGACCGACGCCGTCGTCACCGTGCCCGCGTACTTCAACGACTCCGAGCGCCAGGCCACGAAGGAGGCCGGCGAGATCGCGGGCCTCAACGTGCTCCGCATCATCAACGAGCCCACCGCGGCCGCCCTCGCCTACGGCCTCGACAAGGGCAAGGAGGACGAGCTCATCCTCGTCTTCGACCTCGGCGGCGGCACGTTCGACGTGTCCCTCCTCGAGGTGGGCAAGGACGACGACTTCTCGACGATCCAGGTCCGCAGCACCTCGGGCGACAACCGCCTCGGCGGCGACGACTGGGACAACCGCATCGTCGAGCACCTCATCAAGAAGTTCAAGGACGCCCACGGCGTCGACCTGTCGACCGACAAGATCGCGAAGCAGCGCCTGAAGGAGGCGGCCGAGCAGGCCAAGAAGGAGCTCTCGTCGAGCACCTCCACCTCCATCCAGCTGCCCTACCTGACGCTGACGGCCGACGGCCCGCTCAACCTCGACGAGACCATCTCGCGCTCGCAGTTCGAGCAGTGGACGAGCGACCTGCTCGACCGCACCAAGAAGCCCTTCAACGACGTCATCAAGGAGGCGGGCGTCAAGGTCTCCGACATCGCGCACGTCGTGCTCGTCGGCGGCTCGACCCGCATGCCCGCCGTGACGGAGGTCGTCAAGTCGCTGACCGGCGGCCAGGAGCCCAACAAGGGCGTCAACCCGGACGAGGTCGTCGCCGTCGGCGCCGCGCTGCAGGCCGGCGTGCTGAAGGGCGAGCGCAAGGACGTCCTGCTGATCGACGTCACCCCCCTGAGCCTCGGCATCGAGACCAAGGGCGGCGCGATGACCAAGCTCATCGAGCGCAACACGGCCATCCCGACCAAGCGCAGCGAGACCTTCACGACGGCCGACGACAACCAGCCGTCCGTCGCCATCCAGGTCTTCCAGGGCGAGCGCGAGTTCACCCGCGACAACAAGAACCTCGGCACCTTCGAGCTGACCGGCATCGCGCCGGCCCCCCGCGGCGTCCCGCAGGTCGAGGTCACCTTCGACATCGACGCCAACGGCATCGTGCACGTGTCCGCGAAGGACAAGGGCACCGGCAAGGAGCAGTCGATGGTCATCTCGGGCGGCTCGTCGCTCTCGAAGGACGACATCGAGCGCATGGTCCGCGAGGCCGAGGAGAACGCTGCAGAGGACAAGGCACGTCGCGAGGCCAACGAGACCCGCAACAACGCCGAGCAGCTCGTCTACTCGATCGAGAAGCTGATCAAGGAGAACGACGACAAGCTGCCCGACGACGTCAAGTCCGAGGTCCAGGCCGACGTCGACGCCCTCAAGACCGCGCTCGCCGGCGACGACGACTCCGCGATCAAGCCCGCCTTCGACAAGCTCAACGAGAGCCAGTCGAAGCTCGGCCAGGCGATCTACTCGCAGAGCCAGGGCGAGCAGGCCGGCGCCGCGGGCGCGGCCGGTGCCGACGGTGCCCCCGCCGACGGCCAGGCCCAGGGCGACGACGAGGACATCGTCGACGCCGAGGTCGTGGACGACGACGACAACGACAAGAAGTAGGACGGTCTCCCCATGGCAGACGAGAACGGCAACACGCCTGACGAGCCGGTGGTGAACGACAAGCGCCGCATCGACCCCGAGACGGGCGAGGTGCGTCCCGAGCCGGCCGCCCCCTCCGAGGACGGCGGCACCGCCGCGGTCACCGACCCCGACGAGCTGATCGAGGCCGAGGCCCCCGACGTCGAGGTGCCCGCGGGCGCCGAGGCGCCGGCGGGTGCCGCCGAGGCGGCCGCCGAGATGGCGGCCGAGGGCGAGGCCGAGGGCACAGAGCCGCTCAGCGCCGACGACGAGGCCATCCTCGACGCCGCCAGCCGCGACCTCGTCGCGGACATGCGCCAGGACATGCTCCGGGCGCAGGCCGAGCTGGTGAACTTCCGGCGGCGCGTCGAGCGCGACCGCGAGGCGAACCGCGAGGCCGTGGTCGCCGAGGTCGTGCGCTCGCTCCTCCCCGCGCTGGACGACCTCGCCCTCGCCGAGAAGCACGGCGACCTGGCCGAGGGCCCGATGGTGATCGTGGCGCAGAAGATCCGCGGCGGGCTCGACAAGTTCGGGCTCGTGCAGGTCGGCGAGAAGGGCGAGGTCTTCGACCCCACCATGCACGACGCCCTGGTCCAGCTGCCGAGCGCCGACGTCACGGTCAACACCGTGGCCGACGTGATCGAGCCGGGCTACAAGATCGGCGACCGGGTCATCCGGGCCGCGAAGGTCGCGGTGCACACGCCGCAGTAGCGGCATCCGCGACGCGAGTCGCGACGGGCGGTGGGCTCCTCGAGAAGGGGCCCGCCGCCTCCCACATTCCCCGGCCTGTCGCTCGTGAGCGACGGCACAGAGACAAGAGAGGAGGTGCCGGATGGCCAGCCAGGACTGGTTCGACAAGGACTTCTACGCCGTTCTCGGTGTCTCCAAGGACGTCACGGCGGCAGAGCTCAAGAAGGTCTACCGCAAGCTCGCCCGCAAGTACCACCCCGACTCCAACCCCGGCGACGCAGCCGCGGAGGCGAAGTTCAAAGAGGTGAGCGAGGCCAACTCGGTGCTCTCCGACCCCGAGCAGCGCCGTGAGTACGACCAGATCCGGGCCATGGGCTCCGGCGCGCGCTTCACCGCGGGCAGCGGCGGCCCCGGCGGCGGCGGGGGCGGCTTCGAGGACGTCTTCGGCGGCATGTTCGGCGGCGGGCAGCCCGGCGGCGGTCGCCCGCAGTACCGCCAGCAGGGCGGCGGCGGCTTCGACGACATCTTCGGCGGCATGTTCGGCGGCGGAGGCGGCGGCTTCGGCCAGACGAGCGGCGGCTACCGCGGCTTCGGCGGTCCGCAGAAGGGCCGCGACATGACGGCCACGACGACGCTCGACTTCCAGACGGCCGTCGTCGGCGAGACGATCTCGCTGCAGGGCGCCAACGGCCGGCCGATGAAGGTCCGCATCCCCGCGGGCGTGCACGACGGCCAGAAGATCCGGCTGCGCGGCAAGGGCGAGCCCAGCCCCGACGGCGGCGAGGGCGGCGACATGGTCCTCACCATCGCCGTGCGCAAGCACCCGGTGTTCGAGCTCGACGGCCAGAACCTGCGCCTCGACGTGCCGGTCACGTTCGCCGAGGCCGCGCTGGGCGCGACCATCGAGGTCCCGACGCTCGGCGGCGACCCCGTGCGGCTGCGCGTCGCACCCGGCACCCCCTCCGGTCGGGTGCTGCGCGTCAAGGGCCGCGGCGTCGTCACCAAGTCGGGCACCGGCGACCTGCTCGCCACCGTCCAGGTGGCCGTGCCGTCGCACCTCAGCGACAAGGCGAAGGAGGCGGTCGAGGCCCTGGCCGCGGCCCTCCCGGCCGAGAACCCCCGCGACGACCTCATCGTCAGGGCCCGCGCGCAGGCGTGACGACCATGGACGAGAACTCGCCGCTCTTCGCCATCGCGACCGCCGCCGAGCTCGCGGGCATGCACGCCCAGACGCTCAGGCAGTACGACCGTCTCGGCCTCGTCGTGCCGCAGCGGACGGCGGGCAAGTCGCGCCGCTACTCGATGCGCGACGTCGTCCAGCTCCGCGAGATCGGCCGGCTGGGCGGCGAGGGCGTCTCGCTCGAGGGCATCAAGCGCATCCTCGAGCTCGAGAACCAGGTCACGTCGCTGCAGTCGCGGGTGCGCGAACTCGAGCGGGCGCTGGCCGACGAGCTGGTCAACCGGCCAGGTGCCCGGGTCTTCGCCGCCGGCGAGAGCGGAGTCGTGCCCCTGCGGCACGGGTCGCGCCCGCAGCGCCAGACGTCGGTCGTCGTCTGGCGTCCCCAGCAGCACTGACCAGCCGGGTCTCGACTCCCTCGCAGGTCCCGACCGTCTCGTCCGGGGCGACGCCGTCCCCGTCGTTCGCCGACGCCCGGGCGTCGGCGTCGTCCGCCCTAGGCTGTCGTCGTGCCTGACCTCGACTTCGCCGCGCTCCGCCGCTGGCCCGACGTCGAGGCCCACGACCTCGTCGCGTGGGACGCGACCGACCGCCTCCTGCTGGACGAGGCGCAGGAGGCGTTGGTCGCGTCCCCGACGGAGGTCGCCGTCATCGGCGACCGCCACGGCGCCCTCACCCTCGGGGCGGCGGCCCGCGGGGCGACCGGGCTGCGCGTGCACCAGGACGCGTTGCAGGGCGAACGTGCGCTGGCCGCGAACGCCTCCCGGCTCGGGGTCGCGCCGACGTGGCAGCAGCACCCGCTCGACGCGTCGCTCGTCGAGGGCGCTCGCGTGGTGCTGCTCCAGCTGCCTCGCGAGCTCGACGCGCTCGACGAGGTGGCCGGGCTCGCGGCCCGCTCCGCGCCTCCGGGGGTCGTCCTCTTCGCCGGCGGGCGCGTCAAGCACATGACCCTCGCCATGAACGACGTGCTGCGCCGCCACTTCGGCGACGTGCACGCGTCGCTCGCCCGGCAGAAGTCGCGGGTGCTGGTCGCGTCGCGGCCGTTGCCAGGCCCGGGAGGCGCATCAGGCGAGGCGGGCGCAGGAGGCGCGGGCTGGCCCCGCGAGCAGCGGCACCTCGACCTCGGCCTCACCGTCGCCGCGCACGGCCGTGCCTTCGCGGGCACCTCGGTCGACATCGGCACCCGGGCGCTGCTCGGGGTGCTCGCCGACGCGCTGCCCGAGGCCCGCGACGTGGTCGACCTGGGCTGCGGCACCGGGGTGCTCGCCGCCTCCGTCGCCCTCGCCCGGCCGGGCGTGCAGGTCGTCGCCACCGACCAGTCGGCCGCGGCGGTGGCGTCGGCGGGCGCGACGGCGAGGGCCAACGGCGTCGGCGACCGCGTGCGCGTGGTCCGCGCCGACGCGGGCGACGCCCTGGCCGAGGGGTCGGCCGACCTGGTGCTGCTCAACCCGCCGTTCCACGTCGGGGCGGCCGTGAACACCGGGCTCGCACCGCGGCTGTTCGACGCGGCCGCGCGGCTGCTGCGTCCCGGGGGCGAGCTCTGGACCGTCTACAACTCGCACCTCGCGTACCGACCTGCGCTCGAGGCGTCGGTCGGGCCCACCCGGCAGGTGCTGCGCACGCCGAAGTTCACGGTCACGGCGTCGACGCGTCGCTGACGTCGGCGACGTCCGGCCCGCCCGCCCCGTCGAGGTCGCTCGCGACGTCCGGGTCGTCCAGGGCCACCGACGCCGCGATGTACGCGAGCAGGGCCTGGGCGTAGGCGTCCTCGGCGTCTGCGGCGGTGAACACCCGCTCGTCGCCGTCGATGACGACCCTCACCTCGCTGTCCCCGGTGCCGACACGCGTCAACGACCGGAACGCACGCGACAGCAGGAGGCGCAGCTGGTCTTCCCGAGGCAGCCACAGCGAGTCGTCGGCCGCCACCGAGTCCAGCGCCCACTCGGTGGTGCCGTTGAAGCCGAGCACGGTGCCGGTGGGGTGCTCGTGCGCCTCGATGGTCATCTCGCTCAGCGTGAAGACGTCCTCGGCGAAGCCGACGGTGTCGATCACGAAGCGGTCTCCCGTGGCGGGGCGCCACCGCAGCCCGCTGTCGGCGAGGCGGCGGGCGAGGTCGACGTCGATCATGCGTCCATCTTGCGCCCGACGCGCCGTCACGACCCGCAGGCCGTCACATGAGGCATATACCATCAGTGCATACAAGCGCTAGAGGAGGCGGCATGAGGAACGAAGCAGCAGGGCACGGTCCCGGCACGGTGGGGCGGCGAGCGCTCCTGATCGGCGGCGCAGGGGCGGCCGCGGCCGCGGTGACGACGAGGGGAGCACCGAGCGCGGCCTGGGCGGACGCCGCGGACTGTGCGGTGACGCGTCACGACGACGCGGGCGCGGCGACGCTCGACGAGGCGCTGGCCGCCGTGCCCGAGGGCGGCACGCTCACCGTCACGCGTCCGTGGAGCCGGGCGGCCCCGCTGGTCGTCGACCGGCCCGTCACGATCGTGTTCTCCGGAGCCGGCCGTCTCACGATGACCGCCGACGTGGCGGCGATCGAGGTGCGCGCCGGCGGGGTGACCCTGCGAGACGTCGTGCTCGCCGGCACCTCGGGCAGCCGCACGGGTCTGGGGCGCGGCATCGACGCGGCCGGCACGGTCGAGGCGCCCATCGACGGTCTCCGTGTCGAGGGCGCCACCATCACCGGCTTCACGCACGACGGGATCTTCGCCTCCTTCTGCCGGTCGTTCACCATCGCGGGCTGCGCCATCGGCGACGTCGCCTACGCGGGGGTGATGATGCTCTCGTGCTCGTACGGGGTCGTCCGCGACTGCACGATCGACGGCGTCAACCAGCCGTCGCCCTACGTGAACAGCTACGGCGTCATCGTGTCGCGGGACGACACCGTGCCCCTCGCGCAGGCCCCGCGATCGTCGATGATCCTCATCGACTCGAACACCGTGTCGGGCGTCGCCTCGTGGGAGGGCATCGACACCCACGCCGGCGAGGGCATCGTGGTCACCGGCAACACGGTCCGCGACTGCCGGGTCGGCATCGCCATGGTGCCCTGCAAGCACGAGGTCGACCGCGGCTCGACCCTCTGGGCACCTCTCGACGTGGTGGTCTCGGGCAACACGGTCGAACGGGTCGGCCTCGACGTGCCGGGTGCCGGCATCGTCGTGAAGGGTGCCGGCGACACCGTCGGCTCAGCTGCCGAGCGGGCCACGGGGGTCGTGGTCGACAACGTGGTGCGGGGGCACGGCGGGGGCAGCGAAGGGGGGATCGTGCTCTATCTGACGCGTGACGTCATCGTCAGCGGCAACGCGTTCGAGTCCTGCGTGGGCAGCGCCCTCGTGCTGTACCACTCGAACGACGCCGTCATGCTGCTGCGGAACTCGGCGACGGTGCTGCGACCGGCGTCTCCAGGAGGCGCGATGGCGGTCGTCACCGTGCGCAGCGGCGCGAACACGGGGACCATCTCGTCGACGCGCTTCGAGGCGGGCGGCGACGCGCCGGCGAGACCGGTCAGGGGCGTCGCCGTCGGCCTGGCGGGCAACGAGCTCGACCTGTTGGGGAACGACTGGTCGCAGACCGACCTGGCCGTGTGGGGCTCGAAGTCCGTCGTCAACAGGTACGGCGACGGGGCCTGACGTCAGCGACCGCTCCCCTCGCGCTCACGGTGCCGACGTCGCCGTCGTCGTGCCGTGGGTGAGGGGAGCGCTGGCGGGGGCTGCGCTCTCGTCGCCGACCGTCAGGTCGACCGCGCGGGCAGGAACGAGAGCCGGCGGAGTGCCGGGGCCGCGGGGCGCTGTTCGTTCGGCACGTACCGGTAGTACGGATCCGTGCCGCGGCGATGGCGGGTCATCGTCAAGATGGCGCCCCGAGGCCGGGTGCCGACGGCCGTGAGGCGGTCGACCGCCCGCCGCACGTCTTCGCGACGGGTGCGACCGGTGGCGACCACCAGGAGCATCGTGTCGACGAGCCGAGCGATCAGGGCGGCGTCCGTCACGGAGAGCAGCGGCGGGGTGTCGATCACGATCACGTCGTACGTGTCGCCGAGCGTCGAGAGCAGCGTCTCCATGGCCTTCGACGAGAGCAGCTCGCTCGGGTTGGGCGGGATGAAGCCGGACGGGACCACCGTCAGCTCGTCGCGGCCCCAGGGCTGCGCCACGTCGTCGAGCTCGACCTTGCCGATGAGCAGGTCCGACAGCCCGACCGCGCCCTCGAGGCCGAGGACCGTCGCCAGGGCCGGGCGGCGGAGGTCGGCGTCGACCACGACGACTCGCAGGCCGGAGTCGGCCAGGGCGATCGCGAGGTTGGCCGTCGTCGTCGTCTTGCCCTCGGATGCGGTGGACGACGTGACGCCGATGGTGAGGGCGCCGGCCACGTGGTCGGTGTCGAGGTACTGGATGTTCGTCCGCAGCGTGCGGAACGACTCTGCGTGGGGGCTCGTCCCGTCGTCTCGCACGATGAGGGGTCGACGGGGCATCTGCGCGTCGAACGCGATCTCACCCACCACGGGGAGCTCGATGCCCTGGGGAAGGTCGTCTCGTCCGCGCACCTTGGTGTCGAGGGCTTTGAGGAGCAGGACGGCAGCGGCGGCCGCGAATGCGCCCGACGCAGCGCCGAGTGCCAGGTTCGCCCGAGTGTGGGGGCTGCTCGCGGAGGCCGCCTCGACGGCGGGGGTGACGAGCTCGAGGGTCACCGACGGCACGCCGGGCGAGACCTCGGGCTCGAGCTGCGTCGTGACCACGGTGACGAGGCTGTCGGTCACGGCGTCGGCGATCGCGGCTGCCGTGGCCCTGTCGGTGGCCGTCGCGGTGATGGTCAAGATGACGCTCGACGTCGTCGCGGAGGCAGCCACCTGGTCGGCGAGACGGACCGGCGTGGTGTCCAGGTCGAGCTCCTCGATCACCGGGGCCAGCACCCTGGGCGTGGTCACCAGGTCCTTGTAGGTGGTGAGCTTCTGCTGCGCGGCGTTCGACCCGGTGGCGATCTCGGTCGCCGACGACTCGGACTGGCTGCGGACGGCGACGAACACCTCGGTCGTGCTCGCGTAGGTCGGGGTGATGGTGGCGGTCAGGGCCGCGGCGGCGCCGACGCCCAGCACGACGCCCAGGACGACGACGAACCAGCGGGCGACGATCGCGCGCGCGATGTCGATGGCGGGCATGGCAGGGCCTTTCGGGTGAGGGGAGGCAGCAGGCCGAGGGATCGGCGCAGCTCGGATCGGGTGGGAGCCGACGGCTCAGGCGACGAACTCGAGGACCGCCTCGGCCGTGCGCTGAGCGGCACGACCGTCGCCGTACGGCGTCTCGTCGGTGCCGGGCGTCGGCAGCGACGAGAGAGCGGTCGCGATGTCGGACGGCCGCTCCCCGACCAGCGCGTTCCAGCCGAGCTCGACGGTCTCGGTCCACTCCGTGTCAGAACGGACGGTCACGCACGGACGCCGGAGGAGGAACGCTTCTTTCTGCAGGCCGCCGGAATCCGTGACGACCCCCGACGACGACAGCACGAGACGGACGAGGTCGCGGTACCCGACGGGCCCGCGGACGGCGATGTTCCCGACATCGAGCTGCACGCCGGCCTCCGCTGCCTTGGCGACCAGGCGCGGGTGCGCGAGCAGCAGGGTAGGTCGGTCCTGGCCGGCGAGCCCCCGGATCACCTCGCGGAGGCGCTCCGGGCTGTCGGTGTTCGCGGGCCGGTGCAGCGTGGCGAGGGTGAAGGGTGCGCCGTCGAAGGGCGGTGGAGGAGCCGTCGCGGCATCGAGGCCGTCGCGCACGTCGAAGAGGATGTCGGTCATCACGTCGCCGACGAGGAGGCTGCGCGCGCCGAGGCCCTCCGTGGCCAGGTTCGCCATCGCGCCGAGCGTCGGCGCCAGGCAGAGATCGGCCGTGTGGTCGGTCATGACGCGGTTGACCTCTTCGGGCATGCTGCGGTCGAACGACCTCAGGCCGGCCTCGAGGTGCACGACGGGCACGTGCAGCTTCGTGGCCGCGAGAGCCGCCGCCAGCGTGGAGTTGGTGTCTCCGTAGACGATGACCGCGTCGGGCCGGTCGTCGACCAGGAGGCGCTCGATGCTCTCGAGCATCCGGCCGGTCTGCGCGCCGTGCGACTCCGAGCCGACCCCGCAGTGGTGGTCGGGTCGCGGGATGTCGAGCTCGGCGAAGAACACGTCGGACATCGCGATGTCGTAGTGCTGACCCGTGTGGATGATGCGGTGGTCGCAGAGGCCCGCGAGGGCCCGGGCGACCGGGGCGAGCTTGACGAACTGCGGTCGCGCTCCGACGATGCTGGTGATGCGCACGGGATCCTCCTCGGCGGGCGTGGCGGACGGGGTCAGCGGGCGGTGACGGTGTTGCCCGTGCCGTCGCCGACCTGCTCGGGGGCGGCTCCTGTGTGGGTCACGGTGTTGTCGTTGCCCCCGAGCTCGACGCGCGTGACCGTGTCGGCCTCGACGGTCGTGCCCTTGCCCATCAGGCTGAGGGTCGTCACGGGACCGAGCGAGAGGGTTCCGCCCTCGCCGATGACGACGACCGTCTCGCACCCGTCGGCGAGCTCCTTCTCGCCGCCGTCGGTGAGGTCCATGAAGGCCACGCCGTCGACGCACTGGTCGTCGGGTGCCGCGGCCTGCGTCGTCGGGGTCGACGTCGGTGTCTCGACGGGGTCGACGGACGACGTGCAGCCGGTCAGGGCGAAGCCGAGGGCGGCGGTCACGGTGAGGGGGAGGAGGAGCGTCTTCTTCGTCATGTCACGCTTTCGTGTCGGTACGGTGAGTGTTCGAGGCAGCAACGCACGCGATCGCACGGAGTGATGTTCTCGTAGTAAATATTTTACACTCATACGTGAGATGCGCAAGGAGGAGGCGCCCCCGCGAGTCGCCTCCCCCTCAGCCCCGCGTCAGGGGCGCGGCCCGAAGTGGTAGACCGGGGCGAACTGCTCGGCAGGCGTCCCCGCGTCCTGGGCGAACTCGAGGTGCCAGACGGACGTGCCCATGTACTGGCGCGTCCAGCTCCAGGTCCCGTCGTCCTCGACGCGCGTGCTGGCTATCGAGGTGCCGAACACGTTGCGCACCCTGATCGTCTTGCCCGGCGTGGCGGTGCCGGTGAACGTGAACGGCCTGCCGACCTCGTAGCCGAGAGCCGGGTCGGCCGGCTGGGTCACGGTGACGGCCGGCCCGGTGACGATCTCAGGTCGGAAGCCGTAGACCGTCGCCACGGACTGGCTGGCGAGGCCCTCGTCCTGCACGAACTCGAGGTACCACACGCTCGTGCCCATGGTGACCCGGGTCCATTGCCAGGTGCCGTCGGGGTCGACGATCGCGCGGCCCACGGGGGTGCCCCAGATGTTCTGCACGCTGATCGTGTGGCCGGCGGCCCCGGTGCCGCGGAACGTGTAGGGGGCGTCGGGCGTGTAGCCGGCCGAGATGTCGGCGGGAGCGGTGATGCCGACGGCAGGCTGCTCGACGCGGGGCCGGAAGTCGTACACGGTCGCCGTCGCCTCCTGTGGGCCGCCCTTGTCCTGCACGAACTCGAGCTGCCATGTGCTCGTGCCCATGTGGGCACGGGTCCAGCTCCAGTCGCCGTCGCGGTCGACTCTCCTGGTCGCGATGTGGGTCCCCCACATGTTCTGCACGGTGAGCGTGGTGCCCGGTGCGGCGGTGCCGCGGAACGTGAAGGCGGCGTCGGGCGTGTACCCGGCCGAGACGTCGGCGGGGTTGGTCACGGTGACGCCGACCTGCGGGTGGGGGGCGCGCTCGACGTCGGCCCCCTCGACCGGGGCGGTCCCGAGGGAGACCACGCCCGAGGCGGGCGAGTCGGCCGATGGCGCCCCTCCCAGGTCGACGGGCTGCTCCACCGAGCCGACGAGCCGTCCGCCGATGAGCTGCTGCACGGTGAGCAGGTGGGTGCCCGCGCCGAGGGAGGTGGGCACCTCGGCGGACCACGCGCCGCCCATGACGGTGCGGTCGGGGACGATCTGGCGGTCGCCGTCGAGCACCCGGATGGTCGCCTCGTCCTGTCCTGTGCCGCGCAGCTGAGCCGGGGTGTCGACATCGTCCGTGTACGTGACGTCGACGGTCGGGGCAGCCTGTGGCGGCGTGACGTCGGCCTGTCGGACGATGGTGTCCACGAGGGCGCCGTCGACGCGCTGCTGGATGCTGAGGGAGTTCGTGCCGACCGAGAGGCCGGTGGCCACGCCACGCCACGCCCCGTCGGCCGCGGCGGTGGTCAGTGTGGTGTCACCGACGCGGATCTGCGCGCCAGGGCTCGCTGTCCCGTCCAGCACGGCCGTCTGCCGGGCGGAGTCGACGGACTCGACGGCGCCCGTGAGGGGGTGGTGGTCGGACGGGTCGATCAGAGCGGTTGTCGGCGATCCGCTGACGGGGCCGGTCGGGCCGGGCGGGGCAGCCGCCCCTGCGAGGAGGACGATCAAGCCTCCCGCGGCGACGGCGGTGATCACGGGGCTTCTCTTCATCGTGGACCTTTCGATCGGGGTTCCTCAGTGAACCTCGACGATCATGTCAGATGTAAAAGTAAAGTGTGGAATTGAGGAGGCCCTCGTGGTGGAGCGGATGCTCCGCCACGAGGGCCTCTGGTGTTCGTCGTCGCTCGGGGGTCAGTCCCGGGGGGCGAAGTTGTAGACCGTGGCCTTGTGCTCGTTCGCGGTTCCCTTGTCCTGGACGAACTCGAGCATCCAGTTCGAGGTGCCCATGTTGGCGCGGGTCCATGACCAGGTGCCGTCGGCCGCCACGGGCACGTTCTGGGTCACGACCGTGCCGAAGACGTTCTGCACGGTGATCGTCTTGCCCGGGGTGGCCTTGCCGGTGAAGGTGAACGCGGTGCCGGGGGTGTAGCCGTCGGCCGGGTTCGCCGGGTTGGTGACGGTCACGACCGGTGCGGGGGTGGCGTTGGGCTTGAAGTTGTAGACGGTCGCCTTGTGCTCGTTCGCGGTTCCCTTGTCCTGGACGAACTCGAGCATCCAGTTCGAGGTGCCCATGTTGGCGCGGGTCCACGACCAGGTGCCGTCGGCCGCCACGGGCACGTTCTGGGCCACGACCGTGCCGTACACGTTCTGCACGGTGATCGTCTTGCCCGGGGTGGCTTTGCCGGTGAAGGTGAACGCGGTGCCGGGGGTGTAGCCGTCGGCCGGGTTCGCCGGGTTGGTGACGGTCACGACCGGTGCGGGGGTGGCGTTGGGCTTGAAGTTGTAGACCGTGGCCTTGTGCTCGTTCGCGGCGCCCTTGTCCTGGACGAACTCGAGCATCCAGATGGAGGTGCCCATGTTGGCGCGGGTCCACGACCAGGTGCCGTCGGCCGCCACGGGCACGTTCTGGGCCACGACGGTGCCGTACACGTTCTGCACGGTGATCGTCTTGCCCGGGGTGGCTTTGCCGGTGAAGGTGAACGCGGTGTCGGGGGTGTAGCCGTCGGCCGGGTCAGCCGGGTTCGTCACGGTGACCACGGGCCCCTGTGTCACGGGGACGGTGGTCTCGGCGCGGGGGCTGTCGGACGTGTGGCCCGCTGTCGGGGTGAACGTGGTGACCACCTCGGCGTCGGGGGCCAGGTCGGCGGTCGCTCGGACATCGTAGGTGGTGGTGTGGACGTGCTGGAAGGCGTCGGTGACCGCCGGCTGGTCGGCGTCGCGGGTGACCGTGTAGACGACCGTCCGGGTGCCGTCGGGGGCGGTGGCACCGAAGTCGCAGGTGGCGGTGTAGCCGGTGTAGACGTCGGAGCAGGTGTTGCCGCGGATCTCGAGGCCCTTGGGCAGGGTCGTGGTCCAGGACATGGACTCCCCGGGCGTGATGTCGATGCCGTCCGGGCCGCGGGAGGGGCGCGAGGTGAAGCTCACGGTGCCGTCGTCGCCGGGGCTGAAGTGTGTGCCCGTCATCGGCTTGGCCTCGAGCGCGTAGGTGCCGAGGACGGTGCTCTTCGCCTCCGGGACGTTCGCGTTCAGTGGCACCGTGATGCTGTTCAGCCCTGTGCCGCTGGTGACGGAGCCGCCGATCTTCTCGCCGGCCTCCGCGGTGGCGGATGCGAGGAGGCTGAGGGTGCGGGCCCCGGTCCAGGTGCTGGACGGTGCCGTGGCGGTGGTGCCGTCGGCGGAGATGGTCCACTTCTCGGTGCCGCCGGCGATGCCGGTGAGGGTGGTGTCGGTGGGCGCGGTGACGGTCATCGGACCCGTGTGGGTGCCGTCGAAGGCGACGGTGGAGGTGCCGATCGTCCCTGGCCGCATGGTGGGCTTCGAGACGGCCCAGCCGCCACGGACCACCTTGGCGGTCAGCGTGGTCGTGATGTCGGCGGAGCCGGACTTGACCATCGTCATGGTGCCGCCGGGGAGGGTCGATCCCCAGGAGATGCTGGAGTCGGGGCGGACGGCGGAGTCCACCTTGAGCGTGATCTGGTGGTCCGCCTGCCAGTAGTCGCCGTCGACGCCGCACGTGGCTTTCTTGCCGCCGTCGGTGATCTTGCACGCCTTGGGGGTCAGGCCGACGATCGTCGTGTGCGCAGGAGCGACGAAGACGAGCTTGCCGTACATGCGCTGGGGGAACGAGATCGTCGCCTGGACGGTCTCGCCGGGCCTCGCCTCGGGCACGGAGATCGCGGGCGCGGGCGCGGGCGCGGGCGCGGGCGCAGTCAGGTCGACGAGCTTGATCCTCGTGCTCGTGGACTTGCTCAAGAGCAGGCCCTCTTCGCGGCCTCCCGGGAGGAGTCCCCAGTGGCTGAGCTTGTAGATGCCGAGCGTGATCTCGCCGGTGGGGGTGATGATCACTTGAGGGACCCTGGAGTCTCGGGCGGCAACCAAGTAGTACGCGCTCGATCCGGTGCCCAGGTTCTGGACTACGCCGATGTGGCGGTCTCCGCTCTGGATCGGTCCTGGTGTGCCCCGTTCGGGGAAGGTCGCGGTCATCGCGGCTGCCTCAGCGGCAGCCTGTGTGGAGAATCGCTGGAAACCAGTGGCGGTCAGGGCGTAGTACTCGCCGCCTCCTGTCATCACGACCTTCTGCGTGTAGCTCGCGGGGGCGACGGCACCCTCAGCTGCGGTCTCGGTCGGTGAGGCGGACGGCGCTGCCGTGGCGGGCAGGACGCCGCCGGCCAGCAAGGTGACGGCGACGCATGTCGTCGCCGCCATCTTCTGGAATGAGTTCACGGGGTTTCTCTCTCTCGGGGGAACGTTCGGAGTCGACATCGCTGGTCGGTGTCACAAGCTATGTAAATATTACATCTGGAACGGCAGTCTCACAAATTGGTGGCGAAAGGTGCTCGTGCGGCATAAACTTGATGTCCGCAGACTCAAGTCTTGGGAGACAGTCATGGCCAACATGCAGGGCGCACCCGCCTCTGACGAGAAGCAGAAGAGCGCGCTCGAGAAGTACGGCGTCGACCTCACGGCGATCGCCCGGAGCGGCAAGCTCGACCCCGTGATCGGGCGCGACGCCGAGATCCGTCGCATCAGCCAGGTGCTCACCCGGCGCACCAAGAACAACCCCGTGCTGATCGGCGAGCCGGGCGTCGGCAAGACCGCCGTCGTCGAGGGCCTCGCCCAGCGCATCGTCGCGGGCGACGTCGCCGACTCCCTCAAGGACAAGCGGCTGATCAGCCTCGACCTCGCGGCGCTCGTCGCCGGCGCCAAGTACCGCGGCGAGTTCGAGGAGCGCCTCAAGGACGTCCTCAAGGAGATCACCCGGAGCGACGGCCAGGTCATCACCTTCATCGACGAGCTGCACACCCTCATGGGCGCAGGCGGCGGTGAGGGCTCGGTCGCCGCCTCCAACATGCTCAAGCCGATGCTCGCCCGCGGCGAGCTGCGGCTGATCGGCGCCACGACGCTCGACGAGTACCGCCAGTACATCGAGAAGGACGCCGCCCTCGAGCGCCGGTTCCAGCAGGTCTACGTGGGGGAGCCGACCGTGGAGGACACGGTCGCGATCCTCCGCGGCCTCAAGGAGAGGTACGAGGCGCACCACGGCGTCACGATCACCGACGGCGCCCTCGTGGCTGCCGCCTCCTTGTCGAACCGGTACATCCCGAGCCGCCAGCTGCCCGACAAGGCGATCGACCTCGTGGACGAGGCGGGCTCCCGCCTCAAGATGGAGATCGACTCGTCGCCGGTCGAGCTCGACCAGCTCTACCGCGGCCTCGTCCGCCTGCAGATCGAAGAGCTCGCGCTCAAGAAGGAGAAGGACGACGCCTCGCTGGCGCGGCTCGCGACCCTGCGCGAGACCATCGCCGAGCAGCAGGCCGCGTTCGACGACCTGGACGCCCGCTGGCAGGCCGAGAAGGCGGCGCTGCAGGGGGTCGGCACGCTGCGCAGCGACCTGAACGAGGCCCGCATCGACGCGGACCGCGCCCTCCGCGAGGGGCGCTACGAGGACGCGGCGCGCATCAGCTACGAGCGCATCCCGGACATCGAGAAACGGCTCGCCGACGCCGAGTCGTTCGAGCAGAGCGACGAGCGCCTCGTCAGCGACAGCGTCACCGACTCGGACATCGCCGAGGTCGTGGCGGCCTGGACGGGCATCCCGGTGGGGCGCCTCCTCAGCGGCGAGACCGAGAAGCTGCTGCACCTCGAGAGCGAGCTCGGTCGGCGGCTCATCGGACAGCGTCGCGCCGTGAAGGCGGTGAGCGAGGCAGTGCGCCGCACGCGCGCGGGCATCAGCGACCCCGATCGGCCGACAGGGTCGTTCCTGTTCCTCGGGCCGACCGGCGTCGGCAAGACGGAGCTCGCGAAGGCCCTCGCGGACTTCCTGTTCGACGACGAGAAGGCCCTCGTCCGCATCGACATGAGCGAGTACGGCGAGAAGCACAGCGTCTCTCGCCTGGTCGGCGCGCCTCCCGGGTACGTCGGCTACGAGGCCGGTGGGCAGCTCACGGAGGCGGTGCGCCGGCGTCCCTACAGCGTCGTGCTGATGGACGAGGTCGAGAAGGCCCATCCCGAGGTCTTCGACCTGCTGCTGCAGGTGCTCGACGACGGCCGGCTCACCGACGGGCAGGGGCGCACGGTCGACTTCCGCAACACAATCCTGGTGCTCACCTCGAACCTCGGCAGCCAGGTGATCACGGAGCCGGGGCTGTCCGACGAGCAGAAGGAGGAGGCGGTCCAGGCCATGGTCCGCCAGGCCTTCAAGCCGGAGTTCGTCAACCGCCTCGACGACATCGTCGTCTTCTCGACGTTGACCGCCGACGACCTCGGCCAGATCGTGTCGCTCTACGTCGACCGCCTCGGCCGTCGGCTGGCCGACCGGCGGCTGTCGCTCGCGGTCACGCCCGACGCACGAGCCTGGCTGGCAGATCGCGGCTACGACCCGATCTACGGCGCACGTCCGCTGCGCCGCCTGATGCAACGGCAGATCGACGACCAGCTCGCGATGGCGCTGCTCGGCGGAGTCGTCGTGGACGGCGACACCGTCCGGGTGGACGTCGCCGCCGACGGTCAGGGGCTGACGGTGCAGCCGTCCGACCTGGACGACCTGACGCCGGACGTGCTGCACGGCCTCGGTTCGTGAGGCTGGGCGCCGCGGGTGGCGTCGACGCTGCCGGAGGGGCGCTCACGCGCGCCTTGACGGATGACGAGAGGGATATATAGAATATACGGATCGGAGATGTCCCTCGCATCTGCCGCTCCGCACGGGGAAGCTCGACGCCTGGTCGACGGAGATCGCGTCCGTCCCCGGCACCCCGAGTGAACGGAACCGCCATGACACGTCCGGCCTTCGACATCGTCCACGTCTCGAGCGTGCATCCGTGGACGGACAACCGCGTGCACCTGCGCGAGGCGGCGGGTGCCGCCGGTGCCGGCTACCGCGTCCGGCTCATCGCGACCGAGAGCGACGTGACGACGGAGCCGACGGCGGTCGACGTCGTCACGATCCCCTGCCGGCGGCGGGCCGCCCGCATGGTCCTCAGCAGCGTCCAGGTCGTAGGGCTCGCCGTCGCGTCTCGGGCTCGCGTCGTCCACCTGCACGACCCGGAGCTGGCCTGGGCCGTCCCGGTGATGAAGCTGCTCGGGCGCGACGTGGTGTTCGACGCGCACGAGGACTTGGTCGATCAGGTCACCACGAAGCCGTACCTCCATCCCCTCGCGGTCCCCGTCGTCCGTCGGGTCGCTCGCCTCGTCGTCGCTCTCGAGGCGACCGCGACGCGTGTGGTCGCCGCTACCGAGACGATCGCCTCGAGCTACCCGGCCGACCGCACGGTCGTCGTGCGCAACTTCCCGCGCCTGCGCGTCGCCGAGCACGCGGCGCGACCGCTCGGTGATCGCAGTCCGTCCGTGGTTTACGTGGGCGCGCTCAACGCCGACCGTGGAGCTGCCGTCCTCTCTGCCCTCACACGGTCGCCGGAGTTCCCCGCCGGGTGGCGCCTCGACCTCGCCGGCCACGTCTCGTCACCCGAACGTCGAGACCTGACGATGCGTCCGCGGTCGGACGGCCTGCCCCTCGTGTTCCACGGCAGGCTGGCGCCGGAGGCGACTCGGGACCTGCTGCTGGACGCACGGATCGGGGTCGTCGCCTTCCGGGACACCGATGCGCACCTCAACTCGTTGCCGACCAAGCTCTTCGAGTACATGGCGGCGGGTCTGGCCGTCGTGGTCAGCGACTTCCCGTTGTGGCGCCACCTCCTCGGCGACCACGACTGCGCCACGTTCGTCGACAGCGCGGACGCCGACGCCGTCGCGGCTGCGGTCGCACGCTACGCCGCCGACCCCGAGCTGCTCGAGCGGCACGGTCGCAACGGCCGTCGAGCCGCTCGCGAGCACTTCAGCTGGGACGGCGAAGAAGAGACCTTGGTCGAGCTCTACCGAGGGCTGATCGGACCGGCCCGCACCCGGTGAGCGCGCGGTGAGCGGAGCCTGGCGGCGTCGTCCGGACGGCGTCCCGGCGCGTGTCAGCAGGCAGCACGAAGCGGCGGACCTCCACGGTGGTGGAGGTCCGCCGCTTCGTCGACCCGGGGGTGCTCTGACTGCTGCTCAGGTGCGCCGGCGCTCGGGGCCGTGGGACGGCGGGTGCCATCCCGTCCGCGGGGCGACGGCGAGCACGATCGTTCCGATGGCCAGGCCGTGGGACAGCATCGCCGTCAGCAGCGACGTGTTCGACAACGTGATGCTCGGCATGATCATCACCATGGCCGCGACGGCCAGGGGCAGGCCTCGGGAGGTGCGGTCGACGAACCTCAGGAAGGCGAGGAGCAGGGCGCCTGCGCCGACCACCCCGGCAGCTCCGAAGTTCGCGAAGCCGTCGGCGAACAGGTTGGCGTTCGCGGCCAGTGCGCCGCCGGGCTGCAGGAACTGGCCGACCTCGAGCGGGATCGAGCGCTCGTAGGGGTAGTCGAACCACCAGCGCAGCACGGAGTGCCCGAGCATCGCGGGCGGGTTCTGCTCGAAGAAGTCGACGTAGACGCTCGTGAGCATGCCCGGGGTGATGAGGAAGCGGCGCGCGAAGAGCGAGGTCCACAGGAATCCGTCCTGCGCCTCGTCCACGGTCGCGGCGACGGCCATGAGCACCACGGGGCCGATGAGGAAGGGCCAGGACGACACGACTCGTCGTCCTGGCCGGCGGCGGGTGGCCAGGGCGATCAGCAGCACGGCCGGGAACGAGAACAGGATGGTCTTGAAGCCGGTTCCCGAGTAGAGGACGAACTGGCCGGCGACGCCCAGGGCGACGAGCGCCCAGTTCCGTCGCGTGAGCCCGCGGGCCATGACCAGGGTGTTGATCACGTTCGCCTGGCCGCTGAGGAAGTACCCGAGCAGTCCGTTGTCGCCCTGCACGGCGTCCTTGTAGACGGCGCGCACGTCGTAGACGTCGTCGAGGGCGACGAACCTCAGCGTGATGCCCGTGGTCGCGGCCATGAGACCGTACGTCCCCAGGCTGTGGAGCGCGACGACGGCCCACATGACGCTCTCGGGCGAGAGCCGCCGGCGTGCCCGGTCGGCCGGGGACGACGCGCCGGGAGGCAGCGTCGGCGGGGCGCTCGTCGGGGCGGTCCGCCCGTCGAGCAGTCGCGTGCCCGTCGTCGCGATCGAGAAAGACGCCCCGATGAGGAGGCTCGCGGCGACGGCCGCACCGGCCTCGACGTATCCCGTGTAGGCGACCATCAGCATGGCCGGCGCCACGCAGACCACGAACAGCACGCACAGCACGACATGGGACACCTTCGTGAGCCGGGTCGGAAGGGTGACCGCGACGACGCACGCCGAGATGACGGTGACGACGGTCGCCTGCGTGCTCGCCGGCACGTAGGTGAAGCCTGCGTAGGCGAACTGCTCGGTGACGAGGTGCGCGTACACCCAGTGCAGGGTCGACGCGTAGACGCTGGTGCACAGCACTGCGAGGAGTGCCCGGCCGAGCATCGCGAGCAGCTCGGGACTTCCTGCAGCGAGACGAGGCGGCGACGGGTGCCCGAGCCCGGAGGCGGGACCCGGCAGGACGCGGTCGGCGGTGACGGTCTCGGCGGCGACGTTCACGACTGCAGCTCGGATGTCTCGACGCGACCCAGCTCGCTCGTCCGCCCGAGACGGGCGGCATCGAGACCCTCGGCCAGGCGCTCAGCGAGCACCGCGTACCGGTAGTGACGGAGCACGTGGGCCCGCCCGCGTCCCCCATCTCGGCCAGCCGCGCGGCGGGCGTCGCCGCCATCGTCAGCATGGCCGCGGCGAGCCCCTCGACGTCGCTACCGGCGACCTTGATCCCGGCGCCCGCGTCGGTGACCACGTCGTCGTCGACGCTCGTCCCGACGACGATCGGCTTGCCGAGCATGAGGTACTCGAAGAACTTGTTGAGCGACGTGCCGTGCCGGTAGAGGTCGATCGGGTGCAGGTTCACGACCAGGCAGTCGGCCGCGCGTCCGATCTCACGGGCACGGCTCTGCGGGACGTGCCCGTCGAACACGACGCGATCAGCGTGCCGACCGCCTGCTGCCCTTCGTTGCAGCTCGGCCCGCGCGGGGCCGGTGCCGACCATGCGCAGCACGAGGCGCTCGCCCCCGGGACGACCTGCTGCGGTCTCGAACGCCTCGAGGACGGGATCGAGGGCGTTGGCCTGGCCCATCGACCCGAGGTAGGCGATCTCGAAACGGTCGTCGTCACGGCGCGCGCCGTCGCTCGTGCCCGTGTCCACGACGTCGTGAGCCGGCGCAGGGGTGACGCCGTTCGAGACCCAGAGGAAAGGCCGCGGCAAGCCGCGCTCCGCGTAGTACCGCCCCGCGCCGCGCAGCGGCGACACGACGAGACCGGCCATCGAGACCGTGCGCCGTTCGATGTGCCTCAGGAGGCGCGCCACGACGGACTCGGCCGCGATCGCCCCGTACTGGATCAAGCTCTCAGGCCACAGATCGCGAGGCTCGTAGATGAACGGGACCCCGAGGCGCCGTGCGACGACACCTGCCGCCCAGGCAGCCAGAGGGTGCACGGAGCTGCCGACGACGACGTCGGGCCGAGGCAGCCGCCGGGTCGAGCCGGGCAGGAGGAGCAGCACGGTGAAGGAGAGGATGTCGAGCACCCGGAGTGCCCCGTTCCCGTCGTAGCCGACTCCTCGCAGCCAGAGGAACTCGTGGTGCGGCCCCGACCAGCGCTCGCGCAGGCGGAACCGCCGGAAGGTCTGCCGGCCCGAGGGGTGATCTGTCGACGCGGCGACGACGACGGAGTGCCAGCCGTGCTGCGCCACGTGGCTGGCGAGCTGGTCGTGGCGCCCGCTGCGCCCGTCGCGCTGAGCGTTTGTGGCGTAGTGGTTGACGATCCAGACCGTCTTCTGCGGTGTGCTCATCGTGCCGGGACCCCCTTGACGGTCGTGGCCCGGTCGACGTCGCCGACGACGCAGGCCGCCGCGCCGACGGTGCTCTCGGGGCCGAGCGTGAGACGCGGCAGCACGGTGGCGCCGGCGCCGACGAGGCTCGTGTGTCCGAGCGACACGTTGCCCGAGACGACAGCCCCCGGGTTGACGGAGGTCCAGTCGTCGATCACGGTGTCGTGACCGACGGCGGCGTTCGCCCCGACGTGCGCGTGGCGGCCGGTGTGCACGTTCGTGGACAACCGGGCGCCGGCGCAGACGACCGTTCCGGGCCCGAGCCGGCAGTCGGAGCCGACCGTCGCGTCCGGGTGGACGATCGTGAGCGGCGTCGCCCCCAGGGCGGTGACCTGGGCGTCGAGACGCCGACGCGCCTCCGGGGCTCCGATGCCGATCACGTACGCCTGGCCGGGGTTCGCGGTGAACCAGTCCGACGGGCTGCCCAAGAAGGGGATCCCTCGCCGGGCGAGCCGGTCGAGATCGAGGGAGCTGGCGCCGTCAGCGACGACGCCGACGGCCCGGTGGCCGGACGCGAGGGCGACGTCGAGGGCTTCACGCCCCATGCCGCCTGCGCCGACGACCACGAGCGACGGCGTCACGAGAGGGCCCCGGCCGGAGGGGCGCCGGTGAACTTGCTCCGCGTCGCTTCGCCCGGCTCGGTGATCCCGGTGCGGCGGACGACGCAGACGACCGTCTGCAGCAGGATCCGCAGATCGAGCACGAGGCTCCGGTGGTCGACGTAGTGCACGTCGAGTCGGAAGCGCTCCGGCCACGTCAGTGCATTGCGACCGCTGACCTGCGCCAGGCCCGTGAGGCCGGGGCGGACGTCGTGGCGGCGGGCCTGCTCGGCAGAGTAGAGGGGCAGGTACTCGACGAGGAGGGGCCGGGGCCCTACCAGCGTCATGTTGCCACGCAGCACCGTGAGGAGGCTCGGGAGCTCGTCGAGGCTCGTCGACCTCAGCCACCGCGCGAAGGGCGTCAGTCGCTGCGCGTCCGTCACCACGCCCGCATCGGGATCGACGTCGCACATGCTCCGGAACTTGACCAGCGTGAACGGCACGCCGTGCAGGCCAGGGCGCTGCTGCCGGAAGAGCACCGGCCGCCCGAGGCGCACCGCCACGGCCACGGCCACGATGCCGATGACGGGCGCGAGGAGGACCAGCGCGGTGGCGGACACGACGACGTCGACGAGGCGAGCGACGATCTCGTACGTGCGCCGCTGTCGATCAGCGGTGGGCCGAGCAGGGACGCGAGCGGGGGACGTGGTGCCGGTCGCCGGCAAGGGTGCGGTGTCACCAGTTCGAGACAAGGGAGTTCTCCAGTCGGGCGGCCAGGGTGCCGCAGACGCGGTCCAGGTCGGCATCGGTGAGGGTGGAGCCGCTCGGCAGGGCGAGCCCGGTCTCGAAGAGGCGGTCGGAGACCCCCGTGACGAAGGAGCGGCAGGAGGCATAGGCCGGTTGACGGTGCATGGGCTTCCACAGGGCTCGAGACTCGATGTCGGCGAGCTCGAGAACGGCGCCGAGCTCGGCGGCCGAGCAGCCGGTGCGTGCCTCGTCGACGGTGATGCAGGTCAGCCAGCAGTTGTCGGAGCTGTCGTCGCCGCCGTCGAGGACCTCGATGCCGTCCACGCCGGCGAAGAACTGCCGGTAGCGACCTCGGACCTCGCGTCGGCGTGCGTTCATCGTGTCGAGGCGCGTGAGCTGTGCCCGTCCGAGTGCGGCAGCGACGTTGCTCAACTTGTAGTTGAAGCCGACCTCGTGGTGCTCGTAGTGGGCGACGGGTTGACGAGCCTGGTTGGACAGGCGCCGCGCCGTCTCGGCGATCTCGGCGTCGTCCGTGACGAGCATGCCGCCCCCTGACGTCGTCATGACCTTGTTGCCGTTGAACGAGAAGGCGGACGCCGCCCCGAGCGAGCCGACGGGTCGTCCGTCGCTCGAGGCGCCGAGAGCCTCGGCGCTGTCGATCACGAGGGGGGCGCCCACCCGGTCGGCGACGGACCTGAGGGTCGCGTGGTCTGCCGCCTTGCCGTAGATGTCGACGGGCAGGACTGCGCCGACGCGCTCGCCGGAACGGACGAGGTCGTCGACGGCTTCGGACAACAGGACGGGACACAGGTTGCCCGTCAGGGGATCGACGTCGACGAGGACTGGCCGTGCCCCCGCGTGGAGGACGGCGTTGACGGTTGCCGCGAACGTGAAGGTCGACGTCGGGACGACGTCTCCGGGGCGGACTCCGACGGCGAGCAGCGCCAGGTGGAGGGCCGCAGTGCCCGAGGCGAGGGCGACACCGTGCGCGACGCCGACACGGTCGGCGACCTCGCGTTCGAACGCGTCGACCTCGGGTCCGAGGGGAGCGACCCAGCCGGAGCGCAGGGCTCGGAGCACGGCGGTCTCCTCGAGGAGTCCCACGTCGGGGACGGACAAGTTGATGCGGCTCATTGGCGGGTCTCCACGGGGACGGGCGGGTGGGGTGCTCGCGACGACGCCGACGGACGTCGGCGGGCAGACGAGACGATGTCTGGTGCAGATGATGTAAAATGTTACACCTGTATTTGAGAAAGGGGAAGCCCTGTGGATGGTCTCGGGGGGGGGGGGGGGGGGCGACGGTCTGACGTGGATCTTCACTGGTATTCCAGCATGCAGTGTCGTATTCTAATGTCACATTCGTGAAAGGTCTTGAAAGGACATGATGAACCCGGAGCCACACTTCATGACCGAGGCCTCCGCCGACGTCGACTCGTCGACGACCAGGCAGGAACCCATGAGGATCACCGTCATCGGCCTAGGCAAGATCGGCCTCCCCCTAGCGGTGCAGTACGCCTCCTCCGGCCACGAGGTCACCGGGGTCGACCTGTCACGCCGCGTCGTCGACCTCGTCAACGACGGCGCCGAGCCGTTCCCCGGAGAGCACGATCTCGCACGCCGTCTCGGCGAGCTGGTCCCGACCGGCGCCCTCCGGGCGACGACCGACTACACGGACGCAGTGCCGGGGGCCGATGTCGTGGTCGTCGTCGTGCCGCTGTTCGTCGACGACGAGGCTCGGCCCGACTTCGGCTGGATGGACGCGGCGACCGACTCGCTGGCCGCCTCGCTGACGCGGGGAACGCTCGTCGCCTATGAGACGACTCTGCCCGTCGGCACGACCCGTGGGCGGTGGGCGCCTCGGCTCGAAGCCGGCAGCGGCCTGACGCAGGGCGTCGACTTCGACGTGGTGTTCTCTCCGGAACGGGTGCTCACAGGACGGGTGTTCAGCGATCTGCGGCGTTACCCCAAGTTGGTCGGCGGCCTCTCCGAACACGGCACCCGCCGAGCTGTCGCTTTCTACGAGAGCGCGCTCCAGTTCGACGAACGACCCGACCTCGCCCGGCCGAACGGCGTCTGGGACCTCGGCTCGGCCGAGGCCGCCGAGATGGCGAAGCTGGCGGAGACCACCTACCGAGACGTGAACATCGGTCTGGCCAACGAGTTCGCGCGCTACGCCGAGACCGTCGGCGTCGACGTCGGCGCCGTCATCGACGCCTGCAACTCGCAGCCGTACAGCCACATCCACCAGCCCGGCATCGCCGTGGGCGGGCACTGCATCCCGGTCTATCCCCGCCTGTACCTGTGGAACGACCCGCAGGCGGACATCGTCCGCGCGGCACGCGACCGGAACGCCGCCATGCCGAGGCACTCCGTCGAGCTGCTTCGCCGAGTGCACGGCGACCTGGAGGGCGAGACCGTCGCCGTGCTCGGAGCGGCCTACCGTGGCGGCGTCAAGGAGACGGCGTTCTCGGGAGTCTCCGAGACGGTGCGGGCGTTGACCGACGCCGGTGCGCGCGTCGTCGTGCACGACCCCCTGTACGACGACGCCGAGCTCGAGGGGCTCGGGTTCGTCGCCCATCGACGAGGCGAGCCTGCCACTGCGGTCGTGGTGCAGGCGGACCATGCCGAGTACCGAGGGTGGAGCGACTCAGACGTGCCGGGCGTGCGTTCGGTCCTCGACGGGCGGCGGTGCGTCGACCCGGCGGCCTGGCCGTCCTGTGTCGTCGCGTCCATCGGTGACGGGACCGTGTCGGCCCTGGCGGAGGGGCAGGCACCGAGACCGTGAACGCCACGCTCGCGAGCTCGGCTGCACGGCGGGCGGCAGCAGCCCTGCGTCGTCACGCCGGTCGGCCCGCCGCGCGGGTCGTCACCGGGAGCATCGTCGGCCAGGGGCTCGTCGTGGCGGCCTCGCCGGTGATCACGCGTCTCTACGGTCCAGCCGACCTGGGGGCCCTCGCGGTGGTGACCGCCCTGTCCAGCGTCGTGGGCGCCGTCGCTCCCCTCGGGTGGGACCGCGCGATCGTCGTGCCGAGAGGGGAGACAGCAGCACGCCTCCTGGTGGCCAGTGCTCTCGTCTCCGTCCTCGTCCTGTCGACGGCCGCGACCGTCGTCGCCTTCCTGTGCCGCGAGCAGCTCGCCGACCTCACCGGCACGCAGGTGCTCGCCGACGCGTGGTGGGTGTGCCCCGTCACCGTCGCGCTCGTGGCGACGCAACGAGTCGTCACCGCATGGGCCGCGCGGCGGCGCGACTATCGAGGTCTGGCCAGGCGCAACGTCCTCCAGGGCGTCGGCCAGGTCGTCTGCAACCTCTCCCTCGCCCCGCTCGGGGGCTCGCTGGGCCTCGTGCTCGGGGTCGCCGCCGGGCGCCTCGCCGCGCTCGGCGGCGCCGCGGCCGGGCGGGGGCGGTCGCGTCGCGCGGCGCCTGTGCTGCGGCGCAGCGCGATGCGAGCCGTCATCGTCCGGTACCGCCGGTTCCCCCTGGTCAGCACGTGGTCGAGCCTGGTCAACGTGGCCGGACAGCAAGCTCCGATCGTGCTCCTGGCGGCGGCCCACGGGTCTGCCACGCTGGGCGGGGTCGCTCTGACGCTGCGGGTGCTCGGCGCTCCTGTCGGCATGGTCGCGGACGCGGTCGGGCTGCAGGTCGAGGGGCAGCTCGGCGCGCTGGTGCGTGCCCGCCAGGGCGACCTCCGTGGCAGCGTCCGTCGAGCGGTGGCGCGCCTCACCGTGGTGGCCGTCGTGGTGGCGGTCCTCGTGGCTGCCGTCGCTCCCTCCGTGTTCCCGGTCGTGTTCGGCGGAGCGTGGGCAGGCTCGGGTGCCGTCGCCTCGATCATGGTGCCCGCCTTCGCCGCGCAGGTCGTGGTGTCGCCCTTCTCCCGCCTCCTGCCGCTCCTCGAACGGCAGGGCACGCAGCTCGCCTGGGATCTGGGCCGGTTCGCCGCGACTGCCGGCGCGATCGTCGTCACGGGCCTGGCGGGCACCGACCTGGTCGTGTCGCTCGCCGCCTGGTCCGGGGCCTCGCTGCTCAGCTACGCCGTGTTGCTGCTCCTGGTCGATCGTGCCGTGACCCGGCACACGGCAGACTGGCCTGCATGAGCATCTGGGTGAAGATCTGCGGCCTCTCGACGCCGACGACGGTGGAGGCGGCTGTCAGGGCCGGGGCCGATGCGGTCGGGTTCGTCCTCGCACCGGGCGGTCCGCGCACGGTCGACGCCGAGACGGCTCGGGACCTCGCCGCCTCCGTGGGCGATCGCGTCGAGACGGTCGGCGTGTTCCGCGACCAGCCGACGGAGGAGGTGCTCGAGCTGGCCCGCACTGCGGGCGTCTCGACCGTGCAGCTGCACGGCAGCGAGTCGCCGGCCGACGTCGCCGCCGTGCGAGCCGCGGGGTTCCGCGTGATCCGTGCGGTCGACGCGGCCGCCCATGCCGACGAGGGCGACGAGCGCCGGGCGGCGTTCCGAGAGGACGCCTTGCTGCTCGACGCCGCCGTCCCCGGGGCCGGGGCCACGTTCGACGTCGCTCACGTGCTCGCCGCGCCCCCGCGCGGCGACTGGTTGCTCGCCGGCGGGCTGACCCCCGCCAACGTCGCGGGTCGCGTCGCGGCGCTGCGGGCCGCCGGGGCCCGCGTGGTCGGCGTCGACGTCAGCTCCGGCGTGGAGTCGTCACGGGGCGTCAAGAGCGTCGAGCTCATCGACGCGTTCGTCGCGGCCGCCCGGCGCTGACGCGGACGCCCGGCGCTGACGCGGACGCCGACGGCGCGGCCGCTCAGAGCGCGGCGATCGCCACCGCGATGTCGTCGACGAGCGCGTCGACGTGGGCTTCGGTGGTGTCGAACGAGCACATCAGACGCACCTCGCCCGACGCCCGGTCCCAGTCGTAGAAGTGGTGCACCGCACGGATCGGCTCGACGACCGCCCTCGGCAGCACCACGAAGACGCCGTTCGCCTCGACCGGCTGCGTCACGGTGACGCCGTCCAGCCCGGCGAGTCCGTCACGCAGCCGCCTGGCCATGGCGTTGGCCCGCGAAGCCGAACGGAGCCACAGGTCGCCTTCGAGCAGGGCGACGAACTGCGCCGAGATGAAACGCATCTTGGACGGCAGCTGGGCGTCCATCTTGCGCAGGTAGGTGATGCCCTCCTCGGCCTCCGGCGAGAAGGCGACGATCGACTCGCCGAGGACGAGGCCGTTCTTCGTGCCGCCGAACGACACGCTGTCGACGCCGGCGTCCCGCGTCAGCTCGCGCAGCGACGCGCCGGTCGAGGCAGCCGCGTTCGCGAGGCGCGCGCCGTCGAGGTGCACCCGCATGCCGAGCGCGTGGGCGTGGTCGCTGATCGCGCGCAGTTCGTCCCGTGTGTAGACCGTGCCGAGCTCGGTGCTCTGCGTGATCGAGACGGCCAGCGGCTGCGGTCGCTGCTGGTCGCCCCAGCCGTGGGCCTGCCGGTCGATCAGCTCGGGAGTGAGCTTGCCGTCGGGCGTGGTCACGGTGAGGAGCTTGAGGCCGCCCATCCGCTCGGGTGCGCCTCCCTCGTCGGTGTAGATGTGCGCCGTCGCGGCGCAGATGACGGCGCCCCAGCGCGGAGTGAGAGCTTGTAGGGCGGCCACGTTGGCCCCGGTGCCGGTCAGCACGGGGTGGATGGTGGCACCCTCGCCGAACGTCTCGACGGCGAGCTCGGAGAGCCGGGCCGTGTAGGGGTCAGCTCCGTACGACGCGACGTGGCCGCCGTTCGCGTCGGCGACGGCCGCGATGACCTCGGGGTGCGCCCCCGCGTAGTTGTCGGAGGCGAACGTGTGGGCCGAGGCGTCGTGCAGGGAGGTCACCCGACCATCCTGCCCCAGCGGAGGCGGTGGGCCCCGCGACAGGCGTCGGGCAGGATGGGCACATGGGCGGAGTGCTGATCGGGTTCGGGATCATCGGGGTGATCATCGCCGCCGGCTGGGTGGTCGGACGCATCGACCTGCTCGGCCCGACCGGTCACCAGGTGCTCTCGCGCCTCGTCTTCTTCGTCCTCACGCCCTGCCTGCTCTTCTCCACGATCTCGCGGGCCGACGTGCACGTGCTGTTCTCGGACCTCCTCGTGGTGTCGGCCCTCGCCTCCCTCGCCGCCGCCGTGATCTCGGTGGTGCTGCTGAGGTTCGTCCTGCGTCGCTCGGCGGCGGAGACGACCATGGGCACGATGGGCGGCGCCTACGTCAACGCCAACAACATCGGCCTGCCGGTCGCGACCTACGTGCTCGGCAGCGCGACCTTCGTCGCCCCCGTGCTGCTCTACCAGCTGCTCGTCATCACACCGATCGTGCTGACGGTGATGGACACGGTCACGAACCGGGGCAGCAGCGTGGGGCGCGCCGTCGCGCGGCCCCTGCTCAACCCCCTGTTGATCGGCTCGGCGCTCGGGGTCCTGGTCGCCGTGCTCGAGATCGAGATCCCCGACCCCGTCATGCAGCCGCTCCTGCTCGTCGGCGGCGCGGCCGTTCCGGTCGTCCTGATCTCGTTCGGGATGTCGCTCTCGGGCTCGAAGCCGCTGCAAGCACGCGAGGGCCGGGCCGACATCGCGATAGCCACGGCCCTCAAGCTCGTCGTCATGCCCGTCGTCGCCTGGTCGCTCGGCGCCTTCGTCTTCGACCTCGGGCACGACCAGCTCTTCGTCGCGGTCGTCCTGGCCGGGCTGCCGAGCGCGCAGAACGTCTTCAACTACGCGCAGCGCTACCAGACCGGCGTCGTGGTCGCCCGCGACACGGTGCTCGTGACGACGATCGGGTCGGTGCCCCTGCTGGTGCTGGTCGCGGCGCTGCTCAAGTAGGCGGCGCCTCCTCGGCAGGCAGGTCGCCTCAGAAGATCATCGGGCGGTCGTCGTCGAGCTCGGTGTCGAGCTCGAGGTCGACCACGACGGGGACGTGGTCGCTCGGGGCGTCGCCCTTGCGCTCGTCGCGGTGGATCGACGCGTCCGTCACGAGGTCCGCGAACGGCTGCGACCCCATGATGAAGTCGATGCGCATGCCCTCGTTCTTGGGGAAACGCAGCTGCTTGTAGTCCCAGTAGGTGTAGCCCTCGGGCAGACGCGGGCGCACGACGTCGGTCAGGCCGACCCGCTCGAAGGCGGCGAACGCGTCGCGCTCGGGCTGGCTGACGTGGGTGTGGCCCTCGAAGACCGAGACGTCCCACACGTCGGTGTCGAGCGGGGCGACGTTCCAGTCGCCCATCAGCGCGAGCGGCTGGTCGGGCCGCTCGGCGATCCAGGCCTCCGTCTCGGCGGCGAGGGCGGCGAGCCAGTCGAGCTTGTAGTCGTAGTGGGGGTCGCCCAGCTCACGGCCGTTCGGCACGTAGAGCGACCAGAGGCGGACGCCCTCGACGGTGACGCCGATCGCGCGAGCCTCCTTCGGCTGGTCGGGCCCCTCCTGCCCCTTGGCGAAGCCGGGCTGGGTGGGGAACGTGATCGTCACGTCGTCCATCGGCAGGCGGCTCGCGAAGGCGACGCCGTTCCACTGGCTGAGGCCGTGCAGCTCGACCTCGTAGCCGGCCTCGCGGAACGCGTCGAACGGGAACTGCTCGGGCTTGCACTTGATCTCCTGCAGGCCGACGACGTCGACGTCCTCACGGACGAGCCAGTCGACGACCCGGCCGACTCGGGCACGGACGGAGTTGACGTTCCAGGTCGCGACGCGCATGCCGTCCACGCTACCGGCAGGAGGCGCACCCGGCCTGGGCGGAGCCTCCTGCCCTACCATTGGTCACCGTGACCGACGCACGCACGCAGCTCATCGACTACATCCGCTCCGAGGCCGTCTTCCACGGCGACTTCACGCTCACGAGCGGCAAGAAGGCGAGCTACTACATCGACCTGCGGAAGGTCAGCCTCGACCACCGCGTCGCCCCCCTGATCGGACAGGTCATGGTCGACCTCATCGCCGAGGTGCCCGACGTGTTCGCCGTGGGCGGCCTGACGATGGGAGCCGACCCGATCGCCTCCGCCGTGCTGCACCAGGGCGTGGCGATGGGGCGCGACTACGACGCCTTCGTCGTCCGCAAGGAGCCCAAGGACCACGGTCGCGGCAAGCAGGTCGAGGGCCCCGACCTCGAGGGCAAGCGGGTGGTCGTCCTCGAGGACACCTCCACCACCGGGGGCTCGCCCCTGGCCGCCGCGAAGGCGCTGGAGGCGGTGGGCGCGGAGATCGCGGCCGTCGCCGTCGTCGTCGACCGCAGCACCGGCGCCCGCGAGGTCATCGAGGCCGCCGGCTACCCCTACTACGCGGCCATCGGGCTGGACGACCTCGGGCTGCAGCCGTGAACGACGCGCGCGACGGCCGCGGGTCTGACGACGAGGAGACGGGCCGGGAGCCGGCTGACGACACGTCGGGGCTCGACGCGGGCGACTGGCTCGCGGCGCAGTTCGCCGACGACGACGCGGTCGAGGCCCGCCCGGTCGACGACGACGGCCTGGCGGAGGGCGGCCAGGTCGAGGGCGGCCCGCGCGACGACGGCGTGTCGGCAGAGGACCGCTCGGTCGAGGCAGACACTGCCGACGACGGCGTGGCCGAGCCCGGCCTCCGGACGGCGGCGACGCCGATCTCGGCCGAGACCGTCCGCTCCGCGCCGTTCACCGTGCCGCCCGCCCCCACCGCCGAGTCCGAGGTCGTGAAGAGCTCGGGCCACCCGATGGCGCTCGACCTCTCGGCGCTCGCCGGGACGGTGCCGCCTCCCTCGCCGTCCGAGCCGACGCCGTCCGGTGAGCCGACGCCGTCCGGTGAGCCGACGCCGTCCGCTGAGCAGACGCCGTCCGCTGAGTCGACGCCGTCCGCCGAGGGGGCCGTCGAGCACGAGGGCGTCCCCGACGCGGACGAGACCGTCCGGTCGGAGGCCGTCGCGCCTCCTCGCTACGAGGTCCCGCCGGCGGTCGCGCCGCGTCCTGTGCCGGTGCCGCCCGCCGCGGTGCCGCCCGCCGCGGTGCCGCCCGCCGACCCGTCGGCCGCGGGGGCCGGCGACGAGCCCGACACCTCGGACGGCGCCTCGGTCGAGGAATCCGAGGCCGGCCCCGCGCCGCGGGACGAGCCCGGCCCCTTCACCGCCCTGATCACGCCCGCCGTCGCGCCGCAGCCCGTCTTCCCGTCGTCCTTCGACTGGAGCACCCCGGCGGCGTCCGACGACCGGGCCGAGGGCCCGAGCCCGGACGGAGGGTCCCGGGACGACGTCGACCTGCCGCCCGCCGCGGGCGAGGACGCCGAGGAGGCGCCCGTCCCGTCGACCGACGCGGCCGACGACGCGCAGACGCGTGCGTTCGACCTCCCGGCTGCCGCGGTCCCTGCTGCGGCTGCTGCGCCTGATCTGTCTGCGGGCCCGGACGCGTCCGCGCCGGAGCCCGCAGTCGACCTGGTCGAGCCCGACTCCGAGTCCTCAGTCGAGCAGCCCGAGTCCGAGCCCTCGATCGAGCAGACCGAGCCCGCCGCCGAGCTGACGGGCGAGCCTGAGTCCGCGATCGAGCAGGCAGAGCCCGCCGCCGAGCTGACGGGCGAGCCTGAGTCCGCGATCGAGCAGGCAGAGCCCGGGTCCGAGCTGACGGGCGAGCCTGAGTCCGCGATCGAGCAGACCGAGCCCGCGACCGAGTTCGCCTCGGAGCCCGAGCTCGAGCTCGAGCTCGAGCCCGAGCCCGAGCCCGAGCCCGAGCCGGGCACGGCCGAGTCCGCGCCCGCGGAGCCCTGGTGGATCGCCGAGCACCACGAGATGACCCGGCGAGAGCGCCGCGAGGCCGAGGCTGCCGGCGTCGTCGTGCCGCCCGCGGTGGCGGCGTCCCCGGATGCTGCGGCTGCGGCCGCCGCCGCTGACGACGAGAGCGCTGCCGGGGCCCCCGCCGCACCTCCTGCCGGCCTGCCCTTCGCCGCGCCGTCGGGAGCCGCGTCAGCGCCGTCGGCCGACGAGCCGGAGCCCACGTTCACCGAGCTGCTGGGCATCGTGCGACCGTCGGGCGACGCGAGCGAGTCACTGGAGGACACCCCCGGTGACCCCGCGGCCGACGCGGGACGCAGCGACCTCGTCGATCCGGGCCCGCTGCCGTCGGGCGGGTCCTGGGCGCTGAGCGACGAGCTGCCCGTCGAGGACGCCTCGACCACCGCCGCCGAGGGCGACGAGCTCGTGGGCCCGGCCCGGGACGACGAGCCGCTCGACCTCGACGACCCGTTCGCCGTGCTCCAGGTCGAGGCCGAGGAGGACGCCCCGGACGCGGCCACGGCGGCGCTGCCCCTCGCGGGCGCAGGTCTCGCGGGCGCAGGCCTGGCGGGCGCCGGGGCGACGGAGGCCGCCGCCGCGGCCGTGACCCCGCCGACCGCCGCCGGGGAGCGCCCTCGCTCGGTGCCGCACACCGACGCCGACCTGCCCGGGCTGAGCGTCGAGGCAGGGTCGCGGTCCGCGCCGGCCTCCTCCTCCTCGGGCTCCTCGCCCCTCGTCCCGCGCGGTGGCCCGTCCGCTCCGTCGGCGCCGTCCAGAGCTGTGGCGGCGTCGTCCGCGGAAGGACCCGGGGGCGGCATCGCGTCGTGGTCCCGTGGCCGCAAGGTGCTGCTCGGCGTCGCCGCGGCGCTCGTGATCGTGCTCGCGCTCGTCGCGTTGTTCGTGCTCAGCAGGTCGCTCTTCTCCGGGGCGCCGCAGCCGAGCGAGGCCCCCGCCGCGGCCGTGGCCGCCCGGACCGTGACCGCCGCGCCCGCGGAGCTCCCGCAGGAGGCGGCGGCCGGCCCGCTCTCGACGGGCACGCACCCGTGGAGCGACCTGCAGGGCGGCGAGTGCTTCTCGGCCTTCGAGAACGCGTGGCAGCAGGACTACGAGGTCGTCGACTGCGGGCAGCCGCACGTCGCCCAGCTGGCCTCGATCGGGGCGCTCGACGCGGACCCGGCCGCGGCGTACCCGGGCAGCGATGCGCTGCAGTCGCAGATGTCCGTGCTCTGCACCGGGGCGAGCGCGCTCGACCTCGCCGCCGCCTCGACCTGGGCCGACGCGCAGTTCAGCGCGAGTTGGCCGTCGACCGACGCGGAGTGGGCCGCCGGGGTCCGCTCGTACTGGTGCTTCGTCGACCGCGCGAGCGGCGAGCCGATGACGACCAGCGTCGCGCCGGCCGCGGCCTAGAGCTCGCTCGGCACCACGTCGGTCTCGAGCGGCTCGGCGCGGACCAGCTCGTGCACGCCGCTGAGCACCTCGTTGGGGCGGAACGGGTAGCGGTCGATCTCGGCCTGGTCGCTGATCCCCGTCATGACCAAGATCGTGTGCAGTCCCGCCTCGATGCCGGCGACCACGTCGGTGTCCATCCGGTCGCCGATCATCGCGGTGTTCTCGCTGTGCGCGCCGATGCGGTTCATCGCCGAGCGGAACATCATCGGGTTCGGCTTGCCGACGACGTAGGGCTGCTTGTTGGTCGCCGCCGTGATCATCGCGGCGATGGCGCCGGTGGCCGGCATGGGGCCGTCCGCGCTCGGCCCGGTCGTGTCGGGGTTGGTGACGATGAAGCGCGCTCCGCCGAGGATCAGCCGTACCGCCTTCGTGATCGCGTCGAACGAGTAGTTGCGGGTCTCGCCGACGACGACGTAGTCGGGGTCGGTCTCGGTCATGATGAAGCCGGCCTCGTGCAGGGCCGTCGTCATCCCGGCCTCGCCGATCACGAACGCCGAGCCGCCCGGCATCTGCGAGCGGCAGAAGTCGGCCGTGGCGAGTGCGCTCGTCCAGATGCGCTCCTCGGGCACGTGCAGGCCCGAGGCGCGGAGCCGCGCGCTCAGGTCACGCGGCGTGAAGATCGAGTTGTTCGTGAGCACGAGGTACGGGGTGCCCTCGTCCTGCCACTGCTGGATCAGCGCCGCGGCGCCGGGCAGGGCCTGGTTCTCGTGCACCAGCACGCCGTCCATGTCGGTCAACCAGCATTCGACGTCGTCGCGAGTTCCCATGCGGGCAGCTTACTGAGCGTCCGCGGACATCCGGAGGTGCGGGTCGTCGGGCCACCCGACACCAGGAGGCGCGGTCGGGCAGCGCCTTCGCCCTACGCTGGCGGTCGTGCCCCACGACGACCAGCCCGACGCGACCGCCGAGCCCCCGACCCACGGGGTCGGCCCGTGGCCGGGCGGAGAGGCCTCCTGGCCCGACGGCGACCGCTGGGATCACGAGCTGCTCCGCGACGGCGACCGCCGCAACGTCGTCGACCGCTACCGCTACTGGACCCTCGAGGCGATCGTCGCCGATCTCGACCAGCAACGGAACCCGTTCCACGTCGCCATCGAGAACTGGCAGCACGACATGAACATCGGGTCGATCGTGCGCAGCGCCAACGCGTTCGCCGCCGACACCGTGCACATCGTCGGCAGGAGGCGGTGGAACAAGCGGGGCGCGATGGTCACCGATCGCTACCAGCACGTGCTGCACCACCCCGACGTCGCGACGTTCGTGGCGTGGGCCCGTGAACAGCGCCTCCTCGTGGTCGCGGTGGACAACGTCGAGGGATCGGTGCCGCTCGAGACGCTCGCGTTGCCGGAACGGTGCGTGCTCCTGTTCGGGCAGGAGGGGCCCGGGCTGAGCCCGGAGTCGCTGGAGGCGGCCGACGTGGTGGTCGAGATCTCGCAGTTCGGCTCGACGCGCAGCATCAACGCGTCGGCTGCCGGGGCGATCGTGATGCACGAGTGGATCCGTCAGCACCGCTTCTGAGCGGGGGTCAGCGCGGACCGGCGGCCCGGTGCAGGTAACCGGCGACCGTGTCGACGGCGACGGTGATCTGTGCGATCGCCGTCGCGTACGCCTTGTCGTCGCGGCCGTAGGGGTCGGCGACGTCGTCGTCGTCGGGGGACCGGGGCGGAACGACGGAGCCGCGCTCGGCGAGGGCGAACCCGATCGCCGTCCGCAGGCGGCCGACAGGGTCGGCTGCTGCGGCGTTCGCCTCGGCTGCCAGGTCGGAGCCGCGCTGCTCGATGACGCGCGCGAACTGCAGCAGGGTCATCGCCTTCCGGCCGCTGCGGGGCACGAGGGCGGCGGCGGCGGCGCGGTGCTCGCGCGCGAGACCGAGCACGAGGTCGGGCGCGCGGAGCATCTCGCCGCCGAGCTGGCGCGCCGCGTGCGTCGGGTCGAGCCCCCGCGCGGTCGCGCCGAGGGTCATCTGCGCCGGCAGCGCTGCTCCGACGACCGCCCGCGTGCCGGCGCTGGAGACGACGACCGGGAGATCGGCGAGCCGATCTCGCAGCAGGATCTCGGCGAGGGGCGAACGGCAGATGTTGCCGGTGCAGACCGTGATGATCTCGATGACATCGGCCTGGGCGGAGTCGGAGAGCTGCATGGTCCTCATCTCGGGGGTGCTGGCGCCTGGCACGACAGTCGGTGCGACGGTCTCGGAGAGCCCGCCCACCGGGTGCCGTTCGAACCTAACATGTCACGTCCGAGCCGAGGGGGGACTCGATCGGTACGCGCCCCGGGCCCGCCGCGACGTCCGTCGGCCCTCACCGCCCCCGGTGCGTGGGCAGGGACCGGCGCAGCGCCTCCTCGTAGGCGTCGCACACCGACTGCCAGCTGTACGACTCCTCGGCGCGCCGCAGCGCCGCCTCCCGCAGTCGCTGCTGCTCGGCCGGGTCGTCGAGCAGGGCGACCATCGCGTCGGCGATGGCGTCGGACTCCGGCGGCACGAAGAGGCCCGAGTCGGCGAGCACCTCGCGGTTGTAGACGGTGTCGCGCGCCACGACGGGTGCCCCGGTGAACATCGCCTGCACCAGGGCCGGGTTCGTGCCGCCCACGCTGTGGCCGTGGAAGTACGCGCCGGCGTGCTGCCAGAGCGCGAACAGGCGGTCGTCGTCGCTGACGTGGCCGAGCCAGCGCACGCGGTCGTTCTCGGCCGCGAGGTCCCGCACGAGGTCGTCGAGCTCGCCGCCGTAGCCCGTCGACCCGACGATCACGACGTCGTGGCGCTCGGCGATGCGGCGGGCGGCCTCGACGAACTCGACGATCGAGTTCTCGGGCACGAACCGCGCGACGACGAGGGCGTAGCTGCCGTGCGTCAGCCCGGGCTCGACGGGCAGCTCGCGCACGGGGTCGCCGCCGTAGGGGATGAACGTTCCCTCGACGCGGAACTCCTCGCGCCAGCGGCGCACGATCTCGACCGCGTCGCAGACGATCGTCGTGCCGAACCGTGCGGAGGCGCGGGCTCCGAGCTTGAAGACGGTCTTGGCCGCCGTGCCCCACTTGGCCCGCTCCCACTCGATCCCGTCGACGTTGATCAGCACCGGGATGCCGCGCAGCCGGAGCAGCGGCAGCCAGAAGCCGTTCGCGACGTTCATCACGAGGGCGGCGTCAGGCCGGCGGCGGACGGCGTCGAGCACGGCGGTGAGGCCGTAGCTGAGGGTGCTGAACGACTTGCTCTCGACGCCGCGGGTGAGCCGCGACGTCACACGCCGGTCGCGCGTCGGGTCGTCGTCCCGCAGGGCGCCGTGGCGGCCGTAGACCGTGACGTCCCAGCCGGCGTCGACGAGGGCGGGCGCGATGCGCCGCACGGCCGTCTCGAAGCCGCCGTAGTAGCTCGGGTAGCCGCGCGTGCCGATCACGGCCACGGAGGGCCTGCGGCCGTCGGGGGCCGCACCGTCGAGGGCACCGGAGGAGGGGCGAGGGCGAGGCGACATGGACGTCCGTTCCGAGAGGGGGCGCGCGGCGCACCACGGTACCGCAGCGCCGCCCGCCGGCTGTCCGCGAGGCTGCCCGCGTCGCTGCCCGGGCGCGAGAGGATGGGGACATGCCCTCCACGAACCTCCTCGGCGTTCCCGAGACCCTCCTGCCCGCCGACCCCGCCGTGACGGCCGACCTCGAGACGCTCTCGCTCGCCGACGTCGTGGTCGCCCACCCGACGTCGTCGCTCGCCTGGGCCCTGCTCAGCGACGAGGCCTCCGCGCGGGGCGCCGACCTCGAGGCCTACGCCTACGCGCGGGTCGGCTACCACCGCGGCCTCGACGCGCTGCGCGGAGCAGGCTGGCGCGGACAGGGGCCGGTCCCGTGGTCGCACGAGCCGAACCGCGGGGTGCTGCGCTCGCTCTTCGCCCTGCGTCGCGGAGCCGCCGCGATCGGCGAGACCGCCGAGGTCGAGCGGCTCGGCACGTTCCTGGCCGACGCCGACCCCGCAGCTGCCCCGGCGATGGAGGCCGAGGAGGCGGGCCGGCGCTGACGGCGCCCCCTGCGCCTCCCGGCCCCGCGCCTCAGCCGATCAGCGACGGCCGCAGGTCGCGCAGCGTCCGCTGCCGCGTCATCCGCGCCGTCGCGAGCAGCGACACGAGCAGCGCGCCGAGCATCCAGAGCGCGAGCACGCCCGCGTCGGTCCACGCCGTCGCCGTGCTGCCGCCGTACATCAGCTGGCGCAGCCCGTCGGTCGCGTAGCTCATCGGCAGCACGAAGTGCAGCGCGGCGAGCGGCCCGGGCAGCGTCTGCCACGGGAACGTCCCGCCGGCGGTCACGAGCTGCACGACCATGAGCACCAGCCCCAGGAACTGCCCGACGCTGCCGAGCAGCACGTTGAGCATCATGATGATCGCCGCGAAGGTGACGCTCGCGAGCGCCATGAGGCCGAGCATCCCCCAGGTGTGCACGACCTCGAAGCCGAGCGCCCCGCGCACGATCGCGAACAGGGCGACCATCTGCAGCACGCCGAGCAGCGCGGGCGTCAGCCAGCCGGCCGCGACGACCCGCACGGGCGCCTTCACCGCGGTGATGGCCCGCTTCGACACGGGCTTCACGATCAAGAAGAGCGCGTAGATGCCGATCCACGCCGCGAGGCTGATGAAGAACGGGGCGAGCCCCGCGCCGTAGGTGCCGGCGCTCGTGAGCGGCTGGTCGTCGACCCTCACGGGGTCGCTGATCGCGGAGGCCTGGTCGTCGCGGCTCTGCTCGGTGCTGGCGGGGATCTCGCCGAGGCCGCTCTGCAGCCCGTCGCGCAGCTGCACGGCGCCGTCGTCGAGCGTCACGAGCCCGTCGCGCAGGCTGACCGTGCCGGTGCTGAGCGTGCCCAGCCCGGTCGACAGCGAGGCCGCCCCCGTCTCGAGCGTGCCGAGGCCCGACGACAACGAGGAGGCGCCCGAGGCAGCGCCCTGCGCTCCCGTCGCCAGCGTGTCGGCCCCGGCGGCCGCGTCGGAGATGCCGCTCGTCAGGGCCGGGGTCGCCGCGGCCAGCGCCGCCGCGCCGGCGGAGACCTGGTCGGCGCCCGTCGCGAGCGCCCCGACCTGGCCGTTAAGCTGCTGCACCTGCGTGTTCGCGTCGGCCAGCCCGTCGGTGACGGGAGCGAAGTACGAGGCGACCTCGGTCGCCGAGGCGACCGCCTCCTCCTGCGTCTGGCCCTGGGAGACGAAGAGCGCGACCAGCTGTCGTCCGATCGCGGCCTGGGTCTCGGGGGCGGCGTCGGCGGCCGTCTGGCTGGCCGTCGCGGCCTGCCCGACGGCCGTCGCGAGCTGCCGGTTGCCGTCGGCGACCTGCGCCGCGCCGTCCGCGAGCTGCTGCGTGCTGGCGGGCAGGCCGGTCGTCTGGTCGCGCAGCTCGTCGAGCCCGGTCGAGAGGGTCGACGCGCCGGTCGCCAGCTGGGAGGTGCCGGTCGCGAGCGAGCGCGCGCCCGTCGCCGCGGTGGTCGCGCCCGTCGACAGCTGGTCGGCTCCCGACGACGCGTCGGCCGCCCCGGCCACGAGCTGGTCGGCGCCCGACACGGCGGAGTCCGCGCCGCTGACGAGCTGCGACGCCCCGTCGGCGGCGCTGCCGAGGTCCGTCCGGATGTCGGCGAGGCCGACGAGCAAGGTGGACGCCGCCTCCTTGCCGACCTTCTCGGCCACCGACGCGCGGATCGTCTTGCCGGCCTGCCCCGCGATCGTCGTCGCCAGGTAGCTGTTCGTGTCGTTCGTCGCGAGGACGATCTGCGCGCGCCGCGGGTCGTCCGAGCTGGCCGAGGTCAGGTCGGCGCTGAAGTCGCGGGGGATCGTGAAGGTGAAGTCGTAGGTGCCGTCGCGCAGCCCGGCCGCCGCGTCGGCCGACGAGACCGTCTGCCAGTCGAAGTCCCCGCCGTCGACGACCTCGTCGGTCACCTGGTCGCCGTAGTTCGTCGCGGTGCCGTCGACGACGGAGCCCTGGTCCTCGTTGACGAGCGCCGCGGGCACCTGGTCGAGGTTCGCGTACGGGTCCTGGTTGGCCCAGAGGTAGAGGCCGCCGTAGAGCAGCGGCACGGTCATCAGGGCGACGAGGGCGAGGCGTGCGAGCCCGGTGGAGGTCAGCCGCTGCAGCTCGGCTCGGACGATGGCGATGATCTTCACGGTCAGCGGTCCTCTCGTGTCGGGGCGACCGCGCTGTCGTCGGGTGGGGTGTCGGTCTCGGTGTCGGTGTCGGTGTCGCTGGTGTCGTCGAGGTCCGCGAAGTCGGGAACCGGCAGCGCCTCGACGGCGGCCAGCGCCGCGGCCCCGGTGATCGTCAGCACGGTGACGCCGCGGGCGACGAGGTCGTGCACGACGGCGAGCCAGGCGGCGACGTCGCCGCCGTGCCGCTCGGGCGAGGTGAGCACGAGGCCCCGCACGCCCTCGCGCAGCACGGCGAGCTCGCAGAGCAGGCGCACACGCAGCTCCGTCGGCAGCGCCTGCAGGCGGGTGCGGCGGTGCTCGGCGAGGCCGATCTCGTCGAGCAGCAGCGCGGTCGAGGCGCGGTCGCTGCGGAGCCCGGCGAGCGCGAGCTCCTCCCGGGCGACCTGTGCGACGGTCAGCGAGGCGAAGGGCTCGGCCACCGACGGGGTGTCGACCAGGGCGAAGGAGGCGCGGATCGCGGCCGCGTCGTCGCTCCCGTCGAGGGTCACCTGCCCCTGCGTCGGGGCCATGCGCCCGCCGGCGATCAGCGACGCGAGCACGGGGGCGTCGACCGTCTCGACGGCGACGAACCCAGGGAGGCCGCGGTCGGCGACGACGGTCAGCTCGGGCAGCGGCGCCCCGGGCCCCTCGCCGACGGCGACGTGGTCGAGCTCGAGCCTCACGAGCGGTCCTCCGGGGTGCGCAGCGCGAGGGCCGGCGTGCTGCGGACGAGCTCGCCCGCCTCCTGCCAGCCGAGCCCGACCATGCCGAGCACGGCGAGCATCACGAGGCGGTGGCCCTCGGCGCGGTCGAGGTCGCGCACCGTCGCCTCGTCGAGCACGGCCAGCGCCGACCCCTCCACGAGGTGCGCGAGGGTCTCGACGTCGACGTCGGCGCGCATCCGGCCGTCGGCGACGCCGCGGCGGACGGTCTCGAGCAGGAACGCGCGGAGCGGCGCGAGCGCCGTGCCCACGTCGTGCATCAGCGGCCCGCGCACGGTGAGCTGAGCCATGACGCGGACGTGCTCGACCTCGGCCCACAGGCGCGCGCCGAGCTCGGCGAGCTGGACGACCGGGTCGTCGGAGGGCGCCGGCACCGCGGCGGCGCCGATGCGGGCGGCACCGCGAAGGGTCACCTCGCGCACGAGGTCGTCGCGGGTCGCGAAGTGCCCGTAGACGCTGCGCCGGGAGAGCCCCGCCTCGGCGGCGATCGCCTCGAGCGGGACGGCCGGGTCGACGTTGAGGAGGCGCACTGCGGCCGCCATCAGGGCCTCGCGGTTCGCGGCGGCGTCGCGTCGCGGCGCCCGGGTGGGGGAGGAGGGGGAAGACGGGGAGTGCACGTCCCCGATCATACGATCTTGCACAATGGTGTGCAAGATCGTATGGCGTGGGAGAGGACGAGGAGGCGTCGGTAGGGTCAGGCGATGACCCTCGAGGAGGCGGCGCGGCAGCTCTACGTCCTGCCGCCGCAGCAGTTCACCGCCGCCCGCGACGCCCTGGCCGCCGAGGCGAAGGCGGCCGGCGACGCCGCCCTGGCGACCTCCGTGCGCTCGCTGCGCCGCGCCTCCGCGTCCGCCTGGGCCGTCGACCTCCTCGCCCGTGACGCCCCGGACGACCTCGTCGCCCTCGCGGCCCTCGGCGACCGGTTCCGCACGGCCCAGGCCGACGGCGACCGCTCTGCCCTCTCCGCCCTGACCCGTGAGCGGAAGGAGGCGCTGGCCGGCCTCGTCGCCCGCGCCCGCCTCCTCGCGTCCGATGCGGGCCACCCGCTTTCGGCCGCGGCGCTCGCCGAGGTGGACCAGACCCTCCGCGCCGCCGTGGCCGACACGACCGCTGCGGCCGCCGCGCACAGCGGCCGCCTCGTGCGGGCTCTCGCCGCCGACGGCCTCGAGGAGGCGGACCTGACGGACGCCGTCGCTGGCCCGGCCCCCGAGGGCGTCGCCCCGGAGCGGCTGCGAGCCGCCGCTGCCCCCGCCGGTGACGACCACGACGCAGAGGGCGGAGGAGCGCCGGGATCGGCCTCCGGCGGCGGATCACGGACACGTGACCGGGAGGCGGCTCGGCAGGCAGCTGCCGAGGCTGCCCGACGGGCAGCCGAGCAGGCGGCCGCGCACGCCGAGCACGAGGCCGACGACGCGGAGGCGGCGCTCGCCGAGGTCGACGACCGCGCGACCCGGCTGGCTCACGACCGGGACGCCGTCCTCGAGCAGCTGCGCCGACTCCGGGACGAGTTCGCCGCCGCCGAGCGCCGCAGCGCCGAGCTCGACGACCGCGAGAAGTTCCTCACCCGCGAGCGCCGGCGGGCCGCCGCCGACGCGGCCGCCGCCCGACAGACTGCCGATCGAGCCCGAGCCGCCCTCGGCTGACCCCGCCTGTCCGCGACTGACCCCGCTCGCTCGCCCGCCCGCCCGTCGCCGCGTTGCCGTCCTGCTCGCGATGCACCGCGTTCCGAACCATGAACCGCGTTGTATCCCGGTTCATGGTTCGGAACGCGGTTCACGTCGCCGGCGATTTCCCCGTGACGACGAAGAACCTCGTTCCGTTCGGAGAACCGCCGTGCAACGGGGTTCTGTGAACGGAACGAGGTTCCGTGCCGATCAGGCTCGCGGCTCGAACGCTGGCGCGTTCGCTCCTAGCCGCCCGACGCGCCAGAGCGCGTCGGCGCTCGCGGCGCGGACGCTGGCGCGTCCGCCCTAGTTCCCCCGACGCGCTAGAGCGCGTCGGCGCAAGAAACGCGAACGCTGGCGCGTCCGCCCTTAGTTTCTTGCGCCCATCAGGTGCTCGAGCGCGAGCTGCTGCAGGCGGACGAACCCGTACCCGTGACCGCCGAAGTGCTGCCCCGCGTCGTAGTCCTCGTACGAGGCGCGGTCGGCGAGCAGCTGCTCGTAGCCCTCGCCCTCGCCGAGCGTCGGCGTCGACAGCTCCGCGACCTGGGAGGCGGCCAGCGCCTCCTGCACGTCGGGGTCGGCACGGAACGCCTGGGCGCGCTCCTTCAGCAGCAGGTACATGCGCATGTTGGCGGCGGCGGAGTCCCAGACGCCCGAGATGTCCTCGGTGCGCGACGGCTTGTAGTCGAAGTGGCGCGGGCCGTCGTAGGTCGGGCCGCCCTGGGGCGAGCCGTGCTCGAGCAGGTCGACGAGCGAGAACGCGTTCTGCAGGTCGCCGTGGCCGAAGACCAGGTCCTGGTCGTACTTGATGCCGCGCTGGCCGTTGAGGTCGATGTGGAAGAGCTTGCCCTGGTAGAGCGCCTGGGCGATGCCGGCCGTGAAGTTGAGGCCCGCCATCTGCTCGTGGCCGACCTCGGGGTTCACGCCCGCCATCTCGGGGTGCTCGAGCGTCTCGATGAACGCGATCGCGTGGCCGAGGGTCGGCAGCAGGATGTCGCCGCGGGGCTCGTTGGGCTTGGGCTCGATCGCGAAGCGCAGGTCGTAGCCCTTGTCGAGAACGTACTGCGAGAGCATGTCGACGCCCTCCTTGTAGCGCGACAGCGCGGCCTGCACGTCCTTCGCGGAGTCGTACTCGGCGCCCTCGCGGCCGCCCCACATGACGAAGGTCTTGGCGCCCAGCTCGGCGGCGAGGTCGATGTTGCGGAGCACCTTGCGGAGCGCGAAGCGGCGGACGCCGCGGTCGTTGGAGGTGAAGCCGCCGTCCTTGAAGACGGGCGCGCTGAAGAGGTTGGTCGTCACCATCGGCACGACGATGCCGGTCGCGTCGAGCGCGCCCTTGAGGCGGTCGATCTGCTTCTGGCGCTCCGCGTCGGTCGAGCCGAACGCGAAGAGGTCGTCGTCGTGGAAGGTCAGGCCGTAGGCGCCCAGGCGGTCGAGGTTCTCGACGGCCTCGACCACGTCGAGGTCGGGTCGGGTCGGTCCGCCGAACGGGTCGGCGCCGGTGTAGCCGATCGTCCAGAGTCCGAAGGAGAACTTGTCGTCGCGGGTGGGAGTGGTCGTCATGTCCGGGGTCCTCGTCGTCGAGAGCGTTTGTTGTCGTCTCCAACATATGCGCTCGAGGCATCGATCACAAGGGCGTCGTCACGGCTCCTCCCCAGGGCGGGCCCTGCGCCAGCGCGTCCCCCGTCGTCGGGCGGGGAGGTTGCGTGCCCTCGACGTCGCCCGTACTTTGTTGTTGGCCACAACGAACGTGGTGACGCGCGACGAAGGAGTCAGATGTCCCCCGACGACACCAGTGCCGACGAGACCAGCGCCGACGACGCCCGCCCCGACCTCGGGGTCGCCATGGTCGGCCACGGCTTCATGGGCGCCGCCCACTCGCAGGCGTGGCGCACGGCGCCCGCGTTCTTCGACCTCCCGCTCGCGCCGCGGATGACGGCGATCGTCGGCCGCGACGCCGACGCGACCCGCGCCGCTGCCGCCCGTTGGGGCTGGCAGCGCGCCGAGTCCGACTGGAGGCGCGTGGTCGAGAGCGACGACGTCCAGCTCGTCGACATCTGCTCGCCCGGCTCGACGCACGTCGAGATCGCGGTCGCCGCGCTCGAGGCAGGTAAGCACGTCCTCTGCGAGAAGCCGCTCGCCAACACCGTCGCCGAGGCCGAGCTGATGGCTGAGGCGGCCGAGCGGGCCGCCGCACGGGGCGTCCTCGCGATGGTCGGCTTCAGCTACCGCCGCGTGCCCGCGATCACCTTCGCCCGCGACCTCGTCGCCCGGGGCGCGATCGGCGAGCTGCGCCAGGTGCGTGCCCTCTACCTGCAGGACTGGCTGGTCGACCCCGAGGGCCCGATGACCTGGCGCCTCGACAAGGGCGTCGCCGGCTCCGGCTCGCTCGGCGACATCGGGGCCCACCTCGTCGACGCCGTGCAGTTCGTCACGGGCCGGGCCCTCACCGACGTCAGCGGCCTGCTGCACACCTTCACGACCGAGCGCCCCCTGCTCGGCGAGGTCCGCGGCCTCGGCGGCACCGCCTCCTCCGAGCGCGGGCAAGTGACGGTCGACGACGCGGCCCTCTTCACGGCGAAGATCGCAGGAGGCGCCCTCGCGACCTTCGAGGCCACCCGCGTCGCGACCGGCCGCAAGAACGCGCTGCGGCTCGAGTTCAGCGGCACGGGCGGCGCGATCGCCTTCGACCTCGAGCGGATGAACGAGCTCGAGGTCTACGACGCCGGCGCCCCTGTCGACCAGCTCGGTTTCCGGCGCGTGCTCGTGACCGAGCCGGAGCACCCCTACGCGGGCTCGTGGTGGCCGACGGGCCACGGCCTCGGCTACGAGCACGCCTTCAGCCACCAGGCCCGCGATCTCGTCACGGCGATCGCGGCGGGGGAGCAGCCGACCCCCTCCTTCGCCGAGGGGCTCCAGGTGCAGCGGGTGCTCGACGCCGTCGAGCGCAGCGCCGCCGACGGCAGCCGCTGGCTCGCGACCGCCCCCTGACCGAACCCGACGACCCAGGAAGAAGACCCATGACCACCCCCACCACCCCGCTCCGCGTCACCGTCTGGGGCGAGAACCGCCACGAGCAGCTCGAGGCGCACGTCGCCGAGCGCTACCCGACGGGCATGCACGGCGCGATCGCCGAGGGCGTCAGCGAGAACTTGCCCGACGCGCAGATCACCGTCGCGACGATGGACCTGCCCGAGCACGGCCTCAGCGAGGAGGCGCTCGAGCAGACCGACGTGCTCACCTGGTGGGGCCACGCGGCGCACGACGAGGTGAGCGACGAGGTCGTCGAGCGGGTGCACCGCCACGTCCTCGCCGGCATGGGCCTGATCGTGCTGCACTCCGGTCACTGGTCGAAGATCTTCACGAAGCTGATGGGCACGACCTGCACCCTCCGCTGGCGCAGCGAGCACGACCAGGAGCTCGTCTGGACCGTCAACCCGCAGCACCCGATCACGCGCGGCGTGCCGAACCCGATCGTGATCCCCGAACAAGAGATGTACGGCGAGTACTTCGACGTGCCGACCCCCGACGAGCTGGTCTTCATCTCGGGCTTCACGGGCGGCGAGGTGTTCCGCAGCGGCATGACCTACCGGCGCGGCTTCGGCAAAGTCTTCTTCTTCAGCCCCGGCGACCAGGACTTCCCCGTCTACCACCACCGCGACGTCCGCCGCGTGATCGCCAACGGCGTGGAGTGGGCGCGCCCCGAGCGCGAGCGCGAGACGCCGACGCTGCTGCGCTACGAGACCGGCCAGTACTTCCAGGGCGCCGAGTACGAAGGGGCGCTGGAGCGATGACGTTCCGCACGGTCGACAGCCGAGGAGGCGCCCTCCGCGTCGTCCAGGTCGGTGCGGGAGGCATGGGGCGGGCCTGGCTCCGCGCGCTCGCCGACAGCGCCGACGTCGAGCTGGTCGGCGTCGTCGACCTCGACCTCGACGCCGCCCGGGCAGGTGCCGAGCACCACGGAGACGCGTCGCTGCCCGTCTCGACCGACCTCGGCGCGCTGATCGCCGACCTCGCGCCCGACGCGGTGGTCGACGTGACGGTGCCGGTGGCGCACCACCCCGTGACGACGCAGTCGCTGTTCGCCGGCCTGCCGGTCCTCGGCGAGAAGCCGGTCGCGCTCGACGTCGCCGAGGGCCTCTCGCTCGCGGCCGCCGCCGAGGTGACGGGCGAGCTCTTCATGGTCAGCCAGTCGCGCCGCTACGACGACCACCTGGTGGCCCTCAGGCAGCAGATCGGGCAGCTCGAGACGGTCGGCGTCGTCACGACCGAGTTCTTCAAGGCGCCGCACTTCGGCGGCTTCCGCGAGCAGATGGACGACGTCCTGCTGCTCGACATGGCGGTGCACCCGTTCGACTCGGTGCGCTGGCTGCTCGACGCCGATCCGGTGTCGGTCTGGTGCGACTCGTTCAGCCCGTCGTGGAGCTGGTACCGCGGCGACGCCGCCGCGAACGCCGTCTTCGAGTTCGAGGGCGGCATCCGGTACGCCTACTCGGGCAGCTGGTGCAGCCCGGGGGCCGAGACCTCGTGGAACGGGTCGTGGCGCGTCAGCGGCTCGGCCGGCACCGCGCTGTGGGACGGCGACGAGGCTCCCGTGCTCTCCCTCGCGGACGAGACGGGCGCCTCCTCGTCGCCCTCGCTGCCGCAGCTGCCGACCGTCGGCGACGGGATCGAGGGCTCGCTCGCCGCGTTCGTCGGCGCCCTGCGCACCGGAGCCGTGCCGCACGGCGAGGTGCACGAGAACGTGATGAGCCTCGCCATGGTCGAGGCGGCCATCGAGTCGACGCGCACCGGGCAGCGGGTCGTGATCGACGACCTGCTCGAGCGGGCGCTCGCGACGGCGATCGAGCGGGAGGCGCGCGACGACGTGCGCGCCCGGCTCGAGTCGTGGACCTCGGTCAGAGCGGCGCTGCAGGCGGTGCCGACGACGCCCGCGACGACGGCAGCGGCAGCGGCGGCCAAGGCAGGGGCGACCTCGTGACCCGCCGCGCGCTCGTCGTCCGCGGCGGCTGGGAGGGCCACGACCCGACCGGCACGACCGACTCGTTCGTGCCGTTCCTCGAGCAGTCCGGCTTCGAGGTCAGCCTGCACGACGGCCCGGCGGTCTACGCCGACGCCGACGTGATGCGCGACGCCGACCTCGTGCTGCAGAACGTGACCATGTCGACGATCGAGGGTCCGCAGACGGCAGGGCTCCGCGCGGCCGTCGAGGCGGGCACGGGCCTGGCCGGCTGGCACGGCGGCATCGCGGACTCGTTCCGCGGCGACGCCGACTACCTGCACCTGATCGGCGGGCAGTTCGCCGCGCACCCCGGCAAGGCCGCGGCCGACCGGGTGGGCGACGAGACGGACGGCTTCGTGAGGCACGTGATCCGCTTCACCGAGGCGGCGGCGACGCACCCGGTCACCGAGGGCCTCGACGACTTCGAGGTCGAGAGCGAGCAGTACTGGCTGCTGCACGACGACTACCTCGACGTGCTCGCGACGACCACGCAGGAGGCGCGGGCCGGCGACCCCTGGACGCGCCCGGTGACCTCCCCCGCCGTCTGGACCCGCCAGTGGGGCCTCGGCCGCATCGCCGTGGTCACCCCGGGGCACTCGCAGGCCGTGCTCGACCACCCGACCGTCCGCACGCTCGTCGAGCGCGGCCTGCTGTGGGCCTCGCGATGAGCGGCGCGGGCACGGTCGGCGCGGGCACGAGCGGCGACGGCACGACCGGCGTGGGCACGAGCGGCGACGGCACGACCGGCGAGAACACGACCGGCGGCACGGCCACGGCTCCGATGCGCGTCGGCGTCGTCGGCGTCGGGGTCATCAGCGAGCAGTACTTCGCCTCGTTCGAGCGGCTGCCCGGCCTCGTCTTCGAGGCCGTGGCCGACCTCGACCAGGTGCGGGCCGCCTCCGTGGCCGCGCGCCTCGGCGTCCGGGCACTGACCGTCGACGAGCTGCTGGCCGACGACAGGGTCGACGTGGTGCTGAACCTCACGATCCCTGCGGCGCACACCGAGATCGCGCTCCGGGCGATCGCCGCCGGCAAGCACGTCTACGGCGAGAAGCCGCTCGCGCTCACGGTCGCCGACGGCGCCGCGGTGCTCGAGGCGGCCCGTGCGGCAGGCGTGCGAGTCGGCTCGGCACCCGACACGGTGCTCGGCACCGGCATCCAGACCGCGGCGCAGATCGTCGCCTCGGGAGCGGTCGGCGACCCCGTCGGCGCCGCCGTCTCGTGGACGGCGTCCGGGCACGAGGCCTGGCACCCCGCGCCCGACTTCTACTACAGGGCAGGAGGCGGCCCGCTGTTCGACATGGGCCCCTACTACCTGACGACGCTCGTGCACCTGCTCGGGCCGGTCGTCTCGGTGTCCGGCCTGGTCTCGCGCTCGGCCCGGCGGCGGACGATCGGCACCGGCCCCCGCGCCGGCGAGCAGCTCGAGGTCGACGTCGACACGCACGCGAGCGCGCTGCTGCGGCACGCCTCGGGAGCGACGTCGACCGTGACGGTGAGCTTCGAGGTGTGGGGTTCCCGGGCGCCGATCACCGAGTTCTTCGGCACGCTCGGCACGATCGCCGTCCCCGACGCGAACATGTTCGGCGACCCCGTCGAGCTGCTCACCGCCGACGACCGCACCTGGCGCGAGGTCCCGGCGACGGCGGGCTACGTCGCCGCCGGTCGCGGGTACGGCCTGGCCGACCTCGCCCGGGCGGTCGCGGCGGGGAAGCCGCACCGCGCCTCCGGCGACGTCGCCCTGCACGTGCTCGAGATCACGGAGGCGGTGGCCGCGTCGAGCGCGTCCGGCTCGGTCGTGACGCTGGTCACCCGCCCGGACGTGCCGCCGCTGGTGCCGCTCGGCGCCGAGCCGCACCAGGCGTGACCGCCGCTCGCGCGGGCGCGGCCGATCGCAGCGAGAAGGGACGCCGCAGGCGTGGGCCCACGGGCGCCGTGTCCCTTCTCGCCGTCGACGGACCCGACCGGTCGACCGGTACCCTCGTGGACCAGGGAGGCCGCGGTGCGAGACCAGACGAGTGAGGCCCAGGGCGAGCCGGCGACGCTGCCGACGACGCCCTCGGCGACGCCGGGTGGGCCCGCTGCGGTGCCTGTCGACGCAGAGCAGGACTCCGCAGGAGGCGCCCCTCGCGCCGGTCGCGTCCGCCCCCTCCTCGACCGCCCTCGCGGCTCGAACCTCTCCTCCGTGCTCGGCATCGTGCACGGCGACGGCCCGACCTCGCGCAGCGAGCTGACGCGCCTGACCGGCCTGAACCGCTCCACCATCGCCGCCCTCGTCGGCGAGCTCGTCGAGCGCGGCCTCGTCGTCGAGTCGGAGCCCGTCGCGGCCAACCGCGTCGGCCGCCCCAGCCCGGTGGTCAGCCCCTCGCCCGACGTCGTCGCCTTCGCGGTCAACCCCGAGATCGACGCCGTGACCGTCGGCCGGGTCGGCCTCGACGGCGTCGTGCAGCGCCGCGTCCGCCACGAGACGGACGGCGTCCCCACCGCGGTCGAGGCGGCGGAGATCGCGGCCCGCCTCGTCCGGGAGCTCGTCGACGAGGTGCCCGCCGCCCGGGTCGTCGGCCTGGGCGCCGCCGTGCCGGGCCTCGTGCACGCGGACGGCGGCCTCGTCCGGCTCGCGCCGCACCTCGGCTGGGTCGACGAGCCGTTCGCCCGACTCCTGTCCGATGCCACCGGCCTGCCCGCCCGGGCCGCCAACGACGCGAGCACCGCCGTCGTCGCCGAGGGCCTCTTCGGCGCCGGCGCCGGGGCGAGCGACCTCGTCTTCCTCAACGGCGGCGCGAGCGGCGTCGGCGGGGGAGTGGTCGTCGACGGCCGTCCCCTCCGCGGCCGCGACGGCTTCGCGGGCGAGATCGGCCACACGCTCGTCGAGTCGGCCGGACGGCTCTGCCACTGCGGCGCCGTCGGCTGCCTCGAGACCGAGGTCGGCCAGGCGGAGCTGCTGGCCGTCACCGGCCTGTCCCGCGCCCAGGCGGACGAGCTCGACGCCGCGCTGGCGACGGCGCTCGCCGAGGGCGACGCCGACGTGCGCCGCGAGGTCGAGCGCCAGGTGGACTACGTGGCGGTGGCGCTCCGCAACGTGCTCAACGCCTTCAACCCGTCGGTGATCGTGCTCGGCGGATTCCTCGGGTCGCTGCAGGCCGCTGCGCCCGACCGGCTGCTCGACCGCGTCACCGCGCAGGCGCTTCCCGGGCCGCGCGACGGCGTGCAGCTGCGGCGGGCCGCGCTCGGCGCCGACCGGCTGATGATCGGCGCCGCCGAGCTGGCGTTCGCCGACCTCCTCGCCGACCCGGCCCGCGCCTCCTGACCCGGCTCGCGCCTCCTGACCCGGCCTGCGCCTCCTGACCCGGCCCGCGCCTCCTGACCCGGCCCGCGCGTCCTGACCCGGCCCGCGCGTCCTGACCCGGCCCGCGCCTCCTGACCCGGCTCGCGACACCGCCGAGTGAACGGAACACCGCGCTGGTGGGCGGTGTCCGCTTCACCCGGCGGTGCTCGACGGTGCGGCGACATGGCGCACGTGCGCCGAGGACTCAGGAGGCGGTGGCGGCTGCCGCGTGCCCGTGCTCGTCCCGCGTCGCCCACACGGCGACCGCGGCGGGCCCGGCGAGGTCGACCGTGCCGTCGTCGAGCTCGACCCTCAGCGACCCCGCGTAGTCGCGGCGCTCGGCTACCCGGACGTGCGCGCCGACCCGCAGCTGCAGCGACCCCAGGTACCGCAGCAGCTCGGGCTCGTCGTCCGAGACGCGGACGACGTGGCCGCACTCGCCCTCGACGAACTCCTGCAGGGTGTGGGCCTCGGGCCGCACGACGGTGCCGTCGGCCCGGGGGATCGGGTCGCCGTGCGGGTCGGCTGTCGGCCGCCCCAGCTCGACGTCGAACGCCTCGAGCAGACGCTCGCTGACGGCGTGCTCGAGCACCTCGGCCTCGTCGTGCACCTCGTCCCACGCGTAGCCGAGCCGCTCGACGAGGTACGTCTCGATCAGGCGGTGGCGGCGCACCATGCCGACGGCCACGTTCCGGCCGAGCTCGCTCAGCGCGATGCTGCGGTACGGCGTGTAGTCGATGAACCCGTCGCGCTCGAGCTTGCGGAGGTTGCCCGACACCGTCGACGCGCCCACCCCGAGCGTCGCCGCGATCTCGTTGGTCGTGATGCCGGGGGAGCCCTCGGCCGCCCATTCCTCGGCCTTCCAGATGACCTTGAGGTAGTCCTCGGTCATCGTCGAGCGGGTGGGTCCCGGTTCCGGTGGCATGCCCCCGATCCTAGGTCCCGCCTCCTGCGCCCCCTCTCGTGCGCGTCCCGTCCGTCGAGGGCGGGTCATCGCGCTCGAGGGCGGGTCGCCGCTGACCCGCCGTCGGCCACGCCGACCCGCCCTCGGCCACGCTGACCCGCCCTCAGCCACGCCGACCCGCCCTCGGCCGATCGCAGCGCTGAGCGCTCAGCGCGCCAGCAAGCTCAGCGCGCCAGCAAGCTCAGCGCGCCAGCCAACTCAGCGCGGCAGCGACCCCAGCGCCTGCGCCGCGCGGTACCGCTCGCCGATCGCGGGCACGAGGTCCGGCTCCGAGGAGGCGCGGGTCGACACCGCCCACCCCGGTCGTGTCCCCGAGAGGGCCCAGGCCGCCTGCCGTGCCGCCCCGTCGGCGACGTACTCGCCCGGCGCGGGCACCGTGACCGGCACGTCGAGCACCTGGGCCGCGACGGCCTGCACGGCCGGGTTCAGCGCGGCGCCGCCGATCAGCAGCACGCGCCGCACCTCCACCCCCTGGTCGCGCACGGCGGCGGCGCCGTCGGCGAGCGCCGACAGCATCCCCTCGACGGCGGCGCGGGCGAGGTTCTCGCGGGTGGTCGAGGCGAGCGTCAGCCCCGAGAGCGTGGCCGTCGCGTCGGGCTGGTCGGGCGTCCGCTCGCCCTCGAAGTACGGTACGAGCGAGACCCCGCCGGAGCCCGGCTCCGCGGCGAGCGCCAGCCGCGCGAACTCGTCGTGGTCGACGCCGAGCAGCGTGCCGATCGACGACAGCACGCGGGCCGCGTTGAGGGTGGCGACGAGCGGCAGGAACCCGCCGGCGGCGTCGGCGAAGCCGGCGACCGTGCCGCTGCCGTCGGCGGTGGGGGCGTCCGTCACCGCGAAGGCCGTCCCGCTGGTGCCGATGCTGATGACGAGGTCGCCGACCCCGGCGTCGAGCCCGAGGGCGGCCCCGGCGTTGTCGCCGGCACCCGCCCCGACGACGATCCCCTCAGGGACGGGACCGTGCGCGACCGTGGTGCCTGCCGCCTCCGAGGTCCCCAGCACGCGCGGCAGCACGACGGCCGAGGCGTCGTCCCCGTCGCCGCCGGCGACGCGACCCGGGCGGCCGAGCGCCCGCTCGAAGATCTCGAGGTCGTACGCCTCGTCGCCGGGGCTCCAGTACGAGGTGCCGCTGGCGTCGCTGCGGTCGGTGACGAGCTCGTCGAGGTCGGGTCCCAGGGGAGAGGAGGCGTGGGTCCCGTACCCGAGCAGGCGCCAGGTCAGCCAGTCGTGCGGCAGCGCGACCGCCGCGACGCGTGCCGCGGCCTCGGGCTCGGCGTCGCGCAGCCAGCGCAGCTTGGTGGCCGTGAAGGAGGCGACGGGCACCGAGCCCGTCCGTCGCGCCCACTCCTCGGCCCCGAGCTCGGCGGTCAGCTCGCGAGCCGCCCCGGCGCTGCGGGTGTCGTTCCAGAGCAGGGCGTCGCGCACGACCGCGCCGTCGGAGTCGAGAACGACCATCCCGTGCTGCTGCCCGGCGACCGAGATCGCGGCGACGTCGTCGAGGCCGCCGGCCGCGTCGATCGCCTCGACCAGGGCGTCCCACCAGGCGTCGGGCGGCACCTCGGTGCCCTCCGGGTGCCGGGCGGTGCCCTGGCGCACCAGTTCTCCGGTGACGGTGTCGCGGATCACGACCTTGCAACTCTGGGTCGAGGAGTCGACCCCGGCGACGAGACTCATGGCCGTAGTTTGTCGTATCGCGCAACGAATTCCTAGAGCGGTGCGTGACGGGCGTGCCGCGCCTCCTCGTCGGTAGACTCAAGTGCACCTGACACGGTGCACGCGTGCCTCACCCAGGTGCGATCGCCGACCGCGAGGAGACGACCATGCCCGCAGTAGTCATCATCGGAGCCCAGTGGGGCGACGAAGGCAAGGGCAAGGCCACCGACCTGCTCGGCAGCCGCATCGACTACGTCGTCAAGTTCAACGGCGGCAACAACGCGGGCCACACGGTCGTCATCGGCGACCAGAAGTACGCCCTGCACCTGCTGCCCTCGGGCATCCTGTCGCCCGGCGTCACGCCGGTCATCGGCAACGGCGTCGTCATCGACATCGAGGTGCTCTTCGACGAGCTCGACGCGCTGATCGCCCGCGGCGTCGACGTCTCGAAGCTCAAGGTCAGCGCCAACGCGCACGTCATCACGCACTACCACCGCACCCTCGACAAGGTGACCGAGCGGTTCCTCGGCAAGCGCCAGATCGGCACGACCGGTCGCGGCATCGGCCCGACCTACGCCGACAAGATCAACCGCGTCGGCATCCGCGTGCAGGACATCTTCGACGAGGGCATCCTTCGCCAGAAGGTCGAGGCGGCCCTCGACCAGAAGAACCACCTGCTCGTCAAGATCTACAACCGCCGCGCGATCGAGGCCGACGAGATCGTCGAGTCGCTGCTCTCGTACGCCGAGCGGCTGAAGCCGATGGTGGCCGACACGGCGCTCGAGATCCACCAGGCCCTCGAGGCCGACAAGACCGTCCTCTTCGAGGCCGGCCAGGCGACCATGCTCGACGTCGACCACGGCACGTACCCGTTCGTCACGTCGTCGTCCGCGACCGCAGGAGGCGCCTCCACCGGCTCCGGCATCGGCCCCGGCCGCATCCAGCGCGTCATCGGCATCGTCAAGGCGTACACGACCCGTGTCGGGGCAGGTCCGTTCCCGACCGAGCTGTTCGACGCCTCCGGCGAGTTCCTCCGCGCCAACGGCTTCGAGTTCGGCACGACCACGGGCCGTCCGCGTCGCTGCGGCTGGTACGACGCCCCGATCGCCCGCTACTCGGCGCGCATCAACGGCGTGACCGACTTCGTGCTCACGAAGCTCGACGTGCTCACGGGCCTCGAGACGATCCCGGTCTGCGTCGCCTACGACGTCGACGGGGTGCGTCACGACGAGGTGCCGGTGTCGCAGAGCGACTTCCACCACGCCGTGCCGATCTACGAGGAGTTCCCCGGCTGGACCGAGGACATCACCGGGGCCCGCGAGTTCGGCGACCTCCCGGCGGCCGCACAGGACTACGTCCTCGCCGTCGAGGCCATGAGCGGCGCCCGCATCTCGGCGATCGGGGTCGGCCCCGGCCGCGAGGCCGTCGTCGTCCGCCACGACCTCCTCGCCTGACCCGCCGTCCGGCACGACCTCCTCACCTGATCCGCCCCGGCCCCGGCCCCGGCTCCGGTTCCGGGCCCGGTTCCGGCTCGCGCTCTCCTCATTCAGGAACGTGAGTCCTGAGTTCGCACAACTCAGGACTCCCGCTCCTGCCCGGTGCACGTTTCAGGAACCCGCACGCGCATGTTCCTGGATCACGCAGCCGGGCCCGCGACTCGACCGGAGGCACCCGAGGAGGCGCCGCCCGCCTCAGACGACGCTGAACCCGTCCCCGAGGCGGCCGCGTCCCGTCAGCGCGAGCAGCACCTCCTCGCCGTGCCCCTGCATCGTCGCGGTCCGGGCGGCGAGCGCCGCGGTGTCGGCGACCGCGGCAGTCGGCAGCGTGTGGGCCAGCCCGGTCGCCCGTGACAGGTCGATCGTGTGCACGACGAGCTCGAACACGCGGGTCCGCAGGTACTCGCCGAGCGGGATGCCCATGCCGCCGAGCGACACGATCCGGTTCGAGGGGGCCCGGTCGAGGGCGCCGCGCGACTCGACGAGCGCCTCGGCGACCCGGGCGGCCGGGTCGTCGCCGAGCCACCGGCCGGCCTCGACGCCTCGGGCGTGCACGCCGTCCGCGTCGGTGAACTGCGAGGCGTACGCCGAGTACCAGGCCTCGGCCGACGGGATGGTCACGTCGCTCGGCTCGTCCAGGCCGAGGTAGGTCGACACCGTGAGCACCGCCCGGGAGGTGTGGCCCGCCAGGTCGCGGACGGTCCAGCGCCCGAGGCCGGGCGCGTCCCACTGCTCGGGGCGGACTCGCGACAGGAGGTCGACGAACGACTCGGCCGACTGGCCGAAGGTACGGGGTGTGGTCACGCTGACATCTTGCTCCGCCGCTGCGAGGATCGACGCATGACCGTGCTCGGACCGTTGCCCTTCGCCCCCCTCGTCGGCCGTCTCGTCACGGTCGTCCCGCTCCGTCACGACGACCTGCCCGAGCTCCACGGCGCGATCGGCAGGCCCGAGGTCTTTGCCGGGGGCTGGGGCGGCGGCGCGGCGGCCTACCGCGACGACTACGACGAGTGGGCCGAGTTCCTGCGCGGCTACCTGCCCTGGGACGAGGGTCTCGTCTGGGGCGTCCGCCGCACGGTCCCGACCGGCGAGGGGCCCGGCGAGCTCGTCGGCACCACCACCGTCGGCCTCGTCGACCTCCGCTGCGAGAGCGCCCACGTCGGCTGGACCGCCTACGCCCCCGAGGTGTGGGGCACCGGCGTCAACGTCGAGACGAAGCTGCTCGTGCTGGGGTCGCTCTTCGACCACGGTCTCGGGCGTGTCCAGATCCAGGCCGACGCCCTGAACGAGCGGTCTCGGGCGGCGATCACGCGGCTCGGCGCGACCTTCGAGGGCGTCCACCGCCGCACGCAGCCGCGGGCCGACGGCTCGTGGCGCGACACGGCCGTCTACTCCGTCCTCGCCGACGAGTGGCCGAGCGTCCGGGATGGTCTCATGCGGCGTCTGGAGACTGTTCAGCAACCGTCCAGATGAGGGGTCGACTGTTGCTCTCATGACTTTGGAGATCGCTTACACCGCCATCGCCCACGCCACCGGCGGGGGCCGTGACGGCCACGTCCGCAGCGAGGACGACCGTCTCGACTTCGACACCCGTCCGCCCAAGGAGCTCGGCGGCTCCGGCGAGGGCACCAACCCCGAGCAGCTCTTCGCCGCGGGCTACGCGGCCTGCTTCCTCAGCGCGATGCACAGCATCGCCAAGAAGCTCGACGTCGACACGAGCGACAGCTCGGTCAGTGCGAGCGTCGGCATCGGCGGCAACGGCGAGGGCGGCTTCGGCCTCGCCGTCGAGCTCGACATCTACACGCCGAACGTCCCGGCCGACCGTCGCCAGGAGCTCGCCGACGCCGCGCACCACGTGTGCCCGTACTCGAACGCCACCCGCGGCAACGTCGAGGTCACGCTGACCCTCGTCGACTGACGCAGCAGCACAGCAGCACAGCAGCACAGCAGCACAGCAGCAGCGAAGGAGGCGCGTCCCGCGATCGCGGGACGCGCCTCCTTCGTCCTCCCCGCCGCCGCGCCGCCCCGGCCCGGCTCCGGGGTGCCCCGATAGGGTCGGGACATGGCACTCGACAGTCCCCTCGGCGCGGACAGCCCCCTCACGACCGACGACCGCGAGGCGATCGACGAGCTCTCGAGCATCCGTCAGAGCATCGACAACATCGACGCGGCGCTCGTGCACCTGCTCGCCGAGCGCTTCAAGTTCACGCAGTCGGTGGGGCACCTCAAGGCGGCGGCGGGCATGCCCGCCAGCGACCCCGAGCGCGAGCGCGTGCAGATCCAGCGCCTCCGGCAGCTCGCAGAGGAGTCGCGCCTCGACCCGGCCTTCGCCGAGAAGTTCCTCGGGTTCATCGTCGGCGAGGTCATCCAGCACCACCAGCGCATCGCGAACGACGCCGCCGGGTCCTCGTCCGAGGGTCGGGCGTGACCGACGCGGCAGCCGGGCTCGAGGCGGCGGCCGCCTGCGATTCGCCCGCCGGGCACGACGGGCCAGCCGGGCACGACCCCGCGCCCGCGGCCGAGTTCCCCACCGTCGACGCGGGCTCGCCCCAGCGCCTCTACGTCGGCTCGTACACCGCCTCCAGCGGCGGCTCCGGGGCCGGCATCACCGTGCTCGAGCGCACCGCGCCGGGTCAGCCCTGGCAGTCGGTGCAGACCGTCGAGGCCGACGACCCCTCGTTCCTGGTCGCGACCGAGGGCGCGCTGCACGCGGTGTCCGAGACGACGGAGGGGCGGGTCCTGTCCTACACGGTCTCCGCCGGTCGCCTGGTGGCCGCGTCGAGCGCCGCCTCGGGCGGGGCCGCACCGTGCCACGTGCTGTTCGACCCCGCGTCCGGTGCGCTGGTCGTCACGAACTACGTCGGCGGGACGGTCTCCGTCCTCTCCGGCGACCCCTCGCTCACGAGCCGGGTCGCGCACACCGTCGCGCTGCCCGTCGGGCACGGCCCGGTGCAGGAGCGCCAGGAGCGCCCGCACGCCCACCAGGCCTCGACCACCCCGTGGGGCACGCTGCTGGTCAGCGACCTCGGGACCGACCGTCTGGTCGAGGTCGTCGTCGACCCCGTCACCCTCGTGCCCGAGATCGTCGGCGTGCACCTGCTGCCCGCCGGGGCCGGCCCGCGTCACGTCGCGTGGCTGGGCGATCGCCTCGTCGTCGCCGGTGAGCTGGACGCCCGGCTGCACGTGCTCCGGCGCGTCGGCGAGAAGCTGGTCGTCGACCACTCGGTCGAGGTCTTCGAGGGCTCGTCCTCGGCGTCCGGGGTCTTCCCCTCGCACCTCGACGTGGACGGCGGCCGCGTCTACGTCGCCACCCGCGGGCGGGACAGCATCAGCGTCCTCGCGCCCGGCGGCGACGGCCGCCTCGAGCTCGTCGGCGAGGCTCCCTGCGGCGGCACCTGGCCGCGGCACTTCGCGATCACGCCCGGTGTCCTGTACGTCGCGAACCAGGGCTCGGACACGGTCGCCGTGCTGCCGCTCGACCCCGAGACGGGCGTCCCCGGCGAGCCCCTCGACGTCTTCACGCTCGGCAGCCCCGCCTGCATCCTCCCCGCCTGACCGGCCCCGCTCGCCCCGCCTGACCCGCCCCGCTCGCCCGCGCCTGCCCCGTCGCGTCCGCAAATGCCGACCGCCGGCGCAGTTCGGCCCCCTCAGTACCCGGATATCCCGCTACAGCAGCCCCGCCGGTCGGCATGTGCGGCCACGCACGCACCGCGGGCGCCAGGGTGCAGCTGCGCGGACGCTCCTCAGCGCGCGAGGCTGCGCAGCAGCGCGACGACCTCGTCGACCGAGGCCCGCCCGCGACGTGACGCGTCCGAGGCGCCCGGCGCACCCGACGCGACCGACGCCTCCTCGAACTGTGCGGGCGTGAAGTAGAGCCCGTCCGAGACGAGGCACACGAGGCTGGCGACGGCGGGGTCGCCGACCTCGTCGAGCACGACGCGGTACCAGCGGTCCTGCATGGCCGTGAGCGCGGAGACGGCCTGCGGCCAGCGTCCGCTCGCGCCGAGGCCGGCGACGGCGGTGATGCACCGGTCGAGCGGATCGTCCTCAGGGATGGCCGACCGCGAGGAGGTGCGGATGAAGTAGTCGACGACCCCGTCGGAAGCCGAGGTCATGCGGGCGACGTCGTCGTCGAGCAGCGCCTCGAGGCGGGCGACGAGCCCGTCGACCAGCGCTTCGCGCGAGGGGAAGTGGTAGAGCAGCCCGCCCTTCGAGACGTCAGCGGCGGCGGCGACGGCGTCGAAGGTGGCACTCCGCTCGCCGGTCTCGACGACGAGGTGCTCGAAGGAGTCGAGCATCTTCTCTCGGGCTGACGGACGCGGGCTCATCCTGTTACTGTACCGTCTGGACGGTCAAGCTGTACCGTCCGGACGGTACAGCACGCTCCGTACGCCCACCACGACCATCGAGAGACCCATGAGCACCCGCGACGACCGCCGCACCCCCGCCACGACGCCCCCGACGAAGAACGCCCCGACGACCCCCACGACGACACGCACCCCCGCGCCCGCCCGGGCCGGCGCCCGTCAGTGGGCCGCCCTCGTCGTCCTGATGCTGCCGGTCCTCCTCGTCTCCGTCGACAACACGGTGCTCAGCTTCGCGCTCCCCGAGATCTCGACCGCGCTGCAGCCCTCTGCGGCCGCGCAGCTCTGGATCGTCGACGTCTACTCCCTCGTCCTCGCCGGCCTGCTCGTCGCGATGGGCTCGCTCGGCGACCGCTTCGGCCGCAGGCGCCTCCTCCTGATCGGGGCCAGCGGCTTCGCCGCCGTCTCGGTCGTCGCCGCCTTCGCCCCCACCGCCGAGGCGCTGATCGCCGCCCGCGCCGTGCTCGGCTTCTTCGGCGCGATGATCATGCCCGCCACGCTCTCGCTGCTGCGCAGCACCTTCACCGACCGCGACCAGCGCCGCCTCGCCATCGCGATCTGGGCGAGCGGCTTCGCGGCCGGCTCCGCCCTCGGCCCGATCGTCGGGGGAGTGCTTCTCGAGCACTTCGCCTGGGGCTCGATCTTCCTCATCGCCGTCCCGGTGCTGCTGCCCCTGCTCGTGGCCGCGCCGATCCTCGTCGTCGAGAGCCGCGACCCGGCCCCGGGCCCCTTCGACCTCGTCTCCGTCCTGCTCTCCCTGCTCGCGATGGCGCCGGTCGTCGCGGCGATCAAGCAGCTCGCGACGCACGGCCCCGGCCTCGACGTGCTCGCCCTCGCCGTCGTCGGGCTCACGGCGGGCTGGCTGTTCGTCCGTCGTCAGCTGCGGCGTCCGCGCCCGCTGCTCGACGTGCGGCTCTTCACGAACCCGGTCTTCGCGGGCTCGATCGTCGTGAACCTGCTGGCCATCACCTCCCTGGTGGGCTTCCTCTTCTTCACGACGCAGCACCTGCAGCTCGTCGTGGGCCTCCGCCCGCTGCACGCGGCGCTCACCCTGCTGCCCGGCCTCGTCGTCATGGTGCTGTCCGGGCTGGCGGTCGTGCCGCTCGTCCGCCGGGTCGCGCCGCGCAGCATCGTCGCGGTCGGCCTGGGCGCCGCGGCCGTCGCCTACGGAGCCGTGTGGCTGTCCGGCGCCGACGCCCCGGTGTGGGTGTTCGTCGTCAGCTTCGCCCTCGTCGGCCTCGGGGTGGGAGCGGCCGAGACGATCTCGAACGACCTGATCATCGCCGCGGTCCCCGCCGACCGCGCAGGAGCCGCCTCCGCCGTCTCCGAGACCGCCTACGAGGTCGGGGCGGTGCTGGGCACGGCCGTGCTCGGCAGCATGCTCACGGCGATCTACCGCGGGGCGCTCGTGGTGCCCGGCACGGTTCCCGCCGACGCCGCGGCGGCCGCCCGCGAGACCCTCGGCGGCGCCGTGGCCGCGGCCGAGCCCCTCGAGCCGTCGCTCGCCACCGCGCTCCTCGACGCCGCGACGCACGCCTTCGACACCGGGCTCGTCGCGACCGCCGCGGTCGGCGCCGGCGTGATGGTGCTCGCCGTCGTGGTCGCCCTCGTGGCCCTCCGCCGGGCCTCCGCGCACGACTGACCCGCAGGAGGCGCGGCGCCCGTCCTGCAGGAGGCGCCCGACCGGTCCCCCAGGAGGCGCGGCACCCGTCCCCGACGGCCGCCCGCGACCCCCTTCGGGCGGCGCGGCGCCCCTCCCCGCGCAGGTACAGTGAAGGGTCACCCGCTTCGCCGACCCCAGGAGTCCCATGTCGCGCACCGTCCGCCTCGCCGCCGTCCCCGGCGACGGCATCGGCCCCGAGGTCGTCGCCGAGGCGCTCAAGGTGCTCGAGGTCGCGGCAGGCGACGACGCCTCCTTCGAGGTGACGCCGTTCGAGCTCGGCGCGACGCGCTACCTCGAGACGGGCGACATCCTCACCGACGACGACCTGGCGGCGCTCGCCTCGCACGACGCGATCCTGCTCGGCGCGGTCGGCGGCGACCCGCGCGACCCGCGCCTCAGGGGCGGCATCATCGAGCGGGGCCTGCTGTTGAAGCTCCGTTTCGCCTTCGACCACTACGTCAACCTGCGCCCCACCACCGTCTACCCGGGGGTCCCGTCGCCGCTGGCCGATCCCGGCGAGGTCGACTTCGTCGTCGTCCGTGAAGGCACCGAGGGGCCGTACGTCGGCAACGGCGGCGTCCTCCGTGCCGGCACGCCGCACGAGATCGCCAACGAGGTGAGCGTCAACACCGCGCACGGCGTCGAGCGGGTGGTCCGCTTCGCCTTCGAGAAGGCGCGCAGCCGTCGGGGCCGCCTGACCCTCGTGCACAAGACCAACGTGCTCGTCTTCGCGGGCGGCCTCTGGCAGCGGATCGTCGACGCGGTCGCGGCCGAGTACCCCGACGTCGAGGTCGAGTACCAGCACGTCGACGCGGCGACCATCCACCTGGTCGTCGACCCGGCACGCTTCGACGTGATCGTCACGGACAACCTGTTCGGCGACATCCTCACCGACCTCGCCGGGGCGATCAGCGGCGGCATCGGGCTCGCGGCGTCGGGCAACCTCAACCCGAGCGGGGCGTTCCCGAGCATGTTCGAGCCCGTGCACGGCTCGGCGCCCGACATCGCCGGCCAGCAGCTGGCCGACCCGACCGCCGCGGTCCTGTCCGTCGCGCTCCTCCTCGACCACCTGGGCCTGCAGGAGGCGGCGGCGCGGGTCCGCGAGGCCGTCGAGGCCGACATCGCCGCCCGTCAGCAGTCCGCGGGCACCCGCCGCAGCACGTCCGAGATCGGCACGGCGATCGCCGACCGCGTCGCCGCCCTCACCAGCCAGGAGGCCGCATCATGAGCCAGACCGACGCCACCACGACCGCCGACGCCGCCACGCCCGACGACACCGCCGAGTTCGGCCTCAGCTTCGAGCTGACCCCGTCCGAGTCGGTCCGCGACAGCGCCGAGCGCGAGGTGATCCTCAGCGACCCGGGCTTCGGCAAGCACTTCACCGACCACATGGTCTCCATCCGCTGGACCCTCGACGAGGGCTGGCACGCCGCCCGCGTCCACCCGTACGGGCCGCTCCAGCTCGACCCGGCGGCGTCGGTGCTGCACTACGCGCAAGAGATCTTCGAGGGGATGAAGGCCTACCGCCACGCGGACGGCTCGATCTGGTCCTTCCGCCCCGACGCCAACGGCAGGCGCCTCCAGCGCTCGGCGCGGCGTCTCGCGCTGCCCGAGCTCTCGACCGACGACTTCGTCGAGAGCGTCAAGCAGCTGGTGCAGGTCGACAGCTCGTGGGTGCCGAGCGCGCCCGAGACGAGCCTCTACCTGCGGCCGTTCATGATCGCGAGCGAGAGCTTCCTCGGCGTGCGGGCGGCCCAGCAGGTCGACTACCACGTCATCGCGAGCCCTGCAGGTGCCTACTTCACCGGAGGCGTGGCCCCGGTCTCGATCTGGCTCACCACGAACTACGCCCGCGCGGGCAAGGGCGGCACGGGTGCCGCCAAGACGGGCGGCAACTACGCCTCGTCGCTGCTGCCGCAGCAGGAGGCCTACGAGAACGGCTGCCAGCAGGTGCTGTTCCTCGACTCGTCCGAGAGCACCTACATCGAAGAGCTCGGCGGCATGAACGTCGTGCTGGTCTACGCCGACGGCACCCTGGTCACCCCCGACAGCGACTCGATCCTCGAGGGCATCACCCGCGACTCGATCCTCGAGCTCGCCGAGGCACGCGGCCACCGGGTCGAGCGCCGTCGGGTGTCGCTCGACGAGTGGCGTGACGGCGTCGAGAACGGCGACATCGTCGAGGTCTTCGCCTGCGGCACCGCCGCCGTGGTCGTCCCGATCGCCGAGCTCAAGGGCGAGGGCCTCCACATCGGCTCGCCCGCCGCCGAGGGCGGACCCCTCACGATGTCGCTGCGCGAAGAGCTCACCGACATCCAGTACGGGCGTCGAGAAGACGTCCACGGATGGATGACGAGGCTCGACGCATGAAGATCGCACGGTTCGCGACCCCCGGAGAAGACCCCCGCTACGGCATCGTCGACGAGCGCGAGCTGATCGTGCTCGCCGGCGACCCGATGTACAGCGGCTACGAGACCACGGGCGAGCGCGTCTCGCTCCGCTCGGCCAAGCTGCTCGCGCCGGTGATCCCGCGCTCGAAGGTCGTGGGAGTGGGCCTGAACTACCACGACCACGCCGACGAGCTGGGGCAGACCCCACCGGAGGCGCCCCTGCTGTTCCTGAAGCCGAACACGACGGTCATCGGGTTCGGCGACTCGATCCAGCTGCCGCCCGACGTCGGGCAGGTCGACTTCGAGGGCGAGCTGGCCATCGTGATCGGCTCGATCGCCAAGCGCGTCAAGGCCGAGGACTACCAGGACGTGGTCTTCGGCTACACGATCGCGAACGACGTCACCGCTCGCGACGTGCAGACTGCCGACGGCCAGTGGACCCGGGCCAAGGGCTACGACACGTTCCTGCCGCTCGGCCCGTACATCGAGAACGAGTTCGACTGGAGCGACGCGACCATCGAGACCCGCGTCGACGGCGAGGTCAAGCAGCGCGAGTCGACGATGCAGATGATCCACAAGATCCCCGAGCTGATCGAGTACGTGACCGACGTGTTCACGCTCCTGCCCGGCGACGTCATCCTCACCGGCACCCCGGCCGGCATCGGCCCGTTCACCGCCGGCGAGACCGTCGAGGTCGCGATCTCGGGCATCGGCTCGCTGATCAACCCCGCCAAGAACCGCGTCTAGGCACCGTCGGTGACGACCCCGGCACCGTTCGCCGCGCCTCCGCGGCGACGGGTCGTCCCCGGGGTCGGCCTCGCGGCGGCGGTGCTCGGGGTCGCCTGGCTGGTGCACCTGGTGGTGCCGGCGGTCCCGATCCTGACCGGCTGCGTCCTCCTCGGCATCGCCCTCGGCCAGGTGCCGGCGTTCCGTCCGGCACTTGACGGCGTGCTCGCACCCGGGCTGACGCTCTCGGCCAAGCGCCTCCTCCGCATCGGGGTCGTGCTGCTCGGGCTGAAGCTCAGCCTGGTCGACGTGGCCGGGCTCGGCTGGGCCACGGTGCTCAGCGTCGTCGGGATCCTGGTCGCCACGTTCTTCGTGACCTGGCTGCTCGGGAGGTGGGCGCGCCTCCCCGGTGACCAGCCCCTCCTGCTGGCTGCCGGCTTCTCGATCTGCGGGGCGTCGGCCATCGGCGCGATGTCGGCGGTGACCCGCGACCGCGGCAAGGACGCCGCGACCCCGGTGGCCTTGGTCACCCTGTGCGGCACCGCGGCGATCGCGGTCCTCCCCGCGCTCGGCACGGCGCTCGGCCTGACGCCGGTGCAGTTCGGCGCGTGGACCGGGGCCAGCGTGCACGACGTCGGCCAGGTGGTCGCGACCGCGCAGACCGCCGGCGCCTCGGCGCTCGCGATCGCCGTGGTGGTCAAGCTCACACGGGTGGTCATGCTCGCCCCCGTGGTCGCGATCACGTCTGCGGTGGTCCGACGCGGGGGAGGCGACGCTGGCACCCGACCTCCCCTGGTGCCCCTGTTCGTCGTCGGGTTCCTCGCCGCGGTCGTGCTGCGCACCCTGGTGGACCTGCCGGAGGCGGCGGTCACGGGAGCCGACACCGTCCAGACCGTCCTGCTCGGCCTGGCCCTCGTCGGGCTCGGGTCGAGCGTCCGGCTCGAGCGTCTCGCCCGCACCGGGGGGCGGGCCGTCCTCGTCGGCCTCGGCTCCTGGGTCTTCGTCGCGGGGCTCTCGCTGCTCGTCGTCCTCGCGTTGCCGCTCGGCTGACGACCCTGCCCCCTCGCCCTCGCCCCTCGCCCCTCGCCCCTCGGCGAGGGGGAGCGATCGGGTCGATCGGGCCGGTCGGTCGCGATCGTCAGCATGCCCTGGGACGCCCTGTGCCGGGCCCAGACGGCCGATCAGGGCTCA